>JACJYV010000004.1 GCA_020635905.1 Bacteroidia bacterium
CGGGTTGTGATACAGTGATTGTGATCATCAATGTGATCCCGGTCAACGATCCGCCGGTCATTGTGGATTCCTTCGGAGTTGCAGTTGATACCCTGCGTGACACCACGCCTGAGGATACCCCGATTGTGATTTGCATCAATGCCATTGATCCGGACGGAGACGCTTATGCGATTGATACCTTGAGTGGACCTTCCAATGGTACCTATGTACAGATCAGCGACAGCTGCTTCATCTACTCACCAGACAGCAACTTCAACGGTGATGATACCCTGGTGCTCGTGCTGTGTGATACAGGAACCCCGACCGCCTGTGATACGGTGGTGGTAATCATTACTGTGACCCCGGTCAACGATCCGCCGGTTGCAATTGATGACTTTGCCAACACGGTTTCGGGAGGTTCTGTGGTAATCAACGTTCAGGGTAATGACTACGACGTGGACGGAGATTCGCTGACCACAGGCACCACTTTCGGTGGACCTTCACATGGTACGGTTGTGATCAACCCCGACGGTAGTATCACCTACACGGCTGATTCCAACTTTGTGGGTAATGACACCCTGTTCTATGTGATCTGTGACGGTGGTAATCCGAACCTGTGCGACACTGCCATGGTTGTGATCACGGTGGGAACTTCCGGACCAGTTGCAGTGGATGATTATGCCACGGTGGCCAACGACACCTCAGTGGTGATCGATGTAACCGCCAACGACCAGAACCCGCTGGGTGGTGGCCTGACGGTGACCCTGTGCAGCCAGCCTGCAAACGGTACAGCAACGGTGAATCCGAACGGAACCATTACCTATGTGCCCAACAGCGGCTATGTGGGAACGGATTCCTTCTGCTACATGATCTGCGATACCCTGGGTAACTGCGCCACTGCGATGGTTTACATCAACGTGACCCCTGGTCTGAACAATCCGCCCGATGGTCGTCAGGATTGCTTCACCACGCCTGAGAATACGCCAATCATGCTGAATGTGGGCTGGAACGACTTTGATCCGGACGGTGACCCGATCACGACCACGGCAATCGTATGCGGACCCTACTATGGTCAGGCTTACATCATCAATAACGACAGTATATTCTACATCCCGAACTTCGGATTTACGGGTCTGGATACGATATGCTATGTGGTTTGCGATAATGGTAACCCGGCGCTTTGCGATACCACCCACGCCTATGTGATGGTGGTGCCGATCAATGATCCGCCGGTGGCAGTCAATGACAGTGCAACCACGGATTCTGGTAAGGCAGTGGTGATTGCGGTGAAACTGAACGACAGCGATCCGAATGGAGACAGCCTCACGGTCGGAATTATTACCAACCCGACCAATGGTTCTGCTTCCATCAACAGCGATGGCACGATCAATTACATCCCGAATCCAGGATTCACGGGGGTTGACAGCTTCGCTTATGTGATCTGTGACCAGGGCTTCCCGCCGCTGTGCGATACGGCCTGGGTTTTCATCACGGTGACTCCTCCGCCAAGCTGTCAGATTACCATCCCGAATGCGTTTACACCTAA
Organism: Bacteroidia bacterium; assembly: GCA_020635905.1. Classification (GTDB taxonomy): domain Bacteria; phylum Bacteroidota; class Bacteroidia; order J057; family JADKCL01; genus JACJYV01. Next base: position 1,526 of record JACJYV010000004.1, read on the forward strand.
CGGAGACAACCAAAACGACCTCTGGGTGATCCAGAACATTGGTTGCTACCCGAACAACCAGTTGTGGGTGTACAACCGTTGGGGTAACCTGGTTTATACGGCCGCTCCCTATAATAACACCTGGGACGGAACGGATAATAATGGCAACCCGCTGCCCGATGGTACTTACTATTATGTTCTTGACCTGGGAGATGGCAACCCACCAAGAACTGGATTCGTGATAATATTCCGCTAATTCGTAACTTACATGAAAATTTGCCCTGAAATGAAAACAATAAAAAGGCTCGGAATCGCTTGCGTGCTGCTTCTGATGGTCCTCCCGGCATTTGGCCAGCAGGATCCACAGTACAGTATGTATATGTTCAATGGGCTGGCGCTTAACCCTGCCTATGCAGGAAGCCGGGAGGCAATCTCTGCGACCTTCCTGCTTCGCAAACAATGGGTTGGGATTGAGGGTGCACCCTTTACCCAGTCACTTGCAGTGCACGGGCCTTCGCGCAACGAAAGACATGGCTTTGGGGTCCAGGTAGTCAACGACTACCTGGGCATCACCCATCAGCTGTGGATTTTGCCATCCTATGCCTACAGGATTCCCATGGGAGCGGGCCACCTCTCCCTGGGACTTCAGGCCGGGATGCTCAACTATCAGAATAAATGGTCGAAGGTTACCACTGGCGATCCGGACAACGTCCTGCCCAAAACGGACCAGAGTCTGGTCCTGCCTGAGGTTGGAACGGGTATTTACTATAATACCCAGCGATTCTTTGCCGGGGTTTCCATGCCCAACATTCTGAAAAACGTGTACAAAGACAAGAGTAATCCTGCTTTCCAAATTCAGGCCCAACAGGTGAGGCATATCTTTGCCACCACGGGAGTGGTTATTCCGCTGACAGAGGACGTGGATTTCCGGCCTTCTGTGCTCTTCAAGTACGCCGAAGGCGCACCCATGCAGTTTGACCTGAACGCCAGTGTGATGTTTAAAAAAGCCTTCTGGCTGGGTGCTTCCTTCCGTACAGGAGACGCGGTACTCATGATGGCCGAATACGTTCACAATTACCGTTGGCGGGTAGGATATGCATTCGACTATTCTATTTCCAAATTGAATCAATTCAACCGGGGTTCTCATGAAGTGATGCTGGGATTTGATTTTGGCTTTGCGAAAAAACGTGTATTGTCACCCCGATTCTTTTGACCCATTGGTATTTTGACTCCATGAAACAACACCTTACCTTAATTGGCATTTTTATTATTTCAGGAATTTTATTTTCTGCCTGTGGCCCTTCCGCGATGACCCGTAGGGCCGATAAATTGTATGATGCCCTGGCCTACATGAAGGCCGCAAACCAGTACAAAAAGATTCTCAAAAAGGATTCGACTGATACTTACGTCATGTCCAGGCTGGCCAATTGTTACCTCCAGGCCAATGAGTACAAAAAGTCGGTCTATTGGTACCAGAAAGTAACCAATCTCGATCCGGGAATTCCTGAAAATCAGTTCAACTACGGCCAGATGCTGATGGCCAATAAGCAGTATGACGAAGCGGCCATCTGGTTTAAGAAATTCCTTGAATTTCTGCCTGATGACAAGCTGGCCCTCAAGGCCCTGGAATCCTGCCAAAACTGGCGGGAACTGATGAAAGATTCCTCCTTGTACAACATTTCTGAAGGAGAATTCAATTCTCCTTCTGCAGATTTTGCCCCTCTGATCGATGGAAATAAAGTGATTTTTGCCTCGGCCAGAACGGATGATAAGTTCATTTTCGCCTGGACGGAAAAGAACTTCCTTGACCTCTACGAAGTGGAAGTAGGGGAGGAGGGGGATTTTGGCGAACCCAAACTGATGAAGGGGCGGGTTAATTCCAAATTCCACGAAGCAGTGCCTACCATTTCAGCCTCGGGTGATACCATGTATTTTACCCGGAATAATTTTAATAATGGACGGATTGGATTTGACGATCACCGTACCATTACCCTGAAAACCTATTTTGCCCGCCGTTCGAAGAATGGGAAAAAATGGGTGAAGGTGAAAGAATTCGAATATAATAACGACAATTATTCGATCGGTCACCCTGCCATCGGCCCCAAAGGGAAGTTTCTTTACCTGGCTTCTGACATGCCTGGCGGCCAGGGCGGCACAGATATTTATGTGTGCCGCAGGGAAGGAGACCATTGGGGTGAACCCCAGAATCTGGGACCAACCATCAACACGGAGGGTGATGAAATGTTCCCCTGGGTAAGCCCTGAAGGCGTATTATACTTTGCCAGCGACGGCCATCCCGGGCTGGGAAGCCTGGACGTTTTCCGGGCAGACAAGGATGCCTCAGGCAAGTTCGAAAAGCCGGTCAACATGGGCTATCCCATCAACACTCCCCAGGACGATTTCCACCTGGTGATGGAAGCAGGTGGCAACACGGGTTACCTTTCCTCCAACCGCGACGGAGGCATGGGCGACGACGACATTTACTATTTCCGGGCCAAGAAACTGCTGAAAGGCCTGGTGGTGGACAAGAAAACCCGCCAACCCATTGATAATCCACGGCTTGAGTTTTATGTCTATCAGGAACTGGACGGGGTGACTTTGGGCGATCCCAAAGGAGAATTTTCCTATGGAATCAAACCCAATTATGAATACTCCATCATCGCCTCCAAACCCGGATATCAGGATGCGAAAATTATCCCCACTGCCCGTCAACTTGCCGGAAAAGATCCAATTGAACTGGAACTGGCCAAATCTGAGGAATGTGGTCCTGAATTCGTTTTGATGGGTGAGGTGATTGACATTGAAAACAATCCTATCAAAGGTTCGCCCGTGCGGGTAATTCTCAAGGAGAAAGTGATTTACACGGATGATAACGGTAAATTTTCCATGCCACTGGCTCCCAATCAGGACTACGTAGTGGTAGCTATGGGCGGCGAAGGCCGCCCTGACAAAGAGGAAGAGGTTACCACCAAAGGTCTGGATGAATCTGCCGAAATTCCTGTAACCCTGATGCTGGATCCCACTTACGAGGATACGGGCAAGGTGTTTTACATCATTTATTACAACTACGACCGCTACTCGATCAGGAGGGATGCCTCTGAGGAACTGGAGCGGGTGGCGAAATTTATGTACAAATACCCGACCATCATTGTGGAACTTTCCTCCCACACGGACAGCCGCGGTAGCGTCACTTATAATGACCGCCTTTCCCGCGACCGGGCCAAATCTGCTTACGATTACCTGATCAGCAAAGGAGTGGAACCCGAACGCCTGACTTACAAGTGGTTTGGGGAAACCATGCTGGTAAATGATTGCAATGACGGAAAGGAATGCGAGGAAGATGAGCACCAGTTGAATCGCCGTACGGAATTTCGATTCATGGGATTTGTGGGCGGTAAGAAAGTTCGCAGAAAGGATTAATTAACCTGTAATAAGCCCAAAAGTGGCCCAAAGGAGATTTTTTGCATGAAAAAGTGGATGTTTTATTCGCTGGCTTTTCTCCTGATCGGGGGTGCAAATTTCCCTGTAAAAACTTTTGCCCAGACTCCCAACCTTGCCCGGGCAGATCGGGCCTATTTTAATCTGGCGTATGCAGATGCAGCCGAACAATACCTGAAAGCCCTGAAAAAATATCCGGGTAACAAGGAAATCATGGTCAAACTGGCTGATTGTTACCGCCGTCAGAATGATTTTACCAACGCGGAATACTGGTACAAGCAGGTCACCAAGTTTCAGTCTGTGGACCCGATCAATAAGTATTACTACGGGCGCAGCCTCATGAATAACCGCAAATATGACGAGGCCGAAAAATGGTTTGCCGAATACCTGAAGGAGCGTCCGGAAGATGTGCGGGCCCAACGGATGCTGGATGCCTGCCAGACGCATGAGGATTTTATGATGGATGCCTCATTATGGGAGGTCAAACCAGTCAATATCAATACCTCAAAATCTGATTTCAGTCCTGTGATGAAGGACGATCAGTTGTATTTCGCCTCGGCCCGGGGGCGGGATCCGTTTGTTTTCAGGTGGAATGAACACAAATTTCTGGATATTTATGTGTCAACCATAGGGGAGGAGGCGTCTTTGAGCGAACCCCGCCAGATGAAGGGCACAGTGAATACAAAATTTCACGAAGCCACCGCCACATTTTCTCCCAAAGGAGATACCATTTATTTTACCCGCAATAATTTTTTCCAGGGCAAGATCAAAACAGATGAGCAAAAAATCATTCGCCTCAAAACTTACAGCGCTTATAAAGTAGGAGGGAAGTACCTGCATGTCAAGGATTTTCCCTTTAACAGCGACGATTATTCTGTCGGGCATCCCTGCCTTTCACCTGATGGGAAAGGATTGTATTTCGCCTCAGACATGCCTAACGGATTTGGAGGCACGGATATTTACCGCTCTTTTTTGGGTGAAAAAGGGTGGGGCCAGCCTGAAAATCTGGGCCCCACGGTCAATACGCCGGGCAATGAAATGTTTCCCTGGATCGGCGAGTCTGGCGACCTTTATTTTGCCTCTGAGGGGCACAAGGGCATGGGAGGAATGGACATTTTCAGGGCGAAACGCAATGGAGAACTGTTTGGCATTGCCTACAACCTGGGCTATCCCATCAACTCACCTTTGGATGATTTTGGCTTTGTGATGGATGAAAAAAAGCGGATTGGCTTTTTCTCTTCCAACCGCCCGGGCGGGGCAGGCGACGACGATGTGTACTCGTTTCGTATGCGCGACCTGCTGATGGGTTGGGTGGTGGAAAAGGGAACAGGAAATCCAATTGAAGCTCCCAAAATTGATGTGTACGATTTTACCAAACTCGAAAACAGCACCCTGGGTGACGAGGAGGGCAGCTTCCGCTACGGGGTTTCACGGGAAAAGGGTTATTACTTGGTGGCGAGTAAATCGGGCTATAAGGAAGCAAAAAAGCGCATTACCCCCGAGATGCTGGACGGAAAAGACCCTTTGATTCTGGAACTGGAACCCATCAAAAAGTGTAATCCCGTTTACACCCTTTTGGGGGATGTGGTGGACCACAGTACTGCTCCCTTGCCGGGCCGCAAGGTGCGGGTGATTCTGAAGGAAGAAGTGATTTACACGGACGAAAATGGCGAGTTTGCCCTCGAACTGGCTCCCAATCAGGACTATGTGGTGGTGGCTACGGGTGAAAACGGGCAACCTGATAAAATCAGGGAAATCACCACCAAAGGACTTCCATTGGAGGATACCCAGGTGAATGTGCGCCTGCAGATGGACCCCATGCGTGACGATACGGGCAAGGTGTTTTACATCATTTATTACAACTACGACAAGCACGACATTCGCCAGGATGCCTCTGAGGAACTGGACCGCGTGGTGAAATTCATGAAAAAATACCCCAATATTCTGGTGGAACTCACAGCTCATACAGATTCGCGGGGGACCACTCCCTACAATCAAAGATTGTCGCGCGACCGTGCGGTGGAAGCCTATCAGTACATCACCCGCAACGGGGTCGAAAAGGATCGCCTGACCTATCAATGGAAGGGGGAAACCATGCTGACCAACGACTGCGCGGACGGGGTGCATTGTACGGAATACGAGCACCAGCTGAACCGCAGGACGGAATTTCGCTTCATGGGCTTCCAGGCGAACAGCGAGGCAGAGGAAAATTCGAAGCATAAATGATCAGAAAGGGATTTTTCAGGTTGATTCTGGTTGGATGCTGTTTTCTGGGGATGCAGACTGACCTTTGGGGAAACGGAGGAAATCACTTTATGAGGGAGGCGCTGACCGGGCAAAATAAAGTGTGGGGCAAAGTGGTGGATGTGCTGACGGGAGAGGGATTGTCTTTTGTGCGGGTGGAAGTTTTTCAAAATCAGAACCTGGTATTTGCAGGAATCACTGACGAAAATGGACATTTTTCAATTCCCGTCCCTGAAAATGGCGATCTGGTACTCTATTTCCGCAAACCCAACTGGGAAGCCAGGGTAGTCCCTTTTCAGGCCGAAGCATACCAGGGGGAATTCATTTCGTTGGAAATGAGCAAATTGCAGATGCAACGCAGAATTGAAATCCACATGAAGCCCATGGTGATGGAAGGAAACAAAAAAGTGGAGGTAAAGCCAGCGAAAAACCTCCCAGCCATGGATTATTCAGGATTGTTGGAGCATCAATGGAATAAAGAGAAGGATTTCCGCGAGGTGGAGGAAAATAAAAAAACGGTTCAGGATTGAACATTGCTTAACTTCAACCCGGCACGAAGCTTGCTGAAGAAATCAGATGAATTTGAAACTCAGAATTTCCGCCCTGATGATCGCCCTTTTTGCCTTCAGTTGGCTGGGCATGCGCCTGGCTGACAGCAAGATCAAAGGGACCTTTTTTCCCGATTCGCAATTGCACCAAAACGACGAGGGAATACCTCACTGCGCCATTGATTCAGGTGCGGGCATGGTAATGGAGCTGACCCAATTGTACAGAAATGATCTCTTCCTTTCCGAAGAAAAGAACACCCTGCGCCTGCGTATCCATTTTGCCACCCCGCCTGTGGCGGGACAAAAATATTCCCTGCCCACCCCAGGGGTGACGGTCTGCTACCGTGAGGAAGGCAAATTGCTCATGTTTGAAAGCTACAACGGGTTGGGAACCCTGCAATTCAATTCCATTTCAGACAAGAAAATTGCCGGCAAAATCGACCTGAAACTGGTCAAACCTCACCACAACATGTCTAATTCTGATTACCATTACATGGGTGGGGAATTTAGCTGTAAACCGTGAGTTTTAAGCTGCAAGCTACTGGCTTCGAGCTGCAAGCTTTCCTTCAATTCAAAAAAACCGCAAACCGCAAACCGCAAACCGTATTATTGCTGCTTGCGGGTAAAATTCTATCTTTGGGAAAATTGATCAGGAAATCGATCCTTTGAATCCAGTCCGCAAATTCAAAATCCAATGGGAGGTCCTCGAACGGGGCTTTATTCCGCTGATTTTTCTGCTGGGATTATTTTTTACCTTTCACTTTCACGGACAAAAAGACCGGGTCAAAAACGTGATCTGGTCTGATCAGGAGGGGTATTACGTGTATCTGCCTGCGGTTTTTATTTATGATGGTTTTGTAAAAATTCCCGTAAAAAATTGCTGCAGGATCAAGGAAGGAACGGGCGAAGTTGACACCAAATACACCTACGGGGTTTCTGTGTTTGAACTGCCTTTTTTTCTGGGTTCGCATGCCCTGGCCAAGGTCATTTACAATCCAGATCATCCTGAAACTTGCCACCACGATCAGTTCAAACCCAATGGGTTTTCCCTTGTTTATGCCTGGGGAGTTATGGTTTGCGCAGTATTCTGGCTCAGTTTTGGGCTTTATTTCCTGCTGAAGGTACTGCGTCGCTACTATTCCATCCCCATTTCCCTGCTCACCTGTCTGGTGATTTTCCTGGGTACGAATCTGTTTTATTATTCCATTGGCGAAGCGGGCATGTCGCACGTTTATTCCTTTGCCATTTTTGCGCTGGTGCTGTGGGCCCTCCCTTCCTGGCTGGAAAAGGGGAGTTGGGGCAAATCCATTTTGATTGGCACAGCCCTGGGGCTGTCAGTGGTGATTCGCCCCACGAATATCATTTTTGCCTCCGTGCTTTTGGGTTGGGAAGTTTATTCCTGGAAAGACCTGAAGCAAAGGCTGCAATTCCTCCCGGGCCTGTGGCCCAAACTGATTCTGATGGCCATTCTGGCCCTGATTATCGCCTTCCCCCAGATGCTTTACTGGCACCACATCAATGGCTCCTGGGTGAGCTATTCTTATCAGGATGAGGGATTTACTTACTGGAACCGTCCCAAATTATTTCAGGTGTGGTTCAGCTACCAGAATGGCCTTTTCATGTACTCGCCTGTGATGCTGCTGGCCCTGGCCGGGCTGGTGCCCAACCTGCGTAAACGGGTGCAAAGCGCCCCTTTTGTGCTGGTTATGTTTCTGCTTTCCAGCTACATCTTTGGCAGTTGGTGGGCCTGGTGGTTTGGCGGGGCCTACGGCCACCGCTCGTTTATTGAGTACTTCGCACTCCTTTCCCTGCCGCTGGCTGCCAGCCTCAAAGGCTTATTCAGCCTCAAATGGAAATGGACCCATTACCTGGTTTTGGGGGTGATCATCTGGCTCATGCTCGCCCAAATGAAAATGACCCACCTCTATTCCCCGCCCTGGGACGGGGACAGCTGGACCTGGGACAGGTTTGTGAATACCTGGGAACTGGCTTTGAAATTCTGGAAAAAGTGGAGCTAACTTAGCGTCTTCTGCGGCGGGTGGTGCCACCCAGCCCCAGCACACCCAGCAATCCGCGGGTGACTTCGCGCACCACGGTGCGGCCCACGCTGCTGTTGATCACCCTTTCAAGGGTCGATTTTTGCGGGGCACGGCTTCTGGATGAGCGGGTTCCACCTGAGTAATAGCTGTCGCGGTTGCTTCGTTCAGCAGCTTCCTGCTGGCGTTTCAGTTCCTCCTGCTTTTCTGCCTCCTTGAAGCTTTCCAGCTTTTTATTCAGCAATTCATAAGCGCTTTCACGGTCGATCACCTCATTATACTTGTCCGTGAGGAAGGAGCGCTCCTCAAGTTCCTCAATCTCAGCAGGCAGCAGCACATCCATGCGCGAATGAGGCGCCACCATCATGGTATTGGCCAGGGGGGTGGGAATGCCTTTTTCATTGAGGGCTGTGACCAGAGCCTCCCCAATACCCAGCTGGGTCAGGATTTCATCCACATCATAAAATTCTGAAATAGGGAAGTTTTCAGCCGCAAGTTTGATCTTTTTGCGGTCTTTGGCCGTGAAAGCACGCAGGGCGTGCTGGATTTTCAATCCCAGCTGTGAAAGCACCACATCAGGAATATCATTGGGATCCTGGGTGCAGAAATACAGGCCAACTCCCTTGGAACGAATCAGTTTGACCATGGTCTCAATCTGGTCCAACAGGGCCTCAGAGGCCTCATTGAACATCAAATGTGCTTCATCAATGAAGATCACCAGTTTGGGAGCCTCGAGGTCGCCTTCCTCAGGGAAAGTGGAGTAAATTTCCGCCAGCAGACAAAGCATAAAGGTCGAAAACAGCTTGGGACGATCCTGGATGTCGGTCAGACGCAGGATGTTGATGTAGCCCTGGCCTTCCCCATTGACCCGCAGCAAATCATCCACTTCAAAGGATTTTTCCCCGAAAAACAACTCTGCTCCCTGCTGCTCCAGCTCGATGATCTTGCGCAGAATGGTGCCCGAAGACTGGGTTGAGATCAGCCCGTATTCGTTTTTAATTTCGTCTTTGCCTTCGTTGGTAATGTATTGAAGGGTTTTTTTGAGGTCCTTCAGGTCCAGCAGGGGGAGGTCGTTGTCATCACAATATTTAAACACCAGGGCCATGACCCCGGCCTGGGTGTCGTTGAGTTCAAGGATTTTTGAAATGAGCACCGGGCCAAATTCAGAAACCGTGGCTCTGAGACGCACTCCTTTTTCTTTGGAAATGGTCAGCAATTCGACCGGGTAGCCATTTGGTTTCCACTCAAGACCAATGCTGGTCATGCGCTGGTCGATCTTGGGGTGCCCCAATGATGGCTGGGCCAGGCCGCTAAGATCCCCTTTGATATCCATCAGCAACACGGGAATAGAGCGGTCAGAAAGTCCTTCAGCCAGACATTGCAGGGATTTGGTCTTGCCCGTACCCGTGGCGCCTGCAATCAGTCCGTGGCGGTTGAGGGTTTTCAGGGGGATTCTTATAATGCTGCCTGTCTGAGTTTCCTTGTCGATCATTGCGGCACCCAAAGGGATTGAATCTCCTTTAAAAGTGTATCCGTTTGCAATGGTTTCGAGGAATTTCTTTTTACCGCTCATGTTTTAAAATGTGTTTTCGTGCTGCTTCAAGATCGTGTGGTGTATCCACTGAAAATGCTTCTTCCCGGGTTTCACCCGTCAAAATTTCAATTCCGTTTTCCATCCACCTGAGTTGTTCCAGAGATTCGGCCAATTCCAAAGCTGAGGGCTCCAGGGTGCGGATAATTTCGAGGGCAGAGGCGGTAAACCCGTAAATGCCAATGTGTTTGAAAAATCCGTGGCTGGCAGCCCAGTGTTCAAAATTTTCCTTTTCCCTCACAAACGGGATAGAACTGCGGCTAAAATACAAAGCCCTTTGATTTCTGCCAATTACAACTTTGATGATGGAAGGCTCATTCAGCTCATTGAAATTGGAAATCCGTTTGATCAGGGTCGAAACAAAAACTCCCTGATTTTGGATCAATGGCTGGCAGACTTCGTCAATCTGGCGGGGCGAAATGAAGGGTTCATCCCCCTGAATATTGATGTAGGCATCAAAAGGAGGCAGATTTTCTGCCACCTCAATCAGACGGGAGGTGCCGTTCATGTGGTCCTGCCGGGTCATGGTCACCTTCCCCCCAAACGCCTTGACGGCCTGATAAATGCGTTCATCGTCCGTGGCTACGGTGAGATCAGTAAGGGAATCAGCCTGGGAGGCCTGGGTATAGACCCGCTCAATCAGGGGCTTGCCGCCAATGTCGGCCAAAGGCTTGCCCGGGAGGCGACTGGAGGCGTATCTGGCTGGAATTACCCCGAGAATTCTCATTTCTTTTTCACAATCAAGACTGTACTGCGCATCCGTTTTACCTCCACTTCTGCGCCTTTTTCGAGGTAACTTCCCTCGGTTTCAGCATCCAGACGGGTGCCGTCTATTTCCACAAACCCGGCGGGTTTGAGGTCGGTCAGCGCCACCCCCGTCTTGCCAATATAATCCAGCAATTTGGAATCCATGGCTGTATAGCCCTTTTCCTTGTCCTGAGTCTCGCCATCCACAAAGGGAAAATTCCGCGAAGCTGTGATAAACTGCTTCGCCACCCAGATCACCAGTATCAGACTCGTGACCATGGAAACCAGGACGATGGCAAAGGATTGCAGCATGATAGTCCCATTGACCAGGCTAAAGTCCATGAAATCATTGCGCAGCAGTGAAATGGCCAATCCGCTCACCGTGAGGACGATCCCGCTGATGCCTGCCACCCCAAAGCCGGGTATGACAAAGATTTCCAGGGCAATGAGCACAATTCCAATCGCGAAAATCAGGATCTCCCAGTTTTGAGCCAGGCCTTCGAGATAGTGAGGTGCAAAGAAAAGGGAGGCAGCCACGATGGCCACTCCACCTGCAAAGCCAAAACCCGGGGTTTTCAGTTCCATGAAAATCCCACCAAAGATCAGCATGACCAAAAATCCGCTTACTGCTGGGTGAATCAGAATCTGAATAATCGTTTCAATGAAATCGGATTCGTGGGTGATGACCTCTGCATTTTCGTAGCCATAATGAGAAATTACCTCTTTCAGGTTCTTGAATTCGCCCTCACAATAACCGTTATCAATGGCTTCTGAGGTGGTAAAAGTAATGACAGTCCCTTCAGGACTCAGGCCTTCAATGACCAGATTTTGGTCCACCATTTTTTCTGCGATGTCTGGATTTCTGCCCTTCATTTCGGCCGTGGCGCGCATGGTGGCCCGCATGTAGGATTGATATTTGTCGGGCATGGCCATGCCCGTTTCGCCCGAAACCACGGTTACAGCCCCGATTTGGGAGCCTGGCGCCATAAAAATGCTGTCGCAGGCAATAGAAATGAGGGCTCCCGCAGAGGCCGCATTTTTGTCAATGAAAACGGCCGTGGGAAGCTTGGAATTGAGAATGGTGGTGCGAATGGAATCAGCAGATTCTACCAATCCTCCGTAGGTATTCATGTGAATGAGCACCAGATCAGCCTGAGCCTCGCGGGCAGCCGTGAAACCGCGCGAAATGTAACGGGCTGAGGCAGGGTGAATTTCGTCGAAAAGCTCCAGCACATAGACCTTTTGCCCGAAAATCTGCAGGGGAAAAAGGAACAGGAGGAGAATTAGCCAGTTTAGGTTAGATGAACGTTTTGCCATATTGGAAAATCCTTGTGAAGCAGGAAATTTTTCTCATATTTTACTCAAAAATAGGCAAAAATGTTTGAAAACAGGCCAATCATTCAGCGATTTACCTTTCCCTGGAAAGTCTGGAAAGTTTTGCCTGATGAGGTTTCCGGGTTTCTGGCCGTGGAGTGCCGTCAGGGGAATCCACAAAAAATGGGAATTGGTCTGGTGAATCCTGAGTCAGAGGGGGGAGAAGTGGAGGTGTTTGAACCGCAAAATGGCTGGTATTCAGGTTTAATGGATTTTTATCAGGGGCATTTTGTGGTGTTTGAATACGATGATCACTCCCTGCCCATGGGTACGGGCCTGTATGTTTTTCGGGGAATTGCTTCAGGCAAGGAAACTGGGATTCGTGAAGTTTGGCGGGAAACAGGAGTGGATTTTGTGGGAATCACAGACCAGGGAATTTTTGGCAGGATTGAAAATCAGCCTTTTCGTGGGGGAGAGGAGGGTAATTCCATTCTGTTTGATTTGAATTCGGGTAAAATTCTGCAAAAGCTGTCCCAAAAAGAAAGTGAGGATTTATCAGACAGGATTCAGCATTTCATTCAGGAAAAACGCATGCCCGCCCGTCGTTACCCTCAACGCACCTTTCAGGGCGAGGAAAAATTTGCAGAATTTGCCGCGGAAATCGAACTGAGGGGCCTCGGCCTGCCCTTCGGGCAGGTGGAATTTCTGGAAACCCGCGGGCGGGAAATCAGGTGCTATTTTCTGAAGGATGCCAACGGACTCCTTCAACAATGGTTTGAGCTGCGCCAGGAAGGAAAGCTCATTTTACAGGAATTACTGGCTGCTGACCTGGAAAAAATGACCCTGGAATCATTTTTTGAATTCAATGGAAGTCTGGTGTTGCTCGCAGGCGAGCGCCAGCTGGGAATTTTGAAACTTGGTTCAGGGAATTAACCCCCAAACCCCTTACTTTTTGCTTTTGGCGGGCGCTTCAGCCACCAGGGCCTTGCGAATAACCTGCAATTCCTCGCGGTGCTGATCTGTGACCTCAGGGTAAGCCATTTTCAGGCCACATAGGTGTTCCAGCACGATTTTGGAAATGATCAGACGGGCGTTTTTCTTGTCGTCGCCAGGAATAATGTACCAGGGGCTGTTGGCGGTCGAGGTGGCGTTCACGCATTCCTCGTAGGCTTTTTGGTAATCGTCCCAATACTGCCGTTCCTCTGTATCTGCAGGCGACAATTTCCAGTTTTTCTCAGGACGGTCGATGCGTTCCAGAAAGCGCTGGCGTTGTTCTTCGCGGGAAATGTGCAAAAAGAATTTGACCACAATGGTGCCGTTGCGATGGGCATATTGCTCGTGGTTGCGAATGTCCTCATAGCGATTTTGCCAAACCTGATCCAGATTCTGGGTAAATTCCTCGGGAATCAGCTGATATTTGGTCAGAATAGTGGGATGCACCTTGACCACCAGCACTTCTTCGTAATAGGAACGGTTAAAAATGCCTATTCTGCCCCGCTCGGGCATGGCAATATTGGTGCGCCACAGGTAATTATGGTCCAGTTCCGTGGTGCTGGGCTTTTTAAAGCTGAAAACCTGAACCCCTGCAGGATTTACGCCCGTCATCACGTGCTTGATGGCTCCGTCCTTGCCCGCAGTATCCATTCCCTGAAAAATCAGCAGCATGGCGTAGCGGTTGTGCGCATACATCATGTTTTGCAGATCGTAAATTTCCTTTTGGTAATCCTCCAGCAACTTGGAATATTCTTTGCCTGACTTATAAAGAGGCGCGATTTTTGTGGGAACATCTTTGATTTGAATGGGTTTTTCGGGCCGTACCCGGAAATCCTCAGGGTTAATTTTTATGTTCATGCTCAATTTGTAATTTTGATGATGCTGGAATTAGCTTTGATAGAAAATTCACGTTTACTAATTACGTCAAAAGTTTTGCTCAGGCAAATTCATTTTATGAGAATACTGTTGCTCAGTTTGGTGGTCTTGCTTTGCGCTAGAAGGGTTTTTGCCCAGGCTCCGTCTCCCAAAGGGAGCATTTTATTTGAGAAAATTGCCCATGAATTTGGGGAAATCAAAGAGGAGGGAGGGATTGTCTTTACAGTCTTTCGCTTCGAAAATGTGGGCGAAGGCGACCTCCAGCTGACCTCAGTGAAAGCCAGTTGCGGCTGCACAACTCCCACCTGGTCGCGGGATGTGGTGCCCTCCAAAGGCAAGGGATTTATCAAAGTGGAATTTGACCCGCTGAATCGTCCCGGCTATTTCAGCAAAACCATTCAGGTGGAAACCAACAGCGATCCACAACCCAAAGTCCTGACCATTTCAGGTACGGTGCTGCCCCGCCAAAAAGGGCCGGCCGATTTTTATCCTTTTGAGGAAGGCAATATTCGCTTCAAAACCAATCACCTGGCCTTTGGCCATGTTTTTATGGGCGAAAAGGACACTTCCTCTACAGTTTTATACAACCAGGGCAACCGTAGCATTCATATTTTTCCCGAAAAAACTGCTTTGCTTCCCCAATTGAAAATGCAGGCCTCTTCCACGGTGCTCAAGCCAGGGGGCACAGTGCGTCTTTCATTTGAGTATTCCACCTACATCAAAAATGATTATGGATTCCTCTTTGAATATTTTTTCCTGGAAACGGATGATGAAGAGAAGCCCAAAAAGCGAATCAATGTCAGTGCTGATATTCAGGAGGATTTCAGGTTTATGGCGGCCGACCAGAAAGCCAGGGCGCCAAAGGGCAAATGGGACAAAACGGAACATAATTTTGGGACCATCAATCAGGGCGATAAGGCTGAAACGGTTTTTACCCTGACCAACACGGGCCAGAAGGACCTGCTGATTCGCAAAACCAAAGCCAGCTGTGGCTGTACTTCCAGCAAGCCTGAGAGCACGCTGCTGGCCCCTGGAACTTCCACCAAAGTGGAAGTGAGTTTCAACAGCACAGGCCGGGCCGGCCTGCAGGAAAAGACCGTAACCGTGATCACCAACGACCCCGTCAATCCTGTGATCTACCTGAAAATCAAGTGTGTGGTGAAAGGGGATGGCACAGAATAAAGTGAACCGCTAAAAACTTAGAATATCTGCGTTGGACTTGATTTTCTTTGTTTTTAGCGGTTCCCTAAACTTTTTCCTCAACCTGCATTTCTAAAATCCAGCCCGATTCTGGGTGTCGTTTCGACACTCAAGAACAAATTTCTGATTAATATTTGGAATATCGATAGGAATTGATATATTTGTTGTATCAAGTTTAACTTGATATTTACAGAGCAAGGGGTAGGGTGACTCAGCAATCAGTTGGGTCCCCTATTTTTTTTATGCCTGCCTCAAACTGGTTTTCTTCATTTTCCCCTACTTTACTCACCCTTTATATTCAAAAACCGTTCAACCCTGAATTCAGACGGTTCACTCCCGATAATTACCGTTCATCCCTCAATTTCGACCATTCATCCTCGGAATGAAACATTTTATGGGCTTTTTCGGTAATATGTACTGTGCCTGTTTTATAAATAATTTTCATTGCAGACTGGAAGTTATAGAGAAATTGCCCCGAAGCCTATTCGGGGCATTTTTATGGTGCATCAGCACAAAAAAAGCCTTCATGTTGCGAAGGCTTTTTCGTCAAAAAGATGAATTTTCCTAATCAGATTGAAGCCAGCAAAAGCAATAAAGCCCGACCCACTTCACCGTTTGCGATCATTTTTTGTGCTGCCAGATGCACATCATTAGCATTTTTCAGCCCTGAAATCAGACTGGTTTCAGCTTTTTTGAATTGCTCAATATCCTCCCCTGAAGGCAAATGTTCCCCGAAGGCGAGTTTACCCAGGTCATTTCCAGTCAGAACAGATGAATTGCGAATCGTTTCGGGCAGGGCGTCAATTCCCAGGGGAAGGTGCAGGGGAGCAGGCAGGGGGAAAACGGCGTTCCCGCTGGCCCGGGCATAATACATCTTGCCCATGCGGCCCACCAGGTCAATTTTATGGGGATTGATCATTTCGTCCTCGTCCAGAATGTCATGATTGATATGCATTTTTACCACCTGGGCAATCACCAACTGACCTGCGCCTTTTTCAGTGTCCAGGGGTTTGATTTCAATCACTTTGCACTCCATCTGCACAGGAGCTTCAAGCACCCTGGGAGGCCGAACAATTTCTGAGGCCACAGGGGTAAAACCCGCTTTCACGAATTCATTTACGCCATCTCCGTACTCAGCGCTGGCGATATTCATCTGCTCCACCATGCTGTGACTCACCACATTGACCACCACTTCAGGGGTACGGTAAATGTTTTCCAGGGTGTGCTTGGTGGTATTATCCCTTACCCGTCTGGCCGGGGAAAAGATGAGAATGGGGGGATTGGCGCTGAAAACATTGAAAAAGCTGAAAGGCGCCAGGTTGGGCGTTCCGTCGGGTCCTATGGTGCTCGCAAAGGCGATGGGACGGGGGGAAACTGCTCCCAGCAGGTACTGGTGCAGGGTTTTGGTGGGAATGGTACCTGGCGTTATGTGAAGGAAATTATCCATGAGTTTTTGATTATGGTGCAAAAATAGGATTTCTCCATTGAATCCGGGGAGCAAATTCCTGAATTGGAACATTGGTTACACAAGGATTGTTCTAAATGGGGAAAATTTTACCTTATCTGACTGAGGGTCAAAGATTTTTTGTGGATATCTTTGGGAATCCGCGTCAATTTTATCTACTTTTGCCCTTCCTGAAATTTCAGGAGGAAAGGAGTTTTAAATAATAAATGACAGAAAAAAACGAAGATTCTATTGAAGTCCAGGAGCCCGGAATGGAGGAGGCCCCTGAAAATCTGGATATTACAGAAGGACCTGTAGTTCTGGAAAACTCATCTGAAGACCTTGTTGAGGCCGATATGGCTGCCGAGGCCGACGATTCTCAGGAGGAAGAAGACGACCTCGTGATCCTGCCCTCAATGGCAGATGACGAAGACGAATTCGACTGGGATTCTGAAGATGATGATGGTTATTCAAAAGCCGAACGTGCCAAACTGGAATCTCTGTACGAAAGTACTTTGAAGAAAGTGGCTGAAGGTGAGATTGTTAGCGGAACGGTTATCTCCATTGGAGAGAAAGAAGTGATCCTGAACATTGGTTTCAAATCAGAAGGCATGGTTCAGGTTTCCGAATTCCGCGATCTTCCCAACCTGAAAATCGGCGACAAAGTGGATGTTTATCTGGAAAGTGTGGAAGACCAGAACGGTGCCCTCATTCTTTCCCGTAAACGCGCCAAGCACATGCGTACCTGGCAGATGATCCTCAGAGCTGAGGAGGAGGATGTGATCCTCGAAGGTCTGATCAAGCGTCGCACCAAAGGTGGATTTGTGACCGACATTGGAGGCATCGAGGCCTTCCTGCCTGGTTCTCAGATCGACGTGAAGCCTGTGCGTGACTTTGACGCCTACGTTGGCAAAACCATGGACTTCAAGGTTGTGAAAATCAACCATCCATACGAAAACGTTGTTATTTCTCATAAGGTTCTCATTGAGAAGGACCTCGAAAAGCAGCGCCTCGAAATCCTGAAAAACCTCGAAAAAGGTCAGGTACTCGAAGGTACTGTGAAAAACATGACCAATTTTGGTGTGTTTATCGACCTGGGCGGCGTGGACGGATTGCTCCACATTACCGATATTTCCTGGGGCCGCATCAACCACCCCGAAGAGGTGCTGGAACTCGACCAGAAACTCAACGTGGTTGTTCTCGAATTCGATCAGGAGAAAAAGCGTATCAGCCTGGGTCTGAAGCAACTTCAGCCCCATCCCTGGGACTCGCTGCCTGAAACGATCGTGGAAGGCTCACGGGTTACCGGCCGCGTAGTGACGGTTGCCGACTATGGTATTTTCATTGAGATCGTTCCCGGCGTGGAAGGACTCGTTCACATGAGCGAAATGTCCTGGTCACAGCACCTGAAAGATCCCGCAGAATCTTACCGCATTGGTGACGAAGTAGAAGCTGTCGTTCTGACCATCGACCGCGACGAAAAGAAAATGTCACTCGGGGTTAAGCAGACCAAAAATGATCCCTGGGATCAGGCAGAAGCCAAATATGCTGTGGGTACCATCCACAAAGGCATCGTACGCAACATGACCAGCTACGGTCTGTTCGTTGAGCTGGAAGAGGGTATCGACGGCCTGGTACACATCTCAGACCTGTCCTGGACCAAGAAATACAACCATCCTTCAGAATTCATCAACCGCGATGAGCAACTGGAGGTAATTGTTCTCGAAATCGACGTTCCTAACCGTCGTTTGAGCCTGGGCCACAAGCAATTGACTGAAGATGTTTGGGAAACTTTCGCTTCCATCTTCGTCATTGATTCTGAGCACGAAGGCACGCTGCTCCGCAGCGACGATAAAGGCGCAATCGTTGAGTTGGAATACGGAGTTGAAGGATTCATTCCCCGCAAACACATGGAAACCGCTGAAGGCGAATCCAAGCTGAAGATTGGTTCCAAAGTGAAAGTGAAGGTAATTGAATTCAACAAAGACGCCAAGAAACTGGTTCTGTCTCACAGACTTACCTGGAACGAGGAAGCCATTGAGCAGCCCCAGAAAAAGGCCCAGTCCGGCGGACAAACTGGCGGTGGCGGCAAGAAGAAGCAACCACAGACCCCTGTGCGCGCTCCCAAAGCCGAAACCACCCTGTTAGGTGAAATGGATGCTCTGCAGGCCCTCAGGCTGAAAATGCAGGCTGCCGAAGAAGCCAGTAACGCTGCTGAAGCCCCGGCTGAAGCGCCCGCTGCTCCTGTCGCTGAAGAAGCCGCCGTCGATTCCGAAGACGCTTCCAACGAAGAAGAATAAGAGATATTTCTCTGGAAAAATAAAGGCTGCCTTTCGGGGCAGCCTTTTTCTTTTTTACCTTTTTTGAATCCTGAATTTTATCCTGAAATCCGCGCGTGCAAATGGTCGAGCAGCACCTGAAGGGCCTTTTCCATGTGGAAATTATTGGGAATGATAAGGTCGCATTCTTCCTTGAACGGCGCCACGTATTTTTTGTACATGGGAATGACATGGTGCTCGTAACGGTAAAGCACTTCCTCCAGATCATAGCCCCGTTCCTCATAATCCCGCTTGATGCGCCTTGAAAGCTTGATGTGTTCGTCTGCATCCACAAAAATCTTCAGGTCAAGTTGGGAAGAGATTTTTGGTTCATAAAAAACGAACAAGCCTTCCACCAGAATGATGGGAGAGGGGCGGAAAACCAGCTTTTTGGGAATAATATTGGGATTATTGAAGGTGTATTCCATCATGGAAACCGTTTCACCCGCTTTCAGAAGGGCAATATCTCTCTCGAGCAAATGCAGGTTTACAGCTTCAGGGTGGTCAAAATTGACGTGTCCCTCGGCATCCTTTTTTTGCTCATTGAGATTTTTATAATAATTGTCCTGGGAGATCAGGGTAATGATTTCCGAAGGAAAATGCTCCAGAAGTTTGTTCAGCAGGAAGGTTTTTCCAGACGCACTTCCTCCTGAAATGCCGACAAAATAGGATTTTTGAGCTTGTGGGGTCATTTATTCAAAAAAGCGACAAATTTTTCGAGGGCCTTTGACCTGTGGGAGATTTTGTTTTTTTCGTCTGCACTCAGCTCGGCCAGGGTATAATCACTTCCTTGCGGAATGAAAACAGGGTCATAGCCAAAGCCATTTTCCCCTGCGGCAAAGATGGAAATTTCACCCTTGAGGCTTCCTTCAAAAGTTTGGTTGTTTTTTCCGTCCACAAAAGCAATCACGGTACGAAAAGTAGCGCTGCGATCTGTTTTGGAGCGCAATTCGTTCATGAGTTTGGCGGTATTTTTGGCGGAATCGCCTTCGGGGCCAGCGTAACGGGCCGAGAAAACGCCAGGAGCGCCATTCAATGCCGCGACTTCGAGGCCGGTATCGTCGGCAAAGGTGGGCAGATTTACTTTTTCGAAATATGCGTTGGCTTTCAAAAGTGCATTTCCGGCCAGCGTATCCTCAGTTTCTTCCACTTCCAGCTTTTCTGGGAGGTCTTCAAAAGATTTGATGGTGAATTTTGATCCCAGAATTTCGCGGATTTCCTCCAGTTTTTTGGGATTGCCGGTGGCAAAAAAGATTTCAGGCAGGCCCTTAGGCTCCGGGGCAACTTCCGTTTGAGGGGTTTCAGCAGGTTGGGAAGCGGGCTCCTTTGCCTCCGGAGCGGTCGGTGTGGTGGCTTCAGGGCCTTCAGGGTCAGAATTTTTTGATTTTTTGGCAGACATATTGGTCAGATTTGAGATTTAATAGATTTAAAATATTCCCATAACTCCAGTTTGTAAGCCCGGTTTTGGGAAAGTTCTTGCAAAGAATAACTAAAGAAAACGGGAATTCCATTGAATTGGGCCGGATTTCCTGATTCCTCGGGCATATTAAAATGTTTTCCGAATACAATTCCAAATTTTCCTGGAATTTCCTGCAATGGAGCAGAGATATCGTCGCCCTGGATAAATCCAAAACCAACCTGTTCGGTTGGAATTCCAAGAGACTCCACAATTGCCTTCAGCAGGCCGGTCAGTTCCTTATCATTTCTTTCCGCCTGGGTCAGAATCAAAATTACTTTTGATTCGGGTTTGAGGCCCCATTTGATCGTACCTGGCGTAAGGGCGGGAGCTACGGAATCAGGTGCCTTTTCCTGCATAGAGAGGCTTTCAGGTTGTTTTTCAGCAAGAACGGGTAGTACTTCTGGTTCCTTTACTGATTCTTTTGCCTCCTGCACGGGTTTCTCTTTTTCCAAAACGCCAGTTTGCTCTCCGGGAATGAGATAAATGGGATCGGGAAAAAGTCTTTTTAATTCTTCTTTACTTAAAAGCATGGGTTTTTATTCAATGTTCCCGAAAAAAGTTTCTTTTTATGTGGATAACTTCGGACTTGCTCCCCATTTCAGCTCTGATTGCAGGCTGAGAAATTCCCGGGTTCGGGATTTGCCATTCAGGAGCGCAATTGAAACAAAGGTTTTTGGGGTTTCGGGTAAATACCTTTTTGCCTTCAATTCCTTTGTCTGCATATGAAATTTCCACTTTCAAAGTGAAGTGAAATTACTCATTAGTACCCGATTTCCCCAAGGTACATTTCCCCAAATTATCAACGTTTCGGGCAGCTTCAGGACCAGGGGCTTGCAAAAATATAAACGATTTTTCAGGAAAAGCCGGGACTTGTCAATAATATTTCAGAGAAATGGTTTTATTTATGTAAATTGCTTTTATATCAACTGTATCACCTAAAAAGGTTAAAAAAAGTTATTAAATGAGATTGGCACTTCGGACAATTCCCTGACTTGTATTTTTATTCGTCGTGAAAAAAGGGATGTTCGTCGAAAACCAGAACTGAGTTCTTTAAAACAGGGAATTTTCAGCCTTTTGAATATATTGGGGTTCAGAACGGATGTTTGGGCGAAAATTATCGCAATGTAGTTATTTTCGTACGCATTGGGTTCCTAAGATGTGGGGAAAACTGGTTTGGAGCAATTTTTTTTATTTGAACGAAGCTATTATTTTTGTTCAACAAAATTAACTTCTTCGCGTTTAATTTTTGAGCCAACAGCTAATACTCATTCCAACCAAACTCCTTGCTGATCTAATTTCAGATGTGTCATGGAATTCCCTCTCGTACCATGGGAAATCCGCTTATTTTATACAGATTTTAATTACACAGAACAATGAACAACGGGTATTATTATCAGGTTTTAATTAACCTTTCGAGGGAGAGCAAGCAGCTTAATCTGCTTCGGCCGCTTAAAGAGGCCCTCCACAAAGGTGATATAACTGACGTAGATCAGTTTATTACCAGCATCGGGGAGGAGATGATGACTCGTCTTCCTTCCGACATGAAAACAGCCACCCAATTTGCATTTTTTGCAGAGCAGGGCATGCTGTTTAACTTCTACCGGGGAGATTTTGACGGTCTTCGCCAATTTACCACCCTGATTCCTCCCCACCTGGAAGCACTGGCCGAGTATGCCAATGACGACTTTGACGGGGAAGCGTGGGCTGTTTTCTACGATCTGATCGAGATTGCTTCCCGTCGCCTTATGGGTCATACCACCATCGAGGAATTCGAAGTTTTCATCGACGAAATCGACTTCGACCAATTCCCCCCTGCCATGCTGCACAAAGTTTCCGGCGCGATAGGGTATGTGTATCTGAATGAGAAAAACCTTGATCGGGTTCGCAAAGGCCGTCACTGGGCTCAGAAAGCTGCTATGGAAGGCGAAGCCTCCCTGGGACTTTCCTACTACCTGGATCTGGCCAGATTCTTCTTCAAAACGGGCAATCAGGACTCCCTGCAGCACATTGAGAAGATCATCAAGCGTTTGGACAACACAGGTGATTCCACCGCTGATCTGGTTTCTTCCAGGTTATACAAAGCGGCAGTTTTTGATCTGCAATCCCTTTCCCTGCTGAATAAATTCCGTCTTTTTGACGACACCCAGGTAAAAGTGGAATATAACCTGGAATCACTCCGCGATCTGGAGTTTCAGATGAAGGGCGAAGCCAAAGAAAATAACCTTCCCAGCTTCTCTCTCGCTCATTTGCAAATGGAATTTGCCCGCCACTACAGCCGTCTGGCTGGTCAACAGAGCTTTTCCAACCAACGCTCCCTGTTACTGGCAATGGTAAATGACAACACAGCAAGTGCGATCAGAATTGCTGAAAACACCCGCGACAAGGCAATGGGACTGATTTTTTCCCTTTCCCGCTACGCCCTGCTCGCAGTTTCTGATCCAAACCTGAACGAAAAAGACTTCAAGGAACTGGTTTGGGAAATTCGTAAATCTGACAACCATTTTCTCGTGGCTTCCGCCATGAAATCCTGGGCAGATTACCTGCTGGCCACGACCCGTGACAGTCAGAAAGCCTATAAGGCTCTCATTGACCTGATCAAAATGGGCACCAAAAAGACCGAAGAAAACGGATTTGTGCTGACCCTGGCTGGCCTTGAAGCCATCAACCAGATTTTGCTGGTGCAGGTAGAGAAACCAGGGCTTTCCTGGCTGATCGACGCCACCAAAGTGGAAAAGGAAAATCCGCTCGAAAAATATTTCGAAACGGTCCGCGAGTTGTTTGACTACATCGAATCAGCCATTGAAACCATTGGCCGCGATCAATTCGACCAATTCCGCTCCATTTACATTGATTTCGAACCTGTATCGCACTACAACCTCAAGGTTTACCTGCAGTACCAGTATTTCGAAATCAAACTCTCCCGTCTGAATGCCATCATGTCCCACGATGAACTGGGGGTTAAAATGACGGATCAACTCCTGAAAGAGCTGGGCAACGAAAATAACCCGCTTGCCTTTATCAAAGCTGATTGGGAAGAATTCCGCCTGGTGCCCAACGGGGTTCGCAATAAGGTGCTCAACAAGTGTATCAACATTACCAAAGGCGACCTGCCCGCGGCTGCTGACCACATTGATTTCTCCTACCGCAACCTCCGCAGCTACATCACTTTCAACGAAGTGAACCGTCTGGGCTTCTTTGAAGATGAGCGCAAAACGAATAACCGCAAGCTCGAAGAAGGCATTCGCCTCATGTTCCTCGACCTTTACAAGCAGGGAACCATCTTCGAAGTGGTATTTGACATGCCCAAATTCCTGGTGGAATTTGCAGATGGATTTGCCTCTCAGGACCTGGAGGAAGCCCTTGATATCAAAGGCACCACCGCCAAGAAGTACATCAAGATCATGATGGACATCAACCTGATTCTGCACGAAAAATCCGTTGGCAGGAAGCATTTTTACCGCCTCCGCCGCGACAATGTGATGAACCGTCTCGGCAAAAACGCCAAGGTTCTGACCCAGGGATAAACAGTAAAAGGGGCGTTCAAAAGGACGCCCCTTTTTTTATTAACAGCCATTGTCTTCCCTCTTCCACCAGATCATCCAGGACCAACTCTCCAAACGGGGAATTGCCCTTACCACGGACCAGGCCCGGGTTCTGGACAGGTTTATTGCGTTTTACCGCAATGAGATCAACCGTGGGGTTTTTCTCATCAGTGGGGCTGCAGGAACGGGGAAAACCTTTTTCATTCAGGTCATTTCTGATTATTTGCGCTCTCAGGGCTGGAAGGTTGTGCTGCTCGCCCCGACAGGTCGCGCGGCCAAAGTACTGACCCGCCGTACCCGCAAATATGCCTCCACCATTCACCGCGAAATTTTCTCCCTGACCGAAGGTCCCGGGGGTACGCCTTCATTTTTTCTCAAGGACAATAACGACCAACCCAAGACCTGCTACATTGTGGATGAGGCCTCCATGGTTGGCGATACGGGCGGTAAGGGCGCGGATGGGCTGCTGGGCCAGACCCTGCGTTATGTGTTCGATGGCCCGTCGGGCCATAAGCTGATTCTGGTGGGTGATCCCAACCAGTTGCCCCCTGTGGGAAGTACCCTTTCCCCGGCACTCAATGGCGATTACCTGAGCAAAACCTTTGGTTTGGCTCCTGAATCAGGCGATATCCGCGAAATCATGCGCCAGCGCCAGGGTTCGGAAATCCTCGAACTGGCGGGAAGCATTCTGGAAGCCAGGGAATCGGGAAAAATTCCTGAGCTTGAAATTCCCTACGGAAAGGAGATTTCTGTCCTGGAAACTCCCTATCAGGTGATGGATGAATACATTTCCAACTTCGAAAGCGATAACCTCGACAAAGTGGTGATTGTCACCTACTCCAACTTTTTTGCCACCCAGATCAATCAGGCCCTGCGGGCTCAGATGTTTGACACTGAGGATATTTTGGTGGCAGGAGAAGTGGTGATGGTGGTCAAAAATAACTATTCCTGGGGAGGGAAAAAGTTTCCTTTCATCGCCAACGGGGAGATGGGCACCATCAAGAAGGTGTATTACGAATCGCTCGAAGAGCGATATGGGCTGAAATGGATGGATATCTGCATAGAATTTCAGGATTTGCAGGAAGAACCCGTGGAAATTGATTGCAAGGTGGTGCTGGATTTGCTGCAAAGCAAGGATCCTCAATTGTCCAATGCGGTCATGCACCAGGTGGCACAGGCCCGCAGGAGGGAGGTGGAGGAATTACCCAAAACCCGCCAACGGGAAACCTTGCGCAAGGACCCCTACATGAATGCCCTGCAGATCAAATACGGCTATGCCATTACGGGTCACAAAGCCCAGGGTGGGCAGTGGAAATACGTAATTGGGGCTTTTGAGCCACTTTATAAGGGTGTTGAAATGTCAGATTATCTTCGCTGGACATACACAGTGATCACCCGCGCAGAGGAGCATTTGTATTTGTTCAGATTTCCCTTCTTTCCCAAAGTTTAGGCGGGATTTCTTATGGGGACCTCTAAAAACAAAGAAGGTCAAGGCGGACGCAGTTGCAGAAAGCGGAGTTTACTGAGGTAAATGAGCATTTCTGAAACAAGTCCAACGCAGAGATTCGAAGTTTTTAGAGGTGCCCTTAGGTAATCATAAATTTTACCACATAATTGATGGCCAGGTAAGCAGCCAGGAGCAGGAAAATCACTCCCACCACCGCATTTATTTTAGCCCGGGTGGCCAGCCCAATATTCCGTTTTTTACGGTGGGCAATTACAATGAATAAATAATACAGCATAAAGGTTCCAACTGGAACCCCGGCCAGGAAGGCAAATAAAATGGAAGTGGATTCACCCAGCCAACCCCAGGCGGTCAGAGTGGTGGTGATTCCCGCCCAAAACAACAGCACCATGGGATTGGTGGCGCAAAGCAGGATTCCGTAGAGAATTTCGTTGCCTGCTTTGGAGGTATGGGTTTGCCGCACGGCTTTGATGGCAGCTCTTTTGCGGGTAATGATGGTATAAATGCCCAATCCCAAAAGCAGTGGAATTGAGGCCATATAAATGATTTTTACCAGCAGGCTGTTTTCGTTGGGATTAAAACTCAGGCTGAAAAGGGGGACTGCACAATAAATGGCTTCCACGATAATGCCTCCAATTCCGATCATGAAGGCCGATTTTCGCCCTTTATTGAGCGTGGCTGCCACCACAGCCATATTCACCGCACCCACAGGAATGGAAGCGATAAAGGCGATGACTGCTCCAAGCAGAACTGTAATTACATAGTTCATGGGCAGTTTCAGCTATACTGGTAAATATGATGGTATTTATTCTTCATCATTTCCACGAAATATTTCACGTCCAGGGCTTCTCCTGTAATGTTTTTGCATAATTCCTCCGAAAGAAAAACCCGTCCGTGACGGTGGATATTTTCATTTAACCACAATTTTAAGGAAGTGAAGTTGCCAATCGCAAATTCGTTTTCCAAATCAGGAAGCACTTTTTGCGCATTTTGCATAAACTGAGCTGCATAAAAGCTGCCCAGAGAGTAGGTGGGAAAGTACCCGAAATTGCCATGGGCCCAGTGAATATCCTGCAAAACGCCTTCATTGGCCGAGGCGGGTCTGATGCCAAGATAATCCTGCATTTTGGCTTCCCAGGCCTTTTCCAGGTCTTTGACCTGGAGTTTTCCACTGATCATTTCATTTTCCAGCTCAAAGCGCAAAATGATGTGAGTATGGTAGCTCAACTCGTCAGAATTGATGCGGGTAGGGGAGGGAACCACCCGATTCACCACCCTAAAAATATCTTCAGGGCCTATGCCTGCAAGTTTGTCAGGAAACAAATCTGCAAAATGAGGAAAAAAGTACTCCCAGAAAGCCTGTGAGCGACCCACGTTATTCTCATATAACCTGCTTTGGGATTCATGAATGGAAATGGAGCAGTGTTGACCTGAGGGAAGTCCGTAGCGGTCGGGCCGCAACGATTGCTCATAGATGCCGTGTCCACCTTCGTGAATGCTGAAAAAAAGCATTCTCAGGGGATCATTTTCAGAAACCAAAGTGGTGATGCGCACATCTTCAGGCGCCAGTGGAATGGTAAATGGATGGGCTGAAGAATCCTGCCTTCCCCGCTGAAAATCAAAACCCAAACGCGACAGCACCATTTTGCTGAATGCAATCTGCTTATCTTCGGGCACAACCTGCCGCACAAAAGAGGTGTCAATCTGTGGGAAATTTGCTGCTGAACGTACCAAACCTCCCAATTCCCGCTTAAAGCCTTCAAAAAGCCGGGTCACAGCCTCAGTAGTCATGCCCGGGTGGTAAAGATCCAACAGGGCGTCGTAAGGATTGGCCTGATAGCCTGCGTATTCAGCACTTTGTCTTTTGAGATCAACCAGTTCAGTCAGTTTGGCGGCGAAAGGCAGAAAACTGTTCTCTTCCCTGGCTTTCAGCCAGGCAGATTGTGCTTCTGAGGTCACCTGGGCCGTTTTCTTGACAAATTCCAGGGGGAATTTGAGTTGTTTGTCCAGATCACGTCTGATTTCCCGCAAATCGGCCTGCGAAATGGAATCCAGTTGGCTGGCTTCTTTTTCGGCCGCTTCCAGCAGGCCAGGTACCTCTTCCAGCGATCTTTTGTGGTAAAGGCCAGCCAGGGTGCCAATCTGCCGGGCCCGTCTGGGTGCAGAACCTGCTGCCATATTGACTTCCTTGTCCCAGGTAAGCATGCTGATGCCCGCCCGCAGGTCGGCCAGTTCAGCTAAAGAATTTTGCAGAGGTTCAAATGCGGTCATTCAGCTTTATTTAAAATGAAATGAAGGGTCATGGAGCCCCAGGCCAGGATCATGAGCAAACCACCCAGGGGTGTGACAAAGCCAATGCCTTTGGCTTCAGCCAGGGTGAGCAGGTAGATGGACCCAGAAAACAGCAGGGTGCCTAAAATGGTGCCCCAAACTGAAAAAGAAAGCCATTTACTGGCTTTTCCACTTTGACGAATGAGAATGCCGAGTGCCAGCAACAATAAAGCATGGTAGATTTGATAGCGTGTACCCGTGGTAAAAGAGGCCAATGCATCCAAAGAAAGGCTGCTTTTCAGGGCATGCGCCCCAAAAGCTCCTAAAATAATCCCGCTGAATCCGTAAAGGGATCCGGCAATCAACGCAATCCGATCCATACGCTAAGATGATCTTGGCCAGCTAAAGTTAAGGTCCAATATCCAAAATTCAATTTTCAAAAAGATATTCCAAACCAAAGTGACGTTTGTTACTTTGGAAAATTTTATTCAATTCCCGTTTTCTGCTCCATTTGGGCCGCTTTTCTTTCAGTTGGATTGTTGAAAACAAATCCCGCCTGGTTTTCATCCTCATAATAATCCACTTCCATGCCCATCACATACATTCCGTGCCGTTGATCCATCAGAATTTCCATCCCATCCCCAAAATATACCTTGTCTTCCTCCCTTGGCACGTCAAATCCCAGCAAATAAGAAACTCCTGCACATCCACCTCCCTGAATTCCAATTCGTAAGGCATATTCCTCTGGCACGGACAGATTTGTTCTGATGGATTCAATCTGAGCCAGCGCAGCCGCGGTAAAAGTGAAGGGGGCCAATGGAAGGTTTTTTGCAGTCATAAGGACGGATTTTTCTGGAAATCCTGATAAACTGAATTGCAAGTGACTTTTCAAATTTAAAAAACTAATTTTGAAGGGTATTAGCAAATTGATTACGGGAATGAGCGACGGATTGTTTTCAGAATTTCCACCTTTTGACCCTCAGGACTGGGCCGAAAAAGTAAGCCGCGACCTGAAAGGACGGGAGGTGTCTTCCCTCGACTGGAAAATGCCGGACGGTTTTGCCATGCCGCCCCTGGAAAGAAAAGATGATTTAAAGGATAAAGTTGCCTGGAAAAACCTTTTTCCGGGCGAATCTCCCTTTTTAAGGGGAGGTACTTTTCAGGGAGCTTCGCAAAATTCCTGGGTGATCGGGCAGGAGGTTCCCTTTGCTGATCCTGCTTTGGCCCGGGCCGAAGTGGGCGATACCTTCGAACATGGCGTCCATGCCCTGGTGCTCGATCTGGCCAGGTTTTCCCCTGAAAATGCTTTGTTGGTATTGCAGGACTGGGATGCCCAGTCTGTGGCCCTTCATTTGACGGATGATCTTCAACATACCCCTTCATTGGATTTATTGTTGAAAATAATCTCCCAAAGTGGGGTTCCTGCGGAAAAAATCACGGGTGGCCTTGAAAATAATCCTCTCAACCGCCTGATCACGGGTACCTCTTCAGTGGCAGAAATGGATAACCTGTTGCCCCAATGTGTGCGGGATTTCCAAACCATCCAGGGCAAAATGCCCTGGGTGAAGGCCATGAATATCGACCTTTCTCCCGTCAGTCTGGCGGGAGGGACCCAAACCCAGCAAATTGCCTGGGCCTTGTCCCAACTCGTGGAATACGTGGAATATTTTCAGAATGCAGGAGTAAGCGCGGAAAATTTCTTTCAGGGAATCATGTTTACTTTCCCCGTAGGAACCCACTTTTTTCCTGAAATTGCCAAATTCAGGGCCTTTCGCCTGCTTCTGACCCGGGTCATGGAGGCTTATGGAGTGAGATTTTCATCTGAAAATCCCTCCTTTATTCAGGCCAGGACAGCACTTGCATGCCTTGGAGCCCACGATGCCAATACCAATCTGCTGCGCACCACTACCGCGGCTATGTCAGCCGTGATCGGGGGAGCAGACATGATCACCCTGGCACCTCATGACCTGTTAGCTGGAAAATCCAGCCATTTGGCAGCCCGCATGGCCCGCAATATCCAGCTGATTCTGAGGGATGAATCTCACCTGGGAAAAGTAATTGACCCCGCAGGAGGGAGTTATTACCTGGAAGTGATGACCGAAAAAATGGCGGACGCGGCCTGGAGTTTGTTTCAGGAAACGGAAAAACTGGGTGGATTTTTGGTGGCCATCAAAACAGGTTGGTTGCGGTCAAAAATCATGGAAGTGGTTTACCAGCAAAAGCAGGAAATTTCCACCCGCAAAGAAGTTTTGATTGGGATCAACGATTTTCCTGCGCAGGGAAATGGAGAAGGCTTTTTGCAGGCGCCTTATCTTGCTGTGAACTCCTTCAGGACGGTGGGCGCTGATTTTGAGGCTCTGCGCAAGAGGGGAGAGGAATTGAATCAAAAATGGGAGAAAAGGATGCAAGCCGCGCTGTTCACCTTTGGAAAAGCTGCCTTCAGAAGTGCCAGAAGTAATTTTGCTTCCAATTTGTTGGGTTTGGCGGGTTTGGAAATGGTCGAAAATCTCACCCCAAATGAGCCTGAAAAAGCTCTGCAATGGTTGGCCAAAACCCAGCCAGAAGTAATTGTGCTTTGCAGTTCAGACGAAGAATACCTTTCCCCTGGCCTGGATTTTATTCCCCAAATCAAAACCCAATTGCCCGAAAGCATCCTTATTGTGGCTGGAAAACCTGCTGAAATGGATAGGTTGACTGCTGCAGGGATTGATCACTTTATTTACCTGAATCAAAATGCGGTCAGTTTCCTGAATGAACTGCTGGACCGTTTAGAAGCATAAATCATGAGACCCAATTTCTCAACACTCAGCTGGAAAAAGGAAGCGAATCAGGAGCAGGGAAAAGCCTGGGATAAGGCCATGCAGGGAAATTCTTCCCTTTGGAATACCCCTGAGTCCATTCCTGTAAAGTCCCTTTACCTTCCAGAAGATCTGGAAGGACTTTCCCACCTGGATTTTGGGGCGGGATTTCCTCCCTTTCTGGGCGGTCCATATCCAGCCATGTACACCATCCGTCCCTGGACAGTGCGGCAGTATGCAGGATTTTCTACGGCAGAGGCTTCCAACGCCTTTTATCGCCGCAATCTGGCCGCTGGCCAGAAAGGACTTTCCGTAGCCTTCGACCTGGCTACCCACCGCGGTTACGACTCTGATCACCCGCGGGTGAAGGGCGACGTGGGCATGGCCGGGGTGGCCATCGACACGGTGGAGGACATGAAAATCCTCTTTGATCGCATTCCACTGGACGAAATGTCCGTTTCCATGACCATGAACGGGGCGGTTATGCCTATCATGGCTTTTTATATTGTGGCTGCTGAGGAGCAGGGCGTTTCGCCCGAAAAGCTGGCTGGAACCATTCAAAACGACGTTTTGAAGGAGTTTATGGTGCGCAATACCTATATCTATCCGCCCGCGGCTTCCATGCGCATCATCGCCGACATATTTGAATACACCTCCCGCCACATGCCCCGCTTCAACAGCATCAGCGTGAGCGGTTACCACATGCAGGAAGCGGGTGCGACTGCCGATCTGGAGCTGGCTTATACCCTGGCCGACGGTCTGGAATACCTGCGTACGGGCATTAAAGCGGGTTTAAGGGTGGATGATTTCGCCCCGCGTATCTCGTTTTTCTGGGCTGTGGGGATGAATTTTTTCATGGAAATCGCCAAAATGAGAGCGGGAAGGCTGCTTTGGGCCAAATTGGTGAAGCAATTTGATCCCCAAAACCCCAAATCCATGTCTCTGCGCACCCATTGCCAGACCTCTGGCTGGAGTCTGACCGAGCAGGATCCTTTCAATAATGTGGCCCGCACCTGTGTGGAAGCCATGGGAGCAGCCATGGGCGGCACCCAGTCCCTCCATACCAATGCCCTCGACGAGGCCATTGCACTTCCCACCGACTTTTCGGCCCGCATTGCCCGCAACACACAATTATATATTCAGCAGGAGACCAAAATCACCAAAGCCGTGGATCCCTGGGCAGGTTCATATTATGTGGAAAAACTGACTGGCGAATTGGCTGCGCGGGCCTGGGAACTGATCACGGAGGTGGAGGAACTGGGAGGAATGGCCAAAGCCATTGAATCTGGTTTGCCGAAAATGCGCATTGAGGAATCAGCTACACGGAAACAGGCCCGCATTGACTCAGGATTGGATGTGATTGTGGGAGTCAATAAATACAAAGCAGAGGAGAAAACGCAAATCGAGATTCGTGAGGTGGATAATACCGCGGTGCGTGAAGCCCAGATTCGTCGCATCAAGGAGGTAAAAGCTACCCGCAATGAAGTTGCGGTCAAAGCCGCTTTGGCAGAGATTGAAAAATCCGCTGCAAGCGGGGAAGGCAATTTACTGGCTTTGGCCGTGGTTGCAGCCCGTGCAAGGGCGACTTTAGGAGAAATTTCTTCCGCCATGGAAACAGCATTTGGCCGTTACAAAGCAGTAATCAGATCCATCAGCGGGGTATATATCAATGAATCCATGGAAAAAGATGCCATTGCCCGGGTACGGGAACTTGCGGATCGTTTTGCCGAAACGGAAGGTCGTCGCCCCAGAATTCTGGTCGCCAAAATGGGCCAGGACGGGCACGACCGCGGAGCCAAAGTGATCAGCACCAGCTTTGCTGATCTGGGATTCGACGTGGATATTGGACCCTTATTCCAAACTCCCGAAGAGGTGGCTCGCCAGGCGGTCGAAAATGACGTGCATATCGTTGGAGTTTCCAGTCTGGCTGGAGGTCACAAAACCCTGATTCCTGAGTTAATTGCTGCTTTGAAAAAAGAGGGCAGAGGAGATGTGCTGGTGATTGCAGGTGGGGTAATTCCTGAACAGGATTACGAATTCCTGTACCAGGCGGGCGTCCGCGAAGTTTTTGGCCCGGGAACGGTAATCTCAACCGCGGCGGAAAAAATTCTGGAAGATTTACTCCAATCCAATTCCTGAAATGCGGAAACGCCTGACAACCCGCGAATACGCAGATGGAATCCTGGCCGGTCAACGGGGGATTCTCAGTAAGGCCATTACCCTGGTGGAAAGCACGCTGCCAGCCGACCGCGACCTGGCTGAGGAAGTCCTTTCCCTGACTCTGCGTCATGCAGGAAAATCCATTCGTTTGGGTCTGACGGGTGTGCCCGGGGTAGGGAAAAGCACTTTTATTGATGCTTTTGGAACCTGGCTGACTCAAAACGGGGAAAAAGTTGCCGTGTTGGCGGTCGATCCCAGCAGTCAGCTATCACGGGGCAGTATTTTGGGGGATAAAACCCGCATGGAGCGCCTTTCCCGCGATGAAAACGCCTTTATTAGGCCTTCTCCCGCGGGAGGATCGCTGGGAGGCGTCACCCGTACCACCCGCGAAACCATTCAATTGTGCGAAGCATTTGGGTTTGGGGTGATTCTGGTGGAAACGGTGGGAGTGGGGCAATCAGAAATTGCGGTCCACTCCATGGTGGATTTTTTCATGTTGCTGATGCTGCCAGGTGCAGGCGATGAGTTGCAGGGCATCAAGAAAGGGATCATGGAGATGGCGGACGCCATCCTGATCAACAAGGCCGACGGCCCCAACCTGGAAAAAGCCCGGCTGGCCCGGGCCCAGTATGCCAATGCGGTCAGATTATTTCCCGCCCGTCCGGGCGGGTGGAGGCCCAAAGTGGCCGTTTGCTCGGCTCTGGAAGAAACAGGCATGCAGGATGCCTGGGAAATGGTTCGCGATTTTCGTGAAATGCACGGTAAGGACGGATTTGCCTCCCTGCGGTCAGCACAAAATCTGGAATGGCTGCATGAAACCATTCGCTGGATGCTGGAAGATGCCTTTTTCGGGAATTCCCACATGAAAAACGGCTTGCTCGAAATGGAAACCAAGGTCAGGGAAGGCAAATTGCCTCCCACCGTGGCGGCAAGGAAACTCGTTTCTTCATATTTTCAGGGAAAATCCTAAATTGCCCACCCAAACCAAAACTGAATCTATGGAACCGATTGAACTCGTGGCCGAGGTATTGAAATATACACTTCCTGCTGTACTGGTGCTGATGGGGATTTATCTTGTGCTGGATGCCTTCAGAAAAAAGGAAGAAAGGAAGGAGCGGGTGGAAGTCAGAGCCCAGACCCTGGGCAAAATTATTCCCCTTCGTTTGCAGGCTTATGAGCGGGTGGTGATCTTCCTCGAAAGGATGAATCCTGAGAGTCTTTTGCTCAGATGTGATGGACGTGGAAAACCTGCGCGGGTTTTCCACGCGCAATTGCAAGGCGAAATTCGGGCCGAATTTGAGCACAATCTGGCTCAGCAAATTTACATCAGCCTGGATGCCTGGGGAGCAGTACTTAAAGCAAAAGACCAAACCATTGCACTCATCAACCAAAGTATGAGGCAGATGAAGGAAAATTCCTCTGGCATTGATCTTGGAAAGCAGATACTTGCTAACATGGAAGAAGTAAAAATGTATCCGTCTCTGGAGGCGATTCAGGTCCTGAAAACAGATATCCACAAGTCTTTCAGGTTGATTGGGTAACCGGGTCGCTTGAGGTTATCAACTTAGTTATTAACAATTTAATAAACATTTTTACATGCCTTCTGAGACTGTTTCGGGAGGGTTGCTGCTGCTTTAATAAAAAGAAAATTGATAATCAAGTTTTTTGTTTAAATAGCTGATAATCAATTAGTTGTATGTTAATGGACTGTAAATCAGTAAATTAGGGAAATGTCAAAAACCTCGTAAATTTTCTTCAAAACAAGTTTGATTATTCTATAATTTTCAACATCTTTGAACAGAATTTTAGGCGCGCCCACAGAATTGAACAATTGACACCCTCGGTTACCACTTTTTAAAATTATTTAACTGGCAAGAATGATTAAATGAAACCCGACCATAATCAAATATGGAGCAATTGTCTTGAAGTGATCAAGGATAACATTAATCCTCAGAGCTTTAAGACCTGGTTCAAGCCTATTAAACCTCTTAAACTGGAGAATAATGTGCTTACCATTCAGGTACCCAGTCAGTTCTTTTACGAATGGCTGGAAGAGCACTATGTTAGCCTTCTCCGCAAAACCATTAAACATTTCCTCGGAAACGAAGGACGTCTGGAATATTCGATCATTGTTGAAAACAACCTTGACGACGGCAAAAAATATTCCATCAACATTCCCACCGCTTCCAAGGAGGTCAACACAAAAAATCCTTCTGTACAGATGCCGCTCAACATCAGCAAATCTGTACCCAATCCTTTTGTAATCCCCGGGATCAAAAAAATCAACATTGATTCCCAACTTAATCCCAACTATACCTTTGAAAATTTCATAGAAGGGGATTGCAACCGACTTGCTCGCGCTGCAGGATATGCCGTGGCTACCAAGCCAGGCCAGACTGCTTTCAATCCGCTGCTTGTTTATGGAGGAGTGGGCCTTGGCAAAACACACCTTGCCCAGGCCATTGGAAATGAGGTTAAAGGCCAGTATCCAAACAAGATCGTCCTGTATGTCTCTTCTGAGAAGTTTATCAATCAGTTTATTGATGCAATCAAAAACAACACTGTCAATGATTTCATCAGTTTCTATCAACTGATCGATGTACTGATCGTGGATGACATTCAATTCTTTGCAGGCAAAGAGAAAACCCAGGATCACTTTTTCCACGTTTTTAACCACCTTCACCAATCTGGCAAACAGATCGTGCTAACAAGCGACTGCATGCCCAAGGACCTGAAGGGAATGGAAGAGCGTCTGCTCTCCAGGTTTAAATGGGGACTGAGTGCCGACCTGCAAATCCCCGACTACCAAACCCGCATTGCCATCCTGAAAAACAAAATGTACAAGGACGGCATTGAGCTCCCCGAAGATGTGATCGAGTACATCGCGCACAACATCACCACCAATGTTCGGGAACTTGAAGGCGCTTTGATCAGCCTGCTGGCTCAAAGTTCGCTCAACAAACGCGAAGTCGATCTCGAATTGGCCAAGCAGATGCTGAAGAACTTCATCAAAAATGTCAGCCGGGAAATTTCGATCGAAGCCATCCAGAAACTGGTTTGCGAGCATCTCAATGTTGAGCAGGAATTGCTGAAAGCAAAAACCCGCAAGCGTGAGATCGTTCAGGCCCGCCAGATCTCGATGTACTTCGCCAAAGAGCTTACCAAATCGTCACTGAAAACGATCGGGCTTCACTTTGGCGGCCGCGACCACTCTACCGTGATCCACGCCGTACAAACCGTGAATGACCTGATTTCCATCGACAAAGAATTCCGTAGGAACATCGACGATATTAAAAAGAAAATTGACATGAGCCTCGCCTGAGTGCTTCATGCAAAAAATAAAAAGGCCGCCTTTGAATGGGCGGCCTTTTTTTATACCTATTTTTTTCACTTATCCCCTCAATCAATCTCAATATTGATTACCTGCTTCCGCCCCTTTTTGTCCAGCAGGAAGCGCTCGCGATACAGCATGAACGCGGCTTGTCCCACATCGCTGATGTAGGCGTAGTTGAAGCCGGCCGTGAGTACCGCTCCGATGCCGGGGATGAAGGTCACCGCTTTGCGGGCCAGGGTCTGACGGATGATCTCGTTCACGATCATGCGGGAAAGATTGATCGCGGCAGATTTGCCAATCTGTTTCCGTGCGTAATCGTTGCCCAGGTCCTGGGAAACTTCGGGATTGAATTCCACTTCAAAGTCCTTGAGATCCAGCAGGGCTTTGGTTTTTTCTACTTTGGTGGATGCGGTCGCTACCCGGAAAATGCGCAGCATGTAGCCAATTTCGAATTCTGCCTGGGCAGATTCGGGACCATGTTCGTCGATGGCGTAGCCATAGCAAAGGGAAATCTGGTAGATTTCGCGCATGCAGAGGGTGAACAGGGCAGGTAAATCTGCAATCAGACCCGGCCAGCCAATCAGGCCTGTGCCAAAACCTTCAGCGGCGCCCAGTTGGCAATTGGTTTTGATGAATTTTTCAGAAACGTGGTCCAGATCCTGAATGGAGGCTTTTTTGAGGGCGATGATGGTGTCTGAATCAATTTCAAACTCGCGGGTGGCCTTCAGCACTTCCTCCTCCTTGACCGTCCATTTGCTCAGGTCGTGGAGTTTGTCCACGATGGTCTCGGTCAGGCGACCCATTTGAGATTTTACTTCTTCGGGAATCAGTTTGTCCCCGGCCCAACTGATTGGTTTTGAGATGAATTCTGTGGCCTGGCTGAAAAATCCGGGTCCGTTGGATTTCCAGAGGGCGATATCCTCAAGTATTTGTTTATCAGAAGAATTGAGTTTAGCCATTTATTCTTGCTTTTGGAATTTGTTTCCTAATTTTACCTGTGAATCTGAAAAAAGTTTCAGCGGCGAAAAATAAGCATTTAATATGAAATTCGGAACCAAAGCGGTACATGCTGGTGTTGAGCCAGATCCATCTACAGGCGCCATCATGACGCCCATTTTCCAAACCTCCACCTACGTTCAGGCTGCGCCTGGTGACCACAAGGGCTACGAGTATGCCCGAACCCAAAATCCTACCCGCGATGCCCTGCAAAGTGCTCTGGCGGCTTTGGAAAATGCGAAATACGCATCCTGCTTTTCCTCGGGTATGGCGGCCGCAGATGTGATCATCAAAACCCTCAATCCCGGGGACGAAGTCATTTCTGTAAATGACCTTTACGGAGGCACTTACCGCATGTTTACCAAGGTTTATGCCCGTTTTGGGGTCAAATTCAGGTTTGTGGACCTTTCCAATGCCGAGGACCTGAAAAAATACATTACCCCGGCCACCAAACTGATCTGGGTAGAAACGCCCACCAATCCGCTGCTGAACATCGTGGATATTCAGGCCATTTCGGCCATTGCCAAAGCCAGCGGCATCCTCACCCTGGTGGACAATACCTTTGCCACGCCTTATTTGCAAAATCCCCTGGATCAGGGCGCGGATATTGTGATGCACAGCATCACCAAGTACCTGGCCGGCCATTCTGACGTGGTCATGGGCTGCCTCATTACCAATAGCCAGGCTTTGCATGAGCAAATTCGCTTTCTGCAAAACAGTTGCGGCGCGGTGCCTGGTCCCCAGGATTGTTTTTTGGTGCTGAGGGGCATCAAGACCCTGCATTTGCGGGTGCGTCAGCATTGCATCAACGGAAAAGCAGTGGTTGATTTTCTGAAAAATCATCCCAAAGTGGAAAAAGTGTACTGGCCTGGTCTGACCACTCATGTGAATCACGAAGTGGCCAAACGGCAAATGCGTGATTTTGGGGGCATGATTTCCTTTACTCTCAAGGGCGACAACATAGACGAAGCCCTCAAAGTGCTGAGTGGTACTCACCTCTTTGCCCTGGCAGAAAGTCTGGGAGGGGTGGAATCCCTGATCGGACATCCCGCCACCATGACCCATGCGTCAATTCCCAAAGAAGAACGCGAAAAAGCAGGCCTGAAAGACACCCTGATCCGTCTGTCCATTGGGGTCGAGGACCCTGAAGATTTGGTCGCTGATCTCAAGCAAGCCATTGATGCTCTATGAGTTACCTGCTGTACGTCCTCGCCCTCGGGCTCGCTCCTGTGATTTTTGTATTCACTTTCGTTTATCTGAAAGACAGATACGAGCGTGAGCCCCTGAAACACCTCATCTGGAGTTTTGTGTTTGGGGTATTGATTGCCTTGCCCGCTGTTTTTGGGGAAATTTTTCTTCAATCTGCGCTCAAAGTTTCGGACGAGGAAGGATCCAATGTGGTTGAAGTGTTGATTTACGCCATGGTGGTGGTTGCTGCGGTGGAAGAAGGGCTGAAATTCCTGGTATTGCGCTTCTACATGTATAATAAGCCCGAATTTGACGAGCCTTATGACGGGATCATGTACGCGGTGGCCGTTTCTTTGGGATTTGCGGCCATTGAAAATATCCTCTATATCGCCCAGTTTGGGGCAGAAACGGGTTGGTTGAGGATGTTTACCGCGGTGCCGGGCCATGCCATGTTTGCCGTGGTAATGGGCTTTTTCGTGGGAAAAGCAAAATTCATGACCGACCGGGGAAAAGCCACCCTGGAAATGGGCAAGGGCCTCCTTGCCGCTGTTGTTATCCACGGGCTGTATGACTTTTTCCTCATGGTCAAGACCAATTATGTACTGGTTCCTCTGCTGGCTTTTGTGGTGCTGATTGTGGGAATCATCCTTGGTTTGAAAGCCATAAAGGCCCATGGAGATGATTCGCCATTCAAAAAAGGCAAATCCACGGAATTTGATCTGCTGAGTGAAGAAATGACCATCGCGGATGGACAGGTTACCCATACCCGCTCCCGCCTGACGGGCACCCTGATCGAAGAGGAGGATAAGCATCCCGGACCAGATGCAGACATCTGAGCTAAAGGATTTTCTCGACGCCAAATACCTGGAATACAACGTTCCTGAGTTCATTCAGGCAGATCCTGTATGCATTCCCCACCAGTTTTCCCGCCGGGAGGATATTGAGATTTCTGGTTTTCTGACCTCCCTGATTGCCTGGGGACGGCGCGACATCATTGTGCGCAATGCGCAAAAGCTGATGGAGTTGATAGAAATGGAGCCCTTCAGATTTGTGGTGGAAGGGGAGGAGGAGAGTTGGGAAAATGTTGATCAGTTTGTGCACAGGACTTTCAATGCCCGGGATTGTAAATCCATTTTCAGGGGTTTGAGGAGAATTTATCGGGAAGAAGGTGGTTTGGAGAAAGTTCTTTCAGCAGGTATGGAGGGAAATGAGGAGGGAACAAAAGGTGGGATTTTGGCTCTGCGGGAAATCATGACCCAAACGGATGGATTTGAGCCGCGCAGCAGCAAACACCTGGCCAATCCCGAAGCGGGAAGCAGCGCCAAGCGCCTGAATATGTTTCTGCGCTGGATGGTCAGAAAGGACAACCGCGGGGTTGATTTTGGTCTCTGGAACTCC
Organism: Bacteroidia bacterium; assembly: GCA_020635905.1. Classification (GTDB taxonomy): domain Bacteria; phylum Bacteroidota; class Bacteroidia; order J057; family JADKCL01; genus JACJYV01. The sequence goes on from JACJYV010000004.1 coordinate 40,865, forward strand.
ATTTCGCCTTCCCGCCTGATCATCCCCCTCGACGTACACACAGGCACCATAGCCCGCAAACTGGGTCTGCTGACCCGCACCCAAAATGACTGGAAAGCGGCTCTTGAACTGACTCAGATTCTTCAAACCTTCGACCCAAATGATCCTGTCAGGTATGATTTCAGCCTGTTTGGACTGGGAGTAAACCGCGATCTCGAATAAAATTCCCATCATTTCAGGTCTCCTAAAGGACGAAATTCTGCTTAGGTATATAAAGAAGTAGATTAATTGTTGAAACATGTAATTTTTTTGGGGAAGATTTTCTTAACTTAACCGTGAAATTTTGGAATAAATAGTGGTTCGTTATGAGAAAATTAGCATTAACAACTGTAATTGGACTGTTTTTTGGTGTATTCATCTTTGGGGAGATTTACACTGACAATAATGGTCCCTCCGCCGGCGTCGCCGGCGCACCCACCGACCAGACCTGTGCCAGGTCAGGTTGCCATACCGGGTCCCTGAACACGGGAACTGGTACTACCTCCATTACCTCCACTGTGCCTTCTTCGGGTTATGTGCCAGGTACGACTTACACCATTTCCTTTTCTGTGACCGAAACGGGACGCAACAAGTTTGGCTTTCAGGCCATGGCTGCTTTCGACCCCATCATCAACAAGCAAATCGGGAATTGCATCATCACCAATAATACAGAAACCCGCCTCCGTACCAATGGAAACGGCCAGTACGTAACCCACAGATCGGCTGGCACGGCTGGTACTGCCAACGCCAAAAGCTGGTCATTTGACTGGGTGGCTCCCACCCAGGGAACTGGAAATCTGGTGGTGTATGCCGCCTTCAATGCGGCCAACGGCAACGGAAGCACCTCTGGTGACCACATTTACACGGATACCCTTCACCTGAATGAAGAACCCCTTTCCGTTGAGGAGCAGGCAAAATTGAATTTTGCCACCGTATTCCCCACCATTTTCGACCAAAACCTGAATATTCAGGGCACCATGTCCCAGGGTTCAGAAATCGAAATTGTGGTAAGCGACCTTTCTGGAAAACAGATTTACAGAATGGTGGACCCCGTTTACACGGATAGCTTCTCTGAAAGCATTTCCACCAGCACTTGGTCTTCAGGCATTTACCTGCTGCAAATCCAGGCTGGCCGCAGAAAGCAAAGCTTTAAGGTAATCAAGTACTAAGGACGGTTTACGGTTTACGGTTTACGGTTTACTCCCGATAGCAATCGGGATTACGGTTTACGGTTTACGGTTTGTCCCGTCCTGAATAGGGTGGAGGAAAAGATATTGCAATGCAAAACGGGACTAAACTGCAAAGCAGCACCATACAGCCGACTGTGGATATCGCCTTCCTTGTGACTATCCACCATGACTTGACCCGTCAATACAACTGTAAACCGTAAACAGTAAACTGTTTGTTTACCCTTTCATAAAAGGCAGATTCTTCATACTCATGCCTTTATTCGAGAGTTTATTCATGGTTTTCATCATCTTGCGCATTTCGCCAAATTGCTTGAGCAGTTGGTTTACCTCCTGAATGGAAGTACCTGAACCGTCGGCGATGCGCTTGCGGCGTGAGCCGTTGATGATGGCCGGGTCGCCCCGCTCCATTTTGGTCATAGAAAGGATAATGGCTTCAATGCGTTTGAAATCAGCTTCATCCACATCCACATCCTTGATTTGCTTGCCCAGACCTGGAACCATGCCGAGCAGATCTTTCAGGCTGCCCATTTTGCGGATGGTTTCCAATTGCTTGAGGAAGTCGTTGAAATCGAATTGATTCTTGCGGATTTTGCGTTGCAGACGTTCAGCTTCTTCCTGGTCGAATTGCTCCTGAGCCTTTTCCACCAGGGTAACCACGTCGCCCATGCCCAAAATACGGGAAGCCATCCTGTCGGGGTGAAAGTACTCGATCGCATCCATTTTCTCGCCAGAGGAAATGAATTTGATGGGTTTTTCGACCACGGTACGAATGGAAATGGCCGCACCACCGCGGGTATCACCGTCGAGTTTGGTCAGAACCGCGCCCGTGAAATCGAGGCGGTCGTTGAAGGCTTTGGCCGTATTCACCGCATCCTGACCCGTCATGGCATCCACCACAAACAAAATCTCGTGCGGATTAATGGCTGCTTTCACATTGGCAATCTCATTCATCATCTCCTCGTCCACCGCGAGGCGGCCGGCCGTATCCACGATGACAACATCTTTGCCTTTTTCCTTGGCCACACGAATCGCATTGGAAGCGATCTGCATGGGGTTTTTATTTTCAACTTCCTTATAAAGTTCCACTCCCACCTGATCAGCCAGCACCCCCAACTGATCAATAGCGGCGGGACGATAAACGTCACAGGCTACCAGCAGGGGATTGCGTCCTTTGCCTTTCAGCAATTTGGCCAGTTTGCCTGAAAAAGTGGTCTTACCAGAACCCTGGAGACCTGCGATCAGGATCACGGTCGGCGGTTTGCTGGAGAATTCCACATCTTTATACTTGCCGCCCATGAGTTTGGTGAGTTCGTCATAAACGATTTTCACCATGAGCTGACCGGGAGAAATGGACACAAGCACATCCTGGCCCAGGGCCTCCTTCTTCACTACGTCAGTAAATTCCTTGGCTACCTTATAGTTAACGTCGGCATCCACCAGCGCCCTGCGGATTTCCTTGAGGGTTTCGGCAATGTTTATTTCGGTGATTTTGCCGTGGCCTTTGAGGTTTTGAAAGGCTTTATCTATTCTACCTGAAAGATTCTCAAACATATCTGTTACTTATTCATCTGAATTGGATGCGCAATTTAAGAAAATGAAAGATTAGAAATAAGAATTTTAGAAAATGGCCTCAGAGATTGGGATTAAGCCCGGCAAATATTCCAAACAGGGGCAGAGTGGGAGGGAGCAAGCCCTTAAACCCGGCCATTGCAGGCAGGGAGATCAGAATTATTGCCGATATATTTGATATGTTAGGGCGAAACTCTATTTTTGCACCCGATTTATAATAGAGAGTACAAACGAAAAAGAAAAATTAATGGGAAATCTAGTTTATCTGATCCCGGTATTTGGAGTGATTGGACTCCTGTTCGTTTTCGTCAAATCTGCCTGGGTAACCAAGCAGGAAGTTGGCGGAGAGCGGATGGCCCGGATCGCGAAGAACATTGCCGACGGTGCAATGGCATTTTTGAAGGCAGAATATAAAATTCTCGCCATTTTTGTGGCTGGTATTGCAGTTCTGCTTGCCGTTAAAGGTCACTTCGAAGAAAACTCCAACTTCATGGTTGCGATTTCCTTCGTGGTGGGAGCAGTTTGCTCTGGTCTGGCCGGATATATTGGTATGCGGATTGCCACCAAAGCCAACGTACGTACCACCCAGGCCGCCAAGACTTCTCTTGGCGCCGCCCTGCAGGTAGCCTTCTCAGGCGGTGCAGTAATGGGTTTGGGTGTGGTTGGATTGGGCGTTATCGGCCTTGGCACCCTGTTCATCCTCTACAATCAGGTGATTGGAGTGGAGTGGGGCATGCCTCAGGTACTGAACGTAATTTCTGGTTTCTCCCTTGGAGCTTCCTCTATTGCCCTTTTTGCCCGTGTGGGTGGTGGTATCTACACCAAAGCTGCCGACGTAGGCGCTGACCTCGTGGGTAAAGTTGAAGCTGGTATCCCTGAAGATCACCCCCTCAACCCGGCTACCATTGCCGATAACGTGGGTGACAACGTGGGTGACGTGGCTGGTATGGGTGCCGACCTTTTCGAATCTTATGTAGGTTCTATCATTGGAACCATGGTGCTTGGTGGTGGTATCATCAGCGCTGCCGGATATACGGACGATTTCAACGGAATCGCTCCCGTGCTGCTGCCCCTGGCGCTGGCCGCCCTGGGCATTCTGGTTTCAGTCATTGGTACTTTCATGGTACGGGTGAAAGAAGGTGGAAATCCCCAAACCGCTCTCAACATTGGCGAATTTGGCTCTTCCTTCATCATGGTGGCTGCCTCTCTGGGACTGATTCTGTGGATGCTGCCCGAAACCATGACCCTCAACGGTGTAACTTTTGGTCCCTGGGATGTTTTCTGGGCCACCATTGCAGGTCTGGTTGCAGGTCTGGGTGTGGGTAAAATCACTGAATATTATACTGGAACTGGAACTCCTCCCGTGAAATCAATCGTAAGCCAGTCTCTGACTGGTTCTGCCACCAACATCATTGCAGGTCTGGGTGTGGGCATGATGTCCACCGCAATTCCGATCATTCTGATCGCTGCGGCTATCCTGATCTCATACACCTTCGCTGGTCTCTATGGTATTGCCATCGCTGCGGTAGGTATGCTGGCCAATACGGGGATCCAGTTGGCAGTTGATGCTTACGGTCCTATCTCTGACAACGCAGGTGGTATTGCTGAAATGGCTGAACTGCCCAAAGAAGTACGCAAGCGTACTGACAAACTGGACGCAGTGGGTAACACCACGGCGGCTATTGGTAAAGGCTTCGCCATTGCTTCTGCTGCCCTGACCGCCCTGGCTCTGTTTGCCGCTTTTATGCAGCAGGCCAATATCTCCTCTATCAACATCGCTGACCCCTTCGTAATGGCTGGTCTGCTGTTGGGTGGTATGCTTCCCTTCGTGTTCTCTGCCCTTGCTATGGGTGCTGTAGGACGTGCCGCTATGGCCATGATTGAGGAAGTGCGTCGCCAGTTCAAATCTATTCCCGAACTGACCGCTGCTCTGGGCATCATGCGCAAATATGACGGCGATCTGAGCCAGGCTACCCCCGAAGACCGCGCTACTTTCGACGCTGCCGATGGCAAAGCTGAATACGAAAAATGTGTTGACATCTCCACGCGGGCTGCCATCAAAGAAATGGTTCTGCCCGGAGCTCTGGCTGTGGCTGTACCTGTGGCAGTTGGATTTGTGCCCAAACTCCTGGGTTCTGACTACGGACCCCTCATGTTGGGTGGTTTGCTGGCTGGTGTTACCGTATCTGGTGTACTGATGGCTATTTTCCAGTCCAACGCTGGTGGTGCCTGGGATAATGCCAAGAAAATGTTTGAAGAAGGCGTGGACATCAAAGGCCAGACTTACTACAAAGGTTCTGATCCCCACAAAGCTGCTGTAGTAGGCGACACCGTGGGCGACCCTTTCAAGGATACCTCCGGACCTTCACTCAACATTCTGCTGAAACTGATGTCCGTGGTGGCGCTGGTAATTGCTCCTTCCATTGCAGTACCTTCTGCTGCTGGCACCACCATGACCGAACCCACTCCCAATGAAATTCAGATGCAGGAAACTGGTCTGAACGTTGAAGAGGGTAAAGTTGCAGTGTATGCTGAAGAAGCTTTCGCCACCACTGAAGGAACGACCGAAAAGGAAGTTCTGGCGGTAGAATTTGAAGGCAACGAAAACGGAACTGAGGTTCCTGCCGGCACCAACCGCAGCAATTTTGAGCAAAGTTCAAAGGAATAAGGGAGATTCTCCCCCATAAAAAAAGCCCCGGATTCAATTCGGGGCTTTTTTTTGTCCTGAAATTTTTATTTCAGGTCAGTTCCTCAAAGCGATCCTCAATCCTTCTCAGCAGCGCCCCTTCAGGCTTGGTAATGCGTCCGTAGGATTTGGCAATCTTGCGCAGGATGTTGAGGCAGGCGTTTCTTACTTTGGGTGAAATTTTGATCTGGTGATTACTCAGGAAAAAGAGGAAAGAATTAATGGCATTTTCCACAGAATCATTGACTTCTTCTTCCATTTCAAAAGAAAAAAGCACATAAAAAGCCAGGTCCGTGCCGTATTCGTCAGATTGTTTTTCCAACGGAGCCAATTCCTCTCTGACCATGGTAAACATGACGGACTTTTCATTGGGCTGAATTTCTCCGTCAGCCATGGCCATTGCGTAGAGAACCTTTCCAAACTCTTTATAAAATTCTTTGTTGACCATTGTTCAATTTGTTTGTAGTGAAAGTTGAAATTAAACCTTTTCAGGGTTCGAGAAAAATTGAAATTACTTTTCTCCTGATTTTTGACCACCCCTTTCAATTCACATAAGCGTCAACTTAGTGGAAAAAGGGGTAAAATGGTCAATATCGCAGAGTTCTTTGCGTGACCCCTGAATCCTTTAGTTGACGAATATGCCATTCAATCCGGGGCAGGGAGTACCGTTATTTAAAGTTAAGGAAATTTTCTCACTGAGTTTCTCAGTTAAGAATCATTTCATCTGTAAATGACTCCTGATGCGAAGCAATAATTGCCAGAACAGAAATTTATTGTGCTCAATTCAAACATAAATCTTTCAATTTTTACACACCTTTAGCACATAAAAAGGGTGTCAGAATTGAATTTCACTTACATTCTGACCGCCCTGCCCAATTCCAAATCCCGATTGAACGGGAAAAAGCGGGCATATCCTTACATAACGATATTCTGAACCCCGAAAATCCGTGGTCTCAACTGTGGCATAATTCGTATATTCATTGATGAAAGCCAAAATTCAAGGACTTTTTGTTCCGGCAGCCAAGGCAATCAGGCAACACCAACGGTGAATGAGTATGTGATCCAATTGCAACCTATGCGATTTATTACCCAGATTTTTTTACTTCTTGTATTGCTCCTGATCGGCCAGATTAACCTTGCCCACGCCCAGATTAATGTCATTGATTCCGGGTTTACTGTGGATACGGTCATTACAGGGATCACGGATCCCACCGAGCTGACGGTTCGTACAGACAGTTTTCAGCTTTTCTGGACCCGTCTTTACAAGTACACAGGCTACCTTTACACCCTCGATTCCAATTACAATCAGGTCAATATCACCACAGATTTCACCCCTGACTACTGCGGATGTAATTACCCTTATGGTTTTACGGATATCCAGTACACCAGGGGCAAGGTTTACACCATGAATAATTATGGAAACCTGACCCAAATCGACGTCAAAACCGCCTACGATACGGTGTTGCACACCTATAATTTCTTTTCCATTGAGGCTGGCATGGACGTAAAGAATGATTCTCTTCTTTACTTCACTGACGGCACGGGCCTGGCCCGTGAAATGTGGGAATACAACCTCAACACCCACCAGACCAAAATGGTCATGCCCAACCTCCCTTCCCGTACCACCGGGCTGGAGTACGATCCGGTCAATGACCTCATTTTCTTCATCGACCACGAGTTTGGCCGCATGTACAAAGCTGACCTCAAATTGGGGACTTACACCCAGTTGAATGCCCTTAACGGCGCAGGCAACCTGGCCGTTGATCCTCAGGGCAAATATCTCTATTCCCGCCACGACAACTGGATTCTCAAAAATGACATCCAGACCGGGCAGTTTTCCGTTTTTACCCTCGGAATTTCCATGGGAAAATATCAGGATATTGAATTCGGCCCTTCGAGAAGCGGAAATGGCATCAGCCTGTACGCCATCAGCGGCAATACCATCATTGAGATTTCCGGATTTTCCGGCTGCCTGAATCCGGATCCAACCTACCAGGACAATTCATCCATCATCGACGAAGGATGCCCGGGCGCCATCAATGGCTCAGTTGCCCTGAATCCGGCTGGCCCGGTCGGCCCGTTTACCTATTCCTGGTCCAATGGAGATTCGACCCAGGCCATTACCAACGTAAAATCGGGTACCTATGATGTGGTGGTTCGTGATGAGAATAAATGCCCCTATTTTGCCTCCTACGATGTGAAAACCAGCGCCTCGCCCGTGGTGACGCTGGGCCAGGATACCCTGATTTGCGAAGGAGAGAGTTTGGTGGTTTCGCCTGCGGAAACCTTTGCCACCTTTCTCTGGAACGACAGTTCGACCTCCTCCTCTATCGTGGTGGACAGTGGTGGAACTTATTGGGTAACTGCCTCAGATACTGCGGGTTGTACAGGATATGATACAATCGTGGTGGTTCAGAATCCGCCCATCTGGCTGGATTTGGGCAACGACACCATCCTGTGCTATGGCGATGTGCTGACCCGCTCCGCGCCTCCCGGGTTCAGTTCCTACCTTTGGTCCACGGGAAATACCCAGAACAGCCAGCAAATAACCCAGGCGGGAAATTATGCTGTTCAGGTTTGGGACCAGGCAGGTTGCAATGAAGCGGATACCGTGCAGGTTGATTATCTGAATCAACTGGCCAATCCCAATATCAGCAGCGTGGGGCCGGCCACCCTTTGCATCAATGACACCCTCGACCTGCTTTCAGATCCTGGTTTTGTGAGCTATCTGTGGTCCACAGGCGATGTTTCTCAAAATTCTCAGACCACTTCAGGTGGTCAGATTTCCCTCATGGTTACCGACACCAACGGCTGTACCCGTACGGAGTACCTGCAGGTGAATTATCTCCCTTACCCAGATCCCAACCCCGTGATCATGCCCATGGGCGATGTGGATATTTGCCAGGGTACCAGCATCATCCTTGATCCGGGCAGCGGCTATGTGGCCTACGAGTGGAATTCGGGACAAGTGACCCAAACTATTTCCGTGAGCAATTCAGGCGCTTATCAGGTGCTGGCTTATAACGGATTTGGATGCTCAGAATATTCCAATGTGGTGAATGTCAACGTCCTCACCGTGCCCAGCCCTGTCATTACCATCAATGGAAATCAACTGACGTCTTCACCTGGCGCTTTTTATCAGTGGAGTTTTGGTGGAAACCCCATTCCTGGTGCCATTTTACCCAATCTGACCGCAACTCAGTCTGGCTTGTATGCCGTGGCAGTGACCGATACCAACGGATGCAGGGCCGAATCAGACACGCTGGTGACCCTCGTTTCCAAAGACGGAGAGGTGTTGGAGAATGTGATTGCCATTTACCCCAATCCAGCCAGGGATTTCGTTTCAGTGGAATTATCCATCCAAAACTCTGGCCCTGTTTCCTTTGAAATAGACGACTTGCTGGGCCGCAGGGTGGAGCAGGGGATGCTGGATTCATTTTCCAGAAAGCAATTGCTGAATGTCTCTGGCCTGAATCGCGGGCTATATCTGATCAAAGTATTCGCCAATGGAAAGGAATATTCAGGGCGGATCATCCTTGAATAAAAGCCCTTCCTGTGGGTGAATTGTTGAAAAAAAGCAAATTCCCTTATTCAAATGAGGGTAGTATTTTTCTAAATTCGCTCCATGAAATTTATAAGAATCTTTTTTTCCGCTTTGCTCGTCTTGTTTTTTACCTCCCTTAACCAAAAAATATTCTCCCAAACTGGCTCAGTTACCTCTTTCAGCAAGGTATCTGTGACCTCTGGATCATTGGGGAATTTGTTAGGAAATAATTATTACTTCGGCGTTTCGCTGGAAGATTTGGGCGATTTTGACAATGACGGAGTGCGCGACCTGGCCGTGGGCGCAATTGGGTACGGAGGCAAAGGCGCAGTGCTGATTTGTCTGATGAATTCCAATGGCACGGTCAAATCTCATAACGTAATCACGGAAGGCCAAAGCGGATTTACCGCCACCCTCACTGCAGGAGAACGCTTTGGTTTTGATATCGCCAATATTGGAGACCTTGACAATGACGGGGTTACGGATTTGGTGGTGAGTCAGGAAAGTAATTCTGATGCCAATTTCAATGAGGGGGCCGTTTATGTAATCTTCCTTAATTCAAACGGTACGGTAAAAAATTACCATAAAATCACCTCCCTTACTGAGGTCAGTCTGGCGCCCGTGCTCGACGGAAATGACCGTTTTGGCGAAGGCGTAACTGCGCTGGGCGACCTGGACGGCGACGGAAACGAGGATGTGGCCGTGAGTGCCCAACTCGACGATGATGGTGGAAACGGGCGTGGAGCTGCCTATGTGCTCTTTCTGAACAGCAACGGCACCCTGAAATCCTTCCAGAAAATCAGCGACACTGCAGGCAACTTCACCGGGATTTTGGACAATCTGGACAATTTTGGAGCTTCCATTGAAAGTATTGGTGATTTTGACGGTGACGGCAAAACAGATATTGCAGTTGGAGCGGTGGGAGATGCGGACGGTGGATCCCTGGCGGGTGCCATCTGGCTTTTGTATCTCAATTCCAATGGAACGGTCAAAGGTTGGAATAAAATCAGCGCCACCGTAGGTGGCATGAGTTCTGGCCCCTTTTCCAACAGTTATTTTGGCTATTCCATTGCCAATCTGGGCGACATTGACGGCGACGCCGTCACGGATATTGCCGTTGGCGCTATCAACGAACTTTCCCAGCGAGGCGCCATGTACACCATTCGCATGAATCCAAATGGAACGGTGAAATCCAGCCTGCGGGTTACCAGCGGCTTCAACATGCCACTGACTCTTGATCTTCAGGATTGGTTTGGCTCTGGCATGGTCGGGGTGGGTGACGTAACTGGCGACGGCAAACGCGACATTGTGGTGGCAGCCCAAAACGACGACGATGGCAGCTCGAATGCAGGCGCCTTCTACATCCTGGCTCTGGACGGGACAGTTTTTGTAAGCTGCACCGCGAACGCCTCCTTCACCGCCTCGGCAGATACAGTTTGCATTGGAACCACGGTCAATTTTACCAACACCTCAACCGGTGCCACAGGCTACGTCTGGCGCGAAAACGGGACCGCTTTCGCCACCACCACCAATTCCAGCCGTACATTTTCCACTCCCGGCACCTATACCATCCGCCTCACTGCCGACGATGGACTTTCCTGTGTGGATTCCACGGAATTTGAGTTGGTTGTGGTTGGACCTCCTTCCTCTGTTATTACCCCGGCTTCCTCCACCAACCTTTGCATTGGCGATTCGGTCAATCTGGTGGGCTCAGGAGGAGGCGCATATCAATGGTTTTTGAACGGGATTGCCATTCCCGCTGCTACCAACAGTTCTCTTTACGCCTCCGTGGCGGGGACTTATTCCCTTGAAGTAACCCAGTATGCCTGCAGTGATACCGACTCTGTGGTGGTCAATATCGGGGTGCAGGACGTCATGTGGACCGATTTTGTGAATACTTCTGCCTCTGGCGACACCCTGTTTGAAACTACTGGCTCAAATGGCTGGGGCAATAAAGGCGCGGCCTCTGTACAGGTGCTTCAACCCGGTCAGGATGGAGGAGTGAGCCACCTGGTTCATGAAAATAAGGGCATTTACTACGTGGGATTGTCCTACCTGAATACAGATGCCAGCCAGTTGAGCATCGACCATGCCTTCTATGTCAATAAGAGCCAACTTGTGGTGCGGGAAGCCATCGGCACCAATCTGGTGGTGGGCTCAGTCACCCCGGGTGACAGTCTGGTCATTGTGAGGGTGGGCTCCAACCTTACCTGGTTGAAAAACGGAACGCCAGTCTATACCCGGGTGGTGAACAGCCAGGTTTCCATGGTGGCGGATGTGGCTTTATTCAAGAAAAACTCCTACCTCACAAATGTATGGGTAACCTTTTGCAGCACCATCCTGCCTTTGACTGCTCAGGCCAATGTGATGCACAACCTCTGCGCCAATTCCCCTTCGGGTATGATTTCCCTGAATCCAAATGGCGGAATTCCCCCATATTCCTACCTCTGGTCCAACGGGGATACCACTTCCTCTACAGACAGCCTGGATGCTGGAAGCTATTCCGTCACCATCTACGATGCCAACGGCGGCTCCCTGGCCCTCAATTATGAAATCTTCAACCGCATTTCCTGGGTTGATCAGGTCAATACCTCTTCCTCAACAGATACTTTGGTTCGCACTTTGGGCGGCAATTCCTGGGGAAACAGCGGGGCCCGCTCGCTGGAAGTAATGCAGCCCAATGCCAGTGGCTCTTTCATCCATGTGGTGCACGAGGTCAATAAATTTTATTACATCGGGCTCAGCGATTCGGACCCGGACGCCGGGCAGACCAGCATTGGCTGGGCTTTTTATAATGCCAAAGGCACCCTGCGCATCCGCGAAGCGGGCTCGGGATACTTTGCCGTGCACGGTACGGTGAGTGAGGGCGATACCCTGAAAATTGAAAGATCAGGTTCCACCCTGTATTACTACAAAAACGCCTCTCTGCTGCGCTCTGCCTCCATTCAGGCCTCTTTGCCCCTGTTTGTAGATGCATCCATCTACAACGATGGGGTTACCCTCTACGACAACTTCTGTACCTTTTGCTCAGACAGTCTGCCTCCAGATTCGTTCTATGCCAGCCTGGTTTCGATCAGTCATGCCAATTGCTTTTTGAACGATGGCGCCGTAACAGTCATGGGAAATGGAGGCGTGCCGCCTTATTCCAACTTTTGGAACAGCCTGGAAACCACCGCCTCCATTTCGGGAAAATCTGCGGGCAATTATTACTGCGTGGTTACCGACCAGAATAACGTGGATGATACCGTGTTTGTAGAGATTTTCAATAAAATCGTCTGGGAAGGATTTGTGGGATCAACTGCCAACGGAGACACCCTGATGCGCACTGCACCCAGCAATGGCTGGGGACAATCAGGCGCCAGGTCGGATAATAAAGCCCTGAATGGCAGCAACGGCAAGGTGGTACACAAGGTCAATTCCATTGGCTATAATTACTACATCGGCCTTTCAGATGCAGATACGGACGCCAGCCAGTTCACCATTGACTACGCCTTCTATAATAATAAAGGGAATTTGTACATCCGTGAGCAAAAAACGGGCTTCTTCCAGAACTATGGCACCGTGGCCGTGGGTGACACCCTGGTGGTCGAGCGCCGCATCAGCAGCATGTACTGGTACCAGAATGGCAATCTCCTGCGCAGCATCGGGATTTCTCCTACGGAGACCCTGCGGGTGGACGTCTCACTTTTCTCCGCCAGTACCACCCTGTATGACGTGTATGTCGATTTTTGCGACACAGTGCCGGGGCAGAAGAGGGGTCTGTCTGGAAATGGCTCGTCGCTCGCAGCTGACGGCTCGCAGCTTTTGATCTATCCTAACCCATCCTCAGGGGTATTTACCCTGGAGGTGGTCGAATCAGGCAAGGCCAGGCTCGAAACTGTGCTGGGTCAGGAAATCTGGCAGGGTGAAGTGGCCCGCGGGCAAAATCAGATCCGGCTGCCGCAGGCAGCCGGGGGGATTTATTTGCTTCGGGTTCAGTTTGCCGGGGGAGAGGTCACCCGCCGGGTGATCATAGATCGGACCAGATAACCTATCGGGACCATAATTCAGGGCGCTGTGTACAAAAGCGTTTGTGAATCAATCCCTAATAAGTTATTTTAGAGCTTGAATTTGTGGCTCATGATGCAAAAAATTACTGCATTCCTCTTTCTGTTCTGGGGGCTTAGTCTTTCCGCCCAATCCCTGACCCCGACCGTGCTGGCTTCAGCAGGTCAGGCCAATACTGTAGGAAATTATTATCTGGAATGGACTTTTGGGGAAATGGCCCTGATTGAAACCTTTTCAGCCGGTGGCTATCACCTGACCCAGGGCTTTCACCAGCCCGAAGTTCGCCTCCCAACATCTGTGATCGAGGACCAGGACTTTCTGGAAGAAATGGTCGTTTTCCCCAACCCCGCGGCTGAAATGGTCAATGTGCGTTACCGCCTCAAATTGCCCGGCACCATTTCCATTCGTTTATACAGTCTGAATGGGGTATCTGTAATGCTGGAAAGCGAGCACAGTTATGCCGGGGATACCGAAACCCGCGAATTCAATCTGGAAAAAATAGCCGCCGGGCTGTATTTTGTCGAAGTGAACTACCGTTCCTTCAACGGTGTGGTCGAAAAGACCATTTTCAAAAAACTTTCTATCGTCAATCAGTAAAGAACACATGAGAAAGCTATTTGGCCTTTTCCTTACCTTTTTTCTGCTCAGCCTGAGCCTCTATGCCCAGGTTCCCCAGGCCATCAACTACCAGGCCGTGGCCCGCGATCCCCAGGGCTCCGCCCTGATCAATACCAATATCGGGATCAGGATCAGCATCCTTTCAGGCTCTTCGACCGGGCCGGTCGAGTATGCAGAAACCCATACTGTGACCTCCAACCAGTTTGGTTTGATGAACCTGCGGGTAGGAAACGGCTTTCCTGTGATGGGCACCTTTGCCAACGTCAACTGGAGCAATGCCAACCAGTGGATGAAAGTGGACATGGACCCCAACGGAGGCACCAACTACATCACCATGGGCACCGCACCTTTGGTTTCTGTGCCTTTTGCCCTTTACGCCGACAGCGCTGGCTCCGTGGCCATGGGCCTGGGCGATCTGGTTGACGTGGATCTTACGGGCTTGCAGCCCGGACAGGTGCTCCAATACAACGGCACCATGTGGGTCCCTTCCTCTGGTCCCAATTTCTATTACCCGGGTTCAGGGATCGCCATTATCAATGATACCATTCACAACATTCTCTGGGACACCCTGGGACTGGATATTTTCCGTGACTGGGGCAATGTGGGCATTGGCACCAATAACATTCACCCCTCTGCTCTGGTTCATCTGGAATCCAAAAAAAGGGGCTTTTTGCCTCCCCGCATGACCACCGTGCAGCGGGACAGTATTTCTGGTCCTGCCGAGGGTTTGATCATTTATAATACCCAGGACAGCACCCTTCAGTACTGGAATGGCGTTTGCTGGTTGCCCGTCAACATGGACGACTGCAATGCCTGTGATTTTAACTTTTCCCTGACTTCGGTTTCCGGGATTATCAACCGCACCACCTCGGATTCTGCAGTGACTCAGATTGTGGTCAATCAAACCAATGGCGTACAGCCCATTGGCCTTTTCCTGATCAGCAACCTGCCCCAGGGCGTGACCACCACCCTGACCAATCCCACCATCAATGGCTCGGGTATTGCAACCCTCACCGTGCATGCTTCCATTTTCGCCACCCCTGGGACTTATCCCATTGCGATCCAGGGCATTTGTGGTTCGCTAATCAAAAACCTGATCTACACCGTCAAAATCGACACCTGTTATCAGGTCAATATCATTCAGAATAAGACCGGATATGACCTGCAGGCCGCAGCCGGCTTGCCCGGACCTGGTACCCCTATATGCGTGGTGGTCAAGGTTTTTCCTGGCATCAATATCGTAAGTGACAGCACCAATATCCCTGCCTTTACCTCAGGCGGCCTTGATACAAATTCCCACGTGGGGATCTGGAACGACGGAGCATTCCTGGCCAAGGGGGGCGACGGCGGTGCTGGCGGATCTTTCCAGACCTTCGGTCAGCCCGGGGGAGACGGGGGCGACGCCATTCACCTGACCACCCGCACCACCATTCAGAATAATGGGGTGATTTTCGCTGGTGGCGGCGGTGGCGGATCGGCCGCCATTGAGATTCTCAGCATTCCCTTCCTGGGCAGCATCAGCGTGGGCGCTGGCGGTGGGGGAGGAGCCCGTCTGGGCAAAGGTGGCGACGACGGATTCATTCCCCTTCCCATTTTTGACGACGGAATTGACGGAACGGACGGCGTAATCGGGGTTGGTGGTGCTGGTGGAACGCTCAGTATTCCCATCAGCTTCAGTATTTCGGCTGTGACCATTACCATTACCCCCACGGGAAATGGTGGCCACGGTGGTAACTACGGTGAACCCGGCACCTCTGGAAATGTCTATGTGAATGTTCAGGTGGCAGTGCCTTTCCTGGGTACGATTTTCAACCAGAATTTCCCCAATCCGCCAGTTAGCAGTTTCCCTCCGGGCGGTCAGCCAGGTATGTCGGTTAAACGATTCAACCATACCCTGATAGGCTTATTTGATGGAAATTACCTTACTCCCTTCATCAAAGGAGCCATTGGGCCCTGATCTTCTTTGTTTTAAGAGGTTCCTACAACTGATTGAAATTGAAAATTCAATTTCCGGGCTAAATTATCTCAGATATTCATAAATTAGCCTGAATAGAGTATGAAAAGGGTCCGTCTTATTCTTCCTTTTTTGATTTTCCTCATTTCCATGGGGAGCCTTTTCGGCCAGCAGGCACTGCTGGACCGGGCCAATGCGGCCTATCAGGACCAGGCCTATGCCGAAGCCATTCCCTTGTATGAAAAGTACCTGAAAAAGCGGGAAAACGGGGACGCCAGTCTCAATCTGGCCGATTCCTATCGTCGCATTCAGAAATACGAAGAAGCCAGCCATTGGTACCAATGGATCATGGAAGGCGTAGAAGTAAAACCTGTCCATTATTATCGTTATGCCCAGGTGGCCATGGTTTTGCAGGAATATCAGCAGGCCAAAAAGATATTTACCCGCTATAATCAGATGGTGAGCGATGATCCCCGGCCTGCTTTATTTATTGAAATGATTGATTCGATCGAAATCAGGCGCAATCATCCCACCCACCACCACATATCGGCCATCAACGTCAATTCCCCTGAAGCTGATTTTGCCCCTATGTACTTTGGGAATCCCTCGAAAATTGTCTTTTCCTCCTCCCGGGCCCAAGGCAAGCAATTCAAATCCAGTTACGACTTCGACGGACGGCCCTTTCTGGATCTGTACCAAACAGAGGAATCAGACTCAGGGCGTGAATTTACCCGGCCAGCCCCCTTGAAGGGCACTTTGCAGACCCGTTACCATGAAGGCACCTCTGCTTACGACCCCTGGACGGGCACCTTTTACTTTACCCGCAATTCCTACGACAAGAAAAAGCTGGGCAAGAACGAGGAAGATGTGGTGAATCTCAAAATCTATTATGGCAAACTGGGACAACTGGACTGGAAAAACCTGAAGGGCCTGCCCTTCAACAGCAATAATTACTCGGTGGGGCACCCCGCCATTTCTCCCGACGGAAAGCGTCTCATCTTTGTCTCAGACATGCCGGGCGGCTACGGGGGCACCGACCTGTACATGAGTGTGAAAAAGGATTCGCTCTGGTCGGAACCCATCAATCTGGGTTCGTATGTGAATACCTCGGGCAACGAAATGTTTCCCTTTTTGCATGCCAATGGCACCCTTTACTTTGCCTCTGACGGGCATCCCGGTTTCGGGGGACTGGACATCTTTTCCTCCCGCCAGCAGGGTCTGTGGCAGCATGTGCGCAACCTCGGCGTACCCGTCAATTCCTCCTACGACGACTTTGGCTACATCAATTCACCCGACCGCAAAACCGGCTACTTTGCCTCCAACCGCCCGGGTGGGAGGGGAGGAGACGACATTTATTACTATTACATCAGTCCTCCACCGCCGCCTTGCCCACTTCAGCGCAGTAAAAATTACTGCCTGACCTTCTTCGAGAGGAATACGGACCCGGCCCTGCTGGTGGATTCGAGTTTCGTGTATGAATGGAATTTTGGAGATGGCCAAACCCAGCGGGGCATCACCGTGGACCATTGTTACAAAGGGCCCGGCACTTACACTGTCAGTCTCAATGTGGTGGATGGCGCTTCGGGGGATTTATTCATCAATGTGGCTGAATATGAGTTGAATCTGGAAGATCCAACCCAGGTTTACATCGCCAGTCCTGACACGGTTTATGCAAATTCTGAGGTTTATTTCGACGGATCAGAATCGGCCCTGGAGGCTTGCAATATCAACCAGTATGAATGGGATTTTGGCCGGGGATTTGTCCGCAATGGAATCAGAACGCCTTACATCTTCCGTGAGCCCGGCGAATATGAAATTCGCCTCAGGATAACCGGAGAGGACCCGCTGACCGACTATTGCTCGGCCTGTGCCACCAAAAAACTGGTCATCATTCCCGAGCCTGAAGCCAGTTTTGGAGAGGACGAAAAACCCCTGATTGGCTCTTTTCGCGATCGGCCTGAGGCGAAAATCAAAGGAGAATGCCTCAGCCAGAATAATCAGTTTTGCTACCATTTTTACGAAACAGGCATTCCCCAAAAAGAAAATTCCAACCTGATTTATGAATGGGATCTGGGGGATGGAACCTTGTTGCGGGGCCTGGAAGTCGGGCATTGCTATGCCCAACCCGACACTTATCTGGTGAAATTATCCCAGCTGGATCCCCAAACAGAGCAGGTTTTGGCCGTCGTCACCACCTATGAGTTTGTAGTGGAGGATTTCCCTGACGTTTTTATTGCTGGCCCAAAAACCGTATTGGCCCATTCCAATAATACCTTCTCAGCCATCGCCCAGGAGCGCGGCTGCCGCTTTTCCACTTACGAATGGAGCACTTCAGACGGACAATTGGTGCAGGGCAATCCCTTTGAGGCTTCCTTTGTGGAGACGGGCGAGCATACCCTCAAAATAACGGCCAAAGGCCTGACCCGTCGCGCGGACCGTCAGTGTGAATTTTGCCTGGAAAGGAAAATTCTGGTGGTAGATTCCACCTGGTATCAACGCATGGCTGAGCGGGAGGATTCCCTGTTGGCTGCCCGAAAAGTGGCAATCACCACCCGCACCCAGAATCCCGTGGCCACGGTAAAAACGGCTCAACCGACCGATTCCGTGCCCAAAGCCTCCGTGAAAACGGCAACCCCGGTGGATTCCGTTCCCAAGGCCACGGTAAAATCCCAAACCCGCCGTTTTGGCGACATCAAGGGAAGCCTGGAAAACCATCCCGGCAAAGACCTGTCCTCCTTCCTGGCTGAAAATCCGGGATTATTCCTGTTTGAAGGAAGATTGGTAGATGCAAAAGGGGAACCCCTGGCCAAAGCAGGGGCCATTCTCAAACTGGAAGGGCCCGAACTGGAAGAAACCTATACCCTGAGCGGGGATGGGGCTCAATTTTACCTGGCGCTGGAACGGGATAATATCTACACCGTGATTGTGGAAAAACAAGGCTATTTTACCCGCCGTCAGACCGTTTCCACCGTGGATGTGGCTCCCAATGTGCTCCTCAAAGAGGATTTTCAGATGTTGAAGGCCGAAATGGACCAGATCATAGTGTTGCACAACCTGTATTACGACTACGACAAATGGTATATCCGTGCGGATGCAGCCCGTGAACTGATGAAATGGGCGGCCTTTCTCAAGGATAATCCCGCCATAACCGTGGAATTGAGTTCGCATACAGACGCACGCGGCGAGGACGATTACAACCTTTTTCTGGCTCAGAAGCGGGCGGAGAGTGCAGTGGAATTTTTGCAGGAATTTGGGGTGAAAAAGGAACGCATGGTGGCTGTGGGTTACGGCGAGCAAAAAACCATGAATGACTGCGTCAATGGGGTTAATTGCAACGAACTCGCTCACCAGGTCAACCGCCGCACCGAATTCCGCATCATTGGCCTTTCGGGCGAGCTGGCCTCCAAAATCAAGTACGATCCCCGTGATCTTTCCAACCTGGGCGCCGCCTACCAGGGGCTGGCCACCCGCCAGGCCGAAATGGTGTATCTCCCGGGAGAAACCCCTGCAAATACCCCTGAACCCGAAACGGGGACCCAGGTTAATCCTGAAAGCATGGAAGCTGAATCCGATTTTGACAACAGTAAAATGATTTACCGGGTGCAAATCGGACTTTTCAGCGGGGAAGGCAAACAAATGTACTTCTACAATCTGCGTGAGTACTACCGCGATCTGATCATCGAGAAGGAAGGCGAGCTCAAACGCTATACCATTGGCAAATTCAGCCATTATGCCGAAGCCGCCAAAGTCCGTGATATTCTGCAAAAACGTGGCTATTCAGACGCCTTTGTGGTGACCTATTTTCAGGGAAAAAGGGTGCAGAAATAAACCATTTCCGGGTTGTACAAAGGATTAATAGACCTGGATTCTGAGAAACAGTTCAGTTATACATGTTTTGCATATATGAAATATTTTTGCAAAATTCAGGAAACGAACGTCTTATTGAGAAGCCAACCCTGTTCTGGATATTTCAAAAATCGTCGCAAATCTGCATGACGGACTTTTATCCTGTTTTTACCCCTTAACCCCGGTCAGGCCAGGATTCATCAGGCTCGGGGAGATGGCAAGGGGAGAAATGAATGGAAATTTGCTCTGATTTTTTGAATTTATCTGTTAAGGTTCTGTCGGGCAAAATGCCGGTCAGGCTGTATTAACCCAATTCTGAGGAAGAAAAGAAATTCAAAAAGATGAACTCTCATGCAAACAAGACCCCGGAATCATCCACTTTTGGGGGCGTAAAAAAGACAATAGAATCTGCTTCCCTGGTGGAACAGGGTAATCCCATCCAGGATAATCGACCTGAAGTAGCTGCACAGCAGAATTTTCAACAGATCATCAACGACAGCCCGCAGGTGCAGCAGGCCGTTCAAATGAAGGCCATGGCCGATTCCTATGTGCAAAGCAGGTGGCGACCAGAACCAGCCGCAGGGGAAAAGGGAAATGAAACAATTCCAGTGGGCATGGTTCAGGAAGCCCCCTTGCAACTGAAATCCATGGAAACGGATTCCTCTGATTCAGGCGTGATTCAGCTCAGAGGCAAGACCAAATATGGGGCCATGATGGGAAATACCCGCCAGGGACCGCACACCATTGCCCACGGTACCCTGGTGGCAATAGAACGGATATTGAACTACGGTTCGATCGAGAAGTATGAAAAATGGCTGGCAGAGGGAATCATCCTGGATAATAGCGACATCTGGAATTGGATTTTGAAGGAATATGGAACCATCAGTGATGGGTATGATCCAAATGATGTGCTTTGGAACAGGTACCTTGCCTATTATAAAGCGTATAAAAAAAGCTTTGATTATGCGACTTATTACTACCAACAGTTGACCTCAGGAAAAAAACTTAAAAAAGTAACGAAGGCAGATTACGAGGTTGAATTGGGTGCTTACTTGAATGACCTGAGGGATATGCATCCTGATTCGACTTATGGTAGCGATATTTTGCTGGAGGGTGAGGAGGTGGATGTTTCGAAAGACAAGGTCAAGACCGATGAATTGCACCAAAAGAGGCTGCTTGCAGAAAAAGATTGGCTTTTCGGCAAAGGGGAGCCATCTATAGACTCTCTTGAGGTGGGTTTTGCTTCCATTGTCGGGGACAACTCACTCACGGATACGCAAATGAGGGCCGATTTGCTGGCAAAGATCATGGCCAATGCGGATGTTTCAGAACTTGAATCGGACGATTCAGTAAAGGATTTGGCTGGCAAATGGGTGAATTTGCTGATGGAACAACGAACTCCTTATGTTGAACCTGAACCTGTGGAAAGTCATGAAATGGAGGTAGATTCTGTAGAACACGAGGATACGGAAATGGAGGATCACTCGATACCAGTAGACCCTGATACGGGCTGGGATTTTGTGGATTGATGTATTTTTCAGAAAATAAGAGAGGAATTTCTGGCTTTTTGCAAGTATCTCAAGTTAATCTGTAATGGGCAAATACTCCTCCTGGTAATCGATCTTGAATTTTTCCAGAGTTTCCTTGTATTCCTGTCTGAAAGTTTTCCGTTGGTGGTGTTCCTTTTGATTCAGGATATAGGTGATAACCTTGGAAATGCTTGACTGGCTGTATGAAAATGCCCCAAAACCTTCTTGCCATGAGAAATTGAATTGGCAGAGCCTTTCCTCCTTTACGAATCTGGAGGAGGCTTTCTTTATTTCCCTGACCAAATCAGATAAGTTGCAATTGGGTTTTATGCCCAATTAAAAATCCCAAAAACCTGTCCACCCTAATTCAAACTAATCGCAGGCAACGCATTGGCCGCCATTTCGTGAAAAAATAAATCGTAAATCTCGTAATCCATAAACTCGATGATGGGCCAGCGGTTGAGAATGTCCTCCACTTCCTTTTCGGATTCGGCCACAAAAACAGACCATAATTTGCTGCGGTCCAGAGCCAGGGTGTAACTGCTGATTTTGCCCTGATTCACCAGCTTATTGATCATGGCCCTTTGTTTAGGAATAAGGGAAATGAACTTTGGGGAAAGAACATTAGGAAGAGATACTTCCACCATGAATTGTTTTAATTCCATGCAGTTGGATCTGTTTAATCAAGGCCTGAAACCTAAAGGAAAAACGGAATCTTTTCGGGATTGTTTCATAACTTTCAATTATGATGACCGAAAATTCCACCTCCCAGTCTCAGACCATATCCCAAGATACGCGAAAAACAGGTCAAAACCGGGTTTTGTCAGCAAATTTTAAAGAAAGCGCCAACTTTTTTTTCAGCGACCGCATGCTGCGGGCCTGGCTGCGAAAATATATATCTCCCGAAGGGTACGCCTGCATGGAGGAGAAATGGATTCTGACCGGGGCCGCCGCCGCCGGTCCCATGAATGAACTTTCGTCCCTGGCCGACAAGAAAACACCCGAGCTGATCAAGCGCAACACCTGGGGCGAAGAGATCAATGAGATTCGCTTTCACCCTTCCTACGACCGCCTGCTCGACCATGCAGTGCAGTCTGGCATGTTTCGGGTCAAATGGGAGCCCACCCTGCGGGAAAATTTCAGGCGGGAATCGCACAGCCTCGGCTTCGCCTCGGGATTGCTGTTTGCCATGACCGAACTCAGCCAGTTTTGCCCCCTGTGCATGACCGACGGAGTGGCCCGCCTCATCGACCTCTTTTGCGAGGAGGAAGATCGCCAGCGACTTTTGCCCCACATCTACACGGACCGGGCAGAGGAATTATTCACGGGCGCCATGTTTCTCACCGAGAAGGCTGGTGGCTCGGATGTGGGGGCCAATCTGGTCAAAGCCACCCAGGTCGAGGGGGCAAATTACGTGCTGAACGGGGAAAAGTGGTTTTGTTCCAATGCCAATGCAGAACTGATCTTCGCCCTGGCCCGCACCGACGAAAATATCCGCGGCACCCGCGGCCTCTCCATCTTTCTGGTGGAGAAAAACCTTCCCGACGGCCGCAAAAACCACATGAATTTCATTCGCCTCAAAGACAAACTGGGGGTGCGCTCCATGGCCAGCGCTGAAATAATCATGGAAAATACCGCCGCCAAAAGGGTGGGGGAGGAATTCCAGGGATTTCCCATCATGGCCCAGATGATCAACCTCTCCCGCCTTTACAACTCGGTGGCTGCCCTGGCCGGCGGACGAAGAGCCCTGATCGAAGCCTGGCAATTCCTGAATGCCCGCCACAGTTTTGGGCGGATTGCGGTTGAGCATGCTCTGGTGAGGGATAAACTCCTGGAACTGGGCGCCCTCCATACCGCCAATTTTTACCTCGTCTGGCGTGCTATCCGGGCCCTCGACGCCGCCGACAACGGCGACGAATCCGAAAGCCAGTTGTTGCGCCTGCTGACCCCCATGGTCAAAAAATGGTCGGCTGAAACGGCCTGCTACCTGGCCCGCGAGTGCATGGAACTGATGGGTGGCATGGGTTATATCGAAGATACCCCGCTTCCCCGCATCATGCGCGACGTGATGGTGCTTCCCATTTGGGAAGGCGCCGGCAATATCATGAGCCTGGACATGCTGCGTGCTCTGGGCAAATCAGAGGGATTGAAGGCCATGGCCACTGAAATTCAGGGAATTTTGCCTCAGGCAGGGGAATATAAGGAGGTCATGCAGGCCGAATGGCTGGCTTTGCAGGGCAAATTCAGGCAAATGGCCGGTCAGAGCCAGGATGAACTCGAGCTGGAAGGAAAATACGCCTTTGCCCGCCTTACCACTTTGTATCAAATGGCCCTGCTGGTGGCAGAACGTGATCCCGAGACCCAGGGTTGGGTCGATCCCAGCCTGAAATTCTTCGCCCACCGCATCAAAAAAGACGGAAATCCCTTATCTTTAATGAGCGTCGAACAAATTGGGGCGCTGATTGCCTGGGATATTCAATCATGATGAAAAAATTACTGCTGCTTACCTTTCTTTTGCTCATTTTCTTCCCTTTTACCCACCTCCAGGCCCAGACGCCCGACGGAGCGAAGGAGAAAATTGAGTGGATGACCTTTGAGGAAGCCATGGTCCGCAATCAGGACGGGAAGAAAAAAATCTTCATCGACATTTATACGGACTGGTGCGGTTGGTGCAAGAAAATGGATCAATCCACCTTTACTGACCCAGGCATCATTGCTGAAATGAATCGCAACTATCTGGCGGTCAAGCTCAATGCCCAGCAGAAAGGCGACATCACCGTAGGTGAAACCGTGTACAAATACGAACAGCGCGGCAGTGCAGGTTACCACCAACTGGCCGTGACCCTGCTCGACAGCAAACTGAAATTTCCCACCTGTGTCATTCTGGATGAACGTTTCAACATGCTTCAGCCTTTGCCCGGCTATTACAATGCACCCGATCTGAAGCCCATTTTGTCCTATCTGGGCGATAATATGCACCAGAAAATGGAATTTGAACCCTACAAAGCTCAATTGAACCGTCCTACCTCCAACTGAAATAAATCATGCGTACCCACCTTTTTACCGCAATCCTGCTTTTGCTCGGGATGACTGTGCTTGCCCAGGCTCCCCAGGCCATCAATTATCAGGGCATTGCCCGCGACAATAACGGCAATGTCTTGCCCAATACGGCCATTTCGATCCGCTTTTCCATCCTCGACGGATCCACTTTGGGACCTTCTCTTTATACAGAGACTCATTCCACCTCGACCAACCAATTTGGACTTTTTACCCTGGCCATCGGGGCGGGAACCGTGCAATCGGGCGCCTTTAATACCATTAACTGGGGTGCGGCAGGACGTTTTCTCAAAGTGGAAATGGATCCCTCCGGGGGATCATCCTATCTGCTCATGGGCACCAACCAATTCCTGAGTGTGCCATATTCCCTTTACAGCAGCACGGCAAAAAATGCTGATCAGGCCAATTATGCCAATACCGCCGGCTCGGCCACCCATGCAGATACTGCCAATTACGCCTGGCTGGCTGCCAATGCCAACCACGCCAATACCGCAGATTACGCCGACAGCGCCACCCACGTACCCAATCCCCTGCCTTCGGGCACCAATGGCCAGACCCTGCGCTACGCATCGGGCTCCTGGACCGCCAACAGTATCCTTTACAACGACGGAACCAATGTCGGGGTGGGCACCAGTGCTCCCGCCGCCAAACTCCATGTGAACGGCACGGCCCGCATGACCGGATTCACCCTGCCTACGGGTGCCGTCAATGGCTATGTGCTGAAAACAGATGCCTCAGGCAACGGAACCTGGCAGCCTGCGACTGGCGGTGGCGTGACCCTCGACGGGGCTTACGATTTTGGTGGCGCCGGAGCGGGCCGCATCATTACTGCAGATGCCGGGGCAGTAGAAATCAACAGCGCCGTTTCCAACGGAGTTGGGCTCGACCTGAACACCACGGGCGCCAATGGCATTGGCTTGCGTTCAGACCTCACCACCACGGGTGGGGTGGCTATCCGGGCCGAATCTTATACCGCAGGCAATACCTTCAGCACCATTCAGGCCTCCACCAACAGCACCTCCAACCTGGCTTCAGCCGTGGTGGGCAACTCGACCGGGGCCGCACCCGGCGTGTCCGGGCAGGTCATGTCCACCGCAACGGCCCAGCAGGCCGTGTACGGCAGCAACCTGCGCACCAACGGTGGGCACGGGGTCCGCGGGGTGGGCTTCAATGGCCTCGTGGGAGAAACCAATTACCGCAACGGATACGCAGTTTATGCCGAAAATTATGATGTGAATGGCACTGGCAACGGCGTGGGTGTGGCCGGACGCGGCTATTACGGGGTATTTGGTGAAGACCGTTACAGCGGGGGCGTGGCCGGGGCCTACGGGGTCTATTCCAACGGGTCTTTTGCCGCTACGGGTGGAAAATCATTCAACATCGACCACCCCGCGGACCCCGAAAACAAGTATCTGCGCCACTTTTCTCTCGAATCCAACGAAGTGCTCAACATGTACCGTGGCACGGTGCAACTGGATGCCCAGGGCGAAGCCCGGGTGGAATTGCCCGCCTATTTTCAGGCCATCAACCGCGAATTTTCCTACCACCTGACTCCCATTGGAGCATTTGCCCAGGTCTATGTAAAGCAGAAAGTGCAGGGCAATGAATTTGTGATCGCAGGTGGCAACCCCGGCATGGAAGTCTCCTGGATGCTGATCGCCGAGCGCAACGATGCCTATTTCCAGCAAAATCCCGACCAGCGCCAGGTGGAAGTAGACAAAACCGACCGCGACAAAGGGAAATATCTGATCCCCGCGCTCTACGGCAAGCCCGCAGAGAAAGGCATCTTTTACCGCGCCCCTGGGGGTGAAATTCAGCCCGTAATGAATATGGCGAAGTAGGTTTTGGGGGAAATGATAGATTTCCTTCCTCCTTTCCATATTGCAGGATTGCTTCTCTGGTATGAAAGGACGCCATTGTCATCGCGAGTGCAACGTGGCGATCTCCCAAAGTTGCAACCCATCCTTAGTGCATACAAAGGGAGATTGCTTCTCTTCGATCGCCATGACATGACACCCATGTCATCGCGAGTGCAACGTGGCGATCTCTCGTGGTTGCAGCCCATCCTTAGTGCACTCAAAGTGAAATTGCTTCTCTTCGATCGCAATGACAGAACGCCCACGTCATCGCGAGTGCAACGTGGCGATCCCACAAGGTTGCGGCCCATCCTTAGCGTATACAAAGTGAGATTGCTTCTCTTCGATCGCAATGACAGGACGCCCCTGTCATCGCGAGCGCAACGTGGCGATCTCACAAGGTTGCACCCCATCTTTAGTGCATACAAAGTGAGATTGCTTCTCTTCGATCGCAATGACATGACACCCATGTCATCGCGAGTGAAACGTGGCGATCTCTCGTGGTGGCAGCCCATCCTTAGTGCACTCAAAGTGAGATTGCTTCTCTTTGATCGCAATGACAGGACGCCATTGTCATCGCCAACTTTCCATTACATCCCCTTAAGCGAAGGGCCAATTTTATGAATCCATTATCAAAAGAACCTTATCTTTAAATTATGAAATCCTACTTTGTTTACATTATTACCAATCGCCCCGGCGGGGTAATTTATACTGGAATAACAAATGACCTTCACCGAAGGATTGCGGAGCACAGAGAAGGAAAAATCAGTTCATTTTCCTCGAGGTATAATTTAAACAGATTGGTTTATTTCGAAGAACACGCAAATGTGAATGATGCAATTCTGAGGGAAAAACAAATCAAAGCTGGCTCAAGGGCGAAGAAAATTCAGTTAATTGAAGGGCTAAACCCAGAATGGGAGGAATTGATGAGGAATCAGTATTGATTTATGATTATCTAATTCCGCAAATTTTTCAGGTTGGGATAGTGATAATTTTAGGATTTGATTCCTTCTATTCGATCGCAATGACATGACGTCAATGTCATCGCGAGTGCAACGTGGCGATCCTACAAGGTTGCAGCCCATTATAAGTGTATACAAAGTGAGATTGCTTCTCTTCGATCGCAATGACAGAACGCCATTGTCATCGCGAGTGCAACGTGGCGATCTCACATGGCAACAACCCACCAATAGTACCTACTATGTGAGATTGCTTCTCTTCGATCGCAATGACATGACGCCCTTTTCGCCCCTGTTCAGGAGGCACAAGTTCTCGTCTCGGAGATTCCGTCCAGGACGTTCCAGCAAATCATTCCCCCAAAACACTAACCCCTCCCACAAATGCATTAGGGGCTGACTGCTGATAGCTGACTGCTGACTGCTGACTGCTGATAGCTGACTGCTGATCGCTGACCGCTGAAAGCTCCCCTCCCCCTTGCCTCACAACACACATTTTGTTAAATTGAATCCTTTACCTGAATACCCACCATGAAACAAAAATTAATCCTGCTGATTTTCCTGCTGTGCGGGACCTTCGCATTTGCCCAAACCAAAGAAGAAAAAGCCTACGAAATGGGCTTTAATGCGGTAAAAATGATGGATGAAGGCAAGTTCGCAGAAAGCATCCAACTGCTGAAAGAAGCCCACAAACTCGATCCGTCCACCGTTTTGTATCCTTATGAGATTGGGTACGCCTTGTATGCCCAGAAAAAGTACAAAGAATGCGCCAAGCAACTGGAAGGCTTGCTGAAATACAAAGATGTGCACGGACGGGTTTACCAGTTGTTGGGCAATTGCTACGACAACCTGGGCAAGAGCGAAAAGGCGATTGAAACCTATAATAAGGGCCTGGAACTCTTTCCCAATGAGGGGATTTTGTACCTGGAGAGCGGGATCATGCAAATGGGCAAAAAGGAGTTCAACAAAGCCCTGAATTATTTCGAAGCGGGCATCCAGGCTGATCCCAAATTTCCTTCCAATTACTACTGGGCTGCGAAGCTCTTTTGCAGTTCCTCTGAGGAGGTGTGGGGCATGATTTATGGCGAATTATTCATGAATATGGAACGCAACACCAAACGAACGGCCGAAATCAGCAAAATACTCTATGATACCTATGTGAGCGAAATAAAGATTGAGAATGACACCTCCATGACCGTGAGTTTCAGCCAGCAAAATACCATTACCGTGGATGATCTGAGCGATCCTGAAAACCTCAAATTGCCCTTTCCCCTCATGGCCTATGAACCTACTCTGCTGATGGCCGTCGCCTTGGTGGGAAAGGTGGATATCAATTCCCTGAATGTGATTCGCACCCTGTTTGTAGAGAATTATTTCCAAATGGGGCATGGCAAAAAGTATCCCAACCAGCTGTTTGACTGGCAAAAGGAGATAAAAGAAGCGGGCCACATGGAGGCCTATAATTACTGGATTCTGATGATGGGCGACGAGGACGGATTTGATGTCTGGCGGGAAGCCAATGAGGAAAAATGGGATGCGTTTTTCAAATGGTTTGGGGAGCACAAGATGCCCGTGGATGATAACCACAAATTTCACCGCACCCAGTACTGAAATTTCCTTATTTTAACTGCAAATTGAGATTAAACAGACTACCTCATGTTCACCAAAACCGCCCAGTTTTACGATCAGTTGTATTCCTTCAAGGATTATGAAAAGGAGGCAGCAGATATTGCGGAGGCCATTCAGGCCCAACGACCTCAGTGCAAAACCATCCTGGATGTAGGTTGCGGCACCGCTGAGCACCACAAATGGCTCCTGAAAGACTATCAACTGGATGGCCTCGACATCAGTGCTGATTTTGT
Organism: Bacteroidia bacterium; assembly: GCA_020635905.1. Lineage (GTDB taxonomy): Bacteria > Bacteroidota > Bacteroidia > J057 > JADKCL01 > JACJYV01. The sequence continues at coordinate 69,597 of JACJYV010000004.1, forward strand.
GGAAATCGCCCGACTCAAAAACCCGAACGGGGAATTTTTTGTGGGGGATATGGCTAATTTTGATTTGCAGAAGCAGTACGATGTGGTCCTTTGCCTCTTCAGTTCGATCGGGTATGTGCAAACCTATGACAATCTTGTATCGACCCTGGAGTCTTTTGCCCGCCACCTCAATCCCGGTGGGTTGATCATTGTGGAACCCTGGTTTACGCCAGAGGTCTGGAGGGATGGGGCCGTGCACATGCTCAATTACGACAGCAAAGACCTGAAAATCTGCCGCATGAATGTGAGCAAGTCGGAGGGAAACCTCTCTGTCATGGATTTCAAATACCTGGTAGGAACCTCTGAAGGGGTGATTCAAATGGAGGAAATTCACAAACTGGCCATGTTTACCGTGGAGGAAAACTTCCAGGCTTTCCGCGCAGCAGGTCTTTCCGTGGTTCACGATCCCAAAGGAATAACCGGGCGGGGACTGTATTTTGCCGAAAAGTAACCCATGAGATATCATTTCTCAACCTTGTTTCTGGTTTTGATTTTGACGGTTCAATGGGTCCGGGCCCAGGATCCAGTCCGGGATTTGGCGGTTTTGGACAGTATCATTGCCTACAGCGAAACCCACTCTGTGCATCGAAATGAGGTGAACTGGACCACTTTGGGCCAATCTATGCGGGAAATTCATGCCGAGCAGGGGTTGGTGGAAGCAGTCAAACTGATGTTGAAGGAACTGAATGACTTTCACGGACGGATCTGGGTGGATAATGTTCCTTATGTGGGCGTGGTGCGTCCCTGGAAGGAAACCTCGCTGCAGATGGATTCCCTGTTGCTGGCTCAGTACAGAAGCAGTTCAGTACCCTTTCGGGCTGAAGTGGTGGGGGGCAATTACGGCTATCTGCGGATTCCGGGCATGTTGTTCGGACCTGAAGATTCCGCCCGGGCCCACCAGATTTTTCAGGCCATCTGCAAAATCCACCTGAGAGGCCGCATCCGCGGCTGGATTCTCGATCTGCGCCTCGATGGCGGGGGCACCATGTTTCCCATGCTCACCGGACTTTCGCCCCTGCTGGGCAATCAGAAAGTCGGGGCCTTTGCCGACCCGGCCTCCAATTTCGAGCAGCCGTGGCTGCTCAGGGACCGTGAAATGTATCTGGGCGATTACCAGGTGACCCGCTACGGCCTGGGTCGCCTCAAGGCTCCCCATCTGGAACAGGCCCCGGTAGTGGTGCTCATCAGTTCAGGGACTTCCAGCTCGGGCGAAGTGGTGGCCATTGCCTTCAGGAATCGGCCCCGAACCTGGTTTCTGGGGGAGGAAACCGCTGGCTATACCACCACCGTTTCCTGGCTCCCCATGAGCGACCGCGTAGTTCTCCAACTGACCGAAAGCTGGTATGCCGACCGGGCAGGCAATCTTTTTACTGGAACTTCCATTTCCCCTGATGAAACCATTGAAGGAGGTAATAATTTTCGGGATTTGTCCCTGGATCAATCTGTGCTGAGAGCCATTGAGTGGCTGAAGAAGCACGGGAAGGGTATAACCAGGGATAAGGGGAACCCCTAAAAACAAAGAAGACCAAGTCCAACGCAGAGATTCGTAGTTTTTAGGGGTTCCCTAAGCTTAAATCCTCCCCACCTCCCGCATCCAGTCCAAAGAATCCTGCACACATTCTTTCACCGAACGGGGGCAATAGCCGAGTTCATTCCTGGCTTTGGAAAGGTCAAAATGTGAATTGGCAAAAAGGGAATAGATCGCGTAAGGCGTGAGGGTGGGGGAGACTTTGGGAAAAGTCCAATAATAGAGCAAAGCACCGTAACTGAGGCCCTGGACCAGCCATTTGGGCAGGGTAAGGCCCGGGCTCCTTTGCCCGGCCAGGCGGGCAGTCAGGTCCACCAGTTCCCTTACGGTCATGCGTTCGCCCCCCAGAATGTACACTTCCCCTGACTTTCCTTTTTCGGCAGCCAGAATATGGCCCAGGGCCACATCCCGCACATCTACAAAATTATAGGCTCCGTTCACCAGGGCAGGGAGTTTTCTACGGGCCACTTTTTGCAACATATCACCCGTGGCGGTAGGGCCGAAATCAAAGGGACCGGTCACCGCGGTGGGCATGACCGCCACCACTTCCAATCCCTTCTCTGTTGCCTGAAAGGCCTCCCGGGTGGCCATGGCCTTGCTTTTGGCATAATTTCCGACCAGATGCTCCAGGGGATGATCGCGGCTTTCCCGCATGGGTTGCCCCGGCGCTGCCTCGGGCAGGGCCGAAACCGAACTGGTGTACACCAGCCGCCTGACCCCGCACGCCAGACAGGCGGCGATCACATTGCGGGTACCCACCACATTGGCCTCATACAATTCCTTCCATAGTCCCGGCATGATGGTCACCATCCCGGCCGCATGAAAAACTGTCTCCACTCCCGCAAATGCCCTGACCAGACTCTCATAATCACCCAAATCGGCCTGAACCCGCTCAAATTCAAGTCCCTCCAAAGCCGCATAGGGACGGTTACTGCGCACCAGGCCCCTGACTGGCTTCCCCTGGGCCAGCAATTCTCTGACCAGCACATTTCCCACAAATCCGTTGGCGCCCGTGACTGCATTCATGCGGTAAAAATGTGGGATTAATTCGGGATCAGCAAAAGAAAAACCTACGCCCCTGATAGCATAATATCCCCTGATATTCCATTTTGATGCAGCCAGGGCATGGAGGCTGTCTCAAAATGAATGTCATTGCGAGGTACGAAGCAATCTTGCGGTCCTAAAGTCCTCCAAAGTGGTCAAATAGCCATGCAAGATTGCTTCTCCCGACTATCGACACCTTCCCTGACTTTTGAGACAGTCAGAATGCCTTGGCCTCTGAGCACCTATCTTTACTCAATTTCCCTGAATCACTTGCTGGAAATTATTCCACTCATCCAATTGAATGACATCTTTCATACTTCTCAAAATCCCCGCCAATTTTTCCCATTCCCTATCCTTCTTTCCGTAAATTAGACCCTTTACCACGGAAAAACCCAATTAAAATGAAAGCTTCCATTCTCCACGGAAAAAATCAGGACCTGCAAATCGAATCCTTCACTCTGCCCGACCTCCAACCGGGAGAAGTGCGGGTGCGGATCAAAGCCGCGGCCCTCAATCACCGTGACGTCTGGATTCAGCAGGGACAATATGCCGGGCTCAAATATCCCATTATCCTGGGTTCTGATGGGGCCGGGGTGGTTGAATCTTTGGGAGAAAAGGTTGATTCTTCCTGGCTTGGAAAGGAAGTGATCATCAATCCGAGTCATAATTGGGGCAAAGGGGAAGCCTGCCAGGGGCGGGATTTTAAGATTTTGGGTCTGCCGGACAATGGTTGCTTCGCTGAATATGTGCAGTTGGGAGCAGAGTACCTGTATCCCAAACCCCCGCACCTGACCCTCACCGAGTCCGCGGCATTGCCTTTGGCTGGTCTGACCGCTTTCCGGGCTTTATTTTCCCGGGCCGGGCTGCAAAAAGGGGAGAAGTTGCTGATTTCCGGGGCAGGCGGCGGCGTGGCCCAGTTTGGTTTATTGCTGGGAGTGGCCGCAGGCGCAGAAGTCTGGGTGACCTCGGGTTCGGCTGAAAAAATCGAAGCCTGCAAGGCCCTGGGCGCAATGGGAGGCATCAGTTACAAGTCGGAAAACTGGTCCAGGGAACTTTCCCAACTGGCTGGAGGATTTGATGTGATTCTGGATGGCGCGGGAGGAGATGGCTTCAACGAATTGCTCAAAGCCGCCAATCCCGGCGGACGGATCGTCAACTTTGGCGGCACCCGCGGCAAGATCACCGATCTGACCCCACAAATCCTGTTCTGGAAACAATTATCCATCCTCGGCAGCACCATGGGCAGTCCCGGCGACTTCCAGGCCTACCTCAAGTTTGTGGAAAGTCACCAGATTCGCCCCACCCTCGACCGGATTTATCCCTTTGCAGAGATCAACCTGGCCTTCCGCCGCATGGCCGCAGGCGAGCAAATGGGTAAGATTTTGGTGGAGTTGTGAGCTGCAGGCTTCAAGCTGCGAGCTCTAAACGGGGCTTATCCCCGGGCATCTTTTACTCTTTCGATACAACCAGGGCATGCCTTGGCTAAAAAATGGATTATTATTCAACCCTGAACTTCCGCGGGCTGCTAAACTCAGAAGGGGCATTTTCGCCCCCAAAAGTCCGCACTGACCAGTAATAGGTCGCGCCGGGAATCAGTTGGCCGTACCAGATGTAGGAGGGCTCCAAAGCGACCTGATCCATGTAAATGAATTTGCCAAAACCCCGCTCGGGGCTCCAGCTTTCGCGGTCGGTTGAGACCTGAATCTGGTAACGGTCGGCGCCTTCAATGCCCTCCCAGGCAAACTCGATCGGGGCTTGCAGCCCCTTTTGTCCATCTTTGGGAGCATTCAGATAGGGAAAATCCATGCGGTTGAGGGCAATGGCAAAAGTATGCTCCTGATCTTCTCCCCGGGCAGGCTGCCCGTCGGGAGTTTCGAACAGAAACTGATATTTCCCCTCTCCCTCCGCGGCAGATTTGACCTCGATGGCCGGGCTAAGGTATTGCACTCCTTCACTGAAAAACTGTCCGTCAGCCTCCAGCGCGTAATAAGTCCAGTCATCGTAGCCGGGCCACATGACCCGCACCCGGTTGGTACCCCAGCGGGGAGCTTTGTTATCGGGATCAGTATAGACCACGGAAAAGCGCATTTTCTTGCCGGGAACCACGGTATTGGGACTGGCTTCGGCCCCGCTGAGGCCGGGCTTACGGCTGGGAGCCGCCACCGTAAAGGCCAGAGCATCTCCGCTGCCTTTCACTTCACCGCCGCCATTGTCTTTCAATATGAACTTCACCGCGCCCGTGCCAGTAGCTCCAGACGGAATGGCAATGGAACCCGTACTGAATTTCACTCCCTGCTTAAAATCGTCGCCCTGAGGCTCCAACAGATATTCCTGCCAATCCTGCTTACCTGGCCAGCGAACCTGGGCCGATTTGGCCGCAGGACCCAGGCCTTGAGGATCCACGTACTGGGTTTCAAATTCCATCCAGATTTGTCCATCCAACTCGATCTCCTGAGATTTGGAATGGAGCAGGGTGGGGTGTTCCACCCTGGGGTTGGATTGGGTCAGATTGGGATTCACAACCGCACCAGTTCCCGGACTTACTTCAAACTGAAACACCGTGCCCGAACTGCCCGCCACATTGCCTGCTTCGTCCGTGAATTCAAATTTGTAACTGGCCAGGCCGCCCTGAGTACCTTCATAAAGGAGTGGCGTGGTGGCAAAATCCTGCCCGCTGGTCGGCTTTCCTTTTCCTCCCTTCATGTCATGCGGTTCCCAGGTGCTCCCGCCTGGCCACAAAACCAGGACCTGTGCCTTGCCCGCTTTGTCCCCTTCGGGGTCAGAATAGGTTACCCGGAAAATAGCGGCTTCGCCCGCCTTATTGCGTTTTGCCTCGACCCCCGGATTGGAGAGGGCCGGATCCTCATTGACCTTCCTGATTCGGAAAGTGAGGATTTGTTGCTCTCCCTGGTACGTTTTTCCTTCCCCGTCCGTCACATTAAATCTGACCTGAGCCTCACCCGCTTCCCGTCCGAAAACCTTGACCTTGTCCGTGACCAGCGGCACACCTTTGCTGTAGCTTTTAGCGGCTTTTACCAACGGATAATTCTCCCAATTCGAACTTCCGGGCCACAGAATAGCAACTTCTGCCTCCTGAGGCTGGGTATTCTCCGGATCGTAATAGGTGACAGAAAAGCTCACAGATTCTCCGTTTTTGACTTCAGACTCACTGACCCGGGCCGCACTCAGTTGGGGTGCACGGTTATTCTTTTCCACCACAAAATAGCGCATGATTCCGCTGCCTTCGGCCTCCGCTTCGCTGGGATCGGCAAAAATGAACTCATACTGAGCCGTACCCGGCTCAGGACCCTGCACCATCACCGGGCCGCTGCTGAAGGTGGCACCCGAGAAATAATCCCCCTCAGAGAGCGAAAGAGGGTAGGAAACCCAGGCGTCTGCCCCCGGCCAGAGAACCCTGACTTCGCGGAAACGGTCATCTGGAGCGTCATTGTCGTAATCTGTATAAACCACGGAAAAGGTGATTTCGTCGCCCACATTCCCCGGATTGGGCTCAAGGCGGGGATGAGTCAGACGGGGCGGACGGTTGGTTTCCGAAACGGAAAAGGTGTATTCTTCGCCCGAGTAAAGGGCTTCTTTGCCATTGATATCTGCAAAATGGAATGAAAACAGGCCAGTGCCCGTTTTGTCCGCAGGAACCTCGACCGCACTGCTGCGGAAAGTTACGCCTCCCTCATAATCCACAGATTCTCCCTTCATGGGGAAGAGCAGCCAGCCACCCTGGCCCGGCCAGCGCACTTTCACGGTGGGATTATCCTGAGGTGCTTCGCCCTGTTCATCCTGATAGCGGATGGAAAAGTACACTTTGCCTCCTAATCTGGCCGGATCCGGATTCAGATCAGGCTCAGAAAGCAAAGGTTGGTCTTTGTCCCGCTGCTTTTCCTGCTCATACACGGCACCTGCTCCCTGTCCCACCGTGCCCGGCCCTTCCGTGGTGACAAAATTCCCTGAGCCTCCTTCCTGAATAAAATTTCCTGCCTCGTCCTGAAATTCAAAACGATAGCGAATGGTGCCCGCGGTGGTGCTTTTTACCCGTACCAGTCCCGAATTGAAACGGCTTCCATCCCGGAAATCGCCGTCCAGGGTGGTCAAAGGGTGAGAGGTTTCGCGGGGAAAGCCCGGCCAGGTGACAAAAACCCGCCCCATCAGTTCGGAGGGGGGATCATTTTCCAGATCGGTGTAGGTGATGCTGAAGGTAACTGTGGCTCCGGGTTGAGGCGAAAGGGGATCCATCAGGGCTTCTGAGAGGAATGCCGGGGTATTGATGCGCTTGATTTCCACTTCGTGAACCACCTCATTGCCCCGGGCGGGCGCTCCTTTGGCATCCGAAAACTCAAATGAATATTGAGCCAGACCCTCCTGATCGCCCGGAATGCGCAGGGGATCGCTGGAAAATAAGGCTTTGCCGTCTTTTTCATTTCCCACCACCGACATAGAATAGGTTTGGGGAGTGCCTTTTCCCGGCCAGGTTACCCGCACCGCTCCCGAGGCGGGCACGGTGCCATCCCGGTCCGTGAATCTTACCGAAAAGGTGATTTCGCCTCCCAGTGGCGCCGGATTAGGAGAGGCGTTGGCCTCGCTCAATTCGGGAATGGAGTTAAGTTCCAGAGTGAATTTGCGACGGTTTTCGGGAGCTTCTGCTCCGTTCTCATCCGAAAATTCGAACCAATACTCAGCCTGTCCCGGCGGATCTCCCTGCACTTTGATTTCCTGACTGCGGAAATTTGCTCCACCCCTGAAATCTGCGCCTTCCGTACTCAGCGCATAGGCCTGCACCTCGGTTTGGCCCGGCCAGTGCACGAAAACGGTGCCATCCCGGGCCGGGTCTCCGTTTCGGTCGGTGTAGGTGAGGGAAAAGGTGACGGTTTCGCCAAATACAGCCACCAGGGGCACGGTACTGAAGTTGCTGAGTTGAGGCGGGTAATTGATTTCTTTCAGTTGAAAGGCAAACTCTTCCCCGCTGCGGCGGGCAGGTTTTCCTGAATTCTCCCGCACATTGAAGCGGAATTTGCCCTGCCCCGCCTTGCGCCCTTCCGTGGGTAAAGTGGTGGTGGAAAATCTCACCCCGGTCAGGTAATCGTCGCCTGCGGGGGCAAGGTCATAGGTATTCCAAACTGATTCACCCGGCCACAACACTTCCACAGTGGCTCCGTTTTGGGGGGCATCACCTTCCTCGTCCTGGTAAATGGCAGAAAATTCCACTTCCTGACCCATCTGAGGCTCTGAAGGTGAAATGGAAGGCGAGGCCAGGCGGGGCGCCAGATTCTCCTTGCCCGCTTCAAAATAGAATTCCTCCTCACTTCCGGGTACTTCATTTCCATTCTGATCCCTGAACTCAAAGCGGTAGCGGCCTTCTCCTTCGCCCGTACTTCTCACATTGAGCGGTCCTGAGGTGAATTCTGCTCCATCGGTGTATTCAGTGGAGGAAGTAGAAAGCGAATAGGCCGACCATTCCTGACGACCGGGCCAAAGCACAAAAACCCGGCTGGCAAACAGATCAGGGGGATTATTTCCGGCATCCGTGTAGGTGACGGAAAAGGTTACCTTTTGACCGGGCAGGGGAGAAGGATTCGAAATCCTTCCCTGGCTGAGGGTGGCAAATTTTTCGCCCGTGGCTTTGATTTGAATGGGACCATCCCAAAACAAATTGGCCTTCGAAACGATCACCGCAAAGTAGGTTTTCTCCCCGGAGGAGAAATTAAGGGGGTGCGAAACCACCAGATCGGTCATTCCTTCCTGGTAAGGCTGCTCCCAAATGGTGGGTCCGTCAATCCTCCCTTCCCGGATTTCGACTTTTCCCTTTTGATTGAAGGAGCCCCCGAAATCACACTGGTCCGTGGTTTTGGAAACGACAAAACTGACGGAACTGCCAATCAGGCGGCCGCCTGCCTGGTTTTCAACCTTTACCCGGATGGCGCCATTTCCTTTACAAACATAACCTTCAGGGGAAACGGCATAATTTACCTGAGAAAATCCCCAAACTGGGAAAAGGGCCAGCATGAAGCAAAGCAATACCCGCCCCTGAAAAGAGAAGCGCGTAATTTGGCTTAATATGTGGCTTTCCGGGGTTAGCTTGTGCACAGTTTAGTCTGAAATTGTCTGGCAAATCTCATTCAGCAGCCAAAATACGAAGATTTTGGAGAATTAGAAGGAAGGGTTTTCCCCGCATTGCAATAAAAAGGACTTACCCTCAATGAGGACACAGGCGTCAACTTTGGGGTTTAAAGGGCACGCAAAGATCGCAAAGGGGTTGTTTTCCGCGTTTCGTGGGTTGGAGGGAGCAAAGGTCGCTAAGTGGAAATGCGTTTTGTTGGTTGGGTCACGCAATCCCGATAGCTATCGGGATCGCAAAGGGGTTGTTTTCCGCGTTTCGTGGGTTGAAGGGAGCAAGGAGCGCCAAGTCAAAATCAATAAAAACCGTCCAGCTTAGCGTCCTTTGCCACCCCAACCAACGCAATCCGGGCCCAAAAATCTTGGCGTACTTTGCGATACTGATAATATTAGGCTGATTTTTCACTAAGTTTACGCGCATATCAATAAGGAGGAGCCTCAATGGCCCTCTTTCGCGAGAGAGGGTAGCCGCAGGCGGGTGAGTTCTCAGGCCCTTGTTTTCCTTCTCCAAATTTCCAAACCCTATCCCGCAAACGCAGCCAGGATCATCAAAGCCAGCAAAGTCAGGAAAGCCAGGGGAAAGGCAAACATGTAAAAACGGGTAAATGCTCCAATCCGAAGAGCCACTTTCTGAATGGCCGGATGCTCGTACAGCTTTGGAAATTCTTCGTAATTGGGCACGGCGTTGAAAACATAGGCCAGGGAGGACAACCGCAGGATAAATGGAAACAGTTTGACTTGCACCAAAGACGGATCCTCATTCTTTTCTACTGCTTCGTGCATCAGTTGCAGCAGGCGTTTTTGTCGGGCAAACAGATTCAGACTGATTCCCAGCAAAGCCATGCCGCCAAAGATCACGGAAAACAGGATGGGGATGAAATTTGCGGTGAAGAATGCCATGCCTGCAATTAACGAAGAATGCCTCTTTGCCGGGCCATTCAGGAGCAAAAAAAATCCCCTGTCCGCAAGAACAGGGGATTGATTATTTCAGGAGATCAGGATCAACGCATCAGATTGATGCGCTTCACCAGGCGTCCGTCGTCGGTGCGAACCTCGATCAGGTAAACCCCGTCGGCGAGGTCTTCCAGGTTGAAGGAAATCCGGTCGCGGTGGGCCTGTGATACCGCGGTTGAGCGCAGTTCCTGTCCGAGCAGGCTCACCACCCTGACATTCAGGTCGCGGGGCTGGTCGAGTTCAAACTGAACAAATACCTCTCCCCGGGTCGGGTTGGGGAATACTGAGATCATGTAATCCAGCAGAGCCGGATCCACCGCGATGAAGGTATCCACCTCCACAGAGTCACAGAAAGTGCTGATGCCGCAGGAGTCAGTCACGTCGAGACATACCTGGTAAGTGCCCAGCGAAGCGTAGGAGTGAGTCGGATTTTGCACAGAGGCAAGGTTTCCATCCCCAAAATTCCATTTCCAGCTGAAGATACCCGTGCCCGTCGAAAGGTCGGTAAAGGTGGCATTCTGTCCGGTGGTGGTGAAGCTGAAGTCAGCTGCCGGAGGAGGACAGATGATGGAAATGGTCTGACACAGGGTGTCGCTGCCGCAGGAATCATTCACGATCAGACAAACCGTGTAGCTGCCTGCACTGGAATACGTATGGGTCGGGTTTTGCAGGGCGGAGGTTGATCCGTCTCCAAAGTCCCAGGCCCAGCTGATGATGGAGGTACCCGTGGTGCTCAGATCGGTAAAGGTACTGGTCAGCAGACTGGTGGAGCTTGACCAGGCCGCAACCGGGTTGGGGCAGGTAATGGTCACCGACTTGCAAACTGTATCCATTCCGCAGGAATCAGATACCACCAGACAAACCGTGTAGGTGCCGGCGGTGGCGTAGGTGTGCGAAGGATTCGTGAAAGCTGAAGTTCCACCGTCTCCAAAATCCCAGCTCCAGGAGGAAATGGTATTGCTGGAAGTGGAGGCATCCGTGAAGTTTGCGCTGAACAGGCTGGTGGTGAAAGTAAAGTCAGCACCGGGAGGATTACAGGTAATCACCACACTCTGGCAGGAAGAATCCGTACCGCAAATGTCCGTAACCGTGAGGCAAACCGTATAGGTGCCTGCGCTGGTGTAGGTATGGGTGGGATTCTGCGCCGAAGAGCTGTTTCCGTCCCCAAAGTCCCAGACCCAGGCCGAAATGGTGTTGCTGCTGACGGTAGCGTCGGTAAAGCTGGCCGTAAACAGGTTGGAAGTAACCGAGAAGTTTACGGAAGGCGGATTACAGGTAATCACTACCGACTTACAGGTCGAATCCGTACCGCAAAGGTCGGTTACCGTGAGGCAGACGGTGTAGGTGCCCCCGGTCGCATAGGTATGGGTGGGGCTTTGCAGGGTCGAGCTGTTGCCATCCCCAAAATCCCACAACCAGCTGCTGATGGTGCTGCTGCTGGTGGAGGCATCCGTAAAGGTTGCGGTCAGCAGGGTGGAGGTGAAGGTAAAATCAGCTGAAGGAGGATTACAGGTAATCACCACCGACTTACAGGAAGAATCCGTGCCGCACAAGTCAGTCACCGTGAGGCAAACCGTGTAGGTGCCCGCGGAGGCATAGGTATGGGTGGGGCTCTGAGTGGTGCTGGAGTTACCGTCGCCAAAATCCCACAACCAGGAGCTGATGGTGCTGCTGCTGGTGGATGCATCCGTAAAGGTTGCGGTCAGCAGGGTGGAGGTGGAAGTAAAGTTGGCCGAGGGCGGATTACAGGTAATCACCACTGACTTACAGGTAGAGTCCGTGCCACACAGGTCGGTTACCGTCAGACAGACGGTGTAGGTTCCGGCCGTAGCATAGGAATGGGTGGGGTTTTGCTGGGTGGAAGAGTTACCGTCGCCAAAATCCCACAACCAGGAAGTGATGGTATTGCTGCTGGTGGAGGCATCCGTGAAGGTGGCAGTCAGCAGGGTGGAGGTTGAAGTAAAGTTAACCGAAGGCGGATTACAGGTAATCACCACGGACTTACAGGCCGAATCTGTACCACACAGGTCGCTTACCGTGAGGCAAACCGTATAGGTGCCGCCGCTGGCGTAAACATGGGTGGGGTTCTGCAGGGTCGAGGTATTGCCATCGCCAAAGTCCCACAGCCAGGAGCTGATGGTGCTGCTGCTGGTGGATGCATCCGTAAAGGAGGCGGTCAGCAGGGTGGAGGTGGAGGAGAAATTGGCAGAGGGAGGATTACAGGTAATCACCAAAGAACTGCAGCTGGAATCCGTTCCACAGGCATCGGTGACCGTGAGGCACACCGTATAGGTACCGGCCGCCGCATAGGTGTGGCCGGGGTTCTGCTGGGTGGAAGTGTTTCCGTCCCCAAAATCCCACAACCAGCCCGTGATGGTATTGCTGCTGGTGGATCCGTCGGTGAAGGATGCGGTCAGCAGGGTGGAGGAGGAAGTGAAACTGGCCGAAGGAGGCACACAGGTGATCACCACGCTGGCGCAGGTCGAATCTGTTCCACATGCATCTGTCACCGTAAGACACACCGTGTAGGTACCGGGAGCGCCATAGGTATGGGTGGGGTTTTGCTGGGTGGAAGTATTTCCGTCCCCAAAATCCCACAGCCAGCCAGTGATGGTGCTGTTGGAGGTGGAAGCGTCTGTAAATACAGCCGTCAGCAGGGTGGAAGTGGAGGTGAAGGCTGCGGTCGGACCGCCCGTAATGGTAACGATCGTGTCGGCAAAGCAACCCGTGGTCCAGCCAAACAGGGTATCCGAAAGGGTAACTGCATAGGTATTGGGCACCACGTAGGTATGGTTGGTATCAACTGCATTCACCGCCGAAGTCGCATCTCCAAAATCCCAGATAAAGGAAAGTTTGGTCTGGTTGAAGAACTCAGCACGGTTGTACATACGATCAAAGAAGACCGGGCTGCTCAGGTTGGTCATGCTCACGTTCGTATTGGGCGACGAGATACAGGCCGGGTTGAGGGTAAGGTCTGCGTGGAGGTCGTAATTCACGATGGGATGGAAAATGGCATCCATGTCAGCCGGATTTCCGCCCACATTCACATTATAGCTGCGGGTCCAGTTGCCAAACAGGTTATAGCTGGTCAGCCATTCACCCTGGCCATCATTGGCGAGGTAATCGGAGAATACCACGCTCATATTGGTGGCCGAAAGGTTATTCAGGACCACCACGTAGGGAGCATTTACCGTAACCGCGGTGGGGAATATGGCAACTTCCCGCAGCACACCAAAGGGACCGGTGGAAGAATCCACGGAAACAATGGTGGTGGCCAGAGCTGCACCGGCAGGCATCGAGTCGGGACCAGCCAGGAATATCTGACAGGTAACGTTCAGGTTGGGAACTCCCACGGCATTGGCAAAGAATTCAAACCCTTCGATGGTCAGGGGCTGGGGTGCATTGAAATACTGGGCTACTGACTGGGCCGAGGTCGCATTATTGATGGACAGGCCGATAAAGCCCGTTCCCTTGGCAAAGGTGTATTGCACCGTATCCGGTCCGCAGAGTCCGCCGCCCACACCCAGGGTTACCGTCACCGGCATACACAGGGTGTCAGAACAGGTGGCATTGGAAGCTACCAGACAAACGGTGTAGTTACCCGCAGCGCTGTAGGTATGAGAAGGATTCTGAACGGTGGAAGTGTTGCCATCCCCAAAATCCCAGTCCCAGCTGGTGGGTGAGCCAGTGGAGGCGTCGGTGAAATTGGCCTGCAGCAATACCGTGTTGACGGTAAATCCTGCATTGGGGCCGGGAGTAATGTTCGCGAAGGTATCTGCGGAGCAGAAGCTGGTCCAGCCAAACAGGGTATCAGCCAGGGTGCTGAAGAAAGGACCAGTGGTTGCATAAGTGTGGGAAGTATCCACTGCATTTCCCTGACCACTTCCATCGCCAAAATTCCAGGTGAAGGACAATTCCGGCTGGCCGATAAACTGAGCCACATTGTACATGCGGTCAAAGAATACCGGGCTGGAAAGGTTGTTGAAGGTCACCAGGGTGTTGGGGCTGGAGAGGCAGGAAGGACTGTAATTATAATTGGCCGTCAGGCTGTATCCCACCACCGGGTGGAAAATTACGTCCATATCTGCCACAAATCCGCCGATGGTCACCCCATAGCTGCGGAGCCAGTTACCCCCAATGTTGAAGCTGGCCAGGAATTCGCCTGCACCGTCATTGGTCGCGTAGTTATTGAATACCACGTTGACATTATTGGCGGTGTTATTGGTCAGTACGAGTACATAAGGAGCTGTAACCGTTACCGGGGCTCCAAAAGGAGCGAATTCGCGCAGCACGCCGAGCGGACCATTGAGCGAATCCACGGTTACGGTAGCGGAGGCCAGGGCTGCGCCCACCGGCATGGAGTCAGGACCGGCCAGGTACAGTTCGCAGGTCACGTTGGCCGTGGGCAGGGTCACTGAGCGGGCAAAAAACTCAAAACCGGTCAGGGTAATGGGTTGGGGCGCATTGAAATACTGGCTTACCGAGGCAGCCGAAGTGGCATTATTGATGGACAGGAATACCAGGCCGGTAGCCTTATTGAAGGTATATTGCACCGTGTCGGGGCCACACAGACCTCCAGGCAGACCGCCTACGGTCAGCAGCTGGCAGATTGAATCTGCACAAAGTCCGTTGGAAACGGTCAGACATACCAGGTAGCTGCCGGGAGTTGCATAAGTATGGGAAGGATTCTGGGTGGTGGATGTGTTTCCGTCCCCGAAATTCCAGTTCCAGCTGGTGGGCGTACCGCCGGATGCATCCGTGAAGGTAGCCACCAGGCCGCTTACGCTCTGGTTGAAGCTGGCAGAAGGACCGGGATTAATCGCAAAGGAGGTGTCCGTGGTACAGAAAGAAGTCCAGCCAAACAGGGTGTCAGTCAGGCTGCTGGTGAATGGGCCTACAGTCAGGTAGGTATGGGTGGTGTCCACCGCATTACCCTGGTTGCTACCGTCACCAAAATTCCAGGTGAAGGACAATTCGGGCTGACCAATGAACTGAGCCACGTTATACATGCGGTCAAAGAATACCGGGCTGCTCTGGTTGGTGAAGCTCACCACCGTGGAGGGGCCGGGCAGACAGGTGGGGCTGATCTGGTAATCGCTTACGATGTTATAACCCACCAGCGGATTGAAAATGGCGTCGAGGTCAGCCGGCAAACCACCAACCGTGATTCCATAGCTGCGAACCCAGTTTCCACCGAGGTTGAAGCTGGAAAGCCATTCCATGCCGCCATCGCCCGTGGTGTAGTCATTGAATACCAGGTTGACGTTATTGGCCGTGTTATTGCTCAGGACCAGTACGTAGGGGGCTGAAACAGTAACGGGTGAGCCAAAAGCGGCAAATTCGCGCAGCACACCCAGCGGACCGTTGAGAGAATCCACCGTTACGGTGGCAGTGGCCAGGGCTGCACCTGCCGGCATGGAGTCGGGACCAGCCAGGAATACCTGACAGGTCACGTTCACGCTGGGCAGGGTGGTGGAACGGGCAAAGAATTCAAATCCGTAAATGTCCAGCGGCTGGGGAGCGTTGAAGTACTGGCTCACCGCGAGTGCGGAGGATACGTTATTGATACCCAGGAACACCAGACCGTTGGCCTTGTTCAGGGTGTATTTTACCGAGTCAGGTCCGCAGGTGGCCAGCGGGGTGGTACTCACGGTGACCGGCAGACAGAGGGTGTCGTCGCAGGTGGTATTGGAAACAATCAAACAGGTGGTATAGGTACCGGGAGCTGCGTAGGTGTGGGAAGGATTCTGGGTGGTGGAAGTGTTTCCGTCCCCGAAATCCCAGGCCCAGGTGCTGGGGCTGCCGGTGGAAAGATCCGTAAAGGTGGCCTGCAGACCGGAGGTAACCTGAGAGAAGTTGGCCCCGGGCCCGGCCTTCAGTTGCACGCTGGTGTCAATATTACAGAAGGAAGTCCAGCCAAACAGGGTGTCGCTCAGGGTGGCAGTGAAAGGGCCCGTGGTCAGGTAGGTATGGAAAGTATCCACCGCATTGACCTGGCCGCTGCCATCTCCAAAATTCCAGGTAAAAGAAGCTTTCGTCTGACCTATGAACTCAGCCACGTTATACATGCGATCAAAAAAGATCGGGCTCGACTGGTTGGTAAAGGTCACCAGGGAGTTGGGCGCAGTCAGACAGCCGGGATTCAGGCTAAAGCTGGATTGAATGGTATAGGAAACGATCGGGTGGAAAATGGCATCCATATCCGCCGGATTTCCCCCAATGCTCACACTGTAGCTGCGCAGCCAGTTGCCCCCGATGTTGAAGTCGGCCAGCCATTCCTGGGCACCGTCGCCTACGGTATAATCGTCGAAGACCAGGGCCACGTTATTGGCAGAGTTATTGGTCATTACCACGATATAGGGCGCATTCAGAGTCAGCGGAGTGGAGAAGGTGGCTACTTCGCGCAACACACCCAGGGGACCGTTGAGTGAATCCACCGCCACAGTGGCCGTGGCCAGAGCCGCCCCAAAGGGGAGGGAGTCCGCACCGGCCAGGAATACCTGACAGGTCACGTTGACGCTGGGCAGGGTGGTGGCGCGGGCAAAGAATTCGAACCCGTGGATGGTCAGGGGCTGGGGAGCGTTGAAGTATTGCCCGACCGAGGCCGCCGAGGTGGCGTTATTGATCGACAGGAACAACAGTCCGGAAGCCTTATTGAAGGTATATTGTACCGTATCAGGTCCGCAGCTGCCGTTGCTCACCGCATTGCTTACGGTCACAAACTGGCACAGGGTATCGGCACAATTGCCGTTGCTGGTAGCCAGGCAGGCCAGGTAAGTGCCGGGGGCGGAATAGGTATGGTTGGGATTCTGCTGGGTGGAGGTATTGCCATCCCCAAAATTCCATGACCAGGAAGTAGCACCACTGGAAGCATCCGTGAAGGAAGCGGTAAGTGCGCTGGTGCTGAAGGTAAAGGAATTGGAAGGAGCTGCAAAGATTGAAAGGGGCAGTCTCACCACATCACTGAAGGTGGTCGGGGTGGAAAAGACCACTGTATAACCCGTGTAGGCAATGGTTACGGAGTCAGTAGGCAAAGTGGGAGTCGTGGGAACCCCCGAAATGCTGATACAGCCATAACCCAGGCCGCTGGGTACTCCCGGATAGGTGCAGGAAGGAACACCGCATTGCCAGCTCAGACCGGCAGGCAGGGTGAAAACACTGTCGATCCTCACCGAGTCGATCACCAGGGTAACCGGGAAGGGATTGCTAACCGTGGTGTCGTGGGGGTAAGCGAAGGATATGGTGGTCGCATAGGGCTCACCCACACAGCCCGAAGGCAGGGGATTGGGTCCAAACTGGAAAGCCGAAAGGCTGGAGTCAGGAGTACAGGAGGAAGGAGCAGATACGGTCACCGTTTTGCAGGTGGTGTCCGGGCAGGCGCCTTGTGAAGAGATCAGGCAGACCGTAAAGGTGCTGCCAATGGCGTAGGTATGAACAGGATTTTGCAGGGTAGAGGTATTTCCGTCCCCAAAATCCCACATCCATTGGGTGGGGCTGCCTATGCTTGCATCGGTAAAGGTGGCAGTGAGGCCGGAAGTAGAGGAAAAGAAGTTGGAGTTAACCCCTGAAGCCAGCACTTTGGAAGTATCATGGGTGCAGAAGGAAGTCCAGCCAAAGATGGTGTCGGTCAGGTTTACGAGGAAGGGACCGGCGGTGCCGTAGGTATGGTTGGTGTCCACCGCATTCACGGCAGGACTGGCGTCTCCAAAGCTCCAGGTGGAGGACAATTTGGGTGCACCCAGAAATTCGGCCACGTTGTACATGCGGTCATACAGTACCGGGCTCGACATATTGGTAAAGGTAACGTTGCTGAATGGACCGGCCAGACAGGCAGGGTTGTGGGCAAAGTCTGCCGTGAGGGAATAAGTCACCACGGGGCTGAAGATGGCATCAAAGTCGGCGGGAAAGCCGCCCAGGGTGAGGCCGTAGCTGCGTACCCAGTTGCCGCCCAGGTTGAAGCTGGAGAGAAATTCTCCACCTCCGTCAGCCGCAGAATAATCGTTGAAAACAATGTCCACTTCGGTGGAGGTGGAATTGCTCAGGACCACCACGTAGGGCGCGTTTACGGTCAATGGAACCGCAAAGGCGGCATACTCGCGGTAAACACCCAGGGGGCCGTTGTTGGAGTCAACCGCGACCACGGCCGAGGCCAGTACTGCCCCGGTGGGCATGGAGTCGGGGCCGGCCAGAAAAACCTGGCAGACCACGTTGGCCGAAGCCACGTTATTACAACGCCCGAAAAACTCATACCCTTCAATGGTGATGGGTTGAGGAGCATTGAAATACTGTGAAACCGCCCCGGCAGAAGTCAGGTTGTTGATCCCGATGAAGGTCAGACCCGTGGCCTTTTGCAAGGTGTATTTCACCGTATCAGGACCGCATGAAGGGGGCGCAATCAGGCTTTGGGAAGAGTTGGCCTGGTAAGCCTGCTTCCAGTTGGCGGAAGTGAGAGCGCTTAAATTTACATTCAGATTGCCTGAGAATTGCAATTGGGCGAATGTGATCTGGAAAGTAAAGAATAAGAGAAGAAGGGAGAATAAGGTTCGTTGACTGAAATTCATAACTATCGTTTAATTTATGGCGCAAAAGTAGGGATAAGCTTATTCAATCTCAAAGTGAATTGAGAATAATTGGCAGATATGTGGAAAAGATGTATTATTTGTCGGCCATTGGCGAATCAGCTGAAGGATGGGAGTTATTAGTTGCGAGCTACGAGCTACGAGCTACAAGCTACAAGCTTCGAGCTACGAGTTGCGAGTTACCACATGGTGGGGCCTTTGGCCCGGGCTACGAGGGGGAGAGTGACCCAGGCAGGTGGTAAAACTTTCCTTAAGCTTACGCCAATGTGCAATAGCCCCGAGTGCCGGGGACAGTTCGCCAAAAGGGATTGGAGTTCAAGGGGGAGGTACTTTCAGGGATAATTTCAGCTCTTCCGGAAAAGGAGTTTATTGAAACCCAAAGTTCGCCCGTTGGAGCCCCTCATTTTGGAAGGCTTGTAACCAAATACACGACATTTTGTAAGCATGGGTGCAGCAGAATTTTGCCTATTTTCAAAGAATAATAATCCAATCTATGTCGGTTTGTATTGCTTACCTATGCGAAATCGGGTGCTGAACTGGTCATGTCGCAAGGTTGCGTAAGGGAAGCCGAAAGGTACCCTCAGGGTAGCTCTGAGCTACCCCAATGGCAGGCCGGAGGTACCCTTCAGATACCCCCGGCATAAGTTCCGGCTACCCCCGGGATAAGTTCCGGGTACCCCCGGGATAAGTTCAGGGCAGGCCTGAGATAAGTTCCAGGCAGGGCCAGACTAAGTTCCGGGTAGTAGCAAGCTACCTTGGAGGCAGGGTCGAACTACCTGCAACCTATCTGTGAGGTACCTCCAACCTATTTCAGGGGTACCTCCAACTTATGCCTGGGGTAGGTTCAACTTACTCCCGGGGTACCTCCAACTTATGCCTGGGGTAGGTTCAACTTACTCACGGGGTACCTCCAACTTATGCCTGCGGTACCTTCAACTTACTCACGGGGTACCTCCAACTTATCTGCCGGGTAGGTCAAACTTACTTCTGGGGTACCTCCAACTTATTTTTGGGGTACCTCCAACTTATGCCAGGGGTAGGTTCACCTTACTCACGGGGTACCTCCAACTTACTCCAGGGGTACCTTCAACTTATCTGCCGGGTAGGTTCACCTTACTCACGGGGTACCTCCAACTTACTCCAGGGGTACCTTCAACTTATCTGCCGGGTAGGTCAAACTTACTCCAGGGGTACCTCCAACTTATGCCGGGGGTACCTTCAACTTATCTCAGGGGTGCCTCCAACTTATGCCGGGGGTGCCTTCAACTTATCTCAGGGGTAGGTAAAACTTATCCGAAGGGTATCTTCAACTTATTTTCAGGGTGGTTTCGACTTATTTCAGGGGCTTCCCGGACACTCCACAGGGGTGCGTCCATTTGATGCCTGGCCTGCCTGCAAATTACCGCCCAGGGGCCTGTGGCCCAACCCGAAAGGAGATCCAAGCTGTTTCCACCCTGAATTTCAGGAATCCCGGAGATGGCCAGAGAGAGCCAGGCGCCTGCCCGGGAGTGAAGCCTCCCCATGAACCCAGGCAGGCAGCTCGTGCATGCAGGTTTCCTTGCCGCAAATCCAGAAGTACCCCGCACCTTGCCACCGGATGGATCACAGCTGCCCTGGCCCGCGTTTGGGGAGGACTGGAGGCGGGGCTACCTGTTGACCGCATGGAGCAATCGGCCAGAGATATTGTTCCTGCTCCTGGTGATGAATCTCCCTCCCTGGGTCCCCCTGAAGAGGTTCCACAGCCACCAGGGCCAAATACTATACCAGACCCGGCACCCTGGATAGATTCATCGGTTATTGAGGACGCGGTCAAATTTGCCGCAAAGACCTACTTAAAGGCTAAAGCCATTACCGAACTGATAATTGGATTGGCCATTGCGGGAGGTGCAAGTATGATGCTGGAAGGGGATAATATGCCAAAGGGGGGGACGGATGATGATGATGATGATGATGATGATGATGAAAACATCGTATATAGAGTCCTTAGGCCAGGAGAGAATCCGTTTTTCGGACTGTATCCCCAAAACATCAATGCTAATTATACTGTTGAGGGGCACGTAGGAAACAATTCTAAAAAAGGTTATGCATCTCAGTATATTTCAACGACCAAAAGCGAGGAGAAAGCACTTGAATGGTCTGGGAAATCAGGGAATCCAAGAGTAATAATAGATTTGAACTTGGTGCATTCGAGAATTATTGATTTAACTCATCCTATTGTCAGAAGAGCATTATTAAAACATCCACGAAACAGGGCATTTGCAAGGGATTCCCAAGAAGTCCTAATCGAACGAGGACCTGTTCCCCCAATTGCTATTAGACCATATTTTAGATAAAATTGTACATATGGAAGAAAAGCTCAACAAAACATTAAGCAATCTTTACAACGAAGTTGAAAATCAAGATAACTTTCTTGTTGATCTTCGATCTGGAAAAGGATTAAACCTTGAGAAGTATAATAACTTCTTGAATTTAGTTCGAAGCCTTGAAGTAGAGTATAAAGGAAAGACGCAAGTCCCCAAAAAGTTGTGCTTGGCCTTATTCGGAGTCCCAGATTCAATGTACGGGGATTCGACATTTTACAATGGCCAAGAATTAGAGAAAATTCTTGAAAAAAAGATGGAAATTGAAGATGCCATTCTATCCATATTTTTGTAAGTGTCAGTTATTCTTAGAATTTCGTGCCGCTTCTGATCCCAAGGTTTTCATCAATTCATGAGTTTTGTTTTTCGAGGGATGCCAGCCAGAGCCAATCCGAAGGAATGGCTCTGGCTCAAAGGGAAAATGGGAATCTCAGTGACTTATAATGCTTGGACCCAGAATTCAAGAGTTTCGATTGCTCCTTGATAAGTTTCTGCTCCTTTGAAGTGTATTGGCGCTTCCTGTTCCCAAACCTCAGTTAAAAACAACGGTTCAATTGGGTATGCAACATTTTTTAACCGAGTTACTACCATACCTTTTAGTGTCCGATCTTTCTGGACGTAAATCCTGTCGGGTTTCTCGTTCATCCATTCCTCCAGTGGCACATCAACGGGTTCATAAATATACTGATCTTGAAGGGCTAACAAGAACTCACACTACGCAAAGTATCTTGCCCAATAATAAAGGAAAGGTATAACTTACAAAATCTGTTCTTTCACCCAATGAAGTCGAGGACTTTATTTTCATCGGTAACCCGCTAATGAAAGGCCGTGGAGATTACCTGACTGTATTTTGGGTAGGGCATCCCATGAAGCTCAAATCGTGAAGGACCCTTCAACTATTCATGAATTTATTTATCTTGGAGTAAGGCTAAGAGTTTTAGGACAAATAATCTATTCAGGAAAAAACCCTTTTTGAACAAATGAATATCAAGGAATTGATAGCAGTAAATAAGGCATTTCATTATCTGAAATTTGAAAGCCCTCCATCTGATGCAATTCTATTTGCCTTGAGTCCACATTTCAATTCAGCTTTTTTGAGTTTTTTTCAGGAGATCAAGGAGTATCAACCCGACTCTCCCAGTACGTTTGACCTATCAGAAAGACCTGATTTAATTGAACGTATCTCCAACCTTATTGGATTAATTCCCAGTTGGAAGAAATATAACGTTGAGGAGAAAACAGAATTTATTTCTCAACTATCTATTCCTTACTCAATAAATGAGAATGTTCTCAAGGTCTTCCTGGAGGGACAAGCGTAAACCTTACCCACGTCTATGACCTCAAACCCATTGCCTCCCGGCTGACCCAGCTACCGGAACAGGGCGTTATTGTCAGTAAATCCACGGTGCAGAAAGGGGAAAAAGTGGCAGATGAGTTTTTTCTAACCTACTGGGAGGAAGTCCTCGCCCGGGGAAAAACCGGGCCAGAATTGGAAGGGCAGTTTAAGAACTTCTTCAAGGATGGGGAGGTTCTGGTAGACATGATAAGGAGAGAAGTACTTGCCTGGAAATTTATTTATGAGTGGACATCAGGGCTAAAAGATTTCCAGAACATGAAAATATGGTACCGCATTCATTGGTAACTATGAGAAGGATATTCAGTTTATTCTGAAACAACTCGGCTACAGGGTCAATACTGATTTCACAGGACTAATCAAGAATCCCGAATTTATTTTGCAAGAGGGACAGTTTTTCCATCTCCTAATGACAGACCAAAGAATTGTTGATGCCCTTGGAGGAGCGGACCTCTTTTTTGAATTTATTACCAAAAGTGGATAGACTATTTGGTGAAAAAAAGATTGATATTTTTGTAGTGTCGGATATAAAGGAGCTAACCAAAATAGTCGTGAAAAACTGTGAACTTGTAGAAGAGTTAATCGGATTTGGAAAGGAAATTCACAGGTTAGAACATTTCCATAACTTCCGTTTGGACCCTTCAACAATGAAAATGGTTCACTTAGACCAAGCTCCTGCTGGTGCGAGTACCTTAACAAAACCAGATGCCTACGAAATAAAAATAAAATAGAATGAATAAAGAATTTATTAAATCTCAGTTTAATGAAATCAAGTCTATTTATGAATTAAAATGGACTAAATTTGAAGATGAATGGGTCTGTTTGGAAAATGATAAGATCGAAATCGAAATACTAAAAGATAGATTTGAGGACGGATTGATAGCGAATATAGTCCATAAGTTATCTGGAGAATTTTTCACTCCCATTGATTTGATGCAAATAAAAGGCTTCAATAAAATGGCAGATTTCTTAACTCCAGATGAACTCGACAGGAAAAATAGCCTGGATGCGGACGATGTGATAATTTTCGTTTTTAGGATTCTTATGGAAAAACATGTGTCGGAAATGTTATCAGGAAACTTTACACCATATCCACCCGGACGCAAAACAATAAGGGGAATGCAGAAATAGAAATGAATCTACAAACTAACACCTGCTTTTCCCGATTAATCAACCAGGGAGGGCTTTTCTCCCAAACGGATAGTTTTTTCACCTTCTATCGACCGAACAACGGATGATCCTGGACGCCCTGGGAAGAGCAGGTGTGTTTTTTTTAATCATCAACCGGAAATGGATAGATTTTCTGGTGGAAATTAAGATTGATATATTTGTTATGTCGGATATAGATAATTTAACTATTACAAAAAGGATTAAGGGAGTTAAAACAGAGGTGTTGACTGGCTTTGGAAAGGAAATTTATTACCTCGAAAACACAGATGGGTGTAGATTTAATCCAATAAATAACAAAATGGTTCCAAAAGATGAAGGCGGGTTTGGACTGGAAAAATTAACAGATGGATTTTTATATGACATAAAGCTTAAATAAAATGAACATGGAAAATTTAAAAAAGCTTGAGTCAATCCAAAAGGACTTAAAAAAGTACGGAATCATGGGAGCTATCCGCTCCTCTCAGGGGAAATTCGAAATGCTTGCGCACCTCCCAAAGGATTGTAAGTATAGTTACTTTATTCTTTTCCAGAGTGAGGACAAAAAATGGGAATTAAGGTACATTTACCTCCAGATACCCATTCCCAGGAAATTCTCCAACCTGGATGGAATAATGGATTTTATGGTTAGTGAGTTTAACCTACAAAAACTAAAGTAAGACCAATTTTAATTATTTATTCTAACAAACTCCCATTGAATACATCTCACTTGGTGGCACTTGGGATCCTCAATGCCGATAAAGTTGAAAACTGACTTGTTTACCCTGGCCATTGAAAGGGTTTGACCCCAATGGGCATGGCGTTCACGGGGCAATCACCAGGGAAGAATTTCTAAAAATCTGGCACATGGGAGAATACAAAACAATCAAAATAAGATATTTACTTTGGGATAAATATGAAAACAATAGAGAAGAAACTATCTCACCTTGGATACTTTTATTTGAAGGAAAAAGATCCCCTTCTTTCCGCCCATACGGGATACAGCATTGAATACCTGATTATTAGTCCTTTTGAGATCGTAGCAAAGAACCATGATTTTCCGACGATTTTAGAATTAAAAAACAGATTCGATTTGTTTAAAAAAGGCGACTCCTATTTATTAAAAAAGGTCAGTGGTCAGGTTCCGCAATTTTATGAATTCAGAACAGAAGAAGACCTTTTTGATTTTATTAAGAAGGAGTTTCCAGTTCAATAGATGCACGGAAGTATCATTACCTATGCCTATCAATCAGGCACGGCCATTCAGGATACCAAGTACACCTTTGACCTGAATGGGAATATTATTCACACAGAGGAAGCTACCAGTACAGCTGGGGCGGGCGGTTCAGGAAACCTGGGAAGAGACTTTCCCTATGATCCCTTGTATCGCCTGCTTTCCGCAACCGGTCGTGAAGCAGGTGGATTCTCATCCGCAGCCCCTGCTTTTGTAGCTCCCAATGATACCAGTTTGGGCAATACGGATACCTACACCCGCAATTACGAGTACGATGCTTTGGGCAATATTCTGCGCCTCCAACATGTGCCACACATTGGCAGCACCTGGAACCGCTATTTCAACGATTACGACACTGCCCCCAGTAGTGCTTATGCAAATGGTAGACCTATTTATAACATTAGGGAAACGCCACGAATTTATTCGGTGAAAATATCAGATCTTCCTGATAAGCCCTACAAATTCGAAAGGCTTTTGTCAAGATGACCCTGAACCCCATAAAGCTCATTTAAATATGTCTAATATTTCCAAAATACAATTATTAGTTGTTTGGTCTTTTCTTCTTTCGTTCAGTAGTTATTCCTGCCAATCGAAAAAGAATGGAAAATTCGATTGTAAAACAACTGATAGTTTGGAAATAGTCGTGGATTCAACAATTACTAAAAAAGATATTTGTCTGGGCGTTATCCCTCCATTTCGAGATATGCTTTCAAATATGATTGAAGAAGAAAGAGGTACAGGGGCAGGTCCACTTCAACATATTGGTTCTTTTCAGAATCGCCATTTTGAATTTATGTGCAACCCAATTGGCGACCCAGAAGTGCAAATAGATGGTGATCGGGTTTATGTCGAGGTAATTAGTGGATTGCCCAATCCAGTTTCCGTAGAACAAATTAACTGGAGTGATACAAGTCTGTTGCTTTCATATAGTGGTCAGGATGAAAAGAAAGTGAACGGTAGTTGGGAAAAATATGAATATCAAGGATACCACTATGTCGTCTTGATTGCTGACACTTTGAATCACTTCATATTTAAAGACTTCAATTCTACGGAAAATCTGTTGGAACTGAACCATTGGTTACCTATAGCATTGAGGTTAATACTCCCTTTAGATGGCTCGAACAAAGTTATTATTGAATATAACAAGAATAGGTGTATTGGTTTTGTGATTCGAACAAAGTTGGTGAAGTAAGTTCTTGTCCTTAATAGGAAAACTCTCCGCCATTAACCGCCTATGCAAACACTGGAATAACCTGCTCTGCACCGCCCACGCACAAAAGGCGGCGTCCCTGAAGGGACAAACACCGGAAAAACCCATTCCTTACAACAATCCTTCGGACACAATCAGACCACCATTTCCCCCCAACTGAGGATTTTGGAGTAGTTTCTGTGATTTTTAACGGCATGAATCTACACCTCCGATGCCAACGATAGATCAATTCCGGGCGAATACCTATCTCAAAAGCCAGATTGCTGATGTTCTCTACCCGATCGCTTTTTTCGACTACCCGAATTTTGAATTCGCGGCCGTATCGTTTTCGTTTATTGGACATACTGTACGTTATTTAATTTATACCTTAACTTCATGTCCACATCAATGAAGCAGGTTCATAGTTCTTTGCAGAATATAATTCAAATGAACAAACAGATGTAACCCGTGGCATTTATTAAAAAATAATTCTATGAAATACGAAGACTTAATTAACAAGAAATTTGATGAAGCTGTTGGAGGAATTGATGCACGGATTCTTTCAAACTTTGAAGACTGGTACAATTATGTTGAAAACCTTCCAGTTCACTTAAGAATAACCTATATGATTATCATATTAAACCAACAAGTTTTTAATGGAGGGTTTCATCAGTACTTTTTCAATGGTTATGGTGGGTTTGGTTATTTGACATTAGAATCCCTTAGAATAATTAATGCGGGATTAGTGATGGATTTATTGGAGAATGTTTTAGAAAGCGTTAATGATGATGGGATAGATATTGAGGAATTTAATACTCAAGCATACAGTAAGAAATTGTTCAAAGTTGTAAATTTTGATGAGGAATTAATGGATTATCTCGAAAAATGTGATGATGAATATTATGATTTGGAGGAAGATTTGATGAAGCTGCTAGGGCAATACTTGGAAAGCATATAGTTGGGCATATTCCAGAGTGCATGAAGATTCACATAAGTTTCACCATTTATGCCACAAGGGCAGAGTAAGCTTTGCCCTTAAATCTGCAAAACCCCTGAAATGCGGGAGGCCAACTGCAACCTGATCCAGGAAGGTTCCAAACGCTTCCACGAGTGGGACCACGCCGACCAACTCCGCGCCTTTTACAACCAGGCCGGGACTTCAGAACCTTCGGTTTACGCTTAATACCCTGGATGCACGAATTGAATTCGGCTACAATAAATGGTTTTTTTATTAATCCTGAGGAAACCATTACGGCTCTCGTCACTAGAATGTTTACTTTTACATTCCATTCGATAAAAGCATTCAATCAATTCATCCATTGAAAGGCACAAACCATACAGACCTTAAGGTAAATTTTTCTCAAATCACACCAGGAGGATTTCATGTTCTTAAAAAAAACTAATTAGTTATGAAAGAGATACCTTTCTGGGCCGTACTTGTTCTATCATCGCTTTTGGTGGGGGGATGTACAGACTCAAATTCGTTGAATTCAAATGCAAAAAGCACAAATAGAAATGGTGTGGTCATTGAGCATTCGGAAGCTTTACAAATGAACCCGAATGATGAGTGGAGCTTCTACTTATTTGAAGCTCCATGTCTGGGTTGCCCCGATTTAAAGTTAAAACCAGATTTCCCTTTTCCTTTGCCAGAAATGTTTAATAGTGGAGATTTAATCCTGAAAGAAAGCATATCATTTTCAAACAGGAATTTTACACTAATTGCAAATCCTATTGGAGCGCCCGACATTTACCTGAATAATGACACCCTTCATTTGTTTCAGGAAAAGAATGAAAACTGGAGAAAGCCTGAAAGCATTTATATTAATTGGGGAAAAGACTCATTACTCTTATCTTACTTGGTTCCTTACGATATTCAGACTGGGAGACCGTATAAAGCCTATCATTTGATTTCAACTGAGGGAATAAACGTTGTTCATGCTTTTTATGTAGATTCTGAGGATTATGATAAGGTGAAGCCCATTGAAGAGTGGCTGGATCAATCTTTAAAAATCATTTACCCAACCAGACAAATGGCGAAGAGATGTACCTTTCAATACCAAGGTAAAACGGCCGTTGCGATTTCCAAATGGCCGGACCGATAACCAGCATTTTGTAACTCTATTCGCTACAATCTGGAAGACCACCTGGGAAACTCCTCCTGGACCTTGAATGATGTGGGTGCTAAAATCTCGCAGGAGGAATTGGGGGAGAGTTCCTTCAATGGTTTTCCTATAAGCGGTACCGTTTTGTAGGAAAGGAGCGGGATAGCTTGTCCCGATGAGCGATAGCGGGTCGGGAAGGAAAGTGGGTTTGTATATGAATGGGGTTTATTGCAAATTAGGAACCAAATTCGAATACTTTGACCTTACCACCTATAAAAGGGCCTTTCTGGATATCTCTTTAAATTCTCCCAGTTTTCTAAGTAGTTATATCGGTGGTGCATTGGGCAACCAACCCATACCCTTGACTAAACCCAGCAATTATCATAAAGGCTGGATTTTATACGGTAAAGAGGGACTAATAGAATTGAATGACAAGAATAAGGTCCCGGCAATTTTTGGAACCGGTAAACCGTTTCGCCTCATTCCCCTTAATCTAAAATATAACCCAAGGTAAGTTATTACATGGAAAAAATATCTCTAATTCTATTGCTTTGTTTGTCTTTCGTAGGTTGTTATAGAATGGAATTGCTTCAATTTGAAAAAGGTTTAAATTCCCGTTCAGCGAAGATCATAAATGGCGTTTGCGATTCCAAAGTGCCATTTATGGTTGGTGGCAAGATTGAAACTGCAAACCTTCTTGGTGAAAATGTCTGCATTATTAAGGCCCCCAACGAATCTGTTAAATATTCCTACATTCTGGAGGAATATTCTACCCGGAAATTCAAGAGTTATTTTTTAACCAAATATTATCTCAATAATTATCTTTCAGAAAGTATTAATGGAGTTTTTATTTCAGCTAAGTCAAAAACATGGTTTTTAAAGGGACTCCAAAATAATAATTTAAAGGATTCCATTCTGGGTGGCTCATTTCATTGGAATCAGATAGAATGCCTTTATAGGTTGAATCAAAATAGATTTATGAATCCTGAGTTTAAGATCACCTTTTTAAAAAATAATAAAGTCTCTTTTTCAACCATCCTTTTTTTAGATGAAAAGAGAGCTCAGGAATGTTTCGTATTAGTTGACATTTTGAAATCTCCATTTGCATATACACCAAATAATAAAGATAAATTTATAGTTTCAGATACAACAGTTTGTGTGGATCTCGAAATATTTGATGATTTTCAATTCTGGACAGGAAACAATTTTTTGCCATCAGAAACTAAATGGTTTCCATCCAAAGACTATGATTTTGGGGAAATTATGAAATAGGCAGTACATGGACCGTGGATTGGGATACCATGACTGGGATTCCGGATACATTTGAATACAAAACTGATGGAATTGAGTATGATGCCCTGCACCGCCCACGCCCCAAAGGCGGCGTCCCTGAAGAGACAAACCCTGTAAAAACGCGTTTCTTGCAAGGAACGTCATTGATAACCCATGTTTTGAAAATCCATCTGAATTCATTCCCTGAAACCGTCACCGAGTATGAGGAAGTTTCATTGAAGTAATGAATTTATTCGGGGCTATGGACACCATTGAATCCCTGAACGAAACGACCGAAAGAAATCAGTAAAGAATGAATATTTGGACTCATTATTACAATGCATCTGCAAAAGCTGGTCTAATTGATTTGTCAGGAGAAAACCCTTACAGCTAAAGAAGCAACAGCTGTGTCACTGGTTGTCGGAAGCAGGGTTGAATCTTCCCCTAAATCCAGTAACTTATACCCCAAAAGGGCTTAACGATTTGTTTTACAGAATTGTAGCCCGACATTTCTAACAGTAGAGTTATGACAATGTTTATTGAAAATTATTACTTTGAAAACGAAGTAATTTCTTTGGAGTTTTTTACAAATAGCCTGGCAAAAAGCGGAGTTAGGTTTCATACAAAACCAACTACAAATGGTCTTATTTATTCTCAGGGGAATCCGGCAAGGTATGTTCATTTGGTAATTTCCGGTAGGGCATTATCTCTTCGATGCATCAATAAAGAGACTGAACTTTATTTTGCAATAAAAAAAATTGTTCAGGACACTGGGCAATTAAAGCACCTTTAACCCTGCATCACCACTGAACTCACCGCCCACCAAAGGCGTCCCTGAAGGGATAAACCCTGTAAAAACTGGGCCTCTTGGGGACAGGGTGGTAAAAAGGATTAAAAAGGGGAATATTCTTGCCCTGAATATCCTTGAAACGCAATATTTTGGCGCCAAACTCATGATGGAATCTCTTGCCAAAACAGGGGAAAGTGATTACAACTTGATAGCCAATTATTGCATGACTCATGGTAAATATATTTTTCGGGCGGCTTCGATCGGTCTTAATGCTTTAACCCCAGTTATGGTACACGAAGAATTTTCCAGAATAGCTTATTTTTATAATCTATATTCAAAAAAATGATTTTCAGAAAAGATTTTCCAATTGTTTGGAATAGAAAAAACAGAGTTGAGCTGATTCTTCTTCTGAAGAATAAGTTTCCTGATATTGAATTGATAAAGGAAGGTGGGACTATTCTTTTTGTAAGGGAAGAAGTTGATCATTCATTTGTTTTGCTTTCCCCAATTAACTCAAATTCCATAAGAATTACTTTTTTAAACGCGGACGATGAGTTGACCAAGGCGGCGATTGGTGTTTTGTTAACTTTGGACCCCAAATGAATTTGTGTACTGTCTCCCAGAATACTGCACCACTACGCAAACACTGCAATATCGAGTCGCAATCCGCAACTCAGGCAGCCTGTTTAGTTGCAATTCAGCCAGTATGGGCTGTTCCTCCCTCATATTTTCAGGCGAATCCAAATTTGATTAGAAACTTAACTCCCATTATTCCTCCCAATCTGGGAACACCACCTCAATGATCCGTAAGGCATGAATTATAAAATCATTATTCTTAGTTTATTGCAGTGTTTTTCCCTGGCAATTTGTGTAGGACAAAAAAGCCAATTTTGGACGCCAATAATGAGTGGCTGTAAGGCCCAACATCACATAGCCAGTCACCAGAAGGACTGGTATCTATTTTCAAGCTGGACCAGACGAAATTCAAATCAAAGTTTTGAAGGAATCCTTTACAGATATAATCCTGACTCTCACCAGAATATAGACTCTGTCATTTTCGGAGGAATGCCTGGTTTGCCAGGTGACCCTCAGGATGTATTAATCACGACCTGGGAAAGGGCATATTGCCTGGTTGATATGGTAAATGCAATCCCTGCGGCAGTATTGACAGAAATTGACACCAGAGGAAGGATGAAAGTTCTTCAGAATATTCAACTTAGGGGTAATGCAGATGAATTATTCCCTTTGGGCAAAAACCACATTATTGCGGTAACCTCTGACATTGATTTTGAAGACCCGGATGATCCGTTTGACTCCAGGAATATTTCTCTTTTATCAAAAATAAACAAAAAGGGGGAAATTGAAGGGGAAGCCCAATTTGAATATTTGGTAGATATCCAGAGCTCAGAGGGGTTTATTTACCTCCTAACGGGTAAAGATCCGTTGGGAATCATGCTCTACAGACTTGATTCAAATCTCAACATTATCCAAAAAGACTCTTTGAATCACGAATTACCCAACTTCAAAGATGTGAATTTCCTCCATGCTCAAGGCAATGTAAGCTTCTTTTTTGGGATGGCGGAATATGAGCAACCTGAGATTGAAATGCAGTATATGTATAGGAATTCGTCCGCAGGTATTTATATCCCCGTTGATGTCCATCGAAAGAAATATGAGCCCTTTTTCATCTGCTATGATCGAATTACAAAGAAGATTGCTCAGAAATCACTTATTGGGATTCAATCAGAGCAAAGATGTCGATTTTCCTTCATCATGGGAAAGGAAAATAGCAGGATTGGGGTGCACCTGGCGGCATCTGATGAAATTTATGTATTTGATTTCAAATCATTTGAGGTTGAAACAATCACGCTCGAGGTTTCAAAAGAGAATGTTTCATTTTTATCCTTTTTTGATATTACCCGCAATGAGAACGGGTGTTTTTTGCTGACAGGCGGGCAAAACAGACAGGATGGAATTGATTTATTCGCTAAAGAGTACTGCCCTTGACAAATTATGACCTATCTCCTTGAAACTGAATCTGTACCTTTCTCCAATTCATGAGGTAGACCTTATGTTTACCACGCGCCAGAAAGTTTTATTATTTCTATAAATTTGATAAATAGGCATGGTTTAAGGCCCGTAAAATAAACGAGGATAATGACTGGAATAAGTAGTATTGTTTATTCAGATTCTCATCCATTGATTTCCAGGAGAAGGTTTCAACTCTTGATGGAACAAGTCTGGCCAAAATTCATAATCGATGACCAGAAGGATGAGGAAGCTACATTCTTTGAATTGATATTTTCAAAAGATGAAAACATGCTCTCTTACTTTGAAGAATACGCCTTTACTTCAAATGAACAAGGGGAATCGAGTATTTTTCTAATTGCGAGGAGGGCAGACCTTATTGACTGCCAAATCAAAATTCTTCAGGACTTTGATTCTTCAGATCAAAACGCATTTGAGCCTTACACCCGAAGACTGCTTTTAAGGGAGGTTTGGGCTTACAATCTTATTACCCCCGGGAGTATTGAGAAACACCCCTTTTCAAAAAGGATTTATAATCTTTTAATTGAATCTTTGCGTTTGGGGAATGCGGGAATTTCACCATCCGCTACAGCCCACTAATTAGATTCCCCATTTAATCGGATAATGAAGCCTGCAAAAGAAGGGAGGAGGGACCAGATTTATTGATCAGTAGCAGGTTCAGTTACACCAGAAAATAATAGCATGGAAAAAACAGGTTACTCCTCAATCTCATTCCTTTATTACCAAACCCCAGAAAGGTATATTGGATTAGATAATGTACCAACAGATCCCAAGTTGGATGAGATATTTACCCAGTTGGATAGCTTTGAAGAGTATTTACAACAATGTTCACCCGAAGATGTAGTGAAGCTGTTAATTCTCATTTTCAGGGACCAATACCCCAATTTGATGTACGTTGATTCCGGCTTGGTAGAGAAAGATGTCGAAAATGGAAAGTTAGTTTTCCTGGGATTCAAAAGAGACGATCTCGAAAAAGCGAATTTTGTTTATTTCCCAGGTTATGTCGATTCTGACAAAAGTGGAATTGATTATTTTGAGTTGTCCTTTAAGGCTCCCACGGTTATCAAGCCAGAATGGATCACAGAAGCGATGGGCAATGTGCCCTTTGAAATCGTAAATTCCGGGAGTGAATTTCTTCTGGATGTAAAGTCCGGGCCTATCAGCCAGATCAGTCTGAAAGCGAATGTATTGACGGTAAAGATCAATCCTGAAGATTATATTTGGTATTACTAAGCCAATCTGTACGATTGGGCATTTCTCCCCGGCGAGGTTTTCTTTGAGTTTATCTTCGATGTGACCATGGATTGCGCTCACGGCAGAATCTATTGGCGAAACACGTACAATTATCGTTCAAAAAATAAGAGGGAAGGAAGTTTACGTTAAAGATCCGTGGCCATTTTCGATAACAAATGAAATAATTACCAATACAATGAAATCTCTCTTGGAAACGTTTGAATCATTCGAGTCATTTAAGAATTTCCTTGAAAAAATTCCCAGTCACACCTTAATATTATTGGAAACCTGCTTCAAATGGGCTGCACCCCTACGCTAACCCTGGAAAAACGCGTTCCCTATAACAATACTTCCGACAAATTCAGACCACCATTTTCCCCCAACTAAGAATTTTGGAGTAGTTTCTGTGATTTTTAACGGCACATAGATTTTCCAAGAAGCAATCTTGCATGGCTATTTGACCACTTTGGGGAGCTTTTGGAGTGCAAGATTGCTTCGTACCTCTTTGACATTCATTTAGAGACGGCCTCCATGTCCTTGCCCTGCAATTAGCGACAATTTGTTGTCGCGAAGTTCGCCGTCGTAACCTGACACCCAAAGCCGCAACCCGGGCCAAAGGCCCCACCATGTAGCAGCTCGTAGCTCGAAGCTCAAAGCTCGCAGCTATTGACTTTCACTAATCTTATAAATCTTCCGGTGGGAGGTCGTAATTCCCCGGATGAGGGAAGAGGAAAAACCCTGGTGTTCCATTTCGTTGAGGCCGGCGATGGTGCAGCCCATGGGGGTGGTCACTTTGTCGATTTCGTACTCGGGGTGGTGGCCGGTTTCGAGCAGGAGGGCCGCGGCGCCTTTCACCGTTTGGGCGGCGATCAGTTGGGCCTCCTCGGCATGGAAGCCGATCTCGGTGCCGCCCTGGGAGGAGGCCCGCATGTAGCGCAGGGCAAAGGCCACCCCGCAGGCAGCCAGCACCGTGGCGGAGGCCATCAGTTCGTCTTCGATCAGCAGGGCGCGGCCCACGCACTCAAACATATCGAGCACGGGTTGTACCCGGGCCCGTGATTCCTCCGTGGCCGACACACAGGTCATTGATTCGCGGATGGCAATGGCCGTATTGGGCATGGCCCGGAAAAGGTGGACGCCCGGTCCGGTCAGAGCCGCCATGTCTTTGAGACTGAGGCCGGTCACCACCGAAACAAGGGATTTGTCCCCCGCCTGCAGGGCGGGCAGAATCTCGCGGATCACCTCACGGGCCTGACCGGGCTGCACGGTCAGCAAAATGGTATGAGCGCCCCGGGCCGCGGCCAGGTTATCCGAAATGACGGTCAGGCCCCGGGCAGCCAGCCCTTCCAGGTGGCGCGTATTGCGGCGGGTCAGGATGAGGTTGTCGGGCTGGTAAGCGCCCGAAGCGAGCAGTCCCTCGGCAATGGCAATGCCGATATTTCCGGCGCCCAGGATGGCAATTCTGTTTGCATTCATGGCGAAAATTAGGCATTAATGGCAGAAGCTGCAAGGTTGGGGAGGGGGGAGGATTTAAACTGCGGTTGGCCTCTGAAACCCACCCCTATGGATTGATCCTTTAATACACCTGGTCATCAGAAAAGGTCACCTGGAAATTGGAGGGTTTTAACCCTACAATTGGCAAATAATTCAATCGCTGGGCAATCGTCAATAAGGTTTAAAACCTTCAATATTGAATCAATAGGGGTGGGTTTAAACCCGCCCCTCCAAATCCGCAATGAATGATCGGTCTATAATGCGACCGCGCTGCGGTCGGACCATCAACCATGAAACCCATGGCTACAATAATACGACCGCGCTGCGGTTGGCCTTCATTGCCGCAAGCGGCAATGGGGGATTATCAAATCAAACCTCATTGCTCTTTGCCTCAAGAGGGGAGGGTTAAAACCCACCCCTATGGATTGATCCCTCAATACACCTGGTCACCAGAAAAGGTCATCTGGAAATTGGAGGGTTTTAACCCTCCAATTGGCAAATAAATCAATCGCCGGGCAATCGTCAATTAGGTTGAAAAACCTTCAATATTGATTCAATAGGGGTGGGTTTAAACCCGCCCCTCCAAATCCGCAATGAATGATCGGTCCATAATGCGACCGCGCTGCGGTCGGACCATCAACCATGAAACCCATGGCTACAATAATACGACCGCGCTGCGGTCCGCCTCCCTTGCCGCAAGCGGCAAAGTGAGGACTGAGACGGGAATTTCCAAACCCCAATGGCCCTCTTTCGCGAGAGAGGGCAGCCGCAGGCGGGTGAGTTAAATGGCGCGCTCATTGCTCATTGCCCATTGCTCATTGCCAATTGCTCTCCCCCCTTCCCGGACAAAATCCCTCCCTTCACGGACACCAAACCGCCGTTTACGGACAAATCCCGGCGGGCCAATCCTGAATTGTCTTACTTCGAATCATATAAAAAACCGATATATTTAGTTCGCGAACGGATCAACCTCTTCGCCCGGCTGCGCCGGGCTTCAAAAGCCCATGTATTTACAGAATCAACCCCTACGGGGGCACAATACTTTATGCAACTGAACCAATTGCAGCATGACTGAAATTAAAACCACCCCAACTGCCCCAAACTCGCGGGTACTGCCCGAAAACAACCGGGAAATTTCCCGCAGATTGCTCCTCTACCGCCTCAACCAGGAATTCCCCGGCGAAGATTACCACTACAGCATGACCAACCAACTGGAGCTTTTTGCCCAGGAGGCCACCACTGAAGGGGGGATCATCGGCGCCATGAAGGCCTCGCTCGAAAGCCAGCGCAAGGAATACCACCGCGACCAGATCGACTATGGAAGGCTCATCACCCTCAGCTCCGAAGCCCTGGGCGACAGCGCAAAGGAAGCAACCGAACAGAATGATACCATCCGGAGGTATATCAAAGTGATCAACCGGTTT
The DNA here is from genome assembly GCA_020635905.1 of Bacteroidia bacterium. Lineage (GTDB taxonomy): Bacteria > Bacteroidota > Bacteroidia > J057 > JADKCL01 > JACJYV01. The sequence goes on from JACJYV010000004.1 coordinate 105,517, forward strand.
CTGGGGAAATCCCTGGAAGTGCAATACTCCCACCAAAAAGAAATTGGGGATGATCAGAAAATTGCCTTCTCCTGGTTAGGTGCCCTCAAGGCAATCAGCGATGGGGTGCGGGAAGAATTTCACGCCCTGGTCAACCTGGCCAAATCAGGGCTGGAAAATAACGACTATGCAAGCGAAACCATGAACCGCCTCTATGATTGGGCCTTTATCCGCTACACGGATAAGAAGTCGGCGACAAAAATCTCAGATGCCATTGAGGTCTTCAGGTTTGCACTTCAGCGGGCACTCCTCCAGGATAAATATACCGAGGAAATAAAGCCCAAAGACTATGAGGGAGGGGGCGACCTCAATCCCGGCCTCAGGGATGTGATACTGACCGAAAAAGACAGGGTGGCGAAAGCCCTGGAAACCCTGAAAAAGGCGGAAGAGGCCATCGCGAAGCAAAAGAAAATTGAGCGCAAGGGAGTCTTCAGGAGGTTTGCCAATACGATCAAAAGGGTGGGGGATTCGGAAACCATGGCCAAACTGAAAGAGGATGAAAAAACCAAACTCGAAGATGCATTTAAAGTAGTGCTGCCCTACCATGGCTTTGTCCTTGATGCGGATGGCAAGGGGTTAGAATCTGCCTGGCTGACCAGTATATGCGAGGCCATCAAACTCAGCCTCAACATCCTCCTCCAGGTACTCGACGGATTGGCCCGCGGGGAGGAGGTCATGCACTACACCACCATTCTGGCCGAAGTGGCCGGGATGCATGCAGCCAATGCAGAAAAAAAACCCAAAGGGCAGGAAATGACCTCAGCCCGACACATGCTGAACATCCTGCGTGACCTTCATGCCAAAGCCCTCATGCCTGAGTTCAGTCTGGAATACATCACCCGTGGAACCGCAGCGGCCCTGAAAGAAGAACTGGATATCCTGGATGAGGAAATGAAGCAGCGGAATGTGGCCATTGCGAAAATCAAAGCAGAAAAGACTGAATTGCTGAAGCAACTGAAGGAACTGGACAAGGGCACCAGGCGCAAAGTGAAGCGCAATACCAAACTGGCCGGGGACAAAGTGCGCAAGAAAAAGATCATGAATCTGCACAACGATCTGGCCGCCCGCAGGTCTCAGCTGATCAAAAAGGTGCAGTGGCTCATGGACCTGAAACTGATCCTCAACAAAGCCTGGGGCATGGCTTTGGAAGGGAAAGAAGAGGGTGTGATCCCCATGGTCCGCAAAGAATTGCAAAACCAGTTTCCCCTCCCCGATGACCCGGTCACCGGCAAAAAGGTAGAAATGGTGGAAGAAGAATTTGTGACCTATGTGATGTCGAAATTCCGGGAAAGCCAGGATTTGGGGGGAAATCTGGTGAAGGAAACTTCCGAAAATCTGCTCAAGTCGCTGGATGATATGGAAGTGAAACTGGAAGAACTGCTCATGCGGGTGGGTGAAACGGAAGAGAATATCACGGCTTTGGTCAGGGCGATCGAGGCAAGCGTCAGCCATTTATACGTCGAACTGATCGAAAAGCAGCAACTCGTGGACTGGACCTCCGTGGATTTCCAAAACAGGATTAAGGCCAGCGTCGATGAATACAAGGCCATGACATACAAAATTGCTGAAATACAAAAGCTCAGCGCTCTGAACCAGTTCACCTATGGAATAATAGGCAACATCATCAAACCCCTGGTCAGCGGAAAAGAAACCGCCTCCTTCAGGAGTGCGTTTGAGATTGGCCTGGGCATCTCCTTTGGCATGACCAGCGACGTGGTGGAGCTGAAGGGCCTCGGGGGCGGACTGAGAATGTGCGTCTCTTTTGTGGGCAAAGTCACCGACGATAAGCGTCTCCACGTGGCCCTGGCCTGTACCCTTGAAGGAGAGGCCATGTCCAAAATCCAGGTGCTATCCAATATGATGAAACTTGGTCTGACCCTCAAAAAAGAGATTTTCCATGTCAGCCGCAACTATATCTTTTCCGGTCCGGTCCACTTTGCCGCCTGGCTCAGCAAGGAAGTCAGCGAACGGCTGGCCTTCATCTATGCCTACTTCAGGGGCGAAGGCCGCGGCAGGCTGGGCATACCCACCCGCGAGCAGTTTCAGACCAGCGGCGAAGAAGTGGCCCAGCTCTTCATCAAAAAAATCATGGAAGAGGAGATCCGCGAAGGCGCAGGAGGAACCCAGAGCAAAGATCTGACCTTTGCCACCCTGCTGTCCGGACGCGAAAAGGCCGGCGATACCCGCAACACCCCCAAAGTGCAAAAAGAGCACCTCCAACACCTCGAACCCCTGCTGGATGCCCTGAGAAAAAACAAAACCTTCAGCCGGGAAAAACTGAAACTCGACGGATTTTATCTCAGGAGGGCTTTGGTCAGTGGCTTTGGGGTCGATTACCTGCGCAGTTACGTCATGGATCTGTTTGACCTGCTGGGTGGTGCCAAAATCATAGCCCTGGAGACCCAAAAAGAAAAGTCATTACCTAAAAATAACCCCGAAAGCATAGGTAAGGAGTCGGTGCTGAATTTGCTGGAAAAGCTTGAAAAGCTCGGAAACGACCTGGCCAATGCCGATGAAAAGCTTCAGGACGCCCTGGAAAGCGGCCTGGAAAAGGCAGGGCAACTCAAAAAAATAAGCCTCCGCGCGCCCACCGGGGCCCGCCGCGGGCTGGAACTCATCAAAAAGGCCCTCAACCGCCTTTCCCTTTCCCACGGTGGAACCTTCACCTGGGCTGATCAGGGGGGTGAGTTTTTTGAAGCCTTGTCCCGTGAAATCCTGCTGGCCTACGGAAAAACCCGGACCCGGAAAAAGGAAAATGCTGAAGACGGGCCGCTCGACGACCTGTATCCCTGGCTGCTCACCGCGGTGGCCGACGTACTGGCCGCCTTCCACCGGGTATCTCCCGAAAACAGCCGGGCCATGTTTGGAGCCATGGCTGGAAAAAACAGCTATGACTCCTTCGCAAAGGAAGCGGCCAACCCCGCCAAAAAGCTGCTGAATATCATCACCGGTCTCGCCGAGGTAAAGGAAGTGGAAAAAGGAATAGAAGAGGATTTGCATGAACGCATCTTCAAAGGCCTGATTCTGCCGCCCACCGGCAAAACCGAAGAAGAAAGCAACGCGAAAAAACGGGGAATTCTGCCAGAAGAAGAGGAGGAGGAAGAAGGAACTCCCGGCTTTACTGTCAAATGGCTGGATCAGAATTCAGAGGAATTTGATCAGAAAAAGTATGATAACTGCCTTGCTGCCCTGGAGGAAATTCTGAAAGAGACGGAGGTTCGCAAAGGACTGGGTAAATCACTGCGCCTGGCTCTCAGCTTGGAGGAAAACTACTCAGCCGTTCAGCGCAGGTTTTCCAAACTGAACGAGGGCCTGGATCATTATTTCAATTCCCTCACCGAATTCCGGCAGCAGGAAACCGAGGCCTTCAAATATATGGGCCTGAAAGTGGAAGACTTCGTCAAAATGCTGCAGGACAAACAGATTCCCACCGAAAATGTGGACCTGAAGCGTCTGATGAAAATGGAGCCCATCCTGGAAAAAGTGTCCAGTCCCAATAGTCTCAACTGGCTTACCTCAGGCTGGCGCCTCAATATGGAATCCTCCATCGGGCTCAGCGGATCTGCCGAAATCCGCACCATCCGCAATTCCACCTTTGTACGCACCAATCCCGACACGGGCGCAAAGGAAAAATCCACCCGCAAAAGCGTCAATATCCACTCTGGATTTGGGCTGCAATTCGGGGGCACAATCTACGATGAATTAAGCCTTGAAGTGGGTGCGCAATTTAATTTCACCGACATAACCAACCATTATAACCCCAATAATAATGGCCATTACATCACGGCGGAATTTTACATGACCTTTCCCGGAATAGAACAGTTGGGGGCTTATGCGGGCGACCTGGCCAAAAAGATACTGGAGGGTTCGCCGCTGGGCAAACTGATACATCAGGGTGAGACGATTTCCAGAGAAAAACTGATGCAACTCAGGCATAAACTGGAGAAGCTGAAGGATACGAAGGAAATCATGAAAGTGCTCGAGCTCAGGAAGCTGGCGGAAGAGAAGGGAAAACAAATTCTTAAGGACAACAAGGAAAACCTGGACAATCTCAAAGAATCCTATGATAAGGTAAAGGAAAAATACGACCAGGTAAAAGGGGTTTACGACAAGGTCGTGGATACCAAAGAAATGGTGCAGGAGACCTTTGAGGAATGGAAAAACAAGCCCTTTGAGAACTTCCCCCCCGAAGTCCTGGATTTCAAAGACGAATTATACAACTACATCTTCACCGAAAAACTCGCCCTTTACCAGGATGCCCTCAAAGAAGATAAGGAAGCCACCAAAAAACAGGCCCGGGTCATTTTTCTGCGGGAGAAATATGAAAACGACGTGCCCGACGATCTGGATACTTCCATGTTTCAAAAAGAAGCCCTGGAAAGGATAAAAACTGCCTTCAACCGCCTGCTGACTCCCCTTACCACCCTGCTGGGCGGCAACATTCCCCACTTTCAGATCCTGCTCAAACGGGAGGGATTACGCTTTATCCCCCTGGTGTTGCGCCTGAAAAACTATTCCGCCACCAAATTGGAAATGAATATGGGCGTCCCGGTCAGCGACAAGGGAGTGGAAATGTACCTGAGCGGGGCGGTAGGCTGGTCGGAAGAAACCCTGGAAAATGAAATTCTGCTGGCCGGTCCGCTATTTCCCAACACCTTCCACTATGTGATGACCGTGTATGAAGGGTATCGCAACCGGGGCAACGACGACCCGCACCTCCTGTTTTGGCGGGAAGAATGGATCGAATTTCTGGTCAATCAGCACCACGCCATCCTTTACCTCTTCAAGACCCTGGGTAAGCAGAGCAAAATGAAAGAAGGAAAACTGCTCAAAGAAATCAATCAGAATTTGGAGCCTGCCGGGGATTTTCTGGCTGCCTGCGAAGAAATCAGTGGAAATTACAGTTTGGCCAAGGAACTCGTGGATTATTTCAGGGAGGCCGAATTTGAAACTTTATCAAAGAAGTATGGAGCCCGCCGGGGATACATTGACTGTTGCCAGAAAATGGAAGCCTACTTCAATGCAGTAATCGCCGAACAGCGCAGAACTTATAAGTGGGTCCGCACGGATGGAAAAGAATTCGAAGCAGACGACCTGCAACCTGTTGGAAATCAATCTGTGGATAAACGGACCCAACTGTTCAATATCCCAACCTTCGTGCTGGAGGATGTGTACCTGAATAATACTTCGGAAATGCCCATCGAAAAGATTGAGCAAATCCGCTGGATCAATGAACAAATACTTAAGAAGGGGCCCTTCCGTCATGCCGTGGAGATAAAACTGGCGGCCAAAGAAGAAGAAAAAACCGGAGAACCCGAATCAGTCATGGTCCTGATCGAAAAGCGGGCAAATGCTGAGGCCCAGGTGTTTGCCATGGGCCGAAAAGCCGAATCCATGGTCTATTCCAAGATTATCGACGACATGATCCGCATCGAAATCCGCAAAGACGACGAACTCGACGACCTGATCCGCAAGATCCGCAAAGTGGAGATTGCCGCGGGTGACCTCGGGATGGAAAAGGAAGAGCCTGAAAATGATCCGGGGGAATCGAAGAAAACCCCGGTCAATCTCCCCGCCGGGGCCCGCGTTACCCAGCTCAGGGTGCCGCAGCAAAAAGGAATTTCCTGCGCCTTCCACGCTCTGGTAAACGCCAAATTGGTGGACGAAGTGTTCAGGGAATATCCCGGACCGGATTTCGCAGATAAAATTCTGGGAAAAATAGATACCAAATTGCATGAAGACCAGGTACTGGAATGGTTTGAATTAGTGAAGAAAAATGAGGATGATGAAAGAGTGGAGTATCTGAGGGGATCTGCCTGCAAAAATTCTTTTCCTCTTCTGTTCCCGGGAAATCCCAAAATTAAATTCCTCGACACCCTTGCGAATATTCAAAACCTCCCTGAAATCCAAAACTTCAAAACCAAAGAGGAATACTTCCATACATTCGTCCTGAGATTGGGCGACAATGGAGGCAGATACGTTTGTGTGAGCATAATCAAAGTCAAAAAGTATCTGCACGCTTTTCTTATGGATTCCTTAAACCAATCGCTGGCGGGAGAAAAGCATATTCAGGCCCTGATTAAGGCCATATTCCAGGAGGAAAAACCAATCGCAGAGCCATTCGTGGCAGCAGACAGCAGTGGACTTTCGCTTGAGTTGAAGTTTTATAAACTCTCTTTTGGAGATGTTTTTAAAGTTATCAATGCGATAAGTTTTCCCAAAACAGGTTTTCTGGATTCTGCCTCCCTGCAAGAGGCCCTTAAATCATCTAAACTATTCGACAATCGCTAACTCTGACCACCGTGAACCAATCCATCTATACCGATACCGTGCGGCAACTCACCGACGGACTATTGGAACCGGGCGCAGTGCAGGAAATCAACCTTTCCAGCCTGCTTTCCGGCTCAGAAATCGCCGAAGACTACCCCTGGTTTCCCCAGGTACCCCTGAAGCTCAATTCCTTCACCGCCGACCACGAACTGGGCAGGTACTCCTTTTCAGGGTCTCTGACCCTTCAGGAAACCCTCCAGGTCGAGGTGGAACTCGACCTCTCCACTGGCTTCTGGTTCGAAATGAGCGCCGGCAGCCCCGAAGGGGAGACCATCAGCCTTCAATCCATGCTGCCACCCCAACTGATCAGCAGATGGGTGGGACAGCTCCCCCAAACCCTGATCCAGGGACTGCTTGAGACCGGCCTGCGCAATTTCAACCTGCAGATCGAAGACCGCCTCACCCGACGCTTCTCTTTTTACCTGGATGGCAACCTCCTCGGACTCGACGGAAAGGTATATCTCGGCCTGATTTATATCCTGGATGAGCCCAACTTCATCTTCCAGATCACCACCGACGGCACCCCCATCCCCCTCGACCAGGCCTTAGCCAAGGTCCTGGGGCCGCTGCCCCTTACCCTCGGTAGCTACCTGCCCCGCCTCGATTTCGGGTTGGAAAAACTCAGTTTCAATCAGCTTGATGGGGTGTTTCAGTTTAGCGGAATGTTGGGAAATGACCAGAATCAGGTCAAAGCCATGCTGGAAGCGCAGTTTCAGGGTCCGGCTCTCAGTCACCTCCACCTTGGAATCGGCACCACCACCGGTAATCCGATTACCCTGGCCAACATCCTTTCCGGCTTTCCCGCCTGGAATCAGCTGGAAAACGGCCTGCCTGCCCCTCTGAAAAGCGCCCTCGAAGCCTCGGGTCTGTACAGCCTGGCTCTGACCCTCGATCCACAAAACGAATACCTCGGATTTGAGGCCGAAGTGCAGCTGTTTGGCCAGGTGCAGGCCGGTCTGGAGCTGGAAATCGGCTGGGGCGCCGATCCTTTCTTCCGGCTGGAAGCCGGGGCCGAAGGACATCCCCTCGGCTTTGCCCATCTGATGCAGACCTTCGGTCTGCCCGATGCAGGCTCCCTGCAGCCTTACCTGCCTCAACTGCAACTCCTGCTCACCGGCTTCCTGATCGACTCCCGCGAAGCCCGGGTACAGGCCGAAGCCGAATTTCTGGCCCCCGGGGAAAACTCCACCCCGGGCAGCCTCAGCCTGAACATAGACCTGAACGAAGGCCTGCGGGCCGGATTCAGTCTGCTGACCGCCGAAGGCCAGCCTCTCCGCATCTCCCACCTGCTGCCGCCGGGGTTCAATCAGCAGATCGAAGGGCTGCTGCCCGCCCGGCTGGCGGAAAAAATGCTCAGCAGCGGCCTGGAACAGGCCGAAATCTCCCTCGATACCCTGGCGGCCCGCCTCAACCTTTTCCTGAAAGGGGAGGTCATGGGCTACCAGGGCAGCGTACTCCTCAACGTACTCAACCAGGGCAGTAATCAGGGAATTCTCTTCAGCATCAAAGCCGCCAATCCCGAAGAATCCCTGCCCGAAATGATGGAAAATTTGCTCGGGCTGCCGGTCAGGGACATCCTCCCCGCCGACGTGCTGGACTACTTCAACCGCCTGCGCTTTGGCCTCGATGAGATTACCTTCGACAGTTTCCAGCAAATGTTTGTCCTGGCCGGTCGGGTGCGCTTGGGAGAAAATCCGCCTGTAAACCACCGCCTGCAACTCAACTGGGGCGAAGGCGGCATTCGATCTCTGCATCTCAGCGGCGAAACGGAAGAGGGAACGCCTCCTTCCATCGGGGAAATTTTCCGGGAAATAATACCCCTGCCTCAGGTGGAAATTCCCCTCATTCAGCCCGTGATCGACAAACTTGCCGCCACCCGCATTCCCTCTCTGTCCCTTGGAGTGGATCTGCAAACCGAACTCTTTGAGCTGGATTCCAATGTGATCCTCTTCGACGAACTGGATTGCGATCTGCACCTGAAAGTGTGGCGGGATGAAAGGCTTGAAATGCTGCTCAGCGCCGAAGTTCAGGCCGGAGGTTGCACCCTCAAAGGATTACCTGCTCTGGTCGGCATCGACCTGAGCGGCCAGGAATGGTACGGCTCCCTGCCCGATACCCTCTGGTTTCAGCCCGGCACCTTTGAGCTCAATACCGCCGAAAAGCACCTCCTCCTCACGGGCAGTCTCCACAAGGGAGAAGCCCCCGAAGCCTGGGGCGACGGGTTTGAAATCAGTCTGGAAATTACCCTCGAAGAAGGATTGCAGGTAAAACTGGAAAGCCACCAGTCGCCGGGTGAGCCCATCGCGGTGCGGGATGTGATTGGGAAATGGGCAACTCAAAAGGCTGAATCCGTGACCCTGCCCGGCACCCTGGTCAGCACCCTGCTCGATACCCGCCTTATGGTGCTGGATATGGAACTCGATACAGCCGCCCGCAGCCTCAGCTTTCACCCGGTCTGCGACCTGGTCATCAATGGCAAAACCCATACCCTCGGCCTCAACCTGCTGGCAGGGCAGGGGCTGGTGCTCGACTTCAGCACCCGTTCCGCGCCGGAGGCCCTCCTCACTGTGGGCGAAGTGGCGGGGTTATTTTTGGGGAATAATCTTCTGCTTCCGGCCCTGCCCGCTGGAACCAATACCCGGAAAAACATCGGAACCCTGTTGCTGGAAAGCGGGCTCGAAAGCCTGGATGCGCACCTCGATACCCCAGCACAGGCGGCCTCCCTGGCCGCCCAGGGCCAATTCATGGGCCTGAAAGGGAGCCTTGATCTGAATCTGACCTACGGAGGCGAAAGCCCCACCGTGTATTTCCGCTACCGGGGCGAAGCCGAAAATAACCTGCGCTCCCTGCCCGGCATCATGGAAGATATCCTGGGCTGGGCGCCCGGTGAAACCCTGCAGGGATTTTTGCCCCGCATGCGCTTTGCCTTCTCAGAACTCACCTTCGACCAACCCAACCACACCCTGCGCCTGCTGGGGCTGCTGGCCCCCGGTCCCGAAAATACCGGCACCGATTACCGCCTTACCTCAGGACTGGAAATGACCTGGGCCGAAGCCCTTCAGTTTCGCTTCGAGCTGAGAGCAACTCAGGGGAGCTTTACCTGGGGCGCCCTGGCCCGCGACCTGCCCCTGGCCGGACTCAGCCTCGACCAGACCCTGCCAGGGCCCCTGCTCCGGGCCATGGACAGCAGCGGCATCACCCACATCCTGGCCGAACTCGACCTCACCAACCAGCAAATGTCCCTCGAAGGGTCCATGACCCTTTTCGGACGGCTGCAAGCCGAAGCTCAGCTTCAGTATGGTCCCGCATCCGGCCTGCAACTGCAGGCCTCCATTCCCCAAAATGACCTTACCCTGCAGGAGGTCCTGACCGATCTCTTTCAGGACACGACCCTGGCTATTCCTGCCTCCTTTCCCATGCCCAATCTGCGCCTGGAGCAGCTTGACCTGCAATTGGATACCGCCGCGCAAACCTTCCACCTGGCCAGCCGTTCGGGCCTTTCCCTGCCCATTCCCCTGGCCGGGGAGGATCTTGACAGCACCCTGGGACTCGACCTGAACTGGAACGGACAGTCCCGCACCTATGCGGCCAAACTTTCTGGCGAACTGACCTTCCGGGGCATTCGCTTCCTGGCCGAACTCGAACTGGCGAAGGAATCCCAATTTGTAGCCCGGCTCGAATCCCTCCACCTGCACCACGCCATTGCCGCCTTTTTGCCCGCCGGTACCACCGTGCCCGAGAGCATTCCCGATCTGGAACTGAAAGAACTCGTGCTCACCGTCAATTCCAGTCAGGAACTGAGCATCAAAGCCCGGGTGGAAAACCTCAAAGTAAATTTCCCCCTCGGCGATGCCAGCCTGGAAATTGAGAGCATTGACTTTGACTTTAAGAAAAACGCAAGCGGCATCAGTTGCGACCTGGCGGTCAGCGGCAAAGGACAACTTACCCAGGATATCCGCTGCGAAAACTTTGCTTTTGGCTTCCACTATGCCCCCGGCGGCTGGACCATCAGTGGTCAAACCTCGCTTGAAATATTTGGCAAGCCCCTGCAGTTTGGCGCCAAATATGAGGATCAGCAGGGCGTACGCAGCCTGACCCTCAGCACCGCCCTGGGCAGCAGCGCCGAATCCCTGCCCATCATCCCCGGATTTGCCGGATTCAGCATCCGCAACATGGAGTTCTTCGTCAGAAAGCAGCAGAGCGGCAGCGAATGGCGCTTCAAAGCCGAAGGCGTGGACCTCAAACTGGGCAACCAGGAGCAACCCTTTTTCGCCCTCAAGGAGGGAGGTCTGGAACTCTTCAGCGAAGCTGGGCGCAAGGGCTTTATCTTCCATCCGGGCGATTTCTCCCTCTATCCCCTGCAACCATTCACCGGCCTTTCACCCGAAATGAGTCAGTTGGGGCATTTATTCGAAATCAAACCCGGCTCCCTTTCCGTGATCCGCGATACTCAATGGACCATCCGCGGGGAGGTGAGCCTGTATCTGGGCGAACAACTGAAGGAAGTGCTGCCCGAGGCGTATAAGCTGTTTGGGAAAGTCTTCCCCGAACCCGCTTCGGGCCGACGTAAACTCACCGGCGAGGTGGTCGTATCTTCCAATGGAATCGAATTTGCCCTCCATAATAATAACGGCATCGAGGTGCCCGATCTCTTCAGCCTGATCCGTAAAATGACCCACGGAGGCGAAAAGATCAACCTGCCGCTGCCCGACCTGGGACCTTCCTACTTCCTCCTGGAAAAGATCAGCATTCAGATTCAGAAAGAGATCCGGGTCAAAGCCACTCTGGGCATTGGCCTGCCATCTCACCTCAACGACCTCCTGTTCAGCGGACCCGGACTGGAAGCCTTCAAAGGCATTGTCAAAACCTACGATGAAAATGACAAAGCCAATCCGGCCAACCTGACCCGCGGGAGCATCACCATCGGCACCGACGGCATTGGGGGCAGCCTCGATGATCTTCCCTTCGACCTGTCGCGCCTGGCCAGCCTCTCCGCCCAATACCAGGCCCGCCTGCAAAAAGGACTTTACCAGGAAACCCGCGATAACCGGCAATATTACTGTATCGACCTCGACGAATTGCTGGACCACAAGGATGAAGCGGGGAATATTCAATCTCCCGCCTACGGCAAGATCAACCTGGAAATCCCCACCCTGAAGATTGATCTCAAGAGCGGCAGCTTCAAAGCAAGTGCTGGATTTGAGATCGATCAGGAAAGAGGCATCAGCATTCCCCTCAAACCCTTCAAAAGCCTGGCTTACCTCATCATCGACAAGATCAGAGCAGGGGCCCGACCGGGAAGCAAGGGGTTGGGAAAAGAAGCCCTCGAAAAGGTCATTCCCGACGCCATTCCCGTACGTTCTATCGAGTTTGTCAAGACCGTGGACGGCAAGAGCACCTTCGTGACCCGAGAACTGGAAAAATTCATGCAGACCCTCCATCCGGGGTTCCGTCTGCCCAGAGAAGTGGAGTGGGCCTTCGACCGGGCCGACGACCTGGTCAACCGCCTGCCCACCGGCTTCCTCGATTACCTGGCCATCCGTTTGCCCCGCGACCTGCATTTCGATCTGGACATCACCCCCGACGGCGGTGTCAATTTCAACCTGGAAGCCCGGCAGGAGCCCCTGCAATGGATTTCCTTTGCGCCCTCACCCGTATTGCCCCTGCAGTTCATCGGCATGCGCCTCAGCCAGTTTGGCTTCGGCACCTTGCTGGGCGGCACCCTGCTCCGCACCGATGTATCCGTAGAGTGGGATGTGTACGACCTCCCGGCCCTGGCCGCCTCCCTCTTTACTCCCGAGGCCCTCAGAAGCCAGTTGCCCAATAATCCCCGCGACTTTACCCGCAACGGGAAAGTGGAGAAAATGCTGACCGTCATCTTCTACGAAGCAGGCATACCCATTCCCATCCCCTTGTTTTATGACAATATCGGGATGAAATATGTGGGCCTGGAAGGCATGGTGGCCGAATTTAAGGTGGGATTGCCCATGCCGGGCATCAACTTTGGCAACGGGCTGAAACTGCTGGGCGAGGTGCAATCCTTCTTCACCCAAAAAGACCGCAGCCTCCAGCTCAGTCAGTATCCCATGGCGGGCGATCCGCGGGGTGAAAAAAGCCGCTCCCTGCTGGCCCTCCGCTATAATGTGGGCCCCATGTATGTGCAGTTTCCCAAATTCCTGGCTCAGGAGAGGCGGCTGGATAGTGAAGGAGCGCCCGTGTATGACCAGCCCGTAACCCTGGGATTGCGGGATACCCTTACCTTTGATGCCCAGGATCTGGCCTTCCTGCTGGTAAACAGCCTGAAAGCCACCATCCTCAACCGGGAAGTGGGACTGCCCTATGCCCCCGATTATACGGGAGCGGCCAAACCACCCCTCAATTACCTGATCGAATACCTGCCTCCCGCACTGCGGATCGGCACCAAGCAGATGCGTATCCTCAACATCCTTGAAATGGATGCAGCCTGGGCCTTTACCACTCCGGGAGAATTTCAGGAAGTGGTCTATCCCCGCCTGTTGGAAGCCTACACCCGTGAATTCCCCGGCCGTCAGCCCACTGCCTCACCCGCCAACGAACTCATGGAGTTGTTTGCGGCACGTGACGAAGGCGCCGAAATCAACCGCCAGGAGACCGGACTGGTCCAGTTTTTCCGGGGCGGAGTGAATCTGGCCAATGGGTTGCTGCTGGAAGCGGCCATTGGGGTCATGATCTCGGGAACCAGCGGCTTCCGCACCGGCCTTTCCTTCCGTGGAGCGGTCAATTCCCTGGTGGATCTCCGCTTGCTGGGCTTCCTCAAAATTGATCCCCGTTCTCAGCAGGAAGTATTGCGGGTATATGGCAAAAGTTCCCTCAAAGTCTTCAACCGCTCCGTGCTCGACGGACTGTTTGACTTGTCCATCCGCAAGCCTGCCTCCGACAGTTACTTCCGTCTGGGGGGCCGGATTGACCTCTTCCCTGAGGGATTCCCGCTCCAGGTAAGGGGGCAAATTGCGGGTGAACTGAGCAAGCAACGCTTCCTGATCGAAGGAGCGGTGGGTTTTGCCCTGGGAGCCCTCAAAGGCAGCGCCTATCTCTATATGCGTTCCGGTGCTGCGCAACCCGTGCTCAATGCGGATAATCTCCTCCTGCCCATCACCACCGAACAGCGCAACAGCCTCTTTCATGACGGGGATGCGGTATTCTTCCTGGCTGCGCAACTGATGGGCAGTTCCCTGCTGATCGAATTCAAAAATCAGGCTCCCTCGCCCCATAAACAGTCATATCAGGCCCGGGTTCGGTTTGCCGCCGCCAATCTGATCCGCCTTGCCTCCGAAGTGGTGCTGGACCTGGATGGAGAGCGGGGACTGGAATTGTCCGGCCTGGCCCAACTGGAGGTGGGACCTCCTTCCTTCCCCCTGGTGCGGCTGGAAGCAAATCTGAAAGCCGTGATCGACGCCAAAGAAGGCGTGCTGGGCGTGCAGGCCGGGCTCAGTCCCAATACCTTCCTTTTCTCGCCCAATTGCCGTCCCACGGGGGGATTTGCCTTCTACAACTGGTTCGACGGACCCCACGCGGGAGATTTTGTCCTCAGCGCCGGAGGCTATCATCCCCGGTTCAACCGGCCACGCCATTACCCCGAAGTGCCCCGCCTGGGTATGCAGTGGGAAATCGACCCCCGCACCTACATCAAAGGTGAAGCCTACTTTGCCCTGACTCCGGCCTGTGCCATGGCGGGCGGTCTGCTGGAAGTGAGCTGGAAAGCCGACCGGCTCCGGGCCTGGTTCAGTGCGGAAGCCAATTTCCTCATGGCCTGGAAACCCTTCCTGTTCGACGCCGAAGCCAAAATCAATGTGGGCGTGGAGTACCTGCTGCCGGTCATCAACAAAACCATCGGCATACAGGTGGGAGCGGACCTGCGCCTGTGGGGAGATGCCCATTCCTTTGGCGGCCGGGCCCGGGTCAACTGGACCGTGATCTCCTTCGATCTTCACTTTGGTACCGGGGCTCCCCAAAGCCTGGTGCCGGTGGGTTGGACGGAATTCCTGCGGGATTATTTGCTGGAAGCGGGTCAGCAGGCCGAGAAAGCCATCTGCCAGGTGCGCATCAGCGAAGGTCAGCAGGGAATGGCCGATCCGGGGGGAATCATTCCCGTCAATCCCGATGAACTGATGATCCGGGTGGAATCCATGATCCCGGCCAAGTCGGTGGAAATTCCAACTCAGGAAAGTCTGCCTCTGAGCCTGAATCAGGAAATCGGGATCGCCCCCATGGGCAAGGATCAATCTGCCTGGAACCTTTCCCGCTACCGGATTTCGGTGAAAAAGGGAGAGCAGGCGGTGGAAGGTGAATTTGGATTTGAACCTGTTTACCGCAATCTGCCCGCAGCCCTTTGGGGACAAAATCTGAAGCCTGATCTGAACGCTCCCGCCATGGTGCAGGATACGCTGGTGGGATTTGAACTGAAGCCCCTGGCCCGGCCCGAATCTGCTTCCACCGTGGCCGTACCCGCCGCTGAATTGCTGGAAGGAAACGGCACCCGTGGCGTATTCCAGTGGCAATCCGGCGACCTGCCTGCCGGGGAAAGTCAGTCTGCGGAAGACCTCATTGCCGCCTTCGGCGGCGAAGGTACTTCTCCCGTGGCCATCCTCCAATTCTTCACCGACCGCTCACCCTCAACCCAAGCATAATGACCATGAACACGCAAATATCACCTGAAAAACTGAAGTTTGGCGCCTCGGTTCTGCCCGCTCTGGAAACCGGGACCTATACCCTCCGTTTCGACCAGGACCTGGCCATCGAAGGGGCCCTGGATGCCCGGACCTTTACTTCCCAAATGACCTTCGTGGTGAGGGGAGAACGCTGGGGCCTCGAAGGAAAACAGATTCACAGCTGTTATCCGCCTGAAGGGGGGCAGGGCAAATATGCCGCCTGTCTGCCTCACCTGGTGATCAAAAACAGCAGCCTGCCCTGGCAGCGGACCGCCGCCCAGGCAGAGAATCTGCCCTGGCTGGCCCTGCTCATCCTCGACGATGCCGAACTGGACCAATGCAGCCTGCAGACCCGCACCCTGGCTGAACTGGTGCAGGACCAGCCTGACCGCTGGAGCCTCGAGTCGGGCGAAAGCCCGGACCGGAATTGCAGCACCCTTACTCTGCCGGCCAACCTGAGGGAACAACTGATCCCTACCCGTTCTGACCTGGCCTGGCTGGCTCACACCCGTGAGGTGGAATCGGGGGGCCGCTTTGCGGTCATCACTGCCCACCGCCTTCCGAAGGAAGGTGCAAACAGCACCGCTCTGCTGGTTTCACTTGAAGGATATTACGATCCCGAAAACCAACGCCGCTACCCAAACAATGAGTCCGGGGAAGTGACCCTGGCCGTGCTGCACCGCTGGACCTTTGCCGATCGTGACCCCGAAAAGGAGACCCGCCGCATGCTGGAAAAACTCACCCAACAAACGGATGTGCTCAAACTTCCGGCCCGGCCGGGTGAGCATGCCCAATCCGCGTCCCTTCGCAACCTCGGTTACACCCTGCTGCCTTACCATTTCCGGGACGGGCAATCCACTTATGCCTTTTACCGTGGCCCCCTGCTGCCCTGTGCACCCGCCTCCGGCGAATACACCCTGGTTGCCAACCCCGATGCCCTGGTAAAAGCATTGTCCGGCACCGGCCTGCCCGATCTGTCCCGGGCCATGGCCTGGCAAATGGGCCGCCTGCTGGCCCTCGACAACCTGCAGTTTGCCACCAGTCTGCTCAAATGGAAGCGGGCCGAAAAGGTGGGCCGGGAAATGAAAGGCCAATCGGAACTGGAGCGCAGCCTGCGTGCCATGAACCAGGCCGAAAGCGGGGAGGAGCAAAACCACCAACAGATTGTCAAAGACTGGCTGTCCCGCCTGCAAAATCTGAATGGGGTTCCCTTTTCCTATCTGGTGCCCGAAGAAGCCATGCTTCCGGAGGAAAGCGTCCGCTTTTTCCGCCTGGACCCCAACTGGATTCAGGCCCTGCTGGACGGCGCTTTCAGCATTGGGCGGGGCACGGCCCGGGATCTGGAACGGGATCAGGCCCTGATAGGGCAGGTGGTGGAAATGGGGGAAACGCCCCTTTCCGGCATGCTGGTCCGCTCTGAAATGGTAAAACACTGGCCGGGCACGGCCCTCGAAGCCCTCGATCAAGGGGGAAATATCCTCCCACTTTACACCCAGCTGGAATATGCACCCGGAGTGCTGCTTTGTGTATTTGCCGGAGAAATTGCCCGTCTTCATTACCGCCAGTCCCCCGAAAGCCTGCATTACGGCCTTTCAGTCCACGAAAGCGAAGGCAATCCTGCCTGGACTGTGACTCCCCGCTCCCTGGAAACCGGTCAGTTGACCAGCCAGCAGGTGGCGGTGGGGGTCAATGAGAGCCGGGTGGTGGAAATTGCGGCCCTGGCCGCAGCCCTGCAATCCGAAAATTCCGCTCAGTTCGCCCTGCAAATGGTGTCGGGCCGGGAAGAAATTGAATTTATCATCCAAAACTAAGAAACCATGAAAAACTATCTTCTGGTGCCCGTCACCCTCGATGCCCTCCACCTGTCCGGCGACCAACTGGTCAATGGCGCGGCGGCGGATTTCAGCAGGCTGCCTTTCGTAAATGGCAAACGGGACGTCAATTCGAATTATGCCAACATCAGCGAAGAACTGGTGGACAAGCCCTTTCAGAGCCAGCGGCTTTACCTCAAAGCCGGGGTACACCTGCACTGGGCTCTGCCCCAGGCTCTCACCAGGGGCATCCACAAAAACGGGGAATTGTATTTCCCGGCTGCCCCCAACCGCTGGCTGATTACCCGCAGTTTCAAGGGAAAAGTGGAGCAGCAATGGGTGGTGGAAAGCGATTACCTTTTCCCCGAAGGCGACGATCAGTCCTTCAATGCTGTAACCATTCCCTGGCCTTTTGATCAAAACCAACGCCAGCCCTTCCAGCAGCCTTACCGCTATCTGGGCCGGAAAATGTTCCTGTCGGTGTGGCTGGACAAGGAAAGGGCAGGGGAGGAAGTGCCCCCCGAATACCTGCCCCGGCTGAATGCCATGGGTTACGGTGAGCCTGCTTTTGCGGCATATTACCCAAATTGCCACAGCGTATTTGGCCTCTTTGATCCCGGACCGGCCGAATCTGTGCCCGTAGGCACCGAATACGATCTGGTAGGCTGGTACAGTGATCCGGCGCAGGATTACATCCGGGAATACCTTTTGGGGCAGCATAAACCAGAGGAACTGAGCAAAGTTTTGGCGGAGGACATCCAGTGGCATGCCGGATCGGAAGGAGCACTGCCCGCGGGTATGCTTTGTGTGGGCAAACTGAGTTTTACCGCGCCTGCCCAGGCTGAGTCTGCTGCGCCCGACCGCATTACCCTGGCCAATACCGCCACCGAGGCCCTTTCGGCTCACCTGGCAGCCACCTGCAGCCTTTCCACCCGGGCCGAAACCGAAGACCGGCTGGAAGCCCTGCAACTGTCGGGTCTGATCCGCAATAAGCAGCTCGATCTGGGGCCTGCCTTCCGGGAAGCCCGCCACCGCCACAGTTTCAACAGCCGGGATGCCGAAGATCGCTGGGTGGTGCGCAAAGCGGGTGAAAAGCAGCCTCAGGAGGATGCACCCCTGCCTGCCCCCGTGGCCGATCTGCTCAATACCCTGAACACGGTGCAGCAGTATTACGATCTGGCCGGTTTTAAGATTGATTCCCTGCGCCGCCAGCTCTTCAACGACTGGTACAAATACATGGTCTGCAGTTATCCGCCCAAGGGTGACCGCGAGGGAGATTTTCCGGATATCGATGCGGTGAAATACTTCATTGAGAAGAAAGGAATTCCCGGCATCACCCACGAAGAAGAACTAAGGGGCAGCCTGCATCTGGAATACAATCCCCAGGGCAAACTGACCGGGGCCCGCTCCACCGGGAGCGACTTCTGTATTGCCCGCCAGGTGGAGCGGTTGATCCTGAGTGTGCTGGAAGTGATTGACACCCTGAATCAGGAGGATACGAATCAAACCTATGTGCTGCAAAAAGGAGCCCACAGCCGCTTTTACCAACCCACTGAGCCTGCGGTGCTGATTGCGGGGGGAAATGTGAAATCCACTGGCTCCCGCCTGGGCAGTGACCACAGCTGGCGTCCCGATGGATTGCTGCCCTGTCGCCTGCTTCAGGCGACCGATCTGGCCGAACTTGTCGATAATCAGTTTGCCCGGGTACGGCAGGAAATACACCTGTTGCCCGCCGGAACGGCGGGGCACAGCCAGAGCACGGGCCGCCCCTGGAACCCCTTTCGCATGGACTGGCGGGTGGAGCTTTACCCCCTCGAAGACAAGGCCAACCTGCAATCTGCCGACCGCAACTACGATCCTCAGTTCCTCAATGCCAATTTTGAACTGAGTCACCATGACTCCGAACTGAGGCTGAAAACCGGAAAGGGCCGGGTATCCCGCTCCAACGTGAACATTTACCAGGGCAGTACCCTGCTCAGTTTCGATGCCCACGGGGCCCTGCTGGAAAAGCTGTCCGAATTCATCCTCCGCAGCCTCAAATCTGAAACTGAATTTTCCTACCTCACTGCCACCAACCTGGCCGAAAAGATCGGGGAGATCAGCGCAGCTTATGGACAGCGCAGCGAGCGATCCGTGGCGGTGGAGGAAGCCCTCAAAGCCTATGCGGAACTGCTTCATTTTGGCGGACTTTCCCAGTCTCTGGGAGGCTTCAACGAAGCTCTGATCATGCAAAAGCAGACCATGCTGCTGCCCATCCACGATCCCCTGGCCTTCCCCGATTACCAGGCATTTACCGATGAAAAAGTAAGGCAAACGGTCCGTGACCAGGCCACCAGCGCCCCCGAGCCCTTCAGCGACTTCAATCCCATCCGGGCGGGGGTGCTCAAACTCACTGCCCTGCGGCTGGTGGATACCTTCGGGCTGCACCGCGACCTGGATTGCAGCGCAGTGCAAACTCCCGAAACCATGAAGGTGCCCGATGCGCCCCGGCTGGCCCTGTTGCCGCCCCGGCTGGCTCAGCCCGCCCGCCTGAATTTCAACTGGCTGTCTGCCCAACACGGCCTGCCCCTGCTCGACGAACATCCCGCAGGATCGCCCGTTTCGGGCTGGTTTCTCCACAATCATTTCGATGAAAGCCTGTTTGTCTATGACCAGGAAGGCAAATACCTGGGCTCCATCGACCGGGATTGTCAATGGAATTCCCCTCCGGGCGCCCTTGCTCTGGAACCTGCAGATGCCATCGGGGATGCATGCCTGCTCCGCACGGTGCAATACCTCCTCGGTCATGGTTCCACCTTTTTGGGCACCTTCATCAAGGCCATTGACAAGGCAGCTTCCACCATTTATCCGGATAGCTTTGAACAACACCTGGACCTGGCTCTGCTGATCGGGCGGCCGGTGGCCCTGGTCAAAGCCAACCTTTCCCTCGAACTGAAGGGAAATCCGGCGGTGCGCAACGACTGGCAGGCCTTCCGGCAGGATATGAAACGCAATTCCCGCCGCCACGACCACTTTACCCAGGTCAGGGTGCCGGTGCAACTGGGCCGCCGCAGGCAGTTCAGCGACGGACTGATTGCCTGGTGGAACGAAGATGCCGGGGAGGATCTGCAGATGAATTTCCGGGGATCGGGCATGATCTGCGCCCGCAAAACGGAATCTCCTGCTCCCGACCAACCTGCCCTGGACCTTTCCCTGGCCGATCCGGGCCTGACCCTGACCCTGCTGGTGGATCCCCGGGCGCCGGTGCATGCCACCTGCGGGGTACTGCCTGCCAAAAGCATTGGCTTACCCAAACACCACATTTCGCGGGTGCTCAAAAGCATGGAAATGACCTTCCTGACTCACCCCGTAATGAGCCTGGGCGACAAACTGCCCCTGCCGCTGCCCGACCTGAACGGCTATGCCTGGAACTGGGAAGAAAAGCGCGGGGCCGGATGGTCAGCAGAAATGCAGCTCGCCCTGCCCGCCCAACAGGAAATATTTTCCGGAAAATCAGCCATCCGCGAAGGCTGGCTCCGACTCTCACAAGCAAAAATCGAAACCCCCATAAAATAATTTAAGCCATGAATAATAACGCAACCATTCTGCATCTCAAACTCGACGAGATCAGTCAGCAAAAAGTCAAAGACAGCATTTCCAATAAATTCTCCGGTGAGGTGGTGGGAGATCCCTCCATTGTGCCCGACGACCATTTCGGGGCCTGCCTGCGCCTCAACGGTGACTCGGATTACATCCAGGTGCCACCCAGCGACAGCTATAATTTTGAAACCGGAAGTTTTACTGTGTATTTCTGGGTGCGCATCAATGAATCGGTGGATGTATCCACGGAAATGTGCATGGTGCTCAGCAATTACGGACGGGGCGGCTCTGACTCCCGGCCCGACCTGTACCAGGCCTATTTCCAGGCCGGTACGCGCAAGCTTACCTTTGAGATCCGCGACAGCGACAATAAAAGCCAGGCCATGACCACCCAGAGCGCCTTTATCCCCGGCACCTGGTATGGGGTATCCTATACCCGCAATGTGGATACTGGCCGCATCTCCCTGGCCGTCAATAATGTGGTGGAGGCCGAAAAAGACCTGGAAGCCACCGGCGTCATCTCACCCGGGCATGCCCTGCTGGTGGGCGGTCGCGAAAAATACCAGGGCGAGGGCATTGACTACCGCTTCAACGGCAGTGTGGCCAATGTGCGCCTCATGCGTTCCGCCCTGGCCGCTTCGGAGATCGCCCTGCTGCTGGATGCCGACCAGACTTCCCATGCCTCCTTCAAGCGCACCCATCCCCTCGATTTTAGTCTGCGCAACCGAAACGACGAGGAAGTGCTTTACATCGAGCGGGAGGAAGAGGGCTACGACATGGTGCTGCGCATCCGCAATGTGGGCGAGCGCAGCTTGGTGCTCCCTGCCGTATCCGCCACCCAGGCCGGACCTGAGGCTCACCATTTTCAGCTCATGTTCAGGCCGGGCGTGATTGAGGAGGAAGTGATCCGCCAGCTTTCCCTCAAGGAAAGCGACTGGATTCTCGGCTCTCAGCAACATCCTGACGGCACCCTTTCCCTTTATTTCCTCCTGCCAGCCGGTACCTCCCTGGAGGCCGGGGCCAGCCTTTACCTCACCCTGCAGCAGGTCAATGCGGCCCAGGGCGGAGGCAGCCGCAGCACCAAGGTGGAGCTCAGTTTTCGTCAGCTTTACTTTGCGGGGGAGGCCAATTTTCCCTTCGACGGCTACCGGGTCAGTCACCTCGACATCATCAGCCATTATGGTAAGGCCAGCCTGCCCCTCATGGTGAGTATTGTGGGCTCGGATACGGTGCTCAACGACAGCGTGGCTGGTGATGCCAGCACTGATACCGCTACCTCCATTACCCTGAGATTTGTGAATATGGCCTCCCAGTCTGAGGAGGATGCAGAGTCGGGAGTGATTCCCTTCAGCATTTCCTCGGCAGCGCCGGAAGGTCGCACCCGTTTTTCCCTGCTTTTCGATCACCAGGGCGACACCGGCCTGGCCAAACTGGAGGAATTGAGGGAAATCAATGTGAATGTGGTGAAGCAGGATGAGGTGATCTGGTGTGCGGTGGCCCCGCCCCGCGACCAGGGCGCCAATCTGGTGTACGAACTCGAACCCCTGATCGAACAACTGCGGCCCGGGCAGGCGGTGGAGTTGCGCCTCGACAATATCAAGACCACCAAGTCTTCGGGCCTGTCCAACCTGTATGTGCTGTGGGAGAATATTCCCGGCTATAACGACGGCTATGAGATCCTGAGCATCGAGAAAACCCCTATTGTACACCGCCATGTGGGAAGCACCGGCAAGAAAAACGTGGGGATCGGCATCATGCCCGACGCCAACGCCCGCCTCAAGGTGGGGGGCGATCTGCAGGTGTTGGGGAATCTGGCCCTCACCGGCGGCAGCCGCTGGATCGGACCGGCCAAAGGAAAGGGCATTACCATTGCAGAGTCCGGCCAGGTGGGAATTGGAACGGAGAGCCCCGACGAGGTACTGGTGGTGGCCAATAGCAGCAGTTCCACCAAACTTTCGGGCGACCGTCTCATCTTCAACCGGGATGGTTCCGGCTACTTCGATAAGTATGGTAATGGAGGAATGATTTTCCGGTTGGGGAGTGAACATAAAACCCACCTCAGCATTGCCACCGATGGAGTGACGGTAAGCGAGGCCCTCAAAGTACAGGGAGCGCTGACCGCGGAAAAAAGCGTGACCGTGAATGGGGCTCTTGCCGTAAGCGGTCTGACCGAGGCCAAAGGCGGACTCACCGTAACTGGCAGCACCCAGGCTCTTGGAAGCCTCACCATAGGGGGCGATACCCTGGCCAAAGGGGCCTTCACGGTGGAAGGAGCGGCCCAGGCCAAGGGCAGCCTCACGGTACAGGGCAGCCTGCAGGCCCAGGGAGGTCTGACCGTTGAGAAATACATTGATAACAAGGGGAGTCTGTCCGTGGCTGGAACGACGACTACTACCGGCCTGCTTACCCTGAAGGGAGGTCTGGATTCTTATGACCACATCAAGGTCTCCAGTGGCTCTCTCCTGCTGAAGGACGATTACAATGTTGCCTGGGGCGAGACCCAGGCCACGCGCATCAACGGCAGCCAGAGTCGTGACAATATCCTTTTCGTGGTGGCGAATAAACAGATGATGGCGGTAGAGAAATCGGCGGTGCAGATCGAAACCGACCTTTATGTGAAGGGCAATATCTATGTGCAAAACCCCAGCACCACCGGCTCGGGCGGCAGCGGGGTCAAGGACGGGGAGTGGTACCGCCTCAGCACCGACAAATCGGTCAGCCGCAATAACTGGTCGACCACCGAGTGGAAAAATCTCTCCGACGCCCGCCTCAAAACCGCGGTGCAGCCCCTCGACCCTGTGTTGGGCCGGGTGATGCAACTGCGTCCGGTCAGCTACCGCTGGTCGGAGCAGGGACTGGCCCTCAATGCCTCCGACCGCAATTGCCAACCCGCTGAACTCGACCGCACCCACCGGGGATTCATCGCCCAGGAACTGGAAAATACCTATCCCGAGTGGGTCGGCACCCGCGACGACGGATTCCGGGCCATCAACCTCGACGAGTTGCCCGCGGTGGCCATCCAGGCCATCCGCGAACTGAAGCTGGAAAAGGATCGGGAAATCGAGGAGTTGAGGGCGGAGCTTGCCCGGCTGAATCCAACCACTAACTAAGGTTTTTTTTGAACCACTAAACACTCTTCCCCGGCCCGGATGGGCCGGGGGCAGGGGTAAACTCACCCCGGCCCGAAGGGCATCCCCTCTCTGCATGTGTCGGCAAAGAGGGGATTTTTTTGGGGCACTGGCGTGGCATTTTGGGAAACATACGCAGGGGATATTCTCTGCCTGGATGCGCAGGCAGGCACCCGTACAGACGCGATTTATCGCGTCTCAAAGAGCCATCTCCTCAATTTCATTGAGTTGGGTATTTCCTGAAATAATTCGACCCCTTCACTTCGTGACTCCTGCGGAGCCGGGGTCGTGGATGGGGGAGGATGCATCATTCTACCATAATATGACCCTTCCAGGGTCACTTCCAGCATGTTCCATGCTGCAAAATATCCATAATCTCGGTCCCCCTCTTTGCCGTTGTCGGCAGAGAGGGGGCAGCGCTTGCGCGGGGGTGAGTTTGTCCCCTCCGCGGGCGGACATCCCTGCCGCTAAATCCCTTGCTTCCCCGCGGGTATTTATTCCCGCCCTCAGATTTTACCCGGATTTACCCCCAAACTACTTGTCAAAAACGGCCTCATTTGGCTCAGAAAGCCCAAAGCTACATTGGGGGTAGCTCTGAGATAGGTTGGGGGTAGCTCTGAGCTAGGTTGAGGGTACCTCTGAGCTACCCTCGGGGTGCCTCCGAGCTACCCTTGGGGTACCTTCGAGCTACCCTTGGGGTACCTTCGAGCTACCCTCGGGGTACCTCTGAGCTACCCTTGAGGTACCTTCGAGCTACCCTCGGGGTACCTCTGAGCTACCCTTGAGGTACCTTCGAGCTACCCTTGGGGTACCCCTGAGCTACCCTTGGGGCACCTCTGAGCTACCCTTGGGATACCTCTGAGCTACCCTCGGGGTACCTTCGAGCTACCCTTGGGGTACCTCTGAGCTACCCTTGGGGTGCCCTGAGCCACCCCCTTGAGGTACCTTTGAGCCACCCTCAGGGTGCACCCCTGAGCTACCCTTGGGGTACCTCCTGAGCCTCCTTGGGGTACCTTCAGAGCCACCCTTGGGGTACCTTCGAGCTACCCTTGGGGTACCTCTGAGCTACCCTGGAGGTACCTTTGAGCTACCCTTAGGGTACCCCTGAGGCTACCCTTGGGGTACCTCTGAGCTACCCTGGAGGTACCTTTGAGCTACCCTTAGGGTACCCCTGAGTTACCCTTGGGGTACCTCAGAGCTACCCTGGAGGTACCTCTGAGCTACCCTGGAGGTACCCCTGAGCTACCTTAGGGGTACCCCTAAGGGTACCCTGAGGGTACCTTTTTGGTTCTGACACGCAACCTTGCGACATGGCCTGTTTGAGGGGCAATTTCGAATGGATGAGCATTTCAAACCGATATACAAGAGATTCTTTTTTCTGTAAAATAGGCAAAATTCTGCTGCACCTCTTTTTACAAAGTGTCGTAAATTGAGTTACAACCCTCCTGAAATGGGGATGCTCCAACCACCGACCCGTCTCTGTTTTCAATGAACAATTTTCCCGGCATTGGTCTTTGGGAATGCTAAGGTAAAATCTATTGAAACCGTCCGGCTTGGCGTCTTCCGAATACTTTCGGAACCACCCCAACCCACGTAATCGGGGCCCAAAAATCTTGGCGATCTATGCGATACTTATCATCTTAGGCTGATTTCCAACTAAGTTTACGCGCATGCGAAAGCTATCCCAATTCCCTCATTTCACCCTGAATTCCAGGGGCACCACCAAGCGCAGGCTGATGTTGCGGCCCATATTAAAGACTCCCGTGCGGCCGGTGAGCAGATTGACCGGGGCGTATTTGAGGCGGCTGAGGTGGCTTTGGTAGCTGGCGTCGAGCAGATTGGAAGCCGCAATAGAAAAGGAAAAGAGCTTGCGGCCGCTGCGGGTGGTGAGGTCTGCACCCAGGGCCGCATTGAGCAGGGCATAGCCGGGGGTGGCGGTTTCGGTGCCATACGCGCTGTAGAAGCGGTTTTGGGCCAGGGTCCAGGCCACATCCACCTTGAAAAAGGCGGAGCGAAGGCACTTGCCTACCTTGTCGAAGTCGGCCCGCAGTTCAGAGCGCAGGCGGGGTGCCGGGGTAAAGGGCAGGAAGCGGGTGCTGTCTGGTTGCCCGGCCAGGTTGGCATTGACAAAGGCAAAGGAATTTTCGATGTGGAGCCAGTCGAGAGGGTGGGGGTGAAGGTCCACCGCGAGTTCGCCCCCCAGCAGATTGGCCCGGCCCTGCACAAATTTGAAGGTGGGGGCCGGATCGCCGGGATCGCTGATGCTGTCGCCCCCGGTGACGCTGCGAAGCTTTTCGGCAAAGATAAAATTCTGAATGGAATTGTCGAAAAGAGACAGTTCGATGGACAGGTGCTCGGTATTCACGATCAGTCCGGCGTCGGTTTGCAGGCTGGTCTCGGGCCGCAGGTCGGGGTCGCCTACCTCATAGCGAAAGGTGCCCTCGTGGCGGCCATTGGAGGCCAGTTCGGCCAGGTTGGGCGAGCGAAAGCCGCGCGCCAGGTTGAGTTTGAGGGTCAGGACCTCGTTGAGGCTATAGCTGCCGCCCAGGCTGGCCGATACATTATTGAAATTGCGCTCAAAACCGGCAAACTTCAAGCTGGCTGTGCTGTCAGTGACCCCGGTGGGAGCCCCGTCTCCATCGAGCCAGAGGGTCTGGGAGGCAATGCCGCGGTGATCGAAACGGACACCTCCGGCCAGGTGCAGGCGGTCGAAGCTTTTTTGGGTGAAAGCAAAAATACCCCCGTCCCAGAGACTGTACTGGGGGATTAGAAATTCCTCCCCCCGGTTTTGGTTGGATTGCCACATACCGTTAAGGCCAGTCGAGGTCTGCCAGCCTTTGTAGTCGGGAAAGCGAAAGCGGACATTATAATTGAGGGTATTGAGCAGAAAGTATAATTCTGTGGCAGAAGGATCGAAGGGATCGCCAAATTCCCGTCTCCGGTTTTGCTGGAAGGCCACCATGAAGGATAGGAGGGAGTTTTTGATGAATACCTGATTTTCCGTGCCGATGCGCAGGTGGTTGATCATTTGGCGGGGGATGCCGATGGTGTAACCGCTGAGGTCGGCCGGGGTGACAGTGACCTCGTCGAGGGTGCTGTCGTTGACCACCAGGGGCCGCACAAAATTACCCAGGCTGTCGCGCTCTCCTTCGGGCAGGGCCATGGTTTGGTTGAAGCTGCTGGCAAAAAGGCGGGTAAAGCCCCATTTGCGGTGCAGGTCGGCATTGCCATTGAAATTGAGCTCTTCAAATCCGGAATTATACACCTTGCCGTCAAGTGCATTCTGGAAATTTCCGGCCCGTTTGCTGCTGACCCGTCCCAGCCAGTGTACTTCGCCCAGGCTGCCCGCCGTGCTGGCCGAGTAGCCCTGCAGGTGGTTATTGGTCTGATAATTGCCCATAAGTTCGGCGGTGATGGTGCCCTCCTCCACGGGTTTGGGAGCCAGAAAATTGATGACTCCGGCCATGGCATCCGAGCCGTACATGAGGCTGCCCGGCCCTTTGATGATCTCCACCCGGTTGACCGAGTACTGGTCGATCTCGGTGCCGTGCTCGTCGCCCCATTGCTGGCCCTCCTGGCGTACATTATTATTGAGCACCACCACCCGGTTGAAGCCCAGGCCGCGGATCACCGGTTTGGATATGCCGCTCCCGGTAGTGATCTGGGAGATGCCCGGTTGTTGGGCAATGGCGTCGATCACATTGGTGGAGGGGCTTTCGATGCCGGAGAGGTTATTGATTACGATGGTCGGCACCGGATTCACCTGCCGGGTTACAGAGCCGGTGTTGCCGGTGATCACCACATCGCCCATTTCGGTCACAGAGTAGCTGAGTTCGAGGTCGAGGTGGGTTTCGCCCTCCAGGGTGATTTTGGCCAGTTTGCGGGAATAGCCGGTCAGGTCGGCCTCCACCAGAAAGGTGCCGCGGGGCAGGTTTTTGATTTCGTACTTCCCGTCTCCGTCCACGGTAGCCCCCACATGCAGGTCGGGAAAGTAAACCGTGGTACCAGGCAGGGTTTCGCCTGATTCGCTGTCGGTCACAGTGCCACTCAGCGAGTTTTGGGCGGAGGCAGACCAGGCCATGAGCAGCATCGTCCACACTCCAAGCAAAAAATATTTCATGGGATTGAATTTTGGTGATATTTCAACAGATAAGGAACCCTGGAGCCCGGGGGGCAGGGTTAAGCCAGATGTGAAATATCAGCCGGAGGTCCGCGGTCGGCGGTGGTGCCGGGCAGGACCCCGGCAATAAAGGATTGGGTGAAACTGTCGAGACCCGCTTCGGGGTGAAATTGCTGCAGACTAAGTTGGGCCGTGGGCAGGTAAAAATCCCGCACCACAGTGGTTTGAAACTTGCAGGCGCCACATTCCTCGTAGTTGGGTACCAGGTGAGCCTTGTGGGTACAGTGGACCCGGGCATGGTCGAGGGGGTGGTAAATGGAGGCGTGGCAGGGATCGAGTTCGGCCCGGGAGCCGGCCACGGCGCAATTGTCCTTGTGGTGGTGGCCCGGCCGCAGGGGAATGAGGTTGATGCCCAGACAGAGCAACAGGAGCCAGGCGGTGAGGCGTCCTTTGAACTGGTATTTTCCCTTGCGGTGCACAAACCAAAGTTAGGGATAATTCCGGATTGTGCAACATTGTTGCAGGAATAATTCAGGAGTTGGGATAAAGGCATTGGGTTTTAGGTTATGGGTTTTAGGTTTTAGGTAATGGGTATTGCCACAAAGTGGGGCCTTTGGCCGATTTTAGGTTATGGGATCAGGTTTTTTCAAAACAAACACGGCCAAAGGCTCCTTTAGGCGGCAACCACCCACAAACAACCACCCACCATCTTGAAGCTTGCACCCTGAATAAGTATCTTTGCAGCCAATCCTTCATTCAATATCAAACTGCTTCGCCCATGCGCATCCCACTTTTGCTGTTTTTCCTTTCTTTACTGCCAGCTGTACTTTGGGCGGCGCTGCCTGATTCGGTGCAGGCGCACCTGAAGAGCATTTCCACGGAGGAACAGGCCCAGTACCTTAAGGAGTATGCGGTGGAAATGTATGTACGCGACAAGGACCTGGCCCTGGAAGCTTCCGCGGAAGGCTTACGGATCGCCACAGCGTCGAAGCTCTGGGAAAAGGTGGCCGACGGCTGCAACGCCCGGGGCATTATTTTTGGAGCCTACCGCGAATTGGATTCTTCGTTTGCCTGCTATGCCCGCTCTCTCGCCTTGTGCGATCAGTATGGGTTTGAAAAAGTGCGCATGAAGGTGGGCATGAACCTGGGCTCAAATTACCTGTACCAGGGCGAATACGAAAAAGCACTGGAGAGCTTCCATGCTTCTTTGGAGATATTTGAAAATTCAAACGATTCAGTAGGCATTGCCAATGCAACCAGCAATATCGGGATGTGCCATTTGCGGCTCAATAACGATCCCCTGGGGCTCAGCTACCTGCGGAAGGCCCTGGCCATTTATCGCCAGCTGCAAATGACCTCCTACACCTGCCGCACCCTCAATATGCTGGGTGCCGCCTATGAGAAGATTAACCCGGATACTTCCATCTATTACCTCAATCAGGGCCTGCAATTGCTTGATCCGGCAGAAAATTCTACCCTGAAAAGCACCCTGCTCAATAACCTGGGCAATGCCTTCAACAAAAAGGGGGAAGTGGATAAGGCCCTCTCCGCTTACCAGAAGGCTTATGAGATTACCCTGGAAATGAACGATGTGGCACATCAGATCACGGTATTGAGCAATCTGGGGATCATCTACAACCGCAAGGGCGATTACAACCGTGCCCTGGGATATCTGTTCAAAGGCCTGCCTTTGGTGGAGCAAAACGGGGAACTGCACAAGGAACTGCTGCTGGTGGAACGGATTGCAGCCGCCTATCAGGGATTGGGCAAGTATAAGGAAGCAGTCACTTACCTGCAACGCCAGATTGCCCTCAATGACAGTATTTTCAGTCTGGAATCGGCCGAAAATATTCAGGAACTGGAAGTGAAGTACGAAGCGGCGAAGAAGGAAAAGGAAATCGCGGTCAAGGACCTGGATCTGGCCCGCTCCCAGGCGCAAAACCGGCAAAAAGTCCTGCTGATCATTCTGTTGTGCAGTGGTTTTGTGGTGCTGGCCCTGGTGGCCCTCCTGTTTTTCCGCAATTACCGCTACCAGCAGCGGCGCAAGGAGGCCCTGGCCCTGGAAAAGCTGCGGGAATACTCCCAGCAGATCGAACTCCTGCGGGCCAGTGTGGATATGCAGCTGGCCGATGCCCGGGCCAGTTTCCCCATTCACATCTCCCAGGACGATCTGAACCGCAACCTGCTCGACCCCCTTTCTGATCGGGAAATGGATGTGCTCAAGCAAATCGGGTCGGGCAAAACCAATAAGCAGATTGCAGAGGAGATTTTTGTTTCGGAGAATACGGTAAAGTTTCATCTCAAGAATATTTACCTCAAACTGGATGTGCAAAACCGCACTGAGGCCCTGGCCAAGGCGGGCGCCATGAAGCTGATCTGAGAGAGAACCTCTAAAAACTTCGAATCTCTGCGTTAGACTTGGTTCAGAAATGCTCATTTACGGTAGTAAACTCCGCTTTCTTCACTTGCGTCCGCCTTGATCTTATTCGTTTTTAGAGGTTCCCTGGGATTACAAGAGAACCTCGTCGCTGGACCTGGTTCAAAAGACAATGAGCAGATAGCAATTATCAATTAACAAACTCCGTTTTCTTTACCTGGGTCCGCCTTGATCTTCCGGGGTTTGAGTTCTCCTGAATTTTATACCGAACCAGAAGGGTTCGAAGGCAGTCCCGGAGGGACGTCACCTTTGTAGCCCGTGGCGTAAGCCCCGGGTAAATAAAAGCAGCATGGTGGACAGAGCCCCATGGGGGCGGCACCCGACCCCTCTTGTGGACTGTCCATGCTGCTGTGCCGCCCCTACGGGGCTATTCGCCTGTTCCTGGGAACAGGGAGGTGGTTAATTGGCAATGAGCAAATTACAATTATCAATTAACAAACAACGCTTTCTTCACCTCCCTCCGCCTTGTTCTTCTGGAGTTTTTAGAGGTTCCCTTTACATCAAAAAATCAGGTTTTTGGGGGTTTTCTGCAAAACTACCCGAACGGGTAGGGGATGCTGATGTCTGTTTACCAACCTTTGGACCCATGAACAAGGCCTTTTCCCGCCAGGGTCCAGGTCAGCCAAATCAAAGTAAACAGAAACATTATGAAGCCTTATCTCATCTTACTCCTCCTCCTGCTGGGCGGATTGACCCAGGCCCAGGACATTTCCTACAAGATTCTCAGTGAAGAACCACCCAAAACGCCCCGGCTGAGTCTGAATACAGACCTCATTCAACTGGATTTTCTGCAACACAGTCTCGATGCCACCTCCTTCAATTTGGGGGTTTGGGGCTTTTACGAACTCGCCCCCGACCGCATCGGGTTGCAGTTTACGGTCCGGAAAAGCTGGTTGCTGTTGGGCCAAATGGCCCAAAAGGGCCTTCCCGGCAACCTTGAAACGGAGGGCGGCGCCTACCTGGTGCTTTCCAATGCCATCCGCAGAAGACAGACCAAAGTCGTGCTGAACCGGGAATATGGCGGCACCACCTATTCCACCAATTATAAGGGAGATGTGGTGTCTTCCCGCACCGAAACCGTGACTTATATCATGATCCCTTCAGATAAGCGCAAACTCTTCATGGTGAGGGGGGGCCTGATCCGCAAGAGTAATGGCAACGGCACGGATTATCTGGGTGACGAATATTCCTATGCGGACAATCCTGACTGGGTCAAATTTTCCACCACGGGAGTGTACCTGGGCATCAGCGGGCGCACCTTCACCAGTATCTTCATCGACACGGAAAAGTACGGGGTGCAATTCAATTCCATCGGCCGTGACCTCTATGCCGACCTGATGATCCTGCCCATCAATACCTTCCGCGACCTGGAAGGCAACTACATCGGCCCCCTGATCAGAACCTACCAAAAGGCCCTGCCTTTGGGTTTCAGGGTGGGATACCGCATTTTTCAATCGGATAAAAAAGCAAAAACAGGCAAACTTTTTGGGATGTGTGGTTCCTTTGAAGGTGGATACCGCCCATACACGGGAATTTATCTCAATGCAGGGCTCGGGATGACCATCCTTAAATAAGAATCAGGCTCCCGGTTTACGGTTTACGGTTTACAGTTTACAGTCTGCGGTTTTCAGTTGGTTGTGAGTTTCTAAACTATTAACCTGCAGGCTCGATACCCGCAACTGATGGCTCGCTACTCGCTTCTCCTAGCTCGCAGCTTAAATACTAATTTGCCAATAAAATAAACTGATACTGCAGGCTGCTGTTGTCGATGTCGAAGCGGGAGAAGCCGGCCAGTTTGAGTTCGTCGCGGACTTCTTCGGCGGATAGTTTGTGCTCGACGGGGGGACCGACCGGCATTTCTTCTTTGCGGAAATCGACAATGGCCAGTACCCCGCCCGTGCGCAGGGCTTCCTTCACCTTGGAAAAGTACTCAGGGCGGTCGTTGATGTGGTGATAGGTATTTACCAGCAGCACCAAATCCGTTTCGCCTGCGGCCAGGGAAGGATCGTCGGGCTGGGTGATGCGGGGCTCGATGTTGAGATCATGGAGAGAATCGGTGTTCTCCATTTTGTTGATGATATAATCCAGGAAGCGCTCATCAATGTCGATGGCGATCACCTTTTTGGCAGTTTTGGCAATCCTGAAAGCAAAATACCCCGTACCTGAACCAATGTCGGCCACGGTCTTGCCGTGCAGGTTGCCCAGCTTTTTGATCACCAGTTCGGGTTGCTGCCAGGGATCGCGGTTGGGATCTTCAAACCTCTGCACCAGTTCTTCAAACTCAGAACTGTTCATGTAGTGGTTGGCATCTACGTGGTGGTGGTGCTTTTCCAGGGTGTCGGTGGACAGGGAATCGGGCTTTCCGTTGAAATAATTCCCGGCAATTTGCTGGCATGAAACTGCCGTCAGCAGGAGGACAAGGGAGAAAGCCAGGGGGCGGAATTGCATGATGCAAATTTTCGGATTAATCGTCAAAAAGCAAAGATTAGGGGGGATTTCTTTCCACAAATTGAACAGTTGGTAAGACACCCAAATAAAAACCCCCCGAAAGGCAACTTTGCACGCTTCCGGGGGTATTAATTCAAGGAG
The DNA here is from genome assembly GCA_020635905.1 of Bacteroidia bacterium. Taxonomy (GTDB): domain Bacteria; phylum Bacteroidota; class Bacteroidia; order J057; family JADKCL01; genus JACJYV01. The sequence continues at coordinate 138,237 of JACJYV010000004.1, forward strand.
AAATGAACTCTATTCGATGGGGCCGTCCCAGCCGTTGATGCCGTAGCCGAGGTTGAAAAGCTGGGTGAATCCCATTTCATTCATCATGCGGCAGGCACTGCCGCTGCGTCCGCCCGAACGGCAGTACACAAAGTAGGCCTTCTCTTTGTCCATGGACTGGACTTTTTGGGAAAAAGCGGGGTCCATCACATTGATATTGATGGCGCCTGGAATGTAACCCGCGTCGTATTCAGCGGGAGTCCGTACATCGAGGATCACAGCCCCGGGAGTATTCTGAAAGCCATCCCTGAATTCCTGTGAGCCCAGATCCTGGAAGGGCGCATTGGATTTGAAAATTGATTTGAACATTACTTTTCTGTTTTGAAGTTAGATCGAACCCGGATTTTTCAATTTCGGTTTCTGCTACAAAAGTGGGGGAGAAAGGGATGGAGGAAAATAACTTTTGTTACAAAACAGTTTACAGTTTACGGTTTACGGTTTACAGTTCTAAGTTGTGAGTTCTGAGTTCTGAGTTTCAAGATATTAGGAGCAAGAAGAGGGGAAAGGCTGTGATTGTAATACGTTCAGAACTTACAACTTACAACTTAGAACTAATAACTACTTCCTGAAAATAAAATACACGGCCAGAATCAGGAAAACAAAGCCCACCAGGTGATTCCATTTGAGGGTTTCGTTTTTGAAGGCGATCAGGGTGAAAATGGTAAATACCACCAGGGTGATCACTTCCTGGATGACTTTGAGTTGCACCAGGGTGAAGGGACCGCCATTGCCGATGAAGCCCATTTTATTGGCGGGCACCTGGAAAAAGTATTCAAACAGGGCGATTCCCCAACTGATCAACACAATGGAAACCAATCCCAGCTTGCTGAACCATTTCCATTCGGCAAATTTGAGGTGCCCGTACCAGGCCAGGGTCATAAAGGTATTGGAGAGAATGAGCAATCCAACGGTAGCCAGTGACTTCATACATGGGGGGTAAATCCTGCTGCTAATTTATTCGCCAGGGCGGATTAATCCTGTTTTTTCCGGCAAAAAATAATATCAGCTGGTTGCCATCCGGATCTTTGAGACGGGCTTCCCGCCGAAGCCAGCTTTGGTCGGTCGGCTGAGTTTCGAAAATAATGCCCTTTTCCTCCAGCTCCCGGACCCTTTCATCCAGATATTCCTCCTCAAAATAAACCCAGATTCCCTCACCTTCAGGCAGTTTTTCCACCTGATGCAAAGAAAAAGTGGATTCCCCGTCCGGACACACAAAGCGGGCATACTGGTCGGATGAATGCACAATCAGGTGCAACCCCAGCTTTTGGTAGAAGGGAATCGAAAGGCGCAAATCCAGAGACGGTACGGTAATTTGGTTCAGTTTCATTTTTTTAGAGCTGCGAGTATTGAGCTTCGAGCTGCGAGGTTTAGTTGTTAGTTGTTAGTTCTAAGTTGGTTCTCATTCTTTTCGGAAAATAGCCATTAGCCAACACCCAACACCCAACACCCAACACCCAACCCCAAAAACCTAAAACCTAAAACCTAACACCTAACTGCTCATTGTTAATTGTTCATTGTTCATTGCCAATTGCTTCCTCTCCCCCTCTTTTTTTCGTGTTTTTATCCTGGTTGAGGCGGTAATTGAAGGTGAGGGTAAATTGCCGGGGGCGCCACCTGAACCAGTTTTCGCCATAGAAGCCAGGCGTGTCCACGATCCAGCGATAGACCCGGGTATTGAACAGGTCCACCACGCCAAGCACCAGGGTACCTTTGCCTTTGAAGAGGTCTTTTTCCAGGGCGATGTCCAGATTCCAGCGCGAAAGGGTGCGTCCCTGGGGACTGTTGAAAGGGGCCTGATAATTGAAACTCACCTGCGAATCCATCCACTTGAACAGGGTGGCTTTGGAAGTCAGGCGGGTGGTCCAGGTATAGGCATCTGCTCCCAGATCCTGGTCGCCGTAGGTGCCAAAAGTGATGGAGCGGTAAAAGTTGAAATTGGCATTGACCTTCCACCAGGGCCGGGGTTGATAATTCAGGTTGAATTCCAGGCCATAATTGTGCTGGGTGGCCAGATTGACGGGAAATGAAATGGTATTGCCGCTTGAATCTGGCAGTTGCACCCGCTGAATGACCCCCGTACGGTAGCGGTAATAAACGGTGCTGAGCAGGGAGCCGTTTTTCAGGTAACGCAGATAACCCATTTCGCCCGAATGGGTGAATTCAGGATTCAGGTTGGGATTTCCTGAGCGGAAATTGCGGGCGTCGCTGAAGGAGGAAAAGGGCAGCAGATCGCGGAAAGAGGGGCGACTGATCCGGCGGCTGTAACTCAGTTGGAAAGTCTGTTTGTCGTCCTGCTGCCAGGAAAGGTGGGCGCTGGGAAACAGACTGAGGTAATTGCGCGGATTGACTTCGTTGGTCAGCAGCAATTCGGTTTTGATCTGGGAATATTCTGATCGCAGACCCGCCTGCCAGGACAGTTTGCCCGTTTTATTACCCATGATCACATAAGCGGCATGGATATTTTCGATGTAGCGAAAGTTGTTGTGGTAAGCAGGCAGAATTTCCCAGTTGTCAGCCGAATCCAGTTGAGTGACCTGGTAATCGTTGATGATCCTGCGCAGGGTGGAACGGACCCCGGCTTCCATTTTTCCCTGTTTGCCAAAGGGATGCACATAGTCAGACGCAATCAGATAAGTCCGTTCATTTTCCAGGTTGGAAACGGCCTGGAAGAGGGAGTCAAAGAGGGTGGAGGATTGGGTAATGTCCGAATTTTCTGCATCGTCGCTGTGGGTGGCTTTCAGGTCGATGGTCCACTTCTGGTCCTTTTTGGCAAAGGTCTTTTGGTAGTTTAAGTTGCCCTCAAAAACTGAACGTGTTTCGATCTCATTATCAATCCGTTCTGAAAGCTGATATAAATTATTGCTTCCGTCAAAATCACGGTAAGTGAGCAGTACATTATTATTGGAAACCGAGCCGCGGTACAGGCCGGAAAGGGTAATGGTCTGGGATTCGCTGAGAAAAAAATCTGACCCGAAATTGACGGTGTAGTTCAGGCCCCCGCGTTTCATCTTGCGGTCGCGGATATAGGAAAAGCTGGTATCTTCCTGGGTGAAAACCTGGGTGGATTGTCCGCCTCCCGGGCGACGATCATAGCCGAGGCTGCCATTGGTAAAGAGGTTGAATTTCTTTTTGCGCCAGTTGAGGCTGAGGCCGGCGCGGTGATTGGTGGGATATCCGCCCGAAAGTTCAAATGAGCCGTTCAATCCATCCTTGCGGTCTTTCTTGAGCATAATGTTGATGATACCCACTTCTCCTTCCGCGTCGTAACGGGCCGAAGGATTGGTTACCACTTCCACTTTGTCGATCAGATTTCCCTGCAATTGCCGCAAGGCATCGGGACTGCCGGCCACCAGGCCTGAAGGTTTTCCGTCGATCAGGATGCGCACATTCTGACTTCCCCGCAGGTTGACATTGCCTTCCACATCCACGGAGACAGAGGGAATATTATCCAGAATCTCCTGGGCATTGCGGCCTGCATTACTCAAATCCTGACTCACGTTGAAAACCCGCTTATCCAGATTCAGGGTCATCTGGTTGACCTCAGAGGTCAGTTCCACCGCGTCAATTTCCACTGCTTCAGGAGCCATAACCAGATCTCCCAGATCCAGGTTTTTCTTTTCCATTTCAAATATTATGGCTCCCTCGCGGACAAAACTAAGCAGGCGCAGATCAAGGTAATAATTGCCGGGCTCCAGATTGAGGCTGAATTTGCCTTCCTCGTCGGTCAGGGCCCCACCCACCATCACGGAATCAGCTTCCTGGTAAACCACCACCGAGACATAAGCGAGGGGAGCACCTTCCTGATCGACCACCCGGCCGCTCAGTTTTCCTGTCAGGTCTGCGGCCCGGAGGGAAGAAAAACATCCCATCCAAAGGGTCAGCAAGAGGAAAATGAAAGCAAAGGTATTCTTCAAATCAAGGGGTTTGCGTATTAACGATATGCAAAGATGATTGTTTTTGGGGAAAAATCTCTGGTGGGAACCTCTAAAAACTTCGAAGCTCTGCGTTGGACCTGGTTCAGAAATGCTCATTTACTTTAGTAAACTCCGCTTTCTTCACCTGCGTCCGCCTTGTTCTTCATTGTTTTTAGAGGTCCCCTGATTTATAAAGCCAACATGAGACAAAAGGGGAAAAGGGATGCCCGACACAAGTAAGGCCAGGAGACATCCTGGCCTTACCTGAAAGTAGCGCGGGCCAAAGGCCCTTCATGGCTCGAAGCTCGCAGCTGCTTAATCCCTGTTCAACCTGTACACCGCCTGTCCCTGATCAGACTTCAGCACCAGGATATACCATCCCAGGGCTTCAGCTTCCAGGTTGATTTGCACTTTGGGTTGCACGCGGGGCTCCCAGTTTTGGGCGCTTCTGACCTGACGTCCAAGGGGATCGAAGACCAGAATTTGCAGGGATTCATCCGCGTTACCCGTGAATTCCAGGTTGAAAATGCCTTTGGAGGGGTTAGGAAATACGTTCAGGACCGCAGAAAGATCGGCCCCGAGTCCCACCAGGTTGGTAACCTGGAAGGTGTCCATGTGCACGCAACCCATGGCGTCGGTGATGGTGACCGTGTAGGTGCCTGCAGTGAGGCCGCTGATGTCCTCGGTGGTGGCGAAGTTGCTCCAGCTAAAGGTGAGGGGAGCCGTGCCTCCGCTGGCGGTCAGGTCGATGGCGCCATTGGCGGCTCCGTTGGTTTCGTCGGTGACTGCTCCCGAGGAAATGATGGCCGCTGGCTGGGAAATGGATCCCGAATCAGCCGTCATACAACCATTTTGGTCTGTGATGGTCACAGAATAAGTGCCGGGCGTAAGTCCCGAAATGCTGGCGGTGGTATCGCCGGTGGACCAGACGTAGGTGTAACCCGGAGTGCCCCCGGTGACGCTGGTGGAGGCCATGCCGTCCTCAGAGCCATTGCAGGTCACATTTGTGACCGAAAATCCCGCATCAAGAGCCGCCGGGGCAGTCAGCATAGCCGAGTCTGAAGCAGAACAGCCCGAGGTGTCGGTGACCACTACCTGGTAGGTGCCGCCGCCCAGTCCGGAGATGGAGTCGGTGGTATCTGAATTGCTCCAGAGATAGGTGAGGGAGCCTGATCCGCCACTGGCCATGACCCAGGCGCTGCCGTCGGCAGAGTTGTTGCAGGTGGGATCCATGCCGCCGGCGGAAGTGGTAATGGCGGTGGGTTCGTACACGATGGTGGAATCGGTGGTGGTGCAACCGTTGGTGTCCGTAATGGCCACGGAATAGGTTCCGCCTGGCAGGCCGGAAATGCTACTCACGGTGGCCCCAGTGCTCCAGAGGTAGCTGTAGCCGGGAGTTCCTCCCGAAGGAGCAGCCGCCACACTTCCGTCAGAGGTTCCGTTGCAGGTCACGTCGCTGACCGCAAGGTTGGCCTGCAGGGGCAAGTTGCCAATGATTACGTCGTCAAACCAGCTGGTGCTGTTGGCATGGAAATTATAGCAATGAATGCGGCTGACGTTGGTGGAACTGGTTGAATAAAAGCTGTAATTGGAAGCACCCAGCACCCCGTCCACCCAGATTTCGTAGGTTTTGGTGGTCCAATTGATGTTTTTGAACTCAATGTGATACCATTGGTTGGCATTATAAGGGTAAGTGAAATAAGTACCCGGGGTCAGAAAGGCAATATAGCCATCGGCCCGAAAGTAAAACATGGCCACTCCAATGTTGGAGGAATAATTCACATCTCCCACGCAAAAGTAGGTGTCAGCCAGGGATACGGACCCTGATTTTGCCATAACGCTGATGTATGTCGGCTGAGAAGGGGTGAAAGAGGCCGTAATTCCCTGCCAGTGGTTACTGAAGCCGTTGTCGATCTGGAAGGCATAGGTGCCCGCAGCCGGATTATTGGTGGTGACGGAATAGGTGAAGGCGCCAGCACCCGGTACCCAGGTGGGGGAGTAGCTGCCGGATTCGAAGCCATCGTAAAACACGCCACAGTTCTGGGCGGCAAGGAATTGGAAAGAAACAAGGATTGATAAAATTGTCAGGATAGATATTTTTCTCATCATAGCTTTATTTGAGGTTCTTTCTAAAAATACTAAATAGAATTTGAAACTAAAAGACGGTCGGGGATAAGGAATTGCAGAATTTCTGTTCTGGTCGAATTGGGGGCAATTTAGGGTAAATTTAACCACAGAGAACACAGAGATCACAGAGAATCAGTGGTTTATGATTGTTTTTGGCATAAAGATAATGCATAAAATTTGAGGACACAGAATATTTTCCCGCTATAGCTCCGTGAACTCCTCCGTTTCGTGCCCGGAAATGTGAGTTAAAAAACCTCTCTGTGTCCTCGGTGGTTAATAAAAACACTTAAGTTTCCGCGAATTCGAAAGCATTGGGGAGGGCCCAAAAATCTTGGCGTACTTTTGCGATACTTACCCATTACCCACCAATTTCAGTTAAGTTAAATTGAATACTCCCGATCCCGATCAAAATTCAACCTGCAACCTGGAAAATCCTTATCTTCATTCCTCAGATTTAAAAGCATTATGAGAAAACTTTACCTACTTATATGGAGTTTCGGCCTGATTTTGGGAAACCTTGCTGCCCAGAATATGGTTTCCAACCCGGGGTTCGAAAATTATTCCACCTGCAACAGCGCCTTCAGCAGCATCATTAGTTGGACCAACCCGGATACGGCCACGCCCGATTTTTACCATGGTTGTGCTCCTTCCCTGGGTGGTTTGGGCTTTTCTGTGCCTGCCAATGCCATGGGATACCAGAATGCCCATGGCGGCAGCGGGTATATTGGGCTGGTTTCTTATGAAGATGCCCCCCTCTTTGGTTGCCCCAATCCGATTTTTGCCACAGGCTGGCGCGAATATGCCCAGATTCAACTCACTTCGCCTTTGGTGGCAGGTCAGAATTACTGTGCAGAATTTTACGTCAGCCTTTCGGATAAATCCCGCTACTCGATTTCTTCCATGGGCATGTATTTCAGCAACACCCAGGTTTACCTGCAAACTGCTTTGGCCCTGCCTTTTTCCCCCCAGATCAGCAATACCAGCGGCCAACTGGCGGATACCCTGGGTTGGACCAAGATTTCAGGATCGTACACCGCGACCGGCGGCGAGCAGTACATTATCATTGGAAATTTCAAAAACGACGGAGCCACCAGTCCTCAGTGCTTCAATTCGGGCTCCTTCTTCCCCTACGCCTACTACTTCGTGGACGATGTTTTCGTGGGTCTGAGCGGCACCTGTCCCCAGGATTGCCAGATTACGGCTTCCATCAGTGTGACCAATCCTTCTTGCTCGACTTCCAGCGCTATTCTGAGTGCCAATGCCACTGGCGCCAGCGGCCCCCTGAATTACTTTTGGAATACGGGTTCCACCAGCCAGACCCTGACCGGTCAGCCTGCGGGGACCTACATCGTGACCATTTCTGATACCTCGGGTTGCAGTGCTTCTGATACGGTGGTGATTTCGAATCCCGTGCCCTTGTCCATCAGCCTGGGGCCCGATCAATACATCTGCCAGGGCCAGTCCGTGACTCTGACGGTAAATGGAGGAAATTCCTGGCAATGGAGCAACGGTTCCACCACCCAGTCGATCACAGTTGCGCCGCCTTCAGACTGGAATTACTCGGTCACCGCGACCAACAGTTCAGGCTGCACTGCCTCTGACACGGTTTTTATTGGCATCAATTATCCTCCCACTGTGAAAGTTGATCCGCCCTTTGACACGGTCTGGTGCAACACGGATCCTGATTTTGCCCTGATCTGGGGCTTTCCCGGGGGAGGCGTCTGGTCGGGAAGCGGGGTGGTGAATGGAAATTTCAGTCCGTCCACCGCAGGCATCGGAGCCCACATGGTCTATTACACGGTGACTGATTCCAACGGATGCCAGGCTTCAGACAGCATGCTGGTAAATGTTTCTTCCTGCACGGGCCTGAATGAGGGCATTGCTTCACGGATTCAGGTCTATCCCAATCCATCAAACGGACAATTTATGATTGAAGGCCAGGGAATTACGGGTATTACTGTTTATGATGCCCTGGGGCGTGAAGTGAAAAATCTGACCTTGCAAAAGCATGAACCCGGCCTGGAAATTACCCTGAAGGATGCCGGGATTTACCGGGCCGTTATTTGGGTGGGGGAACAGCGAACCGTGGTTGGACTGGTCGTGACTAATTAGGCAAATACAGCTTTTTGATGCGGACTTTCGGGCCCGGACACATGGCGGTATGGCAGGTCATGCACACATCGACCAGGGCTTTATACACTTTGGGTTGCTCCTCCTGGCTGGCATTCTCCAGGTTTTCGGCGCTTTTGAGCAGGGCGTAGGCAAATGATTTGAAGGTGATGGTATCCATTTCTGACTTGGAGGAGGGGGCGGTATAAATCTCATTCCAGTCGGGCACATCAATTTTGGCATTGCCCTTTTCCACCTTTTTGCGCACCGTTTGCATGTGCTTTTCCATTTTGCGCATGAGCAAAGTCAACTCACTGTCCCCATTGCCTGAAGCGTTGGCCGAGCCACAGGAGGAGGGCAGGGTCCAGAGGCAGATTCCCAGAAAAAAAGCCAGAGAAATAAGGGTTGCTTTCCGCATAATGGTCATTTTTGTGCAAATTTACACAAATTTGAAGGAGTATCGATGACGAAAGTCACCTGCTATTATCTGATCCACATCCAGTTTCTGGGTTTCCGCTTTAGCGGTTGGGCCAAGCAGCCCGGGGTGAAAACCATTCACCTGATGCTGGACAAAACCATTCGTTTTGTGCTGGGGCACGAGGATTTCAAGACCCTGGGCAGCAGCCGCACGGATGCCAAAGTCTCTGCCAATCAGGCTCTGTTTGAGTTGTTTGTGAGCGAGCCGCTGGACATGGAGGCCTTTTTGCATGAATTCAATCTGAACCTTCCTCAGGATATCCGGGCGCTCAAAATTGAGCAGGTGGGGCCGGAGTTTAATATCATCCGCAGCCCTAAAATCAAGGAATACCTTTATTTCTTTGCCGGCGGGGCCAAGGGACATCCTTTTTCTGCACCTTTTCTGGCCAGTTTTCCAGAGCAACTGGATTTGGACCTGATGCGGGAAGCAGCACCCATTTTTGAGGGTGAACATGATTTTCGCAAGTATTGCACCAAGCCCAAGCCGGGCACCCAGACCCGGCGCGAAGTGCTTTTCAGCCGCATTGAACCCAATCTGATCCTGCAAGCCAATTTCTTTCCCGCTGAATCGTGGGCTTTTCGGGTGCGGGCCAAAGGGTTTTTGCGCAACCAGGTGCGGCACATGATGGGACAGTTATTGGAACTCGGGCGGGGCAAAATCACCCTGGATCAGTTTCGGGAAAGTGTGGAAAATCCTAATCAGGAGACGTTTAATTCGATTGCTCCTGCTGCGGGTTTGATGCTGAATAGCATTGAATTAGAATAGCATTATTGAGCTTCGAGCTTCAAGCTACGAGCTGCGAGCAATTTCGTTCATGTTTCAAACTTCAATCTAAAATCCATCCAGATCGGCGAGGGTGAGGAAAAGGCGTTCCAGGGGCACACCTTCCCGCAGGGGCAGGGCCAGCACTTGAGAGGTTTTGATGGATTTCCATTCGGGTCCAAACCAGGTTTTGGCTTCCTCAAAGGGAGTGCTTTCAAACCAGATTTTTTTGCAGCCGCATTTTCGTCCAAAAGCCGCTACCTCGCGCAGGAGATCGGGTGCCTTGGCAGGAGAGAAGGGGGCCAAATCTCCTATTTTCAGGTCGAGACCCAACTGAAGCCAGGCCGCGCCATGCAGGAAAGTAAGGATGCGGCTGTCTTCTGAGGCACGTTTATACTCAAAGAAGCCGGGCCAGCGGCTGCTGGTCAATAATTCGGGATGTGATGCCTGAATAAACCTGATTCCATCAGGAAATGCAGTTCCTTTTTCCTCCTTGCGGCTGAAAGTTTTGGCCCAGGGGAGGTTGGCGCCATCCGTTTGGTAGCGTTGCAGGCGCTGGATGGTCTGCCAGCCAAGGGCCTTCTTGAAAATGGGGCGGGCCATTTCGTTGGGCAGGGTGAAGAGGAAGTCGTAGCCGCATTCTTCGGCCCGTCTGCGGGCCATCAGTCCCAGGTTGGTAAACAGTTTTTGGCGGCGATGATCAGGATGGGTCATCACATCCACGGCCCGGGCTCCATGGAAAACCTGTCCATTGAACTCAAAACGCATGGGAAGCAGGGCAAAAAAAGCCGCCGGGCTTTTGTCGGGAGCTGCCGCCAGGAGCGCAATCAGGGGTTTTTCAAATTGGGAACCGTCAAACCTGGCCTGAAGTCTGGATAATGAAATGTGGCGGCCAAATACCTCCTTGTACAGGGAGGCGACTGCGGGAAAGTGATTCTCCTCCAGATAATACACCTTATATTCCAGGCTCATAAGCTGATTCTCTTTTCTCTTAAAACTCCCTGATTGTCAGGGTAGAGCGGGCAGTTGGATAAATTATTCCAGCCCCAAATTTGCAGCTTTGGCAATGGATTGAATTTCCTTTTTGGGGAAAGGCATTGCTTCCACACGACCCATTTTAATTTTACCTGTTCTTTTTTGATTAGCTTCCTCATGAGAATTATTAAATTTGCAAAAGAATTGGGAATAATCCATTCAATTTCCATTGAGCTACATTATGCAGGATCTTCGAGCCATTAAACTGGAGCTACATCAATACTGTCTGAAGCAAATCAACGAAAGTCTTTCCGCGCTGCGGCAGAGTATGGAAGATGCCCAGGAGGCGGCCAACAGCGAGGAAAAAAGCTCCGCGGGTGATAAGTATGAAACAGGCAGGGCCATGGCTCAACTGGAGCACGAAAAGGCGGCCAGTCAGTTGGGAGAAACAGAAAAAATGGCGCGGGTGGTTGAATTGATTGATCCAGAAAAAAGCACCACAGAAATCAAAGTGGGCAGCCTCGTGGTCACAGACAAAGGCAAATTCTACATTTCTATCCCCATTGGTAAAATCCAGCTCGAGAGCGGGTTGTATTTTGCGGTGTCGTCCGTTTCTCCCATTGGAGATTTGTTGCGCGGCAAAAAAGCAGGCGAATCCATCAAGCTGAACGGCAATACGTTTAAGATTCTGGAGGTGGCATAAGCCAAGGCATGCCCTGGCTTTACTAACATTGACACAGCCAGGGCATGCCTTGGCTCAACTGTTAAAGATTCCACACCGCCCACCAATCCCAGCCACCCTGAGAGAATTTTCCCAACCAAATTAATTGCACGGTGAAAAATACTGCTGCGCACAAGCCAATAATGCGCAGGAAACGGGTTCTGTCCACCCGGTCGGTCTCAATTTGAATATCCTTCAGCATCAGGGTCACCAGGATCAATGCCAGATAAATGGAAATGTGATTGACGGGACACAACACACAAAAAACGGGCAGATTCAGCAATAAATACCAGAATATCAGGGTGGTGCCTGCGCCAAGGATCAGCATCTTTTGCAAAAATTTCAGCAAGGGCCGCCAGTATTGACGCTCCATCATAAAGGTGAGCCACAATCCAATGAGGCTGGCCAGCAAAAATCCAAAACCCAGGGTGGCATTGGGAAAGAAAAAGGCCCGTGCCTGGGGAGTGCTCAGCACTTTGTCGCAATCAATGGTTTCGGTAAAGGAACAAAGACTGGTTCCCACCGCGGATGGATCTTCATGCACCAGTATAAAACGCCAGCAAAGGTAGGCCGCGTTGAGGGTGGCCAGGGCCAGGACGATTTTCAGCAGGGTAAGGTAGCGTGGCATGTAGGAGAAATATCAGGAAATTTTACCGCTTTTGAAACGAAGATTTTCCATGCAAAATGCAAAAAGGCCGGTCCCGTAAGGAACCGACCTCTTTATGTATCAGGATTCTACTCAAATCGTCATGCCAGTTTCCAGTTCAGCATCGTAACGGTTCAGCACTTTCTGCTTTTTCATGCGCTTTTCGGCGAATGCTTCGAAAGTTTTGTGGTCACGGGCAATGTATTTGGAAGCCCAGGTCAGGGTCACGCTGGGGATGAAATCCGTGCCAGGCAGCAATTCCTCAGTCAGGGTAAAGGTGGCGCCAGCGACACCCGTGGCTCCTTTGAAGAGCATGAAGTTGGCTGCGGCGGCAATGGGAGCCCAGACAATGTCGATGGTTTCGGCTATGCCAGGGATAAAGTAGCTTACCATACCAACGGCGTCAATGACCAGGGCCAGAGCCAGTTTGGTGTATTTCTCAGTTTTGTAGGCTTGCTCAAGTTGAATACCGTTCATTTTTGTCTTGTATTAGTATTGAAAAAGTAAATACAAGTTAATGTACGTATGTGATGGAGAATGGTTTTGTTAGATAAATAATAGACTGAAAAATTTTGAAAAATATTGAGGGATTCCTCTGAAAACAGGGATGATCAGGTAAAATAATGGGTATTGAGGGTTTTGGGGGATTTCTGATAATTATTCCCGCAGGTTGGTAACGGTGCCATTGGTGAGATCTTCTGCCCACTGGGCCACCGTTTTGCCGCTGATTTTGGTGCTGAAAAAGTCGCTGGTGGAGAGGAAAACGTGCCCCTGACCCCCGGGAACGAAGGTTCCCCAGTTGCCCTGGGGAATCAAAACGCTGTCCAGTTGGTAATTCAGGCCGATTTGGAAATCGGGTACGCTGAGAGAAGAGGTTGAAGTGCAGTTATTTTGTCCGTCGCCGTAGAAGTCGCGGATTACGAAATCCTGCTGACTGGTGATCAGGCCAAATTTTGCATTGGGGTAGGTGGTGGAAAGCCAGGGAAAAATCTGGGCCAGGCTGTCGCCCGAATTGCTGAAGCAATCCGGGCAGGTAGGAGGGAGGGTGCCTGCCAGGCCCCACAGGCTCCTGAATTGGGCCTGATAGCAGGGTGTCATGGCCACATCCTGCTCCATCAGCGGCCCTGAATCGTCGATCAGGGTAACGGTTGAAGCGGGGAAGGCGGCCGCGGTCTGGGGATAATTGACCAGGGTGCCCAGGCCGCCTGCGCTGGAACCACACAGGAGCACATCGGTCACGGTATTGAAATAGGGGCCAATTTCGCCCAGCACCAGGCTCATGTTTTGGTAGCCAATGAAATCCTGTCCGGCGGGACCGCCGGGCACGTCTGTATTGGGGGAATTTCCCCAGTGAAGATCGCCTGTGCAATAGGGCACGTAGATCATGTGCCAGTCCGCGAAGGGATTGTCCTCATTTCCCGTATTGAAAACCCCGATTTTCCCTCCAAATCCTGCAAATCCGGCAAAATCATCCACGTTGAACTTGCTGGGATTGCCGTCGCAACGGGGAGCATCGTAACAGGCACCGCCGCCCTGCAGGTAAATCAGCAGCTTATTGGCTCCTGCCTGCAAGCGCACCCCAAAGCCCGTTTGTGAACCATCCCGGCATTGCATGCCGGGAATTTCGATCCAGTACCAGCGATCGGGATGGTCTTCTGCGCATTGGTAAGGATTATTGGAGGGCGCTCCCTCGCAGGTGACATCGGGTTTACAACCTGAATGAGTCAGAAGCAGAAAGCTCAAGGCCAGAGTGAGGGCGAAAGGTGGGTGAATTCTCATACCTTCAAGTTAAGGAATTTAGGGAACCTCTGAAAACAAAGAAGGTCAAGGCGGACGCAGGTGAAGAAAGCGCAGTTTACTACCGTAAATGAGCATTTCTGAACCAAGTCCAACGAAGAGATTCGAAGTTTTTAGAGGTTCCCCTAGTTTTTCTGGAAAATGACCTTCTTCAGTTCAGAATCGGGTCTTCTGACCCTCCAGATGAAGCCGTCAATCAGGTAATGGGTGGCCTGAGGCAGAGACAGGAGGGGCACCACCAGAGCCAGCCAGCTTTCTTTCTGCAAAAAGGGCAGGGCCTGAGCCCAGGGAAATATTCCTTCATGATCCCGCCATACCATTCCATCCCACAGGCCTTCTTCCAGGTAGCCCAGCATTACCAGAAACCCAAAATAAAGGGGCACCATGGCCGGGTGAAAGACGATTTGCAGGAATTTGCTGCGCCCTTCCACTTTGGGTTTTTCCCCCTTCTTTTTGCCATAAATCCAGATCAGGGCCATGTAGGGAATGCCGTGGGCCACTACATTGGTGAGGGTAAAAATCAGATCTCCGTTATACAGCACGATTCCCACATACCAGGACAGGGCCGTGCCCAGCAGGATCAGGTTTTTGGGGAGGTTGAAGAATTTATTCCTCAGACTCTTCCTGACTTCCTTGATCAGGTAAAATAAAAGTAAACCCAGGTAAATGATTCCCAACCCATCTGAAATCCAGGGAGCGTCGAGGGTCAGGAAATCATTTTTGACAAACCAGTGAAAACTACGGCTATGGGTGTGCCAGTACACCAGGGGGTAAATGGTGGTCAGGTAAATGAGCGCTTCCTCCAACCTCCTTTCCCACAGGGGTGGTTTTTCCTGTCGCCTGTACAAGGCGAAAAATCCGTATTGCTGGCGCACAAAGTGATACACAGCCAGGTAGGCCAGGATGCGCCAAAACCAGATGGGACTGAACCAATACAGGGCAATTCCCGCCAAAAGGCCCAGAATGGGCAGCAAAATCAGTTGTTTTTTGTACCGTTGAAATTCCTCCCGGTCAAAATAGGTGCGGTAAAGGGTACTGTACACATGGGCCACATCAATGCCCACCACCAGCACAAACCATAGCAGGGGAGAAACTTCCGTTTCCAGAAACCAGTGAGGAAACAGAATCACAGCCAAAACGGTGGCAAAGGCGGGAAACAGGATGAAAATCCCGTCCACGGGAGCAGAATAGAGCCAGCTTTGTCCGTTTTTGCCTTTCATGAAGCAGAATTTACGGAAATTTCCCCTAAGACCTCCTCCGCGGCCCGGCGACCCTGGTAAAATCCCTCTTCAAACAGGGAAATCCCACTCAGATCTGTATGGGCAAAATGGATATTTCCTTGCGGCTGAATCAGACTTTGGCGGGTTTTGCCCCAGATATAGCCCGGCACAGGTGCCACCATGCCATGTCCCCAGGTCCGCACCTCGATGCGTTCGATCAGGTCGCCAATATCCTTGTGCATGTAGCTGAGGTCGGCAACCACCATTTCTTTCCAGTGTTCCCAGGTCTGGGAAAAGGCTTCCTGCCGCGCTTCGCGCGGATCTTTGCCCGCCAGGGCATGATACCAGGTAATCTGGCTTTTGCTGCCGGGAAACCCGGACATTTTTTGCTGGGTTGCATTGATATAGCCCAATGATTCCCGTCCGTAGGCCACTGAATCCCAGGCTTCTGCGATGTCATTGTGACCGGGTTCGCAATGGAGGGTCACGTTGGCCACCACCCAGGGAGCGTGGTGCAGGGGGGTACTGAGTTCTTGCCCGGGCATCAAACGGCTGCGCACAAAATGAGGAGCCGCCATGATCAGCTTTTGGGCTTGTACCTGGAAAGACTTTCCCGCTTTGGGATCAAAAAAGGAGCATTCTGCACCCTGCTCACTTTGCGTAGCCTGATAAACCAGGGCATTTCCACGGAAATTTTCCTTAACCCTGGCAAACAGTTTCTGAGCCAGAAAACCATTCCCTTCTGGCCAGGTCAGCACGGCGCTTTCGCCCGCTTCAAAGCCCTTGCCCGTGCGGGCCGCAAAGTAGTGAATGCCTGCCCAGGCAGAAACGTCACGGGCCAGGGCTCCGTAGTCGTCTTTGCAGCAATAATCCATGTACCAGCGAAAAGGCATACTGTTCCAGCCCTTGCTTTGCAGAAATTCCGCAAAACTTTGCTGATCCAGGGCCCGGGTGGCCGCATCCTCAGACGAACTGTCCAGAGGAATGCTGAACAGGGGCTTGCCGTCTTCGCCCGTGCTGCGCTTCATTTCCTCAATAAAGGCGAAAAATTCATGAAATTCCTGATTTTCAGCCGCTGACATGCCCGTTTGGGGCACCAGCGAACTTTGCCAGATGCCGTGCATGTACAGCCGTTCCTGAGGCGCCTGACAAAGGTATTCAGGGCGATACACGGGCATTCCATCTTCTGTTTTACCCGTGATGACCCCGATTTCGGTCAGAAAATCAAGCAATTCTGTATTGCGCAGATCGGGCAGGGGCAGGTAATGGGCTCCCCAGGGGTAGGCGCTGGTTTCATTTTGACCAGAGGCCGCATTTCCCCCTGCTTCGTTTTCCAAATCCAGCAGGAGAAAGTCATTGATACCTGCCTTTTTCAGGTGCCAGGCCGCAGCCAATCCAGATATGCCGGCTCCAATGATCACCACTTTTGTATTCAGGGTTTCGGTCGGGACTGGAAATTGCCCTTTGCGCAGCAAATGGCCTGTTTCCACCGCAGGATTGACCATGCCACCTTCAATTTTTCTGCGGCCTGAAAATGGATTGCAACCCAAAGGCAAAGTAGCGGCCGCAAGGCTAACACCCATCCATTTGAGAAATTGTAAACGGGTCATTTTCATGGGCTCAGGGGGTAAAAACAGCCCATTCTTTTTCAAAATACTGCACCAAAGCCTGGTTGTTCAGGCGGTTGATATCCGTTTCCACTTCCTCGATGTCGAGGGGAAAATGCATCATTTGCTCGAGGGTATTGCCCGAAATGAAGCGGGTATTGGCAGGGTAATTTTCAGATACAGGTAAAATGCGATTCCCAACGGCCAAAAAACCCCAATCGCCAAAGGAAGGGAGGTAGGTATGGTAAGGACTGCACACAAAGCCTGCGGCTTCGAGCGTATGCTTGACGCACCAGAACGACTTTCTGGCCACATAAGGCGAGGTACTTTGGATCACTCCAAACCCTTCGGGTTTGAGGATGCGCTTCAGTTCATGGTAAAAACTGAGTGAATATAATTTGCCCAGGGAGTAATTGGAGGGGTCGGGAAAATCGATGATGACACAGTCAAAAAGGCTGCTGTCGCGGCGAATCCATTGAAAGGCGTCGCCATTGATCACCCTGACTTTGGGAGAGTAAAAACTGCTGTCGTTCAGGGCTGTAAGCAGGGGATTGGTGGTAAAAAGGCGGGTCATGGCCGGGTCCAGATCCACCAGCAGGATGGAATCCACGGTGGGATATTTGAGGATTTCTCGTACTGCCAGACCGTCGCCGCCGCCCAGCACCAGCACTTTGCGGGGATTTTCGACTGCGGCCAGAATGGGATGGACCAGGGCTTCGTGGTAACGGTATTCGTCGAGGGAATTGAATTGCAGATTTCCGTTCAGAAAAAGGCGCAATCCCGATTTGACCCGGGCCAGCACAATCCGTTGGTAAGGAGTGGATTTGGCATAAATCACATTCCCCTCATAGGCCTGGTTTTCACTGTTTTTCTGGATATTTCCCGAGAAGGCAAATCCCGCCACCAATGCCAGCAAAACCATCACATTGGCACTCAAAATGGCCTTGCGACCCCTGATTTCCTCTTTGAACATGAAAACAGCCCACAAGGCTACGCCCGCATTCAGCATACCAAAGAAAAAGGAAGTTCTGATCAGTCCCAGATAAGGAATCAGCAGAAGGGGGAAAAGGAGGGAAGCAAAGAGGGCCCCAATGTAATCAAAGGTAAAAATCTGCGAAACCAGGTCTTTGAACTCGAATTTGTCCTGCAAAATCCGCATCAGCAGGGGGATTTCCAGGCCTACCATGATCCCCGTCAGGCCCACCTGAAAGTACAACAGCAACTGAAAGCTGGTCACCCACTGAAAGGCCCAAAACAGGAAGGCGGCTCCAAATCCGCCGACCAGGGCAATCAGCAGTTCTATCCGCACAAAAACGGTGATCAGGTTGCGCTGGAAATATTTGGAGAGGAAGGAGCCAATGCCCATGGAAAAAAGATAGGCCCCAATGATGGTGGAAAACTGGGTGACCGAGTCGCCCAGGATGTAGCTGGCCAGGGTGCCGGCCACCAGTTCGTAGATCAGACCGCAGGTGGCAATGACAAAAACCGAGATCAGGAGCAGATAACGCATGGCCAAAAGTATCTTTATCCTGCTTTCAATCCAATATTTGCCCTCATTCCCTTACTTGTGCACTGGCGCCGTGGTGGAATGGGTCCAGGTGTCAGAAGAAAGGGCAGAAAAAAATCTGTAGCCTCGCATGCTGCCAAAGCTGAAACTGGCAAAAATGATCAGGCAAATGATGAGGTATATGGTCTTGATTTTCATTTGTTGGCATTTCTTTTGGTTTCAAACTTGTTTTTCCTGATCATGATAAAAATCGGGTAAATCGAAATCAGAATCAGAATCAGGATAAAGTTGGAGTAAATGGGTACGCCCCGGGTCAAAGTGAGGGTAAACTGGTAGGGATTTTCGGGAATATTTTTCTGGGGAATCAGACTCAGGGTGTAGGTTCCAGCGGGAATTCCGTTGATGACCATGGAAGTGGACTGATCGCCTTCGTTCCAGGATTCACCGTCTTCGTAGCCAAAATAGTATTCCACTCCCGTATAAAAGCCATAATTTTCACCCGTTTCCTCATTGGTCAGGGTGCCTTCTATCCCAAACCAGTCATTATTGACATCTGCATTCAGATAGGCCTGCAGGTTTTGGGTTCCGTTTTCGATTTTGAAGGGTTCTGTGACCAAAGTTTCCAGACCAGGTTGTGAGACAAAATTCTGCCTGAAAACCTCTTTGTCCGGGCTGATGGTGGTGAAGATAATCTGGGCAAGGATAAACAATCCAAGCATGCCCCAGAAATAGGGTTTTACCTGCTTTACCTGCGCGGCGTAGGGATTCACCTGGTTGGGCGCGACTCCCATGGTTGGCTTCAGGTTTTTTACTCCAAATGCATTTTCCACCTCCTTCACTGGCACGTAAATCCCCTTTGACCACACTATCTCGTTTTCGTTGGACTCGCGGGAAAGGATATAGGGGGGGCAAACAAAATCGTGCATCAGCACCGTGTCATCTGCCTTGAGCCTCCAGAAAAATTCCCCCAGCACAAAGATGGCCTTGCCTTCAGAACCCGAAAAATAGGTGTAGGAGCGGTTTTCGAAGCGGGCCACCATGCGGTTGGCTTCAGGCAGTTCCATCTGGGAACGGATAAAATTCCAGTGCCCGTCGCTGACGGAGAGCCAGGCATATCCATGCCAGGGGTTGAACAGCAAATATTCTGCCCAGCGGGTTTTCCACTTCAGTTCCTCCCGCACGATGAAACCAATCACTTCCCAGGTGATGCCATGGAGTTTTCCACGGGTTCCCAGGGGGATATTGGGCTTGTAGGTGAGGGTTGACTGATACTGGGTCAGGATATGGTAATTGTCATTTTTGGTATCAATCACGGACTGGCAATGACTGCACACTGCGCTCAGCGACTGCCCGGGAGCCCGCAATTCGACCTGGCCGCCACAATTGGGGCAGGAAAAGGCTTTTACGCCGCCCATGGGCATTTCAGGGTTGTTCTGATTCCCAGCCATGTACTTCTTTCAGGTTTGAAAATGAAAAGGATGAAAAGGGCTGGTAACGGCCCACGTAAAAGGAAGGTTCGTCCTCCCCGTATAAAATATTGGCGAAATCGCCTGATTTACTGCGAAAATCCACGCTGAAGCCCATATACCCTTGTTGATACACAAAGGGAAGCTCGCCTTCGCTGCCAAAATATTCCACCCAGCGCAGGTCGTCGGCCACAAATTTGATGCCGTCCACCTCCACGGCTTTGCCGGGCTCCCAATCGTCGGGGTGGGGCAAACCACCCGGATACTGGCGGGCAAAGCTCATCATGTAAAAGCCCTGGGCCTCGGCCAGCCAGCCTTCGCGCCCGTCGTCGAACAGGGCGTACCATTCGCTCCAGGTGCCGCCGTCGTACATCAGTTTGATGCGGCCCGCCAGGTAAAACCCTGTGTTGTCATACACTCCCGTGGTACCCACCTGAAAAGGAGAGAGGTCGCTCAGGAGTTGGGCCACCTTGCCCATGGATTTGAGGTCCATGTCGTGTCGCACCACGTTGGAGCGGCAGAAGGTGCAGGTGGTCATGATCGAGATGGAGGAATGAAATTCCAGCGGCGCACCACAGGAAGGACATTCGTATTGTTTGATTTCGTGGCTCACGAGGCAGGTTGGGTCATTTGGTGGGGAATAATTTGATGGGCGGCCTGGCACAACAGCATGAATCTTTCCAGCATTCCTGCGTTGCAGCTGCTCAGTTCCACATAGGTCTGGGCCCGCTCGGGAAAGGTGTGCACTGCCAGGTGGCTTTCGCCCAGCAGCCAGAGGGCAGTATAGCCCTGGGGTGAAAAATGGTGCTCATTGAAACCCAGGCGGGTAAAACCCGCTTCATCCAGAAATCCCTCCATCTGACGGCGCAGGAAAGCGGGCTCTGTATTGCCTATCCAGAAGGAACGGTTCCAAATATCTGCTACGGTGCTGGCTTCAGCCATTTACTTATGGGGTTAACGAGGTCGAAGTTACAAAAAACAGTAAAGGGGTAAAAGGACGAATTTTCCCCTTAATTTTCTGATTGGCCCAGCTCAGGGGCGGATGAAGGTGTACACGTTAATCACCCCGTTTTCAGGCGCAGAGTAAACCATGGAATCCTGGGTCATTTTCTTGATGGAATAGGCCAGCAGCACATCGTAGGTCATGACCGAGTTACAGGTGTCGGACATGGTGTAGGGATGAATGGTGGGAGAATTATTGTACTGGGTAATGCTCAAATCCCCGTCTGAGGTAAAGGTGTAAATGATGTCTCCCTTATTCCAGTTCAAAGAGGAAACCACCTGTCCTGAAAAATTTTTGGATACCCGCGACATTTCACTCCAGTCTCCCAGGATCATGGTTTCATATCCGGGACAGGTATCTTTCTTTTTGCATCCCACAAAAACAATCACAGCCAGGAAAAGGAAGGTCAAAATGCGTTTCATAGATTCTCAAATTGGGGGTTAAAGTGTTGGGATTCAAGTTAAGGAATCTTTTTGGAAAAGAGGTTGGAAATGATCGAATGGAAGTTGAATAAAATTAATCCCCTTCCTCTTTGAAAATATCATTCCATTTCTTAAATTGTCATTGCCTCATAACTGCCAGGTTATTTATTCATTGTTTAACTGTAAACAGAACCTTTTAACTATTTCACCATGATAACTTTCATTTCAAAAACCCGGCAGGGTTGCGCATGGCTTGTGGCAACCTTTTTACTTGCATCTTCGCTTTTTGCTCAAAATCCCATTGATATTAACAACATCAGTGCAGGAACCCAACCTGCGGGATTGTTTTTTTACGATTCCTCTGGCGATCCCAACTATGAAGTCCCCCGGGGCTCTGGCAAGCATTGCAATTATGCAAGTTCTGTCTGGATTGGCGGACTTGACGGGCAGGATAATCTCCATCTTGCGGCTGCCACCTACAGCCAGGGAGGGATTGATTTTCGGGCGGGTGCAATTGGCGATTCGTATGCAACTCATACCCAACGTTACTATAAAGTATGGAGGGTTTCAAAATCTGCAATTGACTATCACAAAGCCACTTATAACCAACCTGGCTATTTGGTGCCGGCTGAAATTTCAGCCTGGCCGGCGCATGGAGACGTATCCAACGGGGAATCCCGCGAACTCGCGCCTTATGTAGATTTGAATGGAAACAATAACTATGAACCTGAACAGGGAGACTATCCCGCCATCCTGGGAGATCAGGCACTATATGTGATTTTCAATGATGACGTTACCCACTACGAGTCTGGAGGGCTACCCCTGAATGTTGAAATTCACTGTATGATGTATGGCTGGGATGATCCGTCCCGTCCTGAGATCAATAACACCCTTTTCATGCATTTTACCGTTTTTAATCGTTCCCAGATAGATTATCATGACACCTATTTCGGCTTTTTTGACGATTTCGAGATTGGAAATTACCTGGATGATTACCTTGGGAGCGACCCGGCTTTGGATGCATTCTTTGGGTATAATGGGGATAATAATGACGAGGGCCCCACGGGGTACGGCACCACGCCTCCCGCTCTGGCCGTGACCTTTCTGAATCGTTCCCTGACTTCATTTATGTATTTCGAAAACAGTTCGACCGCCTACGGAAATCCTGATTCTGCCCGAAATTATTACGATTACATGCAATCTACCTGGAAGGATGGAAGTCATTTGACCTGGGGTGGAAATGGGCATAATGGTTGGTCTCCCACCAATTACGCCTTTCCCTCTGACCCGGGAACGGGATGGAGTTGTGTTTCACCTTCCATGATTCCCGGGGATATGCGTGGCGTGGGCTCAACCGGGCCATTTGATCTGCAGGCAGGCTCATTTGAATGCTTTGATCTTGCCATTACCTACGCCAGGGCCTCTGGAGGCACCCAAAATTTCTCGGTCAGCACCCTCAAAGCTCAAATTCCCCTGGTCAAAAGCTGGTATGCCAATCACAACCCGCTTTGCGGGGTAAGTTCAGTGGTGGGAGAAGAGGAGGAATTGACCCAGGACCAGCATATTTCAGTTTTCCCCAATCCCGGAAATGGGACGTTTTATGTTGAACTTCCCCCCAACCTGGTTTCAGACGGGGTAAACCTGAGATTGTACACCTCCACTGGACAACTTTTTCAGAAAAAAAGGCTTGAAAAGGGAAATGCTGACACCGTGATTCCATTTCAGGGGCTTTCGCCTGGAATTTATCTGCTGGAGGTACAAAGTAATTCAGGAAAATTCACCCACAAGGTGGTGGTCACGAATTAAGGAGTAAACTCAATAGAAATTAGCTGCGACTTAAACGACAACAAGTTGTCCCAAAATGTAAGGCCAGGAAATTTCCTGGCCTTATTCGAGGATGGGCCATTCCCGCATTGCGACTTCAATCCTTAAGATTAAAAATTTCCTGGAAGCCTCAGTGCGAATGCGGCAGGAAATTCAACCCCAGATACACAAAACCCACCACAATGATCAGTCCAGCGCTCAGTAAATGGGTGTTGATTCTGCCTTCAAACCTTTCCAGCCGGGCGGTAATGAAATCCCTGGCGATGAAGAAAAGGGATAAAAAAGTCAGCAAAATCAGGCCCATGCCCAGCATATAGGTGCCAATAATGGCGACGATATGGGCAAAACTGCCCGCCGCGCCCGCTACCAGCAGCGGGGCCAGGGAGGTGGGACAGGGAATAAATCCTGTCACCATGCCGGCCAGGGTGGCTTTGCGAAAGCTCTTTTGATCCTGATCATCAGTTGGATTCGTTTCCGTGGGGGCCAGGCTCAGGCCTTCAAATTTCATTTGGCCTGGCTGCGGCTGTGCGGGAGCACCCAATTGGGTAAGATGGGGCCCCGCATGGTCGTGGCCGCAGGCGCATTTGCCATCCTCCCGCGGACGGGAATATTTCCAGAACAGATAACTGCCAAAACCAATCACAATCAGCGGCGCCACCCACTCGATCACTTCAAATACAACCTCACTTTGTACCAGGTCCATCAACTGATTCAGGGCAAAAGCCAGGATGATCAGCAGGGCAAAATGGGAGAAAATCAGGCTGCCTGCCATGGCAAAGAGGTGTTTCCAGCGCATTTTCTCACCCAGCAAAAAGGCCGCCATCACGGTTTTGCCATGTCCGGGTTCCAGGCCGTGGAGCAGCCCGAAGAGAAATGTCGTGCCAAAGGCAAATGAGTTTCCCATGCGCTAAAATTAACCATTTTCTTATCTTAACCGTTATTGAAATCATGGAAAAAGGAAAAATCATTCTGGTTACAGGCGCCAATCGCGGGATTGGCCGGAAAATCTGCCGCCAACTGGCGGAATTGGGTCATCAGGTCATTCTGACGGCCAGAAACCTGGAAAAAGGAAGGGAAGCGGCCGCGACCCTGAAAGGCGCAGTCACGATGATCCAGTTGGATGTAGCCTCAGCCGCAAGCAGCAAAGCGGCTGCGGATCAGGTGGAATCCCAGTTTGGCAAACTGGATGTGCTGATCAATAACGCGGCCATGATGCCCCCCAACGAGCGCCTCCCCGTGGCCAGTCTCGACAAAATCCGTGAAACCATGGAGAGCAATGTATATGGTCCCCTGGGCCTGGCCCAGGAAATGCTGCCTTTGCTACGTCAAAGTTCCCAGGGCAGGATCATCAACCTCAGCAGCGGCATGGGCGCCCTCGACGATCTGGGCACGGGCTATGCCGCGTACAGGTTGTCCAAAGCCTGGCTCAACTCGGCCACCATCCTGCTGGCCAACGAACTGGAAAGGGAAGGCATACGGGTGAATGCCATGTGTCCGGGTTGGGTGCAAACAGATATGGGGGGTAAAGGCGCCCCACGGACCGTGCAAAAAGGGGCGGAAACCGCGGTTTGGTTGTCTCTGGAAAAGGAAATCCCGATCGGAAAATTTTTCCGGGACAAAAGGGTGATCAGTTGGTAAGGTCAGGGGGTAATGGTAAACTCCAGAATGCTGACCAGACTGCCAGGACAAACGGTACTGAATCTGGTGCCTGCAGGCAGCCAGACGGGACCATCTGGAAGGGTGAAAAGGCCACTGGCAGTGCCTGAAGCAATGCCGCTTCCGCTCAGGTAATACTGGTTTCCATTGATATTAATGGCCGATTTTGCATATCCTGCGGTAGTACAATTGGAGGCCGTGGTGGTATTATAGGGGAAGTCGGCAACCATGCCGGAAATTTTCCAAACTTTGCCGGGAGGCACTGTATCCTGCACACTGCTGATCAGCAATACCTGGCTGAAAGTCAGGGTTTGAGCAGATGCTTTTGACTGGATAAAAAGCCCGATGATTAGAAAGGCTAACAGGTATTTCGTGAATTTCATGAGGTTATTTTTGCCTCAATTTATTGTAAAAAATCCAACTGCCTTGAGTTTTATCTCTATTTTTATCCTGAAAATATCAACATGCTTCGTATCCTGCTGCTGCTTTCCTTTATTTCCCTGCTTCCCGAACCTGTGCCGCGGGAGGATCTTTCGGCGGCGGAATGGATGAAAAGCATGTTTTCTGCCTGTGCCAAAGTAAGGACCATGGAGTATGTGCTCAACAAAGGAGAGCGCATTGGGGGGAAGATACTTTACCAAAGGTCTTATACCAAAGTGGCCTACGGCCCTTTCCGGGCCTATTCCCGTCCCCTGGAAGGGGAACAGGGACCTGAGTTGCTGTATAACGGGGCAGGCACGGCCCACAAAACCCTGGTGGATACCCACGGATTTCCCTGGTTCAATCTGTCGCTTGATCCCAAAGGCAGCCTCATGCGCAAAGATCAGCACCACACCTTTCTGGACGCAGGCTACATCAAACTGGTGCCCGTTTTGCTGTATTACCAGGACGAATTACTCCCTGATCATCTGGATGTGCGAATTCTGGGCAGAGAAGAGGTTTTTGGAGAAGATTGCATCCATCTCGACTGGTATATTCCCGATTATAAGTGGGTAAATTATCAAATAAAATCTGGCGAAACGCTGGCCGGGATCGAGCAAACTTTTCGGGTGCCCGGCTACCTCATTCTGGAGCGAAATACCAACCTTACAGATTGGGACAAATTGCCTGCAGGCGAAATTATCCAGATTCCAACTGCCTACGGAAAGCGCATTGAATTATGGATATCGAGCGAAGGAAAGTTATTGCGCCAGTTCAAAGTGTATGATGATCAGGGCCTTTACGAGCATTTTACCTACGAAAAACTCGCCGTCAATCTCCCATTTACTGAGTTGGATTTTGATCGGGGGAATCCTGATTATGGGTTTTAATTATCCCAGATTTAAGGCGTAACCGTAAACTCAATGATGCTCAATTCTGATGCCGGGCAGGATGTGCGGATGCGGGTACCCGCTGGCAGCCATAATGGTAATGCGCCCCCTGAAAAATATGGCCCTCCAGAGCCCGTGGCAATGGCATCTGCCTGAATCAGACGCTTATTGCCGTTCAGGTAAACAGCCCGGTTTTCACCGTAATACAGTTGAGTACAGGTTGTATTATTTGCATCCTGGTATGTCCAACTGGTGAGCAAAGAATTCACCTTCCAAACCTTGCCCGGGGGAACCGTATCCTCTAAAGTACTTACCAACAACACCCTGCTGAAGTCAAGGGATTGGGCATTGGCCTGGCCCAGGAAGATCAGAAAGGGAAGGGTCAGAAGTAATAAAGTTTTTTTCATAAAGTGATTTTTCACAAGGTTAATCCTGCCTCAATGTCCACATTTTTTGATCAGGATCAGTCAAAGATATTCCCACTATTTTTCTACCGCCAGTTTTCCGGTCAGTGACCTGCCAGCAAACTGAATCTGGTAAATGTACATGCCTGAAGGCACCTTTTCGAGGTTGATTTCCCTTGAAATGGCGCCTTTCACTTCCTGCCATTCATTTTCAAAGACCAGTTTTCCGTCCAGTCCAAATAACGAAACCCTCAGCAACCCGGCCTCTTGCATTTCGAGCCCCAGGTGGAGACGATCCCGGGCAGGATTGGGATAAATGACCAGTCCAGAGGAAAAGCCGTTTTTGGGCAGAATTTCGATAATTTTATGAAAATGCGAAGCCCCATCCAGATCCAACTGGCGCAGGCGGTAATAATTGATCTTGTTGGGATCAGCCAAAAAATCGGGCAGACCATAAGTGGCGCCCTGACCGGGTAAAGCAGTCGCTTCCACAAAATCCAGATCAGAAAAATCCATTTCACCCGCAGGATTGAATTCTCCTTTCTGTACCCAAAAACCAGCGTTTTGTTGCTCCTGGGCCGTTTCCCAATTGAGTTGAATGAAATTCTCCTGCCATTTTCCTTCCAAACTCAGCAAATCCAGGGGCAGAATGCATCCTTCAATGTCACCCGTCAAAGTCAGGTCAAAATTGCAATGCTGACCCGCAAACCCATCAATCAGGATGTAATAATCCATGGAGGGCGAAAGCAGCCCCGCCACATTCACGGGCACACTGTCCAGCAGTTTGTCAGCACAATAGATGGGCGCTCCCCAGCCCCCTCCCGTTTGGCAGCCAGCAGCTTCGTAGAGCATAAACTGGGCTCCGTTTCCGCCTGGAATGGAGTTTTGGCAGGAAATATTGCTCAGGGTAAAATTGATTTGCGTGGAAGTACAAGTGGAAGAGGGGGTGGTGAATTTGTACCAGATGCTGTTTTCGAGGCGGGTAATGGTATTGGCGCCCGAGCATTCCGTGAGGGAAATGAGGGAAATGTTGAGAGGCGGGTCCTCTGCATTGGGCTTGCCCGTGGCCAGGGTGGTACTGCCCGCGTAAGGCACATTGGCCTGGGTAATCAGGGGTGCATCCGCACAATGGTCCGTACCAAAGGCTTTGCGGGCTGCCCCGCTGGTCATTTGTCCCGACCAACCCGAAAAAGTAGCTCCCGCGTCCGAAAAAAAGCGGAAAGTGAGACATCCGCTGGGATTCTCCTCCGTGGCTTTGATCGTGAACAGGTTATTTTGATCCAGACTATTGCCCGTGTAACTGCAAATCAATCTGGAGGTGGCGTCAGGGCCATCATAGACGTGGAGGTAGTCGTAATTTTCCTCAATTTCAATGGCGCCAATTTCCGCCCAAACCACTTCCCCGGCCAGCAAAGCCGTTGCATCCGGGCAAAAAGTTTTCAGGTAATGTTCGTTATTGGCATAATTTCCCCCGCTGCCGCCCGTATCCTCAAAAGGAGCAATATTTGAACTGGAAACATAGGTGGTGCCCAGATTGGCGGCCTGCACATCGCACCTCAGGCTTCCCACCCAACCCAGGTTATTATTGGCTGCATCGCTGCGAAAGCCCACCGTGAGGCAGCGGTCAGTAGAAATGATGGTCCCCGGCTGCGGATAGGCCGACGAGGCACCCGTATAAACCCCAATCAGGGGGCTGGTCGTGTCTGGTCCGTCCCAGATGTACAGATAGTCATTTCCCGTGGTATTGGAGCGCAGCAACAACTGCACGGGCGCCAGCTGCATATCAAAATGCAATCTCACCGCGTCACCCGCATCAGGCACGCAAAAGGTCATGGTGTTGTTTTCGTTATTGGCATAATTTCCCGCCACTGAATCGCTGTCAAAAAACGGGTGAGAGCTCAGATTGCAATTCAGGGTGGCCGAATCGTTGGTGTTGAGCCAGATGGAATCGGGATAGAGGCGGGGACCCTCGCACTCCCAGGCCAGGGCAAAACCCGGGGTCACCGTGGCATTGTCTGAGGTAAATCTGAAGGTAAGGGCATCGCCTGTGCTGGTAATGGGAGCGGGAATGGTAGTCCCGGTCAGGGTGGCAATCAACGGCGAAGCCGTGGTGGGGCCGTCGTAGACATAGAGGTAATCCCAGTTCAGTTCCACATTGAAAACAGGAAAGCTGGCTTTCACAAACTGCCCGTTGGGACTCTGTATGGTCCACGAATAGTCCTCATTATTGCGGTAACTGCCCTGCGGTCCGCCTGTATCATACAAAGTATCCTGACAGACGGGTGTGCCGCAATCTGTGAATTTCTCTTTGATCAGATCCCACAATTCCGTGTACCCATCGTCATAGCTAAGCGCCCAGATGCCAATGCCGCCAATATTTTTGTGGGGCACCAGATCAAATTTTTCTCCCAAACTGATCTCATCATCCACCCAGGCCTGCCGCCACTGACCCGTCAGCTGGAAGATCCAGGCAGGAGTCAGGCTGATGGGGTCCCAGTAGCGGGTATAGGTACCATCGTAATTATTCTTGACATAATTATAGGTGCGCGACCCGTTGAAACTGGTCGCGGAGGAAGGCACGGTGCCAGCCGTGGTCATGTATTCGTTGCCGTAGTAAGGCAACCCAATCAGCAGTTTGGAGCGGGTCACCCCCTGCCCGATGTAGTAAAGCACAGAACGGGTGAGGTTGTAGGCAAACCATTGTGAACCAGAGTACAAAGGTGCATTGGGGCCTGCGGTGGTGGAACCCGAGTAGTAATATCCATAACCCATGATGATAAACTGATCCAGGTAAGGATCCAGGGCGGCAATGTCAAAAGTATTATTCCAGTCCACTGAATAAAGGGCCATGGTAAGACTGGCCCCGGGAATAGCTGACTTGAGCTGGTTGCTCAGATTCTGCATGAAGGTGGTGAAATTATTGCGCTGGGCGCCTGGGGTACCTTCAAAGTCAATGTTGACCCCATCTGCATTGCGATACTGTACCACGGAAATGATGGAATCAATGAAGGTCTGCTGGGCGGTGGGATTGGTGAGGAAAGTGGTGTTATTTGCGCTGCCAAACAGGGTGGCGCACAGTTCAACCCGGCAGCCTGCGGCCTGGGCCAGGGTCACGGAGGGAGTGGTTTTCCAGGAATGAATGCTGGAATAATTGCCCGTGGAGGGATTTACTTCGTACGAAAAGTAGCAAAAAGTGGAAAGAAGGCTGAAATCGTAATTATTATAGGCTGTTCCTGCCCAGTACGGATGCCATCCGTACACGGCTTTATTCAGTTGGCAGCCCGAAGGCGCCTTGGCCTGACCGGGGTGAGTTCCATTGAATTGATCCCACTCTGCCTCTGTGGTGAAGCGCTGAGCGCCATATTGCAGGCTGTGATCCTGGTGGACGAAATGTTCGGGGCTTTGGCCCGGGGTAATCAGAGGCAGGCAGGCCAGAAAAAACCACAGCAAAGCCTGCTGCAAAGGGTATTTTATCCTCATTTTCTACTCTTTTAATCAGATTTTACTTCAGCCCGGGACTGTGTTCAGGGAAATTTCGCCCATTGGCTGGCAGAAAAATCCAGAAACGCAGTTGGAACGGACCCGCCCCGGGTTGAACATCCTCAATAAGAGGACTTTGTAAATTTAATCCAATTCAGCAGATTCGCAAAATATCGCAGGAAAGGTTCAGGCAGGCAAATCACCTTTTCCAGCCGCAATAAACCACGGATTGAGCAGATTTTCTTTGTTATACCTCAATGGTAGCCGGGTATCTGCCTGAATGACCTTGCCACCTGCGGCTACCAAAACGGCCTGAGCCGCGGCTGTATCCCACTCCATGGTGGGAGCCAGGCGGGGGTAGATGTCTGCTTCTCCCAGGGCCAGCAGCATGAATTTGAGGGAGCTTCCCATGGCTGTGGTTTGGGGGGATTTCAATTTTTTGAGGTATTCTTCCACTTCAGGCGTCTGGTGGGAGCGGGAGGCCACTACAGTAAGATTGGGCGCCGTAGAGTCGAAATCGCGGGTATGAATGATGTGTTCGTGACCGTCACGCACTACAAAGGCGCCAATGCCGGGTTCGTTCCAGAACATCCAGTCTTTGGCGGGAACATAAACCACTCCCAAAACGGGTTCCCCGTTTTGAATCAGGGCAATATTGACCGTGAATTCCCCATTTCTCTTCAAAAATTCCTTGGTGCCGTCCAAAGGGTCCACACACCAAAAGCGCCTCCATTCCTTGCGTTCAGCATAGGGAATATCTTTGCCTTCCTCGGAGAGGATGGGTATTTCCGGATGCAGACGCTGCAAACCCGCCTCAATCACCGCATGGCTGGCTTTGTCGGCCAGGGTGAGGGGGGAACTGTCGGATTTGTAATCCGTAATGGATTCAAAATCAGCGGTATCGTAGATGCGCATGATCTCCGAGCCCGCCTGGCGGGCGAGTGCGAGCAGGGGGGAGAGGGGGGGATAATTAGTCATTTTTTGCGGGAAGGGATTCTATGAATTGGTGGAGGCTGTGATTTCTGGTCCTGGCTTTTTGGAGTTCTTTGTTCTTTCGCAAGGGGCGGGATAATTCCTTCATTTTGGAATATTCATTGGAATTCCTCAACACCTTCTTATTCTTCTCAAATTTTTTGTTGATAACCTGATTGTACTTGTTTTTTGGATCTGGAAAAGTGCAAGTATCGTCAATATCGCGGGTTTCGTAATGGGCCAGCAACCACGCTTCCATTTCCTCAATGCAAACTGCGAAAATGATTTCTTCCTTGGAGTTTTCCCCCATCCACTCCTTCATTTTGTCAATGATTCTTGCCCTCAGTTCTGCAGAATATTTTTTCAAATTTTCTTTGGAGGGTCGTATCACATCGTAACCAATTTCGCCACACTCGGCAGAATCTATCTGCAGGACAATGATCCTGTCATTACCTGCGAAAGGGCCTAAAAAATTCCTGATTTTTTCCCCTGAAATGCATTCCTTCTTTACCAGGGTCCAGCTGCTGAACTGCCCAGCGGTCATGGCATGCCTGTCCGTTTCATCTGTTTGGTCTTCAGGTCGCAGGGGAATAATTTGTTCCAAATCCTCTCCCAAAACTGCATAGAGAATATTTTCCAGAACAGCCCGGTCCCCGATTCCTTCACATATAATCCCGAATTCCATTTAGAAATTGGTTGGAATGCCACCCAGATAACCCCTCATCCACATTTCAGAAAGTTTCAGGTTTCCTTCACTGGTTTCGGGCTTCATTTGGATTCGTTTGGTTTTGGAGTGACCATCCTGATTGCGGTAAACCACAAACAGGCGCTGCTCGTCGTCGTGCAGATTGAGGCCGTCAAGCACCGCAGGGTTGTGGGTGGTGATCAGAACCTGCTTATTATTTTCCTCTGCCAGTTTGGCCAGGGCTTTGATCAATTCCCGGCAAACTTTGGGATTGAGGCCATTTTCAATGTTGTCAATCGCAAACATGTTGGGCGTTTGCTTGCTCAGGAAAAGGGCCAGATAGCCGAGCACATGCAAGGCACCTTCGTTGGCGTTTTCTGCGGAGAAAACGTTATTATTCCGCCGCATAAACTGATCTTTGAAGTAAAGTCTTGAGGTGCTTCTGCCCAATTTATGGCCTTCAAACTTCAGTTGGTCGCCTTCGTCAATGAAAAACTCTTTTAGCCAGGAGATGAGATAATCATGTTCCAAAAGCTTTAGTTTGGCTTCCTTGTCAAGTGAATTTATGAGAACGTCTAAACCTTCTCCGTGGATGCCCAAAGGGGATCTTTTTGATTCTGAGGTGATTCCACGCAGGGCCTGGGTTTCGAAAGCGTAAATCAGGAAGTCGGTAAGGGGATATTTGGGAGGAAGTGCACCCTTTTTGGCACCTGAAAAGGTAAGATTTATTAAATCCAATAAGGAATTTCCCAACTGGTTAAAAGGAGCGGCTGGTATAATGACATTGCTTGCTGGAAATCCTAAGTATTTTTGAAGGAAACCCCCAAGTTCCTTAATTTTATCCTTTTCTGGAGTTTCTCCCATTTCTTTTTTGAAAACAATATCAAGATACCAGCTGGAATTAATGTCGTTTTCCTCAATAGATCTGAACTGAAAGGAAAGGGGATAGGGTTCTTCACCCGAAGTAGTCGTTCCTATTTTAATTATTTCTTTACCCGGAAAATTTAAAAAGGAACTTACAGTAAGATTTGGCTTGCTAACTCTTACACCCTTATGGTAAAGAGACTCTACATCCAGTTTTCGATCCAATCCTGCACCCACCATCCCTAAGGCCTCAAGTATATTCGTTTTCCCAGACCCGTTTTCCCCAATAAACACATTCACCCTCCCCAATTCAAAGGAATCGTTCAGGATGGATTTGAAATTCTCAATGGAAACATTACGTATCATACCTGAGAATTAATTAGTTACTCTTTTCCTCATCGGGCACTTTGCCCCACTTTACCTTGATCCAGGCGCGTTCGTGGAAATAATAGAATACCAGTTTCAGGGTCAGTTCGATCCCTGCCGTGGCCGAGGCCTTGCCAAACACATCGGGGTCTTCATGGAAGACCCCAACCGCAATCACAAAGGTGGTGAGGGTGGCGAAAAACCGCCAACTGATCGTTTTTGCGATACTTCTGGTATAGGTATCTTTCATAGATTAGTCCCTGGGTAAACGCATTGTTTGCAATATTAGCCAAAATCCCCAATAAATCAGGCCGAAAAACACCTCTTTTCCTTTTCCCTTTTATCCTCCCGGCGCCTGAATTTTACGCAAAATGTTGCCCGCTTTTGTGGAATGTCGGTCAATTAATCATCTGTAAACAGAATTTCACGATTCAATGTTTATTTCTGTCTGCTTTTTTCTAATTTTTCAACATGAGAAAGCTCTCCAACCCAACCCTGGCTATTTTAGCCATATTATTTTCATTTTCCACCCTGTTTGCCCAAAATCCCCGCAAGGCCGACAGCCTCCGTGCCCGCCTTGATTCCTACACCCAAAGGGACAGCAGCTACCTGCTGACCGCTCTGGCTCTTTCGGCCAGCCTCAGTTATGCCGACCCCGACCAGGCCCTGAGACTGATTTTTGAAAGTAAGGATATCGCAGATTCCATGCACCTTGATGTATATAACGGCCGCATCCTCAACCAGATGGCCAATGTGTATCGGGTGACTGGCAATAATAGTAATGCGGCCAGGTACTACGTGGAGGCCCTCCGTTTTTACGAAGAAAAAGGGGATCGCAAATGGGTTTCAAACATCCATGCCAACCTCGCAGCCGTCTATCTCAACAGTGGTGATACAGACAAAGCCCTGGAGGAAGTGCAAACTGCCCTCGATATCCGCAATGAAATTGGCTACACCACAAAAATTGCCGGCGTTTACAACACTTTTGGGAACATTTACAGCGTGAAAAAGGAGAAGGAACTCTCCATGAAATACTACACTATGGCCCTGGATTCGGCTCTGGCCGATCGCGACAGCATCTGGATCGCCATGTTTTACGGCAACATTGGCAACATTCACGGTGATTTCAATGAGCTGGATAAATGTTTGGAAATGAATAAAAAAGCCCTGGCCATTCACAAACGTCTGGGCATGAGGTTTGACGTGGCCCGCGACCAGCACAATATTGGCCTGGTCTGGAAAATGGAAGCCAGATATGATTCCGCCCTCCATTACCTGTTGAGTTCCATGAAATTTTCTGAAGCAGAATTCATCAACCCCCTCAAAATCGTCAATACCAATGCCCTGAAGGGCGTTTATGAAGCCCTGGGCAATTATAAGCAGGCACTTTACTGGGCCAATCGCAACCAGGCCATCTCAGACAGCATCCACAAGGAGAATATTTCCCGGGAAATACAAGCTGCCCAGATGAATTATCAACTGGAAAAAGACCTGCAGGAACGTGAATTTCAAAAAGAAACCCGGGCCCTGGCCAATACAGCCAGTCTCAAGCGGCAACGCATCATTACCACATCTGCTGCCACAGGTTTTGTGTTGATTTTGCTTCTGGCTCTGGTTTTATATCGCCGTTTCAGGGACAAGAAAGTGGCAAATATCTGGTTGGAACAGAAAATTCAGGAAAAAACCCGCGAGCTTTCCACCATCAACCACCAGTTGAAAAGGGAAGTCGAGGAAAAGGAAGCCGCCCAGCGGGATTTGAACACCTATATTTACCGAAGTTCGCATGACCTCAAAGGCCCGCTCATGAGCGTGAAAGGCCTGGTGGAAGTAGCCAATAACGATCCATCGCCTCAGCCTTACCTGCAAATGGTGAGTACCAAGGTGGAGCAACTGGACAATCTGTTGGAAAAGCTGATTGAGAATGTGGAAGCTGACCGCAGGGAGTTGATTTCCAGGAAAATGGACTGGGAAAAACTGCAAAAGGAGGTGATCAGCGGACTCAAGCGAAATGACCCTCCCCACCCATTGCAGATCAGTATTGAGGTGCAAACCCGGGAAGAATTGATCTGCGATCCCTACGCCATCCTGGGCATTCTGCGCCATCTTCTGCAGAATGCTGTGGATTTCCGGGATTTGCAAAAGGAGAATTCAACTTGTATCGTTTCCATCAGCAGCAGAAACGGGGATTTTTGGATAGAAGTGAAGGATAATGGCATCGGCATTGCACCCGACTTGCAGGCAAAGGTTTTTGATCTGTACTACCGTGGCAGCAATCTTTCCAAAGGAAACGGGATGGGACTTTACCTGGCAAACCGTGCGGCAGGACGCATTGGAGGCAGTCTCAGTTTGGAAAGCAGGGAAGGGGTGGGCACCACGATTATCCTGAAAATTCCCGCAAAAGGTTGAATGTTTGGGGGCAGGCTTCAATATTAGGGTTTAGAGGTCACGCAATCCCGATAGCTATCCGGGACCGCAAAGGGGTTGTTTTCCGTATTTCGTGGGTTGAAGAGAGCAATCCCGATAGCTATCGGGAGCGCAAAGCTGAAATGCAATTAAACCGTTCAACTTGGCGTACCGAACGCTTTCGGTATTTGCCACCCCAACCCACGGAATCCCGAAAGCGTTCGGGAGGGTCCAAAAATCTTGGCGATCCCGATTTCTATCGGGATTGGGATACTGATCATCTTAGGCTGTTTTCCCACTAAGTTGACGCCAATGCGAAAGCATTCGGGAGGGCCCAAAATCTTTGCGTACTTAGCGTTACAAAACCGCTGCTTTACAAACTCTTTTACCCATCAGGAAAAGACAAGCTAAAGCCGCTCGGCAATTCCCCAAAATAATTACTAATTTTGCAGCGCAATTTTTCAGCGTCTGGCTGAATTTACCTGAGAAATAGTTACAGAAGCATTTTCAATGAATTATAAACTCTCCCACCTGAAACAACTCGAATCCGAAGGGATTTTTATCATCAGGGAGGTGGCCGCCCAGTTTGAACGGCCCGTCCTGCTTTTTTCCGGCGGAAAAGACTCCATCGTAATGAGCTATCTGGCCCGCAAGGCCTTTTATCCCGCCCGCATTCCTTTTCCCCTAATGCACATTGATACAGGGCACAATTTTGAGGAAACCCTGACTTTTCGGGATGCCTGGATGGAAAAAATTGGCGCACGCCTCATCGTGGCCAAGGTGCAGGATTCCATTGACAAAGGTAGGGTAGTGGAGGAAAAAGGCCCCACGGCCAGCCGCAACGGTTTGCAAACCGTGACCCTGCTGGATGCGATTGAGGAGCATAATTTCAATGCGGCCCTGGGCGGTGCCCGACGCGACGAAGAAAAAGCCCGCGCCAAGGAGCGCTTCTTCTCCCACCGCGATGAATTCGGACAGTGGGACCCCAAAAACCAGCGTCCAGAGTTGTGGAACCTCTTCAACGGACGGCAATTGCATGGCGAGCATTTCAGGATTTTCCCCCTCAGCAACTGGACAGAACTTGATATCTGGCAATATATTCAGGCCGAAAACATCGAATTGCCCAGCCTCTATTTCACCCACAAAAGGGAAATGGTGAACCGCAAAGGCGTCTATCTGGCCAAATCTGATTTCATGGGGCTGCTGCCCGGCGAAAAATGGGAGGAAATGGTGGTGCGTTTCCGCACCATAGGCGACATCACCTGTACAGGTGCCACCCTTTCCCTGGCGGCCAACATCGACGAAATCGTCGAGGAGATTGCCGCCACCCGGGTCACGGAGCGGGGCGGACGGGCCGACGACCGCCGTTCAGAAGCCGCCATGGAAGACCGCAAAAAAGCTGGTTATTTCTGATCCAATTACCTTTTTCATTACTTAGAACTAAAAAAGCGGGCATTTTGTCCAGGAAAACCCCAGACTAAATCCCCTTTAGAAATAATAAAAAATGGATTTATTAAGATTCACCACTGCAGGCAGCGTTGACGACGGAAAAAGTACCCTCATCGGGCGATTGCTGTATGATGCCAAATCAATTTTTGAAGATCAGCTGGAAGCCATCAAGAAGTCGAGCGAACTGCGCGGCGACAGCACGGTGGACCTGGCCCTGCTGACCGACGGTCTGCGGGCTGAGCGCGAACAGGGCATCACCATTGATGTGGCTTACCGCTATTTTTCCACTCCCCGCAGGAAATTTATCATTGCCGACACCCCCGGCCACATCCAGTACACCCGCAACATGGTGACCGGCGCCTCTACTGCAGATCTTTCCATTGTGCTGGTGGATGCCCGTCATGGAGTGGTTGAGCAGACCAAACGTCACGCATTTATTGCCTCCCTGCTTGGCATTCGTCACCTGATTCTCTGTATCAACAAAATGGATCTGGTGGATTATGCAGAAGAAGCCTACAACCGCGTTCAGGAAGATTTTTCTTCTTTCGCGTCCAAAATGGGCATTCCCAACATCATTTACATTCCCATCAGCGCCCTGAAGGGAGATAATGTGGTTGATCGCTCTGAAAATATGCCCTGGTATAACGGAGCCACCCTGTTGTACAATCTGGAAACGGTGAATGCCGTTTCCTCAGGCAATTATGTGGATTCCCGCTTTCCTGTGCAGTACGTGATCCGTCCCCAGACCGAGGAGTTTCACGATTACCGTGGATATGCGGGCCGGGTCGCAGGCGGCGTTTTCAAGCCGGGCGATTCTGTAACCCTGCTTCCCACAGGCTTCAGCACCAAAATCAAAAGTATCGACACCATTGACGGACCCGTGGAGGAGGCATTTCCGCCTATGTCAGTCTGCATCACCCTGGAAGATGATCTCGATCTCAGCCGGGGAGATATGATCGTCAAGCCTGACAATCAACCCAATGTGGGGCAGGACATTGAAATAATGGTTACCTGGCTGGGCGACAAACCCCTGCAACCCCGTGGGAAGTATATTCTGCGCCATACCACCCGCGAATGCAAGGCAGTGGTCAAGGAGGTGAAGTACAAAATGAACATCCATACCCTGCACAGGGAAGAATCCGACCACGACATTCAGATGAATGACATTGGCCGGATTACTTTGCGAACTTCTGTTCCCCTGTTTTTCGACAATTACAAAAGAAACCGCGATACGGGTAGTGTGATTCTGATTGATGAATTCACCAATAACACGGTTGGCGCCGGGGTGATTATTCAATAATCAGGGTTCCGTTTTGGGCGCCGACTCCGTTTTCAGTCAGACGGTAGAAATAAATTCCCGCCCTCAGGTCCTGTAAGTCGAGGCTCACGTTGCGGTTGTGGACGAATTCCATCCTTTTGACTTCTGCACCCGTTCCATTGAACAGGTGAATGCTCAGCTCACCCACTGGATCGCGACCCAGGTCAATATTTACCCGGCCAGCGGCTGGATTGGGATATACGGTAAAATCTCCTGAAGCCAAAGCGCCTTCGTTGGCAGTTTTGATGCAGGGCAATTCTTCCACATAAACTGGTCCCTGAAGCGTGGCATCGTAGTAATTGCCGGAAATGTCCTTGGCCACCACGCCCGTGCCTTCGTTCATGCGCCAGTAGGCAATCAGACCTGATTGATTGGCAGGATTGATGGTGTCGCACAGGTTTTCGTTGATTTCCTGCCCGCTCAGCGAACGGTTCCAGATGCGCACTTCATCCATTCTGCCCTGGAAAAAGCGAATGTTGAGATCGCCCCAACGGCCCAGGCAGGTCAGGTGATTGTTGATCACGGAAGCTGCAGTTGAGGAATGGGTACTGTTTTGCAGCACCCCGTCAATATAAAGGCTCATGCCCTGGGTGGGATGAATGGTGCCCGCCACGTGGTACCATTTGCCTGCCTGCCAATAATTGGAGTTGGAAACGACCTGGTAGAAGGAGCCAGTCACCTCCCGCACAAAAACCAGGCGTCCGGCTTCGGCAGAAAGAGAGGATTTGCCAAGGTAAACGCCCCATTCTTCCAGCTGCTGGTTGTCGTTGCGATAAATGAAAGTCTGGCGTTCAACTTCCTGGTCGGTAAAATCATTGGTCATTTTGAACCAGAATTCCACGCTGCGCATACCGTTGCCGGAAAAATTCCCCAGATCCACGTAATCATTCTGTCCGTCAAACTGGATGGCGAAATTGGTGGCCTGAGAAAAGGCGGTTTGAGCGATGAAAAAGAGGGTAAAAGTCAGAAGGTAAAGATTCAAGTTTTTCATAATGATGTTGTATTTGGTTTATATTTCAAACCAAATACATGCACCAATAAAAAGTTGCCACCGTTTTATAAGCGGTAGCATTTCAGACATAAGCGGTCATTTTTTGTCAAAAAAACCCCCCAAGTGACATATTCGCCACCTCCAGAGGACCCAGTTTCCATCCTCCAAAACCATGTTGATGGTGCCGATCCCACGGTCGCCCACGGCGGGTGCGTGGACGGTGGCTTTGTACTTTTTGATTCCATCGCTGGTGTGATATTCTTCGTTGATCAGCTTTTGCGGGCCTTTGAAAATTTCATGCAATTCTATCCATTGTTTGGGATCGCTTTGCAGTTTGGAAAACATGCCCTCAGATTCCAGGGTTTTGGGAAACCAGCAGAGTTTATAGGTAGCCAAATCTTCATTTTTGATGGCCTTTTGCAAGGTTTTGAAGGTCTTTTTGGGAGAACTCAAGGCCGGGTTGGCCTGGGCGTGCGCCAGTTGAAGGGAGAGGACCAAGGCTGGGAGAAGGAGGAAGGAGAGGAGGTTTTTCATGGGGGAGAAATTAGGTATAAATTCTGATTCAGCCTTGGTAGAAATTGGAATGGGGGTTTTGGTAATGGGGTTGGAAAATTCATCCTATCATAAGGGTTTGGGATTATTTCTGCTAATCTTTGGAGTGCCTTTCAGACTTTTGGGAAAGGGCGCCTGAGCTTGATTCGTCCAGCTAAGGAATTGATTTCAGGTTTCCATATTCCTAATATTATTCCTCACTTTCCTCAATGTTCCATTCAGTGTCAGCAGTTTCCCTCCATGCTGATTGTCCAAAATTCAAATAAAATAATTCGTTTAAAGAAGTATCCAGATGAACCAAATTTTCCAAGCAAACTATTTTACCATCCTGCACCCTGGGGTATTTTTCGCTGTGAAATTGCCAATTGCCATCTTTATCATGGTAAACCCATAAAATGGGCTTCCCTTCCAGGGTTTTTTGGGTTGTAAAGACGGCTGTATTGCGCTTCTCATAAAATTTGAAGTCCGTATTTCTGTCTAAAAGTGGTTGTTTAAATCTCCAGGCTTCATAAAATTCATCATCCCAGGGATAATTACTTTGTTTGTCAGTCCAAACCAATTGATAAGCTGGAAAATCAAATGAATTGTTGTAGAACCAGCCTGCAAATCCAAGGTAGTCGCGATAATGCTCTTTTTTTATTTCAAGAAATCTTACTGGATAATTCGAGATAACATGATCATAGTCAATATTGGGGTGAAAAATTTTGCCCTTTTTGATTTCAGTACCCAATTCGTTTAAAATTTCACCCATTATCTCCTGTCTTAGTCCAAAGATTATAATTTCAGGGTGCTTGTAAGATTTATTTAATCCAATTGTATAAGCAAATGCAGGTAAGTATTCGTTTTCGGGAACGAATGCAATGTGAAAGCCGAATTTTTCAACATCCTCAGCTATTTTCTTTTTTTGGCTTGAATATTTTTCCTGGTCCAAAGTACTTTCCATGGTTGAATGTTCTGCATTATTTATGGAATTATTGCACCCTACAAAAAGGATAATTGAAATAAGTACAATTGAAGTATATAAAATTGTTTTCTTTAACATTTTTTACCCCATGATTGTCTTTTAGCCTGGCTGGCAAAATGATGGTACCAGTTTGAGGCAAACTTTGGGATGCGACTGCTTGTATTTTTGAGTTCCACCAACATTTTGAACATTTCTGTTTTGGTAAATTTGTCCAGGTTTTTGGGAGATTTGAAATTATGGAAGATTAGTTTTTTTGCAATATGTTCAGGATTATTCCCCACTTGACTTTCTGAAAGCCTCTATTGCTTCCCAGATTCGGGGATTTTTGTCTTGCTCAAAGTACCAAAGCTTGCCCGCCCTTGCCAAATCACCCTGCTGGTAGTACAATTCTGCTGATCTTTTGGCTCCAGAAAAAACACTCCAGGTAACCGTTGATCCGTTGGATTGCAATTTTCTGAGGGTGTTTTTCATAATTCTCTGTACCCTTTTGATCAGGATTTTTTCGCTGGGAAACACATAGTAATTCGTTTTAATTTTCCTGTCGTCCTCATCAATTTTTCAAACCATTTTATCTCAAATCCCTCAAAACTCTACATTTTACTCACCTTCTGCCAAAAATCCCCTCCTTGGGTCCTGACCTGTAATATATAAATCCCCGCCGGAAAACCAGACAAGTCCAGGCTGCCTGAGCGGGAATGGGTGAGCAAAAGCTGGCCCCGGGCATCGAAAAGTTGAGCGGATTCAAAGGGATCGCCTTTCCACCAGATTTTGCCTGTAGTGGGGTTGGGGTAGGCAAATCCTCCTTTTTCGCTTACGAGTTCGTCTTCCCTGGCCAGGGGAATGGGAGCCAGATACAGGCCATCGCGGGCGTTGCCCATGTAACCCGACCACGCGACTTCGTCGCGCCAGAAACCCAGATTGAGGCGCTCAATCCGGGTGCCGGGAGCGCCCCCCACATCTGAGGTCGCAGGCAGATAGGTATAAACGATTTCCAGCAGGGAATCTCCATCCAGATCGGCAATCAAAGGGGTGGAGAAGAGGTTGAGCCCGTTACGCTGGTTGCCCAGATTGCTGATAGAAGGTCCCTGAAAATCAAGGACCTGCATCTGATTTTGGTAAAAAAGGGTGGTCGAGCCCAGATCAAAATTGAATTGGGTGATGATTTCGTCCCGTCCGTCCAGGTCAAAATCGAGGGCCACTGCCTGGGTAAAATTGAGGGTGCTGCTGGTGTCGCTCCACACCACCTGCCCGGTGGCGCCATCGACCAGATAGCGCACAAAGTGCGCATAAAAAAACCACTGGCCTTTGGCCAGCATGCCAAACACGTCCGGGGTTGGGTCGCCCGTAAAGTTGCCCAGGGTAGGGGAGTTGTAGTTTTCGTAACCCGGAAAATGAAGCTGCCAGATCACAGAATCCGTTTTGCCATCCAGGGCAATCAGGCCCGCATTGAACCAGGGCACCACCAGATCGGGCACCTGATCCTGATTGAGATCCGTGGCGCTGGGCACGGGTACAAATCCTTTGGAAGTGTCAGTAATCAGGGCCATGGCGCCAGAAATGTCGTTATTTTTCAGGTCAGAAAGTTTCACTTTCCAGAAACTGCCGTGGAGCGTTTCACCCCCCGAGCCAAAGTAAATCCACGGATCGCCGCTGGCGTCCTGATCATATACCAGAGGCGACATGTAGGTCTCCTGCCCGTCGGGCATGGTGTCGCGGGCGATAATATTGCCCGTGAGGGTACTGAGCAGCATCAGGCTGCCCACGGGGCGGTTGGGATCGTTGGCGGGAGCCTTGGCGTCGCCTCCGTTGGCAATCAGCAGATCAGGAAAATTGTCCTGATCCTGGTCAGGCACCCATTGTGGATTATAGAAATTATACCAACCCGAATCCCGCGCCGATCCCGCACTGTCGGGCCAGAATTCCCAGATCACCTGTCCCGTGGCGCCGTCCAGCGCCCAAAACAGGGCGTCTCGCCCGCCAATGAAAATATCCTCCACTCCGTCTGCATTGATATCCCGCAGCAAGGGCGTGATATACACCTGATCGCGGGCGGGCAGGGCCCACAGGAGATTTCCGTTAATTCCATTCAACGCCACCACCCCAAAATCTGTGAATTTATCTTCCACTCCACCTCCCAGGATGATGTCACGCACCCCGTCGCCGTTCAAATCCGCGCATTGGGGCGATCCAAAAGAGTTGATCGTGTCGAACTGGGTGGTCCAGGCCGGGTTTTGCGCCAATGCTCCAAGGGAAAGACAGCCAGTCAGCAGGAGGTGAATCAGTTTCGCTTTCATGCGTAGTTTTCCGCCAATTAAAACAAAACTTGGGAGAAAAGTTTAATTTCGGAGAAATGAGTAAGCCCGCCGAAATTTCCACTCCATCTGATCCCGTTTCACTTGCGGGTAAAAGAGGCTTTCCAGCCTTTGGGTGGGGATTATTGCCGCTTTTGCTCACCCTTTTGGTGCTGCTTCCCACCCTGGGAAATGGGTTCGTGAACTGGGATGATCCTGGCTATTTGCTCAAAAATGAGATGGTCAGGAATTTTCGTCTGGGAGAGATTTTTTCGACCTCTTCCGTGCAGGGCAATTACCACCCATTCAGCCTGCTTTCCCTGGCTTTTGATTTTGCCCTGTTTGGCGAGGAACCTTTTGGGTTTCACCTGCACAATTTGCTGCTGCACCTCTTGAATACCTGGTTGGTATTCAGGTTGGTAAGGTTGATTTTTGGGCGGGATCAGGCTGCATTTCTGGCCGCTTTGCTGTTTGGTATTCACCCCATGCACCTCGAATCTGTAGCCTGGATTTCTGAGCGAAAGGATCTGCTTTACACGGCTTATTTCCTGTTGGGTTTGATTTGTTGGCAAAGCTACCTGCGCTCTGAGGCCAGGAAAGGTCTTTTATATGGAGCCAGTCTGATTTTATTTGCCTTTTCCCTGCTTTCCAAAGGGATGGCCGTTTCCTTTCCCCTGATTCTGTTGTTGCTCGATTTTTGGCATTCTGGAAGGATAAACTGGAAAAGGGTGGGGGAGAAAATTCCATTTTTTGCCCTGGCGCTGGGTTTTGGCATCCTTTCTATTCTGGCTCAGGGACAGGGAAATGCCCTGCAAAAGGAGGGGATTCCCCTGTTTGAAACCCTGGGTTCGGCCGGGTTTGGGCTGGGTATGTACCTGCTGAAAGCCCTGGCTCCATTTCATCTCTCTGCTTTTCATCCCTACCCATTTTTGCCCAATGAGGCGGCCCCTGGCTATATTTTCATCACTGCCGCCCTGGTTTTGCTTTTCCTGGCCATTACAACCTGGATTTTTCGCAAAAAGAGGGAATATACTCTGGGCATGGGCTTCTTTTTGGCCACCATTGGCCCGGTTTTACAATTATTGCCTGTGGGAATTGCCATCTACGCAGAAAGGTACTCCTATTTGTCTTACGTGGGCCTGTTTATGCTGATTGGATTGGCTTTTCAGGCTGTTTGGGATCGTTTTCAGGGGAAAAGATGGATGGTTTTGGGGGGATTTGGAATCTGGCTTGGGCTTTTGGGATTTTTAACCCTGCAACGAACTGAAGTCTGGAAAAACGGGGAAGCCCTTTGGAACGACGTTATTCAAAAATACCCGGATGATTTTTATGGCTACGCCGTTCGTTCGGGCATCATGCAGGAGCAAAATCAGCCTGAAAAGGCTCTGGCAGACCTCAATGCAGCCCTGGAACGCAACGATCAGTTTGCGGAAGGTTTTCACAACCGTGGGTTGATTCTGATGCAAATGAAGGATTGGGATGCATCCAGGAGGAATTTTGACCGGGCACTGGAACTGAATCCAGATTACCTGAGTGCGCGACTCAATCGTGGGGTGGTATTCCTCAATATCAATCAACCCCAAAAGGCTCTCGCAGACCTGGATCAGATTCTGAAACAGGAACCCAATCAACTGCAGGCCCGCTTCAACCACGGCCTGGCCCTGCGGGCCCTGGGACGATCGGGCGAAGCCCTGACGGATTTTGAGGCCTGCCTGGACCAGAATCCCCAAAACCTGCGGTTTTTGCTGGAAAAAGCCTGGACCCTCATGCTTCTGGGCCAACTGGAGGCCGGCCTGCAGGTCTGTGACCAGATACTGGTCCTTGACCCCAACCAGGGCGAAGCCTGGTATAGAAAGTCATTGGCCCTGGCCGACCTCAAACGCTTTCCAGAAGCCCTTGAATGCGCCCAAAACGCTCAGAAAAATGGGTATATCCTGCCCAAAGATTTTCTTCTTTCACTCGAAAATTTGCAACCCCATTAAACCCTTTCGCCCCTCCCTCAATAATATTATCTTTGCAGTTCAGATTGAGGCCCGAAATTTGCCCCAAATTCACCATGAAACAGATCAGGTATTTTATTTTTCTCCCTTTGATCCTGCTCTCCGTTCAAAACGGCTTGCGGGCCCAGTCTTCGGGGGATGCTGAACTGCTCAATTTGCTGAATCAGCCTGTGGGCTCAGAGGAAGTGGTACGTTTTGCCCTCGAGTATGGAGGTTATACCCACCGCAAATTCTTTCTCAAGGATTTTCAGGAAAGCCAGAAAGAGCCCGGCAAGTCCCGTCTGGCAGATAAAATGGTCTACAGTTCCTCAAAAGTCGAGTT
Organism: Bacteroidia bacterium; assembly: GCA_020635905.1. Taxonomy (GTDB): domain Bacteria; phylum Bacteroidota; class Bacteroidia; order J057; family JADKCL01; genus JACJYV01. Next base: position 182,881 of record JACJYV010000004.1, read on the forward strand.
GGGTTATTCCATTCCCATAGATTTATCAGCAGTGCAGGGCAGGATCAATTATCTGGGCATCCGCGGACCTCAGATACTCGAGGAGAAAACTTTCAAAGCCAATCAGAAAGCCTGGGGAGGTCTGTTGAAGCGGAATTTTATGGGGGGAATCCGTTTTGGCATGTCCAGGGAACAGGTGCTGGAAATTCTTGGTCCTGAGGCCCGGGATCAGAAGATGCTGGTGGTGAAGGATTTGGGGGATTCTGTTACCGTGCATTTCCTCTTTCGGGTGGGAAAAATGGACGGGGTGAATTTCTTTTACCTGCCGCCTGGCGACCGCCACGGCGGCAAAACGGGCACCCAGGTGGTCACAGGTACAGGTTCAAACCCAACTGTTGGAGATTTTTCCCAAAAAGATGATCTCCACGACATTCTGGACCTGACCCCCGGGCTCCCCGAAGAAATTGGGGCCCCCGGCCTGAAACTGGCTTTCATTCGAAAGAGCACAGACCCAAAGCAAAATGGGCTTTTCATTGAATCGTACTGCGTGCAATGTCCGGGATCAAATACCCTGGAATATGCAGATACCTGGAAAATTGAGCGAATTGAAACGACTCCTGTCACACCTGAAATGGGCCCGCAAGAGGTCAGAGCCCTGCTGCAGGGCAAAGTAGGTACCGCGGTGAAAGTTACTCTGGGCAGCCAAACATTCTCCCTGATTCGCAATAATTATCCCATTCAAAAAGTGACCTGGAAAAGCTGGTAAGGAACCTCTAAAAACTTCGAATCTCAGCGTTGGACTTGTTTCAGAAATGCTCATTTACCTCAGTAAACTCCGCTTTCTTCAACTGCGTCCGCCTTGACCTTCTTTGTTTTTAGAGGTTCCCAGATTAGGTTGAGTGGCTGCAAAAACTTCGAATTTCTGCGTTGGACTTGTTTCAGAAATGCTCATTTACCTCAGTAAACTCCGCTTTCTTCAACTGCGTCCGCCTTGACCTTCTTTGTTTTTAGAGGTTCCGGGAATCAATTGGCAATGAACAAATAAAAATTAACCAACTTTGAATCTCAGCGTTGGACTTGTTTCAGAAATGCTCATTTACCTTGGTAAACTCCGCTTTCTTCAACTGCGTCCGCCTTGACCTTCTTTGTTTTTAGAGGTTCCCAGATTTGGTTGAGTAGCTGCAAAAACTTCGAATCTCTGCGTTGGACTTGTTTCAGAAATGCTCATTTACCTCAGAAAACACTGCTTTCTTCAACTGCGTCCGCTTTGATCTTCTTTGTTTTTAGATGTTCAAAATTAGCTGATCAGGCGATAATTCTTATTCTCAAACAGCCTGATTCCGGTCAATTTCTCAAACCAAAACAAAATCCGGTCTTTGAAGCTCAGTTTTCGCTTCATGGTCGAAACATCAAACGCCCAATCCCGCGATTTGAGTCGTTCCTGCAGATAAACGGGGTGAGTGCCCTTAAATTCGGCCAGGTCGTCAATGCGGTCATAATCAAATTCCTCGATCCCTGCCGTATTTTGCTCTATCCACGCGTCGTCGTGCCAGTACTGGTGAAAAATCTTGATTTTTTCCATTTCCAGGCGGGGCGGACGCACCCGGCTGTAGTGATAGACGTGGGCCTTGGCCATTACCACCTTTAGTTTGGTTCCTTTGCCCCCGTTGAGGTAGTCCTGCTCAGACTTGTACCGCCGAAATCCCTGAGAATCTTTATATGAAAAAATATTCCTTCCCGGCCGAATGATGCGGATTTCGCCGCTATGGGCCCGGCGGGTTACCACTACGTGGTGGTAGCCCCAAAAGTGATAATACGGGAATAAAATCCCCTCCACTTCTTTTCTGTGGGCATTTTCTTCCATGCACCTGAGGATGGCACCATGGTCCTGCTCGTGCAGCATTTCATCACCCTGGATGTGAATGGCCCAATCTGCATCCTGAGGAACCTGGGCCAGCCCCAGATTGGATTGGTGGGCAAAAATTTTGCCGTTTTGCCTCAGTTCTGGATCCCAAACCGAGTCAATGATCTGCATTTTGGGCCCCAACTTTTCGACCGCTTCCCGGCTGCCGTCGTCAGAGTCGCCCACCACCATAAAGAAGGTATCAACGAGTGGTAAAACGGATTGGATGGACTCCACAAACGGATAGTCCAGCTTGTTTCCATTCCTGATGTAGGAGAAGCCATAAACTTTCATGAGCAAGATGCAAGGGTTGTTGGATAGACATTTCTGAAAGTTTATTCAGGTTGAACTGAGCGGTTGAAATACCAGATCCAGGCCCCTCTGAGCGCACCGCCCAGGATCAGAGGAATAAAAGCAGTGTGATAAGCCTGGGGAAATATGGGCCAGGAAATCAGCAGGAGCAGATTGAGTCCCGCCAAAACCCCAAAATAAGTGAAAATCCAGGCAGGTTTCCGCTTTCTGATCAGGATAAAAACCGCAATCAGGTGAAAGGGGAAGGCCCAGAGGAAATTGAGATTATACTGAGTAGCTCCGTGATTGGTGGCAAACCACAACAGGGTTACCACCAAACCCGTCAGGCCCAGCAGAAAAAACCAAAGGAAATCCCAGCCGTAGCGTGTTTTCTTCCGTTTGAACTGAAAGGCGGTCAGGGCGGCCAGCAAAGCAAAAATACCCCAGGTGAGGAGGGAGGGAGAAACGGGGAAAGGGGGAGCAAAAAGTTCCCTGCGGGGCAAAACCACCACACTTTCTGCCGCAATCAGGGATTTTCCATCCAAAGAAGCTGCCGCAAAGCCTTCCATCAGGTACCTGGGCAAAAACATTTGCATCCGGGCATCAGCCCTGCGGTCTGTTGGCAGACCCAGGCCCAGGTCAATGCCAAAATCAGCCCAGGGTGACTCGTCAAGATAAGGCTGAATCAATTGGCGAAAAGTGCGTTGATCGTCTTTGCCTATCTCCTTCCAGACCAGCCTTTGGCCCAGAGATTTTTCCAGCATATCCCGGATCCGCGAACTGCAATTATCAAAAAAGAAATCGTAGGCGTAGTAACGGTTGGCTTCCAGATAATTTTCCTCCAACAATTTGTACAAAGTCTGGCGGGCACCTTCATCCAGCGCCAGTTCCTGCGAAATCACCTTGCGTTCCTCCTCCTGATACATGCCCAAAAAGCCTGCATAAGAGGAAACAGACAGTTGATAGAGCAATTTTCCCTGGGCAAATTTGAGGTAGAAATTGGGTGTGTTGAAGTTGAAAACCCCGTAATTATAGGTCTGGTCCAATCCGTTCATGGGATCGTACAGGCGCAGGGCTGAATGTCCAAAAGAGGAATACAATTCCGTTCCCGGATCGCAGGTAAGCAAATAATAGCGGGCCTGGCTGGAAAGTTGTGGCACCACCCGATGACCTGCCTGCATTGAGCCAAAGGCCAGTGTGAAAAGGAGGAGGGACAGGATTTTGCGTAAATGCATGGGTAAAATTAAGAATATTGGCGAAGCTAACTAACTGAAATTGACTTGTCTTCTCAATTCAGCCCCCCGGGGGAAATTACCGCTGCTAAAAACGGTTTTTCACTGAAAATAAGGTGGCTCTGGTTGAATTATCTTTAAATGATGCTAAGATTAAGGAAATCTTAACTACTTTTACGCCGGATCACACGTGGAGAGTCAGAAATTTTTCTGATTCAAACCTGTTATAATGAGAGAATTACGCAACAAAGTTGTGGTGATCACCGGCGCTGGTTCGGGGATTGGACGTGCACTTGCCCTTCAATTCGCCAAATCAGGCTCAATTACTGCACTTACCGACATCAACGGGATTACATTACGGGAGACAGTAGAAATGGTGGAGGACCTGGGAGGGATTTCCAAAGGTTTCGTACACGATATTTCCATTGAATCAGAAGTGAAAATTTTGGCCAGAGAGGTGCAGGACACTTTTGGTGGAGCTGATGTTTTGATCAATAATGCAGGATTGACGGTGAGAAGGGCTTGTTTTCAGGATAGCGCACCCGAAAATTTCGACCTGATGATGGATGTGAATTTTTATGGTCCCGTCTATTGCACCCGGGCTTTTTTGCCCCAGCTGTCAGCCAAGCCCGAGGCCCATATTGCCAATGTGACCAGTATTTTTTCTATGATGGGAGTTACTGAGCGGATTGCCTATTGCTCGTCCAAATTTGCCTTAAGGGGATTTACCGAAACCCTGCGCCTGGATCTGGGCAAAACCCATATTGGGGTTACCTCTGTGATCCCGGGCGCCATCAGTACGAATATTACCCAGAATTCGAAAGGCTGGAAGGATGCCAAAGCCAAGGAGTCCGCCGTCAATGAATCGGCCCGCCTGGCTATCACCACTCCTGAATATGCAGCTCAACGTATCATCAAAGCTGTTTTGAAGAATAAACCCCGCATCATCATTGGACGGGACGCCTGGTGGATGGACAAACTGGCCCGCTTTTTCCCCACGGGTTATTTGGCTTTAGTGAATTTTTCGATTCGCCAACTGGAAAGAAAGCGGAAAAGAATTCAGGAGGAGGAAATCGCAACCCGCAAAATTGCGGTATAAAAGAAAAAGCCGGATTCAAATGAGTCCGGCTTTTTTATTCCTAAAGGGTTTTCCCTCAGATAAATGTCTTGTAAACGTAAACGAAGCGGTTGGTGGCTTCATTTCCTTCGTAGGTTTCTTCCAGTTTGTGTACACCTACATTATAAAAATACTCGGCAACCTCTTTGGCATTATCAGCTGATTTACAATCATAAGACTGGAAAAAGCGGGGCTGCTTGGCCGCATTTTGTTCATGCCATTCCAGGGCCTTTTCGGCTTCGTCGGCCACGCCAACTACCCAGTTGTCAAAATCTACAATCTGAAACCAGGATTGGGTGTACATGAGAGCGAAAACTTCCTCAATCACATGGTCAGTTAACTTCAGCGTTTTGGTGGGATGGGACATTTTTTAGTGTAGTTTTAATTCGTTCCGAAATTAAAAAAAGATAATCGGGTAAAAAAAGATTTTTGCCCTCAAGTCTGGTGTTTTTTGAATTATCTCCCTGAAATCGTTTCTGCAGAGGTGAATTTTGGTCCCAATCCGGGTTGAAATGGTATTTAATGCAGGGGTTATGGGCCTTCATTTTGTGGATTGGGGGGCAAAACACGCTAAGCTGGACGGGTTTATGGCCTGTTGGCTTTACCTGGCGAAAGCATTCTCAAAAGGAGCAATCTTATCCCAAAATTGTCCACTTCAACCCATGAGACGCGTAATTCAGCCTCTTTGGGTGCCTGGCGTTACCTGACCCGGCTAAATTTGACTCCAGACAGAAACCGTTCGAACTGCCACAGCAAATTCTCCTGATTTGAATTTTTAAAAGGGAAATAAAGAGATGCTTACAGGCGTCATTTCCAACCAAATTTTCACTGAAAATTCTATTTTAATTTTTTATCTTGCAGGGTATTTTGCGCAAAATTAATAATCAATCAAGCCCTGCTTCCTCATTTTTGGAATCACGGCAACCTCAGGAAATTAGGATCCTTATTATGAGAAAAGTTTACCCAATCCTTTTGGTTCTTGCAACCTTGTTTTTTACCCCCCGTCTGTTTGCACAACAAAGTATTTTCAGTAGTCCGGTTTCCAAATCGGTGGCTACTGCCAAAATGCCCACCACTGCAAAAAAGGCAACCAACCAACTGAAAAACATTCAGCTTGGCCTTAAATCCACGGGTTATCAGCCAAATCAGGTTTTCCAACCCCTTCAGACCCAACTGAAAGGAGGGAACCTCCAACTTGCAACTGTGGCGACCTGTGGTCCCGACACCGTTCTTTATCCTCAGGCCAAAGCAACGGGTCTGCAGGCGCTTGGCCTCGGCCCCACCTCAACGAATGGTATCACAGGCATGAGCCAGTGGTATCCTGCTCCCCAATCCATTACCATTTCCGGTTTTCAGTTTTTTGCCTGGGTTGACTCCGCAGTGAGCAGCACGGTCAACCTGAACTGCCAGTTGTGGAATGCGGGACCTGACTCCATGCCGACCGGAGCCGCCCTGGCCTCCGTGATCGTCACCATTGACTCCAGCTTTGCGCCAGGAACCCTGGGCGCACTGCAGAAGTACGCCATTTTCTCCACACCCGTGGTGGTCAACCAGGCCTACTGTCTGACCCTGACCTCCACCAACCCCATCCATGCCGCCGTAATCATCAACGACTTTACTGCAGGTGATGGTTTGGGAGAAGACCTTTCGGCGGTTAATATTTCCGGCTGGACCAAACTCTATTCGACTTACACTTTCGATGCGGATTTTCTTTTCCATCCCATCATCAATTATACCATTACGCCCGGCTTTTCGTCCAGCCCCACCGGCTGTACCAACGTGCCCCTGGCCTTCACCAACACCTCTTCGCCCATCATGCAAAGCCCCTTCTACAACCGGGCTGAGTTTTTTGGCGTTCCCCACCTTTCCTACACCTGGAATTTTGGCGACGGCACAGGTGACACCGCCAGCACCGGCCTTTCTCACACTTACTCCACCGCTGGTACTTACAACGTTTCCAAAAACGATACTATGTACACCTGGGGCGGTATTTGTGTGGATTCCTCGGCTTCCAACGTAACCATTGGCTCCGGAACGGGCGTGGTGGCCTCTTTCACCTACAGCACAGCCGGGCTTTCGGCCTCCTTTACCGATGGCTCGACCGGCCCCCCCACCTCATGGAGCTGGGACTTTGGCGACGGGTCGGCCCTGGGCACCACCCAGAACCCCACCCACAACTATGCCAGCAACGGAACTTATTCGGTCTGTCTCACCGCCACCAATGCCTGCGGCAGCCAGACCGTTTGTCAGCAGGTACTGATCGGGACACCTCCCGCATCTTCCTGCGATACCATTACCAACATTACGGGTACCCCGACCATTTACATTTCTCCCAACGGAGGCTGGGTTTCGGGAAATAACGGCTTTGGCGACTCGGCCAAAGCTGAAAAATTCACCATGACTGCTCCTTTCGCAGTAGCGGAAGCTCAAATCTGGTTCTTCGCCAAGGAAGGTACCAATGGGGTTACCATCAATATCCATGATGCGAACGGCGCAGGCGGATCGCCCGGCACCATCCTGGGCAGCCAGTCCATTACCCATGCCCAGATCGATACCACAGGTATCACTTTTGTGCCCTTCTCCCCGCCAGTCGCTGTAAACGGAGACTTCTTCATCTCTGTTGAGCTCAGTATGGCCGCGGGAGATACCGTGGGGATTGTGACCAATACCAATCCACAGACCAACCCGGCCACGGCCTGGGAACTTGCCGCGGGTTTGGGTTGGGATTCGTATGACAATACCTGGGGTCTGAATATTTCTCATGCCATTTGGGTAGTGCAGGGCGTTCAGGCCGGATTCACCTCTGCAGTAGGTGGACTTACTGCCACCTTTACAGATAACTCCATCGGAGCCAGTGCCTGGCTCTGGGATTTCGGGGATGGCAATACTTCCACCCAGCCCAACCCGGTGCATACCTATGCAACGGGCGGTACCTATAACGTGTGTCAGATTGTTATCAATAATACCTGTATTGATACCGTTTGCCAAAACGTAGTGGTGTCCTGTTCTGCGCCTGTGGCCGGATTTACCCAGACTGGTACCCTGCTGACCCGCAATTTTACGGATAACAGCACGGGATCACCCACCTCCTGGTCATGGGATTTTGGAGACGGAAGCCCTCTTTCCACCCAGCAGAACCCCAGCCACACCTACGCCACGGCGGGTACCTACACCGTTTGTCTGACTGCTACCAATGCCTGCGGTACCAATACCTCCTGCAATACCCTTACCATTACCTGCCCCGTGCCGGTGGCCAACTTTACCAGTTCGGGAGCAACCCTTTCGAAATCATTTACGGATGCTTCCACCGGAAGCCCTACTTCGTGGTCCTGGAACTTTGGCGACGGCTCGCCTGTTGTGACCAGCCAGAACCCCAGCCACGTATATCAGAACCCGGGCACCTACCTGGTCTGTCTGATTGCCAGCAGCCCCTGCGGTACAGATACCTCCTGCACCGTGCTGTCCGTTGTCTGCAACCAGCCTGTGGCCGCCTACACCCAGGTTCCCACCGGCCTTTCCGTTGCCTTCACCGATGGCTCCACCAACAGCCCCACCAGCTGGTTCTGGGACTTTGGGGATGGAAGCACCTCCAATCTGCAAAATCCGACCCACGTGTATGCAACAGCCGGTTATTACACCGTTTGCTTGTCCGCAACCAGCGTTTGTGGCACAGACTCTGTCTGTTCTGTGGTGACTGCGGGTTGTCCCAACCCGATCAGCAACTGGACCAATGCCACGGCCAACCTGCTGGTAACCTTTACCGATCAGACCATTGGTAACCCGACTTCCTGGCAATGGGACTTTGGTGACGGTGGAACTTCCAACCTCCAGAACCCCACCCACACCTATGCCTCTGCCAGCACCTTTACGGTCTGTCTCATCACCACAAATGCCTGCGGTTCGGATACCATTTGTAAAACCATTCCCACGGGTTGCTTTACCCCGGTGGGTGCATTCACCAATGTGAATACCAACCTTACCATTGCCTTTACCGACCAGACCTCCAATACACCCACAACCTGGGCCTGGACTTTTGGCGATGGCGGAACCAGCAACCTGCAAAACCCCTCGCATACTTATGCGGTCCAGGGAACTTATAACGTGTGTCTTACCACCACCAATTCCTGCGGTTCCAACACGGTTTGCCAGAGCACCCAGCTGACTTGTCCTCCACCTGTAACGGCATTTACCCAAACTGCGACTGGCCCGACAGTGACCTTTACCGATGGATCACTTTCCAGCCCCACGGCCTGGGAGTGGGATTTTGGCGACGGATCAAGCATTGCCACCACCCAAAACCCGACCCATACCTATGCGGCTTCAGGTACCTACCTGGTTTGCCTCAAGACCACTAACGCCTGCGGATCAGATTCCCTATGTTCTGCGATAAACGTGGTGTGTCCGCTGCCGACCGCTTCATTTACTACCTCCACCAACCTGCTGAGCGCTTCCTTCACGGATAACTCTTCCAACGTAACGGGTTGGTCCTGGAACTTTGGGGATGGTTCTGCTCTGAACACGACCCAGAACCCCACCCACAACTACGCCAGCTCTGGTACTTACTCCGTCTGTCTGACGGTTACCAATGCCTGTGGTACGAAGACAGTGTGTAATAACGTGGTGATCTCCTGTCCGACCACCATCTCCAACTTTACTGCCACTTCCACCAACTTTAACGCCACCTTCACAGATGGCTCTACCGGCTCTCCTGTATCCTGGGCCTGGACCTTTGGCGACGGAGGTACTTCCTCCCTCCAGAATCCTACCCACAGCTACACCGCCAACGGTACCTACACCGTCTGTCTCACCACTACCAACGGATGTGGAAGCAATACCTTCTGCAAGTCAGTAGCTATCAACTGTCCGCTGCCTGTGTCCAACTTTACCCAGACCGCCAGCACAGTTAATTATGCATTTACCCACACTGCCACCGGTAACGTGTTCAGTTGGGCCTGGGACTTTGGCGACGGATCAACCTCCACCCAACCCAACCCTTCACACACCTTCCCCGGTCCGGGTGGTTATCTGGTCTGTCTGACTGTGCAAAATTCCTGCGGAACCCACCAGGTTTGCAAGCTGATCACGGTAGTTTGCCCCACGGCAACCTCCAACTTCAACTTCCTTACCACGGGTAACTCTGTGCATTTCACCAGCCTGGCTACAGGGTCCGGAATTTCAGGTTATGCCTGGGATTTTGGGGATGGAAGCACCAGCACCCAGCAAAATCCTACCCACGCCTACACCAATACAGGTACTTACACCGCCTGCCTGATGGTGACCAACAGCTGTGGGGTGGATACCTTCTGCCGCCCGGTAATCATCACCTGCGTGCCTCCTGTGGCCAATTTTGGGTCTTCCGTAAGCGCCAACGTGGTGAACCTGCAGAATATGGCTTCTGCCAACTCAACCGCCTGGACCTGGGACTTTGGTGACGGTTCTGGATCGACCCTGCAGAATCCTCCTCCGCACGCTTACGCTGCTCCGGGCACCTACACAGTCTGTCTGACTGTGAGCAACCCCTGCGGTACCAATCAGGTATGCAAAACGGTGAACATCACCTGTACCATGCCTACTTCAGGCTTTACGGTCTTCACCAACGGTGGTCTGGCTTCCTTTACGGATGTGTCCATTGATGCTACTTCCTGGTACTGGACCTTCAGCGATGGTACCAATTCCACCCAGCAGAACCCGACCCACATGTTTACCCAGTCAGGAACCTATCAGGTCTGTCTGAAAGTCACCAACTTCTGTGGCTCTCACACCTCCTGCCAGACCCTGATCATTACCTGTGCCACTCCTGTTTCAGCCTTCAACCACGCCCAGGCGGGCGGTCAGGTGAACTTCACGGACAACTCCACGGGTCTGCCTACTTCATGGTTGTGGGATTTTGGGGATGGAGCAACATCCACCCTGCAGAACCCCAGCCACGGATACGTATTCCAGGGTGTATTCAATGTGTGCCTCAAGGCTTACAACAGCTGTGGAGTGGACCAATCCTGCCAGAGTGTGGTGGTAACCGCAGTAGGAGTGGAGGACGATCTGGAAAATTCTCTCCATATCTATCCCAACCCGACCAGCGGACGTTTCATTCTGGAAACTGAACTGCCCGATCCTCAGCAGGTCAGCTGGAAGCTGACCAACGTGCTGGGCCAGCAGATTCTTGGCCGCAACGAAGGCATGCTTTCGGGTACGGTGAAACGAGACATTGATCTGAGCGAATTCTCAGACGGGGTGTATTTCTTCTACATTACGGTGGGTGATCGCACCCATACCCGCAAAGTAGTCAAGGATTAATCCTGTGAAATATTGAAAAAGCCCTCCCATACGAACGGGAGGGCTTTTTCGTTTTTTAAACCCAGGCCTTTACTTTGGAAAAGCTGGTTTTTTATTTAATTTAATTGCCCGGATAACGGAAGAATAATCAGATGAAGGTGAGTTTCAGGATTTGTTGTTTATTGATCGCGATTTGGGTTACAGGGCTTGCCTCTGGGTTTGCTCAGGGTTCAGGGCAGCCCCAGAAATGCGGGACTTCAGCCTTGATGGACAGGTTGTTTTCCCAAAACCCCGACCTCAAAGCCCGCTTTGATGCGGACCATGAACTTGCCTCCACCAATAAGGTAGAATCAGATTCTATCCCTTTGCTGGTGATTCCTGTGGTGTTCCACATTTTTCACAATAACGGGATTGAAAATATCTCAGACGAAGCCTGCAAAAGCCAGGTGGAGATTTTCAACGAGGATTTTGGCAAATATGGTCTGGCCACCAACAGCAACCCGGTCAGTGCAGATACCCGCATTCGCTTTTGCCTGGCTACCGTCGATCCTGACGGAAATCCCACCACGGGCATCGACCGTTACGAAGATATCAATTCCATTTTCTACGACGTGGATGTCAACGAGGAGGCTATCATGAAAGCGGGCTCCTGGGACCCCAGCCGCTATCTCAATATTTTTGTGGTCAATACCATCAACTATGCGGCGATTGGCGGTACGCTGGAGGCGTATGCCTATTATCCGGGTGCTGTGGCCAATACTTGGCGCGACGGGGTGGTAACCCGTTATTACTGGGTTGGCAGGATCGAAAATGCCATTGGCATGGGCAGGGTGGTGACCCACGAAGTGGGGCATTACCTCAATCTCTTTCACCCCTGGGGACCCCGCGACGATTCTTCCTGCGACGAGGACGACGAAGTGGACGATACTCCTTTATGCGAATTTCCCTTTTATGCCAGCGGACCTTTCTGTCTGGCCCCTGAAAATTGCGGGGAATACCGTCAGATAGAAAACATGATGGATTACTCAGAGGATACCTGTCGCTATATGTTTTCCTACGGACAGATGTTGCGCATGCGCAATACCATTTCCCGATTGCGCGGAACCCTGGTTTCGGGTGAAAATGCGGTCAGGACCCAGTGTGAGCAGTTGATCAATTTTCAACCCACCCAGGAACGGATCATTCCCTTTCCCAATCCCGCGCAGGGCAATTTCATGGTGGATCTGAGCTTTACCAATCCTGAACCCTACACCCTCAGCGTGTATGACTGCTATGGTCAGTTGATGTATCAGAAAGTAGAGGATTCACCTGTGCGTGGCCCCATTCCAGTATCCCTGACCGATTACAAACCGGGTATTTTCTGGGTGATTCTCCGCACCAAAACCAAGTGGTACAAGGAGAAGGTTGTGTTTGTGAGGTAGGGTATTCTTCAGGCCATTTATTTTGAAAAGGAATCAATTGGGCTAACCCTCATTTTCCAGAATTCCTTTAGCAACCGCAGCAGACCTTTAATTTCTCACTGTCTAAAACCGTAAACCGTAAACTGCAAACCGTCATTCCCCCGCTTCATAAGTAGCAACCCTCGGCAGGGTAACCGTAACCGTGGTGCCTTCTCCTTCCCTGGATTCGATTGAAATCTTACCCCCGATTTTCTCCAGTGCATTTTTCACCACATAGAGCCCCAGACCCGAACGGCTGGCATCGGGTACGCCTTTGAAGAACATGTCATAAAGCCGATCCATGATCTCTGCCTTAATTCCTGTTCCATTATCTGCAAGGGTGATGATGACCTGATCGGGGCTTTCCTGAGCCAGGATTTTAAGCCAGGATTGCTCCTTTTTGGGGTCAGAGAACAGAATGGAATTTTCAATCAGGTTTCTGAACACCAGCCCCAGCAAATAAGAATCAGAAGTAATGCGGATGTTTTCCGGGACATTCATTTCAAGCTCCGTTTTGCGGTCAGGCAATTCACCCTGAACCTGCCAAGCCGTGGACTCCACCATGCCATGCAGATTGATGTCCTGATGCTTGAGCATGGTTTGATTGAGTTGGCGCACCTCGATCAGGCCGATCACAATGCGGTCGAGTTTGGAGACTGAGCGCCCGATCAGGTCAAAATAGCGAATGGCGCTGTTTTCTTCCACCTCCAGCTTGGCCACATTGACCAGGCCGAGCACAGAAGCCAGGGGCTGCTTCAGGTCGTGAGACGCCCTGTAAATGAAGTTATCGAGTTCTTTATTGGTGGTGCTCAGTTTTTGGGAAGTCTCCTTCACCTTTTCATATTCCTCAGAAAGCTTTTCATTGGCCTCAAATAGCTGTTGGGTGCGCTTCTCAACCAGTTTTTCCAGGTCGCGGTTCAGTTCCTGAACCTTATCCTTCTCCACCTTCAGTTCAGCGGTCCGTTCATTGACCTTACCCTCCAGTACCATTTTTTCACGATTCAGCCTGAGCAGACGGTAACGCATGATGCCATAGGCCACCAGCACAAAAGCCAGCACGCACAGCGCCACAAACCACCAGGTTTCCCAGAAAGGAGGATTGATGGAAAAGGAAAAGGTCACAGGCACCTGATTGCAAACTCCCTCCTTATTACAAGCCTTGACCATGAAGGTGTAATTCCCCCCCGCCAGGCCCTGGTAACCTGCATCATTTTTACTGGACAATTCGCTCCACTCCACGTCATTGCCTTCCAGCTTATAGGTGTATTTGACCTGATCCTGATCCTTGAAATTAAGTCCCAGAAACTCAAATTTGAAGGCATATTTCTGGTAGGGCAATTTGATTCCTTCCTTCAGTTCCATGCGCTGACCGTCAATGTAGAAGTCAGTGATGAAGGTATTGGGTTCCTTGCGGCTGCTTTTGTCCTTGATGGGATTATAGCGGATCAACCCGTTGGGGGTGCCAAACCAAAGGTTGCCCTTTTGGTCGCGGATACTTGAATTCAGGTTGATTTCACCTTCAGGGAATCCGTAATTCTTATCATAAACCAGAATTTTTCCTGTGGATTGCACCAATTTGGAAAGTCCCGTGCGGTGCCCCACCCAGATATTATTAGCCCGGTCCACCGTAACTACGTAGCAGTAATTGGAAAGCAGGCCATGGCGGGTGTCGTAAATGGTGAATTTTCCGTCTTTGTACTGATAAATACCGTCGCCCTGGGTCGCCACCCAGATATTTCCATCCTCGTCTTCCGTAAAGCTGTTGATGTAGGAAATGACCGATGCAGAATCGTCTGGCTTTTCGTAAATGAACTCGTTATTCTGCTGCAGGATGGGGATGCGCTGGCTTTCCGTGGCAATCCAGATGCCCATGTCGCGGGCCTGAAAAATATCGTAGATATTATTGTGGGGCAACCCGTCTTTGGTGGTAAACGAACGGGCGGCGCCCGTTTCAGGATCGAGACGGTAGGCACCGTCTTTGGTTGCCACCCAAACCATGCCCGTACGGTCCTGGTAGATATTATTCACAGAGTTGGCCAGATCCTGATCGCTGAACTTCATGGGGGTGATTTTTCCACTGGAAGGGTCCAGTTTGGCGATTCCGTTTTCTTCTGTTCCAATCCAGATTTTTCCGTCAGCTCCCTGGTACAAAGTGGTGATGCGGTCCCCGGGCAGCCCATCCTGACGGGAAAAGGAGCGGGGAAATTGAGTTGGCAGTCCACTGCTGGCCGAATAAAAGATGAAATTGGACAGCAGGTTTTCGGGTGTGGTCATGTAAAGCCCGCGGTCTGTGCCCACCCAGTAATTCCCGTCTGTATCCTGAAGCAACGAAATTACATTTCGGCTGAGTTTCTCATTATCAGGTTGGTACAGGGTGAAAATCTCATCTTTGATGTAAATCAGCCCGTTGCCATACGTGCCAAACCAGAATTGTCCTTCAGAGTCCTGAAAAAAGCAACGGATAAACTCCTGGTCCAGCTTGGAATCCGGGCTCAGGGGAGGTACCGGGGTTATTTTCCCTGTCTCAGCATCGTGGTAAAATTTCTTGAATCCCTTTCCGTTGCTGGCAATCCACAAATTTCCCTCGTCACCCATGAACACCTGATCTACCCGATCTCCTGCAATCCCTTCATTTTCACCGTAATGAATGATTTTTTCTTTCTGATCTGCGGTCGCGGGATAATATTTAAACAATCCCTCATCCTCGGTGGCGATCCAGAATTCTCCGTTTTTGCCGCGGCACATGGAAGTGACCTTGGTGGAAGGGATTATGGAAACATAGTCGTCGAGAACTGCGGTCCTTTCCTCACGATTGAGGGCAAACCTGATCAGGCCTTCATTGGTCCCCAGCAACAGGTGAGCGGAATCCTGCAGGAGAATCTGATTGATCAAAACCCGTTTCAGATCATCCTTGAATTGCTTGGCCGTACTGTCAGGATTCAGAAGTACCAGTCCATCCCGCTGCGACGCCACCCAGATGTAGCCCTGGCCCCAGTCCTCCATATCCACCACGCTGCTCAGTTCGATATCTTCCAGCTCAATGGGAGTAAATTTTCCCGAAAGATCGTACTGGGTAAGGCCGCCCTCGTGGTGCCCCAGCCAGATGGTGCCATTTTCAGTGACCACGCTGGAAGTCACGAAATTCTCAAAAAGCCCATCCTCCACGGTATAGGTTTTGAAATCGTTGCCGTCGAAGCGGCACAAACCTTCTGCCGTTGCCAGCCAGAGGAAACCCCTGCGGTCCTGAAAGATGGAATAAATATAATTCTGGGCCAGTCCGTCTGCTTCCGTAAAGTATTTCACCCGGTAATTTTGGGCAGAAAGGGAAGAAAAATTCCCCAACAGTACCCAAACCAGGAGAAAGGAGAGGAGCTTAAGTGTGCGTGGTTGTGGACGGATCATCAGGTGAAAAGGCGGAGCGGGTTACTGGGTCTTGTACTTGACCCCAATCTGATACTTGTACTTGGGCACCCCTCCAATGGGCACCGAGAAGAAGGGCATGGCCTTCCCGTACTGGTTAGTCACCCTGAAAACCACATTATTATTGCGGATATTATTCATTTTCATCAGCTGAAAGTCCAGGGAGCCTCCTTTTTCCTCCTCCACAATGGGATGGATACTCTCCGACCAATTGTCCTCACCCGACATGAGCACCTTTTCACCCTGTTTGGCCACCGAGACAATGCGGATCAGTCCGTCGCCGTCCCAGTCAAAATTGTGTTGCTGCACACTGATCACCTCGTTGTCGATATAGGGGTAAATGTGGCACACGGAGGGCTTATTGGGCAGGCGGAAGGTATATTCAAAGGTGAATGCATTGGCGCCTTCCACGGGCACATTTCGCTCGGGATCCTCGCTCAGGAAGTACAGGTAGGTGTTGCCATCGTCCCCAGAAATGCCTTCACAGATCATCTTGAACACAAATCCCCCATATTCGGGCGAGTTCTCGCCCTCATTGGGATTAAATGGTCCAAAGGTGTACCAGTTATTATCGTACTTGGGCTCCACCCCAAAGACCTTGCTGTCGAGCAGGGTGCCGCTGTCGTACTCGCCCACGGGCTGGTGAAAAGTGGCGTCCTCGTTGGAGATGGCGCCCTTACCGCCATATACTGAAAAACGGGTGCGGCTGTCGAAAACCGTTTTCAACTCGTCGTTTTCTCCTCCCACATCCGGGTCGAAGACCCGGATGTAAATGGGCTTGCGCTGATCCTTGGGAATGGCAAAAAAGAAGATCTGGGTATAGTCGTCGTCACCCCAGCTGGTGGGTGCATTTTTGCCAAATGTGATCAGAAAGGGAATATTTTCATCTTTACCCGGAAACTGCTGAGCCATCCCCGTTACTGCAAGGAGCAGCAGGAGGATCAGCGGGGGTATTTTTTTGGTTGAGTTGAAGATCATTTCGAAAAGTTGTCAGCAATAGTTGGTAAGGAAAATTTACTGTTTATTCAGCTTAAATTCAACCCTTCGGTTAAATTGTCTGCCTTCCTCAGTGTCGTTGGTCTTAATTGGGTGGGATTCCCCAAATCCCTGAGAGGTGATATTCCGGATGCCCCAGTTAAGCGCAAGGTAGCGCATAACGGATGCAGCCCTGCGACGGGATAAGTCAAGGTTATAGGCATCCGATCCGTAATTGTCCGTATGGGCATGAATCTCAACACTCAATTGTTTGTTTTCCAGCAAGATCAGTGCCAGTCTGTCCAGTTCTGAGCGGGATTCGGGCCGCAGGGTGGCCTTGTCAAAATCAAAGAAAATATTGTTGATGCGCACCAGGGCCCCCGTGTTGACCATTTCCTCAATGGAAATGGCCTTGATATTCCCCTTAAACCGCATAGAGGTGGTCACATTGCGCAGGTCAATATTATCAGAAACGGGCACAAATCCGTCCATTTCAGAATAGAAAGAATAGATTTTTCCGTTGGGCAACTCCAGATAATACTTGCCCTTTTCGTCGCTGCGGGTACTCAGGAAGATTTTGCCGCTTTTCAGGTCTTCCACCGTGATTTTTGCCTGCAGGGGTTTTCCGTTGAAATCCGTAATCACACCTTCCACCACAGAAACTACCACTGGCGTTTCCAGCCCCGGAATCTGGAAAAAGAAATTGGAGTCGCGGGGCGACAGAATGGAATCGTTGTGATGGGCAATCACCACTGCCTGGTCAAAACCCAGTTTCAGGACCTCCACATAAAGCGGGTAGAGGGCTTCGGGTTTCTTTTCATTGCCAAGCAGGTAATTATATTCCCCGTCCTTTTTCACCTCGCGGATATCTTTGATCCCGTTGAAATCCCTCGGATTTTTGCCTAAAGAGTCTTTTGAAGTGGTGACTTTGACCGAAAAGGAGGGATCCTCCAGGGTGCGGGTCTCAAACCTGGGTTCCACTTTCCAATCGTCCATGGGCTCCATTTCCAGAATGCGGGCCCCGCCAATGTCGTTTTCTCCCATGCGGGCCAGCGTATCCAGTTTCGGCTTGAAGGGCTTCACCACCCTTGCATTATTTTTGGCAATGAATTCATCCCTCACCGCCTGAACTGAATCCGCAAACTCTATGTAGGAATTTCCTTCCCTGATACTCACCATGCGGGTTGCACACTTTTTGCATTCGCTGTTGGTCAGGGAATCGTAGCCAATGACTCCCAGCGTGATTTCATAATCGCCCGGACGGGCATAATAATGCTCAATCTGTTCGCCTTTGTAGCGGGCGCCGTCCCCCATATCCCAGTAATATTCCTGAATCTCACATCCGTCCACCCGCGAATTGGCGCCATGGAAAGGCAATCCCATCTGCACCTGCCCAAATTCGGGCCCCGAAAGGAAAACCTGTCTGATCTCAGGAATGGTAAAATCGTACTCAGCCTCCGTATAAAACAAAAAGCCTGAAGTGGTGTCCACCACATTCAGCTTCACATGGTAAGTGCCCGGACCAGCATAGCAGTGATCTACTTCCAGCACCCGCTTGGTGACTCCGTCACCCAGATCCCATTCATAAACCAGGGGCAGCGTGGTTTCATCCGTAGGAAGGGTGCCCTTCTCGAAAAAGGTGACACACAGTTCCGGGTACTCCATGGGCTGACATTCAAACTCAGGCCGCAGGACGGAAAAGGCATAAATATTATCGTCAAATTCGTCTTTCGCATCCCGGTTGGAGGAGAAAAATCCGCTTTTTTGTTCCTTGTCCAGAATAAAACCAAAATCGTCTCCGGGCGAATTGATGGGGCCGCCCACATTTCTGACCCGGGTCCATTGCTCACCCAGACGCACCGCCGAAAAGATGTCCAGATCCCCCAGACCGTACTGCCCGTCCGAAGAGAAATAGAGGGTGCCACCCGGATGGTAAAAAGGAAACATTTCGTCTCCCTCAGAATTCACCTCAGGCCCCAAATTTACCGCCGGACCAAATTTGCCATCGCCCAAAATTTCCGCCACATACAGATCACTTTTGCCAAAGCCCCCCGGACGATTGGAGGCAAATACCAGAAACTTTCCATCTGGTGAAAGGGTGGGGTGGCCGGTCGAAAATCCCTTGCCATTCAGGGGAAGCGACTCAATATCCGTCCAGGAGCCCTTTTTCAGGCGGGCCACATACAGGTCCAGCTTGCTGACACCCTTATTGGAGCCCTCGCCAAACTCATTGCGGGTCAGGTACATGACCGTATCCCCTGGCAAAACCACCAGCGGACCTTCGTTGAAGCGGCTGTTAATGTCGCCCGGCAGGGGACGGGGCTTACGCCATTTTCCATCTTCTTTGGCGCTGGTGTAATAGAGGTCCAGCAGGGGAGCTTCGGTCAGGCGGGAGGTATAAATCACCCCCACATCCCTGTCGCGGGCCGAGGCAAAAATGAGTGAATCCTTCCAGAAAGCCGGGCTGAAATCCGAACGGTCAGAGTTGAAGGAAACCATTTTCACCTTGTACTGGGTGGTATCGCCCAGCAGCCGTTCATAGGCCGCACAGGCGTCCAGCAGGTCAGAAACCCGACCCTGGTCGGGAGTCTGGGTGCGGAAAATCACAAATTGGGCTGCCGCAGAATCATATTCAGAGACCGACATAAAGGCTTGTCCCAGCAGAAAATGATCTTTGGGACCTGCCATGGAATGATTTGCTGCCTTGCGGGCCCATTTAACCGCTTCGCGGTAATTATTCAGTTGCCTGTAAACCTGGGCCAGACGGGCCATGGCAGGCTGGGATTGTTTCTTTTTAACTGCAAATAAATACCGTTCAATGGCTGCCGGGTAATCCCCCTTCTCCAGATAATTATCCCCCTTTTTTACCCAGTCAGACTGAGATTTTCCCACCCCAAAGCAAAGGGAAAGGAGCAGGATCAGTATGGAGGTTTTGAGTAATTGCATGCAGGGGCCCCGGCTTAGAAATACCTCGGACTTAAGACCTTCAGGCCGTAATTGAATTCATAGCGAATGAAGAACTCATGAGATCCCTGGTTGAATTTTCTCAGCTCGGTCAGGGTCTGGTCATAGGAATAGCCAATCCTGAACTGGGGATTTATCTGATATTCGATCAATCCCACCAACGCATCGCCCGTACGGTAGGAGAGGCCAATCCAAACCAGATCCTTCAGGATAAGGTTGGTGTTGATATCCAGTTGCAGGGGGGAATTTCGCAGATATTTCACCATCACCGTGGGACGCAGCTTCACATCCGGGTTGAGGGAAATAAGATAGCCGGTAGAAAAGAAAATATGCTGATAACGAACCGTATTCTGGTTGTAGGCCTTGAGTTGGGGTGATTCAACCTGAAAGAGTTGGGGTACGGACACCCCCGCAAAGAATTTGCGGGTATCATAATACACCCCAAAGCCTGCTTTGGGAATGAGGTAAACCGGACTGTCATTCGCAAAAACCACATCCCCCGGATCATCCACCGCCAGTTGGCTCCATTTATCCTGGTAAAGTGAAATTCCCCCCTGAAGCCCAAAAGCCAGACGGTTATCATTGCCCAGATCAATGCGGTAGGCATAATTGCCAAAAACAGCCGTATTATGGGTCACTCCCAGTCGGTCATTCACCACCAGCAAACCGAGACTGTTCTGCTTATTTTTCAGTGGAGTATGCAGGGAAAAGGTCTGGGTCTGGGGAGCCCCCCTGAATCCGGTCCACTGCGAACGGTACAAAAGGGCAACACTCAGGGCATCCCGGCTGCCCGTATAGGCAGGATTGATAGCCAGCGTATTGAACATATACTGGCTGTACATGGCCGGATGCTGGGCAAAAATCTCTGTTCTCAGGAAAAACAGCGCCACCACGACTCCAATGCCTCGGATCCACCTCATTCTCATTATATGTTTGTGCGCTTTCAAGGCTGAATTTCAATTCAATTTAGCTAATTCGGGGCAATATTAAGACTCTATCTTTTAATTACCACATATCCTTTCCTTAATTCTCCGTCCGGCAGTTTCAGGACAATAAAATAAGTGTCGTCCACCAGAGGATCGCCGACCGGATTTTCGCCTTTCCATTGGTTTTGATAATTGTCAAAGGCATTCACCAGATTGCCCCAGCGGTTAAAAATACTGAGTTTGCAACCCGGCAGATTTTCAATCCCGCGAATGGCAAAATACTCATTCGTACCGTCGTTATTGGGAGAAAATCCTTCTGGAATAAACAGCGTATTGGGCATCGTGTCAATGGGTTCCAGGTAGGTCAGGATTACCTGATCCTGGGCGGAAGGGCAAATGCCGTTAGTCACCGTCCAGGCAAAAACCGAACTCCCGTTCGGCAGGTTATCAATCTGCGAGGTGGGGGAGTTGGGATTCTGAATCAAGCCTCCACCGCTTACCAGCGACCAGATGCCACTCCCGATCAAAGGAGTCACTGCATTCATGCTGGTTTGGTCGTTGGACAAGTTGGTCTGATCTGGCCCCGCATTGGCGGTTGGCATTTCATCCGTATGTACCAGCAGGGTATCCGACTCCGCACAGGTTCCGTTCGTCACCGTCCAGACCAGGGCATTGAATCCCGTATCCAGATTATATACTATAGCCCCGGGCAGGGTATCGTCATCAAAATTTCCCGCACCCGGGCTACCCAAAGTCCACATACCTGTGCTGCCAGGTCCGTTGGGTACAGCTCCAAGTTGGAGAGAATCCCCACAGATGCTGGTGTCAGGGCCCGCCTGGGCGCTGACCAGGTTCAGCCCCAAAATTTCCACACTGTCCGCATCCGTACACGGCCCGTTCGTTACCACCCAACTCAGGAAAGTGGGGGTGGGAGACAGGTTGCTTACCTGAGAAGATGGAGAGGAGGGATTGCTCACCAACCCCGGACCAAATAAAACGGTCCAGTTGCCCGTTCCCGGGGCCGGGTTGGACCCGGATAAATTGATCAGGGAACCGCAGGTTACCGTATCAGGACCCGCGGCAGCCATTACCAGAGCAAAGGCCGAAACCACCACCGTATCCGTATCTGAGCAACCCAGATTATTGGTGATCCAGTAAAATTCATTCATTCCCGCAGGGATATTGCTGGCCGTGGTTTGCGCCTGATTGGCAGGATTGAGGGCCGGCCCGTTACTCACCCAACTGCCGTTGCCCATGGCAGGTGCCTGGGCATTCAGTTGGCAGGTATCCCCGCAAATGCTGGTATCCGTGCCTGCCAGGGCAGGCACAAGGTTGGCCCCCGTAATCAGCACCGTATCTGCAGAGCTGCAGGGCCCGTAAGTCACCACCCAACTCAGTTGGGTGGGTGTGCCCGAAAGATTGCTCAGCTGCGAATTGGGCAGATTTGGATTGGCAATGACTCCCGGCCCGGACAATCCCGACCAAAGCCCCGTTCCCGGAGCCGCATTGGAGCCCGCCAGGGTGAACTGGCTTCCACAAATACCCGTATCCGCTCCTGCATTTGCCTGAATAAGCTGAAAAGCCTGCACCACCACCGTATCCGTGTCAGCACAGTTGAGGTTGCTGCTGATCCAGTAGAATTCGTTGAAACCCGGGGGAATGCCACTGGCAGTCGCATTGGGTGAGTTAACTGGATTGATCATGGGTCCGTTGCCCGACCAGTTTCCCGTGCCGAAGGCAACGGGCTGGGCATTCAGCAGCACTGAGTCACCGCAAATGGTCGTGTCGGCCCCGGCCAGCGCCTGAGCGGGGATATTCACCTGAATAAGCATTGTGTCTGTCCCCACACAACCCAGCGAATCCGTAATCTGCCAGCTGAGTTGGTTGTTTCCCTGTGAAAGCAAATTCACTATACCGCTGGGAGAGTTGGCCGGGTTAACCGCTCCGCCCCCCATCAACACCACCCAGTTACCAATGCCTGAATTGGGCACGGGCGAACCGTTCAGTTGCAGGCTGTTTTGACAGATGCTGGTGTCATTTCCTGCCGCCGCAGGCGGCAGATTCAGCACCGTGACCACCACAGAATCCGTATCCGAGCAGCCGGTCAGGCTGTTTTCAACCGCCAGAATGTACTGCACCGTCGCCGGAGGCGTCGCCATGGGATCAGAAATACTGCCATTATCCAGATTGGCAATTGGATTCCAGGAGTAAATCAATCCCGCCTGAGCAATTCCCCCCAGCTGAGAAGAATCCCCCAAACAAATCGTATCATCCGGACCAGCCGCTGCCACCGGATTGGGATTTACTGTGAGCACCATGTCGTCCGTGGCCTGACACATATTGGGGGTCGAGGTATCCACCACCGTGACAGAATAATTGCTGCTGAATGGGGGAGAGGCCATGGGTTGGGCCAGATTTGTATTGTCCAGACCAATGGGAGTGGCCCAGGAAAAGGTGTAATTGGGAGAAGCGGAAACCGTCCCGATCTGAATACTGTCGCCTTCACAAATAACCAGATCTGGCCCGGCATCTGCAATGGGAATGGGATTAATGGTAATCGCCACCGAATCCCGCCACACGCAGCCAATTGAATCCGTGGTTGTCACCTGGTACTGAACCAGGGGAAGGCCACCATAGGGAGTAAAAACAGGGTTCGCACAAACCCCGCAGGAAAGGCCCGTGATTCCTCCTGATGTCATATTTGACCAGGTGTAAATACCGCTGAAACCTCCTGAGGCGGGAAGAAACAGAGAAGTATTCCTGCAGGTGCTGGTATCCGCCTGCACGGTAAGTTGTGCCATGCCAATCACCTGAACCCCGGGCGAAGCACCCGCCGAACCTGTGAAGCCGTAGATCACTTTTGTATTGCCGCCAAAAGTATTATTGGGAATGTCATAAATACCCGACAGGACTGAAACTCCGTTGAAAAAAATCTCCAGCTGGGTGAGTGAGGCATCCCAGACAATGCGCAGGGGGCGGCACACGCTGTCCCCGATGGCTGCTCCGCCATTGGCAAAAGCCGGACCCATGATTGCCCCGGGTGGGAGAAAAATATTGCCGTTTTCATGGACTGCCACGTGGTGCTGTGGAATATCATCGATCGGGGCTCCATTACCCCAGATATCCAGCTCCACCGCCAGTGAAGGGGTAATTCCCGGAAAACTTGCCGGATTGGAAGTGGCATAACCCAGCCCGTTTCCTCCCCCTCCCGTGGCTGCAATTCCTGCTACCGAGCGCTGCATCACAAAGGCAATTCCATCCCCGGCTAAACCTCCC
Organism: Bacteroidia bacterium; assembly: GCA_020635905.1. Lineage (GTDB taxonomy): Bacteria > Bacteroidota > Bacteroidia > J057 > JADKCL01 > JACJYV01. The sequence goes on from JACJYV010000004.1 coordinate 206,676, forward strand.
GTAGGATGGTATTGGATCACGGAATAGGTGAGATCAAAATCCTGAGCCAGATCGAGAGAGTCTGGCGCCCAGATGGAGCCACGCTGGTTAGCCCCGTTGGTCAGGCGGTAAAAACCGTTTCCCAGATAAGCAGCGTTGAGATTTGTGTTCCAGACCTGAGCCGAAAGGGAGGAAAACAAACAGAGGGCAAGCAGAAACGGCAAAATAAAAGTCCCGTAGAACTCCTTTTTTTGCACGAAAATGTAGGCTGCATTACTCATCTTATTTATTCGCTCGGGCGCGATAACCGTGGACATTTTCTCCCCACGGTTGCAAGAGTTCGCAGGCGATTTTGGCTTGTAAGAAATTATGAATGTTTCGCTTAATCCTCTTAAAAATAAAGATTAAAATCCTGAGAAACAAGGGGATTTAAGCTTTTTTTGTGGGTTAGTCGGGAGAAATGTGGATAAGTGTGCGGGATTTGCCTGTAAGAATTGATTTGAATCTGTAAGAATTCCAGGGGGCGGGTAAATAAAAAATCCCCGCAACCAGGCTGGCCGGTTGCGGGGATCTGGGAAAAGAGGACCTGAATTACTTCAGCAGGGTGAATTTCCTGACCACCATTTCATCTCCCGTACGGATTTTCAGGAAGTAAATTCCCTCAGAAAGTCCGCCCAGATCAATGGAACTGGCCTGGTCGAGCACCTTCCCGTTCCAGTTTTGCTGAATCAGGCTGCGTCCCAGACCGTCGATGATTTCCAGCTTCTCAATCTGAATGGGCAGCGCACTCTTCAGCCAGATGGCGCCAGAGGTAGGATTAGGATAAATCTCCAGTCCCTGATTGGCCAGAGCTTCCAGACCCACCAGATCGTACTGATAGGGAGAGGAAGTATTGGAGCAGCCGTTAGCATCCACCACCGTAACCGTATAAGCCCCCGAGGCCGCGGGCGTATAGTTCTGGCTGGTGGCTCCCGAAATGGGGGCCCCGTTGAGGAACCACTGGTAGGAAGTCGCGCTGACTGCGGTGGTCAGGTTGCTGCCTGAAAGAGAAATAACCGGTACTGGCGGATTGCTGAAAACCGTGATGTAATTGGTTTGGGTCACCACATTCGAACCCGTGGCATTGGTGGCTGTCAGGGAAACAGAGTAGGTTCCCGGGCTGGCGTAGGTCACAGAAGGATTCTGGGCCAGGCTGAAGGCGGGAGAACCTCCCGTAAAGGTCCATGACCAGGCCGTGGGCGAACCTGTGGACTGATCGCTAAAGGTCACGTTGAGCGGAGCACAACCAGAGGATTCATTCACCGAGAAGGCGGCCACCGGGGCCGAAGCCGTAGCTGAGCAGGAAGCGCTCAGTTTGATATTGTCCACGTAAATATTATTCCCATAATCGTTATACGCATACCACATGAGCTTTACGTTGGACTGGCCGTCAAACTGGGAAAGATTGAAACTGAAGCAAGAGGCGCCCACGCTGCCCGCAAAACACCAGTCATCCGGGGTGGAGGGGGTAAAATCATTCTGGGTCTGGGAATTCGTCGCAAAATTACCTGAACCATTTTCAGCATCCCCCCAGATACGGAAAGGAAAAGAAGTTCCTCCGTTGGTCGAAACATAGAGAATCAGGGAGTCGGCTTCATTGGCCGAATAGCGGCGGTGCGCATGTTCAAACTCCACCGTCACATTCGATTTTCCAACAAAGCTGATCGCCGGGCTGATCAACCCGTCGTACTGTCCCACGAGGTTGTTATTATACATGTCGATTTTGGCGGCCTTGGTTCCTGTCACGCTGCCGCCCACTGTGGCGATCACCCAGGTATTCTGGTTGTCAGGATTATAGGCCTGCCATCCGGCTCCGTTATTTTCAAAATCTTCAGACCAGAACACGGAAGCCGAGCCTGTACCCACCACAATGTAGCCATTCTGGGTGGTGCTGTTGGATCCGTTGCCGTTGGTAGCCGTCAGGGAGACGTTATATGTACCTGCATTGGCATAGGAAACCAAAGGGTTCTGGTTGGTGGAGGAAGAGGGAGTGCCGCCTGAGAAAGTCCAGCTCCAGCTGGTGGGGCCGCCGGTTGAGTTGTCGCTAAACTGAACCGTTCCGCCGGGGCAGATCGAAGTTTTGTCAGCCGAGAAAGAAGCCGTGGGAGCAGAGTTGCCGCCTGAGCAAACCGTAGAAGTACCCAGGGTACTGCGGCGGGGACTGTTGGTCAGCACCGTCTGCATCCTGGTTTTCTGACAGGCCGTAAACATATCCATGCAAAGGTCGTCAGAGTAGTCCATGTAATTTTCGATCTGGTCCTGAGAACCACAGGAAGTGGTGGCAGTACAACCATAATTGGCCGCATCAGAGGCCGGGGTATCGCTGCAGTAATCGTCCACAGAGCAGCCCCCATCTCCCCAGATGTGGCGCAGACCCAGCCAGTGACCCACTTCGTGGGTGGTGGTGCGGCCCTTGTGGTAAGGAGCGCTCACCGATCCAACCCGGCCAAAAGCATCGTAGCGGATCACCACCCCGTCGGTGTTGGCGTTGCCGTTATTGGTATTGAGGCCCTGCAGACCGGAAGAATTGGGAAACTGGGCGTAGCCCAGCAGGTTGGCCAGTGAGCCCCAAATTTACAAACCCAGATATTGCAATAGCGGGTCGGATCCCAGGAGGTCTGGGGCTTCAACGTGGTTTCCACCGAACTGTTAGAGGTCCAGGAAGACTGACCCATATTCACCCGGTGAATGCCGGGCTCGGAAAGCGGGTTGCCACTCGGATCTTCGGTGGCCATGCAGAACTGGATTTCTGTATCCACCCCGTTGCCAAAGCCATTGGTACCGGCCATTTTGCGAAAATCCTCATTCAGTACATCAATTTGGGAATTGACCTGGGCCTGGGAAATGTTTTCCCCCGAACCAACTGCATCTCCGTTGTGAATCACGTGCACCACCACGGGAATGGTGATCACCGCCGGAGCCCGTCCTGCAGCCAGATCCTGCTGATATTCGTGCATTTTAATGTCCAGCCAGGATTCAAACTGCTCGGGAGTTTCCATCCCCGGGTTTTGCTGCCTGTGCCAGGCCTCGTTTTCAACCGTGAAGCAGCGGATCTGCTGTTGACCAAAAGTAAGATTAACCCCCAGCAGAAGCAGGAGCCCCAACAATAAGTAATTTTTTTTCATTCCTGACAGAAAATTAATGGTGTCGAAATAATCAATAAACCCCTGATTTCAAGGGGGTAAAATTCATACGCTGGTTAGAAAGTTTCCCTTAATTCTCCCAAAATTAAACAGTAAAATCTGAGAAAAAAAGGAAAAGGCCACCCAAAAATTGGATGACCTTTTTTAATGCCTGTTTGTCGTTTATAAGCTTTTTCTTTCCGGTAAAGCAAGGACATCTTTTTGCCCTACCCCCAACATCTAAAATCTAACATCTCACTTCTCACATCTCAATAAGACCACAAATTATGCTCAAACTCCAGCAACTGCTGCTCGCGGAAAGCGGCTTCAGGCAGGCTGCGCACCCCGCGGCCGCTCACATTGATCGCATAGCTTTCAAACAGCCGCAGTTCAAAGATTTCGCGCAGGTTTTTGTCCTCTGCGTCGTTGAATTTATTGGCCCAACGGGCGTTTTCAAGCACTTCCATCACGTCCTCGTATTTGAAGCAGACAAAGTGCTGGTCGGGCAGGGTTTCACCCGGATCCACCCATACCAGACGCAGGTATTGCAGGTCGTAGATTTGTTCAGAACGGTTTTTGTCCAGAATGCGGTCCTCGATGATTTCCAAAACAGATTCCAGCGGAGCCAGATCGACTTCCTCCCCACTGGTCACGGATCCGAAAGTATCCGTAAACGGGTCATTTTCAGGGTTCAGATCGCCTTCGGGGTCTTCGGGATCGTAGAGATTTTCTTCCATTGGATCAGATTCCCAGGGATCTTCGCCGGAAGTTCCGCCGTTGATATCCTGTGAGCGGGCCACCAGATCTTCCCAGGTCAGCGACTTTTCCAGATCGGTCGGATCATAGCCCACGTATTTGCCTGCCTTCATCCCGCCGATCAGGGCTGCAATGATACCCTGGTTGTGCTCAAAGCCGGTAGCTGCGTACAGGTCGGGCGTGGTAGCATCAATCAGCGGACGGTTGAGTTTGTTTTCCAGATCCACCCGGCTCACCACCCGGTTGCGTTGAAAGTGATCGTCCTTACGGGGCGGAATACGGGTGCCTGCCGGCTGGGCAAAAGTGGCGGCTCCCATCAAAATACCGAGGAACATTAAGGCTGCTTTTTTCATGGCTTATACTTGGTTTAAAGTTTTGCAAAAGAGTACAAAACAGTAAAGCCAAAGTGGTAACAGCGGCAAGCAACGAGCAATCAGCGATCAGCGATCAGCCTTCAGCAATCCCCAAAGCGGAAGCTTCAAATAAAAATCTCCTGGCGACTAAAATGTGCTCTGTGGCTCTGTGTTAAAAAAATACCCACCAAAGCGGAAGCTTCCCATTGAAAACCCTAATCTCTGTGTCCTCCCAAAATCTCTGAGGTAAAATTTCCAAGGGAAGCGGAAGCTTCAAATAAAAAATCTTCTGGCGACTAAAATGGACTCTGTGGCTCTGTGTTTAAAAAAATACCCACCAAAGCGGAAGCTTCCCATAAAAATCCCTTTGAGGCCTTTGAGAACCTTTGAGAACTTTGTGTTAAAACCCCCAACCCAAAGCGGAAGCTTCCCATAAAAATCCTTTTGAGGCCTTTGAGAACCTTTGAGAACTTTGTGTTAAAACCCCCAACCCAAAGCGGAAGCTTCCCATAAAAATCCCTTTGAGGCCTTTGAGAACTTTGTGTTAAACCCCCACCCAACATAGCACCATCCAGAAAAGCTCGCAGCCAAAAGCTCAACGCTAAAATGGATGATACACCCTCTCCGCCCGCTTCATCACCTCATCCTTTTCCAAATGCATCGTCTTGGTACGCTGATGCAGATAATTATCCATCTGATCATCAAAATGCGGCGAATCCTCGTGGTTGGAAGCTCCGTAGGGCACACACGACTCAATATCCACTTTATTATCCTTAAAACGGATCAGCTGAATATAAGAATCGCCCAGATAGCTGGAGAATTTGCCCTTTTTCCATTTTTGCGTGTACATCGCCGAGATCACATCCGGCAAACCCCCGATCGCCTCGTCCCGCTTACCCCGCACATGTCGCTGCAATTCCCCCAAAGTCACATTCTGGCGGTGGAAATGCTTTTGCATGTATTTTTGGGAATAAATAAAAGCCTTGGCCATCTGCGCCTCGCTGTACTTTCTCCGCTCATACTGGGCGTGATCCTTGCGGGCGATGCGGTACAGGTAATTATAGGCCAGCAAAAAATACGCGGCTCCCGTGCTCTCCGGACTGGCCTCGCGGTTCCAGGCGTTCACTGCCATGATAGCCCGCGCCCCGTCCAGATACTTGCTTGGATCCATGCGAAACGCATCTTCCACATTCTCCAGCCAAAAAACAAACATCGAGTCAGGGTAAGTACGGTCGTATTTGATTCTGCGAAAATCTGCCCAGTTGACCTTGCCCTTTTGCGCCGCCATCAGGTCCATAAAACGCAGAGAACGGTTATTATTCAGATCGAAAACCCCCAGATTGGGATCATACTGACTGCGGTCCGGGCAGCAACCTTCACCCGAACACAAAAACGGGCTGTGATTGGTATTGAAAACATAGCCGCATTTGGGATTGAAGCTTTGCACCAGAGAACTTACCGGGTGAAATTTGCGCCAGATACAGGACGAATCGCTGCCGGGGAGGCAGGTGAGCCAGTTATAATCACCCGAGCGGATGGGGAAAAGGCCGTTATTCAGGTAAAAAATATTATCCTTTTTGTCGGCATACACCAGATTCAGGCCCGCCAGCCCCTGCATATCCAGTACCTGACGAAATTCTTCAAAACTCTGTGCCTTATTCATGCGCCACCATTGTTCAGCCGCCTTGATCGTGAAAATTGCCCCAAAGCGCATGGCAAAAAATCCCTTTCCGTTACCATCCCGGCCCTTTTTATTACTTTTGATCGTGGGGCCAAATTCACTCCAGTACACCTTTTTGGTCACCGGGATCTTCAGACCACCCACCTTCAGCTTGAGTTTGGCTTTGGAAACCTCCAGCTTGCGCCATTCCCCGTTCAGTTTATAGGAATTTTTGTCTTTGGGATTCATTTCCAGGCGATAAACGTCGGTCAGGTCGGGCATATTTACCGTATGCATCCAGGCCAGATTCTCATTGGTACCCGAAAAAATACTGACCCCGCCAGGGAACAGTCCACCCAGGGTATTCCAGCCTTGCTCACTGTTGATGTGGGCCTCATACCACGCAACCGGGCCTTTCAGCGGCTGGTGGGAATTATTTGCCAGATAAACCTCTCCCCTGGGGGTAATCTGACTGTTCATGGCAAAACCATTGGAACCCCGCAGACTCTGCGCCGTTTGGCCACCTGCATTACCTTCCACAATATTGGAGAGGTGAGCCGTGACCCCGGTCATGAGGCACATCGACATCACATAGCCCGTAAGCACATCCTGGGGGGTAATGGGCACAATTCCCTTCAATCTCACCTCCTTCGGGTGCCCTGCCGCGTACGCATTGATTCCCTGGCAATAACCTTCCAAAACCTTTCTGAATTCAGGAGAAACGTCATACTGATAGCGGTCCTCCACCAGTTTGCGGGCCCGAAACAAATTCCACGCATAGTCCGCCATGGTGCCGATCACAGGCAATAATTCGCCTAACCGGCCATTGGCCAGGGCCATATTTTCCTGGATAATATCAAAACGATCCTCTGCCATGGCAAAGGCCAGCCCGTAAGCCGCATCAGCGTCGGTTTTGCCGTAGATATGGGGCACCCCAAAACTGTCCCGTACGATGGTCACATCCTCAGGATTAATTTGAGCCGCCAGCGGACCAGCCGTCACCAGCCAAAGAAGCAGAAAAGAATGCAGGGTTTTCATAAATGCAAAAATGGCTAATGTTTCAGTCGGATTGCCAATTTTTTTCGAAAAAGTCTTTTGAGTTGAGCAGGGGAGGGGATTTCCGCCGCGCAGGAAGCAAAACCATTTTCCTTCCATTCCGTGGGAACAGCATTTTCCCCGTTGACCAGCACCGTAGGCGAACCATAACCTGTCACCCTTTCGGGCACCTTTTGCCCCTCCGTTAGCCTTTTTCCGTTCAATTTCACCAAACCAAGATCCAAAGGAGTACTTTCAGGCAATTCCCACACCTGAAATCTCATACTTTCGCCAGCCTTACGGTTAAAGACTTTCACCTGTTTCCGGGCCTGAGCCACCACCTTCTCAGCCTTCACACAAGTCGGACCCGTAATCACATCCACAATAACCTGGGCCTGCAAAATTGCAGCCCCGGACCCTCCCAAACCCAGAAAAACCACCACCCCAAAAACAAACCTGAGAATCATCCCCAAATATAAAGTCCCATCCAGGAAAAGCGAAACCCAAACCATTGGACCCCAAAGAATTTCCAGAATCTTGTCCCCTCTTTGCCGCCCCGGTAGAGAGGGGAAAGCGCAAAGCGCAGGGGTGAGTTTCCCCGCGGGCCAAAGGCCCGCCCAATAGCCCCAGCGGGGCGAAACCTCAGTAGCCCGGGGCGTAAGCCCCGGGAATGATCACCCCCGCAGACCAGAGCCCCAGCGGGGCGCCACCTTCAAATCCCAAAGAATTCCCAAAATCAAGGCCCCTCTTTGCCGCCCCCGGTAGAGAGGGGAAAGCGCAAAGCGCAGGGGTGAGTTTCCCCCGCGGGCCAAAGGCCCGCCAAATAGCCCCACAGGGGGCTTCAGCCCCCTGAATTCAATGCGAAGCATTCATCCCAACCAACCAAGCCGGGTTCACCCGGGCTATCGTTCAATAAGGGAGGGTTTTAACCCTCCCCTCACTGAAAACCGTAAGCCTCAAACTGCAAACCGTTAAAACTGAAAAATTCATTACTTTTGCTCCATGAAAAAATTCCTCCTTTCCATCGCCATCCTTATCGGCCTGTGGGGCTGCCATCCCTACCAAAAGGAAATCGAAACCCGCCACGCCGAAGTCATGCAGATCCACGACCAGGCCATGGCCAAAATGGATGAAATATACGCCGTCATGGACCAGCTGAAAGCCCTTGACCAGGACACCTCCCTGACCGAAAGTGAATACCACCAGAAAATCGATGCCTCCATCATCCAGCTCCAGGCAGCCGACGATGCCATGATGGACTGGATGCACGACTACAAAGCTCCCACGGGTGACGAAGATCCACAGGAAAGCATCAGTTATCTGGCCCTGCAAAAGGCCGAAATAAAAATGGTAAACAAAACCATCGACGAGGCCCTCCAGATGGGCAAGGAAGTGCTGAATAATGGCCCCAGATAGCAGATAATGAAGCAAAGAATAACCACAGGAATCGTCGCCCTGCTCATCCTGGGAGTGGCCTTAACCGCCTGCAAAAGTGAAGAAAAGAAAGCAGATCAGGCAGAATTGCTGGTGTACAACCAGGATCCTTTGCCTGATTTCAAATTCATGAACCAGGACAGCCAGTGGGTGACCCAGCAGGAAGTCATGGGTAAAATCCATGTCATGGACTTCTTCTTCACCTCCTGTCCCACCATCTGCCCGGTGATGAAGGCCAACATGCTCACCATCTACGAGAAATATGCCACCGACGACCGCGTCATCCTCGTATCTCATTCCATCGATACCCGCCACGATTCAGTCCCTGTGCTCAAAGCCTACGCCGAACGCATGGGCGTAACTGCTCCCCGCTGGAACTTTGTCACCGGCGACAAAGACAAAATCATGGGCATGGCCAAATCCTACATGGTCACAGCCATGGAAGATTCCACCGAGGCAGGCGGCTACGCACATTCCGGGGCCATGATCCTTTTCGACCGCGACCACAACATCCGCGGATTCTTTGATGGCACTTCCGAAGAGGAAACGAAGGAACTTTCCGTTGCAATGGATAGATTGCTGAATGAATAAAGCCACCAAAAACCGTCTTTTGCGCCTCCTGCTGGTGGTTTCCATCCCCGTGTCGGGGTTGTTGTTTATCCTGATTTACCCCTACTTCACTGGTGAGAAAATGACTGACCGCAAGCGCTATGAAACCTACTGCGGCAATTGTCATGGCAAAGAAGGACAGGGCTTCAGGGACCTTTATCCACCCCTCGCAGGCTCAGATTACCTTTCCAAACACGAAACGGAATTGCCCTGCCTTATCCGCCACGGCCTCAGCGGAACTATAACCGTCAACGGCAAAACCTTCGACCAGCCCATGCCCGAACTTCCCTTCCTCAATCCTTCCCAGATAGCAGACATCCTCAATTTTGTAAATCATTCCTGGGGCAATCACGGACGCGACTGGGGCGAAAAGGACGTAAACATTGTTTTGGGTAAATGTCCCGGACAGGCCCGTAGGATGTAAGCCGCTCTGACCTTAAAGTTTTCGGTCAAATCCCTTCATAGAAACCCTGAACACATTTCCCATCCCGTTAAACGGACCATTCAACTGATCCTCCAACTCCTTCAGACTTCCCAATTTCTTCTGCTTTCCCTGGGTACGGTTGCTCGTGAAATAGAAAATACGGTTTTCCAGATCAGCAAAAGGACAATAATCCAGCGCATCTGAATTGATGCCTTCGCCCAGATGGCGGGCAGGCAGCCAGTTCCCGTTTTCATCCTTCTCACTGATGTACAAATCTCCACCCCCCAGATCATCATCCCTGCCGTAGGAACTGAAAATAATCTGGTTTTCCGTCGGGGAAACCCAGGCATTGAACTCATAAGTAGGAGAATTGACGTTGGAATCGAGGGGTACAGGAGGCAGATAAACCCCGTTTTCGAATTTGCTGAGATGAATATCCTCACTTGCACCGTACTGGGCCGTAAAATACAGATTCCCGTTTGCCGCTACCGCCGGATAAAACTCATGGGCCGCCGTGTTGATATTTTCCCCCACCGAAACAGGTTCCTCCCAGCCGCCTTCCTTGCGTGAAACCATCCAGATATTATAATCCGGCCGTGCCTTCACCGTATCCAATGGGCGGTTGGAAGCAAAGAATAATTTACTGTTATCGGGCGCAAAGAAAGGTTCAATGTCCTGAAATTCACCAGAAAATGGCATAATCTCTGGCTTTGACCAGCCCTGATCTCCCCGTTGCAAACCAACCAGTACTCTCAGGGTGTTATTATGATTATTCAGGGTGAAAACAATTTCCTTCCCATCGGGTGAAATAGCCATATCCCGTTCATTCAGGGAAGTGGACACCACCCCCGGAGCGAAAAGCTCCACACTATCCGGAGCAAGGCTCAGGTCAATCTGCACGGGAGAAGAATCAGAAGCAGGCTGATTCCCGCAGGCACACAGGATCAGCGCCGTAAAGAAGAAGGTGAATCGTTTCATCCTGCAATATACTCCCCAAAACCCAAATCCCCCTTACAAGAAAGTGCTGAATTAATAATCATCCCTCCGGGGAAAAACTTGCCTCACTTGCCGTGGATACAATCCGTGCCAATTTGCCTTTCCTTTTAGTACACCCAGGGCATGCCTTGGCTTAAAACCCGGCAAACAGGGCCTTCATGCTTTGCCTCAAAACTTTACCTTCCGGGTGGGCATGGCTTGCATCTCAACAATATTTTCCAAAAAATCCTTTTCTTTCCTTCCTGAAACGTACATAAAATCTTAAATTTAAAATCCACCCCCTGAAGCCGTTCTTTCCTGCATAAAATCCGGGAGGTGGAACCGAATCGTACCCAGGATTACCCAAAAAGATACCATCATGACAAAAGTATCACAGGAAAAAGAGAGGAATACCAACGGATCGGAAAATGAAGGAAAAGAATCGGGCATGAGCATGGCTCCCCCCGCCTTCAATCTGACCACCGATCCCGTCCAGGCCAAAATGGGCAACCAGCCCGTCCAGCGTCAGGAAGCTGGCGAAGAAGGAGAAGAAAAGAGTTGGTGGGAAACCATCACTGACGGATTGAGCGGTTTCGTGTCCAGTGTGGAAGAAACTGTATCCTCATGGTTTGGTTGGGGAGAAGGAGAAAATCAGGAGGGAGGACAAAACCAGGAACAAAATCCACAGGCGCCCACCAACCAGGGACCCAATCCCACTCCCGCACCTTCACCCACTCCCGATCCCTCCACCCAGACTCCCGCCACCACCACCACCGTGGACGTCACCGGCACCGTCGGAGACGGTGGCACCAATGCTCCCGCCGACGTTCGAGCCGTGCAGGACCGCCTCCACGAACTCGGCTACCTCAGCGATGCCGCTTATACAGCCGAGCAGGTAGATGCCTCCGCCAGCGGACGCATCGCCGAAACCGCCATGGTTCAGACCCTGGTGGCCATTGGCAACTTCACCCAGGCCGCCTTTGGCGGCCCCGTCCTCCTCATCGAACCCGGACAAGCCTCTGAATCTTTCCTTAACGGCAACCTGGATCACGGACTCGGCAACGTGACCGTGGGAGGCAATGTGGGCAGGGGCGGCGCCAATAATGCCGCCGACGTGCGTGCCGTGCAGGCCCGCCTTCACACCCTCGGCTACCTCAGCGACAGCGACTACCAGGCCGAGCAGGTGGCTGCCGATGCCCAGGGACAAATCGCAGAAGCCAACCTCGCCCAGACCATTGCCGCCATCAATGCCTTCAACGTGGCCGTGGTGGGTAGCAGCCTCTACATCATCCGTCCCGACGGACTGGAGCAGACCATGCTCAACAATCCTCCCCAGTTCAGCGTCAGCATATTCTCCCTCACTGATTCTGTGGGCACTGGAGGCGCCAACCAGCCCGCCGACGTCACCGCCATCCAGACCCGGCTCAACGCCCTGGGCTTCCTTTCAGACGCCAATCGCCAGGCCGAAGCGCCCGATCCCACCAACCAGAATCCCATCCCCGCTGGCAGCCTCACCGAAACCATCGCTGCCATCAATCAGTTCCAGCATTCCATGAATCTCGCCCAGAGCGGACTGGTGGGAGTAGGGGACGAAAGCCATCGCCAGATGATGAATCCATCTCTGCCTGAAAAAGGAAATGTGGACATCCAGCGATCCGTGGGTCGTGGGGGAGGAGTCAACCAGCCTGCCGACGTACGCATCGTACAGGACCGTCTCCACGCCATTGGCTTCCTTTCCACCGGAGATTACCTATCCGAAAGAGTCGATCCTGCCGGCACCACCAACATCACCTGGACCAACGTACCCCGCACCTCTGCCGCCCTGGATTCCTTCCAGGAAATCGTGATTGGTGCCACCGACGGAAGGATTGATCCCGGAGGGAAAACAGAACGCATCCTCAACGATCCGACTTACGAAACCCTCACCACCTTCAACCGCAACGCCACCAATCCCGACGCTGCCGCGGGCTTCAGCAACAACAACGCGGCCCTCACCCGCATCATTACTGCCATTGAGGCTGGTGAAGGGGGCCACAGCCCGGGAGAGATTCCTGCCAACCTCACCAACGGCGCAGGCGTGGCTGCCTCCTTTGGCTCGGCTCAGATGATCGGACGCACCGCCGTGGGAACCCTGCAAAACAATCCCGACGTGGCCTCACACTACGGGCTCAGCGCTGCCACCCTCACCGACATGGTGACCCGCGCCGCCAATACCAATACCCACTACGACGCGATTTACAATAACGTACCCGCAGCTGGCACCGACCTCGCCACCCTGAATGCCCGCATCCAGGCCTACACCACTGCCAACGGGCAGCGCTTCATGACCGAGACCGGCCTTTACCCGGACGATATCCGCCGCATGTACCACACAGGCAACATGCGCCGCATCATCACCGCCGTCAACGTACCCCGGGGCAACGATTCAAGCGTAACCAGCGCAGTCAATGTCAACCAGGAAGTTACCAACCTGTATGCCAATGCGAATTTTGTGGCTTCCGTCAATGCCATTGGGGTGAATCGCAGTTCAGTCACCACCTATTTCCGCAAGACCCGCACCATGGGTGAGAACCGGGCTGCCTTCCAGACCAAGGCCATTTTCAACCATCCCGAAGGGCAAAAAGTGCGCAATGCTATGTCCGACGGAAACGGCCAGAGCATCGGTCGCACCCTGATCCGTGACAACTTCAACGAAACCCAGGGCGTGGTACCACAAAACCAGAACAACCGTGATCGGGTGGTGGCTGCCGTTACCGCGCTCATGCACAACTCTGGCGGAAGTGCGCAAAGCAGGTACAACAACCTCAACGCCACCCTCACTGATTCCTACACCGTAGGGTTCCTTGCCAGATGGGACGCGCTCTGAGCATAAAACAAATTGGGATTTGGGGAGTGATGATCATCCTGCTGACGGGTGCTCATTGCTCCCCCAAAGCCCAAACCAAGAGTTCAGAACAGCAAATTGAATTATCAGGAGCTTCCACAGAAGAGATTCGTGAAGCTCTGCGCCGCAATCCCGGGGTCAGGAGATTCAGTTGCACGGAGTGCAATCTGACTGAATTTCCTCCCGAACTACTCACCTGCAAAGACCTGGAATCCATCAGTTTGTATGGAAATAATCTCCAGGATTTGCCCGCGGGCATCAAGGCCCTGCCCCGCCTCACCGAACTGGATTTTAGCAATAATCCCGGCTTTGGATTTCCTCAGATATTGACTGAAATGAAGGGCCTCAAACGCCTTTCCCTCTCCAATTGCCGTCTGGGTGGAATCCCTTCCAATCTTTCGGGCCTGGAAAATCTGCTTAAGCTGGACCTTTCCATGAATAACCTCAATAATGGATGGGAGGGACTTGCCACCCTTCCTCATCTCAGTGAGTTGGTGCTTGGGTATAATAACCTCGAAAATATTCCCCCGGCCGTTTGCAAAATCACCTCCCTCACCCACCTCGATCTGGGCAGCAATAACCTGTTCGAAATTCCAGCATGCATTTTCGACCTGCCTCTGACCCAGCTTTATTTGCAGGAAAACAGATTAAGTGAAATTCCCCCTGCTATCCAAAAGCTGGCCGGCAAACTCAAAAGCCTGTCTGTTTATGAAAATGCCCTCCCTGATGACGCCACTGATCAGCTTAAGGAATTGCTGCCCGGGGTGGAGGTGTATTGAGGGGGACAATTTGGGTGTGGCATCCTTAATTCCCCATCTGGAAATCATTTCAACCCAAAACCACTTCGCAGAAAATACCCCGTTTCTGATATTCCCCGCCCGGCAAAAAAGACGCACATACCCAACCAAAGGCCATGCAGGCCATGATCCAGGCCATAAAAGTACATTACCGCCGCAAAGGCCAGCACCGCGATCACCATGGTGTCGCGCAAGGCACGGGAAGCAGTCAACCCGATAAAAACCCCGTCCCAGATGTAGCAGGGCGTACCAATCAGGGGCACAGCCACCATCCAGATCAGATAAGGGCGGGCCGCTTCCATCACGGCAGGGTCATTGGTAAATAATCCCAGCAGCGCATTTCCCCCAAATCCATACACCAGACTGTAGCCCAGGGCCATGCCCATGCCCCACAGAAAAGACAGCCGCAGGACTTTCCGTGCCGTTTTCTCATCCCGCGCCCCAATATAGCGCCCGATCAGGCTCTCGGCCGCAAAGGCAAAGCCATCCACCCCAAACGACATCCAGTTGAGGAATTGCATCAGGACTGTATTCACGGCCAGAGCCATTTCTCCTTCGGCAGAGGACTGGCTGTACACAAAGGCAAAAACGCTGGAAAGCAGGAAGGTACGGATAAAAAGATCACGGTTAAGTCGCAGGAAATGGGTGAATTCGCTTAGCTTTTTCAAGGTTTTCAACCTGATTTCCCTGGAAAGTGATCTGTATCTGGAAGTGCCAAAAAACAAGCCCAAAGCCAGCAATAGGCCCGCATACTGGGAAATCACCGTGGCCCAGGCCACCCCGTCCACATGCATTTCCAGCCCATAGACAAAGAAAAAATTACCTCCAATATTGATCAGAGAAATGAAAATGGTGAGTAACAAGGGATAAATGGCATTTTGCATGCCCAAAAACCAGCCTGTGATAGCCGTAATGGCCAATCCCGCGGGCAGGCCCAGAATGCGGATATAAAAGTAGGTGTTGACCAATTGGGCTTGCTCGGGGCGTACCTGCATCAGTTCAAAACCAAATTTCCCCAACGGTCCCTGCAAAGCCAGCAACCAAGCAGAAATAAAGAGGCTCAAACCCACCGCCCGCAGCAGGGTATGGATCATGCGGGAGCGGTCTTCGGCCCCAAAAGCCTGGGCTGTGAGGCCCGCGGTACCCGAGCGCAGAAAGGAGAAATTCCAATATAGAAAATTGAAAACCATGCCCGCCAGCCCCACCGCGCCCAGGTGCGCTTCAGAAATTCTCCCCATCAGGGCCACATCCGCCGTACTGAGCAAGGGAACGGTAATATTGGTCAGGATGTTGGGGGCGGCCAGAGCCAGCAGTTGTTTATTGAGACGGGAAAAAGCAGGAATTTGCATCAGAATGTCTCCAAAACCTGAATTACCACCCCTGCAAAACGATGTTCTTCTGCCAGACATTCGAAGTCTTTGATCCAGCAGTCAAACCCGGGGTAGGCTTCATGGGTATCCTGATACCTTCCCTGAATGCCACCTGAGAGCTCTTCATTGAGAAACCCGACTTTACGGCCTGAAAAATCAGTGGCTTCTGAACTGCAAGGGGAACAAACTGCCCGTGGATATCTTTCCCAAAAGGGAATTTCAACCCCGCAAACAGGACAGAATTGTTTTTCAGAATCCTGCAAAGGCTTAACCGTAGGTTACCTTTACATTGGGGGTCATGGGGTGGCTCTGGCAGGTCAGCACGTAGCCTTCCTCCAGTTCAGCATCAGAGAGTCCTTCCGTCTCTTCCATTTCGATCACCCCGGTTTGACATTTGGCCCGGCAGGTGGTACAAATACCCATCTGGCAGGCATAGGGAGGGTCCAGACCCTCTTCAATGGCCACTTCCAGAATGGTCATGTCGGCGGGAACGGTAATGGTGTAATCGCTTCCGTCGAGGTGTACCTGCACTTCGTAAGTGCCGCGTTTGGGCTCAAAATTGGCAGCATCACCCGTGGAAGCCCTTTCCTCGTCGAGTTTGGGCAGGGGAGCGGTAAATAATTCCTGATGAATGTCGGCTTTGCCAATGCCCAAAAAGGCGAGCGCCTTTTTGGCTTCTTCCATCATGCCAGCGGGGCCGCACAGGTAAAAACCAGCGGGGCGCTTGTCAGAGCTGACCAGATCCTGGCAGATTTGCAGCAGCACGGATTTATCCAGCGGACCTTTCAGACCTGTCCAGTCAGCTGGCGGGTTGTCGAGGGCGTGAATGATCTTGATGCGATGGGCTCCAAATTTGGCCAGCAAGGCGTCCAGAGTAGATTTGAAAATAATAGATTTCTCGTCGCGGTTGGCGTAGATCAGGGAAATACGGCTCCCGGGCTCCATTTGCAGGATGGTTTTGATCATGGAAAGGAGAGGAGTGATGCCGCTGCCGCCCCCGATCATGATGTAGTGCTTTTCGTTGGAAGGTTTGGTCTCCACGGTGAAATTTCCCATCGGCGGGTAAACCAGCATGGAATCACCTTCTTTCAGGTTGGCAGAAAGCGCATTGGAAACCCGTCCATCGGCCACTTGCTTGACCGTTACAATCAGGTCCTCGTCGGTAAAAGGGGAGGAGCAGAGGCTGTAAGCCCGGCGCAGATTTTCCCCGTTGACGGGTACCTGCAAGGTGAGGTACTGCCCTGATTTGTAATGAAATTCGGCTGTACGTGGCTTTTCAAAAACGATCGAAAGTGCGTCGGGAGTTTCCCAGATTACTTTTTTGACCGTCAAAGACTGAAATTGGAGGCTCATGCGCGTAAATTTTTCTGTTTCTCTAACCCGATTTTGGAGAAATCTATCAAGCACTTAAAAATCTTAGGAGCCTTTTAAAAACACGGGAGATCAAGGCGGACGCAGGTGAGAAAAGCGGAGTTTACTGAGGTAAATGAGCCTTTCTGAACCAGGTCCAACGCTGAGATTCTGAAGTTTTTAAAGGTTCCGGGTGCAAAAATAGAATTAATAACGGAAAGGGGAAAAAAATTAGTGGGAGGGAGGTGCTCCAAATGAGTCCTATCTGAAAGAAGGAGAATTGCCTTGGCCAAGTAAGAATTGGATTTCATTCACAACCTTCTTATAGATTGGGTTGAATTTGATGTGAATATTTCACGCAATGGAATAAATGGTGGAAATATGCTAATACTTTCGTGCGAAAAGTTGTATATTGCGTGATAATTTCACGCAAAGCAAGATGCTGATTCGATTTGTAGTTAAAAACGTCTTCTCATTTGGGCCTCAAAGAGAATTTAATATGATTCCCTACCAGCGCCTGGGGACTTTAAATGAGCATAAATACCAAATTTCAGACTTTGAGGTTTTGAAAATGGCATCCATTTATGGGGCAAACGGCGCAGGGAAGTCCAATCTGATCAAATCCCTGAAATTGCTTCAAACCTTGGTTCGCAATCACGATTTTCCTTATCTGGTGAGCGATACGACTTTCAAGCTCGGGGGAAGAACAAAAGAAAAGGTGAGTCAGGTTTTTGCGGTGGAGTTTTTTCAGGGGGGAATCCCATTTTATTATGGATTGGAAATATTGGGAGGAATTGTTCTAACAGAAGAGCTTTACGAATCAGGATTGGGAAAGAGAGCGGATATCCTTCTGTTTGAACGCAAACTAGACTCTTCTGGAAAATCCAACCTGAAATTTTCCCCTGAATTGGAGGACAATGAAGAGCTAAGGATTTTGAAAAAAATACTCATGGAGGAATTCGTCAAAGAAAAGGAGCCCATTTTGAAATTGCTCTCCAACAGACATAATCCACACTTTGAAAAAATCAAACAAGCCTTTTCATGGTTTGATTCTGCCTTGAAAATTATTAATCCAGAATCCAAACCAATGGGTATTGCCCAGCAAATCGAAAAGGATATGAAGTTCAAACGCTACGCGGAGGAGCTGATGTGTTCGTTTGACCTTGGAATAAAATCACTTAACGCGGCCAGAAAGGAAATTCATGATTTTTTTGGAAAAGACAATGAGGAAGAGGTCGCAAAATGGATCAAAAGGGTGGAGGAGTCTCCAGGTAAATTGTATGGAATCAGGCTTGGAAGGGGTTCAGAATTGGTTTTGGCTATGGAGGATGAAAAAGTTTGGGTGAAATATCTTGAATTGCAACACAAGGGCTTTCAGGGAGAGGAAGTGCCTTTTGACCTGATTGACGAATCGGACGGGACGGTGCGTCTTTTGGATTTTGTACCTGCATTTAATGATTTGGTGACCTCTCCAAAGGTTTATGTGATCGATGAAATTGAACGAAGCATTCATCCCCTGCTAATCAAGGAGTTGGTGCGAAAATTCTCTCTTGATCCCCTAACCCTGGGCCAATTGATTTTTACCACCCATGAGTCCAATCTTCTGGACCAGGAAATATTCAGACAGGATGAGATCTGGTTTGTCGAAAAGGATCAGGAGGGGGCAACAGATTTATATTCCCTAAGTAGTTTTAAGGAGCATAAAACCATTGATATCCGCAAAGGCTACCTGAACGGGAGATATGGATCCATTCCTTTTATGGGCAATTTGAACGATTTGAACTGGCAGGAATATGCTTCTAAGGAATCGACTTTTTGAGCGAGAGCCACCTACCCGCGAGGCAAAGAGTATTTATATCTTCTGTGAAGGAGTAAAAAGAGAGGTTCAATACTTTAAATATTTCAGAGAAATGGACTCCAGGATAAATCTGGAGATTTACCCCCTTGCAGAAAATGAAAACAACTCTCCTTTGGGAATTCTTGAAATTGCAAAGAAATGCATTTTAAAAAAGGATACCCATCACAAACCCAAATACAGCTTCCAGAAAAATGATGAAGTTTGGATTGTAATTGATTTGGATCCTGATAAGTTTAATTCAAGGGAAAATCAGATCAAAGAGGTAAGAGAATATTGTAATGCCCAAACAGGGTGGAATGTTGCCCTGAGCAATCCTTGTTTTGAAGTTTGGCTTTTCTATCATTTACACAAGGAAATTAAAAAAGGTATTGAGTATTTAAGCCAATGTTCGGCCTGGAAAAAGGAAACGAATTCGTCAATTAAAGGTGGGTTTGATTCGCGAAAGCACCCAATTTTTTTGGAACAGGCCATTTCGAATTCAAAAGAGAACCATTCTACTGAAGAGGGGCTTCCCAATAATGGCGCTACTGAAGTGCATTATTTGGGTGAAAGTATATTCCACGTTTTACACGAAAAAATCAAAAAGGCAGTCCAAGCCATTGAACGAGCAGAATAAAGAATTTCGGCTCCTGGCCATTTTTAATTATTCCAACCTCACCATGGCCCACCTCGCCTCACATTCACAAACCTATCTCCCTCAAATCGAAACAATCCGCCTGAAAATCCGCACCAGAGGGTGCCGCGACGGTCCTCCAGCATGCTTTGCATGCCAAAAATCTCAATCAGGTCGGGACGATCAGATTCTGAAAACAGAGTGAATGCTCCCCCCTTGGCAGGATCGTACACCCAGGCGCCAGTCGCAAGGGCCCCAATCCAGACTTTGCCCGATTTTTCTATAAAAAGGTGGTAAATATCACTCTCATGCAGGCCTTTTTGGTCGGGAAACCGGGTGAAGGTTTTGCCATCGTAGCGGGCCAGTCCGCCCTCGTTTTGATAGGCGGGAAAATCAGAGGAAAGGCAGCCAAACCACATATTTCCCTGCTGATCCTCTAAAATGGAACTCACATTATTGCTGCACAGGCCATCTTTGCGGGTGTAATGCGTAAAAGCAACTGGATTGCCCTTTTGCGTGGGATCGTATTTGCAGACGCCCAATCCGTCGCGGGCAAACCAGAGGTTGCCGTGGCTGTCCTCCAGAAAATCCCAGACTTTTCCCTTTTCCCACTTCCAGGATGGATTTTCAATTTCAGGTTCAGGAAGTTGGAATTGTACAAAATGATCGCCTTTCAGTTGAAAAACTCCCGCATTCGTTTTTGCCCAAAGGGTGCCGTCGCGGGTGACCATAAATCCACAGCCTGCCCCGGGTAGGCCCTGTTCAGGTCCAAAACGGGTATATTTCTTTCCGTCATACCTGACCGCGCCGTTATGCGAACCAAACCACAGGTTTCCAGCCCTGTCCTCACGGATGCAAACCGTTGTATTCTCAATCAGGCCGTCGGCCTGGGTCAGGAAGGTCAGCTTTTTGCCATCAAAACGGGCCGCCCCGTCGGACATGGTGCCAAACCAAAGGTTGCCCTTGGAATCCTCAAAGGCGTCAACCACGTATTCAGAAACCTGCTGGTCAGCAGAATCTTGAGAGGTAGTGGATTTTGATCCTGCATTTGAAGGTGCACAGGATGAGAAATGCAGGGCAGTAAGCAGGAAAAGGCAGCAAAGGAAAAATAGGGATTTTTGCATAGAGAAAATTCTGAATCCAAAGTTAATCTCTATCCGTTTTCTGAGACAGGATGGCGTGTAAAATAGTGTAAATGCAGGGTAAAAGTTTGGGAAAATGCCTTTTTGAAGAACCTGGGAAAGGGCCGCGAGGCAAATTTTTCTATTCCATGCTGGTGAAATAGGGGTAGAAAAGGAGGATGAGGAGAATAAAAAATGAAATGTAGGTCAGTAATTTGTGCTTTTTCCAGACGGAAAAAGCAGCCACCCCGCAAATCAGGATGGTCCAGATCTGATAAGCCAGAAAGAATTTTTGCGAAGCAAAAATTGACCAGGGCGGCGTTCCTTCCTTTCCGTACTCAAATTGATTCACCAAAAACAAATCCATCACCCCGCGCAAAGCCAGCAGTCCCAGCAGCACATACAGCATGATGGTCATGGTTTTATTGGATTTGGGGGCTGATTCGCTCATGCAGCGAAGTTAAGAAAAAGCCTTTCACCCTTCAAAGCAAATCGGGTAGAGTGAACAAAAGAATGTTCAATTACTGCGGCAACCGTACAATTAACCCACCTTCCATTCCCACACCATTCAGGGTGCCGCTGTTGTATTTGTCGTCCTCAATGGCCTGGTAGGTGATTTTACCATCCCCACCAATGATGGGATTCATAAAATCATTCAGGTTGCGCACATGCGAATTCAACGAAAACTGCATGACCGGGCGGATATATAATTGTACAAATTCAGCCAGCTTAAATTGGGCCTCATAACTGAAGCTGATCCCAATCGCTGCGCTCTGGTCGATGTTCAACATTTTGCCCGTTCCCTGGTTGCCGGGATTGGCATCCCAGGCGGTATAAACTGCCAGATCGCCGATCAGAATACCCGCTCCCGCCGCATGGGTAAACCATTTTTCCTCCATGATTTCATAGCTCACCCCAAATTCAACCGTATTGCTGCGAAACAAAAACTTACGGTAACGGGCCGGATCCACATATTGCGACTGCAAAAACTGGTGTTTATTTTTGAAAATTCCTTCCAGAAAAATTCCGTCTGCAATCTCGTACCGTCCGCCAAAAGAAATACCATGCAGGAAGTTGATGGGAGCGAGGTTGTTGCGGATTTCAAGCGGATAACGCTCATTATTAAACACATCAATCAGGTGGTTGAAATCTCTGGCATAGGTATTGTGAACATTATACCCGAACCGCACCTGCAACCGGGCCGGATCAAATTGACCCATTAGTTCAGTGAAACCTGCAAGGAAGAGCAAAATGAAAAGAAAAAATTGGACTTTGATGTTTTTCATGGTCAGTAATAACTTGACGTTTTGCACAATCCAAAGGGTTAATCTGGACAAAAGATTAAGGCATTTACCGGGATAAATGCTACTTTTACCCCCTTGTAATACAGGCACTCAAAAAAACGCATACTTCATGAAGCATTACAAGCAACTCTTTCAACGATTTGTACCCTCAGCTTTATTGTTTGTGTTCATTTTTATGGTCACTACGACCGCAAAGGCACAAGTAACCAACCGTTCAGGCGTTGACAGTACAATCTTTATTTCCCACACCGTCTTCCTGCCCAAATTTGCCTACACCTCAGGCAAGGAAAACTGGGACCTCGCCGTCGGCGACTTCAACAAGGATGGAAGCCCCGACATTGTTTCCATTTCCCAGCTCGACAGTAAGGTAAACATCCACATCAACGATGGCCACGGAGGATTTGGCAGCATTATATCCTATCCGACCGGCAATTTCCCACGTTCCGTGTGCGTTCTCGATGCCAATGGCGACGGCTGGCTCGACGTAGCCACCGCCTCCATCAAGGACATGTCCGTCAACGTCCATCTGAACGACGGGAAGGGCGGGCTGCTGGCCAAACGTTCCCTGCGCACCAGCGGTGGATTTCCTCACGACATACAGGCCGCAGACATTGACCAGGATGGCAAAATGGATCTCATTGTGGTCAGCAACACCGCTTCCACCGTTAATATTCACAAAGGCGATGGCAATGGCATGTTTGCAGGCGCAGACGCCATCCGTACGGGCGGCATGCCCCGTTGCGTCAAAGTTTATGACATAAACGAAGACGGATTGCCCGACCTGCTGGTCGGTGCGGACGACCGCACCATCAACCTCCACATCAATCTTGGAGGGGGGAAATTTGCTCCCAAAGAATACCTCCTCACCGCAGAATCCATCTGGGGCATTGGCGTGGCCGACTTCAACGGCGATGGTAAACCCGACGTGTGCGGAACCAGCTACTCCGTCAATTCACTCTGCATCCATTATAACGAAGGCGTCGATTTTCGCACCAAGAAAATCAAATGGGCCATGGCCAAGTGTATTGACTCAGGAGATAAAAACTTCGACCTCGTGGTGGAGGATTTTGACATGGACGGCGATCCCGATATCGTGACCGCTTCCACCCGCGACGAGGTGATCAACGTGCACCTCAACAAGGGTGGCGTGATTCAGGATAAAGCCACCATCACTTCTGGCAACTGGAATGCAGGCATCGTGGCCGCCGACTTCGACGGCGACAAGGACATTGACATTGCCACGGCTTCCATCAAGGACAATAACATCAACATCCACCGCAACAGATCCATTGATCCTGAGCCCGAAGCCACTAGCACCTGCGTGTATGGCACCGTTTTCGACAAAGACACGGGCAAGCCCCTGCCAGCCATTATCTCCATCCTCAAACCCGATGGATATTCCTTCAAATCAGTCAAATCTGAGGACGGAAAATACAAAATGTGCGGCGTGCCTTTCTACAAAGGCTATACCCTGGCTGTGAAATCCAAAGGATTTCCCAAATACGAAGAATCCTTCGACCTGCCCAAAGAAGTAGGCGAAGACGGACTCAAAATCGACGTGTATCTTCAGCGCATCAAAGAAACCTTTGTCTATGGCAAGATCATCGACATGGAGACCAAATTGCCGCTGGCTGGCGCCAGCGTTACCATCAAAAACAAAGATGGCAATCTCATTGCCACCGTAAAAGCTGATGCCACAGGCAATTACAAATACAGCCTGCCCTTTGATTCCAATTACGAACTCACCGCCGAATTTCCCGATTACAACTCCAAAACGGGATCAGTATCCCTTTTCCCCAGCGATTACCCCAAAGGAGTGGAGAAAAACTTTGAGCTGATGAAAATCAAGCCCAAAACCACGGCTTGTGTGCAGGGCTACGTGATGGACGACAAAACCAAAGACAAGCTGAGCGATGCAGAATTGAAAATTCTGGACAAAGAGGGCAACATCATCAAAAAAGTGAAGTCTGATGCCAGTGGCCACTACGAGGCCTGCGACATTCCGTTTGGAGATTACGACGTGTCCACCACCCGCAAAGATTACATGTTCAAAGTGGATTCCTTCAGCCTGGCTCCCCGCCATGCTGAGACACCCCTCGACAAAGACATCGAGCTGACCCGCTTTTTCATTGGCATGAATATCGTGCTCAACGACATCTTCTACGATGTGGCCAAGGCCACCCTGCGACCCGAGTCCAAAGACGAACTCGATCGTCTGATCAAAATCATGGTGGACAACCCGACCCTGGTGATTGAGATTTCGGGCCATACCGACAGCGACGGATCAGATGCCTACAACCTCAACCTCAGCCAGCGCCGCGCCCAGTCTGTGGTGGATTACCTGATCGAGGCCAATATCGCGGATAACCGTCTGGTAGCCAAGGGCTATGGAGAAACCACTCCCCGCGCTCCCAACGATACCCCCGCCAACAAGCAGCTCAACCGCCGCACGGAACTCAAAGTGTTGGATTTCTAAAGGTAATCGCTAAAAACTTCGAATATCTGCGTTGGACTTGGCTCAGAAATGCTCATTTACGGTAGTAAACTGCGCTTTCTTCTCCTGCGTCCGCCTTGATCTTCTTTGTTTTTAGCGATTCCTTAAAATGAACCACCAAAATACCCAAGGCCAGAACCCGTTTCTGGCCTTTTTTTATTCTGCAATTTTAAGGATCGCCAAGGCCGCGAAGGGGGGCTCCACGTTTCGTGGGTTGAAGGGAACAAAAAACGCAAAGCCAAAATGCAAATAAAACGCCCAGCTTAGCGTACCGAACGCTTTCGGTATTTGCCACCCCAACCAACGAAATCCCGAAAGCATTCGGGAGGGCCCAAAAATCTTGGCGCTCCCGTATAGATATCGGGATTGCGTTCCCAACCTCAACTTCAACCACAACCCTCAACCATCCCAAACAACCCTTTTTCAAAGAAACCGTAAACCCCAATCCCGAAATCTTTCGGGAGTAAACCGTCCAAACTGTTACATTTTTTAAAGAATTTTCACCACTTTTGCCATTCAATAGCTTTCTATGGACATTTCTGTTGTCATACCCCTGCTGAACGAAGAGGAATCCCTTCCCCACCTGATCGAATGGATCCACAAAGTCATGCGTGAAAATTCGTTTTCCTACGAAATCATCCTCATCGACGATGGCAGCAAAGACAACTCCTGGCAGGTGATCTCCGACCACAGTAAAGCCGATGAAAGGGTCAAAGCCATTCGTTTCCAGCGCAATTACGGCAAATCTGCCGCCCTCCATGTGGGCTTCGACGCAGCCCAGGGCGAAGTGGTCATCACCATGGATGCCGACCTGCAGGACAGTCCCGACGAAATTCCCGAATTGCGGCGCATGATCGTCGAAGATGGCTTCGACCTCGTGTCTGGCTGGAAGAAAAAGCGCCACGACCCCATATCCAAGACCATTCCCACCAAATTATACAATGCCACCACCCGCCTCATGTCGGGCATCAAACTCAACGACATGAACTGCGGACTCAAAGCCTACCGCAAAGATGTGATCAAAAGCATCGAGGTATTCGGCGAAATGCACCGTTACATCCCCGTGATTGCCAAAGCCGCTGGCTTCTCCAAGATCGGCGAAAAAGTGGTCCAGCACCGCAAACGCGAGTTTGGCAACACCAAATTCGGGCTCAACCGCTTCATCAACGGCCCCCTCGACCTGCTCACCATCACCTTCATGACCCGCTACATGAAGCGTCCCATGCACTTTTTCGGCTATTGGGGCATAGGCTTTGCCGGCATTGGCGGCGGCGTCCTGGCCTACCTGGCCATCCTCAAAATCCTGGGCATGACCGGCGTAATTGACCCCGTGGCCATCAGCTACCGCATCCCGGCCCTCTTTTTTGGCGCAGTTTTTTTCCTCCTGGGGGTACTTTTTATCTCCACAGGCCTCCTGGCCGAGTTCATAGGCCGCCACAGCGCCGACCGCAACGATTACCGCATCAAAGAAAAAACCGGACTCGACTGAGCCAGACTCAGGGTTTCATTCAAAATGAGCAGGATTTGGGCGTGCCCCTTCCTTTCCAGTCGGGTCGGGCTTGCTCCGGGGTTTCGTGCCTCGCCGCGGCTTTGCCGCCCGGCTCGCCACCGCCCGCCAAAGTGGCGGCCGCCCTTCACATCCCTCACGCAAGAAACATTAGCCTCCCCAAAAACGTCCTGGAGACTAACCTGGGCTCATCCATGGAAGTGCCCTGTATTGAAAAAAAAGCGAAGCTTCCCATTAAAAAAGCTCCCAAATCTCTGTGTTCTCTAGGTCCTCTGTGTTAAAAATTCTCCAGGAAGCAAAAGCTTCCCATCAAAAAACTTTGGGATCTTTGTGTCTTTGTGTTGAAAAAACCTCAGTGACCTCTTTAAATCCTCCGTGATCTCGGTGGTTAACTCCAACCCCTTCACAACTCAAACTTCTGCGTAAAAACCGTCGCAAAACTAAATCCCGCAGATTGCCAAAACCACACACTTGTAAACAAAAATCCAACCCCACCCCCCAACAATCCCACAAAAGAACCCGCCAGCATCACCGCCACGATCCCCCAGGCCTTCCAGTAAGCGGCCCCGCCCTGAACCGTGCGGGAAAAAGCTTTCACCGGGTTATAGATTTCAGAAACATCAAATTTTCTGCAGTAAAAAGTCATATAGCCTGGAATAGCCAGGGTGGCCACCACCCACAGCGCAGCTGCGGGAATCCAAAGCCAGCTTATTTCTCCATACACCGCACCCAGGCCACACAAACCAGCAGGAATGTAGTAATAGATCATTCCAAACCAGGTGATGCAACCATGTTTGAAAATCTGTCCCCATTGCTTCCAGGCCGGAAAAGGTTCCTGACCCTGGTGCATCTGGTGCACAAACATGATCCTGTGACCCATGTTCAAAATCCATCCCACAAAGGGCAACAAAAGCAACGCTGCGCCAATCAGCACATCTTTTCTGGAAAGCGCTGATTGCACTGGAAATAAAAACGAATTTCTCAGGCTGAGCCTGCTTTGTAAATTAATGGGTTCCATGCATCAAGATCAGAATTTTTCCCCAATTCAATTCGTTACCTTAAAAATTTGCAAATTGAAAGTCGAATTCTGAAGGTTAAGAGTCTGGCTTGAAAAGTTATGTTATGTATCAAGCCCCAAACTCAGGCCAAAGGCTCCTCTTCTTTTAAGGACGGACTTTGTCCCCAAACAACTCACAACTCAGAACTCTGAACTTACAACTAAGCTGATGAAAAAAATAACCATACTCTCCCTGCTTTGCCTCCTGCTTTTCGCTGCCTGCGATAAGGTCAACATCAGGCCGCAGGCCGATTTCACGGACCAAAGCTACGGCTGTGTGGATTTTCTGGTCTATAAATTCAACGACAAGCACACAGAATTGCTCAAAATCACGGGCGACCGCACCTCCCTCGGCCTGGGTCTGGCCCAGAAATCATTCGATCTGGCCGACCAAAGCGACAACCTCGAGGCCTGGATTGAGGTCTATGACAGTTCTGCTTTCCAGACCTATTGCAACGACGTAGCTGGCTCTACCCCTGAGTTGATCAGTGATTGGGAGGGCTACGAGGGCAACGTCAATATTTCCATCATTGAAGATTCCATCATGCAGAACCCCGCAGGTGGCTACAGCTACCGCGTCAATGTCTTGTTGGAAGAGGGTCGTTTTCGCAATGTTAAGGGCAAAACCGTGCGCCTGCAAAGTGCATTTTTCGAAAATGTGTATGTAGGCTGGCTGCCCGGCTGAGATTGATGGAATCCCCCTTTCCCTTGCATACAGACCCCACCTGGACCCTTTTTCTGGACCGTGACGGAGTGATCAATCGCCGCTTGCCCGGCGATTATGTGCGCGAATGGGCAGAATGGGAGTTTTTGCCGGGCGTATTGGAGGCGATCGCAGTTGCCACAGGTATGTTTGCCCGCATCGTGGTGGTCACCAACCAGCGGGGCATTGCCCGCGGGCTGATGACACGCGAGCAACTGGCCATGCTGCATGAGCGTTTCCACGAAGAAGTGGAAAAGGCTGGCGGCCGGCTGGATGGCGTTTATTACTGCCCTCACGACAACCACGACGGCTGCAACTGCCGCAAACCCCGGCCAGGACTGGCCCTGCAAGCCCAAGAGCAATTTCCCGAAATTGACTTTTCCCGCTCCGTTTTGCTCGGCGATTCTGCCTCAGACATACAAATGGGTCACTGTCTGGGCATGTTTAGCGTACATATCAATGCAGAATTTCCCGAAATGCCCCCCCCGCCAGGCACTGACCTCCAGCTCCCATCCCTGGCCGAATTTATCCGCCAATTAAACTCAGGCCCCAAACTTGACCACGGTTGATACTTTAGTAAATTTGCCAACGTGAGTAAAGTGTATATCATCGGGCCAGCCTGGCCGCAAAGGGGAGGAGGGATGTCCACCTTCAACGAGCGCATGGCCCGCGAATTTATGGCCCAGGGACACGAAGTCGTGATCTGGTCCTTTACCCTGCAATACCCTGGCTTTCTTTTCCCTGGCAAAACCCAGCTTTCCGACGATCCCCGCCCCACAGATCTGGATATCCGGGTCAGGGTCAACTCAGTGAACCCTTTCAACTGGCTCAAAGTGGGCAGCGAAGTGCGCAAAGCCAAACCCGATCTGGTGGTGTTTCGCTTTTGGTTGCCCTTCATGGGGCCCTGCTTTGGCACCATTGCCCGCCAAATCCGCAAGAATAAGCATACCCGCATTGTCACGGTGGTGGATAATGCAATTCCACACGAAAAACGACCGGGCGACCGCGCCTTCACCAAATACTTCTTCGCCAAAGTGGATGCCTTCATCGCCATGTCGCGCGAAGTGCTGCACGATCTGGATGTATTTGACACCCAAAAACCGCGCAAATTCATTCCTCACCCCCTTTACGACAATTACGGGCAGCCTAAATCCCGGGCCGAAGCCCTGACCAATCTGGGGCTTGATCCAGAAACCCGCTACCTGCTTTTCTTTGGTTTTGTGCGTGAATACAAAGGCCTGGACCTGCTTTTGACCGCCATGTCAGACGAGCGCATTCGCAAAATGAACCTCAAACTCATCATTGCAGGAGAATTTTACCAGAATGAAGACACCTACGATGCTCAGATCGCTGAATTGGGCATTGCAGATCAGTTGGTGCGCCGCCACGAATTCATCCCCAACGAAGCCGTAGGGGACTATTTTTGTGCTGCAGATATGGTGGTTCAGCCATATAAAACGGCCACCAACAGCGGCGTGACCCAGATTGCCTACCATTACGCCATTCCCATGATGGTGACCAACGTGGGCGGGTTGCCTGAAAATGTGCCCGACGGCAAAGTGGGCTATGTGGTGGAACGCGACCCCGCTGAAATTGCAGAGGCCATTGTGAAGTTTTATACAGAAGATAAATTTGAGGAATTCAGCCGCAACACCGTGGCAGAGCGCAGCAAATACAGTTGGGAAGTCTTCATCAACGCCATTCAGGAGTTGGCTGGTCAGGTAAAATGAGCGAATTGTCTGCTGGTTACTGGAATGAGCGCTACGCGCGGGGAAATTTCCCCTGGGATGCAGGCGCACCCACCCGTCCGTTGGTGGAATACATAGATCACCTGGAAAATAAGTCTTTGGAAATTCTGGTGCCTGGTGCGGGTTCTGCCCACGAAGGAGGTTATCTCCACCAAAAGGGATTTCCCAACGTGCACATTCTGGATTGGTCGCCTTTGGCACTCGAACGCTTTCAGCAAAATCAGCCTGATTTTCCTGCGGATCACCTCCATTGCATCGATTTTTTCGACTTGGAGGGCCAGTTTGATCTTATTCTGGAGCAAACTTTTTTTTGTGCCCTGGATCCCTCCCTCAGACCAGATTGGGTCAGGCAGATGCATGCCCTGCTGAAACCTGGGGGCAAGGTGGCTGGTCTGCTTTTTGACTTCCCTCTCACAGACCAGGGACCTCCGTTTGGTGGGTCAGCCAATGAATATGAGGGACTTTTTCAAGAAAAATTCCAAATCCTGACCCTGGAACGCTGCACCAACTCGATCAAACCCAGAGCTGGCTCAGAATTATTTTTTGAACTGCGCAAAAAATAAAGACAGGCCTTGCGGCCTGCCTTTTACCTGAAATTTTAAAAAAAGCTTGATCCAGAAAGTTCGTAGTGAGGTGAGTTTGAAACAGTTGGCTCTGTTTGCCAGGCTTGCCCGATTTCTTACCAGTTTGCCATGGAAATCAGCGGGGTATTCTCAACAGAGTTGTTTGCTTTGGGGCTCAGGTCCAGGCTGTAGGTCACCATTTGCAGACGATTGTCGTCTTTCGTGCTGACCCGCAGCACTTCGTGCACTTCGCGGTTTTTCTCGGCAATGAAGTGAGCTTCAGTTTTGGAGTTTTCCATTTCCACCACATTGGCCCGCAGCAAATCGTAGTAAGATTCCACCTCAGCGTGGGTATCCAGACACTCTTTGCGGGTCTCGAAGGTTTTTTGCAGCATGGTCTGGTACAGGCCGTCAGGACCAAAGTGGTAAGTCATGACCATATTACCCGTGCTGGCGATGATCATTTCGTCCGTATCAAGAATGAAGTTGAGGTTGTTGCGGGTTTGCAGAAAGGTGCGGACTACATCAGCAGAAGTTCCAAATTTCTTGAAGAAGATGTTTTGAGCTTGCATGAAGGAGAAGGAGATGAGCAGAGTTGCGAGGAGTAGTTGTTTTTTCATGATACAGAGATTTGGTTGATTTCTGACTCCAAGTTAAAGCGGATTTTCTTCATTTTAAAATTTCGAAATTCGTAATAAACTGAATTTGCGGTAAGTGATTTGGGCAATTCCGTGGACGTTTTCTTACAATGGGGATGAAAGAATAAACCTGATAAAAGTTCTTGGACGAATTTTCCAACCGTTACATTTTTAGGGCAAAAATGCCAAACAGGGCACATTTTGATTTTGACCCCTGATAACTCCCCTGTCAGGTAGGGGGGAATTCTTACCTGGGACCGTGGGCAGGGGAAGAAAGAAAGGAAAGAAATGAAAGGGATTTGGGGTGCAAAGAGAAAGGCTTCACGTAAAGGTTTGCATGAATTAGTAGAATATTCGGCAAAAAAAGTTGGAAAAAATTGTTTGCAAAGGTGGAATTCATTCAAATGCAAAGGGCGAATCCTCAGATTCGCCCTGCTTCCGCGGCTGTCTTTTCTCATGTCTCGGGAAGAAATTACCAGCCTGCGGTGAGTTTTCTCATTCTCAGGAGACAATTTCACCCTGTAAACCAGGATTCCCAAACCCTCTTATACCTGATTCTTAGAAATCCAGAACAATTCTTGATAACTAATCTTTTCCTGAATAGGAATGTGAGAAATCTCTCCTAACTTTGTAGCCCATAAAGAGGTTAATCTTCATTTATGGCATCGACAACAAGGTATATTTTCGTCACAGGTGGTGTGACTTCCTCCCTCGGAAAGGGAATCCTCGCTTCTTCATTGGCCAAACTGCTTCAGGAAAGAGGCTATCGTGTAACCATCCAAAAATTCGACCCTTATATAAATGTGGATCCGGGTACCCTGAATCCCTACGAGCACGGCGAATGCTTTGTGACCGAGGACGGGGCAGAAACTGACCTGGATCTCGGCCATTATGAGCGTTTTCTGAACATTCCCACTTCCCAGGCCAATAACGTGACCACGGGTCGCATTTACCAGACCGTGATTCAGCGCGAGCGCAAGGGAGATTACGGCGGAAAAACCGTGCAGGTCATTCCCCACATCACAGACGAAATCAAGCGTTGCATGATGCTTTTGGGTGAGGAAGGCAAATTTGACATTGTCATTACTGAAATTGGCGGCACCGTAGGTGACATTGAGTCGCTTCCCTATGTGGAAACCGTGCGTCAGCTCAAATACGAACTGGGCAACCGCGGTCTGGTTATTCACCTGACTCTTTTGCCTTATTTGCAGACTTCAGGCGAATTAAAAACCAAACCCACCCAGCATTCCGTGAAAATGCTCCTGCAATCAGGGGTGCAACCCGACATCCTGGTGGCCCGCACGGAATTTCACATGACCAAAGAAGTACGCGGTAAAATTGCACTTTTCTGCAACCTGCCCCAAAGCGCGGTGGTGGAAAGCATGGATGCCGAGACCATTTACGACGTTCCCCTCATGCTGAAAAAGGAGAATCTCGATACCGTGGTGTTGAAAAAGCTGAAATTGAAACCAGGTAAAACACCTGAGTTGGTGGAGTGGAGAGCCTTTCTATCCCGTCTGAAAAATCCGCTGGAAACCGTGACCGTAGGCCTGGTGGGCAAATATGTGGAATTGCATGATGCCTATAAATCAATTGCTGAGGCCCTCACCCATGGGGGAAGTGTGAACGAAATCAAGGTGGATCTGAAATGGATCCACTCAGAAGACGTCAATCCTGAAAATGCAGATCGCCTGCTGGGGTCACTGGATGGTATCCTGGTGGCGCCAGGTTTTGGAGAAAGAGGTATTGAAGGCAAGGTCATTGCAGTTCAGTATGCCCGCGAAAAAGGCATTCCCTTTTTCGGGATTTGTCTGGGCATGCAGGTGGCCGTGATCGAGTTTGGTCAGAATGTGATTGGCTTGAAGGACTGCATCAGCACAGAATTTAAACCCAATGCAGAGAATCCCGTAATATGCCTCATGGAAGAACAGAAACAGGTGAAGCAATTGGGCGGAACCATGCGTTTAGGGGGATACGACTGCGATTTGAAGAAAGATTCTCTGGCTTACCGCGCTTACAGAAAAAGTTCCATTCGTGAAAGACACCGTCACCGTTATGAATTTA
This sequence comes from Bacteroidia bacterium, assembly GCA_020635905.1. Classification (GTDB taxonomy): domain Bacteria; phylum Bacteroidota; class Bacteroidia; order J057; family JADKCL01; genus JACJYV01. The sequence continues at coordinate 239,133 of JACJYV010000004.1, forward strand.
ATCCTGCTTATTCAGAAAAATTTGAAGCCGCAGGCATGGTCATAACCGGGACCAATCCTGACACAGGGCTGGCTGAAATTGTGGAGATAACCTCTCACCCTTATTTCCTTGCCACCCAGTTTCACCCTGAATTCAGAAGCACGGTGGAAAATCCGCATCCTTTATTTGTCTCTTTCCTCAAAGCTGCTTATCAGCATCATCAAAAAGCCCGGGATTAAAGCCCCGCTTAAATTGGGAATTCGAATATCTGTGCTAAATTTGCACTCTTTAACTAAAACCCTTCGTTGACGAATGGATAGAAATACCGTAATCGGGATGGTTCTTATTGGTGCCCTGGTCGTAACCTGGTTTTTTCTGGTTGGCGATCCCACGGGAGAAAAGAAGCAGCCCCAGGGTCAGACAAACCCCGAATTAGTAGCCGACACCCTTTATGGGAACCCTGACACCTCCAGCGAACCCAATATTGTGGTCGTTCCCACGGGTGGAAGTGAAGATTCCCTTGCAGACCTGCGCGAAAAACAGCGTATTTTCGCTGAATTTGGAGACTTCGCTCCTGCCGCCACGGGCGAGCAAAAATTCATCACCGTGGTCACCGACCGCTACACCCTGAGACTCAATACCCTGGGTGGAAAAATCGAGGATATTTATCTCAATCCCCAGGAATACGTAACCTGGGATCAGAAGCCGCTCGCCATTCAGACAGACGATCCTGAAAACTCCTTTGCGGTCGAATTTGATACCAAAGGAGACCGCCCCCGCATCATTTCCAGTGAACTGCTGTATTTCGTACCTGATGTGCAGGAAGAAATGATCACGGTCTCTGGTGAATCCACCCGCAAGATTGTGCTCAAAGCCGCCATGGATTCCCGCCGTTACATTACCTTTACTTATACGTTTAAAGGTGACAAGTACGATTTCGGGATGGACATTGCCTTTGTGGGTATGGAAAACTCCCTTAAAAACAAAACCTATTATATAAACTGGGCCTCAAATCTTCCTCAAACGGAAAAATCGATCAAGGAGGTGCGGGCCAAAACCTTCCTTCAGTACCGCGAAGCGGGTGATGTGGAGAAAATTTCTGCAAGGGGCACAGATCCCAAAAATGAAAAAGGGTCTTCCACCTCCGTGGATTGGGTGGGCTATAAAAACCAGTTTTTCACCCAAACCCTCCTTACTTCTGATCCCCAAAAAGGCTTTTCTGCCTTCGACCTGACCCTGACCACGCCTCCCAACGACAGCTACGACAAACGCATGGAGTCGCGCCTTACCATGACCGGCACAGATGCATCACTCACCTGGTATGCTGGCCCCCTCAAATACGGCGATCTCAAAGCCTATGACCGTCAGCTGGAAAGGCAAATTGACCTGGGTTATTCCATCCTGAAGTACATCAACTCCTGGGTAATCATTCCTTTGTTCAAATTTCTGGAAGGTGCAGTGGGGAATTACGGGATTATCATCCTGATTCTGGCTATTTTCATCAAGATTGTGGTCTTCCCTATGACCTACAAGTCCTACATTTCCATGGCCAAAATGCGGGTGATCAATAGCACGCCCGAGATGAAGGCCCTGGACGAAAAGTACAAGGACGATCCCACCAAACTTCAACAGGAAAAGCTCGCCTTTCAGCGAAAGGCGGGGGTAAGTCCCTTTGGGGGATGTCTGCCCATGATCCTGCAATACCCGATTCTGATCTCGATCTTTTTCTTTTTCCCGAATTCGATCGAACTGAGGCAGGAATCATTCCTCTGGGCCAATGACCTTTCCACCTACGACTCGATCCTGGATTTGCCCTTCAGCATTCCTGGCTACGGAGACCACGTGAGCCTTTTCACCATCCTGATGGCGATCTCACTGATGTTTTTCACCATCGTGAATCAGAAATCACAGGCCACCATGGCCAATAACCCCCTCATGAAGTACATGCCTTACTTCATGCCCATCATGCTGCTGGTCTTCCTGAACAACTACTCAGCCGGTCTGAGCTATTACTATCTCCTTTCCAACCTGCTTTCCATTGCCCAAACCACCATCACCAAGCGATTTATTGATGATGAGAAGCTGCTGGCCCAATTGCACGAAAAGCAAAAAGCCAAAGGCAAGGATGGTGAGGCCAAAAAAGGGCGCATCGAAAAGTGGATGGATGAGCAGCAAAAGAAACAACGCGAATTCCAAAAAAGCCGTAGTGGGGGCTCAGGAAAGGGCTCAGGCGGCAAGAAAAGATAAATTCCATGCGAATCATTCTGCCAGGTCTGATGATGATTGTGCTGGCGGTCACTGGTTGTCAGCCCGCATGCAGGTACAAACCTGAGAATGATTTTCACCTTAAAATACAACAGACTGAATGCCGGGGTATCTGCCCGGCATTTGTCGTTGAAGTGGATGCCATTGGCAAGGTGAAATACAGAGGCGAAGCCTCTGCACCCAGGGTGGGGGAGTGGCAAAAGCAACTGTCCCGTAAATCCCTTAAAAAGGTTCGCAATACCATGCTTGAGGGCCATTTTTGGGATTATCAAGCCGCATATGGCGAACCTGGTGGTGAATTGCCAGCTGTAATTCTGGAACTTACTTACCGCGGCCAATCCCACCTGGTGGCAGACTATGGCAAGGCCCCCGCCAGTCTCAAAGCCCTGCAGGCCCGCCTGCTGCTCCTGATCGGGGAGGAAGGTTTTTCCAGGGCGAATCTCTGATTGAATGCCTTCGTGGATAATTTTCAGGTAGGGAAAGTCGTTTAATCTGGAAAAAACGGCCCATTTTTCTTAACTTTTCTGCATGAAACGTACCATCATCTTCCTTTTGCTGGGCGCATTCGCCCTCGCTTTGATCAGCACCTCCTGTGCAGATCCTCGTAAAAACTGCAACCATCCCCAGCATTCCCAATGGGTAAAAGAGAAAAGGCTGAAGAAAACCGGCTTCTGATCCTTGATTTTTACAACAATTTCTTTTCATGAAAAGCAAAATAGCTTGCCTTTTTCCACTTGCCTTTTTTCTCCTTTGGCTCAGTTTTGGGTGCGGAGACCGGGTGCAGTTTGATGGAGAACTGACCACCACCCTGGACAATTCCTACGCCAGCAATGAATTTGCCGCCATCCGCAACATGGTGGATTTGGAAGCCTCTCTTGATCCTTCCGTGAATAAAAATGGCATCTACTGTCCCAATTCGACCATCGTAGTGACCCAACCTTCAGGTAAAACGGTCATGACCATTGACTTTGGCTCGGGTAGCGTCTGTCTCGACGGGAGGCTAAGAAGTGGCAAACTGGTTTGCACTTTCGACGGAAAATGGGGCCAGGAAGGCACCCAGGTTACCATTGTGCCCCAAAGCTATAATGTGGACAACTGGGCAGTTTATTTTACCAAAACCATCACCCGCCTGCCCCGCAATGGCAATGGCAATCAGGAGTTTGAAGTGGTGGTGGATGATGCCACCCTGACCAATGTGAATGGCACTATTCACTGGAATACCCAGTATATCGTGGAGTGGATCGCAGGCGAGGATACACCTTTTGTGGCCACGGACAACGAGTACCTGATCGACGGCACCGCCGACGGGGTGGCTCGCTCCAACCTTCCTTTTTCTGCGGTTACCACCACGCCCCTGCGGGTCAAGCTGGATTGCTCCCACATCAAAGCGGGTATTCTGACCATCACCCCTCAGAATTTTCCCGAACGCAGTCTGGATTATGGCACGGGTGATTGCGACAATCAGGCCCTTTTCAAGGTTGGGGATTACGAACAGGTGATTACCTTGCCTTGATTGGTAAATTCTGATTACCTTCGTAAAAAACCTCTGCTATGGATACAGGATTTCTACACCTTCATGTGACCGTTGTTTCCCTTTTTCTGCTGCAATTGCTGGCAAAAGTGGTGCTGGTGGCCGCAAAGAAGGATGCATTTCTGGAGAAAAATTCCAAAAAACTCAAACTGGCCGACATGATTCTGGGAACCCTGATCCTGGTAACAGGCGGTTATTTGTTGGTAAAATTGCTGGTCACTGACGATCCCCGCGGCACAGCTCCTTACATGATTGTTAAATTATTTTTGGTTTGTATATCCATTCCCATGGCAATTATAGGTATGCGCAAGAAAAAACTCGTCATGCTGGTGGTTCCCCTTTTGCTTTTTGGTTACGTATTTGCCGTGGCCAAAACGGACGACCTCATGCTGCGTTCATCCGCCACCAAAGAGGCGGCTGCTGAGAAAGAACTGGCCTCAGAAGGCACTGACCCTGATTTGGTTCGTGGCCAGGCTGTCTATTCCACCCGTTGCCAGCTGTGCCACGGAGCAGACGGCAAACTGGGCTTTCAGGGGGCAAAAGACCTGAGCCAGTCAGAATTGACGGACGCTCAGATGAGCGAAATTGTCCGCAACGGAAAAGGCGTAATGCCGGCGGTTTCTGAGCGCGAACTGAGCAACGAAGACATCGCCAAAGTGATCAAATATGTCAGAACCCTGGGCAAGAAACAGGAATAATTCATGAAAAAAAGTATTGTTTTTTTGGGGTTGGGGGGAATGCTTTTAGTGGGAATGCTGGGTCTCAGTGCCACTTCTAAAGCTCCTGATTCCGCGAAAAAGGGCAAATTTATCTCCCTGGGATTTTATAACGTGGAGAATTTGTTTGATCTGGCCGACGACCCGAACAAAAACGACAACGAATTTCTGCCTGAAGGTACTTATAAATGGACTCCTGAGAATTATGTGGTCAAGCTGGGCAATCTGGCGCGGGCCATTTCAGACCTGGGCGACCCCGACGGACCTGAATTGCTGGGTCTGGCCGAGGTGGAAAATCGTACTGTAATCGAAGATCTGATTGCCACTCCCGCCTTGGAAAAAGGAGGTTACGACATCGTACACGCAGAATCGCCCGACGACCGTGGCATTGATGTGGCCCTCATTTATAAGAAAAAGTACTTTCGCCCTTTGGTGCAAAAGAGCCTGCGGGTGGCCATGGCCGACGTGCCTGATTTCAAAACCCGCGACATTCTCATGGTAAAGGGCATTTTTGGGAAAAAGGACACAGTTCACATTTTTGTGAATCACTGGCCATCGCGCAGGGGTGGAGAGGCCGAATCTTCCCCCAAACGTGAATTGGCTGCTTCCGTGCTGAAATCCGCGGTTGATTCCCTGCTTCAGATCAATTCCCAGGCGAAAATTGCTATCATGGGAGATTTCAACGACGATCCCAATAATAAAAGCTTAAATGAAGTGCTGCAGGCTGCTCCTTTGGAGAACCTGAAATCAGCCAGCCTGATCAATCTGATGTATAATATGGAAGCTGAAACTGGGATGGGAACCCTCATGTACCAGCGTCAGTGGAACCTTTTTGATCAGGTAATCCTGAGCAAGGCTTTTTTTGAGCCAAAGTCCAAAAGCAGCACTTGCATACCTCAATCGGCCGGGATACATCATCCTGAGTGGATGGAAGTCGCCGACGGCGACTGGAAGGGAGCGCCCCGCAGGAGCTACATCCGCGGCGAGTTTCTGAAGGACGGCTGCAGCGATCATTTTCCCGTGTTCGTTCATCTAACTTTGCCCAAATAAACATGAAAAGGTCTTTTCTGACTGTTTTTGCCTGCCTTTCCCTGGTGCTGATCCTTTCCTCCTGCGGTCAGATTCTGGAGCCGGTCATCAAGGAGGTATCTTCCTTCAAACTGAAGGGAAATGGAGGCTCAGGCCTTAATTTTGAAGTGGGAGTACAGGTTTTTAATCCCAACAAAATGAAAATTTCCATGGTCAGCTACGATCTGGACATTTTTGTAAACGGAGTAAATCTGGGAAGGGCCAATTCCAAAGAAAAGCAATCCCTCAAAGGGCAGGAGCAAAAAGAAATTATGGTAAATGTCTCCACCAGCCTGATGAAACTACTCACGGGCGGGTTGGGCATGCTGGCCAATTCCAGCGGAAACCGCGATCTGCAGGTCAGGGTGAAAGGAGATATTCAGGGTTCGGCCATGGGGGTGAAGAAGAAATTTTCTTTGGATGAAGAACTTCCCGTAACCTTAAACCTGTAAGCTTGAAATTCCCTTTTGCTATCATATTGCTGATTTTTCCTGTGGACGCCCATGTCTGAACGGAACAGCATATACTTTCCCGATCTGGCCCTGATTCTGGTAGTTTCCCTGCTTTCTTTCTTGCCCTTTTTGGGCGCTGCCCCTCTTTTTGACTGGGACGAGATCAATTTTGCCGAGGCAGCCCGCGAAATGTTGGTGACAGGTGATTATTTCAGGGTCAGGATCAATTATGAGGTGTTTTGGGAAAAACCACCTCTTTTCTTCTGGCTGCAGGTGATTTCCATGAAAATCTTTGGTATCAATGCCTTTGCCGCCCGCCTGCCCAATGCGCTGGTGGGGGTAGTCACCCTGCTGAGCCTCTATGTGATTGGAACCCGCCTGCGAGACCGCATTTTCGGCCTGCTGGTGGCAGGATTTTACTTTTGCAGCCTGCTGCCTCATTTCTATTTCAAAAGCGGCATCATTGACCCGCTGTTCAATCTTTTCATTTTTCTGGGGATTATTCAATTGCTTCAGGCAGAAATGCGCAGTGAAAGAGAGGGGAAAAGGAAACACCTGGATTTTGCCCTGGCGGGCCTGTTTTTGGGCCTCGCCACCCTCACCAAAGGCCCGGTGGGCCTGCTGGTGCCAGGATTGGTCTGGCTGACCTACAAATTGCTGTATGGTTGGTTTCCTTTCCCATGGAGATCTCTTTTAGTTGGTGTGGTCGTGGGCCTGCTGGTCATTCTGACCTGGTTTGGCTCCATGCTGGTCTTTACCGCTGAAGGGCCGGCCCTGATCATGAAATTCATTGAGTATCAATTGAGTCTGGCTTCCAGTCCCGTGGGCAACCACGGGCAGCCCTTCTTTTATCACCCACTGGTATTTTTGATTGGTTGCTTTCCCCTGGCTGTTTTTGCCCTGCGCGGCATGACCCTGCGCTTTTCCACTTCCCGCGACCGGGCGTTGAAACGCATGATGCTGGTTTTTTTCTGGGTGGTGATGATCCTTTTCTCCCTGATTACCAATAAAATCATCCATTATTCCTCCCTGACTTATTTTCCAGGTGCTTTTTTGGCCGCACTCTTCTTTTATGAGATTCTGAAGGGGCGCAAAAAATTCACCCCTGACATGGGGCTGCATTTTGTATTGAGTGTGGCACTTTTGGGTGGGGCGACCCTTGGGATAAATTATCTTGCCTCTCACCTGCAAAACTGGGCACCCCAGGTGGAGAATCCTTACGTGAAAGGCGCCATGCAGCTTTCTGTAAGTTGGTCAGGCTGGGAATTTATCTGGGGATTGATCTTTTTGTTGGGAACCCTGGGTGGATTAATCCTGATTTTGAAAAAGAAATGGCTGGCCTTTCTGGCTCTTCAATGCCTCGTGACTATGATCTTCATGAATGGCCTGAACAAAACTGTGGCGCCCAAAGTGGCTGAGTATTCCCAAAAAACGGCTACAGATTTTTACCGTGAGATGAAGGACAAGGATGCTTACTTTTTGGTGGCGGGTTTTAAAAGCTATGCCCAGTATTATTACGCAGAAGTAATGCCTGAGGACCGCCGTGAAATGCCTGAAGAGGAGTGGAGAACCTGGTTGATTCGGGGAAATGTGGATAAGGACGTGTACATGGTGGCGCGGAAAGATGCGATCAGTTGGAGGTTTTTTCAATGGCACAGATATTTTATCCCCATGTACGAAAAAGGGGGTTTCGTTTTTTTACTTCGAAAAAAATAAGTGTAACTTTAGCAGAGACACGGCGTAAGCCAACGATGGGATTTTTTGCATTTATTTTTCAGTCTGGTTTAAAAAATTAGCCGAAGAGAAAAGAGAAAAGCCGGACTGCAGTTTTGATTAATCCGTGCCGTGGATTGATCTCTAAGGTAACTTGCTGTGCAGGCTTTGCTCACGCAAAGCGAATGAGTTCAACAAAACCGTTAGCGCCTACTTCGGCCGATAAGCAGAATAAATTACTGCAACAATTTACACCCCGCCGCATTATCTGGCCGGTGTTGATTGGCCTTTCAATTTCTGGTTTCCTCATTTGGAGAAATTTTGATCCCGCAGCCTTTGGCAGCGTTAACTGGTCATTGGGTACCTTTGGCTGGCTGTTTGTAGGCCTGCTGATGGTGGGAGTGAGGGAAACGGCCTACATTTACCGCATCCGTCTCCTTACTGATTTTCAACTCAGTTTCAAACGGGGTGCGATCGTCATCTTCTTGTGGGAATTTGCCTCCGCCGTGACTCCGTCCATTGTGGGCGGCACGGCCTTTGCCCTGTTCTTGCTGGCCAAAGAAAAGATCAATGCCGGGCGTTCCACTGCGATTGTCCTCCTCACGGCCTTCCTCGACGAACTATTCTTTGTGCTCATGGTGCCCGTATTCCTGCTGGTGGTGGGTTACAGGCAAATGTTCGAATTCCTGGGCAACCTTTCAGATGATACTTCCTTCCTGGGAATGGGCCTGTCCTCCATTTTCTGGCTGGGATACATCTTTTTATTCGTTTACACGGTTTTTCTGGCCTACGGCCTGTTTATCAATCCCAAATCCCTCAGCAATTTCATCAAGGTGGTTTTCAGGATTGGCTTCCTGAAGCGCTGGCGCGAAGGCGCGGAGAAGGCAGGCGAGGACCTGATCGTGGCTTCCGCTGAAATGCGGGGTAAATCAATGGTCTTCTGGCTGAAAGCCTTTGGCTCCACCTTATTGACCTGGACAGGTCGCTACCTCATCATCAACGCCATTCTGGCTGCATTTGCCCATACCGTGACCATCGATCACCTGATAGTATATTCCCGCCAGATTTACATGTGGGTGATTCTGCTCATTCCTGTAAGTCCGGGTGGAGCGGGCATTGCTGAGTTTATTTTCGGTAAATTTCTGGGCGAATTCATTGAAAATAAGGGTATGATTGACCCCATTGGGTTGCTTTGGCGTCTGTATGGGTATTACCCATTTCTGATTGCGGGTGCTATTCTCCTGCCCCGCTGGATTCGTGATAAATTTGCCACCAGCGACGAAGAGACCGATCCCATCCCTGCTGAAGCTTTGCAGGACAAAGAAATCGAGGCAGCAATTGATCCTGAAATCCTTCTGGATACGGCTTACCACAATGGCCAGAATGGCCACAGCAAGGAAAAGCACACAGGACCAACAGTTTATTAGAAAATAGCCGTCAGCGATCAGCGTTCAGCCTAAACAGGAACTGGAAGATACTCACCCAAAATGGATCAGAATCCACAACGCAACCGTAAACCGTAAACCGTAAACTGGCTAAAACTACTTAAAAAGCCCAAAAAGCTCACCTTTCACGCGGTTAACAATGATGCCGAGGTGTTCGGGATTGTCGCGGAAATTGAGTTCGTCGATCACAACTTCGATCTTTTTGCCGAGGTTGTAACTTTCGTACCAGGCTTCGTAGCGCTCATTGAGGCGGCGCAGGTAGTCGAGACGGATGGAATCTTCGTATTCGCGGCCACGCTGTTGAATCTGATCCACCAGACTCGCAATAGAACCACGCAGGTAAATCAGCAAATCAGGAGGCTCAACCAGCCCATTGACCGTTTCAAACAGCGCACGGTAGGTTTCGTAGTCGCGTTTGGCCATGAGGCCCATGGCATGCAGGTTGGGGGCGAAGATTTGCGCATCTTCATAGATGGTCCGGTCCTGAATGATGTTGATTCCGTGGGTACGGATATCGATGATCTTGCGGAAACGGGTATTCAGAAAGTGAACCTGCAGGTTGAAAGACCAACGCTGCATATCCGAGTAGAAATCAAACAGATAGGGATTGGTTTCGGCGTCTTCGTAATGCGGTTCAAATCCAAGATATTTGGACAATTGAGTGGTAAGGGTGGTTTTACCTGAGCCGATGTTTCCCGCTATGGCGATGTGCATTGGTCGAAATTATAGTTATTGGGCGTAATAGGCAAATTTATTGTAACCGATCTTTTCGCGTACCCTGGCCAGGGTTTCATAAGCCACGATACCAGCTTTCTCTGCGCCGTCGTGCAAGAGGCTATCAATCAGGCGCTTGTCCGTCATTAATTCGTTGAATTTGACCCTTTCAGCAGCAAATTTTTCCTTCATCACCTCAAAAAGTCTGGCTTTTGCATGGCCAAATCCAATGCTTCCAGCCTGGTAGTCTTTGCGCAATTCTTCCGTCTGATCCTGGTTGGCAATCAGGGAAAAAAGTGCAAACACGGTACAGGTATCCGGGTCAATTGGGCTGCCCATGGGCACGGTACTGGTTTTTATCCCTTTGATCCGCTTGTAAAGGCGGTTGTCGTCTTCGAAAATGTCAATGGTATTGCCGTAGGACTTGCTCATTTTGCGGCCATCCGTGCCGGGCACGATGGCGACTTCTTTTTGAATTCTTGCCTCAGGCATGATCAGGGTTTCACCGTAGGTGCGGTTGAAATTTCCACAGATGTCCCGGGTATATTCAATGTGTTGCTTCTGGTCTTTTCCCACGGGAATTACCTGAGCGTCGTACAAAAGAATATCAGCGGCCATCAGCACAGGGTAGAAAAAGAGACCGCCATTGGCCTCAATTCCCTGCTCCTTCTTGTCTTTGAAAGAGTGAGCCAGTTCAAGCCTGGAATGATTGATGAAATTGGAAAGAAACCAGCTCAGTTCAGTAACCTCAGGAATATCTGACTGACGGTAAAAGAATCCGGTTTTGGTATCAAATCCGAAAGCCAGCCAGGCTGCAGCAGTGGAGTAGGTATTTTCCCTCAGGACCTGCGGATCGTGCACGGTGGTGAGGGAATGAAAGTCTGCAATGAAGAAAAAGCATTCGTTTTGGGGATCCCGGGATAATTGAATGCCCGGAACAATCGCACCCAGAATATTTCCCAGGTGGGGAATGCCAGTACTCTGTATGCCAGTAAGAATCCTTGCCATGATTGGGGTTTCGTTTTTGGGGACGCAAATATAAATCTTATTTGGGGACAAACCTAAGTTAGAGGGGCGATTGTCGGGGTTGGATAAATTTTCTTTTCGAAATCGGAATAAATAATTAAATTTTGCCTGAAATATTTATAATTTCACACTATTGTTTAATAATTCTGATCACACGCCATTATGGAACGAGCTGCCGGAGTGATATTTCTCCTGATCTTTATGATCCTGATCTTTGGAGTTCTGATACTTACCTTTGCGGGTATGTGGAAGACCTTTCAAAAGGCTGGAAAGCCTGGTTGGGGGGCAATTGTTCCCATTTACAACATCGTTTTGATGACTGAAATCGTTGGCAAACCCACCTGGTGGGTGGTTTTGTGCCTGATTCCTTATGTAAGCGTGGTATTCCAGATTATCATTGCCATCGAAATGGGCAAAGCCTACGGCAAAGGCGCTGGATTTGGCGTGGGCCTGGCGTTTTTACCCATGATTTTCTACCCGATCCTCGGATTTGGTGATGCTGAGTATGTAGGTCCCGGCGGAGTGCCTGTGGGTGGATTCCAGGGCCAGCAAGGTCAGGGTGGGGGATTCGATGAGCAATTCTGATTCCGAAATTCAAATGTTTTTTATCCTGAATGTTTGTCAAATAAATTAACAATTTAAAACTCAAATCACTATGAAAGTCATTTTTTCTATTATCTACTTAGCCGTGATTATTGGTGCAATAGTCGCGCAATGGAAGATTTTTACCAAGGCTGGTAAACCCGGTTGGGCATGCCTCGTACCTATCTACAACATTATCGTACTGCTCGAAATTGTTGGACGTCCTGTATGGTGGATCGTACTCTTCCTGATCCCGATCGCCAACTTCATCGCCCTGATCCTGATCCAGCTCGATCTGGCCAAGTCTTTTGGCAAGAGCACTGGTTTCGGTCTCGGTCTGGTTTTCCTGGCCCCAATCTTCATCCTCATCCTCGGATTTGGTGATGCGACCTATGTAGGCCCCGCTGCTGCTGGTGGAGCTCAAGGTGGTCAATAATCACTGATGGAACAATAAAAAAGGCGTCCTCTTGCGGGGACGCCTTTTTTTATGCCTTGATTTTCCGGTCAGAAACTGTGATCTACATTTTGGTAAACCTGCTGTTCTCTGTATTCACCCAGCTGATTCTTGTAGTTATTGATCTTCACCCAATAAACAATCCAGCAAATAAAGCCACCCAAACTGGTAAACCAGCCAATGAATGGAATGATGGAACAGCAATACAGGATGCAATAGGTAAGACCGATTCCGTGTCCGGGGCGCTCTTCCTGAGGCACCATACCGCGGTCGCGGAACTCAGCAGCCAGTGAATCTGCAATGCCCGAAACCATGATAAATTGCCAAACCAGGCCAAAGAGCGGGATAAAGGTCAGCCAGACCTGGCCGGGAGTAATCTTCCTGAATTCCGGCCGGATCCGCAAAAGCGTGTTTTGCATGGTCAGCAGAAAGAAGATCATGGGAAGCAGTACGATCACGAGCATAAAGATCAGTACAAACGCAATCATCACCCCGGAGGGTTCGCTTGAATAGGAGTCCATAAGCGTTAATTTTGGTTTATGAGGTTTTAAATTATGGGGACCTCTAAAAACGATGAAGATCAAGGCGGACGCAGGTGAGGAAAGCGGAGTTTACTAAGGTAAATGAGCATTTCCGAACCAAGTCCAACGCAGAGATTCGAAGTTTTTTGAGGTTCCCTTATGCAAAATTATCAATCCCTGTCTTTCCGAACAAACCATTTCTTTCTGCATTCATATTGGGACCTCCAAATATTTCTGAAAACCCGATGTTTTAGCCTCCCTTCTCACTGTTTTTCCCCTGACAAAACTTTTTTCAGGAAAAAACAGGGCCTATCCAGTTTAAACCCAGATCGGATTTTTTGGGGTTGACTATCTGAAGGAAATGTTAGAATTTGCTTCAAAATCAACGTTTTAAAGGCATGATAAAAGAAAAAATGGGAATTTCCTCTGCAGAAGCCATCAGGCTGGAAGATCAGTACGGCGCTCACAATTATCATCCCCTGCCTGTGGTTTTATCCCGGGGTGAAGGGGTGTTTCTCTGGGATCCTGAAGGAAATCGCTATTTCGACTTTTTGTCTGCCTACAGTGCCGTAAACCAGGGGCATTGCCACCCCAGAATTATCAAAGCCCTGGTCGAACAGGCCTGCCAGCTCACCCTAACTTCCCGGGCCTTCCACAGCGATCAACTCGGGCAGGCTGAAAAATACCTGGCCGAAACTTTTGGCTACGACAAGGTTCTGATGATGAATTCCGGGGCAGAAGGGGTGGAAACGGCTTTGAAAGTGGTGCGCAAATGGGGCTATGAGGTGAAGGGCGTGGCTGAGAATCAGGCCAAAATCATCGTCTGTGAGAAAAATTTTCATGGACGAACCATTGGCATTGTTTCTTTTTCATCTGATCCCGAATCCAGGGGTGGATTTGGGCCGTTTTTGCCCGGATTTGAAATGATTCCCTATAATAATCTGCCGGCTTTGGAAAAGGCTCTGCAAGACCCTAACGTAGTTGGGTTTCTGGTAGAACCCATTCAGGGTGAGGCAGGTATCATGGTTCCTGATGAAGGATTCCTCAAGTCAGCTTATGATTTGTGCAAGGCTCAAAATGTGCTTTTCATCGCCGATGAAATTCAGACGGGCATCGCCCGTACTGGTAAAATGCTGGCCTGCGACCACGAAGGCGTTCACCCGGATGTGCTCATTCTGGGCAAGGCCGTTTCAGGCGGGGTTTACCCCGTTTCTGTGGTTCTGACCCGCAACGAGGTCATGAACGTGATCAAACCCGGTCAGCACGGTTCCACCTACGGTGGAAATCCATTGGCCTGCGCAGTGGCCAGAGCAGCCCTGGATGTGGTGAAGGAGGAAAATCTGGCTGAAAATGCTGAACGGTTGGGTAAAATTTTCCGGGACCGTATGCGGGCCATCAACCATCCCATGGTGAGCCTGGTACGGGGAAAAGGCCTACTCAATGCCGTGGTTATCCATCCTACCAACGGTTTTGAAGCCTGGGACGTTTGTCTGAAGCTCAAGGAACTCGGCCTGCTTGCCAAGCCCACCCACCGCCATATCATCCGTTTTGCCCCGCCGCTGGTGATCACAGAGGAGCAAATTCACGAATGTTGCGACCTGATCGAGGCCGCCATCACTTCATTTAAGGTGTAGTCAGGGAGGGAAACTTCTCCAGTTCAGCTTCCATTTCTTCCATCAGTTGGGCGGAAAAGGCAGCAATTTCCTGTAAATCATTTTCCTGAAAAGGGGAAGAGAGACCTGCTTTTTGCAATAATTCAGGAAAGGAGCAACTTCCGCCTACCACGGCCATGCTTTGATAGGTCTGCCAGGCCTTTTCGGGATCTTCCTTGCTCTTGCGCAAAATGTCCAAAGCCGCAATCGTAGCCAGGCCGTAGGAAAGAATGTACAGGGGAGATTGGTAAAAATGCCCGAATTCCCGCCAGGCTTTTCCTGAAGTCAGGTAGGGATGGCCCTCAAAATCCACTTCACGGCCATATTCGGCCTCCAGTTGCAGCCATTTGGCGTCCACCAATCCCAGATCGCAGCCCGGGTGGGAATAGACAAAGTCTTCCAGCTCAAATCCCTGGGAGCATCTGAGGATGCGGATGATGGATTGCGCCAGGTGAATCAGTTTGAATAAAACCAGATCCCGCCCACTGAAAAGGTGATTTAAGCCCTTCCAGGCCAGAAATTCCATGGCGTGGGAAAATACTTCTGAGGAATCTGTAGCCCCGTGAATGTAGTCGTAAATGTCCCAATGGAAGCTCTGTTCGTTCTGGTAGGCATGGCCGATCTCGTGGAACAGGGTGAGCAGCGACTGCGGGTTGTCGAGCTGGGTGACCACATGCACGAACGATTGCCGGACTTCGGGCAGGGAAACTGAAAAGCTGAAACCCGTGTTTTTGCCGGCAAAAACCATGAGTTCATTTTCACGCAGGCGCTGGGTGAATTGATGGACCTGGGGTGAGATCTCACCCAGGCACCGTTCGAGCGACCGCTCGATTTCATCCTGGCCCAGGGTCATGGACGAAGCCCAGTCATACTCGGAAAAAGTGGCCCGGTCATAATAAGCCAGGGTTTTTACCCCGATCATCTTTTCCTGCAAATGGGTGATTTTGCGGCCCAATTCGGCAAAATGAGTTTTGATGCCGCGGGCAAAATCGTGCAGTTGGGCATAGGAAACTCCCTGCCGTTTGTGCACCAGGTGACCAAGTTGCAGATAATTTTCAAATCCCGCTGCCCGGGCCATTTCATGACGGTTGGCCACCATTTTCTGAAAAATATCCGCCAGAAACTCATCCTTGAGCATGGCAAAATCGAGAATCCCGTCAGAAATGGTTTTCCGTTTGGGGCGTTCTGCCACCTTCATCCAGTGCAGCCATTGAGAGAAATTTCCCTCCTTGTCCCCGATTTTGAAAGATTTACCCTGAAAATTCTGCCTGAACTCGTTGACCAGTTCTGTTTCCCTCAGCTTAAAAGCCGTCAGTTGGGGCTGATCTTGTCGCACAAAGCTCTCGGCCAGGTGGGTGATTTGCCGGCCGAATCCTTCTTCCAGTTGGGGTAAAAAGGGTGAATCCAGCAGATTTTGGTAGAAAATGCCCATTTTCTCCCCCAATTTCGGCCCGATGGCGTTATTGATCTGGTATTCTGCCTTATAGTCAAGTCCTTCGTCGCCTGCGAGCATGCGCAGAAAGCTCAGGGTCCAGTGGGTTTGAAATCTGATTTGAAATTCCTGCACCTCCACGAAAGCTTTGCGGGCCTGGGCAAAGGTTTTGGCGGCCGAAAAATTATCCACCAATCGTTGCAACTCCGTTCCCAGGGAGTTTTCTGTCAGGGGTTGGTATGGAATTTCCGCAAATTTCACTGCACGTCCTTTTTGGGAAACCACGGAAAAAATGCACTCGTTCTGCGCTTATAAGCGTCAAACTCAGCATTCCCCTTATAAGGTGCCTCCAGCATGGGAATGCCCGATACCTTGAGCAGCAAAAAGCCAATGATCAGCGGACTGACAATAGTGAAAATTCCATTTTCACTACCCAAGGCCACCAGGAAAAATCCCCACCAAAGCAAAGCCTCCCCAAAATAGTTGGGATGACGGGTCAGGGCCCAAAGGCCGGTGGTAAGAAAGCGCGGTTTGGGCTGAGGTTTTTGGATGAAAAGCATAAGTTGCAGATCGCCAATGGCTTCAAACAAAAAGCCAATCAGCCAGATGGCAACGCCGGGAATGGTCAGCCAATCCAGGGAGGAGGGTGGGGGAGTCTGCTCAGCGACTACAAACTGAATGGGTAGGGAAACAACCCACATGATGATGCCCTGCAGCATGAAAACCTGCAAAAAGGAACGCCAAACCACGGTTTTGCCCCATTCTTCCCGCCATTTGGCATAGCGCGGGTCTTCGCCTCTTCCCCAGTTTCGGGCTCCAATGTGCCAGGCCAGCCTGATGCCCCAAGCCCAGGTCATCAAAAGCGCCAGCGAAGGCCGGGTCGGAAATTCAACCTGCTGAGTGAAAAATGTATAAGTTGCCACCAGCACAAAGCCGATTCCCCATCCAATATCCACGATACTGTTGTTTTTGAGCACCTGAGCCAGCAGGAACATCAAAACCATGAAGGCTCCAATCAGGAGAGCGCTATGTAATAAGGCTTCGGCCAGGTTTCCCATTCGTAATTCATTAAACCCGGAAAACCACCTCTGGTTTTCCCTTGCTCAGACCCCTTATTCCCGAAAGTTGATTGCGAATGACCGGAAAATATTCCCAATAATGGATTTTCCCCGGCCACGATTGACTGGGCTAATTTGTGAAAAACCTTGCGGATTTCAAACCGCGATTTTTCCTCACTCGAATCCTGTGATCCTGATTTCCACCCGGCGGTTGGCAGCCCGGCCTTCTTCTGTATCGTTTTCAGCCACGGGCTGCTCCATCCCGTAGCCCATGACCGACATTCTGCGGCCTGATATGCCCTGTAGGAGCAGGTAGTCGCGCACTGACTCTGCCCGGCGCTGGGATAGCTCTTTTTTGTGGCTGATATTTCCGGTATTGTCCGTAAATCCTGCAATTTCAAATTTCACGTTGGGATTCAATTTGAGGAAATACAGCAAACGGGCCAGGCCTGGGCCCGATTCCGCATGCTGCAGGTCCCATTCGCCCGTTACGAAATGAAGGTTATTGCAAATGGCCTTGGAACCTACCCTGATGGGCTCCAGTTGCACATCCAGATGGATTTCAGGGCTTTTGGTCAAGAGATCCAGATCCACGTCCTGCCCATAAAACATGTAACCGGGAGCGATAAAATTGACGCTCACTTTCTGGCTGCCCGAGGGCAATTCCAGCAAATACAGCCCGTCCGTCTCATTGGCGTAGATTTTGTCGATTTCATCCAGGTTGTGGTTATTGGTCAGGGTAATCTCGGCTTTGATGGGAAAACCGTTGGTTTTGTCCAAAACCCGCCCGGCCATGTAATTCATGGATTCGTAAGGCTGGCCTTCCGTAAAGGAAATCTTGGTAAACCACATATCATTGCCCATGTCTTTGCCTGTGTTTCTCAGGTCACCGTCCACAGATTCAGCATATCCAGCGGCCAGAAAATCGCCCGTAGGCAGGGCAATGGCATTATAAAATGCTTCATAATCCTCGCCCCCTGCGGTCATGGCCCACTCTTTTTTGCCCGTGGAGTCAATTTTGATCAGGATGGCGTCGTAATGGCCGCGGTTTTTGGCTGCAATGCCATCCTCTGAGGTCGTGGTACCCGAAATCAGGTAGCCCCCGTCCGGGGTTTGGCGGATGTTATTGGCGCCGTCTGACTTGCTGCCGCCGTAATTGCGGCTCCACAGCAACTGGCCCCACTGATTGAATTCAAAAGCCCAGATATCGCCGCGGCCATATTGCCGGGCCAGGTCTCCGTTGCCGGAAAAAGAGGTTCCCACTCCCACAAAATTACCCTGACGGTTGGGAATTACTGCGGCAAGCTCTTCATAATCACTGCCTCCATAATTTTTATTCCAGATAAAATCGAGATTCCGCGACATCATAAAAACCCAGGCGTCTTTCTTCCCTTTGGGATCTTTGATATCGTGGCTTTCAGAGGTGGAAGTGGCACATACCAGAATCTGGCGGTTGGGCAATTGAATAATGTCCTTCACCTGCTCATTTTCGGGTCCGCCAAAAGACTTGGTCCAGACCACCTCTCCCTTTTCGTCGAGTTTGGCAAACCAGGCGTCGAGGCCGCCGCGGGAGTAGGTCATATCGCCATCCAGGGAGCCCGATTCGCCGCCAACCAGGTAGGTGCCGTCAGGATTGGGCCAGATGCAGTAGCCCTTGTCATTGCCGTTGCCGCCGTAGGTTTTCACCCACTCTTTCTTACCCATGGCATCCAGTTTGATCACCAGAATCTCGAACCCACGGTGTTTTTTATTGATGTCTCCGTCGGGAGAAGTCGTGGTACCTACCACCACCACGCCCTGGTCGGGCGTGACCTTCATCTGGGCGAATGTTTCGCGGCCTGTACCACCCACAATGGTGCGCCAGATCACCCGGCCATTGGCCGAAACCTTGGCCACCACAATGTCTTCAATCCCTGCCAGGTGGTTGCCTTCCCCGATTCCGTCTGTGGATTGGGTTTCGCCCCCGATCAAAAAAGTCCGGCCGGGCATCTCGATCAGCTCGCAGGCCTGATCATACATTAGGCCGCCATACAGCTTTTGCCACACGATTTTTTGCGCCTGAACGGAAGTGAAAAGGAGGAAGAAAATTCCCAGAAATGAGTAAATGCGGGTCGTCATATCTTATCGATCAATAGAAAAACCACCTGCCTTCGCAGGATAAACGTCTCAAAACTCCATTTATTTGATCGCAAACGGAAATCACTAATTGTGTATAAGTGAAGCGATTGTAGCCAGTGAGAGACAGTTTTGCCAGCATAACGTTTACCCGAGTAACCTTTTGGGATTACAGTTTGGATACTGCTTAATAACCGTTCATCTTATTTGCCTTGATTGAAATTATGATAAAATCCACCTTATCAGGAAGTTCGCAGCTAGAAGCCTGTTGCTCGCAGCTAAAAAAAATCCCCCAGCCGAAGCCAGGGAACTGAAATTGAACTTCCTGAAATATTTTTTTAAGGGGTAAGTGAGCATTTCTGAAACAAGTTCAACGCTGATATTCAAAGGTTTAGGGGTTCCCAATTGCAGCGATGAAATCCATTTGCAGAGCCGGAATATCCATGGCAATGGCTTCAGCTTCCGTCAGTTGAGCAATGGAAGGATTTGCCCCGGGCAAAATCTGGGTCAGCATCAGCGCCCCGTTTTGCCGCTCGATCAGGTCATATCTGACCACCACTTCCCGACCCGTAATGGTGCCCCGAAACAGGGCCGACCACATGCCAGGGGCCGTTTCCCGCACTTCCTGATCCGACCAGAGCAGGGTGCCATCTCCACCCGACTGGGTGAAATCGAGGTCTTTCAACTCCTCTTTCATGGTTTTCTCATCCAGCGCTACCAGCAGGATGAGCCCGCCCGTCTTTTCATTTCTGAAAAGCCCTTCAGCTTCTCCCAGGGAGGCCTGCTCCAAAAACCAGATGGGATTCGACTGAATTCCCATGCAATATTGCCAGCCCTGAAGCCAGCTTGCTTCAGGTTGATAATGCGCAGGCAGCACGATCCTTTGCTCCATGCTTTGTCCAGATTGAGCCTGAGACTGAGCGAAAAGATTTCCCGTGTTGCACAGGGCGAGCACCATCAGGAGGGCGGAGATTTGGGCGAGTCGTTTCATGGGATTATTTTTTTGTTGTATGGGTTTGTTGAACAATTCAAAGATCGCAGCCCCGGCCTGCAAAAATTAACAACCCCCGGCGCATTAATATCAACTTTGATGCAATTTTAGGCGGATTTGAGCCATTTTCAACCAAAATGTAAGCTGTGTTTCAGATCCTGTCAATCCAGTTTCCCGGTCAGCATGCATCAGAAAGGGTTAGTTATGAATAATCTCACCTGCAAAGCGGTCTCTCTC
This sequence comes from Bacteroidia bacterium, assembly GCA_020635905.1. GTDB lineage: Bacteria > Bacteroidota > Bacteroidia > J057 > JADKCL01 > JACJYV01. Next base: position 259,084 of record JACJYV010000004.1, read on the forward strand.
AGGAAGCGGGCCCATGGCCCGTTTACACCTTCGGGGGCTGTGGCCGCTGTCCCGCCCCCGAAGGGATTCGGGGCCACCCTCCAAAAATGCCAGCCATATACCAGGGCTGGCATTTTTCTCCCACACCGGCCAAGGCCCGGGAACTTGCGGCCTCCAGCCGCCAGAAAAATTTCCCTGTCAAACCATTTTTTCTCATTTTTGCCCCATGAACAAAAACAGTTCTTCCCCCAGAACTCTGGGAATCCTGGGTGGCGGCCAACTTGGCCTCATGCTTCTGCCTGCTGCCCGCGAATTTGGCCTTCTGGTGGCCATGCTCGATCCCGCGGCTGATGCCCCCTGTGCCCACCTCGCCGACCGCTTCGCGGTCGGAAATCTCATGGATTATGATACCGTTATGGCCTTTGGCCGGTCAGTGGATCTGGTCACGATTGAAATCGAGCACGTGAATGTGAAGGCCCTGGCCGACCTGGCCCGGGAGGGAAAAACAGTGTATCCCACCGCACCACACCTCAAAACCATTCAGAATAAATGCTGGCAAAAGGAATTTTACCGCGAAAACAACATTCCCACTGCTGATTTCTTCATCTTTTCGCAAAAGCCAGCCTTCGCCGAAATTGATTTTCCCCTTCCCTTCGTCCACAAACTGGCCACAGGTGGCTACGACGGCCGCGGAGTGAACATTATCCGCACCCGCGAGGACTGGACCTCAGTTCCCGACCAGCCCGGACTGATTGAGGCATTTGTGCCCAATGCAAAGGAGATTTCCGTCATGGTGGCCCGCAACCCTTCGGGTCAGGTCAGTTGCTTTCCTGCGGTGGAAATGGAGTTTCATCCCACCGCCAACCTGGTCGAGTTTCTGTTTTGTCCCTCCACGCTGACCGCAGCACAGGCCCATCGGGCCGAAGAAATCGCCCGCAAAACTGCGGAAGCCTTTGCCCAGGTGGGTATCATGGCCGTGGAAATGTTCCTCACTGCTGGAGGCGATCTGCTGGTCAACGAATGTGCGCCCCGACCCCACAACAGCGGCCACCAGACCATTGAAGGCAATATTACCTCCCAGTACCAGCAACACATCCGTGCCATCCTCGACCTTGACCTGGGTAATACAGACCTGATTTCGCCCTCAGTGATGGTCAATCTGCTGGGGGAGGAGGGCTACGCAGGCCCGGCCCGCTACCAGGGGCTTGACGAAGTGAAAAAAATCCCCGGCGTTTTTGTCCACCTCTATGGCAAGGCTGAAACCCGTCCCTTTCGCAAAATGGGGCATGTTACCATTCTGGGAGAAACAGTTGAAGCGGCCCGCGAAAAAGCTATCTTTGTAAAACAAACCCTGAAAGTTGTCTCATGAAAAAAGCCCGCGTAGGTATCATCATGGGCAGCACTTCAGACCTGAGGGTCATGGAAGCCGCTGCCATAATCCTGGAAGACTTACAGATTGGCTTCGAACTGACTGTGGTGTCGGCCCATCGCACCCCTGAGCGCTTGTTTGATTACGCCCGCACCGCGGTGGACCGCGGCCTGAGTGTGATCATTGCCGGCGCAGGCGGTGCCGCGCATCTGCCCGGCATGGTGGCCGCCCTGACCCCGCTTCCCGTGATCGGGGTGCCGGTCAAAGCCTCCATTTCCATGGATGGCTGGGATTCTGTTTTGTCCATTTTGCAAATGCCTCCCGGGGTGCCTGTCGCCACCGTGGCCCTGGACGCGGGTCAGAATGCAGGCATTCTGGCCGCTCAGATTCTGGGTGCTTCCGATCCTGAAATTCTGGCCAAAGTGGCCAAATTCAAGGAGGATCTGAAAATCAAAGTTCAGAAGGGAATCAAAGAATTGAGCCGCGGAAGGTTCGGTCCCAGTTCACTGGATGCCTAAAAAAACAATCAGCAGGGTTAAAACACAGGAAAATTCCTGTTATATTGAATCTGAAAAGATTTAGACAGCAAAAACCCTAAAGCCACATACCATGTTCGGAATTGAAATCATTGAAGTAGCCCTCGGCCTGGCCCTGGTATATTTTGCCGTGAGCACCATTTGCTCGGGCATTTACGAAGCTTTTGCCCAGCTGACCGACAAACGCTCCAAGCACCTGGAAGACGGTATTCGCAAGTTTCTTAACGACGAAGCCACTTCCTCCAACCCCAGCGGACTGGCCACTGCACTCTATTCAAATCCCGAAATCTGGTCGCGCCTGGAAGGAAAAATCGGCAAAAAAGACTGGATTGAAGCCTCTAAGTTCTCGGGGGTTCTATTCGATATTCTCGTGCCCAAAGACGAGGCCCAGGAATCAGATTTTGTGAAAAATCTGAAGTCAGAGATCAACAAAACCATGACTGATCCTGGTATTCAGAAAACGCTCAACCGCATTGTGGGCGTGTTGGAAACCCCGATTGTGGGCACCCTAAAGGGCATTCTGGAGGATTATTACAAGGATTCGCCTCTCGCGGGCCAAATCATGGAGATTTTTCAGGGCATTGATCCTGCCACCCAGTGCAAAGACTGTTACGACGAATTGCTGGGCCGACTGCGCGCCCTGAATCTGCCTGATGGAGAGTTTGCTGCCGCAAAGGAAACCCTGGATGCCCTGGTGCGGGAAGGGGATAAGTTTGCCAATGTGAAAGAATTGATTCGCCTGCGCTTCTCCAATGACAAAATCGAGGAAGCGGCCCTCAATCTGGTGAGCAAATGGGAGGAAAGCGAAAAAATCATCAAATTCCGTACCCGGCTCGCCGACCGCCTGCGCGACAATAAAATACAAAAGACCCTGCTGGCCAAGATTGACGCCGCCGAGGGCAAAATCGCTGATGTACGCAAAACCATGGAATCCGTCTTTGATGAGGCCATGGGAGATGTGGGCAAATGGTATCGTGCCAATGTGCGCATGGTGATCCTGGTCCTCTCGGTGATCATCACTGTGGGTTTCAACGTAGATACCCTCGAACTGGGGCGTGAACTCTGGAACGACAACGACCTGCGGGCCGCAACCCTGGTCACGGTGCAGCAGGTGGTGGAGAAAAAATCTGAGGTTTGGTCCCCCAAGCAAGACCCCAATGCAGTGGAAACTGCCCCTGGGGTGGAAGTAGCAGAGGCCGATACCAGTGGCGGTCAAACTGTTTCCGAACTTCCCGAACCTACTCCCGCGGACACCAGTGGAAAATCCATTGGTGAAATTCTCCAGGAAGCACAGGTGGCCGTGGATAAAATGGAAACCCTGCCCGTCGGCTGGAATTTTAATGGCAATTTCTGGGACCTCAACTTCAGCAAAGGTAAAACGGGCAATAAACTCTGGGCTTCCATTCTGCTGAAAATTCTGGGCTTTGTAATGACCATCGCCGCAGCGTCTCTTGGTGCACCCTTCTGGTATAATCTGCTCAAAAGCCTCACCAGCCTGAAGGACAAGATAGCCAAGTAATCAATTAACAATTAGCAGAGAGCAATGAACGGAAATCAATTGTCAATTAGCAGAGAGCAATGAACCTTTGCTTCTTCTCTTACATCTGATATCTAACTGTCTAAAATCTAATTGTCTGACATCTAAAATCTAATTCTCTAAAATCTTATTTAAAATAATTGATATGAGCAATCCCCACCAACTGGTGGTTGCGGTCGGTGAAGTTTTTGTAATAAACCAGGATAGAATAGACGTTTTCCGTCTCATAATGGGACCCTTCCAGGCGTGATTCGTCGAGGTGGCCTGTTTTTCCGTCTTTGACTACGTATTGGTAATCGTACACGCCCTGCTTGAGCAGGACGCCCGTTTCGTAGCGGCGGGTATCTGCATTGAAAACACACTCAAATTCATCCTGAGCCCGCCAATCCGTCATTTTACTGAAGAGATACACCTTGTCATTGCCCATGGATTCGGGAAAATTGAGGGAAAATTTCACCAGCAGGTAATCAGCTTCGTAGTCGGCATTGGGCCATTCCTGCACCCCCACAAAGTAGCTGCCATTGAAATCGTACTGACTCAGGTAGCGATTGGTGAGGCGGGGTTCCTCGGGCCAGAGACGCACGTAAAAGATGGAATCGAGGTCGCGCACGCTTTCCATGCGCTGAGAATGGAAGCGGGTGCTGCGCAGGTCCACCATGCGGTATTCGTTGCCTCCTTTGAATTCCGTGGCTGCATCAAAAACATACTGTAAACGATCGCCCTGCACAAACTGAGGTTGCACGTGAGTGGCGGCATTATCCCAACGAAAATTCTGCAGAATCACCACTTCAAGGTCCTGGTAGGGGTTATTGATCTGCATGCCGCTGGTAAAGAGGTCAAAGGAAACTGTTTGCAGGCGCATGCGCTGCGATACGTCAATGGTCTGACCCACATTGGGTTTGATCCCCACCTTATTATCTGCCACGATCATCCTGCGGCTGAAGGTGATATCTTCCTCGTCGCCCGCACGGTACACATACAACAGGTAATTTCCACTTTGGGTGAAGGCGATTCGCTCGGGATCCAGGATGTATTCGTAGTGAAAATAAGGCACTTTGGTGTTCTGTGATCGCTGCCAGTTGTAGATGCGGTCGTAGGTGACCCCGTCCAGAAATTCAATGGGAAGCACGTTTACGGGCTCCCAGTTGGCATCGGCAGGCAGAAAACCCACGTAGAAATCCTCGGGATCCTGGTCCCAGGGCACCAGTTCGTCGAATTCGAGGATGAGACGACCGGGCGAGCGCAGGGGAATGATGGGATAGCCCATTTCATTGCCTTCCACATAAAACTGAATGGTACGAATAGCCGGGTCGTACACCATGTCGCGGTATTCCAGGGTCGCATTTTGGGCGAAATTGAAGCCGGGGAGGAGGGAGGCGATCAGGAGAACGCTCCAAAGGGGAAGGATTTTGAATAAATTTTGCATGCCTGGGGGCCAATTTCCATGGATTAAACCAGGAAAACAAGGCAAATATTGTACCTGAATTTGAATTGCAACCTGGAAAATCAGTTTTCGAGTTCTTCGAGCTCTTCGGCCAGTTTTTCCCATTCAGGATTGAGGGCTTCCAGGCGGAGGTCGATGGCATCCACTTCTTTCTGGATATTGGCCAGCCCTTCAAAATCACGCGCCATGTCGGGACTGCTCATTTTTTCCATCAGGGCTTCCTTTTTCTCCTCCAGTTCCATGATTTCCGCTTCCACCTTCTCAAACTGATTGCGCACCCGCTTCTCCTTTTTCCGCTTTTCCTTGTCTGCCCAGTAGTCGTGTTTTTCCTTGGGTTCCTCCGCCGTTTTCACGGATTGTACGGGCGCAGCGGCAGGAATTCCGGACTTCAGTTTGCGGTGATATTCAAATTCCTCGTAGGTGCCGGGGTATTCTTTGAGAATATGATTTTCAATGTACCAAATCTTATTGGCCACTTTGCCCAGGAAATAACGGTCGTGAGATACCACCACATAGGTGCCTTCATAGCCATTGAGCGCCTGAATCAGGATTTCAATGCTGCCAATGTCGAGGTGGTTGGTGGGCTCGTCAAGCAGGAGAAAATTGGCTTCCAGCATGAGGGTTTTGGCCAAAGCAACCCGGCTTTTTTCCCCACCTGAAAGCACACTAATCTTTTTCTCCACATCGTCACCTGAAAAGAGAAATCCCCCCAGAATATTCCGCACATAGGTTTCGCCTTTTTTCATCACAAAACCGCGCATTTCCTGCAGGATGGTGTCGGTCTGGGTGAGGGATTCGAGTTGGTGCTGGGCAAAAAAGGAGGGCTGCACGTTGGTCCCATAGGAGACCTGTCCGTCAAAAGGCTCAATCTCCCCGATCATGCGCAACAGCGTGGATTTTCCCATTCCGTTGGCTCCAATAAAAGCGATTTTGTCGCCCCGCACAATGGAGGCTTTGCAGGGGGTGAAAATGAGTTTATCCCCGTAACGTTTTCCCTTGATATCTATTTCCAGAATCTGCTTCCCGGGCTGAACAGAAGGCGAGAATTTGATTCTCACATCACTTCCCTCGGACTCTGGCGCACCAATTCGTTCCACTTTATCCAGCAGTTTGATCTTGCTTTGCACCTGACGGGCCTTGGTGGCTTTGGCGCGGAAACGATTGATAAATCGCTCCGTGTCCTTGATCATTTTTTGCTGGTTGTCGTACTCGCGTTTCAGTTGTTCTTCGCGAATCTCCTTCTCCTCGAGGTAAAAAGTATAGTTACCCTTATAAAAATGGAAGCGCTGATGCGCCACTTCAAGCGTACTTGTAACCAGACGATCCAGGATAAAACGGTCGTGGGAAATGATCACGTAGGCGCCTTTGAAGGAAGCCAGATACCCTTCCAGCCACTCAATGGAGGGCAGGTCGAGGTGGTTGGTGGGCTCATCGAGCAGGAGCACATCGGGTTGGGTGAGGAGCAGTTTGGCCAGCATCACCCGCATGCGCCAACCTCCTGAAAGGTTGTGATAAGGCGCTTTTTGCACTTCTTCGGGAAAACCCAGTCCGCCCAGAATCTCGTGCACACTGGTTTCCATGTTGTAGCCGCCCATGGCCTCAAAAAGATGCTGCTTGTCTGAAAGGCGGCTGATCAGCTGCGGATCGGGATTTCCTTCCAAATCAACCAGCAATTGGTCAATTTCCTCCTTCAGTTTGAGCGCGGGGGCAAAGGCCTCCATGGCTACTTCGATCACAGAATCGCCTGATTCAAAGGAAAGTAACTCCTGGTGCAGATAGCCAATGCGGCAATCTTTGGCCATACTCACCTTGCCCGCGGTGGGGGTGAGGTCGCCTACAATCAGTTTGAGCAGGGTAGTTTTTCCTGTCCCATTACGGCCAATCAGTCCTACGCGGTCGCCGGGCTTGATCTGCCAGGTCGAATCCTTGTACAGGAAGCGACCGCTGAACTCAAACGATATGTTATCTAAGGTAATCAGTGGATTTGCTTATCCCAGGTCAACCACGTCGAAAATTACAAGCAAACCAAAGATCAAACCTCCAAAGTAAACGGCAATCAGCCAGAGGATCAGGTCGATCCAGAAGTTGGTGGAGGCGGTGCCATCGTAGAGATATACGCCCAGTGGGGGCAGGAGGATGGTCAGGATTACGATCAGGACGAAGTCCACTTCTTTGGTTTTCCCGGGGGAAAACATCTTTTTCCACATGAGTTTGCTGGCCTGACGACGCATTTGCTTGCGGGCCTGCTTGTCGGCTTTGGCGGCTACGGGAGCTTTCATTTCTGAGGCAGCAGGAGTGGTGGCGAGCTCACTGGCAGATTGGGGAAGGGCTTCCAGACTTTCGTTTTGCATTCTTTCTGCGCCGCTCACCCGGCCATTGCGGGCAGTGGTTTGCTGATTTGTTTCATTGCCTGAAACGGCAAATGCCTGGGCAAAGGAAAATATCAGTGCCAGGCCCAGGATCAGTGAGGTATAGCTGAGTTTTTTCATGTTAATTTTGATTTTTATCAGAGACCGAATTTCTCTATTTCCGTGCAATTGTCAAACCCGATTTGCAAATAAGATTTCATCCACCCGCGGATTTCTCTATTTTTGCTGGAAATGATCCCCAATCTGAGCATTCGAAACTGGATTTCACTGGCCCTCACGGTCCTTTCCCTGGCTTTTTTGTATCCGGGCCTGACTACACCCGTGCTGACTCTGGATATTTCCCTTGATCTGCTTTTCACCCGTTCCACGGTGATGCACGAAACCCAAAGTGTGGTTTCCTCCATTGAAAGCCTGTTTGAGAATAAAAACGGATTTGTGGCTTTTCTGATTCTTCTTTTCAGCATCGTGGTGCCCATTTCCAAAGCCATGCTCATGCTGTGCCTGTTCCTGATCAAAGCGCTGCGCCCCAGGGCGGAAATCCTGCACAAAGTGGTGTATATCATTGGGAAATGGTCCATGGCCGACGTTTTTGTGATAGCCATTCTGATTGCCTTTATGGCGATCAGGGCTAATGAAAACGTCCATGCGACCCTCCACAATGGCTTTTATTACTTTCTGAGTTACTGTCTGATTTCCCTGGCCGCCATTTCCGTGGCCGACTTCAAAAGCCTGGAAAAATAATCCCATCCATGGAAAAGTTTACTGGAATTGCCTTTCCCCGAGCTGCCCTGGTGGGAAATCCTTCTGACGGTTATCACGGCAAGACCATTGCGTTTGTGTTCAGCAATTTTCAGGCAGAAGTGGAAATTGAGCCCTCAGATTTGCTGGAAATCGTGCCTGGAGAGCGGGATAATTTGACTTTTAGCAGCCTGGGGGAATTGGTTCAGGGAATTGATCTGTATGGATATTACGGGGGAATTCGCCTGATCAAAGCCGCTTTGAAGGTGTTTTACACCTATTTTACCCGCGAAGGCTTCAAAGTTCCTGCGGCCAATTTTCGCATCAGCTATCGCTCCAATATTCCCAATCGCCTGGGCCTGGCTGGCTCCAGCGCCATTATTACGGCCACATTTCGGGCGCTGATGGGTTTTTATAAAGTGGAATTACCCCCGCCTTTGCTGGCTATGCTGGTTCTTTCCGTGGAAACCAAAGAATTGAGGATTCCAGCAGGTTTGCAGGATCGGGTGGCTCAGGCCTATGAGCAGCCCGTTTTCATGAATTTTTCCCGGGAAAAATTCGATCCTGTATTGGGTGGTCAATATGAGCCCTTTCCCAAAAGCTGGTTGCCTGATATTTATCTGGCTTTCGACCGCGGGGCGGCCCTGGGCTCAGAAGTGAGTCATGCTGATTTACGGGAGCGTTTTGAGCAGGGCCAGGGTGGAGTGAGGCAGGCCATGCATGGCTTTGCCCAGCTCACAGATCAGGCCATGGGCCTGATGCGGCAGGGGAGAGGCCGGGAAATCGGGCCTCTGCTGGATCAGAATTTTGAACTTCGCAAAACGATCATGGCCCTGAATCCGCGGGATGTCCGCATGGTGGAACTGGCCCGCGGATGCGGGGTGAGCGCTAAGTTTACGGGGTCAGGAGGAGCGATAATTGGCACGTATGAAGGTGAAAATCAATTTAATCACCTGAAAACTGAAATGAAAAAATCGGGCATTGAGGTGATCAAACCTGCTGTTATGGGGAATTAGAAATTGGTAAATTGCAGACATGAGTGAGGAAAATCAGCCTTTACTGCAAATCGTCAACTACTGGAATGTCAGCTCAGTGGGGTTGATTGTGGAGTTGTATGCACCCGCAGAAGGCCCGTTGACGGATTTGATCCTGTGGTCGCATGAATTGCAGAAGCAGTGGATGGTGCGTTCCAGGCTGATTTACAATCATGCTTTGGATGAGCAAACCCGCTTTCCAGGTGAGCGGGAGCAGATGCTTTTCCTTTCCTTTGAAGATGCAGAGAAAGCCGATCATTCCCGTTCCAAATTGCTGTTGAATGAGGCCAAGGGCATTTTTCAATACCTTTTTCAGCCCCTGGGCCATTCCACTGATCCGTTGGTGGGCGACAGGTTGATTTCAATTAAGGAAGATTAAACTTTAGCTATGAGAGGTTTTAGCAATCCCGACGAATATTTTGCCAATCAGGATCATTTTGCTGCTGAACAATTGCGGCTACGCGAGATTTTCCTGAAGACAGAACTCAAGGAAGAAATGAAATGGGGAGGCCCCATTTATACCCTCAAAGGCAAGAATGTGGCCGCTATGGGCGCTTTCAAATCTTATGTGGGCATCTGGTTTCACCAGGGAGTTTTTCTGAAAGATCCTGCCAAAGTGCTGATCAATGCCCAGGAAGGTGTGACCAAAGCCTTGCGGCAATGGAGATTTGATTCCATGGCTGAGATTGACGAAAAATTGATTTTGGAATATCTGGCAGAAGCCATTCAAAACATGAAGGAGGGCAAGGTAATGAAACCCCAGCCCAAACCTCTCCTTATTCCCTTAGAACTGGAAAATGCGCTCAAAAAAGATGCTGTTTTGAACGAAAGTTTTGAGTCACTGAGCCAGGGTTGCAAGAAGGAATATGCGGGCTACATCCTCGAAGCCAAACGCGAAGAAACCCGTCTTGCCCGGGTGGAAAAGATCATTCCCATGATCCTGAAAAAAGTGGGTTTGAATGACAGGTATAAATAAGCTTCGGGCTGCCCCAGGCTTCAAGCCAATTGAGGAACTTACAACTCACAACTTACAACTAATCCCCAACCAACTATTCCAAATCTAAACTCCTCAACCATTCCCGCAAGGCAGGACCTGTGCCTTCCTTTTTCAGGCCGAAGTGAACGTTGGCTTTGATGAAATCAAGGGTGTTGCCCACGTCGTGCCGTCGGCCTTCGAAACGAAGGCCGTACATGGCCCGGTCACGGAGCATGGCCCGCATGGCGTCGGCCAGTTGGATTTCCTGGTGAAGACCAGGTTGGGTTTGGTCCAGATAATCAAAGATTTCTGCAGTAAAAATATAGCGCCCGGCAATCGCCAGGCGCGATGGGGCTACCTCCTGACTGGGTTTTTCAACCCAGTCTTCCGCCAGCCAGAGATTTTCAGAAATCTCTTTTCCTTTCAATATTCCATAACGACTGACCATTTCCATAGGAACTTCCTCCAGGGCAATTACCGGGTCCTGGTAACGGTCAAAAACCTTCATCAGTTGGGCGGTGACAGGGGTGGAATCTGATTCAACAATTGAATCACCCAGGAGTACAGCAAAAGCCTCATTGCCAACATGATAACGGGCGTAACGTATAGCATCACCCAAGCCGTTCAGCTCCTTTTGCCAGACAAAATGAATGTCTGCCAGATTGGAAATCCTGCGGATTCTTTTCAGCAATTTTTCCTTGCCCTGTTCGGCCAGTTGTTGCTCCAGTTCCCAGTTGCGGTCAAAATGTTCCTCAATGGCGCGCTTGCCCTTGCCAATGATCATCAGAATGTCCGTAATGCCCGAAGCCACTGCCTCCTCCACCACATATTCGATCACAGGCGTATCCACCACTGGCAACATTTCCTTGGGCTGCGACTTCGTCGCAGGCAGCATCCGCGTTCCAAATCCCGCAGCAGGTATGACGGCTTTTTTGATCAAGTTCAGATTTTAGATTTTAGATGGATAGATTTTAGAGGTTAGTCTTGAGTCCTTAGTCCTTAGAGGTAAGATAAAAGACAGTTCAAGTTTCGCCACTCGCCACTCGCCACTCGCCACTTGAAACTCTGAACTTACAACCACCCGCTCGCAGCTCGAAGCCAGCAGCTTGAAGCCTAAAAATAAACGGGGGCTTTGCCGAGATATTTCTCAATGATGGGCTGATAATACTCCATCAGTTGGTCGAGGTTGTAGGTGACGGGAGCTTTGGTGTACAGATCAAACAGGTTGAATTCGCGCACCCACTCTTTGTACTGCTCGTCGCGGTCATCATCGAGGAGGGAATAGGCTCCGTGGCTGTGCCAGGGGTAAAATGAGTGGTAACGGACCATGATCATGCCCGCTTCAGGGATGCGGTTTTCTGGATGGTGGCTCAGCACCTGAAACAGATATTCGTCGTGTCCCCAGGCTTTGAGGCAATTGTCAATGCCGCAATTGGCTTCGTACATGCCCAGGGGGGTAAAATAATCCGGGTTTTCCATGTCGGGATTCAACTCATTGAATTCGGGAAAAACCACGCCCTGCGGCAGCTGACATCCCACCAGAAAAATATCGCCCACCAGGCCCCATTGCTCTTTGAGCGAGGTGCCGTCCTCGTCGCAACCCCACAGGTACATGACCTTGCCCAGGTCATGGATGAGGGCCACCAACTGAAACCAATCGGGTTTTCCGGCACGTCTGGCGCCTTCTGCGGCCTGCAAAAGGTGCTGTACATTGGGCAGGTCCATGTCGGGATCGCTGAGATCCACGAAGTCATTCAGGCCCTCCAGGGCCTGACGGATGGTCATGGGATGGTCGAAGGTCAGGTATTTGGCCTGCATCCTTCTGACGTAGGCAACCGTCTGATTTTGGCGCATTTTGCGGTAATTTTCGCGCACAGCGGGCAGCAAATGCCCGGTTTCGTAATTGCGGAATTGGGTCTTTTCCATGGGGTGAAGATAATAAAGGGAACCTCTAAAAACAAAGAAGATCAAGGCGGACGCAGGTGAAGAAAGCGGAGTTTACTACCGTAAATGAGCATTTCTGAGCCAAGTCCAACGCAGAGATTCGAAGTTTGTAGAGGTTCCCTAAATTTTGCGGCCTTCCCCAAGGCGTGCTTTCTCATTTGAATAAATGTGAATATGCTTTAGCTTTGCCTCAACGATGCACGCAAAAAACACATACCCAGCCGTTTGGCTAAGCAGATGATGGTTTGGCTTTTGATCAAAGTACCCTGGTATTTTTTACGGGCCATGTGGGCTTTCCTGCTTGGTTTGGGCAAGGGGAAAGGTCAGACCTGGTATGCAGGGGAATTTCTGGTTGCGCGGGATGATTTTCGCCTTTCTGCACCCGAAAAAGAAAGCCGTTTGGTGGGGTTGAAGATTTATGTGCGGACTTTGAGAGCCATTTTCAAAAATTCCAAACCCTCCCTGGAAAAGCTGGCTGACGCGTCCGTGGGAATTTATGATTCGCGCATGGCCAACCTCAAACTGCGCACGGAGTACGTGGAAGCCCAAAGTGGAGAAAAAGTAGGTACTTTTATCAGCAGTTCGGGCTTGTTGTATGGGGAGGGATTTTTGCAAAAAATCCTGCTTTTCTGCATGCTGAGTGGATTTTTCTCCTTTCTCTGGCCCTTCACGATTTTGAGCAAATACAGGGCCAATCTGGCTCAGATCATGCCCGATACGGTGCGGGTAATCAATCTGTTGCGCATCCTCAGAAAGCATAAAATCAGCAGGCTGTATTACTTTTTCATTTTTGAAATTTATGCCAATGTGGCCGCTCAGGTACTGATGAGCGAAGGAATCACCCTCCTGAAAGTCACGTCCATGTCGCCCCTCACTTTCCATGCGAGGGTGGTGATTGCCAGTGAATTATGCGTGAATACGGCTTACCAGATGGAGGAAACCCGCATCTTTAAAGACACTTTGTTTGTAGGGAAATTTCACCTCTGGGCTCCTGAAATGTACATGGATCACATTGAAAAGTACCGCGAGGCTGATCCTGAAGCTACTCCAAAACATGTATTGGGGTATTATTCAAGTGGTTATGAATTGAGGTTCAGCCTGGGCGAATCACATACGGGTTTTTTCGGCGATCCAGAATCTGACGACATGTTGCGGGAATATCTGCGGGAATATCTTTTGAGCCATCCTGAAGTCAAACTGAAAATCTTTTTGCATCCCTTTGAAAAGCGCTCAGATGAGCGCTATGCTCAGGCCACGAAGTATTATTTTGACCATTTTCAGGGCTGTAATATTGAGATTATGGGTCGGGATATTTCCACCGTGGGCAGTCTGGAATTGGTGGATGTAGCGCTTTCTGTTTTGTCCAATTCTCTGGCTGACCGCCTCTATTTTGGTTACAAAGGTCTTTTTACTCCGTTCACCGTGGATCGCCTGCCTGCGCCCGGCACTTCGCTGGAGGCCATTTGTGCCAAATCCAAAGCGCATTTATTTGAGTTACTTGACCGCAGTATGGCCCAGAGCACGGATGAGTTTTTCAGGGAAAATAAGATTGATAATTACCGTTTCAGGCGAAATAAAACCTGATCAGATCAATTCCACCCAAACTTCTTCCTTCACCCAGCCCAAATCCACCCAGGGTAGATTTTCCATGAATAATTCCGTTCCAGAAGGGATTCCAAGGGGATCAAAAGAACTGATTGGCGCCACAAATTCGAAGCGGTCACGTTCCACTTTCACAGGCACGCCATTCACCCTGACCGTTTCACCCAATTGATTGAATCCGTGCAGATAGATCCTCAGGTAGCGGAAATGGGTGGGAAAAGGACCTTCTGCGCCCTGAATGTGGATTTTCTGAGTCTTGCTGTCCAGTTGGATTATTCTGCGGTAAAATTCTCCCCGCTCGAAAGCGTAGCTTTCTCCATCGTCTTCGTAGTAGAGAAATTCAGAATCCCCCTTTCCTTTGTAAACATGCAGATTGAGGCGGGTTTCAGGTTTCATACCTGCATGCAAAACTGCCGATTGCATGGGTATGATTGCTCCACCTTTGACAAAGAGCGGCAAAGTGGTTTTAGGACAATCTGTGACGATTTCCTGATCGCCTTCAAAGGGAGTATCACGGAATAATTCATACCAGTTGCCTTCGGGCAAATATACTTTGGTCAGTTCCTTGTGACTTTCCACAGGCGCAACCAGTATGGAAGGACCAAACAGGTACTGATTCTGGTAGGCGGGATGGTAAATTTTTTCGTTGTGGGGATGCTCAATTGCGAGGGAACGGGCAACGGGAATTCCTGATTGAGAGGATTCATAAAAGCTTGAATAGAGATAGGGCATCAGCTTGTATCTCAGGCGAATATAGTTGCGGGAAATCTCTTCAACCTCCTCCCCAAAACCCCAGGGTTCCGCGTCGCGGCTGTTGATCATGCTGTGTCCGCGGAAAAAGGGAGAGAAGGCCGCCAGGCAAATCCAGCGGGCAAAAAGATTCACATTGGCGGTACCAATAAATCCACCCGCGTCGTAGCCAGCAAAGGGGATTCCAGTCAGGCCCAGGCTGTTGACCAGGCGCACCCCGGCCATCATGTGAGCATCTGAGGCCGTATTATCGCCCGTCCAGACCGCGCTGAAACGCTGGGTACCTGCATAGCCCGCCCGGGTCAGGATGAAAGGCCGTTTGCCCCCCAGGTGCTTTTGTGCTCCTTCGTACGTGGCACGGGCCATTTCCATGCCATACACATTCCGGGCTTCACGGTGACTGGCTCCCCGTCCTTCCAGGTCAAATTCGATCAGATTGGGCATAAACTGACCCCAGGTGGCGGGCTCATTCATGTCGTTCCAAAAGCCCTGAATGCCCTTTTCCGTGTAGAAACTGAATTTATCCCCCCACCAATCGCGGGTTTGGGGATTGGTGAAATCGGGAAAATGGCTCCAGCCCGGCCAGACAGCGCCTTCATAATCGCTTCCGTCGGGATATTTGAGGAAAAGATCCTGCTTTTTGCCTTCTTCGTAGGGTGCATATCCGGGTTCCACTTTGATACCCGGATCAATGATAACCACCACTTTGAAGCCCATTTTTTCCAGTTCGGCCACCATTTCCGCGGGTTGGGAAAACCGCTCAGGATGAAAGGTAAAGACCTTGTAGGCATCCATGTAGTGAATGTCGAGGTAAATCACATCTGCGGGAATGTCTTTTTCGCGAAAAGTTCGGGCAATGGTAAGAACTTCGGTATCAGGATAATAGCTGTAGCGGCATTGCTGGTAGCCCAGGGCCCATTTGGGCGGCAGGGGCATGCGTCCGGTCAGTTGGCTGTATTCGTAGAGAATTTCGGCGACCGAATCAGCGGAGATGAAGTAGTAACCCATATTGCCGCCGTCGGCGGCAAAGGAGGAAAAGCGATTATTGGAGGCCCCGAAATTGAAATAGCTTTTGCTGGAATTGTCGAAAAAGATGCCATACTGACGCCCAGAGTGGACTCCCAGATAAAACGGAGCGGTAAAATAGATTGGATCAGCATCGTCTGGATAGCCAAAATGGTCGGTGTTCCAGTTGGTGTAACCACTGCCGCGACGATCCAGATTGCCCGTTTTTTCACCCAAACCCAGAAAACGTTCCCCGGGCTGAAGTTTTTTATAGGTGCTTACTTCGTCTCCAATCCAGGAAGTGCCAAATGCAGCGTCATCCTCATTCAGCAATTCGCCTCTGGAATTATAAAAATTCAGACGCAGGGGAGATTTTTGCAGGCGAAGTTCCAGGTCAGCGGTCTGAATTTGCAGAAATTCGCCCTGATCAGAAACGAGGCAGAGATTTTCGGCTGGTTCGGCAATCACGGCGTAGGAGTGAGGCGTAAAATCCTCAATCAGGCGGCGAATGCGGATACGAATGGTCTTTTCAGAATAGGTTAGCACCTCCATTTCGGCTTCTGCAGTCTGCAAACGAATTCCTGAAGGGATTTTTTCCCAGGAAAGCATTTCGCTCAGAGACTGATTCATATTGGACCGACGGGCGCGTATGGGTTTTTCCGGCATGGAATTTTATTCAAAAGGGAAAAAAGCAGGTTAAATGGAAAGGATTTTGGAGATCCGCAGGATGTCGGGGTCAACTCCCGAACCTTTGCGAATGGCCTCTGTAATAGGCGAGTAGGTGATTTTATCATAAAGCAAGCCCACCATCTGACCTTCCCTGCCTTCCATCAATCCTTCCACTGCAGCCACACCCAAACGGCTGGCTATCACCCGGTCATAGCTGCTGGGGCTTCCGCCCCTTTGCAAATGCCCCAGAATGGTAACTTTGGCATCGTAATTGGGGAGAATTTCCTTGACTTTGGCCGCCACCTCAATTGCAGAACCCAGGGTGCCTCCCTCAGCTACGATCACCAGGCTGCTGCTTTTGCCGCTCAATTCCCCGGCTTCAAGAATTTTGACAATATCATCTATGGTGGTTTCTTCCTCAGGAATGATGGTAGCCACTGCACCCGTGGAAATACCTGCCCGCAGGGCGATAAATCCTGCGTCGCGTCCCATTACCTCAATGAAAAACAGGCGGTTGTGGCTGGAAGCCGTATCCCTGATCTGGTCAATGGCCTCTACTGCCGTATTGCAGGCCGTATCAAAGCCAATGGTAGCCTCCGTGCCGCGCAAATCGTTGTCAATGGTGGCAGGTACGCCCATCACGGGTATGCCAAAGTTTTGGTGAAAGGCATTGGCTCCGGCAAATGTACCGTCACCTCCAATGGTCACCAGGGCGTCCACACCTGCTTTTTGCAGGTTTTCAAAGGCCTTCTCCTGACCTTCCCGGATTTTGAATTCGAGGCAGCGGGAAGATTTGAGTACGGTGCCTCCACGATCGAGAATCCAGGCCACTGAACGGGCGTTCAATTCCTCCATTTCGTTCTGAATGATCCCCGCATAACCCCGTTTGATGCCCGTAACCTTTATTCCGTAGTAGATGCAGGTCCTGACCACCGCCCGGATGCAGGCATTCATGCCCGGCGCATCGCCGCCAGAGGTAAGTACCCCGATGTGTTTTACCTTAGATTCCAACATTTTATTAACTTCGCACTAAATCCTTCCTTTTTACGGCAAGTTAGTGTCAATTTTACACTTACGCAATAGTTTCCTATATTTGCAACCAGACTTTTTAAAGGTCTGAATTTTTGCCGTTAAATAAAGGGGACCTCTAAAAACAAAGAAGGTCAGGGCGGACGCAGTTCCAGAAAGCGAAGTTTACCGGGGTAAATGAGCATTTCTGAAACAAATCCAACCCAGAGATTCAAAGATTTTGGAGTTCCCTAAAGAAAATAAGCTAAAAATGGTTACAAAACCTGCCCATACATCGCATGTCAACCCGAACGTTTCCGTGGACTGCGTCATATTTGGATTTGATTCTGAGGATTTGAAAGTGTTGCTGATTGAGCGGGGATCGCCAGAAAACGGGGATCAAAATTCAACTGCTGGTAAATATGTTTTACCCGGCGACCTGATTCGCAACGACGAAAATCTGGACCAGGCTGCAGAGCGGGTTCTCAACGAATTGACGGGCCTGAAACGCATTTTTCTGGATCAGTTTCATGCCTTTGGAGACCCTGAAAGGGTGCGTCGGCCCGAGGATCAGCAGTGGCTTTCCACTGTGCGGGCAGAGCCCGACGCCCGGGTAATCACCGTGGCTTACTATTCTTTGGTTAAAATTGATGATTATCAGCCCCAGCCTTCTTCTTTTGCCCGCAAGGCAGAATGGGTACTGGTCAATGAGATTCCTCAGTTGGGATTTGACCATAATGAAATTCTCAACCGCGGAATTTACGCTCTGCGTTCCAAACTGCGGACTCAGCCTGTGGGTTTTGAGTTGTTGCCTCTCAAGTTTACCCTGGGGCAATTGCAGAATTTGTATGAAAAGATTCTGGGCAATGAACTGGATAAGCGGAATTTCCGTCGTAAAATGCTGAAACTGGGGGTTTTGATTCCCCTGGAAGAGCGTCAGCAGGGAGTGCCCCACAAGCCTGCCCAGTATTTTGAATTCGACAAGGAGAAATACGAACAGGTGTCGAAGGAGGATTTAAGCTTCGTTTTTTAAGTTGCGAGCCTTTAGCTGCGAGCTGCAAGCAAAATTCTCGCCACTCGAAACTCGCCACTCGAACCTCACTACTCGAACCTCGCTACTCAAGAAAATACTTCTTTAAAGACTTCCTCCAGTCTTGAAAATCCTTTGATTTTAATGTTTTTGAATTTGCCTTCCAGGCCTTTGAGTTGGCGGGAGGAAAGGTAAATTTCCTTGAAACCCAGCTTTTCAGCTTCGCTGATACGCTGTTCAATGCGTTGCACGGCTCTCAATTCGCCGGCCAGGCCCACTTCAGCGGCAAAAACCCGCGTTTTGTCAATTGGCAGGTCGTGGGCCGAACTGATCACTGCGAGAATCAGCCCCAGGTCCAGGGCTGGGTCATCGACCCGAATGCCGCCCGCCATGTTGATAAACACGTCTTTGGTGCCCATTTTGAAGCCGCAGCGCTTTTCCAGCACGGCCAGCAGCATATTCAGTCTGCGCAGATCAAAGCCAGTGGCAGACCGTTGGGCAACCCCATAGGCCATGGGCGTGACCAGGGCCTGGGTTTCGATCAAAAGGGGCCGCAGGCCCTCCATAGTGGCGCTGATGGCCACCCCACTGAATTCCTCGTCGCCCGTGGAAAGGAAGATTTCTGAAGGATTATTCACTTCCCGCAAACCGCCGCTGTGCATTTCATAAATACCCAGCTCGAGGGTGGAGCCAAAGCGGTTTTTTACCGTGCGCACCACCCGAAAATTGTGGTGGCGATCGCCTTCAAAAGTCAGAACGGCATCCACCGTGTGTTCCAGCACCTTGGGACCAGCCAGGTGACCTTCCTTGGTGATGTGTCCTACCAGAAAGACGGGCACCTGGCTTTGCTTGGCCAGCCGCATGAAGCGGGAAGCGCATTCGCGGACCTGGGAAACGCTGCCCGGGGCTGAGTCAAGTTCCTCGGTATAAACGGTTTGGATGGAATCAATGATCAGTAGTTCGGGCTTGAGTTCGTGGAAAGAATGGATGATTTTCTCCATGCTGGTTTCGGCCACGATGTACAGGTCGGGATTGACGGAAGCAATGCGGTCGGCCCGCATTTTGATCTGTCGCTCAGATTCCTCGCCAGATACGTACAGGGTTTTCAACCCGTTGAGCTGAAGGGCCACCTGAAGCAGGAGGGTTGATTTTCCTATTCCTGGTTCGCCGCCCAGCAGAATGATCGATCCCAACACAATTCCCCCGCCCAGCACACGGTTCATCTCAGCATCAGGCACCAGAATCCGTTTCTCCTCAATGGAATCGATTTCCACTAATGGTCTCGGCTTGCTGGCTGGCGTGACGGGCATGGCAGACTGGCTGGCTGTTGCCGCACGTTTGTCCACGATTTCTTCCGTCAGGGTATTCCATTCACCACAAACCGAACACTGACCCTGCCATTTTCCATGATTGGCCCCACAACTGCTGCAGATGAATACGGTTTTTAATTTTGACATAACGTTTTACGGTTTACGGTTTACGGTTTACGGTTTACGGTTCTATGTTGTAAGTTCCCACAAGGTGGTGCCTTTGGCATGAGTTGTAAGTTGATAGGTAATTTCTCTAATCTCTAATCTCTAAATCCCAAAACTCCGGCTGCGGGACAAAAATTCCTGAATTACGGGTTCATTTGCGCTGAACAGTTCTTCGGCAGTGCCCCAAAAATGAAGTTTTTTCTCGTGAATGAGAGCCACTTTGGTGGCGATTTTTCGTACGGTGGCCAGGTCATGGGTGATCACCACGGAGGTGCGGTCTTTTTCCAGGCTGAGTTGCTGGATCAGGTTGTCGATCACTTCTGAATTGACCGGGTCAAGACCCGTGGTGGGTTCGTCGTAGAAAATATAGGGAGGTTTGAGAATCACGGCCCGTGCAATGCCCACCCGTTTGCGCATCCCGCCTGAAAGTTCGGCGGGAAATTTATGCAGGATACTTTCATTCAACCCCACCTGTTCCAGCGATTCAATTACTTTTTCCCGAATCAGTTCCCTGGGCAATTTCCTTTCCTCAAATAATTTGATCCCCACATTCTGCAACACATTCAGCGAATCAAATAAGGCAGCACCCTGAAAAACCACCCCAAATTTGGTCAGAACAGGAGAAAGCTGGCTTTCCCGCAACCGCGAAATTTCGACTTCGTCCACATAAATTTTTCCAGTTTCAGGCTGAAGCAAGCCAGTGATCAGTTTCATCAAAACTGATTTCCCTGATCCACTTTTGCCAATGATGCACAACTTTTCTCCCTTCGCAATTGAAAACCCAATCTCCTGCAGCACCTCCAGGTCGGCAAAAGATTTGGATACATTTTCAAGAACGATCATGGGAAATGTGATTCAACAAACGGAAAAAATCAATGCAGTTTATTGTGCGTGATCCACCAACGGTCGGGAATTTCGTCGTGACGAGCCTTTTGGAAATCCGTCTCAGAGCAGGCCACCAGTTTGTACTTTCCGTCGGGTTTGCCAATGGCATTTGCGTAAGGCACTTTCATCCACCAGCGGTCGGTGAGGTCGTTGCGGAAAAATTCGATTTCATAGGCGCCACCCAGCAGCGAAACCGTGTGTTTGGCCATGGCTTCCTCGTTGGGAGGCATTTCGTCCTTGCGATTGTACACCCCGTCGATGAAGTACCAGATCATGAGGCTGGTAAGCAGGGTGGTTTGCTCGTTGAAGTCTTTCATGGGATGGGCTTCGCAAAAGCTGATGGAAGATACGCTGTCAGACATGCCCGCATACCAACTCAACTGGCAGATTTCTTCTGTGGTAAAGCCCGCAGGAGATGGATTGCTGGAACCCGGGGCATCTGAGGACCGCACGGCAGACATATCAATGCTGACCATGTCAGAGGTGCGGAGATATGGCTCAGCCTCGCGCAGATCTTCCCGCAATTTGCCCAGCCTGACCGCTGGAAAATTGAGATTTTTCAGCTTTTTGAGGTCGTTGGCAGAGACAAAATGCCCCTGGTTGCCCAGATTGGTAAAATTGAACAGATAATTGGGGCTGTGCACAAAAATTTTGTGGTTGTAACTGTGGTTATTGATCCCAAAATCAGAATCCTCCACGTCGAGGCGCGAGTCAATGCAGGTGTATTCCACTTTGCGCTGGGAATGGCGGTAGCCCAGATACTGGCCGTAGGCGATGTCCTGCGAGCCTCCCAGGATGATCAGGGTCTTGCCGCGGCGGGTGATTTCCCACACGATTTCAGCGATGGCGTCGTAGTAATTTACCATGCGTTCGGCATGGCGCATGTTGCCCAGATCGGCGATGCGCACATCTCCCCGTGGTACCGCCAGCTTGTACAGGTGGCGGCGGATGAGGTTGGGGGCCATGGCACAGCCGTTGATTTCTTTGGCGCCTTTGTCCTCGGGGCAGCCCATGATGATGATATCAGCTTCGCTAATCAGGGGAAATTCATCAAAATGGCCTTTGGTATAATCGCCAAGGGTATAGGGATCCAGGGGGCGGCGAACAGGTTCGAGTTCCTGGGGAAGGGGAGTAAAATACAGGGAAATATCCATGTAGAATCTGCTTAACGGATTATTGTGTTAAATTTGGGCCAAATATATAAAAAGGATCAAGTCCAATATCATGATCTTACTCACAGGTGGTTCCGGTTTTCTGGGCAAGCATATTTTGAAAGAACTGTTGCTTCAGGGGGAGCAGGTGCGGGTGATGTGCCGGCATCCTGAGGCGGTGGACTGGTCGCCCTTTGAGGCCCTGGGAAGTGGGAAGTATGAGGTTTTTCAGGGGGATATTCTTGATCCCTATGCCATTCAGGAAGCCCTGGAAGGGGTAAAACAGGTGATTCATTGTGCTGCTTTGGTGAGCTTTGTGAAGAAGGAACGGCCCCTGATGTACCGCATCAATGTGGAGGGAACGGCCAATCTGGTGGATGCCTGTTTGCTGTCTCAGGTGGAAAAGTTTGTCCACATTAGTTCCATTGCCGCAGTTGGAAATTCACAGGATGATTCCCCTGCCGACGAAAAAACAAGATGGAAAAAAGACAGGCAAACCACCCATTATTCCATTACCAAGTATCAGGCTGAAAAGGAGGTTTACCGGGGAATTGCTGAGGGACTGAATGCCGTCATTTGTAATCCAGGCGTGATAATCGGGCCTGGAGCAGATAATAAGACCACTTTTAAGCTGTTTGCCCGCATTAAGAAAGGATTGAAATACTATCCAGAAGGCACCAACAGCTATGTAAGCGTTTCTGATTGTGCCAAAGCTGTATTTTTATTGCTGAAAAAAGACCTGAAAAGCGGGGAAAGGTACATTCTCGTGAGTGAAATTATTCCCTACAAGGATTACGTAGGTCTGATTGCCAAAGTGGTGGGTGGAAAAGCTCCTGCCACTCGTATTCCTAAGCTTTTGCTCAGGATTGCTGGTCCATTGGCAGAAATTTTCTCTTCCAAAAGCCAGGGGCCGCCGATCATTTCAGCAGAGACTTCCCGGCTGGTGGGGGCGAAATTCATTTTTTCAGGGCAGAAAATCACCCGGGAACTGGGGTTTTCTTATACCTCAATTGAGGATACGTTGAGGGAAATCGCGAAGGAATTTAAGGGGTGATGTTGGTGCTATTCAACACAAAGACACGAAGTTCGCAAAGTTTTTTTGGGGGAAAGCTTCAGATTGTGGGTATTAAATGGAGCGGTTTTTTTAACACAGAGAACCACAGAGCCCAGTTTAGTGGTCAGAAGATTTTTTATTTGAAGCTTCCGCTTTTTGGTGGTTTTTAACACAAAGACACAAATAGTTCACAGAGATTGTTTTGATTGAAAAACTTCGTTTTTGAGTTTACAGAGACTGGTTTTATAAGATTCAGGGGAATTCTCCTTTAAATCCTGTCTGCTTTGCTGCGTAGCCACAGATCGGCCATGACCAGGGCGGCCATGGCTTCCACGATTGGAACTGCACGGGGCACCACGCAGGGATCATGGCGGCCTTTTCCTTTGGCAATGGCTTCATTTCCAGCAGTATCCACGCTGCGCTGGTCCTGCATGATGGTGGAAGTGGGCTTGAAGGCCGTTTTGAAAAGGATGTCTTCCCCGTTCGAAATTCCCCCCTGCATACCGCCCGAATGATTGGTGCGGGTACGGACCCGTTCACCTTCCATGTAAAATTCGTCGTTGTGCTCAGAGCCTTTCAGCCGCGAGCCCTCAAAGCCTGAGCCAAATTCAATGCCTTTCACGGCATTGATGCTGAGCACGGCATGCCCAAGCAGGGCATGGACTTTGTCAAAGACGGGGGCTCCCAGGCCGGGCGGCACATGCTGGATGCGGCAGCCAATCACCCCGCCCAGGGAGTCGCCCGCCTGGCGGGCATTTTCAATGGCGTCTGCCATTTGCTGGGCCAGGTTTGCATCCGGACAACGGGTCCATTGCTGGGCCTGGGTTTCGAGCAGGAGAGAGGCTGGCCAGTTGGGTAATTCCAGGGTATGAATGGCATGAACCCAGGCTTCGATTTGCAGGCCGCAGGCCGTTTGCAGCAGTTGCTTCGCCACTGCTCCTCCAATCACCCGGGCCAGGGTTTCCCTGGCCGAACTGCGACCGCCGCCGCGGTGGTCGCGCAGGCCGTATTTGGCAAACCAGCCGTAATCTGCGTGGGAAGGCCGAAAAACATGCTCGATGTGATCGTAATCAGCTGATTTTTGGTCCTCATTGCGCACCAGAAAAGCCAGGGGAGCTCCCGTGGTTACTGCCCCCGCCATACCTGAAAGTAATTCAAATGTATCCGACTCTTTGCGCTGGGTCGTAAGGGGATTTTGCCCGGGTTTACGACGATCCAGTTCATGTTGAATGGCCTCCAGATCCAGCTTCAGGCCCGCAGGGCAGCCATCCACCACCACGCCAAGTCCTGCTCCATGGGATTCTCCAAAGGAGGTGATGCGGAATATGTGGCCGAAGGAATTCATTTTTTCAGATAGGAGATTTTCAGAGGCTAGTCCTTAGTCGTTAGTCCTTAGTCGTTAGTCGTTGGGGATGGCTCGTCGCTCGCAACTCGTTACTCCTCCTCATACAATTTCTGTTTGCCGCTGAGGGTCATGGAAACGTGGATACGTTTGGTTCGCAGATGCTCCAGGGTTTTGTTCAGGTTTTTGACGGTTTCGTCCAGATCACTGGCAAATTTTTCGTCATAAAGCACTTTTCCCATGAGGGTATTTTTGTCCTTGCTTTGCGCCAGCAACTCTTCCACAGAAACCATCAGTCCTTCTGTTTGTTTGAGCATTTCAGCCAGACTTCCCATCAGGCTATCTGCTTTGGGTAGGGAATTTTCCTTTACCCCCTGACTGATCGATCGCACGTCCTCCATGGTCAGTTTGGCTTCGTCGGCCAGGTCGTTCATTTTCACCAATGCGCTGTCCACCTTGGTAACCAGCCTTTTTTGTTCCACCTGACCCAGAATGCGATTGAGTTTGTCAGCTGCGCCTGAAAGGTCAGAAACCGTGCCGGCCAGTTCGCCCGTATTGATTTCGCGGCTCAGTTCGCCCACCGCGCGGGTTACGTCCTTCACACTTTGAAAAAGGCTGTCCATGGCGCCTGGCGAAATTCCCTGCATCATGCCGCCAAACTGAGAAAAAGCTGTGCTGAAATCCATGGCCGTATTTCCCCTGATACGGGCGCCAGGATTGAGCTTATTGCCCTGATTTCCAGGATATAGTTCAATCATTTTACCCCCAGTCAGTTCTTTGATGCGGATTTCTGCGCTGGCATTTTCAAACAGACTTACCTCTTCATTGAGGGCAATTTCCACCAACGCGCCATCCTGTGCCAGGGAAATGGACTTCACTTTGCCAGATGGGAGCCCGAAAACATTGATTTTATCATTGGTTTTGAGGCCGGCCACATTGTCGAACAGAATGGTATAGGTCTGGGCTGATTCCGCAAAAAAATGGATGCCCTTTCCCCAGGCAATGAACAGATAGAGGGCGAGGATACCGCCAAGGACGGTCATACCTATTTTTGTTTCCCGTTTCAATTTATTGTTTGGCGAGTTCTTCCTTCAGAAAGTCAATGACTTTCACAGGATTGGGGTCTTCTTCGTTGATGTAGGCGAGATAAAGTGAAACCCAGTCACCCAGATGCAGCCAGTAAAAAAGCTGGGCCAGGCGGGATTTTCCACGCGGTTTCAGGGTAATGATATTCTCAGTGCAGTTGGCAATCAGGTCCTTGCTGATGCCCATGCGCACGAGGTTGCGGGGCAGGTCGAGGTCGCTTTCAAAGAAAATGACGGTCGAATTTTTTAAAATTCCTTCAGGATTTTTCCATCCAACCAACTCATTATGGTTCATTTCAGGCACCACGTGATGGCTGCAGATGTGTTTCCCGTTTTCTTCAATTTGCTGCCTCCAGCGGATGGCCACAGATTCAAAATCGGGGGAACTGTAGAGAATGGGGAAATTTCCCCTAATCTCTGCTGCGATATTTTTGGCCAGTTCGTGGTCGCCAAAATTTTCCACCTCGGAAACGGCTTCCTGAAAATCAGCCTCAAAATCGCCAATCAGGCCAAAATGGCGGAATATGTAAAGCAATTGGGTGATGGAAAATCCGGCTGCAGAACGGGGAGGATTGCCGCCAGGCACCTGAATCAGGTCGAGTCCATTACTCTGGGCGATTTCCCTGACTTTTCCATTGGATGAAACGCATACAAAGGTGGCGCCCCGTTCACGCGCCTCTGCAAAAGCAGCCAGCGTCTCCTCAGTATTGCCCGAATAAGAGGAAATGATTACCAGTGAGTTTTTTCCCACATAAGCAGGAACGGAATAATCGCGGTTGATCAGAAAGGGGACGGGGCATTGATCTGAAACGTAATTTTTGATGACCTCCCCGCCAAAAGCTGAGCCTCCCATCCCGAACAGGGTCACATTTTCAATTTTTGTCCCTGAGGGACTCAAAACTGCTGCCTTTCCAATTTCGTCCGCAAGTTTCATTTGGGCAGCAAATGATTTAATCAATTGTTCCATGTCGCAAATATAGTTCAGTTATCCTGAAATCATACGAAAACCGCAATCTGTCAGCTGCAATTTCAGGAGAAAAGTAACGGTTGATATGTGGTTTAATTGAATTTTTTTACAAGAATAAATTAATTAAATTTGAAATGCCTGAGTGTTTGTCAATTACTGAATGAGGAAGTTTCCAGTCCAAATTAACCTGAAGAGGGAATAGCACTTCCAATTCTAAAGAAAAATCGAGTCAAATAATTTTTCTGCGGATCGCGTTGAAAGTTAATGAAGCCGGACATTTCAAATTTTGAAAAATCCTTTTAAATTACGGTTGCAAAGAGACAATACTGACAGTTAGAAGTTATTAATGATTACGCCAACAATTCTATTCTAAATATTTATACCAACTAAAATGATACTAAGCACTGTGAAACAAGAAAACGACCAACTGCCTGAAAACGAGAACTTTGAGCAATTTGATGTAGTTCAGGACGAGCAGCTTGCTCTCCTCGAGCAAAGTCTGATTGAGTTGCGGGAGGTTTTCAGGAACCATCAAAAGTACATCAAGGATCATTTCAAGATTTCAGAGCTTGAGATGGAGATTGTGCAGTATGTGGCGCGAAATGGTCGAAAAAAAATGAAGGACATTGGAGAAGCTTTTAACATTAAGCTCTCTACATTGACCAGCATTGTGGACAAAATTGAGCGACAGAAATTCGTGAAGCGGGTCAATTCCAAAACTGACCGCAGAGCAGTTTATCTTGACCTCACGCCAAAAGGAAAAAATCTGTACTCCAAGTACAGCCACTATATTTCCGTCATGGCGAAATTGATGAAACGCAGAATTGCCGACGAGCATTTTGACGTATTTGTTTCTGAGCTGGCCAACATTACCAAAAATTTCAGCACGTTGTAATTCAGCCAGGGATGGGAAAGGAGTGGTTTGATTCCTGGTTTGATTCGCCGTATTACCCACTGGTTTATGCACACCGCGATTACGATGAAGCCGAACGCTTTGTCAAAGCGCTCCTGAATTTCCTCCAGCCCGGTCCGGGTGACCGGGTGCTGGATTTGGCCTGCGGGCGGGGGAGGCACTCCCTCTTTCTCCACAGCCAGAATTTGAAAGTTGTCGGGATGGACCTTTCTGAGGAAAGCATCCGCGACGCCAAAAGGGCCGCCAGTCATGACCTGACCGGCGGCCCTGATTTTTATGTCAAAGACATGCGACAACCTTTTGGCCTGGGCAAATTCAACCTCATTTTCAATTTGTTTACCAGCTTTGGCTATTTCAGTCACAGCGACGAAAATCAGCAGGTTTTTTCCAATGTAAAAGATGCGCTGGAGCCTGACGGGACCTTTGTCCTTGATTTTTTGAATTCAAAAAAAGCCATGCGGGAAATGATTCCCCATCAGACCCGCGATTTGGGCAGGGGGATCAGCGCAGAATTCAATAAAAAAATTGAGAATGGAAAGGTGGTCAAAGACATTTTGATTCGGGATGGAGGAAAGGAATTTTGCTTCCAGGAGCGGGTCCAGTTGCTGGAACTGGCAGATTTTCAGGCTTTTGCCCGGCGGGCGGGCTTCAAAATTGAAAATACCTGGGGTGATTATGAGGGAAATCCCTTCCATGAGCACAATTCGCCAAGACTGATCCTGTTTATGAAAATGGTGGAATTAGCCTGATTCCTGAATCCAATTCCCCGTTATTCTTCCTAACTTGCGGCCCATGCTGGACGCCATTTACAATTTTGATATCCGTCTGTATCTGTGGCTCAGAGGGGCTTTGTTTTCGCCGTTTATGGAGTCGTTTGCAAAGATTTTGGGCAATCCTTACGGCTGGATGCCCGTTTTTGCCATGGTGGCGGCTCTGTTGTATGTGCACCGTCCGCAGAAACTGGGACGTGACCTTTTCTTTGGTCTGGTTGCCTTTGTGCTCAGCTACCAGGTGAGCCAGGTGCTGGGTTATTTTGTGCAAAGAAAATCACCCGCTTCCCTCGAGAGTATCATTCGGGCGGCAGACGGGGAGGAGATCCTCCTGCAACTGGACGATTTCAGTTTTCCTGATTGGGCCGTGGCCGCCATGGCAGGAGTTTTGATTTTTGTGCGCCTGCGCATGGAAGAGAAAAGACGCTTTCTGGTGCTTTTGGCTGGGTTTTCACTGGGCTTGCTTATTCTTTGCCGGGTTTACTCGGGTCAGTGTTTTCCGCTGGACGCCGTAGGCGGCCTGCTGGTGGGGATGCTGATGGGCATCCTTTCTGCCCGGGTTGCCGCAGGCATGGACCGCTTTTCCGTGAAGGTAAGCTGAAGGTAGCGGTCAGCTTTTAGCAGTCAGCGGTCAGCGGTCAGCAATCAGCAATCAGCAATCAGCAGTCAGCGTTCAGGCATCACCCCAATTAATGTTTCTTACTATCTGGAAGACATCAATTTGCAATCCTGATTTATCCCCCTAATTTTACATCGTTCAATAATTTCGCAAATAACTTATGGCAGTATTGGTTGGCAAAAAGGCGCCTGCATTTGTGGAAACGGCGGTGGTAAATGGGGGAGAGGTTGACACAAATTTCACCCTTTCGCAGTTTGAAGGGAGGAAATACGTGCTGTTTTTCTTCTATCCTTTGGATTTTACTTCTGTTTGCAACTCAGAATTGGTGGCTTTTCAGCAAAGTCTGTCTGACTTTGAAGTCCGTGATGTACAGGTGGTGGGCTGCTCCGTGGATTCGCATTATTCTCACCAGGCATGGCTGAAAATGCCGCTGGCTCAGGGGGGAATCCAGGGGATTACTTATCCTTTGGTGGCCGATTTCAGCAAGTCCATTGCAAATAATTATGGTGTGCTGGCCGGGGACTGGGATTATAACGAGCAGGGCGAACTGGCTTTTGAGGGTAAACCCATGGCTTACAGAGGGTCGTTTTTGATCGATCTGGAGGGGATTGTGCGTCACCAGGTGGTGAATGATCTGCCCCTCGGGCGCAGCGTGGGGGAGGCCCTGCGTATGGTGGATGCTTTGCAGCATTTCGACCAAAATGGGGAAGATTGCCCGGCCAACTGGAAAAGGGAGATTTAATACGACTTTCAGATTATCAGCAGGAATTAGACCAGTATTTTGGATGCATTCTACAAGTGATTGAAAATGAATGATATCCATGCTGCCAATAATCACCATGATTTATTTTGTGGACCCTGGTTGAAAAAATTGGCCATTAAATTTTGATGGATAGAACCTGATTGCTTATCTTTAATTCGATTTTCCGAACTAAACTAAACTATTTTTTAAATCTAAACTTCAAGGGTGGAAACACATGGCATATAATCTGATCATGCTTGTGGACGAAGATGAGATTGACAACATCATCAATCAAAAGATCATCGAGTCCAACAGCTTTGCTGATGAAATATTGGTTTACCAAACGGGTCAGGAGGCCCTCGAATACCTTTCAAGTAACTCCAAAGACAATGCTGCATTGCCCGATTTGATTTTTCTGGACATCAACATGCCCATCATGGACGGGTTTCAGTTTCTGGAAGAATTTGAGAAAATGCCCGATTCCGTGAAAACCAAGTGTAAAATCATCATGCTTTCCTCGTCTATCAGTCCACGGGACATCGACCGGGCGGCAAGTAATAAGTATGTGATTAAGTATCTGAACAAGCCACTGAATTCCAGATACCTGCAAGCCATCAACGTTTAATAATAATCAACAGAAATAAAAAACCCGGCAGTGATCCTGCCGGGTTTTTCTTTGCGTAGATTTTTCAATCTCCGGGTTTACATTCCTTCCGTGAAAGTCTCAAACGACAGTTTGAGATAGGGGAGAATGGCGTTGGTACCCTTATTGCTTTCCTCAAATTCCTCCAGCAGTTTTTTGAGTTGCTGCAGTTTCTTGGTGGTCCGTCCGCCCTGGCGGTTGGTCAGGATTTTTAGGAAAATACGTCCATTTTCGTAATTCGAGAAGGTGGACTTTTTCAACTGCCTTTGCAGACTGAGGATCAATTGGTTGGCCAGGTCACTTTCGCCCAGCAGCACGTAGGAAAGAGCCAGGAACATTTTGACTTCCACATCCACATGCGGGTTTTTGCGCAGGCTCACCTCGTTGCGCACCCGGTAAAGGATACGGGAGGAATTTTCAAAATCCTTCTTATAAAAGGAGGCGTAAGCCTTGAAAAGGTTGAAATTGATGTAGGTAACCAGACGGTAGGAATCAATTTCGATTTTATCAATGTACTCAGCGATATCCTGTTGCAGGAGGTCGAGTGTGCCATATTCCTGGTGACGCAGCAGTTTGAAAAACAGGATGGAAGAGCAATCCATGCCAAAGTTGAAGCCCTTGAGCAGGTCTTCAATCTTATAGTCCAAAAGTTCGAAGTAGATCTGCTCGCGGTCGCGGTCTCCGTTTCTGCGGTAGTAGGTATAGCGCAAAAAGTCGAAAATCAGGTTGAGGTTTTTGAAAAGAATGTCGTCAGGATTTTTTTCCAGGATTTCGAAAGACTTCTCAAACAACTCATTATCAGATTCCATGATCACGCTCATGCGGTCGGGCAGTTCCACAAACTGACTGGAAAAGAGGTGGATGATGGCCATGGAAATAAACAGCCTCTGCGAGGTGTAGAGGTTGTTTTGGTTGTGAATTTTCTCAACCGTGCGAATCAACTCGTTATAGTCGCGTTCACGGCGGGCCAGGTAATAGCGGTCGTAAATGCGGAAAAAAGTCATCACGGTCTCCATGGCCTTGTCATTGGCCAGGTAAAAGGCGACCGCCTGATTATACTTCTGGTCGTACTCCACCCGATGGTTGTCATCGTGGCTGTGCAGCATTTTCAGCGCCCTGTACACCACCATCAGCACGAGGGAGTTGTCCTCGTCCAGCATGGTTTTTTCCAGCCTTTTGAGGGTGGTAACGGCGATTTCGCGGGGACTTTGAAAGATCAGGTCATATACTTTGAACACCTTCTGGATGGCCTCCATTTTGGGGTCTCCCAAACGGTTCAACAAAAAATCCTCAACTTTCTGGTTGAGGCGTGATTTGAGTACATAAAAGGCGGATGCAGAAATTTCCTGTTTTTCCAGGAAGTCCTCGACGGGATTATCGCTTTCCCGAATGGTTTTCAGGAAGAGCGCGCTCTTCTCAGCTTTGTTTGATGTAAGGTTTTGGTAAATATCAAGAAACTCCTCGTCAGAAAGTTGTTTGATGATCGTGTACAGTGCATCCATATATCTTGAACCGATTTCCTAATTATCCGTACTTCGTTACTTTTCCAAATTATTGCATCTGAAATGCTACATGAATCAGACACTAATTAAACTATAATTTTTCACCAATCGTAGCCTCCGAATTACTATGTAAGAATTTTATTTCTTTTGTTATTTAAAATATATGGGGGGATATGCATATTTGTATAGGATTGAAGTTAAGATACTTTAGTTTAGTTAGTTTAGTTGGTTTGTTAGTTTAGTTAGTTGGTTGGCCTGTTCTTTTCGAAGTTCAGGCCTCTTTTTTTAGCGGGCATTTTTCTTGGCCTGCTCCCAGTACACATCCATCTCTTTCAGGTTCAAATCCTTCAGATTTTTCCCCTCCTTTTCAATGGCTTCCTCAATGAATTCAAAACGCTTTTTGAATTTGTGGTTGGTGCGGTTGAGGGCGTCGTCGGGATTGATGCCAATGAAGCGGGCATAATTCACAAGGGAAAAAAGAATATCCCCAAATTCGTCTTCCAGCTTTTCCTTTGCGGCACCCTTTTCGGCTTCTTCCTTGAATTCGCCCAGTTCTTCCTGCACCTTCAGCCACACATCCTGAGGATTATCCCAATCAAAACCCACATTCCTCACTTTCTCCTGAATGCGCAGGGCCTTGATCAGGGAAGGCATGCTGTTGGGCACTCCATCGAGCACCCGTTTCTTCTTCTGATTCTTCTTTTCGGCCATTTTGATCTCCTCCCAATTACGCAAAACCTTGTCTGTGGAGTCGGCCTGCACATCGCCGTAGATATGAGGGTGACGGCGAATCAGCTTTTCTGTGAGGGTGGTGATCATCTCTTCCGTGGAAAATTTGTTTTCTTCCTCCCCAATGCGGCTGTAAAACAAGACATGCAGGAGAATATCCCCCAATTCCACCTTCATTTCGTCCCAGTCGTCGTCCAGGATAGAATCTGAAAGCTCGTAAACCTCTTCAATGGTGAGGTGACGGAGACTTTCGCGGGTTTGCTCCTTGTCCCAGGGGCATTTTTCCCTGAGTTCGTGGACCACTTCAAAAAGACGGGAGAAGGCAGGAAGGAGCTGTTCATTCATAATATTCTGCGATTTGCGGCAAATATATAAAAAAAAAGCCCCTGGTTAAGGATTCCCGGGGCATGTCTGAAAGTGATTTGGTGAAAAAAAGGAAGGTACTACTATGAAAAAGGCGTGTTTGTAAACTGAAAAAAAGTGGTTCGAAATAACTTCTAAAGTGGAGGTTCGGGTTCAATTTGGGTAAAATTTTTCTTCATACCCTTGCTTTTGGCCTGAACGGTCAGTTTTGGGGTGACAATGGAAATAATCATTTCATGAAAGGAAATATTACTCAACAGAAATCGTTAGCAATGTCACAACCACGCTTGAATTTCCCCGTTTAAGATTTTCCCGCATTATTTTCCCGCATTAAATTTCGCGCAATTTGTTTTCTGACTCCTGAAAACTGCTTTCCTTCATTGAATTATTCAATGAAAAGGAGGAAATTCAACTTCAAATACTACGAAATGTCACACCTCAGCCGTCTCTTTCTCACTGTTTTAGGAGCAGCCACCCTGCTGATTCTTATTTCCGCATTTCAACCCAAACCCCACAAACACAAGCCCATGCTTACTTTTCAGCCCGGGGACACCTACGAAGACCTTTGGAAAAAGGTGGATTCCCTCAAAAATCAGGGCTTGCCCGAGTCGGCCCTGGAAGTGGTCAACCTGATTTACGGCAAGGCCAGCCAGGATCACAACGACGCCCAGGTGGCCAAATCTTTGATTCACGTGATGCTTTTTACCGCGGCGAAGGAGGAGGAATCCATTGTGAAAAATATTGGTCGCATGGAGGAAGAGATCAAGAAGGCACATTTTCCCCTGAAACCCGTGCTGCAATCCATGCTGGCTGAAAGCTATTATTCCTATTACAGCAATAATTACTGGCGATTTCAAAATCGCTCAGAGACGGTCAGTTTTGACAATCTGGACATCCGTACCTGGGACCTGACCAAGGTCAGGAATGAGATTTACGCCCTGCACCAGGCCGCTTTGGAAAACAGGGACAGCCTCAAAAGAACCCCTCTTTCCCTTTTCAACGACATTCTCCAGTTGCAAACTGGCAGCCAGGATTACCGCGGCACCCTGTTCGATTTTCTGGCTCACCGCGCCATTTCCTTCTATTCCAACGACTTATTGCAGGTGAATCAGCCTGCCTGGAAATTTGATCTGGACCAGGAAGAGGTGTTTTTGCCCGCCAAACAGTTTGCCAAACTGCAAATAACCACCCGCGACACTGGCTCCAATAAGTATAATGCCTTTTTGCTGTATCAGGATCTGGTTGATTTCCATTTAGGAGACACGGATCCCATGGCCCTGATTGATCTGGAGCGAAATCGCCTGACCTGGATGCGGTCCCATTCCGTGCTGGGTTATGCAGACAGTCTTTACCTGCAGGCTCTGGTCAGTCTGGAGAAAACCTATCCCAATCATCCTGAGATTGCCCAGGTGGGCTACGACATTGCCCGTCATTTAAACGAGCAGGGTGGCCAGTACACCCCAGGTTCTGAGCACCCCAACCGTTGGAAAATCCGCGATGCCTGGCAAAAATGTGCCGAGGTAATCAAAACCTGGAAAGCAGAAAATCCCGGGGTAATCAATTGTAAATCCCTGCAAATCGAGATTGAAACCACTTCCATTTCCGTTACCCATGAGGAGGTAAATCTGCCCGGTCAACCTTGTCGTGCACTGGTGACCTATGATAATGTGCCCAAATTATACCTGAAACTGGCCCGCCTGGAGCCTCAGCAATGGGACAACCTCAGTAATATCTACGACGAGCAAAAGCTGGAAGCCCTCAAAAAACTGCCCGTGGTGAAGGAATGGAGCCAGGATCTGCCATTGGAAGGCGATTACCAGAGCCACCTGGCCGAGATTGAGATTCCCGGCCTGGAACTGGGTGAGTACGTTTTGCTGGCTTCCTCCTCCAATGAATTCGTTTTCAATGAGCACCAGATTTCCTTTTCGCGCATCTGGTATTCCAATCTTTCCTACAGCGCCCGCCTCGACAATAAATACGATATGTCTGTGCTGGTGCAGGACCGCGAATCGGGCGAACCCCTGAAAGGGG
Organism: Bacteroidia bacterium; assembly: GCA_020635905.1. GTDB lineage: Bacteria > Bacteroidota > Bacteroidia > J057 > JADKCL01 > JACJYV01. Next base: position 293,345 of record JACJYV010000004.1, read on the forward strand.
CCAAAGTAAGGCTGCTCAACCGCGAATACGATTACAACAGCCGTTTGTATCGCTTCATTGAAAAGGGGAATTACACCACAGACGATCAGGGTTGGGTCAAAATTCCTGCTCCATCCTCAGGCAGCCGCTACTTTAATCTGGAAGTGCGCAATGGAAAAGATCGTCTCAGCCTGAACGACAGCTACAGCCAGTATTATTCTTCGAATAATTCTCCTCAATCTGTCCTGAGAACCACCTTTTTTATGGATCGCATGATCTATCGCCCGGGGCAGACCATTTATTTCAAAGGTCTGGTGCTGGAATTCAAGGGCGAAAATGCTTCCCTGAAAACCAATTACAAAACCACGGTTTATTTCATAGATCCCAATTATCAAACTGTTTCCACCCTCGAAGTGACCACCAATGAATATGGAACATTCAGTGGCACTTTTACCGCTCCCCTGGGCCAGCTCAACGGGCAGTTTCACCTGCAGGACGGCAACAGTTCCCAGTATTTCAGGGTGGAAGATTATAAGCGACCCAAATTTGAAGTGAAATTCGAGCCTGTAAAAGGGAGTTTTGCCCTGGGCGGGCTGGTCAAAGTGAAGGGAAATGCCCTGGCTTACGCGGGTTCTACCATTGACGACGCCAAAGTGGCTTACCGCGTGGTGCGTCAGACCCGTTTTCCTTGGTGCTGGGGCTGGAGATGGTATCCCAGCACGGCCGACATGGAAATCACTTCAGGAGAGGTGAAAACAGACGCTGCGGGTGATTTTGAAATCGAATTCAATGCCATTCCCGACAAATCTGTGAGCAGCAAATACCTGCCTCAGTTCAATTTCATCGTCTATGCAGACGTGACGGACGTTTCAGGCGAAACCCATTCCACCCAAACTTACGTGAATGTGGGCTACGTAGCCCTGAATGCAGATTTGGTCCTGCCTGCCCAACTCGACAAGGACACAAAGTATAAAGGATTTGCCATTCGCACCACCAACCTGAACGGACAGTTCGAGCCCGCCAAAGGCAGCATTTCCCTGCAAAAACTCCGTTCTCCCAATCGTCTCATGCGCAATCGCCTGTGGGCCAAACCCGACATGTTTGTAATGAAGAAAGAGGAATTTTTGCAGAAATTTCCCCTGGATATCTACGATAATGAGGCCGATCACACACAATGGGAAGTGGAAAAGGAGGTATTCAAAACCCAGTTTGACACAGAAAAGGACGACTCACTGCAAATTCCAGGGCTGAAAGACTTTGCCGAAGGCATGTACAAAGCCATCCTGAAAACGAAGGATAAATTCGGCAAGGAAGTGAGCAAGGAATACTTTGTGCAGGTCTTTCAGGCCTCAGGTAAGAAGGTGGCTTTGCCCGTCATGAGCACGTTTGTGGACCGCAAAGTGATGGCTGAGCCTGGCGAAAAAGCTTCCATTCAGGTGGGAACTGCAGCTCAAAAAGTGAAGGTATTGTGCGAGGTGGAATGGAAGGGAACCGTGGTTAAACAGGAATGGATCACCCTCAACAATGAAAAAATCAATTACGAGCAATTGATTCCTGAAAATTATCGCGGGAACTTCAGTCTGAATTTTCATTTTGTACGCCATGGCCGCCGTGAAAGCCACCAGCGGGTGGTCACTGTACCCTGGACCAATAAACAGTTGAAACTGGAATTTGAAACCTTCCGCGACAAACTGGAGCCAGGTGCCAAAGAGGAATGGAAAGTGAAAATTGCAGGCCCGGGCGGTGAAATGGCCGCTGCAGAAATGGTGGCTGCCATGTATGACGCCTCTCTGGACGCATTCGCCCCCAATTATTTCAGCTTTTCCTGCTATCCCATCCATTATTCCTATCTCAACTGGCAGCACAGCAGTGGATTTTCCAGTGAGACGGGCTCAATTCTGAACCATTATTACAACCGTGGCATTGGGTACAGAAATCAGTCTTATGATTATCTGAACTGGTTTGGCTATACCCTGGGATACAATTATTTCAACTATCGCTACAAAAGCGTTTCCCGCAGCGGGGCCGTTTTTGATGCAGAGGGGGATTTTGGTGGTGCTGAATTGGAGGAATCTGGTAATGCTGACGGCTGGGCGGATGATATGGACAAAGATGCACCTGCACCCATGGAAAAAAGTGTCCTTTCCAAGGAATCTGCAGAGGACGAGACCCTGTCTGCAGGAGAGAATCGCAGGGAAGTTCAGCAGAAGAATCTGGATGGTAAATTGGGAGGAGATCAGGGTGAAGTGAGCATCCGTACCAATCTCAATGAAACAGCCTTTTTCTTCCCTCATTTGCGAACCAATGAAAAAGGGGAAGTCATTTTCTCCTTTACCATGCCCGAAGCCCTTACCCGCTGGAAATTTTTGGGTTTTGCCCACACCAAAGACCTGAAATACGGTCAGATGAGCGGGGAAACCGTCACCCAGAAAGAACTGATGGTGATGCCTCACCGTCCTCGTTTTTTCCGGGAAAATGACCGCATTGTCTTTACTGCAAAAGTTTCAAATCTGGCCGAAAATGCCCTCAATGGTACTGCCAAACTGGAATTGTACAACGCCCTGAACATGGAGCCCGTGGATGCCATTTTCGGCAACAGCAATTCAAGCCGTAATTTTTCCGTGGAAAAAGGCCGCAGCACGGGTCTGGAATGGGAACTGACCATTCCAGAAGGGGTTCAGGCCGTGACCTATCGTGTGATTGCCCGTGCGGGCAATCATTCAGACGGGGAGGAAGATGCCCTTCCCGTACTCACCAACCGCATGTTGGTGACTGAGGGACTGCCGCTACCCTTGCGCCCCCGACAGAAAAAGGATTTCACCTTTACCAAACTGGTGGAAAATAAATCCACCACCCTCAAACACCAGAAAATTACTCTGGAATTTACCTCCAATCCTGCCTGGTACGCGGTGCAGGCCCTGCCTTACCTCATGGAATACCCCTATGAGTGCGCAGAACAGACCTTCTCCCGTTTCTACGCCAACAGTCTGGCTACCCACGTGGCCAATTCTCATCCCCGCATCAAGCAGGTGTTTGAAAGCTGGAAAAACACAGATAAGGAAGCCCTGCTCTCCAACCTGGAGAAAAATCAGGAACTCAAATACCTCTTGCTGGAGGAAATGCCCTGGGTGTTGAATGCCCAGGATGAAACTGAGCGCAAGAAAAGGGTGGGACTGCTCTTTGATCTCAATAAAATGGCCTCAGAACTGGAATCAGCGCTGAAAAAGCTGCAGAAATCCCAGGCCTCCAACGGAGGCTGGCCCTGGTTTCCGGGCATGCCCGACAATCGCTACATCACCCAGCATATTGCAACGGGGCTTGGGCACCTGGATCACCTCGGGGTAAAAAATGTACGCGAAGACAGCAAAACCTGGACCATGACCCAAAGTGCGCTTCGTTACCTGGATGACCGCATCCGCGAAGATTATGAATTATTGCTGAGGTATAAGGCAGATTTGAGCAAAAACCACCTGGGACAGCTTCAGTGCCAATATTTGTATGCCCGTTCCTATTTCAAAGATGTACCTGTGAGTAAGCAAAATCAGGTGGCATTTGATTACTACCTGAAGCAGGCAGAAACCTACTGGCTCGATCAGGGCAAATACACCCAGGGGATGATTGCGCTGGCCCTGCATCGTTATGAAAAGCCGCAAACTCCTGCCAAAATCATCAAATCCCTGAAGGAACATTCCCTCAAAAACGAGGAAATGGGCATGTACTGGGCCGACAACACAGGCGGCTGGTACTGGTACCAGGCCCCCATAGAAACCCAGGCCCTCCTGATCGAGGCCTTTGATGAGGTCGCCAATGACCAGGCTTCCGTGGAAGAAATGAAACTCTGGTTGCTCAAACAAAAGCAGACCACTGACTGGAAAACCACCAAGGCCACGGCTGAAGCCTGCTATGCCTTGCTGCTGCGCGGCACTGATCTGCTGGCTGAATCCAAACTTGCTGAAATCACCATGGGAGGTCAGAAAATCGATCCCACGACCATGGAAGATGTGAAAGTGGAGGCGGGCACAGGCTATTTCAAAACCTCCTGGACTGGCAAGGAGATCACGCAGGATTTGGGTAAAATTTCGGTGAATAATCCCAATAATGTGGCAGCCTGGGGCGCGGTTTACTGGCAATATTTCGAGCAACTGGATAAAATTACTTTTGCAGAAACGCCCCTGAAGTTGTCCAAAGAGCTGTTTCGGGAGGAAATGACCGACCGTGGACCCATTTTGCGTCCGCTGAAAGCGGGCGCAGTGCTCACCCCGGGTGACAAAGTCAAGGTGCGCATTGAGATTCGCACTGACCGCGATCTGGAGTACGTGCACCTGAAAGACATGCGGGCCAGCGGATTTGAGCCCATCAACGTGCTGTCACAGTACAAGTACCAGGATGGGCTGGGCTATTATGAAAGCACCCGGGACGCGGCCACCAACTTCTTCATCTCCTGGTTGGGAAAAGGGACCTACGTGTTTGAGTACCCCCTGCGGGTCAGCCACAAAGGTGACTTCTCCAACGGCATCACCACCATTCAGTGCATGTATGCACCCGAATTCACCGCCCACTCAGAAGGAGTGCGGGTAGTGGTAAAGTAGCTGCAAGCTACGAGCTGGGGGCTGCCTGCTTCGGGCATCTGGCTGGAAGCTATTATCGGCCAGCGGTCAGTTGGCAAAGTAAAGCAAATGGGTTTTGCTAATCCATTCAATACTAAGGACTCAGGACTCCCGACTAAGGACTATTCTCTAAAATCTGACATCTAAAAATCTAACATCTAAATCTTTACAAATCCCGACCTCAGATACTGATTTCCTTTGGAAATGAGGATGCGATAATCGCCTTCGCGCAGGGATTCCACGTCGAGCAGGAGCAGGTTTTTGCCTTCGCGGGCGCTGTAAACCTCAGAGTGGCGGACGCGGTTGCGCTTATTGATGATGTTGACGTGCAGGGGCGCACGCATTTTGGATTCAAAGGTGATGGTGACCAGGTAAGCCTGCTTGCCGGGATTCTGGGAAACATTGACCAACAGGTCACTAAACAGGTCTGAGTTGGTGCGCACCCGCTTCAACTGACGGGAATTCAGGTGGCTTACGGGGTTGGAAACAGCCTCAGTGGGCTGATATTTAGGGGTTTGCAGCAGGCAGGGATGGTTGGCTTCTCCTTCGCAGGCATAGGGTGATTGGGCAAAAAGGCCGAAACCCATGCTGATAAAAATCGCACCAAACAGAAAAATACGAAGATTTGCCCCAAAAGCGGGCCAGAAAGGGGTCGAAGGAATCATACTTAATAAAACAGCCTAAAACTGAGGCTAAATTTCGCGAATATTTCAATAAAAGGAAATTCCTCCTTGACCAAAGACAGGGATTGTGGATAAATGGTGGAAAAAGGGGAGGGGAAAAGAAGGCACAAAAAAACCTCATGCTTGCATGAGGTTTCATTTTGGGGTGGGAGACGGGATTCGAACCCGCGACCTTCGGAACCACAATCCGACGCTCTAACCGACTGAGCTACAACCACCAGTTATTTGGGAAGCCAAAAATAGTAAAAAATCTATTTTGTGAAACGCCCCTGAGAAAAATTTTAATAATTTTTAGTCGGTCAGGAATTTTTTCAGCAATTCTTCTGCCTCTTTCAATTCCATTTTGTCCTCCAGCAACAAATCCTTGCGGGGCTTCTTGCCGATCACTTTTTGCAGAATCTTGATTGCCAGACTTTTCTCCCCCGTTCCATAGAGTACTTCAGCGTAAGCCACCTGGTTGCCCGGATTTTCAGGAGCCACTTCCGTGGATTGCTTCAGCACCTGCAGCGCCTTCTGCTTGTCTGGCCAGCTCATGATCAGGGGGATATTGGGAGCACGGAAGTGCAAAATTCCCAGGGCGCGGTAAGCGCCAGCTTCTTCATTATTGGGGTCCAGGGCAATTACCCTTTCGCTCAATTCCTTCATTTTGCCCGCCACTCCACTCGTGGCAGCCGAAAAGCCACTCTTCAGATTTGCCCATTTACCCAGGTTCACCATGTACCACATCGTGATTTTTGCGCTGTTGGGATATTTTTTGAGCATATATTCACCCAGGTCAATTCCCCGCTGAAAGATAGCCAGTTGCTCATTCTTTTTGGTCAGCACAAACGTGCCTTTATAAAAGAAGCACTTCATCAGGTAGGTGGAGGCCAGTTCCTCATTGGTGGGCTCATTCAGGGCCTTTTCAAAGTAGAAAATGGCCTTATTGATGGGCTCCTCCTGGGCCTGAAGTCCGTACGAACCCTGATCACGCTTTTTGTACCAGTCTAATCCTAAATCCATAAAGTTTTGACAGAAAGCAGTTCCTGAAAGGAAAACCAGCAAGGCAGTCAGCAGGATAATTTTCTTCGTTTTCATCTGGCTAAACGTAATCAATAATTTCATCAACTAGAGGGTCAAATAAATTACCCATTTTTATTTCTGTTTACAATCCAATTCCACTCAAAATCCAACACTTCCTTTTGCTCTGGCTCATTGTGGAGTTCATGGAAAAATCCGTCCCACAGCTTCAGGGTCGCCTTGGGGCCCACTTTTTTGGCAAATTCAACCGTACCGTCCGGGTGGGTGAGTTTATCCTGGGTACCGTGAATCAGCAGAATGGGGAAAGCAGGTTCATGGGCCTTTTCCAGGGCATTGAGACCAGCTTCGTAGCAGGAAACAAACATGCGGGCCGAAATTTTGTCGTGCACCAAAGGATCCTTGATGTAGGCTTCCACCACTTTTTTGTCCCGGGAAAGGGCACTCGTATCCAGTTCGCTGGACTGGGTCAATCCGGGAAAAATTCCATTCATCAATCTGCCCAAAAACACCTTGAATTTTGGGGGCTCAAAAGCCAGCCGCAGCCAGGGGGCCGAAATAATGGCGCCCGCCAGATCAGGATTGCGGTGCAAAATGAAATTGGTCACCACATTGCCACCCATGGAATGTCCGTAAAGAATCACGGGAGCGCCAGGAAATTTACCTGCAATGATCTCAAGCAATTGCTTTACATCGTCCAGCAGGCAATCGTAGGAGGGAGTATGTCCCCTGGGGCCGCCAGATTTGCCATGCCCACGGTGATCAAATCCCAAAACGGCCCAACCTTTTTCCACGAAATAGGCAGCCACATGAGCATAGCGCCAGATATGCTCGCCCATGCCATGCACCAGCGCAATCACGCCCTCCACCTCGCCCTCAGGACGCCATTCCTGATAATACAACTCAACGCCATCCTTCGCCGGCTTCCTGAATTCGTTTGATTTCATAAATTGGACCGCACGAAATAGTATTCATGCATAACAAATCTAATAAATTTCTATAAATTCACGCTTAGTTTTATATCCTGTTTTTTTCCACAATTTCCATGAAAAAAGCCACTAAGATCATCATTCGCCTCGTCCTTGTACTTGTGTTGATGGTAGCGGTTTACCTGGGCGGAGTGATTCTTTATGGCACCCTTTCAGACTACGAGCCCCCTGAAACAGAGCCCGTAACCGTGAATGTTTCCCCCAATCATCAACCCCTGCCAGATACCCTGGATTTCATGATCTGGAACATTGGATATGCAGGTTTGGGGAAGGAAATGGATTTCTTTTATGACGGCGGAGAAAGGGTTGAACCTCCCCGTGAATGGTTTGATAAATATCTGAACGGGGTAAAAACTTTTCTTGGAGCTCAAAAAGGGATTGAATTTTTCCTTCTGCAGGAAGTGGATCGCAATTCGGCCCGCAGTTATTATCAGGATGAATTGAAGGAAATTGCCTCTGTTTTACCTGGTTATGATACAGCTTTTGCCCTCAATTATAATGTGGGTTTTGTGCCCATGCCCCTTTCCAACCCCATGGGCCAGACCTATGCGGGGTTGCTCACCCTGACCAACCAGCAGGTGACCCAATGTGAAAGAAGATCATTTCCCGGCAATTTTGACTGGCCCAAATCGGTCTTTATGCTGGACCGCTGTTTTATGGTGAGTCGGGTTCCCGCATCTGAAGGCAGGGAACTGGTGGTGATCAATACCCATAATTCAGCCTACGACGACGGCACCCTGAAAGCCCAACAAATGGAATATTTGAAATCGTTTATTCTGGAGGAATATGAAAAGGGCAATTTTGTGATCGTGGGAGGAGATTGGAATCAGAATCCCCCCAATTACATGCCTTCCATATTTGCCTCAGCAGGCATGCCTACCATGCCTGGAAACGCCATTGACGTGGATTTTCTGCCTGAAGACTGGCGCTGGGCCTATGACGCCACCCTGCCCACCAACCGCGATCTTTCCACGGCCTTTGATGCCCATACCTCCGCCCGGGGAATCATTGATTTTTATCTGGTTTCACCCAATGTGCGCATTCAGAGAGTGGAGGGGATGGATCTGGGATTCGAATTTTCCGACCATCAACCTGTGAAAATGCGGGTGCTTCTCAACGGTCCTGCAGAAATAAATGACAGCCTTGAATTAATTTACAGCCATGAGTGATACGTATATCCTTGCCCTCGACCAGGGTACCACCAGTTCAAGATCCATCCTTTTCAATAAAGCAGGATTGCCTGTGGCGTCTGTGCAAAAGGAATTCACCCAGCATTTTCCTCAACCAGGTTGGGTGGAGCACGATGCAGAGGAAATCTGGGAAACCCAGATCTGGACTGCACGTGAAGTGATCAAAAAGGCTGGCATTGCTGCCAGCCAGGTGGAAGCCATTGGCATCACCAACCAACGCGAAACCACCGTGGTCTGGAATGTGGATACGGGCAAACCCGTTTACAATGCCATTGTATGGCAGGATCGACGTACCGCTGATTTTTGTAAATCCCTCAAAGGCACGGATGACGGCAATTTTGTGGAAGTCGCCACGGGACTGGTCATTGATTCCTACTTTTCAGGCACCAAAATCCGTTGGATTTTGGACAATGTGCCCGGCGCCCGCGATCTGGCCAAGGCTGGAAAACTGCGCTTTGGCACGGTTGATACCTGGCTGATCTGGAAAATGACCGAAGGAAAAGTTCACGCCACGGATTATTCCAATGCCTCCCGCACCCTGCTGTACGATATCCGTAACCTGAAATGGGAGCCGCGCCTGCAGCAAATCCTGAATGTACCTCTCAACATGCTGCCCGAAGTGCGCAACTCTTCAGGTGATTTTGGCAAAACTGCCCCTGGAATCCTGGATCACGTGGTTCCCATTTGCGGGGTGGCAGGCGACCAGCAGGCCGCTCTGTTTGGTCAGGGTTGCTTTGAGCCGGGCATGGCCAAAAATACCTACGGCACGGGTTGCTTTATGCTCATGAATACTGGCCCTGAGCGTCACCAAAGCCGTTCTGGCTTGCTGACCACCATTGCCTGGGGCATTGATGGCAAGGTTGAATATGCCCTGGAGGGCAGTATTTTCATCGCAGGCGCCGCTGTACAATGGCTGCGTGACGGATTGGAAATCATTGAAAATTCGGCCGAATCTGAAACCCTGGCCGCCAGCGTCAAAGACACGGGCGGGGTGTATATGGTGCCGGCTTTTGCCGGCCTGGGAGCCCCCTACTGGGACAGCTACGCCCGCGGCATCCTGATCGGCCTGACCCGGGGCACCAACCGCGCCCACATTGTGCGGGCCACTTTGGAATCCATTGCTTACCAGACCCGCGACGTGCTGGGCGCCATGAACCGCGACTCGGGCATTGAGCTGGCCGAATTGCGGGTGGACGGTGGAGCTACGGCCAATAATTTCCTCATGCAGTTTCAGGCAGACATTCTGGGTGTGCCCGTCGAACGGCCCGAAGTGATTGAAACCACGGCCCTGGGTGCAGCTTACCTGGCTGGCCTTCATGTGGGTTACTGGAACAAGGATGGTCTCGCCACGAATCGCAATACGGACCGCAGATTTGTACCAGAAATGGCCAAAAATGAGCGCGAAGCGCTTTATGGCGACTGGGTGCGGGCCGTGGAACGCTCCCAGGGCTGGGAAAAAGGCAATTGAGCGGGGGATTGAGGGAAAATTGGAAAGGAAATTGCAGGCATGGCGCTGAATTCACTCCATCGGGAGCAAATCATTGAAGCCTTACAGGAGGAAAACTTTGACCTTTTGGTCATTGGAGGAGGAATTACCGGGGCGGGCATCGCCCTGGATGCTGCTTCCCGCGGTTTGAAAACCGCGCTGGTGGAAATGCAGGATTATGCCGCAGGCACCTCCAGTCGTTCCACCAAACTGATCCATGGCGGCCTTCGTTACCTGAAAAATTACGAATTTGGTCTGGTGCGGGAAGTGGGACGGGAGCGGGCCATTCTCCATCGCAATGCACCCCACATCGTGCTCGCCGAACCCATGGTACTGCCGTTGATTACTGGAGGAACCTTCAGCCGCGGCGCTACTTCCCTGGGTTTATGGCTGTACGACCGCCTCGCAGGAGTCAAAAAGGCCGAACGCAGGAAAATGCTCAATACCAAAGCCGCGCTGGAAAAAGAACCCATGCTGCGCAGGGATGGTCTGAAAGGAGCTGGCTATTACTGGGAGTACCGCACAGATGATGCCCGCCTGACGGTGGAAATTCTTAAAACTGCGGCCGCAAATGGGGTGAAAATACTCAATTATGCCCGGGTGACGGAGTTAAATTATTCTGAAGAAGGTCACCAGTTGATTTCAGTAAAGGTGAAAGATGGACTTTCTGACCGGGAATTTCAGGTCAAAGCTACCCATTTTGTAAATGCTGCGGGTCCCTGGGTGGATACCCTGCGCACCCAGGATAAATCTCTCTCAGAGAAGCGATTACATCACACCAAAGGTGTGCATCTTGTTTTTCCGCATGCCCGCCTGCCCTTGAAGCAATCCGTTTATTTTGATGTGCCGGGCGGACGCATGATTTTTGCCATTCCCCGCGACAATACGACTTACGTAGGTACTACAGATACCAATTTTTCAGGCAGACTGGAAAATCCGGGGGTAACTCAGGATGATGTGGAATATTTGCTCAAAGGGGCAAATTTTATGTTTCCTGACGCCCGCCTGGAGGAAAAGGATATCCTTTCCAGTTGGTCGGGCATTCGCCCGCTGATTCACGAAGAAGGCAAATCGCCTTCTGAATTGTCCCGCAAAGATGAAATCTTCCTCTCGCCCAGCGGCCTGGTGACCATTGCGGGTGGCAAACTCACGGGTTACCGTAAAATGGCCGAGCGCACGGTGGATGTGATCATGAAGCGGATCAGTTCAGCCTCAGAGCGGCCCAATGTGGTTTGTCAGACGGAAAAACTCACCCTGAGTGGAGGCGACCTGGAAGGCGCTGCAGGAGTGGCCCAAAAGGGTGAGGAACTGGCGGCCAGGTTGGAAGAAGCTGGATTGGATTCAGCCAATGGCCCCATCTGGGCCAATCGTTATGGAAGCAACGCTTCTCTGGTGGCCGATCTGGCGATTGAAATGCTGGGCACAGCTTTGAGTCCTGCGCATGCGGCCATCCTGGGCGAATTGCAGTATTGCCTGGAAAATGAAGGCGTATGCACCCCGTCTGATTTTCTGGTCCGCAGGACGGGTAAGCTTTGGTTTGACCGGGAAAGTATTGGTCCCTTTTTGCCCGATGTGCTTGATTTTCTGGCAGATAAATTTTCCTGGGAGCCCGAAGAAAAACAAGCCAGGCGCTCAGAATTCATGGAAGAATTTTCAGGAGTCCTCAAATTTGATTGAGGGATTCCTTATTTTTATAACCAAATCGGATTTTTGGAACGTTTTTTGTCCTGATCAGGCAATTGACACTTACAGTTTAATGCATACATGAAATCTATTACCCGAATTTCGATTTTTTCCCTCGCCCTCATTTTTCTCATTTCCGGCTTTACCGCTCCCCGTCCCCAGGAGGATATGCGCGCCATTGTGGACAAAATGGTGGTGGCCATTTACAGCTATAACACCCTCACCTTTACCATGAAGCGCAAGGAAAGGTTTGGCACAGGTTATAACGAGGGAAAACTCGTGGGTAAGGTGCAGGAGTCGCCCCGCAAAATTTACTGTAAGAACGAATATCCTGACGAAGGATCTGAAGTATTGCTGGTGGGAACCACTGGAAAGGCTTTGGTCAATCCCGGCAAATTCCCCTGGGTCAATCTCAATCTGGATCCCCACGGCGAGATTATGATGAAAAAACAGCACCATTCTGTGCACGAAATGGGATTTCACATCACGGGGCGCATCATCAAATCAGCTCTCAAGGAGCACGGACATGATTTTGAGAAATACGTTTCCTATCAGGGACAGAAAAACTGGGACGGACGCCCTTGTCACGTGCTGGTGATCGATTATCCCAAATGGCAATATGAATCTTATACCGTGAAAGCAGGGGAGGACCTTTGGAAAATTGCCCTCGACAAAACCCTGAGCGAATTTCTGATCATGGCAAAAAATCCCGGCATCAGCGATTATTCAGATGTCAAAGCGGGTCAGGTTATCCAGATACCCAATGTTTATTCCAAAAAATCCATCCTTTACATTGACGTGCAAAATCACCTGCCCGTGGTACAGGAAGTGCATGACGAGAAAGGCATGTTTGAGCGCTACGAATACACCAATCTGAAAGTAAATCCTCCCCTGAAAGCCGCTGAATTTACTGAGGACTATGATGGTTACGGGTTCTGAGCAATTGGGCGAATTCCTTATTTATATACAATTAAGTACGATTTTTCAGACTTAGTGTCATAAAGACATTTTGCTTATATTTGCGCATAAATCATAATCTTATGCCCAAATATCCCTTTCTGCTGCTCATCGTAGGTTTGTTGCTGTTTTCCTGCAAACCCAAGCCCGAACCAGAAACAGATGCTTTGCCCCAAACCGTGGGCGTAGTCCATCCTGAGTGGAGCAAAAATGCCAACATTTACGAAGTAAACGTTCGTCAGTACACTCCTGAAGGAACATTGAAGGCATTTGAGGCGCATTTGCCCCGTTTGAAGGAAATGGGGGTGGATATTCTCTGGCTGATGCCCATTTTCCCGATTGGGGAAGAAAAACGCAAAGGCGATCTGGGCAGTTATTATGCGGTAAAGGATTACCGTGGAGTAAACCCGGATATGGGAACCATGCAGGACCTGCAGGATCTGATCAAAAAAGCCCATGAAATGGGCATGAAGGTGATCCTCGATTGGGTAGCCAATCACACGGCCTGGGACAATCCCCTGATTACCCAGCATCCCGACTGGTACACCCGCGATTCGGCGGGCAATTTTCAGCCCCCCGTGGCCGACTGGTCAGATGTGGTGGACCTGAACTACGACAGCCAGGGCTTACGCGATTACATGATCGAATCCATGCGTTTCTGGATCAGGGAGGCCGATATTGATGGCTATCGCTGCGATGTGGCAGGTATGGTTCCCACTGATTTCTGGGATACCTGCCGGGTGGAACTGGACAAGCTGAAACCTGTTTTCATGCTGGCCGAAGACGAAGGTCCCCAACTGCACGACCATGCCTTTGACATGACCTATGGCTGGGAATTTCACCACCTGATGAACCAGATTGCCCAGGGAAAAGAAAGTCCCGCCAAGATTCACGATTACCTCAAAAACGCCAAAACCAAGTTCCCTGCCTCTGCTTACCGCATGAATTTTACTTCCAACCACGATGAAAATTCCTGGAATGGAACCGAGTTTGAGCGCATGGGCGACGCCTACAAGGTCATGGCCGTTCTGGCCTTTACCGTGGAAGGTATGCCCCTGATTTACAGTGGACAAGAAGCTGGTCTGGACCGTCGTTTGTCCTTTTTTGGCAAGGATGAAATCGACTGGAAGGAGAATGAAATGGCAGAGATGTACAAGACTCTGCTCAAATTGAAACACGAAAATCAGGCTATCTGGAACGGTGAATTTGGGGGCGAAGTTTTCCGCATTCCCTCTTCCAATGACGAAGCCGTCTTCGCTTTTGTGCGTGAAAAAGGTGAAAACAAGGTGTTTGGGATCTTCAACCTGAGCCCGGCTGAAGTAACCGTGACCTTGCCCAGCGGCCCGCATCCCGATGTGTACAAGGAAGTGTTTTCAGGAGAAAATGCAACCATTCGCAAAGGCCAGCAATACCTGATCCCAGCCTGGGGCTGGTGGTTGTACGCTAAATAAGGGAAATCAGACCAGGGGAATCCCGTTTTCGTCCGTGGTGAGCACAGCGCTCATGTAGTCAAAAAAGGGTCGCAGGCCCTTGAAGGCTTCATTATACAATTCTGCTGCATTCGGCCCCAGCACCTCTTTATCTGTAAATTTCCGGGTGAGAATAAATTGCTTATAACGCAGTAAATCCACGTGGGGATGGTCCTTTTCAAAGCCTTTGGGCGCAGTTTTCAGCTGTTCGCCATGTAGATCCCCAAAAGTGTTTTTGATCGCAGGCTTAGCCAGAATTTCCTTCAATTCGTCGCCATCAGCGGCAATTTCCTTGCGGATGCGCAGCAAATCCTCGTTATTGGGCGCCCAGAATCCACCTCCCATAAAGCTGTTGCCTGGCTCCAGATGAAAATAATACCCGCCCCTGAGAGCCGCGGTGGCCCGGGTAAATGAACCTCCCCAATGGGTTTTGTAGGGCGCTTTGTCTTTGGAAAAGCGCACGTCGCGGTAAATGCGAAAAAGGGATTTTTTGCCCGAAGGCGTTTCAATATGGTCGTGGGTTTGCATCAGGGCCAGCAATTCGTCTGCAAAAACCGTCACTGCAGCCAGCGCATCTTCATAGCGTGATTTATTGGCAGTAAACCAGTCGCGGTGATTATTTTGGGCCAGATCCTGAAGAAAGTCGAAAGTGAGGGCCAATCCTTTTTTTGCCATGGGTATGATTTTTTCGAAAGTTAAAACTTAACCCGTGACCTGGCAAAGTGTTTTCCCCCAGATTATTCTTTGATGAATTTCAGGAAATGCACATCTCCTTCTTCAGTTTGGATTTGCAACAGATACATTCCCTTGGGTAATTGCGCGCCAAATTCCATTTCCTGCCAACCCCTTGTGAGTGAATGGGTTGATTGGGTTGAGATCAGTTTGCCTTGAAGGTCGAGGACTTTTAGTTGAATTCTGCCTGGAGTTTGGTTCCAGACTTGTAATCTGCTGGTTTGGGAAAAGGGATTGGGAGCCAGCTTTGCTTCAATTGGGCGGGAGGGAAATGCATTTTCCAACCCCGTAATTCCGCCCGTGGAGGTGTGTAAAATGGCACCTCCATAGCCACAAACCCAGCCATTTTTGGAGTCCGTGAAGGTGATTCCCTCCAGAGTCGAGCCGAATGGCGAGGCTTGTTGCACCCAGTTGTCACCGCCATCTTCCGTCATCCAGATTTTGCCCTGAGTGCCTGTGATCCAGCCTTTTTTACCGTTCAAAAAGAAAACAGAGAGAATATCCCCCGCATAGCCATTGGGCCACTTATCTGCCCAGCTGCCGCCGCCACCAGTCGAACTGAAAATGGAGCAATCCCCAGCCGTAAAGCCCGAATCTGGGAGGAAAAATGCACGGCATTCAGGTCGCAATAGAGGTCTGGATCGCTGGATTTGAACCAGTTATTGCCGCCATTGGTGGTATAAAGCAGGGTGGCCGAGTTGCCCGCAATCCAGCCGCGGTTATTGTCGATGAAGAAAACCTCGTTCAGGTAATCGTTTACATTGGAAGTTTGGGAATTCCAGTTGGCCCCACCGTTGGTGGTGGCCACAATCCAGCCATTATACCCAACCGCCCAGCCATGCAGTGAATCTGAAAAGTGGACGCTGCTCCAGGCCTGCCCCGAAAGGTATTTGATATTCCAGTTGCTCCCCCCGTCCGTGGTTTTGTACAACTGGCCCTGTTTTCCCGCCAGCCAGCCCAGATTTTTGTTCAGGAAAAAAATATCAGACCAATCTCCCCCCTGCCCAAAACTCTGGCTGAACCAGGATTGTCCGCCGTTGGTGGTTTTGCGAATGGTGTAATAATCCCCCGCGGCCCAACCTGTGGTGCTGTCCACAAAGTGAATGGCGTTGAGCCAGTTGCTGGTGCCCGAATTTTGGGTAAACCAGCCATATTGTGCCCCAACAGGGAGGACGCTCCAGGTCAGGATCAGGGCAATCAGGGAAGATTTCAGTTTATTCATATCCAAAGGAAAAAAGAAATTGTCCCCTGGGGAATGACATAGGTCAATTTTGCTTATGTAGTTGGTTGTTAATTATTTGAAATCCAGAATAGGCAACAGAGTTTTCACAAAATATTAATTTTATAACCCTGCTTTTTTTCGGAAATTAGCGCTCATCATTCCCAAGGAGTGAACAGCGGCAAATGAAAAACTCGACCTTCCTATTTATTCTTATGGGGGGAATTTTCTTTCTTTTTGGTCCTTTCCGGGTGCATTCCCAGATCATTTGGCAGGAAAATTTTACCTATCCCAACGGCACAACAACAGGTGCAAATAATAATACTGCCAACCCGGCGGTGGACTGGGTTTCTGTCTGCCCAACCTGTCTCGGGGGAGATTGGTTTGAAGTCAGGAGCAACCTGATGGAAGGTCTTGACACCAACGGCCCGGCCACTTTGACCACAGAGGTCATTGATATTTCTGCTTATCCAGCAGGGGTGGAGGTGAAAATTGATTTGTATGAATCTGGTCCTTTGGAAGCTTGTCCGGGCAATGGAAACGGATGCAATAACGTGGACTGGATCAGGGTGGAATACAGCCTCGATGGAGGCCCCTATGCAGATTGGTCCTCGCCCATAGGCGGACCCTGTGTGGCCACCTGTGCGGGAGGCACCTACGTCACCTTAGGTGATTTTAATACCTATTACTTCAAGCAATGTCCGATTTTCGGCAATACCCTTCGCTTGCGTATATCAGTGCAGTGTTGGGCGGGTGACGAATACCTGCGCATTGACAATATCCTCGTGCAGGGCCAGACCTGCCAACCTGTGGTAGCTTTTGATTCTCTGGTCAATGTATCCTGCAATGGGGCCAACGACGGGGAAATCTGGATTACGGGTTACAGTGCAAATCCGCCTCTTACTTACAGCCTCAATGGCGGCCCATTTCAAAATTCAAATGCCTTTACGGGTCTGGCGGCAGGCACCTATACCGTGATCGTCAAAGATAATTTGAATAAGCGGGATACCCTGACCAATCTGGTGATTACCCAGAGCCCGGCCCTTTTTCTGGGCAGTACCCAGGCATCGCCCCTTTGTTTTGGCTTTTCTGATGGAGAAATTGAAGCCGTGAGTTACGGAGGGGGAATTCCACCTTACACTTTTGCCCTGAATGGGGGAACTGCTCAGTCCAGTGCCGTATTTACAGGCCTTTCATCTGGCACCTACTCCATCCTGATGACCGATTCTGCAGGGTGCCAGGATTCGCTCACGGGCATTTTGCTCAATGATCCTCCCGTCCTTACTTTGAATGTTACGGCAACCCCCACGGGTTGCAATCCCCTGAACGGGACCGTAACTGCCACGCCTGGTGGGGGTACCTTGCCCTATTCCTATCTTTGGAATACGGTTCCACCCCAATCCTCGGCTGTAATCAGCGGCCTGGGCGCAGGCACCTATACGGTGGTTCTCACCGACTCCAACGGCTGCACCCTGACCGACAGCGGCAGTGTGGCTTCCCCGCCTTTGCCTTCAGTGACCGCAGGTCCGGGCGATACGATATGCACGGGTCAGGGGGGAGGACAATTGTCGGCCCTGGGTTCAGGAGGTACGGGCAACCTCACTTATGCCTGGACCTGCAACCTGCCTTCCAATTGTAATTTAAGTAATGCAGGCATCTCCAATCCTACCGCGGATCCCACAGCTACGGCCTGGTATTATGTGCAGGTGACGGATGCAAATGGCTGTCAGAGCAATCTGGACTCGGCCATGATTCTGGTGGAGCCGTATCCTTCCGTGGATGGCGGACCCGATACGACGGTTTGCGAAGGTGACAGTCTGCGCCTGAGTGCACTGGTGAACGGAAACCCCACAGCGACCTTTACCTACCAATGGATCGGCCCCAACGGCTTGCTAAATCCTGGAGGAGAGCCTGATATCACCATTTATCCAACTGGCGCTGCGGCTTATCAGGTGCAGGCATTTCCCTCATTTGGTTGTCCCAGTCTGCCCGATCTGGTGCTGGTGGAGGCCGAAAAGCCCTTTACCCATGAGCCCCCGCTGGATGTGGAATATTGCCCGGGCGAACCCATTTACATTGGAATTGACTCGGTGGCAGGCTTCAGTTATGCCTGGAATCCGCCCTCAGGATTGGAAACGCCCGATCGTTCCGTCACCAGCCTGAAGCCCAATGAAGACCTCAGCCTGATGCTCACCATCACCAGCCTGACACTCCAATCAGAAAATTGCCGCACCCAGGATTTTCCGGTCATGGTTACCCTGGGCGACTGCCGCCTTCCCAACGTCCTGACTCCCAACGGAGACGGATTCAATGATGTGCTGAATCTGGGCCCCTATTTCAATTCCGTGGAGATCCATGTATTTGACCGGTGGGGCAACCAGGTGTATGCCAATACCAATTATAAACACGATTGGGGCGGCACCAATGCCAATACTGGCCAGGCGCTGCACGAAGGGGTATATTTTTACACCGTGAAGGGAGTGTGGATCGGCCAGGGCAATCCCGAAGCAGATGTGACGCAGTATTCGAGCGGGCATCATCTTACGATTTTGAGGTAGGGTTGGAGGTGGGTGCCGCACCTACGGCGCTCAAATTTTTTGACGTCATTTGCCCCGGGGCTGACGCCCCGGGCTACAAAGGTTTCGCGCCGCTGGCGCTAATTTTCGGCAAGTTCCTGCCGGGATGGAATACATTGCAGAATCCGCAATCCCGTGAAGATCAATATGGGCGATTTCTCGGTTTCGCAAGGCTACGCAGGTTGCGGGCCTTTGGCGCTAATTTTCGGCAAGTTCCTGCCGGGATGGAATACATTGCAGAATCCGCAATCTGGGATAGCCCCTTTAGGGGCGAAACCTCAGTAGCCCGGGGCGTAAGCCCCGGGTTGAAGGATTTGGAGGGCCAGAGCCCCAGCGGGGCGGCACACCCATTACTATATTCAAATCTTTCTGATTGAATTTCACCCCTTCATTGCCTATATTGGTTAAAATAATATTCCCGATATTTTTACAAACCAATGGCGAACACTTACTGCCAACTTTATACTCATTTTGTTTTTGCGGTAAAAAACAGGACTTCCCTGGTTAACGAATCCTGGCGGGTTGACCTGGAAAAATATCTCACAGGCATTGCGACCAATAATGGTCATAAATTACTGGTCATCTATTGCATGCCCGATCACACCCACATTTTCGTGAGTCAACATCCTTCCCAATCTGTTTCGGATTTGGCCAGGGATTTGAAGGCAAATAGTTCCAGATGGGTTAAAGAAAATAAATTGGTCTCTGCAAAATTCGAATGGCAATCAGGCTATGGAGCGTTTTCGTATGGGAGAAGTCAGATAGATAGGGTTGTCCAATACATTATGAACCAGCCTGAGCACCATAAAAAAATGAGTTTCAAAGAAGAATACATTTCGCTCTTGGAAAAATTCTCGGTTGATTATCAAACGGACTTCCTGTTCACCTGGCTCAATTAACTTAAACCCTGTAACCTTCCCCCCATCCCCCGTTACTCCCATGAATTCCTCTGGAATTCATGCATCATTTACCCTGAACTGCTGAATTTTGAAAAAATTCCCCCTGCTCATTTTCCTTTCCTTCACATGCTTTCAAACCTTGCTGGCATGCAGCATGTGCAAAATCACCTCCCATGGCAAAACCCTGGTGGGCAATAACGAAGACGCCTGGGCTTTAAATCCCAGAATCTGGTTTGAAACCGGGCAAAATGGTCACCTGGGCGTTGCCTATGTGGGCCACAAAGATGATTTTCCCCAGGGTGGCATGAATGAGGCGGGACTGGTCTATGATGCCTTTTCCCTCACACCACACGAAAGAAAGGGGGATCGCAGCAAACCCCATATTTCAGACCCGGTCGCATTTCTCAAAACCTGCATGCAAACCTGCAAAACGGTGTCTGAAGTGAAGAACTACATGGAAGCCCACGACCGCGGTTATTTCAATGCGGGCATGTTTCTTTTTGTGGATTCCTCAGGAAATTACCTCGTGATGGAGTCAGATTCGCTGATGGAAGGCCACGATTCCACCTTTGCACTGGTCAATTTTCGCCTTTCAGAGACTCCTGATCCCAATGAAATTCAGATTTCCCGTTACCAGAAAGCCCTCAAATACCTGGCTCAGGGCACAGATTCCAGCGCCAAATTTTGTACTTCGGTCATGGACACCATGGCGGCCTGCAGGGGCGATCTGGGAGATGGAACCCTTTATACCGTGGTCTGGGACCTGCAGGAAAAAGGGATTCACCTGAATTTTTACCACGATTTTTCCCAAACTATTTCACTCAGTCTGAATGCAGAATTAGCCCAGGGAAATCACACCCTTCAGATGCCAGAGATTTTTGCCAAAGTGCCTGAATTTGAAAGATTGAAAGCCTATAAAACCCCCATGAACAGCCGATTTGTGCAGCTTCTGGTGGTGGTTGAAGGGATTCTCCTACTGCTGCTGTCTCTTTATTTTGGCATCCAGATTCTCCTTTCAATTTTTGGTAAAAAGACAATAAAACAAAGCCCGGCAGGGGTAATAGCAATACTTCCTCTGTTGGTATCCAATCTGTTGATTATCATCCTGATACCTGTGTTGCTGCTTCGGGAACCTATCTTCTATTTTGGCATTAAAGGCTCCCTGGCCGCCTATCCTTTTCCCGGGGTAAAATGGTATCCTTTGATCACCTTTTTCATGACTATCCTGGGATTGATCCCGCTTTTACAAATCTCCAGGAAGAAAGAATCATCCCGCACGATAAAGATTGCCCTGGTTCTCAATTTGATGCTGTGCCTGGTGGCCCTTGCGGGCTTCCTCTACTGGGGAATTTTCATTCCCTGATGGAAGCTTTTGGTCCTTGCCTGGTAAAGATTATTTTTCAGCTATTTACACCCCAAACTGCTTCAAATGGTGGTCCAGGTGCTGCATGATCATACGTCCCCATTGTTCTCTGCTCATAGCGCCAAAGCGCCCGTGGGGCGCCAGATTAGCTAAAGGACCCAACTTTATGAAGCGATCCAGCAGATTCACCAGCGTTTTTTTGTCCGCTTCCAATTCCGTGGGTGAAGTGCCCGCAGTTCTTTGGTCCAGTTCGGGCAGGGTGGGAGCCTTGCCCTTAGGCACTGGAATCACGTGCAGAACCAGAAATTTGAACACAGTTCGGGTGAATCCTGTGCTGATATCCTTTATCTCCATTTCCCCAAACACCATGCGCAACTGATCTGCACAATGGGCCACCATCTGGTTCACATTCATGGTGCCCCATTGACGTTGGGAATCAGGGGCCAGTTGTCCAATTCGCTTTAAAATGGCCTCATACTCAGCCGGGTTCAGAATATTTCCTTTCATCTCACAATTTTTCAAGCGCCTGTTCAAGGTCAGCCAGCAGGACTTCCTTTTCTTCCAGGCCAATGTAAAAGCGCACCATATTCCACGGCAGGGGCGTTTCGCTGTAATTTCCAGAGGAGTACAACACGCAAACGGGGTAAATCAACGATTCGTACCCACCCCAGGAGCAGGCGATTAAAAATCGCTGCAAGGCATCGCAAAAGGCTTCCACCTGTTCTATTTTTTCTGCTTTCAGCAGCACCGTGAACTGCCCGCTGGGGGCTTTTTGCTGCTTTTGGGCCAGTTCGTACTGGGGAAAGGAGGGATGGTGGGGGTAAATCACCTGCTCCACTTTGGGATGATTGGCCAGAAAATCCACAATCACAGGCGTGGTTTGGGCCACCCGCTCCATGCGAATGGCCAGGGTACGCAGGCCGCGGATCATGAGCCAGGCATCGTGGGGAGAAATAATGCCTCCCAGGGTCATAAACTCAGAATCGAAGATTTTTTCCACCCTTGAGCGGCTGCTGGCCAACACCCCTGCCACCATGTCGCTGTGCCCGGAAAGGTACTTACTGGCCGAGTGGCACACAATATCCACTCCCATGGCCAGCGGATTCTGGTTGAGGGGCGAAGCATAGCTGTTGTCCAGAATGGTGTGGATGCCGTGGGCTTTGGCAATGGCGGTCACCGCGGGAATGTCCTGCAATTCAAAAGTCATGGAATTGGGACTTTCCAGCATGAAAAGGCGGGTATTGGGGCGAATGGCCCTCTCCCAATTTTCCGTTTCACGCCCGTCAATGAAGGAGGATTCCACCCCGTAACGCGACAGCATTTTGCCCAGCAACTTGGCCGTCCAGGAATAGGGCTTGGCCACACACACCACATGATCGCCGCCCTGCACGCACGACATGACCGCGGCCGCAATGGCAGCCGAACCACTGGCAAAGATCAGGGCATCCTCAGCACCTTCCAGAGCCGCAATTTTCTTGCGCAAAACCTCCACTGTGGGGTTATTCCCACGGGTATAGAAGGGATTGTCCAGTTCGGAAACCAGAGCCTCGCGCATGTCCTGGATGGAGGCAAAGCAAAAATTGCTGTTTTGGTAAAGGGGGGGAGTCACCGCGCCATAGTGGCGGGGGCGTTCTTCGCCTAACTCATTCAGAATGAAAGATATATCCATGGGGTAGCTCAGGCAAGTGCAATTACAGAAATTTCCACATTGACGTTTTTGGGCAAGGCCGCCACCTGCACCGTTTCGCGGGCCGGGGGCTCAGACTCAAAATAGGAACCATACACTTCGTTGATTTCGCCGAAGCGGCCCATGTCGAAATTCTCCTTTTCACTCACGAAAAAGATACTGGCTTTGACAATGCGGCTGAAATCCGAACCTGCGGCCCGCAACACATGGCCCAGATTTTCCATCACTCCGCGGGTTTCCTCTTTGAGATCATCTTTGGGACCGGCAATCTGGCCAGAAACGAAGATCATATTTCCTGCCTGGACCGCCTGACTGTAAGGGCCAATTGGAGCAGGGGCGTTTTCACTGAAGATTATTTGTTTTTTCATGGGATTCAATGCACAAGAATCGTTTTACCCGACAATAATACAAATTTTGCCGCTTACAGGCTGTGCAAATCCTGTTTCAATTTACCCCCGACTTTTACTAATTTGCCCCAAAATCAAGTGGAAATGAAAAACGTACTCGTAGTTGGTTATCCTGACCGGATTGAAGAGTTCAAAAGGCTGAAGCTGGAAAATGCCCGTGTTCAGTATATGGATCAGATTTTGGTGGATCAGAGGCGCATGACGGCTGCTTTCGCAGATGATATAGATGAGGAAGACGAGTTTGGATTTTTCCCGGATGATAACATTGAAAATGCCTTTGGCGAGACCGATTTCTCTGAAATTGATGTGGTTTTTGATCTCAATATGGACGAAAATCCGGAGAATCTGGGCAGCTACATGGAGTTTGAGAATCTTTCCGTGATCGGCTGTGCGGTGAAGCGCAATCTGGCTCAGTTCATGCTGGAATACGACGACGACGAACTGGAGGCGAAATTATTTGGCTATAATGCGCTGCCGGGCTTCATTGACCGCCCGCGATCTGAAGTTTCTGTGTATCGCGACGAGGATAAAATTCATCTGGCTAATCTGATGGCTCAGTTGGGCATGTCGTTTGAGATTGTGGCCGACCGCGTTGGCATGGTGACTCCCCGGGTAATTTGCGGCATCATCAATGAGGCTTGTTTTGTGCTGGGGGAAGGAACCGCGGAGGTGGAAGCAGTGGACCGGGCCATGAAACTGGGCACCAACTATCCTTTTGGTCCGTTTGAGTGGGCCGATCGCATTGGTTTGCATAATGTGCTGCACGTGCTGGATTACCTTCGCGCCGAGTACGGCAGCGAGAAGTACAAGGCAGCTCCCATTTTGCGTGAGTATTTTCGCCGGAACCGTACTTTTTATCCCGAAAAGGTTTAACAGAAATTAACCTATTCCCTTACCCGCAACTCCGTCAGCCGGTTGATACAGCGGGCAAAAACCAGGGCGATAGTAACTGCAATAAGGGCAGAAATCCATTTGATGCTGCGCAGAGAGCCAGAAAATCCGTGGTAGCTTTCTTCGGGATCCAGAAACATGTCATCCAGAATTTTCCATTCCATGACCGGAAAACCCAGGGTCAGCAACATGGCGATTGCAAATAATCCCACCAAAACCTGACGGGACAAAGGCAGACAATAGCGCAATCCAACCCCCGCCGCCATGAAAAGCCCGGCCCCGGTCAGCAGAGTCTGATTGCCGATTTTGAGCCAGGCAATGAAAAATTTTACCCCTTTGGAGAGAAAAAAGGGATCGTTGCGGGCTGCCGTTTCCAGCCATTCCCAGATAAAAGAATCCAGAATCCAGGCCAGAAACCCGGAAACAAGGAACATAAATCCCGCACAAATGGCCACAATCAGACTGAATGACCTGAACTCTGTACAATCCTTCATACCAAAGGTGCCTTCTCCCGGTGCTGCTGGAACATTTTGGGCACAATATTCTTTTTCAGGATGGCACTGGCCGTGATCAGACCCGCCGCCATGGCTCCACCAATGCCTGCACTGACAATGTCTTGTCCTGTGAGCCACAGCCCTTTAAAGGGAGTGGAGGGCTTGAGCCATTTTTGCTGGTATCGCTCAGGTGTATGGTCGATTCCGTAGATCTCGCCCTTTTGGTAGAGGGTGAATTTGCGGGTGGAAAGCGGGGTGGAAAGTTCGTAGAAGTCGATTTTGCCCCTCAGTTGTGGTTCAAATTCATAGAGTTTTTCCAGCAACTTTTGCGCAAGCCGCTCCTTTTGGGCTTCGTATTCCTCGCCCCGTTTCTTCCAGGGCTCATTTTCCCATTTCTCATACCAGTCATAGGGAGCGAGGGTAATGATCTCCAGGGTGGATTTGCCGGGATAACGGTTTTCCCATTCGGGATCTTTGGCCGAGGGAAAGGAAATATAAACCACAGGAAAAGGTTGATTTTCAGGGTCTTCCAGATAGGCTTTTACATTGTGGTCGTGGTCGTAATTGTCGGGATACAACCAGTAATTGGCTTTGCCCAGATTGAGTTCGGCAGTGCTGCCTTTGGCACCAATGTAAAGGCAGAGGTGCGAAACAGAGGGCTGCACGGTGTGCAGCTTTTTTTCCAGGCCCAGGCTTTCGCGGGCAGCAGCCGGGATGAGGGTACCATAGGTATTGATTACCCCTGCGCTGCTGATCACCAGGGGAGCCCGCAATTCTTTTCCATCCGCCATGCGCACCCCCACCGCGGTTTTGCCCTCCAGGATTATTTCACTCACTTCTGCATTGGTTACAATCTCGCCTCCAGCGGCCTGAATGACCGGGGCCACTGTTTCGACGATACTGGCTGAGCCGCCTACGGGGTAGCAACCCCCTGCCAGAAAGTGGCGGGCCACCATGGCATGAATGGCAAAACTGCTTTGCCCGGGTGGCAGGCCATAGTCACCATATTGTCCGGCCAGCACCCCGATCAATTCGGGGTTGGAGGTCAGGGAGGAAAGCACCTCCAGGGTGGTTTTGCCCGAATAACGCTGGAATTTGGGGTCAGAAAGGAGGGCGCTGAACCAGGACAAGGGCTGGGGCAGGGCTTTGGTGGTGAAAAATCCGCGGGAAACGCGGCCCACCTCGGCCAGCAGTTGCAGGTACTGGTCAATGGCCTGATGGTCTTCAGGAGCCCGAAACCACGTTTTGAGGTTGCGCCTGAAATTCTCTTTCCCCTTTTCAAAGGGGTATTCCTTTTTGCCAAAGATGATGCGGTCGTACACCTCGCCCATGTCGGCCCAGTGCAGGTTGCCGTTGGTGATGTAGTCAAAAAGCACCCGGGTAAAAGAATCGGGTCTTTCGACCTCCCCAATGTAATGGATTCCCACATCCCACTCATAACCAGGGCGTTTGAAAACGTGGGTAAAGCCCCCCGGGGTATAATGGGCCTCCAGAATGAGCACCCGTTTGCCTTCTTTGGCCAGGATCGCTCCCGAAGTCAGTCCGCCCATACCCGAGCCAATGATGATGGCGTCGAATTTTCCCTCGGGAGTATGCCTTTTGTAGGATTGGGATGTTTTCATAATACCAGTTTACGGTTTACGTCTACGGTTTACTCCCTATAGCAATCGCATGCGCGTCAACTTAGTGGAAATTCAGCCTAATATGATCAGTATCGCAAAGTTCGCCAAGAATTTTGGGCCCAGATTACGTGGGTTGGGGTGGCAAAGTTCGCTAAGCTGGACGTTTTATTTGCTTATTGTCTTTGCGATCTTTGCTCCCTCCAACCCACGAAACGAGGAAAACACCCCCTTTGCGAACTTTGCGTGACCTTTAAGCCCTTAAGTCGACGCCTTTGCGATAGCAATCGGGATTACGGTTTACGGTTAAAAAGTTAGTGCATTCAAATAGCTGACTGCTGACTGCTGATCGCTTCCCGCTTTCCGCTATTTTCGATGATTCTCAATCAGATCAAAATTACCGTTGAAAAGTACATTTTTGACCGTGTCTGAGGTGAGGAAGTCATGGGGAAAGCCCACTTCAATGGCGCTGGCCTCGTCGAGGCGCTTCATCTGAGCTTCGCTCAAGGGATAATTGAGGCAGCCCAGGCTGTCCTGAATCTGTTCCACTTTGCGGGCGCCCACAATGGGGATAATCACTTTGCCCTTCTGGCGCACCCAGTTCATGGCCACCTGAGCGGCGGTACAGCCGATTTCTTCGGCCACAGCCACCACTTCGCGGGTAATCCGTTGGCTGTTTTCATTCAAACGCTTGCTTTCTGCGGAAAGTCGGCCCGCTTTCTCCTCGTTGAGATATTTACCCGAAAGAGCGCCACCCGCCAAGGGTGCCCAGGCGGTCACCCCGATGTCCATGTGCGCAGCCATGGGAATGAGGTCGCGCTCGGGCGTACGTTGCAGCAGGCTGTATTCGATCTGCAGACCGATAAACTGGGTCCAGCCGCGCAGTTCGGCCAGGGTGTTGGAGCGGGAAACCATCCATGCAGGAGTATCAGAAATCGCAATGTAAAGCACTTTGCCAGCTCTCACCAGATCGTCCAGGGCCCGCATCACTTCTTCTTCGGGAGTCATAAAATCCCAGGCGTGGAGGTAGAGCACATCCACATAATCTGTGCGCAGGCGGGCCAGGCTTTTTTCGAGTGATTGAACCAGATTTTTGCGGTGATTTCCGCCATCATTCAGGTGCTTTTCCGCCGAGTGAAGGCTGTACTTTGTGGCCATCACGATCTTATTGCGGTGTTCCTGCATGAATTCGCCCAGGAAAGATTCGCTCTCGCCCTCCGTGTAGCGGTTGGCAGTATCAATGAAATTACCGCCCGCATCCAGAAAGGCACTGTAAATCGAGTGGCTGGTCATGCGGTCCGCGCCCCAACCCCAGGCGGTGCCAAAGGTCATGGTTCCCAAACAGATTTCAGAGACCCGCAGGCCGGATTTTCCTAATAATTTGTACTTCATATCCTTGATTTTACTCAAGTTTAGCCCATTTCAGGCTTCCTTCCAAATAGCAAACTTGCACATCCGTGGAAAATTGGCTGATGGTCGGTTTCCAGACCGGCTTCCCGAAAGGGTTTGACCAAACCTCCACAATTGCCAAAACGGCCGGCATAAATGCCGAGCATACGGTAGTTTTCAGGATTTCCGAGAAAAACCCGTCCCAGAATGGGAATGATGTGGTTCAGGTAAAAATTGTACAATCCGCGCAGCGGCCAGCCAACGGGATCAGAGATTTCGACCAGGGCAAAGGTGCCGCCGGGTTTAAGCAGACGGTAGATTTCATCGCCCAGTTGGGGAAAAGCGGCTGGAGGGAAGGTTTTCAACCCAAAGCCAGAAACAATTACATCTGCTTTCCCGTCGGGCAGGCTGTTGGAAAAGAGGTTTTCCTGCAAAACCTCAATCTGGTGGTCAGCATAATTTCTCCTGCGCTCGCGGGCCATTTGCGACATTCCCCGCGATAAATCCAGGGAGATTAATTTGCCCTCAATCCCCACCTGAGGGAGAATAAAAGGCCATAATTCGCCCATTCCGCCCATCAGGTCGTAAACGGTTTGCCCTTTTTGAAGCCCGGCCTTTTGGATCAGTTGCCGACGCCAGGCCACGTTGAAGCCGAAAGAGGTGATGCGATTCACCCGGTCGTAGGTCCGGCTCATTTCATCAAAGAGAGCAGAAATAAACTCAGGATCATAAATATTATCCGCAGGATTCATGGGCAGAGCAGGGGAAAAAGGAGTAAATCTCAGCGTTTTTGGAGGAAATTATGCAGCTGACCGGCAGTGGTCAGGTATTCGTGTTCCTCGGTTTCGAGGGTGAATCCCATTTCCAGATTGATTTTGATCATGGGGGCGTTGGCGGCGTAGCAATCGGTCAGAATGATTTCAGAATCGGGAAATTTTTCCAGCAGGGAAGCCAGCATTTTGGCTTTCAGCCAGCGGGCCAGGCCTTTGCCACGGTATTCCTCCTTCAGCCCGGTCATCCATTGCAGCATCACAGCTTTGGGACGGTTGGGCACGGTCACGTTAGTCATACCCACCAGATTATTTTCCTGATCAAACAACAGGAAATGCATCATAAAATGGCCTGATTCCCGGTTTTGAATGGCGCTTTTCTGGTATTCCTCCGGGGTTTGCAGGGGATTGATGGTGCGGTTTTCGCGGGGAATGTCGCCCGTGAGATCGGTCAGCAGCTGGGAAAATTCCGGATAGAGGTATTCGGGCAGGTATTCGTACAGCTCAAATTTGAGCCCAAGATGCTCTGCGGCCGGGTTGTCGGCCCAGGTCTTCATCTGTTCAGGATTCAGGTTGGCTACATTGAGGCAGTAAATATTCTTCTGATTGATTTTCACCCCACCAAATTCCCGTACCAGTTCCACCATTTTACTTTCTGAAGACGAAAACAAAAACTGATCGTGCTTCATTTTCTCCATTTCTCCTGCAATGACCCGGGCAATGATCCGGCGGTTTTCCTGGTCCGGGTTTTCGGCTGCCAGCAGGGAAAGGAATAATATGCCAAAGGAATGGTTGCTGGAATCTATCTGGGACAGATAGCCCATCCAGCCCGCCAGGCGGCCGTTTTCCTCCAGCAAAAAAATGGAAAAATTGAGATTCTTCAGGAGGGAGGTTTTGCGCTGCCTGAATTCCTCTTCGGTAATAAATTTGCTTTTGCGCCTGCGTTCGCTGTGAATCACCCTGCTCAATTCGAAGAAGAGCCCCCAATCTTTGGGAGTCATTTCATCGGCTATTACAGGTTTGACGGCGTACATGGTTGGGTAGGGGAGTCCTGCGGGTTAATTTCCCAGAGGTTCTTCCATAAATTTCACCGTGAGCCAGGGCTCTTCAAAGGAATAGCTGTCCATTTTCAGGAAGTTCACAAAGCGGGGCAGAAAGATGTTTTTCCGCTGATTCCCTATGTTCAGCACCAGCTCGTCACCATAGACATTGAGGGTAAAATCGTCTTTGGTAATGAAGGACAATTTGAAACAAATGGCATAGCCTCCCTCAATTTCTTCCACCATGAAGGGGTTTTCGCTGTGAAATACCTCCATGGGTGACCGCTCCCCGTACACGGAATCTCCGATTCCTTCGAGCAGTTGCATGCCAAATACTTCCTGACCGAGGTGCCCCACTTTCAGGATGGGCAGGGGAGAAAAGCTCTCCTCAATGTCGTTCAGGTATTCTTTTTGGGAAGCGAGGTACTTGCTGAATACCCCGTTTCCATCAAAATCAGGGATAATGCGATTGATCACCAGGGCATCCACGTGGTAGCCGTACAGTTGCAGGTAGGTGTAGGCCCGTTTGGCTTCCTTGATCACCATGCGTTCGGGGTTGACCACCAGACGGATGGACGCGACCTTGGGGTCGCTGAAAATGGCTTGCACCCGTTCCAGTTTGCTGAACATGGTTTCGAGTTCCTCATAGCCCTTGTCCACGGGGATGCCCGTGGTTTTGCGCATCATGCTGCCCACCGTTTTGATGGCAAATTTCTGGAAAGGGAAGGCTTTGGTGACCCACCACTTGGTGACCTGGGGCAGGGTCAGCAGGGTCAGGGTCTCGCCCGTGGGGGCAGAGTCGATGATGATCAGGTCGTACTGACCTTCAGAAAAGTACTTTTCGATCCAGAGAAAGGCGGAAGCCTCTTCCATGCCCGGCAGGGCCGACATTTCTTCGGCCATTACATTCTGCACTCCCTGCCAGCGGAAAAGCGCCAGCATCAGCTGACGCATGTTTCCCCAGTATTTTTTCATGGAGTAATAAACGTCCAGTTCCTGGGCCCAGAAATTTTCCGAAACCTCAGTAGGTTCGGGACCCAGTTTCACATCCAGGGCATCAGAAAGGCTGTGGGCAGGGTCAGTTGAGATCACCAGGGTCTTCACTCCCTGAGATGCGGCTTTGATGCCAGTTGCGGCAGCTATGGTTGTTTTTCCAACTCCACCTTTTCCGGTAAAAAGTAAAATTCTCATCAGGAAATTTTTCTTCAAACTTACGACTTATCTTCAAGATTATTGCTCAATTGGTGGGATAATCCGTCAGGAGAATAGTTTTTTCAGGATCGGACAAACAATTTGGGAGGTTTTCGAATTAATTTGGTTATTTGGTTCAGGAAATAAAAATTTGTTCAATTCATTCGCATGTCCAGACTGAACAGATCGCGCGGGGTCGCTACATTTTGGGTTCTGATTTCTTACCTGGCCGCCTTCGGCGGGGCCATTGGGGGATCACTTTTCTTTGCTAACGATCACCCTCTGGTGATTGCCGCCGTGGCCGATACCATTGGCACGCTGGTCATATTTTTCTTCAGTCTCACCTTCAATAATTCCAGTCTGTATGATCCTTACTGGAGCATTGCCCCTCCGGCCCTGGGGGTGTACTGGATGATGCGCCCCGAAGCCCAGGCGGGCGACATGGTGCGTCAGTATCTGGTCATGGCCCTGGTTTCGCTCTGGGCCCTGCGTCTCACCTGGAACTGGTACCGCGGCTGGCCCGGCCTCAACCACGAGGACTGGCGCTACCTTGACCTGCGCAAAAAGACAGGCAAAGCCTATTGGCTGGTCAGCTTTTCGGGCATTCACTTTTTCCCTACCGTGCTGGTTTTTGTGGGATGCCTTTCGCTCTTTTATGCCCTGGACGGTCACCAGACCTTCGGCTGGCTCGACGGGGTGGCCGCGGTGGTTACCCTGGCCGGAATTGCGATTGAAGGCATCGCCGACAATCAACTGCGGGCCTTTCGCCTTTCCAAACCCGAACCTCAGGCCATCCTGGAAACCGGGATATGGAAGTACTCCCGTCACCCCAATTATTTTGGTGAAATCACTTTTTGGCTGGGATTATTCCTCTTTTCCCTTGCTGCCGCTCCTGAGTACTGGTGGGCAGGCGCCGGTCCCCTGGCCATGATTCTGCTGTTCCTGTTTGTGAGTATCCCCATGAAAGACAAGCGCATGCTCAACTCCCGCCCCGACTATGCAGAGCGCATGAAAAAGGTATCCATGCTGATACCTTTACCAGTAAAATAGGCGAAATTCTACCTGATCAGAGTCACAGAGCCAGCCTTTTTGCCGGGGATAAGTTCACGATCCACATAGGATATCACATAGGTGTAAACTCCCTCAGGCAGAGCGTTATTGCGGAAAGTGCCGTCCCAATGGTCGTAGGCTGATTTGGCTTCGAAAAGGAGCTTGCCCCAGCGGTCAAATACCATCACATTGGTAACCGTGAGGTCTTTTTCCACCGGGAAAAAGTAGTCGTTCAATCCGTCGCCGTTGGGAGAGAAGGCGGTGGGGACAAACAGTCCCACCGGGCAATCGCCGCGTTCCACCCGCAGGTTGTCGTCGTTTTCGCAGCCATTGGGATCGGTCACGGTCACGTGAATGGAACCCGGTGCACTCACCATGATAAAGGGCAAAGTCGTGCTGTCCTGCCAGATCCAGGCGATGTAGGGGCCCTCAGCAGAGATTTCGAAGGCTTCGCCCGGGCACCAGGTACGGTTGGGGCCCAGTTCGATTTCGGGCAGAGGCAGCAGGGTAACCTCCACGCTGTCGCGGAAGGTGCCGCAATACTGGGTGGTCTGCGCCCAGTAAATTCCGGCCTGATCCACAAATTTCTGGTTATTCTGGTCTCCGTCGTTCCAGGTTACCGCGATGCTGTTGGGGCTGGCATTGAGGCGGATACGCCGACCTTCGCACACACTGGTGTCGGGACCGAGGTCAAAAGTGCGGACAAAGTCGTAGGTGGCAGTAGTCTGGTCGCTGGCGGTGCCGCACCAGGTGGAGGTCACGGTCAGTTGGTAGGTGCCGGGAGTGGTGACCATGTAGTTGAGGTTGGTGTTGCCATCCTGCCACTGGTAGCTGATGGCTCCGTTTACCACAGGTTGGATCAGCCAGGTATGGCCTTCGCAAAGGACGGTGTCAGGAGGCAGGGTCACGGTGGGGTATTGGGAAATGACCACATTGACCGAGTCGCGGCCAGTGCAGCCGTTGCCATCCGTGACCTGTACCCAGTAGAGTCCGCTGGTGCTGGCCACCAGCACCTGAGAGGTATTGCCGCTGTTCCACAGGTAGCTCATGCCCGGATTTCCCGCGCTGAGGTTGGCAGCCAGGCCGTCACATTTCACGATGTCGGGGCCGAGATTCACCGTAGGTGGGGTGGCAAAAAGGGCGTTCATGGTGTCGGCAAAGGAGCATCCGTAGGCGTCGGTAACCGTGACCGAGTGATTGCCTGAAGTGGTGATGGTCACGGTTTGGGTGGTGGCGCCGCTGTTCCAGAGGTAGGATTTGCCAGGATTGCCCGCATCCAGGGTTTGGGGCGTATTGTCGCAAATGATCAGATCGGGACCAATATTCACATTGAAGGGCGGCGGCAGGGTTACGTTGACGGTATCGTGCCCCACGCACCCGGCCGGGTTGGTCACGGCAACAAAATATTGCCCGGTGGCGCTGGCGCTCAGGGTTTGGGAGGTGGAGGCATTATTCCAGAGGAAGGAACTTCCCGCATTGCCCGCATTGAGCAGGACCGGCACATTATAGCAACTGACCTGATCCGGGCCCAGATTGACGGTGGGAGTGGAGCTGTAGGTAACGTTGATGGCGTCGCTGAAGGTGCATCCATTTGGATCGGTCACCACCACGGAAAAAGTGCCGGTACCTGATACGGTTTCGGTCTGGTTGGTGCCGCCCGTGGACCAGGCGTAGGTATTACCGGGGAACCCGGCATCGAGGGTCAGGGGAGCCAGATCGCAGATCAGGGTGTCGGGACCGAGGTCGATGTTGAGCTGGGGGGCGTAGGAAATGGTGATGGAATCGCGCTGGGTGAGTACGGAGGTAAAGGTGATGTCGTCCAGTCCGAAATCGTTGCCGCCCAGGTTGGTGTTTTGGTTTACGATGCAGATGGTGGCCGTGGTGGCGGCGCCTGAGTTCCAGACGGCATTGAACTGGGTCCAGGTCCAGGTGGTGTTGGGCGCGGTGAAAATGGGCCCGATGGCCGATCCGTTGATGTTGAATTGGAGCAGGGCCGGGCTGGATCCCACCACGGAGGTGACCCAGGTGGAGAAGTTGTAGTTGGTGTTGGGCACCACGTTGATGGTCTGGCACCAGACGTTGCTGCCCGGGGTACCCGATCCGTTGACCACCATGAAGTTGCCGGAGCCGCCGTGGGCGGTACCCTGGAAGCCGGGGTGCACGGTGTTGGCGTTGGGGCCTACCCAGTAGCGTCCCTCGGGGTTGAGGTTGGTGGAATAGATGTAATTGCTGGAAAAACCCGTATTGCCGCCACTGAAGTCACCATTGGTGACGAGGTTGCCTGTGAGGCAGGTAACCTGACACCAGTAGATCCCGGCCGTGGGGGCATTGATGGAGGCTGCGGTGGAGCCTGTGTTCCAAACCCGGCTGTTGTAGCCGTTGCCAGCCACCAGGGTCAGGGGACCGGGGGTGCAGAGCAGGGTATCATTGCCAAGGGAAAGGTTGCACTGGGCCGAAAGGCTGGCGGCGGTCAGAAATAAAAGGGAGATCAGAGTAAATATGGGTCGGGCAGTTCTGGGCTTCATCTCTCGTTTTTTGAAAGCTCTAGGGAACCTCTAAAAACTTCGAATCTCTACGTTGGACCCGGTTCAGAAATGCTCATTTACAGTAGTAAACTGCGCTTTCTTCACCTGCGTCCGCCTTGATCTTCTTTGTTTTAAAGGTTCCCTCAAATATAGCTCAATTTCGACTCTATTGCTATTATGCCCAATGAGTTAGCAAAAATGAGGTCTGAACGGAAAAGGCCGCGGAAGAAACTTCCGCGGCCAGGCTCCCTGTATTGAATAGGTTTATGGAATTACATTGGGTTTGCGGATCAGCTTCCGCATTGCTGGCGGCATTCCACCAGGGTTTCAAAGGGGACGGTGCCCCCGCATCCGCCCCAGTAGAAGGTTTCGCACTGGCCGGTTTGGGGGTTGTAAAACGCTTTTTCGATCATGGCCTCACAGGGACCGGGATCGGGGGTGAGGGTGCAGGGATCAACTTTTGGGGGTAACTCCTCAAACCCGCAGACCATGGGTTTTTCGCAGGAGGTGAGGAGAATGAGGGCAAAGGCAATTGGCAGGAGGTTTTTGGGGGAATGGTTTTTCATGGCCAGTCTTTTGTATTTGTTTATCAGATACCCAGGGGCGGAGAATGGTTGCATTTATACAGTTTACAGTTTGCGGTTTACGGTTTCGAATTCCTTCATGGTGGTGCCTTTGGCCCGGGCAGGGCCTTTGGTGTGATCTGCCAGAGGCAGCTGTTCCGGGCCTTGGCCGGTGTGGGATAAAAAATGCCAGCCATGATATACGGCTGGCATTTTTGGAGAAGGGTGGTCCCGAATGCCTTCGGGAGCAGGGACAGCGGCCACAGCCCTGGGAGTGGGCAGTTGGGCGGACAGCCCGGGGTTTCAATCCTTCATCAGAGATTTTTCCCGACTATCAGCCTGTTCAGGCCTTTACGATCAGATAGCCATGCCGCTGAGTTCGCTGGTGGTGTAGCCGATGCCTTTGCCGTGGTTTTCGGCTTTGATGGTGAATACGGGCACACTGGCGGTGTGGATGACCTGGGCGGTGGTGCTACCCAGGAAAAACTGGGAAAGTCCGCTGCGGCCGTGGGTGCTCATGACCACCATGTCGAATCCGCCTTCGTTGGCGCGCCAGGTGATGGCATCGGCGGGGGAATCGTTGGAGATGATTTTGCCGTGGATTTTGTTGAATCCCAGTTCGGCAAATTTGGATAATTCGTATTTCAGGATGCGTTTTTCGCGGTTTTGTTCCTGGTCGGGATCATTGGGATTCACGCAGATCATGACCTCGATTTCGGGGGGATCGTTGCGGAAGTAGTCGAACAGGATGCGTTTGGCGTCATAAATGCCAAAATATACGTCGATGGGCAGGAGGATCTTTTTGGGCCGCAGGTTGGCTCCCTGGGTGAGGGTCAGTACAGGCACGGAGGAGGAGGAGAGGATGCGGTAAGCGGTGCCTCCCAGGTGGCGGCTGCCTTCTTCGCCCGTATTTTTGACTGGCATGATGACCAGGTCGGGATTGGAGGTCTCGATGTAGCTGAGAATCTCAGGGTTGACTTTGCCTGAAACCACTTTGGAGGTTACTTTCCCGGCATTGGGCGCGTATTTGGCCAGAAAGCCAGCCAGGTAATTTTGGGCGGCGCCCACCAGGCCCGCAGTTGGTTCGGTGACCTGGTAGGGCGGCAGGTTGTTTTCGACCACGTGCAGGATGTCGAGGGTGGCCTGGTTATTTTTGGCGAATTCCGCAATGGAGGCGATGGCGTTCTGGTCGTGATCGTTGAATTCGATCGGGTAAAGAATTGTGCTGAGATTTTTCATGGTAAAATCGTTTTGAAAAAATGAGTCAGGAATAAATTTCCCTGAACAAAGTTCTGGCCCGGAAAATGGTTATTCAATGATTTAGATCATTTTGGGCCGATGTGCATGAAGGGGATATTATGCTAACAGGTTGGGTGGGGGTATTGTTTGGGGATGAGGGGATTTCAATGGGCAATGAACAATTGGCAATGAACAATGGGCAATGAACAATGAGCAATGAGTATTAAAAATTGGTGGGTTTTAACCCACCAATTCTAAAATAATCCCTCCAATGGTTAACTAGGCTAAATGGAACATTCCATAGGGGTGGGTTTTAACCCGCCCTAATCAATGAGTATTCAATTCTGAGCATCAAATTTTGGTGGGTTCTTTAGTCCCTTTGGGATTAACCCGCCCTGATCAATGAGCATTAGGGGTTATTGAGAAGGAAACCACCGAGATCACGGAGATTTTTGTTTTCCGTTGAAGTGGGCACGAAACGGGGGAGGACACAGAGGATCAATGATCAATGAACAATTGAGGGTAAAAGAATTGAGAAAAACCACGGAGATCACGGAGATTTTGTTTTCCGCTGGGGTGGGCACGAAACGGGGGAGGGCACAGAGGATCAATGGGCAATGAACAATGATCAATGAACAATTGGTGGGTTTTAACCCGGCAATTCTTATGTAATTCGTCTTCGATGACCATTTTGGATTAAAGGATCAATCCATAGGGGTGGGTTTTAACCCACCCTAATCAATGGGCAATGAACAATGAACAATGAGCAATGAACAAGAGGGGGCCTGGAGGAGAAATTTCCAGGCCTCATTTACCTCTCCTTCCGGCGGGAATTTCCTTTTTGTAAATTCATCCCATGAAACTGACTCTGTATGCTGTTTTGATTTTTGGATTGTGGCTGACTATGGGCTGCAAGGGCGGACATAAATCCCGCGTCAGCCAGGCCGAAATTCCAGATCCTGCCGTGACGGTGAGGGCTTTGCCCGATATTGTCTCAGAAGATGAACATGTGATGGTGTTGAAAAGCCTGCCTTTTCCTGAGCAGATCAAAAGGCATCCGTGGTTTTTCAGGATTGAAGCGATTTCGCAGGAGGATTATGAGGCGGGCAGGCGGAAAAACCAGGAAGCAGGCTATTTGAACCTGAGTTTTGTGCCTGATCCACAGATGGATACGGCCAAATGCTTTACCTTTGAGGCAATGGATGGGAAGGAAACCAGCTATTGTCAGGATGCAGCCACGGACGAAAATGATTTTGAGTATATCACTTACCAGCATCTGGGTCACAGTGCGGGGGCGCAGGCGAATTTTGTGGCGGTCAATGGCTACGAATGGGCCTCCATTCACATGGTGCAGGACATGGACGGCTCGCAAATCGAGCTGTTTGCCATGCCCGAAATCAGCCCGGAAGGGGAGTGGCTGGTTTCTTGTGCCGACTGGCACGATTCGGGCTACATGCCGGGCGGGGTGCGCCTGCTGCACCGGGAGGTTGGTGGCTGGGCCGATTTTTTCAATATCACCTGCGGGGACAATTCGGAGTGGGGCGCCAGCGACCCGGTCTGGATTTCTGAAACGGAGTTTGTGTTTTGGACCGCCGCTTCTGATGGCAAGGGAGGAACCGTCACCGCCTGGTGGCGGCTGGGGATTGAGGCGATGAGGTGAGCTCTCAGCGGTCAGCGGTCAGCAGTCAGCAGTCAGCAGCCAGCGGTCAGCTATCAGCAGTTAGCGGTCAGCAGTGGGAAGAAGCCAAGGCCCCATAGTGGCAAGGTGAGGGGGAAGAAGCCAAGGCATGCCCTGGCTTTACGATTATGATTCATTCAGGCTTTTGGGACCCAGTCTCCCTCCTCGGGAACCGTAATCCTGCCCCATTTACGGTCAGGAAATATCCTGACCGTAAATATAACCACCACAAAACCGTAATCCCGATAGCTATCGGGAGTAAACCGTCCGGTTACCCGTTACTGGCTACGCCTACGAAGGCTTCGCGGATGCGGCGGATGCCGAGGCGGATTTCATCGAGGTCGGTGGCGGAGAAGGAAATGCGTACGTTGTCGGTGAAATGGTCGCCAAAGCAGGAGCCGTACACCACGGCCACCCCCGCTTCGAGCAGACGCTCGAAGATGTAGGTTTTGCGGGCTTCACCCTGGATTTCGGCGGGTACGAAAGCCCCAAAATCGGGGAAGAAATAGAAGGCGCCCTGGGGCTTGTCCACGGAGATGCCGGGGATTTTGTTCAGTTCTTCGAAAAGGAGATCGCGGCGGGCCTCATAGGCTTCCAGCATGGGAGCGAGGGCTTCGGCCTCGGCTTCCACATTGGTGATGGCTTCCGCCGCCGCATGTTGCAGAAAGGTTACGACCCCGGCAGTTTGGCTGTAATCACCCAGTTTGCCCAGACGGATCACTTCGGGATTTTTGGATACCACGTAGCCGATGCGCCAGCCGGTCATGGCGTAGGCCTTGCTGAAGGTATAGCAGGAAATGATGTGATCTTCCAGAATGGCGGCCGGGCTGAAGTGCGGCACCTGATCGTACATGATGCGCTCGTAGGCTTCGTCGGAGATCAGGTAAGCGCCATTGGCTTTGCAAAGATCGGAAATGCGGCGTACCTCGGCCTCGGTAAATACCTTGCCGGTCGGATTCTGGGGCGTATTCAGGTAGAAGAAATCTACGTCTTTGAGCACAGTTTCCAGTTTTTCCCAATCCACGCTGAAGTCGCGGTTGAGGGGCACGAGGCGGAAATCTATATCGCAAAAGGGGACGAAGTTTTCCAGTACACAGCTCCAGCAGGGGGAGAATCCGGCTCCAATGCGGCCTTCAAACAGCTTGAAACTCAGCTGCAGGGCTTCCTGTCCGCCGTAGGTGATGAGCACATTTTCCGGCGTATAGCCGGGAGCGCCGTTGACCCGGGTCAGTTTGTCCACGATGGCCTGTTTCAGCACATTTTCGCCCCCGGAACGGGGGTAACGCGTAAATCCTGCATCGAGGGCCTTCTTGGCGGCATCCACAATGTAGGCAGGCGTGTTGTAGGCAATTTCGCCCCGCTGGAAATAGACAAAATCTTCGCCGTGTTGTTCACGGAAACCCACTGCGCGGTCACGCACGAGTTCGCTGATGCTGACAATAGGGGAGAGTTTTACGCTGGAAATGTTCTTGCTGAAATTTGCGCTTTTCATGAGTTATGGAGGTGGATGAAAATGGTTTATGGATGAAGAAAACAGGGTGAACCGGCCTTTTCAGGGCCCCTGGATCCGACGACGCAAAGGTAGATTATTGAGCGGATTTATATACAAGAGGTTATGCACGGTTTTTGGTGAATTGCGGAAAAGTTTTTTTGGGGGAGTTTTGACAATTAACAGCGAGTAAAGAGCAATGAACAATTGCCTCATTCTGGGGCCTTTGGCCCGCAAGGAAAACTCACCCCTGCCCAAAGGGCATCCCCTCTCTGCCGTTGGCGGTAAAGAGGGGAAATTGGGTGGCTGCGGGCCATTTGCATGGCATGGATAGGGGATTTGCCCAGCCTGGCTACCCGGCCCCCGTACAGATGCGATTAATCGCGTCTCAAAAAGCGCACCTTTGGGGCGCCTCCCGGGTAGAAACCTAACCATCAAGGTTGAATTGAGACCCGCTGGGGCCTTATTTTCACGGGCCGACAGCCAGGAAGGTGAGTTGCGCCTACCAAAATCTGCCCCAATTCACCCCAAACCCACTTTTGAACCTTTTACCATAGTTACCCCAACCCTTGAGCCTGGACCATCCTGGCCCGAAGC
This sequence comes from Bacteroidia bacterium, assembly GCA_020635905.1. GTDB lineage: Bacteria > Bacteroidota > Bacteroidia > J057 > JADKCL01 > JACJYV01. Next base: position 332,823 of record JACJYV010000004.1, read on the forward strand.
TTGACCCCCTCAACCTTTAAGCTTGGGGTATCCTGGCCTGAGGCTTGACCCCCTCAAGCTTTAGGCTTGGGGTATCCTGGCCCGAAGCCTGACCCCCTCAAGCCTGAGGCTTGGGGTATCCTGGCCCAAAGCTTGGCCCCCTCAAGCCTGAGGCTTGGGGTATCCTGGCCTGAAGCCTGACCCCCTCAAGCTTTAGGCTTGGGGTATCCTGGCCTGAAGCTTGGCCCCTCCAAGCCTGAGGCTTGGGGTAATTATGGTTAGGGGTTGGCCAACCAGGCTTGAGGGTTGGGGTAGCCAAGCTTTAGGGTTCGATTTCCAACCTTTAGGGTTGGGGTAGTCAAGCTTCAGGGTTCAATTTCCAACCTTTAGGGTTGGGGTATCCAGGCCTTAGGGTTCAATTTCCAACCTTTAGGGTTGGGGTAGTCAAGCTTCAGGGTTCGATTTCCAACCTTTAGGGTTGGGGTAGTCAAGCTTCAGGGTTCGATTTCCAACCTTTAGGGTTGGGGTATCCAAGCCTTAGGGTTCGATTTCCAACCTTTAGGGTTGGGGTAGTCAAGCTTCAGGGTTCAATTTCCAACCTTTAGGGTTGGGGTATCCAAGCTTCAGGGTTCGATTTTCAACCTTTAGGGTTGGGGTAACCATGCTTTAGGGTTCAGTTTCCAAGCTTTAGGGTTGGGGTAGTCAAGCTTCAGGGTTCGATTTTCAACCTTTAGGGTTGGGGTATCCAAGCTTCAGGGTTCGATTTTCAACCTTTAGGGTTGGGGTAACCATGCTTTAGGGTTCAGTTTCCAAGCTTTAGGGTTGGGGTAACCATGGCTTCAGCACGGGACAAACCGTAAACCGCAAACCGAAAACTGTCCCGTTTGGACCATAAGCAGGATTTCCCGAATTTGGGGGACACGATGTTTCCATGAAGTATTTGTTGATTTGTTGGATTCCGCTGTTTGGTTTCCTTTCTCTGAAGGGACAGACGGATCTGCTTTTTTCGGAGCTGAATCAGGCTCAGCAGGGCCGTCTGAAGCATATTTTCGACGAACAGCGGGATTCGGTCATGGCGTCATTTGAGATCAGTTTTCATAGACTCCTGGCCTCGGAGGGGAGTTGTCAGGAGTTGCCCGATACCTCCCTGCATTACATTCTGGTGGATCGCCTGCGGGAAAAAAATGAAGGCGTGGTCCTGGCCTACGCCCTGATGAATCAGGTCGTGCTGAGTACCGCGGGGAATCTCAGGGTCTGGTCTTACGACGATCTGGGGGGTGGTTCATTTCACTCCTACGTCAATTACCTGCAATACCAAACGCCTGAAGGAGCCGGCCTCACCTTTCGGCTGGATACCCTGGAGGAAGACCATCAGGTGGGCTATTACCGGGCAGAACAGCGCGGCGACCAGTTTTTGTTGTTTGGCTACGGTACCTACGGGGGTGGCACCCAGCATTTTGTGATTCGCCTTTTCGAGTACAAAGACGGCCAGATACGCGAATGTTTTGCAGGCTATCCCGACGGGAAACCCATTTTCATCGGCTCCAACCGCTCCCAAAAGGTGGACCTGCTCTACCACCCCCGCTGGCACAGCATCACCTGGATTCATTTCCCCTACGACGACGACAAAGGCTTTTACGGCATGCACGGCCGGGCTAAGACGCTGGTCTGGAAGAAAGGGAGATTGGTGAGGAAGTGATGTGGGTAAACCCACCCCGCTTCGCTGCCCCTCCCTTCTTTGGGAATGGAGGGGCCTTGGGCGGATGAATTATCTGAAATCTAAAATCTATCCCAGGAATTGAAGCTGTTTCGCAGGACAGGTTTGGGCGTTTAGGATGACCACCGGGCACGCTTCGCGGGCAGAGTAAACCCACCCCGCTTCGCTGCCCCTCCCTTCTTTGGGAATGGAGGGGCCTTGGGTGGATGAATTATCTGAAATCTAAAATCTCACATCTAACGACTATATAGGGGCGGGTTAAAACCCACCCCTATGGAATCCCGGGGCTGGATTTTCCAGTCAAATCAAACGAAGTGGATGGAAGGCTTGGTGGATGCTTCGCATTGATCCGGGGGCTAAAGCCCCCGGATTTTGCTATTCGCGGGAGAGTAAACCCACCCCGCTTCGCTGCCCCTCCATTCTTTGGGAATGGAGGGGCCCAGGGCATTTAAATTACCCAATCTCTAAAATCTAAAATCTAATCCTCTCACATCTGACAGTTAATACTTATGTCCAAACACCAACTGAGCCGTATTGGGCACGGTGGCGGCAACGGGGAGGCTGTAGTTGTGGAATTCCGTTACTTTGGCGAAGACCTCCAGGGCCGACAAGACCGCGCCTTCCTGCCAGCCGGGCAGGAAACTGATCTGGTCGCCGATGATGTGGAAGTTGTGGTCGCCGCGGCGCAGGTTGTTGAGAATGTCCACCGGGGTGCGTTCCTGGCCTTTGAACTCATAGGACTGGATATTCTCCCAGTTGGTCCAGCCGCCTTTTTGGGTGGGAATATTCTGCCAGGCGATGCTGATGCCGTGTTTGAGGCCGTTGGCAAATTTCTGGTCGTGGAGCAGGGCCGCACCCTGTCGTGCTTCGTCGATGCGCTGGCCGGGCAGCATTTTGCCCCAGCGCTCGGCCTGGTCGGTGTAGTTGTAAGCCCCGGTGAGTGCCCCCAGTCTGCCGTGGTAATTGTCGGAAGGGTACCACATCTGGGTCATGGGGTGCTCGATGCGGGAAATCCCGCCAAATATGGGCACCAGATTGGTGTAGGTATCTTCCTGCCACAGTTTGCGTTCGGCCTGCCAACCCACCTTGCAGGTGTCGCCCATGATGTCGGGCGTATTCACCACGTGATTCAGATCGCTCCAGTACATCTCGTTGAAATCCGATTTGCGCAGTAATTTCTGGGTCAGTACCATGGGGATGTTGGACAGCACATAATCGCCTTCCACCTGGTGTATTTTGCCATTTTCCTCAAATTCCACTGTCCATTTATTGCCTTTGCGTTGCAGACCCTTCACGGGAGCATTGAGGTGAATGGGATTGCCCGCATACCCAAATTCCTGGTGGAGGCGCACCACTTCGCGTTCGAGGGCGTGGTGGATCATGTCCATGCCGCCCACGGGTTGAAAGGAGGTGGTTTGCCACTCAAAATCTTCGGCCTGGTAGAAGGAGCGTTCCCACAGCCTGGCATTGGCGAGGTCGTCGCGCTTGAGGGGTTTGCGGATTTCGCCCGCATTATACAGGCCGGGAAATTCCGTGTAGCCCGCCCGTTGGGATCCCACATAAATGGCCATACTCTCCCCGTCGGGACCGGGAGCCGTTTCGAGTGCGCCAAAGTAGGCCAGCAGTTTGAGGAAATTTTGCTTGGTTTCCTGGTTTTTGAAGCCGCTGTTGCCCGATTCCTTGGAAAGCAGGTCATACAGGTCCTCGGCCACATAACCGCGGATATCGTTGGCCACCTGGCGGTTGACCCCTTTGTGATTTTTGAGCCCCTCTGCGGTCCAGACCAGGTTGGAACGGCTTTCCATCACATACACTTCCAGCTTGACGTTCAGCTCTTTGCAAAGTTGCAGCAGGGCGGTGTGAAAGGAAGGAATCCGTCCCGGTCCCGCATTGAGGTAGGGGGGATAGGGATCGTTGGGCTCGGTTTCGAAGGTACAGGTTTGGGTCACTTCCACCACATCGCCGTTTTGCAGGGGCACTTCCTCGGTAAAGGAGTCCGCAGGGGTGGGGTTATTGGGATTTCCGGGACGCAGGGTGAGGGAGCGGCCACCCACCCGGCCGGTAGCTTCCAGCACGGTAACGGTGACCGGCTTTTTCTGGGCCGGATCGAGGTTCATTTTGAGCAGGTCGTAGGCTGCGGTCATGCCGCCAATGCCCGCCCCGAGGATGATGATGTGCCCGCCGTGGCGCCGCAAAAAAGGCACAGACCGTTCGGCCGTGGGCGCCGCGACCCGCAGTTTGAGGTCTTTGGGACGGCGGTCGTGGCGGTGCAGTTTGAATTTTCCTGTGGCCGGATCGCGCTCCAGGAAGGAGAGAGGGTGATTGAGATCGTACATGACATGAGGGGTTTAGAGAGTAAATAGATACAAATACGATAGCAAGATACTTATTTTTCCAAAAATCCATCTTTCAACTTCTCCCATTCGGACATTTAAATACTGTAACATTCGGTATTGCGCCTGAAGCTGTTGTACAATAAAGTATACCGCCTCAAAGTGCCTTCATTTTGTCCGTCTGTTTTATCAATCGCTTTCCTATAGTCCGTGTTTCGTTCGTCAGTTCTGAACTCTACCCCTTCGGCATGAAGTTGATCAAATGCATAGCATAGCTTATCGAAGATTATTTTTTAATGGCACCAAAACAATTCTTATTTTGCCTGTTTAGACAAACTAAAAACGCCCATTTTGATCTTTATCAGTTACAGCCATAATGACAATGAACTTGCCACCGAGGGGTGGGTTTCCAGGTTGCATGAATTACTGGAAAGCAGATTAATCCAGTTACTCGGGGGAAATGAACTGAAGGTATTCAGGGATACCCGGGGTTTGCGAAAAGAAAATGAAACCTTATCTGAGGAAATAAAGAAAAGAATCCACGAAACTCTTTTCCTGATGCCCATTGTCTCGCCCGGTTACCTGAGATCAGGCTGGTGCTCGGATGAAAGGAACGAATTTCTGGCATTTCACAAGGACAGAAATCCGGAGGGCCTGATCTTTGGGATCGAAAAGATCCCGGTGATGGAGAAGTCGGATTTTCCGCAGGAGATTAAAAACCGGTTTGTCTATAGATTCTACAAGACAGATCCCGAATCCAATAAAGCGCGGGAGATATTTCCGGGGGAGAAGGAGTTTATTCAATGTGTTTTTGATTTGGCCGATGATCTGGTCCACCAGTTTAATGCTGTAAAAGCTCTAAAAAGTAAGGTACCAGAGCCGGAAAGGAAATACAAGGGGACCGTTTACCTGGCTACGGTGGCCAGTGATCTTCACCACAAAAGGGAAGAGGTTAAAAGGGAACTGGAGAAAAATGGTTACAAGGTTTTGCCGGACCGGGAATTACCCGCTGAAAGGACCCGGATTGAGGCATATTGTATGGATTGCCTGGATGAATCCCAGATCAGTATTCACCTTTTTGGGGAGAATTATGGGGCTCAGCCCGAGAATTATGATGGCTCTCTGCAGCAGCTACAATTTGAAATTGGAGAGAAATTCCTGAACAAGGAGGGCTTTATCCGTTTCGTTTGGGTCTCAAACCCCGGCCATTGCAATGATGCCCGCCAAAGAAAAATCCTCAAAGATTTGGAAACTCTACCCACCTATAATCAGGGGGTGGAGCGATTAGAAGGGTCGTTGGATGAATTTAAAAGCTTTGTCATTCAAGCCCTGAAAGGCCCTTTCCCATCCCGGGAATTGCCTGCCAAAACCGACACTTCCTCCTTACTCGTTCCCTATGTGGGTTTGCGGCCCTTCGAAGAATATCAGGAGCCTTTATTCTTTGGTCGGGAAAGCCAGGTCCGGGAGCTTACAGAAAGATTATTGGAAAACCGTTTTTTGGCGGTGGTGGGGACTTCCGGCTCAGGCAAATCTTCCCTGATCCGGGCGGGTTTTATCCCCCATCTCAGGAAAACATTTGCAGGAGATGAAAGAAACAGCTTCCTGATGGTAAAAATGAGACCGGGGAATGGTCCCATTGGAAATCTGGCAGCCGCTTTGCTTGAATTAAAGAAAGGCCCATTGGATCCTACCCAAAGAGTGTTAGCAGAAGGGATTTTGCGCAGGAATTCCCAGGGTATTTTGGACTATTACCGGGAAGAAAGGCTGAAGGGGAGGCTTTTGATCTTCGTGGACCAGTTTGAAGAGATATTCCGCTTCCGTGAAAAAGAGCCAGGCAGTGCCGGCCAGTTTATTCACTTACTGAGCGAATCCGCCAAACAGACCGGGATTCCGGTCTTCATTTGCCTGACCATGAGGTCAGAATTTCTGGGGCGATGCCCGGAATTCGAAGGCCTGTCCGGCCTGGTGGACAAGGGGCAATTCCTGATTCCAAGGCTTAAGCGGGAAGAATTAAAGCGGGCCATTGAGCTGCCTGCGGCTATTTTTGGAGGAGAAATTGCGCCCCGGCTGGTGACCCGCCTCCTTAATGAAGTAGGGAATGATCCGGACCAGTTGCCGATCCTGCAACATGCATTGATGCGCTTATGGTCCCTACGGTTTGCAGATGAAAGCCGCACAGACCGGATAATCGACCTGGAAGATTATGAGCAGGATGAAGTTGGCGGCCAGGAAAATGCATTGAATCATCATTTGGATTCCATCATTCCGGAGATTAGTAAATTTGATTTTACGGAAGAGCAGGTGAAGCGGATATTCCAGACCTTAACCACCACTGAAAAAGGACTGACCCTGCGCAGACCCATGCCCCTGGGCCAACTCAGCAGGGTAACTGCTATCCCAATCGGCAAACTCAATGGGATCATGCAGTTTTTTTGCGGGCCCAACAAAAGGAGCTTTCGATCATTTGTACAACCTCCAACCTCCGAATGGCAGGGGGAGGATACTGTACTCGACATTTCCCATGAAAGCCTGATCCGAAAATGGGTCCGCCTGGCGGAATGGGTAGAGGAGGAAGCTGAATTTGCCCGGGAATTTTCGCGGCTGAATGAAAGCGCAGCCCGCTGGGAGAAGCATGAGGCAGGCACCCTGACTGAACCTGAGATCATCAGGTGGGAAAAGTTACAGGAAGGCCACTCGTTCTCGGTGGATTGGTGCGAATTATATATTCAAACTGAAAGCCAGGAACACGTTAAAGAAGAAGCCCAAATAGCTTATGACAGGGTCAGAGACTATGTGTACAAAAGCCGGGAGAAAATTGAGGAGGATCAAAAGAAAACAAGAACCAGAAGAAATGTACTTGTTTCCCTGACCGCCATTTCGATATTTTTTGCCTTGGGAGCTATCTTGTTGTTTTTTCAATCTAACCAGGCCCGCAGGGAGGCCGAATTCAAAGAAATACAAGCCCAAAGCCTTTCCCTGGTGGCCTATGGACAAGCCTTGTCGGATAAAAATCCAAGCCTTGGATTGCGCCTTTTGGAGCGTGCCTGCCTCAATTCCCCCGCCACTCCACCTCTGGTACTTCGCGCATTGAACCAATCCCTTCTGGAACTTCAGACTCCCTGGGCCCGGGCCATCCGGGCTCAATTTCGGCATGCCGGTCCTGTCAGATCTGCGGTTTTTTCCCCTGATGGAAATGCAATTCTTACCGCATCTGAGGACCATACCGCCGGACTTTGGGGCCTGCAGGGAAAAATGCTGGCTGGAATGAAAGGTCATTTGGATGCAGTTCGTTCAGCAGTGTTCTCTCCCGATGGGAATTTAATCCTCACCGCTTCGGCGGATCATACTGCAAGGCTTTGGGATTTGCAGGGAAACATGCTGGCCGAACTGAAAGGGCATTTGAAGGGTCTGAATTCTGCAGTATTCTCTCCTGATGGAAATTTGATCCTCACTGCTTCTGAGGATCGTACCGCCAGACTTTGGGATTTGCAGGGAAACAGCCTGGCCGAAATGAAAGGACATCAGGATGATGTTAATTCTGCCGTATTCTCCCCCGACGGAAATGCTGTTCTCACTTCTTCCTGGGACAGTACCGCCAGAGTTTGGGATCTGAACGGAATGATGTTGGCCAAAATCGAAGGACATCAATATCCTGTCCTTTCTTCGGTATTCTCCCCCGACGGAAATTCAGTCCTTACCATTTCTTCTTATAACAGTACGGCCAGGCTTTGGGACCTGAAGGGAAAGCCCCTGGCTGAAATGAAAGGTCATCGGAATGATATTCTTTCCGCAGAATTCTCTCCCGACGGGAAATCAATTCTCACCACTTCTTCTGATTTTACCGCCAGGCTTTGGGATCTGAAGGGAAAGACCCTGGCCGAACTGAAAGGACATCAGGGGCGTATTTATTCCGGGGTTTTCTCCCCGGACGGGAACACTATCCTCACTGCTTCTCAGGACAATACTGCCAGACTCTGGGACCTGGAGGGGAACATACTTGCCGAACTGAAAGGACACCAGGCTACTGTTAATTCCGCGGTATTTTCCCCGGGTGGAAATGCAATCCTCACTGCTTCCAGAGATAATACCGCAAAGCTTTGGAACCTGGAGGGAGATACTTTAACTGAGCTGAAAGGACACCAGGCTGTTGTTAATTCTGCGGTATTCTCCACCCATGGAAATGCAATCCTAACTGCTTCCAGGGACTATACTGCAAGGTTATGGGACCTGAAGGGAAAGACGCTGGCCGAAATGAAAGGGCATCAGGATGGTGTAAATTCTGCGGTATTCTCCCCCGATGGAAAATCAATTCTTACCACTTCCGATGACAAAACTGCAAGGCTTTGGGATTTGAGGGGAACGACACTGGCTGAAATGAATGGACATCAGGATATTGTTCGATCTGCGGCATTCTCCCCCGATGGAAATTCAGTTCTTACCATTTCCCGGGACCATACCGCAAGACTTTGGGATCTGACCGGAAAGGCTCTGGCCAAAATGGAAGGGCATCAACATTATGTTTATTCCGGGGTTTTTTCCCCTGACGGGAATTCAGTTCTCACTGCTTCCTGGGACCATACCGCCAGACTTTGGGATCTGAAGGGAAAGGCCCTGGCCGAAATGAAAGGACACGAGGGGCCTGTTTTTTCTGCGGTCTTCTCCCCCGATGGAAATTCAATTCTCACCGCCTCCGGGGATCGTACCGCCAGACTTTGGGACTTGAAAGGAAATACCCTGGCCGAAATGAAAGGGCATCAGGCTTTTGTTCTTTCCGCAGCCTTCTCCCCCGATGGGAATTCGATCCTCACCATTTCCAGGGACAACACTGCCCGGCTTTGGGATCTGGGGGGAAACACGCTGGCCGAAATGAAAGGACATCAGGCGATTGTTCTTTCCGCAGTATTCTCTCCTGATGGAAATTCAGTCCTCACGGCTTCTGAGGACCATACCGCCCGGCTTTGGGATCTGGAGGGAAACCTGCTGGCCGAAATGAAAGGGCATTTAAAGGGTGTAAATTCCGCAGTATTCTCTCCTGACGGAAATTCAATCCTAACCGCTTCCGGGGATCAGACGGCAAGGCTATGGCCGACTCCGGGCAGGATCATCGACTGGCTCAAAACCGCTACAATCTATCGCCCCGACTCCATAGATTGGGCGGAATTTGGGTTTGGGCCTTTTGAGCCTTATCCGTAAGAACGGCGGGGGCACAAAGCTTTATTTTCAACCATGCTGGCGGATAAGTCCCGGTTTACCGTCCCTTCAAGAACAAGATAATGCAGCCGCGGATAAGCACTGGCAGGTGTGCGGGCCGGGGTAAAGAGAACAATTTTAGGCTTTAACGTCGGGACGGGCTAACCTGCGCTCTTTTGTCGTCCTCACGCGACTTCTATCGTACATTACACCGTATTCCCCGGCATTCCACCTCGCCTGACGGGGGCTCGCGCCCTTGGTTTTATTATTCTTTGGCAGTCTCGGGCTTCAGCACCACCTGCACGTAGTTTTTGGTGTTGAGGTACTTTTTGGCCACTTTTTTGATCTCTTTGGCGGTCAGGGCATTGATCATTTTCTCACGCTCCAGCATATAGTTCAGGTCAAAACCCTGGCGGTAGCCGCTGTCGAGGGCCTTGATCCAGAAGTCGTTTTCCTTGTAATCTGTCTCGATGGAGCGGCGCATGGTTTCCAGCACCTTTTGCAGGTTTTTGTCGGATGGTCCATCCTTTTTGAGCTCCTCTATTTTGGCAAACATGGTGGCGGTCAGGTCGGCCACGTTGTCGGGGGCGCAGCCAAAACCCAGTTGGATCTTATAACCCGTATGGGGAATGGTGGAAATCTGGTGATTGGCCCGCACAAAGTAGGTGCCGCCTTTTTCCTCGCGAAGCGCTTCGCGCAGCATGATGCGCAGCACGCTCACCATGGCCTCCATGCGCACATCTTCTTCCTGGGAAAACTTGACCGGGCCGTGGATCACGGTGGTAACCAGGCTCTTGGGTTCCACCCCTTTGTACACCGTGCGCTCCACCACGCCTTTGGGAGCGGTGATGCCCAGGTCCTTCCAGCTTTCCTCGCGGGCGTAGCCGGGCAGACCGCCAATGTAGGTCTCGATCAGTCCCTTGGCTTTGGTCGGGTCGATATTGCCCACAAAGATGAAGGTAAAGTCGCTGGCGTCAGAAAAGCGGTCGAGGTAGATCTCGAAGGCCCGCTGCTGGTCCACGTGGTCGAATATTTCGGGAGTAGTGGCAGGTTTGCGGGGATGGTGATTGGCCAGAATCACAGTCAGCGAGTCCTGGAAGGCCATTTCAGGACTCGCGCCCATGGTGGCCAGCATGCCTTTCATGTTGGAAACCTGAGACTCGAAGGCGTCTTTGTCCTGGCGGGGCTGGGTAAAATAGAGGTGCATAAGCTGGAGAAAATCCTCCAGGTCCTCGGGCGAACATTCGCCGGCCATGGTTTCAAAATAGTCGGTCACATTGGGGCCAATGCTGATCTTTTTGCCTGCCAGTTTCTTTTGCAGGGAGTTTTCGTCAAATTTTCCCACCCCGTTATTGGCCATAAGCAGGCCCAGGTTGTCGGCAGTGTGGAAGTCGTTGTCGGGGTAGCGGGAACTGCCTCCCGGGCTGAAAGCACGAAACAGGATTTCATCTTCTTTGAAATCCGTTTGTTTGATGATGACCCTGGCGCCATTTTTCATTTTCCATTCCACCAGCCCCAGGCCTTCATTTTTCTGTTCAGAAACCACGGGGCCGGGGGTAGGCATATTGGCCAGCAGGGGACCTGAACTGACTTCGTCCACATAGGCCTCCACTTTGGTAGCCGCGACTTTGGCCATGATGGCCCGCACCTGGTCTTCGTTGGGCACTTCCATGCCTTCTTTTTCGGGCGCGGCCACGATCACCACCTGGTTTTCACTGCTGAAAAACACATCCACCAGGTCATTGATCTCTTTCAGGGTGATGTTGGGCAGGAAATCCTGGTACATTTTGTACTCCATCTCGATGCCGGGCATGGGCTGGTTGCTGAGGAAGTTGGAAACGTATTCCTGGGCAAAGGAGCGGCTTTCCGTTTTGTCCTTCTCCTTATAATTGCTTTTCATCTCCTTCATCAGTTCCTCGCGGGTCCGTTCCAGTTCAGATTCGGTAAATCCATGCTGGCGCACCCGCTCCGTTTCGCGCAGGATGGCTTCCAGGCCCTTTTCAATGCCGTCGGGTTTGACCAGGGCAAAGGAGGCAAAGGTGGATTTGGAGCGGATGAAGGCCCCGTCGAAGTTGAAGGCGGCCACGAAGGGAGGATCGGCCTTGCGGGTCAGTTCCATCATGCGGTTGGAGAGCATGGTGCTGAAAATCTCGCTCAGAATGAGCTTGCGGTAGTCATTGACCTGCTTATAGTCTTTCTTGTCGTACTTGTGGATGATCTGCACCAGGGTCTGGGGAGATTCGGGATCGGTCACCACTTTGACCAGGGTTTCCTTGTGGTCGGGTACGGGAAATTCAATTTTCTTTTCCTGCAAATCGGGATTGGAAAGGCCGGAAAATTTCTCTTTGATCATGGCTTCCGTTTTGTCGGGATCCAGATCGCCCACGGCCACCACCGCCATCAGGTTGGGGCGGTACCAGGTTTTGTAAAAATTCTTGACCGTTTGATATTCAAAGTTTTCCAGAATCTCTTTTTTGCCAATGGGCAGACGTTCCGCGTAGCGTGAATCCTTGAAGAGCACAGGGAAATACTGCTTGCGCATGCGTTCCTGGGCGCCTTGTCCGAGTCGCCATTCCTCGATCACCACCCCGCGTTCCTTGTCGATTTCCTCGTCCTCAAAAGCGACGCCGCCCGCCCAGTCACCCAGGATTTTGAACCCGTTTTCCACGATTTCAGGGTTGTCGGTCGGGATTTGCAACATGTACACCGTTTCGTCGAAACTGGTATAGGCATTAAGGTGGGGACCAAATTTGGTGCCTACGGATTCGAGGTAATCGACCAGTTCGCTTTTCTGGAAATTTTTGGTGCCGTTGAAAGCCATGTGCTCCACAAAGTGGGCCAGGCCCTGCTGTTCGTCCGTTTCCTGCATGGAGCCTGCATTGACTGCGAGGCGCAGTTCGGCCCGCTTTTCGGGCTCCTTATTGACGCGGATATAGTATTTCAATCCGTTGGGGAGGGTGCCCATGCGCACATTCGGGTCCAAAGGCATGGGCGCATCAGTGGCCAGTTCGGGTGCCTCTCCCGCCTGCGCCATGCCCTGAAAAGATAGAAAGCAGGTCAGGGCCAGGAACAGGAAAAATCGAAATTTGAAATTCATTTGCTTGAAATTTGATTGAAACAAGAGGATAAGTTTTGACTAAAACTAATCTGGTTGGATGCCGATTTGCGGTAAATTTAATAAAAAAGGCATTAGGGGGGAGGGGGAAATTTGCAGGGGTGGCCTTTGAAGGGATTTCCCGCACCCGAACCCGCACCCGAACCCGCACCCGCACCCGCACCCGCACCCGAACCCGCACCCGCACCCGAACCCGTAGCCTAATCCCGCACCCGAACGACAAACCCGAACCTCTGAACCCCAGCCCCGTACCATTTCTGCCAGGGCATTGCAGGGTTAATTCACACAGATGGTGATTCCATTGGTTGGGTTTTTGAGCCAACGCATGCACTGGCTCTACCCATAAAAAACAATGCCGAACCCATACCCCGACCCCGCACCCAAACCCGAACGACAAACCCGAACCCCAAACATCTATAATCTAAAATCTCACCTCTGACATCTCAATCCTTGCCCCGCGTGGCTGAAAAGGTTACTTTTGTCGCAAACAAAAAATCAGGCTATGCACAATCCCAATGATCCATCCCTGACCTCCTGGGTCGAATCTGCTCAGGGGAGCGATTTTTCCATTCAGAATCTGCCCTTTGGTATCTACCAGATGGAGGGCATTACGCCGCGGGCGGCTTCGGCCATCGGCGATCAGGTGGTGGACCTGTACATGGCTTCCGCCCTGTTTTCTGCGGATTGGAAATACGACCGCACGGTCTTTCTTTCGCCCAGCCTGAATGCGTTTATTTCGCTGGGCAGGGAAGCCTGGAAGGCCACCCGCCGCGAACTGAGCCTGTTGCTGATGGGCGGCAAGGAGGCAAAGCCTGAACTGGCTTCCCGCATCCTCATTCCCATGCATCGGGTGGAAATGCTGCTGCCGGTGGAGATTGGAGATTACACGGATTTTTATTCCAGCATCGACCATGCCACCAATGTAGGCATCATGTTTCGGGGCAAGGAAAACGCCCTCATGCCCAACTGGAAATGGTTGCCCGTGGGCTACCATGGACGGGCTTCCTCGGTGGTGGTTTCGGGCACCAACCTGCATCGTCCCAAGGGACAAACCAGTGCCGCTGACGACCAACCGCCCGTTTTTGGGCCCAGTCGCCTGGTCGATTTCGAACTGGAAATGGGTTACATCGTGGGCCAGGGCAACGCCCTGGGCGACGCGGTGAGCACGGAGGAAGCAGAGGGCCACATTTTCGGGCTCTGTCTATTCAATGACTGGTCGGCCCGCGACATTCAGCGCTGGGAATATGTGCCCCTGGGGCCTTTTCTGGCCAAAAACTTTGGTTCCACCATTTCTCCCTGGATCGTGACCATGGAGGCTTTGGAGCCTTTCCGCGTGCCCGGCTATGTACAGGATCCGGCTCCTTTGGAATACCTGCAAACCACGGGCGACCGCAATTTTGACCTGAATCTGGAAGTCTTTATTCAGCCCGAAGGCAAGGAAGAAACCCGGGTGTGTCAGTCCAATTTCAAATATATGTACTGGTCGATTGCGCAGCAGGTGGCCCACCACACGGTCAACGGCTGCAACCTCAGGGTAGGGGATTTGCTGGCTTCAGGCACCCTGTCCGGGCCTGAGCCCTCCAGTTTTGGCTCCATGCTCGAACTGAGCTGGCGCGGTACCCAACCTGTGCCCCTCAACGACGGAAGCGAACGCAAATTCATTCAGGATGGGGACACGGTGATTATTCGGGGGCATGGAATCAGGAACGGAGTTCGGGTGGGATTTGGAGAAGTGCGTTCGAAAATCCTGCCTGCAAAGTAAGGTTTGGTTATCTTCTGTCAACAATGGTTAGTAACGCAAAGTGCGCCAAGATTTTTGGGCCCTCCCGAACGCTTTCGGGATTACGTTGGTTGGGGTGGCAAAGATCGCAAAGCTGGGCGGTATAATTTGATTTTGTCTTTGCACTCCCGAAAACTTTCACCTGCGCGTAAACTTAGTGGAATAGCTGTCTACAATGCTTAGTAACGCAATCCCGATAGAAATCGGGATCGCCAAGATTTTTGGGCCCTCCCGAATGCTTTCGGGATTACGTTGGTTGGGGTGGCAAAGGACGCCAAGCTGGGCGGTTTAATTGCATTTTAGCTTTGGGTTCTTTGCTCCGTCCAACCCACGAAACGCGGAAAACAACCCCTTGGCGTCCTTTGCGTTACCTCTTCACCCCTCAGTTGACGCCCATGCGGAAAACGTCCGCGACCTGCCTCTTTTCCTGTTTCATAATTTTTGCCTGTTTGGGCCGGGAATTTGTCCTTAAATTGTGCTAAATCGCTGATCGCGGATGCGCAAACTCGCTATATGGGCCCTGGTGACAAGCTGGATGCTGTTTTTGGCAGCCGAAGGTCGTGCGCAGTCTGAGCGTCCCTTTCTCAATTTTCGTTTCAACCGTCAGAATAATTTTACCTGGAATACCTACGCCGACCTGTGGTACACCCTGCAAAAGGGAAAGTACGACTTTGATCTGCGTGCCCACCACGACAATATTTTCAATACTTCCCAGCCCGAAGATCCCTTTGTGCAATTGTATCTGAAGGTTTCCCTCTGGCAGCGCTGGAAGCTGGGAAAACGGCTGAAAGCCGTTTCCTGGCTCGACACAGACCAGTACATGAATTCCCGCAATGAGAAATACAGCCTTTACGGCGGGGTAAGCTGGAAGCCGCTCGATTATCTGGAGGTGATTCCCCTGCTGGGTTATTCCTTTGACCGCCGCTCCACCGTGCTGGACGACGGCATTTCGCCTGCTTTTTTCCTGAATTTGCGCCACCAGATCCGCGACGACCTGCAGGTGTATCTGCGGGGCTTTGCCCGCATGAAGTTTATCGATCCGCGGGTGCAGTCCAATTTTATGCTGATCAATGAATGGCAGGTTGATCTGGAGGGCAATTCCAGCCTGATGACCGGGGTGCGGGCTTCTTCCCACGAGCTGGACGATTATACCTCCAATTCTGTACAAAAGATCATCTCTGACACCCTCAACCCCGTTTTTAACCTGCAATACGAATTCGCGCCCGGCTTTACCTGGAGTTCGACCAATCAGCTTTCCCTTACCCGCCGCAAGTTCAATTTCAACTGGCTGGTTCCCAATGGATTTGAGATCAATCCCATTAGCGGGGATACCACCTTCGCGGAATTCAATAATAAGGGATTTGCGGGAATTGAGGTGCAAACGCGGCAGGAACTGAGTTGGCGGAGGGAGAAATTCAGCCTCATGGGGGCCTATGAGTATCAGTTTATTTCCCGCACCTATGACCTGGAAAATTCCATTGACCATCTGCCTGAAAGTCTGCTGTTTATCAAGGAGCGCGACCGGGAAAAGGAGAAGGATTTTCTGCGCAGTCAGCAAAAAATTGAGGCTGAGGGCAATTTTTCCCTCAGCAAAGGTCAGCGCCTGAGTGGACGTTATGCGGTTTCGTATCTGCAATTTGATACGCCCAGCGAAGCCAATTTCAACGACCGTGACGAATTGAGCTACATGGCCTCGGCAGGCTGGAGCAGCGTCTGGAGCAAAAAAGTGAGAACGGGATTTCTCTTGTCAGGAAATTACCGCCACCTGGCCTATCTTTTTGGCGAACGGAGTCAGGACAATTATCAGCAGCGCTCCCTCAGGCTGGATTTTAATTACAGTTGGAACCTGCTCGAAAATCTGACTCTGGATGGAAATGCCTCGGTCTATGTGACCTATAATGTGAAGGATTTTCCCGATTATAATAATACGGACCGCTCGACCCGCAACCTGGAAACCAACCTGAAGATGATGTGGAAACCCCTGGATAACCTGGAGGTGCAGGGCAGCCTGGCCCGCAAGGAAACCCATCAGTCCACCCTCAACTGGATAAATTTTTCTGAAGCCACCCTGGATACCAACCGTATTCTGACTGCAGAAATTTCGGGGCGCTACTTTTTGCCAGTGCAAAAGAAGAAGGTGAAACTCTTTGCCGATCTCGGGTACAAGCATTTTCGCCAGATCAAAATGCTGCGCTCGGCCATGTTTGATTCCTCCAATCTGCTGAAATCCATCTTTCTGGATATCATTTCCCTGCAGACCGGCCCCACGAGCACTTTTGGGTTTTCTGACCGGCGGGGATCGAATATTGAGCTGAGGTTGTGGTGGCAAACCCAGATTCGCCGCAATAATTTCAGGGAAGGGGGCACCCTCAATTCCGTGGTGAGTCCGCTGCGGGAGGAAGCGCTGAGGCAGGTTTCAGTGGAATTTCGGCCTTATGTGTACCTGAATGTGAATTATTTTTTTGGAAGAAAGTAGTTTTGATTTTTAACCACAGAGTTCGCAGGGGAATTGGTTGAATTGTTTATCTGAGGACACGGAGGAACAGAAAGTTCGCGGTTTATTGTTTGTAAATGGGAGGATTTATTGAAATGGAATTGGCCATTCTGGCAGGATTAAAATGAAAATTCCCGCTTAAAATAACCAGGAATTAAACAACCCCGGCAGTTTCAGATACCGGGGTTGTAGATCAGTTTTTTCCCTTTTTACAGGGTGTTTTTAAACAAACGAAAATGTTTTGCAGAGGAACCCTTTTTATTCGCTGACAATGGTATTGATCACAATTCCATCGTTCATGACGGATTCGATCTGTTCTTGATTGTCCTGGATGATCGAGTTATCAACCTGATCAGGTGAACTAACGATTCCGAGGTACAGCAGTATTAAAACTATTAATTGCATAATCCAACTCCTTTATAGTGTTAAAAATTTCAGGTATTACAAGAGGAGATCGCTATAGCTGATAGCAATTACGGATTTTCCGGAATCAATTAATGAAACAATTTCCCGATGGGAGTAACATTGTAAGGCGAATTTTTTTTGAATGGGGACGTTTGGGATTGTATCTTTATAGAGCGTAATGCACTATTGGTTCGCATGAGAAAACTCAAGGAAATAGTTGGAGTGATCAGCCGCAGGCGGATCAGGAAAATCGAGGTTTTCAACGAGGGTACTTCAAAAAGTTCCAATAATAACCTTTATTACCGACTTTACAAGGGGATTCGTGACGGGGTGTATGAAAATGATGAGGATGCGGCCCAGGATTTGTTCCAGACAGACTCTTCTGACAAGCGCTACCAGATGCTCAAGTCAAGGGTCAAGTCGAAGTTGCTGAATAATCTGTTTTTTCTTGAAAGCAAGACCAATCAGTACTTTGATATGCGCTATAAGTGCAACAGGGACCTTTTTGCGGGCAAATTCCTCATGTTTAACTCGGCCCTGGAGACAGGCTATTCCACCCTGAAAAGTACGCTGGCCGAGGCCCAAAAGTATCATTTCACCGATGTGATCGTCAATTGTCTGACCCTACTGCGCAATCAGGCGGCCTATCTGGCGTATGAAAGTGATTATAATAAATTTTCAGAAGCCCTCAATTTTCACCTGGAGGTGTATAACGCAGAGATCAAAGCCGAGGAAAAATACCTGAATGTGATCCTGCAGTTTTCCAAATCGTCTTCGCCCAAGCCCGAACTTTCGGCCCTGATCAGGCGCGACATGTCCGAGGTGAAGCAATGGGTGGAAAAATACCGTTCTCACGAACTGATGCTTATTTATTTTCGTCTGCAGTTGATTTATTACCCGACCACCCAGGAATTCAAAAAAGTGATCGCAGTATGTAATGAAGCTGAGAAATATCTCAATGAGAATGAGCACCTTGCGCCCAGCGGCCGCTATGCGGAATTTGCCCTCCACAAAATGGTGGGCTATATGCACCTGCGGGACTATGAAAACGGGCTCAAAAATGCCGAGAAATGTCTGGTGCTGTATCCTGCTGGCGGCCTGAACTGGATGACTTTTCAGGAATATTATTTCCTGCTGGCCATGCACACCAAGAATTACGAAAAAGCCAACGAAATCTACCAGTCAGTGGTTTCCCTGCCCAAATTTGAGAGCGTTCAGCCCCGGCGAAAGGAAAAATGGAAGATTTTTGAGGCCTATCTCAATTACATTCATGCGGTGGCTAATCCTGAAGGGGAGGAGGCCATGCAACAGAAGTTCCGTCTGTTCAAGTTCCTCAACGAGGTGCCCATCTATTCCCGCGACAAGCGCGGACTCAATGTGGCCATTCTGATTCTTCAGATTCTTTTCCTGCTCGACCGCAAGGATTTCAATGGCATCATCAACCGTACGGAAGCCCTCAAGGTCTATTGCAGCCGCTACCTGCGCAGCGACGAAAATTACCGCAGCAATTGTTTTCTGAAAATGATGCTGGCCATGGAGAAGAAGAATTTCAACCTGGACCAGACCCGCAAAATCGCACGCAAGTATTATAATAAGCTCGAATCCACCCGCTTCCATTACGAGCACGGCAGCCGCTCAGAGATCGAGATTGTGCCCTACGAGCACCTCTGGAATCTCATCCTGAATAAGCTCACCATGGTCAAAGATTGAGGGAACCCCTAAAGGGGTTAGGCCTTTTTGCGATCCTTCACCACCCGAAAACCCACTGCGCCAATCAGCAGGGCGATACAGCCCAGAAATAAGCCTTTTTTGAAGGGAAATCCACCTGGAACGTGATCTGAGGCATTTTCCATGGCGCTGGAATAAAAACGATCGAGAGAACTGTTTTTCAGCATCATCTCGTTGAGGGCCTCGCCACTGACCCGCAGGGGAAGGTTGGGCACTTCCAGGGAGTCATAATCGTTTTTATTGGGATCAAAATAATAGAATTTCAGAGGCCCCAGATTATAATCGCCGGGCTCAGTGGGCACAAAAGTGTATTCAATGTCTTTTTCCCCGTAGAGCACATTTTCAGATTTGTGGGTCGAAATGTTGCTGGTGGGTTCATAGACGTCGAAATTTTTGGGGAAATTCACCTCGGGTTCAGGAATCAGGTTGGTGTTGCCGTTGCCTTTGATGTTGACTTTGAGAGTTAAAGGCTCGCCCGTATTGACGCTTGATTCGGTCAGTGAGGCTTTCAGCTTGTATTTGCCTACAGAGTGGGCATTGGGCAGGTCGGTGGGAGGCAAATTTTTGACTGTGATTTTCTTGGGCCCTGCGTAAATCTTGATGGGATCGTACTTGGTCGTGTTCATGAAAAACTGATCAAAAGGAGAGGCATTGGTGGCCACAGCCAGCTTTTTGGCATCCAGCCACACATTCTCAAACTTGATTTCGCCTGACTGAATGGGAAACAAGACCGTACGGTAAAGCGTGTAGGCGATATAATTTTTGCCTTTGATCGTGACGCGGTTCATGGGAATCTCCTGAAATTCAATGATTTCCTCCCAAAATGCATTATTCTTGATGCGCTGCTGCATTTCCCCGATCTCCATAGGGCCCACCTGAATCTTGCCCTGGTCGCGCTGGTTGATGTACAGCACCACTTCCCCCAAAATCTGTTCGCCCAGAAAGCATTCCTCTTTATTGGTATTGACCGCCAGGAAATAATCTGCATTTACAGACTCGAAATTCAACTGCTTGGGTTCCTGATTTTGCTGACGCCGACCAAAGGGATCCCCAAAAAATGAGTCCTTGAAGAAGTCGTCAAAAGGATTGCGTTGCTGGGCCTGTTGCTTGGGACGGCCCGTGCCTTTGGTAACTTTGATGGTAAATTCAGGACTTTGGAAAGCCTTCCCGTTGAAATTATAGCTGAATGAGGGGATAGTTGAGGTGCCCTCTTTTTTGGGGTAGTAGGTTTGGGAGAAGGCCACACTCATGGCGCCGTTGATAAACTGGGAGCGGGTGCTCACACCCGCAGCCTGGAATCCATCCACCGCAGGAAAACGCGGCGTGGAGGCCCGTTGACTGCCTTTGATCTCCAGCGTCAGCACCAGGGACTCGTCCGTGGTGATGCGGTCTGCATTGACGTAGCAGCGGATATTCTGGGCAAAAAGTGCAGATGAAAGCAAGAATAAGCCCCAAAAGATCAGTCCGTTTTTCATCATCATATTCTTTCAGTCATTCTAATATCGTTGCAGCGGCAAAATTATTATCTCTGTGCCACAAATTAAGCCAAATTGAGGCAAAATTTCCAGTTTCAGGAGGATTTATAGCAGAGGATTTCTCCCCCATTTCCATTGCGGGATTCCATGAAAAGGGGTTCCCGGCCAAAAACATAATTGCTGGCTAAGGGAAAATCTTTTAATTTTCGGCCTATGAAAAAGATCATTGTAGCGGTCACGGGAGCAAGCGGCAGCATTTATGCCAAACGCCTGTTTTACCACCTGTCCAAAGTCAGCGATCTGGAAGTGGGGGTGGTGCTTTCGGACAATGCCCGCACGGTCTGGACCCAGGAACTGGACGAAAAGCTGGAGATTCCCTTTAAAGTATATGGCAAAAAGGACTTTTTTGCTCCTTTTGCCTCGGGCTCGGCCCGCTACGAACACATGGTGATCATTCCCTGCTCCATGGGCACCCTGGGGCGCATCGCCCACGGCATCTCCGACGACCTGATCACCCGTGCGGCGGATGTGATCCTGAAGGAGCGCAGAAAACTCATTTGTGTGATCCGCGACACGCCCCTCAATCTGATTCACCTCCAAAACATGAAAATCGTGACCGAAGCCGGGGGGATGATCATGCCCGCGGCACCTTCTTTTTATTCCAAACCCAAAAACTTCGACGAACTGGCCGATACCGTGGTGCATCGGGTGCTGGATCAGTTGGGGATAGGAGTGGAGGCTTATCGCTGGGGTGAGGAGTAGGGGGAATTTCAGTCAGGAAATTTTCAGGGATTTTGCCCGGGTAAGGAAGGAGTTTAATGGAGGGAGTTTCAGGGAAATAATTTACCCCATGGCAAAATAAGATTTCTAAAAAGCTGGAGGAGAGTGTTTTACCAATCCCTCACTTCACTTCCTCAATCTGATACACAAAGTAATTGGTATCGCCTTGCCAGCTAAAAGCTTTCAGCTTTTCCTTGTACCACACCTTCACATGCTTGCCCTGCATGGCTTCCACTTTTTTATAAACTTCTTCATCGGGCACAGAAAAATCCCAGATGTTATTCGAGACAATGGTGTTCACTTCTCCTGTGCCCACGCCGCCCAGATTCAGCTGGCCTTCGTAGGTTTTGACCGGAAAACCCTTGTGTGAAACCTTGATCAGGTAACCCGAGCGGGTACCGTCGCTGAAGGTCATATTGCACACAAAAAAGTAACCCACAGTGCCCAGGATGACTACCCCGAGACCCAGGAAAAGTATTTTCTTGAATTTTGACATGCTGCAAATATCGGGAAATTTTGGTTAATTTTGAGGGAAATGGAATGGTTTCCCCGAATAATTCGATCAGTCTTTTTTAATCAGGGACCTGTATGGGGTTTGAGTTTAGAGGAATTTGTATCCAGAGTCCTGAACGACACGCTGAGAGGGGGAATTTCGTTTTGAAGAAATCTATTGTCCTTGCCATCGCCCGTTTTTTGTGGATCTTTTTGTTGGTCCAATGGCCTATTCTTTCTCTTTTCAGCCAGGCCTTTGACCAAAGCCCTGACGCACACTGGCAACTCCTGTACCACTTTTCCGAAGGAAACGGCCCCTGGCAGGCAATCAAAATTCCCAACAGTACTTATTACCCAGCCTTCGGCTGGTCGCTGACCAACGTGGGCGACCTCAACCGTGACGGGACGGACGACCTTTGCGGCTTCATGCGCAACGACAATGCCAATCTGATGCTGCTTTTCATGCTGGCTCCTGACGGGCAGATCCGCGAAGTGAAGGTGACCGATCTCTGGGAGGATACCCGCATTGGCGACCGCTACGAGCGCCTGGGCTCGGCCGTGGTGGGCCTGGGTGATCTGGACGGCAATGGCTGGCCAGATCTGGCTGTGGCCGACAATTGTCACACCTTCAAGCCGGGCGCTGAGTGTCGCGGCTCCATTCTGATCCTCTACCTGGACCAGGACCAGCAAATCAAATCCACGGCCGAAATCGACCGTGACAGCCCCAACTTTGAACTCAAAGGAGGCTCTTTTCAGGATTTTGGGCAGGAAATGGAGTCCGTGGGCGACCTCGACGGGGACGGAGTCCCCGAACTGGCGGTGTACAGCACCCGCAATCCTGATGAAGCCGCCGACCTGGGCCAGGTCCACATCCTCTTTCTGAACCGTGACGGTTCTGTCCGTCAGCAAACCATTTTCTCGGGCTTCGACCGCGAAATCGGGCTCAGGTCCCAGTATGGGCCACGTATCAATGGCAGTACCTGCTGCCAGGCTTATTTTGGCCATTCCATGGCCTCGCTGGGCGACATCAACGGGGATGGCACGGGTGACCTGGCCGTGGCTGAAATGATGCATGCCTATAAAGGAGAAAAAAAGATCACAGGCAAAGTCTGGATTGTGATGCTGCGGGCAGATGGCTCAATCAAGAAAGTGAAGGAAGTGGAAAATCCCCACCTGGATGATCCCTGGTGGGCCAGGGAATGCTTCCTGCGCTTTGGACACACCTTGCACGGCGTGGGCGACGTGGATGGCAACGGGATCGGGGATTTTGTGGTGCAGGAATACCGCAAGGGCGTGCCTCAAAACGAAGATTATGCCTACGGCCGCATTCACCTGTATTTTCTTGAAAAAGGGGGAAGTATCCTCAAAGAAGAATATCTGGACATGCCCGGGGCTTCCTTCGGCAGCGGAACCACCTGGTTTCGCGCCCAATTGGGCGATAGTCTGGTACACACCCTGATCTGCAACCGCTATGGCTACGATACCAAAGGCAGTAATAAAACGGGTCAGGGCATCAGTCGCGGGCATAACGGGGAAATGTTTTTTTTCCGTCCCCCGGGCATTTTGCCTCCTGAAATGAAGGTCGATAAGGATACAATTCCCAAAGTTGACGGAGGGTTGGTGGAAGATGGCAAGCCGGAACGCAAAGAGGAAATCGCCCTGGAGTGGGAGGTAGTCAATGACTTTCTCACCCTGCGCATTTGGGACGATCAGCGGGTGGACGGGGATGTGGTTTCGCTGGAGTGGAACGGAAAATGGGTGTTGCAGGATTATACTTTGCAAAGGGAGATCAAAACTCTTTACCTCACGGTGGAGCCGGGCCGGGAAAACCGTCTTTTTCTGGTGGCCGAAAATCTGGGTGCAATTCCGCCCAATACTGCGACTTTTTCCCTCGACGATGGAAAAACCGTGAAGCAATTCAAACTTACCTCAGATTTTGATGTCAGCAGGGGCATTTTGGTGAAGCGGAAATGAAAAAACAGGAGGGAGGGGAATGAAAAATCCATGGACATAAGTGAAATCCTGAAAAGCAAAAAAAACCACCCAAATACATTAAATTACGTCAGGTGATTGGCCGGGTGAGTAAGTTGTGGAAAAGATAAAACCCAATAAGTCAGGAGGTTGTATGGATTGGGGATGGCGCTATCTGCCCCGGGTTGTTTTTTTCAATTTTTGGAAGTAATTAGAAGTCAACAACAAGTATTTAAGCCCTCTGATCCGATTATTTTTTATTTGAATCATCACCCTTAGCCGGGGAAGTTATATCGTATTGATATGATTGGAACCGTAATTGCTCACGTTACAAGTGAGCTGAACTACTATGTGTGCCAAAAACAAGGGGTAAGTCCCGACGTCACCAAGGTGTCACTGTCGTCTATTGTTGGTCCTGATGGCCAGTTGGCCATTCTGGAAGACAATCAGATTCTGGTAACCCTGGTGGATATCCGTCAGGATGCCATTGCCCCCACATGGAAAAAAGCCGTGCAAAGGGATGTTTCAGGGGCAGATTACGGAGTAAACCGGGCGGCATTCAACATCAACCTTTTCCTGTTGTTTTCCGTCTATTTTCCTTCTGATCTGAAAACGGGCCTTGACCACCTGAGCTATGTCTTCCAGTTTTTCCTGACCCGCAGCAGCCTTGACCGGCAAAACAGTCCCAACCTGCCAGCTGGGATCAGCCGCCTCACCTTTGAAATGGTGACCCAGGATTTTCAGGAAAAAGGACATATGATGGGGCTCCTGGGAGCGAAATATCTCCCTTCGACCCTCTATAAAATGAGCATGTTAACCTTCCTCGACTCCGAGCCAGAGGAATTCCGTCCCGCCATTACCCAGGTGGGCACAAAACTTACATAATGGAAAGAAAAGCAGGCATATTATTCTCCTTTCAGGTCACCCATTCTTTCTTTCAGACGGGGATCGCCAAAGGGTTGAAATTTCAACCCACGGGAGACGCAGTGGCTTCGCTTTCCAGCCTGCAAGGCATTTTTCAAAACATCAGTGGTGGCTTCCGGGCAGTCTGCCCGGTCACAGAACCCCGTCCCGGGCTGATACAGCCCGAAATGCCCCTGCCGGCTGACTTCAGGTTTTCAGTCGAATTGCTGGTGGATGCACTTGATTTTTATAATTACACCCTGATTCCACCCGTTCCTGCAGGTTCCTGTCTGTATGCCTCCAATGCAAAGGCAAAAAACGGAATCCTGACCTGGGAGGTGCTTCCCCTTCGTCAGGCCCAATTCAGAATGGATATTTCCGCCCTTATTCAGGAAAAGCCTGAGGCCCGGCGGGAAATTTTAGTGGAATCGCCTCAAAAGGAACTTGTTACGCAGAAACAGGTAATTGATCACCCTCAGTTGCCCTTTGTAAATATGGATTTTTCGGGAGAAAAAGACGGTGCCTACCAGGTGACAATCAAGGTGGGCCAGAAGCAGATCAAAGAGAAAATCTATCTCTGCAAAAATGGCCCCCGTCCGGCCTCCCTTGGTTTTTTTGAATGGATTCCCCAACAAAAACCCAAAGAAAAACCCTATTCAGGCAGGTTGGTTTCCAGCCCGCAAAAACCCATTCTGATGGAGGAAAGGTATGTCTGGCCCTTCGAGGCCGAGCAAACCATCTGGCAGTATCTGCTGGTCAATGGCAATGAAAATCCATTGAATTCTCCCCAGATCAATTATTACGTCCGGGGTAAAAAGGAAATCACTTTTGCCCAAAGCAGCGACCGGGAAGTATTGCCCGACGGAAGGACCGCGCTGGTCTTTACCGCCACCCAAAAGCTTCCCTTTCGGGAAATCCCTGCGGGAGAAGTATTTCTCCAGGCGCGGGGTCTGCCCAAAGATTACCAGTTGCCCTTTGCGTCTTACCGCACCCTGGCAACCCCGGACCCGGTTACAGGAAAGAAGTCAAGAATATACATTTACCTTTAGTTTCGCTCTTTACAACGGTATTTTGAAATGCCCTGACCGCAAGGTCAAGTGGTATTTTATTTTTCACCCTTAAATTCTTCACAGAAAGAATGAGTGCATTAAATCCTCAAACTCCCGGTGTGTACACCGTGGAGAAGAGCTCTTTTCCGCCTGCTGTCGGACAGGTGCCCACGGCCATACCGGCCTTTATCGGGTACACTGAGAAAGCAGAAAAGGACGGAAAATCGCTTACGAATACACCCGTGCTCATCCAGTCGCTCAGCGATTATAATGAGTTATTTGGAGGGGCCCCGGCGTACGAATTCCCGATCAACCAGGTTCCCAAGCCCTCGGCAGGGCCACCCGCACCCGATTCCTATGACTTCACCATAGGTGCGGGATTTTATAAAGTGGGGCCGGCCGAAACCAATAAGTACTACATGTACAATTCCTTGCGCATGTTTTACCTCAACGGGGGCGGGCCTGCCTACATCGTGTCGGTCGGATCCTACATCCGTGAGAAGGGAACCACCCTCATCCTGCTGCCCGAACGGGCAGATCTCCTCAACGGGCTCGACCTCCTGCCCACCATCCAGTTTCCCAAGCCCACCATGATCCTCATTCCCGATGGTCTGGCGCTTTCCAAAGACGATAACACGGTTTTACAGCAGCAAATGATCTCCCAGGCAGGTGAACTCATCGACCGGGTGGCCATGCTGGACGTGTATGACGGCTATAAGGGGTTGGATACAGATGTGATTTCTGAATTCAGAAATGGCGTGGGGGTTACTTTCCTCAGCTATGCCATTGCTTATTATCCCTGGCTTCAGTGCTCCGTGGTGACAAGTTCTGAGATCAACTTTTCCAACATCTTTGATCCCCCGGCCGCAGTGCCCAATGGCGCTCAGAAAATTGCTGATCTGGTCAAGGGAAATCCCCTGATTCCCAAACTTCAGATGCTCAACGGCGATCTGAAAACCATTCGCCAGCACATCAACAGCCCGACTGTGACCATGAAAGTGGGTACAGCCGATCAGGATATCCCGTTTCCCAACTGGAAATCTGCCTATCAGGGCTCGGCTGCGAATACCACGGTAGCCCTGGTCAACGACCAGACCACGGTTTTGGCTGCTATGTATGACACCATCTTCAAGCTGGCCAACGGCCAGAAAGTCAAGGATGATGGCATCGAGTACACGGTCAACAGCAAGGATTTTCAGAATGCCCTGAACTTGCTGGTCAATCCCAACGGTACCCTGGCCACCACCATGAAAATCATCAAAGGAGTGGAAAATGTGTTTGGCATCTCCAATGGGAAAGCAGGAGCGGGTCTGGCCACCTGGAAAATCACAGGCGATATTCCTGTCCTGATCGAGAATCCTGAAGCCGCCAAATACGATGCCTACTACGGCCAGATGTCAACTATCCTGAACAAATGCTTCGGGCAGTTGCTCAAGGCTATTGGCGCAGTCACCCAGACCATTGAGACCCTGGTAGATCAGACCAATACGGCCCTGGTTGCATCCAGCAAGGACTATTCCAACATCATGAAGGCCATTGCCAAACAGGCAAATATTCTGCCTCCCACGGGAGCCATGGCAGGTATTTACACCCTGATGGACAACACCCGCGGCGTCTGGAAAGCCCCCGCCAACATCAACATTGATGCAGTGGTGGAGCCTTGCGTGGTGATCAATGATTCAGGTCAGGAAGGTCTCAACGTGGATGCGCTGGCGGGTAAATCCATCAATGCCATCCGTTCCTTCTTTGGTCGCGGACCCGCCATCGTGTGGGGTGCCCGCACCCTGGACGGCAACAGCCTGGATTACCGCTACGTACCCGTGCGCCGGACCCTGATCATGATTGAGGAAAGTGTGAAAAACGCAGCCTTCAGCATGGTATTTGAGCCCAACGACGCCAATACCTGGGTATCCGTGGACGGCATGATCACCAACTTCCTCAGCGGCCTCTGGGCCCAGGGAGCTCTGCAGGGAGCCACCCCCAAGGATGCATTTTCAGTCGAAGTCGGACTCGGCAAGACCATGTCGGCCCTCGATATCCTCAACGGGATCATGCGGGTGTCGGTCAAACTGGCCATTGTCCGCCCGGCTGAATTTATCATCATCACCTACGAGCAGCAAATGGCTAAGTCAGGCTGATCGTAACCCAGATTTCTAATTAATTTACACTAAAAAACTCCCAAAATTATGGCAGGAGAAATTCAGGATAATGTCTGGCCCTTACCCAAGTTCAAGTTCCAGGTCACATTTACCGACCCCGCAAAAATTCAGGTACAGTTCTCGGAAGTGAGCGGCCTGGATGCGGAAGCACAGATCATTGAATACAGGCATGGCAACAGCAAGGAAAACTGGGCCATCAAAATGCCCGGGATCCAGAAATTCAATAACGTAACCCTGAAAAGGGGGGTATTTGTGGGCAATAATGATTATTTCGACTGGTTTGCCAAAATCAAAGCGAATACGATCAAACGTGCTGATATCACCATTCAATTGCTGAATCAGGACAACGAGCCCACCATGACCTGGAACCTCAGCAAGGCCTGGCCTACCAAAGTAACCAGTACAGATCTCAAGTCGGACGCCAACGAGGCGGCAATTGAGACCCTGGAAATCGCATTTGAGTCATTGACCATCAAAAACGAGAATAAACCAGGTACTGCTGCTTCATAATGGCTGATCCTAAAGACCCCAAACCAGGAGAGGTTGGCTATCCTCCTGTAAAATTCAAATTCAGGGCCCATTTCACCGGCGGTGGAATTCAGGGCGAAGTTGAATTTCAGGAAATCAGCGGGCTGGTTCAGGAGTTTGGGGAGGAAACTATCCCCGAGGGTGGGGTCTGGGACCGGGTACACAAAGTCCCAACCGGGATGAAGTATCCCTCAGACCTCACCCTGAAAAGGGGCATGGTGAAAGATTCCTCGCTGCGCAAATGGCTCAAAAAGGCAACTGAAGAATTTATTTTTCAGCCCATCAATGTGGCCATTCACCTGCTGGATGCCGAAAATAAGCCGTTGATGACCTGGGTGGTCCACAATGCCTGGCCCAAGAAATGGGAGGCCGATTCCTTCTCTGCGATGGAAAATGCCGTGGCCGTGGAAACCCTGGTGCTGGCTTATTCCTGGATCGATGCCAAGCAGTGAGATTCTGTATGGAAATTTTATTTTTCGGGGGATAATCTGATTCTGCCCGGAAATTACCATTAACCCTTAATCCATTTTTAAAAATGCCTCTTGAAATAGACAATTTCAGCATCAACGGAGACCTGAGTGAGGAAAATCCCAAATCGGGCATGGAAGGCATGGAAGATGAACTTACTCCTGCAGACGTGATGGAGGAAGTGGGAAGTGTAATTGAAAACATGAAATTGAATTTTACCCCCCTGGTGAGGTCGGTTGTGGGTGACCGTCTCGACAGATAAAATCAAAGGTATGTCGGTCGTAAAACTTACCATAAAAGCTTTTAAGGATAATACCTACCAGGCAGCTGCCTCGGCGGGTACCTTCACGGCGGCCATCAATCCGGACAAATGGGCGGAAAATTTTTCGGTGCAACTGTCCAATAAGAAGGCACTGGGTGGGGGAGGACAGGAAAAAGATTTCGTGAGCTACCTGGCCCGCGATCTCAGCCTCACTTTCTTTTTCGACGCCACAGGACTGGTTTCCACCATTCCCGATGCTGAAAAAGGCAAAACCGTGAAAGAGCAGATCGCCAAACTGAAAGAGGTGGTTTACAACATGAATTCGGATACCCACCAGCCGAATTATGTTTCGATCATCTGGGGCAATAATAAATTTCGCGGCAGGCTGAAAAGCATGAATGTGGAGTACACCCTGATGAACTCCAAAGGACGGCCCCTGCGGGCCCGCGTGACCTGCAGTTTCACGGATGCAGAAGACCTCAAAACGGCTCAAAAAGCCAATAAACCCAGTTCGCCCGACATGACCCACACCCGCCAGGTCAAGGCGGGCAATACCCTGCCTCTCCTTTGTCAGGAGATTTACCAGGACCCCAAATACTACATTGAAGTGGCTCGCAAGAATGATCTGAATCAATTCAGAAAACTACCGCCCGGCATTTCCCTTAAATTTCCACCCCTTGAAAAATAAGTAAACATGCCAGCCAAAGATCTCGCAACCTTTGATTTACTCGTGGAGGGAAGCCCTTATAAGAATTCCTTCGATGTGATTTCTATCCGGGTGGTCAAAGAAATAAACCGCATTGCTTACGCCCAGATCAAATTGCAGGATGGAAATCCTGCCTTGCAGGCCTTTCCCCTCAGTGACAGCGGCGACCTGATTCCCGGGAAGAAGATTGAGATCAAAATGGGGTATGATTCCACCAATAAGACGATCTTCAAGGGGGTAATTACTGGCCATGCCATTCAGAATTTTCCCGGGACGGATGGGGTACTTGAAATAGAAGCCCGCGACGAGGCAGTCAAAATGACCATTGCCCGCAATAATAAATACTACGAAAAGCAAAAAGACAGCGAAATCATTTCCAGCCTGATTGGTAATCACGGGGTTTCGGCAGATGTGGAAGCCACCAGTTACAAATGGCCAGAGGTGATCCAGTATTACTGCACAGACTGGGATTTTATGCTGGCCCGGGCCGAGGTCAACGGCATGTTTGTGTTCACGGATAATGGCAAAGTTTCGGTCAAAAAGCTCAAATCCAGCGGCCCCGTGGCGACATTTGCCTACGGGCCGGATATATATGGCTTTTCTACGGGCATGGATGTGCGCAGGCAAATTCCCTCCGTGGAGGCAGAATCCTGGGGATTTTCGAGCCAGGCCCTCAATTCATCCAGTTCCTCAGAGCCCTCTGCGCCCGCTCAGGGTAACCTGACGGGCAAAAAATTATCTGAAGTGGTGGGTCCGTCTTCCTTCAAATTGCGCACTTCAGCTCCCCTGGAATCCGCCCCCCTCAAAGCCTGGGCCGACGCCCAACTGGCCAAATCAAGATTTGCCTTCATCCGGGGCACCCTGCAGGTTCCCGGTCTCGATTCCGTGAATCCCGGCACCTGTATCAAGCTCGAAAAAATGGGCGACAGATTCAATGGAACCGCATTTGTGTCGGGAGTGGAGCATAGAATGGAAGTGGGCAACTGGAACACCTTCATAACGACGGGAGTGGACGATAACTGGTATGTGGACCGGGTGCAAACCGAGGCGAGGGCTTCTGTGGGGCTCATGCCCGGCATCCGCGGGCTGCTTAATGCCACGGTGGTCAATATCCACGAGGACCCCGACTCTGAAACCAGGGTAAAGGTGAGCATTCCCCTCATCACCGAAGGTGGGGACGGAATCTGGGCCCGCATGAGCAAGCAATATGCCACCAACGGGGCGGGCTATTTCTGGATGCCTGAGGTAGGTGATGAAGTGATTGTGGGATTTTTGAATGAAGATCCACGGTTCCCGGTCATTTTGGGGAGCCTGTACAGCAGCCAAAAAACGCCCCCATACACGCCAGACCAGAAAAACACCAAGAAAGCCATTGTCAGCAACACCAAAATTTTCATTGAATTTGACGACGAAAACAAGGTGCTGACCATCCAAACCCCGTCCAAAAATACGGTGATTCTGAGCGACAAAGACAAATCCATCTCAATCCACGACCAGAATGGAAATAAAATTGACATGACGGATGCAGGGATCAAGATGACCAGTCCCAAGGATATTGAACTGACCGCGACCGGCAAGGTGAAAATCAAGGGTACCGCCGGGGTAGCGATCAATTCAGATGCAAATATTGACATCAAAGCCACCGCAAGTCTGAACGCCCAGGGCCTGTCCACTTCGGTCAAGGCCGATACCCAGCTTAGCCTGGAAGGCAGTGCTGCCGCCGAACTGAAGGGAGGCGGAATGCTGACCCTCAAAGGAGGCATGGTAATGATCAACTGATATGAAAGACCTGACTACAGAACAAAACAATTTTTACGGCAAGGGATGGTCCTTTCCACCTGCATTTTCCACCCTGACGGAAATGCCCGAAAT
Source organism: Bacteroidia bacterium (assembly GCA_020635905.1). Taxonomy (GTDB): domain Bacteria; phylum Bacteroidota; class Bacteroidia; order J057; family JADKCL01; genus JACJYV01. The sequence goes on from JACJYV010000004.1 coordinate 364,229, forward strand.
GGTAAGCAACGAGGAAAATATTCACCAAAGCCTCAAAACCCTGATTGGCACCGCCCAGGGCGAACGGGTGATGCGTCCGTTTTTCGGCTGCGACCTGAAAGCCATGATGTTTCGCGAAGCCAATCTTTCCCTGGCCACTGAAATTGAAATGATCATTGAAAGCTCCATCACGGAATTTGAACCACGGGTAAAACTAAACAGGGTGGAGGTGGACCTGGATGGCCTGCTGGACGGCAGAATCGTGATTTCTGTGGATTATTCGGTCAAGGAATCCAATTCCAGATACAACCTCGTTTATCCCTATTATCTCGACGAAGCGACCCTTTTGAACAGATAATGATCTGAAATTTTGAAAAAAGGGACCTACATACCGATCGTTGCCACCCGCCGCCAGGGAAGCAGCCAGGATACCCGCCAGTTGCCGCAGGCCGATCCTGAATTTGTGCAAATTCAGGGCAAAAGTCTTACCCAGCGACTCCAATTTTTCTACCAGATGGCGGGAATGGTCAATTTTTACGATGTCTCCAACTCCCTGGACGGCTCCTGGTCCAAACTTTTTCAGGGGGATATTTCCTTTATTCTCTCCCAGATGTCGGTGTACGACCCGACTCCCATCATTGAAAAAAGGCCCCAAATGGAAATGGAATTTCAGAATTCCCTGCAATTTTCCCGTAAGCGGCAGGCCCTGGCCGGCCTGTTTGCACTGTCCATTGAGGTGGCTACCCAACTGGCGCTCTGGGTGGGCAATCTGCGAAGCCTGGAGACCGACCCTTTGCAAGTCCATGAGCAATTATGCGCCATTCTCAGGGCAAATGCCCGTCGGGTAATTCCCAGCTGGAGCAAGTGTTTTTATTATATCGTGGATGAATTTGGGGACCTTCCTGAGGGATATTTCCCAACCCATACCTTGCGCGATGTGAGTCATGCCCAGGATTTTCTGCTTGAAGCCCTGCATGAAGAAGAGAAAAATAATGTGGTGGATACCAGCATTCTGAAAGATTACGGGCTTCTGGAAAAATACATACGGGATGCCCTGGATGATTTCATCCGTTGCACCATCCTGGCGGCGGAATTGGCGGTGGGATTGTTCCCAAAATCGCTTCAACTGGCCACCCATAAACCCCATAATGCCCTGGTCATTGCCTTCCAGGAATTATTGGAAAAACCAATCCAAACCCTGAACAGCTTTTCCCAAAAGCACCTCGATTTTTACTATCGCAAAGTCCTGCAACTGAAGCCACTGGGTGGCATTCCCGACCATGCCTTTTTGCAGTTCAGCCCGGCCAAAGGAGTTTCCATCGTTCGAATCCCGGCAGGAACAGAACTTGACGGGGGAAAAACCGCCTCCGGGCTTGCTGTGACCTATACAACGGATAAGGATCTGTTTGTCAATCAGGCGGTGGTTTCACGGGTAATGACTGTGTTCAATGGTGGGGCGGGGGTGGCAAATCCCTGGGAATTTCCCCTCATGATGGCTCCTGTGGCCGATTCCGCTGATGGAATGGGCAAGAAATTTGCCACTCCCGACGGGAGTTGGGAGGTCATGGGCGGCCCGGGTCGGGGTGGGGAAAACAGTCAGCCTGCCATGGTGAAGGCCTTGCCCGGCCTGGTGATCAGCGATCCTGTTTTATTTCTCAGCAGTGGCCATCGCACCGTGGATTTGTTTTTTGAAATAAATGAGCCAACCCTGCAGGAACTGGTTTTTGTGCTGGATCAATTTGCAAAGAAAGGGGAGAAGCGGGAAGGAATTTTTGCCAGGCTGGTATCAGCCGGGCTGAAAGTAAGCTATACGGGTCCAAAAGGCTGGGAAATGGCCGAAACTGTCCAAAAACTGGAATTGGTGCTCGCGGATTCCAAGTCAGGAAAATTCAGGGACAGGCAGGGCCTGGCCCTGCAATTGATTTTGCCTGAGTCGGCGCCTCCTTTGGAAGCACTGACCCACAAAGCGCATGGAATTGGCCAGCCCGAGGGTACGCCCGCCCTGCGCCTGACCCTGGATCAGGATTTCAGGCCGGACGCCCGCAGGACCGATCCCAAAAGCGGAGAAATCAGCTTTTTTCTGTTTTCACCCTATAATTTACTTCGCAAAATTCTGATTGAAACCATTTACATTCAGACCACGGTGAAGGGAAAATCAGACCTGGTCCTGCAAAACGATCAATCCCTGCAACCCCCCAAGAAGCCATTTTCGCCCTTTGGTCCTCAACCTGAAGCAGGCAATGGCCTCATGATCGGCAGCCCCGAGGTATTCAGGAAAAATCTGACAGATTTGAAAATTTCTCTTGAGTGGGCCAAACTCCCGCGGGAAAATTTCGGGTTTCTGAATTATTACCAAACCTGGACTGACCTCAATCTGGGTACAACCCTTAGAAACAGTTCCTTCAAGGTCAGATTCAGTCTCCTGAACAAAGGGAAATGGGCAAATCTGGCCCTCAAAAATGAAAAAAATGAAATGGTCGATTCCCTGCCCCTTTTCCAATGGGACGGCCCGCATGCGGCAGAAGGGCAGGAGGAAGGCGCCGAAACTGTACCTGAAGGGGCGGAAAACTGGCTTCTTACCAATATTGGGGCGGCTCCCGTAGAGGTCACAGAGGCCCTGACCTCTAATGCTGCCGAAGACGGCCTGTTGCGTACGAACACCGTCTGGAATGGATTTGATTTTGCTAAGACAGGCAAAAAAATCAGCGAAATTCCCGGCCCCACGCCTCCTGAATTCTCCTGGGGACCAGAAGTCCAGTCGGGTTTTCTGCGCATGGAACTGGCAGCGCCCTTGTCTGGATTTGGGGATGGAAAATACCTTGAACTGATCAATTTTGTTACCCAGGCCAATATTGCGGCCATTGCCGGGCGGGCGGCAGATGCCAAGGAGCCTCTCAAACTGCTCAGTCAGCCTGTTTTGCCCTTTCAACTCAACGGGAAATCCCTTCAACTGGATTATGTGGCCCAGGCCACCCTGCGTCCCGGGCGCCTTGGAACAAATTCAGGGCTGCATTTTTTGCAGCCCTTTGGGGTAACCCCCGCCGCTTTGCCCGGCCAGTCCCTGACTTTGGTACCCGATTACGACCATGAAGGGTATTTGTACCTGGCCATCGAAAATGTGGTGGCGCCTCAGGTGCTCAGCCTCTTTTTTCAGGTGGATGTGGACAGCGTATTGCCCTCAGATGAGCCTTCGCCGCACATAGAGTGGTCCCGGCTGGTCAATGGCACCTGGGTGGAATTTTCTGTAGATCAGATTTTGGAGGATTCCACTGCTGGTTTTATCCGGCCGGGTATTGTCAGGATCAACCTGGGGGAAGATCCTGCGCCGGATGGCGGCTGGTTTAATGCGGTGGAAAACCGCACCAATTTGCTCTGGCTAAGGGCTTCTGCCAAAACAGGAACCCATACTTTTTGCAAAGTGAGGCTGCTGACCACCCAGGTGGTACGGGCCACCTTTCAGTCAGGAGAGGCGGATCACGAACATCTGATCCAATCTTTGCCGGCAGGAACGATTAAAAAAATGCTGAATCCTGTGCCTGGAATTGCCAAAGTGAATCAGCCATTTCCTTCCTTTGGAGGCCATCCCCCGGAAAATGACACCCGCTTTTACACCCGCATTCAGGAACGTTTGAGGCACAAGCAGCGGGCCATTACTCCCTGGGATATTGAACGGATGGTATTGCAGAAATTCCCCGAAATTGGTCGGGCCAACTGCTTTCGTACCTCAGATAATGGCGGTCTGATGAAACCGGGCAAGGTGATTGTTTCCGTCTTTCCCGCCCGCCTGGCCACAGAAGGTCCCAACAAGTACACTCCCAAAATCAGTCGCAACCAGTTGTTGGACGTGTATGAATTTCTCAAGGCACATGCCCCTCACAGCATGGAAATTGAAGTAAGAAATCCGGATTATGAATACCTGCAATTGCTGGCAGACATTGAGTTTTTGCCGGGTTATGACGCAGGATTTTATCTGAAACAGCTCGAAAAGGAGGTGGCAGACTGCTTTGCGCCCTGGAGTACCCAAAACAGCAATGAAGCCAATCCCTACGAAACCATGGTAAGTCTGGCTTCGCTCAAAGGCTTTGTGCTGGGCAAGGAATATGTGGCTTCCCTGACCCGCTTTCAACTGTTGCATTTTGTGGAGGAAGGTAAAAAGACCCATTTCAGAAGACTTCCGGGCGAATTTGCTTACATCAAAACCAGCATGCCCTGGGGAATTCTGACCACCAAAGCCCATCAATGGTTGCGGGATGTGAAAGGACCTGAGCGAAAAAATCCAATCCAGGCCCTGGGCATGTACATCCAGAATGGTCCCGGGACCAGAATTCCGGACCAGATTGTGGTCAATGAAACGGAAACGGGCAGCAGCGATTTTGAATACATTGTAATTGGCGAAAAAACTTAAAAAATGGTGAACCCATGAACGAGGAAATCAGGGACCGGGCATATTTGAAGCATAAATTTTCCGCTGGAAGCATGCCTTCTCAGGAGGATTTTACGGTTTTGATCAATTCGATGGTCAATGTGGTGGATGATGGCCTGGGCGGCAGCAAAACCGGCGAAACCAACGGGGTGGATGTGGGATCGGGGCCAACGGGGAATATCTTCAACATATTTGAAGGTGGAGACAGAGGTGCCCCCAAGTGGAAGGTGGCTCTCGGGGAAGAGGAAAATGAACTGGCTTTTTCGTCGGAAACGGCCGAATACCCCGTGATGAAGGTGTATGGAAATGGCGATCTGCAAATCAACGGCACGGCCAGTATGAGCGGATTATTTATTCCCGAAATTGGCTTGATCAACAGCCGTGAAACCCTCAAATCAGTTCTGCTGGAACTCCTTGAATCCATCAAAAGAGACGAAGAAAAGTCTGAGGAAGAGCCCGATGAAAAGCCAGATCCGAAGGATCTGATCCGCCCGGGGCTTCCATTCCCTCCCGGTTCCCAAAATCCATGGGCATTTCCCTCTCCTGACCCCAAAAATACAGATCCCAAAAATCCGGAAATGAATTCCATGGATGTGTTGAAAAAGGTATTGGAATTGTACGATAAACTGAAACCCCTGCTGGACCTGAAACCTGAAGAATTGTCCCGGATAATGACCTCCAATTTGCAGAAGGACCAGCCGCAAATCAGTGGATTTGCACCTGAAAAACCCGCACCACCCACATTTCAGGAACCTGCGGTTCCTCCCACACCCCCCGGATTCCTGCCGGGAATCATCAATCCCCTCGCAGGCTCAGGTCCTGCGGGAGAAAAAACAGAACTGGGTGGGTTGCTGGGAAATCTGTTTCCCAATCCCTTTCTCAATCCCAGATTGCCCAATCCTATTGTACACGTGCCAGAGCCAAAAGTGGAGATGGAAAATCCACTCAATCCACCCAAAGAGGCCAGGCCAGAGGAACCTGCTCCCAAAGAAAAGCCAGTCAATGAAAATGCCAGCGAGGTTCTGACGCATTTCAATCTGTTCGCCAAAATTGACCTGCCCACCCTCAAAAAAGCCCGTGAATCGGGTTTTCTGGATGCCGGACAAGTTGCAGCTGATGGCAAGTGGCATAACATTGCCGAAAAATTAACGAAGCTGCAGGCCTATTCAGTCATTGCCTGGGCTGACGACGCTTCCACCAACAGCCAGTCCATCACCCAGGCCATTGCGGTCAATGGGGGCGGCATGCGGGGCAGCGGCTCCATCACCACCACTTCCTCTGCCACCAACCGTTACACGGCCAAAATCCAGCTTCGCTGGGAGGACGACGAAAATAATTTCAACCTGCAGGTCCGTACCAGCCAGGCACTTTCCAAAGGCACCCTGATCAATTTTCAGTGGATGCGACTCATGCCCAAATTCTAAACCCAAAGTAAGTGGATCAGCCCAAACCTCAATCCGTTTCGATACCCGCCGGTCCCCCGGCGGATGTCTCCATGGATTTTGAGGCGCTTCGCAAACTCAGTCTGGAGCACCTGGCCCGTCTGGGCTCTGCCTACTGGACGGATTATAACCCCACTGATCCGGGCATCACCATCCTGGAAATCCTGATCTACGCCCTCACGGATTTGGGTTACCGGGCCAACTTTCCCATTGAGGACATTCTCGCTGAATATGAAGGGCAGGGTGGCGATCCGCAGCATGACGATCAGTTTTTTACTGCCCGCACCATCCTTTCCTCTGCCCCGGTCACGCTTGAAGACATGCGCAAAAAGATCATCGACATTTCGGGGATCAATAATGCATGGATATTTCCCGTTACCAAATTCAGCTATTTCAAAGGATTGAGGAGGATTGTCCTGCTGCTCAACAGCTCGTTTGACAATCCTGAAAACCGGAAAAAGATTACCCAAAATGTGCAGGAAGTATTTCTCACCAATCGCAATCTGGGTGAGGATCTGGAGGAAATTTCCTTTCTGAAAACCCGGGAACTGTTTCTCGAACTCGAATTATTTGTGGAACCGGGTGTCTCTCCCGAACAAATGGTGGCCGATATCATCATTCGTCTGGAAACCTACCTTGAATCCCGGATCAATTTCCTGACTTTGGCTCAGATTCAGGCTCAGTTTACCGATCGCGTGGATGCGATTTTTGAGGGGCCTGCCCTGGAACACGGCTTCATTCCCGAAGGCGGGCTCATCCCCAAGCTGAATAAAATCCGCTCCATTGACCTTATCAACCAGGTTCGGGATTTGGCGGGGATCAAATCCATTTCCCGCATGAACCTGATTTCTGATCCCTGGCAACCAAGGGAGGAACCCAATCTGCAGGGCATTGTCAGCGAGGATTTTGAGGGAAGGGAAATTGAGTTGGTTTTTGATGAAAATGAATGTCCCATACTGGGAAATGTTGAAAAATTCCGCCTTTCCGTCAGTATCGGGCAGCAAAAATACAACCTGAACACCTTCAAACTGATTCAGGGAATCAAGCAGGCCAAGGCCCTGCGAAAAGTCTCGAAGCAAGCGAGCATGCATGAGGATTTGCCTGTTCCGGGTGGAAAATTCAGGAATTTGCAGGAGTATTTTTCTGTGCAATACGATTTTCCGGTCATGTACGGACTTTTGCCCGGGGCGCTTAAAGATGAGGCCGAATTCAGAAGGATTGGCACCGCCAATCAGCTCAAGGGCCTGCTGACCATTTTTGATCAGATTCTGGCCAATTTCCTTTCACAGTTATCCAACCTTTCGCGGGTATTTTCCTGGTCTGAAAAGGTGCAGCGTACCTACTTTTTCCAGGGACTGGAAAACGCCTCGGTCGATTTTTTCAAAATTGTATATCCCGGCGAGGCTGTCCCCCGAATCCCTTACAGCCATGGTGGACATGAAGCAAAGGGTTTTTCGGAAAAAGAATTGAATTACGTGAAGGCTTACCAGGGGAAACTGGCCATTTTCCAGGAGTCAGAATATGAATTTATTGGGCGCAGAGGCAAATTTCTGGAGCATTTACTGGCTCGTTTTGGACGAAATCTAACTGACTACATTGCCCACCTGCCTTATTCGGGAAGCCGCGAAAGGGGAGAATATAAAATCAGTGCCAACCGCAATTTTCTCGCCACTTTTCCCGCTCTTTCATCTGACCGTGGGCAAGGGGGAGATCCTTTTGTGGATGACCAGCATCCTTCGGGTCTGCCTGGCCTGGAGCGGGTAATTTCCACCATTTTTGACCTGGCCCAGCGGGGTGGAAAGTATGATGGAGATTACCGCAGGGTGGAGTTTGCCCGTTACTCGAAAATTCCCAAAACGAGGCTGCTGGGCAATCACATCCTCGAAGCCAATGATGGAAAACCCATCGATATGCCTTACCTCCTGCGTATTGGAACCAATTACGAAAATTATACCATCCAGCCGCCTGAGGTGCTCAATGGAGGCTTTAGCTTTAATCTCTCAAGTACCTCAGAAACAGATGGTTCTGAGACGATTTATTCGCCCGTTAATACTTTTTTGTCCGCAGGGGATGCAGATCAGGCCATCTGGGAACTTATTGAGAATCTGGAGAAATTTGACCGGGCTTCTGAGCGCATTTATGCCATTGATCACATCTTATTGCGTCCCCCTGAAACAGATCCCCTGTTTGGAATTTCCCTTCTTAGCGAACAGGGCGCACCGCTGCTCGGGGCCAACGGCTGGCTGCCCAGGCCCTTGCTTGAAGTTTTGCAGGAGATCAATCCCGAAAATTCTCAGTTGATTTACAGTGACGAACAGCTTCCTGAAGCTCAGGAGGATGAGTTTTCTTTTGTTTTCAGGTTGCAGGCAGTGCGTGGGAGCGATCCCTTTCCGGCGTTTCCGGCCACGGGCATGCAAATGAAGGGAACTTTCAAATCCAATTCCAGATTAACGGAAACTGAAGATATTTCTCCCCGTTTTCGCGATTATATCCTGCAATTTTACTCTGATTTGCTTGATCAGCCCACTTTGCTGGGCCAGGCTCTTCAGGAAGACTTTTTGCAACCCGATCTACCCCCTGACTGGAGAAATCCTGCCCGCCATATTGTGATGCAGGAATGGGGAAAAGCTGCGCTCAGGACCCTGATTGCCAATCGTAAAACTGCCGCTAATTCAACTTTGGGGGATTCTTTGGCCAAACTGGGGAAAGAAACTGGTCGAAAAGATGAGGAAGGATTTTTGGCACAATGGCTGAATGGCTGGTACTCACCTCTGTTTACTACCCCTGCACTCCTTGAAGAGGCGGTGAATAAGGACCTGAAGAAAGGTCGCCCTGCGAACAAAAAGGACCTTTCTCAGGCGGTAAACTCCATGTCACGCGAATTCTGGGCCTGTTTGGGACGAAAGGTAGTGGAAGCTTATCTTCGTCGCGAATATCCCCGGGTGGTCGATAATGCAGCTTCCTTTGGGGCAGGAATCCGGGGAAATCTCAATCTGTATCCGAAGGATTTTGACGTGGCAGAAACTGCCAAATGGGTGGCTCAGCGCCTTGTTTTGGCCTGGAAGGGAATTCAGCCCAATGAAAAATCACCACCCGATGCTGGTCCCCAAAGTCCGGAAGTGTTTTTGGTGAATTTGATCAAAACCGGGCTCAAAATTGAAGTGGATTTACAACCTGGATTCAGGAAACTCCTGGTCTCCTCAGGGCGGGAATTTTTGGGCAGATACATGCAAAGCGTGTGGAAATGGGGACTTTTTGCACCAGATCGCCTGGGGGTGAATCTCCTGTTATACCACCGTGAATACCGCAAAAAATATCCTGCGGGAAATACCAAACGGGTTTTCAAAAATCTGGTTGAATTTGCAGAGGACCAATTGATGGGGTATCTGGAAAAATTCTACCTTCCCCAATTGGATGAATTCGCTCAAAAAGGCCTGAATCGAACCCGTACACTGCCACAACCCGGCGCGAACCTGGGCAATGCCATGCAGTCTGATTTGCTGAAATATGCCCGTACCACGGGAGGGTATTTTGATCCGGGAGAGCCTGGCAAAGAGAAAAAGAAGTACTTTTTGCAATGCATGCTGGATGCTTTTATCTGGCTGACCCGTTATAAAATTGCCCCTTTGGGGAGCGAATTGCCTGGTTTGGAGGGATTTGAGCTGGAAAAGCCCGTATTGCCTGCCAATTTCGAGGAGCTGGGACGGAAGGCATTGATTTTTTATCTGGAGAAAAATTATTTGAGCAGGGGAAATTTTGACTCAGATAATTTTGAGGGGTTGGGACAGCATTTTGAGAGTTTGCAAATTGTTAATAAACAGGGGGTTAGGGATGCTTTGGTGGCGATTGGTGCATATTTTCAGGCGAATTTTCTCAACCACCACATCCTGTCCGGGACCAAACAAGGTGAAACCTTGTTTCACCGTATTTCAGCCTGGGTCGATGCCAACATTACAGATAAAAATCATGGATTGCTCAATGCCCTTCCATCCACCCTGGATTGGGGAAATAAGGAGAAAGAAAAGCTGGCCATTCAGCTTTTTGAGCTGGCAATGAGTATGCTGGTGGATAATCTTCCTTTGCCCCTCATCCCGCTGAGTGAGCCTGGATCACCCCCAAAGGAAGATGTTACCCCTCCCCGAGGGCCGGATTTGCCCAATTTTGTCCGGGATCTGGGCACCATTCATCTGAAATATTTCCTCAAGGAAATTCTGGCCATGCTGACCGACAGCAATGACATTTCCATCAAGAATTTCAATCAACTGGTGCGTGATAATTTGTTGGTTTCCAGTAAAGTAAATCGGGTTGATCCGCGCTTTGGTAAAATCTGGACTGAAAACGGACAGTTCCTGATGCACTATTTTCTGGGGACAAAATATGCCTGGCAAATGAAGGATGGAATTTCCCTTTATCAGGCCATCATCCATGATTTGAACCTTCCCCTGAATCGCAATTTAAGTTTTGAGGAAAAAGCGAAGCCGCCTGAAAAAGTTGAACCCGAAAAGATTAAGTACGGATTTTCCCTGGCCTGTTTGCCGCCAAAAAGCAAAGAATGGTTGCCAGAAAACCTCGAAGCTTATCGCCAATATGTGCTGACTTTGACTGGCAAGGTGAATTTTACTCAACAAAGTGAGGCCGAAGAGGAGATCGAAAAGCTGATTTTCCGAATTCAGCAAGTCAGAAATGAGGACCTTCCTTTTGAAAATGTGTTCCAAACCCGATTGAAACCTCTGACGGACCAGAAGGGACCGTTTTTCTTCGGCGGGGAAGACCATATTTCCAACCAGATTACAGTGGTGATGCCCGATTGGCCCACCCGTTTTCAGGACAGTACTTTCAAAGAAGCCTTCAGAAAAGCCCTCACAGAGGAGTGTCCTGCCCATATTTTTTGCAATTTGCTGGAATTGAGCTTTCCTGATTTTCAGATTTTTGAAGAAAAATATTTGGCCTGGAAGCTGGAAGACCCTGGGGAGGAGGACCGCGGCTATTACAGTTCGAAATTGCTGGAATTTATTCTGAGTTTCACCCATTCCAATCCAAAAACCAGCTGAAATGGCAGGCACGCAACGGCACAGGATTCGAAAACTGGACGTTCAGGTGCGTTCCCGTGATGCTCATTTGCCCGCCAAATTGAAAAACAGGGTGAATTTTGCCCTGAAAAACCTCATCTCAAGCCGTCTTTCGAGCCTTTTTGATCAGTTTGCGGCTGAGGGCCAATTGATTCGCATTCATAATTTGAGAATCAATCTGGGCAAACTGAAGGAGGATTCAACCCAGGAGGAAATTGAAACAACCATTGTAGAGCAGGTCAGGAAAAAGCTGATGGCGGCTCTGGCCAATGGAAGGCCAGAAACGGCTCCTGATGAGTCTTCCAGGTCGGCCAAGGGCAAATTTGATCTGCTGGAATTTTACCTTTTGCATGGAGGTATGCCCTGGTGGTACGCAGGACCAGCCGCGGATTTGGAGGAAATATTGCTGCAGGTTCTGGAAGAAGAGCCCCTCAGATTCAAGTCCTGGCTGGTTGCATTGCAAAAAAATGAAACCATTCGTCACCGTTTGCAGGAAAAAAATGGGCCCAAAGGGCGTCAGGCCGTTTTGAGCTTGATCGCAGGAAAGGATCAGGAAGTGGCAGAATCTGTATTGCTGGACTTCAGTCAGGCGCATTCCCGTAATCCTTTGCTGAAAATGCAGGGCCTTGATTTTGGGAAGTGGATCTGGAATGTGGGGCTGGAATATTTTCTGCAAAACCGTCAAAAGAGCTTCAATAAGCAGGATTTTTTGGCATTTATTTTGAAAGCTCTGACCAACGGAAAGGAGGAAAAGGCCAGGGAAATTGCAGTAAAACTGGAAAAATCGGCCTTGGGTTCAGCTTTGCTGTTTGAATTGGGGGAAGTCCTGCCCCCAAAGCCCAAAAATAGTGGAGCTAAAGGGTCATCCCGTCAGGATCAAAACAGGCCTTCCCTGAAGGCGATTCCAGAACAAATTGAATTCCTGATTTTAAACCTGCTGGGGCTATTCGGTCGTTTTTGGGCTCAGGAAGGGCCATCAAAAGAGGTACTCAGGAAGATTTTGCTCAAGGCAGCAAGGGAAATTTTGGACCTGCAAAATGGCCCTTTTTCCGATACCCGTCTGGTCCTGAAAAATGCACTTCGCCACCTGGCGAATCTTCGGGGCCAGCCGCAGGCTGAATTCCTGCGGGAATTGGCCACTTTTGCCTCCATTGCGCCTCCTGAGGCGCATTTCCCACCCGAACTGACAGAGCTGTTGGGTCAATCCACGGAAAAAAGGGGAGGAATGCAATTTTCGCAGGGTGATTTTTGGGCAGAAAGGCAGGCGCCGCCTGAACCGTTTTTCCGGGATGAAATCCCGGAATTTCAGGCCCTGCGGGAGGATTTATTGGCCGTACAGGCCTTGTATCCCTTTTTGCCTGCTGGTGGAGATCGCCTGGAAAACGCAATCAAAGAACTTGAAACAGCTTTCAGGCGGTCAGGCAGCCTGGGAAAAGGAAAAGAGGAACGGTTTTTCAGGTTTTTGAGCTGGAATCTGGCCCGGAATTTTAAGCAAAATCTGAATGAGTTTTTGTCGGGTTTGGGCCTGGCCGTACGGCTTTCAAGCTCAATTGTGCACTTGCGAAGCAAGTTGCCTGTATTTTTGAGCAAGATTGGAAATTGGGTTGAAACTGCCCGGGAGGCTGAATGGATGCAAATCCTTCAGGAAAACCCAGGCGATCCGGCCGTGATTTCCGCAGCGTTTCATTGGCTGGTGCAGCAAAAAGACGCGGTCAGATTGGCCCGAAAATGGCTGCCCTGGCTTGCCCCATTGCAGGCGGTTTTTCTTCAGGATTTTTGGACTGACCTTCGCAAAATCTATCAATATGCCTCTGGACAATCACTTTCGCTGAGTAATGAAAAGTACGTGATTATCAATTTGTTAAAAAGTGTTTTGAATGAGGTTGGGAAAAATTGGAATCAGGTTGAGTTACTGCACAAAGGATGGGGAGAGATTCTTGCCTTGCTTCCCGGCGGCCGGGAAAAGACCAATCCTGAAATTCCCCCCAAACTGAAACTTGCTCCCCTGTGGAAACTTTGGCAAAGTCAGTCAGAAAATCCTGTGGTGAACGAGCCGGGCCGAATCTGGTTAAGCCATTTGGGTGCCGAAAAGTACAGCCGTTTGCTGGAAATGGTGCTTGGGCAGCAGTTGACCTATCTGAGCAACTGGGCCGCGGACCTGGAAAATATTTTTGAATGGGCCAGAAAGGTTGAAAAGGAGAAAATTCCTCCCGCAGGGTGGGTCTTGCAGACAATTTTTGAGGGATTGAAATCCCAAAAGATTCAGGCAGAAAAGCCTCAGGGCTGGTTCTCCTGGCTGATTTTCAGCTATGCACCTCAAATTCAGGAAAAACCTGCCGTACTGAAAACCAGGTGGCTTGATTGGCAAGCCCGGGCATCCAGCCAGGTGATTTTCAGTGTAGAATGGGTGAAACTGGGGCAGGAAAATCGCAAAGAAAAGGAGGGAAGCACCCCGCAAAAGAGCATGCCCCGGACTTTGGAAGAACTGAAAAATCTGATTGAAATTCTGCAGGAAAAGTCTGAATTAAGGTCGTTTTATCAAATCAGGTTTCGAAACTGGGCCGAAAACCAGGCTTTCCAAAGCCTGGTTCGTGAATTGCCTGCTTCCAGCCGCTACTCCCTTTTTTATGCCCTGGAGCCCCTCAGATTTTCATTTTTGCAGACCTTTTTACAGGATTTGGCTTTTGTGCTGCCCTCCCTGACTGCTTTTCCCCGACTCACTGCCACCCAATTGGACCATATTCTCCAGTCAGCAGGTCTGGAATTTGTAATGACACAAAGTCCGTCACGGGCTGTTTCGCCCGAATTTTACCTGGATCTTTTTGCAAAAATCGTTCAGGAATTGGGCTTGCAGTCCCTGCAGGTTGGGGAGCAATTGGTTCATTGGCTGCAGGATTCAGCCCCTCAGGGTACAGGGCAGCAAGTCCAAAAGCGCCTTCGGCCGCTTTTTTTGCAGGAAAATCAACTGGCGAAGCCAGTTGCAAAGACCAGGACGTCTGCCCGGGAAAGCCCCCTGGCTGGATTTCAGCTTGATCTGATCCTTGATCTGAAATATTTGCTTTCACGTGAACCTGAAATCATTGGCAAAATGCAGCCTGAAATCATTCAACTGGTGGATCGGGCTGCGCAAAAGCTGAGCAAAGAATTTCGACCTGAAATTTTGGGCCAAAGGGCTTGGTTACGCCTCTGGGTTGAGACTTTGGCTCGTGAACTGGGCTTTGCCCCCGCCAATTTTGGCCAGTTTCTGGCCTCACAAAGCCGCAGGTACCGTGGAAATCTTCGTTTAGGAGCCCTCATCAACACCTTATGGACGGGAGAAAGAAATTCACCCCAGACCAGACCTGCGCAGGATTCTGAGGACGATTTTGAGGTTTTTGCCAATGTGCTCCAGGGTTATCTTGAAAATGGAGTAATTCCCCCTGGATACCCATTGGCCCTTTTTCGGGAAAAACTGACCTCCTTTCTGACCACCCATACCGCTGATTTACAGCGTTTATTCGCCCAATGGAAACTCACCCGCCAGGCTGCAGAACGCATTTTGCTTCATTTTAGGGGGAGGCAGTTGTTTGCACTTTTGCAGGCCGTTTTGGGCTGGGGTGAAACTTTCTGGAAGCAGCTTGACCTGGAGTTGGAGGCTGTTGCTCAGCATCTGGCAGAAATTCCCCGCTTTCGTCTGCAAGTCTGGGAGGAAATAGTGAATCAGGTGGTGATTCTGGGGGAAGGCGGGGCGGAAAATACCCACTTTCTGTTTCGGGCTGTCAGGCGACTGATGGAGAATTCGGGCCTGAATTTCAGCCGTTTTCAGGATTTGTTCCAATCTGAGCCCAAAACTGAAAGCCAGGCGCAGGGGAATCTTCCATTATTATTTGAGATGGCCCGCCGCGAAGGCTGGATTAGGGAATTGCCCAACAGGTCTGTTTCCTCAGTTTTTTTCCCGCCCCCTGATTTCACGGCGGACCTGATCTTTGTGCTCCAATGGGTATTTTTTCAGGAGAAAAAATCCATTTCAACCAAAGATCTGCATAGGATTCAGTCTTCGGGCAAGGGCAAAAAAGGCATAACAGATTATCAGGCCTGGTCCCGTTCCATTTTGCAAAAGGGGGCAAAGCTTTTGGGAAAATCCTTTCCAGACCTGCTTCGCCAAATTCAGCCTTTGGTTCGGGATCAGGCTCATTTTTTCAGGCATTTTGGTACTTACCCGGAATTAACGGCATTGATCCTCAGTGAATTGCCTGAAGAAGAGAAACCGTCCACCAAAGTTCCTGAGGCCGATCGGCCCAAGCCGCCCCGTCCCTGGGATGTGGCAAAACGGGAATTGAATTTCACGGGTGAATTTCAAATTCCCAATGCTGGGATGATTTTGGTCGAGCCCTTTATTCAGCGTTATTTTCAGGTGTTGAACCTGCTTGAGCAAAACATTTTTGTGGATGAAAAAGCCCGTGAACGGGCCATTTTTCTTTTGCATTACCTGGCCACAGGTCATGCCAAAGCCAGTGAGGCAGAACTTGTTCTGCCCAAAGTGCTGGTAGGAATGGATCCCTCACAGGTGGTGTCTCAGGATGAAATTTCAGTTAGTGAAAGAGAGGCAGAAATCACCCAAAGTCTGCTCAAAACCGCCATCAGTTATTGGAAAGGGATTGGAAATACCACCCCTGATGTTTTTCAGGAATCTTTCCTAACCAGGGGTGGAATCCTGCGCAAAACTGAAAAAAGCTGGTATCTCAAGGTCGATCCCCGTCCCTATGACCTGCTGCTGCGCACCCTTCCCTGGAGTTTCAGCCCGGTCACACTGCCCTGGGTGCAGGGAATGATGACGGTGGAATGGAGCCACACATTTTAAATTCAGGTAAAACTATGGATCAGAAACAGGAAATAATTCATGATGAGGAAATTGCAGTTAGCATTTTTGAATCTCTGCAAAATAATCTGAACTGGTTGGAAAAGATCATTGAAGCCCGTTGTCAATCTTATTTCGATCAGGAAACCACTTCTTCAGGTCATGAAATTCCTGACTTCCCCGTCCAACAAATTCAGGCAGATTCACCTCTGGAAAAGTTGATTGCCCTGGAAAATTTTGGCAAACATGAACGCCTGATCATGGTGCTGGCCCTGGTTCCCCTGCTCAAACCTCAGATTCTGGAGGTATTCTTCATCAAAAATTCTATAACGGACCGGGCATTTTCTGAATTTGGCGGGGTTGCGGGGAAAATTCATGCCGGATTTATGCCCACTGGCGAAACTGCGATTTTCCTGCTCAGTGGCGGAAATTTGCAGAAAAGAATCACTTTTATCCCCATTTTTCGCTCAGATCATCCGCTTTTTGCCCGGCAGATTCTTCAACATCCCGATCTTTCCCACAGTGAACCCGACCTGGCTTTTCCCCTCGTGCTTACTCCATCCTGTAAGTCACTGCTGCTTTCAGGGCAGGATTTTCGACCGGATTTTAGTCCCACTTTTCCGGCCAAACGGCTGACTACCCGACAAAACTGGTCAGATCTGGTGGTGGAAAATTACATTTTGGACGATTTGGGCGAAATCAAAACCTGGCTGCAGCACGGAGACACCATTATGCAGGAATGGGGCTTTGAAAAGAAGCTGAAACCAGGTTTCAAGGCACTTTTTCATGGTCCTCCTGGCACGGGCAAAACTTTTGCTGCCACCCTCTTGGGCAAGGATACAGGCTTTGACATTTACCGCATTGACCTGTCCATGATTGTATCCAAGTGGATTGGCGAAACGGAAAAAAACCTGGCCGGGATTTTCGACCAGGCCGAGCAGAAAAACTGGATTCTCTTCTTCGACGAAGCCGACGCCCTGTTTGGCAAACGGACCGTGACCAGCAGTTCCAACGACCGCTACGCCAACCAGGAGGTATCCTATCTGCTGCAACGCATCGAGGATTTTCCGGGTGTGGTGATCCTGGCCAGCAATTTCAAAACCAACATTGACAAAGCTTTTATTCGCCGTTTTCAATCCATCATCCAGTTTTCGCCCCCCGACAAATACCAGCGCCTGCGACTTTGGGAAAATGCATTCCCACCCCAAACGCCCCTCGATCCCAACATTGACCTCGAACAGATCGCCAATCTTTATGAGCTGACGGGTGGCGAAATTGTGAATGTGGTGCGCCACGCTGCCCTCGTTTCAGTAGGCAAATCTCCCCGTACCATCACCCAGGATGCCATCCTGAACGGCATTCGCAAGGAATTTCACAAGGAAGGAAAGATATTTAATTTTTGAGATGTTAATTTTTGAGAAGTTAGATTTTGAGATGTTAGATTTTGAGATGTTAGATTTTAGAGAGGAGTCCTGAGTCATTAGTCTTGAGTCCTTAGGCACTTAGGGTGATGTAAGCGACAACAAATTGTCGCAAAATTTGTGATTGGCGTTTATAGTATTGCCCTGGCCGGGCGGGCCTTCTTTACTCGTTGGTTTATTATTTTTCAAAGGCACTCGTGAATCTCCCTTTGGTCGATTTGTTAGAAAAAGAAGCAAAAAGCGCCAAAACCTAAACCCTGCCCCCTCACACCACTGACCCACCGCACAATGCCCCCAGCCGCCCTCCCGATAGCTATCCGGGACCCCTCGCTCAAGGCCGCCCCCTGGTTTTGGCAAGGCCACCCCACCCTGGTTGGCTTCGCCAAAAAATATCCCCGCTTCGCGGCTTCAATCCCCTGGATTGATTTAGTCCTTAGTCGTTAGTTCTGAGTCGTTTATCCATAGTTTTTTGCGGGGAGAAATGAAAAATCAATTCCCAAGACCTAATTCCCAAGACCTAATACCTAACCCCAAAAACCTAAAAAAAATACCCCGGGCAAAGCCCGGGGTAAATGATTTAAAGGATTGAAGATGAGGTCCTCAGACTCCGGCTGCTGCAGAAACTTTTTTCTGCGGACGGATACTTTGGTTGGCGGCATCAAACTCGGCTTTGATCATCTGATAATCAATTTCCAGCAGCTTGAGACGGGTAGTGGTAGTGGTCAGTTCCGCTTCGTTATTGCGAATCTCACTTTCCAGTTCCTTCTGAAAGCCTTTCTCAATTTTGATCCTGTTTTCATTGCGCGCCTCAAACTCGCCCAGACGCCTTACCTGTTGGGTAAATTCAGAGTTGAGGGTCATGCATTCCTGATACAGTTCCTGAACTTTCAGGAGGAAATAAACCAGGTCAATGTAGGTATTGGAGAGGTTTTCCATCGCGGACAGACCCGATTTAATTGCCTTGTCCAGCTTGGCCACCAGATCTGACTGGGGACCCACAGACACACTCAGACGTCCAAAAGGATCGTCGTTGGAAGCGGTCTCAGGGGTGGAGCCAGGAGCGCCCATGGCCTTCAGCAGGCGGGTTTTGGTGTCATCCAGTGCCACCGTGCACACATTTACGTTCAGAATAGACTGGTAAATGCGGCCCGAGACTGCAGCCGAACTGGTCAGAATCATTTTGAGGCTCTCAATGGCAGGAGGGAGGTCCAGCTGAGCGGGATCTGGGGTTTCTCCTTCAGGAATGGAGAAAAAGTCCTGCACCGCTTTCACTTCCTTGCCCAAACCTTCGGTCAGACTTTCCACCTGGCTGGTGTAACTCAGCAGGTTATTGACGTCATTGAGCTGCTTTTTGTACATTTTGATCTCACTTTCCAACTGGTCCTCCTTGATGTTCAGCACATGGATTTCGTCAGAAAGTTTATTAGCCCTGGCAACCAGATTTTTAATAAAATTGGTTCCTGTAGGAATATTATTTGCCATTTTTAATAGATTTTTTTTGGGTGAATAGATTGAAAATCAATGAATTACTTAGCGTCCGTAAAAACCAGGGCGGGACTGCCAATTTTGGTGGCTGCATGGATAATGTCCTCCACGCCCATGGTTCCTTCAATAATATCCTCCGTTTCCTCCGTGTCTGCTTTGGCGGTCAGGTAATTATTGAGAATTTCCGTGTAGCTGTTGAGATCGCTCTCCAGCTTTTTCAGGGACCTGGTAAACTGATCACCAACCATTTTGGCCAGTTCGTCAGCTTTGGAAATGCCGCCCTGCTTGTTTAGGAGGGCCGTGGCCACGTAATTCAATCCACCCATCTGGCCGGCAATGATGGTATTGAGGTTTTCAGTTTCTTCCAGAATCCCGATTCCGTCCGTAGGATGATCGATCAGCGCCAGCAGATAATCCCCGTTGGGAGTTTTCTTGTCTGATCCATTCATAATTGCGCTCAGAGCCGTGGAAGAAAGACCTTTATTGTCACCCACAGACATGTTTTGATTGGATTTGAGCGCCACTTCCACAGATTCCCATTCGGTCACGAAATTGGTAACTGCAGAAAGCGAAGCCAGAATGCTTTGTGAAGTTCCCAAAGCCAGGTTCATCCCGTCCGTAACTTCCTCCTTGATGTCGTCGAGGCGGTTGAAAAGGTGGGTAATGTGGCTTTTGAGGCTGGAAGTAAGCTCTGTATCATAGGTATCCGTGAGCAGGGAGCCCTGAGAACCCAGATTGACCAGGTTATTCATGAGCACGGAAGCGATACCTTGCTGAGCCGAGCGGCGGGTATGCTTCATGCCGGGCACATCATCCAGGTTGTTGAGGATGAGTTTTTCGAGATTGCTGAGGAAATTTTCGCCGCCAGGAGGGGGGAAAACGCCATTATTGGGTCCTTCCAGCGCATTCATGAAGTTTTCTTCCACTTCACGCAGGAAGTTTTTGTCCAGCACATCCTTGATATCGCGGTTGGCGGGATCGGGCAGTGGATCGGGACCGTAAATGGTGTAAAAGATCCCTTCGTGGGAATTTGGATCCTTGGCTTCGCCATTCATGATCACTTTTGCCTTGCCCAAAAATCCGGGATAATCCTGGAGCTTCATGGGAATGGCTTTCATCACACTGGCCTGCAGGTAAGAAAGCTCAGCCTCAGCCAGATAGGGGTTGGTACCCAGCTTGTCGAAAACCTTGATTGCCGCATCCAGATCGTCTTTCAGCAGGGCAAAGAAAGTTTGTTGAACGTCATAACCAGCCTGACAGTAATTTTTCAAATCTGCATAAACAGCAGTTTCAAAGGTTTTTTGATTCTTGTCAATATCGGTCTGGGGAGTGCCTGAAGTAAAATCGGAATTCTTTAATTTTTTGAGGGTGGCATTCTGATCAATAACCCAGAGGATACGTTCAATGACTTTTACGGGCTGGCGATAGATGCTTTGCAGCCGGGCAATGTCATTCTTGGATTTGACAAATTCTTTCAGATCCAGGGCAAGGCTTGCCGGAGTTGCTGGCACAAAAGGCCGGTAAGGGGTTTTTCCGACCGGGGAAAGGAAGGGATTTTCGCTTTCGAGGGTGGGATAATTGTCCTGCATCCAGGAGCGAAGCGGTCCGAAAATGTCGCCCACAGAGGGCATTTTGAGGCCAACTGCCGGACCGTTGAGGGCGGCGCCTGCCAGGTTCAGTTGGTTTTGGAGGGTGGCAATCAGCGCATGACTTTTATAGTCCTGGGCCATTGCCTTGGTGACAATATCCGAACTTGACGCAAGCATAGACTGAATGGCCTCGCCAACGGTCTTGAGCGCAGTTTTGGGATTGTCCAACTTGACGGAAATTTTTTCCTTCTTCGTTTCTGTAGTAGCCATAATTAAATGGATTTTTTAGTAAATAATAGAATGGCAATCAGCAGGTAGCGATTGCGAACAGAAAGAACTCGAAGAAGTCAAAAAGAAATTATTTACCTTTAGAATATACCCTCACAAGTTCAAATTTTATTTTCCAGCATGCAACAAGGTACCCCTGGAAGTTATGAACAAGTTATGCCCGCGGGGTGGAAAATGGCCCTTTCAGTCAATTTTTGAGGTGTGGCACTGGGACCCGGCAGATTTTCTTCAAAATCAAATTTCCATGGAAATTTGACCGCTCTTTTCAGGAAATCCCCTATCTTTGCATGTTTTTCAAGTGGAAGCCTCCATTTTTTGGATTGAAGGCATGTCATTGAAAGGGCCCATAGCTCAGTTGGTTAGAGCATCTGACTCATAATCAGAGGGTCACAGGTTCGAGCCCTGTTGGGCCCACAAATGCAGGGGTTGCACCATAGGAGCAGCCCCTGTTTTTTTGCCCTTACTGAAAATCCTGTCAATGGGGTTACATTTTCTGTAACATATGGTTCATGCCCTGAACGAAGCCGACTTTTCCCCAAATTCCCGACCTTATTTCTTTGTCAAATACCCAATCAATTCCTAAATTCAGGGCGAAAAGACTCTGATTTTAATTCATCGATCACCCCTTAATGAAGTTCAATCCGGACATTTTTATTAGTTATACTCACCGTGATAACGTCGAACTCAGTGCCGACGCCAAAGGTTGGGTTTCGGATTTTCATGAGGTTCTGGAAAGTTTTCTCAACCAGATGATGGATCGCAAGCCCCATGTCTGGAGAGACGTTCGAACCCTGGCAGGTAATACAGAACTGACTCCTGAAATTCTGGAAAGCATTTCCAAAACGGGGATCCTGGTCACCATCATGTCCCCCGCCTACCTCAATTCGCAGTGGACCACCCTCGAAAGGGAAAAATTTCTGGAAGTGGCTCAGAAAGAAAAGACGGTGACCGTCAATAATCGCCACCGCATTTTTAAGGTACTGAAAAGCCCGGTGCCCCTGGACAAACATCCCGAACAGGTCAAAGACCTGCTCGGCTATGCTTTTTACAAGCTGGACGATGAGACCGGGCGGGCCCGTGAGTTCAACCGGGCCTTTGGCAAGGAATTGGAGCAATCCTTCCTTATGAAAGCCTACGACGTAGCCACTGATATTGCCGAAACCCTGAGCATGCTCGATGAAGTTTCCAGTGCCAATCAGAATGGAAGTGCAGAAGGGGTGGAAGATCAGGGAGTAATTTATCTGGCTTTGGGCGGAAGTGATGTCACGGAGGAAAGGGACATTGTAAGGCGGGAACTGGAAGGGTTAGGTTGGAAAGTATTGCCAGATAAGCAATTTCCCTTTACTGCTCCCGAATTTGAGCAATATACCCGCGAAAATCTGGACCAGTGCAAAATGGCCATTCACCTCATTGGGGGAAAATATGGCCTGGTGCCAGACGGTGCCAAGGAATCCATTTCTGAGGTACAAAACCGTCTTGCCGCGGCCAAAAGCAAGGCTGAAAATTTTCCCCGCCTGATCTGGATCAATCCCAAACTCAAGCCTGAGGACGAAAGGCAGGAACGGTTTACGGCTTCTTTGCGCCGTGATCCTGAAGTCCTCGCGGGGGCAGATATCATCGAAAAGCCAATGGATGACCTCAAATCCATTATCATAGAAAAATTCTCACCCAAAAAGGAAGAAGCCCCGAAGGAAACTGACAAAGTTGGAGAGGGAGGCGAAGGACTGAGAATCATCTACCTGATATTCGACAAAGACGACCGCCGAAACGTGCGCGCAGTACGTCAATACCTTTTTGACAAAGGTATCGAGGTTACCACCCCGTCTTTTGACGGAACAGAAGCTGAGGTACGCGAAGCCCATCACGAACGTCTGGTCCAGGCCGACGCCGTGGCCGTATTTTTTGGCGAAGTGAATACCCTCTGGGTGGAATCTCAACTCAGCGAAATCAGAAAAGCACCCGGATATGGCCGGGATAAGCCTTTCTCCGCCAAACCCCTGGTCATTCTGGCCGGGGCCGACACCGACGAAAAGCTCGATTTCATGACCCACCAGGCCGATGTGATCGAAGCTTTTGACGGGGTCCCTGAAAAAGATCTGGATAAATTTGCCAACCAAATCCTGAGCGCGGGGGCTCCTGTCTGAAATATGAGCAGAAGAAGAAACATAGAAGCTCCGCCTCAGGTCGCTCCCGAATACGAGGAAAAACCCTATCCCGGGTTGCGGCCTTATAACGAGGACGAAAATCACCTCTTCTTTGGCCGTGATCAGCAGGCCAATGAACTGATGGCCCGCCTGCGGAATCACCGTTTCCTGGCTGTCCTGGGCTCATCTGGTTCTGGAAAATCCTCATTGGTCAAAGCCGGGCTGATGCCCTCCCTGCACAGCGGCTACATGACCACCGCAGGATCGCGGTGGAGCGTGGCGCTCATGCGCCCCGGGTTGCACCCGGTCGAAAGTCTGGGCGCTGCCCTGGCAGAATTGGTTCCCGGGCAGGCAAATTCGCCCGTATCACCCGAAATGATGATTCGCACCATGCTGAATGCCAATTCCTCTGGATTGGTCAAGGCAGCGCAGCGCATGATTCTCAAAGAGGGCACCAACTTGTTGCTGGTGGTGGACCAGTTCGAGGAGTTATTCAGATTTGCGAGCGGCGAAGTGGAAAAAGATGAGGCGGGAGCTTTCATCAAACTGATTTTGACTGCCTCCCGCGAGGAAAACGTGCCCATTTACGTGATTATCACCATGCGCAGCGATTTCCTCAGCGATTGCCCCCGTTTTCAGGGCCTCCCCGAGGCGATTAATTCGGGCCAGTATCTCGTGCCCCGCCTTACCCGCGATCAATTACGGGAAGTAATAACGGGTCCTGCGGCCGTATTTTACCAAAAAACCTCAATCCCCCTGCAGATACGCCTGCTCAACGACGTCAACGAAAATCCCGATCGCCTGCCCATCCTGGCTCACGCGCTCATGCGTACCTGGGTGCATTGGGAAACCCATAAAAAGTCGGGCGAACCCATTGATCTGGATGATTATGAAGGCGTGGGAGGCATGGAAGATGCGCTCAACCGCCACGCCAATGAGATCATGGAGGAGTTGAAAGGGAAGGGGCTGGAATCCCTGACTGAGCGGGTTTTCAAGGCACTCACCGTCAAAGGCCCTGATAACCGTGGCGTTCGCCGTCCGACCAGATTGTGTAAGCTGGCAGAGATTTGCAACGCGCGGGAAGACGAAGTGGTCAAAATTCTGGAGGCCTTTCGTAAACCCGGACGAACTTTTATCATGCCGCCTCATACCCATCCCTTGCTGAGCGAAACCATGGTGGATATTTCCCATGAAAGTTTCATGCGGGTTTGGAAAAAACTGGTGCGCTGGGTGGAGGAAGAAGGGGATTCTGCCGAACAATATCACCGCATTTTCCTCGCCATGATTTATAAGGAGCGGGGAGAGGGCGAATTGCTGGCAGGTTCTGCTCTGGAATTGGCCCTGGATTGGCAAAGAAAAAACCCGGTCAATTCAGCCTGGGCAGATCAGTACGATGGCGGATATGACAAGGTGGTGACTTTCCTTCAGGACAGCGTGGCCAACCGTGACCGTCTCGAAGAGGAAAGAAGAAAGGCATTTTTGCTGCAGGAAGAAAGCAAATTAGACAAGGCCAAACTTCGCACCCGCAGTACACAATTGGTTGCCTTGCTTACTGTTTTGGCCATAATTGGCTTCCTGGCCTGGAGTTTTTATAAAAAATCCATTGAAGCCACCAGAAACCTGGAATTGGCGGAGGAAAACAGGGTAAAAGCAGATAGCAATGCAACAGAGGCCAGGAGATTTGCCGAGTTGGCAAATGCCCAGGCTGATACTGCCAAAATGCAACGTCTGATTGCCCTTCAATTTGCGGATTCAGCCCAGATCGCCCGGGCACTTGCAGAGCTGAATGCCAAAAAAGCCCTTCAACAGGCAGATTCTGCCTCCAGAGCCAGCCGTCGGGCCGATAAGAAAGCTAATGATGCCCTGTATCAGAAAGGCCAGGCTCAAAAAGCGGCTGATGAAGCGAAGCTTCAGGAAAGAAAGGCCGATACGGCCCGTGCCAATGCCGTATTGCAACGGAAGAAGGCAGAAACAGCCCTTCATCTCCTGCACGCTCAAAAAGCCGCCACCATTTCCCTTGGCATATCAGACAAAGAGGTCAAAGCCAGGTACGCGCTGGAAGCCTACGTCCTCAACGATACCAACGGGGGAAATCCCAATGACCCGGGCATCCACGAAGCCCTGACCGGGGCAGCAATTGCCTTTGACCGCTCCCTGATCAAATATGTGAATCAGTCTGTACTGGCATTTGCCTCCCCGCGGGGCAGCGACGATACCTATTTTCTGGGTAACCATGCCTCAGTGGGGGCTTACGATGGGCAGCGGGTCCAGATGGTTTCCCCCGCTGGCTTTTCTGAAGTCACAGACCGTTTTATTGCCGTTTCACCCGACAGAAACTGGGTGGCAATGGGGGATGAAAAATACCGCATCAATCTGATTAAGGGAGAGGATTTTGACCTGACCAGGAATCAAACCCTGAATCCTCACATCAGCCAGTCCCTGGGCGGACACACGGGCTATGTGACGGGAGTGGCCTTCAGCCCGGATGCCAAACGCATGTACAGCACAGGTCTGGATGGAAATTTAATCTCCTGGGACATTTCAGGAAATCCCCAGAAAGTTAATCCTGAAATCCTGATCAGCAGTTCTGATGCACTTTACTCGGTCTGTATGGATGGCCTGGGCAGGTACCTGGCCCTTGGCAGCGGGAACGGAGTGTTCCAGATTTACCGCCTTGCCGACAAGAAAGTGATTTATACCAGCAGGTTGGGCAGTAAAATCCATTCCCTCGACATCAGTCCTAACGGGAAAGCCATTTGCGCTGGCCTGGCCGACGGAAAAGTTGTGTTATTTGAAGGTGAACCTGGAAGTTCCGTCACCCGAAATGAATATCGCCTGCACTCTTCCCGCGTGTCAGGAGTCAGGTTTTCTCCCGACGGAAAGACCCTGGCTACCTGTTCCTACGATCAGACCATTCACCTGCACGAATGGAAAAACATTGCCCTTGACCCACCCATTATTCTCAAAGGACACCAGGGATGGGTTACTGGAATCACTTTCAACGCAAGCGGCGACCGCCTCATTTCAGCAGGAAATGACCGCACCCTGCGAATGTGGTTTACCCAGGCTGGTGATCTGAAAGATTTTCTCCAGAAAAATGTCTCAGGTCAGTTGAATGTGGAGCAGAAGAATAAATACCTGGAAGGAGAATTGAAAGGGTTGAAAGGGAAATGATGATGGGAAGGTCAGTTTTCCATACCATTTTGCACATCTCCCTGCTGGGAGGAATTTGCCTTATCTTTTATTTTCCAGCCAAAATTAATGCCCAATACAACAACCGCGACGGTCAGGATTTGCTCAAACGGATTGAACTTGCCTTTGAAAGAGGCAGATTTGACTCCGTGAATGTAGTGCTGGATCGAATTCGCCTGAACAGAATCAGTTCGGCCCGGGTGCGGCGTGAATTGCGCATTTATTACATTCTGTCCAGTCTTGAGCAGGATGAATTTGACAAAGCCGACCAGGGTATGCGCAAATTATTGCAGGATTTTCCCAACTACGTGCCCGGCCCCAATGACAGCGAGAAAATCAAACGGGTTTATTATAAATTCAAAAGATTCCCCGTTATTTCCCTTGGCCCCTGCGTATGGGTTCATTCTGGAAATATTCGCCTGATTGCCCGAAATCCAATTCGTTTGGGCACGAATGCAGATTACAACCAAAAATATTTCAGCCAGTACAATACAGGATATGGTTTGCTTCTGCAAACCCAGATTTCTCCCTCATTTCGCGTCAACCTTGGCTTTGATGTAACCAATGTCTCCTGGGGATTCAGGTATTCGTCCCTTACTTATGGCAACATATTTCAGGTCAGTTTGACCGAAACAGACCAGTTTCTGGACCTGCCCGTCAATTTCACCTATGTGAAGCAATTATTTGCCAACTCTGACCAAAAAGCCAAAGGGTATGGGCTGCATGTAACCGTTTCTGCAGGTGCAGATTTAAGGCGTTTGTTGAGCGCCACCCAAAGCTATTCCTGGTCCCAGGCTACAGACAGCGCTCTGAGCGTGGTGGGCGATACGGTCAGCCAGACCGGGGTGCTGGTCAAAAACAGGCGGCAGGAATATTCCGTAGGACTGCGGCTGGGGGCAGGGGTGGAGTACCACTTTGGAGCCGGGCATTTCTTTCTCAATTTTGCCAGTCAGATCGGGGTGGGAACTTTCTCCAAAAGCAATTACTGGGATGTGGTCAGTTCGACCGTTTTTTGGGATTACCACGTCATGGATGCCAAATTTGGCCTGAACCAAAATGTAATGTTTTCTGCGGGCTTTCTCTTTCACCTCAGACAAGGAATCAAAAAAATCAAATGAGATACCCCTGGTTGGTCATATTGCTGATTTTTTCCCTTTTGCCGGGATGTTCAACTGAGACCATCACCCCGGCAGAATCCTTCATTCATTTTTATGGATCTGTCAAAGATGAAACTGCCAATTCCATGGCGGTCTGCCCGGATGGAGGCTATTTGCTCGCAGGTGCAGTCAGTGATGACGACAATAATAAAGCAGGTTATCTGGTCAGAACGGATTCACTGGGCGTGCTGGAGTGGTCTGAGGAGTATGAAGGTGGGGGACAGGTGGAATTTGAACAGATTTTTTCCGTTTCAGGGGTGGGCTATTTTGTATTTGGAAGCACCCGCGAGGATGGAATCTGGAAATTTTATGCCATGATCATTGACGGATCTGGAGCTGTGCTGAAGGAAAATTCCTATGCGGGGATTGGCGATATAGATGCCTTTCCGCAATCTGCGATTGCGACCTCTGACGGCGGCTTCGCCCTGTTGGGCAGTTCCCAGGAGTTTGACAAGCAGATTTTGTTCATCAAAATTGACTCAGATCTCAATGAGGAATGGAAACAGGAGTACGGCGATTCAGGAACCGAGGAAAGTGGCTACAGCCTTGTGCAACTGCCCGACGACGGCTACGCCGTCTGTGCCTCCCGCGGGGTGCTCAATTCAGAGCAATTGCTTTACCTGCGCCTGCAATCAGACGGCACGGAAGTCAAAAATGTATATCGCAGCCGCAACATTGAGTGGAAAGGCACGTCTATCATGCTGCTGGACGATGACAACCTGGCCATTCTGGGCGTAAACCGCATCTTGGGCTTTGAAAATTACGATGCCTTTATCTACACCCTCACTCCTGACGGAGATTCGCTGGATATTAAACTTTTTGGTGAATCAAAGAATGAAACGCCTGGCTCTAATTGCCTGATTAAGACCCTGGCAGGGGGCTATGCCTTCACGGGTTTTACCAATTCACGAACCGAGGGCGGCCGGGATATTTACCTGGAAAAAGTGACGCCTGAAGGAACTTCCACGACCACTAATGTGACCCATTTTGGCGGCTCCCGGGACGACGAAGGCAACGCCATTTTCCAGACTTCCAATGGCGGCTTTGTCATTGCCGGCACAGCCTCCAGTTTTGGCGACCTGCAAACTGACGTATTCCTGATGCGCACCAATGCTAACCTGAAATTACTGATCCAATGAGGCGCAGTTTACATATCACAGGGTTGTTACTGCTGCTTTGGCTGGCTGGCGGAAATCTTTTTTCCCAGATGAGCCCTGAACGCAATTTGCGCACCTTGAATGAAGACATGCGGGCCGGGAAATTCGAAAAGGTGATCACTGATTTCAAATTATTTTTTGAAGGAGATTACAAGCAACTCAGGGAAAAAGGCACCACAAAATTGAGCCAGGACGCGAAGGACGTCCTGGAGGAAGCGCTGGAAATTATGGCTACTGCTTACCTCGAACTGGACAGTATGCCTCAGGCCGGGCAAGCCATGTATTTTCTCCTGAAAAATAATAATTACTACCGCCCATCTGACTCCAAAACCCAGTCATTCTTACGGCTTTATCGCAAATATTACCTCTTTCCCCGCTGGTCAATAGGCTTTCATTTCATGGGTTCCCTGACTTCGGTCGATGCCAGTAAATCCTCGCAATTGCGTTTTGATTCGGACAGCCTGAGGGAAAAATACAGTCCCCAGCCAGGTCTGGGATTTGGGTTGCGGGCAGAGCATAATTTTACCCGCAGTTTTGGGCTGGGAACTGAGTTGAATTACAGCCGGGTGGCCTATTCCTACCATGCCAAAGTGGATCAGCCAGCCATTTCAACCCAGGACTGGGAAATGAAATATCAGGAAAATTCAATCTATCTCACCCTTCCCCTCTACGCCAAATTCAAATGGATTCTGCCCCAGAGCCGCAAAAAGAGTTTCAGGCCTGCCGTGCAGACCAGTATCGTCGCCTACGGCGGGGGACAGACTTCCTATTTGCTCAAAAGTTCAGCCAATGTATCCTTTCACGAGACGACCAACGTTTCAGGGGAGGAACCCTATTCTGTTTCCACTGAAAAATCCAACCTGACTGCCAATCGCAACCGCTGGGATTATGGCCTGGTGGGAGGAGTGGGCATGGATTTTGACCTGGGAAATTCGTCCTTTGGCGATATTACCCTCTTTTTCAGGACCCGAAATCAGTTTTATTTCAATAACCACGTCAAGTTGGGGAATTCCCCGAATGCCGTCCTGCTCTGGGATTATAATTATCTCGAACACAGCCTGCATTTGCGACATTATTTTATCCTGATGGCGGGCATGAAAGTCAACCTCAAAAAGCAGATCAAAAAAGGAAGATCATGAAGAAAATCCATCTGATTTTTGGTCTTGGATTGCTTTTGCTGTTGGCCTGCAAAAAGGAGGTCATTGACCTCAGGGAGGGAACTTTTGTGCGCTTTTTTGGCGGCACACAGGACGAAATTGGCTACGCAGTGCTGCCCACCCCTGAGGGAGGGATTCTTTTTGGAGGCAGCACCACCTCCACCAATAACGGGAAGGATGTGATCATCTTCAAGACAGATTCTTCAGGGATTCACGAATGGGAATTCACGGAAGGCTCGGCTTATGACGATGAGGTTTACTCCCTGCTCAATCTTTCTGATGGAAATTATCTTGGGATTGGGGTTTCGCACAGCACTGGAAATCCTTATAATCAGGGGTATATCGTCAAAATATCAGCTCAGGGCTCCGTGATGGATGAAAAATTTTTTGGTACGGAAAGCAAAGCCAATTATGATTTTCGCAACGGAACGGTCCTGCAGGATGGTGGATTGCTACTTTGTGGACGGGTGGTCGATTCGCTGAAAAATGAGAAAATCTATGTAGTGCGTCTGGATGAAGATTTTAATGAGGTGTGGGAGCTGGTGGATACCTGTGGTTCGGCCCGCGACGTTAAGCAGGACTCAGACGGGGATTTTTACCTGCTGAGTTTTGGCGCCTGCGGCGGTTATGGTGGCACAGACACCTATCTCCAAAAGTATGATTTGCAAAAAAATCTGATCTGGAGTAAGCCCTATGGCGGCGTGCAGGAAGACCGCGGCTGGACCATGTTGCTGACTACGGATGGTGGAATTGCAGTTGCAGGAGATTCCAAGAATAAAACTGTGGCGGGTCAGGAAAGGGATGTTTGGGTGTTTAAAACGGATTTGTCGGGAAATATACTCTACGAGAACAGGTTTGGAGGCAGCGAATCTGACCGCGCACAGCTGAGTTCCATGGCAGAATTCAGCGACGGGAGTCTGTTTGTGGCAGGTGATACCCGCTCCAAAACCAACGGAGGCAGCGATTTTTTCATCCTGAAAGTCAGCACGGAAAGTCAGGACAGCTTTGAGATCAAGTTTGGGGGCAACGGGCACGACATTGGGCGGGGAGCCGCCATAACTTCTGATGGGAAATTGCTCATAGTTGGTGATTCTGAGAGCCTCAAAGGCGTAAGCCGCGACATCGTGCTGATCAAAGCCCTGAGCAACGGTCGTCTGGCCACAGATTGACCCTGAATTCCCCTCAGAACCTCTGAAAGCAGGCAAATCAGGGATGCAGCAGGTGAAATTATCTAAGTTTTCTGGGGCAAATGCGTATTTCTGACCCTGATCCAACTCAGAGGTTCAAAGTTTTTTGGGCTTCCCTTGTCTAATCTTGCTAATTGTCTCAAAGGAATTGCCAAAGACTCCCAAAACCCATTATCTTAGCTTCCTGAGATTTTATTATCAAAAGTACCACCATGAAGAATAGAATTATTCTGGTTTCCCTGGTCCTGATTTCCATTTGTTTTAACAGTATTCAGCTCAGGGCTCAGACCACCACCAAATCCAAAACCGCAAAAAAAGACATTGCCCTGGAGGACATCTGGCTGTATTATAAGTTTGTGCCAGGCTTTCCCGAGGAATTCAACTGGATGAATGACGACCAGTATTATTCCGTACTGGAAGAAAATAAGATCGTTAAATACGGAATCAAGGACAGAAAGCCCGTGCAAACCATCCTTGATCTGGGCGAACTGAAATTTGGCGTGGCCGTGGAAGATAAAGTAGAAGCCTATTCCTTCAGCGACGACGAGAAAAAACTGCTGCTCAAAACCAAGGTGGAGCAAATTTACCGCCATTCCACCAAAGATCAGTGCTTCGTTTACGACATGGAAAGCAAAAAGCTGACCACCCTGCACAACGGAGATTTGATCAATTTTGCCAATTTTTCCCCTGATGGATCCCGCATTGGCTACCTTTTTGAGAATAATATCTATTACTACGACTTCAAAACAGGCAAGGAAGTTCAGGTCACCAACGATGGGAAAATCAATTCCATCATCAATGGCGGCACAGACTGGGTCAACGAAGAAGAATTTGCCTTCACCCGCGCCTTTTACTGGTCTCCTGACAACCAAAAAATTGCCTTCATGCGCTTTGATGAGTCCAATGTGAAAGAATTTTCCATGGACAAATATGGTTCGCTTTATCCTGAACCCTACAAATTTAAATATCCCAAAGCTGGGGAGGACAATGCGGTAATTCGTCTTTTTGTCTATGACCTGGCCACCCAAAAATCCATTGAACTGGATCCGGGACCAGATCTCGAGTTTTACATTCCCCGCGCCACCTGGACCCAGGACGCCAATACTTTGGCTGTAATGCGTATGCCCCGTCTGCAAAATCAGGTGGAAATTGTTTTGTACGATGCCAAATCAGGTCAGGGAAAAACCATTCTGACCGAAAAATCTGACACTTATATCTCTGAGGTAAGTGACAATACCTGGTACTTTCTGAAAAATGGAAAAGGATTTATCTGGCAGAGTGAAAGAGACGGATTCAATCACCTGTACATGTACGACATGCAGGGAACTTTGGTGCGCCAGATCACCAAAGGCGATTGGGAAGTCACGGAACTTTGTTCCGTGGATGAAGCCAACGAAACCATTTACTTTCTTTCCACGGAAGTTTCAGCGGTCAGCCGCCACCTGTACAGCATCCCCTTCGCTGGCGGCAGTACCAAAAAGTTGAGCAAAGCTCCAGGCTGGCATTCCGCTTCCTTCAGCTCAAATAACTCTTACTACCTGGATACCTGGTCCACCATTGAAAATCCGCCCACCTCGGCCCTTTTTGACAAAAAAGGCAAGGAAGTGCTGGTGCTCGAAGACAACGCCAAACTGCGGGAAACCATGGCTGGCTACAACATGTCCAAACCTCAGTTTTTCGAAATGAAGACCTCTGAGGCCGTCATGTTGAACGGTTGGATGATCAAACCCCCGGATTTTGACGAGAAGAAAAAATATCCCGTGCTGATGTACGTGTACGGAGGTCCTGGCAGCCAGACGGTTACAGACGAGTTTGGCATGTTTAACTACATCTGGTATCAGATGCTGGCCCAGATGGGTTACATCGTGGTATCAGTGGATAACCGCGGCACAGGCGGACGGGGGGCGGATTTTAAGAAATCCACCTATGCTGATCTGGGCAACCTGGAAACGGTGGATCAGATCGAGGCAGCCAAATGGCTGGCTGGTCAGCCCTATGTGGACGGAAACCGCATTGGCATCTGGGGATGGAGCTTTGGCGGCTACATGACCTCACTCTGCCTGACCAAGGGAGGGCCCCAGTTCAAAATGGGGATCGCGGTGGCACCCGTTACCAACTGGAGGTTTTATGACACAATTTACACGGAGAGATACCTCAAAACTCCCCAGATCAATCCCAAAGGGTACGACGAAAACAGCCCCATCAATTTTGCCAAGCAACTCGATGGACACTATATGGTCATTCACGGCACGGCCGACGATAACGTACATTTTCAGAATACTGTGGAGTGGGTGGATGCCCTGGTCAAGGCCAATAAGCAGTTTGACCTGATGTTTTATCCCAACAAAAATCACGGCATTTACGGGGGCGTAACCCGCTTCCACTTGTACAAAAAGATGACTGATTACATCCTGGCCAACCTGTAAGCCAGATTAAGGAACTAAAATCCTCACTCAAACCCCGTTGTCTTTCCAGGCGACGGGGTTTTTTGTTTGGAGGAAATTGCGGGGATGTGGTTCTGGAATAATTGAAAGTGAAGAAGGAGAAAGGTTGGATTCATTCAGATTAAAAGTCCTGGCTGAAGTGGATCAATCATCTTAATTCCAGGCTTAGATAAGGATTAAACCAGAGATAGTAGAGATAGAGGAAGGCCTTCAAAAGGGGAGGAGTAACCCAAACATTGGCTTCATTTCAGCCCGGGCTGAGACCAAAACAGGGGAGGGACCAGGTTGACCTCCCCAAAAAACCAGCTCAAAAAAAAAGCTGCTTCCTAAGAAGCAGCTTTCCTATTTTCAAATCCCTGACGGATTAATTTCCGGTTTTGGTTTTGGTGGTTTTGGTAGTGGTTTTGTTAGTACCATCACCTGCGGGAGGAGTCGTGTTACCTTTGGTGGTAGCTGTACCAGTTTGGGTATTGGTGTTGGTTTTGGTGGTGGTAACTTCCTTCACGGGCTTCACGTTTTCAACGTTTGCTTTGGTGTCGTTGTTTTTAACCACAACTTTGGTAGCAGGATCTTCTTTGGGAGTGGTTTTTGGATTGTCGCGGTAAACGACTTTGGTTTTGCCGGCTTCCTTTTCCAGTTCCGAAACCAGGGCTTCCAGAGAATCCTGACGGAGGGAATCGAGACGAGCGGCTTCCATGGCAGCTGCTTTCTCAGCTTTCATGATTGAATCGTTACGCAGGGAGTCGGCCAGAGCTTTGGCTTTCGCTTCAGCTTCAGCTTTTCCATTGCCACAAGATGCCAGAAACAGCATTCCTGCAAAAAGACCTAAGGATAATAAAACTGCACTTTTCTTCATGGTGGTTATTAATAAAAAATGATGTTATTTGTTTCTCCTAAAACGGGGCAAATATAATAAAATTCTTTCGATTAAAATATTTTTTTTGGATTGGGGAAAAAATTCTATCTTTGCGCGGTTGTATTATTGAATACCAAAAATCTTAACCATTCATTAAAACATTATGAAACTCAAGAGAAATTCTTTTTTTGCAAGCCTGATCGTTGCTATGGGTCTTCTGTTCACCATCACTGGTTGTGATCCCTGTGCCAACACCGAATGTTTGAACGGTGGTTCCTGCGTTGACGGAACCTGCGTTTGTGCAACTGGTTATGAAGGAAGCGACTGCAGCACCCTTTCACGCGCTAAACTCATTGGAGCTTACAACGTGGCTGAAACATGCAGTGGTTCACCTTTCACCTACGCCTGCACCATCTCTGGTTCTACCTCTGATGATCTGAAAATCAACTTCAGCAACTTTTACGATCTGCTCGGCTTCTACGGTATCAGCACCCCTGTTACTGCTACCATGAGCGGCGAAGAGTCTTTCGTAGTTTCAACCACCATCACCAGCGGCGCTGACACCTACACTGTTAGCGGTAATGGTTCTGTTAACAGCGACGCTACCCTGTCTCTGACCTACAACGTAGACGTTAACGGTACGGTTGACGCTTGTACTGCTACCTACACTCTGCAGTAAGCCTCAGGCAAAATAAAGAAAAGCTTATATGTAACCCTCCCGATTTTTCGGGAGGGTTTTTTTATTGGTTTCAGGCAGATTCTTTTATCCCAAACAATTGCAGGAAATTTTTAACTTTGACCTCATAAGTCATTCAATTTAAATTACCATGAACCTGAAAGCTTCATTCGCATCATTTTCTCTCCTTGTTATGCTGCTTGTTGCCGGCTGCAATCCCTGTAAAAAAGTAACCTGTGAGCATGGGGGAACCTGCATGGAGGGTACCTGTGGCTGCCTGCCCGGCTACGAAGGGGAGTTTTGCGAAAACATGAGCAAAAATTCAGTAGCTGCCACTTACACCGTGTCCGAAACCTGTACTGGTTCTACTGATTCCTATTCCTGCACGGTTCAGGCCTCTGCAACGGATGATCTTCAGGTTGAATTCACCAATTTTTACAACCTGGAAGGAGCCTACGGATTTTCTTCCCTGATTTATGGAGAGTTTACTGCAGAAAACACCATTACCATTGCCTCACAGACCCGCATGAATACCAACGGGGACAGCTTTACCTTTTCAGGAACTGCCACCGTGGGCGAAAATGGGAATCTTACCCTGAACTACACGGTGGATGTAAACGGTGATTCAGACGATTGCACTGCAACCTTTACCCGTTAACAGGTATCCTTTGAATATGCATCGTATTCATCATCTTTCCGGGATAATTTCCCTTTTTTTGCTTTTGATCATGGTCACTGGTTGTGACCCTTGTCAGAGTGTGATCTGTATCAACGGAGTCTGCAAGGACGGAGTCTGCGATTGTCAGGCGGGTTTTGAGGGAACAGATTGTGGGGATAAGTCGCGCGACCGCTTCCTTTCGGGCTATACCGTGGCCGAGCAATGCGATAATAATGGAGCCTTTGTCTATACCACCACCATTACGGAGGCACCTGGCTCAGACTCCACCAAAGTCCTGATCGACAACCTGTTTGATGCCAAATTATCCTTCGGGCTCGATCCTGTTTTCGCCTTTGCCGACAGCTTTATTCTGACCATTCCCTCCCAGACCCTTACCGACCTCAACAGCAAGAATTACACATTCTCAGGCATTGGAGTCATGGACCCTGACACCACGGTTCTGGTTATTGATTACACCATTGTGGCTGACGGAAATTCCGACAATTGCAGTGCAACCTTAGTGAAGCAATGACAAAATTTAACCTGCAAACACTGAAGAATATGACAAGGTTTACGCCCTTGATACTGCTGGGCGCCCTGATTTTTACCCTCAATGGCTGTAAATGCAAGAAATCTGATTGCCTCAATGGCAAATGCACTCAGGGTACCTGTGTTTGCGACTTTGGATGGGAGGGGAGCGGTTGTGGAGAACTTTTTCGGGAAAAGTATCTGGGCACCTGGAATGTGTACAGCCTGTGCAATTCGGGAATTTCGAATTACACGGTTACCATTGCGGAAAATGCAGCTGGAAGCAGCTCCATTTCCATCACGAATCTGCACAACCAAAATGTAACCGTGACCGCTGAAGTTACCTCTTCAACCACCCTGGATATCGCTCAACAGGCTTTTGATACCACCACACTTTCAGGTTCAGGCGAATTTGATCCAGAAACTCAGAGCCTGACTCTGCTGATTACGGTGGACGGATTCACCCCTGCCGAGGAATGTGCGTTGGAACTCTCAAAATGATCAATGGGAGTTAAAAATGGACAGTTGGGGAAATATCAACAAGGCCATTTCGAAATTGTGAACAAAAAAATCTATATTAGCGTAAATATTCTCACTTAATGAAACGATATAGCTTTCAAAACCTGTTTTTCGCTTTTGCTGCGGCCCTTTTGCTGACCTGGACAGGATGTTGCCCTGATTGCGACGATCCTTCAGAAATCCCTGTGGATTCTGATCCCCAGATCACGCTCATGAGCCCTTCTGAAGCCTATACCCTGGCTTATCGGGGCCAGTCAGTTGACATCACTTTCCGTCTCGACGATAATGAGCAACTGGCCGCTTTCTGGGTCGAAGAAACCTGGACTTCTGTTTACGGAACTCCCTATAATATCATTGGACAGACCTGGTACGGTCCTCAGGCCATCAGCGGCAGGACTTTCCCCAAGCAGATCACTTACACCGTTCCCACAACCCTGATTCAGGATTACACCACCATTACCCTGACTGCCTATGTGCAGGATAATAAAACCAAGGTGGCTGCTACGTCTTTCAAAATCAACGTATTGCCTGATAGCGCTTCAGGAAGTACGGCTTACGAAATCACAGACTATGCTGCCGATCCTGATACCAAAGATGCAGATACCATCTTCACGGTGCTGAAAGGAAGTAAATACTACTTTTCCTTCATTACCCGCTCCAATAACCCCACGGCTGCAGGTAACCGTGACATCGGTGAAGTTTCCATCAATCCTACTTTCTCAGGCATGCTGAATACCCCCAACCAGCCTGGTAAAGATTCGACCCTGGTTGTAACCAATGCTTCCAAATTCAATTACGATCTGGCCACCTATGAAACCATCTGGCAGGCCTACGTGACCTCCAATCAGATTGGCGATCAGACCAGCGGCCTCAAGGCAGGTGACATTGTGATTGTGAAAATGGTGACCAAGCCCCACTTTGCCGTGATGCGCATCCTGGAAAAGAACAACACAGGAGGTTTCCTGAAATTTGAGTACAAATACACCCACAACTAAGGGTCCTAAAAAATAAAAATCAGAAAAGCCCTCCTTATGAGGGCTTTTTTCTTGCCATGACCTTTCAGATTCTTCAGTATCTCAGGCATATTCTTACCGCCCAATCTACATCAGCCATTTCAGATCCAGCTCTGAAAGAGCTGGCAAATTCGCTGCTGGCGAGGTCAGGGGCTGTAGAAGGAGAGGAAATAGAATCATTTCGCAGGGAATTGTCGCGCTCTGAAGTTGTAATTGAATTAATTGACCTGGGAGCTGGCTACGGGGGCAGGCAGAATCCCAAAGTGGCCAAAAAAGTAAAGGAAGTGGTACGCTCAAGTGCGAGGGGCAGGGGAGAAGGGGAATTGCTCTTGCGTCTGGTCCGGGCCAAGGCTCCCGCACAAATGCTGGAACTGGGTACGAATCTGGGATTTTCCACCCTTTATCTGGCCAAAGCCTTACCCAACAGCCAGCTGATAACCATTGAAGGATCTCCCGCCCTTTCAGGCCTGGCCCAGGCTCATTTTCAGCGTTTCAAGGTGCATCCAACCCAATTTACGGGTGATTTCTCCCAGGTTTTGCACAATGAGATTGATTGGACCAGCTTCCATCCAGGGCTCGTCTTTCTGGACGGAAACCACCGTTACCAACCTACCGTAGAATATGCGGATTTTTTGATTCCCCGCATGGCTGCAAACGGAATCCTGGTGCTGGACGATATTTACTGGTCGCCCGGGATGAAAAAAGCCTGGGAGGAGATCAAAAGTCGTCCAGAAATTGGCCTGAGCCTCGATCTTTACCACCTGGGAATTTGTTTTTTGCAGGAAAACACGCCCAAACAAGAGATAAAATTGAGATTTATGCCTTGAGTAAGGATCAATTTCATATATTTACTTCCCCTTTTTTGAGGGAATTTAGGATTAACAGTTGTGTTGCTGGTTGATGATTGAAAATACACATCTTACCCCAAGTAAAATTGTAGAGGAACTCGATAAGTACATTATCGGGCAGGGAGAAGCAAAAAAATCAGTGGCCATTGCCCTGAGAAACCGTTGGCGCCGCCTTTCCGCGCCAGATGAGTTGCGCAAAGAAATCATTCCTAATAACATTCTGATGATTGGCCCGACCGGGGTCGGCAAGACTGAAATTGCCCGTCGCCTGGCCCAGTTGGCAGATGCACCCTTTATCAAGGTGGAGGCCTCCAAGTTTACCGAGGTAGGCTATGTTGGACGGGATGTCGAATCCATGGTGCGCGACCTGATGGAGCAATCCATTAACCTGGTGCGGGCTGAAAAGAAAAAAGAAATTGAGGAGAAAGCTCTGGTCAATGCCAATGAGCGCATTTTGAACATCCTGATTCCGCCCATCACCAAAAAGAAACCTGAACGGGAATTCATGCGCGGAGTCCAGTCCCTGCCCGACGAACCCAGCGCGGAAAGCCGTGAGCAACAGGATGATGAGGAACTCAATGAGCGTACCCGCGAAAAATTTCGCACCAAACTCGCTGAAGGCGAGCTGGACGATCGCCCGATCGAGATAGAAATTACCGTGCCTGCGCCTCAGGTGCAGATCATGGGGCCCGGCGGCATGGAAGGAATGGATGGCCTGCAGGACATTCTCAGCGGAATGGTCCCCAAAAAGACCCGCAAACGCACCCTGCCCGTGCACGAAGCCCGCGAAATTCTCAAAGAGGAAGAAGCCCAGAAGCTGATCGACATGGAATCTGTGACCCGCGACGCCCTTGACCGGGCCCAGAACAGCGGCATCATTTTCCTGGACGAAATTGATAAAATCGCTGGCTCCTCAGCCAATCGCGGTGGACCAGACGTATCCCGCGAAGGGGTGCAGCGCGACCTTTTGCCCATTGTGGAAGGCAGCGCAGTGAATACCAAATACGGGATTGTGAAAACGGACCACATTCTGTTTGTGGCCGCAGGCGCATTCCACGTGGCCAAGCCCTCAGACCTTATTCCCGAGTTGCAGGGCCGTTTCCCTATCCGCGTGGAACTGGAATCACTGACCCAGGAAGATTTTGTGAAAATCCTGACTCAGCCCCGCAACGCGCTGACCAAGCAGTATCAGGCCCTGCTGACCACTGAAGGGGTTGAACTGGTTTTTGCTCCTGAGGCCATTGATGCGATTGCAGAAATTGCTTTTCAGGTGAATCAGGAAGTGGAAAATATTGGCGCCCGCCGCCTCCACACGATTCTTTCCAACCTGCTGAACGACATCCTCTTTGAGGTACCTGATAAGACTTCTGAAAAGCATTTTGAAATCACAGCGGATTTTGTGCGTCAGAAACTGCAGCGATTCCATGTCACCAAAGATTTGAGTCATTACATTCTCTGAAATTGGCAAAGGAAACTCACCATATTACCTACGAGGTGTTCACTGATCCTGCAGAACTTCCTGCGGGTGAAGCCAGCTTGCTGGAACAGGCCGCAGAGGCTGCAGGCCTGGCCTATGCTCCTTTTTCGGGATTTTCGGTGGGATGTGCCTTATTATTGGAGGATGGAGAAGTGATTTTGGGCAATAATCAGGAAAATAAGGCTTATCCTTCTGCCATGTGTGCCGAAAGAACAGCCCTTTATTTTGCAGGTTCACTCGGAAAAGGAGCCAAAATCAGGAAAATCGCCATCCGCGGATTTTCAGAATCCAAGGATGTAACCCAACCCGTGACACCCTGCGGCGCCTGCCGCCAGGCCATGCTGGAATACGAGCAACTGGCTGGAACGCCATTTGTGGTGCTGATGCAGGGAGCCAGCGGCTCAATTCTGCGGGTGGGCGGCATTGACGGAGCCCTGCTTCCCTTTGG
Organism: Bacteroidia bacterium; assembly: GCA_020635905.1. Taxonomy (GTDB): domain Bacteria; phylum Bacteroidota; class Bacteroidia; order J057; family JADKCL01; genus JACJYV01. Next base: position 404,223 of record JACJYV010000004.1, read on the forward strand.
TTTCAACATTGAATTCTGATTTTTTCAGCCATTCCCCTCCAAATCAGGCTGACCGCGTAAGAAAACTTTGCACTTCATTCTTTAATCCCAAGGCTTTTTCTTAATTTTCCTAAAGCAAAGCAGATCCTTGTGATCTTTATATTTTAGGCAATTTTATTATGAGAAAATCCGAATTGCACTTCCTGCTGCTGGCAGTTTGCTTTTCCTTGTTCCCCGTCTTTCTGAATGCTCAGGCCGATACCTGGGCCCGCAGTTTTGGCAGTAAACTATCCGAAATACCTGGTGCGCTGATCACAGATGATCAGGGTTACATTTATGTGGCGGGCAATTACAAGGATTCCCTGCACATTGGCAATGTGGTATTGCCCTGCCGTGGTGGAAACGATTACTTCGTGGCCAAATTCAAGCCCAACGGGGACCTGGTCTGGGCTTCCCGTTTCGGGGATGAAAGTTCTGAATATGTCTATGACATAGCTTTGGATGGGATTGGAGGCCTTTTTGTGGCTGGAAATTTCCAGGATTCCACTGATTTTGGCACAGAAAAGATTTTTACCAATTACCAGGGCGGCAACTTCGACATGTTTGTCATGCGCATGGATACCATGGGAAATTACATTCATAACAAGGCTTCCAAAGGTCCTGCAGGGGAATTTCCAACTTCCATGGATGTGAATTCGCGGGGAGAGGCTTTTGTAACGGGCTATTTCCGTCAATGGTCTTTCTTTTTTGGCCAGCCAGATACCATCCGCGCCGCCAATTTCAATGACATGTTCATTTTCAAAGTTGACACCAATCGCCACATCCTCTTTTATGAAAGTGCGGGCGGGGAATTTTATGACAGTGGAAGTGACATCAAGGTTTATCACGATTCCATCCTTTTCATTACAGGATATTTTCAGGATACTGCTTATTTCAACGACAGTTCCTTCAATTTGAAGTCAGCTGGTACGGGAGAACAGTTGTTTATTTCTGAATATGACTGGAATGGAAATTTCAAATGGGCCAAAAAGGCCAATTCGCCCACCTGGGCAATTCCATATTCCATGGACATTGACGCAGCCGGGAATATGTACATTGGAGGAATTTACGACAGCGTCCTCACCATGGGCAGTCATACCATCACCACCAATGGCGAACTGGACGGCTTTCTCCTGAAAACGGACAAGACTGGTAATGCGCTCTGGCTGAAGACCATTGGAGGCACAGGTTATGACGGATTGAAAGGGGTGACGGTTTCCCCTTCGGGAAATGTGTATGTTACAGGCTCCTTTCAGGATGTGCTTTATCTGGGCGGCGACACCCTGCTGGCAGAGGATGAATTTGATTCGCAAGCCTGGTTTGCGGGTTTTGATGCCGCGGGCAATGTGCTCTGGACCAACAGCGGGGGAGGAGTGAGCCTGGATGAAGGTTACCTGATCACCAGTGATCCCTCAGATTATGCCATTTCCATGGGTACTTTCATTGATGATGCCAGTTTTGGCCAGGCCAATCTGACCAGCTACGGCTCAGACGATTTTTACCTGATCAAGATGAACAGTTCTGGAAGCGTGGACAGGTTTAATGCCTTGCCAGAAGTAAATCTGGATTTGCTGGCTTTTCCCAATCCCACCAGCCGCTTCACAAATCTGGTTTTCGAATTGCCCAAGCCAGGTAATCTGGATATTTCCCTGCTGGACCTGAGTGGACGCACGGTGAGAAACTGGGCTGAGAATAAGACTTTTGGCGCAGGTAGAAACGAAATTCAGGCCGACCTTTCTGGTCTTCAGGGTGGAATGTACATCTACCGCCTGGTTTATCAGGACCAGGTTTTCTCTGGCAAGTTGATTCTGAATCCGTAACAGGAAAAATAAAATATGGGCCTTTGCCCCAAACAGAAAGGCCGGGAAAATCTCCCGGCCTTTTTTATTCCCAGCAATTCAAAATCCACCCTTCTACTCGTATTTCAGCAGAAAGTCTGGGTTGATGGATTTGAAGGAAACCCTGCCCATCAGGTCGCGCTTTTCGGTCAGAGGCCGGAAAACGATGCCTTCGCGGGCCACATCAAAAAATACGGACCTTCCCCGCGACAGTTCCACCAAAGCGGGAATATCGTTGATCAGGCTGAAGTTTTCGTCCAGAATGGGCACGGAAGTCAGGTCAAATTCAGCCAAAACAGCCTTGAATTCTTCAAAATCCAGGTAACGGTACTCATCAATGTCGAAGACATTGAAAAAGAAAACCTGCTGGCCCCGCATTCTGTACTTATTACTCTGGATTCCCTCTCCCACAATTTCTCCCTGAAAAGCCAGATTACGGCCTGCCAGGCGCATTTTCTCCTCCAGGTTCATCTTGCGTGCTTCGCCCCAGAGTGAGTTGTCGGGTGTTTCCAGCAGTTCGAGGTTGCGGCTGCAAACCCCGAATTCGCCGTCCTTGAAGTAGTAGGTTACGGAAGATCCATCCAGTTTTTCCGTGATAAAACAGGTTTCTCCCACGTACTTATCCAGCATATCCTGCAGGTTTTGCACCCGGGTTTCATCCGTTTTGGGAATGAAGGAAGGGAAGCCCCCTTTCATCACACCAGCCAGGTTGGCGGGAATGGGTGGCTCATACTTGGTGATCCCCAGGATGTCTGTCACATCTGCCCCTTCTGAAATTTCTGTTCCTGCAGGCAGGATGGAAAGCGGAAAGCAGATTCCCTGCGAAATTTGTCCCCGCAGGCGAATGGTGCGGATCCTGTTTCCCCGGGATTTGAGAAATTCAAACTCGGGACGGTCGGGCAGGAGGGAGTCAATTTCGCAATAGACCACCAGATCGCCGACCTGAAATTCTCCTTTTTTGACCACCAATTCCCAGCCAAGTACAGAGGCCTTTTGAATGGCGTCAGCATCAGGAATGGGCCCCAGGGCCCGGATGCGTTGAATAGAAGCTAAGGTTCTCATAATGAGGTTTGTAAATATGTGAATAATAAGCAACTGCCGCGTAAGTCAGCAAATGCCCAAAGAAGAAAATTTGATATGATTCCTGAAAAATTACTGCACGGGTTCCACGGTGTAACCCTGTTCGCGTAGCAGGGCGATAAGTCCTTTCTCTCCCGGCAGGTGCAGCGCACCCACCGCGATGAAAGTGGGCTCCTTTTTGATCAGGGGAGTCAGCCTTTCCACCATGCGATAATTTCGTTTGATCAGAAATTCCTGCTCGAATTCGGGGCCCATTTCCATCCTGGATGATAGTGCGGCCAGACTGTCCAGCAGACCCGCAGAATAAAATTCGATCAGTTTCTCGCCGTCATCCGTTTCCTGGTCATCGCCCTGCAGCATTTTTACCACTGCATCCGCCTGCTCTTCCAGACTCATGGCATCCACAGCGGACATTTGCTCCTCCACCGTTTCCAGGCCAGTCACATTCTTCTCTGCCTCCTTGGCTTTCTGGTAAAAAAACAGATCCAGGGCGTCTTCCATTTCACTTCCATACTTACCCTGGGCCATGATGGCCATCACGAAAAAGGGTTTGAAATTGCTGTAAAGAGCCAGCTTTTGCCCCAGGGAATCCTGAAAATAGGCCTCCAGACTTGCGTAATCTTCTTCTGAAAAGAGGTCTTTCAGCTTTTTGTCCTTCATGAGCATCATGCCCATCAGTTTGAAGGAGGCGCCAGCATCGGGAATGAGCTCCATGGCAAAGCCTTTGCACTTTTCGAAAGTGGGCATGACATTTTCCCCGAAATTATAAACGCGCTTGTCGGCAATGTGCATGGTTCCGTAGAGATAGGAAGCCTTTTTGACATTTTTGCCTGTAATTTCATACAAAAGTGATTGTGCCTGCGACTTGTGAGCAGCCAGCAGGGAAATCAGAATAAGCAGGGGAGTGTAAACGCTCTTTTTCATGTTTGTTTGAAAGTAAAATGGGTGGACTTTTAAGCCCACCCATCCAATTACGTCAATTTTTTGGAATGGTTCAGGCTCCTATCGCGTCCTTCACTTTGCGGGCCGCTTCGGCCAGGGTGATGGCAGAAGTTACTTTCAATCCACTCTGGTCGATGATGCGGGCTCCTTCTTCTGCATTGGTGCCCTGTAGTCGCACGATGATGGGCACATTGATCTCGCCAATATTTTTATAGGCTTCCACCACGCCCATGGCCACGCGGTCGCAGCGCACGATTCCCCCGAAAATATTCACCAGAATGGCCTCCACGCGGGGATCTTTCAGGATGATGCGGAAACCTGCTTCCACCGTTTTGGGGTTGGCTCCACCTCCCACGTCGAGGAAGTTGGCGGGCTCGCCGCCTGAAAGCTTGATCACGTCCATGGTAGCCATGGCCAAACCAGCTCCATTCACCATACAACCCACGTTTCCGTCCAGGTTGATATAGTTCAGATTGTGAGCTCCAGCTTCCACTTCGAGGGGATCTTCTTCGTTCAGGTCGCGCATGGCTTCCAGATCTTTGTGGCGGAAAAGGGCATTATCGTCAATGTCCATTTTGCAATCCACCGCGATCACCTTGTCGTCAGAAGTTTTCAGCATGGGGTTGATTTCCAGCATGGAACAGTCGCATTGCTCGTAGGCAGTGTACAGTTTCTGGATGAATTTGACTGCATTTTTAAAGCCATCTCCCTCAAAACCCAGTTTGAAAGCGATTCTGCGGGCCTGAAACCCGGGCAGACCCACCGCGCGGTCGATGTGCTCCTTCACGATTTTCTCGGGATGATGCGCAGCCACTTCCTCAATGTCAACTCCACCTTCGCTCGAAGCCATGATCACATTCTGGCCGGTTACCCGGTCGAGGGTGATGGAAAAGTAATATTCCTTGATCTCAGAAGGTCCGGGATAGAACATATCCTGGGCGATCAGCAGGCGGCTTACCAGTTTGCCTTCGGGGCCGGTCTGGTGGGTCACCAGCTTCATGCCGATCATTTCAGAAGCTTTTTCCTTCACTTCTTCCAGTGATTTAGCCAGTTTCACCCCGCCACCTTTTCCGCGTCCGCCGGCATGGACCTGGGCTTTCAGCACATACCATTCTTTGCCAGTGGCGTTTTCGTAAAGATTTTTGGCAGCTTCAACGGCTTCTTCGGCTGAAAAAGCAACTTTTCCCAACTGAATGGGCACCCCAAAGCGGGAGATTACTTCTTTAGCCTGATGTTCGTGGAGTTTCATATAAGGATCTTGGTTTTTTTCCTTGGCGAAATTAAAGGTTTCGGGTAGGGAATGCAAGGGAGAAGGCAATTATTATAAAAGGTGAATTTTGCCGGGTAAAAATAATAATTTGGACCTTGGGCTATTCAAGGCCATCCAGGAGTTCTGCTATTTCATTTTTGGTTTTTCGGTCACCTTCTTTCTCTGCAACATCCAGCCCGAGATTCAGAATTTCCACTGCATTGTTCACCTCTCCCAACATGGCAAGCAGCCTGCCCAGGTGGTAATAAGTCGCTACATAATCAGGGTGCTCTGCGAGCACCCGTTCAAACCAGGCGCGGGCCTCGGCCCATTTTTCCATGCCCAGATATTCCTGCGCAACGGCATATTTCAAAAATGCATCCCCAGGTTCTTCCTGCAAAAATGCCATTAACTGGATTAGCCTTTTATTCTCCATTTATCCTTTTACAGAGAGGAAAGTTATTATATATTTGTGCTCCTAAAATTAGCAATAATCCATTAGTATCTATCAATGAAGAGTTTAGTTTGTATATCACACGTTCCTGATACCACAACTAAGATCAAGTATGATGCCGCAGGTAAAGGTCTGGACAAAACGGGCGTTACCTTCGTTATCAACCCTTACGACGAATTCGGTCTGGTGAGGGCGATCGAGATTAAAGAAAAAACTGGTTCTGGAGACGTTACCGTATTGTGCGTGGGAGGTCCTGAAGTGGAACCTACTCTGCGCAAGGCTTTGGCCATTGGGGCAGATAATGCTGCCCGCGTTGACATGGACCCTACTGACAGCCGCAGCGTGGCTGAGCAAATTGCAGCTTATGCCAAAGGAAAAGGTTTCGACCTGATCTTCGCCGGCAAGGAATCCATTGATTCAAACGGTTCTGCCGTGCCTGGCATGGTGGCTGAACTGCTGGATCTGCCTTTTATTTCGCTGGCCACCTCACTCGAATTTGAAGGTGACAAAGCCAAAGTAAGCCGCGAGATTGATGGTGGGTATGAGAAACTGGAATCCAGTCTGCCTTTGGTGCTGAGCTGCCAGAAAGGTATGGCTGAATGGCGTATTCCCAACATGCGGGGTATCATGATGGCCCGTACCAAGCCCCTCGAAGTGGTGGCCGGACATCCCATGGATGCCTATGTGTTGACCAAAAAACTGGAATTGCCGTCTGCCAAGGCAGGTTGCATCTATGTGGAGCCCGAAAATGCCGCCCAGCTGGTGGATATGCTTCACGACAAGGGCCTGATCTGAGGCCGTTTTCCTATTGTTGAATTGAAAGAATATTAAAATATGTCTGTTTTATTATTTGCAGAACACAGCCAGGGAACCGTGAAAAAGCCTGTATTGCAGGCAGCTACCCTGGCCAATGACCTCGCCGCCAAAATGGGTACTGACGTGGTAGCTGTAGCTATCGGGCCGGGTGCTGAAAATGCAGCTTCCACCCTGGGCGAGTACGGTGTTTCCAAAGTGTACACCGTCTCTGGAATTGATGCCTTCAACGACCAGGGCTATTCAGCCGCAGTCGCTCAGGCAGCCAAAACTGCAGGCGCCAAAGTGGTGGTACTGGCTCAGACCTATAATGGCAAGGCCATCGCTCCCCGGCTTTCGATCAAACTGGATGCCGCTCTGCTCAGTGGCGTAATCAGTCTGCCCGATCCGGCCAACGGATTCCAGGTTCAGAAACTGGCAAATACTGGCAAAGGGGTTGAAACCATTGAATCCACCCGTGATTCAGTGGTTATTACCGTACGCAGCAACGCCTATAAAGAAAGAAGGGACCCCAAACCCGTAGAGAATATCTCACTCAATTTTGACAGAGTTCCCTTCCGCACCCAGGTTCTGGGGGAAGAGCACGCCAGCAGCGGCATTTCTATTACTGAAGCCGAAATTGTAGTTTCAGGTGGACGTGGACTCAAAGGTCCCGAAAACTGGACGGTATTGCTCGAACTGGCAGATGCCCTGAAAGCAGGAACGGCCTGTTCAAAACCCGTGGCCGATATGGACTGGCGTCCTCACCACGAACACGTGGGACAAACTGGCATTCAAATCGGGCCAAATTTGTATATTGCAATGGGAATTTCCGGTGCGATCCAGCATCTCGCCGGGGTTAACTCCTCCAAAAATATCGTGGTCATCAACAAAGACCCCGAAGCACCTTTCTTCAAAATTGCCGACTATGGTATCGTTGGAGATTTGTTTGAGGTAGTTCCCAAAATGACCCAAAGAGTAAAAGAACTCAAGGGCTAAATCAAAAAGGCACCAAAGTGGAAGAAAAGATCCTCCTGGATATTCTGGGCTTATCCTCTTCACAATCTGAGGTAGGGCATTTTGCATTGGTAATGGGCGAGGTTGAAGGCAATCGCCGGCTTCCCATTATTATTGATGGTTTTCAGGCCAGGGCAATTGCTTTGGAGATTGAAAATATCAAGCCCAACCGGCCCATGACCCACGATCTGATCGTTTCCATTGCCAAAACCTTTGGTCTTGAACTCCTTGAAGTCATCATTACGGAACTGAGAGAAGGCATTTTTTATGCCCGGCTGATTTTCGAAGCGAATGGCAAGATCCATGAGATCGATTCGCGGACCAGTGACGCGGTGGCAATTGGAGTGCGTTTCAAAGTTCCCATTTATACCTACGAGGCAGTACTCGCGGTGGCCGGCATTGAGGTCACAGATGAGGAAGAAGACGACGAATTGCCCGGTTCAGCAGAAATGGATGAAGAATTTCCAGAAATGGAAGGTGAAGAGGAGCAGGTGGAACTGGAAGATCTGGCCATTCCTGACCGCATTCGCCGCCTGAATACCCTGATTGAGGAAGCGCTTTCCAACGAAGAGTATGAGGAAGCGGCCAAATACAGGGATGAAATTAACCGTCTGGAAGGAGAAAATAACTGATGCTGGAACATATCGGCCGGGGTGTATTGGGAATCGTGGTCCTGATTGGGATCGCAGTCCTTTTTTCACGTGATCGCAAAAATATCAGCTGGAGGCTGGTGCTGGTAGGCATTGGCCTTCAACTGGTGATTGCCGTTTTGTTGAGTAAGGTAAGCTGGTTTGTAACTGGCTTTGGCTACATCAGCAACGGATTTGTGGCCGTTACGGGTTTTGCCCAGGACGGAGCCAGGTTTGTGTTTGGCGACAAGTGGATGGACCCCTCCAACCCCTACGCTGGCTTTGTTTTCGCCATTCAGGTATTACCTATTCTGATCTTCTTTTCTGCCCTTACCAGCGGACTTTATTACCTGGGTATCCTGCAAAAGGTGGTCAAGGCATTTGCCTGGATCATGGCCCGCACCATGCGCCTTTCAGGCGCAGAAAGTATTTCGGCCGCAGGCAACGTTCTGTTAGGGCAAACTGAGGCTCCCTTGCTGGTCAAACCTTATATTGAAGGGATGACCAAGTCTGAGATTATGTGTCTTATGACGGGCGGGATGGCTACCATTGCAGGTTCTGTACTGGCGGCTTATGTGGGGATGCTGGGTGGAGATGATCCCGTTTTGCAACAAAAATTTGCTTCTCACCTGTTGACAGCCTCTTTGATGAATGCCCCCGCAGCCATTGTGATGGCCAAAATTCTGGTTCCTGAAACGGATTGGAAATCCATCAATACGGATCTGGCGGTGAGCAATGAGAAAATTGGGGCCAATTTTATTGATGCCATTGCCAACGGCACCTCCCAGGGCCTGCAACTGGCCCTCAATGTTGGCGCCATGCTGATTGCCTTCATTGGGATCATTTACATGGTCAACGGATTTTTGGGCTGGGTGGGAACCATGTCTCTTTCGGGTCACAGCCTCAACAGTCTGATTTTCTGCTCCACAGACGGGGCCTTTGATACCTTTTCCCTGCAATATCTGCTGGGACAGGTTTTTCGCTATTTTGCCTGGATCATTGGGGTGGAATGGAATGATACCCTGCTGGTTGGCAGTTTGCTGGGAACCAAAACCATTGTCAATGAGTTTGTGGCCTACAGCGGCCTGACTGCGCTCGAGCACGGCGCTATTTCCGAGCGATCGGTCATTATCACCACCTACGCCCTGTGTGGCTTTGCCAATTTCAGCTCCATCGCCATTCAGATTGGTGGCCTGGGCGGGATTGCCCCCAACCAAAGGACCCTTATCTCCAAATTGGGGCTTTTGTCTGTCTTTGGTGGCACATTGGCGGGTTTCCTCACCGCAAGCATTGCGGGGATGCTCAACTGATTTAGGGCAGGGAATCTCTGAAATACTGGCTGGCCAGGTTAAATACCTTTTCGGGTAAATTTTCTGATCCAATTTTCCTGATCAATTCCTCCGCGCGGTTTTCCTCTTTCAATTTGAGAATGTGCCTCTCTGCCAAAAGGGAGTTCAACAGCAGATGAAGCGTCTTTATCTGCCAATCCAGTGACTCCTCTAAATTTCCCGTATTTTCCAGTAAAATGGATTTTTCATAGCAAAGGTCAGCCACCGCAGAAATCAGGTCTGGCGGACAATCGGGTGGGAGGGGAGGACCGAGCCTGCCTTCCTGCAAAAGTTCCATGATGCGACGGGCATCGCCCGAATGGGCTATGACCAGGTCCAACTCTTCCAGGGCCTGGTCATAGAATCCGTCCTTTTTCAGGCCAATGATTTTTGCCATCGCCTGGGCAAATTGTTCGAGCTGACGTAAAAGGTAGTCGCGGGAAAGCAATGGATTGGGTTTTTGGGTGAAATATTAGCAGTCGCGGATGCAGTTTCCCGTCGGGTCAATGTAAAACTGTTTGGCACCCAGAGTCACCCAGGCTTCGCCTTTGCGGAATTTATCTGCTTCATCAAATTTGGCGGGTACCACCAGATCACCCGAGGTGTTCAGGAATCCGTATTTGCCATTGATACTGACCTTGGCCAATCCATCAGAAAAAGCCCAGGCGCCCACATATTCAATGGGAATGGCGATTTCTCCGCTTTTTCCCACAAATCCTTTTTTACCGCCTTTTTCCACCACGGCCAAACCTTCTTCCGTGAAGGGAAATACATAATCATACTCCACAGGTACAGTTTCTGCAGCATTTTCGCCTACAAAACCATATTTCTCGCCCTTACTCACGGTGAAAAATCCCTGTTTGAATTCCCAAACCTGATCATACTCCACTTTGACCACAATTTTGCCTTTATGATCCATGGCGCCCCATAATTCTCCTTTTTTTACCTTGTAGTAATCGTCCGTAAAGAATTGAAAATCATCGTATTCCAAAGGTGTGGTGGTGTTGCCGTCTTTGTCAATTTTGCCCCACTTTCCGCCTTTCTTGACCCAGGCATTTCCTTCCATGAAAGGTGTGATTTCTTCGTATTCAAACTCGATCACCTCGTGGCCTTTGTGGTTGATAAAACCAAATTTCCCGTTCTTTTTGACCCCTGAAAGACCTTCTGAAAAGTCGAGTGCACTTTCAAATTCTGCAGGGATCTCAATGGCTTTGGTCACCTCATTTTTGAAGCCGTATTTTCCATTTTCTTCGAAACGGGTCAGTTCTGGAATGACTTCATTTTCAGTATTTCCAGAGGAGGAATTACCATCGTTTCCACACGAAAAGAACAGCAATAAAGGTATGAACAGAGTAAGTAAATTTGTTTGGAATTTGCGGACCATGGTTGACTGATTACAATGCAAAACAAAGATAGGGCTTTGGCATGTTAAGCCAAGCGATTTTTTATACAGGATGCTAACATGTTTGTTGGCTGACAATTCAGCCAGCTGGATTGAGCCTTAGTTTGATGCCATGTTTGGGGCGAAGGGTAATAATAGGCTCCAATTCGACGGGATGGCCTTCCACCACTTCAAGATTTACTTCACGCAGAATGCAGGAAAGTAAAATCTGCATTTCCATCAGGGCAAAAGTATTGCCAATGCACAGGCGGGGACCGCCACCAAACGGGAAATAGGCATATTTGCCAATATTCTTTCTTTTCTCGGGCGAAAAATGATCTGGATTGAAGGTTTCGGGCGAGTCCCACAGTTTGGGATGGTGGTGAATTTCATAAACTGAAACCAGGATATTGGTATTGGGTGGAATGTGATACTCCCCAAACTGGTCTGCCTCGATGTTTTTTCGGCCAATTACCCAGGCTGGCGGAAACATGCGCATGCTTTCTTCGATCACCTGAAGTGAATACTGGAGATTTCGCACGTCCTCAAAGCCTGGCGAACGGTCAGCCAGTACCTCATGAGCTTCCTGGCGGATTTTTTGAGCAATTTCAGGATTTTGGGCCACGGAATACATGGCCCAGGCCATGGCATTGGCTGTAGTTTCGTGGCCAGCCACGAAGATGGTCATCAATTCGTCCCTCAATTGCAGGTCGTTCATGTGTTCGCCCGTCTCCTCGTAGGTGGCGGCCATGAGCAGCCCGGTGAGGTCATGCTGTTCAATGCCACGCCTGCGGCGGTCGGCAATGATGTCGTAGATGATTTTATCGAGGGCGCCGCTGCTTTTCAGGAAAAGTTTGCGGGTTTTGTTAGGAAACCAGGTCGGGAGGGGAAAAGGATTGGTAATCCTCTTCATCGCAAATTTGTTGAGGGTGGTAATGGCTTCACTGATTTCCTCAATTTTTCCACCCACGTCTGCTCCAAAAAGGGAACGGGCCACAATTCTCAGGGTCACCTCGTTCATTTCGCGGTCCACATCCAGTTCTACCCCGTTTTTTGCCATTTCCGCCCATCTTTGGGCGATTTTCATGGATTCGTCGGCCATGTCGGCCACCAGATTGGCCAAAGCCTGCTTGTAAAAAGCAGGTTGAGCCAGTCGCCGCTGGCGGCGCCAGTCATCTCCTTCATTGGTCAGCAAGCCGTTGCCCAAAAACAAGCGCAGGATTTTGTAACCAAAGCTTTTCAGGTAGTTTTTGTTGTTTTCCTGAAGAACGTACTTGGCAATTTCAGGATCTGAGACAATTACCAGGCGCTTAAAAGGCGGGTCAACGGCAAACAGGTCTCCCAGTTCTTCGCGGCTTCGCCTTAAAAAAGGCAGCATGCCTTTCGCAATCTGCCGGACGTTGCCCAACGGCCCCAGCCCCTTGTGACGGGGGATGGATTTATAGGGTTTCAGATTAGCCGGGGCGCCCATTTTTTAAAGTTGCAGCCCGAGCATGTCCTGTGACAGCACGATCATGACCAGTACAGTTTCTTTGGCAGAAAGCCTTTTGCCTGCATAGGATCCGCGGACTTTGCCACCTTTGATGGGTTCACGGAAAAACAGCTTCAGCTTACCTGCGTTGTATGCCTCGGCCGTGATCAGCGCTTTATCTCCCTGGTAGAGAGTGCGATTTTTGACCGTCAGCAGCACCTTCCCATCTGCTGCAGAATTGACTGTGCCCTCTCCGTTCAGTGAGTCGAGATTGATAATGTACTCAGGCCCGAGGGCATCAGCTTCTTTTCCTTTATATACTTTTTCGTTATTGATGCTGAAAAGGACTTCCTGGGTGCCCACGGTGGTGACCTGGCCCATAGAAATGCGAAATGCCTCAGTATGCTTACGGGTGCCGTATTTCAGATCAACTGCAGTAATGGTGGCATTGCCTTCCTGGGCACGCACGGAAACGGCCGACAGCAGGAAAAGGCATGAAAGCAGGATTAATATGGTGTTTTTCATTTGGATTTAGAATGGTTGGAGGTAAAATTACAATCAATTGGGATGAAAGGGAAACAAAAAATGGGCCATTTTCCCTGACTTTTCCCCTGGTTTTTTATTTATTGAAAAATCAAAGTCGTTTTGATCAGATTCCCAGGTAGGGATTCAGCCAACCACTGGGCTCTGCCTTTTCGAAGATTTTTTTCTCCTCGGCCAGCATTTCCTCCAGATTTCCCGGGGCTTCAAGCTCTGCCTCGAAAGCCTGTTCCCAATTTCCATTATGGTAACGTGAACGAAACAGAAATTGGCTGGGATCAGTAGTTTGATTTGGATTGTTGAAATGGAGATTTCCTCTGGGGCTTTCTACAGAAACTTTTGGCAAGGCCGCAGCAATGTCGTCAGCAAAGGGACTCGAAGAGCCAGTCTCAGTGATGGCTTTGGCCAGGAAAAGGCCATTTTCCCAGCCCAGGAGGGAGTAAAATGTAGCAGGTTTGCCTGTATGCTTTTGAATTTCCTGCTTAAATTTTTCGTTGATTTCTCCTGGAACAGATGGCGCCCAGGACATCCCATGCAAAATACCGTCCTGACAAGTTGAATCTTTGAGGAAATCTGGCAAAAACATGGTGCCAATTCCACTCAGGGTGACGCTTTCCAGGATGTTATCCTGAAGAAAGGTCTCCAGAAAATATTTCCCCTCGTCCCGGCTGAGTACCGCAAATACCTGATCTATGGATTGTTCCCGCAGCATCTCGCGGTAACTGACAAACCCTTCGGGTTTGGGCATGTACTGATGGGTAAACCAGTTTTGGATTGTTCCCCCGCCATATTCAAACCCACGCAGGTAGGCTGTGGAGAGGTGATAGCCAGAATCGTAAAACGAGCTGGCAATACTCAGTTTTTTTCTGCCTTCGTCTGCTGCTTTTTTGCCCATGAAGAGGGCTGCCCGGTTTAGTTCAAGGGAATTGCGAAATGCATATTGATCCCGATCGCTTCCCCAGAAGAAATTTTCCCCCAGGTCACTGAAAATGAAGGGGATTTCATTGGCTGAAAAAATGGTCTTGAAAACCGGGAATGCATTGCTGCCTCCCAAACCAATAATGGCCGCGGGATCGTGTTGAAGGGCCATTTTTTGGGCCAGATCTGAAATTGTTTTTTCACTTCCTCCCAGTCCCAGGTCTTCGACCACAATTTCGGGCACAGGCATGTTCAGTGAGGCAAAGGCACTTTTTATTCCGCCAATAAACTCTTTGCCCAGGCGGGGTAAAACATTTGATCTTGAAGTAATGACTCCTAATTTGATACTCATAGTGGTTTGTGAAGTTAATAAAAGAAAAATGGGGAACGGAAACCGTCCCCCATTTTTGTGTGAATCATTTTTATCCTCTGGAGGGGAAAATTCCCTGCAAGGCAATGGAATGATAAATACCCAGATAGGGCTGAATGTTGGTGTGGGGCATGTTGCCTCCGTTATTAGCAACAGTTACAGCAATCGAATTTGCAAGCCCGTTGGCATTGGCAGAATCCGTGTAGGTATCATCAGGAGCAACTGCAGGAACTGCCCCTTCGGGACTATCCTGACCACCTGCCTGTTTATTTACCTTGGGGGTGCCGGTTGCACTGTGGTTGTGGGAAGGCATCTCTGTAACGTTAAGCGTGACGGTTTCCACACCTCCTCTTTGCCCCCAGTTGTAATTGGAGAGCCCGGGACCATGGCCGGGATGGATAGCCACCCGCCCGCGCAGGTCGGGAAGTCCAAAAGTCGTTCTTCCATCGCCTCCATAGGTAGTGCCAAGGAGTGAGAAAAGAGCTGTGTTTTGGGAAATTGGCAATAACTGGCCGTCACAGAAGGCCCAGCCTCTGGCAGCAAAGTTAAAGCCGTTCATTTGAATTTGTCCTATAAATGGATTCATGATGATTTTTTTAAGTGATTAACCTCTGGAGGGAAAAATTCCCTGCAGTGCGATGGAGTGATAAATGCCCAGGTAGGGTTGAATGTTGGTGTGGGGCTGGCTTCCGCCTTCATTCCCTACCGTAACTGTTACTGAGTTGGCCAATCCATTTGCATTGGCTGCATCAGTATAAGTGTCTTGGGTGGCAACTGCGGGAACTGCACCTTCAGGGCTGTCCTGTTGACCAGACTGTGAGTTTACCCTGGGGGTTCCTGTCGCAATGTGATTGTGAGAAGGAATTTGGGTAATGTTGAGCGTGACGGTTTCCACCCCGCCTTTCTGTCCCACACGATAATCGCTCAATCCCGGGCCATGGCCGGGATGAATTGCCACCCTGCCACGAAGGTCGGGCAAGGCAAAGGTTGTTCTCCCATCGCCGCCGTACATAGTCCCCAAAAGGGAAAATAAGGCGGAATACTGGGAAATGGGGAGCAACTGCCCGTCACAGAATGCCCATCCCCTGGGGGGGAAGTTGAAGCCAAACATTTGAATCTGGCCGATAAATGGTTCCATAATACTAAAATTTTAAGGTGATTAACTACGTGATGGAAAAATTCCGTACTGGGCAATGCACCAGTTGATCACGAGGAAGGGTTCCATGTTGTTATAAGGGGTTCCTGCTCCGTTATTGCTGACCACCAGCTGGCTGGTATCCACGGTGACGGAATTGGGGAGTCCCGGAAAGTTTGAAGAATCCGTATAGTTATCGTTGGAGGCAACTGCAGGTACTGCTCCCACCGGGCTGTCCTGTGCGCCGGCAGATTTATTTACCAGTGGAGTTCCGGTCATGGACCCGCCAAAGGGGTGGGTGTGACTGGGCATACTGGCTACGGTCAGGGTGGTGGTTTCGCTGCCACTCATTTCGCCGATAACCCGGTTGGTGAGCCCTGGTCCCTGGCCCTGGTGGAGCATCAGACGGCCACGCAAATCGGGGATTCCGAAAGTGGTGGTACCATTGCCTCCGTAGGTGGTGCCAAGAAGAGAGAAAAGTGCTGTATTGGATGAGATAGCCAATAATTGGCCATCGCAAGAAAGCCAGCCTTTTGGTGCAAAGCTAAAGCCAAAAGCCTGGATTGTTCCCATAAGTGGATTCATAATGATCTTAGTTTAAGGTTGAATAATTAGCCCCTTGAAGGATAAATACCATAAAGACAAATACACCAGTTGACCACGGTATAGGGTTGCATGTTGTTGACGGATTGATTTCCACCCGTATGGCTGAGCCCGAGACCGCTGGTGTTGATGATTACTGAATTGGTGAGGCCAGAGGCATTGGCAACAGTTGTGTAATCATCATTGGGAGAAACTGCAGGCACGGCACTGGCAGGGGAATCCTGCTGACCAGCCGCGCTGTTTACCTGGGCTGTGCCATGTGCGGTGCCGGTTAAGACGTGGTTGTGAGCCGGCATATTATTGACCGTAACCGTGGTGGTTTCTGTGCCTCCTGGCTGACCAATGGGGCGATCTGTCAGCCCGGGTCCCTGACCCCAGCAGAGGGAAGTTCTGCCGCGCAAATCGGGCAGAGCAAAGTTGGTGGTTCCGTTTCCTCCGTAATAAGTTCCGATCAGGGAGAAAAGAGCGGAATTTTGGGCAATGGAAATCAACTGCCCGTCACATTTCGCCCAGTTCCTAGGGGCAAAATTGAATCCAAATGGCTGGATTGTTCCTATAAATGATTGCATTTTTTTTCTTGATTTAGGGGTTGATTAGGAGCGTGATGGGAATATGCCCTGGGTTGCGATACACCAGTTGATTACCAAAAAAGGCTGCATGTTGTTTACGGGAAAATTTCCCCCGGCAATTCCAATGGTCAGACCCGTGGTATTAATCTGGATCGAATTGGCCAGGCCGATTGCGTTGGAGGAGTCGGTGTAGCTATCATCAGAAGCAACTGCGGGAACAGCGCCTTCGGGTGAATCCTGTTGACCTGCCTGATTATTCACCTGGGGTGTACCTGTGGCAGTTCCTGTGATCAGGTGGTTGTGGGAGGGCAGGTTGGAAATGGTAAGGGTATTGGTTTCACTTCCCGATTTGCCTCCGAGTTGCCTCGGGGTAAGGCCAGGGCCATTTCCATCGCCCAGGGAGGCCCGGCCTCTCAAATCGGGCAGGGCAAAGGTTGTTCGTCCGTCACCACCGTAGGTGGTGCCAAGCAGAGAAAATAGCGCTGAGTTTTGGGAGATGGAGAGCAATTGTCCCCAACATTCCATCCACCCTCGGGGGGCGAAATTGAATCCAAAGGCCGATATCTGGCCAAGTAATGGTTCCATAGTTAAGTTTTATTAAGTGAATTTTGAATAAAATATTTGCAGGAATGCCCGTTCAGGGCATGGTTGGCGCAGGAAGGGGAGAGGGAAATGAATAGCTTTTCTCTTTCCAAGGGTTTTGCGAAGGTGATTAAAGAGGGTGTCATCAACATTTATTTAAATTCATCCAATTCAACCCGGATTCCAGAAGTTTGCCGGGATTGTTTCAGGGATTTTCTATTTAAAAAATTGTTGACCTTTTCTCTTTCAATAATACTAAAATTAATTCAATTTTTAGAATCCCGGGGCGGCTAGGATTCAAATTCTTTTAAAATCTGTAAATAATAATTTTCCTTTTCCCTCATAACCAGTTGATATCAGCCTGAAAATAAAAAACGTGACCGGAAAAGTCCGGTCACGTCAGGGTTTGCAATTGTTATGTCAGGTTTGCCTCGATTTCAGGGCCTGCGCTCAGGCAGCGCGGCTGGCCCGGTATTTTTCCCGCATCATAAGTTTGCGGTTTTCTTCCCTTTTCAACTCTGCTCTCGCACCCAGCACTCCAAGGGAAATAATTCCTGCTAAAAGCGCCAGTCCAATCAGGATCAGGGGGCCGTTGCTCAGATGAACAGAAGTTCCGAAAAACCGGGATACGCTTTCGTCTTTCAGCCAGAACATTACCGGGCCGGCTTTGACTACTGCGAATGAACTTAAGCTAAGGAGCAGGATGGCTACGATGATGATGGGTTTTTTCATGGCGGTTAATCTTTATGGTTAATAATCTATGGTTATAACGACAAACCCCATGCCTGAAGTTGCATTTTGGGCCGAATTGAGCCCTTTTTCCACCTGAGCGGTCAGTATAGCAAGCTGAATGGCCCATTCCTGAACCTGAACGTCATCTTCCAGGCCCGAACCGTTTTCACAAAACCTGTTGATTTCTTACAACAAAGGCGGTCTTCCTGAGAAAACCGCCTTTGTCATTGAGTTTTATTGAAAGAATGTTAATCTACCAGCACCATCTTTTTGGTAAAATAATCACCATTCACCCCCAGCCGGGCGAAATATACACCGGTAGCCAGATTATATCTGGCAGCATTGACCACCACCTGGTGGGTGCCCGGAGGCTGGTCCTGCAGAGACTCCAAATGGTAGATTTTCCCCGTATAATCCACCAAATCCACCGTGATTTCTGACGCGGACTTCAGATTATAAGTGAGGGTTGCTTCCTTGTGGGCAGGGTTGGGATAGAGATTAAAGAGGAATGGATTGGCCTCTTCAGGATCCGTTCCCACCGCACTCTCATCCACGTACAAATAGGTACTCAGCTGCATTTCATCATTGGTGGTCAGACCAAAGGTGACAAAATTATTCGAGGTGTTATTATAACTGGTTTCATGGATCAACCCGTACCCCTTGGAAATAAGGTAAAGTGAGTCCCAGGTTCTGACCGCAGGGTGAGTCCAGTTGTAGAAGCCCTGGGGAAAGGTGTAATCTTCGTTATAGAATCCTTCATAGATCTGATCTCCCTTGGAACCATTGGGATTGCGCACATAAATATCGTAGTCCGTGCCAAATTTGTGGGTGTGGGACGAGATCATCCAGAGTTTTTTACCATCCCCGCTGAAGTTTTCGGTCATGGTAAGGGTGGTGCTTTGCTGGGGAAACAGGAATAATCCTCCGTTATTCTGCAGGTGAGCTTTCATTTCGAGCTTACCAGAGCCCCTGGGCTGATAATACACATTCATATAGAAATCGACCGCCAGAATGGAATCTGTGCTGTAATTCTTAATGTGGTAATTCAGGTCGAGCCAGGTGGTTTTGTCCCAGAAATAAGCTGTTCCTTCGGGCAAAACACGGCTTCCATCGAACTGCCAGGCGCCAGTAAAAGCCTTATTGCCGTCCGTGGCTGTATTCAGAATGCTTACCAAACGCAACCCCTCATCATATTGGGCGGCCGTGGCAGAATCGTCCCAAACAAACAAAAGGAAGTGGTGAGATTGCCAGTTCATAAAGCCATCAATGCGGCTGACTTCTGAATCGTAAGGAATGCGAAATTTCTCTTTTTTCAGGTATTCAACCTCATCGTAATTGCTGGCAGACAGCTTGTCGAGGAATATGGGACCAAGACGGATTTGCTTACCCTGGTTGGCTGCAGGTGGGGCAGGAGGGGTAAGCATGGCCATCCCAAGGCCGTTTTTGTAATAATCATAAACCAGGGAGGTATCAAATGCATTGCCGCTTTGGGGAGCGCCCGCCAGGACCCATTGCCTGACCAGTTCCACTTCATAATCATCCAACGGAGGTGAACCAGAGGTGGGCATTTCGTTGCCTTCGGCAACCTGAAGACCAAAATAGCTGTCCATGTTATTGCCAATCTTACGCAGCAAAAAGCTGTTGTAAGGATGTCCGGGGTCGATCAGCTTATTTCCTTTGGCATTGGCCGCCGGGTTGGCAGGAGGCTGATTTACCAGGGCATTATAAACTGCCGTTTCACTTGCCCCGAGGTCAAACAGAATGGGACTGGAGCCGCCGTGACAGCCTGAACCCGTACAATTTGCCTGTAAAATTTTGTGAACCCTGCTCCAGGTGGATTGGGCGAAAGCCCCGTTTGTGAACAAGAGAAAAAGGAAGGCTAAGATAATTCCCTTTTCATAACCACGTTGCAATTTTTTCATGTGCTGAATTTCTTCAAAAATCTTTAATAAGTCAATGATCCTTTTCAACCCTTTGCCCTGGCTAAGGTGTCAGAAGTCAGTCCATTACTCAGGAAAGCTTCCAGATCAGCCGCGGATTGCTCAGGAATTTCGACCATGGGAATGTGCCCCACTTTTTCGTAAATAACGAGCTTATTATGGGGAATATCTTTGGCAAATCTGTGTGCGTCTTTGATGTCAATGACCCGGTCTTTGCTTCCCCACATGATCAAAGTGGGGATTTGCACCGTTTGGATGCGTTCAGAATCAGGGGAAATTTCTGTATTGGCAATCCTGAAAAGTGAAGCCAGATTACCCTCACGGTTGGTCAGAGTGTAGTGCCGTTCGACAAATTCTTTTTTGAGTTTTTTGGGATCTCCATAAGACTGACGGATCAGCATTTTGACCAACATTTTGGGCACTCCCGTACGCACCAGGTGCATAATTTTGGGCGAGCTCAGAATTCCCACGCTTGGCGGACGGGTTTCGCGGGTCACATAGCCAGCTGCATTCAGCAGCGTGAGTTTGTTCACCATGTCCGGGAAATAGGTGCTGAATTCCCAGGCGATCCAACCCCCCAGTGAGTTTCCCACCAGATTACATTCCTGAATTCCCAACGCCCGCAAAAATTTCTCGATTTTATCAACAAAGAAAGGCACCCCAATCTCAGTTTGAGGCTTGATGGGGTCAGAAAGGGCAAATCCAGGCATGTCCAGACGAATCACCCGATGCCGGGTGCTCAGGATTCTCACCCAGTCATTCCACACGAATAGGGAAGCCGCCATGCCGTGCAGGAGAACAATGGGCAGACCTTCCCCGCTGCCTTCGTCGCGGTAATGAATTCTGTAACCGTCGATTTCCACAAAACGGCTTTTGTAGCTCGTCATGCGCTCATCCACCTCCTCACGGCTCAGAATGTGGCGGCCTTCAATCTGTGTGCGGTTAAGCACACCCAGGGCTGCTTTGATGAATTTTTCAGTGGCAAACCGCCTGACCGGTCGTTTTTTCAGCCTTTCCCGAATAGCAGGCATGCGATCTCCAAGTGCCATAATTTTCTGACAGTTTTGTTAAAAGATTAAAATGGTCTGGGTTTGAGGCTTAAATCTACAATAAAATAAGGTCAATCTTCAATTCAACGGTGGAAAAATCGTCCTGAACGGCAAAAAACATACGCTTGTTTATTTCTAATTTTACTTTTCGAATTTAACCTGCGAATATGCCGCGATTTTTAGCCCTTTGGGTGACCATTTTTCTGCTTGCTCCTGCCTTCACCTTTTCTCAGGCCCTGATGGGCACCTACACCATAGGTGGAATCACCCCCGACTACGCAAGTTTCAATGGTGCGGTCTCGGCCCTGGTAACCAACGGAATCGCAGGCCCCGTCATTTTTGATGTGCGAAACGGGATTTATACAGAACAAGTTCATATCCCGCAGATTTTTGGCGTCTCTTCTGCCAATACGATTACTTTCCGTTCACAAAATGGCGACAGTTCTCAGGTGGTGTTGCAATTCAATTCACTCAATCCCGTGGAAAATTACACCTTGCTGCTGGATACCATGGATTATGTGACGGTGAGTAAAATCACGATCCGGGCCAAAGGCAATACCTACGGACGGGCCCTGGTGCTCAGAGGAGGGGCAGATCACAACCAGATTCTCAATTGTGCACTGGAAAGTACGTCCGGAAATGGTGTTTCTGATGACAAAGCCGTGGTTTATAATTCTGATCTGAGTCTGGACAATTATAACCTGATTCGTAATTGCCTCGTCAGGGGAGGAAATATTGGGATTTATTTTCAGGGAATCTCGCCAACCCAACTGGAATCGGGTACCCGCCTGGAGCACAATCAGATCCAGGACAGTACCACTTCCCGCAGTGTGATGCTCTGGTATCAGGACAGTCTGACGGTTGAAAATAACCTGATCAGTTCTGAAACGCCTTCGTCGAGCTACCTGGCGCTGCAAATGCAAAGCTGTGAGGACATCAGCCTGACGGGAAACAGGGTGGAAATCAGCAAGGGAGGCTACGGATTGTACCTGAGCAGCGTCACGGCCGGGCTTTCGCCCAGCTTTCGGGTGGCCAATAACTTTGTTGCAACTGGTGGAAGTGGCATTTATTGGGGAATTTTCCTGGTCAATTGCCAGCATGCAGATGTGGTTTTCAACTCCGTGCATCATTTTGGCAGTAATGCCCAGGGGGGAGCCCTTTGTTTCAGTGGTGGAACGGGAAATAAGCTTTTCAATAATATTCTGGCGGCCAGCGGGATCAATTATCCTTTCAGCGCGGTGCCTGTCGCCGTGGTGGATTCCATTGATTATAACGATTACTTTGCCAACGGGCCTTTTCTGGCAGACTGGAATGGCAACCAGACCAGTCTTTCTGCCCTGCAACTGGCCACAGGCCAGGATGCAAATTCCCTTGCAGTGGATCCCAATTTTTATTCTAACCTGGACCTTCATGCCACTCAGTTTTTCCTGGATGGTGCCGCTCGGCCTTTTACAGGAATTACCCAAGACATTGACGGCGATTCCCGCAACCTGACCACTCCTGATATGGGAGCAGACGAATTCAGTGCCCTCAGCCTGAATGCGAAGCCAGTCGCGCTGGGCAGCTTCACTTTTCCTTATTGTGATTCTGTAATCAGCCCCACCGTTTCCATTGAAAATCAGGGATTAACTACGCTCACCAGTCTGCAAATCAACTGGTCAGTGAATGGCATCCTGCAAACACCCGTCAGTTTTTCTGGAAACCTTCCTGCTGGTGCCACTTCTGCACCCATCAATCTGGGCGCTTTCACCTTTGGGGCCGCCAATTCAGCCTGGGATTTTGTGGTATGGACCTCTCAACCCAATGGCAGTCCCGACCAGTTTACCGCCAATGACACCATCAAAAAACTCCAGTTTTACCGTCCTTTGCAGGGGTTTTACACCATTGGAGGCACTTCCCCAGACTTTACCACCATCAATGAAGCTGTTTACTTTCTGGAGAAGGGAGGAGTGTGCGACTCAGTGGTGTTCAATTTGCGACCGGGATTTTATAATGAGCAATTTACCCTCACAGAAATTCGCGGTGCCTCCTTATTAAATAACATCACGTTTCAATCAGAATTTGGCGATACTTCCCAGGTGGAAATCAATTTCAGTGGCACTTCCACCCAAAACTACGTGGCCAACCTCGACAGCGCGGATTTCATCCGCTTTCGCAACCTGACTTTCCGTTCCACAGGCACGACTTATTCCCGCATTATTCAACTGCAAAACGGGGCCTGCCTCAACCGCATCGTGGCCTGTCATCTGATTGCGCCTTTTCCCGCCACCACTTCCTACGGAAATCATGCCTGCATATACAGCCCTGCGACCAAAGACACCGCCAATCTTATTCGCGCCAATCAGTTTAACGGGGGCGGCATGGGGATCGTTTTTGCCCAGAATTCGAGCGGCAGGGAAGGAGGAAACCGCATTTTGGAAAATAAGCTGCGCAATGTGCAACGCATTTCTATCGACCTGTTTTCCCAGGAAAGGCTGGAAGTGAAGGCAAATCTCATTTCAGTCGATCTGTTGAATGCTTTGCCCACTGCGGGCAGGGGAGGAATCAGGCTGAATACCAGCCAAAACGACATTGAGATCAGCGGGAATAAAATTTGGGATCATATCACGGAAGGAGTGGAGATTATTTCGGGAAATTCTGTGATTGGGCGGGAAATGCTGATTGCCAATAACTTCATTTCGACCGAGGGAGACGGCCTTTTTGTGGGTCACAAAGGGGCTTTGGTGTTTGCGAATAATCTATATTACCATAACGCAAACGACCTGGGAACCCATCGGGTATTGGAAATGGCAGGAACAGACCGTGTCATGGTTCGCAATAATAACCTGGTCAATAAATCTGCCCCCAACAGCCAGACTTATGTGCTTTTCTACGGTACTGGCAATACCAATTCTAATCTGGATTTCAATAATTATTATTCAGAAGGACTTAAGTTAACCCGCTTTAATTCCCTGGATTATAACACTTTAAATGCGTGGCAAAGTATCAGCGGACAGGATGCAAATTCATTTTCCGTGGATCCCCATTATTACAATACCCAGGACCTGCACATCTGCAATTCTGATTTGATTGGCCAGGGGGATAATTTGCCGAATGTTTACACGGATATTGACGGGGACGGTCGTCCCCTGCAGCAAACCATTGGCGCAGACGAACTCATTGCCCTGGTAACCTTGCCTGAAGATACTACCATTTGTGCTCCCTTGAGCCTGGACGTCTATTTCCCCCTGGCTTTTTACCTCTGGAGCGACAGCAGCACCAGCCCCAGCCTGGTGGTTGATTCTTCAGGCATTTATTCTGTACAGATCATTTCTGCTTATTGTGGGGTGATTTCAGATACGATTGCTGTCTATTCAATTGCCTCTTTGTCAGAGGGTTTGGGGCCAGACACTGTAGGCTGCGATTCAGTTTTGATTGGAATGGCTTATCCTTCAGTGAGTTATCTCTGGAGTACGGGATCAACTTTGCCTCAGATTGTGGCCCCGGTCAGTGGAAATTATTCTGTCACCTATTCGGCCTCCTGTGGGGTGGTGAGCGATACCCTGGCGGTAAATGTGGTGCCCCATCCCCACGGATTTTTGGGCCCAAATGTGCATGTTTGCGACGATACCCTGCTTTTGGTGGATCCGGGACCCTTGTATAATTCCTTTTTGTGGTTTGACAATTCCACCAATCCTACTTACACCTTTCAGAACGTGGGCACTTACTGGGTTTCGGTCACGGATACCTTTGGCTGTGCGGGCAGCGATACTATTGTGGTCACCTTCAGCCAGTTCTGGCAGGGGGTCGATCTGGGGCCTGACACGACCCTTTGTCCGGGAAAAACTACGTTTTTCAATGCGGGAGGCGGCTACCAAAGCTATCTTTGGTCGGACAACAGCACCAACCAGTTGCTGATCACCAACCAACCTGGTCAATACTGGGTGCAAACCGTGGCCAATGACGGATGCATCTATCAGGATACCATTTTGCTGAGTCCAGGCCTGGCTGCCCAGCCTTTCCTCGGCAACGACACCCTGATTTGTCAGGGCAGTACCCTGCAATTGGATGGGGGAGCTCAGTATGTGGCCTGGAACTGGCCCAGCGGGCCGTCTGTGCAGTTTTATAACGTAGCCTCTCCCGGCCAGTACACGGTCACGGTGACCGGCAACCAGGGCTGTAATGGTTCTGATACGATTTTGGTGGGTTTTCATCCCCTTCAATCTGTAGGCCTTGGTCCCAATCTGAGTTTTTGCCCGGGTGATACCTTTGCTTTAAGTCCGGGGAATAATTTTCAAACCTATCTCTGGCAGGATAATTCCAATCAACCAACTTTTCCTGCGGTTACGGCAGGAACTTACTACGTAACTGCTACGGATTTTAATGGCTGTGTGGGATCTGACACGGTAAATTTGGGCCTTTACACCTTGCCTGTGGTCAATCTCGGGCCCGACCAGCAGGCCTGCGTGGGCGATACCATTCTGCTCAATGCAGGCAGCGGCCTGAATTCCTACCTCTGGAACCCTGGCAACAGCACCAATCAGACTCTGAATGTCCTCACAAGTGGCACCTACAGCGTAAATGTAACGGATTTGCATGGCTGTAAAGGCAGTGATGCCATTACCCTGAATTTTACTCAGCCACAATTCAGTCTGGGAGCAGATACTGTTTTGTGTAACGGCAGTTCATTGCTTTTGAATGCGGGCAGCGGCTTCGTGGCTTACCTTTGGAGCCCGGGGGCTTCCACCAATTCCTCCTTGCTGGTGGATACCAGCGGAACTTATGCGGCCACCGTCACTGACGGGGATGGATGCACGGCTACTGATGCCATAAATGTAACTTTTGAGGGTCCAGTGGCAGATTTTGCTTTCACTTCCAACCAGCTTTCCGTTTCCTTTGCGGATATATCTCAGGGCAATCCCCAAACCTGGGCCTGGGATTTTGGAGATGGAAATAACTCTGCAACTGCTTCTCCCAGCCATACTTACGCAGTTTCAGGTACTTATCAGGTTTGCCTCACGGTCACCAATGCCAACGGCTGCAGCGACCAGTATTGCGATTCTGTTACCGTTTTGGGAATTGGATTGCATGAAGATTTGAGTTTGCAGGTTTCCGTTTTCCCCAACCCAACCAGCGGGAGCATTTTTGTACGCAGCGAAGTGGGAGGGGAGTTTCTGGCCTTACTGGCTGATTTGCAGGGCAGAATTCTCAAAAAAACCTCTCTGATAATGGAATCAGGCCGTGATCAGGAAGTGGATTTGCAGGGAATTTCTCAGGGAATTTACCTGTTGAGGTTGCAGTCTGGCGACCGCCAAACGGTTTTCAGAATAGAATTTGTGGAATAAAAATCAGGTTAGTGGATTTTAGACTAATATAAATTGAATTCCCCTAATCACAATTACACGGAAATTCTTTGTCCAGCCTGATCACAGTCACCACCACGTGGCTGTGTTTGTCCTGATCGTCGGCGATGATGATGCGAACCTTGTCGCCCGTCAGGGCATCCTCCTTTTCCAGGGCATAGCGCATTTCTCCTTTGTTTTTGCCTGATTTCGCACAATTCACCTCGCCGTACTGATACACATCTTCGACCAACGCGGGTCCGATTTTGCGGCAATCCATTCTGCATTTGGCGTGGCGGCTATAAACCAGGTCTTTGGTATGGTTGCGATTAGGGAAATCGCAGGCAGAATCGTCGCCCAGGCATTGCTTGCAAAGGGCGGCGAGAAGTACCCCGGCCAGGATGATAAAAAATCTGACAAATCCTCTTTTCATGGGAATGATGCGTTTGGAATCTGAATTTAGCGAATTCTTCTAAAAATCCCTCAACTCTCAGGAAGCCCGTTGATCCTGCAGAAATCTGGCCAGGCGATCGGCTACATCGTCGTAATTATAGCCTCCGTCCACTTTTTTCAGACCTTTGAAATACTTTTTGGCCAGCTCTGCAGCGGAAATGGTAAAATAATTGTCCTCAAGCCAGTTCTCAATATCAGAAAGTTGCAGTGGTAAAAACTGGGGTGCAGATCTCAGGTATAATTCACGGTATTTGTCCCGAAATTCATCAATCTTGGCTGAAACTGAATTGATTTTGCGATTGGTGGCCCCTTTTCCAATGAAATTGATCTTACCACCTGCGGCAGCCGCCCATTCAATGGCGAAAAACATCCAGATTTTCGGGCGGTTACCACCTGATTTTACCGCCAGATTGAGATCAACCAGATAATCCAGCAGGCGATCCACCCCGTCTGCATTCCAATGCTCAACTGCCAGGTTGAAGCTGAAAAGCAGGGTTTCATGCGAATCCATTCCCCTCATTAAATAGTCTTCCAGACTCATTTTTTCATTGCCCAGCAGCCGGTTGAAATAGGATTCAAAGGAATCATTCAAACCCGTACGCTGCTCAAAATCCCAGTAATTTTCGATTCTGAAGACCCTGATTTTCTGTTCCGTACGGACAAATTCACCCTGAACCCAGTTCAGGAAAGTGCTGATTCCTTGTTTTTGTTCACCGTACAAAACCACGGTTTGCACGGTAGGCAACCATCTACGAGCAAAAATTTCATTGGAGAACCAGGATTTTGCTTCTTTTAAGCCAAGCGAGCCAGAATCCAGTCCAGCGAGGATATCCTGCACATGCGGCCTTTGGCCTCTCTGTGTTTCCAGCCATTCTTTTTCACCTGCATTTTTTACATGACTTTCCAGACCCCGCCAAATTCTCGAATCGGGTTTGAAGCCCCAGTTGCGCAATTCCTCAAACCAGTTTTGCGCTTCCCGAAAGTCTTCAGATTTTTCAATCAGCAGGGCATAGGTTTCCACGGAAGGAGTGATGCCGTCCCGGGCCATTTCATCAAAGGCCCATTTCCGTTGCCATCCCAATTCCGTCTTATCCAGTAATAAATGATAGGTTTCCAGGTTTGGAACCACTTCACGGGACCTCATTTCTTCAAATAATCTTTGGCCTTCTTCGAAGTGATCCGTCTTTTGAAACAGGAGGTTATATGTTTCAATCACAGGTTTGATTCCCCGCTCATAAAGCTGTGACATCCAGTCTCTTGCCGCGGAATAATCTGAAGCTTTCTGTAGAAGGGAATGAAAGGAATCCAGCGTAGGCTCGAGAGCAGAATCAATCAGTTTTCCGAACCAATCTCTGGCAGAAATAAACGTTTTGGACTTCTGAATCAGCAGGTTATAGGTATTCAGGTTGGGTTTCCCACCTTTCTCCTTCAGGTAATCGACCAGTTTTTGGGCCTCATCTCCATCCTTTGCTTCCCTGATCAGGCGATTGATAGAGGCAGGGGTTGCGATCAGGAAATCAATTTCCCGCAACAATATTTCCAATTCAGTTTCCTTTTCAGGCCAATGAAAATCGGGTTCTGCATAGGAAATGTTTGCAGTTGAGGAATTGGGTTGCTGATAACCTGCCAGGGAAATTTCCAGTCTGGGGGGAACCCTGGGCGCTGATTTTTCACCCAGGGAAGAAGGGAATTCACCTGAACCCAAAAGCCATAATTCGAGTTCTGTAGAGGGAATTTGAGGTGAATCTGATTCTGAACCCGGAGAAATGGTATGCCCAAAACTACTTTTCTGGGAAAATTTATCCCCGTTTTGGGCTTCTTTAAGGAATATTTCCACTTTCAATCCGCGGGCCAGGAGATTATTGCGCAAATTATCCCCGTATTCCCGATCCATTTGGCGAACCCAGATATTGACTTCCGTGGGTTCAGGTTCAGTGGGAGTTTCGGCCGCATCAGGAGTATTTTTTCGGTCGAATTCTCTGATTTT
Organism: Bacteroidia bacterium; assembly: GCA_020635905.1. GTDB lineage: Bacteria > Bacteroidota > Bacteroidia > J057 > JADKCL01 > JACJYV01. Next base: position 432,621 of record JACJYV010000004.1, read on the forward strand.
TTCCCGCACGGCCTCCATGATTTTGGCAAATTCCCTTTCCTCATCCGTTTCAGGCCAGAAAAAGTCAGGATTTTGGAAGGTGGATCCACCTTTGGTTGCGGGTTGATTTTGATTGGGGTTAATTATTTCAGGCAGGCCTATTTCAAGAGTTTCCTGTCCTTTTTCACCCAGAATAAAATTTCCCTGCACCTCGCTCAGATCGTGCAAAAGTCTGATCTTCAGTTTATAATCTACAGGTTGTAAAGGAAAAGTTGCGGTTCCTCCCGTTGGATAGAAAGTCTGGCTTTGCTGAGATTGATACTGACCTGCTGTGCCTGTCCCTGCAACAAATTCCAGGTGAATTTTCCAGCCTTCAGCCTGCAATCTGGCTTCCAGGGCGGCGGCAAATGAGCGGTCCTGTTCCCGGGCTTCCAGTAGAATATCTACCTGGCCGCTGCGCGGAACATTTATTCTGGGTTCCTCACCCTGGTTTTGGGTTTGATTTGGATTTGCATCCAGTTCTATTTCAGGAATTTGAAGCTCCAGCTGGCCATATTTCAGGGAGCCTGATTCAGATTTGATTTCGTCGAAAAGGGTTTTGGCCTCTTCTTTCTGCCCCTGAAGCAGTTGTTCAATGCCTTTGCTGTAAAAAATCAGTGATTTCACGGATTCCAGCGGCTTTTCAAGCTTTTGCAAGAGGTCAGAAAGGCGAATGGCAGAAGTTGTTTTCTTTTCCTCAAGGGCGATTTGTACCTCTTTGGCAATGGTTTCAGCCGCATTTTCAGGATTGAGATAGGCTAATGCAGTCCAGCGCTGGGTTTCGGCCACCCGTTTGCGGTAACGGTCTGCTTCCAGGTCATCGAGTTCCTGCTCGGCATACCATTGCATAAACTGGGCCAGTTCGGCCAGGCGTTGCTGCCCGAAACGGGGATCATCCACCAGCAAATCCAGCAGGTGGTCACGGATCTCAGGGCGCATGGTATATGCTTCAGCGCCAGACTCTTCGCACAATTCTGAAAGCAGCAAATCAGAAACAGCAATCCACGGAATGGCCAGAAATTTTCCCCTGATATCAGCCCGAAAATGGTACCAAACGCGGTAGCAAAGATCGGGATTGAGGGTAAATGGAAAGGCGGCATGCATGGCAAAATGCAGGTGGGCCTCCCCGGGAAAGCGCGCGCTGAAACCTGCCACCTTGTCGGCGGCAATTTGTTTCAATATGTGGCGCGGCAAAGCCATTTTTACTTTCTGTTTTGTTCTACGGAAGTCAGCACGGGTTTGCCCCGCAAAATATCCACAGCCTTTGTGATTCCAGCCCGCGAAAAGGGAACCATGGGAATCAGGCTGGCCAGGTACTCCGCGCTTGATCCTTCCCACCTTTCGGGCGGCATGGGGTTGATCCAGACCAATCTGCGCGTTTGCAGTTGAAGGGTACGGATAAAGGCCGTCATGGCCTGGATTCGCTCAGGATTGAGGCTGCCGCGGGCCGCACCCCCGTCTGAAAAGATTACGATGGGATCGTCCTGCTGGTTGATTTTGCCCAGAAATTCGCTTACAGGAAAGCGTTCGCGCAGACTTTTGTCTTTGTAAACGTAGTCAAACGGCACGTTGTGGAAGTAGAAAATATACTCATCAGGCACACGCAGGCCCTGGGTGGCAGCCTCCACGAATTTGTCTTCCAGAATATGAAACGGCAGCATGGAGCCCCTGCGATCGATCAGCAAAGTGATCTCTGCGTGGATTTTCATGCGCTGCTTCATCACGGGTTCGAGCAAAAACCCGTTTTCGGCAATATTTTCAAGGGTAGCCTCCACATCCAGCTCGCTGGCGGGCCCCTCTGGTCGAAGCCTGCGCAAAAATCTCCAGGCCTGTTTCATGGCGCGGGGCCCGACCGGCAGGTAATTGTCGCTGATTTCAAACCTTTCCCGCACCTGAGGCGAAATGATCAAATCTCCTCTCAGACGGGCCGCAATTTCGGCAGACGTTTCAGGGTTGGACGTGGCAGGACGTGAATCCACCCCTGATTCTCCCGGGTCTTTATAATCTGGATCCGTAATCTGATTTGAATCTGGCTCCTGGTTTTGCTGGGGATCCACCTCTGGATCAGGTTGATTTTCAGGCTCGTTTTCGGGCAAGCGCAGTTCCTCAGGGATTTCCATTTTGCCAAATTCCTCCACCACCAACTCAAAGTAATGGTCAAAGATAATTTCATCCTCTTTGGAAGTGGTCCAGAGGGATTTGAGGGTGGTTTCCACGAAACTGAGATCGCTTTCGCGGTTTCTCGCCAGAGGAGAATTGAGCGCTTTGAGGGCATCAAGGTATTCAGATACGCCCAGGCTCATGCCTTCACGCCGCAGGCGGGTGTAAAGCCCCCAGATCGATATGAGGTAATAATCAGGCATTATTGCGGTTGGCTGCCTCTTCTTTTTTGCGGGCCCAATGCAGTTTTGATTCGCGGTCTTTCAGCAATACGCCCGGATACAGGATCAGATTTTTGTCTTTGATCTTTTCCATCAGGTCCTGCACAGAATCTTTTTTGGAATTGAGCACTTTCACCCAGTCCAGCAACTCGCTGGTGGATGGCTTTTTGCCTGGCAGGCGCTGGGCCTGAAATTCGTCTCTGATTTCCAGAAAACGTTTGGTAACCTCTTTGACCAGGGGATCAATGTTTTCATAATTGAGTTTCACGATATCCAGCAGGTCTTTTTCCGCAGGAAAATTGATATAATGAAAGACGCATCGCCTCAGGAAAGCAGGAGGGAGGGGTTTTTCGTCGTTGCTGGTAATGATCACCAAAGGACGATTGATGGCTTTCATGGTGCGGCTTTGCAATTCCCTGATCTGAAATTCTGATTTTTCCAGCTCATTCAGCAGGTCGTTGGGAAAGTCAATGTCCGCCTTGTCGATCTCATCAATCAGCACCACAGGCGGTTTTTCCATTTTCAATCCCCTTTTTTCAGCCGGGGTATCCTCCTTCAAATCGTCTTCCAGAGGTTTGCTGCGTCCCATAAATCCACGTCCCAAAGGCCCGTACTCGATGTATTTGAACAGGTCGCGCACGTTATTCTGGTCTGCACCTGGGTTTTGATCACCTTTGTGGGGAATCTGGGCATCCCGCAAACGGGCCAGGTTGTCGAAAGTGTAAATGCCTTCCATGGCTCTGGAACTCGATTTGATGAACCATTCGTAATAGCCATTTCCTGAACTATGCCCAAATTCCAGGGCCACGGATTCTGCCAGACGGCTTTTTCCCGTGCCAGGTTCCCCCTTGATCAGCAAAGGGCGATTCAATAAAAGCGCGAGGTTGACTGCGTCAATGATCTCATTTGAAGCTACATAGGGGTAGTAGATGAACTGACCTTTTTTGTCTTTGATCCCGTTTTTGAGAATTTCTCCTGTATATTCCATTTTACTTCAGCGTCATTTTGAGGTTGTTCCAGAATTTATTTCCCTCCAGGGGATTATAGTATTTTTTGCAAATTTCATTGAATACAAAATCAGGCAGGCCCGTGTAGCTTTTTTGGATAATTTCCTTCGCAGATGCCTGATAATCAGCGGTAAACTGCACGGGAAGAAAATCTGCATGCTGCTCGATCCAGTCCTCCACGATGTCTACGCTAAAAATAGGAATGGGTGGCAGAGAAATCAGCCCCCGACCGGCCTCCAGAGGTATTACAGGCTGCCAGCCATCCATAAACTGAGCGTCTTCGCTCAGAAAAAACAACAACAGCCTGAAAGGATTGTTTTCATCCACTTTCAGACTCAAAAACGGGTCCAAAAGCTGAAAGAAAAACTGCTCCCGCATGTTTTTTGGGATTTTCTGAATCTGTGAAAACTTCAGCACCACATCGCGGTGAGATTGGAAGGTGTCCCTGAGGTCGGCCAGAATCCTTGCAGGGTCCGTTTCCTCCGTTTCCATGCCCAGCGCCTTGCCCAACTGGTACCAGATCAGGTCCAGATCCAGACCAAATTCAGGGCTGCCAATTTGCAGGGGAATGCACAGGTGATTGGCCAGCAAATTGAGTTTACGAGTGGAAATGATGCGATTGAACAGGAGGTCCTGACAATGGTATTCGTCTCCAAATATAAAGTAAGCCCCCACGTTTGGCGCGGCTTCTTTCTGGAAAGTCCGCATCTGATCTTTGTAGTTCAACCTGAAAAGCGCATCCCGCAAAGGCTCAGCGGGAAGATCGGGCTGCAAATCGGGTGGGAGGGATGGGGCGTTCTTTTCGGGTTTAATTTCTCCCGTGAAGGCAAAATTTCGTCCACGTCCGGGCTTGATGTTTTTGATGCCACACTCAAACAACCACAAAAGGTCTGTATTGAGTTGATCGCCCGGGGAAATGAGATTGCGAAAATCAATTTCCACATTGCCCTCCAGAAAAGAATTGGCCACGTCACGTGCTTCCTCAAGCAACTTTTCCGTGGGATTTTGTACTTTCAGGAGTTTGTCTCTGACCTTGTTTTTGGTGGGAGCTCCTGGCAAAAAAACGGGAATTACCCGAAAATCAGGCTGGTTGATCTGCCGCATGATGGCCGCTCTGACCAGAGAAATCTGCATGGGATTCCTTGAATTTGGACCGAAAAAAACTGCTGTGGTTCCTGAATTGCGAATTGCATCCACAAACTGATCGAGCATGGGTGTGCCGGGAATGGCCTCCCAGGCCTTCAACCAAACTTTGATTTTGTATTTGTTTTCTCCCTCAGAATCAAGGTATTCTGCAATCCTGGTTACAATCGCTGCGTCATCCTCGTTATGACAAAGAAAAACATCATATTTAGTGGGTGAGGGCATCAGGCTTGTTCAGGAAATTCAGGCAGGTAATTTTTTCTTAAAATTTTTTTCAATTCTAATGGCATTCGAAATTTACCAAAAATCCTATCTCAATCAATAAACAGGGCGATTTTTTGAACCTTTCTTTCGCTTTTTCAGTTACCAGGAAGAATTATTTTCCATGGAAATAACGGTCTGTGGAGCCAAATTTGTACTGATCATTCAATAAACCTCATGAAAAATCGAACCTTACAGTGGAATCTGATCCGCGAAAACCAGCTCAATCTGGTCTCCAACGTGGATTTTCTGGCTTTCAGCAACGACCAAAGATTATTATTTCTGAGCCTGGTCAGCGGTCGAAATCTGGCCGAAGAGTATCGCCGCATCAATCATCAACTCAATCTTCAGCCCGGCAGCCTGCAAATCTGGGTTGGAGGGTTGCCTCTTGGCACCCGCGCTGAAGTAGATAAGCTGGAATTGCAGTTGATGGAGCATTTGCTGGTGAATGCCCATAATCCACTTTTGAATGTGCCGGTTCGAAATCTCACTTCAAGCTGGGGCCAGTTGGAAGTTCAAAACCTGGGATTCAGGCATTTGTATTCTCTGGTGAGACTTCAGGACGGAATTGTATTTCGAAGAAATACCCGTTCCAAAGTGGAAGCCAAAGCGGGAAAATCTTTTTCCCTGCCCGGTAATCTCAGCCTTTCCAATCCTTCAAACTAAGCTTAACCACGCAAAGTGGATATAAAAAAAATCCCGCGGCCCAAAGGACAGCGGGACCATCTCTTTTTTCTGTGGAGATCAGCCGCCGATCATCACGGTGGGTGCGCCGACCACGATGCTGCCGCCGTGGGCACATGAGTCGCCAATCCGCGCTGCAGGAGCGCCACCAATCATCACGGTTCCTGAACCTTTAATAATGGTGTCGGGCGCGCAGGCACAAACCGCGCTGTCGCCCATGCGTGCGGCAGGAACTCCTGCAATAATGACCGTGGGAGCACCCGCTACAATGGGACCACCCACGTGAGGAGCAGGACCTGGGCAAACCGCTGGACAAACGTGCATATCTCCGATTCTTGCTGCTGGGGGCATTTTTGTTTGATTTGAGTGAAAATTCGTGCCTAAATATAAGGATTAATGCAAAGGTTTCAAACCCATCCTGTCAATTTTCCCGAAATCCTTTCCACAAAATTCATCTGAATAATTTTGCTGTGCCCGGGTTCGATTTCAGATCAATGATCCAAATTCATTTCAGGGTAAATCTGTATCAATTCCAAATGACTTAAATGCTGAATTTCAGTAAGTAAACTGGCTTTAGAGAAATCTTTTTTGAAGGAATTCACTTTTTGCCTGCCATATTATTGACCAGCTTCCTCGTCCATTTTTATGGAATTTGATAAATCAGGCAATAAAATCGAAGGATTTTCCTTGAATTATTGCCAATTTTTATAAATTTAGCTTTGAATTTTTACGGACGGATTTTCGTCCCTGGTTATTTTGTCCCAAAGCAGACACCCTTGGAATTAATTCCTTCGATACATTCACGATGAGCAGGACCCTGATCGTTTTTACCCTTCTGGTGATGGCAATAGCTGTCCCTGTTTTCCTTATTGGAGACAGGGTCGAACAGGATAATCCCAATGACAAGGACAAGTCCAGGTTCATCACTGAACCTGTTTTGAAGGCATATGAGCTCACCTTTTTTGAAAAAGAGCAAACCACGTTTAAGTTCAACCTCCTGCCCGACGATTCCGTCAGGTTTTTTTGCCCCAAATGCATTGAAATGATCGACAAGGGGGAACTGACCATGTTCCTCCAGGGTAGCGACATTGATGTGATGGTTCTGGGTCGCAAATTGCACAACCGCTGGCTTTCGCCAGGCAGTGAGCGGGGTTCCTTCGGGATTGTTTTTACCCGCGATAAATCCAAAAACCGCGTCCTGCGCATTCCCAGGCTGGAAGTATGGCGCAAAAACGTTCCTCCGCCGTATTCTCCCAAGCCCGTTCAGACCCTGATCGGGGTGGAAGGCCTGCACGTGGAAAATGTGGTGGGCGATCCTGAAATTCCAGCACCTACGTTCATGTTTGCCATGCGCAACGAAGACAGGATTCGCATTGCCATGAACAGCAACACAAAGGAACTGGTGGGAAACCTGGTTTACAACTGGTATCGCCAGGGTGAAAGTATTGCCAAGGAAAGAGGTAATAATAATGTGGAACTGATCATTCCCCGCTACGTCGAATACGGGGATTCCATGCAGTTTGAATTTGGTCAGTTGGAACAGATCAAGAAAGTTTCACCCATTTACAATCTGGAGATGGAACTTTGGCGTAAGCCTCCTTACCGGCCTACCTCTGACCTGGATTCGCTTGGTGGCGATTCCACGGGCCCCAAAATCAAAACCAGGGAAGAGCTATTATTTGAGGCCTTATTGAAGCGTTTTGGCGATGTCCCGCAAAAGTTTGCCTGTTCCACTCCTCCTTTGACCGATCAGAAACTGATTCCTGGAAAGTTGAATATCATGGCCGGCCAGTCCAATATGCAATGCATCCAGATTCAGTTGAGCGATGCCTGTTATAACGACACGGCTGTTTGCCCCAGCTGCGAAAGCTTTTACGTTTTCTGGATCGGGGTAGGGGATAAGGCCATCAACAGTTATGAGCTCAAGAATAACGAGCGCAAGGCGTTGGGAGGGGACGGTTTGCTGGAAGCCTATGCCAAATCAATCTATTTCCGTGGCGGAAAAGGGGTAGGTACCTTTCCCAGGGTGGAATCAGGAGAGGATGTGCAGTTTGTGATCCTGAACTCTGAATTTGTCCGGGAATTTTCCACAAAAACTGATTCCCTGAATGATTTCCTGCAAACCATTTCCGACCTGAAATACATTGCAGACACTTCTGGAGTTGAATTGCCTGAAATTCCCAATATGATCTGGTCCAATGGAACGGCATCCTCAACTTATTATGCCAAACTAAACTGGACCAGTTCGGTCGATCAGATGATCTCCATCTGTTTCTGGAATGATAATGCCATCAGCCCGATTCCAGTCTATTTTACTTATCAGCAGTTTATTTATCAGCCCGACACTGTAAAGGTTCCACTTTGATGAAGCACTCTCCATACCGTTCAGTTACCGGGCGCGGAATTTCAATTCTGTTACTGCTCGCGGTATTGATTCTCAGTTCCTGCGGTGGAGGTGGAGTGGGAGCGAGGCTGGCCAGAATTGGGCGGGCCAAATTTTTTCGCTGGATCCGTTATGAAGTGGGATCATCCAAAAACTTCAGCATGGGTAGCAGCCAGGTCAAACCCGGGCGCAAAATCATTGGTTTTGAGCCTTCCTGGTTGATTTACGACTCCCTTTATCTCAATTATCCCTGGGAAATGATGACCGATCTGGTGGTGGGCGAATATGATGTGAATCCCAATACGGGTTTTTCGCGTTTTGATTCCTCCATGCTGGCTTTCAAAGCCAAAACCATCATCGAGCATGCGATCGACGTCAATTCTGACCTTGGGATTCTGCTTGCGGTCACCAATTACTCTGACTTCTCGGGCAATCAGTTTAATTTCATGACAGATGCTGCCCGTAAGAATCTGATTACCAGTCTCGACGGCATAATTGACGAAATGCGTCTCAAGAAAGGCGACACAGATCCTGATAAGGTGGGAATTGTGCTCGATTTCCAAAACATTCCCCCCCAGTTCAGCCGGGATTATGCAGAATTCATCTCGCGATTGCGGGCGGGCATCACCAATGAGGTGGAAGGGGAGAAGTGTCTTATTTATCTGGTGCTTCCTCTAAAGGATGAAAATTATTTCTTTGATAACGAATTCGTAACCAAGAAGATCCGCAGAAATGTGGACTATTACATCCTGCGTGGACATAATTACGACCGTATTCTGGAGGGGGAAAAGCCAGGTCCGCTGGTGAATCTCCACGATGTAAAAGATACGATTCCTTCGCGCGGTTGGGATGTGGACAGTGCCATCCATTACTATTCCAAAAAGTCGAAATTTCCCAAGGACAGTATGGTGGTGGAATTGCCTTTCTACGGCAGAAACTGGAAGCGGGACAGCTCTTCCATGGCTGATATTCGCCCGCTGCGGCCCATGAGCGAGATTTTCAACCTGATTGAGAATAACCCAATTGCTTACGATGCGGACAGTAGTGGCGCCTTTTTCGCCCTGGGCGATACCATATTCTGGTACGAAGACACGCTGACCCTGTCCAGAAAGTACGATTATGTAAAGGAGCATGGCCTGGCGGGCGCCGGGATTTATGGTCTTGGCTATGGCTACGTGCTGGACGAGGCCTACCGCAATAAAATGTGGGACAAAATTGCCGAGAAATTTGGGGAAACCCCACCCAGATTATTTTTTCCGGGTCTATCCTTCTTCATAACCTTCCTGGTTTTTGCAGTTTTCTGGTCGGCAATTTCCTATTGGGAAGTGAGGTATGCCCTGCGCGCGAAAAAATCGAAATTATGGTACTGGATATTGATGGTGGTGATCATGATTGCTGCGATCATATTGCTGTACTTTCCGCTGGATGCGGTACCCCTAAAATTCAAGTTGCTGATTCTTCTCTTGCTGGTGTTGCTGCCCTTTGGAAGATTCATGCGAAAACTGATCAAATTCTGACAATAGATTATGGCAGATGCAGGAGGATTTAAAACGTGGTTTAAGGAAAAAGCCTGGCCCTGGATCAAGCTGATCCCTTATGCCTTGCTGACGGGCATTTGCACGGGCTGGATCTATTGTTTTTATGTATCAGGTGAATGCAAGACCTATATATATATGACGGGTCTTTTCATTGCATTTGTAGGATTCTATTTTGTGATCCTTTTCTCGAGGATGATAAAAAATACTGAGTTTGTGCCAGAGGAAGAAGAATTTATTGACGAAGGATAATTTGTGAATAAATATTCTTTTGTCTTCCTCGAAAATTTTTTATTTTGCATGAGTTAGGGCCTTTGGAAGGCTTTTATGACGGATTATTGAGAACGACTAAAAGCACACATAGTTCCTGGCTTAAGATTCTGAAAAAGAGTACAACAAATTTTCAAATTGTATAAAAGTATTTTTATGATTTTGAACATAAGTTGTATAAATTGGAGGCAGAATGGGAATGAGGGGAATTAAAAGGAAAAGAAAAAAGAGTTGAAATATGATCCACCAGGTATTACCCGCAATTATTGGCGAATTAAGTGAGTTCCTCCAATCCCGTCTCGGGATCAGTGAGGATCAGATTGTCCTGGGAGGAATTGTAAATCAGGATGGCTCTGTTGCTGTCGAGGGAAACAAGCTTGTTGTTTCCCTTATCAACATTGCAAGAGACGGATCCAAAGGAAGCCCAAGTAACGCTTTCGGAAATCCGAACCCTCCTGTTTACATCAACCTCTATCTGATGTTTGCTGCAACCTATGCTTCCAGCAACATCAACAACCGGGATTACATCGAAGCCCTGAAAATGATCTCCGGAGTGATTGGCTTTTTTCAGGGCCGCACTTCTTTCGATCACCACAACACGGCTGATTTTCCTGATGATGCAACCAAGGTTTCTATGGAGATCGAGGACATTGAATTCAGGGAGCTTGTAAACCTTTGGTCTCAGACTGGTGCAAAATATGTGCCCTCAGTTGTATATCGTCTCCGTTCACTCAACATGGACGAGGATCTGATCACCGACGAGGTACCACCAATTTCCGGTATTACTACCTGATAGTGCTTTCGCACACCCTTGGCACTATTGGAAATGTCAGTACGCAGAGATACCATACGGGTTAGCAGTAGTCTTAGAGAATTCTACGGTATTGCTGTACTCCATGATTATTACAAATCTGTGGTATGTAAAGACCTTTCCTTTGAGCCAACCCCCCGCACCAAGTTGCTGCTAAAGAATTTTAACCTTTTGTTCAGGCCTCTCAACTACGGATTCGTATTGCTTTACAATCCGGCTGAGTCACCAAGCCTCTTTCAAAAGGCCATGCCTAAAACCAGGCTGTCGTTCTTTGTAAGTAATCGAAATCTGAAATTTCAGAATTTTACTCAGATTCCTTTCCTGAAAGAAGGGATGTCTTACCACTTCTCCAATCTGGCTGAAAACAGTGTGGATTTGGGTGTGGATAACATTCCTGAGGTTTTTTACACTTTTAAGAACCTAAATCTTGGAGAGAATGAGAAAAAATTATTACATTTCAGGGATCATTCGCAAATCCCGGTTCGACCCACTAAATTCCTTCTGAATGCTTATCAGATCCCGGGTTTAGATGACGATACGAGATTTAAGTACATTGACTTAGAAATTCAGGACGAGTGGGGAGAGACCACTTTTGGAGACGGGAGAAGATATTTAAGAACTTCTTCTATTCTCCGGGCAAAGGAAATCAACTATGCCGTCCGCAAGGAGTTGGACAAACATCTCAACCTTTCTGCCGAAGAGAAAGGAAAGCTGGCAGAAGAAATTAGAAAAAGAGAAGTAGATGTTTGGGACAATTACGATGCCAGAGAGCAGCTAATTGATCTCAGCCATGCTCCCGAAGGAAAGTATAAATTGTTTTTCCAGGGAAAAGAAATTCTGGAGTTTTACTCCGTTGAAGGAGCTTCACCCGTAAATTTTGGTCTCCTCGATATTCACCTCGATTCACCCACAGGATTGGTAAACCGTTTGGAAAAAGATCCTGACAAAGTGGTGAACCCTCAAATGCAGTATGTGCATTTTCAATCGAGGCCGACCTATTGGAGATATCACTTTTTGAACTATCCCGATAGTATTGCCAAACCTCTCAGCATTCTTGATGAAAGAAAGCGGGTAGATTTTGGAGATCCCACCGAAATTCAGTTGCAACAGACAGGTGAGCCTGCCATCATGATCGAATCAAAACATCAGATCAAGTTGGAAGAGAAACCTGACAACTACTTCTTCCTGCAAAGAAGAAGCGGCAACCGAACCCTGAAAGAGATCAGGCTCCCGTCTCCCTCACCGGATATGGTCAAGCCAATAAAAGATAACGACGAATTAAAGATTTATTCAGATATATTTGTTTATTTGTAAACGGTTAACTAAAGAGAGATACCCCTAAAAGTTTTACCCTATGAGTACATTTAAAACACCCGGCGTTTATGTAAAGGAGCAAGATGCCTTTAGTAGCTCAGTAGTTGCGGTCCCCACAGCAGTACCCGCATTTATTGGTTACGTAGAGCGTTGTGAAGAAGTAATGCGCCCCACCCGTATCGGGTCCATGCCTGAGTATCTGGAGCAATTCGGAAGAGGCAACAAAACAACTTTTACCCTGAAGCAGGATGGTGATGATTTCTCTGTGGACATTGATCCCGAATCACAATATCGCCTCTATGACTCCATGCGTATTTTCTACGCTAATGGCGGCGGCCCCTGCTACATCGTTCCTGTAGGAACATTTGGCGAGCCCATCGAAAGCGATAAACTGCTCGCAGGTCTTGAGACCCTCGTTCGTGAGCAGGAGCCTACCATGGTTCTTTGCCCCGACGCCCTGGCTCTCGAGCAAAACGACTGTTACAGCATCTATCAGGCCATGCTGACCCACTGCGGAGCCCGCATGCGCAGCCGGATCTGTATCGTGGATGTTTACAACGGACACACCGAAAAAATCGGTAGCGAAAGCGTAATCAACACCTTCCGTGAGCAAATTGGTGCAAATCACCTGGCCTTCGGTTGTGTTTACTATCCCTTCGTTAACACCACCATCGTTACAGCTTCCGAGCTGAACTACACCAACGTTAATCTTGCTTCCCGCAAGACCCTGATCAAAATGTTGACCGCAGAAGCTTCTGCCCGTTTTGCTTCAGACGACGAAGGTGAAAATGAAAATCTGAAAAAAGCCAACGATATCATTGGTAAAATCACTGAAGAAAATCTGGATGCCTCTGTTGAAGAACTCAACAAACTGGCTGCAGGTTTCTCCAAAGGAAGCTCCAAGAGCCTCGCTAAAATCAAAGAAGGACTTTCTGGCCAGGCCAAAACACTCCTCTCTGGTGGTGACTCAGGTGCTTCTTCCAACCCCAAACTTGCTGCTCTCCTCGACGAGATCAACAAACTGGAGTCCAATGATAACTGGAAGAGTGTTAATAATACCATCACCGCCGTTTCTGGTCTCTACAAAGAAATTATCAAGGCAATGCGCATGAAAGCCAACGTAATGGCTCCTTCCTCAGCAATGGCCGGCGTAATGTCTCTGGTTGACAGCCAGGAAGGCGTGCACAAAGCTCCTGCTAACGTAAGCCTGAACTCTGTGGTTTCGCCCACCGTTCTCATTACCGCAGAAGATCAGGAAAACCTGAACGCTCCTCTGAATGGTAAAGCAGTAAACGCCATCCGTTCCTTCGTAGGAAAAGGTACCCTGGTTTGGGGAGCTCGTACCCTCGACGCCAACAGCCTGGACTGGCGCTACATCAACGTTCGTCGTACGATGATCATGATTGAGCAATCAATTAAGAACTCCATCGAGGCTTACGTTTTCGAATCAAACACTTCACGCACCTGGATCAAGGTAAAAACCAGCATCGACAACTTCCTTACCTCTGTATGGAAACAAGGTGCACTGGCTGGAGCCTCTCCTTCCGCTGCCTTTGATGTGTCCGTTGGTCTCGGCCAAACGATGACTCCAGAGGACATTCTGGAAGGTGTGATGAGGGTAAGTGTAAAAGTTGCAATTACGCGTCCTGCAGAATTTATCGAAATTAGCTTCGAGCAGAAAATGCAGGAATCCTAATACACGTAAATAGTTCTTTAAAGAATATTTTATCAAATTTCAATTAATGTTAAACCTTAAAATTATTAGTCATGGCAGATTTTAAAGACGAATTATTCCCCGCACTGAAGTTTCACTTCCGTATCACAGTTGACGGTGAGCAAATCAGCTTCTCCGAAGCTTCTGGACTGGACATGGAAACTGAAGTTGTTGAGTACCGTCACGGTGACGACGAGTTCTTCGGTAAAATGAAGTCAGCTGGTCTCCGCAAAGTATCCAACATTACCCTGAAAAAAGGTATCTTCGAAGGCGACGATCGTCTCGGCGCAATCTTCAACCGTCTGAACGACAAAGATTACTACACTCAGTACGATTCACGTTTCGAAATGCTCCTCGAGCTGCTGAACGAAACCGGTGACACCGTAATGGTATGGAACGTAACCAATGCTTTCCCCACCAAACTGAGCGGAACCGATCTGAAGTCTGATGGCAACGAGGTTGCAATGGAAACCCTCGAAATTGCCGCTGAAGACATCATTCAGGAGCTGGCTTAATTGACTCAGGGAATCTAGGTAAAAGAGAGTCCTTGACTGTGTCGCTTTAACCAGCACGGTCGATGCTAAAATCTAACTCGGACCTCTTTTCTTAATTGTTAAATGGATTTATAAAGCTTAAGATTATGAGCGATAAAGACACCAAAAATCAAGGTTTGTTCCCAGTCCCGGGATTCTATTTCTCCGTGGAGATTGATGGCAAAGTAATTTCCTTTCAGGAAGTGGCTGGCCTGGATCAGGAATCGGAAGTTCTGGAGTATCGGGTAGGAAACAGTAAAAACTTTATCACCCAGAAACGTCTGGGCATGGCTAAATCCAGCACAGTAACCTTTAAGAAAGGAGTGTTCGAGTTAGATGATCGACTGGGTGAAATGGCGTGGGATGCGATCATTGAGCGCAAATTCCACAGCACCGGAAAACCCATAGATCTGCTCGTTTACCTGAACGATGAGAACGGAAGTCCGATCGCAAGCTGGGCGGTTTACAATGCAATTCCTGTAAAAGTAACTGGTCCCACGCTGAAATCTGACAGTTCCGAAGTGGCAATAGAATCCATCGAGTTTGCCCACGAGGGCCTCGATGTTCTGTTCCATTGATTTATTCGTGAGGAATTTAACCATCTAAAAGATTACCATTATGTATGATAACGACTATTTTCCTCCGGCATCCTTTTATTTTGGAGTAGAAATTGACGGAATGGGATCGGGAACAGTCGATTCAATGTTTCAGGAAGTTTCCGGAATAGAAGTTGAATCTGATGTTGAAGAAATTAATGAGGGTGGTTTGAATGACCATACTCACCGGGTGCCTGGCAGAATTAAGTACAAAAACCTTGTACTTAAAAGAGGTCTGGCCCCTGAAAGCTCAAAATTAGCTGCCTGGTGCCACAAGCGTTTCGACGACTCCGGACAACTCAGCAGCCCGGTTGAACTGAAAAAAATTACGGTTACCCTTTTCGACGAGAAGGAGAATCCCGTTACTACCTGGTCTTTTGATAAGGCTTATCCCGTCAAATGGTCAGTTTCAAACTTCAATGCCCAGGAAAACGCTTTGGCAATTGAAACTGTTGAATTTGCATATCGTACTTTTTCCAAATCTTGATTTTTAGGAGGTGACATTATGTCAATAGAGGTAAAAGAGTTAAACGTAAAAACTTCTGTCAAGGAGAAATCCGATCAGGACGGGAGTTCGTCTGAAAACAAACAAGACCTCCAAAAATTGAAGAAACAGATCATGGAAGAGGTAATGGATATGGTTGATTTAGTGTTGGAGAAAAGAGGTTTGCGATAGATTCGGAAACCCTTTTTTTAATTGTTGAACTCTTAAATAAATCCACCAATGTCTAGTCCCACAAAACTTAAAATAAATGCTCTCGATGAGCAATCCGGTAGCTTAAAAGGCAGCGGTTATACCGTTTCCATAAACCCTGAGCAAATCACTCACACCCGTGAGATCAAGCTGAATGAGGAAGAGAAATCCAATACCGCTGGTGGTAATGCTCAATATCAAGGCGTTGGAAACGAAACCATCGCTTTCGACCTGTTTCTTGACGGCACTGGTGTAATCAGTAGTACCTCTGTAGAGGACGAGATTAAAAACCTTAAGGACGTCATCTTTGACGTTGTAAGCGAAGACCATAAGCCCAACTACCTGTTGCTCTCCTGGAAAGGAATTAATTTCTATTGCCAGGCGAAAACCTTCAGTATTACCTATACTCTATTCAAACCTGACGGCTCGCCCCTGCGTGCCAAGGTTTCTTTGAGTTTTCTGGAAACTCTGGACCCGGCCAAAAAGCAGGCCAGGGCCGAACAGGCTTCCCCCGATATGACCCATTCATTCACTGTGCGGGAAGGAGATGCACTGCCTCTCCTTTGCAAGCAGGTTTATGGTAGAATGGATTACTATGTTCAAGTTGCTCAGTATAATGGTCTTACCAATTTCAGAGAGCTTGAAGTGGGATCTGTACTTGAATTTCCACCACTCCAGAGAAACTAAGTCATGGCCGATTCCCCAAATAAAGGAAAAATAGATTTAGCATCGTTTTCGATAACTGTAGATGGAACTGAAATCCCAAAGGCATATTCAGTAACCAAAATACAGGTTCGGAAAGAGCTGAATCGGGTCCCGGAAGCAACAATTTGCCTTCTCGATGGAGACCCGTCTAAAAACGAATTCAAAATAAGCGAAGAAGGCCCATTTAAAGTGGGTGCGGAAGTTGCAATCAGCCTGGGCTATCACCAAACCAATGAACTGGTTTTCAAAGGAGTGATCATTGCCCATGGACTCAAATTGCAAACTGAAAATATTTCTGAGCTTGTTCTCACCTGCGTGGATAAAGCTGCAGCAATGACCGTAGCCCGGAAATCCAAGTATTACGTGGCTATGAAAGACTCAGATATACTTTCTGAGGTCATTGGGGCGCACCGCGGCCTGTCTGCTGACGTTAAGGCAACAAGTTTTACTAATGATACAGGAACCCCAAATGTTCAGTACTATGCTTCTGATTGGGATTTCATGATCGCTTTGGCCGAAGCAAACGGCTTGGTAGTGGCTGTGGATGATGCGAAAGTAGCAGTGGCCGATCCCAAAGACGCTGCAGATTCTGGCATTAAAGTAAAGCATGGTGCTGATATTGTAAAACTGGACCTGGATGTGGATGCCCGCTTTCAGGTTGGTGCAGTTAAAACCTATTCCTGGGATTATTCAGGAAATACTATTACTGAAAACTCCGGAGAAGAAGTGTCCAATCCCTCCATGGGAAATGACGATGGAGCTACTCTGGCCAAAGTACTGGGCACCCAGGATTACGAACTTAAATCCACTACACCACTCACCAGCGATGTACTCAAAGCCTGGGGTGATGCATACCTGAAAAAGAACAGATATTCCCGTTTCCGCGGTAGAATTAAGTTCCAGGGTAATGCAAAACCCAAGCCGAATATGACCCTGGCTCTTGAAGGCCTGGGTGCCAAATTCAATGGTACTGGTTACATTTCTGGAGTGGTTCACACTTTTGTTGAAACACTCTGGCATACGGAAGTTATGCTGGGGTTGGATCCGGTTTTATTTACCGATTCCACCCGTAATGTGATTTCCGCTCCTGCATCCGGTCTTGTACCTGGGATTGAAGGTCTCCAGATTGGTGTGGTAAAGAGAATTCACGAAGATCCCGACGGAGAATACAGGGTTCAGGTAGAAATTCCCATCATTGAAGCTGGTTCCGCTAACGTTTGGGCAAGAATGCTCAAATATTACGCGACCGGCGATGCAGGAAATTTCTTCTATCCAGAGATTGGAGATGAGGTAATCCTTTCCTTCCTCAACAACGATCCCCGTTATCCTGTGATTCTGGGCTCCGTGTACAGTTCTACCCACGTTCCACCTTATACTCCCGATGAAGAGAACAAGTATAAGGCAATTGTAACCAGAAATCAGCTCAAAATTGAGTTTGACGATATCGATCTTATCACCACGATCCTTACCCCCAACGGGAATACCATGATTTTCAGTGATAAGGAAGGCAGCATTACCATCGAGGACGAAAACAAGAACAAGATGGTGATGAATTCTGCCGGAGTCGATTGGTACACGCCTGGTGACCTCACAATCAAGGTGGATGGCAACATGGAAGTCAAAGTAACTGGCAACATTACGCATGAAGCTACCGGAGACCTGAAAGGTAAAGGTATGAATGTGACCCATGAAGCCAGCGTAGGAAACACCATGAAAGGTGCAACTGCAGAAGTGAATGGTTCAGCTACCACTACCATTAAAGGTGGTATGGTAATGATCAACTAAACCTCTGTCAATCATTTATGGAAGAAAAAAAGTCCTTTTTAGGAACAGGGTGGGGGTTTCCAGTCTCATTCGATGAAGAAATGAAAACCGTTACTCTGGTTTCAGAGGAGGAAGATATTATCCAAAGCCTGGGGTTGTTGCTCAATACAACCCCGGGCGAACGGATTACCAAGCCAGAGTATGGCTGTGATCTCGAAAGTTATATTTACAAACCAATCAGCAGCGAAACGGAATTCCTCATGAAGGAGACCATCCGTAACGCCATTTTTCGTTTTGAACCAAGGATAAAAATCGAGGATATTGAGATCGATACCACCCACAAATTGGATGGAATTGTCAATATCAGGCTGTATTATTTGATCCGAAAAGTGAACGTTCGTACCAATATAGTTTACCCATTTTATTTTGATGAAGGGACGGAAATTGTCGAAATTTAGTCCTATATTTAAATGAAAATTCGGTAAATTCTGAACAATGGGCGTTACACATAATGATATTTCCCCGACGAATAAAGGGACCACAAGACTAAACCGATTATCCGAAAAACTCCTGCCAGATTACTTTAAAGTTGACGAAAGAAACACCAGTGACTTTCTGGCTTTGATTTCGGAATATTCCCGACACATCCCCTTCCCCTCTACCAACGAGAAAACAAAATCTGGCGAAGGAATCTCCTGGCAACCCTTTTTCTCCCAGGATATCAGCGTGGTGCTGGCCAGTATGTCGCGCATCAACCTCGAGAAAATTGACGAGGATTTTGAGAATTCCCTGCAGAGTGCCTACGATTGTGTGGATGAAAAAGACAGGATCAGAAGGTTTGGCGAAATTTTCGAAATTCTTCACAAACTCGCCCTTCGCTTTCTGGATTGGTACGAGCAGGTATTGATGGCCACCAAACCAGGGAATTACCTGGAAGAGAAGGTCAAAATGGACCTCGGCGAACTCATTCGCCAGAATATGACCGATTCCATCCTGAAAATCAATGACATCAGTGAAAAGGTCAAGAAATCAGGTTTGAGGCTGGCTTTGCCTTCCATCCCCCTCGAAAAGTATCCCTATTTCAAGCAATTTTCCAATCCACTGAATGGAAGCTTTGATCCTTTTAAAGGTGAAAGGCCTTATGATCGCATCAACAGCGCCCTGCTTGAAATCAGGTTCATCTATCGTGCAGTTTACAACAGCCTGGCTTATGTGGTTTCACACTTTCCAAAGTATTATGAACAATCTTTGGAGGAGAAAAACGACCACAATCCCCACGTAGCGCTGTTTATTGCCTTTCTGAATCTCTTTCAATTTACGCTGGAAGAAATCAATTCCCTCACGGGAAGGCACCTGGACTTTTACTTTCGCAAAATCCTGCAGCAGGAACCCCTGGCTGCAAGGAGCGATCTGGTCAATGTCCTGATTAAATTATCCCCCAATTTTCAATCTCTTATCCTGCCCAAAGGCACCTTATTGCTGGCTGGCCGCGATGCTGACGGGGATGAAATTCTCTACGAAACCCTTGAATTTGCGGAATTAAATCACGCAGAAATCGTATCCCTCAAATCCATTTTCGTTTCAAAAATTCTGGAAGGTCAAACCTGGACTTATAAACTGGTGACCAACCTGTACGCAGCCCAGGTTGCGAATTCCAAGAATGGAAGTGGGGAGAATTTTGACGAAGGGAAGAAAGACTGGTCCCTCTTTGGGGAAGAGCAGTACAAGAGCGGGGTGCAGACCATGAGCAACGGGGAAGTTGGCTTTGCCATTTCCTCACCCATGTTCAACGTTTCAGAAGGGAACAGGGCCTTCAAAGTTCACCTCGAGTTTTCAGAGGAATCCACGGAGATTTTCGAAAAACTGCTGCGCGACTTCAAGGCTACTTCCTCCAACAAAAAGAATAAAGACGAAGATTTCAAATATGCCTTTTTTGAGGTATTTGGAAATGGCGCGAATGCTGGCTTTCAAATCTTTGTAAGCAGCAAAGCTGGCTGGCTCAATCTGGGTGACATTGCCCCCAATGAGATTTTCATTGAGTCAAATCCCTGGGCCTGGAATAAATTCACGGTCGGATTCATGGTGCCTGCTTCCGCTCCTCCGTTGGTACCTCTGGACCACAATTCCTCAGAAGGAAAGAATTTTGATTCTCACTTCCCCGTGGTCAGGTTTGTGCTTAACCCCGATCGCACCCCATTCCTCTATTCTTTCCTGGATAAACTGGAACTCAATACAGTCGTAATTGACCTGGAAGTGGATCGCCTGAAGTCCCTGCGTCTCTACAATGACATTGGCCGTCTGGATGCATCCCAACCTTTCCAGGCCTTTGGCCCGGCGCCGTCTCTGGGTTCCTACATGCTGGTAGGTCACTCAGAACTTTTCCGCAATAAACTCACTGAGATCAAATTCACGGTAGATTGGCAGAACCTTCCACCAGCTGGATTTGCAGATTATTACAAAGAATTCTTCCCCAAAGGAGAGCCCGGACTTTCTGAGGAAATGTTCAAAATCAATCTCACCGCCCTTTCTGGAAATGAATTCAAACCCAATCCAGACGAATCCACCATCGTATTCAACCTTTTCAACGAAGGGAAAAAATACTCGATTTTCAACGTGGACAAGCCTGAATTGCTTTCGATTCTGACTGTACCCGACCTGCCTGAAGTCAATCATTATGACAATAATACCCAGGCGGGCTTCTTCAAATTCGAACTTTCAAGTCCTCAGGAGGCCTTCTGTCACCATATTTTCCAGGAAAGATTTGCAGAAATCGCCCAGGAAAATGCCGACATGGATAACGAGGAGAAATCAAAATACCCCAATCCGCCTTATACACCCCTGGTGAAAGGCATATCCCTGGGTTATAAGGCCACGGAAACGATCAAGCTGGAAACGGTTGATCCCAAGGTCCGTACCAAAATATACCACATTTATCCCTTTGGCAGCGCCCCCATATTTGAACGTGGTCGCCAGGCGCTGGATACCAGCGTGCTGTTGCCTCAGTTTGAGGAAGATGGCTACCTGTTCATCGGGCTGAAAGACCTCAGTGCTCCCCAGGAAATTTCCATTCTGTTCCAGCTGATTGCGGGCGAAACGGTGATTACCCAAACGCTGCCTGAAATCAAATGGTCTTACCTGTCAGGCAATTTCTGGACCGACCTGAAAGAATCGCAATTGCTGGCTGATACCACAGAAGGATTTACCAAAACGGGCATCGTGCGTTTGCGCATTCCAGGCGGCATCAGTCAGTATAATGAATTGATGCCCAATGGCGTGTATTGGCTTCGGGTAGCCATCAAAGGCAATCCAGCCGACGTATCACGCGCCCTGGATATCCGTACGCAGGCCGTGGTTGCTTCCTGGGTTGATAACGGCAAAAGCGAACGTCTGAAAGATCCATTGCCCGCCTTCAGCATCAGCGACCTGCGCAGGAAAATCCCTCAGGTGAAAGGTGTAAAACAGCCTTATCCTTCATTTGACGGGCTGCCAGCAGAATCTCAGGATGAGTTTTTCAACCGTGTGAGCGAGCGCCTGCGCCACAAAGGAAGAGCCATTACCCAATGGGATTACGAACGCATGGTGCTGAGCCAGTTCCACACCATTTCCCAGGTCAAGGCCTCCAGCCATCTGACCGATCCCCAGTTTGTGGATCCGGGGAAAGTTCGGGTTATTGTGGTGCCCGGCCGAAACCATTCCTCTGACATCCTGACCCCAAAAGTCAATCACAGCACCCTGCACGAAGTTCGCAATTATCTGAAAGCCAACAGTTCACCCTTTGTGGATGTAAATGTCTCCAATCCGGTTTATGAGTTTGTGCGGGTGAATTTCAAAGTGAAATTTGTGGGCGGAGCCAATAACGGTTACAACTTGGAAAGGCTCAAAAACGCAATTAAAGAACAGATTTGCCCCTGGCTCGAAAATCCTGAAGATGAGTTGAGTCTGGGTGGAAATATCGAAGTCGAAGAACTCTATAATTACATTAAAAACCTGCCTTACGTTCAGTTTATTACCGCCTTTGCAGTGTTGCATTTCTTTATGGTGGACGAAGAAACGGGTGAATACAGTTACACCTCAACTGCTGACCCCCGGATGAGCAAGGAGGACAAGGAGTTCATCAGAAGTACCAAGCCCTGGTCTGTTTTGATCCCAGATGAAGACCACGAAATTACCTTCATCGACAAAGAAGTACACATGCCTGCGCAATTTTCCTTGCGACCTGTGGATTTTCAAGCTAAATTTCAGATCACTCCCAAGCTGATTAAAATTAAAATTCAGGACAAATCAGTATCTTGGGAACAGAAGTTGGCTTACGATCAAAACGATTCGTTTGAGATCAACATTTAGTAGAATTCTTCAAAACCCCCTAAACCTGCACTATGGAAGGCAGAGAACAATTAAAAAAGAAATTCAAAGTCGCCAACATCGGGTACGAGTCCTACCGTGCCCTGATCGAATCGACCCTCAATAAAAAGGACGACGGGATTGAAAAAAACACAGAGGATGGCCTAAAACTCTGGGTTGAAGGAGGTTCCAGCAAGCTGCTCAGCTTTTTTGGAGACAAGACTTCGCACAAGGCCGAATGGTATATTCGCCTCAATCCTGAAAACCTCAAAGGTCTGGATATCTCCAAGGACGGAATGCTGGGCCGTACCTTTTTTATCAAAGTGGACGACGAAGGGATTGACGATGAGCGCGAAAAGGAGGTAAAAGTAGGGATTGGTACCAGCCACCCCCAAACCACTCTGGATGTCAACGGAACCATCTCCATGGAAGCCAGGGTTGGGTCCTTTAAAATGGGAAAGATACCCGCTGACCGCAAATGGCACACCATTTTGGACGAAGCTGACGGTCTGTCTGATTGCCAGGCCTACGAGATTTTCTCACATATCAACGACGACGATACCCGCCGTTACTCCCTGACTTATGCCGTGGTTCTGATTTCAAAAGGATCTGGCGGGGTAACCATCAAGGCCACCAGTCGTTATTTTTGGGGGAAATTCCTCAATAAAATCAAATTTCGCCGTGCCAAAGAATATGGCCGCGAGGTAATTCAGATCAAGTCAAGAGACCATTGGTTTGCCCGGGCTGAAAGCACGAAAAATATCTATTTCAGAGTCACCAAGCTGTGGGACAAAGACTTTGAAAATGAAATTTACATTGAAAAACGCAGGGTAAAAGAAGCTTCTGACCTGCCCAAACGGATTAAAATCCGTAAATAATTCCTAATTCATCTTCTAACGATCCATTTAATATGGAAGAATCCCGAGCGATACCTAAAAACCCTGAGGTTCCTACAGGACTGGACTACAGGGAAATGAAAAAAGCCGGTATCGAGGAAATACAGAAACTCGCCGGTGATGTTTGGACGGACTTTAACGAGCACGATCCAGGCGTAACCATATTGGAGCAATTGTGCTTCACCCTCACCGAACTTGCCTATAAAGCAAGGTTTAAGATTGAGGATATTCTTTATGCAGCGCCCAAAACCAAGGAAGAAATTGAAAAATATCCTTTCTATAAGCCGCATGAAGTGTTTCCCTGCGCCCCCCTGTCTGACATTGACTACCGGGCCCTGATCATCGACAGCATGTATCCCTATGTCGAAAATGCCTGGCTCGTGCCTGTGCACAAAAGTACCTACGGGATTGACATGCATGGTCTGTTCAAGATCAGCCTGTTGCTAAAAAAAGGGGCTCCCATTCGCAGGATTCAAAGCAGTGTTCACCGTCTGATCACGCGCAACCGCAACCTGTGCGAAGACCTTCAGGAGATTGAAATCCTGAAACCCTTAAAAATTTCCATTTCGGGCGAGATTGATATTAATCCCAATTCAAAAGCCGAAGTGGTGGCCGCCCAGGTTCTGTTTGAAATATCCAATATCCTGAGGCCCAATGTGCACTTTCGCTCCATGGAAACCATGGTGGAAAACGGGGTGCCTATTGACCAGATATTCAACCGTCCTGAGCCCGTACACGGATTCATCGACTTGGATGATCTACGCAATTCTGACCTGAATTCCTTCCGTTCCCTGCCCGTAACCAGCATGCTGATGGGCCTGATTCGGGAAGAAAAAGGAGTGGAAGCGGTTAGAAACATTGAAATCGGGATGAGCATTGGCAAAAACTGGGTGCCCAAAGGGTTGCATCTGGTCAAGATCCTCGACGACGATGACCGCATCCAGGGCTGGTACATCACCCCAACCATTGAAGAGCTCAGCCCGGGCCATTTTGTGGTTGATCCCAATGAGAAAATCCCCCACGATCTCTATCCCTTCCTCGAAGGCAACCTGATTCCAGAAGGATTTTACCCTTCACTCGACATTGCCGAAATCATGACCCAGGGTTACCTGAAATTCTACGCCAACCGCGTGGTCATGGAGCTCGATCATGAACTGGTCCGCAAAAACCTGGACATGCTGAGGGTGCAGGAAATTGAGAATTTCGAATACGAGATCAAGTATCCCGAGGAACTGCCTTCATCCAAGTTTAAAGCGCGGGATATTGAATACTATTTCAGTTTGCAGCACACTTTCCCCAAGATTTACGGAATTGGTCCCTACGGTCCCCCTTCCAAATCCACGGAAATCCGCCGGGCTCAGGCCCTGCAGCTCAAGTGCTACCTGCTTTTCTACGAAATCCTGATGGCCAGCTACCTTTCCCAGCTGACCCATTTCCATAAATTGCTTTCCCTTGACGAGGATACGCAGCGCACCTATTTCAGCCAGATGCCCGTGATCCCCAACCTTCATTTGGTGGTGGGTTCTGAGGCAAAACGCGAGGAACTGGAGGCCAAAATGAAGGAAATACTCCTTGAATTTGACCCCATGCGCAAACGCAAAAACCGCGCCCTGGATCACCTGTTGGCCCGTTTTGGGGAAACCTTCCTGACCGAATCCCACAACCTGATCAGCCGCAAGGCTTACCCTGCAGGACAGGATAGATTTGAGGAAGACCTCATTCAGTCCAAAATTTCCTTCCTGAAAAATTTCATTGATCTGGGCAGGAACCGCGGAAAAGGGTTCAACTTTGGTTATCCCATTGTACTTCAGGATGAAGGGGAACCTATTTTCTCTGAAAACGTCTCTGTGCTGAAGAAACGCGTTTCACTGCTCTTCAACATCCAGAATTACTCCCGCAAGCAATTATGCCAGACCTTCTCTGAAGACAGCGACATTTCCCTTTACAAGGGTAAGCGCACCACCAAAGTGGGAGCAGGCAAGGAAGACACGGGAACTTTCCTTTTCCGGGCCAAGGGCGTTAATATCCTTTCAGAAGTATTGATGCGCGGACTTTCCCGCGACAACTATAAAATTGCCCCTGTGGGCAAAAATTTTGGCATCTTTTTCCGCGTAACCACAGAAGGCCGTCTGGCGGCCATTGAAAAGGAAGAAGAAATCAAAATTTACCAGGCAGGAACTGCACGCGATTGTGAACAGGCAATTTCAAAGCTCATTCAGAGGCTCCGTGGCTTGAATTCAAGCAGTGAAGGTTTCCACCTGATTGAGCACATCTTACTGCGTCCCCTGGGACCTCCTGGCTATTATTGCTATCTGGTGGAGGAAGGCCGCATTCTGCTTGAATCTGAGCTGAAAAGTATTTTCGGCTTTGCCGACTATTTCGAAAGCCAGTTGCTGGCCTACGGACAGGAAAAACGCAATTACAAAATTGTCAATTCCAAGAAAAAAGGATTCAGGATCGACCTGTATGACCAGGACGGCAAGCGTTTTGCCAGCCAGGAAGGGATCGAAACTCCTGAATTGGCCGAAGAAGTGCTGGAGCAGATCATCAAAGCCATTTCTGAGCTGACTGCTGAGGACTCCCGTTCCTTTGTAGAGGCTGCTGAAGTGCCCTACCTGTCTGTGATGGGAGGGGAGGGAGGTTCCAAGACCACCCTGTTGCAGGCTGCAGATGCGGGTCGCGATATTTTCCAGGAAATCTTCCGCAAGGAGCTGATTGAATTCGGGAAAGATCCCGAAAATTATAAGATCAGTGGAAACCGTGATCGCGGTTTCAAGATTGAGTTGCTGGGTAAAGGTGGCACCAAAATCGCCTTCAGGGGTGGATTTGTGCTCAAAGAATCTGCCCAGAAAACCCGTGACGAAGTCATTCTCAGCATCAAGGGCATGGAAGCCAAAGATGCGGCCGCGAGGTTTATTCTGCAGGAATACATTCCCAAAGGTGCCATGCTGGAAGAAGACTTCTTCTCCAACCGCATCTCCGTGGTTCTTCCCGCCTGGCCTTCCAGGTTCCAAAACGACAAATTCCAGGATCTGTTTGAACAAGTCATCAAACTGAATGCTCCTGCACATACCCAGATCAAATGCTATTGGGCTGATTTTGAGGAAATGAAGGACTTTGAGGCCGTATATTTCCGCTGGCTCGATGCCAAAGCAGGCGAAGCCAAGCAGCCCGAACTGGATGAATTGTCCTACACCATGATTCTCCTCCTCAGGTATTTTGAGGATTCGAACGATGAATTGGTCGCGGATCAGATGGATGAAATCAAAGAAAGCATCAGGTGGCTGTAAGCTTTTGAAATGGATGGTAAAAACCGAAAGCATATAATTCAGCGCCAGGTCTTTGAGATCGAGACCAATTCCAGGGCCAAAGCCGAGCAAATCAACCGCGACCTCGGGGAAATCTACCGTAATCGCATTCTTCCCGTAATCGAGAAACTGTTCGATGAATTTTCAGTACCCGGATATGTCATGCGTATTGAACGCTTGGATCTGGACCTGGGCGACATTGATGCCAATGACTTTGAGTATCTGCTGGAAAAAAGAATTCGTTTTCAGCTGCAAAATCAATTGATTGAAGCACGGGCCAAAGCAGAGAAGAAAGCCATTTCCAACGAAGCCAAGGCAGAATTAATTCCCATTGGGCCGGCCAGGCTTGAAAGCCTGATGTTTTTCCTCGTGCACGGCTATCTTGCCCCGGGCGCTGACAATCAGGAAGATACATTTGACGAAATCCTGGCCGAAATGATCCGCACCCGGCCAGGCCAGCTGGTTACCCAGCTTACCAATACCTCCCGCAATAATCCCCAGGTCGTTTCCCGTTTGGTAAGGCAGTTTTCAGCCCAAAACCTGACTGCCTTGTTGCGCTTGCTGGCGGGTTCACGTGAACCTATGTTGTCGCAATTTTTGCGCAAAATGGAGGGAGAGCACAAACAATTTGCCAGCCTGCCCAAAAGAGAATACCTGGCTCTGATTCAGGAAAGCATATTTCGCTATGTGCTTGAACGCAAAGGTACTTCCTTTCGCAACGACGCTTTCCTGGAACAGGTAAAGTTGACCCTCAGCGACAAAACGGGCAGCCCTGTGGACATCTCTATCAACATGAGCGAGGTGGATAAGCAGGAAAAAGCTTTGAGCAAAGAGGGTGAAATCAAGGTCATTGAATCTCTTTTACGCGCGTTCAGCCGCAAACAAAAAGTACTGGGAAAGTATGACCCGGTCGAGGTGCTGGACTGGGTTATCCGCAAATTTCCGGCTGATCTGGTACAGAAATTACGCAATGCCACTTCTGCTTCCCTGCGCAATATCCTGCAGGGAATTGCCGAAAATGTGCCTTCAGATCTGTTACTTTCCCTGATCAATCTGATTTCTCCCGGCCGTCGTTACTGGATCATCAAACTCCTTCAACAGCTGGAAAAATCGCTGGGAGAATTGCAGGCGCGCATGCCCGAACTGAATCGTGAGCAAATTCGCAACAAAACCTACGCTTTATTGCTGGAAGGTTTGCTGGAGCAAAGTGGAACCGTGATTGACGAGGTGAAGTTGAAGGAAAAAATTGCCAAAGATCTCCCTTCCAGCCCGACACCTGCCATCACCCAGAAAGTTTTGCCCCTGCTGGACCAGGTTTTTGGTCAAACGGGGACTCCTGAAACAGGGGAGGAGGAGGCGGCTCCCATGGACCGTGAGACCTGGTTTCGGGCCATGGAGGCCCGTGAAAGGCAACAGGGCATGCCCGTGCAGGCCCGCCTGGATACCATTGCCCACTTTTTCTTTTTTGGTGAAATGCCCTGGTGGGCGCCCAACTGGAAAACGCCTGATCTGGAACGGGAACTGGACTTTTTTCTGGAGAGAGAGGCAAATTCTCTTAAAGAAACCTTTGAAACTCTGTTTGCTTCCATTCAACAGGGCGGCCGTTTCCGGGAATTTGCCCTGAGGCTGGTTCGCTTGCTTTCCCGCGAAAAGCTGGAAAAGTGGATTCACATGCTTCTGCCCGAACTTTCAGGTTTTGTGGTAACTATAACTCTGGCCCTGGAAAAGGTATTTGAGGAATATTCAGAAGTCAGAAGTGCCTCCCGCGCCAACTCGGCCAAGGTCTTTGCCTGGATACCCATACTGTGGGTTTTTTACGAATACAAGCAAAAAGGTGTGGATCCTCCCCAGGTCAATGACTGGGTGAATATTGTGATGCGGCTGGCGGCCGAATTTTCTTCCATTTCCGAAAAGGAAATGATCAAATTCACCAAAGCTGTTTCCAAAACATCTGCTGAAGCGGGCGAAACCAGATTCAATCCTCTGGTCGCCATGTTGGATATGGCTGGTTTCTCCATGCCTTCCCCTGAGACAAAAGAAATTTCTCCTTTGCCCCCCGACCCCTTTGGAGCAGATGATTTGCCCGAAACAAAAGCAGAAAATCTGGCTGAAGCACAATCTGAAGCAGGTGAGGACCAGAATTTTGAGCTTTCTCAGGATGAATTATCTCCAACGGAGAATTTGGGGACGGACAATGGACCTGAAAAGGATGTGAAGGCAGAGGAATCAGCGGAATTGCAGAACCCACAGGATCAGGACTTAACCCGGGAAAAGGATGCAGATGAATTGGAAGGCAAGGTAGGAGAAACATCAAAATCTACTGAAGATCAATCGGGTAATTTGGAAAATATTGCCAAGCCAGATTCTGTGGGGAAAGAGGAATTAGCTCAGGATTCCATTGAGAAAAATGAACCAGAGGATCTTTCCCAAACAGGAGAATTGAGGGAGCAGAAGGAAAATGAAATGAAATCTGAACCTGAACAAGAAAAGGATTCAATTGAAGACAAAAAATCCCTTTCCGTAGAAAATGAAAGCAGCTCCAATGAGGAAATAGAGGCACTGGAAATGGCACAGCAGGAGGGGGGGCAGGAGAAAAGTCAGGAGGGAAGTCAGGAGAATTCTGAAGAAGCAGATAAGGCAGAGGAGCAGATTGGTTCACCTGAAGCGGCACTTGAAAATCTGCCAATGCCAGCCTGGCGGGTGATTGATTGGTATCTGAATAATGGCTCGCTGCCCATTCAGGTGGCTTTTTTGAGTGAAAAACAGGTTTTCAGGTTGTTTGAGATTGCACTGGCCAAAGAGCCTGATCAGATGGAAAAGATATTGCGTAAGGCCATGGCCCAGACCAATATCCGCACCCGCATGGTCAAAAACCTGCCTGAAGCTTTGCTTTGGAAGGTTCTGGAATTGGTTCGACCTGCCTATGTGCCCGAATTGAAGCAGTATTTGGCCGGCCTGCGGCCTTTATTTGTGGCCCCTGGCTCGCCCGCTCCTCCTGAAATCCTCCTGGAGCATGCGCTCTTTTTTGCGATTGACAATCGCCAGGAGCAGTTTGCCACCTTCACATACGTCAAAAATCTGGCCCGTTACCTTGTGCGCCGGGTGGGCGATGACCTGTTGCGGGTCCTGACCTGGATGGAGGAAGGCAGCGGCAAAGTGGCACCCCAAATCCGGGAAGGATTCTTCCGTTCTGCGGAAGTTTTGCGCAAAGAGGCAGAGAAATCTCCGTCCGCGGGCGAAAAACTCAACATCAAGTTGCCTCAAACCCAGGTTCCCACGGGACCCAAAGAGGGCGAACCCATATTCGTGAAAAACGCGGGAATTGTGATTCTCTGGCCATTCTACGTGCATTTGTTCAAATACCTCGATTTGCTGACCCCGGGCAAGAATTTCAAAGACGAAAAAGCAGCACACAAAGCCGTGCATGTGATGCAGTACTGTGCGACCGAGCAGGAAAATTCGCCCGAATACCTGTTGCCCCTCAATAAATTGCTTTGTAATCTGCCCCTGGATATGCCCATTGAGGCGGGAGTTAAAATTACAGACGACGAAAAGGAGCTCTGTGACAAACTGGTGATGTCGGCCTGCAGGCAATGGGAACCCATGAAAAATACCAGTCCGCGGGCCTTCAGAGGCGCATTTTGTGTGCGAGATGGAAAACTCGTTTATAAAAACGAAAAATGGACCCTTACCGTGGAGCAAGGTCCGTGGGATATGCTGATGGATAAAATGTCGTGGGGGGTAAGCATGGTAAAATTGCCCTGGATGCCAAAAATGCTGCATGTAAACTGGAGGTAATTGGGCGTATCCTAAAAAAAATGTAAATTGAATGTGATGCCCGCAAAGGGCGATTTGAGTAATTCTCAGACTAAATGATTCAGGAAAAATCACTTACCAAACTCGAAGCCAATGCACGGGCCCTCAAGGCCGAGATGTCCTGGCTCAAAACTGTACTTGACACCCGTTTTAATCTCTATTTCGGCAAGGAAACAGAATATCCCAGTATTTACGATATTCCCGCTCCCAATCTGGAGGACTATCCCTGCGTCTATTCAGATTTTGTGCGGCATTATAATATGCAGATTCCTGAGCGGATTGTGGTGCTGCTGGCCCTGGCGCCTGAAGTGGCTCCTCAATTGCTGGACGTGTTTTTTGTGAAAAATGAGATGAACGGCCGGATTTTTACCGAGTTTGGAGGTATAACAGGGAATGTGCACCGCGGCTTTTTGCCCACTGCTGAAACCGCCATTTTCGTGCTGGCCGGCAATAACCTGACCCGCCGTTTTCAGGCCAATCAGATTTTTGACGACGATTATTATCTGCTCAAGCAGCGCATCATCAGTCTGGATCGGGACCGTATCAATGAGCCAGCTCTCAGCGGCACACTGCGCCTGAGCCGTGAATACCTGACCTACATGACCACGGGTGCGGCTTATAAGCCTGTTTTCAGCAACGATTTTCCCGCGCAGCGCATTTCTACCAACCTCGATTGGGATGATTTGGTGCTGGATCCGCTGATTCTACATGAAGTAAACCAGATTCAAAACTGGATAAAATATCAAAATACCCTGCTCAATGACTGGGGATTGCGCAAAGTGATCAAACCCGGTTACAGAAGCCTGTTCTATGGCCCTCCTGGCACGGGTAAAACCCTGACCGCCAGTCTGCTGGGCAAGGCCGCCAATATGGATGTTTACCGGGTGGATATCTCTAAAATGGTATCCAAATACATTGGTGAAACGGAAAAAAACCTGGCCAATATCTTCGACCAGGCCGAAAACAAAAACTGGATTCTCTTCTTCGACGAAGCTGACGCCCTGTTTGGCAAGCGTTCCACCACTTCTGATGCGAAGGACCGTTACGCCAACCAGGAAGTTTCCTACCTTCTGCAAAGGATCGAGGATTTTCCCGGCCTCATATCCCTGGCCACCAACTTTAAATCCAACATTGACACGGCCTTTACCCGCCGCTTTCAGTCGATTATCTACTTCCCCATGCCCGGACAGGAGCAGCGCAAGCGCCTGTGGGAGAACAATTTCAAGTCCGTACCAGTGGCTGATGAGGTCAATTTCAGGCAACTTGCCCGTGAGTATGACCTTTCTGGTGGTACCATCATCAACGTGTTGCGTTATTGTTCCTTGTTGGCTGTAAGCCGCGATAAACCCATGATCCGCACCGAAGACATCATTGAGGGTATCAAGGGAGAAATGCGGAAGGAAGGAAAAACCGTTTAAAGGAATTCATGTCAGAGCGAAATCCACCTGGTCCCAATGGTTTGCCTCCGCGGCGTAAGCCCAAGGTGGTGGTGATCGAACGGTCTGAAAACACTTCCACACCCGTTTCCCTGCCTGAAAAGGAGAAGCCTGCTCCCGAACCAAAACCCAGGATCGTCAGTCCGCCTGTGTCACAACGCAAGCGGGCACCCAAAGTGATAATTATTGAGCGGGATGAGCCGCAGGAGGAATTGATGCCAGAAAAACAGGTTCCCGAACCTGTTGTGATACCAGAGCGCCGGGCCCCTAAGGTAAAAAGTCGCACTGGAACCCAGCTGAAGCCTGAAAAGGAGACGCCAGCAGAGGAGACAGAAAATTCAGAAATAAAGGAGGAAATTCAACCTAAAAAGAGTAAAAAATGGCTCTGGATTACCATCTTGTTGGTTTTGATCGGGGTATCCGTGGGTCTGGCTTTTCAATATGATTTGATTCCTGCCCTGCCAGG
Source organism: Bacteroidia bacterium (assembly GCA_020635905.1). Taxonomy (GTDB): domain Bacteria; phylum Bacteroidota; class Bacteroidia; order J057; family JADKCL01; genus JACJYV01. Next base: position 464,697 of record JACJYV010000004.1, read on the forward strand.
AGAGCAAAATATGCCAAAGGAAAATTGTCTGGGCATTCAACCTGAACTCAACTGGGGCTATGCCCTGGGAGACCTTGAATGCACCCGCGGAGTAGTCAGTCCTGACCAGACTTTGGACGACATTTTGCTGGCCAGGAAGGTAAACTGGAAGATGATTGCCGATCTGAATCGCCTGGTTTTTACGGAAGATGCACCCAAACTCGCCACTGGCAATAAATACACCCTGCTCTTTCCCAAAGCTGATCCCCTTCATCCTCAGCTGTTTGCCTATGAACCAGATTCGGCCCGGGTAATTTTGATGAACCTCTCAGGCAAACCTGAAGTGAAAATCTGGCCCCGCAAAGTGATTTCTCATTCTATTCGCACCAAAACCGTACTTATTCAGCAAGACCTGGCGGATGTGATGTTCAACCAGGAATTTGGATTGAAACTGACGGAATCTATGGAGCGGGTGTTGCGCTGGAAGGTGGATTTCTTTCACCTTGGGCCGGGTGATTATTTTACCATTTCCTACGAAGAGCAAAAACTGGAAGGCGGGATTACAACTTTGGGCAGGATCAGAGCCATTCATTTTCATGCCCAGGACAAGGATATCAATGCCTTTTACTTCAAAAGAGGAGAGTTGGAGGGCTACTACGATGAACAGGCTCGTCCCCTGGCTTCAAGTTTCCTGCTGGCGCCCGTTCAGTATGGACGGATTTCATCCTATTATAACCTGCGCAGAAATGATCCCATTAACCGCGGTGAAATTCGTGCTCACCTGGGCACAGACTATGCTGCGCCTTTAGGTACACCCATCATCGCAGTTGCGGATGGAATTGTGGAAGCTGCTGAGAATAAAGGAGGTAACGGCAATTATGTGAAGTTGATTCACAGTGAGGAGATCAAAACCCAATACCTGCACATGCAAAGTTTTGCCGAAGGAATCGTGCCTGGAAAGCAGGTAAGCCAGGGGGATGTGATTGGCTATGTGGGCAGTACAGGTCGCTCGACCGGGCCTCACGTGTGTTTCAGATATTGGAAAAATGGGGAACAGGTGAATCACCTCAAAGAAGAATTTCCCTCACCAGCTCCCATACAGGGCAATCTGATCAATTATTTTTTCGAAACCCGGGACTCCATGCGGGCTCACCTCGACGGGATCAACTGATCAGGGAACCCTTGGCAAAGTCCTTCCTATGTCAAAATTGCACCCCGTTGGGTGACCATTTTTACAATCAAATTCTGAAATCCAGGCGATCGACTCCGTATCCAGATCAATGGAAATGGAAATTCCACAATCTTCCCCTTCATACACATATTCCTGTACAAAAAAGCTCTCACCCTGCTCATTATCACGACTTTCCATGTCGCCCTCTTTCAGTTTTGCTTCACCTGAAATGGTCGCCTGGCAATCACGGGGCGTATTTTTTACACTGATTTTGAATTGAATTCCGTCCTGGGCCTTTTTTACCCGCAATTCCCGCCACCATTCCGGATTTTCCGTGGATTCCTCAAATATCATGTCGTAATCGTTGTCTGGAAGGGATTTGGATGAAGTTGAGGTTGATTTTACTTCAGCAACTTCTTTCACAGGAGTGGTTGCAGAATTCTCGCTCTGCCCTGAGTTCATGCCAGAATCCTGAGCAGAATTGGCATCTGGCTGGGAATTGCAGCCAAGAGCCAGGATCAGGACCAAAAAGGGAATCAGTTTTTTCATAGTTTTCGAATTTTCAGACGAAATATCGGGCAATTTGGTTGGACTACCAATTGAAATTCATGGAGTTTTGCACAGCTCAGTCAAAATCTGCGCCCAGATCGCGCAGTTCGAGTTCCATGTCTCGTGCAGCATCGCCAATTTTATCATCAGGGTGTTCCTGCAGCCGCTGAATGACAGGCAGACCTGCCTGAATTCCGGCCAACAGCCATAGGCCACGGGCCACTTCGAGGGCAAAATCGGGCGGCATTTGCTTTTTCAGCATGCCTTTGAAGGCCTCGACCGCCTGCGGATTTTCCAGATCGACCAGGGCGCGGGCCGCATAGGGGTCGAAATTTTCAACCAGACCCAGTAGGATTTTTTCCGCCACATCCCTTTCCCGGGCAGCGAGTTCGTCAAACAGCACTTTGGGATAGGGTTCTGGATAGGTTCCCTGCTGATTCTTTTGTTTCAGCATGAGAAAGGCAGAAAAAGCGGGGGTAAATTCGTTCTCCAGGGTGCGGTGCAGGCCAAGTTCTTCGTTGGTTTTGCCATCAATTTTGGCCTTAACCATGGCTTTCAGACGAAGAATGGAGGGAACTTTGATGAAATGGTGCGGACTCATTACGCCCTTGAACACAGGTGCCACGATACTTTCAGGATTCTCAAACCACAAAGGCAAATCTGCAATCATGGCAATGGAATGGAGGGTGTTTTCCACCACCGTTTCGTCGGGATCGTTGAGCAAATCAAAGAGAAAGGGCAGGAATTTGGGATCCTCCAGCAACCAAACCCTGCGCACGGCCTGTCGCCTGACCATGGCATCAGGGTCATTCAGGCACTCCATGAATTTCACCTGGTAGCGATCGCGGGCGCCCATCATCATAAGTGACCACAAAGTCTCAAAACGAAATAATCCAGCTGACTCAGGCAAGGCCGCCTCCAGATCGGGTAGGCCTTTTTTGACCGGGGCTATGCGATAAAAGCGGGGCGCACGGGGATCTGAGAGCTTTTTTAGCTCCCTGGCCACCCGTTTGCGGGCGATCATCTGCTCACGTGGCTTGAGCAACCAATAGGCCTCCATGAAATAATCCTCCTCCAGGTAATTGTAGAAATAAGTGCTGTCCAGAAACTGGTCAAGCAACTTGTCGGGGTCATCGCTGAGGGTATATTGAAAATTTTCCTGAGATTCTGACTCCATAACCGGGAAGACTTTGCTGTAATTTTGCAGATCAGCCTCTAAGTTATCAAAAGCCGGGCATTGATGGGAAAATTCTTTGAAAAATCAGCCGGGGGCATATCCATCTGCATATTCCTCAGACTTTTGGTGCCCATTGGGACAACTTGCATAACGGGCTCCATAGTCGTAAAACTGGTACCTTTGGATAAAACCACTCCAGGGATAATGTTGATCACAATAATACGCCTTGCATGGCTCACAGTAATTATGGTCGATCATTGACTGGGTGAGTAATTTTCCGCAATACGCGCAGTAAATTCGGTCGTCGGGTGCAGCAAAAGGAGTAAAGTGGGGATGAATGCCCCCAAGAAGGTCAATCAGGGCTTTGTGACCCGCGACCCAAGCCGTAATGGCGGCAGTTCTTCCATTTTTTGCATGAATTGCAGGGTCTGCGCCAGCTTTGAGTAACTCTCTCACCATGTGCTCATTGCCGATCAAGGCGGCCTCAATCAGAGGGGTATGGCCCGTTTCCGTGCAGGCCTGGTTGATGTCCAAGTCTTTGGTCAGCAAGAAATCGAAGATTTTCAGATATGAATGATGGACAGCCAGCCACAATGCATTCCTGTTTTTGTGGTTCACCGCGTGGAGGTCCGCGCCATGCTCCAGCAGTTTTTGCAGGCTTTTTAAGTCAAGCGCATTCACGGAAGAAAGCAGGGCAGTGTTACCTTCTGCATCCCTTTCTTCCAAATCAGCACTTTTCTTCAAAACATAATTGAAGACTTTCGATTTTCCTGAAATAATGGCTGATTTCAATGCAGGATCTGAGCCTGGTGCAGGTAAAAGAAGATTCACCCGAAAACTCTCCAGTAATTTCAATAAGTCCATTTCGCCGCTGCGCATGATCAAATTGACCGCTTCCCTGAGCAGAATGGGGTTTTTGTGGAAGTCGAAATGGTGATTCTGAAGGAACTGGATCACACTTGACCAGCCAAACTTGCATGCATAAAAAAACAGGTGTTCTTTGGGCCTTTCTGGTTGAAAATAATCCCAGTTCGCACCAGGTTTTAGTAAAAAACAAACCATTTCCAGCTTTCCGTGGCGGGCCGCTTCGACCAGCAGTTTGGTTTTCCAGCGATCGGTCTGGTTGATCTCCAGACCCTTTTCCAGCATGATTTGCATCAGAGGAACATTTCCCCTTGCTGCTATCGTAAATGCCGGGGGCGATTTTAACTGGTCTCCCTGAAACTGGACGCCCGCCCTGAGAAGCAAGGAGGCCACTTCGAAATTGATTTCTTTCCGCGAATTATTAAGCAGGATTTCCAGGGAATTATCACCCTTTTTGCTTTTCGCGTTGACATTGGCTCCAAAATCGAGCAATAATTGTGTCAGGACAGGAGAATTCTCATTCAGACTTCCATTTACCAGAAGCAGGAGGGGAGTAAAGCCCTTTTTGTCGGCCAGGTTGGGATTTGCGCCATTCTCCAGCAGAAATTGGATGATTTCAGGCACAATGGGCTTGCTGGTCGTACCCATCAGGACCAGATGTAAAGCAGTTTTTCCACGTTGATTGACCTGATTGATGTCCTCGCCACTGGCAACAGCCTGTTTGATTTTGGGAAGGTTATGGGTTCTGGCAGATTGGAGGAGCATTTTTGGTTTGGGGTTTGTTCCTATAAATTACAACTCTTTTTAAGAAAGTTCAGATAAGTTGATTAATAAAGTAGGGACCATTTGATGATTATGATTAAAGCTCAGAAAGATTGAAAACTGCAGAGCTCCATCCGATTTTTAATCGCTATCATGATAAATTGGGGAAAATTGGGAAATTAGCCCAGTTTTTACCGAAGTTGGAATATTCAATGAATTGGCCGCCATTGGGTATATTGCATTGGGAATTTTGGGTATAAATTGATAAATCAAACGTGAAATGAAAAATATTGAGGTGCTGAATATCATTGAGGAAGCCAGGAAACTGGGAAGCAGTACTTTGAGGTTAAGCCGATTAGGGATAACGAAATTTCCCGATGAGATTTTTCAACTTTCGCAATTAACAGAATTAGATATTAGCTTTAATGAAATTGTAGAAATACCGGAAAAGATACTCAATCTCCAAAATTTAAAGACTTTAACCCTTTCCCGCAATAAAATATTAAATATTCCTCATTTTCTGTCAGGGCTTTCCAACCTCAAGGAATTGATAATTGATGGCAATTTCATTTCTGAATTTCCTTCGAGCCTGCCACCCAATTTGGCATATCTAAACCTGGGTTTTAATAAGCTAAATGGCGCAGTACAATTGGAAATTTCCCTTTCAGAATTGGAAAATTTGATTTTGAAAAGCAACCAAATTGAGTCTTTTTCAGTTGAGGTGACATTCAAATCACTTAAATTTCTTCAACTTCAGGAAAATCTTATTTCTTCATTCAGCTTTGCTATAAATTCTCTGGAGAACCTCAGAACTCTTAACCTCTCAAATAATAACTTAACGAATCCCGGAGAAGATATAGGAAATCTTGCCGCTTTAACCTCGATTGATTTGCGAAATAATCAGCTCAATATTATCCCTTCCTCTATTGGGGGACTCCAGAATATCAGGAGGTTATCGCTGAAAAACAATTTGCTAAGGGAATTACCTTTGGAATTCAGTAATTTGCTATTGAAGGATCTGGATTTATCTGGGAATGAATTTCGAGAGATTCCTGATTCCCTTACTGGGTTGAAGCAGCTTACTCATCTTTCCTTAAACGAGAATTCAATAAAAATAGCAGATGCCCGAAAGCTCCCGTTCAATATTCAATCCCTTTCCATAAGAAGGTCAGGTCTTTCTATTTTTTACCCACCTGAGGATTGCCCTGATTTAGTCTCAATGGATCTTTCGGAAAACGAATTAGATGAAATACGTTTTTCAGGAAAGGGAAGTCCCGGGCTGAATACGCTGAACCTGAAGAACAATAAATTGAAAAAAATTGGGAATTCAATTTGTGAATTAGAATCATTGGTTTACCTGGATTTCAGCAATAACCAGATTGAACAATTGCCGGATTGTTTTGATTATTTAAAAAAAATAAAATCAATCTATTTATATCATAACAGGTTGGCTCACCTTCCTTCAAGCCTTGGATTATGCACAACTTTGGAAAATCTTGGATTATTTAACAACCAGATTCAGAGCATTCCAGATTCATTTAAGGGTTTAGTAAATCTTGAGAAGTGGGAATTTTCAGGAAATAAATTGAAATCCGTTCCTGATTGGTTGTATGGCAGAAGTGAGGATACTCAACTTTGGCTCGATCATAATGAAATCACGGAATTTGAATTTGCCAGATTAAGTTCGTCAGTGTATCTCCTTACGATCCAGGGAAATCCGGCCCCACATTTTACCCCTGTGAGTTTGTCCAGAGTGACTCGGTTTGCTGACATTCCCATTGGAGAAAACGAATTCACCCAGCTTCCCTTAATTTTTCCCGACCAGATTGAAATTTATCACTCTTTATCTGGAATTTATCTGAGTTTGGATTATTTTTGCTTAAAAATCCAACAAAATGGGAAGGACCAATGGTTTATTTGGACTTCCATCCAAAACATTGAAAATGAGGGGGATTTTATTCAAATCCGCCATTCATACAGTCAGATTGATCGAATCCCGACCAGAGGTTGGGATAATTCTAAAGAAAATTCAGTATCCGAACTTTTGATTGGATATTGGAATAATGCCCGGATGCGTGAACTGTTCTACCCTGAACCTGATGAATTCTTAATACCAGGTCAGATATTTCAGGGGTGAAAAAGTATTTATTTCTGTAATTTTATAAAATGGATTCATATCAAATTGATCAGAAATTACAGGAATTTCAGAATAGTGGGACTTTTCTGGATTTAAGTGGATTAGGATTGAAAACGGTTCCTGAGCAATTAAAGGACATAGAAAGGCCAATTAGCATTAGTTTAAGTCGTAACAAGCTTGAAGAAATTCCTGAATGGCTGTATTACATTGCAATTGACTCCCTGGATCTATCAAAAAATCCAATCAAAAATCTACCAGACATAATTCACTCTGAGTTATCCCTTAAATATTTGGATATTTCAGATTGCTTGATTTCTCAAATCAATGAAAATCAAATTCCCTCTTCTCTCCAGATATTGAAGGTGGCTAATAATAAAATAAAAAATGTTTCGGGCGTAAAGGACTTGCAGAAAATAAAAGTAATAGACCTTTCGGGTAACGAACTTGATCAAAGCGGGATTTTTAATTCTCTTCCAATTACGGTGGAAAGAGTTAATTTATCTTCTAATAGGTTTTCTCTCTTTTCCGCTGATCCAACAGAATTGAATGATCTTCAATATTTGGATTTGTCTGGCAATCGATTGACTGAAATTCAAGGGAGCCAATGGATTTTTCCCAATTTACTTATTTTAAAGGTTGGCGAAAATTTAATAGAAAGAGTCACAATACAAGGTTTTTCTTTGCAGGAGTTGTGGGCCCAGGACAACCAAATGAGAGATTTTCCATTTCAAAATGGTGATTTTAGAAGACTTAGGAAATTGGTATTATCAAAGAATAATATCAATAATATTCCCTCCTCATTGGCATACCTTTCTTCTTTGGAACAATTGTGGCTGGATAGAAATGAAATTGAGCATATTTCCAAAGATGCATTTCCCAAAAGTCTCTATTTTCTATCTTTAAACTATAATCCTACCATTGACCTTGAAGGGTTGGAATTTTATCTCAAATTAAGAGATGTTCCCATTGGTTCAACTCCTATTCTCGATATTCCACCTTCAGACCTATCGTTTTCGACCTTTACCTGTAGATCAGGATTTTGTTTCCAAGCAAAGAATAATGAGTTGAATATTTTTCTGAAAAACCACCAACTTCATTCAAGAATTCCCTTGGATTTATTGGTTGAAATTGAATTAAAAAATGAAAATATCAATTTAATTGGAAATCAATCTCAATTATTATTTTCATTTCCACTTGCTATGTCCGAAAACCTTTTGGGGGATGCTTTTCTTCCCTGGCTTTTGACATTGTGGCAAAATTTCAGGATAAAATGGTGGTTATTCGATCTTGATCCTGATGATATCATTTAGGGATGGGACCATTAAGGCGCATGCTCTGGGTAATTGAAAGGTGTATATCCAGTTGAGCAATAGTTATTTGCAATATCCATTACTTCATGGAAGGTGTGAATCCCAGATGTGCCTCGGTAATAAACGGTATTCCATAGCCCGAAAATGGCCCACGCAACAGCCTTTTTCATTGCAGGAGTACCACCTACCGCATTCATTAATTCGAGCATTCTTGCTGTTGTCATTGATGGACCCGAGTCAAGTGGCATGTTATTTGCCCTTGCAGAAGCAATCCAATCATTAAACTCAATAACGCTTGTGTCTTGAGCCCTGTAGTCTCCTAAATCAACTTTTTCTTCGTGACCACTTACAGTCCCCTTTTTAGCTTCTGAAGGAACTTTGTCAATGGTTAGCAGAGCTTGGACCAATTCGGAATGTGCCTTTACTTTTCCCTTTGCAATTGCTGCAGAATGATCCATAACATCGTGTAATAAGGCAATATTACCCTCAATTTGGCCTTGATTTGGCTTTTTGAGCATTCCTAATGCACCTCCATTTTCATTGTCAAGGAATTCGTGATACCAAGGATAGTATTTTGATGTTTTATACGCCATGAAGTCCTTCAGAGCTTCTTTCAGCGCATCCCTCTGCCCATCAGTTATCCTTGTGTCCATGATCCAGTCATAAACTCTTTGAAGAGCCCTTTTTAATGTTGATTTTACCCATCCACTTGCCATGGCCTCATTTGCCAGTCTTTTTTCAATTTCTGCATTATCAGTAGCAGTAATTTCCCCAATTACCCTTCTGGCCAAATCTTTGTAGGGAAGATTATTATTTGAAGGGGAAGGTGTGGTTGATTGGTAAAGGTGAACGTGGTTAACCTTTTTAAGGTGCTCGAAATGAGAATTTAATGTTTTGGTTGGGGGAATATTTCCTTCTGAGTCCTCCAATTTCCTGTTTGCTGGATTAACAACTCCCATGCTTGCCGGGGGAGCTTCAGCACTAATAGGCGCATTAATTAATTCTTCCAACTTACTTTTAACAGAAGCTTTATCAAGCTTAGCTTCCTCGGTAGGGATGTCAATACCAGGGTTTAAGCCTTTCATTTCGACAAGAATGTCATGAATAAATTTCATCACTTCCTTGGTAGCATTCTCCAAATCGGCATTGGTGAGGGTTATTCCCTCTTGTGTGCTCCTTTCAGGATAAGATGGCAAAGTTGTGTGGATTTTCACCATCCTCTGAATTGGCCCGCCTGAGTTGGCTTTTAGTTGGTGAGGGGGGCTCTCATTTTCAGATGTATTGCTCAATCCCTCAGCAGCTTTGTCTGCTTCTGCCTCTAATCCTGAATTGTCATTGAGTGGCTGGCCATTTAATTCATTTGTCTGGCCCACTCTACCCTGACTTTGTTGAACAACGTGAGAAAGTTCGTGAGCTACGAGTTCCTGACCAGATTGGGTCTCAGGGCGGAAATTCCCCTGATCGAAATGGACTTCATTTCCTTGAGTATAAGCTTCTGCACCAAGATTTCCAGCATTTTTACCTTCGTACATTTGAACGGTTGAGAAGTCAGTCCCGAAATGGTTTTCCATCTTGTTTTGAATAGGATCGGGTAGGCTAACTTTACTATCGTTTTCAGATTCCTCGCTCCTGGTGTTCCCATTTTCATTTTCCTTCCTTTGTACCGGAGCATGGTTTTGACTTTCTCCGCCCACCCTTTCTGCGTTTTCCGCCATGTCCTCATCAAGGGTAACTGAGTCACCATTATCCACGGCTGAAAGTTTGTCAAATTTATACAATCCTTTAAGGCCCTTAACTAGATAATCAACTTCTTCATGGGTATAAGGGGAGGTTTTTGAATGCTCGGCAATCTCCTTCATGTGCTTCACCGCCTTAAATTCCCCTTCTGGTGAATTTTGCACACTATCGCTATCATCCATCCCTGCCGCTTCAGCCTTCGGCTTCTGCGTCATTTTGCGTTTGGTTTCCTCGATGTCGCCGAAGACGACCCAATCCGTGCCCTGGTCGCGGACCTCGGTATCGACGATCACTTCGTGGGCGATGTCCACTTCTTTGGCGGCGGTGGTGATCTGGCTGCGGGTGACGGCTCCGGTTTCGGGTGCGCCGAATACTTCCAGCATTTTGTTCAGATCGTCCACAGCTTTCTGGAACTGCAGGTCACGCTCGTGCTCGGAAATGACTTTGCACTTGATGACGTTGTCGCGGTTGTTTTGCGATCCGTGCTGGACGTAGATTTCGATGGAATCTTTCTGGCGGTTGCGCAGGGTTACCTGATTGATGCCATATTTGGATTTGATGGCATTGCAACGGGTGCGAAGTACTGCGTCGGGTACGGGCTTGGTGTTGCATCCTTCGGCAATTTCACCGATTTCGCCCAGGGCCCGCATGTATTTTTCTTCGGATGAAAGCTTGGAAAGATCTTCCTGGGGCTGTCCCCCGCCTTCGGCGGTGGGAGCCTGCGGATCGCCTTCCAGCTGATTTTCGCCTCCGCCTGCGTCGGTCCATTCTCCCTGCTGCTCCTGATCGCCGCCGGGGCCGTCCGCACCAAAGTCGTCGGGCTCCTTGGTCATGTCAGAGACGAATTTGTCTGGATCAAATTCCACGGGCGAGAAAGCCACTTCAGGCACATCAGGCGAACCCACCAGCCAGTCCACATCCGCGCCCACGCCCAGGCTGTCGCCAATGGGGTAGGTCACGCTGCCAAATGGCCATTCCCAGGTTTTGTCGGGACAGGGGCTCCACCAGGGAGCGTCCACTTCCACGAAGAAGGCGCCGGCCAGTTCGAGGAAAAGGCGGGCCGCGGCTTCAAAATGGCCTTTGAGGTGGGCTTCGCCCACTTTCTGGCCATCAGAATCTTTTTCAAAGTATTCGAAAGTCGGGGTGGCCTCGGCATAAGCCTGAATGCCTGCCATGGCGTCCACATCAATGCCCGCCTTGATATCGTGGCCGAGCAGGGTGAGTCCCACCCCGGCACGAACCTGCAGACCGAGGGCTGCATAGGCCCCAATGGCCAGCGTACCGCCGATCTTGAAGTTTTGCAATACGTTGGGATCGGTAGAGTAGGTGCCCTCCATGATGATGTCTTTGAGCACCAAAGGACCGAATCCACCTTTGACAAACATACCCACCGAGGCGAACAGGAATACCTGTCCCACCAGCGGGATGCCGTAGCCAGCTTTGATTTCGACGTTGAAAAGGTCTTTTTTCTTGTCCTGCTGCTCCATCAGTTCGACCTGATCGGGGAAGCCCAACTGGCCGTGGATGGTAACGTGTCCCTGGCTGTCCACGCCCACATTGGCCGTGGCAGTGAGCCAGTCGGTCAGTTGCACGGTGACCGAACCAAAGCCGGCAATCACTTTCTTGCCGCCAGGTGCGGGGGCTCCTTCGCCTTCGCCGCCGCTCATGGTCTCGATGCCGAGTCCTTCGTGGACGGCTGCATTGGCAATGGCTTCCTCGTCGTAGATCATGGTCAACGAGCCGCTGAATTTCTCAGATTGGATATTGGCGGTGCCTCGTCCGGTCACAGAACCATTGGCATAGACCACCTTCACATTACCCGAAAGGTTTTGCACGGTCACATCAATGTCGGCTTCACCATTGAAATGGCCTTCTTCGTTGCGCTCGATCATCAAAAGACCATGTGCCAGACCGTCGATGGTGACGTCGGCCTCGATGTGGAAGACGAAATTGCCATCCACCAGGCCAAAATTACCCGTCGCATTCATGAAACCGCCCACCTGAGTGTTCAGGGTGGGAGCCATGAGGGTGAGAATTCCGCCCACCACTTCGTTTTGGTAGTCGGGCACGGTGATCGGGGTCACGCCCATCAGACCAAACATTTCCAGATTCTGGTTGATCTGGGTGATGAGGGCGCGTGGATCAGGCATGACAGTTTCGCCCACCCGGAAGGAGAGGAATCCTGTGATATTATTGACATCTGAGGCATTGAGGGCAATGACGGGCAGAATGCCATTTGCGGCCAGGGGATTGAGGAATGAAATTCCCATTTTGAGGTCGAGTCCCTGACCTGATTTGATTTCGTAGGTGCCGGGGGTGGAACCATCCTCCGAGGGTTTGGTTTTCTGGCGCACTTTGAGGGGACCGCTGGCAATGGAGCCCATGGCTGCATTGATGGTGACCCATTTTTTGTGGTTTTCGTTGAGATAGCCAGCTACATCCGCAGGGGGATTGAATCCGTTGGCGAGCTGCACCACGGTAGTGGGAGCGGCGGATTCAGTGGCAGGGGGATCGCCGGCCGCTTTTTGCACGGGCGCCTGGGCTTTGAGCTGGAAGGGCGCCATTTTGAACTGGCCGGGATTGGAATTGGCATCCGCGGGAGGGGTGGCATCGCCCATGTCCACTTCTTTAGAAAAAGGAGCTTCCTTTTTCTGGCTGGTTTCCTCTTCCTCACCGTCAGATTTTTGCTGAATGGGATCGGCTACAGGAAGGAAAGTGGGCACGGAGGCCACTTTGGCCTGAACTTCGGGACCCGCGGCATTGCTGGCGCCGCCATTCATGCCGGTATTTTCACCGCGGGCGGCCTTGGCGCCCATGTGGTCGGCTTCGCCTTCGAGACCTTTGTCGTCGTTGACGGGCATGCCCGATTTGGTCTGGGTGGTGGGAGTGACGCGGTTTTCACGCTGCTGCACCACGTGGGTGAGTTCGTGGCCAATCAATTCCTGACCGCCCTGGGTGTCGGGCTTGAACTGACCGGGGGCAAAATGCACATCATTGCCCTGGGTATAGGCCAAAGCGCCAATGTCGCTGGCTTTCTGGCTGTTTTCGTGCACGTTTACATTGGAAAAATCGCTGTTGAAGGCGCTTTCCATTTTTTGCTGCACGGGGCCCAATCCACCTGACCCGCCGCTTTCAGCGGCAGGGGAGAAGGACTCGCCGTTTCCACTTTCTTTTTTCTGAACAGATTCCTCTTCTTCCGTGCCTTTGAGCTGGGCAGCTCCGAGATTGCTGCCAAAAGCTTCTTTTTTCTGCACGGATTCTTTGTCTTCGCTGGATTTGCGTTGCAAGGGCATGCCGCCTTCCTCCACGGAAAATTCGGGGGGAGTGAGAGAGCCAGCATCTTTTTTCTGAACGGATTCCTCTTCCTCCGAGGATTTCATCTGGAGGGATTCTTCCTCTTCTTCGCCTTTCTTTTGAACGGCGGCCACCACGGGCACTTCAGGCGCAGGCGCTTCTTTTTTCTGCACGGATTCCTCTTCCTCCGCCGACTTCATTTGCAGCGATTCTTCTTCCTCCTCGCCTTTCATTTGCAGCGATTCCTCTTCCTCCTCACCCTTCATCTGAAGCGATTCTTCCTCCTCCTCACCCTTCATCTGCAGCGATTCTTCTTCCTCCTCACCCTTCATCTGCAGCGATTCTTCCTCCTCCTCGCCTTTCATCTGCAGCGATTCCTCTTCCTCCCCGCCTTTCATCTGCAGCGATTCCTCTTCCTCTTCACCTTTTTGTTGTACGGGGGCAGAAACAAGGTCGAAAACCGGGGGTGCCATGGTTTTTTCCATGCCTCCAGCTTCTTCTTTGGCTTGTGTCAGTTCGTTATTGCTACTCTTTTCTCTCTCTTCGTTTTGAATGATTTGTTCCATCGTCTCGGATTAAATGGTTACAAATTAGTGCTTTATGAAATCTGACTCATATTCGCACGACGTTAAAGAACAATTTTTAACACGGAAATATATGGATTCTTTCTGCTTTTCACTATATAAGGAGTGAGTTTTTTATCAAGATGAACTGTGGAAAACAGGGTCTCAGGTCTGATAGAGTCCAACTTTCGGGTGATGAAAAGAGGAAATTTGTATTAGCTTTAAATCCAAATGTCAGACATGGCAGAAAATATCCCCTTTTTACCTCAAAATCCACGTTACCAATCCGTAGGGAAGGTGCCTGGCTGGGATTTGGAAAAAATCAGGAAAGCTACCGTTTTGGTGGTGGGAGCAGGGGCGCTTGGCAACGAGGTCTTGAAGAATCTTGCTTTGCTGGGCCTGGGCAGAATTATTGTTGTGGATTTTGACCGGGTAGAAGTCTCGAATTTGTCCAGATCTGTTTTGTACAGGGAGGAAGACGCCCGTTTGGGAAAGTTTAAGGCAGAGGTTGCGGCGCAAAGATTGAAGGAAATTAACCCAGAAATCAAGGTAAGTTTTTTGGTAGGGGATTTGGGCTCAGATGTGGGATTGGGACTGGTCCGCCTGGCGGATGCGGTGATAGGTTGTCTGGACAACCGTCTGGCGAGGTTGTATTTGAACAGATTTTGCTATCGCCTGGGGAAAAGCTGGGTAAACGGAGGCATCCTGAATCTTTCAGGTCAGGCAGAAGTTTATCGGCCAGATAAAAACTGCTATGAATGCAGCATTACTGAAAAGGGATGGGCGGAAATCAGGCACAGAATTGGATGCGCCGACATTGCCCAACGCTATGGAAATCAGGGGATTATCCCAACCACACCCATTTCTGCCTCCATCATTGGCGCAATTCAGGTGCAGGAAGCACTGAAAATCATTCTGAACCAGGAAGAAGATGGTCTCGCTGGAACCAAATTTTATTACGAAGGTCAAAAAGTGATTGCAGGTAAGTACCAAATGCTGCCTCCAAGGCAGGAATGTGAAAGTCACGGGGTGATTGGTCCTTTGGAAGAATGCCCGGAACTCAGGAGTTCCATGAGTTTGGGTGATTTTTTCAGTTGGGCTGAAAAACATTTTAACGGGGCAGAAGTGGTGCTGGAATCAGATCAGGGGTTGATTACGGGTCTTGGAGGTCTGAAATCAGGTCATGAAGTGGAAGTCTTCTTGCCAAAATCAAAATTTGATGTGGAACTAATTGCCCAAAAATACAACCTGAAAACGGAAAATTTCGGGATTCCTCCCGGAAAACTGAAGTTTTCATTTTCCATTGATGATATTCACCTGATGTCCCAATCACTGCTTCAGCTCGGGTTTCCTTTTATGCACATTATCAGGGTTTTAGTGGATGGAGAGCGGAGGTTTTTAGAGCTTACGGGCGACCGTTTTGAATTTGAAAAATCAGGTTTCCATGAAGGCCTTCCCGTTTGGAGCTAAGTCAGCAGTTTGTAAATGAAATTGGGGCTGGGATAGGGAAGGTTTATTGAGATTGGAAAAGGTGAAAGAATTGGGACGCGCCCGATGCATTTAGTTTCGAATTTTATTGCCTTAAATAGCAGTCAGAACGGAAAAAATTCCTAATTTTATCCAAATCATCTTCCGGAAAACTGTAACTAATTGATTTTCATTAATTCCGGGGTAAAAAGTTATACTTTATGTCAAACCTAATTGTCGTTAACGTATTTATTACGGCGATCGGTACAGACGTCGATCTTGAACTTCCTGTATCTTCAACTCCGTTGGATATTATCAGCTCTTTGCTGGAAAACGAGGAATTGAAAATTCCAAAGGAAGACCCTGAAACCCACCAGGCAATTGATTATCGCATTGTTAAACGGGGAAAAGGGGAGACTGAGATCGAGTTGGTACAG
Organism: Bacteroidia bacterium; assembly: GCA_020635905.1. Lineage (GTDB taxonomy): Bacteria > Bacteroidota > Bacteroidia > J057 > JADKCL01 > JACJYV01. The sequence goes on from JACJYV010000004.1 coordinate 480,144, forward strand.
GATGTTTCCCTCGGGGAACAAGGCATCCGTAATAAAGCCAAATTGTCGATGGTTCGGGACTTTGTTCCAGGCTGATCCAGCACTTCCGTCAGCAAAATTCACTATGAGGAAAGTTGATCACCCCGATCTGAATGCATTTTATTCCCGCTCTCTGGTCGGGAAAGATCCGGTCGTTCGCCGCCTGGTGCGGGAACATTTGCTGCTGGATGAATTATGCAAATTGCGGCCCAATTTGTCGTATGAAGTTCTGGATGAGCATCTTCCACCTCACAGATTTCGCATTTTTATCGAGGATTTGCTGGGAATTTCAGGCGTTAACCCGGATCAATCTCCTGTTTTCAGGAAGGATCATGTACTGGAAATTACCCTGCCACCTGCTTACCCGGTCGAGCCAGCCATTTGCTACATGATTACCGACGCCTGGCACCCCAATATTCAGCATGGAGGAGGTCCGTTTAAGGGTAGAATTTGTGGAAATAATGAAACTTTTTCCGCCTTTTTTTCTCTGGATGATTTGGTGCTGAGGATTGAGGAAATGCTTGCTTATAAAATGTATAATGCCGATTTTGTTCATCCATTTCCTGAGGATGAAATTGTTGCTAAATGGGTGTTGGATTATGGTGAGCCATTGGGAATTGTGAAGAAAAGGCAGGGTATTCTGGCTACAGAATTTCCTGAGGGAGCCTTTGCGGAAAAGAGAAAAGTTTTGAAAATGTCCTTAAATCAGAGAAAAGAGTTAGCTGTTTAGTAGCATGGAAAGAAAAACATCCTCATGAAATTTTTAAGGAACATATCCAGAATCGGGGTGATATGGGCAACATTTATGTTGCCTACTTTGCTTTTGCAGGCCCAGAGCTGGGAAAATATTGTTGGTCTGAAAGACCGTCGGGGGAAGAATGGAGCAGATGAGGTCAAGGTGGGTTCTTTTACCCTGCATGCTACCTATACTACAGACAAGGTGGGCCGTGGAACAGATATTCCGGCCAATGCCACTGTGGACTTTGGCAGAAAGCCCGAGGCCTATATCAAAGTTTACATTTCCGACCTGAAATGGATCGATCCCACGTTTACTGAAGGTGACCGCAACTGGAAAGTGGTTTTTAACCCCACCTGGCTGAACGTCACCCCCAAAATCTGGGACAAGGAGGCGGATAAGAAAAAGGTAATGATCGGTTACTACACCGAGTACAGTGATCAGAGTGGCGCCCCGCCGCCGATCATTTTTACCGTTTCCAACAGTGGTGATTATACTTTTCGACTGGGTTACAAGATTCTGACCCCCCAAACCACCAAGGAAAAGCCGAATTATGTGGATTTTTCCTTCAGTTTGAGGAATATTGGCAAGAAAGACCCTGCGGCTAAAGTAGAGGAGAAAAAAGTTGTGGTGGCCCCGCCCACCACCAATCCTGAGGACGAGCTTTCTGATGCTGACCTCGAAAAATCTATCCAGGATCTGGTGGACAAAGGGGATCTCAAAGGCCTGAAAAAGCTGATGGCAAAGTTCCCGAACCGCCGTCCTGTAATTGATGCCGCCATTTTCTTCGAGATTCAAATGGGGCAGGAACTGATTCAGGATTCCTCCAAAATTTCCACCAACTACCGTTACTTCCCTCAGGAGCAGGCTTCGCCTTCTGAAGTGATCATTACCGCCAAAATTGGCGATCGTGAGGTGCCAGCTGACTCAGTGGGAAAATGGCATAAAGGTGTTTTCATCGCTCACACCCGCATGAAGTACACCCTTCAGGCGGCCCACATCATCTCTCCCAAGAATAAATCCAAGATCGAAATTGACCCTTCTGTGGGAAAACTGGCTCTTTTTGCCTACAAGGATACGCTGGACAGCGCCTTTATCCACTTCCATATCAAGGGTGGGGGACCGCCATACAGATTATTCTTTTTCCAGAAGAAAAAGCGGCAGATTTTGCCCATTGACAAGCCGTTTATCATTTATTCAAAGGATACAATTGTCAATAAATTTGCAATTGCGAACCGTCTCAGAATCCAGGATGAAGGTGATTTTTCAATCACTCTGTTCGATAAAATTGGTCAGAAAGCAGTGGGAACCCACCTGGTTTTCATCGCGCCGCCACCTCTGATACCTGACTGGCTAAAGATCGCCATTCTGATTGCAACCTTCGTGATTATCATTGCCGCCATCATTGTGCGCAGGCAGCAACGCAAGCGGGACGAGGAGATGGATAAATCTCTGGCTGTAATGCGTTCAAAGCCAACTATGAGACAAAAACCCGAGTTGAATCTTGGGCTGATCTTCAAGGAATCTGCAATTTCCCTGGTGATGCTGAACGACGAATTTATTCAGGACGTGGAAGCTTATCTGCGCGACCGCAAAGCCAAACCAGCCAGTAAGGATTCGGATCTGGTGGAAGGCCTGGTCATGGGACGCATCATGAAATTTGACCACAATACGGAACAGTTTCACCTGCAACTGGAGCGCTTTGAGCGGATGAAAGTTTCCAAAACTGCCGATTTTTACCACGACCGCCACGATGAGGATGCCTGGCCTGAACTGAGGGAAATTGAGGAACGAAATCCTGAACTTCAGCGCATTGGCTGGTTGCAGACTGCAGGTGGAAATACCATGTCATTTTCCAATGCTGAGCAACAGTTCCACGAAGAGCAGTTTCCTGAATTGTACCAATTGGCCATGAAAATTGATGCAGATGCAGCGAATAACACAGTGGTATTTTTGTCAAGGTCCTTATCCGGAAAAATGAATAACCCCCGAAGTATCCGTGTGGATGCTGCCTGGGGGACCTGGGAGGAATTAAAAGGGGAATAGTCAAGACTGACCAATGGAGGAAAATATCCGGCATACACACACACAAAGCTTTCTTTCCAAAGTGCGAAATCCGATTAATAAGTATTTATTTATCGCCTGGCTGACTGTACTCATTCCTTTGGGGATGTTTGCCCAGAAAACTGCGGTGAAAACCCGTCCCAAAGCCAAAACGGAAGCTGTGCCCGACAGTCTGGTAATTCGCAAACCAGATACCACCTTCGGGATTTACAACATTGTTTCGGACAGCCAATATACTTATTACATTGACCTGAACATCAATGCGTTAAAGGATGGAATCCCCTTTGACTCCACTGCCATTATCGATAGTGTGCTTTACCTGGAAGTCATGCGCGGGGACACGGATACGGTGAAAGTGCACGATATCGTGCCTTATCCGTTTGGGACCGTACTGATCATGCTGGATATTTCGGGTTCAATGAACACCTCCACCATGGTAGGCAAGAAGATTTCCAATTATGATTATGCCAAAAACATCATTCTGGATCTGATTAAAAAGCATAAGCTACCTCCTTATACCACATATTTTTCTGTTTTCAATGAGGAACCCACCACGCCTGCTCCATTGAATAAGAGCCAGAAGGAGGACATGAAATTGCTTAAACCGCGGGGCTACACCCACCTCTATCACTCCTTGTACAAAAACATTGAGTGGATGGAGAAGCGCCCGGGCAAGAAAATCCTGATTTTGCTGGCCGACGGGGAGGACGACCCCAGGGGCACACCTGCCCCTACATTTACCAAGACCGACCTGATGGGTAAGTTGAAGGATCTGAACAGCGATTTTTACTTTTACCCCATAGGAATTGGTCAGGACATCAATGCCACCACGCTGAAGGAATTTTCCGACAGCACCGTCACCCATAGGGATACCTTTAATTATAACCAGGCGCCCGTAGGCTTGCATGACCTGTTGGAAACCGTAACCCGGGTTCCGTGGACACACACCATACAATTCAATTCCAAGCATCCTCCCTACACCGCAAACGAGCGGACCATTGTTGCCCGGGTTGGAAGTCATTATGATTCAGATCGTTACAGATTGGGATCCATTTTCAACCCCTGGCGGGAAAGAACAGTTTGGCAGGCTACCTGGCTGGTGGCGATCATTTTTGTGGGCCTGATTGGAATTTTCTTTTCTTTCATCAATCCCTGGTTGCGTCAGCGCAAATTCAATGGCAAATACGTCATGGAATACTGGGAAGTGAAGCAGGAGGGAATTACCAAATACGATCCTCTGACCAAATACCCTTTCCAGGACAAGGATAAAGTGGTGGTGAAATGCGATCACATGACCTCCATTGAAACATGGAACTACGAAGCCAGGGCCAAGGGGAAGGAGAAAAATGCCCGCAGCAAAAAGAAAAACAGGTGTATTTACTATCCTCACGAGTGCAAGGAAGGCTACGGACCAGGTGGAATCGGGGATTTCTTTACCCAGCGTTCTGAGGATAAGAAGTTTTTCTGGCTGGTGGCAGGAGCTATTGGTGCCTTTTTGGGTTGGGCAGGCTTTGCCAAGATTGAACAGGCCAGAGAAGGGAAATATGGTGAATGGTTGCGGGAAATTGCCGGCAGATTTGACGTGCAGAGTTTCTTTAACATGCCGCATCCCCTCAAACCTCATATTTTTGATGTACAAATTGCGCTGGAACGATTTATTGAGCCCCTAACGGATCATATTTTCCTGGGCATGCTGTTTGGCGCGGGAGTGAGTCTGACCCTTTCGGTGGCGAAGGAACTGAGTATGGGGCGGGTGAAACTTGGTTTCAAGGAAACGCCCATTTTGATCCTGCGTCTGATTGGCTACGTGCTGATGGGCATCCTGATTGGACTGGTTGTTTTTGGAGCCTGCGAAATGTTGCACTTGTATGTAATCAAACAATACAGTTGGATTCCAGCCATTTTGAGCCTCATTCTCACTGGCGGGCTAATCGGGTGGCTGCTGACAGGTCAGGCGGTACGGGGTGGAGTAGGAGGGATGCTCGCGGGCCTGATTGCCTTCCCCTTCTTCTTTATTGCGACCCATTATGTGTTTACCCTGGATGCAGAAGGCTGGAAAATGCTCTGCCTGATTATCATGGGAAGCTTGATGGGCTATGTACTTTCTGCCGCCACAACCCGCACAGAACTGGCTGAAGTAGAATGCTATACCCGTGGAAAACGTTTCCTAAAAACCAATATCACGGACTGGTTGCGGGCCAATGGAGAGGTTACCATCGGTCGCGGGCCCAGCGCCAATATCCGCCTGAAGGGTGTGGCCATCATTCACGAAGGCCGCCGGATTTCACTTACTGACACTTATGCGCGTTTCATCCTCAAAAATGAAAACGTGTATATTGAACCCATCGTGGAAACGGAAATAAACGGTATGACATTGATCCCCTTCAATTTGCGCAAATTGCGTGACGGAGATGAAATCAAATTCAAAGGCAAATCGCCTGCTACCGTTAAATTCAAGCAAATCAAAGCAGGCGGGAATTTGTTTTGACCTGATTTCAAAATCATCAAAAAGCCTTTGTCAGGGTAAGTCTGGCGAAGGCTTTTTCATTTTGCAGCTTCCCAAAAATGAAATTCTCAAAATTGGAAATATGAAGGAGTGGTCGAAGTGTAGATTCAAGAAATAATTTGCCTAAAGGAAAGTAATAACTGACCTGGTCAGGGTGTAAATGCTGAAAATAATGGGAAATTACTCATGGAATTTTGGACTGATGTGCATCCCAAATTCAGAACAATTTTGAAAAGCATTTAATCACAAAAAATGAACCCTGAATATTTCCTGAAAGAAAAGGAGAGGGACTCCCAATTTTCGCACCAGGCTGAGGAGAACAAGGAAACAAGTTTAACCACTCCTCCTCCGGGATTTGATTTACAAACGGGAAGCCCCATTCAGCAAAAAGAAAAGGACGCTCAGGACAAGGGGGCCATTGAAAAGCAGGAGAAGGCTCCATTTTCGCCCAAAAACAGACAAGCAGATCCGCCACCCCTTGAGCATAACGGCCCGGAAATCGAGGTAAAGGCTGGTCCTCAGCAAAATCCTGTTGAAATGGCTTCAAAATATCCCGCCTGGAATCATTTGCTTCGCAATATGCAGGTTCAGGGTATGGATTCGCCTGATTTTACGCTGGTGTGTGCCCGCTTTATGCTCGCGGCTAAAGGTGGGCAGGTTGAAGAAGCTGCCAAAATAAAGGCCGAAATTGCTGAATACCTTGAGCAAAAGAAAGCCTTTAAATCGCCCAAAAATGGCGCACATTTGTGGAGCGGGGTGCTACCCGAAATGAATGACCTGACCCAGGGCCGAAACACAGTTTCTGCAAAAGGGACCACGGTCAATCATAACGGGCATTATGCAGACGAAAACGTAATGCTGGAATCCGTGCCAGCGGGTGAGGTGTTCAATGGAGTGGACCTTTCCTCTGACTGGAAGAATATCACCCTGCCATTTTGGGCTGAGTTGTCAAAATACTATGCAAGAGGCATTAGGGGCGAACTGCATGTGCACACTTATCGTGGACTAAGGGGAGATTCCGTGTTGAAAAATGTGGAGTTGGAGGAATTGAAAGGAAAAATTGATAACAAAGCTGTAATCCCTAAATTTTTCATTTATGCCAATTGGGGGCAAAAAGTGGGAAAAAATGAGGATGGAGTCCCTGTTTTTGAAAAAAGGAAAAGGGAGAAACAAATCAGCAGGCAGGATATGGAGGGAAGAAATTGGGAAATTAATGATCAGGTTGAAAAGGATGGAGGTTACTGGCCCAGCGGTAAAATTATTGGAGAAGAATGGTAAACTTGTGGTGATCAACAAAAAGAAAATGTCTGAGCAACTGGAAATATTTAAAGCAGGGCTTTCAATCTATGACCCTTTTAAGGACAAGCGATACTGGGACCTTGGACCGTACTACAGTATGGGTCCGGAAGATCAAAAACTGGCTTTGGAATTTATTCTTGAAAAAATCAGGGAGCATGATGACCCTCGTGGTCCTTTCACCCTGGTTACCCTGGGCAGGAAAGATCTGGTTCCATTTTTGCAAGAACAATACGGGTTAAAAACCAATGAAATTACCAAACTCTGGATTGCCAGATCAATTTTTGAACTAACCGGTGATCCTCCCTTGTTTTTGGATTCCATTCGCAAATGTTTTCGTTCTGAAAATCCTGAAGTCAGGTTGGAGGCAGCCCATCTTCTGGATGGAATTGGGATAAAAGAGATGTTCACAACCAGGGAAATTTTTTCCTTTTTCGAAAAGGAAGAAGACCCTATGGTTTACAGGAGGCTAAAGGGAATTCTTTTTAACAAATTACCATTTGGGAGGATTTTTGGGAAAGAGGGGACGGAAGCCTTTTATTTGAGCGTAAAGCTTGGGACCAGATTCAATTATATCCGCGAACCAGCAATTGAGGAATTTCGAAAGGTGCTTTTTGAGCCGGAAGCCATTTCCTACGCTTACGAATTTCTTCCGGACTTTGAGATTAATTACCAGGGTACTCCAAACATGGTGGACTATTCCATTTGGGTAGACGATCCAGATGACGAAGAATTTGAATATCCAGAGGTCCTCGAGTGGGTCAAAAATCTGAGTGGGTATGACGAAAGATGGTTTCGTTTGATACTAATTCGTTACCTTAATGAACAAAGTATTCGTTCTGCCCGCCTCCTGATCGACCTCGACCACCGCGAAGCCGTACAGGCTTTCAAAGATTGTCTGGAATTTGCAAACAAAGAGGAATTTATTCTGGAGTTGAAAAGGGGGATTGGGAAGTGGGAGGGATACCCTCGGGAGGAATCTTCTGACCAAAATAGTGGATAATCCAGGTATTTCGTTTTTGCATTGCCAAAGAAAATGCCGTAATTTAAGCAAGAGAAATAAAATCGGGTCGTGGGGACTTCTGCCAAAAATTGTTCAGATTTTTCTGTCCTGAATAATTTACCTTTCGATTCGGTTATTGTTCTTTTGAAGTATCAGTTTGGATGGTGCTTCACGGAAAAAACGTTCAAAAACAAGATTTGAATACCATTAAAAATAATTACCGAACTCTATGAAAAATTTTCAACTGAATCGTTTCGCTTTCCTTTTCCTGATTGTGCTTGTGTTTGCGGCTTGCAAGTCAGATCCTTGTGAGGAATCTCCCTGCTTGAATGGAGCAACCTGCACCAATGTGGATGGCGATGCCGTTTGTACATGTGCTACTGGCTATGAGGGGGAATTTTGCGGGACTGAGTGGCGTAGTTCAGTTTTGGGTGCTTATAACGGTGATTATTGCAGCGGGACTTCTACCTATACCACTTCAGTTACTGAAAAATCAGGAAGTGTTTTGGAAGTGGAATTCTCCAATTTCGCCGATTATTCTGTAACGTATTCCACAAGTCAACTGGTTTATGGTGTGTTTACCTCAAAAGACACGATTAATATTCCTGATCAGTTCATGACTGACCTGGGAAGTACCGTTTCCGGAAAAGCAGTGATTGGGTCTGATGGGAAAATTACCATTAACCACAAAGTGACTGATCAATTTGGATCATTGAATTGTGTTGATGTTTTGTCCAAATAAGTCATAAATTTCTTCTATATCTGTAAGAAAATGAGGTTCAAGAGATTGCCAGACAAAGGAATTCCCTTCAAGATTTTTACAATTTTGTTTGTAATAGGATTGGGATTTGGAGTTCCTTTGGCTGGTTATTCTCAGGTAACATCACTTACTATCACGCCAACCACAGTATGCAAGGGAGGAACCATCAGCATGACGTCGTCTCCAGCAAACTATGCAGGAAACATTAATTTCGTCAGGATCGGGGCTACAGATGTAACATCCACAATTTCAATCTCAGCCAATACGTGCACTGTCACCGTTCCTCCAGGTGCCCCCTCGGGTACACTTACAGTTTTTACCAGGGTTAATGGAATTGACTCGATAAGTGGAACAATAAATGTTCATGCGAATCCAACACTATCTTACCCAGGAGGCACTCACTGCAAGTCAGGATCCAACGTTCCTGCGACTTTGACAGGTCCAGGGGGAATGACTGGTTCATTCAGCGGAGGAGGAGCATCGTTAAACGGAAGTGGTGATGTCTTGATTGCAACTACTGCTCCAGGTACTTACAATATTACCTATAATGCAACCAGTCCATGCGTTGTTTCGACTACTGCGGCCTCGGTCACAATTACTGCAGACCAGTTATCAACCTTTAATTATGCAAACGCAGATACAATTTTTTGCAATACCAAGCTTGGGACTATTGATGCAACAAAACCAGGGGGAACTGTAGGCAGTTTTACCGCCTCCCCTGCCGGGCTTTCCATTATTTTTGGGGGTGGGAATGCTGGAAGAATTACACCAGCCTCTTCTTCTCCAGGAACATACATTGTTACCAGAACGGCTACTGGTGCTTGCGGGTCCTCAACAAATGACAGGGTAGTAGTGTTGCCTCCCCCAACTCTTGTTTTAGACTACCCTTCAATCACAAGTTCTGGGGGGCTTTGTCCAGGACCGGGAGCCTATCCGACGGTTGCGAGTGGGTTCGAACATCCCTCCTTAACTTTAAATGGAAACCACTTGGATTCAACCGCAAACGGAATAGGTTACCATTTTGCATATGTCGTATTTTCCAGTAGTGGCCCTGGGGGCAAATCCCTTCACGAAGATTTTGTTTTCCCATGGGAATTAGGTAATACAGAAGGTTCATTGCAGGCAAAAAATGGAAATAGTAGTGTTGGAACCTGGGTCATATCAGCCTCATATGATAGCGCAGGTTGCTCGACCACCGACACCTACACTTTCACCGTTGGTTCTTCAGCAAACTCCAGCTTCACAGTTGATTCAACTACCATTTGCAAAAGGGGAAGTGGTGACACCCTAATTCCTGTTCCAGTAACACCAGGTGGAGTTTGGTCCATCTCTCCATCCGCGGGAAGCGGGTTTTTGTCAGGTTCAGGAGCAATCATTACTGATCAGGTAGATGCAAAAAGTTACACCCTTACCTACACCATTGGTGCAGGTTGTGGCTCTGCTACCAATCAGGTAATTACGATTGATACCACGATCAAAAGGGTTTTAAGCTACCCGACCCCACTATGTAAATCCGTTGACTGGCAATACCCAACTGTGGATGGCTCCCCGGCAGGGGGAGGAGGTTTCCCCGGAACCTTTACTTTTCTTGGGGCTTCAACCCTGACAAATGCCTTTTCCATGCTCAATGCAACCCATGGGGGAGTTGATCCAGATGATTCGGCGACTTCCATTGGAACCTATGACATTTATTACAACCCATCGAATTTATGCGATGTTGGTGACACCGCCGCTGTCAAAATCGTGGCCTTACCCAACCCATCCTTCAGTTACGGCCCGACAGATTCATTTTGTTTCAATCTGAATACAATAAATCTTTTTGCACCCATGAACCCTGCGGGAACGTTTTCTTCTGGCTTTATTCCAATCAATCCCTCCACCGGAAAGTTGACCATCGGGGCGCTGTCTGCGGGAGGTGTTGACACGATAAAATATGTCCTTTCAGATACTTTATGTACTGATTCAAGCAGTCTGGAGATCACCATCATGCCTTATGATGATGCTGATTTCGCCTATTATCAGGACTCGTTTTGTCAGGATATTGGGTTGATTTTGCCAGATACCATCAATGTTCCCACCGGGGTTTTTACCCAGGTTACCGCCAACAACCTGGTCATTACGAACTCGTCAAGTGGGCAGATTGATGTCACCACAAGTGGGAGAGGGGTTCACATTATTGAATACACGGTCAGTGATTATTGCCCTCACAGCACCCGCGACACGATTACGGTGGTCAGGCTTGATTCTGCGAATTTCAGTTACCCTGGAGGAGCAATTCCCACCTATTGCGAGACCGCAAGCATGAAATTTCCTTCAAATACAGGTCTTGGAGGAGGATATTATCAGCAAACAGCAGGACCGGCTTCCGGCCTGCTGGTGGACAGCCTCACTGGAATTGTTCATCCCTGGGGGAGTACACCCGGGGCATACACCGTTACTTATTTTACCCAGACTTCTAATTTCAGTCATTGCCCCAATACCTCCAGCGCCACCCTGAATATTCAGGCCCAGGACTCCGCAGCGGTTACCTACTCTCAGCCCTGGTATTGTAATAACGGAAGCACTGGAAATCCTATAAAAACGAGTTCAGGAACCTTTTCTGAGCCAACTGGTACAGTTGTTTTCAACTCATCTACTACTGGAAATATTAACCTGGCAAACACCCAGCCAGGTGGCCCATATCTGATTGTTTACATCACAAATGCCACAAGTTGTCCTGATACAGCAACTGCAATCGTGCAGGTAATCAGCCAGGATGGTGCCTCCATGACCTATCCTGACAACGGAAAATATTGTGAAAAAGATCCATACCCAACTCCTGTGATCACCGGAACCACGGGAGGAACTTTTACCTCGGGTGACCCGGTCAATTTCCCGGTCAACTCAATTACGGGGGAAATTACCCTGGATTTGAATTCACTGGTGAATCCCGACACCTTCACCGTTGACTATGCCACGGCAAGTTCCTGTCCTACCAGTGATCAGGTGACCATCATTGTGCTGCCTCAGGAAGACGCAGAATTCACCTACCTGACTTCCTATTGCGAAAGCGATTTATCTGCTACGCCAACCTCAATTGCGCCTACCAGCGCCCTTAATCCGTATATTCATTGTTATAAACCATCCAGCCTTTCACCTTGTGACAGTTTGGTAATTGACTCTGTTACAGGTACCATTTATCCATACCTCTCGGCTCCCGGAACCTATACCCTTGAACGGTACGTTCCTTCTAACGGAATTGGTTGTGATGCCGTTCATTATGAGGACATTACCATCATTGATGAAAATACAGCCAGAATCAAATTCCTGCGGGATGAATACTGTCAAAATTCACCCGACGACAAGCCAATCGTTTTGGGGGGTGATTCAACAGGAACGTTTGATTTCGTCTATCTGGATTCGGTGGGCAACCCGGTAATTGCCTGGGTAAGTACCTTTGCCGGGTTGATAAATTTTGATAATTCCGGACCGGGACTGTTTGAAATCGTGTATTCTGTACCAGGCCAGTGTAAGAACGAAGCCAGGGATACAATCAGGATTTATGGAAATGATTCATCCCTTTTCTTCTACGACAGCAATAACTATTGCGAAGGCGCTGCAAATCCTTCTCCAATTATTTTGGGAGATACAGTGGGAATATTCTCGGAACCCAGCGGAAAGGTAATTTTTGTGGATGATTCGACCGGCACCATAGACCTGCAGAAAAGCTTCTACGGTGGTCCTTACTTCATTACTTATACTACCTTTGGACGTTGTCCTGAGCCTTATACCCAACAGGTCAGGATCAACCGTCAGCCGACGCCTGTGATGACTGCCGATCCCGGAAATGTGATTTGCGCGGGCGATCCCATCCTTTACAAAGTGAATGGAGGTTTTACGGGTCCCAGCATCAATTTCTCATTCTATCTGAACGATTCACTGGTAATTACCAGTAACAGCAACCGTTTTGACCCTCTGGTGGATATGACGCCGCCTTATACCCTGCAGGATGGCGATGAGATCAAAACCATGGCCAAATTTGTGCCCCAATCTGGCGGATGTGCGGCTTATGACTCGATCCAGATGGTGGTAAATCCCATTCCGTCTGTGGTGCTGAACAACCCGATTACGACTGTAACCGGGGACGATCCTGTTTCAATTCAGTTGTTTTCAGACGCTGACAGCACGGTCTTTTATTGGTTGATGACCTCGGTGGGAAGGGTTGTCCCAGAAGAAATTGAGGATTCGACAGATTTCGTCATGAACGGGGACTGGATTTATCTGAATCCCACCATTATCCTTCTGGATGATATTACACCTGCTCAATTGACTTTCCAGGTGCTTCCCATCGCCAAAGGTTGTGTAGGCACGAATGTAACCATTATTGTAAATGTGAATCCAAACGATCAGCCCATCTTTATTCCAGGGGTAATTACTCCCAATGGTGACGGTCGAAACGATTTTTGGAATATTCAGTTCGAACAGGGATTGGTGCCCGAAGATTTTGCCCTGCAATTGTACAATCGCAGCGGGGGTTTGGTGGATGAAATTGAATCCCTGTCCAATCCCATGACCTATACAGGTGAGCACCTTCCTGATGGCGTTTACTGGTATATAATTACCGAAAAAGCCACCAGCACGGTTTGGGCGAAAGGCGGTTTAACCATTCGCAGGAAAAAATAATTGTAGGCTGTAAAGCAAAAACATGAGAGAGGGACCCCATTTTACAGGGTCCCTTTTTCGTTGGACTAAAATTTGAACAGGATCAGGCCAATTTCTCCAAAAAATCGAACAGCCATTTTGAACAAAGGAATTACAGATTGCATTATTACCAGACTGAATCATGATCACTGAGAATGTCCTTTAAATGCTCATTAAGGCCGTTTTGGAAGAGTTTTAATAATCTGTAATATTCGATTTTGGCGTTCAAAACTTAGTTGCGCGGAAATTAAAAAGCAGTCAAAAATTGTTCGGGTAATTTCATTTTGGTCAATATATCTTAGAACATTGAATTTAATGGGATAAAAAGAGTTGCAAAAAGTCTGAAAAAATTGGTCCAGGCTGGATTATTAAAACCTTTTCTTGTGCAAAAAGCCTTCATTTTGCCTCTGAAATTCCCATTTCAATGTTTATATTTGCTTGAGTTCAAATATTAAATTGAAAATTAAAGGAATTAAAAAATGAAAATTGGAAAACTTTTTTTCGCAACTCTTTTCACTATTCTGGTCATTTTGGGAGTTGGTTGTAATCCCTGTAAAAACACAGAGTGTCTGAATGGCGGAACCTGCGTGGACGGAACCTGCAACTGTGCACCCGGATATGGTGGATCTGATTGCAGTGGCAATTTCAGAGACTCATTTGTAGGTGATTATTCTGCCGTAAATTCTTGCAACAACACGGTTTTTGGAACTTTTACCACAGACATCACCGAAGATGCAACTGATGGTTCCAAGGTAATTTTCTCGAATTTTGCTGCCTGGACTTCGAGCGCAGGTGCAACTTCAATGGTCTATGGCTTGGTAACTGATGGTGAAAAAATTCAGATTCCCTCACAAACTATTTCTTCTACAATCACAAGCGATGCCACATTTGAAGGCACAGTTACTTTTTTGAATGCTGGAGAACTCCTGGCTTCCTATACCATATTTGATGGAGTATATACTCAAACCTGTAGTGATACTCTTACCGTGCAATAATCTATAAGTATCAAAATTGGCTAACCCGGAGTGACTTATGAATAGAAAGCTGCCCTCAAAAATATTGCTCTTGATTATTCCAATGCTTATGGGCGTGATCAGGGTCTATGGGCAAACTACCATAAGTTACTCTGGGGGGGCTGTTTGTCCGGGGGACGTTATTGCAGTCACTTGCAATCCCAATGGGTATAAAAATAATGTTACAGGTGTAACGATAAACGGAACCACCGCCACCTTTACCGTAGGAACCGGAGGCGACATCAACGTAACTGTTCCAGCTTCCGGGCTTTCCCGCAGTACCTCTGGTGTGACTGCCAATAATCTTATTGCAACCGATGGAACCCTTGTTCCCAATTGCAATGTTAACGTCCAACCCGGACCAGCATCCTTAACTTACCCCGCTGGTCCCTTTTGTAAGGGTTCCGTGGCAACCATTACCCCAACTGCTTTTACCCCAACACCTTCTGCTTCGGGGGCTTTTACCAAGGCAACAGGAGGCCCAACATTTTCCATGAACAGTACTACCGGGGTGATAACCACAAGTGGGACAAATGCAGGCACCTATACTGTCACGTATACCAGTCCGTATTGCCCGTCGGAGGCGGCTACCTCCACCAACATTGTGATCAATAACAGCCCGAACGTAACCCCTTTTTTTTACACGCCTTCAACGGTGTGTGCAAATGGAGCAAACCCAACTCCGTCCTTCCCAGGAACAGGAAATTTTACCATTTCTCCTGCTCTGACTGGTTTTCCCAATACCACGGGGGTGTTTAATACGAGCGCGGCAACCCCGGGTACAACTTATACTATTACCTACACCCGAACGGTTTCAGGTTGCACAAGTACTGCCACCGCCACAGTTGCAGTTGTTGCATTACCCACGGCCACGCCCTTTTCTTACCCATCTCCTTCAGTTTGCAAAAACTCCGGAAATCACACTCCATCATTTCCGGGCAGCGGCAATTTTACCATTTCTCCAGCGCTGGCCGGGTTCCCTAACACCACTGGAGTCTTTGATGCAAATGCTGCAACAGCCGGGCAAACCTACACCGTTACCTATTCAAGAACCGTGGCAGGGTGTACCAGTACTGCCACCACAACCATTACGGTGAATGCATTACCAACTTTGGCCCTCACATATCCTGGCATAACTTCGAATACCATTTGCCCCCCTGCAAGCAATTCAGGGACCAATCATACCTGGTATAAGCCAACTGTTACCGTCAATTCTTCCCCGCATCCTGCCACGGTCCTTTCGGGAACGGAGCAGCACTTCCCGGATATTGTGTTCAGCTATGTTCAAAACAGTGGTCCGGGCGCCAATGATATAAATTTGGACAACTCTTCTCCTTTTACAGAGGCGGCAACTGACATGCAATCTCCCGGAGTTGAAGGAAGTGTGGCCGGCCGCAGGCTGGAAAACGGACAGTGGACCATTACTGCCCTTTACACTGATGTTAACGGATGTACAGATTCAGATACCTATACTTTGAACGTAACCTCGGTTTCTGATCCGGGATTTGCCTTCATCCCTGCAGGTATTTGTGCAGTGGTATGTACCGTTGGTACATGTTCTACTTCAGTATTTCCAAATACCGTGGCTCAATCAGGTGGAACCTGGTCCATAGATACAACGGTCAGTAATACCATATTCAATACATCCAATGCTGCTATCCGTTCAGACCTGCTTCCCGTGGGGAATTATAAGGTTTTCCATACCCATACAGCCAGCGGCTGTACCATGACGGATTCGCAGTCCGTGCAAATTGTTGGCGCAGGAACGCCCAATTTGAGCTATCCTAATCCCGTTTGCCGTGATCAGGATACCATTTTCCCCAAAGTGGATGGATTTTTGGCAACTCCACTGGGATTTGACGGAAGTTTTACTTTTTCAGCAAATTCTCCCGATTCTCCCACCGCGAATCTTTTCTCCGCTTCCAACAAAAATGAAGGCGCCTTATTGCCATCAGCCATGGCCCTTTCAGAGGATACCATTTATGTGACTTTTTCCCCGTTGTCAACCTGCCTTTCTCCAACGAAGGATACCATTTATATAGGGGGCGCTTCAAGTGGAGGGTTTTCTTACGGGGTGGATTCTGTTTGTTACACGGCAGGCCCCCTGACACCTACTCCGGTAAATATGGGGGGAACTTACACCAGCCTTGGAGGACAATTCACTGTAAATTCCTTTTCCGGAGAAACGAGCTTTGGAACATTTACCCAGGGTGTGGTTGACTCTGTCCAGTATACATTTACGAATGCATTTGGTTGTGTTACATCCACCGTTGAAATCCTGAAGGTTAAGCCAAAGGATAATGCATCATTCGCTTATGCACCCGACTCCCTTTGTCTGGATGCGCCCAATGAAATCCCAACCGTGGCTTTTCCCACGGGATCATTTTCACTCGTTTCGACCAATTCACTGAGCTTTGTCAGTACCTCAACAGGAGAAATTGATGTTTCCAACAGTTCTTCCGGCAAACACATTATCAAATACACCACTGCAGGTTTCTGTCCCAATTCTTCACGGGATACGATTACCCTGGTTCAAATTGACCCGGCAGCATTTTCCTACCCGGGAGGGGTAAACCCAAGCTGGTGTGTCAATGAAAATCCCAAATACCCAATCTTCACTGGATTGGGTGGGGGAGCATTTAACCAAACTGCCGGACCTGCTTCAGGTTTGCTGACTGCATTGGACACAGCTACGGGTAAAATAATTCCCTGGCTGGCTTCTCCGGGCAGTTATACGATCACTTATTCAACGGCAATTTCGCCTTTGAGCCATTGTCCCAACACAACAACGGCCCAGTTTCAAGTGGTGGGGCAAACTCCTGCCTCAGTATCGTATTCTCAGCCAACATATTGTAAATCAGGAAGTACGGGCCCGCCAGTTGTTTCCAACTCTGGTTATTTCAGCGAGCCTACCCAATCTGTTAAATTCCTTTCAACTTTGACTGGAAATATTAACCTGAACACCACCCCGGCAGGAGGCCCTTATCTGATCGTTTATATCACGGATACGGGTGGTTGCCCCGATACAGCCACGGCTATCGTGCAGATTTATAATAATGACGCAGCCACGATCAATTATCCCTCGAACTCCAAGTACTGCGAGAATGATCCTTACCCAACACCCATCATTGTGGGTACCACGGGCGGGGTATTTACCTCGAGCGATCCGGTTAATTTCCCGGTAAATTCAGTGACGGGAGAAATCACCCTGAACCTCAATCCATTGAGCAACGTGGCCAATTTCAATGTAACTTATGCCACCAGCGGGCCATGCGCCACCTCAACGATGTCAAGTATTCAGGTGCTGCCTCAGGAAAATGCGAATTTCACCTACCTGACCTCGTATTGCGAAAGTGATACCCTGGCCTTGCCCACCACCATTGCCGATACAACTTCAGCAGGAGCCTTCTTTGGTTGTGATTCACTGAATTCAATCAGCCCCTGTTCAAATCTGGTTATTACCCCTTCCACCGGGCAGATCACTCCTTATCTATCTGTGCCTGGAGAATATACCATCCAGCGCTATGTGCCTTCTAACGGGATTGGTTGCGATGCAACTCACGACGAGGATATTGTGATTGTGGATGAAAATACTGTGAGGATGTATTTCCTCAAGCATGAATATTGCAAAGGAAGTCCCAATGATAAACCCATTATTATCGGGGATGATTCGACCGGATACTTTGATTTTACCTACCTGGATTCAGCTGCAACTGGCAACGAAATCATTTCATTTTTGAGTTCCTATGCAGGTTTGATCAGCTTTGTGGGATCGAGCCCGGGATTATTTGAAATTCTGTATTCTGTGCCGGGACAGTGTAAAAATGAGGATCGGGACACCATTCAGATATATCCCAATGAGAATGCTGATTTCTTTTATGACACCACTTCTTATTGTGAAGGAGAACCCAATCCAAGCCCTTTGATTATCAGTGATACCATAGGTAGTTTCGTGGAATTAACCGGGAATGTGGTCTTTTTGGATGACACGCTTGGGACCATAGACCTGGTCAACAGTTTCCCGGGAGGTCCATATTTTATCACTTATAATACTTATGGCCGTTGTCCAAAGCCTGTTACCAAACAGTTGAGGATCAACCGTCAGCCCGACCCGCTGATGAAAGCCAATCCGGGAATAGAAATCTGTCAGGGGACTCCCATATCATTCAAGGTGGAGGGGAGCCAGACGGGGCCAAGTATAAAATTCACTTTCTTCCTGAACGACTCACTGATTCTGACCAGCAACAGCAACAGGTTTGATCCTTTGGTGGATATGACGCCTCCCTATACCCTGCAGGATGGAGACGAGATTAAGGGTTTGGCCAAATTTGTGCCTCAATTGGGCGGTTGTGAAGCGTCTGACTCAGTCACCATGACGGTTAATCCCATTCCAACTGTGGTTCTGTTGAATCCAACCACCACCGTCACTGGCGATGATCCTGTGTCTTTGCAGTTGTTTTCCACCGCAGACAGCACGGTATTTTACTGGGATATGTATGCCCAGGGAAGGGTGATTCCGGAAGAAGTTCATGATTCATCTGATTTTGTAATGACCGGAGACTGGACCTATTTAAATCCTTCTTTGGTATTGCTGGACGATATTACCCCTGCCCAATTGGCTTTTGCCATTCAACCTGTGGCTAAAGGGTGTGTGGGAACGGTTGATTCTGTATTCATCAATGTGAATCCGAACGACCAACCCATCTTTATCCCGGGGGTAATTACCCCCAATGGAGATGGCAGAAATGACTATTGGAATATCCAGTTTGAACAGGGATTAACTCCTGAAGATTTCTGGGTGCAATTGTATAACCGCAGTGGGGGACTGGTGGATGAATTTGGCCTGACTTTCCCCATGACCTGGACAGGAGAAAACCTGCCTGACGGGGTTTACTGGTACATCCTCACCGAAGTTGCAACTGGTGATGTTTGGGCCAAAGGCGGTTTGGCAATCAGGAAAAAGCACAAAAGTGCAACTAATTAATTATTGGGCAGGCAAACAGGAAACAGGGATGAAAAAATCAAAATATTTGCAATCGAACTTGCCTAAGGTTATTTTTAATAAAATGAGGGATTCGTTCTGGAAAGCGAACGTCCTTCTGCCTCAAATTATGAAGAGATCACAAAACGGTACCTTTCTGAAAAAGCAATCGCTGTCCATTCTGGGGATTTTCCTGGGCATAATAGTGATGGGAAGCACATCTGCTTTTTCTCAGAATCCCTGTGGAGTTCCCTGCCTTCTGACCTTTCCTCCGGGTAACCATTGCGCAACGGGTAGTTTGGCCCCAACCAGCCCGCCACCCAACCTGATTCCCTGCATGGATACCGCACAAACTATTTTTTCCTCTTACAACTATTCATTTACGGGCAGTCCGGGTGCTGTGGTCTTTTCTGTGGATGGTTCGGTGAACCTTGGAGCTACCGGGCCCGGGACTTACGATGTTTATTTTGAAGACTGGACAGGTTGTAAAGACACTGCCACCATCACTATTATCGCGGCTGATGATCCAAATTTTGCCTATCCTGTCATCTGCGACTCTGCCGGACTGGTCAGTCCTTCAATGATTGCCACCCCGGGGGGTGTGTTTTCTGTGGATACAGCAAATTCCAACCCCAAGAAAGTTAATCCCTTCACAAGTCTGAGTTTGACAAGTTCCACTGGTCAGATTGATCCTGATTCGGCCGTGGCCGGGCAGTATGCCATCAGCTATACCACTGCAGGAACCTGTCCCACCACCAAGAATAAACTGATAACCGTAAACCCCAAACCACGCATCGCCCTTTCATACTCTCTGCCTCCCGGCGGACTTTGTACCCACGGCACGGCCTGGTACCCACCCACCATTACCAATCTGGCCACCATGGGCCCGATTCAGGATATTGGGGGAAATAATCCAGGGCTTTTTCTACCCAGTGCTCTTCTGAACTTTTCTGTTGCTTCGGGCTACAACCAGCCTTCTGGCGCGCCAGAGGAAGGCTCTGTGCATGGAAATGGAAGTTCGCCAGGAACAAATATTCTGACTTATGTATATCAGAGCTCGGTAGGATGTACGGATACGGTTACCGCGAGCATTCAGGTGCAAGCCGGGCCCAACCCGCTCTTTTCCTACCCTCAGGATACCATTTGCTATATTGATACCCTTACCACTTCCTTACTTACGCCATCCAGTCCGGGCACTGGCGGAGGGGCCTGGGCAAGTGTTTCCGGAGATTTTGTGGTACCTAATTCTGCCAACGGCATTATCGACCTGACAGCCACCATTGGGAATCTTCCCTCCGGGCAAAGTCGAATGACTGACGTGATTGTCTATACGGTAACCACGGGCACCTGTACGGCTTCAGATTCATTTACCGTCACCCTGAATGCAGGAGACGAAGTTCCCTTCAACTATTCAGATCCCTGGCGGTGCCAGGGCGAGTCAGATACAATTGCACCAGATTCGGGGTACACCCCGGGAGGTGTTTTCTCAGAACCAAGTGGTACTTTGTATCTCGTGGATACCGCGAATGGCCTTTTTGACCTTGCACAAAGTAATTACGGGGCCAATGTGGTCATATTTTATACGGCTGGTGCCTGTCCGGGAATTTCCAGAGACACCATTACCATTGAGCCCATTGATGATCCCGGATTCTACTATTCCACGGGCACCGCTGTCTGCCGGGGAACCCCGCCCATCTCACCCACCTTTACCGGCATTGGGGGAGGAGCATTCTCGGTTACGGGCGGCACCGGGCTGGGTATTACCATGAATTTTGCCACGGGCGAAATTAATACCTGGCAATCAGGTCCCGGGGATTATTACATTCAATACTCAACTGCAGGTCTTGGACTTTGTCCGGGGATCATGAAGGATACCATTACCATTCTTCCCCAGGATACGGCAAAGCTTCAGTATAATAATTCTCCCTACTGTACCTCTCAGGACACCCTTGTTCCCGATTTGATCACCAGTTCGGGCACCTGTTTCGAACTGACTGGTTCGGTCGTTTTTATCGACAGTGTGGCGGGAGTGATTGACCTCCCGGCGACCGGCGCGGTGGGACCTGGTCCTTTCCAGATTATCTACATTACCACGGGTTGCCCCGATACCGCAAAGCAAACCATTCAGGTATTTGTGGATGATACTGCCAATGTATTATATCCGGATTCCGGGGTTTATTGCCAGGAAGATAATTATCCCACACCCACCATCATCGGGGCCGGAGGAGGAACTTTTACCAGTTCCAGCGGTACTAATTTCCCGGTGGTTGATTCCACGGGACGGATTACCTGGTCCACAAACAACCTGCCTTCAACCACCAATAACTTCAATATTACCTATTCAACGGCTTCCATCAGCCAATGTCCGGTTACGGTGGTGACACCCATTACGGTTTACAAGCAGGGGAACCCGAATTTTAACTATGATGTGAATTTCTGTAAGAGCGAGAGCCCCTCGGGGCCGGTTTCAGTCTCGGATTCCACGGGTGCAGATTATTTCCATTGTATTCCTGCAGGTAGCACCCAGAATTGCGACAGCCTGAATATTGACTCCGTTACAGGGGTAATTTATCCAAGTACGTCTTCTTTGGGAACCTACACCATCGAGCACTACGTACCCGGCCTTCCAGGCGGATGTTTTGCCACTGCAACCCAGCAAATTCACATTCAACAGGACGTTCCTGCCGTTATCGATTATCCTGACACGCTTTACTGTCAGTCGCATGCACCCGTTGCTCCGTCACTGATCACCTCTGATTCCTCGGGATCATTCTTCTCCTCTCTGATTCCGGGTACGGGGCCTGCCGGGGGCATCCTTTTCTTCATCAGTAACAAAGACGGCCTGATCAACTTTGAGATTTCAGCTCCCGGGAAATATTCCATTCAGTACAAAATCCCCGGTGCCTGTACGGAAACCGCGAGAGATTCTCTCTGGATTTTCCTGGATGATACCGCCTATTTTGATTACGACAAGATCAATTTCTGTCAGGGCGATCCAAATCCAATACCTGACACCATTACCCTTCCTGGTGGGGTATTTTCTGAAGGAACGGGAAGTGTTTATTTTATTGATTCCATCAACGGGCTGATCTCTCTCGACAGTTCCATTAATGGTGGGCCTTTCTTCATCGAATACACCACCAATGGTATTTGTCCCTCCACATTCACTGACAATATTACCATTGATATTAAACCAACTCCTCTGTTGCAGCCGGATAATGGAATTCGCATTTGTCAGGGGCAGTCAGTTAATTTTGATGTGTTAAACGTGCCAACGGGACAAGGATTCATTGACTTCATTTTCTACATCAATGACGTGGAAAAGAAAAATTACTATGAAAACTTTTATGACCCGTTTGCAGAAGATACCATTCTGATTCAGAATGGGGACGAAATCAAGGTTACGGCACGATTCTCTATTCAGAACGGGGGCTGCGAGGCTTCAGACAGTCTGAATATGATTGTGTATCCCAATCCTACGGGAACCATCACCTTGCCGGCTGGAACCATTACAGCCGACGATCCTCTCGATATCAAAGTGGAAACCAATGCTGACAGTACCACTTTCTTCTGGGAAATGCATGCCTTGGGCCAGATTGTGCCGGATGAACTGCTGAACCAGGCGACTCTGCCGATTATGGCAGGTGGTTGGGACTATATTTCACCCCAGCTTTCGTTTCTGGATAAAATTACTCCCGCGCAATTGACCTTTTATATCCAGCCCATTGCCTTCTGGCAGTGCAGGGGGGCAATTGATACGATAGTTATCAATATTAACCCTCCACAGACTCCTGTATTTATCCCCGGGGTAATCACCCCAAATGGCGACGGTTCCAACGATACCTGGCAGATTCAGCTGGAAGAAGGTCTGGATCCAAATGATTATTATGTGGAAGTATTCAATCGTTCAGGCGGCCGGGTGCACCAAATGCCAAGTATTGTAAGCACCTGGGGAGGTGAAGGGCTACCCGATGGTGTGTATTGGTACATTATTTACGACAAAAAAACCAATAAGGATGCATTTCATGGCGGGTTGACCATCCGCAGGAAGAAAACCGTCCTAACCAAAAACTAATGAAGCGTTTAGCAGGTACGATGAAATCTATGAAAAAGATATACTTAACAATTCTGGGAATTTTTGCTTTTGTGCTGACCGTTCAAAGTGTTCAGGCTCAACAGTTTCCTTTTTCCAATTTTTACCAGTATAACCCCTGGCTGTACAATCCGGCTGTAATCTTCCAACCTGGTCAAACGCAGATATTCGCGATTCATCAGCAGCGAAGAGTGGCCTTTTCGGGATTGTCGCATACCCAGATTCTTAATTTCTCCTCTGCGCCTCAGGGCATGCAAAACAAAATGGGGTGGGGGATTTTTGTCTCAAACGACTTTGAACATACAGAGTGGCGTTTGAACCTTCTGGGCAGGATTGGCTGGAACATTATCAATGACACCACCTTCAAGGACAGTACCACGATCAAGAATATCTACAAGCTTTCCGTGGGCGGGATGGCAGGTCTGATCAATATCGGGTCCAATTACAACGGTATTCCTGTTTATGATCGTCAGGATGATATTATTTCAGATGCTTCCAGTTTTACCGAATTGGATGCCGGGGCGGGTTTGCAGTATTACATGGAAACCCCCAACATCAAATTCCAGGCAGGTGCATCCATCTTTCAGTTGCCGGGCAACGTGCTCACCAAGCAGAAGAGAGCTCTTTCGATCATTCCACACTACGTGATTGCCAGTCAGTTTCTCTACAAAACCCCCATTGTCTGGATGGGACCTTCGGTCATGTATAAAGAGGTGTTGAACGATTCGCTTTCGATCAAGGCAGCCTTGCTGGATCTGAACTGGGTCTTCAAATTCCCAGGAAAAGCTGGTCTGTTTGCGGGAGGGGGATACCGCTGGAATAATGTGGCTGTGAACGGTTTGGTGGGAATGACCATCTGGAGCAAAAAGAAAGAGAATCTTTACTGGATCAAAGACTGGGGCGTAGATCTTTCACTTGGCTTCGAAGTACCGCTTAATAACAGTAAACTATTTGGTCCCAGCTTCGAACTGGGCCTGGGTTATCGCTTTGGAAAAGTGGATTTGAACACCCTGAATACCCTGGTACTTGAATACCGCGGACCATTCTGGGTGGATGCCTCCAACGTGAACGACCACCGCAACAAACAATTGACTGGACCTGTGCCCGGCCTTACTTCAGTTACGGACACCACGGGCAACTATGTTCGCCTCGATTACGAATTTGACGACTTTATTGCTCAGTACCATGGTGAAGGTTGGGAAGGCGTTAAACCCTTCGTGAAGATGTTTGTGGAAAAAGTAATTCTGGAAGCGCTTTATCCTCAGCAACTTGACTCTATTCAGTTGGAGGCTCTGAGAAGGGTGGGTAAAGATCCCGAATCCTGGGGTACAATTAAATCTCTCGAAACCATCGAATTGGCCTGTAGTCTGAAAGTAAGTAAGGAAAGGGTTGAATTCGGGGACGCAAGTATTCTTTACATGGGCGAATGGGACACCATCAATGGTCACGCGATCAATGAATCTGCCCGCGGCAAACTCATTGAACCCAAGCGGATTGCAAATGATCAGGTGGTGTATAACGACGCGGATACGGTGCTAACCATTGTGCCCGATAACTACATGTCCAATCTGGAGTTGGCCTATGTGAAACTCGTGAGTTTGCGTGACATGATGCTGCGCGAGATCGAGGAAGCTGGTCTGCCAATCACCGACCGCGACTTTATCAAAATGCGCATTACGCCCGATAACCCTCACCAGAAAGCTTTCCAACGAAACCGTATCACGGTGATTTTCCGGAAAGGTAAGAAAGCCAAGAAGGTGATTGGAGTCAAACGAAAATAGGGACCTTTAAGTAAAAGCCCGGATCGGCTTATCAGGTTTGGATTCGTTCAGGGTCCTGCTGGTAATCTGATCCGGGTTTCTTTTTTGAATAAAATGAAGTTTCGCAGATACATATTCGATCTGGTCGATGAAGACTCACGGAGTTCCCTTATTTCGAGGGCGGTGAATATGTTTATCATGGTGCTCATTCTCCTGAATGTGCTGGCCATCATTCTGGAATCTGTTGAATCTCTGGGAGCAGCGTACGGGAAATATTTCGATTTCTTTGAATACTTTTCGGTGGTGGTTTTCAGCATGGAATACCTGATGCGGTTAATCACCGCAGATTTCAAATACCGCGACCTGAAGGGAGCCAGGCCTTTTTTCAGATACATTTTTTCCACCCTGGCTCTGATTGACCTGATGGCCATTCTGCCATCCCTGCTGATCTGGATTGCCCCGTTGTACTCCCCGCTTTCGCGGTTGGTTGACCTGCGGTTTATCCGGATGCTGCGTATCATGAGGTTGTTCAGGATATTCAAGATTTCCCGCTATTCAGATTCCCTGCGGATGATTGGCGCCATTCTGAAGGAAAAGAAACGAGACCTGGCTGTCACCATTTTCATTACCCTGATTTTGCTGGTTATTTCATCCACCCTGATGTATTATGCCGAGCATGATGCCCAGGCCGAACAATTCCCCAACATTGTGGCCACCTTTTGGTGGGCGGTTGCCACCCTGACCACCGTGGGCTACGGGGATGTTTTTCCCATCACCCCTCTGGGAAAAATTCTGAGTGGGATTATTGCGTTGTTAGGCATAGGGATGGTGGCTCTGCCGACCGGGATATTGAGTTCGGCTTTTATCGAAATGATGGATCGTAAGAAGGCGAAAGGCGAGGAAAAGGAAGAAGCTATTGAGCATGCCGAAATCGCCAGCCATTTCAAATATTGTCCCCACTGCGGCGAAAAGCTGGTGCAGGAAAATGAAAATGTCCGGACCTGAGGCCCGGACATCTCCTTCTTCAATGCTGAAAAAAGCTTATTGACGCTTCATCCAGGCAATTTTTGCCCGTTCTGCATCATCGTTGGACAGGCCGAGTTTTTCGCCCAGTTCAAAGAGTTCGCTGCGTGGCATGTCTTCATCCAGGTAGCCATCCAGTACATAAAATTTCGCAATTTTAGCAATTTCGTCCGCAGCTGACCCGGTGAAACCCAGCTTTTCGCCCAGACTGGCCAGCATTTCTGCCTCAGCATCCGCGATGTCCAGATCCATGAGGGAAATGGCCCAGGCAATCATGTAAATGGTCTTTCTGACCCCGCCGCCTAAGGATTCACATTCCACTGCTGAAACAGGATCAGAATTCTTCAGAGATTCCAGGGTGCCCACTTCTGCAGGAATGGAGGAATTGAAAAAGTCCATTTCCTCACTGGAAACATCCCCGTCGGCATAGGCAAGATGAGCCAGCATGCGGCCCAGAAGTTTTTTCTCAAAGGCGGAGGAAACGGGATTGCTCTTCAATTGCTGGGCAAAAGGAGAAGCTTCTTTGGGAGCGGCCGGGGTTTTGGGACCAGACCACTTTCCAGAGGCTTCATCGTAGTGGAAGTTGCGGGCCACCCGCTGGAAAGCTTCCACAATGGCTGCATCCTTGTCCGCATCACTGGGGCCCGTGCCCACATTGCGGCCCACACCGCGGGTCGCGGTATTGAAAGCCGTGCTGGCGGTGCGTCCCACCACGTTGCTGCCAAACAGGCCGCGCAGCAACTGAGATGCACTGCGGCGCAAGGAATTGGTGAGGGTGCGGGAAACCTGGCGTTTTACTTCCGTGGTTACCGTTCTTTGCTTGCGGATGGTTCCTTTGGCGGAAAATATTTCATCAGAGCCCGGCAGGGCAAATTCACAAATCATGGTACGTCCGTCCTCTTCAGCAGATACAATCAGCGGCTGAATTTGGTCAATGGTATAATTCATAATAAAATTTTAAGGGTTAAAATTGAAAACAACCAGTCTCGTTGGACCGGGATAATAATATCAAAAGAATTAGCCCAGGCGCTTGATCATGTGGATCTTACACCTTTCGGCATCGTCGCGGTTCAGATTGATCTTGTCTGCCAGTTCGAAAAGCTCAGCCCGGCTCGTGTCAGGATCAATTGAATTTTCCAGAACGTAAAATTTGGCTTTACGGGCCAGTTCGTCCACAACTTCCTGGGTAAATCCAAACAGGTCACCGTATTCCATGAGCAATTCCTGCTCAAGGGGATCCATGTCAAAATCGATCAGGGTTATAATCCAGGCACACATATAGATGGTCTGGTTGACCCCGCGGGTCACTTCCTGACACTCAATTCTGGAAACGGGATCTCCTTTGACCAGATCTTCAATGGAACCCACCGTTTCAGGGATGGAATCATTGAAAAAGTCAATTTCTTCCTGGGCCAGGTGTCCGTCAGCATTGGCCAGCTCGGCCAGAATGCGGGCAAAAATCGAACGATCATAAGTATTTTCAATGGGATGATCCTTCAATTGCTGCTCAAAAGGCGAAAGCTGCTTGGGCGGCGGTGGGGCAGGGGGGCGCCCCCAGGTTTTGGTTTCTTCGTTATAATGAAAATGATCCTTTACCTTGATAAAAGCCAGCACGATGGATGCTTCTTCATCTTCTTTGGAAAACCCATCGTTATTACTGTTGCTCATCAATCCACGGCTTCCTGCATAGAAAGCCTGCCGTCCCACCCGTCCAACAATTCCCCCTCCCAGAGCAGCCCGCATAGCCTGGGATCCAAGTCTCCTGGCCTGCTGCTTTGCGGTCCTTTTCAGGGCCTTTTTCACCTGGCTGCCCACGGTTTTCTGGCGCTTAATATACGTCTCAGACTCAACAATTTCGTCTGAACCCGGCAACTGGAATTCGCAAACCATGCGATTTCCATCGGCTTCAGCTGAAACGATCAGGGGCTGAATCAAATCAATCGTTATATCCTTATCCTTCATCTTGTAGGGTATTATTTATGATTTCTGTTCATCAATTATCCATTTTTTCAATCTTCCCCAGTCCTCAGGCAGCTTTGGATCACGGTACACCATGGGAGATCCTGATCCAACTGAACCACCTTTGGCCTCCACTATACCTGAAGCCGCCACCACCAGAATCATGCGTGGCAGTAATTCTTCGAAATTATTGACCTCCGCGATGATCTGATCTTTGGTAATGCCGCCGTTATTTTGATTTTGGGCAACAAGGACCAGGATTTTCTTGGCCACCCTTTTTTCAGTGGCATCCTTCAGGTTGGAGTAAAAGGTTTCAGCTTCCCTGGCAGAATCTGATTTGGGAGCATTGCTTTTTCCTGCTTTCTCTGCTACGGGGGTAGCGGCTGCAACCACCTTTTCGGGCTGATCGTTGGTACGCGTGTTGGTGCGTGGTGGACGTTTGGGTTCGGGTTTTTCCTTTACCGAAGGTGCTTCTGGAGCTTTGGCTGCCGTGCTGCCCCCTCCAGACGACTTTGTTACTTCAGGTCGTATTTCATTCTCATTCAACCACTTCACCATCCTGGGCCAGGCATCAAACAAAACCTGGTGGCCGATTCGCACCTGATCGCCGGGAGCAGGAGTTAAAACTCCTTCCTCCAGGAATGTGCTCAAAGTTGCGGGCAAAATGGACTGAAAACGTCCCACCCGATTGAAAAGCTCATTTTTGGCAATGGCGCCCGGCAAACCCGCAGCCTGATCGGCTGGCAGTTTGGCCAGTTCCACGAATATTTTTCGGGCCGCCCGCTTCATCAGCATGGAATCCAGCCCTTCAAAGACCATTTCGGCCTTTTTCGCATCAGGATTTGAAATGGTGGTGGAAGAAAATGCAGAGCCTACTTTCAGGTTGGGCGCATGATCGGCCGTAGTAAAGGAAATGCTCCTTTCACGGTCCACAGAATCTGAAATTTCGACCCTGGCACCCGTTTCCTCAATCCATTCCTTTAATCTGCTCCAGTCCTCAGCCATGAAAGGATCGGGCAACTGTATTTCCAGTTTGGGATCAGTCGGGCCTGCATCATTCAACCTCAAAACGCCTTCCTCTCCAAAAATGGACACAATTTCTGGCACCATTACATCGTATCGCCCAATTCCGTCAATGACTTCGCCCAGGCGCTTGACCTTGGGCAATCCATCTTCACCCTGTCCCTGAGAAGCCAGATAGAGGAACATTTTCTTTGCAATACGCTTTTTGAGGGTGCTGCTGAGGTTGAGGTAAACCCGCTCGGCCTTTTTGGTAATATCGCTTTTGGCTTCTTTTTCCTCGCCAAAGTAGAATTCAATGCCATCATCATCTGCATCGTCGCCCCCGGAGAAGGGTGAATCAAAGGGTTTCTCTGGCGGAATTCCGTACCTTTCTATGAAATCTTCCGTAACGGTTTTTTCCAGGACTTTGAAAGGTTCTGGTTCGTAAAATAATTCCTGGACCAGTTCCTGGTGCTTCTCTTCCTTTAAGGTATAGGGCTGCACAAAGAGCAGGTTGGGATTGCGTTTTTTCTCAAGCTGAATGCTCCTCTCCTCGAAGAAGGTTGAAATGGCTTTCTCCAAATCCTTCTGTTTCAGGTGAAAGAGAGGAAATTCGCAGTGAATAAGAGCCTCGCTCAGATCGCGGTATTTGTCACGCCAACGTTCGTCGCGGGGAGGCCTGAAGGCAGTCACCACATAAATCTCCCCTTGATGATAGCTTGCATTCAGCAACAGTTGGATAAAATCAGCCTTTTCACGTTGCTTGATTTTGGTGGTAAAGAAAAGATTCTCAAACTGATCAATGATAATCAGGAGGTTATATTGCTGAATATAAGGGGATTCGCGGTATAATTTAATCAGTCCCTCATTTCCCGGACGCAATAAAAGGGTTTTAATGCGGCGCTCTTCCAGGGGGGAGATTTTATCTTTGGAGCTAAAAATGACAGATCTGTCAGGTCGCACAATCTCGCGGGTGAGCTGGTCATAAGGATTGTCCTCACGGGTCAGTTGCACGTTCACAACCTTCCATTTCATCCCCGCCCGCGCGCTGAATTTCTGATCAATTTCCCTGAAATCCTTGACCTCCATTTCCAGACTTTGTTGCAATCTGGTGCACAAACGGGTTTTTCCCGATTTCAGTGGGCCGGTTATTCCGGCAAAATGGTGCCGTCTAAGTTTACTTCTTAATTGGCGGATTTCCAGAGATCTTGGCATATAGCAGATAACAATTTTTATCCGGGAACTCTCCCGATTTGGGAGGATCAGTAATCAGTGACCTAAGTTAAAAAAAATCCGCTTCAAATAGTCAATTAATAGATTATCCCGGTCAGGAATAGCAGGATTAATGCGTACAGTTGGCAGGTTTCGGGGCTAATTAATTGGAAATCTGATGGTTTTGGGTTGTGGGTTCAGGAAAAGATTATGCCAAAATTGAAAATTCATCAGGAATTCTATTAAAAAGTAGGGCAGATTCTCTACTTTTGCTTATCTTAGATTCCTTTTTGAGAGTAAAGAATTGAAAGCGAACGCTTAATTGACTGATCTTCAAAGAGGCAGGAGAAAAGTTTTTTATTCAGGACAAGGAGAATTCAGGGACTATGGACAAGTATTCCCTGGATTGGTTTTATACGGTGGTTTTTAGTATATTAACGCCTGGAAGCTACCAAATTTTATAATTTGACTGTTTAATTAAGTATTCTGCTAAAAAGAATAGACTATGAAAGGCCTTAAACTTCTCCTTATTTTTTCTATCGCGGTCTTCCTTTCTGTGGGGGCAATTGCCCAGAATTCCAAAATCAGAAAGGCAAATAAGCTTTTCGACGAAGGGCAATTTGCCAAAGCCATTCCCCTCTACCAGGCAGGGGTGCAAACAGGAAGTTATCCCCGTGCACTCGAAAAGCTGGCCGATTGCTACATGAAGATCGGCGACAGCGAAAATGCTGAAATGTGGTACGAAAAAGCCATCAATACAGGCTTGCTGGATCGCGAAATCCTCAATAAATATGCTCGCAGCATGCAGCGCAATGGCAAGTATGACAAGGCCATGGAGCGTTGCAATCACTTTGCCGGCATGACCGATCCGGGTACTTTTGATCCCAATTTCCTGGCTTCGCTTGAAATGGCCCAGGCCAATAAACGGGAGGTAATCAAGTACACAGTTAAGCCGCTTCCCCAGTTGAATACGGCCAATTCTGAAGTGGCCGAAATCGCATTGAGCAAAGGAATTATCTTTTCTTCTGATGCTCCCGCCGGCAACTTTGGCAAGGGCGCGGATGCTTCCAAAAAGAAAAAAGGAGGGGAGTCCACGGACTTCAACTTCTTCTCAGCATCCATGCTTTCCTCGAATTTTTATTCTGATGTGAAGCCCGTGCCGGGTGATGCCAACTCCAAACTGGACGAAATGGGCGCCGCCATGGCACCTGACTACGAAACTGTTTACTTTACCCGTAAGGTAGAACGCAAGGAGAACAAGAAAAAAATCCAGATTCTGGAAGTTCACCAGGCCAAATTTGACGACAAAAACCGCTGGAGCGATGTGAAACTGGTGGGTGCCTTCGGCAATGATACCCTTTCCAGCTATCACCCCGCCATTCACCCCGACGGGGAAATGATCGTGTTTGCCTCTGACCGCAAAGGCGGAAAAGGTGGCTCAGACCTGTATGTGATTTATAAGGAAGGTGATGGCTGGAGTGCCCCTCAGAATATGGGCGTTGACATCAACTCTCCCGGAAACGAGGATTATCCCACTTTCAACGAAAAAGGCGACTTGTTTTTTGCCTCAGACGGGCATGTGGGATTTGGTGGATTCGACATTTTCAACACCACCTGGTCCAATGGCCGCTACAGTGGCGTGGACAACATGGGTCCCATCATCAATTCACCCCGCGACGACTTTGGTCTGATTTGGGAGCCGGGAAAATCATCTGGCTACCTGACCTCCAACCGTGCGGGTTCCAAGAAAGAAGACATTTACTATTTCCAGCGTCTGCCCGAAATCATTGGCATGGTGCGCGACTCCATATCAGGAAATCCCATTTCTGAAGTGAGCCTGACCCTGATTGATTCTGAGTGGAAAGAAGAATTCGGCAATTCAGACGAATATGGCCGCTTCTCCATCTTCCTCAAGCCACGCGACGTTTACCAGTTGTGGGTAAGGGCTCCTGGCTATAAGCAAAAGAAAATGGTGGTCAGTGCCGTGAACCTGAAGCAGGGCGAAGACCTGGTCATGAACGTAAAACTCGCCGCCAATAAGGTGCTGAACCTGAGTGGAGCCATTTCTGATTTCGAATCAGGAGAAGGCATGGCAGACGCAAGTCTGCGGGTGAAAAGCGAGGACGGTGTGCCTGAATCCTCTCAAAAAGCAGAAGAAAACGGAAATTACCTGCTCAAATTGATTGGCAATAATGAGTATGTGGTAATCGCTGAAAAAGAAGGTTACATCCCCAAAATCATCTCCCGTTCCCTGAAAGACCTCAATGGCCTGCAGACTGAACGGATTGATTTCCCCCTTAAGAAAGGTGATTACGTACTGGTCAAAGGACACGTGCGCAAGATTGGCAAAGGCAATCTCAACGGTGCCAGGATCAACATCATTGACAATCACACCCAGGAAGTGGTGGACACGGCATTCGCCAACTCCAATGGCACTTTCTGGATTGCCATTCCGTGGGATACTTCCTCCAACATGTCAATCATTGCCTCAAAATCAGGATTTTTCAGCTTCAGCAAGCACATTGAAAAGCGTGAAAACAAAGAGGTTGAGATTGATCTGGTCATGAGCCCGGCCGAGTATGGCCTGGACAAAACCATCAAAGTAATCTATTACGAGTACAACAAGTCCAATCTGGATCTGCTCTCCAAACGTGATCTCAATGAGATTTACTACTTCATGGTTCACAATCCAAATGCAGTACTTGAAGTACGGTCATTTACGGATTCCCGCGGAGGAGACGAATACAACAGGGTTCTTTCGATCAAGCGTTCCAAAGCAGTTGAAGAATTCATCCTTTCCAGAAGGCAAATCCCCAAAGACCGCATCAAATCAATTGGATTCGGAGAATCTGTTTTGGTAAACGATTGCGACGACGGGGTGGATTGTACTGAAGAACAGCATTCTGAAAACAGGAGAACCGAAATCGTTGTGCTGGACCGTTAATCAGATTGTAATCACCTTGCTCACCACTGGAATTGACACCCGCTACACAGATGCATCGAAATAAGGGGCCGAAAATGGCTATTGTATTCAACAAAAAAAGCTTTGTAAGAAGCTTTTTTGTTGGTTTATTACCTTTCATAACCATCGTTTTTCTGGGTGCCGGGCACCTGCAGGCCCAGCGTCTTTTTCTCACCAATTCCCACCTGGGCAAAAGCCAGACCGTCAATTATAATTTCAATGGAAGTTCATCCACCTACACCTACGAAATCCGGAACCTGCTCAATGGAGAAGGCCGCATAAAGGTCGAAAGGGTAGGAGCCGCCCCTGAAGGGGGTGGGGTAAGACTGGAAGAAAATCTTCCCATGTCGATCCAGAATGGTGAAACCAAAAACCTGAATTTTGCCGTCAGCTATGGCGAAGCCAAGGATCAGGAAGTGAAATTCTCCCTGCGGATTATCCCCGAAGGTCTCACCAAATCCGAGGCTCAGAATCCAGCCAATCAGTATTTGATTGATTTTGTTTTTACCGCCCGGCCCCGCATTCTCTTTTGGGATGCCAATGCAAAGCATTATGTAACCCAATTGCCCGCCATCAGGCTGGATTATGCACGTCGCAATAAGGAACAGATTGTCGAAATCAGACGCCATGGTTCCAATGAAGATGTGGAATTGATGTATTCCATTGAAGGCAGTGGCAAAAAGGCGTTTTCTGTTTACAGCAACGAAATCAATTCCAAAAAACTTGCTCCCGGCAAACCCTTCAGGCTGCATGAGGGATTGGTTTCCCTGGTAATCAGATACTCACCCATTGGAAGCCCTTCGGGTGAAATTAATCCTGCCCGGGTGACTGTTTACGAAAAAGATGCCCCTGAAAGTGCCGTCATTGTGGATCTGGAAGGAGTGGCCAATGGCGCAAGGGTTGGGGAAACGGATTATGCGGTAACTCAAAAAGCACCCCCGGTCAAAGAGCCCGAAATTACCGCGCCCAACGTAGATCCCAAGTTGCTGGTGCCTGATATTGAGGCCGTAACGGTGGTCGAAACTCCCAAAGATACTTCTGGCAATAAGACGGAAAACGAAAACAAAAAAGTCGTTGAGGATGATTTTTATGGCGAAACGGGCAACCGTGACGAGAATGGGGAAATGGTAAAATTGACCAAGGACGAGGAGATTGAGCTGCTGTTGGATTACCTGCGTTATGATACCCTGCGTATTTCCGTGGATACCATTGATTTCAAACCTCATTTTGGGGCCAAATACTGGAAATTTTTTGGCAAGCAGGCAGCACTGATTGAATTGAGCAATGAAGTTCTGACGGAACGCAACCAGTACATTGGCAAGTTGGAAAACGTTCGTTTTCATCCCGATCGCATGTACCTGTATTCAGGTTACGATACCATTCTCTACGGCAAAAAATACTACGACTTTGATCCCGAAAGTGGCCGTCTGGTATTGGCCATTGCCGCAGATTCCACCATTGACGATACCATTCGTAAGAATTTCAACATTGGAATTCACCTGAAGCCCGTTTACAAACAAGGCAACCGTTACCTTACCCTCGACAGTCTGGTAGTGCCCTGGAGGCCTGTGGTAAGCTTTTCAGGGGTGAAAAAGCCATTCAACAAAACGCCCATATACTGGACCATTGGAATCCTGATATTCCTTTCTATCCTGGGCCTTATCCGTTGGTTGCTGACCCGGGCCATCACCAAACTCAGTTACCTCAAAGAGCCACAGTACCTGCGCCACCGTTCTTCCCGTGCAGGCGAAATAGACCGCTCCATCCGGGTGGCCAATGAGATCGAAATCGATCTCAATAAAGGCGAGCATCGCCTGATTCAGTTGAAGTGGCCTGAAGTGGTGCTTCCACTCCTTACCGCAGAAGTACCAACTCCCGAGGAGTCGGGCTTTATTCGTTTCCTTAAAAAGATACTGTTTGTCAAAGGATTCAACTTCCAGGCCTTCTACTACAGCCTGCGCATTGAACCCATTGAGGAAAAACTTCCTTCCAAACTGGGTCTGCGTGACCACGATGGACTTCTTTTGCTGGAAACCGAACTCACAGGCGACATTCTGGCCACTGATCACCAGGATTTCCTCCTCACCAAAAACAGGTTCAAAATGAACATCTATATTGATCCTGAGGAAATTCTGGCCATTCACGAGGCTGGTACCCGTACCTCCGATTCCACCTCACTGCAGATTCCTTTCCGCATTTATGAAGAGCCTTTCTGGGGCTTTACCCGGGTGGAAGAATTTGTAGTGCCGTTGCGAATTGTTTTGCGCGAACCCGTACGTTAAGCCCCTTTTCCTTTGTCATAGTCCGGCAATTCCGTAATTTCAATCTGAAACGGATTCCTCATTAGTTTCAATCCTGAATGACAAAGAAAACCCTGCAACATTTCTCTGAAATGCCCCTGACCGGCCTGCGTTACCGCATGGCCGACAAGTTGCTGGGTATGGACCGGGCTTTGGCCTTTAAGCCATTTGCACCCGAGAAAATGGAGGAAATTCACGGGGCACTCGAAAACGGCGGGGCAACTCCACCTCAGATGGAGGCTTTTCAGGAAAAAGCCAGTCATTTGCTCTCCCTGATTGAGCGCAAGCAACCCATCGCCGACGAAGTGCAGGAACTGATTTCGGCAGTGGAACTGATCCGCACCAAAGCTGGATTTGATGAGGAAATTGCCCGCCTGGCCGGAAAAACCATGGCCGAATGGGAAGCCGCGGTTTTTCCGCTCAATCAATGGGAGCGTTTCCTCCACGACCTGAATCAGATTTCCAACGACGAGAAACTACCCGAGGAATTTGACAAGGTAAAAGAAGCCCTGGCAACGGGATTTGCGCCCCAGGCACCCAATCTCAGTACTCCTGAACGCCAATTGCTTTGGGGAGGTGCCTTTCTCTACCTCATGTACAATCCATCGTTGCAGCAAATCTGGCCCAAGCAAAGGCGCAGCCGCAACATGATCCAGAATCCCCTCTGGAAACAGGTATTGGGCGCCCATCACGTGCGCTTTTTGCGAGCCCTTTTTGGCTCCCACATCTTCAACCTGCTCAAGAGCAACGAGTTGCTGATTGGCTGGGGGCCTCCCGGCTCCTGGTTTGCCTACTATCCGGGCCGGCCGGGCCAGATCAATTGCGATCTGCTGTACTCCATGCTCACGGGCTTCGACCACGCCCGGGCGTGTGCCATCCATGAAATTGCCCATGCCGTGCAAACCAAAGGATT
Organism: Bacteroidia bacterium; assembly: GCA_020635905.1. Lineage (GTDB taxonomy): Bacteria > Bacteroidota > Bacteroidia > J057 > JADKCL01 > JACJYV01. The sequence continues at coordinate 516,425 of JACJYV010000004.1, forward strand.
CCCCGAATCCGTGCAGAAAGTCCACCAGGAACTGGTGGTGCTGGAAGGCAAGGAAGCCTTAAGTGGAGGGAGGCTGGCACCCAAAGAGCACAAAAGGAAGGATTATCTGAAGCAGCTTCACAAGCTGAAATCCCACTTTTTCAATGCGGCCGAGGACAATTGTGTCAATCGCTTTACCGAGCAAATTGGGTCCATTTTTGGGCAGAATTACGGCTATTCCCTCAACTATTTCTATACTGCCATGGGCGATGTGGGCCGTCGCTTCACCTCTGAGGAAGATCCTTACCCGGAAGATTCGCCCAGTGCCCGTTTCAATAACCTCGCCTACATACTCAGCCGGGTTTTCCTGGCCAATAACGGTCTGTTTACCAATTCTCCTGAAGGCTGGCGCCTGGTCAAAGCCCGCCCCGAATGGATCAATGGACGCAACCGCGCCAATCCAGAAGAGCACCTGAGCGCCGAAGCCTCCTTTCAGCAACTCATGGAAATGTGCGCAGAGGTGGAGCATAAATTCCCTCCTTTGCAACAGTTGGCGGGCGGTCCCGAGCATTATGCCGAAATGGCCACTGAAAGTGCAACTGAGCGCTTTGCCCTGATTGAAGAAATCTGGGACTTGTACGCCCAGGACCTGGTGGATCAGATGCTGGATGAGGAGGAATTTCCGGACGAAGAGGAAATCGAGGAAGCCCTCGACCGCTTCCAGATGGAGATCAACAAACCACCTGAGCAACCCAAGCAGGAAGACGACAAGGACGAAGATGAGGAAAAGGACGAAAAGGAGGACAAAAATCCCAACCCGCCCGACCAGTCTTCCAAAGATTCAGAAGATCACAGTTCCAAAAAGGATATGCCCGAACAGCCCAATCAGGAGAAACCTGAGGCGGCTGAGGAAACTCCCGAAAACGAGGACGATGCCGACAATGAAAGCGGCACGGACGCGGTGGACGGTGGGGAAGATGGCAAGGAGGAAGAGGTGGAAATGGAACAAAAGTCCAGCGAAAACCCGGACGAAGGCGAAGGGGAGGAAAGTGAAGGGGAATCTGAGCAGGCCGAACCGGGCGAAGAAGGTGAACCCGAGGAAGCAGGTGCAGAAGGAGAGGAGGACGACAGCGAGGCCGGGGAGGAAGGGGAAGATGGTGACGAGGGCGAAGACGGCCAGAGTGAGGAGGATGGCACGGAAGATGGGGGAGAAGACGCAGGTGATGCCCAGCAGGACGCAGGTGGAGAGGGAGAAGAAGTGGAAGTGGGCGCGGATACGGAAGGCGAAGGTGACAAGGTTAATGCCCAGCCTGAATTCAAGCCCGATCCCAACAAAGATAAAAACGCGGCCAAAGTCGAGGAGCAACCCGACAACGATCCCACCCAGCCCAAAGACAACGAGGATGTGGAAATGGTGTTGGAGGAAGACGAGGAAAAAGCCGTGGCCGAATTGTCAGAGCCTGAAAAATCGCCTGAGCACGAAGTACCCGAGGACCAGGAGCGCCAGGACGACGGTAACATGGACCAGGGAGTGGGCGGCGACGATGCAGGTGGGGTGCTGGACAGAACCTATCTGCCCGATGAAGCTCTCGCTTCCATTGCCGACCTGATGGATGCCTTGAGAGAGGCCTCCGAGGAGCCCGAAGAAGAGGAAGACGACCGCATCCGCGACGACGGCAGCGAGGTAAAAGAACAGCAAGCCGCTCCCAAATTCACCATTCCCCAGGCGCTCAGCCTGGACGAACTGGCCAACGGAAGTTGGGAAAATTTCGCCACCCGGGTTTCCATGCATGGCCCCATCATTGGGCTGATGGCGCAGGCCCTGGGCAAGCTCAAGGATGCCCAGCTGAAATTCATCCACAAAATCTCCAAAAAGCACAGCCTGACTCCCGAGGGAGGAGATTTGCGCAGATACGACCATGCAGCCGCCCAGCGGCTGATCGATCAGTTTTCCAAGCAGGAAAAGTTTGACAAAGACGATCTCAACCTGTTTCGCAAAGACCACCGCATACCTGCGCCTACCCGTCCCACCCGCATCATCCTGATCGACGGTTCGCGCTCCATGAGCATGGGTTCCTCGCCCTTGCCCATCGACAAGGCCATGCAGGAAGCGGTGATCGACTACATGGCCTCCAAAATGGCGGGTTACGACACCTATATCTCCATGTTTGGGCCCAAAAATCCTCTCATTATTGCCAAGCCCGGCGACAACCCGGTGGAGATCGGCAAGCGGATCGAGAAAGTACATGGCGGTCTCAATACCATGACCTTCCTTTCGCCTGCCCTCATGCAGATCATTCAACTGGTGGCTTACCGCAAAAAATTTGAGGAAGCTTTCGTGGGCTTCACCAACTTTGTGGTCTATACCGACGGCGACATTGACGACCTGCCCCACACCCGCGCCATCATCCAGCAGGTGATCGAATATGTGCCCAAATCCACCTTCGATTTTGTGTTGGTCACCAATAAGCGGGGCACGCCCATGGACATTCTGATCCGTACCCTGGAAATCAAAAATCCCATCCACGAAATAGGCGTGACCCGGGGAGATGCCAACCGCAAATTTCCCATGTCGCTGACTTCTACTTACAAGCTGGCCAATCGCCTGCGGCGGGCGGCAGTTACGGGCATCGCTGACCCGGCATTTACCCGCACCGGCCAATTCAGGCGGCTCCTGCATCATCTGGTGGTGCCCGATCTGGACCGTGGTTTTTGATCAGGGCTGGTGAATCAATTTGAAATTGGCCAATTGCCCGCCTCCTGACACCTGCAGGGTATAAATTCCTCCTGAAATGTGGCAAAAGTCGAGAGATTTTGTTAAGCCTTTATCCAATTCCCCTGTCTGGACAATTCTTCCCATTTGGTCCATTAATGTCCATTTGTTTGCAAAATACCCTTCTGAAAATTTAAGTATATACATTCCATTTCCTGGATTTGGATAAAGGGTCACAAATTGCTTCTCCAAATCCTCTTCCAACCCCACCGGGATGAAAAATCCAACCACAACGGTGTCCAGATTGCCGCAGGAATCCGTCACAATCAGGGTCGCCTGCTGGTTGCTGTTGAAGGGAAAATTCTGGGCAGGGGGAAACTGCAGATTGCTGGTGTTGCCATTGCCAAAGTCCCAATGCCAGGCACTGATTGCACCCAGACTGGTATCCACAAAAGTCACCTGGTTTTGATTAATCTGATAACTGAACCCTGCAGACAATGAGGGGCAGGGAGGCAGGTAAACATCTTCAATCAGGGAATTTCCGCAATAATCAGACAAGGTAAGCGAAACGTGGTACATGCCCGGCGAGGCATAGGTATGAGTGGGAGCGGGCAGGTAACTGTGATTCAAATCCCCAAACCACCAAAAATAACTGGCAGGCTCACCTGTGCCATTCCACGAAAACGAATAAGTCCATCCGTTGTAAGTGTAGGAAATGCCCGGGCCGAGAGTTGGACAAGGCAAATTAACCATGTAAGTAAGGGAGGCAGTTTGTCCGCAGGTGTCGATGACCGTGAGGGTAACGGGAAATGGCCCGCCATGGGGGAAAACCAAGGTGGGATTTTGGGCACTACTACTACCCAAAGTGTCAAAATTCCAGTTCCAGGCCACTATATTTCCAGCACTTGCGTCCGTAAATGCAACTGTATCGCCGCTGGCCACATAGCTGAAATCTGCCATCAGGGGCAGACAATTCGTAACTGTAACCAATTGGGATTTGGTAAAAACCCCGCAACTGTCTGTCAGAGTCAGGGTGACGGAATAAGTACCCGGGGAGGCGTAAGTATGCGTGGGGGAATTGGCAGAACTGCTGTTGCCATCCCCAAAATCCCAGTAATACGTGCCAGGATCCGAGAAATTCTGAAAGGTGGCATCGAGGAGAGTGGTGGAAAAATTAAACCCAATCGCGGAAGAGCAGAACTGGGTATCCAGCACACAGGCAAATGGTTTCACGCAATTACCCGAAATGGCCCCGCAAATCTGGTAAACTCCCGGTCCGGGCGTGAGATAACTCGTCCATTGCCCGGTGGCAGGCACATGAACCCCGTTGATCTGGTAAGAAGAAATCACCCCCAGGGTGGAGGTGTCCTGCAGAAGGAGGGTATCTCCCGAAAAATAATGCATAAAGCCCGGGTCTCCCGCCAGGGTCGAGTCCGTGCATTCGCAAACCAGCACCTCATGATAAATCCTGTTGGTGGCCACCAAAGCAGTATTCACCAGCACAGGCCCGCTGCTCACCACCAGGCCCCGGCTCAGGTTGGGCAGGGTGGTAACCGGACCCGTATAAATGAAAGGGGAGGAGTGGCAGGCACTTAAACCCGAGCGCCCGAACCCGTAAACCTTATGGTCATTGTAGTTGGTCGCGGCCAGGAAATTGCTGTCGGGCAACTGAATGACGGACAATTCTGCCCCGTCGCTCAATGCCGCCATCCAGTTCAACCCCAGATCGTGCCTGACACTGAGCAGGACATTTGTATAGTTCTCCGTGGACAACACAAATACGCTGGTCACAGGAATGTGAAAACTGCCGTCCTGATTGGGAAAGATATCCGCAGAGGTGATGCCGTCGTAATGACCGTAGGTTTTGGCCAAAAGCGGCACGCCCAGGCTATCCAGGCGCAGCAGGGAAAAATAAACGCCCCAATCCCCGATTACCACCAGATTTCCATTGCTTTCCTGCACCAGATCCATAAACACAAACTCCGTATTTCCCGTTTCATACAGGCCGGTCCAGAGGGTGTCGCCCAGGGAATCGAGGCGCATGATCAGTCCCTTCGCATAGGCGCTGCCCATGACCCAGCATCCGTTGGTGGGGTGTTTTTTGATGCGGGTCAGGTTCAGGGGGTAACCCATGTAGCTATAGTCATGGCTCCAAAGCAGATTTCCCAGAGGATCAATTTGCAGCAATTTCCCCCGCGATGCCACCAGCATTCCCTGGGAGTTGGCTTCCAGAGCATCTGCCAGCCCGGTCGTACTCAGGTCTGCCGACCAAAGGATTTGCCCCAGGCTATCTACCCGCCCCACGCCCGTGGGTTGGCCGCTACCCGTGGGATGCAGCTGAAAATAGCATCCTTCCTGCCCGTCATCCGCCAACTTTCCCACCTGACGCGCTCCAAGGTTGGCCCCACGAATCACGGAAAAATCCGGACGCAGCCGAACAAAACCGTTAATTCCCACCGTCAGATTTCCCGATGGATGCCGTACCAGATGTTGAATAAAGGGAAACTGGAAAGTGATTGAATCTTTTAAGGTGTAAGACGAAAAGTTTTGAGCATTTAAAATAAAAGGAAAGCAAGCAAGCAAGCAGAGTAGATTCAGGTTTTTAGACATGGTGCTTAATATTCAGGTACATCAAGATAGGTTTTATTTCACAGGATACCAACGAATGTCAGCCGATCGGGTTAAATTGCGACAGTTCTTCCCCGGATTTCTCAACCTCAGCGTCCTCAGAATCCCCGCCATCCTTCCCCGATGGATTTGCCACCAAGAGCCTTTTTGAACAATTCGGCCAGGTCGGCGCGGTCTTTCCCGGAAGCGGAGCCAGGCCGGCATCCATCAGGAGTTGCTGAAATCAGCTCTGAGCATCGAAGACCTACTTGTGCAGGTAGGTCAACCTCGCTCAGAGGTAGGTTGACCTCGCTCGGAGGTAGGTCGATCCACCAGGGCTAGTAGGTCGACCTCGCTCAGTAGTAGGTCAGCCTCGCTCAGAGGTAGGTGGACCTCGCTCGGAGGTAGGTTGACCCAGTAAGTGAAGTAGGTCAACCCCGCTCAAAGGTAGGTCAACCTCGCTCAGAGGTAGGTGGACCCCGCACAGAGGTAGGTGGACCTCGCTCGGAGGTAGGTTGACCTCGCTCGGAGGTAGGTGGACCTCGCTCAGAGGTAGGTTGACCTCGCTCAGAGGTAGGTCAACCCAGTAATTTACTAGGTCGACCTAGTATTTTAGGTTTTGCGGAAAATGGGGTGAAATGAGGATGCTCATACATGCTGGAAACGCACATTTTTCAGAAATGACCGAATAATGGAAAAATATTTACAAAAAATACCCCAGAACACCAAAAATAAAAATCGGCCTGATTTTGCAAATTAGAGGGGTAAAATCAAAATGTGGATAAAGTCGTGGATAACCAAAATTGGTTAGTGTGTAATGGAAGGCGGGTTTTTTGCAGGATTTGGGTGGATGGGGGTTGGGAGAAATGATGTGATTTCGGGATTGTGAATGTGGCGGGGATTTCGGAGATTGGGGGGAGTGGGAGCGGTTGGGGCAAGCGAAGATGAGGATGGCAATTCTTCTGATTGGACTTTACGTTTGCAGATGGATGTAAAGTGACCTTTATTATTCTTCATAAGAATTGAAAACTATAAAATGAAATTCAATAAAAGGCAATACGTAATACTTGATGATATAGGGGATAAAAGTGTGTTACTTTCTCCAGGTCTTTTGCGATTTATGGGCAGGTTATCCAAGTCAAAATCGGACATAGAAAAAGAAGTAGAACTTTCATTTGGAGCATTTTACCAAACAGTCATTAATAATTGCAAAAAAGGGTATTACCTGTCAAAAAAAATATTTGAATTATTAACGGAGGATATTGAAGTTCAAAATAAATTACAACCCTTATTGCATGAACTTGAACCAGCTCAAGGGATTATGCTGCTTCCAATTGGGAGCTCTCTTTCACCACTTAATGCAATTTCCTATGCTATAGGTAGAGAACCAGAATATCCCAATGAGCTATTATTTAGCATTGGTTTCCATTCACAAGTTGGGATGGAATTTTATAGTACAGGAGGTTTTCAAGGCACAAAATTTAGGGCTGCAAATTTTTCTTCAGATGATTTGGACTTTGGTATAGACCAAAGTATTGTAATAGAGAATTATATAAATTTTATGATGAATCTTTTATTATTTATGCAATTTGCTGAAATTGAAACTGTTATATCCCATGCAAAAGATGCGCCTGGAAGAAGCATCGTTAAAATTAACAAGAATAAATATGAGAATGACTCGAAAATTACCATTGAGGTTATTGATTCAAACTGGTTCAGAAGATTAATTAGAAAAGGAGCATTTAAAGTAAGAGGCCATTTTCGACTTCAGCCTTACGGTCCAAATTATTCATTAAGAAAATTGATCTGGATAGAAGATTTTGAAAAATCCAGCTACACGGTAAACCCTAAAAAGCTAAAAAACAATGAAGCTTCTTAAACCCTGGCTAAGACAATTGCCAATCTTTAGGTGGTATCAATTTTAACCAAAACTTATTCATCCAACCCAAAGGCTATGGCGATAACCTTTACCCTTTAAATGTGACCACTTTTTGTGTAGTTGATTATCTTACAGTAAAGCAAGCCTTGGGGGATTGTGAATGTGGCGGGGATTTCGGAGATTGGGGGGCGTGGGGGAAATGAGGGGGAGATATATACAATGCACTTTTTGTTAATGTATGTAGAATTTAAGTATGGAACGTTGTTATCGGTTATTTTAACAACATAAATAAAACGGACAGATGGAAGAAATTAAACCAATTGACTTTGATAAGAAATTATCTGAATTTCACTCATTCTATGACGAGAACTTCAAATTTCTAAATTCAGCAGCGGAGGTTTTTAAAACTTTGATTTCAGCATTACTTGTGGATAAAGTTGCCATTGACACGATTACATACAGGTTAAAAGAAAGAGAAGAATGTATAAGTAAATTCAAAAGAAAGTATCTAACTGAAATAGAAAGTAACAACACTGATTATGTAATTCAAAACCATATAACTGACTTAGTTGGTTTGAGGGTAGTTTGTTTGCACCTTGACGATATTAAAGAAATTCAAAAGTTAATTGAAAGTAACTTCAAGGAAATAGATATTACTGATAAAAGTTCTCAGCTTGACAGTACGGAAGACAAATTTGGTTATAGGGGATTGCATTTAGACTTAATGATAAATGACGAAAGATCTTCCCTTCCAGAGTATTCAAAATTCAAGAACATATCATTTGAATTGCAAATTCGGACAATCATTCAAGATGCATGGAGTGTACTGGACCACAAAATAAAATACAAGAAAAATATTCCAACGGAGCTTAAACGAAGAATCATTCGCCTTGCTGCCCTTTTTGAAGTAGCAGATGAAGAATTTTTAAGGATAAAAGGTGATACACTAAAAGAACAGGAAAAAGCAAAAACGGAGATCACGGGAAAGACTAAAGAACTCAAAGACAATATAGACGTTTTTAAATTCTTGCTTGTTGCTGAACAGCAATTCCCGAATTATCATTTCATTGAGTACAAAGCTGACGGCTTTGTTGGAGAAGTCCTAAGAGTTGACCCGACTTTTTCAACCGACACCTTAATAAACGCATTGGAAAATCATAAGACTGCAGTTGAAGAATATTCAGCATCAACGTCAAATTATATGAACCCATACACAATCATAAGGCATTGCATTTATTTGGAGAACAAAGCAATGTATAAAACATTACTTTATGAAAGTCAAAGGAACGCTTATGAAAAACGGACACAATAGAAAAATGCAGCTAACAATTATGACTTAATTGCGGGGGTGAAGGGCCGGCTACGGCCATAAAGCCTTTGTTGAAAGGAAGACCTAAGGGGTAAGTAATGTAAAAATTTATAAGATAATACTTGTCTTACAAAAGGAGGATAACTGCAGGGTTTTCTTCTCAAACTGTTCCCTGCCGTTCGAATTGACCTTGAACCGTGGCGATGTTCGGGTAATTTCCCGATTTGTGAAGGTGACGGGGATTTGGGAGTTTGGGGGGGAGTAAAGGCAGATTCCTACTGCAACCCAAATCAACTTACATCCGTTATTTGGATAAAAATGGAGGACTAATAGTTAATTGGAAGTGGCGAATCAGTATTGGAAACTAAAAATATGAATAGTAAAAAAAGTAATTCGAAAGGATCTCATATAGGTGATTTATCCTTTCAGTCATAAAAGTTAAATTGCTTTAAAAGTTATTAAGGAGAATTATTCGCGTATTGCTTAGAAATAATTAAATCATTTTTTACAATGCTAGTAGAAGGATAGGAAATACAAAAGAGTTGTTGCTCAGTATTCCAAAATAGACTATTTTCCAATTCAAAATAAAGAGATATTTATTCAATTAATAACCAAATTTAAAAAGGATGGAGTTCTATATTGAATTAACGGGACCCAATATTACCTATAGGCACCAAACTGATGGAAGTTGGAAGGAAATCAGAGACAGGGACTTAAAAGAATCAGATTTCATTTCAAATTCCATAATTGAAATCAAGGATCTACAAAAAGTCGACTCCCAAATCAATTTGGCAGGAAAGCTATGGACAATAAACCCAACTGCTGGCAAAATGGGTGATACCAATAAATTGCATTATGAAGTTTATGTAAAACATTCATCCAAGCCCCCTCTTCCATTAAAAAAACAGTTAATTACTATAATTGAAAACGGAATTGACGAAATATTCAATACCTTGATATTAAATATTAATGGGCAATTTGAATTAAGAGATTTTAGTGGAGAGAATCAGGCTAAAGTTGATCCTTCTGTGGTGGTAAGATACGAAACCTTCACCCCTGGAAATGGATACGTTGGAAAAGACGCATCAAAAGATATGAATCACGTAACTAATTATTATGTTGATTCATTACGTTATTGGTTGATGCACTTAGATACTGGTGGAACTTATATGTTTTCAGATGATATTTTTATGGGGGAGGAGAATGATCTAATTCAAAAAATTAATGCCTTTAAGTTTATTCCTTGAAAGGAATTTTTATAAAAGGAAAATAACATATTGAGCAGTTTTTTTAATCCCTCAAAGAATTATTCCAGTTCTAAGGTCATGAGAAACATTCAATTGTCCGGGAAATAGACCAGATGCTCGCTTCGTTCACAGCTCACCCCCCCCAAACAATCCCCGCCCCAACCCACAACGAGCCAAAGCGGGGATCACCACCTCACCAACCGCAACTACCGCCCCCTCAACAGCGCCGCAATCTCCTCCAGATACGCAATCGTGCGCTCCTTCGCTTCCAGATCACGAGCGAGGGGGTGCGTACCCAGGCCGAGTTCCTGGGAGTAGGGCAGGAAGAGGTCGGTGCCGAGGGCGTGGGAGAGGGTAAAGAGGTAATCAGTGGGCAGGGCGAAGCGGCCAAAGAGGCGTTCCACTTCTGCGGGTGAGACATTGACCTGGCGGGCCAGATCGGTGGGAGAGAGGTGCAGTTCCCGGGCGCGGGCCTCAATCAGGCTGCCCAGGTGAATGCGGGTAAATTTAGGATTAGACATGAAATGTACTTAAAACGCAAAGGGGCTAAGGTGTGCTCGGCTCTTTCACATGGAAAGCCGTCGGTTAGTTTCCTCCCCGACACCATACCCCTTTGCTGGTTTTTAGTCAAATTCATAATGCGAAAGATTTAGCATAACCAAGTTAGGGATTTTGGTTGGAAAAGGGGAAGGGAGGAAAGGAAATTTTTGGCTGGCTGGGGATGGGTTACGTGGGCTTTTGGGGGTTGTGAATGTGGCGGGGATTTCGGAGATTGGGGGGATTCAGGAATAATGGAAATAATCGTATTGTGTTTATTTGGATCGAAAGGGAAATAGGATTATTAGTACGTTAGAGCCATGGAATTATTGATGGATGAAAAAGCTTCTTGTCATAACCTTATTTTTGCTGGCAAGTAATTATAGCAAAGCCCAAACAATAATTGGAACTGTTATTGATGGAAAAACGGCTGATCCATTGGCTGGGACACTTGTAAAGTCTGGGTCTAAAGGTGTGATAACCGACTCCATTGGCGGGTTTATTCTATCAATTAATAGGGGGGAAAGCTTGGAGTTTACCTTCATTGGATTTCCCAAACATGAAATTGTTGATATTAACCTAGAAAAGGATACCGTAAACATTGGAAGTATAGAACTTAGCTCTGTTGGTGCGTATGGATATGTTATGTACGAGAAAAAGAGATTTCTGTCAAAAAAAACAAAGTATGTTTGCCGCCGAATAAAAATCAAAAATAAGGATGAAAAAGACGGTTTGATCGTAAGGTGTCCGGATGGCCAGATACGGTATACTTGGACGCTAAATGATGAAAAGACTTTACAGGTAGAATTCGATCAAATAAAAACTTGTACCTTTCAATAGTCGTCTAGAAACCGAAAATTGAGAAAAATGGGCTGGAAAATAATTTGATGAACTTAAAGGAATGGCTCTAACACGGCTGTATCGTAGACGCTCGCTTCGCTTCGCGCCCCCGATACACGTGCCGTCGTAGGAAATGGGAAATCAGGAGAGATCAGGTATTCCACTCTCTAATGCTGTAGAGGGTATGACCTTTCGGGCAATCCATGGTTCTTCCTGCATAAACAGCTAATCCACTACCTCTTGACCAGGTAGAAATTTTGGGTTCCCCAGGGACATATTCTTCTTTACACTTATCACAGAATATTTTCATAAACTTTCCACTGAAGAGCAACCTGGAGGCAAAAAAAGGAACGTACTCATTTTGAGGAAAATGCATGTTTTCTCCTAAAACAAGGCTCTTTTCCATTTCCTCTTTTAGTTTTAAAATAGCAATGGCATCATGATACCTTCCCGTATCCTGTGGCGTCTTAATAAATTCCTCATAATCCTCATAGTCAATTTCCCAATTTAAAATAGAAACCATGTGAGCAATTGGGCTGGTTACTTCTCCAATTTTAATTGCTTTATCAGGATGTTCATTTCTCAGAATTGGGTAGGAAAAACAGGGGGCTTTCTTGTTAATTGGAATTGACCTATACTGCTCTGTCCACTCGGAAGAATCAATTCCAAAGGCCTCTTCTCCGTACATCAAAACATCAAAAAGTCGCTTTCCGGACTTAGTATGGACTATTTCCTCTAATTGATTAAGGACAACAAACTCATACACTTTTTTCCGTAACGAAAGTTTTCTGATCAGGAAAAAGGCTGGATGAAAATTGGAAAAATGTTTAACCTTTTTACTGATTTTTTTTAAGCCAAAATGTTTGGGGCTGGAAAAATCATTATTGGTTTTTTTGTGGTACCTGATCCTCCCCAATACCCGGTGCTGGATGCCACGATACTCATCAACCAATTCGAAAAAATACAAAAGGGCCTCTTTCTTTTCTTTTCTTTGGCTCTCTATTTTTTTAGCCAAATCATTTTGAGTGCTACAGGTGCCAAACTTCTTTGATAGCCAGGAATGAAATTGATAAAACTCTTTACTATCCAATACATTAGTTTCAGGCCGTAAAGAGTCATCTGCTAAATACGCAAATAAATTGGTCAGACTTAAATCTCCAATGTAGAAGCCAGGCCGACGCCGAATTTTATCAATAATTTCAAACACTCTCAAAGTACATATTGACGTTACAAAAATGATTTGTTAAAAATAATCAGGTAAATTGAAATTTCTACAACACAGGGCTATGTGCAAAGGAAATGAGAAATGAAAACCATATAGTAGCTCACCTCTTTCTGGTTATGCTCCTGATGGTATCATGCCAAAGGATCAATGAACCTCAACAAATTGAGAATAAGTCATTTGAAAAAAACGAAGAGCAATTGATAAACAGGTCACAAGAGAATAAAAAGGATAATAAAACGAAAGAAGGACAAACCTTTATTTGTAGGCTTGATAGTTTTTCGAGCCAATTCGATTTTGATTTAGAATTTAAAAGATGGCCGAATATTGAGGGGTTTGACTCTTGCAAAATATCGGTAACGATAACGAAAAAGTCGGGTGATGATCCTTTACAAATAATTGAGATTTTCTCAGACTACCTTTTCAAGGATGCTTACTCGAATTGTAAATATTCGAGATCGTATTCAACATCTGTCAATGATACGATGATTGCTTATGATAATGACTATGGCGATTTTATAGTGGCAGATTTTAATTTTGACTTCCGGGATGATTTGGCTTTAAAGCGGAACTCAGGAGGAAATGGCGGTCCGTCTTATGACTATTATTTACAAACCAGTAGCTTAAAATTTGAAAGAAGTACTTTTCTCAGCGATTCAATTGTATATTTCCCGAGTACTATTAATCCAGAAAAAAGGGAACTAATAACCCTTGTTCATGCTGGTGCACGACATCTTGGCAAACATGTTTACAAATACAATCCCAAAACAAAAAAATGGAATCAAATTAGCCATGAATACCTGGCCATATAATGTTGAACAGAAGGAAAAGCATGTTACACATCGCTATCCCAGATCCGGGCCAGCCTTCGGCTGTTTGCCCGGCCCGGCGATATCGAAGCGTGGTAGACAAGGTCAGGAGGAATGAAATATTGGAAGTGAATCTGTTATCTTTGACAAAATAGATATGAGAATCCTAAATAAAATTGATTGGCAGTTTCCTCTCAAGTTTCAATTTCAATTATTGGGCATATTATCCATTATAGTTTATTGGGGATGTGAATCCAACACCCCGGTAAGAAAAGACAACCTTCATCGGGAGCTCAAAATAGGTAAGGCGATGGATTGGATAAATATGGTTCGGCCTTATCCTGGGATTAAGAATTTAGAAGGAGGGGAAGGAAGTATTCGAAGTGACCATTTTGTTTTCAACGATAGCGGGATGTTCATTGGGTCGAATAAACTAGAGTTGGCGAATTACCATAGTCACAATACATTTGGAAAACGATATGAAATTCCGCCCGACACACTCAAGCTAATAGTGGAAGAGTTTACCGAGCTTGGGCTGAATAGATATTTCCGATTTGAAAATCACTACATATTTCTAACAGAAGTTTACTACCAAAGTCGGAAAGGCTATTGTTATTTGGATATGAAAAATAGCTATGAAGTGGGAGATAGAATAAATTGGACAATTCTCCCTGATGAATTGAAAACCAGCTTGCCCCAGCTTCCTGAAATTACAGCAAAATACTCTCCAAATTGGTTTGAATGGAGGGAAAGTTGAGAAAGAACGCTTACAACAAATCGCTATGAGTGAGAGGGGCCGGCCTTCTTCGGCTGTGTGCCCGCCCTGGCGATATCGGTAGCGTTGTAAGAAATAATCAGGGGGATAATTTGGCTGGCTATTCAATTAACTTGATCAATGAAATCGCGGAGAATAATGTAAACCCACATGATCCGAACCAAATACATAACAACAATGATTTTGGCGGTGCTTTCATTTGGCATTGTTCAATCGCAAAATTTCGGGGGTTGTGAAAAGGTTTTTGAAGCCAAGGAACTGACAAAAGAACCGGGATGGGGAAATAATAATGAAGGTTTCGGGGAATTAGTAAACTCCAAAATTATTGGCGTTCTAACGCGTTTAAAAAATGAATCGGACATTTTCATTACTTCATTCAAGGCGAAAATGGAAATTGGTTCTGACGGGAAAGTCAAGTGTGTAGAAGCATTAACCAAGGTTCCGAAGAAATATAAAATAGAAATTGAAGAGTTGATCAAAAACTCCCAGATTTGGGAACCTGGAGAAATAAATGGGAAAAAGGTCTGTAGTGAATTCACCTTGTACATCAGTTGTATAAAATGGGCTGACTAAAAGAAAATTCATACAACCCTTCGATATCGAAGATCCGGGCCCGCCTGCGGCGTAGGCCTGCCTCCTGGATAGGGGCGACGTTGGTGGAAATAAGAGAAAAAGGTAAAAGAATGTATCTGGAAATAGAAAAAAATGGGAGTATCAATAATGCTCTTAACATTGAATTTGAAAAAATAAAATCACCCTTAAGGGTTAATGAAGAAAATTTAGCTGATAAATTTCCGTTGACTTACGCGAGGTTGGAATATGGAAATAAATTCTCTCAAGTTTATTTAGCAGCTAAAGAAAAACTTTTTTTGCCTGATTTTTGGAGAGATGGAGTTTGTCTTGCAAATGGGAAAACAAGCGAGATAGGTGAGTTAGTAAGGGCAATAGATTTTTGGTTATTGAAAGATGTGGCAACAAGTGAATTGTCCCTAAAATTTCCTTTTGTCAGACCAAGCGAACGAGCGCAAGCCTTTGATGAAAATATGGAAATAGAATATGCTTGGAGATTATATTCACAAAACGAAGAATTTAAAGAGTTAAGGGAATTCGTCGCGCTAGCAAAGGAAGATGAGATCATTGGGAAATTGTTTCCTTATACCAGTTTGACCAGGCTTTGTTTAAGCAGATGTACAGGCTATCCTTACACCTATGATTTGCCTTCTGTAATTCCAATTCCTAATGAAAAGGGAAAATTCGAAGTAAGACTAGCAGGTGAATCGGTAATTGGAAGAGGAAATGCAAGGGAGGCTTTAGACTTTCTGAAAGAGAATCTGCCTGAAAACATTGGACGAGCTGTAAAAGGAACAGCAGATGATTTATAGATGTTAGAAAAAATCCACCAACACGGCAAAATCCCAGATGACCTCGCTGCGCTTCGATCCTCCTGCAAGTAGCTACGTCCTTGAGTACAATTGCTTTTGTTTCAGGACAAATAAACTGAAAAGTTGGGCGGAATGGTCAAAATCGAAATCCAATGAAGTTCTATAATTTGTATATCAGCTTTGACCCAAGTTGGGATACTTACAATTCAATAACAAGGTTGCTTGGAAGAACCCCTAATGATTGGATAAAAAGTAAATTTGAGAGAGCTGAAGAACCTTCCTTCTGGTGGTTGCAACTGAAAGAGGAGGACCAAGACTTAAACCTGATCCATGAATTTTTAGATCTATTGGAACCAAACTTAAATTCCCTTGAAAAACTGGGCATCAAAAAATCTGATATTTTGATTTGGCTAGTATACGAATATCAACATCAATGTGCAATGGAGTTTAAACCAGATGAAATGGAAAGAATGGGAAAAAATGGGATCACACTCAATGTTGATTGTCACTTAATAAGTTGATCGCCCCCCGAAGAAATTCAATTATGGTTCCAGAGCAGCCATGTTAAAAAATCGCCCGAGCCAGTGATTTGAAACCTGCAGTCTACACCTAATTCAAATGAAAAAGATTGTACAATAGCCACTACTGCCAGCATTGTTTATGCGCAGTTTAGATTTGTTCAATTATTTTAAAGGTAAATTTAAACTGAACATACACTAGCCTTATCAGAATGATCAGATTTTCAAATTCTGAAGGAAAAATCTATCTTAAAAGTTGGTTAAGTAAAAGATTCGAACTTTATGAGCATCCTTAGCATCGGGATTGAAAAAGAATTGGAAGTCGCAGATTATGACGAATTATTGCTTTCATTCTTTCCTGGCGAACACATTTTCGTGGGAGACTCTGACTTTTTCTTCGGTACCGGGGCGAGAATAGTCTGTCTCATTTCCTGTAATAAGGATAGCCTTTTCAAAGAAACCCTTGAAATCAGTGGCTTAAACGATCGTGAAAAGTCCGAATTCGGCATTCAAATTGCAAAAAAGCTATCCGTGGAATTCGATACCAGGACCCTTTGTGAAGGCACCTGGCAAGTCGGTCCAGGGGAGAATAAAGTAATTCTTTGGGACAAGGGGCGAAGTTTCATGGTCCAGGAACCAGATATTGAATCCCAAGATTTACCCCCGGGAGGATTGAGGATAATCAAAGAAGTTTACCTCTGAATATCAAACAGGTACTTCGGCCATGGCCCCTGCCGCAGGAGGTGACCTTAATTCCCCCCAAACCAATCCCCGCCCCAACCCACAACAGGCCAAATCGGGGATCACCACATCACCAACCGCAACTACCGCCCCCTCAACTGCCCCGTAATCTCCTCCAGATATGCAATCGTGCGCTCCTTGGCTTTCAGACCACGGAGTAGCGGGTGGGGAGCCAGGTCCGGTTCCTGGGAGAAGGGCAGAAAGAGGTCGGTGTTCAGGGCGGGGGAGAGAAGCTTTTCGGGCTTGTGAATTTGTTGCGGATTTCTGAGATTGGGGGAGGGGAATACGTGCCTTGCAGGCTGGTCTTTCCTTACAGCGAGAACAAATGCAAGGCACTTTACGTCCTGGTAGCGCAACGCAGACACTTAACTTTGGAAGCAATCCAAAAAGGCAAAACTTGAGATAAATCATTCATTATGTTTACAATAGAACAAATTCATGCGGCATTTGGGAAAGTTAAAAGTGGAGCAGACTTTCCTCAATTTGTGCAGGATTTAAAGGAAATAGGAGTTACACACTATGATAACTTTGTCTCAGATGGCCGAACGAAATATTACGGAAAAGATGATTTTACGCTGGACGGAGAATCAAAGTACCCCCGTATGGAGGTGATTGACATGGGTACTTCGGACAACCTGAAACACGCGATCTCAATTCACCAGCAGGGACAGACAGATTATCCAACCTTCTGCAAACAAGCAGCCGCTGCCGGAGTTGAAAAATGGACTACTCACATGATTGAAATGACAGTCACCTATTTAGATAAAAAGGGACATAAACTGACGGTTGAAGCAATTCCTGAGCCAGCTGAAAAATAAAGCCAGCCAGCAGTGCATATTCAGGTATATCCAGACAGGTTTTATTTCAAAGGATACCAACAAATGTCAGCCAATCGGGTTAACTTGCGACAATTCAACCCCGGATTTCTCATGATCAAAGACAATCTCAGCGTCCTCAGAATCCTCGCCATCCTCGAAGGCGTCAGTTATCTGCTGCTATTTGGCCTCAGCATGCCCCTCAAATACATCTGGAAAATCACCGAACCCAACATGGTGATCGGCATGGCCCACGGAGTGCTTTTTCTGGCTTACTGCCTTTGGGTGCTGATTGTGGGATTGCAGAAAAAATGGTCCACCCGCAACATTCTGCTGGCTGGATTTGCCTCCCTGGTTCCGTTTGGAACATTTGTGGCGGATGCAAAGATCTTCAAACCCGCCCGGGCGGAGGCATAGCCACAAAATAGAGGTAAAATCCCCTGGCCTGTCCAAATAGGCCGAACTGCAAAAACGGCAGTTTTGGAACTTAATTTGTAATTTGAAGCTCATAATTTCGACCCTGAACCAGTGATGAAACTCGATATCAAGCCCGATTGCACGGATTCCCCCCTGAAAGAACTGGTCAAAAACCTGACCATCTGGTTTGTCTCTTACGACCTGGAGCAAGTCGCCCAACACCTGCATGAACAAGTGGCCTGGACCATGGCGGGCGACCAGCCCGTGGTGGGCAGGGAGGCCTTTATCGAATCGTTGAAAGAATGGAGCCACAACAAAGCCACTGAGCTGGTCATTCACAGCATCATTTCACAAGACAATGAAGTGGCCGTCAACGGAGAAATGCTCATGATGGATGGCAACAGGTTCGCCTTCGCGGACTTTTATGAGTTCAGCCATTCTGAAGGTGGGGTAGTGAAGGGGATTATTTCGTATGTGGTGAAGATGGGGTGAGGGGGGAATAACCAAATCCCCATCCCCGCGTAATCCTTTGAAATGAAAAGGACAATTACCTTACTTTTTGTATTGGTCGGCAATTTGTGCTTTGCAAACATGGCTTCCCCGGTTTGGCCGGGTACATTTTCCTGTTCTGCCTTTTCCAGCCAAAACATTGACGTCCTCCATGAGAAAATTACAATTACCCTTGATCAGGAATTTCACACCGCGGCATTTGTGGTGGATTACCTGATCGAAACGCCCAAAGATGGGAAGCAGATTCCGCTTCTTTTTTATGCGCAGGATTATTGGGGTGATTTTAAGGTTTGGGTGGACGGAATAGAAACGCAGATTCTGGATATTTCGGGCGAACCTTACCTCAATCTCACTTCAGTGGAGAAAAATTTCCAGAACTCCTTTGAGGAATCTTTTCCCAATGAAAAAAGAAGAACAAAACCAGTCCTTTGGTCAGAATATGACAGATACAGTTGCAGCATTGATGAGTTGAAATACTTCAAAACAGATCTCACCCAGGGAAAACACCACATCCTGGTCCGGTATTCAGCCAATGCCTGGGCCGATAATTCAGACTGGATCAGCAATCGAAGTTTTCGATATTCACTTTCCCCTGCCAGATACTGGAAATCCTTTAGGGGACTTGAAATCAGTCTGAATGCACTTGAATTTGACTTCCCTCTCAAAACAAATCTGGGCGAACCCACTTCAGGGAAAGTTGACAGTCTGGCCGTATGGGAATTCCAAAAACTTCCGGGAGATTTTATTGAAATACAGTATCTGCCAGAGATAAACTGGTTTGCGAAATTAATGATCGCTTTAGGTCCGTTGGGAATTGCTGGAATATTGGCCCTAATCCTGATCACCCTGCATGTCAGACAAATAAAGCGCCGACCTTCCAAAGGAAATAACAAAATCATTATTGCCTTTAATTTCCTTGTCCCCTTGTCGATCCTCCTTGCTCTTATTTTTTCGCCAGATTTGGTCGATTTTCTGATTGGCCCCGAAGCAGGCAGATACCACGGATACACCTTTCTGGCAATCTTTCTGTACCCGGTATTATTGCCAACCTATTGGCTTGCGATGGTTTTGGTCAAAAGTGAAAGGTAGGATTTTGGATTTGTGATTCTACCGCGGAATTCGGAGATTGAAAGCCTATGCCTGAGCATTTTTTTTCAGCATAATCAAACTGCCAATATTGACATTTATCCCTCAACCTGAATTTCAATGAAACAATCCATCCTCCTCGCCCTGCTGATTATCCTATACCAATTCTCCGTCGCCCAAACCTGGACTAAAATCTCGGTGTCGGACAAATTGAGTGTTGAATTTCCCGGGGAACCAGATTTCCAGGAGGTTGATGGCATGCAGATTCGCCAGTTTATCACTCCCGATTATATCGTATCCTCACTGGCGACTGACCTGGGGCCGTTTCCAGAAGAGGAAATGGGACCTGATGGATCTAATTGGGATATTGATGAAATAATAATTGGAAAACTGCAAGCCGCAAAAAATCACAAATTACTGAAAAAGAAAACGATTCATTTGGGCTCACTTGAAGGCAGGGAAATCGTTTACACCAAAGACTTTTACGACATGACCGGCATCAGGGTATTCGACCGATTGTATTTGATCGGGACAGAAATTTACAGCCTGGAGGTATGGGTTATATCCGGAAAAATCCCCACCAAACTGATCAAAAAATTCTTCAAATCCATTGTCTTGAAGTGAAATTGGCAAGCTCATTATTACTTTCCTTAAACTCACAACCATCAACCCACTTTTCCAATCGACACAGACAGGGCATGCCTTGTCTCCAACCAACAACCCACTTTTCCAATCGACACAGACAGGGCATCCCTTGTCTCCAACCACCAACCAAAATGCCCGACAAAACCATCACCTCCCCCGAAACCATCCAGGAAATTCTTTCCGAATCTTCCCGCCTGCGCTTTGTATTGAGCGATAAGTACGGCCTCCATTCAGGCAATATCACCTCCATTTACGTGGACGGGGACAATTTCAAACTCGATATATTTTCGGGCGAAGCGGGTTTTCGTTTCAAAGCCAAAGGCCTCGACAGCGTACTGCTTCAGGATCCGGAAACCCGGGCCATGTCCCTGCAATTTGATCCCGCCCTGGCCCAGGCCATCTATGAAATTTGTGATTCCTACACCTGAGTTGGAATTTGCCGAAAGGGTTGATTCATCCCACAACCCTTTTCAGTTATGACAATTGATACCTAAAGCATCTTTCCTATAAAATCTATCCACTCACGTCTATCATCTAAAATCTAATTTCTCAAATCTAACCTCTAAATCCATCCGTGGGATCGAAGCCGCTTTTGGCGAAGCCAACCAGGGTGGGGTGGCCTTGCCAAAACCAGGGGGCGGCCTTGAGCGAGGGGAGTGGGCGGCTGGGGGCCTTGTGCGGTGGGTCCGTGGTGTGATGGGGCAGGGTTTAGGTTTTGGCGCTTTTTGCTTCTTTTTCTAAAAAAGAAGGCCCGCCCGGCCAGGGCAAAACAAATATTAAACACCAATAATAAATTTTAGCGACAACAAGTTGTCGCTTACATCGCCCTAAGTGCCTAAGGGCCTAATCTCTCACATCTCCCATCTAACCTCTAAAATCTCACATCTCTCCTCTAACATCTCACCTTTCTATTGTTCCGAAACGACAGAGTAACTAAATTAACCCTTTGAAAGATTGACCAGGAAGAGAACGTGATCACAAATAGAGCTAAAATGTGGACTGATGCGGAACTCTACGCAAAACAGTTCAATAAAATCGTGATTGGGGTCCCGGGGAGGCCCTTCCCGATCATGATGCCCAACCCCGACGCCACCACCCAGGCCGACGCATTCCGCCTCGAAAACATCGAGGACCCCAATAATCCCATTGTCCTGTGGTCCAAAAGGCCTTATGACGAAGTCATTGGCATGTTGTACCGCAGCCTGCCCACCCCCTCCATGCTGCCCCTCTTTTATGAGACCATGCAGCTGCTGCAGTTGGAAAACGACCGCCGCATTCAGTTTTATGTGGGCAAACATGGTTCGGGCAAGTCCTTTCTCGGTCGCCTGGTAGGCGACATGCTGCACCCCGACGGGGCCATCACCTTCAACTGCGCCGACCGCGACCTCAACGAACTCCTGTTCGAAACCGTGCTCGACGTTGGCGCCAATCCCGATCTTTACACCAAGATCAACGACAAGCTCCGCACCGGCACCATGAACCCCACTTCAGTGGCCGCGCTCAAGGACGCGGTGGGCGATGCTTATTCCGAGGAAAAAGGCTATCCTTACATCGACTTCGCTTCCGTGGGGCGCATCCACCTCGATCCGGTCATCAACGAAGACGGACAGCACGAAACAGAGGCCCATTTCTCGGCTGGCAACGTGCAGAATGTGATGGAGGTGATCATGCGCATCACCAAAATCGAGGGACTGAGCTCAGAAGCCAGTTTCATGCCCCTCAAATCCCAGTTGGGGCTGCTGCCGCTGATCTGGCAGGAGGGAAGGGTGGCGCACCTGGAAGAGTACAACAAATGCAAGGAGGGCACGGACACCTGTTTGCACCCTGTATTGCAGGTCTATAACGGAGAATACCGCAAGTGCACCGTGTATGGATCGGGGGGAATGTCTTTCACCTTCGACAACCACGAGCGCCAGCCCGGATTTTTCTGCTACCTGGATGGCAACATGCGGGCTGACGGGGTCGCGACTCACTCGCTTTCTGCCTCCGCCAACGACCGTCTGCTGCCCAATATCATTCAGGACATGATCAAGGAGGATTGGCAGCACCGCTGGTGCCAGCTGCTGACCGGCATCCCGATCAAGATCCTCTACGAAAGCAATAAGGCCCAATGGGCCGCCAATCCCGAAGATTTTACCCGCTTCCTCCATATGATCCGAGGATTGGGTGGGGTGGATGTACCCGAGGCCCATACCCGCTACATCAACCGCTGGGAAGATGTCATGGACGCGACCGACATGATGTCGCGCTACAACTATGTCTATGACCAGATGACCAATCCCGATTCCCCGGCCAACCGCAACGGAGAGTACCCCGAGCTGTTTACCGAGGTGGATGAGGATTTCTACAACATGGCGGGCGGTTCCATGCGCCGCAACATTTATTACCTCAAAATGGCGCTGTTGGGCAATCCCAAAACCCTGCAACCCAGCGAAAGCAAAGGCTACGACCTGACCCAAAGCTGGGAAGAGCCGCCGCCGGTCAATCCAATCTCTGAGCACCGCAAACCCGAGCAGAAAATGGGCACCCACATCGTCGAGGTCCTGTTTCGTGACATGCTACGCCTCACTTTGGGATTGGGTAAAACGAATCTCTACATGCGTCTGCGGGTGGAACTGGAGAATATCCGCATGCTCAAGCCCAAGCTCCACGAAGGTGCGGTCAGCGATTCCATCTATTTCGAGGACCTGCTCAATCTGCAGGAATCATCCAAAGATCAGTTGCTGCTGACCCAGGATATCCTGTGCAATCAGTTGCGCAGGCAATTGTCGGGGGTGAAATTGTCCAAAGACAACGACCACCTGATGACCCTCGACCAGATCAAAATGGCATTCCAGCAAGCCATCTCAGCTGCGCCTTCTTCCAAAGGAGAGCCCAGATTGTCATGGGTTTTTGTGCAGAATTTTCCGCCCCTGGTTACGGTTGACAACCTGCTGAAAGCAGTGGCGGTGGTGGATGGGGTGCGTTTGGAAGACAACCGCGCGGCTCGCATTCCAGTAGACGATCTGGTCGAACAGGAACAATTCCTGCTTTCGCTGGCTTTGCCTCAGGTTGGAAAGCACACCCTGGATTCACTCTGGAACCAGAATTTGTATCAAGGGATAGATTCACCCATCCTCGAAGACGACGAATCCCTCAAAATTGCCTCCAACCGTTCCACCACCGGGGTGGCATTCACCACTTGTCTCACCCAGATCAACGGCAAACTGGCGCCCGTGCACCTCGTATGGGACCTGCATTCCAATGACCTGATGGCGGTGGGTGAAATCGCCGACGAACAGGTGGTCGAATACCTCAAACAAAATGGAATTGAGTTTTTCGACCGCAATGCCTCCAATGCCAAAACCAATATCCGCTTCTACCTTAACCGTCTGGTGGCCAAACGCAGCCCCCTGATCGAAAAACTGCTGGTGGGGGCCTTCCTCTACCGCAATACCTTTGAGGACCTGGATCTGGCCGGCGATCCCGAAGCCTTTGACCGGGTATCCATTGCCGATCTGCTCACTGCCACGGATTGCGTGTACCGTTTTCCCAATTACATCACCCGTCTGCAAAGTGAAGAGGAACTGGCCGGATATCTGGCCCAAACCCTCACTGAAAATGCCGTCGGGGTCTAAGTCAAGCCAAAAAACATGTCGAATACAGGCCGTACCATCATCAGCGCCCTCAATCAGGGGGATTATCACGTTGTAAGCCAATACCCAAACCTGGGCGAACAGGATATCAAGATCATCAATCACTACGCCCACGAGTTATTTGAAACCGCCGTAACCTCGCGCAATCTACCCCTGTTGCAGGCCATTCTGGAGATTCCGCGCATTCAGGTCAATAAAAAAGAATACCAGGTTCTGCTGGAATCGGTGAAAGCGGGTTTGGTCGAATTTGTCCAGGAACTGGGACGGGTAAACGGGGTAGATCCCAATGTGCGGAATACGGCCGGGGATACGGCCCTCATTCTGGCTCAGAAGGGTTCCTGGGGCGAAGACAAAGCCCTGTTACTTACGGGTTGGATTTGTGCATTAGGGGATGTGATTGTCAATGCGAGGGGAGAGGAGCGCAAAACGGCTCTCCACCATGCCCTGCAAAATGGTTGGTACAAGGTAGCCATGCGCCTGATGGAAAACGGGGCCAATCCCAAGATTCCGGATGAAAACGATGAAACCTCCCTGAATCTGGCTCTCTCAGCTTCCAATCTGCCCGGCGATCTCTTTTCCATGATGCTGGGCTACGATGGCCCTGAGCCGGATGAACTGGAAGGCATTGATCCACCCAAAGAAGCTGCTGCCACCCCTGATCCGGCCCAGCACCAAGGCCCGAAGGCAAAGGACACGCCCTTCCCTCATGTTCCGCCGCCCTTGCAGGCCACTCCCTTGCCTCCCGAAGCCTTTCAAAAGAAAACTCCCGGCGTGGATGTGACCAACCCCCTGGGCAGCCCCCAGGATCCTTCCATTGATCAGGACGGTCCGGATGTGGTGACTCCCATTGGTAATCCAAATAATGCCCACCATTCCACCCGGCCCGTTACCCCGACCCCGGCGCTTCAGGACGACGATCCCCGCATTCGTACGGTGACCACCTCGATGTCGCCCTCCATGCCTCAGACCC
This sequence comes from Bacteroidia bacterium, assembly GCA_020635905.1. Taxonomy (GTDB): domain Bacteria; phylum Bacteroidota; class Bacteroidia; order J057; family JADKCL01; genus JACJYV01. The sequence goes on from JACJYV010000004.1 coordinate 541,061, forward strand.
GGGCTGGCTTCGATCCGCCCGATGTGCCCGCACCTGATCCAGAAAAGCCCCGGGTGCAGCCCCAGCGTCGCACCAATGAGACTCTGGAGGAAGTGCTGGAAATGAAGGAGGGCCAAAGCCTGGCCGACGTGCTCACCCGCGACCACCTCATGAGTTCTCCCGCCGATGGCGGTCCCATCCGCCTGCATCGGCGGGCCTTACTGGCCCAACTGGTCAAAGTGGATGAAATCCTGAAAAAGCAGGATGGAGGCCTCTCCGAGGCCGATGCCCGCCAAAAAGATCCCGTGACCGAAGACACGCTCTGGCATGCCGCCGCCCGCCACGACCAGTTCCTGACTGTGCTGCGCTATCTGGTGGCCAAGGGCTTCTGGCCCCAGGTCAATGACTTTACCGCCCGCAACTACGAGGGCCTCACCGTGATCGACATCCTCGACCAGCGGGGACGCCTCCACGAGGTATTGCATGCCCCCGAGTGGGGGCAGCATCCCGCCTCCCTGGCCCACATCATCGCCAATATCCCCCGCCAGAAGCGCGGCGCCTTCGCCGCCCTGATTGCCCGCACCAATTTGATCCTTCGGGGATAAATTTTTTGGAAACAACATGGTCGTTTCCCTACGGGTTATGGTTCAATGATTTGCGGTTCGGGTTTGAGTGTCCCCTCAACCCTCATCCCTCTAACTCACAAGTCCTGAACCGTAAACTGTAAACCGCAAACCGTAACCGTAAACCGTAAATAAAAATCCCCGGAAGCAACCTCCCGGGGATTTTTATTTCATCTATGCCTGAGCTTATCTCAGCACAATCCGCTGGGTGGATGATTTCTCACCTGCGGTAACCTGCAGCATGTACATGCCACGGGGCAGGGCGCTCACATCCAACGTAGTCTGGTTGGCAGCGTGGGTCTGCATCATTTGCTGTCCCACCAGATTGAACAGGGTCACCTGAGCCACTCCGTTGGAGCCGTCAAAGGATACCTGAAGCTGATTTTGGGCAGGATTGGGGAAAATATTCAGGCCAGCAACCCGCTGATCATCATCAATGCCTACAAATACTTCCACATCGGCAGCGCCGCAGGGCTCGATTTTCCATTCAGAAAAGGAATAAAGCAGCGGACCGGTTACGGTATATTTCAACCCGGCAGTCGGGGTGTAAGCAAACATCAGGTCGTCGATCAGGATGGCGCCTGTGCCGTCATTCAGTTCCCACTGACCAAAGTTGGAAGCAACCTGATCGTTGGTGCAGGTGGCATTGGTCACCTGAATGCGCACACCTTCAAACATTTCCTGATTGGCGGCTGCGGTGGAAACCGAAACCGGAGCCGGCAGAGGATTGCCGGAAGAAACGGTGTTCAGGCTGGTGGCATTGATTTCCGTGTAATTGAAAAATTCAACTGCTTTACCCTTTACCCAAACATTATCGCCGGGGCTGGGGGTGTTATTGCCGTCAAATACATAAATACCATTCCAGGCCTTAGAGGAATCCTGAATCCAGTATCCGCCGCCATCCAGGCAGGTTACAGTTCCCCAAACCGTCACATTCTGATCCTTCAGGGGAGAATCGCCTGAAGTAGCCGTGGTGTACTGAATTTTGTAGATGGTGGTGGTGTCGCCTGGGTTGCCGCTTCCGCCCCCACAGCTGTCTTTCACCACGTCGGCCGTGGTGTCGCGGATCTGGATTTTCCACTCAGAAAAAGAGTAGTACATGGGTCCGGTAACGGTGTACTTGCAATTCAGGGTGGGAGTGTAGGCAATGATCAGGTCGTCCACAAACACAGGACCTGAACCGTCATTGAGCACCCACTGGCCAAAGCCTGAACTGGGATTGGTGCAGGTGGCTTTCACCCGTACCAGTACAGATTCGTAGGGCTCAGATCCGCTCACAGTGGTGGTCAGCAGCAGGGGAGCAGGCAGGGCGTTTCCGCTGGAAACCACATTCACATTGGTCACGTTCTTCATTTCGGTCAGGCCGTTGAATTCGTCGATCTGGCCGGTAATGGTGATCCGGTCTCCCACGCTTACCTGTCCTCCTGCGGAGGTAGAGTAAACATAAAGGCCGTTCCAGGCCTTGGAGGAATCCTGAATCCAGAAGGAGGTCACATCATGGGCGGTGACAATGCCCGAGGTGGTAACAGTATCTCCCAGATAAGGAGAGATGCCGTTGGTTGCGTACTGAATCTGGCGAATGGTCACCGTAGCCTGAGCGGATGCCATAGATGCCAGAAGCAAGCAGGAAAGTACAATTGCGTAAAACTTCTTCATAACTTTTTCCAAATGATTTATTGGCTTTATTGTTTGATTACTATGTTGTCGAGACGGTAATTATCATCCAGACCGCCGGGCGAACTGCCTTCATACTTGAAGCCAATGTGGTAAGTTCCCTGGTAGTTGAAGCCCAGGAAATTTCTCAGTTCGATGGCGCCCGTGGGGTACCATTGGTGGTAGGTCGCAGAAGAGCCAGGCAGAGAGCAGGTCACCTGGGTCCAGGTGGCAGCGGTAACATCGGAGCCAGTGGGGATGTCTGAGGGAGTGAAGTTGGTGGAAATCCAGACCGAGAGGGCATCGTGGTCCCAGTAGGCCATGGAGCAATCGAAGGTCAGGGTATCCTTGCCCTGAGACTGGACAGAGGGAGAGATCAGCCACATTTCGTTGCTGGCATCCGAGGATTGATAAGAGGTGCCTTCAGCATAAATATCTGAGCCAAAAACCTGGCCTGCCCATACCCGGGTGCCGATCACAGCCACGTTGGTCCAGCAGGGGGAGGCAATGGGAGAACCTTTGGTGGCATCATTGAAATCTTCGTTCAGGCCGTTTTTGGGAGTACATCCTGAGGATCCGCCCCCGCAACGGGTGGCCGTCATGCCCAATTCGGCTGGTTCACGTACGAAAAGCTGAAAATCTCCCTTGTATTCGCTCAGCACGCCGATAAATTTACCCCGGCCGGAAGGAATGGTGTCTGAGGCAAAATTGGAGTAACCCGAAGTGCGTACCAAAACGGTATTGCCATTGCAGTCTTTGAGGTCGTGGTTGAGGGCAAACAGACTTACCGCGTCGGCCCAGGTGGTGTTTACGTCAGCAGCAGAAAACTCTGCGCTGTCGATCTGGATCAGGTGGGCCTCCCAGGCATCGCCAATCTGGTCTATGGTGATCACCTGGGGTTTTACTTCCCGCAGGGTAGCCACTTTCACAATATTATTATCCACATTGACCGAATCCACCTGAAACATACCGTTATAGTCCTGCAGGGTGGTTCCGTTCAGGTTCAGACGGATGGAATCGCCTTTATACAGGCCGCCGGAAGCAGTCAGACGCAGGTAAAGTGCGCCAGTGGCATCCTGCATATAGGCTTCTTTATAAAAGTTTCCATTCCGCTCGTCGCTGGTAATGGTGCCATACACGGTTTTATCTTCAGTGATCTTGATGGGAGCGCCCTGAAACATTGCCCGCACATCGGCGCAGGTCACAATGTCACCCACGGGAATGCTTTTGATGGGGGGCTCGTCGAATTCGCGTTTACAGGAGGCCAACACCATCATGGCCAAAAGGAGCAAGGAGGAAAACCTGAGGAAATTCATATTATTCTTTTTTTCTCTGTCAAAGTTTAGAAGCTGAAACGCACCATCGCAAAATAGGTGGTTCCGTACATATAGCCGAATTTCGGGGCAAATTTAGCGATATCAGTCCGGTCATAGCGCAACTGTTCAAATCCGCCGGTGGCAAAATTCTTGTTATTCAGGGCATTATTTACGTTAACGGTAAACAAGAGGTAATATTTGCGGTTGAAACGGAAGCTCTTGCCCGCAAAGAAGTTGAGTGAGGTGCCGGCATTCAGGCGCACCTGATCCAGCATTTGTCTCCACTGAGGATCCTCAATCACATAGCCTTCCAGGGCTTCAGAGGTACGGCGGTCCGGGTTGGGATCAAGCCAGATCTGGTCAAACCAGTTGAAATTACCCCCGATAAAGTAATATTGTTTGCCGCTGTATTTCAGGCCAATGGAGGCCGCGGTCTGTGGCATGCCGCCAATGCGGTAGTTTTTCAGATACACCGTGCGGTCCTCGGCAAGCACTTCGCTGCTGTTATTGGAGGTTACGGTGGCGGTGGGACGTGAATTATACAGGTATTGTCCCCAGGAGAAAGCCCCGGTCACCGTAAACTGTTGCATCACGGAGGCTTCTGCGCCCACTTCCAGCCCGGTGTACAATTGATCCACCCCGGTCATGGAGTAGTTCACAAAAGTACGCAGTTCGTCGTGCCAGAAAGTACGGTTATAAACCTGATTATTCACCAGTGAGTAATAATAGGTGGCCCGAGCTTTGAAATTGGGATAACGGATGATGTAGTTAAAATCCCCCGAAATCACCTCCTCAGCTGTCAGACCGTTCAGAATCTGGTTGTGCAGGCGGGGTGCCAGAAAGGAAGAACTGATCGCTGGCGGACGGGTCATGTAAAGTCCGTTGGCCGTGATATAATGGCGGCCGGTCACTTTATAGGTTACCCCGGCTTTGGCACCGTAGGTAAAGAAGTTGTTTTTGGCGGATTGTCCGTAGGAATCGTTGGGGAAGAGACCCGTCCTGAATTTGCCATCCCGCCAGAAAGAGGTGTAGCCCAATTGAGCCCCGGCAAATATTTCGAATTTAGGGGTGGTAAATTCAACCTGACCAAACCAGTTTCCGCTGTTTTGGTGCAGATCATAATTATACCCAAAAACGTCGCCTACCCGGACCACGTGATTGGGTTGCTCAAGATTATTTTGTGATGCATTCGGATCTGAGAAATCCTGCAGGGCAAACTGGTTGATGTCCACCCAGAAATCGCCGCCCAGCGCATCTTCCAGCACTTTGAAGTTGTGGGAAGTATAGGATTGTAGGTCCAGCCCGGAAGAAAGTACAATTTTGTCGCTGAATTTGTGGTTGAGAATGGTCTTGGCCCCAAACCAGAGCGGATCGCTGCGCCATTCCTCCAGAATGTACTTCGAGCGGTTGCCCGTCACATTATTTCCCGCGATACCATCGGCATCTTCCACTGTATACAGGTTTTTGCTGTTGGCAAAGTACATGTGATCCCAGTTTACCTGGCGGTAAGAGTCGTCAGTGGCCCAGAGTTGGGCTACGGCGGCAGCCTGGGCAGGATCCGTATCCTCAAAGTAGGAGGGGAGGTAGCGGTAATAATCCGGACGGGGGTCCTGGGCATCGTACCAGTTGAGGCTGGTCTGACCGCTGCGTCCGAATTCGAGGAAAGCAGTGCTGGTCAGTTTGGTTTTCTCGTTGGGGGTGAAATAGTGGCTCAGAAAGAGCATGGGCTTGTGGTTGTCGCGCACCCGGGAGTTGCGTTTTACCCCGTTTTGGTAGCCCCAGTAGGGATTATAATAATTATTGCCGGTGGCGTCGTAGGCCTCCTGCACCGCCAGACCGGCCCGGCCCTGCACCGTGGGCGAACCCATGGCCACAAAGCCAAACATGTGTTTGTCGTTGAGCTTCTTATCCACCGAGAGGAAATAACTGGCTGCGCTGTAGGAAGTGCCTTCCACATAGCCTTCCCCTGCAAAGCGGGCCGAACCAGACACACTGATGGCCCAGCCGTTTTTCATCATGCCTGTATTATAGGTCACCATAGGACGGTGGCGGTAAGTCCGGTTGGTCAAAGCGTAGGAAAAGCGGATGCCCTTGCGCTGGGTGGAAGCCCGCAGGTCGATGTTGGAAAAGCCCTGCATGCCACCAAAGGCCAGATCAGAGGCCGTAATCCCGATGCGGGTCATGGGGTAGCGGGTAATGTCGTTCAGGCCGCCCCAGTTGGCCCATACTGCCCATTGAGTTTCGGGATCGTTCATGGGAATCCCGTTCAGCATCACCGTCATATTTTCCGAGCTGTAGCCCCGGATTTTGAAGCGGGCCGTACTCCAGTTGTATCCCGCAGCCGACACAAAGGCATCCCGCGACGATTGCAGCAGCCCCGAGACATCCTGCGATTGTACCTCACTTTCCAGCACATCGGCCGATACGGAAAAAGATGGTATCAAATTTGCATCCTCCAGACTGTCGGGAGGAAGGATGGTGTCGGTTTGAGCAAAAGAAAACTGAATAAATAAACTTGCCCACAAGAGGATTGCGATCGTTCTTGCAGGGAAAGGGGTATGTCGAATTTTCATAATAGGTACCTGCTCCAAAATTCCCCGAAAATAGCAATCATTCTTTAACCATAAAAGCACAACAAACACACAGATTTTGATAACTTTGGAACTTTAGACAGATTATCAGTAATAACCATGGAAAAAAGGCCTTTTTTGAAACGGAAACTTTACATTTTATTTACAATTCTGGGGATTTCTTCATCTCTGACTGCCCAGACCCTCGACCCAAATAAGGAATATTCCGTTTCCATCATCGGATTTTATAACGTGGAAAACCTTTTTGATACGGTTGACCAGCCCGGAGTGATCGACGAGGAGTACACTCCCGAGGGCTCCAACCACTGGGATGCACCCAAATATCAAAAGAAACTGGAGAACATTTCCGCGGTCATTGCCGACCTGGGCACCTCCACCTCGCCCGACGGGGTGGCCATTCTGGGGCTGTCCGAGATCGAAAACCGCTTTGTACTGGAAGATCTGGTCAAAATGCCTGCCATCGCGGATAGAAATTACCAGATTGTACACCACGACGGCCCCGACGAAAGGGGAGTGGATTGCGCCCTGATCTACAATCCCAAATATTTCACCCTGGAATCCAGCCAGAGTGTCCGCCTCAGGTTCAAAGATGCCCCCGAGGACAAAACCCGCGACCAACTGGTGGTGACGGGTACCCTGATGGGCGAAAGGATTCACGTGCTGGTGGCCCACTGGCCTTCCCGCCGCGGAGGCATGAAAGCCAGCCAACCCAAACGACTCGCCGCGGCGGCCCTGGGACGTTCCATCGTGGACTCCATCCTGGAAGCCGAGCCCGGAGCCAAGATATTTTACATGGGCGACCTCAACGACGATCCGGTCAACAACAGTGTGCGCAAGGTGATGAATGCCGGCGACAAGACCGAAAACCTGCATGCCGATGAATCATTCAACCCCATGCTCGACCTGTACCGCAAGGGTATCGGCACCCTGGCCTGGGGCGATAGCTGGAACCTTTTCGATCAGATCATTGTGACCCCTGGTCTTCTGGGTAAAAATTTCGCAAGCTGGCAGTACTATGCCGCCAAGGTCTATAATAAAGCCTATCTCACCCAGTCTGATGGTACTTTTGCGGGTTATCCCTTCCGCACCTTTGCGGGCGGTGCCTGGCTGGGCGGTTACTCAGACCACTTTCCAGTGTACATGCTCCTGATTCGCGAGAAATAATTCCCCATGCGCAGAATCCTCCTTTTGCTGCCCTGCCTGGGGTTGCTGTTGGCTTGTAACGGACCCATAGGTAATCACGGAGGACTTTACCTCAGGGCAGATGACAGCCCAAACTGGCAAAAGGTGGATGAGGGATTGCCCCCCGGCGATCCCGTTACCCATCTGGGGCGCCGCAAAACCCTGGTTCTGGCTTCCACCACCCAACACGGATTGTACATGAACTGGGACGGCCTCCATACCTGGCTCCCCTCTGCCAATGGTTTGCCCTCAACTCCTGAAATTGTCTCCATGCTTTCCATCGGGGAAAATTGTCTGCTGGGCACCCGCGAGCAGGGCATTTTTCTCTCCAAAAACAACGGATCCCAATGGGAACCCTCCGGGGCCGGACTGGGCAATACCCACATTACCTGTCTGGCCACCCACCAGCAACAGGTTTATTGCGGCACCACCCGGGGCATTTACCTCTCACCCGACCGCGGACTTTCCTGGAAACCTGCCTGGGGCGATAAATGGGTGTATGATTTTGCCTCTCATCAGGATGCGATGCTGGCCGCTTTGGAGGATGGTATCGTGCGCAGCACCGACCAGGGCCTCAACTGGAAATATGTGTGGCAGGGTGGGCGGGTTACCCAATTGGTTTCCCTGTCTGGCTCCGTGTTGGCGGTGACGGAGGAAAATGTCTTTTACCAATCTACAGACGCGGGCCAAAGCTGGCAAAAACTGACCACCAACCCGCCCCGCGGCATTATCAACCAATTGCTGTTTCACGACGGAAAAACCTATGCCTGCATGTCGAATGGGCTGTTTGTGGCGGGAGACGATCCCGCCCACTGGGAGCAGGCTGAGGGCCTGCCTGCGGGGCCGGTGCTGGATATCCTGCCCTGCGAAGCAGGGTTGCTGGTTTCTGTGGGGTTGTAATTTACTGTGGTGGTTTTTTTTAACACAAAGACACGAAGTTCACCAAGTTTTTCTTATCAATATTTGGCTTGCCAAATACTCACGGAAAAACCAGAGATGGGAAAACCTGGACTGAACAATATCCAAGTACCTTTGTGTTTCTTTGTGTTGAAATAATTCAAAGAAGCATAAGCTTCTTTTAGAAAACCCAATAGAAAATCTCCTAACCACCCAAATGGACTCCGTGTCTCTGTGTTTTTATTATCTTCGAACTTTCCAATTTGGCAAGCCAAACAATCTTCATGAACTTTGTGTCTTTGTGTCTTTGTGTTGAAAATCGTTTTGCTAATCCCCCACTCCCCCGCCATGAATCAACCCCAAAAGATAGACCTCACCACCTGGGACCGCAAAGCCCCCTATACCTTCTTCCGCGACTTCGACATCCCCTTCTTCAACCTCACCGCCAACGTCGATGTCACCCACCTGCTTGAAAAAGCGCGGGCCTCCGGGCAATCCTTTTTCCTGTATTGTCTCTACCAGGCCCTCAAAGCGGCCAATTCCATGCCCGAATTTCGCTACCGTCTCGCAGGCGACGAGGTCATGCTCTACCCCGAAGTGCATGCCGGGGCCACCGTGATCCTGCCCGACCAATCCTTCATCTTCACCTTCATCCCCTGGCAACCCGGTCAGGCCGCCTTCCTCGAAACCTCCCGTGCGACTATCGACCGCCAAAAGGAGGCCCGCGAATTCACGCCCCACCTGCGCACCGACATGATCTACTTCTCGGCCGTGCCCTGGGTGTCCTTCACCAGCGTACAGCACGCCCGCAAATTCGACTGCCACGACTCCATACCCCGCATCGTTTTCGGTAAATATTTTCATCAAAACGGCCAAATCCTCATGCCCGTCTCCGTGGAACTGCACCACGCCCTGGCCGACGGGTACCATGTGGGGGCGTTTTTGGAGAGGTTTGGCAGCTTGTAGCTGCGTGCTTCAGGCATCAAACTTCGGGCATTCCCATTTGCAAGGTCAAATAATCATCGGGATATTCTCCAAAGGAATATCCCTGGCATGTGTCTTTGGGTTTATTCATTTCAAGCCATAAGCAGCCACAAAGTGGGCCGTCACCAGAAAATCCCGACTCCCGCACCACCTTCCGCGTCCTCACCCAATCACCCGCACTCATCCTAAGCAGATAAGTCCCCGCTGGCAGACCTTTCAGGTCAAGCCGGGTTTCGAAGGGAGCTCCCCGGGTAAATTGAAAAATACACTTTCCAGCGTGTCATGGGAAGGCATTCCGTTCTCAAGGCGCAGAACCTTGCGCAGAAATGGCTCCCCGGCCTTGCCGAAGTCTTCCATATCCTCCCAGACCTTTGCCCGACATAAAATGGCAATGATGGCCAATCCGATAATTTCCGACAATAATTGCGGCGTCGCATTTCCAGTTCGAGGGTCTGGTACCGATCCAAAGTGCTCTTCAAACGAGGTCATAGGAATTTTTGACTTCAAAAAATAATAAATGCACATGCGGCAAACAGCGGTTATTTACCACCCGAATTAAACTTATTCAGTTTTCAGATTTTCAAATGTGTGTTGCCCTGATCCCAGCCTTTTTGCATTTTGGGCCTAACCTTTTTTGTGGTAAATTGGTTAGTTGTTGGAACATGGTTTGGATCAGATGAAACGCAAAGAATTTATCAAACGTGCGGCCGCTTCAGTGGGAAGCATGGCCATTGCCTACACGGCCATTGGCAAAGGATTAGAAAAAGGATTGGGCCTGGGCCAGGCTTATCGCTCGGTGGGCAGAATCGTCCCTGCTTTCATTGCCCGTCCTGCACCCACCCTGACGGTCAATCGCACCCTGCCCTTCGGGCGGGAAAATTACATCATTGATCCTTTCGTGATGCTTGACCATTTTGGCCCCAAAAAGGTCAAACCCGGGGAAGGTATTGGGGTGGGTCCCCACCCGCACCGTGGCTTTGAGCCGGTCACCTTCATGTTTGAAGGGCATGTGGAGCACAAGGATTCCCTTGGCAACACAGGTTTGCTGGACAGCGGGGGCGTGCAATGGATGACTTCAGGCTCGGGGATTGTGCACTCAGAAGATATGTGCAAGCGCTATGAGGGCGAAGGAGGGATGCTGCATGGGATCCAATTGTGGGTGAATCTGCCCGCAAAAAACAAAATGGCCAGTCCGGGCTACCAGAATATCCAGGTGGGAGACATTCCAGTGACCACTTTACAAGAGGGAAAAGTGACCGTGAAGGTGGTGGCGGGGGAGGGATTCTCTAAAAAAGGGCCCGCCCGTACCTTTACGCCCATTTTGGCTTTTATGATCCGTATGCAGCCGGGAACCCGGCTGGAAGTGCCTGCACCAACCCATTATAATGCCTTTACCCAGCTCCTGACTGGCAGTTTGCTGGTCAACGGGCAGGTTATCAGCGGCAGTAATCTGGTGATGTACCAAAATGATGCGGCCCAGGTAATGCTGGAAGTGCCTGCGGAAAGTGAGACGGAGGCGGAAATCCTCTTTCTGGCCGGTCAACCCATCAACGAACCCGTGTTTTCCTACGGTCCCTTTGTGATGAACAGCCGGGAGGAGATCGAGGCCGCCTACCGCGACTACCAGGAGGGAAAAATGGGCGCCATTACCCATTGAAGAATTTCGGAAAAATTCCGAAACTTAAATGCTCCTCCAGGGGTTACCCTGTCACTGCCCTTTAATCCGTGTGCATGCCGTCAAATCTGCGCCTGAAGGCGTCTCTTCTTTTTCTGAGTTCACTATCTGTCATGGCGGGGGCCACCATTGCGCCCTCTTTGCCATCCATGGCAAAGGTTTTTGCCAGCTATCCGCGGGCAGAATTGCTTACCCAGCTGATCCTGACCGTGCCAGCCCTGGCCATTGTGCTGGTGGCCCCCTTCGTGGGCCGCATCATTGACAAAACTGGCCGCCTGCGGCTGTTATTGGTTTCCGTGGTGCTGTATGCAGCTGCGGGCACTTCAGGTTTGTACCTCGACGATCTGTACCTCATTCTGGCAGGACGAATTTTGCTGGGCTTTGCCGTAGGAGGGATCGCCACCACGGTGATTACCCTGGCAGGAGATTACTGGCAGGGACAGGAAAGACAAGGCTTCCTGGGCATCCAGGGAGCTTTTATGGCTTTGGGAGGAGTGATTTTTGTGGGATCGGGCGGCCTGCTGGCCGATCTGCACTGGCGGGCGCCTTTCTGGATCTATGCCCTGTCACTGCTTGGAATTCCCCTGATCATGTATGTGCTGAAGGAACCAGAACGGGTTCAAAATCAGGCCGAACGGAAGGAGGGAGGCCGGGTCAACGGGGTGATTTGGTTTGTGTTTGCCACCATTTTTATGGTGATGCTGCTTTTTTACATGGTGCCTGTGCAGATTCCTTTTTTTCTCAAATACCTGCATCTGGAGAAAAGTGCACTTGCAGGAGCGGCGATTGTCTGTCTGACCCTTACGGGTGCCATTGCAGGCCTGATCTATCGTAAATTCAGCAGTATTTTCAGCTTTCAGCAGATCTATGCCTTTGGCTTTCTGCTTTCCGCAGTTGGCTATACCGTGGCCTCTCAGGCCACTGATTTTCTGCTCATTGGAGTGGGAATGTCGCTTTCAGGCTTTGGCATGGGTGTTTTTATGCCCAATACCAGTTCGTGGATACTTTCTCTGGCACCCGAACATCTGCGGGGGCGTTACATGGGCATCAATACCACCTGCATTTTTCTGGGACAGTTTTTTTCTCCCATTCTCATTGGACCATTTATACAATGGTATTCTTTTCCCACTGCATTTTTGGGAGCAGCAGCGCTGATGGCAGGCATTTCAGCCGTATATTTCGCTTTTCATTTCTGGCAAAAAAGACAAATTGCCACTTCAGCTTAAGGCTATTCATGGAAATCACCTTTCAAATCCCCCAAACAGGCGACCTTACCCGGGAAGAATATGAACTGTTGGTGAATCTGATTGTGAAGGTGTATGAGGAAACGGAGGCAGATTTGTTCAAAACCCAGATTCCACGCACAAGTTTGGAAGAATTGCAGGAATTGGTGGCAGAAAAACAATTTATTGTGGCGCGAATCGGTCAGGGAATAGTGGGAGGTTGCTATTTGCGCAGGCGAAATGATGAGGAAGCCGAATTTGGTATGCTGGCCACTTTGCCCGAACTTCAGGGCCAGGGAATCGGGCGGAGAATCATTGAGTTTGCCGGGTCTGAAAGCCGCAAAAACGGCTTCAAATATCTCCTGGCCGACGTTCTTTACCCTGCAGATGGAAGCAGCCACCCTTATAAAGATTTTTTGCTTTCGTGGTATGGCAAACTGGGATTTAACTACCACCGCGAACTGACTTTTGAAGCCAAATATGAAAAAGTGAAAGGCATGATGGCCCGCCCCTGTAAGATGATTATCCTGAGAAAAACACTTTAACCGCTGCCAGAGAACACAAAACCACTTACCACATGTACATCCACAAAAATTTCCCCCTGACCGATGTCCTGAGATTTTCCTGGTTTCATCTGGTCTGGATAACCCTGTGGGCGGCTGCGGCCGTGTCCATCTATCAATACCTCAATTTCGAATGGCTGGCCATTCCCTGGCTTCCTGTGTCACTGGTTGGTACTGCAGTGGCCTTTTACCTGGGTTTTAAGAATAATTCAGCTTATGATCGCCTGTGGGAAGCCCGCAAAATCTGGGGAGGCATCGTAAATGACAGCCGTACCTGGGGCACCATGGTGAAAAATTATCTCACCAATCAATTCAGGGAAAGTAATCTGAATGAAGGTCAGTTGAAGGAACATCACCGTCGCCTTGTGTATCGCCACATTGCCTGGCTTTATACCCTGCGGCACCAATTGCTGAAAGTGACACCCTGGGAGCATGTCAATTCAAAACTGAGTGCCCACGCCGCAGTGGCCCGCGAATCAGCCATGTTGCGCCTCTTCAATTTCCCCGACTGGGAAACTGAAATGAAACGCATTCTTCCTGCGGAAGAATTTGATAAAATCAAGGGCTTTGCCAATCCTGCAACCCAGTTGATCGATCAGCAAAGTATTGATTTAAAGAAGCTTAGGGAAATTGACCTCATTGATGACTTTCGTCACATGGAACTGCAAAAATTGATGGGAAATTTCTACACTTTGCAGGGCCAGGCAGAGCGAATCAAGAATTTTCCGCTTCCCCGCCAGTATGGCTCCGTGAGTTTTTATTTTGTGGCCCTGTTCATGCTTTTGCTCCCTTTTGGCATGATTGGCGAATTCAAAGACCTGGGCAACAGCCTCATCTGGCTCTCTGTGCCCTTTACTGCTTTGGTGGGATGGGTATTTATCATGATGGAACTGATTGGAGATTACAGCGAAAATCCTTTTGAACGGATGGCCAACGACATTCCCATGTATGCCCTTTCGCGTACCATTGAAATCGACCTGCGGGAAATGCTGGGCGAAACTGATTTACCCCCTAAAATCGAAGGAAAGCGGGGAATTCTCCTTTAAACCAAGTGATTATGCTGCTGAATATTCTATTGATCATTGGGGCGCTTGCCCTTTTCATTACCCTGGTAACCGTGGCCGTAACCCGGCTTTCGCCTCAGTTTGGGGCGCCTCCAAGGGGCGAACGTCTGAGGAAATTGAAGCAGCACCCCCGTTTTTCCAGGGGAAAATTTACCAGTTACGTGCCCACGCCCGCCAACCTCGGGCCAGCCGCCATGGCCAAAGCCATGTGGGAGTTTGCCAAAGGCGACAAACGACGTCAGGCGAAGCCTGCGGATATTCCCATTGTGAAGTTGTCGCCCGATGAGTTGAAAAAGCCACATAATGGCCCGGCAGAAATCTACTGGTTTGGGCATTCCACCCTGTTGATTCGCATGGGAGGCAAAACCCTGCTCACTGATCCCATGCTGGGCCGGGCCCCGTCGCCCTTTCCTGCCATGGGCGGGAAGCGTTTTAATCCTGAATTACCCATCAATCCCGAAGATATTCCCTTCATAGATGCGGTTTTACTCTCCCACGACCACTATGACCACCTCGATTACGGCACAGTTTTGAAAATCAAAGACCGGGTCAGGCATTGGTTTGTGGCTCTGGGCACGGCGGGTCACCTGATAAGATGGGGGGTGCCTGAATCCAACATTACGGAAATGGACTGGTGGGACAGCCATGAATTTGAAGGATTGCAATTCACCTCCGTACCCACCCGTCACTTTACCGGCCGCATCGGGCTTGATAACCAACGAACTCTCTGGATGGGGTTTGCGATCAAAAGCCAGCAGGAAAACATTCTTTTTGGAGCTGATTCGGGCTATTTCAAAGGATTTTCAGAGATAGGAGAGAGGCTGGGGCCCTTTGACCTGACTATGCTGGAGTGCGGGCAATACGGGGATGCCTGGCCTTATATTCACATGGTACCCGAGGAAACTGCCCAGGCCCACCTCGATGTCAAAGGAAAAACCCTGATGCCCATTCACTGGGGCGCCTTTGCTCTGTCACTCCATCCCTGGGACGATTCCATCAAAAGGGTAAAGGCAAAGGGAAAAGTATTGGGAATTGAATTTTGCACGCCCAAAATAGGCCAAAAAGTGGTCGTGGGTAGAAATTACCCGCAGGAAGATTGGTGGGTGAAATAAAGGAAAGACTTTTGCGTTTGTCCCTTATTCCTGCACAGGACAAGTCCTGAGCATACGGAAAAATAAGTTTGGTGACTTTTGTCACTTTTGGCAATAAAAAATCTGTTACATTTGTAGCGTGAAACGATTGAGGAATATTTCCCTTTACCTGGCCGCCATCATTTTGTTGATGCACTGCCTGGTTCCTCACGTTCACGAGCAACTCCTCAGCCAGTCTCAGCACCTGAATCTGCACAAATCCAGCGATACCATGCTGGAAAAAATGAGCCTCATGTTCCATGAGTATGCAGTCGAGGGTGATCTGGAAAACTTCCAGAGTACAGATCAGGTCAGTTTTGACCTGGATTTTCCTGCTCAGGTAGCCGTATTTTTTGTGTTGCGCGAGCTGGTTGAGCCTGTAATAATCTGGGTGAACCAGGAGGACAAACAAATCCTGATTCCGCCTTTTTCCGGTCATTATCCCTCACTTTCAAACCGACCTCCGCCGGTTGTCTGACACCTTTTTACCCGGACTTGCCGGGTGATTTTCCTTGTTTTGTCGGACAATTTTGAAATTTAGAAGATTATGTTTGAAAAGATCATTGGCTTTTCCCTCGGGAATAAGCTCATTGTGTTGATCATGGTACTGGCGCTGATTCTGGGTGGATTATATGCCCTGAGCAATATCCCCGTTGACGCCGTACCTGACATCACCAATAATCAGGTTCAGGTGGTGACTTCCTGTCCCACCCTGGCCAGCCAGGAGGTGGAGCAATACATCACCTTCCCGGTTGAGGCCGCCATGGCCAATATTCCTCAGGTGGAGGAAATACGCAGTATTTCCCGTTATGGCCTCTCTGTGGTTACCATTGTGTTTGAGGAGAATGTGGACATCATGCGGGCCCGTCAGTTTGTTTCTGAGCAACTGAATTCGGCCAAATCCGAGATTTCTGCTGATTTGGGTGTGCCCGAAATGATGCCCATTACCACTGGTCTGGGCGAAATTTACCAATACGTGCTTCAGGTGCAGAAGGGATTTCAGGGTAAATTTACAGACTCAGAATTGCGCACCATTCAGGATTGGATTGTAAAACGACAAATGGCTGGCATTGACGGCATCATTGAGGTGAGCAGTTTTGGGGGGAAGGTCAAGCAGTACGAAGTCGCGGTGCAACCCGAATTGCTGGAAGCCAATCAGGTGAGTTTGAAGGAGGTGACGGATGCGCTGGAAATGAATAATGCCAACAGCGGCGGCAGTTACATCGAAAAGGGGGAGCATGCTTACTACATTCGCACTGAAGGACGGGCGGGTGATTTTGCTTCCATTGAGAATATCGTGGTTAAAAATATCAATGGTCGCCCTGTCCTGATCCGTGATCTGGGCAAAGTGGGCATTGGGAGCGCGAAGCGCTACGGGGCCATGACCATGGATGGCAAAGGTGAAGTGGTGGGAGGAATCACCCTGATGTTTAAAGGAGCCAATTCCTCTGAGGCCATCGCCAACGTGCATGAACGGGTGGAGCAGGTGAAGAAAAGCCTGCCCCAGGGAGTACAAATCCTGCCTTATCTGGACCGTTCAGTGCTGGTCTCCAAAACGGTGCACACCGTTTCTAAAAACCTGCTGGAAGGCGGTCTGATTGTGATTTTTGTGTTGGTGATCTTTCTCGGCAACCTGCGGGCGGGGCTGATCGTTTCCTCGGTCATTCCCCTTTCCATGCTTTTCGCCCTGATCATGATGCGCTTTTTCAACGTGTCTGCCAACCTCATGTCACTCGGTGCGATCGACTTTGGTATTGTGGTGGACGGGGCCGTGATTATCGTGGAGGGCGTATTACATGTGCTGCACAACCGCCACAAGGGCAGTCAGATCACCCGGCTTCAGCTGGGAGACACTATCCGTGAGTCCGCAGGACGAATTTACCAGTCCGCGGCCTTTGGGGTGCTGATCATTCTGGTGGTGTTTGTACCCATTTTTACCCTGAAAGGCATCGAGGGGAAAATGTTCCTGCCCATGGCCCAAACCGTGAGCTTTGCCATTTTGGGTTCGTTGCTGCTTTCCCTGACCTACGTACCTGTTATGTCTGCTCTTATATTGAAAACCCGCATTTCAGACAAGGTAACCCTGGCCGACCGCCTGATGAAAGTCCTGAATTCCCTGTACCAGCCTTCCCTTAATCTGGCTTTGAAATGGCCCAAAACGGTGGTTTCAGGAGCCCTGCTCATGCTGGCCTTCAGTCTGGTGGTCTTTACCCAGATGGGAGGGGAGTTTATCCCTACCCTGGAAGAAGGCGATCTGGCCATGCAAATGACCCTGGAGCCAGGTAGTTCGCTGGAAAAAAGTATTGCCACCTCGACCCGGGCGGAAAAAATTCTGAAAGAGAATTTCCCTGAAGTGGTGCATGTGGTTTCCAAAATCGGGACCGCAGAGATTCCCACGGATCCCATGGCCATTGAGGACGCGGATGTGATGATCATTTTGAAAGAAAGCGAGGAATGGGTGAGCGCGACTTCGCGGGAGGAATTGATTACCAAAATGAAGGAAAAACTGGAGGAGGTTTCAGATGCTTCATTTGAATTTACCCAACCCATACAGCTCAGATTCAACGAATTGATTACAGGTGCCAAAACGGATATTGCAGTCAAAATCTTTGGGGAAGATATGGGAGAACTGGAGAAGCAGGCCCATCAGGCGGCAGATATTATCCGCGGTATTCCCGGCGCAGGGGACGTGAAAGTGGAGCAAACTGAAGGTTTAAACCAGATTTCCCTGAAAATCAACCGGCCTATGCTGAGCCTGAACGGTCTCACGGTGAACGAGGTAAACCATGCCATCCGCACCTGTTACGCAGGAAT
This sequence comes from Bacteroidia bacterium, assembly GCA_020635905.1. Taxonomy (GTDB): domain Bacteria; phylum Bacteroidota; class Bacteroidia; order J057; family JADKCL01; genus JACJYV01. The sequence continues at coordinate 558,755 of JACJYV010000004.1, forward strand.
GGTGGCTGGCTCAGTGTATGAAAATGAACGCAAATTTGACCTGGTTGCCCGCCTGGCTCAAAAGGACAGAGCCAATATTTCTCTGGGGCAAATCCGCATTCAAAATGCGTCAGGACGGTTGGTTCCGCTTTCTCAACTGGTTGAAACAGAGGAAAATATTGGGCCTATGCAAATCTCCCGCGAAGATGCCAAACGGCGGATCAACATCGGGGTGAATGTGCGCGACCGCGACGTTGCCTCCTTGGTGGCCGAAATCCAAACCAAGCTGGATCAGCAACTGAAGCTGCCTCCTGGATATCAAATCCATTACGGCGGACAGTTTGAAAACCTGCAAAATGCGCTGGGAAGACTGAAAGTGGCGGTGCCCATTGCCTTAGGGCTCATTTTGTTTATCCTTTACCTGGCTTTTGGCTCTGCAAAACATGCCTTGCTGATCTTTGTCACGGTGCCGCTTTCGGCCGTGGGAGGGGTGATGGCTTTGCAATTGCGGGGCATGCCCTTCAGTATCTCTGCGGGGATTGGCTTCATTGCCCTTTTTGGGGTGGCCGTGCTCAATGGGTTGGTTTTGATGAATGAATTTATCCGCCTGCGCGACAAAAAGACGCTGGAACTGAAGGAAGTGGTGATGAATGGCTCCCTGAGCAGGCTGCGGCCTGTGCTGATGACCGCGGTGGTGGCCTCCCTGGGCTTTTTGCCCATGGCCCTTTCTACTACAAACGGGGCAGAAGTGCAGCGTCCATTGGCGACGGTGGTAATAGGGGGCCTCATTTCCTCCACCTTGCTGACCCTTTTGGTGCTGCCCGTGATCTTCTTTCTGGCGAGTAAAAAGGGTTGGCAAATAGGCCCCGTGGTAAAATCTCTGCTGATTTTACTGTTATTTTTGCCCGGAATTTCCTTTGCCCAGAGCACGAATCTGGAAGGATTGCTTTCCCGGGCCAAAGAACAGAATTCAACCCTGAAAATCCGTGAACTGGATCAGCAAACCTGGGAAAACCGCGCCCGTTATGCTTACAAAGTGGATCCCGCAGATGTATCCCTTCAATATGGCCAGATCAACGAAATCCGCAACGATATTTATGTGCAGGTGCACCAGGATATCGGGCGCCCCTGGGCGCTGAAGGCGGGGAAGGAGTGGGCCCGCGCGGGCCTGGCTCAGTCGCTGAGCGAAAGCGAACTGGCTGCCTGGGAGATTGATTACGAAGTAAAAAGCCGTTTTTATGAGCTGCAAAACCTGCAGGAACGCAATCGGCTGCTGGAGCGAATGGATTCCATTCTGGCCAAATCTATGGCCGATATGCAGGCCCGCAGGGACGCAGGCGACCTCAGTGAGGCCGAATACATGATTTTCAGCCAGCACCTTTTCGGACTTTCCAACCTGAAAAAACAAGCGGAGCTGCAGAGCCTTGAACTGCGGAGTCAGTTGGGAAAAATTGCCTGGCTGGAGCCAGAAACGGAGATCGAGGTGCCAAAGGGAATGCCTGAACCCGGCTTGAGTATGTCCCGCGAGTTGAATGATTTGCAATTGAAACCGCTGAAATTGCAGATTGAACTGGGGCAGGCAATGGAGAAAAAAATCCGTCAATCTTACCTTCCCTCGGTCAGAATCGGGTATTTTCACCAATCCTTGTCAAAAATTTATGGCTACCAGGGCGTCAGTGCCGGGCTGGCCATTCCTGTATTTCGAACCGGCAAAAAGCTGGAACTCTGGGAGGCCAATGCACAAAAGCTGGAAGCTGAAATCAGGCTTTCTGAGCGGGAAATGGCTTTGCGTCACGAACTTGAAAGACTGGAATCCGCCCTTCAACTGACCGAAAACCAATTGAAACTGTATGAGGCAAATTATCCTCAACGGCTGCGCAACGCCTATGAAACCCTGTTGCAAAAGCTGCAAACGGGGGACATCACCACCCTGGAATTTGTACAACAGGGTCAGATTCTCCTGCAATCCCAAAACGATTACTTTCAGTTTGCTAACCAAAAAGTCCAGCTGGTACTGGAAATCAACTTTCTCCGAACCAAATAATCTCAAAATCATGAAAAATTTACATATAATTTCCTCCCTGATCCTGATCATCCTTTTGTCCGCCTGCGGCGGCCAGAAACAAGAACCAACGGAAGAATCCTCCGTTGAGCTCCCATCCCTGGAAGCAGATAAAGATACTTCCCGGTCCGCCCAAACTGATTCACCCGTGACGGCCAACCTGGAGTTATTTGGCCAGATCGACGTGCCACCCAATTTTATCCGGGAAACCCACAGCAAAGTGAGCGCTTATGTGACTTCGGTCAAGGTGCTGGAAGGACAGCGGGTTTCGGCCGGGCAGTTGCTGATTGAACTGGATTCGCCTGAATTTTTGGCTTTGCAGGAGGAATTTCTGACCGCTAAAGCCGATTTCGAACTGTATGCTGCGGCATTTCAGCGTAAGGAGAAGCTCATGGCCAGCAATTCCATTCCCCAGCGTGAATTTGAAGAGGCCCAGCACCAGTACAAAACCTCCAAAGCCAGCTACGAGGGCAAAGGCGAGCGCCTGCGGGCCATGGGTTTTGATGTGGAAAAAATTGAAGCTTCCAAATGGCAGAAGAAACTCAGCATTTATGCAGATATGAGCGGCATTCTGACCAAACTCAATGTTTCGCCTGGCCAGCACATTGGTCCCGACACCCACCTGCTGACCCTGGTGGATATGTCGCATGTGCATGTGGAAATTGATTTGCCCACCCAGGACATTGGCAGATTGAAGGAAGGAGACCGTTTTTCCATGTACCGCACCAATGGAGAAGGCCCGATCGAGGGTAAAATTCACCTGGTCAATTCTGTGCTGGACGACCGTACCAATGCGGTCCGCGTGCACGGGCACCTGGAAGGAGTGACCCAGCACCTGATCGTGGGGGAACGGATGATGGTGAAGATGAAAAACTAAGGCTGCAAGGCCAATTTTGTCAAAACCAGGATTTTTACTCAATTTTCTGGCATGAAAAAAATCAGGGTGATCGTCACAGGTGCCTCAGGTATGGTGGGCATGGGCGTTTTGCTGGAATGCATTGATTCAGAATCAGTTGAATCCATTTTGGTGGTGGGCAGAACGCCCTGCGGGGTGGAAAATTCCAAATTGAAGGAGTTGCTGCATGGCGATTTTATGGATTTTTCCGGGGTGGAAGATCAATTGCAAGGCTATGACGCGTGCTTTTGGTGCCTCGGGGTGAGCGCAGCTGGCATGGATGAAGCCAAATATTCCCGCATTACCTACGATTATACCCTGAATTTTGGCCGCTTATTGTCTCAAATCAATCCTGAAATGACCTTTATTTACGTTTCAGGAGCCGGGACAGACAGCACAGAAAAGGGGCGTCAGATGTGGGCGCGGGTCAAAGGAAAGACGGAAAATGATTTGTTGAAATTGCCTTTTAAGGATGCGTACATGTTTCGCCCCGGCATGATTCAACCCAAACGCGGCATCAAATCCAAAACCCCGCTTTACAACTTTGTTTACACGGGCTTTGGCTGGCTGATTAATCTGATCAAGCTAATGGCCCCCAATTCTTCCACCGACACCACCACCCACGGAAAAGCCATGATCAATGCTGTTTTGCATGGTTATGAGCAGAAAATCCTGGAAAATCCCCAAATCAATGCGTTAGGAGGGAAGTAGGGGAGGTGCCTGCCCCGAAAAACCACTTATGCTCTATTTTTCCCAAAAAAGAAAGGATTGACCTTCTGAGAAGATCAATCCTTTCTTGGTGAAAGTCCTTTTGGGACTATTTCAGCGGCTTAGTTCTGAATCAGCACCCTTCTGGACACGCTTTGCGTGCCATTGGAAATGCGAACCAGGTACAGGCCAGCTTCCACGTTGAGGTTGATAACCGTTTGGTGATCAGCTTTTTCAATGAATCTGAGCTGTTTGCCCTGTACATCCATTACCTCAATGCTGAATTTATCCGCGGAATTTCCGATTTCAACCGTGAATTTTCCACTGGAAGGGTTGGGATAAACGTTCAGGCTGAATTCCACCTGGTTTCCATCCACACCCACCAGGTTGGTAACCGTGGCAGAAGTACTGGCGGTACAGCCGTTGGCATCCGTTACAGTGACAGAATAGCTGCCAGCCACCAGGCCTGTGAGGTCTTCCGTACCACCGCCATTGCTCCACAGGTAAGTGTAGGGAGAAGTTCCACCTGAAACCGTGAGGTCGATGGCACCATTGCCTGGGGCAGATTCGTCCGTAACTGAGGTGGACAGGGTAATGGCGGGCGGTTCAGCCATGGCAAAAGTTTGCATATAGGTGCAACCGTGTGCATCCGTCACTACTGCCTGGTAATTTCCAGGGGTCAGATCCGTGAGATAAGTGGAAGTCGTGGTATTGTCCCAAACCACCGTGTAACCAGGAGTTCCACCTGATGGATTGAGGAAAATCTCTCCGTCGTCGGCTCCGTTACAGCTGATCTGATTTACGACCGCACTCGCAGTCAGTACCGTGGGTTCAGAAACCACCGTGGTTGAGGTATCCGTGCAACCATCTGAATCTGTGACGGTTACGGTATAGCTTCCAGCTGCAAGGTTGGTGATTGTGGAGCCCGTATCAGAATTTGACCAAAGGTAGGAGTAGGGGCTGGTTCCGCCCATGGCCATGGCACTGACGCCTCCATCAGCATATCCGTTGCAGCTTGCATCAGCATCCAGCATGGTCGAGACCACGGCGGGCGCAGCGATGTTGACTTCCATGGTATCGTTGAAGTTGGAGGAATCGTTTACGCTGTTGGGCATTTTGGTCCAGATTTTAATGTCTGTGGCCACATCAACAAATACGCTGCCAATTGTCACAATCATGGAATCGGGTGAACTGCCACCTGCGGTGTCGAGGAGCGCTGCAAAGGTGGTATCCGTTTGAGGAGTTCCGTTGACGGTCCAGCCCACGGTTACACCGTTGATCTGATTGGCTCCGTAATTGCGAACCACAACTTCAACCGGATAATTTCCTTTACAAACGGGAGGCATAAAGCCATTGATGGCATCGATCCCGGCATCGTCATTGGGAAGAATCAGCAAGGTAATGATAACAGATCCGTCGCCAAGGTTTACCCCGGCGTTCATGACCTGGTTGGTTCCGGCATTGAAGGAGCCACCGCCTCCGCCAGCCGGGCAGCATGCCCCGCCGTTATTTCCTGCACCGCCGCCACTGTAGCCGCCACCGCCGCCGCCGCGGTAGTTATTCCAACTGCTGGTTCCTCCGCCACCGCCAAATCCGCCGCGCCCTTGCTGAAAACCGCCATTTCCGCCATTCACAAAAGCTTTTCCACCTGCAGTTCCTGCTCCGTTGCCGAGCAATCCTCCGCCTGCATCCGCGCTGCTTGCCGCTGCTCCGCCGTTTCCGCCAGTTCCGCCTGCGCTAACGATCGATCCGTTTGCGCCGCTGGCTCCGCTGGTGGTGATTTGCCCATCACAAGTGGTGACAAAACTGGCTCCATGGTTTCCGCCACCGCCACCCGCAACCACATACGGGTTGTTGGAGTTGTCGGTCACGAATGAGCCGCCACCGCCACCAAACTGGTGGTTGTAGGTCGTGGAGGGATAGCTCAGATAATCGCCACCTTGTTGACCAACCAGAATTTTCAGAACGGTGCCAGCCAGGAGGTTGAATTCCCCGCTGACCTGGGCGCCGCGACCGCCAAACTGGCCATATCCCTGGCCACCAAAAGCTTCAATTTTGTAGGGTCCCGTGGTTGGAACTGTCCAAAATTGAATCCCGCCTGATGAGGTAACCTGACCATTGAGGTTGGTGGATGCATAGGCTGTATTCAGTTGTCCCTGGGTTGGCCCGATTTCGCCTGTGGCGCCTGCGGTTGAAAAAATATAGGATTGTGCTGGCAATAAATTATTACCAAAAAATAATCCTGTCAAGAGTAAGATTAGTAAATGTCTACGTGTGATCATTGAATAAATATTAGATGATTGTTTAATTCATAAATTTATTAATAAATTTCGAAACCTCCATATTTGTCTGTAATGCCAGCTATTGAGTCACAATCCTAATTTAAGCAATTTAATATTCTTTCCCTATAATTTATATTATGTTAAGTAGGTGTTTTCGAAAGACTCCCCCATCTCCTGCAATCTTCATATTTTTTCCATGATAAATTTTGGCGTATCTCAGGTCAGAGCATCAGAAAAATTCCAATTTCCAGCGGACTGATTTTGGGATAAGCGTAGCTGTAGTTGCTGCCGTTGTTCTCAAATTTTCCTGTGCCTGCCGGGTCCCAGAAAACCCGGTCAGCCCGGTACAAATCACTCATGCGATAAAATGCATGGATGCCGATCCAATTGGTGCTCAGCCTGACGTACGGTCCGTAACGCCAGGGATTGAAATCATCAAACTGATGATATTTTTCCGTCCAGAGTTTGCGGTTTTTGTCATCGTTGACCCGCCTTTTGAAAGTGCCGCCCAGGTTATAACCAATAATTCCGCCAAATTCTGCAAATAATTTCACTTTTTCGTCCAGATTCCTGACCAGATTGATGCGAAATCCAATGGGAGTTTCTGCATAAAATCCACGAAAGCGCTCAATAGCGTAAAGATTTGTATCTGAGGGGAAAACTTTTTTTACGTTATTTCTGAAGGTCAGCTTGTGCCAGGTGGCTCTGGGTTCAATTTTAAAGGCCACCACGCTGCCAATCGGAAAATTGAAACTCATGGCCAGGCTCAGGGCGCCAGATCTGGAAGCATCCCAGGGAAAACTGTCGCGGTCGGCAATGCCCGTGGGAATCAAAAAGGTGGAAGAAACCATCAGGTCGAATTTTTCGTTCCCCGAAACCATGATTTTCTGCTTAGGGGCCAGTTTGGCCGTGTTATTGGGGTCGTCTGAAGTCTGGGCAAAACAGTTGGAACCCGCCCCGATCAGCATTAAAAATGAAAGGATCAGTAAACCTTTTTTCATGGGTTTAGAACGATAAATTATTGCCTGAGTTTGAATCATACCGCAAATTATGGATTTTGGCTTTTATTTCCTGATTAATCCTGCTTCAGTCAAGAAATTATGCAGCTTCCCTCCCGCTTCAATATTCGTGTGTATGGCCTTCATGTTGATTCCCAAAACCGGGTTTTACTTTCAGATGAATACCGTTTCGGGCATCACATGACCAAGTTTCCCGGCGGTGGGCTGGAAAAAGGTGAAGGCCTGGAACAGGCATTAAAGCGGGAGTTTCAGGAAGAATTATCAGTTGAGGTGTGTGATCATAAGTTATTTTATATCAATGACTTCCTGCAAATATCCGCCTTTGATCCAAAAGACCAGATTATCTCGGTCTATTATCTGTTGCAGCTCGCTTCTCCCCTTTACAAACCTGTTTCTGAGCTTCCTTTTGATTTTCCTGAACTGGTGGAAGGTGCTCAATCTTTTCGCTGGCAATCCCTGGATCAACTACATCCCGACCAACTCACTTTCCCCATTGACAAGGTTGTGGCCCAACTTTTGCACGAAAAACGTCATGAAATACGAAATTTGTAACCTTTTTTCGTTAGTAACTCAGCGGCCCTGGTTGTAATTTTGTGCCAATATGCTTGCCTATGCGTCTGTTAATCAGCTTATTTTCCCTGATTTTTATTCTGATTTCTCCTGATCTGTGCCTGAATGCCCAGGCTTTGCCTGATCCGGGCCGTATTCCCTATGATTTGTGTGAAAATGCCTGGAAAATCAAGCCTGGAGACACCCTCAGGGCCCTTTCCAATCAGTATGCCACGGTGGGTCCTGTGGCACAGATTCCAGCAGTTTTACCCAATACCTGCATCAAAACCTTCGAAAATGACCTCTGGTTTGAATTTATCACCACGGAGGATTACGATTTTTATGAAGTGGAAGTCACCTACCTGAGCTGCAATACGCCCGCAGGCCTGCAGGCCATGATTATCCGCACGGACGGTTGCAATGCCCGGGATTTCAAATACATGGCCTGCGTGAATTTCGAAAGTATGGACACCATGCGCCTGATTTTGCAGGAAAATACGCCCGGATTGAGGCATTTGGTGCATGTGGATGGTTTTGATGGTACAATTTGCGAATTCAACCTGAGTTTCAGAGGCCGCAAACAAATCAAGGCTTGTCGCCGGGATTTGCGCTACATGCGCTACACTTACGATCTGAAGGATGAACCCGTTTACCAGGCCCGTGATCTGGGAGGAAAGTTCATGAATAATAATTTTACCCTGAAATGGACTTCCACCCAGGACGATAACGTGGATTATTTTCTGGTCGAGGAGGTTAAAACCCTGGAAAATGGAGAGAAAACAGCCGAATTGCTCAAACTGGTGGAACCCAAAGATCTGGTGAGCGGGGGAAAAATTCATTACCAGTTTCAGGATACGCGCCCCGTTTTCAGCGAGGGAGCCGATTATTGTTACCGCATTGTGCGTCAGGATAAGGACGGAAAGCGCCAGTATTCAGAAAATGTATGTGTCAAAGCCAGTCTGGTGACGGGATTTTTTGTGAATGAAGTGGAAAAATCACCCGAGAAAGGAAAATTTACGGTCCATTACCTCAATCAAAAGGAAGGTCAGAGTTACAAATTATCTGTGCTGAACGAGCAAATGAACCCAGTCAAGCAATTTACCCTGAAGAAAGAGCCCTACCGCGACGGCACCATTACCCTCGACATGTCTTCATTCCCCCCAGGAACCTATTTTTTCAAGATGGACAGCGGCAAGGGCTGGTTTTTGCGGGAATTTTTGGTGGAAGAAAATTAAAGCTGCAAGCTTCTGGCTTAGAGCTGCGAGCTTTCTAATGGACTGATTGATGGCTCAAAGTCCCTGGCAATTTACACAGGGATGATTGTTTTTGGCCAATTTTTGCGTATTTTGCTATTAACCAATGGCAAACGAAACTAACGAAACGTAAATGGTCGCAAGAATTGGTTCGCCATGGTAAGAAAATTCACCTCCACCCTTCTACTTTTGGTGCTGGGTTCTTTGGGGATTCATCTTCCCGCTCAGAATACAGCTGAATTGCTAAATCAGCAATTAAAAAGTGCTCAACAGGAGTTGGGTCTCACAAATTCTGACCTTGAGCAGGTGATTATCCAGAGCGAATCGCAAACACCCGAAAGCCCGTTGACTCACATTTATTTTCGGCAACAAGCCCATGGAATTGGCATTTATCAGGCAGTGGGAAATGCAAGTTTTCGTGAAAATGGCCAGCTTTTTGGGTTCAATTGCGCATTTATCCCGGGCGCTTCAGAACGAACCAATCTCAATTTTCCTCAGATTACTGCCAAAGAAGCCCTGGAGTTTGCCGTGCAGGCGCTTGACCTGGGCACCATTTCCGACCTGATGGTCACTCAGGCCCCATCTGGAGCAGATCAAGCCCTTGTTTTTAATAAAGGTGGCATTTCACAGGAGCCCATTCCCGCACGGCTGATGTATTTCGCAGATAAAAATAGCGATTTGCGCCTGGCCTGGGATCTTTCTATTCTGCCACTGCATGGCCAAAACTGGTGGAGCCTGAAAATTGATGCTGCGGATGGCAAATTGCTCGAGGCATTTGACTGGAATCTTTCCTGCAACTGGGGCCTGGATGCTCCAGGAGAGGTTTTTCCCTGGGAAATTGAGTCGCCCCCCCTCCCACTTTCCCTGGCGGTTGCAGATGCGCTCCCTCCCCTTCCTTCGGCCAAAATCCTGGCCCCGGATTCCTATACTGTATTTTCTCTGCCGGTCGAAAGCCCCAATTTTGGGGGTCGGTCCCTGGTGGTGAATCCTGCGGTGGCCAATGCCTCTCCCTTTGGCTGGCACGATACCAATGGCGCACCCGGGGCAGAATTTACCATCACCCGCGGCAATAATGTACACGCCCAGGAAGACCAAAACGGCAACGATGGCACGGGCGCCAGCCCAAATGGCACGGCTTCCCTGGATTTTAATTTTGCCTACAATCCTGCCGCTCAACCCAATACCTATACCAATGCGGCCACCACCAATTTGTTTTACATGAACAACCGCATGCACGATGTGTGGTACCAATATGGTTTTACCGAGTCTGCGGGCAATTTTCAGTCGAATAATTATGGTCGTGGCGGCACCGCCAATGACTATGTGCTGGCCGACGCCCAGGACGGATCTGGGATGAATAACGCCAATTTTGGCACTCCCACAGACGGAAACCGTCCGCGCATGCAGATGTTCCTTTGGAATGGTGCCACCACAGTCAATTTTATTGTCAACTCCCCTCCTTCTGTGGCGGGATCTTACGGAGCGGTTGAGGCAGGCTTTGGCCCGGGGCTCACCACCACTCCCATCACGGCCAATCTGGTTTTGGTGAATGACGGTACAGGATCGCCCAGTGAAGGCTGTAGTGCCCTGGTAAACGGGGCAGCCGTGAATGGCCGCATTGCCCTGGTTGACCGGGGCACCTGCACCTTCGTGACCAAAGTCAGCAATGCCCAGGCTGCGGGGGCCATTGCCTGTGTGGTATGCAATAATGTGCCGGGTTCGCCCATTGCCATGGGAGGTGCCGCTGGCGGAATCACCATTCCTTCAGTTATGATCAGCCAGTCTGATTGTGCGTTGTTGAAGGCTCAGCTGGCGAGTGGAGTGAATGTAAGCCTCAGCAATACAGGCGCTACAGTTGACAAGGACGGCGATCTGGACAATGGTATCATTGCCCACGAGTACGGCCACGGCATCTCCAACCGCCTGACAGGCGGTCCTGCCAATTCCAATTGCCTCGGCAATGCCGAGCAGATGGGCGAAGGCTGGAGTGATTTTTTCGGGTTGGTCATGACCATCGAGTCAGGTGATCTGCCCACTGACATCCGTGGGATCGGCACTTATGCCATTTCCGAGCCGCCCAACGGCGGCGGGATTCGTCCGGCCCCCTACACGACCGACATGACGGTCAATCCGTTTACCTACGGAGACATTTCCAATACGGGAGCAATCAGTCAGCCTCACGGAATTGGGTTCCTCTGGTGCAATATGCTGTGGGAAATGACCTGGAATCTGATTGGCCAGTATGGCTTTGATCCGGATATAGTCAATGGCACGGGCGGCAATAACATGGCCATGCGGCTGGTGATTGAGGGGATTAAGCTGCAGCCCTGCAGTCCTGGTTTTGTGAATGGCCGGGACGCCATTCTGGCGGCAGACAATGCCATCTATGGCGGAGCCAACCAATGTCTGATCTGGGCCGCCTTTGCCAAGCGCGGGCTGGGTTTCAGTGCCAGTCAGGGCAGCGCCAATAACCGTTCAGATGGTGCTGAGGCCTTTGACATCCCGGTCACTTGTCAGAATTTGCCTGTGGTCTGGCAGAATATTGCGGCTGTACCCCAGGGAGATCAGATCCTGGTAAAATGGGATCTGGCCGCTGAATTCGAAAATCAGGGATTTGAGGTGTTGCGTCGTTCAGAGTTTGAGCAGAATTTCCAGCAAATTGGTTTTGTGAAAGCCAGAGGCAACTCTGCTGAACCCGTAGCCTATGATTTTCCCGACACCCAGGTGGAGCAGGAAATCACCTATTTTTACCGCCTGCGCCAACTTGATCTGAATGGCTTTGAAACCTTTTCTACCGTGGTGGCTGCCCGTCTGGAAGGTACAGGTCCCCAGTTTAGCCTTTACCCCAACCCTGCCCAGGGAACTGTCACCCTGGGGCTGGCCATGAAGGAGGAGCAGCCCGTCGAAATCCGCATATTCAATATATTGGGAATGGAAGTATTTGCTCAACATCTTCCTTCCGCTCGTCCCGGCCAGCAAGTCATGCTGGACTTGTCAATCCTGGGCGCAGGCGCCTACCTGGTCAAGGTTGGCTATGTAAATGGGGTGCAGACGAAGAAATTGATTTTGGAACGGGATTAAGGGTTGGTTGGTGGTTGGTGGTCGGTCAGGACTAACGACTAACCTCTTCTCTCTTAAATCTACCATCTAACCCTCTAACATCTCAAAAATAAACATCCCCTTTCAGCTCCTCCATGGGCACTCCCCCGGGCTGGTCATAGACCACCTCCCCTTTCCTCACCCCGATGATGCGGGCCGAGCGGTCCAGCAGGGGGCTTTCGTCGTGGGTGGTGCAGAGCACGCATTTGCCCGAGGCGGCCAGATCTGAGATCAATTGGTAAATGGCGTCGCGGTTGAGGGGGTCGAGAGATTGGGCGGGCTCGTCGAGCAGAAGCACGGGAGCTTCCTGGCAGAGCGAACGCGCAATCATCACTTTTTGTCTTTCCCCGCCGGATAGCTGGTCGAGGGTGCGGTCGCGAAACCCGGCGATGCCCAGCTGTTCCATGTAGGTATCTGCCGTTTGGTGGTCTTTTTCGGTGTAATTACCCATCCAGCCGAGGTAAGGAAAACGGCCCATCAGCACAAAATCGGCCACATTGACCGAAAACGGTACCTGCAAAAGCTGGTGCACCAGAGCCAGACTGCGGGCCCGTTGCCGGGGTTGCATGGTGCTGATTTCCTGATTTTCAAGGCAAATGCTACCCCGATAGGGCACAATTCCGCAAACAGAACGAAATAAAGTGGTTTTACCACTGCCGTTCAGGCCGATCAGGTAATGCAAACCCGGAGAAAAAGAAAGAGAAATATCCCGCAGAATATTTCTCTTTCCATAATCAACCTGAACCTGGGTTAATTCAAGAACCGAAGACTTAATATTCGTCATCGTTGAACAGGAAGTCGTCTTTGGTCGGATAATCCGGCCAAATCTCCTCGATATTATCGTAGGGGCCTTCTTCCTGAAGGTCACGAAGGTTTTCAATCACCTCGTCCGGGGCACCTGAGCGCTGGGCAAAATCGATTAATTCATCTTTAGTGGCGGGCCAGGGTGCATCTTCAAGATATGTGGCTAATTCCAGTGTCCAATACATATTAGTGGGTACTATTCTGTTACTAAAGCGCAAAAATAGAATAATCCGGAAGATTTCCCAATGTTTTTTTTCCAACGGGGAGAATTAGGCAAAATCTGCGAAAAAGGCTGATTTTAAGGCTTCCATGGAATCTCTTCCGCCATATTTAAGCGGGTGGTTTTGCGGGCAAATACAAAGAGAAAATCTGACAGGCGATTGAGGTAGCGCAGGATGATTTCCTCCACGGGTTGTTGCTCGTGCAATTCCACGATTCTCCTTTCCGCCCGGCGGGCCACCGTGCGGGCCACGTGTACCATGCTGTTGGCCGGATGACCACCCGGGAGGATAAAAGTCTGCAGGGGCGGCAGGGTGGCTTCCATTTCGTCAATGGATGTTTCCAGCACCTCAATATCTGATTCCTGCACCTCGGGCAATTTCATGTGACTTTTGCCGGGATCTGAAGCCAGGTGCGATCCAATGGTAAACAGGGTATTCTGAATTTGTTGAAAGAGCGGCACATAGGAATCAGAACTGGGAATATCGCGCACCATGCCAATCCAGGAATTCAATTCATCCACCGTGCCATAGGCCTCAATTCGCAGATGGTGTTTGGCCACCCGGGTGCCTCCAATCAGACTGGTGGTGCCTTTATCTCCTTTTTTCGTGTAAATCTTCATGAAATTTTATTTTTCTCTAAACTCTGAGGGTATGAAAAAGTTCAGGCTGATCCCTTCCTTGCCGGGCAGCATCTTCAATCTTGTTTCAATTCTTGCCCTTCCTGCCCGGCTCGACACCCATTTGCGGTCGCCAAATCCCCCGTCGGCCACGCCATGCATGTTAGAAAGGTGTTCCTCCATTTCGCGGTAAAGATCGCCTGCTTCCACCTGGTCGTTCAAATGTACATTGCAAATGATGCTGATCAACTCCTGGTTGTCCCGTTCAGGGTCGGTAAAGTATTCAATCCGGGCATAACGGCCTCCCTCCAGTTCCAGCTTATAAACCAATCCAAATTCGTCGTCATGAACCAGTGCAGCGGCCGTTTCAACCTTTTTTACCTCTTCCAGGGGCCAGCCCAGCTCAACGCCCCGAAATATCCCCTCCTTTTCTGTGACCAGGTCGGTGAAAGTGGAGGAACGGGCTTTTTGGGGAGAATTGCAGGCCTGCTGGAACAGCAAAAGCGCCATTACCAGCCAAAAAGGAAAGAAAAGGGATTTAGACATCTTAGCCCAGGTCCATTTCCGGAATCTCCCCTTCCACCACCAGGCGACCTGCGGTCTTGGCCACAATTTCCTCCACCGACACCCCGGGAGCGCGTTCCAACAGTTTGAACCCATCGGGAGTTACCTCCATCAGAGCCAGTTCGGTCACAATTTTCTTTACACAACGTACCCCGGTAATGGGCAGGGTGCATTTGGGCAGCAATTTGGATTCTCCATCGCGGCTGGTGTGCATCATGGCCACGATGATATTTTCCGCAGAAGCCACCAGGTCCATGGCCCCGCCCATGCCTTTGACCATTTTGCCGGGTATCTTCCAGTTGGCAATGTCGCCATTATCCGAAACTTCCATCGCGCCGAGCACGGTCAGGTTCACGTGGCCGCCACGGATCATGCCAAAGCTGGTGGCCGAATCAAACAGGGCCGATCCCGGCATGAAGGTCACGGTCTGTTTGCCCGCGTTGATCAGGTCGGCATCCACCTCTTCCTCGTAGGGAAAGGGACCCATGCCTAGCAGACCATTTTCAGATTGCAGCATCACGGTGATCCCCTCGGGAATGTAATTTGCAACCAAAGTAGGGATGCCAATCCCCAGATTCACGTAGTACCCGTCTTTGAGTTCGCGGGCGATCCGTTTGGCTATTCCATTTTTATCGAGTGGCATTTTAATTTTCGTTTGGGGTTGAATGAAGGGGATAAATCACTTGCGGGGAGTAATCGTGCGCTGCTCGATCCTTTTTTCGTAGTTGACGCCCTGGAAAATGCGCTGCACGAAAATTCCCGGGGTGTGAATCTGGTTGGGATCGAGTTCCCCGGGTTCGACCAGTTCCTCCACCTCGGCAATGGTTATGGTGCCGGCCATGGCCATCATGGGATTGAAATTGCGGGCCGTTCCCTTGAATATGAGATTTCCCAGTCGGTCTCCCTTCCAGGCCTTGACCAGGGCAAAATCGGCTTTCAGGGCGTGTTCGAGCAGATAATATTTGCCATCAAACAAACGAATCTCCTTGCCCTCGGCGACTTCAGTCCCATAACCTGCGGGGGTATAAAAGGCAGGAATGCCTGCTCCGCCCGCCCGCAGGCGTTCGGCCAGGGTGCCCTGAGGAATCAGGTCCACTTCCAGTTCGCCCGACAAAAGCTGCCGCTCAAATTCGGCATTTTCACCCACATAGGAGCTGATCATTTTCTTCACCTGCCGTTGTTGCAGCATCAGGCCGATGCCAAAATCGTCCACCCCGGCGTTATTGGAAATGCAGGTCAGACCCTTGATTTTGGCTGCCACCAGGGCTGAAATGCAGTTTTCGGGAATTCCACACAGGCCAAATCCGCCCAACATCAGGGTCATGCCATCGCGGATGTCGTGAATGGCTTCGGCTGCGTTGGCTACCACTTTGTTCATATTATTCAGAGTTTTTGCTTGAATCCAGATCCCCCGGCAAGCCCGAAGGGATGTAAAACTAATTAATTTTGGACATAAATTCCTGTCATTATTGGATGGTTTATTTGGGATCGGACTTAGAGGCCAGGGTTAAAACCCAGCCTTATTGAATTTCCATTATGAATTCCTAGAATTCATTCCCGCGGATTCAATAGGGGTGGGCTTCAGCCCACCCCTGAAGGAAAAATTTTGGCGTAGCCCACAGTGGTGCGGGGCCATGGCAAACCCAGGGGGCGGATTGAGCGTTTGGAGTGGGAAGCTTGGGGGGATGTGCGATTGGGCCTATGTGTGGTGGGGCAGGGCATAAGGGTTTGCCGCTTTTGCTTCTTTTTTAAAAAGAAGGCCTGCCCGGCGAGGGCAAACCCAATATCTAACCCCAAAAACCATTCAGGGGTGGGCTTCAGCCCCCCCCTACCCAGACGGGCAACCTGCCCGATTTCATATCTTTCAGGGGCCCCTATTGAATGATTCACCCTGGATTCATTCCCGATTCCCATTCTGGCCAGGGTTAAAACCCAGCCCTATTGAATTTCCATTATGAATTCCCAGAATTCATTCCCGCGGATTCAATAGGGGTGGGCTTCAGCCCACCCCTGAAGGAAAAATTTTGGCGTAGCCCACAGTGGTGCGGGGCCATGGCAAACCCAGGGGCGGATTGAGCGTTTGGAGTGGGAAGCTTGGGGGGCATGTGCGATTGGGCCTATGTGTGGTGGGGCAGGGCATAAGGGTTTGCCGCTTTTGCTTCTTTTTTAAAAAGAAGGCCTGCCCGGCGAGGGCAAACCCAATATCTAACCCCAAAAACCATTCAGGGGTGGGCTTCAGTCCACCCCTACCCAGACGGGCAACCTGCCCGATTTCATATCTTTCAGGGGCGGGTTAATCCCGAAGGGACTAAAGAACCCGCCCTTTAACCTGAGGCCAGGGTTAAAACCCAGCCCTATTGAATAAATCCCCATAAATTCATTCCCCCAGATTCAATAGGGGTGGGCTGAAGCCCACCCCTACCTTTTTCATTCAGGGCCGGGTTAATCCCGAAGGGACTAAATCAATCCGGGGGATTGAAGCCGCGAAGCGGGGATATTTTTTGGCGAAGCCAACCTGGGTGGGGTGGCTATGCCAAAACCAGGGGGCGGCCTTGAGCGAGGGGAGTGGGTGGCTTGGGGCCTTGTGTGCTGGGTCCGTGGTGTGAGGGGGCAGGGTTTAGGTTTTGGCGCTTTTTGCTTCTTTTTCTAAAAAAGAAGGCCCGCCCGGCCAGGGCAAACCCAATAACTAACCCCAAAAACTATTCAGGGGTGGGCAATCTGCCAGGCCGGGTTAATCCCGAAGGGAAAAAGAACCCAGGCCTTTAATTGGAGGGCAGGGTTAATCCCAAAGGGACTAAAGAACCCCGCCCTATTGAATAAACCCAATAAATTCATTTTTCTGGATTCCATAGGGGTGGGCTTCAGCCCACCCCTACCTTTTTCATTCAGGGCCGGGTTAATCCCAAAGGGACTAAAGAACCCGCCCCTATGGAATGACCCCTTAAATTCACCCAAACCAAACAAACCCCCATTTTCCAACTCTTTTTATTAAATTGCTTACTTAACAAGCCAGCTAAACATCAATTCGGTCGCCCATGAAAAAATGTATCCTGGCTCTCACCTGTCTGATTCCCATGCTGCTGTGGGGACAAAAACCTGTCCAGCAGTCCGCATTCGAGCTTTATCCCGACGAAGCAGAAGCCTCTGAACTGGTGCCCGGCATGCGGCTCAGCACCGAAACCGGCATTCCCCTCCTCCTCTTCGGGGAGGCCTGGCCTACCCAGGGCGCAGATCCGCAGGCCCGGGCCCTGCAATTTTTGCAGTCCCGCCAGCAACTTTTCCAGTGGCTTCCCACTTTCCCCCAGGACCTTCAACTTTCCCATTCACGGACCTCCCCTGCCGGAACCGGCCTGCGCTTTGCCCAGTACTACAAAGGAATCCCCGTTTACCAGGCAGAGATAGTCGTTCAGCTGGACCTGCTCAACCGGGTGACCTGGGTGGCCAATACCTACAAAACCCGTCTGGGCGACCTGGAAACCAATCCCATTATTTCTGAAAAACAAGCCCTTGACCTGGCCCGGACCCACATTTCTATGCAGGACACCCCCTATCTCCAGACTTCCCAACTTATGGTCTATGCCCGCCACGACCTGGCCGATCTGGTGTACCAGGTGGTGATTGGCAGCGGCAATCCCCTGGGAGAATGGGAAATTCTGGTCGATGCCCAAAATGGTACCATCCTCAAATGTGCCTCCCTGGCCTACCATGCCTCTCCCGACGGACACCACGACCTTTCAGGTCTGGTGGGAAATCCTTATCCCCTCTTCCAGGCTCAATCCATCCTGCAGGCACAGGCCACCGGCACCGGCGTAGCCTTCGACACCGATCCCCTGGCGACCGCCAATGCCACCTACGGCGGCAATTATGTGGACAATAACGACGCCTCCAACGCCCAGCTCCAGGCCGAAGTTCAGGCTGTCACCCTCAACAACATTACCTTTTCCGGGGGAAACCATTCCCTGGTTGGCCCCTATGCCGAAATCCGGGACTTCGAGGCCCCCAATCGCGGACTCTTTGCCCAGGCCAGCAGCAATTTCAACTTCAACCGCAACGCCAACGGATTCGAAGCCGTCAACTGCTACTACCACATCGACCAGTCCATGCGCTACATCAATCTCACCCTTGGCATCTCCTGCATGCCGTTCAGCTACTCAGGCGGGGTGCGCTACGATCCCCACGGACTCAACGGGGCCGACAATTCCCACTTTCTGGGTGGCTCCAGCCAGATCGCCTTCGGCGAAGGCGGGGTGGACGATGCCGAAGACTCGGACGTAATCCTGCACGAACTGGGCCACGGCATCCACTATTGGATCACCGGGGGCAGCCTGTCTCAGGTCAATGGCCTCAGCGAAGGCTCGGGCGACTACTGGGCTGCCTCCTACAAGCGCAGCCTGGGCAACTGGACTTCGGGCGATGCGCCCTACCAGTGGGTATTTGGCTGGGACGGACACAACCCTTTCTGGGGCGGACGGATCACCAATTATGGGGCCTCCTACCCTGGCGGACTCGTCGGGCAGATCCATACCGACGGGCAAATCTGGTCCACCTGCATGATGAAAATCTGGGATGCCATAGGCAAGACCCAGACCGACCGTGCCTTCCTTGAGGGCCTGGCCCTCACCAACAGTTCCAGCAGCCAGTTCGATGCCGCGCTGGCCGTGCAAACCGCCTCCATCAACATGGGCTATCCGCCCAATGAAATCACCACCCTCACCACCATCCTCCAGGGCTGCGGCTACGGTATCCCCAACTTCTTTTCCGCTGACCTGACCGCATTCACCGCCACCCGCCTCTCCCCTGCGCTGGTGGCTCTCGACTGGGAAACAGCCTCCGAAAGCCGCAATAAGGGATTTTACCTGGAAAGAAAATTCGACTACGAAACAGAGTTCACCGAACTGGTCTTCGTGGAAGGTCTGGGCAACAGTCCCACCGGCAAAAAATATTTCCAGACCGATGCCAATTCCTACTCAGGCACCACCTTTTACCGCCTTAAACAAACAGATGCAGACGGCGAGGTCAATTATTCTGATACAGAAGAGGTTACGGGTGAGGATGTGCATCAGTTTAGAGCGGTCATATCTCCCAACCCCAGCACCGGCCATCCTTTCCTCAACCTGGCTGGTTTGGTTCCCGGCGAGCCTGTGCAAATCACGGTGCGGGCCCTGAACGGCAGACAGCTCTGGCAGTCCATTTCCCAGCCCGACCAGACCAGCCTGCGCCTGCAAATCCCCGCGGAGCTTCAACTGAGGTCCGGAATATACTTTTATGAAGTCAACCAGAACGGAAAACACCTTTCCGGAAAGTTTAGCAAGATAAATTAAGACCCATGCTTCCAAAATTGCTACTTTTGGTCTCGCTTACCATTAACCCTATGCAAGAATTGATTACCCGTTTTTATGAAGCATTTCAGGTCCGGGATGCAGCCGGCATGAATGCCTGCTACCACGAGGACATCGTCTTTACCGATCCCGCCTTTGGCACCCTCAAAGGCGACGACGCCCGCGCCATGTGGACCATGCTGTGCCAGAATGCCACCGACCTGAAAGTGGAGTTTTCCAACGTCGAACTCACCAATACGGGCGGAAAAGCCCACTGGGAGGCCTGGTACACCTTTTCTCAGACCGGCCGCCCGGTCCACAACATCATCGACGCCGAGTTCGAATTCAAAGATGGAAAGATCATTCGCCACACCGACACCTTCAATCTGCACAAATGGGCCAAACAAGCCCTCGGCTTCAAAGGCTGGCTCCTGGGTGGCACCGGCTTTTTCGAAAAGAAGCTCCATGAACAAACCAACGGCCTGCTCGAAAAGTTCAAGGCCCGCCAAAACAACCAGGAAGAATAAAATTTTCTCCCACTTTAACCCCGAATTCCTAAATTAGATGTACAAACATGGGTATGATCTGACAGCCCTGTTTGCCCGAAAATCACAAAACCCAAACAAAAACAAAATGCAAAGTCCTATTTCAAACCCCTGGATTTTCCTCGTGACCGGCCTCATTCCCCTGGTGCTGGGCTTTATCTGGTACAATCCCAAAGTGTTGGGCAACGCCTGGCTCAAAGCCTCGGGCCTCGACGAGGAAAAGCTGAAAGGCGCCAACATGGCCCTCATTTTTGGCCTCTCCTATGTGTTTAGCGTCTTTTTGGCCGTGGCCATGTACCCCATCACCATCCACCAGGGCGGCTTCATGTCCATGCTCATGAACGATCCCGAGTTTGGCAAAGAAGGCTCCGAAATCACCAATTTCTTCAACGAAACCATGCTCAAATATGGCCGCGATTTCCGCACCTTCAAGCACGGCGTACTCCATGGCATCCTCACTGCCATCACCATCGGCCTGCCTATCCTGGGCACCAACGCACTTTTCGAGCGCAAAGGCTTCAAATACATCGCCATCAACATGGGTTACTGGATCATCTGCCTGGCCCTCATGGGCGGCGTGGTCTGCCAGTGGCTGTAAATCAATAAGGTAAGTAGGGCGTGCCCCCGAAGCCGGTCGCATTCCGCTCCGGCTTCGGGGTCGGCGTCTTGTGGGGTTCCGTGCCTCGCCTGCGCCCCTGGCGCTCCGGGCTCGCCACTGCCCTCCAACGGCTCGGGCACCCACCAGCCACCTCACGCACAGCCTGGCTTCGCCAGGTGAGAAAAGCTTGCAGACTTGTTCATCAGGCCCGCTGCATCCACCCCCAGGGAGAATCCATGCGCAAGTTCAAAATCAAGTCCATGATAAGTACTTTGGATGGGACCATCATTTGTAAATAACCTTGGTTTTAATTTGTTCAAACGAATACACCCCATTGGAAGATAATTGTCACCAAAATGAAAGAAGTTCAATTTCAATGCGAAGATGATTCCGTTTACTTAGAACAACTTGAAAGGAATTTTTTGTTTTCCTATCTGCTTTTGTTCGAAAGAAAGGCCTCCTTGAATATATTATCAAATAATGGAGGTGAATTGGATAGCCAAAATTTAGATTTACTAATAAAGTATATTTCAAGAGCATTGAAAGATCTGATTGATGTACATTATTCCCCACCCAGTGAAAAAAGGCGTACCAAAAGACATATGTATTATCGATCCTTTTCTTTTGAGGAAAAGAAATATGTAGTTGATTACACAACCAATCCTTATGACAGACTTATTTACCTCATCCATTCAAAAATTGATTTCCTGATAAACTGTTCAGAGAGAAATAAGAATGTTGTAATAAAAATATTGTTTGATTAATGCCCTGCACCACCAACCCTATAAACGAAAAAAAGCCTCCCCTAAATTAGATATGAACCAAAATGACTAAAAAGCATACTGATGATAACAGGAGTCGATAATGTCGTATATTCAGGAATGCCGCCTGACAAATCAATTTACGCTTAAAATCCCCTTCGGGGACCTGAGCATGGGATCAAAAAGGTTGACTAACAAATGGGGAATTTCATAGCCTAATAAAATAATAATTCGAAGTATGAAAAACTATTTTTCAGTCTCTCTGTTTCTTCTGTGTCTCATGGTTGCCTGCGAACAAAAGCCAATTCAAAACCCTGGCAATGAGAATAAAGATACTCTGAGGGTATTGGTGGAAAGCAACGATACCTCAAGAGGCGTTGCTGAAGAATACTATTTGTGTTTATTTCAGGAACCATGTTCGCAATGTCGTTTTCTTGGAATTCCTCAGGACCACCCAATGTCAAATCTATTTTCATACAAGGAAATATTATTAGGAGAAATAGTCTCATTTAAACGGAAACAGTTTGATTTTATCACAACTCCAGTTGGAGATCCTGATATTTTCTTACGAACAGATTCATTGCTGGTTCATACTCCAAATCATGATTGGGCTGAACCCTTAAAGGTTTCCATCGAATGGATGAATGAATCAGTAAACTTCTCTTACCTTTCCCCTTCTAATAATGGGAAGAAAGCTTACTACGGGTTTTATCACCAAATTGAATTATCTAATGGCTACATCACCCATTCAATTTTTTATGAACTGATTGACCTTATCTCAGAAAAAAAGGATAAAGGGGAATGGCTTCCTCTTTCCATCAAAATCAAATATGAAGCTGTCGACCTTACCAGCAAATGCACAATTACTCATCTGGGAAATACTGCAATTGTTCCATCGTTGTAAACTGTACACCCTACGCACCAAAGGAATATTAAAATGGACTTAAATTGTAAAAATGAAACCTAAAACAATTGAATTAAACATTGGCCAAATTAAGTCAGTTGCTGATTTTCATGAAACAATGAAAAATACTTTTGGATTTCCAGATTTTTATGGGAAAAACATACACGCCCTCATTGATTGTTTAAGTAGTCTCCGATTTCCTGAAGATGCTATGAGTTTGCTATTTCTGGAAGAAGATGAATACTTATTAATGGAAATAAAGGGGTATTTATTGGCCAATGAACAAGTTAAAGATCAACTTGTTTTTGCTGTGGGATTTGTCAATCATCGGCAATTTTTGAAAGGAAGACAGCTTAGTATTGTTATTTCCATCTCATAGAACAAGAAACCCGGCACACCCTACGCACCAAAGGCGTCCCTGAAGGGACAAACCCTGGAAAAACGCGCTCCCTACAGGGACCATCCTTAATACTCACCCCATTGAGGAAGCAAAAAAGTGGTCTGCCCTAAAGATCCAGGGATAAATAAACAGTTCAATATCATAAATTTGGAATGTAACAGAAAACCCGTCAATGCAAAGTAAAAGAAAGTCGGCTTGTATTATCCTGGTTTTGCTCTTCCAAAACGGTGCTATGCTTCTGGGGCAAATTGCTATTTCCGAAAATTGTGTATCTGATGAGCAAAATGGGATACTATTTCTCACTTCAACAACCCTGAGAAGAAGAGATGCCCGGGAAATTTGTCATTATATATATTACACGTGAATCCTGATATAATGAAGAATCAGGATGGTCAACCTGTTATTCCCATAATGACACGACTATTCTGCCTGGGGAAAGAAAGCAGACCATTTGGGCTATACAAAATAATGCCACCTTCTAATACCATAGAGGGCTGTTATTTTTTTCTGTTTAGAAAGAACATCTACTTTTGTCTGTCTGGAGAATCCCTTCAGGATTTCAAAAAATACAAGGAATTCCAATCCCCTAAATATACAGGTGAAAAAGGGAGTGCCGCATTTCTCCTTGAAGCGCTGCAGAACGGAAGCCTGGTCATTTTAAAAGAAGTTCTTTTGCATCCTTTGGTAAGCCCTCCAAACTCCACGGAAAGACTTGAATAAATATTTCATGAAACTATCAAGGAAGTCCAGGGCCAGGGGCTCATGAATAATGGGGATAATAATCCATACCTGGCTCCTGAAAATTAAGCAATAATGTAAAAAATCAGGTAGTTGATGAAAAAGAAACTGATATCCATATCACTTGCTTTGGCATTTATAGGAGCTTTTCTCAGCTATTTTTATTTTTTTTAAAGGTGGAATAGAGGAAAGCTATAGCTACAAGGGGGAAGCAATAAATCAAAGGATTTTAAGAAAGTATATTGAGATTGGTGATATCCCCTATTTAGAGCTTGAAAAATCAATTATTGGCTTCTATTGTATTGATGGGAATATGTGGGAGATTGCGGAGGTTGGAGATTCAGTTTCTAAAAGTGATTCTAGTAATTATATTTTTCTCATTAAAAAAGATACAGTTATTCAATTTCAAATTGATTGCAAAAATCCTTGAGTGTTTATGCAACATTATACCTGCACCACCAACCCAATAAAGGAAAAACGCGCTCCCTAACAACCATAATTCAGGCC
Source organism: Bacteroidia bacterium (assembly GCA_020635905.1). Classification (GTDB taxonomy): domain Bacteria; phylum Bacteroidota; class Bacteroidia; order J057; family JADKCL01; genus JACJYV01. The sequence goes on from JACJYV010000004.1 coordinate 582,578, forward strand.
GACTATTTGAAAAGGATTCGTACCTTCCTGATGGTATGAAAGGCAAAGCTTGAAAGATCGCGGATTTGAAAGCAGAACACCATGGGTGATTGAATTTTTGTTGCCCGATAAATTCATTGCCCTGGAGCAGTTGATTGACTTTGTGTTGGACAAGCATGATCAATACGGCAGGCAGATAAAACAATGCAAACGAAGGCAATGCCAATAAGAAAAGCTCTTTCCTGAACTAATCTCCACCAAATCCTTTCCAATAATGTCGCCCCTCAAGGAAAGACAAAGGGCAGGATTTTACCCCAAACAGACGATCAAACCCCAATCCAACCGAAATTCAGGCCAAAAGGTTGGGAAAATGATTAATTTGAAGTCAACTTCAACAAGTAGGGATTAAAGTGACATACCTGGAGTTGAATGTGACAAAGTAGAATTAAATTTTATCCTTCGATTTTGCTATTACGTCTTTTTGCCCCCTTCTTCAGCTTTTTCCTCGCCCGTAGCTTTGGCTACGAACTCAGAAAAGAGCTTTGTATGGAACAAAAATCAACAATATCAATTATCGAAAACAAATTTTAAACACTTTCTAAGAACCCGGTCAAATGTCCCGGATAAATTTGGGGACATCATCGTCGGAATCCACGTCCTGCACATCCCAGTTCAGGTCGTCGAGATCTTCGTCGCTATAGTCGGGAATGCTGTCGTCCCGCACCAAAATGGGGGACAATGGGGGAAGCGGTTCGAAGGGGTTGGGGAGATCGTACAAGGCGAACAGGGCAATCAGGAAGTTTTGGAAGATGATTGCCGATTGGAAATAGGGAAAGGTGCCCAGGGGATTGGGCTCATATTGGGACAAATAAGTTTCCCGCATGATGTTTTTCCAATCATTCAGGTAGTACGCCATTTTGGCTTTTCGGCCGGAGTCGCGGTAGAGCCGGATGAAATAGAGCAGCATGATATTGGTCACTTCCGTCTCCACGTTGAAGGCCATGCCGGCCTTTTCTGAATTGGTAAAAGTAAAGTTCCGGATCCTTCGATCGGAGATTTCCACCCGTGGATCGGTCACGTTGGTCATGGCTTCAATCTCCTGGGCCGCCAAAGCATGAGATCCCACCACACTTTCTTCGTGGTAGTAAAAGTTGTTGTTCCCCTCCATCGGTTGCTCAAGGTACTGGCTTTTCCGGACGTCATTCGGGTGAATGCTGTTCCTGAAGATATAGCGATAATCCTCAAAATTGAGGGCGGCGTGGATCATTTCGTGCATGAGCTTGCGCGCGAAAAAGAGGGTGTAATAATGTCGCTTGTTCGCGTCGTTGGAATTTCCGGCATTCTTCCAGGTTTCGGCATAACGGGCATGGCTTTCCTGGATGGAAAAGCTGAAATTCATGATCGCCCGGCAGACGGGATAGGCCTTGTTGTTCTGGATGACCTCCCCGACGTAACCCCGCAGATTGCGGGCATTTTTCATTTTGGTTTGGGCCTGGCTGAAATTGTTTTCTCCCTTGGTGGTGTTGGAGGTGTACATCCGTTCGACGTACAATGACCAGGTGTAGCCGTCACCTTCGGTGTCGGATTCGATGGAGTCGACCAACTCGATGTTGGGCATTTTATACCCCGTGGAGTTCCCCGGTCGCCATTTTCCGGCCAGCGCCCGGTAAAGTTCCCGGTACTTTTGCCCGCTTTGCGACCGGGCCGCGAAAAAGGTCCGGGCATCCTGGTAATCGTTCTTGAACGTGATCCCGCTCAGGGTCGTTTGGGTTTGAAGGATGTTCTGGGTGAAGGTCACCATGATGCCTCGGGTACGGTCGTCGTTCCTCGAAGTTTGGTTGGTAAACTCATTCCATTCGTCCGGATCAACCATTTCCATGGCCATTTCGGTGGCTTCGCTCAGGTAGGTTGCGATCTCCTGTCCGTAGCCACAGCCAAATTCATAGGCAAAGCGGAATTCTTTTTCCTTGCCGGTCAATTCGCTTGCCAGCAGGTTTCTGCGTCTGTTCACGTCGAATGCCGCTTCCGAGGCCCGGAGCCCGGATTCCAGTTTGCGCACGAGCGTCACCTCGAAGTTCGCCGCAAGTTTTTCCTTTTTGAGAATGGCATTGATCACGGCCTGGTTCCCGGCGAGGAATTGGTACAATTCCTTGTAGGTTTTCATGGATTCCGCCACATAAAAACCGTCGTTGTTGGCGATGCTGCCGTCGACCAGGCACAACCGGGGCCGGATGGTGATGCCATCCAGCCTTTTCAGGGCGATTTCCCTGATCTTGATGAAGAGTTTGAAAAGGGCATTGGAAGAGTGGTAGATCTTTTTCGGGTCTTCGCTTCCCTGGGTGAGGATCTTGAGGTCCTTGTCGACCTTGAGTCCGGCAAGGTTGCCGATGGACAGTTTGCTGTTGCCGGAGGACGAAGCGGTCGCCCAGGGGTACAAGGCCATTTCGATGAAATGGCCCATGCCGGTCAGGTAATAGTCGAGGTAGGTCGGCACGGGTTTGAGGTAGTGCCTGAACAGCTTCATCGCGGCCAAAGCGTCGGCTTTGTTGTATTTGTTGCCAATGATTTTCGAAAGAAAAAGGGATTCCAGGTTGGCCCCGGTTTTCTGCACGTCGAGGGTTTGATCCTTCTTGAGAATGATGCTGTTGGTGATCCAGGCCGCGAGGGCCTTGGCCTGCGCGTCCGAAAAAGGGGCGTCCAGTTTGATCAGGTAATTGACGTTATCGATGGAAATGGGCATTGTTTTCTGATTTGGGAATGGGGAAATAATGGAACGGCGTCAGAAGATCTTACTGAGCTTCTTTTTGGCTTTCTTGGCCACCTTTTTCGCGTCTTTGAAGGCAGATTTGGTGTATTTCTCAACATCCCTGGACTTGAAGCCGGTTTGCTTCAGCAGTTTGTTCAGGTCTTTTTCGTTGATGTCGAATGTATCCTGGATTGAATCGCCGATGTCCTCCATGCTGTGGCCCACCGATTTCATGGTGTTGCTCACTTCCTGAGCCGATTTGTTGAATTGATTGCCCAGGACGTCGGCCACTTTCTCCGCGCCGTCGACGCCTTCCATGAAGCCCTTTTTGGCGTAACCGGCCCATTTTTCGGCATCCTTGAAGAAATCCGTGAACGCATTCCCGATCTCCTTCGCTGCGAGTTTGCCGATGTTGGCCAGGTCTTTCGAATCGGCCTTCATGTTGGCTTTGATGGAGAATTTGTTCCCGTCGTGGGTGAAGGTGCCGGAGAATTTGGCGTAGGCCACGTTGTCGACAAAGCCGATCTCGGCCGAGCAATCGACCGTGGTTTTGAATTTCAACTTGCCCAATTCTCCCAAAGAGATCTTCACATCGAAATCGATGTTGACCGAGCCGCCGCCCACGAAGGACATTTCCGCCCGGTCGATGTCGCCGTACAGGTTGTAGCTGAGGAACAGCGAACCGGAAAAGTTGCTCAGGCCGGTCAATTGGGCCGAGTATTCGACCAGAATGTCGAACCGGAAGCCGCTGGAATTGAGAACCAGGTAGCAGGATTGGACCATGCCCATGAGTTCGAGACGGCCGTTGATGTAGAGGTGAGGATTGCGCCGGTCTTCGATGGGGTGGCTGGGACGGCTGAAGGTCGCGAGGGAGACTTCCGCGCCTTTGCTTCCGGTCGTGTCGCTCAATTTGAAAAATGTGGATTTGTAAATGACCAATGGCTTGCTCAGGGAGCTTTCGACCGCAATACCCTGGTTGCCAATCACCTCGACCGTAGTTTGGGAGGTCATGCCGAGAATGCTGATCGCGCCGTTCAGGAAGAATCCCTGGGTAAATTGCAGCGTCCCGATCTGGGTGGTCTGCGGCGCCAGGTACAATTGAGCGTTTAGGCTGACTTCGATGCCGTTCTCCGTCGCCACCAGTTGGTAGCTTTTCATCTTGTCGTAGAGATTGGTCAGGGTCCACATCTGACCCTTTTTGTTCGTGACCAGGGTGACCTGATCCGATTGGGTGGGAATGACCACCTGGCCGCTGTCTTTGAAGGCTTTCGAGATCTTTTCGTAATCGTAATCTGCCAGGGCCTCCCGGGCGGAATCGGGAATCAGGAAGGTTTGGGTGCCGTGCAATTCGATGGATTTGAGCACGCCTTTGATGCCTTCGTCGATGCTTTTGGGCTTGGCGAATGCGGAGGCGATGTCGAGCATGGAAACGTCGGTGACGGCTCCGGCCAGCACGGATTTGCTCGGGTCGGTGGAATCGAAAAACATCGCCAGGGAACAACTGAAGTTGGGGAAGCCCAGGGTCGCCGCCAACCCGAAGCTGGGCAGGCCCGAGAATGCCATTCCAAATTGCAAGGCGATGTTGCTCAGACTGAAGCCTTTGAAAGGGATGGTCCCTTTCATGGTGCCGGAAAAAAAGATGCCCGTGGGCAGGAGGCTCATGGCCACGTCGCATTGGTACGGGATCTTGTCGACCTTGAAGGTCGCGGCGCCCGCCATGAACAGCGAGGGCTGCCCGTTGTTGAGGTAGAGCCCGAGTTGGGCGGTCAGCGGCCATTTGCCGTCGATCCTGGTCTCAAGCGTGGTGAACAGCTTGCTGCTTTTGGTCGGCGGATTGCTCACCTGCAAGGTGATGGCCAGGCTCGGATCGAGCCCGAACAGCTTTTGCAGCGCCTTTTGGGACTTGTCCTGGGTGTCGAGGCGCCATTTGGTGTAGAGGTTGAGGCCGTTGACCAGGCCGGTGGCCTGCTCGGGCAATTGCACCGCCGTCGAGGTTTTGGCGGTGTTCGAGCCGAAAGCGGCCATGTCCGGAAACCTGAAATTGGGGCCGTCGTAGGTGGCCACCACGAGGGTGAAATCCTCCATGATGACGATCTTTTCGATGGCTTTCAGGGCCGAAAGTCCGGGGATTTGCGAGAGTTTGGTTGCGCCCAGGCTGAAGCCGGCGGCGGCGCCCCATTTTCCGTTGACCTTCTTCAATTCAAAAGCAAACATGCCAAAGCCTTCCACCTGGCCCGACATCTGCATTTCAAAGCCGTCGTTCCCTTTTTTGATGACCAGGGTCGAATCCAGCAAGGTGAAATCCAGGCTTTGGGGGATGTCCACTTTCCCGCCCACGAGTTTGGAGAGCATTTCCCGGAATTCGATCTTTCCGGCCACGCCGCGGATCTGGAATTGGCCGGGAATGGCATAATTGGTGGCGATCCGGATGTTTTTTCCAATCCAGAGTTCTCCCGAAAAATTTCCCGTGAGGGTAGATTCGCTCGATCCGACCTCTTTGGTGAGGTCGAATTTGATGTTGCTGATCACCAGTTCGGTGATGCCCAGAGGGATCTTCCAGGGATTGGGTTCTCCGGCGATGGCGCCGGAGAGGCGGTAAAATTTTCCCGGGCAGGCGGAAAAGCGGATGCTGTCGATGCTGAGGTCGGAGGGCGGCGGGATCTTGGGCGCGATCTTTTTCATCAGGCCCTTGAGCGGGATGGTCGCCCCGAGCAGCGAAGCCGTAAAATAGAGGTCGCCGTCCAGTTTTTGCCCGCGAATGCTCAATTGGCTGCCCTCGATCAGGGTGGTGCCCCACAGGCTCAGGTCCAGGACCGGGTTGGAAAATGGGGAATAGAGGGTGATTTGGGTGCCGATCTCGGTCACCACGATGTGATCGTCCCAGATATTCCAGCGCAGGTCCGGCGCGCCGATGCTCATGCTCACTTTATCCAGCGAAATGCCGTTGCCCCACGAGATCTCGCAAGCCAGGCTCATCAGTTCGATCTTTTCCAAGGGCTTAAGCACCTTGTCGAAGGCGCCGGGGATTTGCGCAGCCAGGCCGCTACCGGCCAGATCGGCCAAATGGCTGAGTTTTCCGAGGGAAAATCCTTCGAACTCGCCCTCTATGTAAATGGTGCTCGCCCCCGGATCGAGGTCGGCCGTCATGGCCACCGACATCTCAGCGCTCGGGATGTTCAGCAAAGCCGTAAAGGCCGATTCCTCCCGGTAATTGCCGTCCTCGTATTCCCAGGTTATCGAGAGCGGGGAATAATAGCGGTAGAAAGTGTCCTTGAACCTGGCTTTGCCCAATTTGAAATCCAGCCCGAGATCGACATTCAGGTAAATGCCCGGAAGCTTCGTTTCCCGCTCCCATGGGTACATTCGCGGGTCCGAATAGTCCTCTTCCAGGTCAGGAATGAAGATCTCGAAGTCGTCCTTCGGGACGATGATCTGTCCGCTCACCAGCATCGGCTCCACGTCCGGCAGGAGATTTTCCAACACCCCGAGAAAGCCCAGCGGCCGCATTTTTCCTACAAAATTGATCCCGGGAGCCACCTCCTGCTGCCACTTGGGATCGGTAGCGGCGCGGTTCGAGATCAGGATGTCCGATTCAGTGAAAATGAACTTGTCCAGCATCGGAACGGAGTCGTAGAATTGGGTTCCGGCGCCGGATTGGCTGCTGAGAAAACCAGTTGCCAGGCTGCTGAGGCCGCGGCCGCTGCCCCCCTCGTTCACCACTTCGGGAACCGTCCGGATGTCGTCCGGCAGGTCCGGAAACGCATCGGAAAACTTCCAGTAGCTGCCCGATTGGCCGGGCCGGATCAGCGCATACCGCACCGAAATGTACAATGGCGCATCGGACTGCACCGTCACGGTCAGCTCTGTCGGGACATTGAACAGGCCCTCCGCGCCCTGGAATCGGTAACTCGAAGTCCCGCGAAAGGCGATGCTGCCATTGGCCGCGTCTTGCCGGACCTCCACCCCGTCGATTTGCAACACATTTCCTTCGGAGTAATAATAGGATTCCAAAAAATCCCGGAAGGCACCCTGGCAGGTGTCGGTCGTGACGGTGAGTTGATTGTTTTGGGGTGAAAGCTCCCGCAGTATCTCAGAATAGTTCATTTTTCTCCTTTCGTGTAGATTTCCCCTCAGCTCGGATGGTCAAATCCGGGCGATTGGGTTGGTTGATGGCGGTCAGGCAGATCGTTTTGCCCCCTAAATATAGGGACTAATGAAATGTGAGGCTTGTGGCTTTGTGCTTAAAATAGGGATATGTCGCGTGAGTGAATTTCCTGGATTTTGGTCGGAATTGAGAACGGAATGCCCGCCCATTCCCGGAATTAAATCTGCAGAACCCGGCCTCGGGAAGAAAATTATTCCCCCAGGTTCGAGATCATGATGCCCCGGACCTGAGATTTCAGGTCCTCGATGTCCCGGGCCTGGGTATCCGGGATGAGGTCCCAATAGGCATGGACGATGCCCGGCCGCAAATCGAGCGGGCGGTGCGGGCTGGCCAGCTTTCCGGGGGATTTTAAGGTATTGACCGCAAGGGGAAAGCCCGTCTCGGATGCCAATCTAAAGGCTCCGTCGTAAAACGGTTGGAGCGGTTCGCCGGTTCGATTCCGGGTGCCTTCCGGGTAGAGAAGAATGGAAGAGCCATTTTCCAGACAACTTTTCATGTCTTCGTAGCTCTGTTGGCGGGATTCGGGGCTCCGCCGGTCGACAAAAATGCAAAGCCCTTTCACCACCACCCCGAAGATGGGGACCTTCGCCATTTCCTTTTTACTCAGCCATTTATAGGTTCCCGGATAGGCTGCGGCATTCAGGAGAATGTCGAGAAAACTGCTGTGATTGCTCACGATGATGTGGGGGCCGGTACCCCGGATCGTCTTCTTTCCCCGGGTTTGGAGAAAAACCAAACACAGCAACATGGTCGTCGGCCCCACGACCTTGTGGGCGATCCAGCCGAGCGGCCTTTCCGCGGACTTGCCAAAAATGGCAAATCCCAACACGAAAAATGGGGCGTAGACCAACAATTGGACGGTGAAGATCAACAACCCGTACACCATGTACAGAGACCGGAGCAATTGAACCATGGGGTGCAAGTTATGCAATCCTATCTTTTTTCAAAGCCCCTGAGATGGGGTTTCGGTTTATTTGCGGGCAAAGCCAAGGCAAGCAATGCGCCATAACCATTTCCAAAAATCAGGAAAAATGCACCTGGGATTTGAGCGGAGGGTTAATATCCACAGAAAAGGTCGATATTTCAAAAAACAAGGCCATTCCGTTCATGACGTTGGTTTGATTGTAGATGAGGTAGGTTTTCCCAAGAAGGGCAGGCATTCTGCGTGTGTTGATCGTCAGTGGCTGGGCTGTTTGGGTAAACAGGACAATGGCCAGGTTTCGGTAGGGCTAAGCTTATGCCAGGGACACCTCTACAATCTGATCAACATGCAATTATTCATGCCAAAGTCCTGGGCAAATGATCCCAAAAGACGCAAAATGGCCAGTATCCCTGAAGAGATGGAGTTCAAAACCAAACCTGAGATGGCTATGGCGATGGTCAAAAAGGCGATTGCGGATGGAATTGAGTTTGGTTGGGTGGGTTGCGATGCCCTTTATGGAGCAAAATATGAGTTCATTCAGGAGTTGCACCAACTTGGACTCACTTTCATGGCGGATGTGCGTACAAACCAACATGTCTATTTATCCAAACCCAATTTATTCGTCCCCACGACAGATCCTGACAAAAAAGGGCCTAAATACAAGAATCTGAGGACCGATACCCCTTCCACCAAACTGGATACCTATGCCAAAAACCTCAAACCAGATGATTGGCAACTGCTTGCTTTCAGAGATGGGACCAAAGGCAGGATCAACGCGTATTTCCACCAGGCCACCATCTGGCTTTGGGACCAGGAAAGCCCTGAACCATGGCAATTAACCTTGATCATCAGGAAGGATTTTGAGGGGGGTGAAATCAAATTCTCCTTCTCCAACGCAGACCCCGAAACCTCTAATCTCCACCAAATCCTTTCCAATAATGTCGCCCCTCAAGGACAGACAAAGGGCAGGATTTTACCCCAAACAGACGATCAAATCCCAATCCAACCGAAATTCAAGCCAAAAGGTTGGGAAAATGATTAATTTGAACCCTACTACAACAGATAGGGATTAAAGTGAGCTGCCTGGAGTTGAATGTGACAAAGTAGAATTGGCTTATTTCCTGTATTTGCCTCTTTTATTTTCCCTGCTATATTTTATATTGTTCCCTCTCAGGGTTCATTATCTGATTCTCAAAGGGTTTCAGTGCATTCTTTTCCCCTGGGATATCTCCCCCTAGTTTTGGGTGCGCAAACCTGGGAAAAACCAAAATCTCTGTGATCTCAGTGGTTTTTCCTTTTCCCTTACTCCAATTGTTCATTGCAAATTGCTCATTTCCTCAAAAGGGAAGGGTTAAAACCCACCCCTATGGATTGATCCATTCATTATGCCTGATCATCAGACGGGTAATTTTGGAATTGGCGGGTTAAAACCCACCAATTTTCATCGCCCATTGCTCATTGTTCATTGCCCATTGATGCTCTGTGTCCTCCCCCGTTTCGTGCCCACTCCTGCGGAAAACCAAAATCTCTGTGATCTCAGTGGTTTTTCCTTTTCCCTAACCCCAATCGTTCATTGCTCATTGTTCATTGCCCATTGCCAAACTCACTCCCTCAAAATCTTCCCCATCGCCTTCCCCTTGGCCAGTTCATCGATCAGCTTATCCAGGTAGCGGATCTTCTGCATGAGGGGATCTTCGATCTCCTCCACCCGGTACCCACAGATCACGCCCGTGATCTTCGAAACATTGGGATTCAGCTGGGGAGCTTCCGCAAAAAAGGCGGTAAAGTCCTTCCGTTCGTCGATTTGCCGCTGCAAGGCCGCCTGGTCATAGCCGGTCAGCCAGCAGATGATTTCATCCACCTCCGCTTTGGTGCGGCCCTTTTTCTCCGCTTTGGTCAGGTAGTGGGGATAAACACTGGCGAAAGCCATCTTAAAAACCCGGGAATTGTCCATGGTGCTGGGGTTTAACTGGTATCAGGCTTAAATTTAGCAAGCATGGTCCAAAAAACCACCAAAATCTTGCTTTCAGAAAGCCAGATATCCCTGGACAAATCATTTCAAAAACCGGAATACCGCAGGGTTTCAGGGGAATCTAAGGTAGGTATTACGCTATAAAACCAAAAATCTGCTTCCCGCTGTCACCCTGCGGATAATTTTTCAGCTTATTCCAGCTTGAGTTCCAGCGTCCAGTACACCCAGTTGGAGGCTTGGCCCGGATTATTGCTGTTGGTGGGGTAAAACAATTCCCCGTCAACCCCGTAAGTGGACCAAACCTGCTTTTTGCTCTTATCCTTCTCAATGGTCCACACGATGGCGCTCATGGTGGTGGAATCGCTCAAAACGTGTTCCATGATGATGCGCCGTTTGCGTGGGTCGCTGTAGAGGGTTCCTTCTTTCTGGTACAGCAGGCTGTCGTTTTGCATGAAGGTAAAATTATAGGCCAGGCTTTCTTTGGATGGATTGTCCATATCCTCATAGAGCACCAGTTGACCGACATTATTTTCGGTTACATTGCTGACCTCAACCCCCAGTGAATCCATGATGACCACGGTGGAGGCTTCAATCTTCCAGGTGCCCTCCAGGCCGTTCATAACTTTGGCCTGCTTATTACAGGCCAGTAAAATCAGGACCAGCAGGGGCAGCATGGTATATTTTTGCAGCATTTTCATGATTTGGGTTTCCTTTCTGTTTTGCCAAGCATCATCAGTAAGCCAAAGCCGTAAGACAGGCCTTTGAAGTTGCCTGAATTGAGTCCCTGGTGTTCGTTGGCATAAGTGACTGGATCCTGAACATAATTATCATAATTGGAAGGAAAATTATTGGGCTCGTCGCGGGTGGTGCGGGCATCGGTAAAATACCTTTCATCTGCTTTGGGCCCGGTGATGGCAATCGGGTAAAAGGCCCGGGTGTAGAGCACAAAGCGTTTACCAAAACGCATGCTGGCCTGCAAACCCAGTTCCTGGGTTTTGATCGTGCCTTCATACACTCCGTTGAGGCGGTATTCCGGTCCGAAGCTTTCCACTCCGTTCAGGTGAACGGTGGAATATTCCAGATAGATTTTACCCAGATTGGTGCAGTACAGCGCCTCCAGCCAATACCTGTTTTCCTTCAGGGCTACCCCGAAAGTCACATTTACCTGGCTGCTGGTATAGCGCAAAAACAGATTTTGTTCCAGCCCGTTTTTGAAGGTGGCCGTGTTTCGCTTCTTCCCTATCCCAAAAGAAGCATCAGAGCTGGCCGTCCACTGGACCTTTTTCTTGCCCCAGACAAACCTCAGCCCGCTGGTGGAAAAGGTCTGGCCCAATTCAGAGCCCTTGTACTGGCTGAAACCCGTTTTGAGGTCGTTGGCGTACATCAGGTTGAACTGAACCACAAACTGATTCAATCCATCCGGGTCAAAATGTGTAAATGCCTGATGGCCGCCTGTGTAGGGGTTTCTCAGGGTGAACAGTTGGGCCCTCCCAAATTGAAAGGAGGCAATGCCCAGAAAAATTAAGGTGAGTGTTCGCATGTCTTTACCAATAATATTTGGAGGATAATTTTGGGACCAATTAAAGCGGCCCCGCTTAGCTGGCAAACCCGATTTTCAAACTTTATGACTTTTTCAATCCGGGATATTTCCCCTCAGGGTGAAAAACAAAACATCTATTCATTCAATATATGACGCTTTCACCTATATATGACCGCAATATCCCCTACTCCCTCCCACCCTTTCCCTAAGCGAATTCACCTACCTGATACAACAGGGGCATGATAATTCGCAAAAATATTTTTCCGCTCAAAATCCCGCCCTCTGTCTGTGCAAAACGATCATTTCTCCCTCTCCGGCCCCCTTTGCCGCTCTGGGTGATTTACCCCACTCCTTCCGCAAAAACACCCAATTTGAGCCCCGTGCGTTGGTTTTTGGCCCGGACCTGCCTAAATTTGTCTTATCCGCCGGGGACAAGCCATCAGGCAAAATCCCCGCTTGCATACATCAATTATTCAGGAGGTAAAAATGCTTCAGGAGCGTTCCCATATCTTTATTGTGGAGTCTGACCCATGGTTCGGTGAATCACTCGAATTATCTTCAAAAACCACAAGAAATCTCAGCCCACCAGAAGTCAACCCTGCGACCCTCCCGGACTGCATCCGGAACGGAAATAACCGGGCTTGAACCTTACCCCTGTTGGGGGATCGGTCAATATCAGAACTTTAATTAATACACCTGTTGATATGAAAAACACATTGTCAATTACCTTAATGGATAAGGAAAAAACACATACCAAATCCAACGGGCAGACCCGCAACGAAGCCGAAAACCAGCCTGAAGGCCAGAACCGGCAATTGCAGGAGGCCACCCGCGAACTGCTGGGCCTCAACCAGAAACTCGAAGCCCGGGTGGCCGAAGGCTCCGAATTGCTCTCCACCGCCGTGCTCAGGCTCAAGACCCTGATCCAAAACCTGCAGGACGGCATCCTGGTTGAAGACGAAAACCGCTTCATCGTGGTGGTCAACCAGCGCTTTTGCGACATCTTTGGCATACCCGTGAGCCCCGAATTGCTGCTGGGCAGCGATTGCTCCGAGTCGGGTGAGCAGGTCATGCACCTGTTTTGCGACCCCCGGGGCTTCCTGCGCGGCATAGAGCAATTGCTGCACGACCAGCAACTCAGGGTGAACGAAGAACTGGAACTGGTGGACGGAAGGGTTTTCAGCCGCGACTATGTACCCATCCTGAGAGACGAGGTCTATCTGGGCCATTTCTGGCGCTACCAGGATATCACCGCCCGGAAAGAGCAGCAACGCTCCCTCTCCCTGGTGGCCAAATTTGCCAGCGAAGCGCCCTACGGAGTCCTGCGCTACATGGAGTCGGGGCAGCGCATCTATGGCAATGACCTGGGCGAAGCCTTTTGTGAGGAATTTTCCCGCGGGGATAATACGGAGGCCGCAGATCATTTCCGGCAAACCATAGAGGAGGTCTACCGGCTGGGCGAGCGCAGAACCGGCGAAATCGTGCTGGGCCAGCGCTGGTATGAGGTGTATTTTGTGCCGGTGCAGGAAAACGGCTACACCAACGTGTATATCATCGACAACTCTCACCTCAAAAAGGTGGAGCGCGACCTGGTTCAGGCCCGCGAGGCGGCCGAGGCCTCGGTCAAGGCCCGCGAAATGTTTCTGGCCAATATGAGCCACGAGATCCGCACCCCCATGAATGCCATTATCGGCATGGCCAATCTGCTCGAAAAATCCAGTCTCGATCCCCGCCAGTCACGTTACCTGGAAGTGATCAAAAATTCCGCCGAAAACCTGCTGGTGGTGGTCAACGACATCCTGGATTTCAGCAAGATCGAAGCCGGCATGCTGCGCATCGCCCCCCGCTCCTTCAGCCTGCCCCGCCTGCTCATCAACCTCGAAAACAGCCTCGCCTTCAAGGCCCGCGAAATGGGCATTCCCCTGCGCATGGATTATGACCCCACCATCCCCGAAGTGCTGATCAGCGATCCGGAAAGGCTGGGTCAGATATTGCTCAACCTGCTGGGCAACGCCCTCAAATTTACGGAAGAGGGCGAGGTGCGCCTTTCGGTGCGGCGACTGCCCCGCCTGGGCTCGGAAATCCGCCTCCGGTTTATGGTCAGCGACACCGGCATTGGCATCGACCAGGCCAAGCAGGCCATGATCTTTGAGAGTTTCGAGCAGGAAGACATCGGCACTTCGCGCCGCTATGGGGGCACCGGGCTCGGCCTGGCCATCAGCAAGCAATTGGTGGAATTGCTGGGAGGCAAGCTGGGCATGGAAAGCACCAAAGGAGTGGGCTCCAAATTCTTCTTCGAGCTGGAACTGCCCCAGGGAAAACTCGAAAAGGAAAACACCTTCCCCGAAAAAAACCAGGCCACCGCCCAGCTCAAAGGGGTGCGGGTCTTGCTGGTGGAAGACAATCTCTACAACCGCGAACTGGCCGCTGCCATGCTGGAAGAGTCTGGCATAGTCATGGTGTGGGCCGAAAACGGGCGGGTCGGGCTGGAAAAGCTGCGGCAGGAAGCCTTTGACCTGGTGCTCATGGATATACAGATGCCCGAGATGGGCGGCATCGAGGCCACCCGCATCATCCGCCAGGAAATGGGCCTCAAAATTCCCATCATTGCCCTTACCGCCAATGCCATGGAAGGCCAGAAAGACAGCTATCTGGAAGCAGGCATGGATTCCTACCTCTCCAAGCCCTTCGATCCCCGGCAACTCATCTCCACCATCCTCGATCTGGTCAACCAGTCACGCCAGCGGGCTCACCCTGATCAGGTGCTACCGTCTTCGAGTCTGTACTCTACCTTGGATCTGCTTAAACAGGGACAGGGCAGCGCCACCTTTGTGACCCGCATGCTCAAGGTATTTTGCCAGTCCACCCCGGAGATCGTGCAAAACCTGCGGGCCTCCTCCACCCACGACGACTTTGCCGGGGCCTGCGCCCTGGTGCACCAGATCAAGCCCTCGGTGCGCATGCTGGGCATCCGGTCCATCCTGCCCCAGGTGGACAAACTCGGCGGAGGTGCCCCCCAGGTGAGCGATCATCCCACCTGGAAAAGGGAGGTCAGGGAAGTGGCCGAAACCCTTGAGGCCACCGTGGCCGCCGTGCAGCGCGACTTTGGGTTTTGAAAGGACCGGTCCCGCACCGGGATTTCTGTCCCAAAGTTGGGGTTTATCAAAATCATATGTGCCATAAAATACATCATACAGGCCTCAAAGGCGGATTATTAAAACTGCCCCCCGATTGGTAAAATCAATTAAACCATAAATAACCCATGTGATGAAACGACAATACAGAAAGGTGTTTATCGCCGAAGACAACCCGGTTTACCGCCTCAGTCTGGAAGCGGCCCTGGGCAACCTGTACGAGGAAGTACACTCCTTCGTGTCAGGGGAAGAATTGCTGAAAGCCCTGCACGAGGATCCCGATCTGATCCTGCTCGACCACCACTTTGTGGGCGGACAGAGCGGTCTGGAGATTCTGACCCGCATCAAAGGTTATAACCCGGGCATTCAGGTCATATTCCTGTCGGGCCAGGAGGAGGTAAAGGTGGCGGTGGAGAGCCTGAAACGGGGCGCCTTTGACTATGTGGTCAAGGGAGCAGGTGAAATAGAGCGCCTGCATCTGGTGCTGGACCGCCTCGAAAGTGTGACCCGGCAGGCCAGACAGGAAAACCGCCCTTTCTGGAAAAAGCTGTTCCCAATTTCTTCTGCCTGAAATCACACACCGGGGAAAGCCGGGGAGGAAATGTGTATCAGAAATGAATTGCACCAAAATATATGTAAAGTATATCACTGTCTGAATACAAACCCATGAAACACGCAAAACCTCTTCCCAGACTGGCCCTGATTGGCACCGCAGGGGTGCCCGGCAAATACGGGGGCTTCGAAACCCTGGCTCACCAAATGGTAACCTACTGGGCCGGAATGTATGAACTCACTGTGTACTGCAGTAGTACCGTTTATGGGCCGGAGGAGCGAAAGAGATTTTTTGCAGGAGCCCGGCGCATTTTTCTCCCCCTCAGGGCCAACGGCCCCCAGGGCATCATTTACGATATGATATCCATTATTCATGCCCTGTTCTATGCAGATTACCTGCTGATTTTTGGAGTTTCGGGGGGCATCCTTCTCCCCCTGGTGCGCCTGATCAGCCGTAAAAAACTCATCGTGAATATAGACGGTCTGGAATGGAAAAGGGGCAAATGCCACCCACTGGCACGGCGATTTCTGGAAATATCCGAATACTTTGCCATCAGGTACAGCCATGCCGATATTACAGACAATACCGTGTTGCGGTTTTATACCGGAAAACGATACGGCACCATCAGTCGCCTGATCGAATACGGGGGCGACCATGTGTTTCCGGTAGAAATCAGACCGGAGGACCTGGAAATTTTCCCCTTTATAGGGGATGATTATGCCTTTTCGGTATGTCGGATTGAACCCGAAAATAATATCCACCGGCTCCTTGCTGCTTTTGAGGCCCTGGCCCCCCGCAGGTTGGTCCTGGTGGGAAACTGGGATGAAAGTGATTATGGCAGGTCACTCCGGGAAAGGTACAAAAATCTGCCCAACCTGACCCTGGCCGACCCCATCTATGAACCAGAGACCCTCAATCTGCTGCGCTCCAATTGCCAGGTTTACCTCCATGGGCATAGCGTGGGGGGCACCAATCCCTCCCTGGTGGAGGCCATGTACCTTGGACTTCCGGTCCTGGCCTATGATGTACCCTACAACCGGGAGACCACTCAGGGCGAAGCCGCGTACTTTCGCAATTCCACTGAACTGATCCAACTGATCAGAAACCTGGGGCCGCCTGACTATGCCAGACTTGGAGCCGCCATGAAAGCCATCGCCCGGCAACGCTATACCTGGGAAATTGTATTCCGGGCATACGAGACCCTGTTCAGAAGCCTCGAGCATGGATACAAAAAAGCCCGCCTCAAAGCCGATATCAGTCGGCTCAGGTATTCTACCCTGGAAAGACACCAGATTGCCCATTTGGCATATTACAGTAACGGACCCGAGCCGGAAGCTAACTATCCGCTTTGAGCAGGTATCACCCGGCGGACCGGCGGCCCGCGCCATAGCCCCGTCTTCGCAGGAGTGGCCCCCGGGAAGTGGCGAAATACCGGAGTCCGGGGCGTAAGCCCCGGATAAAAGGCACGAAACGTGAACGAGCCCCAGCGGGGCGGCACCTTGGCAGAGCAAGCGATTTTTGGGAAAAGAGCCCCAGCGGGGCGAATCCTATGCCATCAGGAACCGCCCCTCCGGGGCTCCATTTCAATGCCCGTGGCATTGGCTACCAGGGAACCGCCCCTCCGGGGCTTCCTCCTGACCTGGAAGGTCAGGGTACGTAATCCTGGCGGCAATCTTCCACGAAATCCCAACCTGCAGGGAAATGACGGTGCTTAATAATGCGACCGCGCTGCAGTCGTAAATTTAACCCTGTTTCACAGGCTACAATAGTTTGACCGCTCTGCGGTCATCTGTCTGCCCTTCCGGGCAGGGCGAAATCCCCTGCGTGACCCTATTGTCCCAATCGATTGAAACCAACCCCATTCAGTTCCCGAATTCCCCTCTTTGCCGCTACCGGGAGAGAGGGGATGCCCTTCGGGCAGGGGTGAGTTTCTCTATGCGGGGCCCGGCCCGCGGAATAGCCCCGCAGGGGCTTTTCCTCTCTTCATTTCATTCTGATGTTGAAATCTGAAGGGAAAAAATCCTTGCCCGCAAGGAAGGCGAGCCCCAGCGGGGCGTCTCCCAGGTAGGGAAGCTTTTCCCGAAAGGTCAGCCCCGGAGGGGCGGCTCCTCTGCGTGAGGTGGTCAGGATTCGCCCCGCAGGAGTCACGCAGTGAAGGGGTCGAATTATTGCAGGAAAGACCCACACCCAGGGAATTGACGATATAGTTTTTTCATGTGACCGCGCTGCGGTCAACCAATTGTCCGCGCAGAGGGCCATACCTCCACTTGTAAGGAAATACGTGACACTTTGTAGCCTGGGCTGCCGCAGAATTCTGCGTATTTTCAAGAAATAATAATCTATTGCATATCGGTTTGCAATGTTTACCTATTCGAAAATACCCCTCACGCAGGCCATGTCGCAAGGTTGCGTGAGGGAACCAAAAAGGTACCCTCAGGGTACCTCAGAGCTACCCTTAGGGTAGTACGGAGCTACCCTCAGGGTAGTACGGAGCTACCCTTAGGGTAATATGGGGGTAGGTTCAGGGTAGTACAGGGGTAAGTTCAGGGTAGTACGGAGCTACCTCCAGGGTAGTACGGAGCTACCTCCAGGGTAGTAAGGAGCTACCCTCAGGGTAGTAACGAGCTACCCTCAGGGTAGTAACGAGCTACCCTCAGGGTAGTACGGAGCTACCCTCAGGGTAGTACGGAGCTACCCTCAGGGTAGTAAAGAGCTACCCTCAGGGTAGTAAAGAGCTACCCTCAGGGTAGTACGGAGCTACCCTCAGGGTAGTAAAGAGCTACCCTCAGGGTAGTAAAGAGCTACCCTCAGGGTAGTACGGAGGTACCCTCCGGGCAGTAACGAGCTACCCTCAGGGTAGTAACGAGCTACCCTCTGGGTAGTAACGAGCTACCCTCTGGGTACCACAGAACTACCTCAGGGGTAGCCCGGAGCTACCTCCAACTTACCTCAGAGCTACCTCCAACTTACCTCAGAGCTACCCCCAACTTAGTCCAGGGGTACCCTCAACCTAGTTCAGGGGTACCCCCAACCTTTGTTTGGGCTTTCTGAGCCAACCAGGGCCGTTTTTGGCGGGGAGTTTGGGGGTAAATTCCGGAATTTCGGGAGGCAGCCAAAAGGTTGCCAGAGACAAGCCCGCCTGAAGGCAAATTATTGTCTTAACCTAAATTCAATTAACTTGGCCGCAAGGAAAGTACTTCCTGCCAAAACCTAAAGAGCAATAGTATGACGATCAAAGACCTTCTTACCCGCATCAATGAGCTGGGCCGTGAGGTAAAGATAGCCCTTATCCACAGCAATGGCAACCTGCAACTGAATATCAGCCGGGCTTTCAATGCCCAGGTCGAATATTATGAATTTGAGTTAAATGAGGACTACCTGGAAGTATGGCACCGCCAGCGCCAAACCGAGCCGGACCACGTTTTTATCTACGCTTATGGCCTGGTTTCGGTGAAGATGAGCAGGGAGGTATATGAGATGGTGATGGGGTAAGGGAACAGGCAATCAACCAAACCCCAGAACGAAAACCTGGAGCCTGTAATCAGATCGGATCCAGCCCCAATTCCTTCAGGTAGCGGTTGTGCTCTGCGGTGCTTTCTTCGATCTTTTGATTGAGGGCGGACAGCCGCTGGTTCACTTCCTTCAGGTCGATCTTTTCCTCCTCTACTGCGGTGCTCACATACCGGGATATATTCAGGTTATAGCCATTCTCCTCAATCTCCTGC
The DNA here is from genome assembly GCA_020635905.1 of Bacteroidia bacterium. Classification (GTDB taxonomy): domain Bacteria; phylum Bacteroidota; class Bacteroidia; order J057; family JADKCL01; genus JACJYV01. The sequence goes on from JACJYV010000004.1 coordinate 601,314, forward strand.
ATGGATACCCGGCGGGCATAGCGCTTTTTCTCCTTCCTGTACTGGTAGGTTTCCACGATGTGGTGGATATGGTCTTCGTTGAGGGTATTCTGCCTTTTGCCCTTGTCAAATTCCTCCGCGGCATTGATAAACAGTACATCATCGTGCTTTTTGCAGCGCTTGAGCACCAGGATACACACCGGGATGCCGGTGGAGTAAAAGAGATTGGAGGGCAGCCCGATCACGGTGTCGATGTGGTTGTCTTGTAGCAGCTTGGTGCGGATGCGCTCCTCGGCCCCACCCCGAAACAGCACCCCATGGGGCAGAATGATGGCCATGGTGCCTTCCTGACTCAGAAAGTGAAAGCCATGCAGCAAAAAGGCAAAGTCAGCCGCTGATTTGGGCGCCATGCCGTAGCCCTTGAAGCGAAAGTCCCCGGCCAGTTCCTCGGTAGGCTCCCAGCGCAGGGAAAAGGGAGGATTGGCCACAATGGCGTCGAATTCAATCTTTTTGGAGGGGTTCATTTCACTCAGCAGCGGCCACTGATTGAGCAGGGTATCGCCGTGGTAAATTTCAAACTCCGTATCCTTAACCCCGTGCAACAGCATATTCATGCGGGCCAGGTTGTAGGTGGTGATGTTTTTTTCCTGCCCGAATATCTTGCCAATGGTGCCCTGCACATGCTTGCGTACATTGAGCAGCAGAGACCCTGAGCCGCAGGCAAAATCCAGCACCTTTTCCAGCTTCTTTTTGAAGCCGGTGGCGGGGTCCTGGCTGTCGAGGGTCACAATCCGGGACAAGATGGTTGAAATCTGCTGGGGAGTGTAAAACTCGCCTGCTTTTTTGCCCGATCCGGCAGCAAATTCCCCAATCAGGTACTCGTAGGCATCGCCCAGGGCATCCACCTCGGTGGAGAATTCGGCAATGCCCTCGGCGATCTTCTCAATGATGGTGCACAGGCGTTTGTTGCGCTCAGCATAATTGCGGCCCAGCTTCTCAGAGTTGAGGTTGATCTCAGAAAACAGCCCCTGAAAAGTACTGTCAAAGGATTCGTTTTCGATATAGCGAAAACCCTCTTCGAGGGTTTGCAGCAATTTGTCGTTGTGGCTGTGGGCCAGCACATAGATATGACTCCAAAGATGGTCGGGCTGGATCACGTAATGTACCTTGCGGCGCATCTGCTTTTCAAAATCAGGCACATCTGCCTTGTTTTTCTCATACCATATGGCCAGAGGTACCCGGGGGTCTTTGCCGGCCAGCCTGGGGTAGTCGCTTCCAAGTTCCTTTTGGGCGGCCCCTTCGTAAGTGGTGGAGAGATAACGCAAGAACAGAAAGGAAAGCATGTAATCCCGGAAATCGTCGGGGTTCATGGCCCCACGTAGCTGGTTGGCAATGTCCCACAGGGTCTTACCGAGGAGTTGTTGGTCTTTTTGAGTCATTGTGCGGTTTGGGGTTGATCGGCGAAAATTTGGGGGAACCTGAATTCATATTTGCCCAGAAAGGCATACAGGATGTTGCGAAACAGGTCTTTATTGTCATCATTCATCTCCACCGGCTGATAGATGGAATAGCGTCCATGGCTGAGCAGGTTGAGGGCTCTGGAAAAAAGCACCTCATCTTCCACCCCCTGGAGGCAGGCAGAAAAGTCGTCAAAGCCAAAATAGGCAGAGGTTTTTTCCAGGATACTGCGCAGTACGTTGAAATGATAGGTCTTGATGTTGCCTGAATCTGCGGCCGCCTTCATTTCACTCACCAGAGCCACATGGTGGAAAAAGGGCGTGTCTTCGGTGGATTGCAGCAGGTATTTATCATCTTTCTTATGCAGGAAGTAACTGGCTCTCCCCTGTTGCCTCAGTTCGTTATACATTACATTATAAAACAGAGCGTGGTGGGTGGAAATCACCACTTTCACCTTGCCCGGATTCTTTTTGATCAGTTTGGCCAGGTCGCTAGCCACCCCGATGGCGTTATTGTCGTCGAGGGAGGAAATGGGATCGTCTATGTAGATATTTTTCACCCAGTTGTAGGGGCCGGTGCCCTCCTCGTCGTCGATGGCCAGTTGGGCGATGGCCATAAAAAGACACCATTTGAAGATATTCTCCTCTCCCCGCGAAACTTTGATGTTATCCCGGGTTCCTTTGTAGAAAACTACTTTCCAAACCTCACCCGTGGCATCAATCCTGAAATTGAAATCAGCATAGCGTTCCAGGAAGGCAAATATTCTGTCTTCCAAAGCCAGGCCGGGAATACCTGCCGTAAACTGAGACTGGTGGTTGATAATCAAAAACCGATCTCTGTCTGCTTCCAGGTCGTTATTCCAGTGAAACAAGTCCTCGGTAAAGGCATTGAAATAGAGGGTATCCGTGACCGGGTCCCTGCGCCGTTTTTTGCTGCGGTCCTTGAACTCCATGGACAAGCGGGTTTTGCCCGTGCCATTATGGGCAAACAGCAAAATGTAATCGCGACTGTTGAGGTCGTCACGCAGGCGGGTGGCCACTTTGGCCAGGCTGGGGTACCGGTAGATGGTGGGTTGATTGCTCATTTTTTAGTTCGTGGCCGAGGGAAAGAGGCCCTGCAGCAGGCCCTTTTTATGTAGTTCCAGTTGTTTGATCTTTTCTTCCAGGGCAGAGATAGAATCATCTAAGGCAGAAAGACAGGAGGCGATTTTTTGTTGCTCTTGAATAGTAGAAGGACAAAAAATATCAACCTTTTCAAGAAGATTTACTGACAGACCGGGCTGAGCCTGCCCTGTTGAATACTTGTTTAGATTTAAATAAATCAGGGCCCAATAAAGCCACTTTGTTTCTATAAAACTACTTGGTTTTACTACCAATGCATGCTCCGTAGCATAAAATTTTCCCTCTGCAAGGGTAATATTACCGCATAATGCTCCCTGGCGGCCAATTAGGGAAAACAAGCCTTCATGATTATGTGATTTGACAAATCCACGCAATCCATTTCCCCCATAACAAGGAAATAAATTGCTTGAAAATTCCTGAAAAATATCAGAGGCACTAATAAACTTGCCTGCTTGCATTTCACAAACCTCCCCCAACTTCTTCTCCACCCACTCCCCATCCCGGGCAAACTCAGGAAAGCGAAATTGGGGCACCCTCTCCCCTTTTTGGGGGAAAAGCTTTTGCATCAGGCCCTTTTTGTGGTCGTGCAGGGCTTGCAGGCGGTTGCGCTGGGCCGCGAGCAGGTCATCCAGGGTGGAAAGGCAGGAGGCGATTTTTTGTTGTTCGAGTAGATTGGGATAAGCAACATTAATTCTGGAAAAATTCTCATAAAACAGGTAGTTTCTGATGCCTCCTTCCAGGTTGTCCTTAACTCGCTTATTAAATTGAAAGGTATTGAAAAAATAAAGTAGAAAATAATCATCCAACTCGTTATCAGTAATAAAGCAAACGTAAAGTGAGCTTATCAGGATGTTGTTTAACTCCCCACTGTAACCTAAGGATCCAACATCAATCCTTGCTGGATTGTAGGCAAAAGTGTTTTTATTGATTACTTTGTACAAAGATGTATCATACCCCCTAATTTTGCTATCCACTCCCTCAAATTGCTGGCCCTGTGGAATAAAACCTTCTCTATTATTAATCGAATAGATAGGAAAATCCTTCTTCTTTTTGTTTCTCTTCGAAACAACACTCGTAATTTCCCCTAGCTTCTTCTCCTCCCACTCCCCATCCTGTTCAAACTCAGGAAACCTCAGTTCAGGCACCCGTTTGTGTTGCTTATTCATACGCGTTCAGTCCTGAGATTTCGGCTCCGGCGGCCAGTTTTTGTAAATGAGGTACCAGATCGTCCATGAGTGACAGTTCTTTGAGCCGGCGGTCTTTCCAGCCCAGCTCGAGGGGGGCCAGCAGGTCGGTTAGTTTTTCCCCATCGAATATTTTGCGCTCCATGATGCCATTCACAAAGGCCTGCAGGTCGGCCAGGGGCAGGCCGTGGGTCTGGGCGAGGTTGCGCATGAAGCGTTCCTGCTTTTCGCGCCGGAAGGTCTCAAAGCCCTTTTTCAATTCTTCCACCTGGTGGCTCACGCCCCACTCCAGGCTGTCGATGTACTCACTCAGGTCTTCCTCCTCATCCATGAGGTTGGAGTTGGCCTTGAGCAGGGTTTTTACCTGCTCGCGGGTCATGCGCTGGCTGGAAGGTTTACCCTCAGAATTGGCCGCGATCAGGCCCATGATGTAGTCGTAGTCGATCAGGGCCGAGGCAAAAAGCACATATTCAAAATCCAGTTCCTGGATTTCGGGAGGGGCATCGTCGCCTTCCTTTTGCTGGATGGCCTGCAGTTGTTTGGCCGTTTCGAGGTAGGAGCTCCTGAACTCCAGGAAGGTATCCTCAGGCATGATGTCTTCAATGGCCTCGTGTTGCTCCTCTTCCAGATCCGTGTATTGATCCAGTTGGGTTTTGAGGCGCTGCACTTCCTTGAACTTCTTCACAAACTCGATGCGTGAGGTGTCGCCCTTGATATTATAGACCGCCCCTGCGTCATGGACCAGGTTTTGCTCATCCATGAAGTAGCCCAGGTTTTTGACCGCTTCGCGAAAGTCAGTGATGACTTTGCTGGCCGGGGGCACTTCCCAGATTTCGACCGGCCTTTCCGTGTTTTCGCCCGAGAAGAGGGTGATGGCTTTATTTACGGCTGCCTGCTGGGAACGATAGTCGAGAATGTTACCAAAAGGCTTGGAATCGTTGAGCACCCGGTTGGTGCGCGAAAATGCCTGGATCAGCCCATGGGCCTTCAGGTTTTTGTCCACGTAGAGGGTATTGAGGTATTGGGAGTCAAAGCCCGTCAGCAGCATATCCACCACGATGGTGAGGTCGATCTTTTCCCTGCGGGCAAGGTTGTATTTCTGGTCCTTGATCCGCTTTTGTATATCCTGATAGTAGCTGTCAAACTCACTCAGGCTGTGGTTGTGGCCATACCTGCGGTTGTAGTCGGCCATGATCTCTTTGAGGGCCCGCTTTTTTTCCTCCGGGTTTTCGCGGTTGTCTTCCCGCTCCTGGTCCAGATCTTCCTGTATCTGCTGGATATCTTTATTGCCTTCCGCCGGGGGCGAGAATACGCAGGCGATGTTGAGGGGGGTAAAACCGGCATCCATGACCATCTTTTGTTCCTGGATTTCCTTGAAAAGCCGGTAGTAATCTATGGCGTCGTTGATGGACTGGGTGGCAAATATGGCGTTGAATTTGCGCCCGTTGGTGGCAGCCTGGTGCTTGCTCAGAATGGCCTCCACCACTTTTTGTTTGGCCACGGGCTCCCCCGGTTGAGGCACATAGCTGCCCTTACCCTTGTAGTAGTCGATGTGGAAGCGCAAGACATTGCGGTCCTCTATGGCGTGGGTGATGGTGTATTCGTGCAGTTGCTCCTGGAAGATGGATTTGGTGGTTTTCCAGGCACCGGTTTCGCCTTCCCGAACTTTGTCACTGGCATTTTCTTCAAATATGGGGGTGCCGGTGAAGCCAAACAGCTGGGCTTTGGGGAAAAATTCTTTGATGGCTTTGTGGTTGTCGCCAAACTGGGAGCGGTGGCACTCGTCGAAGATAAAGACCACCCGCTTGCCGGCCAGGTCTTTGAGCCTTGCTTTGTAGTTTTTGGCGTTGCTGCCATCCAGGGCCAGACCCAGTTTCTGAATGGTGGTCACGATCACTTTGTCGGTTTTGGAAGTGGAGAGCAGTCGCCGCACCAGGGTTTCGGTATTGGTGTTGTCTTCCACGCTGCCTTCCTGAAACTTGTTGAACTCCATGCGGGTCTGACGGTCGAGATCTTTGCGGTCCACCACAAAAAGGCATTTTTCGATCTCGGCCATGTCGCGGATCAGGGTGGAAGCCTTGAAGGAAGTGAGGGTCTTGCCGCTGCCCGTGGTATGCCATATATAGCCGTTGCCGCGATTTTGCTCTATACACTGCATGATGGCCTTCACCGCATAGATCTGGTAGGGGCGCATGATCAGGATTTTCTTTTCGACCTGCACCAGCACCATGTATTTGCTGATCATCTCACCCAGGGTGCATTTGCCCAGAAACTTATCGGTAAATTCTTCCAGCCTCCTGATCTTTTCATTCTTTTCGTCGGCCAGTTGGTAAACGGGCAGAAATTGCTCATTGGCATTGAAGGCAAAATGCTCGCTGTTGTTATTGGCAAAATACCGGGTATCTGAGCGGTTGCTCACGATAAACAGCTGCATGAAGCAAAGCAGGGAGTTGCCATAGCCATTGCCGGGCTCGCTTTTGTAATCCACGATTTGCTGCATGGCCTTGCGGGGCGAAAATTGCAGGTTCTTGAGCTCGATCTGCACCACAGGCAGGCCATTGATGAGCAGGATCACGTCGTAGCGCTGGTGGCTGCTGGCGGTATTGATGCGCAACTGGTGGATCACTTCAAAATCGTTCTTGCACCAGTCCTTCACATTCATGAGGGTGTAATACAGGGGCGTACCATCGTCGCGGGTCAGGTCGGCGGTTTCGCGCAGCTTTCGGGAAGTATCAAACACGTCGGATTTGATCAGGTGCTCCTTCAGCCTCACCCATTCGATATCACTGAGGGTTACCCGGTGCCGGGCATTGAATTTGGCTCTGAAATTGTCTTCCAGCGACCGCAGGTCGCGGATGTCCGGGCGGTAGGTGTACTTGAGTTCCTGAAGGTGCCTGATGAGGCTGTCTTCTATTTGTTGCTCTTTCGTCATTTTGTTTCAATCGTCCTCAAATTATGGACTTTTGGCGAGCGATCAAATATATCCGGGATTGGGGATAGAAATTAGTTTCCAGATGGGGATGTTGGCAACTTTTCGCCCCTCACTCAGGGTGTCCTTAATTTTTACCAACAGGCCATTCAGTTAAATTCAATAAACTTCTTCCTGACAAAGATACAAGAATGAAAGTCGCCAAAGGTCAAACTAAAAGTCTGGTCTATTATACCATAAGGGGAGCCTGCGCTAAATTCTCTCATTCTTAATTCTTCTATACCCTCTGTTAACAGAACACCATCAATTCTAAGGCGATTGGCTTTGGAAGTAAAGAAAACGATTTCATTACATGAATCTGAGTTGACAAAAATATCTAAAGGATCATTTGGACCACCTATGCACACTTTCTCATACTCATAGTAAACACGATGAGGTTTGAAAGAGCTGGATCCACAGTTAAGTTTTGATATTTCATCCCGGACCTGCTCTAATTGGGTCAGCGCACTATCATATTGGGTTTCATAATTGGTTAGTAATTCATTTATGGTTTCAAGTCTGACCAGCTGCTTTTGGTTAAGCTCCACCATTTCTTTCAGGCTCCGGCAGGAAAAAAGCAAGAGCATTGGAAGTAGGTAAAAGAGGGTTTTTGTGTGATTATTCATGGGCAAATGCGGTCAAAACCGGGGGATCAGTTTTTTCCCTGGCCAATTTAACCAACTGTAAAATGAAATATAATGATAACGATCATCGATGATGATTTAGAATTTTATATGATAATAATGATATTGAGACCTTTGGATGCGGGTTGAGCTATTTTGCATTTCCCCACAGCCAACTGCAATCACTTTGTTTTCAGAATCTGCAACTTAAGCGCCGAAAACCCCTGGCCCCTTGCAAATCCCCCCCCCAATTCGTTCTACCTTTACCCACCTGCATTGCAAACCGGGAAAAATCAGTTATTTAATATTTCAGAAACAGAACTCCCTGGTAATTTCTACTATTGTAGATGCAAAGCCTTTCACCTGCATAAGCCACGCCGAAGCCTCCCTGGTAATTTCTACTATCGTAGATCATAAGAATGTTGTGGTTTTTCCATTTGCCGAAGCCTCCCTATTAATTTCTACTATCGTAGATTTAGATCCGCCTTATCCAATGGAAACCAGCCGAAGCCTCCTTATTAATTTCTACTATCGTAGATTTGACGGCAGGAACCTTGAAGTGGATCGCCGAAGCCTCCTTATTAATTTCTACTATCGTAGATCAATCGCCACGCCGGGAAATCTTTATGGCCGAAGCCTCCTTATTATTTTCTACTATCGTAGATGTGCGGTATCACAGACTGTGCCTTACTGCCGAAGCCTCCCTATTAATTTCTACTATCGTAGATGGAATACCATCGGTGGCATGAACTCAGGGCAGAAGCCTCCTTATTAATTTTTACTATCTCAGCGCCCAGACCACCACAAGAATATAAATTGCCATCCCATTTTGTTAAATCCCTGCCTGTTTCCTAACTTTAATCCACAACTTCAGGTATTCTTGTAAAAAAACAACAACTCATGGACAAAAGATCCGCCCGGGCGCAGGCCCTGTTTGAGAAATCAGACCGCAGGCTCAAAAAAGAATTCGAAAAGACTGCCCGGCAAAATTCCCTTGCCATTTGCATTGAGGATTTGTTTTGTGGCTCGTTTCCGGATGGAAACATTGCCATGACAGGCATAGCCCTGCCCGATGGAGTGCCCGCAAATGGCAAAACCAGGACATTATTTGCCTATCTCAATCTACCCGGCAGTAAGTTTCCTCCCGGTTACTATCTGATCGAATTTTTGACCAAAGGGGGACAGGTTCAGCCAGAGGCTCAGCTTCTGGACCTGAAAGGCAATATGGTCACCACCTTGCAGTACCAGGCAGATGGGAAAGCTGGGGGCGGCACGGAAAAGGAAGTGAAAATCGATTCCATTGATGTTCACTACCAGCCCAATGGCAACAAAGTGATTTTTGTGGATGGCCGCGTCAGAGTGGATGACGAATGGGTCCATTTTTTCCTTTACCTTAAGTAATCCTCATTCCATGAAAAGCCTTCAAAACTCCCAAACCAAACTTCGCCGTCTTTTTACCACCGCATTTGCAGACCTGGGGGAAGCCCAAAAGAAAAAGGTGGATGCTGAAACCCTTTTTATGGCAAGCCTTCCCTCCGGAACCCTGGCCGCCGTGGGGCTCACTCAAAAGGCTCCCTGGGAGACGCAGGATACAGTCGCCATGCTTTATCTCGATTTTCCCAAATCCAGATTTAAGCCGGGCTTTTATCTTGTTCAATTGATTATTGAGGACCAGAGCCTGATTTCCTATGGACTGATCACCCCTGTAAAAGGGAAGAAAAGCTATAAAGCAGTCGTCAATCAAAGCCCGCCCCTGCCCGATCCCGGCACCAACAAAAACTACACCATCGAATCCATTCACCGCATCGACGACAATCACTTACAGGTGGATGGTAAAGTGAAACTGGGCGATAAGTGGCGCCATTACGACCTAATCCTTCTCATGTGAATCTTTTTCCAGATAGATAATATTCCATCCTTTTTCCAATTCACCCGTTTCCAGTCCTTTTTTATCGGTGGCGACCCGTAAGAAGTTGATAGCATTTTGTTGCATCACGGAATCCTGCACATGCTCCGCCACCTCCGAAAAAAGAGAGGTTGCCAGCTCCAGGGAGAGCGAGTCCTCCCTGATTTTGCTGCCTCCTGTGTGCAAAAACACCAACCCCGCGTAATACTGATCCTCCGGCGACTTCACCCTCCCCTCCTGGTACAACTGCATGACCCTGCGCCAACGGATGGAATCCCGAAAATCAATCGAGTCCAGCAGCGGGGTATGGGCATTGCTTTTCAGGCCGGCAAGGTCTTCCCAGGTCATCTGGTTGCGCAGATACTGATCAGATTCTCCAATGTACTTCAGTTCTTCGCTTGCGCTGAGGCCCCCTGCCGGAATCGGTGGCGGAAGATGAGCCAGCCTGTCTGCCTCACCCCCGGAGCCCGGCTGGCAAGCCACCATCCCAAACAAAATCACCCCATACAGGCAGGCAAATCTTAACATGGTTTTTGCAGATTGAATCAAGACCAAAAATACGGATTCCTTTGCCAATCTCTACTTTGCGGGATAATATCATTGCATTCATGCCTCCCCCCTTACAATTTCATTTCCCCATCCAACCAAAAATCCCGATATTTAGGAGTACAAATTGCAATCACTCCTATCTGCTCACTTTGCACCCCGGCCCGGGGCCAGCACAAGTCCGGCCCGGATTGCGAAATAATTGCCGAATGCCGCGACAGGCTTCCAATTTCTGTAACCCGCAAAGGCAATGCCCAAATCCAGTTTGAGTATGGCCGAAATGGGGATTCGAAAATTATTACTGAATTCCCATGTATAATATTGATAGGTTTTTTCGTGGGGTAAGGGCACCTTTCCGTAGGCGAGGCTGAAGTCCAGAAAGAAAACCGGCTGATTCTCCTTGCTGGGCAGTAGGGGGAAAAAACGGCAACCGCCACGCGCCCCACTCCACAAAAGTGCAGGAAACAGGGTATCCTGCGAGGCTGTATTGATCATAAATTCGGGGCCGAGATTGACATGGAACCTGGGAGATACCGCAAATTCATAATTGGGGCAAAAAGTAAACCTCACCCCACGGACCAATTCAAAGCCACTCCCCACATGAAAATTCACAAAATGGCGACCACCTGGAAAGAGATGAGAAGAATCGCGGGTAATCAGCTGCTGGCCTTTGAGCAGGGCCAGGGGAAGGAGTAAAAGCAAAAGGGCGATGAATCTCCGCATAATCAAAAGGCCACCCCCATGCCAATTGAAAGATTCCGGTCCAATCCCCAATGATTATGGCCGTGATCCCTGAACAAGGCCCCCCCCAAACCAATTTCTTCCCTGATCCAAAGCCGTTTTAGAAAGTGAAACCTAAGGCCCAGCGAGAACAATCCCTTGTAGGAATAGAACTTTGAATGATCCAACGGATCAGGGGAAATCCGGACCCGCTGCAAATAACCCAATTGGCCCTTCAAATAGGGGCGAAAGGACTCAGACCTGCATGGAAACCAGGCAAAGGAAGCGCCCAGACCCCAGTTGTCCCTGAGATTTTTTTGCAGGAAAACTTCCACCTCCTGTTTTTTCCAGCCCAATCCTGCCGAAATACCATAGGTGGTGGTCAGGGTGTACATGGAGAGGTGCAACCCAAAATTGTACCTCAAAGGCTTATCAACGGATTGTCCCTTGCAAGGTTCAGGTAAAAGAGTGGCCACTGCCCATAAAAGGCAGAAACAGATTGCGGGTATGTTTGGCTGGTTTTTTATGATTTACTAATATAACTCTATTTTGAACCAGGTTTTACCATTGCCCACAGGTTGGGTGGTGGCTACGGAATGCACTGGGAGCTTTAATATTTCTAATGGGAACCGTCTAAAAGCAAAGAAGGTCAAGGCGGACGCAGGTGAAGAAAGCACAGTTTACTACTGTAAATGAGCATTTCTGAACCCAGTCCAACGCAGAGATTCGCAGTTTTTAGCCGTGCCCTAATGCTCCACCAGAGAGCGACTTACGTACAAACCTATACGCTTTTCAGCATTATCACCGATTTTTCGCAAATAGGCTTTGTCATTATGAATATGGTTAACATAGTAGCCAAATGGAACAGAAAACTCAACCATTACCTTTTGCGATTTTAAATCAATAACCTCAATCTCGGAGGGTTTTGAACGCAGAGGGTCGAATCCCATAAATCCGTACTTACTCTCGTAAAATTGAAGGCTGTCAGCCTCCCATGGATTTTCCCGGATTCGATAAATCGTTCCTGCTTTCTCTCCGGAGAAAATACGGGAATAAGTTGTGTGGGACAGATGCCAATTCCGAACCATTTGTGCAGGATAGGTAAGTTTTCCAGCCATCATGGAAGATTCAGGGGTATCGGCCTGATTTGGAATATTATGGGTGGCCAATAGATTTCCTTCATAATCGTACTCAAAAAGCTCACCCACCAAGGCAAAGGACACAAAAATCCTCTTTTCGTTTAGATTTAGGGCAGCAAAAGATTGCGACAAGCAAAGTGCTTCAGGGGTCTCAAGATATTTTTCCGGGACTCCCCTTATCCACCCGGAGGTTGCAGCATTAATCTTTCCATTTTTCCTTTGATTTGTTTTTACAATTTTAAATATCCGCAGTTTGCCCAGATTCTTTGCCTTTTCAGGATGAAGGCTGGATCTAGCCAGAGTCCAGTAATTATTCATGGGGCAGATTCCAATTCCTTCATCCAGGCTAATCATCTGCTGATTGTAATATTTCCAGGGGTCTGGCCCGTTTAGAAGGTTTGGGGTGAAGCTTGTACCCTGCAGCTTTGTGGTGCCCTGGAGGTCTCCTGTTGTATCAAATGCGTAGATTTTGTTGGTAAACAAATACCAAAATCCCCCATTCCTTTCAATTTTTCTTAACTCAAATTCCTTAGGCAATTCAACATAAAACCCATGATGAGGCAAGTTAGTCAGCTTTTTTTGGGGGGAAAGTCCTGTGTTTTTTTCACTTGAAAAGCTTCTGATTTCATTGGTGGTGGGGTGGATAAGGAAGGGCGCTGAATTCATCCACATAACTTTCGTGAAATGCATTTCAATGAAAGGATCATAATCCCCCGAATACAAAAGGGAATCATCTATAATTAACCGGTTAACCTGGCAATAGCCTACTGAAAAAGTAAACCAAAGGGAGATCGCAATGAGGCAAATTTTCATTATGGGCAATTTTTCTTTTCTGTTGAATGTAAATTTAGTAAATGAATAAAATTACCCATGCCTTCTTTTGGTGGAAGGCATGGGTAAGCACGAATTCATCTCATACAAACGAGGGGTCACTTTGTGGAGGAACCGCAAAAGCCGTTGCCTACAGCCAGAAACCAAATATGGGTTCTGCAAATCACCCCGGAACCACTTCCGCAGCCTTTGGATCCAGCAGTAGATTCATCAAGGGTAGGGCAACGTTCAGACCAGATGGGTTTCCTTGTTTCTATTTGGTGAGGAAGTGGGATATCCCTTGCAGGAGCTACAAGCTGAATATCAATAAACCATCCCAAATTTGAAGTGATTTCGGCTGGAGTTACTGAACTCCAGCCTTGCCCCTCAACAAAGGCTGTTGGGGTACTGTTTCCATTCTGAAAAGCGGGCATTACAAAGACGGGCTGTCCATTCCAGGTTGGGGAAACTGATAATTGAGGAAGTGTAAGGTACAATGCATAGGTGTAATCTCCTCCATTGACCAAAGCCTGGGATACAATAGAGGTTAACTCGGGAAAAAGGGATAAATCCAAATTAGCCAGGCGAACCCAATTCCCGTTAATATTATCTGCCATTGCTTCGTTTTTCAGATAGGAATATAATGCGGGATCGTTTGCAAGTTGGCCCAGAGATTGGGCGACCGAATTCATTGCGTACTGAATGGAAAGGGTGTTGGCCTCAATATTTGCTGCAATTGCAGTATCATCGGGGATTACGAATCCCATTGGCAGTTTTTGCTCTTCCCTGGGAGGGGCTTCAGGAATATTACATGAAAAGACAAGCATTGCCACAAAAACAAAGGCAAATGAGAAAAGCAAGTTTACTTTTGATACTTTCATAAGAGAATGATGTTTAGAGTGTTGTAAATATTTAAAAATTCTGTTTTCCCAAAAGAAACACATTCATGCATTGATTCTGTCAATTCCGTTTATTAATGCCACCTTGAAAATTGATAAAAAATGGTTGAAAATTGTCGATCTACCTGCAAAGGAAGATGACCATAGAAAGGAAATTACAAACCCTGTTTTTTACTTTCATGGTAGAAACTAATAATTGGTAAAGAGCAAAATGCTCAACTGATAAAAACCTGCAATGAAATAAATCTCTGCCGAATGATGATTTTCTATGCGGGCATTTGGCCTGCTTAGGACAAGGTAGAGTTACAAATTGTCAACACTTGTCAATTCCCAAAACTTTCGTCGAATGTGGATTGGTAATTCCGGTACGAATTTAGATTTAATCTGCACAATTGCAAAGCCCCCCACACAATTTCATTTCCCCATCCAACCAAAAATCCCGATATTTAGGAGTATAAATTGCAATCACTCCTTCATGAAAAAGATATTTTTCCTGTTTTCCTTTTTGCTCTTGCTGGGTGCAGGCCTCAGCGCCCAGACCACAACCACAACCGCAGGCCCCACCAGCGGGCCCACCACTTCACAAATCCAAACTCCGCCCCCAATCATCCCGATCTCGTATGTGTACCGGGTATTATACGAAGCCCAGGTGCCGCTGAATACGCCTTTTCAGATATTACTGAATGAATATTACAACAAGAACTGTAAGGTAAGCTGCATTGCAGTTTACCCGAATGGAGATATGAGTTTTCGGGCTGAGTATGGCGGAGGGAGTGTGATAATCACAATTGATGATGGTCAGTTGTAATCATTTTCGCCCATCGGGTTAGATTGAAATAATTTGAAAAATTGGCGAATACTTCAGGTTCCTTATTTCTGATTTCCTCAACGTCACTTAGGGAAACAACAGGCTCCTGTTTTAGGTCAATTCCCTTTTTAAGCTCCCGCAGGAACGGGATCGAAACCTGGGTAAAGATTTCATTTCGGAAAAGGTATCTTACGGTTGGTTCATAATGTAAATCGAAAAGATCTTCTTCTTTGGTCAGGCAATAGCAAACCAGCCCCAAAACCTTTGAAACCCCTTGTCTTTTCAAATATGCATTGCCCCAATTGTGCAAAGTTATCTTTTCAAAATAGGTCCTGGCAGTCCTGTAATTAGCCTGCCAGAAATAATGCAGGCCGATGAGAAAATAGTTTCCCAACAATCGCTCCTTGCTGTAATAATGCCTGTATTTTTCTAAAACTGAAGCAAACTCCTTGATCTCCTGTTCTTCTATTCTGGGTATTATTGCTTCATTACTTGCAGGCAAAACAGCTAAAAAATAGGTAGAAATGGACCTTACTTTCAGGGTTTTGTTTGCGGGATTAACCCTTTTAATCTTCAGACTGGCATCCATACCTGCAGGAATGTTTCCGGTTAGAAATTGGAGATTTGCGTTAACAAATAAATTTCTGAGATAATCATCAAAATACTCCTTGGCAAGGAAAGGGTTTGACTCGAAAAGTTTGATCAGTTGGTTGCTATAATCCCGGGCCTCCTTAAAATTCTGTCTGGCCCGTTTCAAGGTAATACCAACAGTAAAGAATATCACTTTTGCCCGGATTGATAAAGCATGCTCCGGATTAAGGAAAAGGGGGTTTGATTCAATATTACTAACCAGATTTTGATCAAAAACCCTTCCTGAATTAAATGCATTATTCAGAATATAGAAGTCTGTTTCAAACACAGACTCATACTCTTCCAGGTTTTCCCTTAATTGCTTAACCCTCTGAATTTCTTTGTTTATCTGATAAACTAATATTTGAAACGGGTTTGGTTGCTCAAAAACCTTCAGGCATCGCTTTTCCAGTCTTAAAAGAATGAGGGTTTCATCAAATTTTTCAGATTCAATCGCTTTCCTTTTTGCAAGTCCAATCTTAGTTATGGATTTTTGGAATTGATATCTTCCGATTAAAAGTGTGATCTCCTCAATCTCTACGGTAATGGGCTTGCTTTTCCCTACTCCAACCTCCCTTAAGGACCTTAAAATTGCATTGAAAAGCTCTTTCTTTTTCTCAGAGAAATTAGAATGCTGGGCATAGCCAGGATGCTTTTTCTTGATTTCATCTTCATTATAAGTTTCCTGCCCCAAAATCTCCTCAAATAGTACCAGGTAATTAGGATTCTTACCCATGGATTTAGCCCATTGGACAAAGTTTCTCCGCTCACCCATGGTAAGAGATTGTACCAACTCAAATAATGAATTATCGGGCGTTTTCATTCTATGGATAAAAAATGCGAGGAACTATTTTCAAGTTACAAAAAATTGAGATGTAATCTTATTTCTAAACAAAATTGGTTTTGTCATTTCTTAATTCTCCTTCCATCTTTACCTCAAGAGATAGTTTAGCACATCCATCAAGTTTTGGGCACTGATTGCAAGCCCAAGCACCATCAACCAATGTTAAGATATGGTACCGAAGAGATTCGGTACTGGCGGGGAGTGAGGCATGATAGTAGAGGCATTGGGAAATTACCAAATTTCCCCTTCATGCCAAAGCCCCGCCACCGAAAAACGACCTGGGACCTCCAAAAGCAAAGAAGGTCAAGGCGGACGCAGGTGAAGAAAGCGCAGTTTACGACCGTAAATGAGCATTTCTGAGCCAAGTCCAACGCAGAGCTTCGAAGATTTTGGAGGTCCCAAATAGTTGGTTTGTTTCAGACCCACAAGGCTTAGCCCCGATCACTTGTAACTGACACTGCCCCTCGTGGGCGGCCTTGTGGGCAACCAACTGTTGAGATGCATAACCAGCGCAAACTGCAAACTGAGGGACTTTCAGAGGTTGATTGCAAGCAAACAAAGCGAAGCCCGCCAGCAAACCTAAACCGTTGTAACCCCTGCCCCTCCCGAGGCAAGCGGGAGGGCAGGAGACGACGGAATAATGTGCAACCAAAACCGTAAAAGAGATGAAATACCAAACCGATCCCGTAAAAAAGAATCCCCTTGCCCCGGAAACGGTCGAGGGCGACACCCTGGGCCAGACCCAGGCTCCCCCTGCCTTCGAAGTGGCCGCCGACAGCATCACCCCGCCACCCAATGACAGCCTGGGTACGGGCGGGGCAGTGGAAGGCACGGATAGCCTGGCAACCCATCCCCTTGACAGCCTCGGCAATACAGGCCGGGACAGCCTGCCACCCTTTGATCCTGCCAAAAAAGACACGGTTACACCTCCCCAACCACCCAAACCAGAGTCAAAAACCTCGGGAAAGGGCCTTTTGGGGCAGGACGTGGGCCTGGGCAAAGCGAATGATCCCCAAGACGTGTACGCCCTCATGTACCGCCTTGAAGAGATCGGCTTCCTCACCGTGGACGATTGGCAAGCCTTTGGAGCCGACAAAACAAGCTGGGAAGCAAACGGCATGCAGGGGCCATTTCCGGATAGTGCGATCGGCAAGATCATTTGGCGCTACCAGGAAACCATTGGGGTAATAGCCCCTGACGGGTATATCACTCCTGGCCTTGAAAAAGGAACCGAAGCCGCCCTGATCGAAGGCAAAGGAGGCACCACCAACCAACCCAAAACCACCAGCGACCAACCAAAAACCACCAACCCGCTTTCCCAATCGGAACAGACAGTGCATGCCTTGTCTCCAAACACCCCCGATTATGAATGCATCGCCCGGGAAATATTCGAAGCGGGCCAGGGCTTGAATACGGACGAAGAGCGCATTTACACCCACCTGGGCATGATCGAAGGAGGGGGCAAGCAAGCGGAAGAGCTAAAAAGGAAATTCTGCGAATTATACGATACCGACCTCGAAACCTACCTAAAAAAGGAGTTGTGGGATGTGTTTGGGCTGGGGGAGGAAAGCAAGGCTTTGGAGATGTTGAATGGGGAAGTTAATCAGCCCACAACCAAAGATAAGAAGGCTGAAAACCCACGAAATCAGGATGCAAGAAGTATAGTTATTGAAAGGGCCAATGAATACGTGGCGCAAAACCCTGGAAATTCCTATGGTTTTGATAAGTTCAAACCAATTCCAGACCCTGGTGAGGGAAAAATTGATTGTTCAGGTTTGGTAAGAGCTTGTATCATTGCTTCTGGATATCCAGATCCCATGAAAAACAAAGAAACTGGCAAGGATAATCCGGGATTTGAAGCTGCAAATGGGATTGGAACCACGGATGAAAAGGGAAAAGGAACGGGTAGATGGTTAAATGGGGTTTCGTTGCTTGCATCAAACCCAGACTGGCAAAAGTTACCTCTCAACGAGGTTGAAAATGGAGACCTTGCAATTTTCAAAACCAATCGCTCAGACCATCAAGGTGATGAAGGAGAATTTGATCATATTGGAATTATCACCTCTGTTAATAAGGATGAAGAGGGAAATTTAATTAGCTTTGATTTCATTCACTCATTCCTAACCGCCCCAAAAGGCCCTCAGAAATACAGTTACAAAATTGATGAACCAAAATCCTGGCTTACGCTAATGGGTGCATACAAATGGGATTATGTTAAAGATTAAAGAAAATATGAGCCTTCGAATCATTTTGATCCTAACGGTGGTGATGGTGTGTTCATGTAATCAGGACTCTTCCAAACGCAATAAAGGCCAATCAGACCGACATGGGCCTTTAGTGATTCAGGAATTAAAGTTACCTCTGAATCACCACTTGAATGGAAACACTGAATTCTCAAACATTTCATTGGATTCATTCCCGCCTTATTGGTTTGAACCCGTAACTATCCTTGGGAAATTGCCTGAGAATGAAAATTATGTAGGGTTCGTAACACATGTTCTGGGAGGTGATTATTCAATTTTGGCAGTAGAAACCTTTGAAAAATCTGGAAAACCAATAGACAAGCAGCAATTGTCTTCAACCAGCTGTGGGTCAGGAGCAGGATGCGGGGTAAAATGTGAAGAATGGTTATCAATAGCCCCTAATTTCACCATTAAGAATGAGGTAAAAAACTGGATTTCTGAATGCAAAGACGATCATCCTGTTGAAGGCACAGAGAAATTTCAATCAGAAATCAGAGTTGGAAAACTATTAGAATCCGGAAAAGTAAACTGGGAAAAAAATTAAATCTGAGCTTATGACCGTTCCCCTTGGGGAGCCTGGAAGGGAATAAAACTGCCCGATTACCACGCTTTCCATTGCTGGACAGAAATCCTTCACCTAAACCCAAACAGATTATGAAATACATATTTCTGCTCACTGCGCTCATACCCTGGGCCGGACAGGCCCAGCCATGTGATCCGGCCTGGTTTGCCTACGCCGACACGGCCTTTTGCCGCACCCGCGACACCGCCCACCCCATCGTGCTCAGCACCCCCAATGCCCTCTGGTTTACCTCACCCAGCGGGCTGGCCATGCTGCCCGGCGGGGCCATCGACCTGCAGGCCAGCCAGCCCGGCCAGTACCTGATCCTCATGGTAGCCGACGACAGTTGCCACCACAGCTACCCCCAGCCCGTGCGCATCTACGACCACGAAAATGCGGCCTGGCACTATCCAGACACCCTTTTTTGCACCCAAAACCCTGACCCGAGCCCCATTGTAGCGGGCGACCCGGGCGGCTCATTCTGGGCCGGCCCCGGGCTCGCCCTCGACAGCACCACCGGCACCATAGACCTCAGCCACTCCCTGCCGGGGCAGTACGAAGTACACTACCTCACCCCCGGCCATTGCCCCGGCGACTCGGCCATCCTCACCGTAGTACACAGTTCTCCTGCTGCCTTCCTCCTTAGCACCGCAGAGTACGAAACCATCTGCGAGGGCGAAGCAGTGCAGTTCATCGGAGGCGGGGGCGAAAGCTATGCCTTCTGGATTGACGGAACTGTGGCACAAAGTAAATCAGCCCTTGCCCAATTCGTTCCGGACAGCTTGCCTCTGGGTCATTTTCCTGTTGCCTTGCAGGTGACCGACCAAAATGGATGCACCGCCTGGGATACGCTCGACTTTTTGGTCAGGAACCGGCCCGACATACTCAGCCTTGAGTACGAGCACACCACCACGGAGTGGGCCCGCTTCAGCGGCACCACAGACCAGCCCGGAGCCTATATACACTGGTGGGCCGATGTAGCCCAGACCGCGGCCCTGCCCACCGGCTCCCCCGACAACGACCTTTCGCCTGCCCAGGCCACCGATGGCACCTTTGCCTTTCAGAAGGGCTTTGCCCTCACCCAGGCCTACAGCCCAGCTGACCTCACCTTCAAAATCCAAACCGAGTACCAGGGATGCAGTGGCCCGGTGGATACGATTGTGATAACCCTCATGCCCAACGTATCGGACCTCTTCATCCCTGGGGTGATCACTCCCAACGGCGATGGCCGCAACGACATCTGGGAGATCCGCACCAATGACAACATCCAACCCGACCAGTACCAGATCACCGTTTACAACCGCGCTGGCGGGCAGGTGTACCACCAACCCACCCTCACCCCCGGCTGGTCCGGCTCAGGCTTGCCCGACGGGGTGTATTGGTATGTAGTCACCCACACCGGGAAAGAGATTGCCACCGGGGGAGTCACAATCCGGAGGTAGTTTTGATAGCTGCAAGCTACAAGCTACAAGCTGCGAGCTTTCCCGTGGGCCTTCGGCCCCAGCCTCCCAGACCCCAGGTCCCCTCTTTTCCCGGAAGAGAGGGGATACCGAAAGCATTCGGTACGCAAAGCGCAGGGGTGAGTTCCCCATCCTGGCCGGAGGCCATCTGCCAAAGGTTTGCCCCCGGGCAAACCAAAAGGGTGGGGAGGGAATGGCAACCCCCGGGGGCGGCCTTGCGCGGCTGGTGTGGGCGGTCCGGGCGGCTCGTGCGTGCCGATATTTATCGGCAGGGCCAAAGTGCGCCGGGGAAGGGTTTTAGGGGTTGCCGCTTTTGTCTCACTTTTCTAAAAAGTGAGGCCCGCCCGGCCAGGGCAACACCAAAACGAATAACCCCAACAACAAACCACCAACATCTAAACCTCCCAAAAAGAAAACCCGCCCGGCCAGGGCAACACCAAAACGAATAACCCCAACCACAAACCACCAACATCTAAAATCTATCATCTAAAACTCTAACCATCTAAAATCTCCCCACAAAATGCACTTAGGAGAAAAAATAAGACGACGCGCCAAAGAAATCCGCCTGGGCCCTACAGCCCTCGCAGAGCAGATCAACACCTCCAAGCAGAATATCTATGGCATCTTCAAGCGGCAATCTCTCGACACAGAGCTATTGCTTCGCCTCAGTCAGGCCCTCGACTACGACTTCTTTGCCCTCTACAGCCGCAAACCGGCCAGGGAGTCCAAAGCAGAAAAACTAAGAGAGGAAATCAGCCAGTTGAAAACAGAGGTTGCCTACCTCCGCCAGATCAACGACCTGCAGGACCGCCTGCTGAAAGGGGAAGGAAAGGAGTTGAGGGTGGCCGAATATTCAACCCGGAAAGCTCCCTGACTCATAATCGCACAAAAACCTTTAACAACATTTTAAACCAAATGAAAAACCCTGTTTCAAGAATTCGTTTAATGACCGTTGCTCTTGCTGCCCTCCTCCTGGGTGCGGCCTGTTCGAGCAGCACCCTGATCCAGTCTGTGCCCTCCGGGGCCAGGCTTTACCTCGACGGCGAGGCGGTAGGCACCACCCCGTATCAGCACCGCGACACCCGCATTACCGGCTCCACTGTACACGTAAGGCTGGAAATGCAGGGCTATTCTCCCCTCGACCGCACCTTTTGCCGGGATGAAGAGATAGACCCGGGCGCCGTGGTGGGGGGTGTATTTTTCCTTTGGCCCTTCCTCTGGACCATGAAGTACAAGCCTGTCCATACCTATGAGCTAACCCCGCTTGCACCCGTGGCCCCGGCGGCCGCCCCCGCCAGCCTGCCCGATCTCAGTCAGGCAGACCGGGCCAGACTGGAAGCCCTGCTGAGCGAACTGCAGGGCCTCATGGAAAAATATGCTCCCCAGGCCGCCCCAGCGGTCACCAAATAGCCATTCCTGGAATGAAAGCGTAGTTGTAAGTTGGCCTCTGCTTCCCGGCCCTTCGGGCCGGGGGCAGAGTGTTGGCGAGGGTGCCGCACCTGACGGCGCTCCCGTTATCCGCATTTCCATTCCCAGGGCTCACGCCCCGGGCTACAAAGGTTCCGCACCTAACGGCGCTCCCCTACCCTCGTCCCGAATCCCGTCCCTCATCCCGAATCCCGTCCCTCATCCCCGAACCCCAAATCCTCCTCCCCAAAAAACAAAAATAACCGTATATTAATCCACCGTCTGCTACAGGGTTTTTTATCACATAGTTGTTAGTTGACCTCTGCCCCTCAGCCAACCCGGCCGGGGGCGGAGTGTTTTGGGGGGTAGGGTGCCACACTACTGGGAGCAATAAAATGTAAGCACAATAGATAAAATCAACTTGCAGCATTGCCGAAAATTTCTGATATTGGAATATTCTTAGTCACAACCTGGCTACCCACCATTTTTCTTTTTAATATCTGCAAGGCAACCACTGACGCTTTTTTATTAACGAAAAAAACAAAACGAGAAAGCCATGAAAAGCAGAGAATTTGCCGGGACCAATTCCTCCCGGCAAGCAGGCAAAGATGGATTGTCACGACATAGCTTGAACCCCAAATATGCAACCACATTTGGGTTTCTTTCCACCACACCACCAATAGGCGCGGTTAGTGTTGCACGGTTACCACTCCCGACCACAAATGGTTAATCTTTGATTACCATGCAATTTTTTTAATATGGAACCTTCCTTGAAAGAGGTAATAAAGAATCTTATCCCTGCATTAACCCCTCAAAAGAAAGAGGAAATGCAGGCCTATTACTGCGTGTATGAAAAATACCTGGATGAGATATCTGCAAAAGCCCGAACGGAACTGATGAACCACCCGGTTTTTGGAAAACTGATCCGTGATATCCCATCAGAAATGGCAGAAGCCAGGGAAAAAGTGACACGCGAACTCCAGAAAGGTGCGATTATGCAGGACTATTGGGAACCCTACATCAATTACCAGATTGAGCAGGGAATTATTTACGCCAGAATGGGACTGAGTTTTTATTCCTGGTATGAACTCGTTTCTCTGGTCAGAGACTATATCCTCCCCTACCTGCAAAGGGAATATGGCACGGGTGCCGCATTCCAGACCTCGGTCAACGGATTAAACAACTTCCTGGATATCGGCATGTGCATCATTGGCGAAGCCTATGTCCATGAGAAAAATGAAAAAATAATCGCCGAACGGGAAGTAATTCAAAAGCAAAACGAGGAGCTTGAACAAAAAGTAACCGAGCGTACCCTCCGGTTGCAAGACAACCTCCGCCAATTAAAGGAGAGCGAGGAAAAATACAGCTTTCTTTTTAATTCCATGGATGAAGGGTATTGCATTATCGAAATGATCTTTGATGACAAGGGAAAACCCGTTGACTACCGGTTTTTGGAGACTAATGCATCCTTCGAAAACCAGACCGGATTGAAAGATGCCAATGGCAAACGCATGCGGGAATTTGCCCCGGATCACGAAGACCACTGGTTTGAAATCTATGGCAAGGTTGCCACCACCGGAGTACCGGTTCGTTTCCAAAACCGTGCGGAGCAGCTGCACCGATGGTATGATGTATTTGCCTGCCGGTTTGGCGCACCCGAAAATCTCCAGGTTGCCATTCTCTTCAATGACATTACCACACGAAAAAAAACTGAAGAGAAGTTGCAGGAAGTAAACAAGGACCTGGAGGCATTTACCTACTCAGTTTCCCACGATCTGCGTGCTCCCCTTCGGGCCATAAACGGGTATGCTCAAATGCTCATCGAGGATCACGGCCCCAAACTGGATCAGGAAGGCAGGCGCATCACCGACATCATCCGGAATAATGCCCTGAAAATGGGCACCCTGATAGACGATCTGCTTGCCTTCTCAAAACTCGGCCGACAGGAAATACGGCTGACAAAAATAAATATGGACGAACTCACCGAAAGCGTCCTGAAAGAGATGCCGCCCCATAAAGCAGAGATAAAAACAGGAAAACTACATACTGTGGAGGCCGATTACAGTCTGGTAAAACAGGTCATGATAAACCTGATAGCCAACGCCCTGAAATACTCCTCCGGCAAACAAAAGCCGGTGGTGGAAATATCCTCAAAAGATGTGAGGGGCAGACTTGTCTTTACTGTAAAAGACAACGGTGCTGGTTTCGACATGAAGTATTACGACAAACTTTTCCGGGTCTTCCAGCGCTTGCATAGCCCCGCCGAATTTGAAGGGGTTGGGGTTGGTCTGGCTATCGTAAAAAGGATCATAGCCAAGCATGGGGGAAAAGTATGGGCCGAGGGGATAGAAAACGAAGGTGCGATATTTAGTTTTTCCTTAAAAAAGCCAAAAATAAATAAATGAGTATGAATACACAGGTCGAAATACTTCTGGTGGAAGACAATATGAGTGATGCCGAACTCACCATCAGGGCGTTGAACAAAAAGAATCTGGCCAACAAACTGGTGCATCTTGAGAATGGACAGCAGGCCCTGGATTTTGTTTTTGCCCGGGGTAATTACTCCCACCGCATAATCGCTGACACCCCCAAAATAATATTACTCGATTTAAAAATGCCCAAGATGGACGGGATTCAGGTGCTCAAAGAAATAAAATCTGATCACCGTACCCAAAAAATACCCGTGATCGTCCTCACTTCATCCCGGGAGGACCCCGATATTCAGGAATGTTACCGCCTGGGAGCAAACAGCTATGTGGTGAAGCCAGTGGAGTTTGACAAATTCCTCAACGCCGTTTCCGAACTCGGTTTATTCTGGATGCTTATAAATCAACCCCCTGTATAGATAATGAACACCATAAAAAGCCTGAAAGTATTAATCCTTGAAGACAGCCAGAGTGATGCCGACCTCATGCTGCGCGAACTGAAAAAGTCTGGATTGAATTTCACGGGTGAAATTGTCCATACCAGGCATGAGTTTGTTGCGGCATTGGATGAATTTAAACCGGAAATCATCCTATCCGATTACACCCTTCCAAATTTTGATGGAAAAGCTGCATTCTTTATCAAACAGGAAAAAACGCCTGACATACCCTTCATCATTGTTTCGGGTACAATTGGCGAAGAAAACGCGGTGGAGTTGATCAAAAGCGGAGTTACGGACTATGTGCTGAAGGATAAATTGTATTCCCTTATCCCCAAAATCGTCAGAGCCTTCAAGGAGGAAAGGGAGAAGAAAGAAAAAAGGGAGGCCGATAGTAAACTCAAATCAGAGCACGAAAAACTGTTGGAGTCAGAAGCCAAAATCCGGAGTTTTGCGAAACATCTTAATCAGGTACTGGAAGAAGAGCGGGCCCACCTTGCCAGGGAAATTCATGACGAACTCGGGCAGCGGCTGATAGCCGTAATCATGGAGCTGGATTCCTTTAAGGGAACAAATAATGACCTCCCGCCGACGAATGAGAAGGTAAACCAATTGATAGCGGACGTGGAAGGCCTGGTTGACTCAATGAGAAACATCGCCACCCAATTGCGCCCAGGAATACTGGATTCACTTGGCTTGATTCCCTCTATAGAATGGCTCGCCAAAGAATTTCAGAAAAAAACCAAGCTTACCTGTCAGGTGAAATTAAACGGGATCAACGATCGGTTTGAGGAAAATATTTCGACCTGCTTTTTTCGGATATGCCAGGAGTCACTGACAAACATTACCAAACATGCACAGGCCAGCAAAGTAATCATCGAAACCACCCATGCCAATAATGAACTGAGCATCACGATATCTGATAATGGACAGGGGATTGCAAGTGATAAGCTCAAAAACCCATTTTCGATGGGATTGCTGGGCATGCGTGAACGGGCAAAATTATTGGGGGCGGATCTGAATATTATCAGCCGACCAAATTCAGGCACGACCGTTCGACTGAAAGTAAAGACTGCCTGACCGCTTAGGTCAACCAGCTATTTATTTATAGGCTCTAAAGGAAAATATTTGTATATTGAAATAATTACCCCACTCACGTAGAAAAGTTGTAACATCGTCATTTAGTCAGTATCTGCGCCCGGCCGGGGGCAGATTGTTTCAGGCTGCAGGTTTAAGGCGACCACAGACTAAATGGATAAAATTTATTGGAAATTGGTTATTCAGCCTTCCTCAAAATCCCAATCCTGAAATGTCATGCGCTCCTGGTCGTTCATACAGGGCCGCAAAAGAAAAGAAAATTGCCTTGATGCCATCAAACGGGCAGTTTCAAAGGGGTATTGCATCGTCACAGCATAGGTTGAGACACACGATTCCTCAAACTGTAGTATCAATTCTGCCATGGAGAGGACTTCCGCCTGGGTTGCGCATTCACGGTTGGCTACCTCAGGTTGGTCCATCCAGGTCTGGATGATTCTTTCCAATTCAATCCTTTTTTCAACCCGGTAAACATTGTACATGGAGCCCAATTGAACATCATGGCGCAACAGGTAGGGCAGATCACGCCAAATGAAGCGATATTTCCATTTTACCCGGCGATAGTTGTTCATTACCTCACAAAACTCAGGGATAGGAATCATTGGCCTCTGCAGATATTGGACTTCTTCCATTAAAATATTGTACTGCTCCTTGAAAAGGGCTCTGAGCAGGTGGGTTTTTTTGGGGAAATGATGGGTGATAACCCCATTACCTGCGCCGACCTCTGCGCTGATACTCCGAATGGTTATTTTCAGGTAGCCCTGCAAATTAAACAGCTCCCTTGCATTCTCCATGATGCGGTCTCTGGTCGTGACTTTCATAATTTTTTAAGGCATAACGAAAAATATTTCTGTTTTGGTCAAAGTAAAATTCATGTCAGTTTGTAAAAAGGCCCAGACTGGACACGTGTCCGGTTTTTTTTATTGCGAAATTCGAGCGTATGAGGGGTTTTGTTTTTGGGATGACCGCTTATAAAATGGTGATTGACATGTGAATCATTGCCCCTTAAATTTGCTTTATACATTTATTCTTTGCGCAATATTTTAAATGTTGAGAGGGTCAGCCAGGTACAAACCTTGTTTCAAATTGACCCATGAACGGGTTATCGCTATTACCGCGATCACAGGCTCAGGCCTGCTTTGTATCACTTTAGTCTAAATAAATTTTTTAAACATTTCTTATTATGAATTATTTAGTAAAAGATTCTCTTGCTCAGACAATCAAAGACAATATTGTCAAGTGTATCGCTCAAATTGAAAAGGACCTGCCCTTCCTTTTACAATTGGAACCCTGGGAACGCGCATCTATTAACAGCGTTTCGAAAGGGCGCCAGCCATTCCTTTTCAAATGTGCTACCTACATTGACCAGAGGCCCAAGCTCTTTCCTTCATTTCTGGACAAAACGGATTACAGGAATGCCTACGACACCTATCTGTATCTTCACACTTTGCTGAAAAGGCTCCGCCCGCTTCTGGAAATGATTGAGGATACTGAAATGCTTGCAGGCGCAGAGACTTTCCACCGCTGTCTGGCTTTCCATCACAATACCAAATTGGCCAAGAAAAACGGATTTCCCGGGGCAGATTCGGTACATGATGATCTGGCCATCCACTGGGGTAGCCCCAATGTTCCGACTCCTGAGGAGTTTGCTGACCAACTCAGGCTGAACAAGCCAGCAAATGAAGAAGATTCTCCCACGGATACTTCTACTGATTCAGCAGCATAATATTCATTTTTGATATTTAATTTAGGTTAATCATTTGTAAGGGAGGCTCAGCAATGAGTCTCCCTTTTTTGTGTTCCCCCTCCCCCATCCTATTCATTGTCCATTGCTTTCCTCAAATAAAGGAGTGCTTCGGCCTAAGGGACCCGAAAGCGAAGACCTCGAAACCCGCATGCACCGCCGCCAAAAATGGGCCCTGGCCGGGTCTCTGTCCCTGATTTTATTGGTGGTGATCTTGCTGATGGTGGGGTAAAGGTGGAAGATTGAGCCCGCGAAGCGTGGGTGGCCCATCCTCATGTAAGCCAAGGAAATTTCCAGGCCATATAAATAGCGACAACTTGTTGTCGCAAACATTGCCCTAAGCGCCTGATACCTCAAACCACACCTCAAACGACTAATCTCTCACATCTAAAATCTAAAATCTAACGACTAAATGTCCATTGCAATTTTCCTCCCCTGCGCAGCCGTTTCCGCCTCCGGCAGAATCTCACAATTGTCCCACAAACCCGTTTCCAGGGTGAGGGCATAGGGCTGGGGAAGACGGGTTTCCCGCATGAGACGGGCCGCGGTGAGGTGGTCGTAGGAATAAGAAAGATGGCGGAATTGAGGCTCAGATCCGGGCTCCATGAGCAGGTACCAAACCCGGGGCGTGCCGTCGTTGGCGGGCATCCCGATCACCCCGGGATTGATCCAGGAGAGGCCCTCTTCGTGGTGATGAAAGGGCAATCCGCAATGTCCGGCCAGGATCAGGTCGCAATGGGCAGCGGCAAAATTGGCTGCTTTGACGGGCCAGGGCGTGGATTGAAATACATACTCTGAGGTCTCAAAATACGAACCGTGCACCACCGTGCACTGCCTTCTCTCCCACTCAAAGCGGATAAAATCAGGCAGGGTTTTCATCCAGGCCAGGGCCACCTGATCCATGCAGGACTGGGCATAAGGATACCATTGGCGGGAAAAAAGGTCGCAACGTCCGCCTGCGTTGAAGTCGCAGCCGCAATCGGTTTCTCCCTCGCGCAGCTGAATTTCCACATTGCCGGCAATGCTCTGGATGCCCCAGTCGATCACTGCCCGCACCGTTTCGAGGGGCTGGGCACAGTAGCCTACAATATCGCCCGTACACAGGATGCGGTCGGGGGGAATGCCGTGGGTGCGGGCCAGGGCCTGCATTTGCTCCAGGGACTGCAAATTGCTGTACACCCCCCCAAAGATGAGCATGGGCCCGGACAATGTGCCCAGATTGAGGGTGATCTTATTTCTTTCCACGGATAAAAAGCATGGGAATGAGGTAAAGCAGGAGACAAACCACGCTGCCCCAGAGATTGGCCGAAAGCAGGTCGCCGTATTTGCCCTCGAAAAGAACCCAGTCTTCGGGCACCAGGCTGGTGGCCACTCCCAGCCCGATGATAATGCCCGCCCCGATGGACAGGTGAAAAGACAAAGCCGGGGCTTTGTGGTTCCAAAGCAGGAAAATGGGGGCCAGCCCCATGACCATGGTACCGCTTACGGTGGTGGCGGAGAGAATTTCTGGATTGAAGAATATGGGCAGGGTGCCGGCCACGGCCATAATAATCATCACCAGACGACCAGTCATGACAGAGGGTTCCTTTTTGGGACCGAGATCCTGTACGGCCAGTTTGGAGAAGGAGGAAAAGGCTGAATCAAGGGTGGAAGCGGCTGAAGTCACCATGATGAAATTCATGCTCAGCATGCCCAGCAGACCCAGGGTCTTGCTCACTTCGACCGCGGCCTGCCCCTTTACCCCGAGTATTTGCCCGTAAATCCCCACAAAACTGAAAGCCACAATGCAGATAAATCCGATCACTCCCGCCCAGAGAAAACTGATCAGGGTGCGCTCAGGTGAACTGATAAAGCCCCGGTCGGTCATGACGGAATCGTGGAAGGGATAGGAAAATATCTGGATAAAGGCCACCAGCATGAGGTTGATTCCGGCGCCCATCTCCCACTTTCCGGAAGTGAGGTAGGGCGTGAGGCCGCCCTGGGTGCGGGGAAAAATAAAGCCCAGCAACACTATCAGCAATCCCCCGAAAAGAACCATCTGAATGGCATCGGTCAGGAGTGAACTGCGCAGGCCGCCTTTGAGGGTGTACAGCAGGGTGAGCAAGGTGAAAGCCAGAATGGCCAGGTAATAAGATCCGCTGCCGGCCTCTCCAAAATAGGAGCCAATCACCATGGTATTGGACCAGACTTCATTGAAAAGGCGAAAGCCAATCAGCAGGGAGAACAGGATGACCGCACTGCGCCCGAAACGGGTTTCCAGAAAATGGTGGATGCTTTTGAAGCCCCCCCTCACCCGCATGCGGTAGATCACAATGCCCCCGGTAATGAAGGAAAGGTAATACACCGCGTAGCCCAATCCCCCTACCAAACCATACGAAAGGCCCAGATTGGCGGCATTGGTGATGGATTTGGCAAAGATCCAGGAGATGACCAGGCTGCTGGTGAGCATGAAAATACCCGGCTGACCTCCCTTTTTGGTCTGGGCGCTGAAAAACTGGGCTGAGGTGCGGGAAAAAGGTGCAATCAGGACAAAGGCAATCCCAAACGTGCCCAATAAAATCCATTGCCATAATTGCACCTGCTCCATGCGGTTAATTTACATCCCACCAAACCCTCGAATTTACACTATTGCCATTAATTGAAGTAGCAGAAAGGAAATTAATATTGTTTAGCACGTCCTCATCGGTCGGATACGGCATGCGAACCGGGATAAGTCCGTTGTTGAGGCTGGCGGCCACGGGCTTGAGCACGGGAAAGCCGGTGCGGCGGTATTCGATCCATCCTTCGTAGCCATTGATGGTATTGGCGATCCATTTTTGGGTAATGATTTGCTGAATGGGATCCTGCCCAAAACTGCCATAAGCGGCTGAGTCCGTGGTGAGGTAAGTGGCTGGCAAAGCCGTATGCCAGTAATCAAAGGCCAGTTGCACCCCCGTTTCGTAGTGGGTTTGGGCATTCCCGTTGATATAACCCCGGGCAGCCGCCTCAGCCAGCAGGAAATGGGTTTCCCAGGCTGTGAGGAAATTGGCATCCAGATCGCCCGTATGGTCCCGGAAAATGGTGCCTCCAAGGGAGTAATCCGCCACGGTGATGGAGGTCTGGGAAGCATCCTGCCCATTGAGCAGACCTGCATAAACGGTGCCCGTGCTGTCGTTGCCAATCGGACGGTACATGACTGCCATGCGGGGATCGTTATTCATTTTCAGAATCTCCTCCATGGTTTTGGACATCACAAACAGGTTGAAGTCTCCTGCCCTCAGGGTGGCCATGCGAAAGTTATTGGGCTGACCGTCGGTGAAGTCGTAGGTGGCGTTCTGGCTGTTGGAATTGAGGTAATCTCCGCTGTCGTAGATGGATTGCAATTCGGCCGAAACATTCTTCACCCCGGAAATGCGCATCAGGTATTTGATTTTTAGGGAATTGGCAAAGGTGATCCAGGCAGCAAGATCGCCATTGAAAAGGATATCCCCCTCCAGTTTCTGGGCTCCGCTGTAATTCAGCAAGGCGCCAATGCCCAGATCGAGATTGTCCAGAATTCCGTAAGCCGAAGTGTAAATGTCTTCCTGAGCGTCGTAAGCGGGGGTGACATTGCCCTGCTGGCCCTGCAAAGCCTCTGAATAAGGCACATCGCCATAAATGTCGGTGAGTGCGGCAGTCATATACGCTTTGAGAATGCGCGCCGGGCCTTCGTACACGGCATAAACCTGATTCTCCTGAGCTGACTTCAGGATCAGTTCGTTGTCGCGCAGGTTGGTGTAAAGGATGGGCCAGGGGTTGCCACCGTACTGTGGTTCGGTCAGGCTGTGCCTGTCAAACAGGTTGAAGTCAACTTCAGTAAAGTATTGACCCAGAAGGTTTCCGGCCACGTAGCCCTCATAGGACATGCCTTCGCCATAACTGTATATCACCTGACGCAGCAAGAGGCTGGGTTGCACCTCAGTGGGCGCATTGGGATTGAGGTTGATATCCTCAAAGTTGCGGGTACAGGAATTAATTCCAGCTCCAATAAGCAGGACCAGAATCAGGGTAAGAATGCGGCGGGCGCTATTTTGAGTATTCATTTTTTTCATTTTAATCATCCTCCTTAAAATTCAAAACCTACTTTCACCCCCAGGCTGCGGGTGGTGGGATACGACATATCTTCCACTCCACTGATAAATTTATTCCCCTGGACCGCCAGTTGCTCGGGATCGAAATGGGGAATGTGACTCAGGGCAAAGAGATTGCGGCCAATAAAGGCAATGCTGAGGGTGCGTCCGTTGCGCAGGAACCCGCTTTCGCCTCCCTGGAAGGTATAGCCCAGGCTAAACTGACGCATTTTGCAGTAGGAAGCGTCATAGACGTTATTCTCCTCGTGGTTGCGGTCGTAATACTGGCGGTAATAGCTTTCGGCGCTGATGGCCACCGTATTGGGCACGTACACGGGTTCGCTTGCAGTGCCCGTATTGACCACCCCGTCGGCCACAATGCCGCCTGCAGGGCGGTCCTCCGTTTCGATCAGCTGGCCGCCTACGCCGGCCAGGGCCAGGGTACGGGAAACCAGCACGCCGCCCTGCCGCCAGTCGAAGAGGAAGCTCAGGTTCCAGTTTTTCCAGCGGAAATCGTTATTGAAGCCCAGGATAAAATCGGGATTATAATTGCCCAGCAACTTGAGGTTATTGTCCACGATAAAATTGCCATTGGCATCCACCACAAACTGGCCGTCCTCGTTTTTGAGGTATCCCGTGCCATACATATCGCCGATGCGGCTGCCCTCTTCCACCTGATACCAGACAGTTTGATTCACGTTGTCGTACACCCGGTTGTAGGCCAGCGTGAGGCGGCCCGCCTGCTCAGGCAGAGACACCACGGTGGACACATTGCGGCTGAAATTGAGGGTGCTGGTCCAGGTAAACTGGTCGGTGCGAATGGGAACAAGTCCTGCTATAACCTCCAGACCCACTGAGCGCACGGCTCCCCCGTTGACCACTTTCTGGCTGTAACCCGAACTGAGTGCCACGGGCAGGGAAAGAATCTGATTTTGGGTCAGGCTGTTGTACCAGGTTACATCCAGACGGATGCGGTCGTCGAGGAAGCGCAGATCGGCCCCCAATTCCACGCAGGCGGTTCGTTCAGGCAGCAGATTGGCATTGGCGATGATGCTCTGGGCGCTGAAAGTGGGTTGAGAATTGTAGGGTGTCTGGGCCACGAAGGCGGTGGTGGTGAGATAAGGATCGGTATCGTTGCCCACGGCAGCCCAACTGGCCCTGACTTTGGCGAAGGAGATGGCTTTGGGCAGGGATATGAGATTGGACAGGACAAAGCTGGCCGAAGCTGAAGGATAGAAGAATCCCGTGCTGGAGGTGGATCCGGGTGTGGCCAGGGCGCTCGACCAATCGTTGCGGCCCGTAAGATCAAGGAAAAGGTAATCTTTGTAACTCAGTTTGACCAGGCCGTAAAGACTGTTGATGCGTTTGCGGGAACGGTACTGGAAAACTTCAAGCGGCGAAGCCGCGTTGCTCAGGTTGAAAATGCCAGCCTGGGCCAGAGAAAGGGCCTGGGTCTGCACGGTGCTGGCCTGCTGGTCCATGCGGTTGCCTCCCAGGGAAACATCGAGACCAAAGTCCTGCAGGTCGCGGTTATAGTTCAGCAGAAAGTCCGTGTTATTCTCCCGAAACCCCACTGTATGCTCGGCATAGGCACCTTTCTGAAAACGGTTGGAACTGAAGGCCCGGCGGAAGGAGCGCAATTCGTTGGAATAATCCATGCCGCTGCGCAGACTGAGGCTGAGGTGGTCGGTGAATTCGTAACGGGCCTGCAGATTGCCAAAAATCCGGTCACGGGTAAAGGCGTTGCGGTTTTCAAGCAGAATAAAATAGGGATTGTCGAAATAGGTGTAATTGAAGCTGTATTGCTGCACATTTTCCAGTCCGGGCTGCCAGAAATCTTCCAGATTGGCAATGTCCATGTTGCGCGGACCCCAGGCCACCAGGGAGTAATTGATGTTTTCGGAACCGTAGCCGTTGGCGGGGCGGTTCTCGCTGCGGGAATTGACATAATTGACCGAGGCATTCACCTTCAGGCGATCCATAGGACGAAAATTGAGGTGCGCTGCCAGGTTATTGCGGTCGAGATTGACTCCCGGAATGATGGAGGCGCTGCGCATGTCGGAGAAGGACAGGCGGAAATCACCCTGATCAAAGCCCGAAGAAATGGCCACATTATTGGTGGTGGTCCAGCCTGTGTTGTAGAAATCCCGCAGGTTATTGGGGTGAGAAATGAAAGGCGTGGGGGTAATGGGGCGTCCGCCATGCACGGCCACATCCCCTCCCCTGACCGTACTACCGTCGGGCATGGTCACCGGGCTGTCGAACTGGGCAATCAGCAATCCCTGGTCAAGGGCCGGGCCCCAGCTGTAGCTGATATTGTCATTCACCCCTGCTCCCAGGCCGTTCACAAACTCAAACTGACCCGAGTTGCCCTGCCCGTATTTGTTCTGGAATTTGGGCAATTGAAAAGGCTTGTCCATCAGGGTGCTGCTGTTGACCGAAACGCCCCAGCCCTTGTGGCGGGCACCGCTTTTGGTGGTGATGATGATGACTCCGTTGGAGGCCCGGGTACCGTAGAGGGCCGCTGCGGCCGGGCCTTTGAGCACGGTCACGGACTCCACATCGTCGGCATTCACCTCCATCCCACCGTTGCCAAAGTCGATTTCCTGAAATCCAGCCGCGGCTTCGTTGGTGAAATTGAGGATGGAATTATTATTGATGGGCGTGCCATCCACCACAAAGAGGGGATTATTATTGGAAAATGAGGCTTCTCCCCGTATCGTGATTTTGGAACTGGATCCCACCCCGGTTGCACCCTGACTGATGGTGACTCCTGCGACCTTTCCGGCCAGATCATCCACAAAGTTGGGGGATTTGACGCTGGCCACGGCTTCTCCATCGAGCTTTTGCACTACATAGCCGAGGGCTTTATTCTGCCGTTCGAGGCCCAGGGCAGTAATCACCACGTCGTCAATGCTGGCCTCGGCTTCCTTCATTTCAAGGATGAGACT
Source organism: Bacteroidia bacterium (assembly GCA_020635905.1). Taxonomy (GTDB): domain Bacteria; phylum Bacteroidota; class Bacteroidia; order J057; family JADKCL01; genus JACJYV01. Next base: position 635,362 of record JACJYV010000004.1, read on the forward strand.
GGTACGGCCCTGAAGTGAAATGACCTGGGTTCCGTAGCCAAGCAGGGAAAATTTTATGCTGGCTTCAGGTTCGCTCACAGTGAGGGAAAATTTCCCCTCAGAATCAGAAACGGTCCCGTTTTGGGTCCCGGTTTCACTCAGGGTGACCCCGGCCAGACCTTCCCGGCTTTGCTGGTCCAGTACCTGACCTGTGACGAGGACCTGCTGAGCAAACAGACCGGAAATATTGCCCAGGATAAAGGCAATCAGTAGAATATGCTTCATAAAAATTAATTTAAGCGCGAAGGAGATTTCATCTTCGCTTTACCACAATCAATGAGAACCAGGGCGGGAGATTATGGGAGAATTCTAACACAAAGCTCTCAAAGTTCACAAAGCCTCTGAAAAGTGGATTTGTAGAACATTGATGTCCTTTAACTTTAGGGCCCGTTCAGATGGTACTTTCTTTAGCCCAACGTCTGAATTCTTTGAGCCTTTGTGCCCTAGGTGTTAAATCTCTCCTCAACCTCTGTTTCAGCGGGGAGGGCCGCGGAGGAATTGGGTTTGGAGGGGAGAATTTGAATGAAAATAAGGTGCCTCAGGTGAATTTTGAGGGGCTTTTGCGTGCAGGATGCGACGCAGATGTTGTGCAATTTGGGAATTGAGGGGCAGCAGGCGCAGACATTCCTGCAGATCGTCCGCCCGGTCAATGTCGTGCAGGGCTTCCAGCCAGTGGATGCTTTGGCCTTCCGTTTGGGCGAGTTGCTGGTAAGCCCGGGCGAGGTCGCCGGTCTCCCAGGGAAGCTGGATGAAGCGATCGCGCGCATAGGCCTCGCGGGCAATGCCTATCAGGTACAGGCCGCCGTCGGCGGCGGGGCCAAGCACGAGTGAACTTTGGGCAAAGCCCTGTTCAGCGTTGAGCAGGCGGCTGGAAGTCAGTTGGGGACAGTCATTGCCGATGGCAATGACGTGTTGGAAGCCAGCCGAGAAAACTTTTTCTATGGCGTTGGCCATGCGTTCGCCGAAGGTGCTTCCCTCCTGCTCCTGCCCGAGGGTGGAGAAGACGGGCAAGCCCGATTTGGCGGCTTCCTGCTGGCTGTTGAGGATGAGGGCGCGGGCTATCTGCTGGTTTTTCTTTGCTTCTGCCCCGTTTACGAAAGATTTGGCCGCGGCTTCGTGGGCCGCGTCGCGGGTGAATAAAAGGATTGCAGTGGATGAATTCTTCGCCTTCATTTTTCTCCAAGGCAAAGTAAGTATTTTTTAGATGTAAGAGGGTGAGATTTTAGATTTTAGAGAGGAGTCGTTAGTCGTTAGGCTCTGGGGCGATGTAAGCGACAACAAGTTGTCGCAAAATTTGGTGATGGTGGTTAATCTTTGTGTTGCCCTGGCCGGGCCGGCATTCTTTACTCGTAGGTTTATTGTTTTTCAAAGGTACTCGTGAATCTCCCTTTGGTCGATTTTTTAGAAAAAGATGCAAAAGGCGGCAAACCCTAAAACCCTTCCCCTTCGCACTTAAGCCCAATCGCACATGCCGCCCAAGCCCCCCACTCCAGCCGCGCAATCCGCCCCCGGGGTTTGCCATGGCCTTCGCACACGCCAGGGCTTCGCCAAAGGGAATGCATCGCATTGCGGCTTTCAATCCCAGGGATTGATAAAGATGTTAGCGGTTACCTGGACGTCCTGATTTCATTCATGCTTTTGTTTAAAGCACTACACGAAAACCCAGGTCGTCGATTTTGAAGGATTGGGGATGGCTGCGGCGACGGGTGGTGGCCATGACGCTGCGGGCTTCGTCGGCCCATCCGCCGCCGCGGAAGATGCGGTACGATCCGTACACGGTTTCGTCGTAGAGGTCGGTACACCATTCCCACACATTGCCCAGCATGTCGTACAGCCCCCAGGAATTGGGTGCTTTTTGGCCGACTTCGTGGGTGCGGCCTTCAGAATTCTCTTTGTACCAGGCAATTTCGTTTAATTCCCCGTACCTGATCTGCTTCTCCCCTGCCTGGCAGGCATATTGCCACTCAGCTTCCGTAGGCAGGCGAAACCCATTCGGGTCGGGTCCTGAATTTCGCATTACTTCCCCTTCTGTAAGGTTATAAAAGGGATTTCTTCCCAACATTTCCGATAAACGATTGCAAAATCTGACCGCTTCCAGCCAGGAAACCGTTTCCACCGGCAGTTGGGAGCCCTGGAAAGTAGATGGGTTTTCGCCGGTTACCGCCAGATACAGATCCTGGGTTACGGGGAATTTGCTCATTTGAAAAGCTTCAATCTCTATTTCCCAACTGATCTTTTTGCGGTCGTCGCGCAGGGTGATCATGCCCGGTGGGATTTTTACCAGAAGTTCGGGAAGGGTGCTGAGGTCAAAGGGGGGCATTGGGAGGAGGACTCAGAATGTGATCAGAGATTACTTTCACTCACAATTTTTGCGTGAAGTATTTGTTTTGAATCGCTTTTGCAGCCTCTGGAAGGGTTTCAGTTCTTTTTCTCAACTTAGGATTGTCGGGAGAAATGGCGATGCACTCCTCTTTCCAAAACCAGGTATTGGCGGTGAATCCTTTCCCGTTTTTGTCGGCCACATCCTCCACTTTGATTAGCTGGTTTTTGTGCCAGTAAAAGGTGTTCAAACTATTGAGTTCAGTTGTATCTCCCTCCAGGGTTGAGGTGGATTCCACTTTGTTCTCAAATTTCACCAACTCTAAATTCTCATTAAAGTAAGCATTGGAATAGGTAACCATGTTCAAACCAATGATTGGGATATTTTGCCGGGAAGTATCCCGTTTTACTTCGTAAATGTGGTTATTGATTTCGCGGACCAGTGAATCAATTTTCTTCCGGGTACCTTTTTGGGCTGACAAGCTTGTTCCCGCCAGCAGCAGGATAACGGTAATGATATACTTCATTCAGGTTTTGGAGATAAAACGGCTATTTTTTGTCAGCAATTTAAATCAAATTATGACAAAACTCACCATATCAAAACTGCAGGCTTCCTGGTTTAATAAAGAATTTGTCTCGTGAATTGGCTGTCTTTTTTAATCTGAATAACTGTGGAGTTCATTTTGTATTGTCAAAATCCACCAATATGATCATGATTTCATTTTTCTTTTTGGAAAGGATACCAAGGAGACGCATGTGATGCGAAACCACCCTGATCGCCTCGACTTGCGAGGGTTCAAATTCAAGCAACTTTGCGTATTCCAAAAATGGCGAACCTGCTTTGTCAATGAATTTGTCGAAGATTTTGGTTTGCATCATGTTCCGGGGGCGAAATTTCCGGTCAATCAGAAATATCCCATCCTTCCCACCGCCGGACCATTGGTGGTCCTGGTCCAGGCCATATTTGGCATTTTTGAGCGTGATGAAAAAGTCATTGCTCAACCAGACCTTGCCCTTTTTACAGTTTTTGTATAATGCCTGGCTAAGGTAAAGGTGGAATTTCTGGCCATTGAGGGCATAGCTTTCCAAAAGAACCAACGGTTTCTCAGCAAGTTGACCTGAGAGAGATTTCAGATGATTTTTCAGTTCTTCCAGAGAGGAATTCAGGTGCATGAGGTTATTCTAATGGGTTACAATTTATCAAACATTTGCCCCTTCTCCTAAGATCAAAGCACTAAGATGGAATGAAGCCTCTATCAAAATCGCATATGTGTATTTGGGTTGCTTTTGGGTTTTTAATGTGCTGAAATTGGGCAGAATTTTCCCTGAAGGAGGGGGATGACGACAGCCTAAGCCACTTATTCCCCTTTTTTGCCTGGTAAACGATTTTCAAAATGGAGCAAAAACAAATCAAATGTAGAAGCGTCTTCGAATAATGATTCTATCAGGATCAGTTTATGGTTCTGTTTCCCATACGTGATTTCAATAAGGGAAATTCCTGCCTCAACAGCCACCTTATAATCCCCGATTTCACTAAAAAATATTTCCTCTGTTTTTTGAGAGATGTGGTTGATTTGTTTAAGTGATTCTGAGCTGAGGATCAGGGAAAAACGTTTGGGAGTCAAATAGGGCTTTAAAACAAACAGGCCAAATCCCCCAATAATAATCCCAAAGACCATTCCAATAGCCTGGAATTTTCCCAAACCAGGGATGGATACTGAAACCAGGAATAATAAAATTCCAACAATTAATACAATCAGAGGAGTGATAACTGCGCCTTTTTTTACCTCGTATTTGAAGATTAATATGTTTTCCATTCCTTTTCTATGGTCAAAAAATTGGGTTTGAAATCAGGAATCAATGTTGGCTGTAATTTAGATGATTTGGGTTGAAGTTTCCTGAATTTTCAATTCCCCCATTTTTTCCCGAATGCCCCTTTTGTTGTCCTCCCCGGCAATTCCAATCTGCCGGGCACCATCCATTGGGGGGATTGGCAGATTCAAAACCTACCACAATCTCCGCATGGTCACGACTTTTCTGCCGGCCAGATTTTTCCGAAAGGTGGTTGGTGTGGCTTCCAGGGGTTTGATGCCAAATTCGGCCCGGCGGCGGTCGATTTCTGCTCTTTGCTCCTCGTTCAGGCTGGATATACTTGCCACGGCAAAGTAAAAATAAGGTTCTTCCTTGCGGAATACCAGGCTTTGGTCGTACATCCAGGCATAGGCATGGGGAGCGTATTCACCTTTTTTGACCGCTTCAGTTGCTAAGGGTAAGTATTGGGTATTTTGGGGTAATCTGAAATGATGGTGAATCAGGATGGAGGCAGATTCGGCAGATTGCGGGCCAATTCGTTGCTCTGAGGGAAAGCCGTTCGCGTCAATCAGCTGAATGAGGCGAATAAAATTGGTGGAATCCAGTTCGCTGATATGGGCTTCCAGATATGGACGATCAATTTTGAAATTTCCCTTTAGAGATTTATTGCCGCGAATGATGTTTTGGTCAATGTAAATCAGGCTGTCGATTTCCCGCTGATAATTGCGGTTCAGGCCAGCCTCGTATTGCTGCTGGTATTGGGCCAGGCTGTCCTTCAGGGACTTGTATTGCGTAGATTTTCTGAATCTGGAAAAAGGCTTTTCTTTGAGGAACTGAGGATCAAGGCCCTGAACCAGGGCTTTTCCGGCATACAGCCGGGCTTTTTCATTATTTCCGGACTGCGCAGCGGCCAGACTGGCACGGTGATACACCCAGGTGTGCACATATTCCACCCGGGCCATGGCTTGTTCGAAGTTTTGCAGGGCGGCGGGGTAATCTTTGAGGTAAATCTGCTTGTCACCCTGGTTGGACAGGTCATAGTATTCGATGTAGTTTTGCCCGTAAAGGCGGCCTGCCAGGGCCAGAAAGAGGATCAGGTTGAGGATTTTCATGGGAATTGATTCGGGTATGTCTGGTTAAGGTCTGGGTTTTGGTTGGGAAGTTGCATTATAGTTGTGAGTTGTAAGTTCTGGGGCCTGTGGTCTGAGTTTTGAGTTTGTGGGTGCAGGTTAATTTGTATTGATGGGATACATCTGAAAATGGCCTTTAGGGCGGGCTTTCGGGGCCCGTGGAAGATTGCGGCTTGCAGCCTAAAAATAATCCTTCATCAAATCCTTCACCCAGGCAGGCTGACGGATGGGGCCACGGGGTTGGAATTCCCGAAAAACTGGTTTGATGTCCAGCACGGGGGTGCCGTCGATGGCGTCGAGGTTGCGTACGGTAAGGATGCGGCCCTGATGTTGGATTAATTCGACAGTGGAAAGGCCCAGGGTATTGGGACGGTCCTTTTTGCGCTGGGCAAAAATGCCTGTCTGCGGATAGGCAGGGTTTCCGCGGGGACGCCCGGCCAGGACAATATCCACGGCGGGAACCTGATCGAAATAATATATGATTTCCAGGTGGGAGAAATCTTCGATGTGATTCAAAGCTTCCCCGGGAATGTGGGGCGCCAGTTCGATTTCGGAAATGATGGCGGACCAATTATCGTCGATGGGCTCCTTGCGGGAATTTCGGACGGTGGCAATGGGTGTGAGTTTGATTTCCATAAGTGAGTGTTGGTGCGGGTGAATTTTGGAAAATGGGTTGAGATTTGCAATTGGGGGTTAGGGGTTAGGGGTTAGGTTTTGGGTATTGGGTTTTGGGTTTTGGGTTTTGGGTTTTGGGTTTTGGCTGCGGACTGAACCCGGGCTAAGGCTTGCAGCTTGTAGCCTGATGCTTGCAGCCATAAGGAATTATCTGAAAATCTATATATTTAATCCGAACTTTTTTTGTCCCTGGTAGTTTGTGTTGGTAAATGTGTTCTGAGGTTATTGAATATCCGGGGTTTTTGTATTAAAATTGCATACCCGAACAACTGTTAGGGAATAGAGATTTCAGAACGAAAAATTAACACTGGTTCTCAAACGATTTGAATAATTTTCACTTACTCACCAAAACTATAAATAATGGAAAATACTAATTCGACCAGCACCTCTCCCGAAAACGGCGCCGCAAAATGTCCGTTTACCAGTGGTGCATTGAAGCAATCTGCAGGTTCAGGTCCGTCCAATCTGGACTGGTGGCCCAATCTGCTGAAGCTGAACATTCTGCGTCAGAATTCCGCCCTTTCCAACCCCATGGATGATTCCTTCAATTATGCAGAGGAATTCAAAAGCCTGGATTTGGCGGCAGTAAAAAAAGATATTTTCGCCCTGATGACCGACTCTCAGGAATGGTGGCCCGCCGACTACGGTCACTACGGTCCCTTCTTCATTCGCATGGCCTGGCACAGTGCCGGCACCTACCGCATCGCTGACGGTCGCGGGGGTGGAGGATCTGGTACCCAGCGCTTTGCACCCCTCAACAGCTGGCCTGATAATGCCAACCTGGACAAGGCCCGACTTCTGCTTTGGCCGGTCAAGCAAAAGTATGGCCGCAAGCTTTCCTGGGCCGACCTGATGATTCTGGCTGGCAACTGCGCCCTGGAGTCCATGGGCTTCAAAACCTTTGGTTTTGGCGGTGGTCGCGAGGATGTTTGGGAACCCGAGCAGGACATCTACTGGGGTCCTGAAGCGGAATGGCTGGGCGATAAGCGCTACTCAGGTGACCGCGAACTGGAAAATCCACTTGGCGCAGTGCAAATGGGTTTGATCTATGTGAATCCTGAAGGTCCCAACGGAAATGCTGACCCCCTGGCTGCCGCCCGCGACATTCGCGAGACTTTTGGCCGTATGGCCATGAACGACGAGGAAACCGTGGCCCTGATTGCTGGCGGTCACACCTTTGGAAAAACCCACGGCGCAGGTGACCCCGGCAAATATGTGGGTCCTGAGCCCGCAGGTGCCACCATTGCCGAGCAAAGCATGGGTTGGAAAAACACCCTGGGCAGCGGCAATGGCGTAAATACCATTACCAGCGGTCTGGAAGGCGCCTGGACCACCAGCCCCACCAAATGGAGCAATAATTTCTTTGAAAACCTCTTTGGTTTTGAGTGGGAACTGACCAAGAGCCCCGCAGGTGCTCAGCAATGGACTCCCAAAGGAGGCGCGGGCGCAGGTACGGTACCCGATGCCCATGATCCTTCTAAAAAGCACGCTCCCATCATGCTGACCACGGACCTGGCTTTGCGCTTTGATCCCATCTATGGCCCGATTTCCAAGCGATTCCACGAAAATCCCGATCAGTTTGCCGATGCGTTTGCCCGTGCCTGGTTCAAACTGACCCACCGCGATATGGGACCAGTTTCCCGCTACCTGGGACCCGAAGTTCCCTCTGAGGTGCTGATCTGGCAGGATCCCGTTCCCGCAGTGACCCACAAACTGATCGACGCCCAGGATATCGCTGACCTGAAAGGCAAAATCCTGGCCTCAGGCCTGACCGTTTCCCAACTGGTTTCCACTGCCTGGGCTTCTGCATCCACTTTCCGTGGTTCAGACAAGCGGGGCGGCGCCAACGGTGCCCGGATTCGTCTGGCTCCCCAGAAAGACTGGGCAGTCAATAACCCGGCTCAACTGGCCACGGTGCTGAAAACCCTGGGAGGTATCCAGGCTGATTTCAATGCTTCCGCCGCAGGCGGCAAGCAGGTTTCCATGGCCGATCTGATCGTGCTGGGTGGTTGTGCAGGAGTTGAGCAGGCTGCCAAAAATGCCGGTCAGTCCGTATCCGTGCCTTTCACGCCCGGCCGTACGGACGCCAGCCAGGACCAAACGGATGTTGAATCTTTTGCTGCCCTGAAGCCAGCGGCTGATGGTTTCCGCAATTACTTCTCTCCCACTCATGCCGCTATGGCAGAGGATATGCTGGTGGACCGTGCTCAGTTGCTGACCCTGACGGCTCCTGAAATGACGGTGCTGCTGGGTGGAATGCGGGTGCTGAACACCAATTATGACGGCTCTAAACACGGAGTTTTCACCAACCGTCCCGGCGCCCTGACCAACGATTACTTTGTAAATCTGCTGGATCTGGGCACCACCTGGAGAGCCACTTCTGAGGCTCAGGACCTGTTTGAAGGCCGCGACCGCAAAACGGGGTCCGTAAAATGGACCGGCACCCGGGTGGATCTGATCTTTGGTTCCAATTCCGAACTGAGGGCCCTGGCCGAAGTTTACGGATGTGGAGATGGTCAGGCCAAATTCCTGAAGGATTTTGTGGCTGCCTGGAATAAAGTGATGAATCTGGATCGTTTCGATCTGGCCTGATCTTTACCGGTTTACTCCCGATAGCAATCGGGATTACAGTTTACGGTTTACGGTGCCTGGAAATAAACTAAAAAGCCACCCTTTGGGGTGGCTTTTTAGCTGGTGGTGGATTTGTCTGTAGCTGGGTTAGCCTTGGTTATGGTGTGGATTTATCAGTAATAATGTCCATTTCGGGGCTGTTCTGCCTGGAAATGGTATTGTCCTGTGTGGTAGATATCCAGGGGATCATTGTCATGGTTATTGCCCAAAGTCTCATTGGGAATGTTATTGACATTCAGATTGTGGTGAACCGTGACATCTCTTCCCAGGCCAAGTTCCTCCATAATTATCCCTACTGTTTGATTATTTGCTACCAGCATTTCCCCAATTCCATGGCCAAGGATGTTCAGTCTGAGTCTGATCCTGATCAATTGATTATTTGAAAAGCGGATGCCTGCTGCATTTGCAATTGCCTGAATCAGACAATTATTCGCATTCATGCGGGTGGAGACGATTCTGTTTCGCAGGATGTCCTGTTCCCTTTGTTCTTTAATCTTCCTTAGGAGTTTGCCTTTTTTGTCATAGTTGAACTTAACATTTCTTTGCAGATTATTCAGGGATGTTGACTTTATTTTATTTATTCCCTCAAGATAATAAGTCCCGCTATACTTCCCTGTTTTGCCTTTGCTTCCATAGTCCACATCCTCTCCAAATTCATCCAGGAGATTCTCCTCACATTGCCTGCAGGCACCTTTGTCGCATCCATGTCCTGCATAGCGAAGGTCTTTATAATGCTTGCGGGCATAAATCACCAAATTGGTTTCTCCATGGGTTTTGATGCCTTGTATAACTGAATAGCCAATTTCCTCAGCTTTTTGGCGGGCTTTAAGGGGCATGGTTTTGTCATTGGCTACTGCAACCCTTATGTAATCTCCCCGGCGGGTTTTGAATTGAACACAAACAATGGTCAATCTGCTGTCGCCACCGCCCGCAAGATGAATGGTCGTAGCATCTGCTTCAAGTTGGTGGGTGGAAATAAACTGATGCCTTTGGGCATTATTTGAAACGTGCCTGGTTTTATCGATTTTTCTTCTGCCCACAATTTTGATGGTGTTAATGTCCTGGAAATCATCGTCAGATTCAGAGAGGAAGGTTTCCAGGTCAGATGACTCATCGTTCATCCTTTCATCCTCATCAGAACTTGTCTCCATGGGCAGAATTGTGGGATGATCCTGACGCCATCTTTCAAGTCTGGAATAAAAATTACTCATCAGATCCTGCATGGAAATGATCTCCCGACTGTTATGCCACCAGGTAATAAAATCCACATATTCCTGGGTAAGTTCTCCGCGTTGGGCAAAGTAATTCAATACGTAATCCAGGCTGAGAACATCGTTTTCGTTTCCCCTGAAAAAATAATTCCCCACGATGATCCTTTGCACCGTGTTTTGACCTGCAGATTGAGTTAACCGGGTTGGTGTTGCAGAATCGGGAGAATTAACTGAGGATAGTAACCTTGCCCCCATCTGATCAGCTTCACGTTCCAGTGCGGGGTCATCGTTGATCTGGACTTCGCCGCCGCGGCCAACTTCCATTTGCTGAGTAGGCTTGACCTTGCCTGCCTTTTGCTGGACCAAATGCCAGGCTTCATGAGGCAGGTGCTTTTCCTGCCCAGGGGCAAGGTGGATGTCCTCTCCCCGGGCAAAGGCCAGGGCATGAAGCTGGGCGGGTTGTTCAGAGTTATAATGAACTTTCACCTGGTCCATGGAGAATCCCGAATGATTTTCCAGGGAGGATTTTAAGGTTTTGGGAAGCCCGATTGAACTCCCATTTTGCGAATCTGGCCAGTTTTTCGCAGGGGCTCTTGCGGTCAAGTACTTCAACTGGGCAACAAATGAGTTTTCAGATTTTTTATCCGCCATATATTGCAAAGCCTGAAGGCGATTCATTCGGGGGCTTTCTATCATGCTTTCCTGCATCTTCCTGAGCTGGCTGACTCTGGCAGAATTCTGAAATAATTGATTTACAGGATTTTTGCCCTGGGACAGGCCTTTTTGGGGGGAGTTTTCGTACAACCCAAAACCTTCTTTGTGTTTCCTGTTTTCGGCAAATGCTCCCATAAATTGTTTTCCTCATCACATCAGAAAATTTTGTCAGGCAATCTGATGCTTTTTTTCCATGGTTAATATCTGAAAGTTTGGACTATTTAATGGCCTTATTTTTCCCCAAACTTTCCGGTTTCCACTTTTTCTGGACAACGTTTCTGATAACTAAAAAGCCACCCTTTGGGGTGGCTTTTTTGCTGGTGGATGGTTGTGGGTTGGGGGTTGCCACAAAGTGGGGCCTTTGGCCGTGGTTTGTCTCGTCCTAAAACAGGTTGACAAAGGTGTAATAATTTAGAAGGTTATTGACTGGATTAGCTTCCTTTGCGCCAATTGCTGAAGGCCCAACCTGCACCGAAGATGTAATTGCCTGTTTTAGTGGCTGCTGTGACCGTATTTGCAGACATATTCAACGTGTTTTTGTCGAGCATTCCCAAATATTCCCCCATACTACTTAATCCCATTCCCTGAAGGTCATCGGTCGAAGGTAAGGGAAAATCAATTTCTGAAGATTTGAATCCAAATTTCTGATAGAACGGTGCAGGGTGATCCTTTTCTCCTTCTTTATTGGCGGAAAGGTCAATGGTATTTGCTCCCAACTGACCGGCCATACGGGTACAGATATACAGCAGAACAGTTCCCAGGCCGGCTACCCGGGGAATATTGGGGCCAAAATCAGTTTTGATATCGGTCAGTCTGTAAACTCCCTCTCTTTGCTCAACAGACATTTTGCCAACCATTTTCCCTGCAACCAGTGCTTTGAAATCCACAAAAATTATTTCGTCTTCATCATCTTCCTCAATATCTACTTTTGCCGTGATGATAACAGCATTTCCTGCTCTGGTGGCGGTGATCACATACGATCCTTTTTTGGTGCCCATTTCCATGCCTGCATTCACGGCAGCAGCCTGGCTGGCCCGGGTTGCGTAATCCAATAAATATTCCTCCAGATCGTCGGGCTGTTGAATGGCGGTCAGGCGATTGATCAGGGTGGTAAGGGCAGCAGGATGGGTTTCTTTGGCCTGGTCGATCCAACCTTTGAGATATTCCTTGCCCTTGCCCCGGGTATCCACCGTCCAGGGATCGACTTTGGAAATATCCGGATGGGGCAGGGTAATAGAAATCCTTTGCACCACGCCCTGATTGGCAGGTACAGGCGCGGATTTTCGTTGGATGGGAGGAGCACTTTGAATGGTGTACTGATTGGCGGACTCCTGCAATCGGGCGGCGGATTGATATTGCTGACTTTGGTCAGCCATGATCTGGAAGGCCCTTAATTGAGAAACTTGTGGACTTTGATCGGCGATTTCAGTCATGAAGCGGCCCTGCACCACCTGTGGACTGGCATCGGCCAGGGCTTGAACAGGTCCCACAGGCTTCTCTCCCTGAGTTTGAGGCTGAATTTGTGGTAATTGTCCAGTGATTGGGGGCTGATTCTGAGGGTGGGATTTCATGCCTGGGTGGGTCCGTTGAGTGGTTAATTTACAATTTTTCCCGCTTTTGAGGGGAAAATTCTGAGTCTATGGTGCAAATATCCGGGGAAGATATAACTAAAAAGCCACCCTTTGGGGTGGCTTTCAGACAATGAAGGAAGAAGGCAGGATTATTTTACCGGGTGATCGGGATTGACGGCCTGACGAAGGTCTTTGGAGGCGCGGAAATCCACGGATTTGTAAGCAGGATAGGCGTAAGCTTCGCCCGTGGCGGGATTTTTTACCGTTCCAGCGGGATGATCCACGGTCACGAAGGTGCCAAAACCACGCAGACGCAATTCGGGATCTTCCGTGATGCTTTTGATCAGGGCCTTTTCAGTGGCGTTCCAGATTTTGTCGGCTTCGTGGAGAGAGATGCCCAGGATTTCTGCGAGGTTTTTTTCTACGGTTGCTTCCATAATTTTGATGGTTTTAATGATGTTGATTAAGTTAAAGTTGAAGGCAAATCTTGGTTGGTGTGATTGACCTTCTATATAAAGATACGCGGGCCTGTTGACATCTTATGTCAACGAAAAATGAAATAATACGGAAGGTTTGGGGTATTTATTCAACTGGTTGCGCGAAGGATCGGAAGGACGCCCGGCCCGTTGCCGGGCGGTCGGGGAGCAGTATGCCGCAGGCACGCGACCCGACGGAACTCCTGGCTGAGCCTGACCCGGAAGGGACGCGCCCTAATAACCCTGATACTGAGATCTTTTTTCTTGGGGGGCGGGTTAATCTCAAAGGGACTGAAGAACCCACCCTTGGTGAGCGACCTGGTTGAAAACCTATTGAAGGGAATTATTCAGAGGGGAGGGTTAAAACCCACCCCAATTGATTATTAGGAGGGCGGGTTAATCCCACAGGAACTGAAGAACCCACCCTTCTGGATGATTTAACCGGGTTAAAACCCGCCCAAAGGGAGACTTTTTTTACCAGAAGCGGGCTTTTTCGGCTTCGGTCCAGGGGGAGCGGTCGAGATAGTGGCGAAAGTCGCGGGCGAAGGCCTGTTGCCCCAGAAAATGTTTCAGGGTTGCATGGGCAGGCCGGGCCAGTCGGCCATTTTCCTGCAAGACGGCTTCGCAAAGGTGAGCCATGACGGTTTCGTCGAAGTGATTGATGGCCTGGAGCGAGGCGATGGCATTGATACGGGTACGAAATTCGAAGGAGGGGCTGGCATAATCGACCAATTCGGCCAGGTACTTTTTGGGCTTGTCGATGCAGGCCAGTTCGAGCCAGGTGATACGTACCCGGCGGCCAATGCTGCCGCTTTCGTCTTCTGTTTCCTTCAGGTAGCGGGAAAGGCGGTTGGGGCTTTTGGCGGCCAGTTTGCGCAGGGTCAGCTCGACCACTTTGCGGGACTCATCGTTGAGCAACTTTTCGTAGTGATTTTCCATGCCGTCGGGAATGGCGTTGATCTTTTCAACCGCGGCAAAGCGCACAAAACGGTCTTTGTCCTCCAGGGCTTTTTGCAGGAGTTTATGGCTTTGCTTGTCGGGGTCGTTGGCCAGGGCCGCGATGATCACGGCTTTGCAGGCGTGGAAGGTTTCCTTGTCATACAATTTGTACAGCAGTTCGCGGGTCTGATCAAGGGGAAGTTTGCAAATGGCTTCCAGAGCGTCGTGACGGTCAATCATATTGGATGCTTTTTCGGCCTGGGCGGCCCATTGTTCCAGGGTATTATGGACTTCGTACGTTTTCAGAATCTGGCTGTTGGGATCAAATAGGATGAATTCCACTTTTTTGCCCTTGGGATTGGCAATGTCAACGGATTCGCTCTGCTTTTCGATCCAGGCTTGTTTCTGATCCACAGAGCCGTCCTGGTAATGCACTTCAAAATTGATGGGCATGCGAAAAAGTTTGACCGTTTCGGTCTGGGGATGGGTCTGATTGACGGCAAAACGGGTTACCTCTTTGCCACTCGCATTTTTTGCTTCAGACCAACTGACCTCATAGTGAGGTTCGCCCCCACGCATAATCCACTGATCCACAAACCAGTTGAGGGTCATGCCTGTTTCGTCGTGGATGACATTCATGAACTCGTGGGTGTCTGCGTTGCGGTAGCCAAATGTTTGCAGATAGCGCTTCAGCACCCGCTGAAAGGCCGCATCCCCGATCACGTAACGCAACATGCCAATCACAAAACTGCCTTTGGGATAGTGGCGGGAACCACCTGCGCTGGCATGGCTGATGGGACGCTCGTCCGTTTTAGAGGCCTGGAAGGCCGAAAGGGCTTCTCCCCTCCTGCCCCATTGGTAATCGTCCTGGCCGAAGGCCTCGCGGCGATACAGGGTGCCAAAATAGGTGGCAAAACTCTCGTGCAGCCAGTGGTAGGCGTCTGAGCGGGCGGTAACGTAGTCTCCAAACCATTGGTGGGTCATTTCGTGGATGTTGACGCCCACGTAGTTGTTTTCAGGAAAATCCCGCTCGTCGGTCATGAAAAAGTCGCCAAAGATGGTGGCAGTGGTGTTTTCCATGGCACCATAAAGGAAGTTTGCCACGGGAATCTGAGAGTAGGTTTTACCCCAGGGATAAGGCGTGCCCGTTTCCTTTTCCAGAAAATCCATCATGTCGGCAGTATGGCGAAAGCTGTTTTGGGCCCGGTCTGCGTGATCGGGATAATACCAGTTGCGGATTTGAATGCCGCCTTTGGACAGGGATTCCTGTACTTTGTATTCACCAATGCCGAGCATAATGAGGTAGGTGGTTTGGGGCACGGGATTGGCGCTGCGGTCTTCCAGCCTGAATTTCCAGGTGGTGGTACCGTCGCCGTTGTCGGTGCGGCTGATTTCACGCCCGTTGGAGAGGACCTGGTAGCGGGAGTCGAATCTGACGGTCATGGAGGTATTGAGCTTGTCGTTTTCCGTGTCGTAGCAGGGAATCCAGTAGCGGTTATCCACGCCCTGGCCCTGGGTCCAGATTTGTTTGCGAAGGCGGTTGGTGGGATCGTTCCAGCCAATGAAATAGATCCCCTTTTTGGGCGCAGCCTCGTACACCATGCGCAGGCGATGTTCCGTGCCAAATTTGAGGGGAGCATTGGAATAAATGGTAATTCCCAAGGCATTGGTTTTGAAATTGACCTTCATTTCATCCAACTGCACCTCAGAAAAGGTAATGCCCGGCGCGTCGAGAAAAAGAGAATCCACCTGCTCGCGCAACACCCGGAAATCCTCCAGCACCTCCCCTTTTACTTTGCCAGCCCTGGGCTCGAAACTGACGGAAAGGTCGAGGGCGGTAAAATCGACGGTGTGCTCTCGGGGCGGCGCCAGCTCGTCGTGGATGTAGCAGTTGTAGGTGTCCTGGGCGAATAGGGTGGTGAAGGTAATGGCCAGGAGGAACAGGGTAAGGGAGCGCTTCATGGGGTTTTTAGAGGTAATTTAGGGAAAAATTGGCGGATTGGAAGGCAATCTGGATAAGCCAGGATTACATTTGAGAATATCGTTGTGCCGCATCACTTTTTTGAATGAGCAAATCCATAATCCCCTGATCCCCTAATTGCTTTGCCTTGTCATAAGCACGCAGGATATCCCCCTGATTTTGTTGGGTTTCAATATCGTCAAATCTATTTAGAAGATCTATCAACCTTTGAGCATAAGCTAACCCGATCGTGCCATACCTGACAAGGGTAAAATTGAGATTGTCGCTTAATCGATAAGTGATTTGTGGATTCCTGCTTCCTGATACATTGACCTGCGCTGATGCATTTACATTATAGCCCGGCCCGTCTGTGTGCCATTCCACGAGGTCCAAAAACTGATTGACCGCAAACCGAGGCAATGAGGTCGCAATCCCTTTGATCATTTGAGTGACTGATCCTGGACCATTTTCTGTTCCTGGAGGGAAAAAGAGAACAACCTTGGTGTCTTGTGGGTCTAAAATATTTCCACCCGCATTTGCCACCTGGATAAAAAATTTGCGCAGTACTGCCCCAATATGCTCAGGCATGGTTGAAGCATCTGCATGTTTCAGAATGGAAAGCCCAGTGGATATATTTCGGGCAGCAAGGGCTGTGCAGGTCACCAGGTTATTTGTGTATGACATTCCGCTTCCTATATATTCATAGGGCGCATTTTCAGGGGCCAGATCTCTCCCATTGGTACGACGACCATCTTGCTGGACATAAGTTCCGCGGCCAAGTTCCAAATCATCTGAAATAAGGCTTCCTTGTTGCCTGGTTGCCCTGCCCAAAAAGGTTTGCAGCCATTGGTCGTCTCCCACGCTTTCCACCTGGTCCAGTCTTGACATGCTAAAAAGAAGTTCCCTGCTAAGCTCATAATGTGCCCGAGAATGGAGCAACCGTTTGAAAACCAATTTCATAGGGCTTGTGAGACTGGTATAAAAAGACCAGAACAAATCGCTCTTTGCTACTACGGACATGTTGCCTAAAGTTGCCCATTGACCCGTGAGGCCATTCTTTAAAGCTGTCTTTTCCTGGTTTGTGAACCCAAGATATGTTTCCCAAAGGGCATCTGACCTGGCTATAAATTGCATATCTTCCCTCCATTCAAAAACACCCTGGACAGGGGCGTTTTGAACATTCTCACTTTGCGAAAATTCCTGCGAAGTTTCTCCCCTTTGTTGTATTTCAGGCTGAATTTTTGATCCCGCATGGTGGGGAGACTCAGGTTTGGGTTTCATCTGCATCGCCTTCCCTCCCATCACATCCGCTTCTTTTTCCAGCCCCCGGTCATCGTTTACAGCGATTTTTCCCTTCAGCTGGCGGGTGGGTTGCACCCGCCCCTGCTTTTGCTGGACCACGTGCCAGGCTTCGTGGGGCAGGTGCTTTTCCTGGCCGGGAGCCAGGTGGATTTCTGTGCCCTGCGCGTAAGCGTGGGCCTGCAATTGGGCGGGTTTGGGAGAGTTGTAATGAACTTTTACATCGTTCATGGACAAGCCTGACAAATTTTCAATGCCTGATTTCAGCTTGTCTGGCATGCCAGTTTTGTTCTCCTGCCGCTGGACAGGACTGTGAGTGTCTGCCACTTTTTGGTCGGCCATGGCCTGAAACTGCAAAGCCTTCTGGCTTTGCGGGCTTTGGCTGGCCAACTGGTTGATGGAATTCAGTTGGGTAACCTGGGGGCTATGATCGGCGGCCCGTTGCAGGGTTTCTGTTCGCTGAAGATGAGGGCTATTAATTTCCGGGCTAATTGCCTTATTTTTAATTAGTTCAGGGTACTTTTCCTGAGGTAAAGATTGAGGCAAAGGCTGAAGGGGTGATTTCATGAATTTGAGGTAACTGAGGACAAAACTTGAACGGAGAACAGACAGAAGATTTTGAGGGGGTAAATCTTTTGGTCGCACAACCTGCTTAAAGATGGACATTTTTTGCTTCAAAGTAAATATGCCTGCTCCCTAAACTGAAAGAAACTCGTCCGGGTAAAACGGGCCTTGCAGTCAGTTAATGAGACGCGGGATCCACAGTGGGGTTCTTTGACGGTAATCCTGGTATGATTGCCCAAAGCGGGCCGCCAGATCTGCTTCCTCAGATGGGCGTACCAGGTAATGCCAGATGAAGGCCCCCGCCAGACTGTAAATAATCACCATCCATGATCCCAGGATCACCCCTACTGCGATTCCCTGCCCGATTCCAGCCACAGCCATGGGATTGCGCACCCATTTATAGGGCCCTCTGACCACCAATTCAGGTGCACAGTCCATGGGCAAGGGCGTGCCCTTGCCCATCAGGCTCATAATTATCCCGCTGCTGAGGCCCAGAAGTCCAAATGAGGCAAAACAAATCCATCCCCATAATGGCAGAGGGTGGAAAGATGGAACTTCCAGGATATTTTGCCCCCAAAGCACTGCCTGGGGAAGCAGATACAAAAAGATCAGCCAGAATAGGGAAGTTTGCAAGAGGGTTTTGAGCAGGCTCCAGCCGGGCTTTTTGTGGGAGGAGGGCTTGTAAACATTTCTGGACCAGTTCATTTGCGGTAAGTGATGTTGATCAAAATTCAGGCTAAAATAGTTGCTAATTCATCCCCTTCTTCCCTTCCAGCCTGATCATTCCTCCCGCCACCACATTCCATTGAGTGAAAAAGAAGCTTTGGCTGGCCCGGTCGCTTTTGGATTGGGTGGTGCGGATGTCTGGCAGGGCTATGAAGCCCCCTTTGAGCTCAGATTGGAGAAAAAAGGCATTGAAAAAGGTAAAATTGATCGCTACCAGGCCCGCCGTGCCCAAGCCAGCCAGGTGAAACTGATCGTAGCGGGCTTTGTTGAGGAGGGTGGTGTTGGTTTTGGGAAGGAGAATGCCCAGGCCAAGGCCTTCCTTCACATTCAGGCTAAAAATGCGGGAGGTAAAAATGGGATTTGTATGGCGAAGTTCACAGTTGATATAATTCAGCCCGTCTGTATGCTCGAATTTGAGAAAACCTTTGGTTATTCTGATGCTGTCGTGTGCGTAGATTCCATCGTAGGGAGTTTGTGAATTCTGGATAAATCCCGAAATGGATACGTCCTGCTCCTGCTGCACCACATATTTCATGTGATCCATGCCGATGGAAATATCCCAGTTTTCATGGAGAAAATAGCCCATGCGATAATTATACTGCGGAATGGTAAACCTGACGGGCGAAAAATAAATTCGTGGGGAAAATGGATACTGAAAATCTTTGGCGATGACTTTTTGCAGGGTGAAGTTGTAATTGTTGCCTTTGAAATGGAGGTTGGATTTGGTGTAGGCATCCCAATTATATCCCCAATAAAGGTAAATGCGCCCTTTCTTGCCACCTGGGGATTGAGGCCTTGTGTCCTGTCCCCAAAGTGTTTGAGTTACAGTCAGGAGGATTAAAAGGGGCAACAACCATCTCATATCGCATTTGATTTAATGAAAATCCCGGCAGATTGCAATCTCTTTCCCGGATTTGATCTTTTTTCCCTTTCCTGCGCAAGAAAAATCAGTCCACCTATTCAGAACCTGATAAATTTTGTATTTTCACCCTGTTTAACATTCTTAAAAGAATCGCTTATGAAATCCTTTGCTTTTTTTCTGCTGGTTGCTTTGTTGGGTGCATTTGGGAATCGCCTGGAAGCACAATCCCTGGCCTTCAGCAAAGCTGTCTATTTTGACGTTGACCTGGAAATTGCGCCTTTTGTAGTCCCCTACAATACCCCTTTCGATACCATAATCACGGTTCCCGCTGGAAAAGTGCTGAAACTCGAATCCATTTCCGCTGGGTACTCAAGTTCAAGCAGCAGTCGCTATGACCCTCCTTCATCAAATCACTATGTTTTTTTGAATAATTCCCAAATTTATGGATACGTTACCACTCCAAATGTTTCCTATCCCCAGGTTAATTATCCCATCTGGCTTCCAGCAGGGTCTTATGAATTGAGATTTGTCTATAATTCTTCTTCCCCCTCCTCCTCTATTACCCGGAATTATCATTACTTTCTTTCCGCGCTTGAGTTTGAAGTGGTGCCGTAAACGTAAATTTCCGGCTTTCACTTCCCCATCATTTCCCCAAATCCCAGGGCAAAGTTATAGACGTCGCCGGGCCAGCGGGCAGAGATGTAGTTGCGATCCCGCACGGTGAATCCTTTTTGCAGATGCTTTTCGCAGTCGCGGCCCAGGGGCTTGGGGCCGTGGTGATACTGAGCCGGGTTGCTGAGGGCACTTTTGACTTCGTCCTCAACCGTGAGTCCGGGATAGGTGAGGTAATAATCGCCCAGCCAAAGGCGGGTCAGGTTCCAGGCCAGTATTTCCTGAGATTTAAGTAAAGAGGTGGTTTGATAATTGCTGATCACAGATTTGCCTGTGGCTGGATTGAGGCTGCGGGCTGCCAGCACCACCCCGTGACAAATGGCTCCCACGGGTTTTTGCGCGTCGAAAAAGTCCACCACCAGTTTTTGCAGGAGATTGGATTCAAGGTATTCCTTCACCCCTTTGTCATGTCCACCCGGCAAAATCAGGCCATCAAAATCGGCTTCCTTAGCCTGGGCATAGCTGATTGGCTGCTGGAATTCTGCACTTCTTTGCATTTCCTGGTAAGCCAAAACGGCATCCTTGCGGGTTTTCAGCACAGGTTTCCAGATGCCAAGGCGTTCGCCTGTCAGCATCAGACGGTCGCCGACGGCGGCCTTCCCTTCTGGAGTGGCAAACGTTACAGCAAAGCCCTTTTGGGAGAGAATCTTCCAGGGCAGGGCCACTTCTGAAGGGTCAAAACCGTAGGAAGGAATGGGCAGGAGAATTTTTTTCATGACTTGGGTTTTGATGAGGCAAAGGTAAGGAAATTGAAAGGGTATCTGGAAGATTTTTACCAGGGGAAAACGGATTCAACTCTCCCTCCTCATCCCTTTTTCCCGTTTGTGAGGTGATTGAGATTTAACCACGGTCAAACCCTCTTTCAACTGCCGCGGATCTTTGACTTTGGTCAGCGAGTTGTGCCAGGCCTGGCGGGCCAGCTGTTCGACATAATTTGCAGGAAAATTTTCAGGACGATCCACCCTGAGAAAGCGGTATTGCTTGCCTTGTCCCAATAACCGATCCTCCGGATCGGTCAGTTGGGCACCCCAGTAAAAGCCAAAGTGGATGCCCTCTCCCGGCCGCATGACTGCCAGGGAACAAAATCCGTGGCTGGTGCGGTCTGTGGGTGACCACCCGATGGCGAGCGCATTATAATTGTCGTAAATCAGTTCATTGGCCTGCGGATACAAATCCCAGATAAAATCCCTCAGCCACAATACGGTTTCCTGCACTTCAGGCCGAAATCCAGCCAGAAAGGTCAGTAATTGGGAGTTGTCGGCCTTTGCCATGGTAAAAAGGGATGGTTACAGGCAAATTACGTTTTTTTAAGCTGAAAAGTCCGACGAATTATTAACCAGGCAATCATCTCCTGCAAAAGGGTTGCTGCTGTGAAAAGAAGGAATTTAGCCCCGTTTCAGCCTGGAGATTGGTCAGTCCACCCCAAAACATGGGAAAGGCGGGATTCTCAAATCGCCAGGACTTTTTTGCCCTACTCCTTCACCAATTTCAGTGAGTAGCTTCTTCCCCCCTGCTGCAGGTGCAGCAGGTAGATTCCATTGGCTTCTGAGGTCAGATCCAGTTGGATTTTATGCTGGCCGGCGGCCAGATTCAGGCTTTGCTGACGCAGGATTCTGCCTTGCAGATCGCTCAGGATCAGATGTGCATCCACAGCGGCAGGCTCCTCAATCAGCAGCCAGTAGGCACCATTGCCCGGGTTGGGGAAGGCCCTCAGGTCAAATCCCTCCAGTTCGCCTATCTGACCCACCAGTGAGCTAACCACAAATGCTTCAGTAAAGGTGCATCCATTCTGATCTGTGATGGTAACCGAATAACTTCCTGATGCCAGTCCGCTCAGATCCTCCGTGGTGGCCGAATTGTTCCACAGATAGGTATAGCCGGGAGTTCCTCCCGTTACAGTGAGGTCAATGGCCCCGTTATTTCCGGGAGGGGTTACTTCGTCGGTGACCACCCCTGAGGCTGCAAGAGCCGCAGGATCAGTCAGGGTAACACTGGCCATGGCCGAACAGCCATTATTATCTGTAACAACAACCTGATAGCTGCCGCTGCTCAGATTCTGGATATTCATGGTCATGTCGCCATTGCTCCATTGGTAGGTGTAAGCAGGTGTTCCCCCATTGACGGTCAATTGAATTTCTCCCGTAGAATCTCCATGACAAAGGGGATTTACTCCCACAGGCACAGGGTCCAAAACATCAGGTTGATTCAGAAAAACCGAATCCTGGTAGGTACAGCCCGCAGAATCGGTCAGGCTGAGGCTGTAAGTTTGGGAATCCAGGTTATTGATGTCTTCAGTCGTATCGCCTGTGCTCCACTGATAGGTATAGCCGGGGGTTCCACCCGTTACAGTCAGGTCAATGGATCCATCCATGGTGCCATTGCAGGTAGGTTGTGTGCCTGCAAAGTTGAGATTGAAGGCTTGTGGGCCGGAAAGCTGAACTGAATCAAGGTGGGAACATCCCGCCGTGTCGGTCAGGGTCAGGGAATAATTTCCCGAAGGCAGATTGCTGATGTCCTCGGTCGTGGCTCCATTGCTCCACTGGTAAGTGTAGGAAGGCGTTCCGCCTGAGGGGGAAAGATCAATTGACCCATTCGAATCTCCCGGACAAACAGGTTCCTGCAAAAGGAAACTTGCGCTCAGCGGCGTGGGAGAAGTGATCTGGTAGGTTGCCTGGCCAATACAGCCATTTGAATCAGTAACGGTAACTCCATAAGAGCCTGGCCCCAGATTGGAAATGGCTGACGAAGTGCCTCCCGTGGTCCAGGAATAGGTGTATTGGGGAGTTCCTCCACCTGGTACGATTGAAACGGAGCCCGTGCTGTCACCTGCGCAAAGCGGATTGGTGACGGTGGCCGTCAGGCTGACGGCACTGCCGCCGACGAGAATCTCGTCGTAGTAAGCGGTCATGGAAGAGATGTTATAGAGATAAATACGGTCCATATCGCTCATGTTAGTGGACCGGAAGCCATAGTTGGCCTGAATCAGTGCATTATTGATGTAAATGTCGAATCTGCGGTTCACGTAGTCGATGTTGCGCATTTCGAGTTCATACCAGGTACTTGCCGTGCAAGGGGTATTGATCCCTGTCCCGTTAAAAAAGCGAATATCAGTGCCTCCCGAAAAGTATACAAAGGCAATGCAGTTGGAGGTAGTCGTGGATGAGTTTCCACAAACCATGTAACCTCCCGAGGAGGTTGTGGGATCGATTTTGGCGCGCCATTTGAGGCTGGTGGGCTGGGAAACGGGGAATGTGGCCACTATGCCTGAAAGGTGCCCGCCATTGCCCGATTGCTGGAGGCAATAGGTGCCTACCGCAGGATTAGTGGTGATCACTGAGGTGGTGTAAGTTCCCCCGGCGGTGGACCAGGTTGGGGTGTAACTTCCGCTTTCAAATCCGTCGTAAAAGACGCCACACTGGCTGAAAACGGGGTTAAGGAGGGTGGCAAGAAAAAGAAGAGAAAGAAAGGATAGAACTTTGGTCATTGGAATTGATTACTGGTTGGTAAGTAAATTTAAAGAAAAAACTTTGAATAATTTGCCCTGAGATTTGGGCAAGTGCATACGAACCTACCTTATCCTCTCCTGCAAAAATCCTGCTGATTGTCAAAGGGATCAGTTAATATCCTCGTCAAATTCTTCTTCTTCATCATTAATATCATCCTCTGAATTCTCTTTTTTATCAATGCTCATCTTTTGTTTCTTTATTACTTTTTCTTCCTCCTTGTCATCTACGTCCATTTTCTGTTTATTGGAATTCAGGAAAGGATTTGGGGCCATCATAAATTTACCTGACATTTGTATCAGTTTTTCGGAAGGGGTTTCATTTTCATCCTCCAATTCCTCGTCCAGGCAGTTAATAAATTCCAGGG
This sequence comes from Bacteroidia bacterium, assembly GCA_020635905.1. Lineage (GTDB taxonomy): Bacteria > Bacteroidota > Bacteroidia > J057 > JADKCL01 > JACJYV01. The sequence continues at coordinate 658,832 of JACJYV010000004.1, forward strand.
TGTTTTCGTCATAAATCTCTTCATCATTAATTTCCAAATTCACTAATTCAATCAGCCCATCAAAAGTGCTTTTTGTTTGTTTATCCCATAATTCTTTAAACTTGGGGTTATTATGGTCCTGTGTTTCAGACACATTGGTAGTGGCATTCTTCTCGTACATGGGCATATTCATCATATAATCAGAAATTCCGCGTTTCCCGTGGAATGCCAGTTTATAATGTGCAGATTGCCCCAGGGCAAAAGGCCCGGCGCGGAAAATTTCCTGCCATTGAAGGAGGTTAAAGCTCAGTAGGTGCTTCAAGTCTTTATCGTTCGCCTGGGTTAGTTCTTTCAATTGATCAACATCCTGATTTTGAAGCAACTGAAACAGATCTGTAGCCTTTAACTTCCATTCTTTTAGTTTGTTATTCAGCCAGTCGATTTCTTCAGAATAAGTTCCAAGACCTTTTACCTGCATTCCGCCGCTTCCAATGGAAGTGTAGAATTTTCCTCCCGAACCAACCTGCAGATCTTTTTTGGATTTCTTATTCTCTTTATGGGCGTGAAGTGCTTCGAAGAATTGCTCTGATGACAAAATCTGCTTGACAAATTTCTTTTCCCCCTTCAGTATAAGTTTCGAAAAGGAGCCCAATTTGCCTTTGTTGAATTTCAATACTGCGAGTTTTGAAGCGTTTAGCAACTTGGCTCGTATTTTGGTGCTTTTTAACTTGATTGTGAGTGACTTTCTTTTTTTCTCATTCAGAAAATGCTTCTGTTTCAGTTTTTTCCTGGCCAGGTTTTTCTTGGTATTGAGTTTGGATGGAATATTCTTCATCAGGGTTTCCACCTCTTTAGGACTCATGAATTTTTTGATGGATGAGGGTGTAAGAGATTCAATTTTCCCTCCATACAATGCCTTGACATTCAGTCCCCTGGTGGTAATGGAATCATCTGTGATTTTTTTTAAGAGATCCGTAGTAAGTTGCTGGAGGCTTTTTTTATCCTTTTTGGACACTACTGCCTTTATGAAATTATTTGTAAGCGAGGGTTTGATAAAATTTCCCTTGGTATGATTTTTCAATCCATTGTAAAAGGTACTATAGATGTTATCCAGATATTTTTCGAGGTTCTCATCTGAATTTAGGATTTGGGTGGTTCTAAGTAACTCCTGAAGGCGTGGTCCAAATCCCGTAGTAATGATCATTTCAGAATTCTGGATTGCCAGCGCAATCAGCTTGCGAACCTCAGTAGCTGAATCCTCCAGATTGTCTTTGTGGGTCAGGACATTTTTCAAATATTGGCGGGTATTACTTACAAATTCATTGGGAGCGAAATAGGGTATCTGGGGGTTGATTTTATTATTTCCATTAAGCAACTCATTGGCCAGGTGTACGGTGTGAATGCCACAACTTCCATCTGCTGCGATCAGATAATCCACTCCTTTGTAGCTCAGGGTCCAGTGGTTTCCATTCACATGGTTGATGGTAATTCCTTCTTCATCAGGTTTTTTATTTGTACCCCTTACTTTATTGTAGATGATCAACACCTCATCCATGGAAAGAAAGGATTCGTGCGAGGTAATGTCATTGAAATACGCTTCAACCCAATGATTGGGAATCTTTTTTGGATCATGGTATTCATCCAATCCATCCAATTGCCTTTGCGCTACCCTGGCCTGGATGGGAATTTTCCGTTTTTCCTTTTCCCGGGCGGGAGCTTCAGACATGGCCAGTCCGCCCATTACATCCGCTTCCCTTTCCAGTCCCTGGTCATCGTTGACGGGTACTTTGTCCCGCATTTGCAGGGTGGGTTTCACCCTCCCCTGTTTTTGCTGTACCACGTGCCATGCTTCGTGGGGAAGGTGCTTTTCCTGGCCGCTGGCCAGGTGAATATCCGTGCCCTGGGCGTAGGCATGGGCATTCAGTTGGGCAGGCTTGTCCGAATTATAATGAACCTGTACATCGTCCAGAGAGATGCCCGACAGGTTTTCCACCCCTGATTTCAGTTGGTCGGGAAGCCCGGTTTGGTTGGGCTTCGAGGGTGAATTTTCTTTTCGCTGGATCAGCGGCTGGTTGCGGGCTGTGAATTGGTTGGCCCGGGCCTGCATTTGTGCCAGCTTGCTCACTTGTGAGCTGGAATGCATGCCTGCCTGAATCTTTTTCAGTTGTGCATTTTGGGCGGATTGATTGGCCCGGGCCTGAATTTTTTCCAGACTTTCTGCTCCTGGTACGACTGCCTGAAAGGCACCTGAATGCCCGCTATTTTCCTGATGATGCAGCGAAGGCTGCATATTTGGGCCAGCATGCTTGTCGGGTGATTCCGCTGATTTCATGGAAGTCGAAGACTTGCTTCAGGCAAAAAAAAGGCCTGGAGCGTTGATTTTTGATTCTGTTTAAAGGTGTCAGGGTTTGTCTAATTTGAAAATTTGACCCTGATTTTCCAAAGCGATTTATGCACATTGAAATTTACAGGCAAAGGAAAAATCAGGGTCTTAAGCCGACGGGTTTCACTCCTGCGTGGAATCAAAAGCCAGCCTGAGGGCAGGATCGAGAAATTTTCCCGACCTGAAATCCTCCCGAAAGCGGTCCCAGGCTGCCTGAAACTCATCTTTTTGGTGAGCATGGTCAAGAGGATTGGGAAAATCTTTGGATTGAAACTGATACTTACGCGGAATGTCGGTCACCTCCATTGCGAATCGATCATCAAGGAAATTCAACAGGGATTCAAGGTCGCCAAATTCATACACATATGATTCCTGCAAGGTATCCCCGTAAAGGTCAAGCCCCAGCGACATCCATTGCAAATCAAGCTGAAAAATGGCTTTTTCCAGATCAATGACCAGCATGGACGCCAGGGCCATGCCCGGATAATCTTCCTGATTTTCATATCCCAGCAAAATGGCATTCCGGCCTTTGGGCTGCAGGTGCTGGCGCAAATCATCCAGATCCCTGAAGTAAGCTGAAGAGTCGCTCATTTGTATCCAATTTGGGTTTCTTCGGGCAAAAGTGCCGTTTGCCCATTCAGGATTTTCCACCCATCTGCTCTTTTGATCAGGGTGCCCGATTCGATCAAAGTGGAATGATTGCTATTCCCGGCCGTATCGAGGTTGGTGGCAGAAATAATGCCTGTGTAACTGGCGAATTCTTCACTCAGGGGGATGACTTTCAGGGATTTCCATTCCAGTTCAGATTTTTGGAGCGAGGGTGCAATCTGCAGGATCAAAGTACGAATCGAGTCGTAGTCCACTGCAGAATGCAGGCCGGGTGGAGCCCAGAAAAATGCCTCAGAAGAATCGAGGAAGGCAAATTCGGCCAATAAGCCATCCTTTTCAATCGAAGTGTGGTAATCCTGCAACATTTTTTCTGCTTCCCGGGCAACCAAATCCCGATCAAACGAAGCTTGTGGCGCAGGGTTTTTGCAGGAAATGAAACTTGCCAGAATCCAGAGAAACAGAATGTTTTTGGCCAGGAAGTGTGTCATAAGGCTAAAGATAAGGCGAAAGTGCCTGATTCTGAAACAGCAGGCCGTAATTTTTGGGAGAATTTGGAAGGAGGAATTTGCATCAGTTCGGGTTTAAGGTTGTTTGGCATCTTCAAATGCGTATTTTTAGCTTCAAAAATAGCCAGCCATGTTCCACGATGTTCAAACAGAATTGCAGGAATACCTGAAAGAGGGAGAAATCCTGCTTTGGGCTGACCAGCCAAAGAAGGGCCTGGTTTTCAGAAAGTCTGAAATCTTCATGGCCCCTTTTAGCCTGTTTTGGCTGGGATTTTCCGTGTTCTGGGTCACCATGACGCGGGTCATTGGCACTTCTTTGTGGTTTTCCCTGTTTGGGGTTCCTTTTGTTTTGATTGGAATATTCCTGGTTTTTGGCCGCTTCATTCTCGATATGCAGACCCGGGCCAATACGGTTTACGGCCTCACGAGCGAACGGATTCTGATTCTGAAAGGTCGCAAAAACCGTTTTGCCAAATCCATTCCCATTGAGTCTTTGGGCGATATTGAGTGTGAGGAAAGATCAGACGGAAGCGGCACCATCCGCCTGCGGCGGGTAGGTGAATTCGCTGGCATTACTCCCGCCATAGATGGCACCTCGTCCCGGTCTGGTCTGGATACCCTCGACCTGATTCCTGATGTCCGGCAGGTTTTTAAGCAGATTTCAGCCTTGCAATTGGGTGATGTGGAGCAGATGTGATTTGTAAACATGCAGTGCCTGTACGGGCTTAGTGAAAGAGAAATGGATTGTGAAAATTGAGATTAATTCAGGTAAGTGCGGAAAAGGTAGTCCGTACGGTCCTCAACTAAATTGAAATCATTTTCAAGATCCAGAACACCTAAAAGATTCTGAACATTGGGGGAGATGGCCTGGTTTTCCTTTTCGGAAACCAGATTATCCAAAAGGTTTTCAATCAAACGCGACAAACTAATATTTTGCTTTTGGGCAAATTCCTTCGCACGTTCGATTGTGTCTTTGTCCAGCTTAAGAGTTAGTTTCGCATCCATAATGATCTTATACGTACAAGATAGTGATTTTAGTACGGAATAAAAAGCCAGGAAGGGTCAGCCATAAATTATCCACTCCTTCATTCCTTCACCATCAATTTCCCCCCGCGAAAACCTTCGGTTTTCAGCCAGTATGGCCCTTCGGGCCACAAACTCAGGTCCAGGCCGCTGCGCCCCTGCGACCAGGTTCCTTGAGCCATTTTACGGCCAAAAGCATCCAGCACCATCCATTCCTGCCCATCTGCTGCGTTTCCAAATTGCATTTCCACCCGGTCCCGGGTGGGATTGGGGAAGACCAGTATGGGATCAACTTCGGCCAGGTTTTCATCAATCCCCACTGGCCCCAGGCCAATTCTGGCCAGGTAAAGATCTGAATTGCTGCTTTTGCCAAGGGTGTCCTGCCCAAAGGCGCAGGTAAAGAAAAACCAGCCTCCCACGTAGGCATGTCCGCTTGCATCCAGGGCGATGGCCTGGCCAAAATCGCCATTGGGTCCGCCTGCACCCAGGGCCCAAAGCGGGGTTCCCCCGCTGCTGTAACCCGCCACGAAGGCCTCGTAGCCCTCTCCACCCAGGGAAATATTCCCAAAACTGATGCTGCCGTCATAAATTCCCGTCACATAAGGCTGTCCCTGCGGGTCAAGGTCGATGCCGGCCCCCACATCCAAACCTGAATTTCCGGCCCGTTTGGCCCATTGCAGGGTGCCCTGGGAGTTGTAACGGGCCAGAAACATATCGTTCCAACCCTGACCATAAAGGGTAACGGTTCCAAAGCTGGCATTGCCCGAAAAGTAGCCTGTAAGGTAAATATTGCCATTGGCATCGACCGCCAGGTCGTGGCCCTCGTCGCCTGTGATACTGCCCGCGTGGGTGGTCCAGTTGCAGTTTCCAGCGGAATTGTATTGCACCAGAAAAATGTCGGCGCTGCCATTGCTGCTCAGGTTGCAGTCTCCAAAAGTGGCATTCTGATAAAAATAGCCCGTGGCCAGGATATTTCCCGAGGGATCAAATTCCACCGCCAGTCCCTGATCTTCCAGATTTCCTCCCGCACCCCGCACCCAGGAACAATTGCCCTGGGCATCGTATTTCGCTACAAACAGGTCGCCAAAGACCGCATCGCCCGTGATGTACTGGTTGCCAAAGGAAGCATTGCCAAAATAAATTCCCGTGAGGGCCAATTCACCCGCAGGCCCTACTGAAATTCCATTGCCCAGATCGTCCCCCGTCCCTCCTGCCCTTTTGGCCCATTGCAGATTGCCCAGACTATCAAATGCGGCCAGGAATACATCCTTTCCGCCTGCGCTGATCAGCATCTGATTGCCAAACCAAGCTGTATCCTGAAACCAGCCAGAAAGGTAAATTCTGCCTGAAACCGGGTCAGCGGCCACACTTTTGCCTTTATCTTCCAGTTTGCCGCCCCCGTGCCAGACCCATTTCAGGGCGCCATTGGGAGAATATTTAGCCAGAAAGATCTCAAACAGGCCATTTCCGTAATAATGTTGATTGCCAAAATCTGCTTCGCCGCCAAAATACCCGGTCAAAAGTACATTTCCCTGGGCATCCACCGCCACATCCTGGGCCGCATCCTGCCCGATCCAACCCTCATCCAGCGCCCACTCCCAGCTTTGCGACTTTCCGCCCAAAAAGAGCAGCAACATTATCCAGATTCCGGCCGAAAATGGCCTGAAATAATGCAAAAAGTATCGAAACTTGGACGAGCTTTTCATCCCGTTTATTTCAGTTTCCAGTCCTGTATGTCCACCGTCCAGGAAATCCAGCCCATGGCCCCGATTTTGGGTGATCCGTAGGCCTCAATGTGACGGTTATTGAAGATATTCGAGCCGCCAAGCCTCAGAATGGAATGCCATTTGGGAAATCCATAGCTGACCATGGCGTCGAACAGGGCGTAGGAAGGCACATCACCATCGCCAAAAGAGCTTTCCCAACGGTATTTGCTCACATATTTGAAATTGAAGCCAAATCCCAGTTCCCGCCACACTTTGCGTCCCTGCAGTCCCAGATTGAATTTATGCGGGGGCGTATTGAAGCCTGGCACAATGGGATCATTCAGATTGGAGGTGTCGAGCAGGGAAAGGGTATAATTGAACAATCCTGTGATTCCTTTGCCAAAGTAGTAACTGAGGCCCACTGATCCGCCATAAGACGCCACGGCCTGGCTGGCATTCACGGGAATCTGGTATAATTCGTAGGTGGGTTGATCGGGCGTATGGGTGAGAATGGCATTTACTCCACTTTCCTCCCCGGCCACGGCTTCGCCCAGCGGTCTTACCACCCGGATATTGCCAATGAAGTTGGTGTAAACGCTGTAATAGCCGCTCACATCCACAAAGAGTTTATTATTGAAAACCCCGCGGTAACCCGCCTCAATTGACCTGACCTGTTCAGGTTTGAGCGGATCCAGCACCACCGTTTGCAGGATGGAGGGATCAATCACCAGGGTGGAATCGTAGGTATCGTTGAAATCTTCAAGGGAAGTCAGGGTGTAAAGGTTGTCGTAGCCGGTCAGGTTGCCCAGCAGCTTGATCGGGCCCAGATTCAGTTGAATGTACTGATTTTGCAGGGTTGGGGTGCGAAAAGCAGACTGGGCAGCCACGCGGATATTCTGATTGCCGCCTTTCCAGCTGTACACAGCAGAGAGACGTGGGGACATTTGCAGGTTGAAGTTGGGGTTTTTGTCGAAACGCACGGAGGCTGAAATGCGCAATCTGTCCTGCAGCAGCCTTTTGGTGGCCTGGAGATAGGCGCCAAATTCGATCAGAGAAATCTGGGAATAGGCCGCATCCGGGTCATTCTGGCCGTTGGGCAGGGTATCGCCGGGATTGATCAGGGTATCCCTGAAGATGGTGCCATACGACTGAGGATCGTAGCGACGGGCATTTCCACCTACGATGAAGTCCGTGAACTTAAGGGGCAGATTGTATTGGGCCTCAATGTGTTGCAGGTTGGAGCGGTCCACAAATTTGGATCCTTTTTGCAGGTCGGGATTGGTGGTAATTTTCTGATAGAGCGAATCAAAGGCCTTGGTGCCCGGCTTGTACCAGGAATCTGCCGCAAAAAGCGATGCCGCGTGGTGGGCACTGTCCACCATCCATTGTTTGGCATCATCGTTAAACCCGTGAGTCAGGGTGTCGATCACGCTGAAGTACTCTGAAATATAATCGCCAATGTAATTGGGAAAACCTTCCTTGGAAAGGTTAATCGCTGTAAATACAATGTCATAAGATTTACCTGCATTTTCCTGGGTGGAATAGGCCCGCACGAAAAAATCCTTGCCCGTCAGTTCCAGTTTGTGCTGCTGAAACAGGATATTATTGATGGAATAACGGTTGGTGCCCTGATAAACTGCGGTGCCATTTCCGACCCTGTAATCGTAAGAAATCCGCAGGCTGTCGTTGAATTTATAATAAAACCCCAACCCCATTTTCATGGAACGGGTGGTGTAATCGGCAATGTCTGCTTCGCGGTAGCCTGGCGCCTGAATGGTCATTTTGCCGGGATTGGCGATGGGATTGAAATCCAGATAATTATTCAGCGCTTCAAAATCGTCCCGCTCTTCCTGGGTCAGGGTGGAATCGTACTGCAATTGGCGGATAATGGCCGAAAGATCCTGTTCGCTTTCCACGTCGCCGTAACGGTTGGCCACAGAATCCGTGGCTGGCCAGTCATTGGCCCGCATGTATGAGCCTGTAAATTTGAAAGCAAATTTCTGGGAGGGTCCAAAGGCCTTGGCGGCCCGCAGATGCACATCGCCGAGGGAACGGGTGCCACCTTTGACCTGGGCCGAAATGCCCTGGTAGAGGTAAGGATCTTTGGTGGTCATGGCAATGACACCCTGAAATGCGTTGGGCCCGTAGAGGGCCGAGGCCGCGCCCGTGATCAGTTCCACGCTTTGCAGATCCAGGTCAGAAGCGCCCACCAGGTTGCCCACAGGAAAGTTCAGACCTGGCGCCTGATTATCCACTCCATCAATAAATTGCACACTGCGCACGGGAGAGGTGGTGTTGAAACCACGCATATTCACGCTTTTCAAACCCAGTGACGAGGTCACCATATCCACTCCGCTCAGGTTGCCAATGCCCTGATAAAAGTCTCCTGAAGGCGTATTGGCAATTTCTGCAGCCGAAATCTTCTGAATATTGACGGGTGATTCCAGAATGGTTTCACTTACCCGCGAACCCGTAATGACCACTTCCTTGCCCATCACATCCTCTGGCCGCAGGGCCAAAACGATTTTACCCGAACTTCGGGTGATGTTCAGGGTCTCCGTATTATAACCAAGATAGCTGATTTCCAGGGTCATGGATTCTCTTTCGCCAAAATCCACCTGAAATTCAAAATTACCACCCGCATCAGAATAGGTCCCCGCTCCTGTTTCACGTACACTTACGCGGGCAAAACCTAAGGGATCTCCCGTCTGACCGTCGGTCAGGGTGCCAGAAATGGATTGGGATTGGGAAAAAAGGAACAGTGGGATAAATAAAAGTACAAGGGAAAGTGTTCTTTTCATGGTGTGCTTTATCTCTCTTTGAATATAAAGGAAATTTGCGGGTTTGAAAAGTCAGCCAGCTGATTTGGCTCAAAGAGGGGCTCAAATTCTTGTATTAGATCGGGAATTTTGACGAAATTGAGGGTCTTAACCCAAGGAATTACGAAATGGCAAAAGGAATTGCTCTGATCATCTTCTTGTGCATGGTTGCGCTTCTGGGGCAGGCCCAACCCCTGCACGTGGACAGGATTGATCCACCCAACTGGTGGGTGGGCATGAAGCACAATAAAGTGGAATTGCTGTTGAAGGGGCAGAATATAGCTGATTGCTCGGTTGAAGTACCAGGCGATGCACCCGTGAAAATCAGGCAGATACTGCCTGCAGAACATCCCAACTACCTGTTTCTTACCCTGGAAATTGACGAAGATGCCAAACCCGGGAATGTGCCCCTGAAAATTATCCGTCGCAAGCAGGCCACCTTGGTGAGTTTTCCCCTGCTGGAACGGGCTCCCAACCGCACCCAATGGCCGGGAGTGGATGAATCAGATTTTATTTACCTGGCTATGCCCGATCGTTTTGCCAACGGAAATGAAAAAAATGACATCATTCCGGGCATGTTTGAGGCGGATATTCACCGCGATTCCATGTTTGACCGCCACGGCGGCGACCTGCAGGGGGTCATGAATCACCTCGACTATCTGGAGGATATGGGCGTAACTGCTCTCTGGCTGAACCCTGTTTTTGAAAATAACCAGCAGGTGGCCAGTTACCATGGCTACGCCATTACAGATCATTACCGTGTGGACCGCAGGCTGGGCAGCAATGAAGATTATCAAAAGCTGGGCAACGAGTTGCGCAAGCGCAACATGAAGCTGGTCAAAGACCTGGTTTTCAACCATGTGGGCAGCAAGCATTTCCTCTTCCAGGAATTGCCCAACAAGGATTTCATCCACCATTGGGATGAATATCAGCGCACCAATTACCGTGCTCCCACTCTCATGGACCCCTACGCCAGCGAAGCTGACCGCAAAATCATGTCCGACGGCTGGTTTGACCGCCACATGCCCGACCTGAACCAGCAAAATGCCCAGCTGGCTCATTATCTGATCCAGAATACCATCTGGTGGGTGGAATATGCAGGCCTGAGCGGCCTGCGAATCGACACGTATGCCTATTCTGACCTGGGTTTCATGGCCGATCTGGTGCGGGAGGTGCGGGAAGAATATCCCAATCTGGGTGTTTTTGGCGAAACCTGGGTTCATGGAGTGCCCATTCAGGCATTTTTTACTGAAAATGCACCCAAAGGAGACAAAGGACCCAGCTTTTTGCCAGGAGTAACTGATTTTCAACTGCATTATGCCATCAATAATGCCCTGACCACAAAATACGGTTGGACAGATGGCTGGGCCCGGGTATATTATGCCCTGGCCCAGGATTTTGTGTATGAAAATCCCACTAAAAATGTGGTATTTCTTGACAACCACGACCTGAGCCGTTTTTACGCCGTCATCGGGCAGGACATCCGCAAATGGAGGCAGGGAATAGCTTTTCTGCTAACCACCCGTGGCATCCCCTCTCTTTACTATGGAACGGAATTGCTGATGGCTACTTTTGCGGCCCCTGACGGGCTGGTCAGGCAGGATTTTCCGGGTGGCTGGCCGGGAGACAAGGAGAATAAATTCACAGAAGCAGGTCGTACCAATGAAGAAAATCAAGCCTTTGATTTTCTGCGCATTCTGGCCCGTTACCGCAAAACTCACCCTGTGCTGCAAACAGGAAAACTGGTGCAGTTTGTGCCCGACGAAGATCATTATGTCTATTTTCGCTTCAATGCACAGGAAAGTATCATTGTGATCATGAACAGCCAGGACAAGGACATGACCTTTCCCCTGGAAAGATATGCCGAGCGCCTTGCGGGCGCCACCCAACTGACAGACCTCGTCACAGGCGAAAAATTCACCACAGAATCCGTAAAAATGAGGCCCTTTGGGGTCAGGGTGATGGAAGTGAAATAAGGCCATCCCAAAGAAATGTTTCTTCCCCAAAGCATGAGCATTCCATAAAAAACACTTCACCTTCAGGTTCGGTACGGTTTTTGTGATTTTTCAGGGAAATGCAATGTTATGAAACGTACTCTACCCCTCATTTTTGCTGCCTCCCTCCTGCTCTTGCTGACATCTTGTCGCCCCACCTATCAGAAAATGAACGCCTGGGAACAGGCTCATGCGCTCAAAGAGAGCATTTTATTGGTTCCTCTGAGTGATCCAGGGGAGCAAGTTGGAATTTACGAACAATACGGACAACATCGCCGGGCGCGGAAACTGCGCAAAAAATACGACAAGCAGAACGGCAAGATCATAGAGGCCTTTGCCTCCCGTTGGGATTATTGCCCGGTTTATTTTTATTACCTCAGCGACGAAAACCGCATCCTGAATCAGGGCCGCCGCGACCTGTTCCTGAACCAGGGACTGGTGCGGGATGCATCCATTGCCCCCAATCTGCAACAATATTTTCTGGCCGAATTCGAACCCATCACCCAATGGCAGGGCGACGCCACCCGCGAAACCATTGCATTGGTGATCAAGGACACGGAGTATCGGGCCCTTTCAGCGCCCTTTCCCAATGCAGAAAAAGTCAATTCCTTTTCCTCCCGCAGTTCACTCAATTCCTCGGTCAAAACTCTGAATTATCGCCTGAACCGTTTCTATGAGCGCAGGAATGATTATCTGGCCCGGCAGTAGGTTTGGATCAAAAACAAATTCAGTAGCAACAAATTCGTTGGGAAAATATTAATAGTTGTAAATTGTTGAGATGAAACCTGGCCGTCATTTATTTTGGGATAGTTCCCCTGAGCAGATTGATCCTGAAAAACATGCCCGTCAAATAATTGAAAGGGTTGTGACCCGAGGTTCCCTGGAAGATTGGTTTGAAATCAGGGATTTTTATGGGTGGGAAAGAATGGCACGTGAAGTGGTCAAAATACGGTCTTTGGATTTAAAAACCTTGATTTTCCTCAGTACTATTTTTCATATTCCTGTTACTGATTTTCGATGCTACAGAAACGAACCATTGAACCTGCAACATTCTCCCTTTTGACAGAATTAATGGAATTACCCATCCTGAATTCCTTCTATTTGGTGGGAGGAACTGCAATCACTTGTTAATTATTCACCACCTGCGTAACTTTCCTCCTCAAACAGAAATAATGTTCAACCATTTATTGAGATAACCTTATGAGTTACAGAGACAAAATTCAGGATATTTACCAGAAAATCGACCAGGGACAAATGATGGAAGCTTTCGAGCAATACTACGCCCCCAATGTGGTCATGATTGAAGCTAGCGGACAGGTTCGGGAAGGAAAGGATGCCAACCGCGAGTTCGAAAAGCAGTTCATAGGCATGGTCAAGGAGATACATGGGGGCGGCGCCCCTTACATCACCGCGGATGAAGCCGCAGGCGTTACCATGGTGGAAACCTGGATGGATGTGACTTTTCAGGATGGAAACCGGGTGAAAATGGAGCAGATCGCCCGTCAGAAGTGGGAAGGCGACCAAATCGTGGAAGAGCGTTTCTACTATAACGCCGCTGGAATGTAATCACATTCTGCATGGCAAAGAATCAAAAAGGCTGGCTTTCCAAGGTCAGCCTTTTCTTTGTTTCATAATTGGGGAAATGCTTCAATATTCAGCAAAAAAAGTCTAAATTCAGGCCACACATTACCGAGTACAAAACCCTCCTTATGGCACGTTACGAAATTCTCAAGATTTACAAAGGCGATTTCATCCTGAGTCTGGGCCGTCCCCACCTGTTGCTGGTCGGGGTGGAAAATAACGACGAGTTATTCCTGGAAAAATTCCTCTGGATGGAAGATCTGACCGGAAAACACGTGCATGAAGGAGAAAAAAGCCGTTCTGTTCGCATGCAGGGCGTCTTTGACAACATCGAGGAATTTATGACCTACCAGGGCCTGGAGGAGACGGAAAACAAACTTTACCTGCAAACCATTCAGGAGCAGGAAAAGAATAAGAATGCCACTGAAAAACCAGCCAAAGTACCCCTCAAGGAAACCACCAAGACTGCCTTTCTGCTCCACATGAAGGTCAAAGCCCCAAAAGAGCTCGACTGGATCGCCCAACACACAGAATCCCAAAATCTCAAGTACGATATTTCCCGATATCAGGAGTTGGAGATTAAATCAGAGCCGTTTAAGTAGGTTAGGGCTTACGGTTTGCGGTTTGTCCCGATAGCTATAGCATAGGCGTCAACCAAGGGGTTTAAAGGTCACGCAATCCCGATAGCTATCCGGGATCGCAAAGGGGTTGTTTTCCGCGTTTCGTGGGTTGAAGAGTGCAAAGAGCGCCAAGTCAAAATCAATTAAAACCCAGCGTCTTTACAGAATCGTAATATTGCTTAAGGGGGTGACTTCATTATTAATTTGAAATGCATTACCACCCTGTTTTTGCATCTTCCCCAACTTCATTTCCTCATTTCCTGAATCCACGAAAGTGCTTATATCCATTTATTAAATTCTTTTTTCATTGTTAATTGATTCGGCTCATCTTTATCCTTCACAATGAACACAAACAGGGCGGCCACCAGGAAAGAAACGCCGCCAATCAGCATGGCGTAGCGGGGATCTTTGTCGAAAAAGTGGGTCAACAGCCAGCCCAGAATGGTCGCGGCTACGATCTGGGGCAATACAATGAAGATATTGAACACCCCAACCCATAAACCCAGTTCCTTTTCGGGCAGGGAGCCCACCAAAATGGCATAAGGCATGGACAAAATGCTGGCCCAGGCGCAGCCAATGCCCACCATGGAAAGCAACAGCAGGTATTTGTCGGTCACAAGGAAAATGGAACCCAGGCCTATCGCACCCAAAACCAGACAAATCTGGTGGGTGGTTTTGCGGCTGGTCGCCCCGGCAATCATGGGAATCAGAAAACCCATAATGGCGGCTACGCCATTATAAACGCCAAAGCTTCCGCCCACCCAGTTGGCCCCATCCTGGTAAGCCGCGGTGGCGGCATCGCCCGAACCAAATATATGGGTGGCCACCGTAGGAGTGGTATAAATCCACATGGCAAATAAGCCAAACCAGGAAAAAAACTGTACCACGGCCAGTTGGAACATGGTCCAGGGGATGCCCGCTGGTTTTTGGGGGCCTTCGTCCTCTGTGAATTGTTTTTCTTCAGGGGGATATTCTTTGGTGCTAAAAACCGTCCAGGCCACAGCCGCAATGAAGGCAAATGCACCCACATAATACGACCATTTTACCGCCTGTCCCACCTCATGCTCTCCCTCGCCGGTGCTTGACATGCCAAACCAGGAAAACAGCAAGGGCAATAGGGAAGCCAGCACCGCTCCCACTCCAATAAACACGCTTTGCATGGCATAGCCACGGGTGCGCTGTTCGCTGGGCAGCAAATCGCCCACAAACGCCCGAAAGGGCTCCATGGAAACATTGAAAGCAGTATCCATGATCCACAACATCCCCACGGCCATGTACAGGCTGGAGGAATTGGGCATAATAATCAAAGAGATGGTCGCCAGAATGGCGCCAATCATAAAATAAGGCTTGCGCCTGCCCCACCGCGGCGACCAGGTCCGGTCGCTCAGAAACCCGATGATGGGCTGCACAAACAATCCCGTTAAGGGGGCAGCAATGGTCAGAATGGCCAGGCTTTCCACCTCCGCCCCGTAAGTCTGAAAAATACGGCTGGTATTGGCTGCCTGCAGTCCAAACCCAAACTGGATTCCCAAAAAGCCGAAGCTCATGTTGAAAATATCCCAAAATCCTAACCGTGGTTTCTGCTCCATAGAAAATAAAATTTGTGCATCGTAAATTAACCAATTATTTTCATAAGTGTAACAATGACACTTTAAAAGCTTTTTTTAGCTTCAAGCCCCGAGCCCCGAGCTGCAAGCAAAAATGCAGAGCAGGTGCACGGGCCCCAAACCGTAAACGGTAAACGGTAAACGGTAAACCGTAAACCGTAAACCGTAAACCGTAACTGTAAACCGTAAACCGGTAAAATGAAAAACCAATTCTACGCCCTGCTCAGTCTGCCTGCCACGGCCATGGGCTTTGCCCTTTGTATCCAGATCAGCGCCCTGAGCTGGATACTCAGCACTAAATACGGCCTCAAAGAGGGCGATGTGGGACTGGTGTGGGCCGCAGGCCCGCTGGCCGGAATTTTCGGCCAGTTGATCATTGGCTTTATCAGCGATAAAGTCTGGTTTTGGGGCGGACGCAGGCGCCCTTTCATCTGGATTGGCGGCGTCATCGCCGGACTCATGCTCTTCCTGCTGCCCCGGCTCGACGGGGTGGCCGACATGCTGGGCATCGCCAGCATCATTCCTGTGGCCGCCTTCGTGGCCCTGGCCCTTGACCTCGCCATCAACATTGGCTTTAACCCCACCCGCTCCATCATTGCCGACGTGACACCCGAGGGACAACAGCGCACCAAAGGATATACCTGGATGCAAACCATCAGCGGCGGCTTTGGTGTGGCTGCTTATTTCATTGGCGCCATCTGGAATAATTATGCCCTCATCTGGACGGGTATCATCCTTGTGCCCTTATTTACCCTGATTCCGCCCCTCTTCATCAAAGAACCTCGTGAACAAACCCAGTCCAGCGACCAAAGTCAATCCCCCAAAACCACCCAGACGGGACAGATTGCCCGCATATTCATCGCCCACGCCTTCACCTGGCTGGGGGTGCAAACCATGTTTGTGTACATCTTTTTTTACATCAAAGACAAATTTGGCCTGCCCGGCAACGACGAGATTGGACAGGTCATCGCATGGGCCTTTCTGGTGCTCAACGTAGTTGGATTTATTCTGCCAGCTCTGGTGCTCGAGCCCCTGTCCCGCAAAATCGGGCGGGTACGGGTTCACCTTGCGTGCATGGCCGTGATGGCCCTGGGTTACCTGGGCATCGCCCTGGCGGGCAGCGGACCAGTCTTGCTTTATGTGCTCATGGCAGTGGTGGGCATAGGCTGGGCCGCGGTGGTGAGTCTGCCCTTCGCTATCCTGGCCGACAAAGTCGAGCAAAGTAAAATGGGCACCTTCATGGGTATTTTCAACCTTTCCGTAGTCCTTCCCCAACTGGTAGTCAGCTTCGTGGTGGGCGGTCTGGTCGAAACCATGACCGACAAAAGCGGAATATTCTGGATCTGCGCTGGAAGTCTGGCCATTTCCGCCCTGCTCTGGGGTCTGGTCAGGGAAAAAGAGTAATTTGGGAGCGGTCAGCTTTCAGCTGTCAGTCCCATAAAGAAGCGAATGCTTCCACATTAACCACAGAACAAAAACACAGCCCTTTGTGCCCTTTGAGACCTTTGTGTTGAAAAAACATTCCAGGAAGCGAAAGCTGTCAATCAAAAAATCTCCGTGACCTCTTGGAAAACTCTGTGACCTCAGTGGTAAAACAAAAAAAGGGCTTCGCACCGCGAAACCCTTCCCTTATTCGATTATTACTTTTTATCCTCAGGATGGCCAGATGATAGACTCATCGTCCTCAAAACGGGGACCCCACTGAATCTCCTGCAGAATGCCTTCATCAAACCAGAAATTGATCATATCATCCTCAGAAGAGATCAGCTTGTGGTCAGGTGATTCGTCGCTGGAGTGATCTTCCACTTCCAGGTCATCCATGCCGCATTCTTCCAGAAAGGCCAGCACTTCGTCGAAGTCTTCGCCCAGCAGAGATTTTCCCTTGAATTCATAATATTCGGCATTTACCGAAATCACACACAGACGCCAGTCATCTTCCTCATCAAAAGAAAAAGAAGCCTCAATTTCGTCGTAGTGCCAATCCTCCGTCTTGATGCCTTCCGTTTCGTAAGCATCCTTTTCGTCGGGTTCTCCCAGGATCTTTTTCAGTTCATCCCGGCTAATTCCAAATTTGATCGATCCCAGGCCCTGGCCGGGAAGGATTGATTTGATTGCTTCATTCATGCCGCAAATATAGGACTGTCGCGGTAGCAAAAAAAGAAAAGTTTGTGGTTTGCAGTTTGCTTTCTTGCAGGCGTCAAGTATTTAGTTAATTGGTCACGCAAAGGCCGCGAAGGGGTTGTTTTCCGCGTTTCGTGGGTTGAAGGGAGCAAAGATCCCAAAGACAAAACGTATTTGAAAAGGCTTGCTTAGCGTACCGAACGCTTTCGGTATTTGCCACCCCAACCAACGTAATCCCGAAAGCATTCGCATAGGCGTCAACTTAAGGGCTTAAAGGTCACGCAATCCCGATAGCTATCCGGGATCGCAAATGGGTTGTTTTCCGCGTTTTGTGGGTTGAAGGGAGCAATCCCGATAGCTATCGGGAGCGCAAAGCTAAAATGCAATTAAACCGTTCAGCTTAGCGTACCGAACGCTTTCGGTATTTGCCACCCCAACCAACGAAATCCCGAAAGCATTCGGGAGGGCCCAAAATTCTTGGCGATCCCGATTTCTATCGTGATTGCGATCCTTTCCCAAATGGGCAATTCTGAGCCAACTCCAACCCAGAGATTCAAAGATTCCCGATTTTTCCTAAATCAACTCAGGATCCTTCACTGTGAAATCATTCTCCTGATCTCCTGTATTCAGGGTGCCTTTGGGTTCAAACAGCATCATCCAGCACTCTTCTTCTGCATAAGGCTGATGCTCCACCTGGCGCGGAATAATGCACATTTCACCTTCCTTCAATTCCACCACCGAATCACGAAAACGAATCCCCATCTCCCCCTTCACCACAAAAAACAATTCGTCTTCGCCAGCATGGAGGTGCCAGGGAAATTCTCCCTGAATCTTGACCAGTTTTACTTCCTGCCCGTTCAGTTCGCCCACCACGCGGGGGCTCCAGTGTTCCTGAAACAGGCCGAATTTCTCATTCAGATTGATGGTTTTCATGGGATTCTCTTTCTTCAGGGGTGAAAATATCATAACCGCGGTACCAGCAATCCAGCTTGCCATTCAGCAATTCAAAGGATTTATTTCTGCCGGGTTTCATGCCAATTTTGCGCAGGGCATTCTGGTTGGAGGTGATGACCCAGGCCTCCCAGCCCTGCCAGTTTTCCTTCAGGGTATCGCCAATGCTGCGGTAAAAACGGTCAATTTCTTCCATTTCCATGCGCTCCCCGTAGGGCGGATTCATGACCAGCAGACCCTTTTCCGCAGGGGCTTCCAGTTTTTCAAAGGCGCATTTCTCCACCTTCACATATTTTGAAAGTCCGGCCAGTTCCACGTTTCTAGAAGCGAGCTTGAGGGAAACGGGGGATTTGTCTGAGGCCAGAATGGGGAATTTTACCTCACGGATGGCATCTTTGGCTTCCT
The DNA here is from genome assembly GCA_020635905.1 of Bacteroidia bacterium. Classification (GTDB taxonomy): domain Bacteria; phylum Bacteroidota; class Bacteroidia; order J057; family JADKCL01; genus JACJYV01. The sequence continues at coordinate 677,136 of JACJYV010000004.1, forward strand.
CAATCAGGCGGATGTGGCGGGTTTTATTATAATTGGGCCATTTCTGGTAGCCAAATCCCTTGCGCAGCAACCCGGGCGCAAAATTCGCAGCCATCATGGCCGCTTCAATGGCAATGGTGCCCGAGCCGCACATGGGGTCCACAAATGGCCGGTCGCCCGCATAGCCTGCCAGTCCGAGCATGCCGGCGGCCAGCACCTCGTTGATGGGTGCCTCATTGGTGCCCAGACGGTATCCCCGGCGATTCAGCAGGTCGCCCGAGGAATCCAGGGAGATATTGGCCTCGTCCCCAAATACCCGCAGGTGAATGCGCAAATCAGGCAAAATGGTATTCACAGAGGGCCTTCTGCCGCCCATTTTTTCCCGCAACTGATCCACGATTGCATCCTTGGCTTTCAGCATGGGAAATTTGGTATGGTTGAAATGCGGACTGTAAACGGGCCCTTCGATCAGGAAAGTGGTGGTGGGGGTAAACCATTCAGACCAGTCCACCTGCTTGACTCCGCGGTACAATTCGTTGGCCGTGGTAGCTTTGAAGCGATTGAGGGGAAAAAGCACCCGCAGGGCACTGCGCAGCCAGATATTGCACTTATACATCAGGTCCAGATCGCCGGTAAAAGTCACCGCACGGGTCAGGGGGCGAATGTCCTCCGCCCCCAGGGCTTCCAGTTCTCGGACCAGCACGGGCTCAAGGCCCTGCAGGGTCACCGCGGTCAGGTGAATTTTGCTTTTATGCTCACTTTCCATGACGCAAGTTTCTACTTTTTTTCTTTTCCGCAAAGTTGCGCAATTTTACCCCAGATGAACTTCCTCCTCCATTTGAGATTTCGTCTGCGGAATGGGTTGCAAAATCCCCTGCCTGTGATCCTGTTGGGCTCCATTTTGCTGGCCGGATATTTTCCTTTTTTTCTTCACCTCGACAAGCTGACCATCCGCCCCTGGGATGAGTCGCGCAATGCGGTCAATGCGATTGAGATGGCCGACGGCGGCAGCCTGATTGCCCCGACTTTTGATCATTTGCCCGAAAACTGGAACACCAAGCCGCCTCTGCTTTTCTGGTTGCAGGCGGGTCTGATGCAGGTGGTGGGCCATAATGAGCTGGCGGTACGCCTGCCTTCGGCCTGCGCAGGACTGGGCATTTGCCTGATTTTGCTGCTTTGGGGTGGAAAACTGGGTGATAGCAGGCCTGCAGGTTGGCTGGCTGCAGTGGTCATGATGACCGTGAGTGGATTTTTTCACTGGCATGGGGCCCGTCAGGGAGATTTTGATGCCTTGCTGGTCTTCTTTTTGCTGGTTTCAGCCCTGTCCTGGTATGAATTCCTGCATGGAAGTCCTGATTTTTCCTCCAGATACCTGTTTCTGGCTGTGGTGGCCGTGGGACTGGCCGTTTTTACCAAGGCAGTGGCCGGATTTTTCCTGTTACCTGGTTTGTTCCTGTGGACCCTTTTGCAAGGCAAACTGGGTTGGGTTTTGCAGCAAAAACGCCTTTATCTTTATGGAATGGGCTTTCTTTTGGTGCTGGCTCTCTACCTGAGTTGGCGCGAAATGCTGGTGCCGGGCTTTCTCAAAGCCCTCAATCAGCACGAATTGATGGGGCGTTTCTTTGATGTGACCGAAAACAGTCCCGGGCCTTTTTCATTTTACTTTGAGAATTGGTGGAAAGATCGTTTTACCCCCTGGAATTACCTTCTGCCCGCTTCCCTCCTGGCTGGATTGCTGTTTGCCCGACCTGCCCAAAGGCGATTATTGCTTTATTGCCTGGTTCTGGGGGGGACTTATCTGCTGATGGTTTCTGCCTCCAAAACCAAAATGATGTGGTATGATTTGCCAGCCTACCCTTTTGCGGCCCTGATCACAGGTCTTGGGTTAAGCAGCCTGATTCAGCGGATTCTGGAAAGGTTTGTTGCGGTAAGAAAGGTTCAGCATCTTCTTACCCTCCTCACTTTGCTGATTTTTGTCTGCCTTTCCGTTTATCCCTATCAAAGAATCCTCAGCAAGGTGTATTTCCCCAAAGAGGATGGCACCGAGCGGGAACAATACGGGAGGTTTATTCATTACCTTTCCGCCCAGCGTCCCGATCTGAAGGCCTACACGGCCATTAACAAGGAGTATAACGCGGGATTGCTGTTTTACCGCCACCAGGCCCGCATCGAAAACGGAGTCGTAGTGGGTAAAAAGATGGTGGACAAACACGAGTTTGAGCCGGGCGAACTGGCTTTTACCTGCTATGCAGATCTGCTGGCCACTTTGCAGGCAAAGTACCACCTGCGGGAATTGGAACGCAAAACCTACCCGGTGGCTTTTGGCAACCGTACCTGTGATTGTGTGCTGTTTGAAGTCATGGCCCCGGTCGAATGAGATTCCGGGAACCTCTAAAAACTTCGAATCTCTGCGTTGGACTTGTTTCAGAAATGCTCATTTACTAAAGTAAACTGCGCTTTCTTCACCTGCGTCCGCCTTGATCTTCTTTGTTTTAAGAGTTCCCCTGATATTCAAATTCCTGCTTCAGATATACAATAAGCGCTCCCGGTCTCCGTTTATGAAATGCCCGAACAATTGCTCTGTGGGGTTGAATTTTCCTTTGAATTATGCCCCAATGGGCTTATTTTTGGGCCTCAAAATTAATAACAGGTAATAAAATGAGTGATCATTACTACGCTGGAGGTTCCTCAGTTTCGAATTCATCCAATCCCGATTTAGACGACCGCATCAAGGATAAGGTGCAGAAAATCAAAGACCTGGAAAGAGAAGTTGGGAAAGTGGTGGTTGGACAACAAAAAATGATCAACCGTTTGCTGGTGGGTCTGTTTACCAACGGACATATTCTGCTGGAAGGGGTGCCCGGCCTGGCCAAAACCCTGACCATCAGTTCGCTGGCCCGGGCTCTGCACCTCGAATTCAAACGGATTCAGTTTACCCCCGACCTGCTGCCTGCCGACCTGGTGGGTACCCTCATCTACAACCAGAAAGAGAGTTCCTTTGAAGTAAAAAAGGGCCCCATCTTCGCCAATATCGTACTGGCCGACGAGATCAACCGTTCCCCTGCCAAGGTGCAAAGCGCCCTGCTGGAAGCCATGCAGGAGAAGCAGGTGACCATTGGTGAAACCACTTATTCCCTGGATAAACCTTTTCTTGTACTGGCTACGCAAAACCCTGTGGAACAGGAAGGTACCTACCCTCTGCCTGAAGCACAGGTTGACCGCTTTATGATGCGGGTTTTTGTGGAATATCCCAGCCGCGACGAGGAAAAAGAAATCATGCGTCGCATGGCCAGAACGGGAGACGGCAACGAGATCCGTACCGTGATGACCAAGGACGAAATTTTCCAGATCCGTAAACTCGTGGATCAGGTGCGCCTGAGCGAAAAGCTGGAAGATTACATCATAGATATTGTGATGGCTTCGCGTAATCCGCAGAAGTTCAATGTGCCCGACATGGCCAATTACATCGAATTTGGCGCTTCGCCCCGTGCCTCAATCGCGCTCAACCTGGGCGCAAAATGCCATGCCTTCATGGAAGGACGCTCGTTTGTGCTGCCCGAAGACATCAAGGCCATCGCCAAAGACGTGCTCAACCACCGCATCATCCTCAATTACGAAGCAGAAGCCGAGGAAATCAGCACCAACGACTGCGTGGATGCCATTCTTCGCACTTTGGTGATCAATTAAGCCTGCATTTTTGTAGCTTGTTCCCATGAAGGATCGCCGGCTTGCGCTGACCCTCGGGGGAATTTTCCTGCTCAGCCTCACCGGGGCCTGGTTGCTGCGTTTCTGCCCAGACGATGCCTTTATCACCTTTCGTTATGCCCAAAATCTTGCTTTGGGCCATGGTCCCGTCTGGAATGCGGGCGAGCAACCCGTGGAGGGCTACTCCACCTTTTTGTGGATGTTGCTGATGTCCCTGCCCCATTTTCTCCATCTGGATGTCCTGCTGTTTGCCCGGCTGGCAGGATTGATTTCCCTGGCTGGCATGTTGGGATTTGCCTGGAAAATATTCCGCCGCCAGTTGGATAAAGGGCCTTCCCTCCTGCTGCTGGCCTTGCTGGGAACGCATTTTACCCTGATGTCCTTTGCTACCTCGGGTATGGAAACAGTGTTTTTTGGCTTCCTGGTGGTACTAAATGCCTGGCTGTATGAGCGGTTTTTGCAGCGGGGAATGCAGTCGGGGTTTGAAGCGTTCTTAATGGGGTTGGCACTAGCCCTTTTGCCTCTCACCCGTCCCGAAGGTGCCTTTTTTGCCCTGCCCCTGGCCGGAGTGGTTGCCTGGAAGATTCAAAAAAGTACCACAAACCGGGCACCCATTCTGCTGCTGTTGCTGGGATTTGGGATTCCTGTAGTAAGCTGGCTGGTTTGGAAAATCGCCTTCTACGGGGAAATTTTGCCCAATACCTTCTACGCCAAAACAGGAAACGTTTCTCTGCTCAAAGGGATGTTGTATGCAGGATTATTTGGCATGAGCTTTTTCCTTCCCCTCGTCCTGGTGTTTCCCCTGAAAAATGTGCTCAAATCCGTCCGTGCAATGGGGATATATGCCCTGTGGCTGATGGGCTGGCTGGTGTACCTGGTAGTTATCGGGGGTGATTTCATGGAATTTCGCATGTGGATTCCGGTTTTGCCCTTCATTTATCTGCTGGCCGGGAAGTGGATTTTCAGGCCGGAAGTGGGCAGATTCAGGGGATTTTTGGTGCTGGCTCTGCTGGCCCTGAGCAACCTGGTGCATGGATTTTCTTTCGGGAAATTGTACTATACGGGATTTGTGATCAGCCGCGGGCGGCTGGATCATGAAGTGGCCGAGCCCGCCCGGGGGCTGGCCGATCTGGGTCGTAATCTGGCCGGTTTGCTGGGCAGGCCCTCCGACCTGCGTCTGGCGGTGAGCCAGGCCGGGGCCCTGCCCTATTATGCCGGCCTCCCCTGCACCGACATTCTGGGACTTAATGATGCCTGGGTGGCCCGAAACGGAAAGATTATTTCCACCACGCCCGGTCACCAGCGCAGCGCCGATCCCGCGTATCTGCAAACCCAGGGCGTCAACTGGATTGTGGGTCGGCTGGTCTATGCCTCCAAAGCAGATTTTCCCACCGAAAATCCTGAACAGCGGCCCGAAATCAGGCAGTTATGTCTGCTGGAAGAGGGCCAGGAAATGACCCGCTTTGTGCATGCCCTGTTGTATATCCCCCTGCGGGATGGCTCCTGGTGGGTTGCCGCAGAAATGAAAAGACACCCCGACACCGACGATCTGGTGGCCCGCAATCTCATCCTGCGGCAAAAATTGCCCTGAGCACAAAAATATTTGCAAAAATATTTCGCAATTACTGGCAAAGTCCTATCTTTGCCCTCCGATAGTCGCACCTGTAGCTCAACTGGATAGAGCACCTGACTACGGATCAGGAGGTTTGGGGTTCGAATCCCTACAGGTGTACAAGGCAAAAAAGCCCGTTTCTGAATCAGAGACGGGCTTTTTGATTGTTGGGGAGGATTGATTGAAGCGGCTGCAAGTTAAAAGCCCCTGACCCTTCGGGTCAGGAGGAAGCCCCGGAGGGGCTTTTCCCTGGTAGAGAATGCCTTCTGCATTCAATTTGAGCCCCGGAGGGGCGGCTCCTGATTTGTATAGGATTCGCCCCTCCGGGGCTGGCCCGGATTTTGGACCATTTACCCGGGGCTTACGCCCCGGGCTACCTGGGAGTTGCCCCTCCGGGGCTACTGGGCGGGCCGGTGGCCCGCATGGCAAACTCACCCCTGCCCAAAGGAGATCCCCTCTCTGCCGGTAGCGGCAAAGAGGGGAAGTTGGGTTACAGGGGGCCATTGGACGACCATTTTGGAAAACAACATGGTCGTTTCCCTACGCACTGGTTTACGCCCACAAAACACAAAATCCCCCTTCACATCACCCGGTTTTCACCGCTCCAGAATGCCGCTTCGCCCAGGGGATCTTCGTAATAAATATCCCCGTCATTGTCGGGTGACTCACAACGGACACAAAAAACATTGCTGGCCAGAATGAAAAAGGTGCGCTGGGTGCCGGAATAGGTCAGGTCAATCGCAAAGACGTGGCGGTCCAGCGGGTCAAAATCCGGATGATGCTGGCGAAATTCAGCCACTGTACTGAGGCGGAAAAGGTCTTCTCCCCGGATCCAGGTATCGTGCCATTCCGGAGGCAGATTAAAAAAGATCACTTTCTTGAAAATCACATCCAGGTTGCGGTAATAGGTCCAATTCTGACTGCCGGATATGACCAGATTTTTGCGCCTGAACATGCGAATCCGGTAACCGTTCCACAAAGCATGCACGGAAAAGCTCGCGTTGATGCGGTCAACGATCTTTTGCATGGCCTCGCGGGAAACCATGACCGCTTACTCCTGCCCTTTCAGGTAATTGGTGGTGAGGGTGCGGGCCCAATACCGCGGCACCCCAAAATCCTTTTGCAGGTGGGCCACCACGTCGTTCGACTTCTTGTCGGCGGCGTTGAATTTGTCCAGAATCTGGTGCCACTCCGCAATGGGTTTGCCGGTTTTTTCAATCACCTGCTCGTCAGATACATTCCAGTAATCGCTTTTCATGGGATCTGGGTTAATATAAATTCAATAAATAGAATTACTCCCAAATTCAGCATACTATTGAAAAATCAGGAATAACCATCTTATTTTCAACTATCCAAAAGAACAAGATTTCAATAAAAGGTTCTCGGCCTAATGAAAAGAAAAATTTAGACTTTTTTGTGTGGCAAAGCAAGTGGTCAAAAACAATTTCGGCGGAAATGCGATTTGCTGGTGGGGTCTGGGAAAATGGAGGAGGATTGTGACGAGGTCCTTCAACAAATCTTTTAAAATTTAGAAATAAGAAAGGGGCATTGCCAAGTAAAAACCATCACATTCTCAAGAAGGGCTATCCAGTAGATCTTTCGAAAGCTTTAGGGGCAAAATGGTACCTTGGACAAATAATTGAAAAAAAATATCCGTCTCGCCTTCAATATGACAGGAATCCAAAAATTATTTATTATTTTTAAATGAAACCTCGCTATTCATTGGATGCTTCCATAAAAAATATATTCTTCTACCCATGAAGTCAATATTTGGCAATAGAAAAAGTTCCAAACCTTGCTGTGCTCATTTTCTAATGCCTTAGTTTAGTTCTTTTCGGTATCAGAATCTTATACCACCATTTTCCCTCTACAACAAATGCCGAGTACCTTGAGGCATTACTGGCAGAGAAAGTCTTACCTATTGTACCCTTACAGCACAAAAATGAAACTCAAACTTTCGGTTGTCGCAATAATATTAATTAGCATTTCAATCCACTGTTTAGAAGCTCAGGACAGAACCAATGTTACTGGAAATGTTGCGACCGGACCGGGGGGGAGTGTGAGCTATACCGTTGGGTTGATCGATTATATTACTTGTACAGGGCCGGGAGAAGTGGTTACGGAAGGGGTACAACAACCGTATGAAATTTTCTTAACCTGGGTTAGGGAAGGTGAGGTTGCATCGTCCATTCAGGTGTACCCCAATCCGGTTGAGGAAATTGTTGTTGTGGAAGTTGGGAATAATTCGAGGAGGGAGGCAATGAGGTATGCGTTATATGATTTGCATGGAAAATATCTTGGTGGAGCTGGGTTGGGCGGAAGCAGGACAGTAATTTCAATGGCAGGCCTTGCCCGGGCAAGTTATTTACTTAAGATCACTGAACGGGATTTGGAGGTTAAGGTGTTTAAGTTGGTCAAGAATTAGTTCGCAGTAGATCTCATTTTGGACTTAAGGAGTTACTTACGGATGGCCAGTTATTTTTGATTGGTTTTGATTTTCGGTAAAAAAAACAATTATGAAAAAGACAAATACATTGTTTGCCTTTCTGCTCCTGGGGTTTGGGTTTTCCAATTTGTTTGGGCAAGCTCCACAACGGATGAGCTATCAAGCGGTGATCCGCGCTATCAATGGGCAACTTGTGGTGAATGATAGTGTACCGATGGTCGTGAGTATTTTGCAAGGCTCCATTGCTGGAAGTGTGGCATACAAAGAGTCTCAATCGCCAATGAGTAATGCAAATGGACTAATCACTATCGAGATTGGTGGCGGGACTGCGATAATGGGAATTTTCAGCGCAATTAACTGGGGTGCAGGGCCATATTTCCTCAAGACCGAAAGCATTGTGAATGGAGGGCCAGTTGTGGGAATAACACAGTTGCTGAGTGTACCTTATGCATTGTATGCGGACAGCAGTGCCAATCCCGGACCTGCGGGTCCACAAGGGCCGATAGGGTTGACAGGGCCTCCGGGACCTGCGGGACCACAAGGTCCAATAGGGTTGACAGGGCCTCAGGGTCTGCAAGGCATACCCGGAGATACTGGTGCGGTCGGGCCAATGGGATTGACTGGTCCGCAAGGGCCGGCCGGACCCTCCGGGGCTCTGAATGCATGGGCTTTGGTGGGGAATACAGGGATGGTGGATACGGTGAATTTTATTGGAACAACTGATAGTGTTTCTTTTGAGGTTCGAGCAAATAATATACGCGCAGGGAAAATAGATCTTCCATTGAAGAGCACTTTCTGGGGAATGCGTGCAGGAAAAGAAAATGCAGGGGTGGGTAATACTGGCATTGGAGCGAACTCCATGGAACTTAATACCACTGGCAATGAAAACACCGCGATTGGCTGGGTTTCCCTGAATCAAAATACCTCAGGGAGCAAGAATATTGCGGTTGGATTTGAGTGCATGCGGCAAAATACTGTTGGGGCCTTCAATACTGCAAATGGCTACAATGCCCTTTTCTCAAATGTTGCAGGTAGCAACGCAACAGCTTTTGGGACCAATGCAATGCAGTATTCAAATAACACATCGATCCCATTTTCCAATTACAATGTCGCAGTTGGGTTTGAGGCGTTACGGGGTTCTTCTAACCCTGCAACAAATACGGGCAACTATAATACGGCAATTGGGCATCGATCGCTCTGGCTCAACACCACTGGAGAAGACAATGTTGGAAGTGGCAAGGATGCGCTTTCATTCAATACCACGGGTTCACGCAACACTGCGACTGGAAGTGGCGCACTATTAAACAACACCACAGGAATTGACAATACTGCATGTGGATTTCAATCGCTCACTTCGAACACAACTGGGGAACAAAACACCGCGGTTGGTAAACGGGCTTTGGCTGGCAATAATGCAGGGGTTGCAAATACTGCGGTCGGAAGAGATGCGTTAGAAGCAAATAACTCTGGAAATAATAATACAGCAATTGGTGTTGCAGCATTGGAGACTAATAATTCAGGAAGCGGACATGCAGCTATTGGTCAACAAGCATTGGAATATAACACTACTGGCAATTTTAATACTGCATTGGGGTATTTATCAATGGTTCAAAACACGACCGGAAGTTATAATAGCGCCTTAGGGCATGGCGCTTTCTATGGAGGGACTTCGTATTCTAATTCAACCTCAGTTGGGTATGGTTCCCAGCCCCAGGGCAGTAATGAGATCGTTCTGGGAAATTCATCCATTACTACCCTCCGTTGCCAGGTTTCCTCAATTAGTGGCCTCAGCGACCTAAGAATCAAGGATAGTATTCAGGAAAATGTACCCGGTTTGATCTTTATCAACAAACTCCGTCCCATCACTTATCGCTTCAATGTGGATCGTGAAAACAAATTGCTGGGTATCCAGGGAGAAACAAGTTGGGAAGGGAAATATGATATTGAAAAAATTCAGATGACTGGGTTTATTGCGCAGGAAGTAGAGTTGGCAGCTTCGCAATGCAATTATGACTTTAGTGGCATTGACCGTCCTAAACAAGAAGGCGGGCTATACGCTTTGCGTTATTCAGAATTCACTGTGCCTCTTGTCAAAGCAGTCCAGGAATTGAGCCAACAGAATGAAGAACTTCAACACCAAATGGATGCTATGCAAAGAATCCTTGAAAAAGCAAATAAACAAAATGAAGATCAAGAAGCCCAAATCAAGGCCTTGTCAGAAAAAATTGAACGCATTCAACAACAATAGTTATTCGATAAATTCTTCAACGTATTTCACCTCTTTGGATTGATTGATTGATTGATTGATTGATTGATTGAGGTATCATGCTCGCAAAGCTAAGGAGATTCTACATCAAAATGAGGTAGGACCGTCAAGTCTCCCCAATTGGTTACTTATAAATTATCCCCATGCACTTGGATCAGGGTTAATCAGAAATCTCAAATAAATCTAAAGCCTGCCGGGCCTGGGAGGCAAATTCCTGCCCTTCAGTTTCAGCTTCCTCTTCCGAAAATTCAATTTCTTTATTGGGAATTGCCCCCATATCCACCTTTTGCCCAAATTTGAAGGTATTCTCCTTGAGCAAATGACGGATCAGCCTGCCGTCCTGAAAATAGTAACGATCCTCCCGCACATGGGTGGTCGGTTTTTCAGTCATGGGCACAAATTCCGAATGGGTATAAAGGAAGAATAATTTTTCCTGATCGAAGTAATAGCTGATGGTCATGGGACCGTGGTCGTCGTAAATTTCATCCACCAGCTTCACCACTTTCGCATTCTGCTCCCAGGCAGTCAGCATGCCGCCAAATGGCTCACTTTGGTATTCCTTCTCAATTTTTTTCAGCTTCTCCAGGCGGGATTCAATCAGGCTGAACTGGTCTTTGATGGCCTGAATGGGGTCATTGGATGCGGTTTTGCTGGTTTCGCCTCCTTCAGTTTGGCCCACTTTCTCTTCATTAAGGGGGATTTCCTCCTCCCCGACCCGGGCAGAGGTTGAATTGCAGCCCCACAAGAGGGCAAGGGTGGCGGTCAGCAGCAGGATGATCAGCGGTTTCATGTGTGTATGTGTGGTTGTGTTCAGGATTCAAACAAAACGGAGCGCATGGAAGCGCTGCCCAGTGATACCCCGGTGGTCGGAAAACTGACCTGGTTTCTCACCCCGGCCAGCCCGGCGGCATACAACAGGGGGTAATAATGGTCAGGCGTGGGCACCGAAAGCAGGGCCGCCCGGCCCAGGCTCTGGTAATCAATGATGCCCTGGTGATCGCCCCGTTCCAGAAAGGAGGTCACGCGTTCATCAAAATCGATGGCCCAGTCGTAGGCAGCGCCCGACATATTGATCATGCCCAGGTTGTGCACAATATTGCCGCTACCGAGTACCAACACTCCTTTTTTGCGCAGAAAACGCAGCTCTTTGGCCAGTTGGTAATGGTATTCGGGGGGCTTGTGGTAATCAATGCTGAACTGAATGACCGGGATATCGGCCTTGGGATACATTTGGGCCAGCACAGACCAGGTGCCATGATCGAGGCCCCAATCTTTGTCGCTGCCGACCTGTGCAGATTGCACCGCGGCCCGAACTTCTTCGGCAAGGCCGGGAGCGCCCGGTGCGGGGTATTCCATTTCGAATAATTCCCGCGGGAAGCCGCCAAAATCGTGGATGGTGCGCGGTTGGGGCATGGCCGTGACATAGGTGCCGCGGGTGAGCCAGTGAGCCGAAATACAGACAATGGCTTTGGGACGGGGCAGGGTACGGCCGAGTTCCTGCCATTTCAGGGACCACTCATTCTGTTCCAGGGCGTTCATGGGTGAGCCATGGCCAATGAAAATGACCGGCATTTCCTCTTCCTGTTCCGGAAGGTCGCCCATTGCTTTCCCAAAAGCGCTTAAATTACTCGTCATAATGCCGATGCCTCCTGCAGCCAAAAGCCTGATAAAATGATCCCGTTTCACAGTTTAAATATAATCATTTCCCCGATTTCAGGTTCTTCACCTTTTCAGATAATTCGTGGGTAAAATCGCTCTCTCTGACCAGAGAAATGTACTTTTCATAACTTTCGATCGCGGCTTTTGTTTCGCCCCGCTTCAACTGAATATCGCCCAGATTGAGGTAGGCCACTCCCCGCTGGGGCGCCAGCTCGATCGCTTTTTTGATCCAGATCTCCGCCATGGCATGATTGCCCATCTCGTAATAAATAAAGCCTAAGTTATTGACCGCCTGCACATTGGATGGGTCCACCTCAACTGCTTTGAGAAACATCTGCAGGGCTTCTTCGTTTTGTTTCTTTTTGAAGAATGCAAGTCCTGCCGCATTGAGCGCCGCCGAACTTTGGGGCACTTCACCGGGATTGCCTCCCCGCTGGGCGGTGGACCCGCTTTCCGACTGGCTGTGCAGCCGGGTTTCCATAGAGGCCAGTTTTTTGCGCAATTCCTCAATTTCATTCAGCAACTGCATAGTTTTATCGTCGTGCTGTTCTGAATTCACGCTGAGCAATTCCTCGTCGTACTTCAGGGAAAAGATGAAATCACCGCCTGCGCTGCCCACCAGGCTGCCATAGGCGGGAGTTTGGCGGGAAAGCGAGGAGACCGAAGGAGGCACGTAGTTGAATATCTCAGAAGCGGAAATATAGCCGTCGTGGTTGAGGTCAGCATCACCCGAAAGGCCATTGAGCAGGGTCCAGGTGAAAATAGAATGCCCGTTGGGACCGCCGTCGGCCACCTCTTCCTGGGCGCCGCCTGCGGTAAGCATCTGCCGGGCATGGCGGCTTGTCACCTCGCGGATGTAGCGTTGCGCGTCATAATTGCTGAGTCCGCCGCGGGTCAGGGCCAGGCCGCTGTAGCAGGCATCCATCACCCAGAAAACGTGTTTGGCGGGCAACATTTCGTTCAGGTCCTGGATTTCGGTCATGGAAATGGCGCTGCCCGAAAAGCTCTCGTATTCCGCATCCGCCGGGATGATGTAGCCAATATTGCGCTGGCTTGGCAGGGACCGGGTCATGCCGTGACCGGCAAAAAAGACAAAAATGGCGTCGTCCTCCTTTACCCGGTCCGGATCGGCCAGCTTGCCCACTGCGTTGAGGATATTGTGGCGGGTAGCTTCCTTATTGGTGAGCAAAAAGACATTTTCCTCCGGAAAATTCAGGTTTTTGACCAGGGCATCCCGCACCCCGTTGGCATCATTGACCGCATATTGCAGCCGGGGCCAGTGGGCGTAATCATTGATCCCCACCACTAGGGCCCAGCGTTTGCGGTAAAAATTGTCCTCCACTTTCACCCGGGTGGTAGTGCTGACCGTCACCGGATTTGCGCGGGGCTCCTCCCCTTTCTCAATTACCTTCTCCCCATCCCAGAGCACAAATTTATAGCCTTTGGCCAGCAGGGAATCCAGCATCATGGGCAGGGCCTCCACCGTCTGGCTGTGAATGTCGTGCATCAGAATCACCCCTTTGCCCTGACTTTCCGCGCCTGCCACCACCCGGCTGGCCACCGAAGCTGCCACCGGATCGGCCCAGTCTTCCGAGTCGATGTTCCACATATAGGGCAGGGTGTTTTTATCCATCAAAATGCTCCTGACCTGGTCGTTGAAGGCCCCATAGGGCGGACGAAAAAAGACCGAATTGTCCTTTGCAATTTCCCGCAGGCGGCGGTAGCACTCATCCACCTCCCGCACAATGCCGGCCGAATCGAGTTTGGTGAGTTGCTGGTGAGACAGGGTGTGGTTGCCGGTCAGGTAATCTTTGGATTGGGCAATCTGCACCGCATATTTGGCTGCGGAAGTGGCCACCAGCTTGTGGTCCGCATTTTCAGTGGCCAGGTTATTGCCGACCTGAAAGAAAATGGCCGGGATTCCCCTTTCCTCCAGAATGGCCAGCACTCTGGGGGTATTTTTGGCGTGGGGCCCGTCGTCGAAAGTCAGAACCAGGGTTTTGGGAGGCAGGTTATAGCCCCAGATGGCCTTTTTTACGCCCCGGGTGCCGCCCATGCCTTTCGGTTCGTAGTCGGATGCAGGGGCCAGTTGGTCCATGATCTGCTGGGCGTTGAATTTAGCAGAAATGCTTTTCAGGTAGGCCTCCCAGCGTTTGCGGCGCACCACCATGCCTCTCTTTTGGGTCAGGCCGAATATGCCTTTCAACTCGTCGGCATAGAGGGATTCGATGCGGCCCAGGGCTTCCAAATCCTCGATCAGGCGTTTGCGCAGTTTGCGGGTAAACTGACCTTCGGCCTCCAAATCTGCCAGCAGGTCCCGGAAAGTGAGTTTATCAAGATCCCACAAGTGGGTAGTGTCTTCAAGGTAGTCGAGAAATTGGGCGAGTTGATCCGAGTCAGAAAGGAGGTTTTGGAAAAGAATTTCCTGCTTGTCGAGGCGCTGGTGCATGAGGATGAGCCCCGCGGTGGTGCGTCGGGGAGCCTCCTTGGTGGGATCTTTCTCCGGGATTTGGGAAAGCACGATCAGCTTCTGGCTGATCTCCACCATTTCGTCGGCCTGGGAAATGACATTCTGGGCCCGCAAAGGGGCCGCCAGCAGCACACAGATGGGAATAAGGAGGAAGGGAAGGGTTAAACGAATCATGATCAAAGGTAATAATTTTTGGCTTCAAGCGGTCAGCGGTCAGCGGTCAGCGGTCAGCGGTCAGGCCCAACGCGTAGGGAAACGACCATATTGTTTCCGAAAGGGACCAGTGGAATACCCCCATGATTTCATTTCCCATAATTCAATTGGGGTGGGCTTCAGCCCACCCCATCAAATTCATCGGTGGGGCGGGTTAATCCCGAAGGGACTAAATCAACCCAGAGGATTGAAGCCGCGAAGCGGGGGTATTTTTTGGCGAAGCCAATCAGGGTGGGGTGGCCTTGCCAAAACCAGGGGGCGGCCTTGAGCGAGGGGCGTGGGCGGCTGGTGGCCTTGTGTGCTGGGTCCGTGGTGTGATGGGGCAGGGTTTAGGTTTTGGCGCTTTTTGCTTCTTTTTCTAAAAAAGAAGGCCCGCCCGGCCAGGGCACTCCAAGAATTAACCACGAAATTCAAATTTACGACAACTTCTTGTCGCTTACATCACCCTAAGTACCTAAGGGCCTAAAGAACCCACCCCTATGGGATGCCCCTATGATTTCATTTCCCATGATTCAATTGGGGTGGGCTTCAGCCCACCCCATCAAATTCATGTATCGCTCCCTCCCCACCACCCCATATTGTTTTCCTCCCAATTCTTTTCTTATTTGATACCCCAAACCCCACCATCCATGAACACAAATGCTTCCCCTCAGGTTCCTGTGATCGACATTTCACCCTTGCTTCACGGCAACCACGGGGCCAGGCTGGAAACAGCCGCCCAACTCGGTGCGGCCTGCCGGGATATGGGATTTTTTTACATCCAAAACCACGGAATCAGCCTGGATTTGCAGCAGGACCTCGAACGGCTCAGCCGCCAATTCTTTGCCCTGCCTCTGGCCGAAAAGATGCAGATCCGCATGGAACTGGGTGGACGGGCCTGGCGCGGCTTTTTCCCGGTGGGCGACGAACTCACCTCAGGAAAACCCGACCTCAAGGAAGGCCTTTACTTTGGCACCGAACTGGCCCCTGATCACCCCCTGGTTTTGGCCAAAACCCCCATGCACGGGGCCAACCTGTTTCCAACCAGCCTGCCAGGCCTGAAATCCGTGGTTCTGTCCTACATGGAAGCGGTGACCCAACTCGGACACCGCCTGATGGAGGGCCTTTCCCTCAGTCTCGGCTTGCCCGAAGATTATTTTTTCCGCCACTTTACCTCTGATCCCCTCACGCTCTTCCGCATTTTTCATTATCCTCCCGATTCCGAAAACCCCTTTCCCAATGCCCAATGGGGCGTGGGCGAACATACCGATTACGGGGTGCTCACCATCCTCAAGCAGGATTCCCTGGGCGGACTTCAGGTAAAAACCCGAACTGGCTGGATTGAGGCGCCCTACCTGGACAATACCTTTGTCTGCAATATTGGTGACATGCTCGACCGCATGACCTCCGGCCTCTACCGTTCCACCCCCCACCGGGTCAAAAACCGTTCCAGCCAGGGCAGATTCTCTTTCCCATTCTTCTTCGATCCCAATTTTGAAGCCGAAATCCATCCCGTCGATCTCAGCTTCACCTTCCTCCCCCCCGACGACAAATCCGAACGCTGGGACGGGCAAAGCGTGCACGAATTTCAGGGCACCTACGGGGATTATATTCTGCAAAAAGTAGGGAGGGTTTTTCCGCAATTGGCAATGGGCGGTGAGCAATGAACAATGAGCAATGAACAATGAACTGTGAACAGTGAGCAATGAGCAATGAGCAATTGGGCGCTTTCTGAGAGGTGATAAATCGAGGGGGAATTCTTTGGCAGCATGGAACATGCTGGAAGTGACCCTATGCGGGCCAGCGGCCCGCGCAAAAGGTAAACTCACCCCCGCGCAGGCGCTGCCCCCTCTCTGCCGACGGCGGCAAAGAGGGGGCCTCAGGTTTTGGAATATTTTGCAGGATGGGCACTTTTGAGCCGCGATAAATCGCGGCTGCACGGGAGTCTTTGGCAGCATGGAACATGCTGAAAGTGACCCTATGCGGGCCAGCGGCCCGCGCAAAAGGTAAACTCACCCCCGCGCAGGCGCTGCCCCCTCTCTGCCGACGGCGGCAAAGAGGGGGCCTCAGGTTTTGGGATAATTTGGAGGATGGGCTCTTTGAGCCGCGATAAATCGCGGCTGTACGGGAGTCTTTGGCAGCATGGAACATGCTGAAAGTGACCCTGGAAGGGGCATATTATGGTAGAATGAGGGAGCCTCCCAAATCAGCGATCCCGGCTCCGCAGGAGTCTCTGTGGGAAGGGGCGACACCGGCATTCGGCGGGAAAAGCCCGGCTTTGGTGGAGCCATCTGAGCCAAAAAGGCAGAATCCCAATTGGGAAGGCCCCCACAAGAGCAAGCAATGCCCAGCCTGTACGAAAAAAAAGGAATAACCACTTTTCGGGTTGCCCTGAGTTAATCCTTAATCCAGGAAGTCATGGGTTGAAAAAAGCCAATGTAAATGAATACGCGACACTTTGCAACCGGGGGTGCAGCAGAATTTTGCGTCTTTTAAAGAAATAATAATCTTTTGCATATCGGTTTGCAATGTTCATCTATTCGAAATTACCCCTCAAACAAGACATGTCGCAAGGTTGCGTGTTGGAACCGAAAAGGTACCCTTAGGGTAGCTCAGAGGTACCCCGAGGGTAGCTCAGAGGTACCCTGAGGGTACCCCCAGGGGTACCCCTAAGGTAGCTCAGGGGTACCTCCAGGGTAGCTCAGGGGTAAGTCCAGGGTAGCTCAAAGGTACCCCAAGGGTAGCTCGAAGGTACCTCAAGGGTAGCTCGAAGGTACCTCAAGGGTAGCTCAGAGGTACCCCAGGGGTAGCTCGAAGGTACCCCAAGGGTAGCTCGAAGGTACCTCAAGGGTAGCTCGGAGGTACCTCAAGGGTAGCTCGAAGGTACCTCAAGGGTAGCTCGGAGGTACCCCAGGGGTAGCTCGAAGGTACCCTAAGGGTAGCTCAAAGGTACCCCAAGGGTAGCTCGAAGGTACCCCAAGGGTAGCTCGGAGGTACCTCAAGGGTAGCTCGGAGGTACCCTAAGGGTAGCTCAAAGGTACCCTCAAGGTAGCTCAGAGCTACCCTGAACCTAGCTCAGAGCTACCCTGAACCTAGCTCAGAGCTACCCTGGACTTAGCTCAGAGCTACCCTGGACTTAGCTCAGAGCTACCCCCAATGTAGCTTTGGGCATTCTGAGGTCATACGGGCCGTTTTTGGCGGGGAGTTTGGGGGTAAATTCGGGTAAAATCTTAGGATAGGTATAGAAACCTCCGGTGAGGCAAGGGATTTGGCGGCAGGGATGTCGTCCCGTGGAGAGGACAAACTCACCCCCGCGCAAGCGCTGCCTCCTCTCTGCCGGTTGCGGCAAAGAGGGGGCCTCAGATGATGGATAATTGCAGCATGGGACATGCTGAAAGTGACCCTGGAAGGGTCATATTATGGTAGATGATGCACCCTCCCCCATCCACGACCCCGGCTCCGCAGGAGTCACGCAGTGAAGGGGTCGAATTATTGCGGGAGATAACCACTTCAATGAAATTGACGAGGTAGCTCTTTGAGCCGCGATAAATCGCGGCTGTAGGGAAATCCCGCGCCTATTTTATGGGCTACAATAATGTGACCGCGCTGCGGTCAACCGCCTGCCCTTCGGGGCAGGGATGTTCGTCATGCGGGCCGACGGCCCGCGCAAAAGGGGAACTCACCCCCGCGCAAGCGCTGCCCCCTCTCTGCCGACGGCGGCAAAGAGGGGGCCTCCGGTTTTGGATAATTGCAGCATGGAACATGCTGGATGTGACCCTGGAAGGGTCATATTATGGTAGATGATGCACCCTCCCCCATCCACGACCCCGGCTCCGAAGGAGTCATGCCGTGAAGGGGGCGAATTATTGCGGGAGATACGTACCTCAATGAAATTGACGAGATGGCTTTTTGAGCCGCGATAAATCGCGGCTGTACAGAAATCCCGCGCCCATTTTATGGGCTACAATAATGCGACCGCGCTGCGGTCGACCAGCTGCCCTTGCAGGCAGGCCGAATCCCCCACGCGTAGGGAAACGACCATGTTGTTTCCCAAACATGCCATGCAAATGGCCCCAATCCCACCAAATATGGATTGGAGGCGGAGATTACAGGCAGGAAAATTTTCCACTTTTTGCTGCAACAGGCAAGCATTGATGGACATTTCTGCTATCTTAGCAAGGTCAAAATCTCACATATTAAAGCCGGGTATGGCTGAATTACCACCTAAGGCCGCCCTGTCCAGGAAACGATCAGGGGCGTCCCGAGCTTTCCCTACGGGGTTATGTGAGTACGTGACAAGCCTAAGGGTGGCTTTTTTTACTGTCAAAACCTCACATTATGTCTAACCCAAAATTTTCCAGCCTCCATCTGGGCAACCTGGTTGAAGCCCGGGCCCGGGAACTGGACCTGAGCCCCGCAGAATTGGGGCGCAAGGTCAACCTGTCACAACAGACCATCCGCGACGTGTATCACCGCATGGCCCTCAAAACAGATTTTCTGTTTTGCCTGAGCAAGGCCCTGCAACAGGACCTCTTCCTCCCCTTCTCCCGGGAACTGGCCCTGACCCCCGATCCCGGTTTTATCCTCGCTGAAAATACCCGCCTCCACAAAGAAGTCGCCTACCTGGAGGAGATCAACCGGCTGCTGCGGCAAGGCTGATCTGGAAATGCATTACAAAAGCTCCCCGCCCCGAAATGAGGCGGGGAGCTTTTTTGTTGGGGGCTGGCGCGGCACCATTCCAGAAAGTGCCCTTGCACATTCACCAAAAAACCGTAAATTTTGTCCCTTATAAAAAGGAACAGGTTTCTGTACAGCCGTCCCCAGACCGGGCAGCAGAAAAAACAGCAGCCCCTGCCACAAAAATGACGCAATAACCCAATATTCAACCAACCGCCAACGCCTAACATCAACATCAAACATCTAAAATCCAATATCTAACCTCAAACATCTAATATCTAACCCTCTAACCCTCTAAAATCTCACATCTAAAGACTAACGACTAAAAAATGGCCAAAGCCGATATCAATTTTGAAAAGGAACTCTGGGACGCCGCCAACGAACTGCGCGGTGCGGTATCCGAGAATAATTATAAAAACTACATCCTGCCCCTGGTATTCATCAAGCACCTGAGCGAACGCTACACCATGGTGCAGGAGGAACTCACCGATCAGGTCAACGACCCCGGCTCGGAATACTACACCACCGATCCGGAGGAGAAGGAATCCCTGCTGACCGATCCCGACGAGTTTCGCGCCCGCAATACCCTGGTCATCCCCTTTGAGGCCACCTGGGATTACCTGAAAAATTCTGCCGGACTCGATCACATCAAGATCATCGTGGACGATGCCTTTGAGGCCATCCAGAATCTGCTCAACGAATTCAGGCCCGGACAGCTCGAAAACCTGCTACCCCGCATCATGGTGCGCAGCGAACTCAGCGCCCGGCAGGTGGGCGGATTGATCGACCTCCTCTCCCACCCCAAGTTTTCCGAAAAGGAAAACCCCGAGAGCGACATTCTGGGCCGCATTTATGAATACTACATCGGCAAATTTGCCATGGCGGAAGGCTCGGGCGCAGGCCAGTTTTTTACCCCGGGCAGCATTGTACGCCTGCTGGTGGAAATGCTGGAACCCTATTCGGGACGCATCTTCGACCCGGCCTGCGGCAGCGGGGGCATGTTTGTGCAAAGCATGAAGTTTGTGCAGGAGCACGGCGGCCGCAAGGGCGATGTCTCCATCTACGGACAGGAACGCACCGCCCAGACCCTGCGGCTTTGCCTCATGAATCTCATGTTGCGCGACCTCAGTTTTGAGGTGCAACTGGGCAATTCCCTGCTGGATGATAAATTTCCCGACCTGCGGGCCGACTTTGTGATTGCCAATCCGCCTTTCAATGTGAGCCTCTGGCACCCGGAGGATCTGCCCGAGCGGGACCCCCGCCTTTTCGGACCGCGGGACGAATTCACCACTGACGGCAACGCCAACTACATGTGGATGCAGACCTTCTGGTCTCACCTCAGCGATACCGGCACCGCAGGCGTGGTAATGGCCAACGGCGCCATGACCACCAACAACCGCGGCGAAAAGAATGTGCGCATGCACATGGTGGAGCACGACATGATCGACTGCATCGTGCGCCTGCCCGATAAGCTCTTCCTTACCACCGGCATCCCGGCCTGCCTCTTTTTCCTGAGCCGCAACCGCGACGGCAAAGACGGAAAGCAAAGAAAGCGCCTTGGCGAAATACTCTTCATCGACGCCTCCAAAATGGGTGACATGGTCACCCGCCGCCAGCGCGCCTTTTCCGATGCTGACATCCAAAAAATTGCGGATACCTACCACGCCTGGAGAAAGGAGCCCTCAAAAAACCAACAACCACCAACCACGGCCAAAGGCCCCACTATGTGGCAACCACCAACCACCAACCACCAACCATACGAAGATGTGGCTGGTTTCTGCAAAGCCGCTACCCTGGAAGAGGTGCGGGCCCAGGACTACAAACTCACCCCCGGCATCTATGTGGGTGCCGAGGAAGAGGAAGACGACGGCATTGCCTTCGAGGAAAAGATGGAGGGCCTGAAGGCCACTCTGAGGGAGCAATTTGCCGAAGGGGTAGAGCTGATGGATCGGATTAAGGAGAATTTGGAGAGGATTTAAAAACAGAATAGGACAGAATAATAATCAGAGATAAAAAAGTTGCCATGAAAAAATTCGAAATCATTCACTATCATATTGATTTGGGAGGAAAAATTCGGCTGTTGGGGGTTACTCCACTTTGGAATCATTCAACCTTAGATCATTATCGGTTTTTATTTCAAACGGGAGTTAACTTTTCAATTACATTCGATCCAATTGAACATGAATTAATCCATGGGAATTATTTTTTCGAGCAAAGGTTTGATGCATTCGATCTTTCCTTCTTCGAAGAGGGACAGATTAATTGTTTAGTTCAAAAGCCAGAAAAAATAGAATATTTTACTAGAAAAGATTGGTGGAATCGCGAAAAAGTACAATCCTTTTTAAATGCAATTCCACAGTCCACCAAAGAAAGGTGGCAGGAATTAATTAACAACAAACCTAATAGTTGAGGAATGCCCGCCCAATACGATTTTGCAACTCTGGGCCCCGACGACTTCGAACTACTCGTTCGAGACCTTCTCAATGCCCGAGAAAACGCAAACGGCACGGGAATTGAATTCCAGTCCTTCAAGGGCGGGCGGGACGGCGGCATTGACCTCCTCTACTCCACCCCAGCCAATGACCACGAAATCGTGGTCCAGATCAAACATTACCTAAAATCCGGCATCCCCGCCCTGATTAGAGTTTGCGGGACTGCCACCAAAAAGAAGAAATCCGAAGCTGACAAAGTAAGGATACTTAATCCCGGGAAATACATCCTGGCCACCTCGGTTGAGCTATCCACAGCCAACAAAACCAAGCTAAAAGCAATTTTCGATCCCTACATTAAAGCCCTCGATGATGTTATCGGCAACGAGGACCTCAACAAATGGCTTGGAGATTTCCCTGATGTCGAAAAGAACCATTATAAATTATGGCTGGCCTCAACTACAGTGCTGGAACGAATCATCCGCACCGTAAGAGAAGGAAGGAGCGAATACGAAGCGGGCCGGATCAAGGACAACATTGCCCTCTACGTTCGAAATAGGTCCCTCCGGGACGCCTTTCAAATCCTACAAAAGGAAAAAGTCCTGATCATCTCCGGCGAACCGGGATGCGGTAAATCTACCCTAGCAGACATGATCGCATTCCACCTCATAGGGCAGGGATATGAATTCAATTTCATTTATCAGGATCCCTCTGACATCGAGGCTAAACTTCGCAATGACATTTCCAAACAGCTATTCTACTTTGACGATTTCCTAGGAGCCATCAGCGAAAGCCGGGAAAAGGCCGCAGGGGCCGAATCAACCCTGGTTCCTATTATTAAGCGGATCAAAAGTCTGCAAAACAAAAAGTTGATCCTTACTACCCGAAAGCACATCCTCAATGAGTTTTCCAACCGTTCCGAAAAGATCAAACGAATACAATTGCAGCATGGCGAGTACCTTTTAGAACTGAACAACCTGGAAAAACCGTTGCGCTTGAAAATGTTAATCAACCATTGCTCAGTTCATGCTCTTCCTGAAGAATACACCGAGATCATTACCAGAAAAGACCTTGCCGAATACATTGTAGACCATTCCAGTTTCACGCCTCGCTTCATCGACATATTTACGGATTCAAATTACCTGAAAAAAGTTGCTCCGGAAGCGTACGAGGAATTCATCAAGGCAAACCTGGAAAATCCCTATGAGGTATGGGGCTACGCCTTTTCGGAACAAATCGGGGAGGAGGAAAGATTCCTGTTACTGACCTTGTTCACCTTCGGCAGCAAAGTGTTAATGTCTGCCTTGGAAACGGCCTACATTTACCGCTTAGAATGGGAAGTGGCAAATCATGGCTACACCAAAAAAGATGGCGCATTTCTCAGGGCCCTAAAAAACCTCGAAAACGGTTTCATCACCATTTCCGAAAAAAACGGGCGAAAACTGGTAGCATTCAAAAGCCCTGCCATTGAGGATTTCTTAAAAGCTTATTTTGTCGAGAACCAAGATGTTCTTCTTTCTGGGATTGAGTCTTCCCACTTTATTGAGCAATACCAGGTAAGGTTTATGACCCAGTTTGAAGATGACTTACAATTCATTCCAACTGATTATTCCTTCCGGCGCCTCACAGGACAAAGCGACAAGCCAATTGTTGGGTTTTATGGCGAAAACCAAAACAATCTCATGAAGATCTATATCCTTACCAGGTATTTCCAGCAGTTTCCCCTCGCTGAACAGTTTATTATTGACCTGGTAAAAAAGGCAGATTTTGAATATATGGGCAAGCTTCCAGCCATTTTGATCCAGGAAACCTTAATGGCCATAGATCCAAATTCTGACCTTGGACAAACCATCAAAGAAAATATCAAACCCATTCACTGGGGCCTGCTCGCCCGCGCAGATGACAAGTATTCACTGGAAAAGCACATTGGCCTCATCACCAGGTATAATTTTAGGTGCTATGAATTATACGATCCGGAACTGGAAGGAGAGGACAAAAAGGAAATCGAAGCCCAGATTCTAGACATTGTCAATAGCCACATCATCTCTGAGACGGATTGGTTATGGGAATTTGCTGAAGACCAAGGAGAGGTTTGGGACAACAAAGAGGAAATGGAAGCCTGGGTGGAGCACCTCGAAGAAGAGTTCGGCCTTGAGTTGGAACCAGAAGATTGGTATTATGACAACAAAGATTGGCCAAACATTGTATTGGATAACCACATCAAAAGATTGACAAGAGACGACAAATCCTAATGCCACATAACTGGAAAACATATCTTCTTGGCGAGGTTTCTCAGATAATTTGCGGGGGAACGCCCTCAACAAATAAGCCTGAATATTGGGGTAATGAAATAGACTGGGTAACAGCAAAGGATATTTCAAATGCTCAAACACACAAAATTTGGGAGACTGAAAGAAAAATATCTGAGTTAGGTCTGAAAAAAAGTTCCGCAAAGTATTTGCCTTCAAATACCACAGCGTTGATTGCGAGAGGGGCAACGATGGGCAAAACCAAACTTTTTGGTAAACCAATGGCCATCAATCAAACTTGTTATGGATTGGTTGCCAATGGGGTTAATCTGGATTCCATTTTTCAGTATTATTATTTCTTAAATAATTATAACCTGCTCGTTTCCATTTCTCATGGTTCGGTGTTCAATACCGTGATAGGAAGCGGATTAAAAAATCTCCCCATCCTCCTCCCCCCTCTCCCCGAACAACAAGCCATCGCCGAGATCCTCGGCACACTCGACGACAAGATCGAACTCAACCGCAAAACCAACCAAACCCTCGAACAAATGGCCATGGCCCTCTACAAACACTACTTTGTAGATTTCGGGCCCTTCCAAAATGGGGAATTCGAGCTTTCCGAATACATTGAATTAAATCCCAGTGTAACCCTGAAGAAAGGGCAGGTTGCTAAATACGTTGAAATGAAGGCATTGCCCATTGATGCAATGTCAGTTAGTCCCTCTGAAATTATTGAAAAGGAGTATAGCGGAGGGGCCAAATTCAAAAGATTCGACACCCTTTTTGCAAGAATTACTCCATGTCTTGAAAATGGAAAAACTGCCTTTGTAGATTTTCTACGGCCCGGGGAAGTTGCATTTGGATCAACAGAATTTCTGGTCCTTAGGGCAAAACGAGGAGTCAGCCCATATTGGGTATATTGTCTTTCCCGTGATAGTGCCTTTCGATCATTTGCCATCTCTACAATGGTGGGCTCTTCTGGAAGGCAAAGAGTTCAAAGTGAACCATTGCAAAATTGGCTAATGCAGAAACCTGAAGAAGGCCTTATGGATTTATTCCAAAGCCACGTGAAAAACTGGTTTGGGCAAATTGAGGTGAATTCCCGCGAATCCCAAACCCTCGCCCAACTCCGCGACACCCTTCTCCCCAAACTGATCAGCGGAGAGATCCGGGTCAGGGACATTGAAAAACAAATTGCCGAAAAGCTGTGAGTGCATTCCGGGAACATCAGCTCGAAATGGCCGCCCTCGAATGGCTGCAAGCCCTGGGCTATACCTATGTGCCCGGAGCGCAATTGCCGCGCAACAATAAGGATGCGGTACTGACGGAGGAACTGTCCGCCTACCTGGCCCGGGCCTATCCCGAGGTGCCGGTCACCGCCCGCAACGAAGCTCTGGCCCTTTTCACCCAGCCCGAAGGCATGGGCCTTGACCAGCGCAACCATTCCTTCCACAAACGCCTCACCCAGGGCGTGGATGTAGCCTGGAAAGACGCCGAGGGCCACGAAAAAGGCGCTCACCTTTACGCCGTCGACTTTGCCCACCCCTACCCCAATACCCAAAGCCCAGGTCCTAACAGCTTTATTGTTTCTAACCAAGTCGAGCACCTGCATGGCGGCAAACGCCGCATTCCCGATATCATCATCTACCTCAACGGCCTGCCCCTGGTCCTGTTTGAGCTCAAAAATATGTACGACGAATCGGTTGACATAGCCCAGGCCCACAATCAGGTCAGCCATTATGTAGAGGAAATGCCCCACCTCTTTCAGTACAATGCCCTGACCGTGATCTCCGACGGCAGCGAAGCCCAGCACGGCATGTACAATTCCGGGCTGGAATGGTTTGCCCCCTGGAAGTCCATCGACGGGCGGCAGGTGGTGGAAAAGCATGACCTGCAACTGCATACCCTGATTCAGGGCCTTTTTCCGCCCGATCGCCTGCTGGCCTATCTGCGTTCCTACATTTTCCACGAAGATCACAACCAGAAGATCATCAAGAAGGGGGCCAAATACCACCAGTTTTTCGGGGTGCAATTTGCGGTGGAATCGGCCCGGAAGGCCATTCGTCCCCTGGGCGACGGCCGCATCGGGGTGATCTGGCATACCCAGGGTTCGGGCAAAAGCATCTCCATGGCTATCTTTTCCGGCATTCTGAGGCGCCTGCCCGAACTCAATAATCCCACCATCGTGGTGCAGGTGGATCGCCGCGACCTCGACCAGCAGCTCTACGACAATTTCGTATTGGCCAAAGACCTGGTGGGCACCGTGCTCCATGCCGACAGCACCGAAAAGCTGCGCGACCTGCTGGCCTCCGACCGGGGCGGGGTGATCTTCACCACCATCGAGAAGTTTCGCCTGCGCAAGGAGGACGGCGAGGAAGAACATCCCATTCTTTCGGAACGGGAGAATATCATCGTCATGGCCGACGAGGCCCACCGCACCCAGTACGGATTTGAGCAGGGGGGCTATGCCCGCAACCTGCGCCTGGCCTTGCCCAATGCATCCTTTATCGGCTTCACCGGCACCCCGGTGGACAGCAAGGATGCCGATACGGTGGCCGTATTCGGGGAGACCATTCACACCTACGACATTCAGCAGGCGGTGAAAGACGGGGCTACCGTGCCCATTTACTACGAACCGAAGTTTATTAAGCTGGATATAGATTCAAAATACCTGATCGAATTGGATGAGGTGACTGAGCAAGAGGAAGAAGCCGGAAATTATGCCTGGGCGGTAGTGGAGGATGCCGCCGGGGCCGAGGACCGGGTGAAAAAGGTGGCGGCTTCCATTCTGGAACATTTTCAGCAGCGCAATCAGGCCCTGGAAGGCAAGGCCATGGTGGTGTGCATGAGCCGCCGCAATTGCGTGAAGCTCTACGACGAATTGATCCAATTGCCGGGTTGTCCGGAGGTGGCGGTGGTGATGACCACCCAAATTGCCAAAGATCCCCAGGCCTGGAAGGATCATGTGCGCACCAAAGAGGGCTTCAATGCCATCAAAGACCGCTTCCGCAAGCCGGACGATCCGCTGAAGATCGTGATCGTGCGCGACATGTGGCTCACCGGATTTGATGCGCCCTGTGTGCATACCATGTACGTGGACAAGGTGATGAAGGCCCATAACCTGATGCAGGCCATTGCCCGCACCAACCGCGTCTTTGGCGACAAACCCAATGGGGTGGTGGTGGATTTTATCGGGATTGCAGGTGAACTGGCCAATGCCACAAAGAAGTACACCCAGGGCGGAGGCAAGGGTAAACCAGCCTTCGACATGGATGAGGCCGTGACCCTGACCCTGACCCAGTTGGAGGAAGTAATCCGGCTGCTGGATGGTCTGGACGTGGTGGCCTACGCCCACCTGTCAGCCGGGGACAAGATCATCCACGACAAGGAAAAGGTCAATTACCTGCTCCGCGACCCTTCCGCCACCGAAGCATTCCTCAAAGAAGAATTGAAACTCAGCACCCTGGTGGCCATGTGCAAATCCGATCCCCGCATTTGGGAGATCGACGATGAAGTGGCGCATATTCAGGCGATTCGCCGTGCGGTCAGGAAGGTGGTGAATCCGCCCCTGCCCGGCCGCAATGCCCGGGAAGCCATCAAAGACCTGATCAGCAAAAGCATTCAGGCCCAGGACATCCTGGATATGCGCGACCTGATCGGGGTGGATACCCTGGATATATCCGTGCTCGACGAGCGGTTTCTGGCCTCGGCCAAAGAAGATAAATTTCCCAATATCCGCATCGAACTCATGCGCAGGGTATTGGAAGATGAACTGAAGGCCCGCCTGAGCCAAAACCTGAAGCGGATGAAAAACCTGCGCGAGGAGTTGGAAAAGGTGCTGAAGCGCTACCACGACAACAGCCTGGGTTCGCTGGCTGTGATCCAGGAGCTGATCCGGATGGCGCAGGATATGCAGGCGGGCGACGCCCGGCGTCAGGCCCTCGGACTGGAAGCCGATGAACTGGCCTTCTATGACATTCTGGAAGCCCGGCAGGACCTCTTAGCCGCGCCCGGTCCCATCCGGGAGATCGTGCTGGCCGTGGTAAAGGCGGTCAAATCCAACCTGCAACTCGACTGGACCCGCAAAGAAGACGCCAAAGCCGCCATCCGCCTCGCAGTAAAGCGGCAATTGCGCAAGATGGTCGCAGGCGGCGGGCTGGACGACCTGCTGAAAGAGATCATGGCCCAGGCCGAAGGTCAGTATGGCGATTGGAGGGGCGTGGGGTGATGGGGGCCGCAAAGGAAATATTGCAATTTGAACAATTGCTGAAGCAATTCAGTGATTTACCCACCCATGCGACTCAGGAACCTACCCTGCAGGAGATCTCGGGCTATCCTCATTATGAAAACGTAGCCAGTAATATTTTGGCCTTCTTTCTTGATTCTGAAGCGGGCCATAAGCTGGGTTCCCTGCTGGCAGAAGCAGTATTAAGTTGCCTGCCCGGGGAATTTCAGGAGGCCCCTTCCTACAGTGGTGAAGTCGAAAGGGAGGCCAGTACGGATAAAAATCAACGGTTGGATATTGTATTCAGGACAGACAAATACCTGATTGGGATTGAAAACAAGATATTCCATTGGGTTGCAAATGACCTTCAACATTACCGCGACTACTTTAAAGGAACGATAAAAGGGGAACAGGTCGAATGGCTTGGAATTGTGCTGAGTCCGAAGCCCCTGTCAGGAAATGATGCTCAAAAAGCTATTGATGCGGGGTTTCATACCATCACTTATGAAGAGTTGGGAAAAAAGGTGTACAGTCTGATCGGGGCCAAGCTTAGCCAGGCCAACCTGAAATATACCACCTACCTGACCGACCTTTTCCAATCCATTGAAAACTTAAGCTTGAATACCATGAATCAGCAAATGATAGAATTCTTTGCGACCCATAAGGAGGCATTGAATACCCTGTTCGAAGAGAAGGCCAGGCTTGACAAGGAAATCAAGGGAAAGGTCCTTGCCCTGAGTGAATTGATGGGGGAGCAAGGTGCGGAAAGCGAATGCAGGAAATGGATATTCCGATCTTTTTGTCTGGTTTTCGATCTGAGCAAGCATGGCATTGCCATTGATACCATTTTGGAGGCTGATGGATGGAGAATCAATGTTTTCTTCAGGGGCAATGAAGGTAATAACAAAAATATACCTGAGTTTCTCAGGGAACGCGGGTTTCAGGCTCCTCAAAATGAAAAGTCTCCTTATAACACCCGCTGGTGCCCCTTCCAGGCAAGCTATTCTGCTGACTTGTCGGTCGTGAAAGAGGTTTTGGAAAAAATTCTGGAAGCGGGTCTGAAAGGATAAAGTTTCCCTGGTAGAATCAAAACCAATCCAATACATCTCGCCCTTTCTTCTGGCCTGTCTGGTCCTTTCTTGTTATCATTTACGGGATTCATTGAGTTTTCCTCCCAATTCTTTTCTTATTTGATACCCCAAACCCCACCATCCATGGACACAAATGCTTCCCCTCAGGTTCCTTTGATTGATATTTCGCCCCTGTTGACCGGCAACCACAAGGCCAGGCTGGAAACAGCCGCCCAACTCGGTGCGGCCTGCCGGGAGATGGGATTTTTTTACATCCAAAACCCCCATGCACGGGGCCAACCTGTTTCCGGCGACCCTTCCCGGTTTCAAATCCGTGGTTCTGTCCTACATGCAAACCGTGACCCAACTCGGACACCGCCTGATGGAAGGCCTTTCCCTCAGCCTCGGCTTGCCCGACGATTATTTTTTCCGCCACTTTACCTCCGATCCCCTCACCCTGTTTCGCATTTTCCATTATCCTCCCGATTCCGAAAACCCCTTTCCCAATGCCCAATGGGGCGTGGGCGAACATACCGACTACGGGGTACTCACCATCCTCAAGCAGGATTCCCTGGGTGGACTTCAGGTAAAAACCCGAACTGGCTGGATCGAAGCGCCCTACCTGAAAAATACCTTTGTCTGCAATATTGGCGACATGCTCGACCGCATGACCTCCGGCCTCTACCGTAGCACCCCCCACCGGGTCAAAAACCGTTCTGGTCAGGACAGATTCTCTTTCCCCTTCTTCCCTAAACGATTGTTTTTATTTCTGGATCAGGGTATATCCAAAGGATCCCTGGTTCATGCAGGTGATGTTTTCGTCAAATTCTTCAGGGGTGGCTTCGATCATAATCACATCGCCGTTTTTGGCCATAAAGGTGGCTCCTGAGCCGGGCAGGGTAAAATCAAAGTTTTTGACCAGCATGCCATTTACAAACACGCGGCCCATGGTGCCAATATTTCCGCAAAGGTCGTTGAAGTTGCAAACCACTTCGTAAGGAGCCATTCCGCGGGTATAGTCATTTTTGCAAACGTACATCAACTGAGAAGATCCGCCGCAATCCCCAAAGCAGGTGGTGCCCACTACTTTGGTGTTATGCTTCAATGGTCCTGACACATTACTTCCAAAACTTACAACCTGTGCGTTAACATTTGAGGCGAAAATGAGGGCGATGAAGGTGAGGGAAAATGCCAAAAATATTTTTTTCATGACTAACTATTCTTTCTTTTAACTCTGTGCTTTCATTGCGTAACTGCTTAAAAAGCATGCAAATGTAAACACATATTCATTACATAAATAAATAGTTATCCACAGTTTAATTTATTGTTAAGAGAATGTTTCTGCAAAAATGGACAGAATCTTGCAGCCAATGATTGCAACTTTCACCCAAAACCTTACGCCTTTAATTTAAACTCAGTTTTTGAGGCGGTCCTTAAATTTCTTCTTGAATTTCTCCACTTTCGGACCCACCACAAAGGCGCAATAGGGATTGCCCGGATTCTCGTTGAAATAGTTTTGGTGGTAATCTTCCGCGGGATAAAACTCGCCCAAAGGCAGGATTTCTGTTACAATAGGAGATTTGAAATCGGCTTGCGCCTCTTTTTTTGAATTCTCCGCAATCTCTTTTTGCGTGGAATCTGCATAATATATCCCGCTGCGGTACTGGGTGCCCACATCTTCCCCCTGACGATTGAGCGTGGTGGGATCGTGCGCCGCCCAGAATACATCCAGAATCTCGGCAAATGAAATGACCGCCGGGTCAAAGGTCACCTGGGCCACCTCAGCGTGCCCCGTTTCACCCGAACAAACCTGTTTGTAGGTAGGATTGATGGTATGACCCGCCGTATAACCAGAAATCACGGATTCAACTCCCTGCAAACGCTGAAAAACAGCCTCCACGCACCAGAAACAACCTGCACCCAATGTAGCTTTTTCCATTTTTTATCAAATTTTTCCTTGCTTCGCTCCGAAGCGAAAGCCAAATTAGTAAACTAAACAGTACCTTTGATGTTTTCAAAACCCCGAAAACCAAATTTTTTCCTGCATGATTGATCTGGACTGGCTGGTTTCTGAATTTGGCAAAAATCATACTCAGGATATGGCTTTTTGGGCGCTGGAGGATCATTCCCGCATCCCCCCACTCGTCGATCTCTTCACGGGACCCGATCCAGACCTTTCCAGGCGGGCCGCCTGGGTACTGGATGAAATCTGGCTGCATGAGCCAACTCTGGTTTACCCCTTTCTGACCCGGATTGCGGAAGCCATTCCGGACTTTGGCCATACAGGATCGGCCCGGCATGCCTTCAAAATTCTGGCTGGCTCTCCCCTGCCCGAAGAATCCGCAGGCTTCATCATCGACCTGGCTTTTCAAAAAATTGCCGATCCCCAAATGCCCGTAGCCGTAAAGGTTTACGCCATTTATCTACTGGCAAAAGTCTGCAAAACCGAACAAGACCTCAAAAATGAATTACGTCTGTTGATCCACGAACAACTTCAGCTACCCAATGTGACTCCCGCATTGAGAAGTTGTGCCAAAAAGGTCCTGAAGGGGCTTTGAACGGAAACTATCTCTTAAATTTGTCCCACTTTATTCCCAGAACCCCAAAATCATGGGTTAGTTCAGGATAAAAGCGTTCAGGAATTTGGGCCAATCTGGAATAATCAATCCCAGATTCCGTCCACAGGGAGCCCAGGCTTGCGGCTGCTTCTTCGCGCAGATGATCCATTTCCTCCTCATCCAATATTACCTGAAAAAGGGCGTCCTGAGCTGAGGCTGAATTACACCAGCTCAAACTTTCTGTCGCTGCCATGCGGTCGGCTTCCAGCGCATTTTTGTCCAGCAACAAACGAATGCAGATCTCGCAATTAATACCCTTGGGTTGGTGCTTATTTTTCATTCGGGCAATTTTATTCTGTTACCACTCCCCGCTCCATCACGGCAGGAGGACGGGGATCAGTCCTGAATTCCCATAAAATCTCCACCTTTTTTTGCACTCCCCCGGAAGTAAACACCAGGAAACTCTGATTACTCACTTCCCGATCTGTGGGACGGGGAGGAAAAACGGATGGCACGGGAAGGAAAAAATCAGTTTCTGGTTCGTTGGACAAAGTGTAATTTCCTGATTGAACAGGACCATTTTGGATAATTCTCGTCTCCACAGGCACGGAAAACCAGCCAAACTTCAGGGAATCAAGGGACAAAACCTCCTCACCTGACAGGTTAAAATTGACCTTGTACGAACTGTAAGGCTCGCCGCAAATTCCATTGGGGTGACGGTGTGCGATCCCCTGCCTGCAACCGTGGTGATAATGCTGAATGGCCATCAGAATTTCGATTTCAGGGGAATTT
The DNA here is from genome assembly GCA_020635905.1 of Bacteroidia bacterium. GTDB lineage: Bacteria > Bacteroidota > Bacteroidia > J057 > JADKCL01 > JACJYV01. The sequence goes on from JACJYV010000004.1 coordinate 709,465, forward strand.
GTTTGCGCAAAAACCCCATTCAGGAATAAAAACGGCAACAGGAGAATTGGGACGAGTTGCATCATGGTTAAAATAGATAGCAAAGTTTTTGAAAGGAAAATTAAAATCCGGGGAAGCTATAAAAACAAAGAAGATCAAGGCGGACGAAGTTGAAGAAAGCGGAGTTTACTGAGGTAAATGAGCATTTCTGAAACAAGTCCAACGCAGAGATTCAAAGTTTTTAGAGGTTCCCCTAAAGTTTGATGATTTTTCGCTGCCCTTTAACTCCTCCAGCAGCCTCCACCTCAATCAGGTAAATACCCGCACTCAGGCCCGTCAGGTCCACCCGGGCTTCATTTCCCTGTTCGATTTCACGATTGGAAATCAACTGACCCTTCATTCCTAACAATCTGACTGTAAATACATTACCTGGCACAGACTCCAGTTGCACACGAACCACATCCCGGGTAGGATTGGGAAATACATTCAGTCCAATTTCCATCAATTCAATCACGGAAGAAGCCTCCTTGCCCGTCTCAACTTTTTCAATTTGGACCTGGACCTGCTCAATGGGCTCAATGCGCACTGGCTCAATGGTCATGATCATCTCCCCTTTGGTGGTAATCATTTCTTCCTCATTGATCTCCCCGCAAATTTTTCCCTTATTCTCATAAGTCCCAAACGAAGTATCCAACTCAACCACCATTTGACCGAGCATGAGTTTCTCCTCCTCCTCCACCGTCAATAGCACTTCGGGCTTTATATGGGTGTTATCTACCAAAGGCGGCAATTCTACCATCATTCCCAAAATCACCTCCTCTTCCACCATTTCTTTCTTAATCACAAAATCCCGGTTTTCACGTGAGTCACTTTTCAGGTGGAGGGTTTTTCGGTCAAATGTTCCGTTTCCTTTTTCCAGTACCAACTCAACCTTGCCCAAGGGCAGGTTGCGAAAGTTATAAAAACCATAGTCATTGGTTTGGCCGGTGGCCAGAATATCAGTTCCGTTCATAACCCAAAGATTGATTCCCGAAGCAGGATTTCCATCAGGATAGGTTACCTTTCCAGAGATCACAGGCCCTTGGTAAACGGCCATTTTACCCATTTTTACATGGGAATTATTCTGGGCGGGTGCCTTTTGGGTCAGCACCAGCAGGCCGAAGGCCGCGGCAAAGGCAATGGCAAATTTCTGAATTTTGGAAAGCAGGCTCACAGGTAATTTCTCCAGATCCGTTTCCACCTTTTCTGTAATAAAAGGAGTTTCAATTTGAGAAGGTTTGACCCGGGCACAGACATTCCCCGCATTTTCTTCATACACTTCCTTCATCTGGGATGGATTCATTTTGGTCATGTCCACCACACATTTGGCGCAGACGTCGCAGAATCGTCCCTGCTCTTTGGGTGTCATTTTGTTCCAGTCCTCGTGACAGGGTTCGGCAATGGTGAAGGTTATTTTTTGCTGCATGATAATAGGGTTTGGATGAATTTTCCTGAATGGTGCAGCAAATCCATTCGTTCCATAAACCTTCACGAAAAAAAATATTTTTAAGGCTGGCTCAGTTTGGCCAACCTGCCTTTTCTTCCCGAAGCCCAGGCCACATTCCCGGCGGTGAGTGCACAGGCATAATAGCCCAATTCCTCCATGGGCAGCCAGCTTTTGCCCTGATCCGTGGAATAGTCCATGCCCGTGCGGCCAGAACAAATCAGGAGACTTCCGTCTCCATTGCTGGTCACACAGGAGCGGTAACCCCGCGGATTTTTCTCCTTTACCAGGGTCCAGGTTTGCCCACCATCCCGGGTAAGGGCGCAATTGGCATTAGCATTGGCAGAATCTCCATAGCATCCTCCCACCGCCACGCCTTCATTTTCATTCCAGAAAGCCAGAGAAAAAATCCCGCAACCCTCCCCTGTTTTGACCGTGGTTGCAAAGGCTGTCCAGCTTTTGCCCCGGTCCGTGGAGCGCAGCACCCGCGAAGTCTCGCCCAGACCAGTTCCAATCCACACGGAGGAAGACCCTGCCGTGGCAATGGAAGTGCCACTGGCCGCAAATCCTCCTTCGCCTGCAAGAGCCTCAGGACCGGGTATTTCCTTCCAACTCAATCCCCCATCTTCAGTGAGCAAAATCACAAAACGCCCATCTATGGGGTCCCCAAAAGCCAATCCATGCTGCGCATCCCAAAAATCCATCCCGTCAAAAAATATCGCCGGGTTGGTATCCCGATAGACGAGATTCCAGCTTTTGCCTCCGTCTGCGGTGCGGAAAATTTGCCCCGGACTACCTGCCGTAATAGCCAAAGCCGTTTGTTCATCCAGCCCTTCAATGTCACGCAAATCCATGGAATCTGCCTGAGAAATAACCGAAATCTCCCAATTCTGACCCCCATCCAGGGTCCGCAAAACTGTCCCGTTCATGCCACTGGCCCAGCATATTTCACCCGAAACGGGGCTCAGCCCCCGCAAATGCTCCCGTGCGGGAGGAGTCAGAGTCTCCCATTTTAAATTGAAGGAATGACAGGACCAGGCGGTCCAGACCAGAATCAGACTGAGGAAATGCATGCGTTTCATAACGGGAAGATAGGAAAATCCCCGTTTTGGGTGGGGAAAAACCATTTTGCAAACCTTTGGAAAACCGCCTTAAAATGCAGATATTAAAGCTTTTAAGCACGGCTCAAATTGTGCCCTAAAACGTATTCGCCATGAGAAAAGCATTACTCCTGCTTATTTTTTCCACCTCCCTGTCCTTTGCATTTGCCCAAAACCTGAACGGACAGCTGGATGAAGTGGGTGAATTTACCAGCCTGTACACCTTTCCTTTTACCATGCCCGACGGGGTGGAACTGATGACCGACGTGTACCTGCCCATCACCCGCGATTGTCTTATGGTGGAGCTGGAACTGCCACTCCCCTCCTGGCTGGGCGGCAACCAGAAGGTAGGCAACATTGAGTTTATTCCCCGTGGCATCCAGTTTCTCAGGTACGATTCCCTGGCCGGACAGCCCAATCCCAATCCTTACCAGATGCCCGCCGTGTTTACCCGCACACCTTATGAAAAGGATGGCGACCAGATCGGGCAATACATTTCCATTTTTGGCTATGCCTCCATTGTGCAGGACATGCGGGGCCGTTATACTTCTGAAGGCGTTTACATGCCCATGTATTCAGATTCCTGGGCCAAATCCCCTTATCACCCCAATTATGGACACATTCTGGATGTGACCAGCCTCAGCGATCCCAAAAACGGAAACAACCATGAAGATGGCTGGAACAGTGTGGAATATATCGTGAATAATCTCAAACGGGATTATGGCAACCTGCCGCACACCAGTAACGACCTTACCAATGGCAACATTGGCATGTTTGGAGCCTCAGCCCTCGCTAATACCCAGTATCAGGCCGCCGCTGCCCACAGAATTGACCCCACCAAGCCTGGGTTGAAAGCCCTGCTGCCCATTGTGGGCACCAACGAGCATTACAAATACACGGGTTTTCAGAATGGCGTATTCCGTGACCGCATCGTGACGGGCTGGCTCAAAGGCCAGATTTTTACTGGTACGGACGACGATTTTCTGCCCATCGACAACGATGTGCAGAATAATATCCACACCTCCTTTGACTACGGACTGCCCAATAAATTCATGGCGGCCCGCCTGGCCATCGACCACTTCGTGGTCAATCAGTATAATGGCCTGCCCTCGGGCTATTACCCCAATTCCCTCGGCCGGGCCGACATGGACGCCAGCTTCGCTCCTGTGGATGCAAACGGCGAAGGCGATCCCAACGGAACCCACAGCCGCTACGAAAACATGCAGGTGCCTGCCTACCACCTCACAGGCTGGTGGGATATCTTCATCGACGGACAGATTGAGACTTTCAACCTGATGCGCAAGTACATTGATCCTGCCATTGCGGCCAAACAAAAGCTGGTCATTGGCCCCTGGGCCCACCAGACCATTGGCTCCCGCACCACGGGCGACATGGTGTACAAGTATAATGTGCGTGACATCCTCAAGGTGGATATTGGCGATCTGGATGAAAATAACATCCCAATTGGCGAAATGCTTCAGTCCGAACTGGTGGCCTGGATCCGCTACAACCTTAATTATCAGGCCGGGGCCGAACTGGGCGAACCCAAAGTATTCATCCCCGAAAGTCAGAAATGGCAGGACATGGGTGCCCTGTTTGATTTGCGGGTGCCTTCCAAAGATTTTACCACCACTTACCCCAACCTGCTCAATTTCCTGACCGGCAACTCAGGTCTGGACGGACTGGAGGTCGAGGTGCGGGATAAATTCTTCAATCAAACCCTCAGCTTCACCGTGCCCATTCCCAGCGTGGGGCCCATCATCAAGGATTTTACCCTGGATCAGGTCGATGCGATCAAATTCAAGGACTTTTCCACCATCCCCGCGGTCAGATTTTATGTAATTGGCCCTGTGGATGACGGGGTTTCCAATAACGCCAATACGGGCAATTACTGGAAATCTTCAGATGTATTTCCTCTCTGGCAGAATATCCGTTGGGAAAATTACTACCTCCACCAAAACGGCACCCTGGATCAGGATGTCCCCACTTCTGACGAAGGTTATGGCATCTACGTCCACGACCCCGATGATCCGATCATGACCATTGGCGGCGGCAATATGATTGTGAAAACTCCCCAGGGCGACCGTGACAGCCAGGGACAAATGAATCTGGCTGCTCCTGAATTTTCTCCTTACACCATGGATCGCCAGGGTGTACTTGCCTTTGAGTCAAATCCTGTGCAGGACTCCCTCTGTATCATTGGTTTTCCCAAAGTGAAATTATATGCCAAATCCAATCCTGCCGGCGCCATGAGCGGCCCTACGGATACAGATTTCTTCGTCCGCATCCTGGATGTCTATCCTGATGGCAAAGAAATGTTGGTGGTAGAAGGTTGTGTGAATGCCCGGGCCCGCGATTATGCCCGCTTTATGGCTCAGTGGAACAAAGAAGAACCCAACATTCCCTTTACCAACATCAATATCGGGCAGGTGTATGAATACTATTTCAAAATCATGCCTGTGGCCTACACCTTTGGTCACGACCACAAAATGAAAGTCCTGATCAGTTCCAGCAATTACACCCGCTACCAGGTCAATCCCAACCTTCCCATCGAGGAAGGACAGTTTTTCCGCCGCAAACCCGGCGACGGACAGTCTTACAACTTCCAGGGCATCGACATGATGCCGCGGGTGGCTGTGCAAAGGGTGCACTTTTCAGATCAGCATCCCACCCACCTCGAACTGCCCGTATATGACCCCACCTATACCGTAGGTATGGAGGAGGAAATCACGACCTCTCCTGCCGGGCAGTTGCTGGTTTATCCCAATCCCAGCCAGGGACGGGTCACTGTATTTGCAGGCAAAAGCGACGACTATCAGGTGCGGATTGTGGATGTTTTAGGCAAAGAAATCCACCACGGAACCATGCGCGACCAGTACGAATTCGACACCCAAACCTGGCGCAAAGGCGTTTACCTGATTGAAGTGCAAAACGAAAAAGGCAATGTGAGAATGGTAGAGCGACTGGTGGTTAATTGAGTCCTCCGTATGGCCACGACCTATGTTGTGGACAAAGAGTTAACACTCTGTACCCTCAATTTTTAAAGGCCCTCTTTCCTTCGGGGAGAGAAGGCAGCCAAAGGCGGGTGAGTTTAAACTGACCGCAGGTTAGAAACGGGCTTCAATAGCGGACAATTTCATGTCGCTTGCATCTCACTAAGAGCGTAATTACCCTCGTTCACAAATGCAACCCGCACTCCGTCTTCACCTTCCCGGCCCAGCGGCCGCTGCGGCCTTCCCCAGGCACCGTGCAATGGGTGCACCCAATGGATTGGTAGCCCTTGCGCAGCAAGGGATGCTGAGGCAGGCCGTGCAGGTCAATCCAGGAAAGAACAGCTTCCTTGGGCAGATCAATCAGGGGATAGCATTTCACCAAGCCATCTTTTTCCTCAAAAACTCCTGAAACCCCCAGCTCTTCGTTGCGAAAGCGCATCAGACCCGTGACCCAAACCTGGTACTGGGGTTTTACCGCTTCCAGAGGTTCCACCTTATTCACAGAGCAGCAAAGATCGGGGTCCGTTTCCCAGGTATGGTCCGTTTGGGTGAATTCATGCTTCCAGGTCTCAGGATGAATGGATTCCACCTTCATATCCAGCATGGTGCTGATCACTTCCTTATACTCATGGGTTTCGGGAAAATGATAGCCTGTATCCAGAAAGTGGATCACCTGTTCGTGGTGAATGTGGTGGATCAAATGCATCAGAAAAACCGAGGTCGTGCCAAAAGAAGAGGTCACCAGCACCTTGTCAAAGTCCTGATACACCCGTTTGATCCGTTCGATCGGGCTGAGTTTCTGATATTCCTGATTCAGTTGAGCGATATTCATGCCTGACAAACTTACTAAACATCTAAGCAATGTAGATAAAATTATTATCCCCCGGTCTTAATACACAGCCAGGGAATGGTCCACCCTTGCCGCGTAGGCCAGGATTCCCCCTTCCAGATTCCACAGATTTTCCAGACCAAACTGATCTTCCAGCATGCGAATGGCAGACTCACTGCGGCGGCCGCTGCGGCAATGCACCACCACGGGCACGGTACGCGAAATCCGTTCCTGCTGATCCGCCAAAGTATCCAGCGGGATCAATTCTCCGCCCAGATTTGCAATTTCGTACTCATAGGGTTCACGTACATCCACCAGTTGAAAGGCTTTGCCTCCCTCCTTCCAGCGCTGCAATTCTTCCACAGAAATTGACTTAACTTTCCTTTCAGGAGATTCTTTCAGACCACAAAACTCGTCGTAATCAATCAGATGATGCAAAGTAGGCGAATCTCCGTTCAGGGGATTTTCAGGGTCACGGCGGATTTTCAGCAGGCGGGTCATAAAGCTGGAGGTATCCATCATAAATAATTTCCCTGCCAAAGGATCACCCACACCTGACACCACTTTGATCACTTCATTGGCTTGCAGGCTACCCAAAATACCCGGCAATACTCCCAAGACACCTGCTTCTGCACACCCGGGCACCAGACCAGGAGGCGGTGGCGAACTGTACAGGTCACGGTAATTGGGACTCAATTCTCCGTCTGGAAAGCGGTAATTGAAAACAGAAAGCTGCCCCTCAAAGCGGAATATAGAAGCGTACACATTGACCTTGTCCAGCAGCACGCAGGCATCATTGACCAGATAACGGGTGGCAAAATTATCCGTCCCATCCGCCACCACATCGTACTCTCCAATGATTTCCAATGCATTTTCTGAAGTCAGTCTCACTGGATAAGTCTGAATTTCAATGTGGGGATTGAGGGCCAGCAACCTGGCTTTGGCCGCCTCCACCTTGGGCTTGCCCAGGTCCTCCACCGTAAACAGCACCTGACGTTGCAGATTGCTGTCCTCCACCCGGTCAAAATCCACAATCCCGATTTTCCCCACACCCGCCGCCGCCAGATACAGCAGCAACGGACAACCCAGTCCCCCGGCTCCCACCACCAGCACTTTGGCCGCTTTCAGCCTGCGCTGGCCTTCCAGCTTGAACTCTGGAATGATAATATGCCGCGAATAGCGCGCCAGTTCGGCCTGGGAAAAACTGATTTCCTGTAAACTCATTGCCTTGCTTTGGGATCAGACATCAGCATGAATTTACAAAAGGGATTGCAGTAAATCAGGGTATTTGGAAAGATTGTCGGGCAACAGGGTCACCACCCTGCCTTCAGGAATCTGCCGGGCTACCCTCAGTGCACCTGCCAGGGCGGCTGCACTTGATGGACTCAGCAATAATCCCTCCAGGTCTTTTGCCAGCTGCATTACCTCACGGGCCTCTTCCAGCTCCACTTCAACAATGGAATCTGCGATTTTCTTGTCGTAGATGCCGGGCACCAGGCTGGTTTGCATGTTTTTCCATCCTTCCAAGCCATAATTGCCTGCAGCAGGTTGCAAGGCAATGGCCTGAATCGCTGGATTCAGGGCCTTCAGCTTGCGGGTCGCACCCATGAAGGTACCCGAAGTGCCCAGGGCGCAGATAAATTGGGTGACCTCTCCCGCAGTTTGTTCCCAGATTTCCTGCCCCGTCCCGTTGAGGTGCGCCGACCAGTTGGCGGGGTTATTGAATTGATCGCAGTAGAAAAAACGACCTGGCAGCATGCTGTAAAGGTATTTCGCCCTCACCTGTGCCCCATCCACTCCATCCTCACGGGGAGAAAATTCCAGTTTGGCTCCCAGTTTAAGCAAAATACCCTGACGGGTTTGTGAAATTCCCTCGGGCAGGCACAAGACCAGTTCCAGGCCCAGGTATTTGCAAATAGAGGCCAGCGCAATGCCCGTATTGCCGCTGCTCGCTTCCAAAACCGTATGATTTCGGGTCAGTTTTCCCTGATAAATGGCCTCTTTCAGAATCTGAAAGGCAGTGCGGGCCTTTACCGAGCCACTCATTTGCTGCCACTCCAGTTTGGCCATCAATTTCACCCCTGATTTCTGAAAAATCTTTTCCAATGGCAATAGCGGGGTTTTTCCGATGAACGGCCCGATTCCCTCCAACCGGGCTTTCAATTCTTTGTCTTGTGGGATTACTAACATTTCTATTTTGTGGTTGACGATTTATTAGATCAGGGGAACTTTAAAAACAAAGAAGATCAAGGCGGACGCAGGTTTAGAAAGCGGAGTTTACTACTGTAAATGAGCATTTCTAAACCAAGTCCAACGCAGAGATTCGATGTTTTTAAAGTTTCCCATAATAAAAAAGCTCCCGTTTCTGGCGGGAGCTTGAGCTTGATAATCAGCAAATCTTTATAGAAGATCACATACTATCATACACAGAGGCTCCCTTAAACCGTTGCATCCAGCAACAATTAATTTGGGAAATGTGATGATATGTGAAAAACGATTTCATATTGATATTACAAATATAAGAGTTGGTTCGACTTATCCAACGATGAACTGTACTTTTTAATTGTCTTTGGAATCAGGTTGGAGGCTTAAAATATATCTGACCAATTCTTCTGCCGACTCATCCACCGTTTTATCCGCGGTTTTCAGGGCCAGAGCTGGCTTTTCAGGGCTTTCAAAGGGTTGGTGAATGCCCGTAAAATCAGGGATCAGACCTGCACGGGCTTTCTGGTAAAGCCCTTTCACGTCGCGCTGTTCGCAGATTTCCAGAGGCGTATCCACAAAAATCTCATGAAAATCCTCCTGCCCAATGATCTTCACCGCCATTTCACGGATGGCTTTGGTAGGCGAAATAAAGGAACTCAGTACGATGATCCCGGTCTGGGCAAATAATTTGGCCACTTCAGCCACCCGACGGATATTCTCCACCCTGTCCTCCGGACTGAACCCCAGATCGGCATTGATCCCAAAACGGATATTATCCCCGTCCAGCAGCTTCACAAAGTATCCCCTTTGGTGCAACTGCCGTTCCACTGCTGCCGCAATGGTGGATTTGCCCGAACCCGAAAGTCCGGTCAGCCAGAAAACCCCGCCTTTTTGCTCCAGCAGATCTTCCTTCTCGGCCCGGCCCAGAATATCCCCAAAAATGGGGTAAATATGCCTTTTGCCCGGATCAGACATTACATCAACTCATTGGATTTCAACCAGCGCTCTGCGTCCAGGGCCGCCATGCAGCCCGTACCTGCCGCCGTCACTGCCTGGCGATACTCCGTATCCTGTACGTCGCCTGCGGCAAACACGCCGGGCACATTGGTATGGGTGGTTTTACCGTGGGTGATGATGTAGCCCACATCGTCCGTTTCCACCTGCCCCTTGAAAACCTGGGTATTCGGGTTGTGGCCGATAGCCAGGAAAAACCCTTCCACCGGAATTTCAGAAGTCTCCTGGGTCTGGTTATTAATAACCCTGATGCCCGAAACCACGTCGTCGCCCAGCACTTCCAGGGTTTCCGTATTCCAGTGCACCTTGATATTGGCCGTATTCAGCACCCGTTTTTGCATAATGGCCGAGGCCCGCATTTCGTCCCGGCGCACCAGCAGGTGAACCGTTTTACACAGATTGGCCAGATAGGTGGCTTCCTCGGCGGCGCTGTCACCCGCTCCCACCACAGCCACGTCCATACCACGGTAAAAATAGCCGTCACAGACCGCGCAGGCGCTTACTCCTCCCCCGCTCAGGCGGAATTTTTGCTCAGAAGGCAGATTCAGCCACTTGGCCGAGGCCCCCGTGGAGATGATCACGGCATCTGCGGTATATTCAGAACCGTCGTCTGTCTTGATTTTCTTGGGACTCACCGAGAAATCCACTTCCACCACATGCTTATAATGGATTTCGGTACCAAACCGCTCGGCCTGCAGACGGAAGTCTTCCATCATTTCCGGGCCGGTACGGCCCTTGGGGTAGCCGGGGTAATTTTCCACATCCGTGGTAAACATCAGCTGACCGCCATGCTCCAAACCCGTGATCATCAGGGGTTTCAATTCAGCCCGGGCGGCATAAATGGCAGCTGTATATCCTGAAGGCCCGGAACCAATAATCAGGCAGTGGGCGTGTCTTGGTGCTTGTGAACTCATGTTAAGTACTTGGTAAAATCAATAAAAACCTAAACGAGGGCAAAGGTAAATAGTTTTTGCAAAAGTATCTGCTGCAACTGTTACACAATTCCACAGCCAACAAAATTGCATTCTAACCGCTTCAATATGAACACAATATTAATCTCTCCTTAAGTTAATGAATTAACAATCTGTTCATAATTAGGTCGGATATTATTTTGAAATGAGCTCTAATTTTGCATCAGGTTTTATTCAATCAAAGGCGAATAAATGAAGTTCACGAACGCAATTTCGAACGGCAACTATTGCTTCAGACTAATTTTACTTGTTATTTCTCTCCTTTCTCCATCCATTATCCCTGCCCAGGGCGCCATCGTCAACGAATTCTCCAACGGAACCACAGGTTCCCAGGAGTATTTTGAACTGGTGGTCATTGGTCCCGCTGGCAGCGAAAACTGCGGTCCCGTGGACCTCAGAGGATTTGCCGTCGATGACAATAATGGTGATTTCAGCGGGGGAGCCATTTCTGGTGCCGGCATCGCCTCCGGACACATCCGCTTTTCTCCCACCGGCCCCTGGGGAGCCATTCCCACCGGCGCCATCCTCCTCATTTATAATTCTGGTGACAAAAATCCCGCCATCACCCTGGCCGACGATCCACTCGACACCTCACCTCACGACAGTGTCTATGTGATTCCCGACAACTTTTCAGGTTTGGAGGGTTGCACCACCACCCCCAATTCATCCAGCGCTTCTTACACGCCCTGCACCTTTGGCACCCCCTCCTGGCTCTCCATTGGATTGCGGAATGCAGGTGACGCGGCCCAGGTGCGCGACGCTTCCATGAATTTTTTCCACGGACTTTCCTTCGGCAACAGCCCCATGACCGGCGGTCCCCTCGGGATCAACATCCCGGGCGCAGGCGGAGGCATGGTGTATTCCCTCACCAATTCGGCCGGAGACAATTACCTCGATCCCACCAATTTCGGCGTAGCCGACGCCAGCGTGGTGGGTACCCAGACTCCCGGCCGTGCAAATACTGCAAATAACCTGGCCTGGATCAATTCCCTGACGCTCGACTGCCTCCTCCCCGTATCCTACGCCGAGGAACTCAGCGGAGAGCCCGGGGCCCACGAAATCCGCCTTTTCTGGGAAACCGCCACCGAAACCAACAGCCGGGAATTTGTGGTCGAGCGCTCCCAGCTGGCCCTGCGTGACTTCGAACCCATCGCCCGCATCTCTGCCTCGGGCAATTCCACCGCCAACCTGGCCTACGAAGTCACCGACTTTTTCCCCAAAGCAGGTCCCAATTTCTACCGCCTGCGCCAGATCGACCTCGACGGACGGGAGAGCTTTTCCAAAGCCATTGCCGTTGAATTTGAAACTTCCTCCCTCGATCTGGAACAGATATTCCCCAATCCCACCCAGTCGCAGCTCAATCTGGTGCTCAACGCCACCCGCGACTTCGATTTCCGAATCATGGACCTCAACGGTCGGGAAGTATTTACCCGCACCTTCAATAATCCCAACGGACGCACCCAGCTCAACCTCGAACTGGGACACCTCGTTAGCGGCCTCTACATCTGGGAAGTCAAAAACACCCAGGATAGATTGCAGGGCAAACTGGTGATCAGGTAAGGGGGATTTCAAACATTCAGTTTTTTAGCGGTCTGAAACCTCGCCGTATAAAAAGGGTGCATGGCTTGCGCCTATGGATGATTTTTGCGATCTTTTGACAATTATTCTTCATCCCTCAAAACATGCAAGCCACCCCCGATAAACTGCAGGACGTATTGAATGAAAACGAGAAGGCTGAGGAGCAAAAACAATTGTTTCAAATATGACCTATTTTCTAATTATCCTCGTCTTTCTGATTATCACCTTTCTGATCTACAAGTATTTCCAGGTCAGAAAAGCGCAGGCCCAATCTGAAGGATTTCAGAAACGAAGGGTTATTAATATTCTGTTTCTCGCTTTCACTACATTAATTGGAATAACCACCCTGCTGGAGGACGCCATTTTCAGCATCCTCAATCAGTATCTCCATATTACCAAACCCTCTCATTTTGATTGGATCGCCCTCGCTGCATTTTTCATTTTTGCCCTGGCAACTGTCGTGATTATGTGGAACAGAAAACCCGCAGAGGGTTCAGGAAGCCCTTCCAAACAAATTCATAGTGGAAGCGGAGACAATACAGGTGGTGACAAAGTAATGGGTAGTCAAACCAAGGACCAATCTCAGAATAATACTGCAAATGAAAGCACCTTGAATGCTGGAGGTAATATTCACATAGGGCATGTGTTTAATGGTACCCCGCCAGATTCTAAAAAAAAAGTCCCTAAGCAACTGACCGACTACCTGCCCAGGCGCAAGCCAGACACCGTGCTTGGCAGGGGTAAAGACCTGGACAAGATCAGGGAACTGCTGAACCAGGAAAAGGATGTGGTGGTAAACGGCATGGGCGGGATTGGCAAAACCACCCTGGCCGAGCGTTTCGTGGATGAGTATTTTGACCAGTACCAGCACCTGGCCTGGATCAGCCTCAAGGAAAGCGATCTGGTTTCGGCCATGCTGAAGGAGGGAAAATTACTGGCCTCTTTTGGCCTGAGTGCCCTGGGAGCCGATCCCAACACTTTATTTATGGAACTCATGCGGGCCCTGACTGACCTGGAGGACCAGCCCAATCTGATCATTCTGGACAATGCAGAAGGAGAACTGGGAGATGTTGCCCACTACCTGCCCCAACAACCCAACTGGCATATTCTGCTCACCTCCCGTCAGGAAATGGAAGGCTTTACTCCCTATTCCCTGGATTTTTTGTCCCCTGAGGATGCCTTCAAACTGTTTCAACAACACTGCAATACCATTCAGGACAAAGCAGATATCCTGAGCCTGCTCAAAAGGATTGAATACCACACCCTCACCATAGAGATTCTGGCCAAAAGCGCGGCTTACCATCATTATTCATTGCCAGACCTGGAAAATGCCATTTCAAAGGATCTGCCTGCCGGGGTAAAAGTTCCCCACACCGGCAATGCCAAAATAGACAAGGTGTACACCCACCTGACCCGGGTATTTCAGTTCAGCCAGCTTACAGAAGATGAACTTTGGTTACTGAAGCAGTTTGTTTGTCTGCCGGCTGAGTTTCATGCTTTTTCCGTTTTGAAGGAAATTATTGGCAATCTCCTCAGACGGAAGGAAAATCCTATTTTGTTTTGGCTAAAGAGATTGTTTTCAACCTCGCAGAAAAATGAGGACAATAATATCTCAACAGTTATGAGGGACCTGGTCAAAAAAGGCTGGTTGCTGCATGAAAAAGAGGGAGATTTATACAAAATGCACGCCCTGATTCGTGACATTTGCCCGCCACCCCACCCCCCGGAAATAGCTCCATTGCTGGCCGCGGTCACTGAAAAACTGAGTTTGGACCAAAGCAAGGACAACCCCGTGGAGAAGTTTGTTTGGGTTGATTTTGGGGAATCCATCCTGCGTACCTTTCCAGAGCAGGATGAAGAGAAATTTGGAGACCTTCAGAATAATCTGGGCCTGAGGTTGGCGGATCAGGGTAAATTTCTGCAATCCAAAGAACTCCTGCAAAAAGCCGTGCACTCTGCTGAAAAAAACTTTGGCCCTGAACACCCAACCACCGCAATCCGCTATTCTAATCTCGCCCTCGGACTAAAGGACCTCGGAGAAACCCAACCCGCCAAAGAACTCCTGCAAAAAGTAGTGCGCTCTGATGAAAAAAACTTCGGACCTGAACACCCCTCCACCGCAAATAGCTATTCTAATCTCGCAACCATACTACATGACCTCGGGGAATTACAACCCGCAAAAGAACTCCTGCAAAAAGCCATACACTCATTTGAAAAAAACTTAGGACCTGAACACCCATCCACCGCATTACGCTATTCTAATCTCGCCGTGGTATTAAGGGACCTCGGGGAATTACAACCTGCCAAAAAACTCCTGAAAAAAGCCATAAGCTCGTATGAAAAAATCTTCGAACCAGAACACCCTGCCGTCATCATGGGTTATTCTAATCTCGCAGTCGTACTTCAGGACCTCGGGGACTTACAACACGCAAAAGAGCTCCTTAAAAAAGCCGTACTCGCTGATGAAAAAAACTTCGGACCTGAACACCCCTCAACCGCTATACGCTATTCTAATCTCGCCCTGGTATTAAAGGACCTCGGGGAAAACCAACCTGCCAAAAAACTCCTGCAAAAAGCCTTGCTCTCATTTGAAAAAAACTTAGGACCAGAACACCCATCAACCTCAAGCAGCTATTCTAATCTCGCGATGTTACTAAGGGACCTCGGGGAATACCAACCCGCAAAAGAACTCCTGCAAAAAGCCCTTCACTCTGATGAAAAAAACTTCGGACCTGAACACCCGTCAACCGCAATCCGCTATTCTAATCTCGCAACCGTACTTCAGTATCTCGGGGAATTACAACCCGCCAAAGAACTCCTGCAAAAAGCCGTGCGCTCTGATGAAAAAAACTTCGGACCCGAACACCCCTCAACCGCAAGAAGCTATTCTAATCTCGCCCTCGTACTTCAGGACCTCGGGGAATACCAACCCGCCAAAGAACTCCTGCAAAAAGCCCTGCGCTCTAATGAAAAAAACTTCGGACCTCAACACCCCACCACCGCAATCAGCTATGCTAATCTCGCCATGGTACTAAAGGACCTCGGGGAATTTAAGGAAGCCATCAGGTATGGAGAGATGGCACTGGCCGCCTTTCAAAAATCCTTGCCTGCGGGCCATCCCACTATTAAAATAGTCGAAAATAACCTCGCATCCATCCGTGAGGCCATGAAAAAGGATCAGAAATAATTTCCTTCTCTCCCCTACACCTTCACCCGAAACATCTCCCGCAGCCTTTCCAGCGCGTATTCAATCTCCTCCGGGGTATTTTGCATCCCAAAGGAAAAGCGAATGGAATTGGCGGCCAGCCCGGGAGCTACGCCCAGGCCTTCAAGCACATGCGAGCCCTTGACCGAGCCCGAGGTGCAGGCCGAGCCGCCCGAGGCAGAGATGCCATTGATATCCAGGTTGAAGAGCAGCATGGATTCAGTGCCCGCACCAGGAAAACCCGCATTCAGCACCGTGGGAATGGAATTATCCTCCCCCGTCTCCCCGTGAAAGACAATTTCAGGAAAAGAAGCTTTCAGGCCCTCGGCCATTTGTTTTTTCAGGCCGAGTAGGTGGGTCCGCTTGGCTTCCAGATTATTAATGCACTTTTCGAGGGCAAAGGCCATACCCACAATCGCAGGCACATTCTCTGTACCCGCCCGCATATTGCGTTCCTGCCCGCCTCCCTGCAGCAGGGGCGGCACTTTCACCCCCGACCGGATGTAAAGAAATCCTATACCTTTAGGCCCGTAAAACTTATGGGCTGAGGCAGTTACGAAATGTACGGGTGTCTCGGCCAGGTTGTATTGCACATTGCCCATGCTCTGCACCGTATCCGACATAAAGATCGCCCCAAACTCCTCACAAATACGCCCGTATTTGTGCAGATCGATCAGCGTGCCAATCTCGTTATTGGCATGCATCAGGCAGACCAGGGCCTGTCTTGTATCAGAAGCCAGGGCTTCCCGCAAGGCCTCCTGGTCGGGGTTGCCTTTGGCATCCACGGGCAGCCAGGTCACCTTCGCTCCTGTTTTCTCCATCTGCTCCACCGAGTGCAGCACCGCATGGTGCTCAATGGCTGTGGTAATGATGTGGCGAATGCCCAAACCCTCCACCGTGCAACGGATGGCCATATTATCCGCCTCCGTGCCCCCGCTGGTAAAGAAAATCTCACCCGGCGCGGCTCCCACCAAGGTAGCAATGGTCTTGCGGGCCTTTTCAATCGCCGACCTCAACTGTCGCCCGTGGTGATGCACACTACTCGGATTCCCCGAAAACTCCGTGAAATAAGGAATCATCCGTTCCAAAACCTCCGGATCCAAAGGCGTAGAAGCTGCATTATCAAGATAAATTCTCATGAGTTGGTCTTAAATTCGAATAGTAAAGTAAAATATCTGTGTTTTCCGAATCTCTGTGACAAAATCCCCCCAATACCTTCCCCCAAAAAGAAAATTCTTTTCCCAGAAAACCCCTCACCACCAACCCGGGCTCTGTGATCTCTGTGTCCTCTGTGTTGAAACCCCACCCCAGCGGACAAAACTTTGTGTTTACCCCCCTTCAAAGGCTTCCCCAAAAAGAAAATTCTTTTCCAGGAAAACCCTTCACCACCAATCCGGGCTCTGTGATCTCTGTGTCCTCTGTGTTGAAACCCAACTACAGTGGACAAAACTCTGTGTTTACCCCCCTCAAAGAAGGCAAATCTCAAAGTGGTCAGATTCCCCCTCCCACCAAATCAGAAATTTCCTTCCTGAACTTATCCGCCAGCGCATCCGCCTCAGCCTGAGACTTCGCCTCAGAATAAATCCGGATAATAGGCTCCGTATTCGACTTCCGCAGGTGCACCCAGCTTTCCTCAAAATCAATCTTCAGCCCGTCGATATCATTGACCCGCTCGTGGCGGTAATTTTCCTTCATCTGCACCAGAATCCCGTCCACATCCGTACCTTCCACCAGTTCGATCTTCTGCTTGGACATGAAATAATTGGGATAAGTGGCCCGCAGTTCTGAACAGGTTTTGCGGGATTTGGCCAGGTGAGAAAGGAATAACGCAATGCCCACCAGCGCATCACGACCGTAATGCAGCCCGGGATAAATCACCCCGCCGTTGCCTTCCCCGCCAATCACCGCGTCGTGCCGCTTCATGATCTCGATCACATTGACCTCACCTACTGCAGATGCCTTATAGGGACAACCATAGCGGGCCGCAATATCGGCCAGGGCCCGGCTGGAGGACAGATTCGACACCACCGCGCCCTTCTGAAACTGCAAAATATAATCTGCAATGGCCACAATGGTATATTCCTCCCCAAAAAGTTCCCCGTTTTCGTCCACAAAGACCAGACGGTCCACATCAGGATCGACCACAATGCCGAGATCGGCACCGTTTTCAGCAATATAATCGCAGATTTCGTCCAGATTTTTGCGTAGCGGCTCAGGATCGTGGGCAAAACGGCCCGTGGGTTCACAGTTGAGACGGTAAATATTCTGCTCGCGCACCCCCAGGGTGCGCAGCAATTCGGGTACAAACACCCCTCCGCTGCTGTTGACTCCGTCCACCACGATCTTATAATCGGCCTTGTCGATCGCGTAGCGGTCAACAAAAGGGATCGAAACGATCTTTTCGATGTGGGTTTTGATAAAATTACGGTCCTGCTTGATCCGTCCCAGAGACTCGACCGGTTCGAAACGGTACAGATTATTTTCCAGGATTTCCAGGATTTCCATCCCATCCTTTTTGGTAACAAATTCGCCCCGGTAATTGAGTAATTTGAGCGCATTCCAGTTGGCCGGATTGTGGCTTGCGGTAAGGATAATGCCGCCTGCGGCTTCCAGTTCAGGCACTGCCATCTCCACCGTGGGCGTGGTGGACAGGCCCAGATCAATCACCTCAAAACCCAACCCTACCAGGGTGCCGGTCACGATGTAATCCAGCATTTCCCCCGAAGGACGTGCGTCACGACCCACCACCACGCGCATAGAGCCCGATTTGGTGGTCAGCCACATCCCAAAGGCTGAAGTGAATTTTACAATGTCAATGGGAGTCAGATTCGAGCCCGGACTTCCCCCGATTGTTCCTCTGATACCTGAAATAGAAGAAATTAATGTCATTCTGGGTGGATGGTTTTCGACAAAGATAGTTAAAAGAGAACGATTTTAGCAATTTAGTCGTTAGTCCTTAGTCGTTAGAGGTGAGATGTGAGATAATAGATGTGGGGTGTTAACTCTTGAGTTAAATATGGCCCCGTAGGGCCACGACCATGTTGTGGCCAAAAAATCCAAATACGGCAACCACCATGCTGTGGCCAAAAAATCCGCATACGGACACCACCAACCCGTTCCCCCAAACATCCCCCAACAAAATTTGCATAAAATCCCCCAATGCTTAACTTAGCCAGGCGTACCCCGCGAAACTCAAAATCCACCTTCCCAATCACCCAAAACCAGGGGGTTACTCAATAGTTACTCAATAGTTCCCCAATAACAACTCAATAACAACCCAATACTCAGGCGCCTGCAACTCGCACCCAAGGCCTATCCCGAGCCCTTAGCGCCAGCACTTCCCTCCCACCCATTTCTCCTTTCAAACCAGTAACCATTCCTGAAACCGTAAACCGTAATCCCGCAACGAAATCGCTTCCCCTGGAGATGGCTATTCGGGAACGCCAGGATTTTTGGGTCCATAGGGCGTTGGTTGGAATGGACGCTGAGCTGGACGGATTGCTTTCATTTCAGCTTTGCGATCTTTGCTCCCTTCAACCAACGAAACGCGGAAAACATCTCCTTTGCGGTCTTTGCGTGACCTCTAAACCCCAAAGTTGAAACCATGCGAAAGCTTTCAGGAGCAAACGTCCAGAACCGTAAACTGTAAACCGCAAACCGTATAGTTGAAATTGTGCATAACATCCCTGATGCATTTCGTAATTTTGGGGCAATGAGAGATTTCATGGATCCCAAAAACGAATTTGACCTGAGCGAGGAAGCAGTTCTTCGTCCCCAAAAATTCGGCGAATTTACCGGCCAGAAAAAGGTGGTCGAAAACCTGAAGATCTTCGTGGAAGCGGCCCGCATGCGCAATGAGCCCCTCGACCACGTGATCCTGCACGGCCCTCCCGGCCTGGGCAAAACCACCCTTTCCTACATCATATCCAACGAATTGGGCACCAGCATGAAGGCCACCTCGGGCCCCGTACTGGAAAAACCCGGCGACCTGGCCGGCCTCCTCACCAACCTGGAAAAAGGCGACGTGCTCTTCATCGACGAGATCCATCGCCTGAGTCCTGTGGTGGAGGAATACCTCTACTCAGCCATGGAGGACTTCAAGATAGACATCATGATCGAGACGGGCCCAAATGCCCGCAGTGTGGAAATCACCCTCAATCCGTTTACCCTGGTGGGTGCCACCACCCGCACCGGCCTGCTGACCGCTCCCCTCCTCGCCCGCTTTGGCATCAATTCCCGCCTCCACTACTACGATGCCCAGACCCTGACCAAAATCGTCATGCGCTCTGCCCGGGTGCTCGAAGTGGCCATTGAACCCGAAGCCGCCTTTGAAGTGGCCCGCAGAAGCCGCGGCACCCCGCGTATCGCCAACCGTCTCCTCAGACGGACCCGCGATTTTGCCCAGGTCAAAGGCTCGGGTAAAATCACTTTCGAGATTGCCAAAATAACCCTGGAAGCACTGGAAGTGGACGAAGCAGGTCTCGACGACATGGACAACCGCATCCTGAGGGCCATTATAGAAAAGTTCAAGGGTGGACCTGTCGGGCTCAAAACCATTGCCACCGCGGTGGGCGAAGAGGCCGAAACCATCGAGGAAGTATTCGAGCCCTACCTGATCATGGAAGGATTCCTCAAGCGCACTGCCCGCGGACGCATGGCCACCGAGCATGCCTACAAACACTACGGCCTGGTACAGCCCGGCCAGGAAAATAATTTATTCAACCAAAGCTGATGAGTTCCAGGTTCAAAATTTCTTTTTTACTCCTTATTATAAGTGTGACTGTTTGGACTGCGGGTTGCAATGAAGTAAAGAATCCCAACCGCGAAGTTTCCGACGTGCTCGACCGCGAAGGATACCAGGATTACCGTCCCGATACCCAGGTGGTCTTTGTGGTGCGCGAACACGAGCAGATCCTGCGGGTGCCCGTCTGGATCGGGCGGGAAGATCTGCCCAATATCCTGGAACTGATGCACAAATATCCCACGGGGCATGCTGATTCCACCCGCACTTACACGGAAGAACTGACCGGCGAAGGAAATCCCGAGGTGATCACCGAGCGGGTCTGGTTTCAGGAGGATGAATACCGCACTTACTTTTCCATTTTTTCTGAGGGGGAAATGATCTTCAGCGATTCGGGCACCACTGATCTGGATTATTTTGCCCAGGTGATCTGGGAAGATCCCGATGCCTTCATGACCGTCTATCCCTGGTCGGGCTTGTATTATTCTCAGTATAATTTTCCTGCTTACGAACCCGAACTGATGCCCTTTGCCACCAACGAAACCAGCGTGGGCATGGAAATGATGCGCCGCCAGCTGGATCCCAAAGACCGCATGGCCCGCGAACGGGTATCCCGCGAGCTTCAGCAAAAGCTGGGCAACTTCAAAGGCAAAGCCCTGGTTTTGTCTGGCACCGTGGAGGCCGAGGTATATCTCTGGGATCAGTTGAAACGGGAATTTGTCCTGCTTTACGCTCCCTGAACCGTGGATAAATCTGCAATTACCCTCCTGATCAAAGAAGAAGCCCAACGTCTGGGATTCGCACTGACCGGAATCTCCAAAGCAGAATTTCTCGAAGAGGAAGCCCGCGACCTCGAAACCTGGTTGCAGGAAGGCCGTCACGGCACCATGGAATGGATGGCCCAGCATTTCGACAAACGGACCGATCCACGGCTATTGGTCGAAGGAGCCAAATCTGTGATCAGTGTACTGCACAATTATTTCCCCGACCCAAGCCACCAACTGCCCGCAGACGCCCCCAAAATCTCGACCTATGCCTGGGGCGAGGATTACCATGCCGTATTGAAGCGAAAGCTCTATGCCCTGCTGGAATTCATCCAGGTAAAGGTTGGCGCTGTCAGCGCCCGGGTCTTCACCGACAGCGCCCCTGTAATGGACAAAGCGTGGGCCCGCCGTTCAGGACTGGGGTGGATTGGGAAGAATACCAATCTGATTCATCCCAAAATGGGGAGTTGGTTTTTTATCGGGGAAATAATCCTGGATCTCGAACTGGAAGCAGATGGCCCGATCAAAGATTATTGCGGCACCTGCACCAAATGCCTGGAAGCCTGTCCCACGGATGCCCTTACTCCTTACCAGATCGATTCCAATAAGTGCATTTCCTATCTTACCATCGAGTTAAAGGAGAATATTCCTGCTGAATACCGCCAAAAGTTGGATGGCTGGGCCTATGGCTGCGACATTTGTCAGGAGGTTTGTCCCTGGAATTCATTTTCGCAGGTTCATCACGGACAGGAATTCAAACCCCTCGATCACATCCTGGAATACAACCGCAAAGATTGGACTGAATTGAGTAAATCCAGATTCTCTAAACTGACCCGCCCATCGGCCATGTCACGCATTCGTTTTGAAAAGTGGCTGGACAATCTGGACGCCTCCCGGGAGGAAAGCTGATTACTCCTTGATTATACGACGGAAATGGGATTGCCCGTTGTGGGTGAATTTGACCAGATAAGCCCCTACCCTGTACTCTTTCAGATCCAGGCTGGTCTGGGCAAATCCGTCTTCACCCGCATTGGAAAAGATCATTCTGCCCTGCAAATCAAACACTTCCAGTTTCCATTTTCCGCTGAGAAAACTGCCCTGGGTGCTTGCCACAACCTCTTCGCTGGCAGGTACGGGAAAAACCACAAAATCTGCCTCTGCATTGATACCATTGATCTTATAGGCCTGGGAGAAATGCTCATTCCCCTGAATATCCACGATTCTGAGACGGTAAAAAGCCTCTGAAACAGCAGAATTATCATCCAGAAAATCAAAATGCCAGCCTTCGGCCCCAATCCCCAGGGTTTGTCCTTTGCCCCGTGAGATAAAATTCTCCCCGTCGAAAGACCGCTGCACCTCATAAGTATAATCTGCCCCGTTTGAAACCGCCCAATCCACTTTCACCTGCTGCTCAGAAATGCGCTCAGCCCGAAGGGAAAGGTTTTCAACGGGAAGAATGGTGCCAAAAGAAAAATTGTCCACCTTGGTCCAGACACTTCCGCTGGCAGGTGGACCACTTCGTACAGAAAGGAATCCTCCCGTAAGGGGAGCACTAAATACCGCAGTCCGCTGTGTCCATTGGGTATTTGAAACGGGCCCAGGATTAGAATGAACCAACGTACCGAAGGTACCAATGGTATTTGTAACCCCAAGTTCCATGGGAGGTCCAGTATAAGAGGACCATCTATTATCGTAAAAAATGACTGAATAGGTGTTTCCGGCAATGAGAGGAGAGGATAATTGCATGGTCACCTGATCTGTACCCCCGCCTGTAAAGGCTATGTACCAGCTTCCGCTTTGCGGTCCCAACCCATAAGTGGTGGATGAAATAATATCCAGATTTCCAACCCCTCCTCCATAGGTTCCAAAGCCAAAAGTATTGCTCATGGTGGCGTTGAAAGCGGTATTGGTCATGTTGATTTTGTCCGTGCCAGCAGTATTGATCTCAAAATTCCCATTCAGGAAAGATTGAGCCCACCCCGGGAGAGATATGACTGTAAAGGCAAGTAATATTATGGCGACCCTTTTCATCAATTTTCAACTACACATATTAATATACAAAAATAACAAATCCACATCCTTATGTTTACATTTTTCTTGGTATTTGTTGAAGGCGTTTCTAACTTGCGCTCGATTTTCAAAAGTAATCCATTTATCCATATCTAATGGCACAAAATAAAGGAAAAGTAGCACAAGTAATCGGCCCGGTAGTTGACGTTGAGTTCAGCGGGGAAGGTTCTACACTGCCAAAAATTCTGAATGCGCTGACCATCACCCGCAAGGATGGCAGCCTTATTTATCTGGAAGTTCAGCAGCACCTTGGAGAAAACCGCGTGCGGACCATCTCCATGGACTCCACCGACGGTCTCGAAAGAGGCATGGAGGTGCAGGATCTGGCCCGTACCATTGAAATGCCTACCGGAGATGCTATCAAAGGACGCCTTTTCAACGTGGTGGGTGATGCCATCGACGGACTTCCCAAGCCTGAATCTGATGGAGGATATGCTATCCACCGTCCCGCTCCCAAATTCGAAGACCTTGCTACCCAGCCAGAGATTCTCCTCACGGGTATCAAAGTTATCGACCTGATTGCTCCCTACCTCAAAGGTGGTAAGATCGGTCTCTTCGGGGGTGCCGGGGTAGGTAAAACGGTATTGATTCAGGAACTGATCAATAACATCGCCAAAGCTCACTCTGGTCTGTCTGTATTTGCTGGTGTGGGTGAACGTACCCGCGAAGGAAACGACCTCCTCCGTGAGATGATCGAAGCCAACGTAATCCGTTACGGAGCTGCCTTCAAGCACTCCATGGAAGAAGGTGGCTGGGACCTCAGCTCTGTGGATCTCGACGCCATGAAAGAATCTCAGGTAACGCTGATCTTCGGTCAGATGAACGAACCTCCCGGAGCCCGTGCCCGTGTGGCCCTTGCTGGTCTGTCTGTAGCTGAGTACTTCCGCGATGGTACCGAAGAAACCGGCGGTCGTGACGTACTCTTCTTCATTGACAACATCTTCCGTTTTACCCAGGCAGGTTCTGAAGTATCCGCTCTGCTTGGAAGGATGCCTTCCGCCGTAGGTTACCAGCCCACCCTGGCCTCTGAAATGGGTGCCATGCAGGAAAGAATTACCTCCACCAACCGCGGATCCATTACCTCCATCCAGGCCGTTTACGTACCTGCTGACGACTACACGGACCCAGCCCCTGCAACCACCTTTGCCCACCTTGACGCCACCACCGAACTTTCCCGTCCGCTGGCTTCACTGGGTATTTATCCTGCAGTGGATCCCCTTTCCTCCTCCAGCCGCATCCTTTCCCCCGCCATTGTGGGCGAAGCTCACTATAACTGCGCTCAGCGCGTGATCAACATTCTCCAGAAATACAAAGACCTCCAGGACATCATCGCGATTCTCGGTATGGACGAACTTTCTGAAGAAGATAAGCAGACTGTATCCCGCGCCCGTAAAATTCAGCGTTTCCTTTCCCAGCCTTTCCACGTAGCCGAGCAGTTTACGGGTATGCAGGGTAAATTCGTTTCGATCGAGGATACCATCAAAGGATTCAACATGATCCTCGACGGTGACCTTGACCACCTGCCCGAACCTTCCTTCTACCTCAAAGGTGGAATTGAAGAAGCCATAGAAGCAGGTAACAAACTGATCGCTGAAGAAAAATCCAAAGCATAATGAAAACGCTCGAACTCAACATCCTGACCCCTGAAAAAACCGTCTTCTCTGGCGAAGTAGCCAGCGTACAAGTCAAGGGAACCAACGGCGGATTTCAGGTGCTGCACAACCACGCTCCCATGATTTCCACCCTGCAAAAGGGCGAAATCAAAGTAAAAACCAGCAGCGAGGAGAAGTCATTCTCTGCAGGAAGTGGCGTAATGGAAGTTCTTGACAATAAGGTAATTATCCTTATTGAAGAAGTCATCGAATCCTGAGGTTCAAGCAAAACAACACAGCCGGTTTTTGTCCCAGGACGAAAACCGGTTTTTTTTAGCCCGAATTTTTGAAAGCCATGCGCATAGACATCCTTTCCGTCGTTCCCGACCAGTTGACCAGCCCCCTCAACACCAGCATCATCAAACGGGCTTGTGACAAGGGTCTGGTGGAAATTGTGGTGCACGACATTCGGGAATTTGGCCAGGGCAAATACAAACAGGTGGACGACACTGTTTTTGGTGGAGGAGCAGGCATGGTGCTGATGATAGAACCCATCGCCCTTTGTATCCGCAACCTGCAATCCCAAAGGAAGTACGACGAGATCATCTACATGACTCCCGACGGGGAAACCCTGAAGCAGAGTCATTGCAATCAGATGAGCCTGCTGGAGAATATCATCATCCTGTGCGGCCATTACAAGGGAATCGACCAGCGGATTCGGGATATTTTCATAACCCGGGAGATTTCCATTGGGGATTTTGTGCTTTCTGGAGGAGAATTGCCAGCTCTCATGCTGACCGACGCCCTGGTGAGGTTGTTGCCGGGTTCCATTGGCGATGAAACTTCGGCCCTGAGCGATTCCTTTCAGGACAATCTGCTGGAAGCGCCCATTTACACCCGTCCCCGGGAATTTGAAGGGCACAAGGTGCCCGATATCCTGCTGAGTGGCAATTTCCCCGAAATTGACAAGTGGCGAGACCAGATGGCTTATGAAAAAACCCGGCTGCGCAGGCCCGATTTGCTTGATTTTGACGGGGAATAAAAAGGATAAAAGAATATTGCAAAAAAGCCGTTTTTTGACTTGTACTTTGAGGAATTTCCTTATATTTGCAGTCTTGAATTTGAAACCATAAGTTTTAAGATATACTATCCTGATGGAAGAATTAATTAAACTGATCGAAGCCCCCTACGAAAAAAACGATATCCCTGATTTTCAGGCGGGCGACACGTTGAACGTTCACGTGTTGATTAAGGAAGGCGATAAAGAGCGTATCCAGCAATATCAAGGGGTTTGCATTCAGCGTAAAAACGGTTCAGGCATGAAAGCCAGCTTTACCGTTCGCAAAATTTCCGGTGGCAAAGGTGTAGAGAGAATTTTCCCCCTCCACTCCCCCTCCATTGCAAAAATTGAAGTCGTACGCCGCGGGGTGGTAAGAAGAGCCAAACTCTTCTACCTGAGAGACCTGAGCGGTAAATCTGCAAGGATTAAAGAGCGTCGTTCTTAATACGATCCTCCTAAAAATACAAAGCGACCCCATTCGGGTCGCTTTTTTTATATTCGACCTTCTGATTATTTCAATTATGGTAACATTTTAACTCTTTTTTACTAAATTAAACCATCCATATTTTTCCTGAAACCCTCCTAAACCAAGGATGATGAAACTGTTACCATGGATCGTGATACTCCAATTGATCTCCTATTCGGCCTTTGCCGGCGAGGGGAATAAAGATCCGGTCGAGAAAATCCACAAGAGAGCTGCCTGGCACCTGAAACAATCTGATTTTCTAAGGGCTGCCCCATTCCTCAGAGAATGCGTTAACCTGAAGCCTGACAATGCGCAATACGCATTTGAGCTCGGCAAAAGCCTCTTCGAGGCTTCTCAGTATGAGGAGGCTCTGCCCTACCTCATCCGCGCCTACAATCTGGATCCTTCGGCCGGCAAGGAACTCGACTTTTACATGGCCCGCGCCCTGCACTACAACCAGTCCTTTGAAGAAGCCATTGATTTTTATCATGCAGCGCTCAATAAGCTCCAAAGTTCAGACAGCAGATACGAAATCTGTCAGGCGGGCATAGAGCAATGCCGCGCCGCGCCTGAAATCCTGAAATTGCAAAAAGACTTCGAAATCAAAAACCTGGGTTGCTTTGTCAATTCCAGGTATCCTGAGTATGCAGCCACCTTCAATGGAGAGCATAATTTCATGATATTCACCACCCGGCGCCCCCGCAAGATAGCCCAAATGGCCTGGGGACGGTACCTCTGGCAGGATATCAACGAGGAAGTTTACGAAGCGCAGTTGGTGGATACCACCTGGATGAAATCCAAACTGTTTGTGCGGCCCATTCCCCGCTTCAGTCACGACGCCTCCATCGCCCTTTCCAAAGACGGGGAAAGCCTGATCTACTATCTCGACAAAAACAAAGGAGATATATTCATTTCCAGAAAGGTGGATGGAAAATGGGGCAAACGGGAAAGTATCGGCGAAAATATCAACACCAAAAAGTATAACGAGCCTTCAGTCTGGATTTCGCCCACGGGCCAGCGGCTCTTTTATGTCTCGGACAAACCCGGCGGAATTGGTAAAAAAGACCTCTATGTATCCACCCGTCAGGAAGACGGAAACTGGGGACCAGGGGAAAATCTTGGCTCAGACATCAATACGGCCCTCGATGAGGATGCGCCGTTCCTTTCAGAAGATGAAAAAACCTTGTACTTCTCTTCCCGCGGACACAATTCCATGGGCGGCTACGATGTATTCAAATGCACCCTCATGCCTGATGGCAGCTGGGGAAAGCCAGAAAACCTGGGCATCCCGGCCAATTCCGTGGGAGACGACATTTATTATGTGGAGGAGGAAGGCGGAAAAACCTGGTACCTGAGTTCTGATCGCCCGGGCGGGTACGGGGAAAAGGATATTTACATGGGAACGGCTGGGCGCAAGCCCTCAGATTGTGGCCCTACTCCCCTGGCAGGTACGGTTTTTGACAAAACCACCCAATCACCTATCCAGGCAGACGTATTGCTCATGGATCCGGACGGTAAAAAGGTAATTACCACCATGCAAACCAGTCAGGATGGGAAATTTGCCATTACCCTGCCTGCAGGCATGGAAACCTTCAAGCTGGATGTAAATGTAAGCTCCAAAGAATCAGCCTCTTCAGGCGCCAGCGCCCTTGAAACAGGCCGGGTCAATATCCTCTCGGGCAGGATTGTGGACGACGTTACCCAGGAGCCTCTGGGAGGCTCCGTGGAGCTGGTTGACCCGCGAAGCGGGACGGTGCTGGACGAAGTTTACACCAATCCCAAAACGGGAAATTATTACGTCCCGGTGGAAAGTGGCCGCGAATATCTCCTGCGGGCCAAATCTCAGCAATACCGTACTTTGGAAGAAGAGTTTTCCGTTTCTCCCAAAGGAAAGATCGAAACTCACCAGGCCGAACTTGGCTTACAACCTGCCTTCAATCAGGTCAATAAGATTGTGCTCAACTGGCAGTTCTTTGATGTGAACCAATACGCAGTCAAGGACTTTTACTCAGAAGACCTGACCAACCTGGTTCAGGTGATGAAAAAGATTCCTGAGCTCAAGTTGCGCATCATCGGCCATACAGACGGTGACGGAACGGTGGAATATAACCAGGTTCTTTCTGAAAAAAGGGCCAAATCTGTGCTCGCATATCTGGTCGAAAAAGGCATCAGTGCAGAACGGCTGGAGGCCAGCGGACGGGGTGAAACAGAGCCACTTTATCCCAATACCAACAAAAGGTTGAAAAAATGGAACAGGCGGGTTGAACTTTACATCGTAAATTAAAATCATACTAAACCTTTGGTCAACTACCAACTAATTAAGTATCTGTTAATGAAGTCTTTAAAAATCTTGTTTCTGGTGGTCTTTTTGTCGCCGGGAATCATCTCTTACGCACAAAACGAGAAAAAAGCCCTCAAAAATGCAGAGCGTCACCTCTCATTCGAAGAATGGGCTCAGGCCATTCCCTACCTGGAAGAAGCCGTAGGAATCAATCCCAAAAGCGCGGAAAGCCACTGGCTGCTGGGCAAATGCTATTACCTCACCTATCGCAAAGCCAAAGCCGAAAAGGAATTTGGCACTGCTTACGAACTCGATCCCGAGATTTCCAATGAATTGAATTACTACTACGCCAGGTCCCTTCATTACGTGCTCAAATTCGATCAGGCCATTCTCTTTTACAAAAAAGCCGCCGCCAACTACCGTACTTCTGATCCTGAGTTTCACCGCATCGAAAACTCAATCCGTAACTGTGAGTACGGCAAGGAAGCCATCAAGCACCCCGTGGATGCCCAGATCCGCAACATTGGAGGCGTGATCAACACTCCCTGGTCCGAGCACAGCCCCGTGATCACGGCCGACGAATCCATGATGATCTTCACCTCCCGCCGTCCCGGCAATATGGGCAGCACCAAAGACAATCGCTGGCACGACGAGGACATTTACATCACCTACAAAGACGACAAGGGAAAATGGGGCACTCCCACCAATCTGGGCAAAGATATCAACAGCAAGGACCACGATGCCTCCATTGGCCTCAGCCTTGATGGCCAGACCATGTTTTTGTACAAAAATCCTCCTGGCAATGGTGACATATTCAAATCCACCCTGTCGGGCACCAACTGGTCTCAGCCCCAAAACCTGGGTACTCCCATTAACACCAAAAATTACGAAACCACAGTGAGCCTCAGCCCTGACGGCAAAACCATCTTCTTTGCCTCTGACCGGGAGGGAGGCCTGGGCGACCTCGACATTTACACCTCCACCCTGGAAGCCGATGGAAAATGGTCCAAGCCCATCAATCTTGGCCCGGACATCAACACCCGCGGCGCGGACGATTCTCCCTTCATCCACCCCGACGGCCGCACACTGTACTTTTCCTCAGACGGTCGCGAAAATGAATCCATTGGTGGCTATGACATTTACAAGAGCGAATTGAAAGAAGACGGCTCCTGGACCAAACCCGAGAACATTGGTTACCCAATCAACACCCCCGACGATGACATTTACTTCGTGCTCTCTGCCAATGGTTACCATGGGTATTACGCCAGCGCCAAAGAAGGTGGATACGGGGAAAAAGACATTTACCTGATTGAAATGCCTCAGCCGCCCGCCGTTGTGGTGGAGGAAAAAGATACCGCTCAGGAAGTGGTGCCCGTGGTGGTCAAAGCCTCGCTGACCATTCTCAAAGGCACGGTGACCGATGCCCGCACGGGTGAGCCCCTGGAGGCCTCCATCAAGGTGATCGACAACGAGCAAAACCTGATCATCTCAGAGTTCAAGTCAAACTCCGTTTCAGGCAAATACCTGGTCTCCCTTCCTTCGGGCAGGAACTATGGTATCAGGGTAGAATCACCTGATTATCTCTTTCATTCTGAGAACTTTGACATCCCCTCATCTCAGGCATTTCTTGAAGTAACCAAGGATGTGCAGTTGAAAAAAATCATGATTGGAGAATCCATCGTACTGAGGAATATTTTCTTTGATCACGACAAATCCACCCTCCGTCCCGAGTCTGTATCCGAACTGGAAAGGCTGCTGGCCATCCTCCAGGAAAACAAAGGAATGAGCATAGAAATTGCCGGTCACACGGACAATGTGGGCTCGGATACCTATAACGAAAAGCTCAGCCAGGACCGGGCCCAGGCTGTGGTGGATTTTCTGATCGGGAAAGGCATTGACAAAGGCCGTCTTCAGGCCAAAGGCTACGGCGAGGCCAAACCCATTGATACAAATGACACTGCCGAGGGCAGACAAAACAACCGCCGTACCGAGTTTACCATTCTGAAAAACTGAGATAAGAAAAAATATATTTTGAGGAAATACAGGCTTTACGGCCTGTATTTTTTTATTCTGTCAAAAATCATTCAACCCATAAGTCTTTGTGCTCCAATAGAATAATCCCCTTCACTTAATTTTAAGCCCAAAGCTAAAACCTTACATTTTCGCCAAAATGAGTCATTTTTCCTGTTCACAATTCTGTGTGGAAAAACTTGTTGATAATTGCATTTTTATCAAAACTGATGTAGCTTTCGGGCTGTTTACTAAAGAATAAGTCCGGATAAGTGTATTTTTCTAATGAATTATCACTTATTTCTACGACAAACAATTGTGGATAAGGTGCTGAAAGACAAGAATTAAACCCGATTCCACGAAAGTAAACACTTAAAGTAAGGCAAAATTCCAGTTGACTCCTGGAATTGTATGGTATAAACTGCTTTTGAGCATGATCAAAGGAATATTTTGCTGGAGCCAGCTATGCAGGCTCTCTTTCCTTTCCCTGATAGGGATACTGCTCGCGTGCACTGCCTTCGCCCAACCTTCCAAAAAAGACAAATCAGCCCTCGGTCAGGCCAAAGAACACCTGAAATTCGAAGAATACGAACGGGCCATTCCACTCATTTCTCAATTGCTTGAAGATCAGCCCAGAAACGCCTATTACAACTTCTGGATGGGAAAATCGCTTTACCTGGCCTACCAACGAACCAAGGCCCTCAGGTATTTCGACATCACCAACGAGGTGGATCCAACCATTGACCGGGAATTTCATTATTATTATGCCCTTACCCTGCACTACAACCTGAAATTTGATCAGGCTGTGGAGGAATATCAACTTGACCTCGAACGATACAAGGATAATTCTCCAGAATATCAATGGGTTACGAACAGGATTGAGCAATGCATGTATGCCAAGAAACTCACGGCAAAACGCATTCATGGCCGGGTGGAAATCCGCAACATGGGCGACCGCATCAACACCCCCTACTCTGAACACAGCCCGGTTATTTCCGGAAACGATTCCATCCTGCTGTTTACCGCCCGTCGTCCCGACGGAACGGGAGCCAAACCCCTTCAGGGATATTACGACGAGGATATTTACATTTCCTACAACCAAAACGGACAATGGAGCGAGGCAAAAAACATCGATAAACCCGTGAATTCCAAGGGCCACGATGCAACCATTTCGCTCAACGCTTCAGGAAATAAGCTGTTTTTGTACCGCAACAACAAGCAGGGCGGCCTCTATCGCACTGATTTTGACTCAAAAGGTCAGAAATGGAATAGCCCCAAAGCAGTACAAAAACCCCTCAATTCGAAGTATTACGAAGCTTCCATCTGTGAAAGCGCAGACAGCAGCATCATGTTTTTCACCTCCGATCGTCCTGGTGGCTACGGAGGACGGGATATCTACATCGTGGCCCGCGACGAAAAGGGTAAATGGGGCGATCCCAGGAATCTCGGGCCCGAAATCAACACGCCCTTCGACGAGGATGCTCCCTATTTCCATCCCGACGGAAAAACCCTCTATTACAGCTCAAACGGCCCCAATTCCATGGGCGGCTTTGATATTTTTATCACAGAATTCGACTCCATCATGGGTGGCTGGCTGACTCCCCTAAACCTGGGAGCCCAGGTCAACACCCCCGACGACGACATCTATTTCACGGTCTCTTCTTCTGGAAAATACGGCTATTTCAGCTCTGGCAAGGAAGGAGGATATGGCGAAAAAGACATCTATGAACTTGAATTCCCGTATTTTCCCTTCCCCCGCCGCTACACCATCATCGAATTGCTGGGCCTGGTAAGGGACAAGGAAACAGGCCAGGAACTGGATGCAGAAGTCAGGGTGCTGGATAATCAGACCCGTGAAACCCTGACCACACTCAATACCGCGGACATCAAGCCGCCATTTGTGATTGAGTTGAATCCCCTGACCGAGTACCAACTAAACATTTCTTCCCCGGGCTACCAGCCTCTTTCTGAGATTATTACGACGCCCGAACTCAAGCGGGACGCAGATATCGAGCTGGAGCGAAACTTTGACCTGATCAAAGAAACTGAAACCACCGCGGTGACCGTAGGAAAGCGGTTTAAGGATCTGCCAACCCTCGAACACATTTACTTCGATTTTGATAAATCCGAACTCAGGGAGGAATCCAAATCTGAGTTGGATATGGTCGCCGAACTTTTGGTCCAAAACCCTGATTTGCGGCTTCAACTGGCTGGCCACGCCGATTATTACAACACATTCGACTATAATCAGGTGCTTTCTGAAAACCGCGCCAAAGCCGCTTTTGCCTATCTGACCCAAAAAGGGATCAGTAAAAGCCAGCTTTCAGTGGCCGGGTTAAGCGAGAATAAACCCCTCGGCACCAATCACAATGACGAAGGCAGACAATTCAATCGCCGGGTGGAATTCGATTTCTTCCTCAATGGGGAAATGGTCTTCCAGTCAGAAAAGCTGCGACCGGGCTCGGAGGGCCCGGTGGTGGACCATACGCCGCCCAAAGGGCTGGCTGGCTACGATCACCCCGAATTTGCAGTAGCGGCTTCCTCGGCGGGCAGCGACCCCGACGACTGGGTTCCTGAGCAGGATGCCCTGGCCAACACCATCAAATCGGGCACCAACATGGACCCATCCACCACCAAAACCCAGACTGCGGGTAAAGACCCGGCAACCACCAAAATTGGGGGTAATCAGGCAGATGACAGTGGAGGAACCCAAACCGCCAGCAACCTGCCGGGCCCAAATGACATGGTGCGCAACATCTATTTCGATTTTGATGCGAGTGGCCTGAGGGATCAATCCATTGCCGAATTGCAGAAAATCGCTGGTTATCTGCAAAGCAATCCCGATCTCAAACTGGAGATCATGGGGCACACGGACTCCTACGGAAGTGTGGAATACAACCAATTGCTTTCGGAAAATCGCTCCAAAGCAGCCCTTGACTTCCTTACTGCCACTGGAATTGATGCCAGCCGCATTACCCTTAGCGCCTACAGCGAGCTCAAGCCCCTCGATTCCAATAACTCAGCCAATGGGCGTCAGCTCAATCGACGGGTGGAATTCAAGCTGACCCGGGCAGGGCAGACCTGGCTGAAAAGCATTCCCTAAACATTGATGTGGTCCTGGAAATGCATTTTGGGGCTAAAAAGGGCAAACACCGACTTCCCTTAGATTAATTCATCTTTTTGTTAACGGAACCCATTCCCCGACAATTAGCTGCATTCCCCCTCCTTTTCCACACGAAATCCAGTTTATTGGATATCCACAAGAAAAAATTAAATATTTTCAATATAATTCACTGTATTTCAATGAATTAGTAACTTTTGATTATTCATAGGCAAATATTTTCGTGAATTCCTCATTCAGGATATTAACATATGAACAAAAATTTAACTGATGATATTTAATAAAATGATTAACAATTACTTATGATTCATTTTATTGTGAATAATTGAATTTTTTATAAAATTTTCATTTGAGTTATCCACATAATTATTAACTTGCAGTCGAAAGTTATCAACATCTGATCCTTTCACGTCCGTCCCAGCCAGTTTTCAAAGAAAATTTCAAAGGTATTACAGGTTTAAGATTATCGAATAATAGGAAATTGGTTATGTTAAGTTCAAGAATCTCTATTTTGCTTTGTGGACTGTTGCTCTGCGGCGCTGTTTACGGACAGCCAGGCAAAGGCAAAAAGACAGGTCCCCTGAAGCAAGCCAAAGAACACCTGCTCTACGAAGAGTACGAACAGGCAATCCCTCACGTGAGGTCCCTGCTCCAGGAAGAGCCGGGATCCGCCTACTACAACTTTTGGATGGGTAAATGCCTTTACCTGACCTATAAGAAAAATCAGGCCCTCCCCTATTTCGACAAAACCAACGCGATCAACCCCGATGTTGACCGCGAATTTCACTTTTACTACGGGTTGACCCTGCACTACAACCTTTTCTTTGAAAGGGCAATTGAGCAGTACCGTATCGATCTGGAGCGCTACACGCCCAACTCGACCAACTACCTCTGGGTGGAAAACAGGATTGAGCAGTGCATGTATGCCAATAAGCTCACCCAGCGCCGCGAAGGTCGCAAAGTGCGGATCAACAACATGGGCCAGGCCATTAACTCTCCTTACGCAGAGCACAGCCCGGTCATTTCCGCCAACGACTCCCTGCTGATCTACACTGCCCGCCGTCCCGACTGTCAGGGTGCCCGGCCCGAAGACCACTTCTACGACGAAGACGTCTATGTGGCCCGCCGCCTGGCCAACGGTGACTGGGCTGAAGCCATGAACATTGGCACGCCCGTAAACGGCAAAGGCCACGACGCTACCATTCTGCTCAACAACAAGGGCGACAAGATGTATCTCTACCGTCACACCAAAGACGGCGCTTTCTACGAAACCAAATTTGATACCCTCGGCAAAAAATGGCGCGAGCCCAAAAAACTCAAAAAGCCATTCAACTCGAAATACTATGAAGCCTGCATCGCTGAAAATCCGGGTGAAAACCTGATCATTTTCTCCTCAGACCGCCCGGGTGGATTTGGCGGCCGCGACCTCTGGCTTTCCCGCAAAGACGACAAAGGCAACTGGAGCAGTCCCGAAAACCTGGGTTCTGAGATCAACACGCCCTTCGACGACGATGCTCCTTACATCCATCCCGATGGAAAGACCCTGTACTTCTCGTCCAATGGCCCCAACAGTCTGGGCGGATTCGACATCTTTGTCACTGAATACGACTCTATTTCTGAAGGCTGGCTGCCTCCCCTCAATATGGGCCACCCGGTCAATACCCCCGACGACGACATCTATTTTTCCATTTCGTCTTCTGGAAAATACGGCTACTACTCTTCGGGTAAGGAAGGCGGCTATGGTGAAAAGGACATTTACCAGATCAAATTCCCCTACTTCCCCTACCCCCGCCGCTACTTCATCGTGGAACTTGAAGGTCTGGTAAAAGACGCATCCACCCTCGAAGATATCAATGCGACTGTGGTGCTGAAAGAAAGAATGACCGGCAATCCCCTGGATACGGTTTACACGGGCCGGGATTCCAACCAATTCTACTTTGTGCTGGAAGATAATGCCGAATACGAGCTGGCCATCAGCGCAGACGGCTACGAATCTACCCAGGACGTGGTTCTGACCCCCACGCTGGACGACGACGACATCCTGATTGAGCGCAATTATCTGCTGGAAAAACCCGTGAAAATTGAGGTAACTCCCGTGGTTTTCAATGTGGAAATCATGAATGTTTACTTTGATTTCGACAAATACTTCCTGCGCAAAGAGGCCAAAAAGGAGCTGGACGAGGTAATTGCCCTGCTGAAAGATGAGCAGGATCTGGAAATTGAAGTGATCGGCCACACGGACTTCTATGGAACTTATGAGTACAACGTGGCACTTTCTGAAAACCGCTCCAAATCCGTGGAAAAATACCTGCTGGCCAATGGCATTGCGCCCGAACGTCTCAGCTATCGTTTCGAAAGTGAGAACTCTCCCATCGAGACCAATTCCAACGACCGCGGCCGTCAGTTTAACCGCAGAACGGAAATCCGTCTCTACAAGGATGGACAGATCTTCCTGAAATCCAAAAAACTCCGTTCCAACATGACGGTTGAAGACGTAGCTGTCGATCACACCACTCCCCACGGACAGGCTGGCTATGACAACTTGCGTACGCTGCCCCCGGTTGAGCAAAAAGATATGCCTAATAATGAAGCCACGGGTGCAGGTGGTAATCAGGATGATCTGAATGCCCAGGTGGTGGTTACCAAAGTGGATCCTGATGAGGTCAATGAAACGGTTGTGGTTGAAGATGAAATGATGGATGAGGATCTGGATTATCTGGAAGAAGATGAACTGATCAGCCTGGAAGATGATTTCGATCCTGCAGATGATCTTGACATTCTGGAAGATGTCCTGGAGAATGAAATCGAGGACCACCTGGAAATTCTCGAAGAGGAAATTGCCGACGACCTGCTGGATGAAGAAGATGAGTTGGAGGAAGTTGAAGTGATGGATGAAGTGGCTGCCGTGAAAGAAGTAAAATCAGTCAGCGCGGCTGAGGAAGCAGAAGCCCTGGCTGCCTTCAACGGATTGGAAATCCACCACATCTACTACGATTTCGACAAGTACGATCTGCGCAAAGAATCCAAGTGGGTGCTGGACCGCGCTTATGATATCCTTGCTAAAAACCCGGGCATGACCCTGGAAATCTACGGCCACACTGATGCCCATGGCTCGGTGCCCTACAACCAGAAGCTTTCTGAAAACCGCACCATTTCGGCCATGGAATACCTGACCAAACGCGGCATCAGCAAAGACCAGATGATCCTGACCGGTTTCAGCGAGCTGAAACCCCTCGATTCCAACGAAAACGACCTCGGCCGCCAAATGAACCGCCGGGTTGAATTCAGGTTCCAATTCAATGGTAAAACCATTTACCGCTCTATCCCCTGATTGTCCTATTAATTTTGATAACTTTTTCCTGATGGAAAGGCCCCTTGTCCGGGGCCTTTTCTTTTTTTGTGGGAGACAATAGATTGGGAGATTTTAGATTTTAGATGGTGGTGGATTTGGCAAATGACAGCATTGATACCGTTACCAGGGAAGGAATTGCATTTGAAAAACCCTAGAAATTTCAGAAAAACAATCTAATCACCTCACCACTAAGGGCTAAGGACCGATGACATTGACCCTGTGGGAGGGTTAAAACCCACCCCTACAGATGGAAACCTGGGGTTGGAATTCTCCCTTGCCCGAAGGGCAGTCAGATGACCGCAGAGCGGTCAGATTATTGTAGCCAGGTGAAATTGGCGAGAGATTTCCGACCACAGGGTGGTCGCATTATCAGCAGATTGGGGCCTATTGCTGTATGAGAGGGTTGAAACCCACCCATATTCTAACATCAATTTCTAATATCCAATACCCATCTATCATCTATCATCTAAAATCTAAAAATCTAATCGTCTGACCTCTAAAACTTAAACCCAATCGAATTCTTAAAGGTGTAAAAAGTGGTTTGCACCCCGGGCGGGGGATTGGTGTCATAAAACAGGTTGAAAAGGGCGGAAAAATACAGCTTTTTGGTCAGGTCAAATTTAAGGGAGGTCTCGGAAGAAATGCGAAAATCGCCCCACCAATCCAGGCGGGGCTGGTAATAGGTGATGCTCTGCAGGGTAATCGTCTTTTTGAAGGTATAGCTGGCCGAAAGGTAAGCGCTCATGCGATGATCAATATTGGCCTCTACCTGGTCCTTGATCCGTTCGAATTCGAACATGTACAAAGTCCCCAGGTACAACCTGACCGAGTCGTTGCGGATGATTCGAAAACGGGGTCCCAGACCAGCCAGACCGCGCACCTCAAGCAATTGAATCTCATTATATTGCCCCTGCACAAACCCCTCAGGAATCAAAAATCGCTGGGCTTCATAACTGTAGCGCACATGCAAAAAGCCCTGGTTGACCAGGGGCTCCTTGTCTGAGCGAAACAATCCAATGTCGTTCAGGATCATCAGACGATTTTTACGCTTGTAATAATGAAAATTGATGCGGCTGCCCAGCTGCAGAATGTCTTTCTTGTTTTTGATCAAAGACAGATTCAGGTCGGCCGTACCTTGCCAGCCCTCCGTTTCGTTGTCGATGCGCTTGACTTCCGTGTTGACAATTTGCCCATTTACCAGAAATGGCGCCAGCCACAGCAGGATTGGAATTAGAATAATTGCCCGTTTCATGGGGCAAATATGGCAGGATTTTACTTCATATCCTCAAGCAATTGGCGGGCCTGATCCTGATACATCTTGTCGTCGATGTATTTGGCAGGCAAAGCCAGAATCTGTTCGCACAATTTTTTTGCTTCGTCCTCGCGGTCCCATTCAGACAGCAGGAAGGCGTAATCGTACATATAGAGGATGTAATTGGGGTAAAATTTCAGGGCAGATTTGTAGCAATTCTCGGCATTCTCGTTGCTGGCACCTTCTGGCGCACCCCCAAACAAGAGATTGGCCGCAGTTTTCTCAGCCCAGCTCAGGTTGGCTACCCGGTAATTCCACAGACCCAGCACGTGCCAGGCACCCGCATGTTTGGGATTATACTTCAGAGCCAGTTCAGCATACTTTTTGATATCCTTGGAAGCAGCCACCCGCGGTTTGGGAGGAGAAATCAGCGCCATGCGGCCCATCGCCACAGACATGACGAAATAGCCCTGGGCATCACCCGCATTGGCATTCATGGCTTTGATTGCATTCTCTTTGGCATTATTGAAATAGCGCTCTTTCAGGCCCTGATCAGTGACCCGGTGCCCGATGCGCGACATCAGCAGGCTGGATTGCCACAGGGCTTCATAATTGCCGGGCTCCTTTTCCAGCACTTTCATATAAAGGTCCAGCGCGGCGGGCTCTTTGGAGGTATCATACCACGGACGGGCCGTATTCAGCATTTCTTCCACGGATTGGGCAGAAAGGGAAATGTTGAGGCAAAGGATCAGGGACAGGAAGCCAAATATTTTTCTCATGTGAAAATCAGATTATACCATGATAAATTCGGCCTGAAATTAAGCAGGGAATTGCGAATGCAAATCCTGATTTTCCCACATTTCCGGGAAAAGGCCGTTAGGAAGGAGATTTGCTAAAACCGTGCCATCACCCGCAGATTCAGCAGGCGGGCAGAAAGAAAATTGGGTACCCCAAACTGGGTGTTGTAAATATCCTTGATCCAGGTGTAGGAAACGGTATTTGCCCGTTGAAAGAGGTTGAAGAGTTCCAGGGACACCCAGATGGTCTCAATCCCAAATTTATCCTCCCTTTCGATGGGCGACATAAGGTAAAATACCTTGCTGAAGCCCAGATCCACCCGCTGATAGCTGGGCATGGTGTAAACCGTACGGTTTTCCAGCACCCGGGGAGGTCCAATCCTGAGACCGCTGCCATACACAAAATTGATGTGCACTTTATAGGTCGGATTCATGGGCAATTCGTCCTGGAAATACATGGCAAAAGAGAATCTCTGATCCGTGGGCCGCGAAACATAGCCCTGGCCGTCGCCGGGAATGTCCTCCATCGTCTTCAGCAATCCAATGCTCACCCAACTGTCCACATCCTTCAAAAATTCCCCATTCACCTTCAAATCCAACCCATAGGCGTAGCCTTCACCCACATTCTGGGGATAGTAACGTACCCGCACGTTGTCGATTTCGTAGGGGATCAGATTGTATAATTTCTTGTAAAATGCCTCACCAAACAGCTTAAACGGACGATTCCAGATGCGAAACAGGTAATCGCCGCCCGCGATGAAATGGATGGAGGTCTGTGCCTTCAGGTTGGTGTAAACCGTGCCGTCAAAGGCGCGCATTTCGCGGTAAAAAGGCGGCTGCTGGTACATGCCGGTCGCAAAATGCAACTGGTACTGGTGGCGCTTCAGTTTCAGAATTTGTTCTGAAGTCAGGGTGTCTGTATTGATTTTTTTGGCGGTGGGATCGAAGATCAATTGCGCCCTTGGACTAAAGTAAAGCTGGTCGTTGAGGGTATTATACACGGCGCGGGAACCAAAAATCACCCGCCAGGTTGCATCCTTATTCAATTTCCAGTTGTCCTGCACATAGGCCTTGAAAAGGGTGCTGTTGAGGTGGGCCTGGCTTTTGATAGTTTCCTGAAGGAAAAAATATCCTGCCGAATCCACCCCGTTCCATTCGTTCAGCTCATCGTCAATGACCTGCTGCTGCACCCTGACTCCAAAACCCAGATTATGCCTCCATTTCTTATCCAGATAGGCCTCTGAGCGCATTTCGCCTGCCAGCACGGTCGCATTCAGATAATTTCGGGCATTGCGGAAATTGGTACCAATCCCACGGTCAAAAATCACTTCGTTGAAGCCCTCGTTGCCAAAATTGGTATTGACATCACTGAGAAAATAGCCGCCTTCCACCGTAAATTCTTCGCTTTCCCGGGTTCTGAAGCCTGTAAAAATGAATTTTGATTTATACCTCAGACTCGGACGGTGATCGATAGTCAAGGCTGCCAGACCTGTTCTGTAGCCCATTCTTTCCTCGCCGGCAAAGCCCACCCGCAGGCGCAGCACATTTTGCACGGTGCCAAACTGGGTTTCCTGGGAATGGGGAATAAAGTGATAATCATTGTCCGCTATGTTGACGTAGGCGGAAAATTTCAGGCGTTCCTGGGGAAAATAAATGGTATCCACGCTTCCGTCTTTGCGGGTTTTATATACGGGGGATTTTTCCTTCTGCCTGGGTTTCCAGGAAAAAAGGCCCTGATAATCATAGAAAACAGGTTTATAATCGCCCTGGGTATCCAGGCTGTTGAGCAGGTAGGTGGTGGAGAATCGCCTCCCTCCCATCAGATAGGTAAATTTACCTGCGGTACGGGGGGTATTTTTCTTTTTAAAACTTCCTTCCACGTGGAAACTCTGGGTCAGAATACCAGCTTCCGCACTGCCGCGAAAAGCCCCGGGATTTTTGTATTGCACATCCAGCACAGAGGACAACTTATCTGCATACTGGGCTTCAAATCCACCCGTACTAAAGGAAAGATTGCTGGTCAGATTGGCATTCACAAAGCCTAATCCCTCAGACTGTCCCGAACGAATCAAAAAGGGGCGATAGATTTCAATTCCGTTGACATAGATCAGGTTTTCATCAAAATTTCCGCCCCGCACCCTGAACTGGCTCGAAAATTCATTATTGGTGGCCACCCCGGGCAGGGTCCTGACCACGCTCTCGTCCATTTTGGCCATGGGCATTTGCACCATACGGTCAGAGGAAATGGGAAAAGGCTGGAAAGTGGGACGATCAGAATCAGGAAGTGATTTGGGATCGTCATTGGCATAGATCTCCTGGGTTTCCAGTTCGATATCGCCTTTTTTGATCACCACGGGCAATTGTTCGATCGCACCCGGGCGAATGGCCACCACCCGGCGGATTACCCCGTATTCTATGTGTCTGAATTCGAGGGTATAGGAATAATTAGAGGGAAGTGTAATGGCAAAAAGCCCGTTTTCATCGCTTGTGGTCTTGGTTTCAGTGCCCAAAACCTGAATCACCACCTTGCTTACAGGCTCGTTCTGTTCGTTTTTGACCTTCCCTTTGACATAGCCGGGAGCCTGAGCCAGCAGGCCGGTCAATCCAAGGTAAAAACAGAGCAGTATCCCCAGAAACGGTTTCACAATTCGCATTAAACAAAGATAATAATTTGCTTTCCTTCAGCTAAGGTAAATATTTATACCCTGAAGGTATTGGGGTTGATTTCTTTGAGGGTGGCAATCCGGGCTTTGGGATCGGGAGAATTGAATACCCAACTCCCCGCAACCAGCACATCGGCACCGGCTTCTACCAATTTGGAACCAGTTTCTTCATTCACTCCTCCATCCACTTCAATTAAAGCATCGGATCCCATTTCAGCCATCAATTTCTTCAACCTCAATATTTTAGCACAAGCCTGGGGAATAAATTTCTGTCCGCCAAACCCCGGATTCACAGACATGATCAGTACCAGGTCACACAAGTGGATCACCTCTCTCAGGCTCTCCACGGGAGTGCCTGGATTGAGGGCCACCCCTGCTTTCATACCCAGATCACGGATTGCATGCAGCACCCGGTCCAGGTGGATTACTGCTTCCTGGTGCACAGTCAGAATATCAGCGCCAGCTTTTTTGAATAATTCCAGGTAACGACCCGGATCTTCGATCATGAGGTGAACGTCGAGCGGCTTGGTGGAAGCCTTTTTTATGGCTTCCAGTACGGGAATTCCAAAAGAAATATTGGGCACAAAATTTCCATCCATCACATCGCAATGCACCCAGTCAGACTGGCTTTCGTTGAGCATGCGAATGTCGCGTTCGAGATTACCAAAATCAGCGGAAAGCGCTGAAGGAGAAATCAAATGTGCCATAGGAATCCTTTTATAATTTGAGCAAAACTAAGAAGTATTCCCCAAAAACGAGCGATGAATTGAGAATTGGAGGGTCAATTGAAGGAAAATCAAAGCAATTGTGGATAAGAAAGCGGGAAGCCAGGAAATCATTTACTGGCTAAAGGGGACCAGAAGATCAAGGCGGGCGCAGGTGAAGAAAGCGAAGTCTACTTGTGTATATGAGCATTTCTGAACCAGGCCCACCGCAGAGATTCGAAGTTTTTAGATGTTAACTAAACAAAAAACAGAAAGCTCCGGAGGGCTCCGGAGCTTTCTTCAAAGAACGAAAAGAACCTTGTTTAACCTAAATAAGCCTTTAATCCCTTTGAACGGGATGTATGTCTAAGACGTCTGATCGCTTTTTCTTTGATCTGACGTACACGTTCACGAGTGAGGTCAAACTTTTCCCCGATTTCTTCCAAAGTCAGGGAGTGTTCGACACCGATTCCAAAATAGAGGCGGATAACTTCGGCTTCGCGCTGGGTGAGGGTGCTGAGGGCACGCTCAACCTCTTTGCTGAGGCTTTCGTTGATCAGACCACTGTCCGGATCGGGTTCTTCTTCATTTTCAAGAACATCAAGGAGTCGGTTTTCTTCTCCCTGAACCAGCGGAGCATCCATGGAGATGTGCCGACCGGAAATCTTAAGGGTATCCGAAACTTCCGTTTCGCTCATTCCCTCAAGAACTTCAGCAATTTCTTCTGCAGAGGGCTCTCTTTCGAAGGCTTGCTCCAGTTTGGAAAAGGCTTTCCCGATCTTGTTCAGCGCTCCAACCCGGTTAAGGGGCAGACGCACGATGCGGGATTGCTCGGCCAAAGCCTGAAGAATGCTCTGACGAATCCACCAAACTGCGTAAGAAATGAACTTGAAACCACGGGTTTCATCGAATCGCTTTGCAGCTTTGATCAGACCGAGATTACCCTCGTTGATCAGGTCTCCAAGGGAAAGGCCCTGA
Source organism: Bacteroidia bacterium (assembly GCA_020635905.1). Classification (GTDB taxonomy): domain Bacteria; phylum Bacteroidota; class Bacteroidia; order J057; family JADKCL01; genus JACJYV01. Next base: position 752,673 of record JACJYV010000004.1, read on the forward strand.
TTCTGATACTGCTTTGCCACGGAAACTACGAAGCGAAGGTTGGCTTTGGTAAGCTTTTCCAGTGCTTCCTGGTCTCCCTCCCTGATCCTTCTCGCCAGTTCGACCTCATCATCGGGAGTCAGCAACTCGACTTTACCTATCTCCTGAAGGTACTTGTCAAGAGACTGCGACTCGCGGTTAGTAATCTGTTTACTAATCTTAAGTTGTCTCATCTACTCTTGCGCTACTTTTCTTGACTAACGTTTCAGGATGATTGATAGTATCCGGTGGTAAAAATACTTCACTAAAAGGAATTATCAAAATTAATATCCAATTTAGTTAACCACACCTGAACGAAAATGTTAATTGTTTTTGACCTTTTTATTGATCAGCCAAAGTGAGAAGCTGAAAAAGTAGTGGTTTTATACTCTTTCACGGGCTTGATAGACATAACCGGAATCAGGGAGTGATTGACCACGCGGGCTGCATGAGAGCCCATAAGGCTTTCTTTGAAGCTTTGCTCCTGCTGCATCATGATGCTGATCAGATCGGCGTCGATCTGTTTGGCATACTCCATGACCGTGTCAGTAATGTCGTTGTTTTTGGTAACCACCATGGTGGAATCCACTTTGATTCCATTGGACTTGATGTGAGCCACGGCTTTGGCCATGCGTTTTTTGAGCCTGTCTTTCACTTCTTCGTCTCCATCAGACCAAAGCACGGTCATAACAAACACTTCAGAGCCAAATTTCTCGGCCAGTTTCACTGCCATGCTGACTTTTTCGCTGGTTTCCTTGGTAAGATCCAGGGGCACCAGGATGCGGTTGAAGCCCACGTGATCAGGCTTTTGACGGATGGTCAGCACCGGGCAGGGCGCATAACGAATCACCAGGCTGGCATTGCTGGCCACAAAGTATTCTTTCATGCCATCGAGTCCCTGGGTGCCCATGATGATGTAATCAGCAGAGATTTCCTCGGCTGCATCCACAATTTTTTTATAGTCTTTGCCGATTTTCACCATCGTGCTCATGATCAGTTCAGGATCGCCATGGGTTTTCATGTAATCCTCGAGCATTTTGGTGGCTTCCTTGCGGGCTTCAGATTCTTTGAATCCGCCGAAGATTTTCAAAGGGCTGGTCGGTGGCTCAACCACGTGGAGGAAAATCAGTTCTGCATCTGCAACCTTGGCGAAATTCACCGCAGTTCCTACCGCAAATTCGCTCACCTCGGAAAAATCAGTGGGGAAAAGGATCTTTTTTTTAGTTGCCATTTCTGTATGGATATTTTTTTAGGGTTTTTTTGAAGTCAAAATGTCCGCCTGAGGCCGTAGAACGGTGATCTCAATCAGACTGCAAAATTAAGAAATTATTAATTCATTCCCCAAGGAAAAAATTTAAGTGAATCAGAGTGGATTTTTTGGGGATTAGAAGCGGTTTTCCAACTCTCTGGCCAGACCCTGAAGGGTGTTGAAAGGATAATCCACCACACCCATATTGGCCATCCAGCCGGGAAGGTCTCCCCCAGCCTCAGCACTGTTGTAATGTTCAACCCGCACACCTCCCTTATCATTGGGGCCAATGGTCCAGGTGGAATAGGAATAAGGAACCCTGACCCGTCCTTCTACTTTGGGAATGAAATCGGGCTTGGCCTCCACCGTGATAAAATAAGTCTTGTCTTCCTTTTGGGTAAAGGTCCAAAGGGCCACATTGTCGCGATCGGCCACGGGCCAGGGCGCGCTGGTAAAATAATGCAGGTAATACTGCGTTTCTGTAACTTTTTTGATGATTTCCACCTTCTCGCTGCGATCCATCCATTTATGGTAATTGGAAAAATCGCGGATCACCATCACCACCTGCTCGGGTTTGAAATTCAATTCCATGATCGACTTGGAATCCTTCATGGAGCTTTTAGTGGAGGGACGGGTGTACACTTTCAGACCATCCTTTTCCTTGGCCAGTTCCCAATTATTCCCTTCTGCGGTCAGAATGGAGATTCCAAAGGGAAAAAGAAGCAGCAGAAGGAAGGAAAGGGATTTACGGTGCATATATTATGAATGGAAATTCAGGCCAGAATTGCTTCAGGAGTAATGTTGCGAATATAGGTTGCAGCCTCCTCCATCAGCCACATGGGCGTGGAAGTGGCCCCGCAGATTCCCACTGTTTCCGCATCCCGAAACCATACAGGATCAATTTCGGGCATATCAGACACAAAATGGGTCCGCGGATTTACTGCTTTGCAAACATCGTGCAAAACTATTCCATTGGAACTTTTTTTGCCTGCCACAAACACCACTACATCGTACTGAGCGGCAAATCTCTGCAATTCAGGCTCACGATTGCTCACCTGCCTGCAAATGGTATCATTGACTTTCACCTCCTCCGTTTTGGATTCGATGATTCCTTTCAGATTATAATAGCTTTTGGTGCTTTTGGTGGTCTGGCTAAACATCTGAATGGGTCGCGAATAATCGAGATTTTCGAGATCTGCAGCACTGGTGATCACGGTGGCGTTCCCCAGGGTTTGCCCCAGAATGCCATTCACTTCTGCGTGACCTGGCTTGCCATAGACTACGATTTGCTGCTCCTCGTCATAGGCCTTGCGCACCCGGTTTTGCAGTTTCAAAACCACGGGACAGGAAGCATCAATCAGGGTAATGTCGTTTTCGAGGGCCGTTTTGTAGGTCGAAGGCGGCTCCCCATGGGCACGGATCAGCACGGTTTCACCCATCAGATTGGGCAAATCTTCGTGGCTGATGATGCGCAGGCCCATGGCCTGAAGGCGTTCCACCTCCTTATTATTATGCACAATATCTCCCAGACAATACAAATGATCGTTTTCGTGGAGAAAATCCTCGGCCATTTCGATGGCGTAAACCACTCCAAAGCAAAAACCAGATTGCTGATCGACTTCGACTTTAAGCATTGGTCACCACATTTTCGTTGATAATTCGCATGGCATGTTCTACCACAAACTGAACCTGCTGGTCAATTGTTTTATCCGTGGTATCCAGCTCCAGCGCATCTGCGGCCCGGCGCAGGGGACTTTCCTGGCGGGTGGTGTCGATATGGTCACGGTGGCGGATGTTGTCGCGAATTTCTTTGTCAGATTGGGAAATTCCGCTCCTGCTCAACTGCAATTGGCGTCTTTCCACCCTTTTTTCGAGGGTGGCTGACATAAAAATCTTCAGATCAGCATGGGGAAAAACCACGGTGCCTATGTCCCTCCCGTCCATTACAATGCCCTTTTTCTTACCAATCTGGTGCTGCAGGAGAACCAGCTTTTCGCGCACGGGCTTCATGGCAGCCACTTCACTGACCACATTGGAAACGGTCAGGGTGCGGATTTCCTGCTCAACATTTTCTCCATTGAGAATCAGGTCGCTGGAGGCGCCGTCAGGATTGAGGTCGAATTCGAGGTGAATTTCGTCCAGCGCAGCAAAAAGTTCAGGAGTTTCCCGATCCACAGGAATGCCCTTGCGCAGCAAATACAGGGCCACGCCGCGATACATAGCTCCCGTATCGACGTGGACGTAATGTAATGCTTTGGCAACATTCTTGGCGGTGGTACTTTTTCCGCAAGCGGAATACCCGTCGATGGCTATGATGATCTTATTCACGATAAGCACAAAATTAAGAGAATTCCGCCTTCAATCCCACACTATTCGAGCTAAAATATAAACATCTCTCAACCCGTTGTCCTTTTTATAACGATATCCACAGACAGCTTGTTTTTTAGCTCTGCTTCTTATCCTTAAATTTGCCTTGTGAAAATTAATTCTGGTCTGATTTCCATCCTGATTTTGTTATGCCTTTCCCTTCCTCAGATGGGAAAAAGCCAGGTCAGTGAGGAGGAAAAACCCGCAAAGCCAGTTAAAGTATTATTTGGCTTCGACAGCTATAACTCCTTCATTGCCAATAAGCGGGCTTCCATTTTTGGATTGCGTTTTGGGATCGAGATCAGGGAGAAATGGCGGGTAGGAACGGGACTCTATTTCCTGACTTCAGACCTGCAAAAGACAGTTATTTTGCCCGACACCAACGGAAATCCCCTGCAAAGCCGTGTAAAGTTGAATCTGGTTTACTTTGGGTACTTTGGCGAATATATTTTCTTTCGCAATCAGCGCTGGGAGTTCAGTGCGCCCATTTATTTGGGCCTGGGCGTTGCGGGTTTGTCCAGGGTAAATAATCCAACTGTCGTGCTTCCTTTTACCAAACGAACTTTCCCTGTGCTCGTACCTGCAGTAACTGGCCAATACAAGTTTTTTCCCTGGATTGGGTTGGGATTGGGCACGGGATATCGCCTGATTCTGGGTCGGCAACCCATCATCAATGAATCCCTCAATTCATGGGTTTATGCCATCAAAGTCAAGATTTTCCTGGGGCCGCTGTGGCGCGCAGTGACCAAGGGGGAATGGCTTTTTCCGCCCAAAGAGCATCATCACAAAGAAGAATTTAAAGAAGAAGGTTGATCAGGCTTTGTATTCGGCCATGCTGGTGCAGGTTTCGTGGACCACCACGCTGTCGAGCTGGGGAAGCAGGGGTTTGATCTCCTGAAAAAGCCATTTGGCGAGATTCTCAGAGGTGGGTTGACGCAACAAATCAATATTGTGCACCTCGGCCACTTCATTGAGGCAATAGTGGTCGAGCATTTCTATATAAGGCTTGACCACGGATTTGATTTCGGCAAAATCCACCAGAATGCCCGTTTTGGGATCAATTTCACCCATTAATTTGATTTCCACCTTGAAGCTGTGTCCGTGCAACCTGCGGCATTTGTGCCCCTCTGGAAAGGCAGGAAGGTAGTGAGCAGCCTCAAAATCGAATTTTTTGGTAAGAAATACGGGCATAAGTTTAAATATCCGGCAAAGGAATGAAAATCAGTCCATTTTTCAAAGAAAATACCATTTGGAGAGGGGTTTGATCAATTGAGTGGCAGGAATTTATCCCCAATTTGATTTCGTTCGTCTAATTGAGTTGCAAAATTGAAGTGCTTATGGATACTTTTGTTCAACTCATTTATATCCTTTAAATCTAAAACGTAAATTATCATGGGAATTTTCGATTTTATCTCAGGCTCAGGCAGCAAGGAAGTTGTTCCTCCCAAGCCAAGCCCGGCCGCAACCAAAGCCTCAATTGACGCGGCAATGACCCAAACCCTCACCCAGGTACTCGACAAATACGACCTGAAAGTGGAGCATCCCAAAGTCAGTTTTGACGGAGGAGTGGTGAAAATTTCAGGCAAGGCTGAAAATCAGACTACCCGCGAGAAAGTGGTGCTGGCCCTCGGAAATATCAAAGGTGTTTCTCAGGTTGACGACCAGATGACGGTGGATAAAGTGGAGCCCCAGGCCAAATTTTACACCGTAAAATCAGGTGACACTTTGGGCAAAATCGCCAAGGAATATTACGGAAATGCAGGTAAATATCCGGTGATTTTTGAGGCCAATAAGCCCATGCTGAAAAGCGCTGACCTGATTTATCCGGGTCAGGTGCTGCGCATTCCGCCTCAGGATTGATCCAGATATCATTATCAAAATATTAAAGAGGCCGCTTCATGTGGCCTCTTTTTTTGGCCCAAAACCAGCTTTATGTTTACCTTTGGACATGAAACGCAATTTTCTCAATTCCGCCATTCTGGCCCTTTTTGCTGCATTTTTCATCTTTTCCTGTGGCAACCCCAATCAAAAGCTGATTGAAAATGCCCCTCTGATCACCCGCGAGATCAAAGATGATCTGGGACGGCCCATGAGTTTTGCCAAAGCTCCTGAAAAGGTGATTTCCCTTGCTCCCAGTATTACGGAAATGATTTTCGCCATTGGAGCCCAGGAACGCCTGGTGGCCCGCAGCCAGGCCTGCAATTACCCGCCAGAAGCCGAAAATGTGCCCGAAATCCAGACCTACCCCGATCTGGATCTTCAGGGAATTGTGATGATGGAACCCGATCTGGTGCTGGCCACCACGGAAATTTTTACCGAGGACCTGATCCCCTATTTTGAGAAGTTCAAAATCAAGATTTTCTTCCAGGACTTTAACAGTACGGAAGATATTTACCGCAATTTGAATGTGCTGGGCGATTTGCTGGGCCATGATCTCGAATCGCAAACCTTGGTGGACAGCCTGCAAAAGATGGAAAAACAAATCATGGATTCCACCCAAAGTCAGATCAAATATGGCACCCTGGTGCTGGCTGGCACGGATCCGCTGGTGGTGGCCGGGGGCAAAAGCTTTCTCAATGAGCTGATTGAGAAGGCAGGCGGCAAAAATGTCTGTGCTGATCTGGCTGAAAAATATCCCACTGTTTCTCCCGAGGCCATCCTGAAATGGGATCCTGAGGTTTTGATTCTGCCCACCCGCAACGACAATGATTTCAGCATTCTGGTCAGCGCCTACCCTGCATTTCAGGGGTTGAAAGCAGTGACCAACCACCAGGTTTACTCCATTGATCCCAATCTGGTATTCCGTCCCGGGCCGAGAACGATCGAGGCCCTTGGCCTCATTACCAACATGTTACACGCCCGCATCAACACCTCAGACCTCGAAAAATGAGGCTTCCCTCCTGGCTCCAGGCCCTGGGTGCCCTTGTAATTACCCTGCTGGTCATCTTTTTGGGGATGAACACGGGGCCGTTCGACTTTATGCCTGGCGATATTTTCAGGGTGATTGTCGGACAGGAGATTGACCATGAGACGGTGCTGTTGAATATGCGGCTTCCCCGTGTCATTCTGGCCCTCATAACGGGTGCAATTCTTACCCTGGGAGGCTTTTTCATGCAGGCATTGGTCAAAAATCCATTGGCAGATCCCTACATCATGGGCATTTCCACGGGAGCAGGTTTTGGGGTGAATCTCCTGATTGTAGGCCTCATTCCCGTGGCCAGCCTCACCTTATTTACCTACCCGCTTTTCGCCTTTCTGGGAGGCATGGTCAGTCTGATTCTGGTGCTGGCTTTGGGGTATTCTGCCATTCAGGAGGATTCTGGCCGCTTTTTGGTAGCAGGAATTGCTGTTTCGTCCCTTTTTACCGCCCTGACCGGGCTCCTGATTTACGAGTTCACCAGCGACGACAACATTCGCCAGATCCTTTTCTGGTCCTTTGGCAGTCTGAACCGCGCAAGTTGGGAGGCAGTTTCTGTGACTTTGGTGTTTCTGTTCACGGGCTGGGGATTTGGCCTGGCCTGGGGCAATCGCCTGGATGTACTGATTCTGGGTGACCAGCAGGCCCGAACTTTGGGCATGAATGTGACGGTCGCGAAGCTTGCCATTTTGGGGGTAACTGTTTTCATGGTCGCGGGCAGCATTGCTTTTACGGGCCCGATTGGGTTTGTGGGCATGATGCTGCCGCACTTCAGCCGGGCTTTTAACGGGGTAAATCACCGCAGAAATCTGGTCAGCGGCCCGCTGCTGGGGGGATGTTATCTGGCGCTTTGCGATGTGATCGGCCGGGCAGTGCATCCCGTTGGAAACCTGCCCATTGGGATTGTGACCGCCATTCTGGGGGTGCCTTTTTTCCTTTATTTGCTTTACTCGGGCAAAGGAAAATTATGATTTCCGTTCTGACAACCAGCTTTGATACTCAGGAGATTTCAGGAAATTCTCAAACACAGCCTCCATTTCCATTTCCTCTGGTTGCATGGCAAATTTTTTCGTCAGCAAGTCCAGACTTTTGATTGCCTCAGCGTAGCTGAGGCTTTGCACCTCCGTTTTGAATTTCAAAAAATAGCCCCAGTCCTTCTCAGGTTCCAGCTCAATTACTTTGTCCGCGTGGCGCAGGGCATTGGGAAAATCCCCCTCAGCCAGAAAAGAATAGCCCCGAAATTCCTCCACCACCCCATCAGGCTGACCAATTCTGGCTTCCAGCTTATTGAGCAGGTTACGAAGTTTGGGAAAATCACCCCGATTATACAGTGCATCAACCCCCATGATAAACCAGGAAGAATCATCGGCAAATTGTCTTTCAAAATCATCCAAAGCCAAATAATACTCGGTTTCACCCACATTTCTGGCGGCTTCCACCCTCAAAATCATGATTGATTTTTGAAACTTCAGTTTTTCCGGCAGGGTCTCATACCCAGTCAAAAATTGACGAAAGGCATTTTCCTTGTATAATTTGGTCAGGGTTTTCATCGCTTCAACCTTCTCCTTCCCTCCTTCTTCCTGCGGTACCCATTCCCCCGAACTATCCATAAAATTTGCCAAAACCACCGTTCTCAGGGACTGACTGATCCATTCTCCCGAAGAGTAAGTGTAGATATTTTCCACCATGACATTGCCCCTTGCGTCGCGGCCGGGCTGAATTTCAAAATAATTGGTGGCTTCATTGGAGGAGGCACGAAAGACCACCACGGTGGCACCATTTTCTTTCTTGAAATAACGAATTGCTTCCAGATAGCCGCCCCGGGCTGGTTCAAAAACCGCACTGGCAAACTGATACGCAAATTGCTTTCGGGACCAGTCAGAAATTTTCATTTCCTTTCTTCTGGAGGGAGGCAGGTCATAAAAACTCTGATCGAGCAGATGATCCACTGAGATTTTCGAAGCCAGAAAGCCCACAGAATTTTGCAGAAAGGCATTTTCCAGATCCCGGGCAAAGGATTCGGCCTCTACCGTGTTCATGGGGTAGTACTCAGCGGGTGGCCCGGAAACCTCCTCTTTACATCCTGCTAACGAGGAAATAAAAAGGGCAATGAAAAATAAATTCATTGCCCTTCTAAAAGTGACTTTTCCTGTCATGAAAAGGAATTACTTATCATCCTTGCCCATGTTGGAAATGGAATCACGCATATCCGTATCTGCCTCGATGTTGCGCAGTTTGTAATAATCCATTACCCCCAGGTTGCCGCTGCGGAAAGCTTCTGCCATCGCAAGGGGAATCATGGCTTCGGCTTCAATTACCTTGGCACGCATTTCCTGGGCACGGGCCGTAAATTCCTGCTCAGTGGCCACGGCCATGGCACGGCGTTCCTCAGCTTTTGCCCGGGCAACTTTGAGGTCGGCTTCGGCCTGGTCGGTCTGGAGCTTCGCTCCCACGTTTTCTCCAATGTCAATATCGGCAATGTCGATCGAAAGAATTGAGAAAGCCGTGCCGCTGTCCAGTCCCTTTTCAAGTACTTTTTTGGAAATGAGATCCGGGTTTTCGAGCACGTCCTTGTGGTTATTGGCCGAACCAATGGTGGTTACGATCCCTTCCCCTACCCTGGCCAGGATGGTTTCCTCACCAGCGCCACCCACCAGACGGTGGATATCTGCCCGCAGGGTGATCCTGCTCTTGGCGATCAGCTGGATGCCATCTTTGGCCACTGCAGCGACCGGGGGAGAATTTACCACCCGCGGCGTAACTGAGTCATGCACAGCCTGGTACACATCACGACCAGCCAGGTCAATGGCGGCTGCAAGCTTGAAATCCAGGTCAATATTGGCCTTATCAGCCGAAATGAGGGCGTCAATCACCCGATTGATATTTCCTTTGGCCAGAAAGTGGGTTTCAATCTCCGTGATGGAAATTTTCAGCCCGGCTTTGGTGGATTTAATCAGGTTATTGACTACGATTGAAGGGGGAACTTTTCTCAATCGCATTCCAATCAGCTGTCCGATACTCACTTTGACCCCCGAAAAGAGAGCCGTGATCCAGAGGCCGACCGGCACAAAATAAAAAAAGAGTATGATGCCTACCAGGCATGCTACAATTACTACTCCGTAAAAAACTCCATCCATGGTTATAGGGATTTTTGGTTAGATAATGCCTGAAGATAGATAAAAATGTTGACGGATGGTAGTTTTTTAAATGCTTGTTTACAGTTCGGGTAAAAATGTTGAAAGTTGGAGGTTGGAAAGCCACTTGTGACAACCTATTTTTGCGGCAGATTAACTGTTTGAATATGAAATTCTTTATTGATACTGCCGACCTCAAAGAAATCCGTGAAGCTGCCGACATGGGCGTGCTGGATGGAGTGACCACCAATCCCAGCCTGATGGCCAAAGTGGGAGTTACTGATTTCAATGCCCACTACCTGGCCATTTGCAAAATGGCCAATGATGTGAGCGCAGAGGTGATTTCCACGGATTACGAAGGAATGATGGCCGAAGCCAAAGAATTGATCGCCATCCACCCACATATCACCATCAAGATCCCCATGATCCCCGAAGGGGTCAAAGCCATCAAGGCCCTCACGGATATGGGCGTGCGCACCAATTGCACCCTGATTTTTTCCGCCATGCAGGCCCTGATTGCGGCCAAAGCAGGCGCCACTTATGTCTCCCCTTTCCTCGGTCGTCTGGACGATATTGGCCATAACGGCATGGAACTGGTGGGGCAAATCCGTCAGATTTTCGATAACTACGGCTACGAAACCCAGATTCTGGCAGCTTCCATCCGTCACCACATGCATGCCCTCGAAGCCGCCATCCATGGCGCTGATGTGGCCACCATGCCCCTGAGTGTGATCCTGCAGTTGATGAAGCATCCCCTGACTTCGTCAGGGCTGGAAACTTTCCTGAAAGACCATCAGAAACTGATGGATAAGATTGGGAAGTGACAAGACGAAGTCGTTAGTCGTTAGTCCTAAGGAGGTTAGGGCAATTTAAGCGATAAGAAATTATCGCGAAATTTGAAGGTTGTGGTCATAATTTGGGTTGCCCTGGCGGGGCGGGCCTTCTTTACTCGTAGGTTTATTATTTTTCAAAGGTACTCGTGAATCTCCCCTTGGTCGATTTGTTAGAAAAAGAAGCAAAAAGCGCCAAAACCTAATCCCTGCCCCCTCACACCACAAATCCAGCGCACAAGGCCACCAAGCCGCCCTCCCGATAGCTATCAGGGACCCATCGCTCAAGGCCGCCCCCTGGTTTTGGCAAGGCCACCCCACCTTGATTGGCTTCGCCAAAAAGGACTTCCTATTGCGGCGTCAATCCCTGAGATTGATATTCTAAGAAGGTGTCAAGCATTCAGCAATGCAGGACAAACCTTGTTTCCTGAATTGACACCCCACAACCACCCAATCTACCCCCTTTTCATCAAGCCCTTCATCCATTGGTCGAGGCGGGTGATGATTTCAAAATTGAAACTGGTGCGGTATAATTGGGCCATTTGACCCGAATTGCGGGCCTGTATGCCATCTTCCATGCTCCCCACTTTGATCATGCCGTGGTCCGTGCCTTCCACCAGTTGAAATTCGCCTTTACCAGGGTGGTACTGATTCACAATTCGCACGATTTCCTTTTGCGCATCCGGAGTCAGGGCTTCAAAATCAGCTTCTCCAAAGAGACTTAAGACGTATTTGTCGAGCTCAGCCCACACCCGGGTCATGTTGAGGTTTTCAATGTCCTGCCAGAATTTCTGATTGCGGTCAAACAGCATTACGCCCCCGTCGTACATGAAATCACGGTCCAAAAGCAGCTTAAAATCAGGATTTTGGGCCACTTCCTGGACATCCTTACCCAACACGTAGTGTTGGTAGAGCAGGTCCTTATAGGTGCGCAGATCTTTTTCATTTTCCAGATAATCCACCCCAGAACGCGGATTCTGGAATCTGAGCATGGTGGTCAGGTACTCGCTCCAGGGCAAATGGGTCGTGCCGTAGATGGCCACCCCTTTGACAGCCGGGTCCTGAGCCAGAATTGGCGCCTGCAATCCACCCAGGGAATGCCCAAAAAGGAAAATATTTCCCTTGTCAATGAAATCGTATTCCAGCAACTTTTTCAGCCCGGCCTCCCAGACTTTTTGCTCCTGGTGAAAATCCATGTCAAAGCAACTGGGCGTATTCTGACAATCCCCCATCCCGGATTTTTCCACCCTGAAAACGGCGTAACCCAAAGCGGTCAGGCTATCCACCAAATGGGCATAAGGATGCCAGGCAGGCAGATTATCGTAAGTAGCGCAGTTGTAACCAGGAATCAGAAAGAGGACGGGGAAGGGCCCCTTTCCTTTATTGGGACGGGTAATGAGGGTGCGCAAATAGCCTTTTTCAAACGGAACCTGGGAGTAAATCACTTCGCCATGGGAATTCTTTTCCAGGGGTTTTCCCACCACTTTCCCCTTTAGTTTCACCTTTTTGCCATCCCTCCAGACCAGGTACTCGATTTTGTCTCCTTCACGCAGATTCTGATGGGGTGATTTTCTGAAAGTAGTGATATCACTGATCTTAAACTGATTGATTTCCAGAATGATATCTCCCTCTTTGATTTGCAGGGATTCCGCAGTGGAGCCGGGAAAAATGTGAATCACCAATACCCCGTTATGATCGGGCAGGCCCGCCTTTTGGGCGGTGGAATCTGCCAAAGGCATGATCTGAGCCCCCCAGGTCGCCTGACGGGGCAGGGTATTTTGAGCAAACAGATTACCCGCAAAGGCAATTAATCCCAATAAAAGCAGACATAAACAGAGTTTTCGCATGAGCATCCATGTTATTTGATCCTCAATTTACGGTGCGTCCTTCGGGCCCGTTTACGGAAAATTGCTCATTTCGAAAAACGATCCCCATTCAGGCTTACTTGCGTAATTTTTGTGGAAAACAGCTCGTAGTGGAAAGTATCGCAAAGTTCCCAAAGATTTTTTGGTCCATATTCCGTTGGCTGAGGTAGCAAAGAACGCTAAGCAAGCCTTTTCAAATACGTTTTATCTTTGGGATCCCGAAAGCTTTCGGGATTGCTCCCTCCAACCCACGAAACGCGGAAAACAACCCCTTTGCGCCCTTTGCGTGACCATAAATTCCTCAAATTAACCCAGAGGCCACTCAGGCCCGGTAAGAATTAATTCGCCGAAACTCGCTGGGCGAAACCGCATAATGCTTTTTGAAGGTGCCTGAAAAGGAGAAAATGTCTGTAAATCCACACAGATTGGCGATTTCGTCCACGGGTTTTTCCGTGAAGCGCAAATACCGCCGGCTGACTTCCAGCCTTTTGGTGATCAGATACTGACGGGGTGACGTACCAAACGCCTGTTTGAAGGTACGGAGGAAATGGTACTTGGAGAGACAGGCCTCGCGTGCAAGGAGATCATTGTCAATCTTTTCCGAGTACTTTTCCTCAATGAGGTTTTTGGCGAGGTGGAGCCGCCGGAAAAGCTCTTCCCGGGTCGATTCCTTGAGTGAAGTAAGAGATTGCATTTCGTTGAATGAAGTGGTTTGCTCACAGAGAAGGGCCTCTGCAAGTCCGTAATAGAATTCTTCAGTGTCACTGAAATCATCTCTCACAATCTTAGTCTTCACGTCGTGCAGGACGCGTCCAAAACGATGGCTGCTTAATGAATGGGTATTTAAGAAAAAACCTGGAACCCAACCCGGACCTGCTTCCACAGGATTCTCCAGAATTTCAGACCATTTTTTATGGATCTGACCGGATACGTCCTGCATTAAAGCCTGCCCCAGATAAATGCAAATTCCCTCCACGGGTTGCGGAGAGGTAAAATCGCAAATGTAATCTGTACCGCGGTCCACCAGCAAAAATTCGCCCTGTTTCAGGGTTTTGGTGCCTGTGCGAAAATGATAAGTTTCATTTCCATGCAGCACCATTTTTAAAGAAAGAGAAGTGGAAGTTTCCTGCGTTTGAAAATGGGAAAGGTTGGAATGGATCGTGCAATTATCCGCTTTTTGGCGGTAAGAAAAGAGGTTATGTGGGTTTAAACGCAGAACCACGCGGTGTTTGGGATTAGAGGTTTGATCATTTTTACGCAGAAAAACAGGAAAGGATATGTCGCGGGCTGGCAAATCTGCATCGGGATTCATTTTGCCCAAACTTTGCAACAAGAGAGGGAATTTGATCAGGATATATTTTGGATGTGTTGGAGGGAAGGATTAATTTGGAATAATCTTTAACAGAGAGAGTTATGAGTAATTTCAGGAAATTCAAATTGATTTGTGCGGTATTTCTGCCTTTGTCCGCCATGCTGCTTTCCCTTCCCGCCTGCGGCCCTAAGGACGACGATCCAACAGATATTACCCCCGACAGCACCACCTCTCTTACCTTCAGGTTGTATGAGCAGAGCGTGGATACAGGTCCGTTTGCTGTAGGTGCCCTGGTCGGTCTGGCCGCCACGGATGTACAACGCGACAATGGAATTTTCCTTTTCAGCCGCACTTCAGATCAGGTGGGCGTCGCAAAATTTACCGCCATTGACACCATTACTTATTATTATAACATTCAATGGGTAAGTCCCATGAACGTGCAAAAAGTCAAAAAGGGAACCGTAAAATTGTCTGTTGCGGAAAAGAAAACCCTGTTTTTTGCCTTGTAATTGCTCAGGCCTGACCAGGCTGATCTGAATCTGAGGCCGAACGGCCGCCGGGCCCGTTTCGCTTATTGATCTGATCACTCAGGTAATACAATCTTGATTTTTCCTGCTCGGAAAGGCTGCCCAATCCCTTCCTGGCCACCTTATCCAGCAATTCATCCAGTTCCCGCTGCCGCATTTTTGCAGGAGAATCTCCTCTTTCATATACCACTTTCATCTTCGTTTTACGGGCTCCTCCTCCCCCACCTGTCTGGCCTGATTTCACCTTCTGAAACCAGATTTCAAAGGCCACCATTTTGCCGGGGGTCAGGTAGAGGTAAAAATAAAATGCCATGGGCAAAACCATCAGCAAGATCATCCACCAGTGAGTTTGCAGGATTTCAGGATTAATCACCACCCCAAAAATCATCCCCACAATGGCCCCGCCCAGGTGTGCGTCGTGGCCAATATTTCCCGAACGTGTTTTCATGCCATAGAGGGAATACAAAACAAATAATATGGCAAACAGCCAACCCGGGATAATTCCAAAAATGCGAACCAGATCAGGATCAATGAAAACCGTGGCAAATATTACCCCGCTCACTGCCCCTGAAGCCCCTACCGCACTGTAATAGGGATCATTGCGATGCATAAACAGGGACAATAAGCCCCCACCCGCCAGACTCGCGAGGTAGGTTACCAGAAATATCATGCTACCCTGAAAATATTCAAGAAATTTCCCAAAAGAGTACAGGGAAATCATGTTGAAAATGAGGTGCATCCAGTTTCCGTGCAGGAAAGCTGAGGTCAGGAGGCGCTCATATTGCTTCTGGATGTTGATGGCGTGAACCTGAAAAAGATAGCGGGCGAAAAAATCGCGGTTTTGAAAGGCGTAGGCGCTCACCCCCAGATTCAATACAATAAGACAAAGCGTAAATAAAGGTTCGCCCATTTTTTATAAGTTTAGTTGGTCCAATTTATTAAATAATGTTTGAAATTGTATTTTAATACCTTTTCGAAAAAATGACCGTCTGGGTTCTGGATTATGAAAATTTTTAAGAAAATATTGGTGGGCATTGCCATTTTGGGCCTGGTGCTGGTCGTAGCCAGCAATTTTCTCCCCTCCTCCTACTCCGTTACCCGCGAGTTGACCCTTGGGGCCAGCCCTGAACGTGTTTATGAGGCGGTTTCCAATCTCGAAACCTGGGAAAAGTGGGCGACTTTCTCATTGCCCGCCGAACCCAATGCCACCATCATTTACGGAGACACCACTGCGGGCGCAGGCGCCCGGAAAAAGTGGAGCCTCATTCCCAAAAAGGAATACGGCGAAAAACAAAAGGAAATCCCCCTGGGATGGATCAGGATCAAATCTGCTGAAAAGCCAGCCAGGGTAACTTTTTCTTATACCATGGACGCAGAAGAGCACCTGGTTGATGGAGAAATTTTACTCACTAAAGTCAGTGAAAACGAAACCAAAGTTTCCTGGACCTTCAGTGGCAATTTCAGGAAACAGCCCTTTGAAAAGTACCTTGGCCTTTGGATCGACAGTCTTTTGGGCAAAAGGATTTCGGAAACTTTGGAGAAATTGAATGATTTCTGCCAAAAATAAACCCATCAGTGCTTTTTCCAGCCTGCGTCAGATTTCCAGTCCGTGTAGTAAATCACGATATCCGCTTCTGACTTCCACTCAGTAAAGTAGATTTTCCAGTCTGCGTCGCTTTTCCATTCGGTCGTGTACCAAATCCCGCTGTCCTCCTTTGCATCAGATTTCCAGTCAGTTTTGTACACCACCATGTTCGCATCGCTTTTCCAGTCAGTTACATACACGATTTTGTCGGCATCGCTTTTCCATTCCGTCACATATACCACCTGGGCAGAGAGTTGATTCACTCCCAAACCCAGCAGCAGGAACATAACCAAAAAACCAATTCTTTTCATTTTATCAGAGCTTTGAATTTAATTATGGGCACCTTTAAAAACAAGGAAGGTCAGGGCGGACACAGTTGCAGACAGCGGAGTTTACCGGGGTAAATGAGCATTTCTGAAACAAGTCCAACGCAGAGATTCAAAGTTTTTAGGGGTTCCCTTATCTTACCAGAGTCAGGTTACCCGTGTATTCACGATCACCCGTTTTGATGTAGTAGAAATACACGCCTTCGGCCACTTTCTGCCCGGCCAGACCGGGCGACGCGCTGATTCCGTTCCAACCTTCATTTTTGTTGCGGGTGGCAAAATGTTCCACGCCCCAACGGTCACGAATGCTCATCACAAAGGGTTGGTCCCCTGAATAATTCACCCTGAATTCATCCTGGAAACCGTCTCCGTTAGGAGTAAAGACGTTGGGTATGAATAAGGTGGGATCTGTTATGAGATAGGGTCCGTGGGTTACCTCTGCCTCGCAGCCTTGTTCCGTGCTGATCTGCAATTTCACGTAGTACTCTCCCGGGAATTCAAACACGTGCTCCACATTTTCACCCGCCGCGATTTTACCATCCCCAAAATCCCACAGCCAGGAAATTGCATTCTCAGACTGATCAAAGAAGGTAATGGCGGGGCCAGGCAGGGTAAATTCTGTTGGATACTGAGGATTCGAGCTAAAATCAGCGCTGGCCGTATCGTACACATGTATCTCGAGTTCTGTGCTCGAGGTACAATTGCCAATGTTGCTGGGTGTCAGGGTAATCACATAAGTGCCTGGCTCCGTATAGGTGTGGGCAGGATTCTGCTGATTGCTGACGGGAGTTCCGTCACCCCAATCCCAGGTACGGAAAATGGTATGATCAGAAATATCCATCACGGAAACCATGAAGGGAATACATCCTTCCGTAAAGGAATTGGTATAGGCCGCTTCGGGAGTGGGGATCACATCAATGCCCACCGAGGCAGTATCCTTACAGGGGCCTTCTGTGATGATCAGCTGGAATACCGTATTGGAATCCGGGGTGGCGTAAGGATTTTGCTCATGTGACGAATGCACCCAGGCAGAAGGACTCCAGTCGTAGGTCTGGGCTCCGCTTCCTCCCCAGCTAAAGAGGTGAACCGTGTCTCCCCCACACACCCGCGAGGTATCAATCGCCACCCTGGCGCCAATTTCCGGCACCACCGTAACAAGCACTGAGTCCATGGTCTCGCAGGTATTGTAATTGACCGTGAGGTAGTACATCGTGGTCACGGTAGGATCAGCGGTAGGTTGCAAAACATGCACATTGCTGAGCGAGTCATTGGGCGACCAGGAATAATAAATCTGGGAAGGATCGTCAACCTGATCCAGGGTATTATAATAAATACTGCCCGGCAAAACCAGAGACTGGCCTTCGCACAAAATCTGATCTGCGCCAGCCTCCGCAGTTGGAGTGGGTTTCACCCATAGTACCGTGCTGTCCACCGAACTTCCACAACCATAATTGGAGTAGGCGATCAGGTAGAAAGTGGTGGTCTGGGCGGGATTTACATACGGATCTTCATCTGTTTGAGAACTGTAAATACCACTACCTGGCAACCAAATGTAGGAATAGCTTCCCGAGAAAATATCTCCCGAAGCTTCCCCGTCCAGTTGACCAATTTCGCCATAGCAAACCTCGACATCCGGGCCAGCATCCGCGGTTGGGCGGGTGTGCACCACTACGGTCACGGTGTCTGCATATCCCGGACAGCCATTTGACCAAACATTAAAGGTATAAGTGGTGGTAGCGCTCGGAAAAGCCCAGGGATTGGTAATACTGGGATTGCTCAAACCCGTGGAAGGCGACCACTGGTATGAATAATTGGGACCTGCATTATGCCCGATGCCCGGCAGGAGCACCGAGTCATGCAGGCAGATGTGCTGCAGGTCGGGCCCCGCATCTGCAATGGGCAGGGGATGAACGGTCAGAACCATGGATGAAGTGGAATCCACGGTGGTCAGACCGCTGGAACATCCGTTGGTTTGGGACATTACCACCAGGGTATAGATGGTGGTTGAATCAGGTCTTGCGCAGGGATTTTGCACTGTATCAGAGCTCAATCCCACGGAGGGATACCATTGATAACTGTAAGGCCCGGGCGCCCCTGTCACTGATGCATTCAGGATGGTACAAGGCGCATTATCTGAGCAAATCGCCTTGTCTGGTCCTGCATTCACGATGGGCTTGGGCAGCACCACCATCAGTACAGAGTCAAGCGGGGAAGGACAGCCGGTCACATCCACTGCCTGCACGTAGTACCAGTTGGTGGAAGTGGGATTGGCGGTGGTGGCATAATTATTGATCTGGCTCAGACCGCAATTGCCCAATCCGGGTTTACAACTCCAGGTATAAAAATAGGGTGAAGTTCCACCTGCCGCACTGGCAAACAGGCTGTCTCCCCCTTCTCCTTCGCAGAATTCAAACGGTGCCCCATAAATGGTGACCGAAGGTTGGCCTCCGTCCGGCACGAAAACGCTGGTGTTGGCCACACAGCCATTCGCATCCGTCACAGTGACGGAATAATTGCCCGTGGCCAGCAAGGTGGCCACATTGGTCAGGGCGCCGCTGGTCCAGGTATAGGAATAAGGAGGCAGGCCTCCTGCCGCAACCACCGTGGCCGTACCATCAGACCAGCCCTTACAGGTAGCTGCGCTGGTCTGGGTGGTCAACTGCAGGGGGGCAGGCTGGGTAAGGGTAATCGAAGCTGAATCCTGACAACCCAATGCATCCGTGACAAAGCAAATGTAAGTGCCAATGGGCAACCCGTTGGCCGTTGCGGCGTTGCCGCCTGAAGGGAACCAGTTGTAGGCATATGGGCCCGTTCCGCCCGAGGCCACCACGGTGGCAGAGCCGTTCGAGCCGCCATTGCAGGTGATGTTTACACCTGAAATGGTGGTATTCAGCTGGGTGGGTTGGGTAATGGTGGTCGAGGCGTTGGCTGAGCAGCCATTGGCATCTGTGATGACAACGTTATACGTTCCAATGGGAAGATTGGCAATAGACTGGGTGGTTTGCCCGCCCGGCACCGGCCAGAAATAGGTGTAACCTCCTACCCCGCCGCCGCCGGTGGCGGTGGCTGTTCCGTTGCTACCGTTGAAGCAGGAAACATTGGTGGAAGAGGCAGAGGCGGTTACCTGGGTAGGCTGAGTAACGACCGCAGTTGCAGTATCTTTGCACCCGCCTGCGTCTGTAACTTCCACGTCATAACTACCGGCCGCCAGGCCGGTGGCGGTAGCCGTGGTCTGGCCCGAGCCCAACCAAAGGAAGGTATAGCTTAACCCTCCAATGCCGGTCGCGGTGGCCGTTCCGTTATTTCCGCCAAAACAGGTAACTGGTGTTGTCCCGGTTATGGAGGCGGTTATGCCTCCTTGCGTATTCACTATCACCGTCGCCGAATCCATACAACCCGCACTGTCTGTGACATAGACCGTATAGGTTCCCGCGAGTACATTGTGCAAAGTATCCGTAATCTGGCCGCCAGGCTGCCAGTTGTAGGTGTAGGGTCCCGTACCTCCGGATACGGTTACCCAGGCAGCGCCGTCCGAGTTTCCGCAAAATGCATCAAGGGAATCCGTAACCAGCACCAATGGGGGAGCGGAATTTACCAGTACGGTTATGGTGGTGGAACAGGAATCTGAGTCCATTACAGTCACGTTGTACTGACCGGGACAAAGTCCAAAAATGGTGTCCGTAGTACCTCCGTTGCTCCAGGAATAGGTAAAAGGAGGATTTCCTGCCGGGATGGCGTAAGCATATCCGTCGCAGGAATTGGGACAGGAAACATCCACTGCCGCAGCTTGTGAAACCGGGCAGCAACTGAGATAGGCATTGAAAATGTACGGGGGATCGCCCGTACAGGCCAGGCTGCTCCAACTCCCCGATTCACCGTCTGCGTAATTATCCACAGAAATGGTCAAATCTGCACCAGGCGAGCCCGGCAAACAGGTATCCGTGGTCACGGTCCAGCAAAATACCCAACTGAAACTGGTACAATTATCTCCGTAATTATTCCCGGGAATTCCGTCAAGGGGTGTTCGGTCATAGAAAAATCCTGGCCCGACGACCAGGGAAGTGGCCGTACTGGTACAGGATGTGTACCAGGCCCAGTTCCCGCTTTGGTCACATGAGGCAGCCGGCACCACACTCAGGGTGGAAAGGTCCCAGCCAGCGCCAAAGGTTGGCACCAGGCCGTGAAACCAGTTGGCAGACTGCTGGGTATAATCGGTTACGGTGAAACAGAAATTCACGGTCACCCCGGGTCCGTACACCCCACCCACCGGAGGTGGATTGGCGGTCATACTCTGGGCCACCACGCAGTAGTTGGCGTTATTATTATTGGTAATACACAACTGAAAGCTGCCGCTGTCCGCCACAGAGCCACCACTAACCTGTATGTAATAGGTGAAGCCGGGCGAAATCGGGGCAAACAGGGCATTGATATTCCCGTTGGCGCTGACCGCGCAACCTGTTCCAATCAGGGAGCCACAGGCTCCTGTGTAAAGGGCAATATTGGCGGAAGCCAGGTTGCTGGTAAAATTCACCACCAACTCATTGTCAGAAGCCGTAAAGGTGTACCAAACGTCGCCTGCCGGGTTGGCAAGATTGCCTGATGAAGGCTGGCAGTTGGTTTGAGCGGGATAAGGAAAGGCCGGGGTGGCACTCATATTATCACCATTCAAACAAGCCTGATTACCTGTGGAAAGGGTACCAAAGTTAATGGCATTAACACAGTTATCGTTGAAAGGCTGGGCGAAGCCCGCCAGACAGGTCAGGGTAAAAAGCAGAAAAATTGTACAAATCCTTCCCATCTTATTGTCCTCCCATTTTTTTAGCCTCTTCTGCTTTGTCGAATGGTTTCACTTCTTCGACAATCCAACCCTCTGGCTTCAACTCAAACTGATTTCCCAACACAAAACCCGAACGGTTAATTTCATTGTCGTGAAATGGAATTCCCTTGGCCCTCAACTGAGCTGCAGGAAATAATTCCACCCGGGTCCCATCTTTGAAAAGCATGGTTACCCGAACCGTTTCTTTGCGGTAAGGATCAAGGTCGCACATGGCCAGGGCTTTTTCCAGTTTGGCCACATCCATGGTCTCAGAAGGAAATATTTGGTAGGTTCCGGCGTTTTGAGCGGATAGTTGGGTCAGAAAGAATAAAAAAAAGAGTAAGGCAGTGAGTCTAAAAGCCATTTTTGGAGGTTTTATTAATGCATCCCAATTTACCAAAATAAAAGAAATTTTCTTCATGCTTCTGTGGTCAACCGTAAAAAACCCGGCCTCAACGGATGAAGCCGGGTTTTTCAGTAACCTTTTCAGGTTTTAGCGAAGCAGGGTTAGATTCCCCACATACTCCTTGTCCCCGATTTTTACCACGTAATAGTAAACGCCTTCGCTGGCCGGGGCGCCGCTCAAAATGGGCGAGGTCGAATTTCCGTCCCAGCCTTCGTTTTTATTGCGGGAATTATACTGTTCCACTCCCCAGCGATCCATGATGGAAATCTGCACGGGTTGAGATCCGGTGTAATTGATCATCCAGCGATCCTGAAATCCATCACCATTGGGCGTAAACACATTGGGAATCAACAAATCAGGTGCATTGACCAAAAACGGACCATGGGTAACTTCACTGTTACACCCAAATTCCGTGGTCACGTGCAAAGTGACGTAGTAAGTCCCGGGAGCCACGTACTGGTGACGGGGATTCTGCTCATCAGAAATCAGACCATCCCCAAAATCCCACAGCCAGTCAGCCGCCTGGGTGGAAAGATCTGTAAAGGATACTGTACTGTTGGGCAAAGCCAGAATGGCAGGATGATCGGGATCACTGTCGAAATCCACCTGAGCGGTATCGTGGACCTGGATGGTATGATCAGAAATGGATGCCTTGCATTCACCCAGATTACTCACGGTCAATGTCACCTGATAGGTTCCCGGCGTAGTGAAAGTGTGAAGCGGATTGGGTTCATTGGAGACCGGACTGCCGTCCCCAAAATTCCAGGTCCATGCGATAGGGGCCACGGAAAGATCGAGGAAACTCACATCAAAGGGCACGCACCCGTCCTGCAGAGAACTGATGTAGGCAGGGACAGGGGTTGGGATCACATCAATGCTGATTTCGGCGGTATCCGAACATCCCCCTTCTTCCACCACAAATATGTAATGCGTACTTGAATCGGGTGAAATCAATGGATTGGGTTCATGGGGATCGGCCATTCCTTTGTCTGGAATCCAGGTATAACTGGCCGCTCCTATCCCACCCCATCCGTACAGTTGAACAGAATCCCTGCCGCAAATCACGGTGGTATCTGCATCCACCCCGGCCCCGATTTCAGGGAAAACCGTGATCAGAACAGAGTCCGTATGGAAACAGGTATTGTACTGAACCTGCATGAAATATTGGGTGGTTACCGTAGGATTTGCCCACGGATCGACAATCGTGGTATCGCTGAGCGAATCTGCGGGAGTCCAGGTTACCCAAACCTGATTGGGATTGGGAGCAGGCTCGGTGGTGAGGTAATAAATGCTCCCCTGCATCTGCAGACTGCGTCCGTAGCAAAGATTCTGATTGGGGCCTGCCTCGGCAAAAGGTGTGGGTTTTACCGTGATCAACACGGAATCCCGGGCGCTTCCGCATCCCCAACTGGTGGTGCTTTGCACATAATACAGGGTCGTGGTATCCGGCTTAACCTGCAAATCCTGCACATTGGGGCTTCCAAGTACATATAAATTGGGATTCCAGGAAAAGGTAAATCCAGACGAGGTGGAATCTCCACCCGCCAGCGCATGCAGGGACGCCTCTTCTCCCAAACATATATCCTGATCGGCCCCCGCGTCAACCGTGGGCAAAGTATGAACTTTCACCAGGACCGAATCTGAATAGCTGGGACAGGCATTGCTCCATACTGTGAAGGTGTACCAGGTATCAAAAGCGGGCGAGGCGTCAGGATTGATTACACTTGAATTGCTCAAACCCGTGGCAGGTGCCCATTGATAAAAATAATTGGGTCCTGCGCCCCAGGCTATCCCGGGTAATTCGACCGAATCTCCCAGACAGATACTTTGAGAATCGGGCCCTGCATCTCCCATGGGCAGAGGATTTACAGTCACAATCACAGAGGAAGTGGTATCAACCGTGGTAAAATTACTGTGACAGCCATTGATGGAGGTGGCCAGCAGGTAATAAATGGTGGTCGAATCGGGTCGCGCACAGGGATTTATCACCGTGTCGCTGCTCAGTCCGGCGGATGGGAACCACTGCACATCAAACGGACCGGGTGCACCCGTGATATTGGCCGCCAAAATGGTGCAAGGCGCACTATCCGCGCAAATGGCCATGTCAGGGCCCGCATCGACAAGGGGTTTGGGCAACACGGTCACGATCAGCGAATCCACATTGGAAGTACATCCATTCACGTCCGTGATTTGCACATAATACCAGGAAGTAACGGTTGGGTTGGCAATGGGATCGTTGTCATTGATGGAATCAAGCCCACAAATGGGTTGATTGCAGGTCCAGTTGTAATAATAGGGCTGGGTACCCGTAGTGCCCGTGGCAAAAATCTGGGCTCCGCCTTCGCCGTCGCAGAAGGAAGCATTGGGGCCGGCGTCCACCACCGGGGGTGGAATGTAGGGAATAACGGCCGTGATTGAATCAGCACAGCCTTTGTCATCGATCACGGTGCAGACATAGCTGCCCGTGGCCAGGTTGGAGGCAATGTGTCCGGTCTGAACCGGGTTGGTATTCCAGGTATAACTGTAGCCGGGAGTGCCTCCCGAGGCGGTCACATTGGCCACCCCTATATCAAACGGAACCGCACAACTGTTGGGCGTGACCGTCACATTGAGCACGATATCCGGCGGCTCCTGCACCCAGGCAGAAAGCGTATCCACGCATCCGCGGGAATCCGTAACCACCAGCTGATATTGCCCGGCAGGCACATTCACAATGCTGTTGGCCGTGCTGCCACTCGGAAACCAACTAAACGTGTATCCGGGGGTACCTCCTCCAATAAAAGAAAGGTTGACGCTTCCATCGCTTTCCCCAAAACAAGACGCATCTGCCACATTGATCGAGGCAAAAATCTGGGGAGGCTCTCCCACCACCACGGTGGCCGAGTCCTGACATCCCAATGAATCCGTAACCAATACCTGGTAAAATCCTGAGGGGAGATTGGCAATATCCTCAGTGATTTGCCCATTGCTCCAGAAATAGGTGTAGGGCGGGCTGCCGCCTGAAGTGGTATTGTCAATGGAACCGTCGCTCCCACCAGAACAGAATACATCTGTGGGTACCAATTGAATGATCAACGGCAAAGGTGGCTGATCGATATTGACCATGGCCGTATTGCCGCAACCTGTCGTATCTGAAACGGTCACCGTATAATTCCCGGCAATCAGGCTGCTGATATCCTCCGTTGAAGCAGTGTACCCCCCCGGCCCGGTCCAGGCATAGGTCAGGGGTGGCAGACCTCCCGCCACGGTAAGATCAATCGAACCGTCGCCTGCACCAAAGCAGACATTGTCCACACTGGAGGTGCTCAGCTGAGGTATGCTGGAAACGGTAAAAATCGCCGAATCCTCATTGGAACATTTTGTAATCGTATCGTAAGCCAAAACATTATACTGCACCACCAGGGGCGCAGGCCCGCCATTGGTGAGGGTCAGCGTGGTGGCCGAGGCATTTGGGTTACCAATTCCGTTGGTGGAGGTCCACGAATAGACCACATCCGGGTCGGGTGGCGCCCCGATATTGATCATATTTCCCGTACAAAACGCACGGTCTGGCCCGGCCGCTGCGGTAACTCCCTGGGCAATGACCACCGTTCCCGTGTCCACATGCGAACAGCCAAAAGAGTCTGTAATGGTCACAGAATAGGGATAACTACCCGGTCCCGGGTAAATATGGGTCGGGCATTGATTATTCGAATTTAGTCCCCCCGCCCCGGTCCAATGATAGGTAAACGGGGCAAATCCCACGGTTCCGTTCGCACACATGGAGGCTGTATCACAGTGCGGGGTGTTGACCAGGGAGGTCCCCAGGGTTTGTCCCACAATGACCTGCACCGTAAACTGGGTAAAACCAAAGCTTGGACAGGCGTCGTCGCGGATTTCCACCAAAAAGGAATGGGTACCGACCGGGCCTACATTCGACCAGCAGAAACGTGCTTTGGGGAAATTGCCTGGAGCACCTTTCAGAGTGTCCACCTGGTTTACATTCTGGGGATTGAAGAAGGTCGCTCCTGGTATTCCATTATTCCACCACATGGTAATGGAGTCGTTGCTGTTGGGGTCCACTGAAGGCAGATCAAAGCAAAGATTATTGCCCAGACAGGAATAAACCTTGATCCCTGAAGCCGAATTACCTGTTCCCCCAAAACCGTTGCTCACATTGGTGGCACCCGAAACTTTTGGAGCGCTGTTATTGGGGCAATTGATAACGTTTACCTGCACGTCACGCGAAACTTCGCCGATTTTCTGGCCATTGCGCCATTCCTCTACCACAATACACAATACCCCGATCTCAATCCCACCAGGGGTGGGCAGGAAGGTCACGTCGCCAGTAATTGGGTTCACTGTGATGTCCCACTGGGCTCCCAACGGATCCTGCCAGGTATAACCTGCCAGATAGATCACCTGACTTTGGTTTTCGTCGTAGCAGGGACCCAGGCGATATGCAAGAGAATCTCCATCCGGGTCAAAGGCCCCCTGATTGAATACGAAAGTATCGCCCGCACAAATGTAGGGCGTGGGTGGGCGGCTGAATTGGGGCGAACTGTTGCAGCTGCCCAAAGTGGTGTTATAAGTCGCGGAAGTACCCATGCCCTGGGCACCGTTGGGGCCGCCCGAGTTGAAAAGGGTGGTAATCCCGTTATTGCGGGCCTGGCCATCCCAAAGAAGGCTGTAAGTGGAGCAATTGAGGCCGCAAATGTTGTAGTCGCGGTATCGGTAATATTCCTGCACCCCGCGAATGGCCCCCGTTTGGGTGCAATTGGTGATGGTACCCGGGCAAACGGGAGTTACTTCAGTTACGAAGAACTGGTTTTGGGTGGCACCCGAGCCGGGAACCCAGTTGCCTACAGGAGTAGGCAGGTTACAGCCGCCGGGCGCACTCCAGTTGAAGTTCCAGAAGTTCATGTCCGCGTTTCCATCGCAATCGCGGAAAGTCTTGGTATGAACCCGCAGGGTACAGTTGTTGATACATTCGTAGGTAATATCCACCCCCATAAGGTGGGTGGCTTCCGAGAAAAGGAAGGAAAAGCAAAAGAGCAGCGTGATGGCTACTTTCAGCACCAGGGGCTTATTCATGTACTATACTCAAAAATTGCTCCAATCAGCAGTATGGCAGGGGTGAAATTAGGTAATTTTTAGGAAAATACTCAATTTCAGGCTGTCAAATGCCATTATAAATCATAATCCTCGATTAAGAATAACTTTACTTCAGCGAAGTACGAAAAAAAATCCACTAAACCTGTCGCCAGATTGCGAACCGTACAAATATGAACCTCAACCGTCAGTTTATGCTTTTTTTAATCCTGATTGCTCAACTTATCCTGGGAAGCGGTTGCACCCCTAATCCAACCCGCGAACCTGAAACGGTGCCGGCCAGGCAAGTGATGCAATCCCAGGTTTCTCACCCCGATACGCCCTCCGTCATGGAAGACACCCTCAAACTGACCCTGGCCGACCTCCTCGGCCAGATCGACCAAAGCAAAGATGCAAGATTTGTAAGGATCGAAGATCAATACACCAATAAACCCGGAATTTACCTCAGAAAAGAGACCTATGAGGCATTTTTGCAAATGCACAAAGCCGCCCAAAAAGACGGCATTCATCTGCTGATCGTTTCGGCTACCCGCAATTTCAATTACCAAAAAAATATCTGGGAGAATAAGTGGGCGGGCAACTGGGAAGTGGAAGGAAAAAACCTGGCTACGGCCTTTCCCGATCCGGTGCAGCGGGCCAAAACCATTTTGCGCTACAGCGCCATGCCGGGCACTTCCCGTCACCATTGGGGCACAGACATTGACCTCAACAACCTGAGCAATTCGCATTTTACCACAGGCAAGGGAAAGGCAATTTATGACTGGCTGCAGGCTCATGCAGCAGATTTTGGTTTTTGTCAGACCTACACAGCCAAGGGCGACCTGAGACCAGATGGATATGAGGAAGAAAAGTGGCACTGGTCCTACACTCCCATTGCTAAGGAGTACCTGAAAGCCTACGACCAACTTGTCACGGCAGAAAAGATCAAAGGGTTTTTGGGCTCGGAAACAGCAGAAGAGATTCAGGTGATCCAGAAATATGTGCTGGGGATTAATCCCGGGTGTAAGTGATCTTTTCCCTCACCGGGTTGATTTTTTAACAACCTCTTTCAGGGCATTAAAGATCAATGAGTTCCCAGAATGGGAGAAACTACCTCAACACCACCACTCTCCCCGCCATCGCCCCCTCCTGCGGATCCTCCACCCAATAAAAATACACTCCCTGCGACAGGATCAGCGAACCATTCGGCCAGTCATTCTGGTAATTATTGCTGTAAAAAATTCTCCTTCCAAGGTAATCCGTAATTTGGAGTTGAGTGCCGGGCTTTAGATTCTTGATTTCAAACAGATCATTTATCCCATCTCCATTAAGAGAAAGCAAAGATGGAATCTCAATAGCACAATCTGATTTTACCGTCACTGTAACAGAGTCAAAAGATGAAGCCCACTCCGGACACATGGTTCTATCTATCGCAGACAAGTAGTATGTGGTTGTCACCCCGGGGGAAGCAGTTGGCTGCGCTGACATAGGGAAATCAAGTCCGTCAGACGGAGACCAGTAATAAGCCATTTTTCCAGTCGTATCAGGAATTCCCAGTTGGGTTGATTCACCTTTGCAGATGGTTTTACCAGGTCCGGCTTCGGCTTCCTGCGCTATCAATTTGCCCAGACGATAGTTGGGGATGTTGGGGAGGCCACCACCCGAGGTATAGGGGGCAAGAGAAAAACCCGCATACTCAAAGTTGCAAGCAGCGCCAAGGAGGTTAGGGTTGTGAATTACAGACATAAAATCCACCCTGTATGGGGACTTTCCATTTTCATTTCCAATATAAATCTTACCATTAGGAGCAAGTTTCGCATGAATGAAACTCATAGAATCTTTTGATGTTTCACCTACCAAAGTTTCACTTCCCAAAATATCATCAGACCACAAATCATATTGATACACTTTACCCTTTTCCGTGGGGACCCCTTGCGTTCCATAAAAAAACCTCCCATTGGGAGAAAAAGCCTGGCTGAAATAATCTGTTTCAGTCGAAGGTGGCTTAATAATTGAGCCAAAAACCTGAATGTCCCCTGTACATCTGTCAAAGGAATAAAACTCCACTGTACCAAAATCTACCTGAACGGAAAACATGTCCGCTTGATCATTGAAAATTAACGGTGCACCATAATCATAAAATGATTCGACATGTTTCATCCCTATGTTTTGATAACTTGATTCAAAACTTTTATTAGCGCCAAGGAGTATTTTTACAAATCTGTTTGACTTGGTCCAAAGATCTGATTTTTTATGAGCCAAAAGCCACCAACGCTTTCCATCAGCATGGCGAACTGCAGCAAGATGTTCTGTTAATGAATCCTCTAAAAGGAAATCAGTCAGAAATACGCGGCCTAATCCATTATTCTCAAGGGAGTCGATAAGAGAATATCGAAGAAAGAACCCTCCGCTGCCAGAGTGAAGGATACCAAGGAAAGAAAGCGAATCAGAAAGTGCAATAAGAATTGACCCTTGTGCACGGTTATCCGCACTAACGGAACCAACGAAAGGAAAATTCCAACCTGAAACGGTTTGATGATTATTGTTCAGCAAATGCCATCCTTCAGTATATAATTTCAGATTCCCTTCAGAATCACAAAGGATCGAAGAGCTTTCCTGAGAAGTGATACTCACCCCATCAACCAGAGATGGTGGACTCGTATTAAAATTCATCAATACTGAATCCCCGAAAAACCACAGGTTCCCTTCTTTCTGCCCCAAAGCAATTTTGGAAAAGGTTAAAAGGGTAATAATGATCAGAAGAATTCGCATGGAATATAAATCTATGAAAAACAAGGTTTTGATTCTATCCCATCCACCTCAAAGATTCTCACTCACCTTCCAACTACAAGCCTCCCCGCAAACGCCCCCTCCTGCGGATCCTCCACCCAATAAAAATATACCCCCTGCGACAAGATCAGCGAACCATTAGGCCAATCATTCTGATAATTGGAAGAATGAAAAACCCGCCTTCCCAGATAATCCGTGATCTGCACCTCCGTGCCCGGACGGAGGTTTTTGATCTCAAAATGGTCGTTCAGGCCGTCGCCGTCGGGGGTGACTACGGGCACCACCTGGATGTGGCAATTGCTTTTCACCGTCACGGTGACCGAGTCGTGGGAGGTGCCATACTCGGGGCAAATGGTAGTGTCAATGGCCGTGAGGTAATAGGTGGTGGTATGGGTAGGCGAGGCGGTGGGTTGGGCGGAATTGGGGAAGTCGAGGCCGTCGGGCGGCGCCCAGGAGTAGATCATTTTGCTTGTGGCATCGGGCGTGCCGATTTGGGTGGTTTCGCCGGTGCAGATGGCTTTACCTGGTCCGGCATTCGCCTCTTGTTTCATTAATTTCCCCAACCGGAAATTTGGAAAATTGGGCAAGCCCAATCCCTTCTCAACCGGAAAAAGATCAATATCATAAGGTACAAAATTGCAAGCCAGCCCTTTTTCATTGGGATTGTGAATTACGCCCAGTTTAGTTTGGGCATCGTGGTTGTCCTGATCGTAATGGACCACGTAAATCTTTCCATCAGGGCCTAATTCGAGTTGCCCAAATGTTTCGTATTTGTTGATAGAGTCCAATGGTGTTTCCCAAACAATTATTTCCGAACCTGTTATATTTCCTGATTTAACTTCGTATTGTAACAGGCGGTCTGGGGAGGTTCCAAATCCTTCGCCTGCATACAGGTATTTTCCATTGGGTGAAAAACTTAATCCATACAAGAACCCTTCGTTTCCCAAACCCCGATCTATTTCAGCAAATTCTGTCAACAGTCCATGGCATCGATCAAAAGAAAGCAAATCAACCTTCCCCACTCCAGAAATCGTGGCAATTATGGAGCCTTCATTATTTGTAGTCATTTCTCCAAAAGAATAGGGATAGGAGGGAAATAGTTCATGATTCCTTCCAACCTTCTGTTCAATCCTGGAAGAGACCCCAGTAATATCAAGAGAATAAAGAATGAAAGTATCATCCTTGTTTTTGTGACCAATTACCCACCACGCCATCCCATTTGGATGCCGAATAGCAGTCAACTGTTCGCTAAAAAGTGTTCCTATTAAGCTATCTGTAATGATTACCTCTCCCTCACCATTATTTTTTTTCATGTCAATAACTGTGAGGTATAATTGTAAAGGGTTAGTAGCCTGTTGATCTTCTGTAAGTTGAAGCAAAAAGTACATAGATTCATGGCCCGGCAAGGCAGTAAGACCTTGGGTAATTGCAGCTGAAGAATACCATTTTGTCATTACTTGCCACCCAGAGAAAAATTTGTGAGCCTTATTAAAAAGGCGTCCTCCATCACAATAAAATAAAAGCTGCCCTACAGAATCGCACATTGAAGCTACCCCTTCAAATGAATTCAACGCCCCTGCATCAAATGAAACCTTAGGCGGAGCCGTAGAAAAATCCAGTAGCAAAGACTCCCCAAGGAACCAGACGTTGTCGTAAGATTGGGCGACTCCCATCTGGATTGTGAGGGTAAAAAGTAATATGGCAAACAGTCCTTTGGGCATTTTTAAGCGATGGATATCCAATATACAACCTTTCCACGATGAATGATTGGTTTGCCAATTGATTACGAACTGATGTGGCAATGGAATGTCTCGAAGCACGGGCAAATGGCCCCCTTCGGAGAAGGAGGGCCTGTTTCACGGGGCAACCCGTTACCCGTTACCCCCAACCAGAACCTCTACCTCACCACCACAACTCTCCCCGCCATCGCCCCCTCCTGCGGATCCTCCACCCAATAAAAATACACTCCCTGCGACAGGATCAGCGAACCATTCGGCCAGTCATTCTGGTAATTATTGCTGTAAAAAATTCTCCTTCCAAGGTAATCCGTAATTTGGAGTTGAGTGCCGGGCTTTAGATTCTTGATTTCAAACAGATCATTTATCCCATCTCCATTAAGAGAAAGCAAAGATGGAATCTCAATAGCACAATCTGATTTTACCGTCACTGTAACAGAGTCAAAAGATGAAGCCCACTCCGGACACATGGTTCTATCTATCGCAGACAAGTAGTATGTGGTTGTCACCCCGGGGGAAGCAGTTGGCTGCGCTGACATAGGGAAATCAAGTCCGTCAGACGGAGACCAGTAATAAGCCATTTTTCCAGTCGTATCAGGAATTCCCAGTTGGGTTGATTCACCTTTGCAGATGGTTTTACCAGGTCCGGCTTCGGCTTCCTGCGCTATCAATTTGCCCAGACGATAGTTGGGGATGTTGGGGAGGCCACCACCCGAGGTATAGGGGGCAAGAGAAAAACCCGCATACTCAAAGTTGCAAGCAGCGCCAAGGAGGTTAGGGTTGTGAATTACAGACATAAAATCCACCCTGTATGGGGACTTTCCATTTTCATTTCCAATATAAATCTTACCATTAGGAGCAAGTTTCGCATGAATGAAACTCATAGAATCTTTTGATGTTTCACCTACCAAAGTTTCACTTCCCAAAATATCATCAGACCACAAATCATATTGATACACTTTACCCTTTTCCGTGGGGACCCCTTGCGTTCCATAAAAAAACCTCCCATTGGGAGAAAAAGCCTGGCTGAAATAATCTGTTTCAGTCGAAGGTGGCTTAATAATTGAGCCAAAAACCTGAATGTCCCCTGTACATCGGTCAAAGGAATAAAACTCCACTGTACCAAAATCTACCTGAACGGAAAACATGTCCGCTTGATCATTGAAAATTAACGGTGCACCATAATCATAAAATGATTCGACATGTTTCATCCCTATGTTTTGATAACTTGATTCAAAACTTTTATTAGCGCCAAGGAGTATTTTTACAAATCTGTTTGACTTGGTCCAAAGATCTGATTTTTTATGAGCCAAAACCCACCAACGCTTTCCATCAGCATGGCGAACTGCAGCAAGATGTTCTGTTAATGAATCCTCTAAAAGGAAATCAGTCAGAAATACGCGGCCTAATCCATTATTCTCAAGGGAGTCGATAAGAGAATATCGAAGAAAGAACCCTCCGCTGCCAGAGTGAAGGATACCAAGGAAAGAAAGCGAATCAGAAAGTGGAATAAGAATTGACCCTTGTGCACGGTTATCCGCACTAACGGAACCAACGAAAGGAAAATTCCAACCTGAAACGGTTTGATGATTTTTGTTCAGCAAATGCCATCCTTCAGTATAAAGTTTCAGATTCCCTTCAGAATCACAAAGGATCGAAGAGCTTTCCTGAGAAGTGATACTTACCCCATCAACCAGAGAAGGTGGATTTGTATTAAAATTCATCAATACTGAATCCCCGAAAAACCACAGGTTCCCTTCTTTCTGCCCCAAAGCAATTTTGGAAAAGGTTATTAGGGTAATAATGATCAGAAGAATTCGCATGGAATATAAATCTATGAAAAACAAGGTATTGATTCTATCCCCTCCTCCCCAAAGATTCTCACTCACCTTACAACTACAAGCCTCCCGGCCATGGCTCCCTCCTGCGGATCCTCCACCCAATAAAAATATACTCCCTGCGACAGGATCAGCGAACCATTCGGCCAGTCATTCTGGTAATTGGCAGAGTGATACACCCGCCGCCCCAGATAATCTGTGATCTGCACCTCCGTACCCGGACGGAGGTTTTTGATCTCAAAGTGGTCGTTCAGGCCGTCGCCGTCGGGAGTCACCACGGGCACAACCTGGATGTAGCAATCGCTTTTCACCGTCACGGTGACCGAGTCGTGGGAGGTGCCATACTCGGGGCAGATGGTGGTGTCGATGGCCGTGAGGTAATAGGTGGTGGTCTGGGTGGGCGAGGCGGTGGGTTGGGCAGAATTGGGGAAATCGAGGCCAGTGGGCGGGGACCAGGAGTAGATCATGTGGGTGGTGGTGTCTGGCGTGCCGAGTTGGGTGGATTCGCCATCGCAGATGGCTTTACCTGGTCCGGCATTCGCCTCTTGTTTCATTAATTTCCCCAATCGAAAATTGGGAAAATTGGGCAAGCCCAATCCCTTCTCAACCGGAAAAAGATCAATATCATAAGGCACAAAATTGCAAGCCAGCCCTTTTTCATTGGGATTGTGAATAACGCCCAGTTTAGTTTGGGCATCGTGGTTGTCCTGATCGTAATGGACCACATAGATTTTATTATTTGGGCCTAATTCGAGTTGACCAAATGATTCATACTGACTGATTGAATCAAAAGGAGTTTTCCAAATCACATATTGAGTTTGGGTAATATTCCCCTGTATTACTTCAAATTGGAAAAGTGTATCCGGGGATAATCCATACCCTTCACTTGCATATAAAAATCGTCCGTTTGGAGAAAAACTCAATCCATATAACAAATTACTAACCTGATAAGGACGTTGCAGAAATGCAAACGGTTCCAAAAGCCCTGTACATCTGTCAAATCTTAAAATTTCCACCATACCCACATCTACAACAGTTGCAATAAATTTTCCATCCAAAGTAGCAGTCATTTCTCCAAAAGTTGAAGAGGTTTGCGGGAAATATTTGTGCACATAACCTACGTTTTGGTAATTCCAGTTAATAGCCCCATCCTTTCCAATTAAGATTTTAATAAATTTATTATTTTGATTTTCGTGTCCAATTAACCACCAGGATTTTCCGTCAGCATGGCGCACAACCGTAAGTTGTTCTGCCAGACCATCCACAATGAGTTGGTTGGAAGAAATCACTTCCCCATTTCCAAAATTCCTGTTCATATTGATAACGGAATAGTACAAATCCAGGGGAGAAGATGATTGGACGTCTAAAGTTAAATGAAAAAGAAAAAATAATGAATCGTTGATTGGGAGAGCCGTAACGCCATCAGTAATGACAGAGGAAATAAACCACTTGTTTTGCAAAACCCATCCCTTGAAAGGCTTGTTATTTTTATCAAATAATTCGCCCCCATCGCAATAAAAAAGCAAATTTCCATCTTTATCACACATTGATGCAATTCCTTCATCTCCATTCAACGCTCCCGCATCAAAAGAAACCTTTGGCGGAGCCGTGGAAAAATCCAGCAACAAAGACTCCCCAAGGAACCAGACGTTGTCGTAGGATTGGGCGACTCCCATCTGGATTGTGAGGGTAAAAAGTAATATGGCAAACAGTCCTTTGGGCATTTTTAAGCGATGGATATCCAATATACAACCTTTCCACGATGAATGATTGGTTTGCCAATTGATTACGAACTGATGTGGCAATGGAATGTCTCGAAGCACGGGCAAATGGCCCCCTTCGGAGAAGGAGGGCCTGTTTCACTGGGCAACCCGTTACCCGTTACCCCCAACCAGAACCTCTACCTCACCACCACAACTCTCCCCGCTACCGCCCCCTCCTGCGGGTCCTCCACCCAATAAAAATACACTCCCTGCGACAGGACCAGCGATCCATCCGGCCAGTCATTCTGGTAATTGGCAGAATGATACACCCGCCGCCCCAGATAATCTGTGATCTGCACCTCCGTACCCGGACGGAGATTTTTGATCTCAAAGTGGTCGTTCAGGCCGTCGCCGTCGGGAGTCACCACGGGCACCACCTGGATGTGGCAATCGCTTTTCACCGTCACGGTGACCGAGTCGTAAGAGGTACCATACTCGGGGCAGATGGTGGTGTCGATGGCCGTGAGGTAATAGGTGGTGGTCTGGGCGGGCGAGGAGGTGGGTTGGGCAAAGGAAGGGAAGTCGAGGCCGTCGGGCGGCGACCAGGAGTAGATCATTTTGCCCGTGGCATCGGGCGTGCCGAGTTGGGTGAATTCGCCATCGCAGATGGCTTGATTTGGGCCGGCCTCGGCGGGTTGGGCAGGCGTGAGCCTGCCCAGGCGGTAGTTGGGGATGTTGGGCAGGCCAACCGTGGTGCCGCCATTCAGGTAGAGGCTGTTCCACTGGAAATTGCAGGCCAGGCCTTTGGTGTCGGGGTTCTCGATGGTGCAGAGGAATTTGCCTCGCTTGGGAATTGGCCAATTTTGTACATCTTCATATCCAACATAAATCTTAGCATCTGGCCCCAGTTTCAAATCTAAAAATCCCATTGAATCTGCAGGCGTTTCACCAATTTTTATCTCTGTGGAAAGGATATCCTCCTCAAAAACCTCGTATTGTAAAATTCTGGATTGATTGAAGGCATACCTGTCTGATAGATAAAACAACTGTCCATTGGGCGAAAACTCCATCCCGTAAAAGATATTTTCATTTACATTGGGTTTGTTGATGGACTTCCAATAGGTGAGTTCTCCCGTGCATCGATCGAATTTGTAAAAATCAATTCTCCCCACCCTGGATTGCAGGGCAAGCAAGTTTCCAGATGGATTGAAAACAAATGGAGCCTCAAAAGGATTGAAGCTTTGGTCGAAGAAGGGACCAATGGCTTGATACTC
Source organism: Bacteroidia bacterium (assembly GCA_020635905.1). Lineage (GTDB taxonomy): Bacteria > Bacteroidota > Bacteroidia > J057 > JADKCL01 > JACJYV01. The sequence continues at coordinate 788,436 of JACJYV010000004.1, forward strand.
GAGGTCAAAATCCTCTTTGGAATCCAACAAGATTTTGAAAAAGGTATTGGTTGAGTCCCCAAACGCAGATATCATGTGGCCCATTACCCACCAGCTTTTCCCATCTGCATGACGGACTCCCGTTAATTGGCCAGAAATCCAAACTTCTAATAGACTGTCTGCATAAATTGCAATTCCAGCAGGAAACTGGCTCGATATTTCAATTTTGGATACCCTAAATTCAAAATCATCAAGCCCTGGGGAAATATGACTCGCGAAGTGAAAAAAAAGGGAATCATTTAAGGGTAGCAACAACGATCCTTGAGGCCGGTTCATGGAGCCGGGTGAACCATTTACAAATGGATCCCAATTGCCAATTAACGCCTTATTTTTCCCGAAAATCTCCCATCCATTTGAGTATAAAACAAGATTGCTGTTTGAATCGCAAATTGAAGTGCTACTTAAATTAGATTGTAGATGGGCATCCAGTGAAATTAAGGGGGATCCAGCACTGAAATCTAAAAATACAGAATCCCCACAATACCAAGTATCGCCTTGCTTTTGGCCAATTGCAACGCATGGAATCCAAAACAATATGAAAAGCAATCGTTTCATCAATTTAAAGTTACGAATAACTTAGCGTTGAATAATGATAGATCCTGGGGGATAATTCAAATACCTGACTTTATAAAACCCTGCTGGAAACCCACTCAATTCAAATTCGTGAATTTCTTTTTCCATGAATTGACGGATCAACACCCTGCCAAATGAATCGATTATTTCAAGAACCTGCCCTACTTGAGGTACCCCTACAGTAACCCTGCCCTCTGAAGGGTTGGGCCAAATCTCAATTTGTTCGGCCTGGCCAATTTGGGAAATTGCCCGGTTTTTACTATTGCCCGTCAGCGAATCAATGCATTCAGAGTATTCCTTTATGGGGTCCCAGGTCTTTACCAGGGTCCTGGCCTGACAGCTTCCCAACCCAAAAGAATAAATGCAATTTTCACTGATTCCTTCCATTTCACTTGTTTCCTGAGCAGGGAGATTTCGATAATCCTCATCTTCCATCTCGCTGACCATAGAAATCACCTTTTGGTGGTTTTCTTCCAGAAGGTTGTCTGGAAAAAAAAGGCTGCTCAATGCCAAGTTGGTGGAATCCCCCTGGGCAGCATATTCAACCCCATTTTTAATCATGGGCAAATTTCCCATACTTTCTTCATTCATAAACTCCATAAATGCGCTGTCAGAAAGCAGCAAAGAAGTATCCAGAAGCAGGGTTTCATACAGGAGTTGGCGATCCAGGAATCTTCCTGCCAAGCTGTCAACTGTGTAAACTTGGGTTCCGTCCGCCACTTTTAGAAAATGCGTTCCCGTTGTTCCGCCTCCTGGTTTGATCACAATTCCACCCGTAAGGCAATTCCAATTGGAAGCCCCAGACGTAGTAAAGGGAGTGATAGGAGTTCCTCCATTTCCCGATTTTGTCCCACCAAACAATGAAAAATTTTGAGTTCCACTATTGACCACGTACCAACTTATCCCGCCTCCATTGGTATTGTCACAATACATCTTACTGTGGGTATATCCACCTTGCCAAATATCGCTGGTGGGATTCCCTCCAGCTCCTTGGGCGCCAATATCAGCCTGGTCCCACAACACAAATCCTCTCTCTCCATTATAAAAATAATTCCTCCGCACCGTCTGCCCGAAAGACTTATTCCCATAAAAAGTCACATCATGGTAAAAATCCCTGACCTCATTGCAGGTGAGATAACCATTGGGACTTTGCTCAATCCAGATGCCCATGTGCTTTACGGAATAGGCATTGCCAGGAATCGCCTTGACAATATTATTTTCCACCCGATACCCCCCCGAGGCCACTACGTTGATGCCACGTTTATTAAAGCCCGCCGCCGTAAGGACATCCAGCCAAAGCTGGTTGTTCTTGATTTCCAGATTTTGACAGGCTGAGGCGTCTATCCCCCTGATTCTGAACCACACATAATTCCCGGTGATATGGTAGTAACCTGGCGAACCAATAATGCCCCAATTAATGTCTGAGACCTCTATGCCCCGGCTCACGGTGTATTTCTCCTGGCTGGTTAATTCCCCCCCGATTTTATTCCCGTTTATGGTCACATTGCTGCCGATGTTCGCGCTGGCGATGATCCCGTAAAACACCGAGTCAATTATGTTTTTGTTGGCTTCGAGTTGGGTTTGCTGGTTGGAAGCCCAATTGATGGCCCAGCGGTCCAGCTGGTCGAAGTTGTTGTAGCTTACCGTGGTTTTCACCCGGTAATAGGTTCTTACGCCCGAAAGGCCGCCCCTGAATGTGTTTTTGTCGGCCAATGTGCCGCCAATGATGGCAGTAACCGCGCTTTTTTGTTTGAATTTCCCTTCCACATATACCCCGATGCCTTCGTCGGGTAGTTGAATCTGACCCGGCAGAATGGGTTTTTGGGGTTTCATGTTGCGGAAATCGTTTTTCACCACTTTGATCCCCGATTCCTGAGCATACACTCCCCGCACGCAGTTCCTGAACAGGTTGCGGGAAGTCCCACTCACATCCCCTACTGCCAGAAAGCCCACATTTCGGGCCCTGACCCCCATATTGGTGTACCATCCCTGCCAGGGAGGCAGCATTTGGGTGGAATCGCTGTCAAAGATCATGCTGTGGATATGGCCAGCCCAGGTTCCAATCTGGTTCTCAACCTGGATATGGCGATAGTTATTCCAAAACATCCCGCTATTCCCGGCAAAATAACCCCCATTCCGCGCATACACCCCTTGTTCTGAGTTTGCCACCCGCGAATCCGTAAAGACCAGCCCGGCGGTGGAGTCTTCCAGGAATATGCCCGCCCACATCCAGTTGGCGCACACGGAAGTATCAAAATCACAATCATATACGGTCATGGTGTATCCGGGGTAGATCCAGATCACAGCCATGCTATCCATTTTGAAATCGCACCCCTGAAAGGTCACGTTGGCATCGATGTAGAGGGTATCCACCACCTCGAAGGTTTTGCTGGTGAAGGTGCTAAGGTTGCTATTCCAGGGGATGAGATTGGAGATGGAATCTACAGTCAGGAGGGTATCGGCCCGGGGATCGATGCAGCAATTGGGGTTGGCGGTCACCACCACCGTATCCAGCAAGCTGCACCCATTGCTATCCCAGATCGTCACATAATACTCCCCCACCGTAGCATAAGTCGCGGTATTACCCGGCGACCATTGGTAACTGACGCCACCTGAGGCAGTCAGGAGTGCAGTGGCGTTTTCGCACAGTGCTGTATCTGGAAAATCTGCGCCCCCTGTAGCGTATTTTACTGCAATTTGCACGCTGTCCTCTGACGTGCACCCCAGGGTATCTGCGATAAGCACGTGGTAATCCGTAGTTTGGGATGGTGAGGCCACAGGATTCCCTACGGATGGATTGCTCAGGCCCGCGGACGGGGTCCACTGAAAGGTTGCTCCTCCGCTGGTCACCAGGGGCAGTGAATTGCCGTTGCAAATGGTATCATTGTGATTTTGGATAGAATCAATCCCGCCTACCGCAATGTAGATCGAGTCATGGATGGTACAGCCGTCCGAATTCAGATATTCTACCTGATAAAGGGTGCTCGCATGGGGCCAGGCCAGTGGGTTGTGGGCCTGGGGATTGCTGAGACCCGCAGCCGGGGTCCATTGGAAGTTGGAAAAACCGATCACCAAAATCTGCAGGGTATCCGGATAACAAAAAGAGGTGTCGTTGGTAATGATCGAATCAATGGGATGTATCACCACTATGTGCACTGTATCGATCGCAGTGCACCCATTGCTGTCAAAAATTCCGACCACATAATCTGTCGTTACCGTGGGCCAGGCCCAGGGATTGGCATAATTGGGATTATCCAGGGAGTCAAAGGGCGTCCAGACAAACAGACTTCCTCCCGTAGTCAAAAGCTGGAGGCTGTCGCCAACACAAATACTACTATCTTCAAAAACCGCTCCAAAAGGGTTTATATTTGCATTCACCACGGTCGAATCCAGCGTTTTGCACCCATTTGAATCAGTGATTTCCACCGTGTAAGTGGTAGAAACGCCTATATATGCAAGGGTGCTAGCTGAAAATGGGTTGGGAAGGCCAGCGGCAGGCGACCAACTAAAGCTTACTCCCCCGGTAGTGCTCAGGACCAGGCCGCTCCCTGCACAGACCGTGGTATCCTCAAAAGTAGTCCCGAAACCATTCTCGTTCACGACTACCCGCACCGTATCCGTGCCCACGCAACCGTTGGAGTCCGTTATCACCACCGTGTAGGTTGTAGTGGTGTCGGGAAAGGCCCAGGCACTGTCGTTGGAAGCCCCTGACAGTGAATTCGCAGGCGACCATTGATAGGAAATTCCTCCCGAAGCAAGCAATAATACTGAATCGCCACCGCAAACGGAGGTGTCGTGGGTGGCGAGGGTGAAATTGGTTTGGAATAGTTCCACCCGCACAGTGTCCACCCCAAAACAACCATTACTATCAATTCTTGCCACCTGGAAGGTAGTGGTTTGAGTTGGCCAGGCCATAGTAGTATCCGAAAAGGGATCCAATAGACTGTCAGTCGGTAGCCAGCCCAGCAGGCTGTCTCCGCCGTGGGATTGTAATTCCACCGTATCTCCCTGGCAAATGCTGGTATCCTTGAAGGAGGTGTGCGCCACCAGGGCGGGACTCAACCGCACAGTATCCACCCTCGAACAGCCATTATTCCACAAGACGGCAGTATAGGTGGCAGGAGCCTGAGGGACTACAAAGGCATAGCCCTTATTGTCTGCCTGGATTCCGGACGGAAACCAAAAAATGGAGTCATATTTATTGGTGCTGTACCCGATCCCATCCGGGGCATTGGGGTTGGCAAAGGTCCCGCTGAAATGGAGCAGGATGGTATCTCCTGCACATACCGTCGAATCCGGGCCATTGGAAAGGTGATCCACGCTTTCAGAAAGCACCTGATACTGATCATTGAATTCACAGCCATTGCGGTATATTTTCACCTTGAACCAGAGCGGGAAAGCGGGCATGGTTGCGGTAGGGGTGGCAATGAAATTACTATCCAAAATGCCCGGCAAAGCCTGGGAGGATCCGGAACCGCCCAGGGTGGCCGTCCAGGAAAAGGAATCTCCACCCGAGACACCAAGCTGCAGCAAGGCTCCTTCACACACCTTTATGGGAGGCGGGACCATCGAATCCTTCCCCATCGGCACCAGCCACAGCGAATCGCTGCTGCTGGCGCACATATTCACGTCCCAACCAGTTACAATCATCAGGGTGCTATCAGTGATTTCAACCTTTGGGTTGGGGATCATTTTATTGGAATCCAGAATCACGGAATCAGGCGACCACATGTAGCAGAATCCTCCCGTGGCCAGCAATTGCAGGGGTTCTCCGTCACATACCACGCTATCCAACAGGGTCAGGGTTACTTTAGGATTCTGAATGACCGAGAGCAGAAAACTGTCTTCCGCCTCACAGCCTGTGAGGGTATCCAGGGCATGCAGATTGTATTGAGTTTGGATGACAGAGGTGTCAGGCCAAACCCAAAAAGAGGTGACCGTGGTATCGTAATTAATCAGGTTTTTTGTCCAGGTCCAGTTCAGCAGGTAGCCCGCACCAATGGTATCTGGCTCTATTTCCACCGAGTCTCCCTGGCAAATGGTCAGATCGGGCCCCAGACTCAGCAGGAGGCCGGGCACCGTGACCGTATCCACAAAAGTGTCTCTGTGGCCGGTACATTGTTCGGTCAGGATGAGGGTTACGGGATAATTGCCCGGAGCTGGAAAAACATGGCTCACGGTGCTGTCGCCGGTGTACCATTTTCCGCCGTCGCCAAAGGTCCACCTGTAGTCCACACAACCCGGGATGGTGGTACTCAGGTTCGTAAACTGGGTGGGGGTACCTGCGCAACCAGCCGTCCAGGTAAAAAAGGCCTGGGTCAGGGTGTCGGGCCGTATGTCGCCCTCCCAGCGCTTCAGCAAAATCTGATCAATTTCCAGCCCCGCGGTAGGGTTTTCCAGGCGAAGGAGGTGATAGCCCTTTTGTAAAACCCAAAATCCCGAATCAGGGCGATACCACTCCCAGTTGGGGGAATTGACCCCGCTCACGGTGCGGATCTGGTTGCCATCCATATTCAGGTCGATCTGGGCGCTGCCGCTGCTTATGCGGGCCCTGATCCAAGGATAGAGGGTATCCTGATCAAGGGAATCCCGCACCAGAAAGGCGTATTCTGAAAAACCCCCGTTGCTGTATGCTATGAAACTGGTGAAGTTGCGAAAGTCGTACTGGCTCACTGCGTTGGCGGTTTCGGTATGGAGGTTAAAGCCTGAGGCCGTGTCGGCCACTTCTGCATCAAAGAGAAAATCCCGGCACCACCAATAGGGCTCCTTCCATTCATGCCAGCGATCCAGTTGAATAAACAGCGGCGGATTGACGCTTTTGTCAAAGATATAGGTACTGCCCTGCCGCCTAACCTGAAAATGAACAGGATCGTTGGCAAGGGTGATCATGACGTTTCGTTCGTGATCTCCATTGCCCTGAGTCCAGCCGCTTTTCTGTGCCGATCCGCTGATCATAAACACATCGCTTCCATTCAGTTGGCGAACGTTTACGTAATCCATCAGGGAACCGGTGGAAAAGGAATAAGCAGTAAACATCAGGTTGGCCCCAAGCTGGGCCACCCCAGTATCGCCCTCCAAAAGCGTACCTTGGTACATGAACTGGGGAAAGCGGGAGGTTATGCCCTGGGCGTAGCCTGGGATGGCGAGTTTCCAGACTCTGTATTCCCCCGAATCTGCGGGACTATACAAAAAGGGAGTGTACATATCTGCGCCCATCACCCCAAGGTTTTTCAGAAGCCCTAGCCATTGGCCGGGTCGGATGGTAGCATGATCCCCAACATCATAAGCGTCAGTTGAATCATTGAATCCAGGGGAAACAAAGGGATTAAAGAGAGGCTCATTTAATCCGATCTCTACAATTCTGCCAGCCACGATTTCACTTATTCCAGTGAGCGGACCTCCTGCTGCATATCTCCAGTTTTGGGGGCGCTGAGGATATAAATAAGGCGAAGCACGCCGAATTCCATTAGTTTCAGTAAGAATAGTTCTTGCTGTATCATATTGAAGTTTCCCATGGGAATATTTTTGATTCCCGCCAATACTGTACCACTGAACCGTGGTCGTACTGTCCAGTCCCCATTGTGAGTTCAGGGAGTCAAGATATGCCAGGGACCAATGGAGGTACTTTTGGCGAAAACGGGTGCCTCTTGAAGCTTTATACTCTTCCCAAGAACCTCCAAAAGCGGAAAAATCCATCCCTACCCTGGGATCAGGCAAATAATCCTTTTCCGGGCAAATCCTTAGCATTTCCCCATTTTCACTGATCTCCTCAATCCCCTTTCGGGTAAGCTTACTAATAATATGAACCAGGTTGGTTTTGAGGACCCATCCGTCGTAATCCCTGATAGAATCATTGATAATCCAGAGAGGTGCCGCTGGGCTCCAAAAAAACAAACTGGTGTCCTTTACATGGCTACAAATTCCTTTTTGAGTAAGGAAATTTATGGCATGAGCAGCCGTATCAAGCCCGGGTTTCTCAAAACGGGCCTTAGTAAGGTAACCCATAGAATTTGGCCAGGCAGACCCGCTGCTTGGAAACATATTGGAAATTTCATTGGCCCATGAGGTTATGAGTAGTCTTGGAATAGAGTCATATTTACCTTCTTCCGCCAAATCTGTAAAATGCTTCACCGCAGTATTATTAATATTGACAGCATCGTACGATTTTGCCTGACTTGCAGACCCTAATAATAATTTATAATGAAAATGGTCAATCATTTCCCTTTGCAGGGCTTTTCCCCCTTGCCAGGACCCATCAGAAAGGATATTCAACCTCGGGGCCCAGGGATTATTGCGGGGTAACCCATGGTGCCTGCCAAAACGGGTACCCGGATAAGTTTTGAACAATTCCAGACCTGTTTGCCCCACATTTGGGTAGCCAGGAGCAAATTCAAAGGGGTTGGTAGTATATTCATCCACCAGATAGTTTTGCGGCACAACAATATTGGTAAGATTAAGGGTGGTTTGGTAAATATTGCCGCCAGAAACATCCAGAAAATGCTGGTAAATAGCCTTGGCTGGAAGTGCTTCGTCAAAAAGCGCCACCTCATCCAAAGCGCCTTCGTACCTAACAGCCTGGTCGGGTTTATTGAAATTGAAATAGAAATTGTCCCCATCGTTCAATGCACCCATACCTGGAAATTGCTTACTGAACCCCGCCGGGCACACCCCATCCACGTAGATAAATACCTTGCCAGTCTGGCCGTCCACCACCAGGGCAATTTGATGCCAGTTGCCGTCTGTATAATAGGTTGGGTCCTTACGACCGATTTGGTTAAGGGGTACCTTCAGGCTATGGGTCACATTATTCACACAATGCACCCGTGCTTCCAACCTTTGGTCGCTGAGAAAAAAGTCGAGCCGGTTTTCCCAAAATATTGGATAACCAAAGTCGAAATCATTTCCCGGGCGAATCCAGAACTCAAGGGTTACTGCGCCGCAGTTTACCGTATCCTGACTCATGGTGGCCAGAGATACTTCTGGTACGGGGTGCGATGTATACATGTCCTGTTGGTTGTACCAGATATAATTTCCCTTGAGAGGTTGGAAATTCCCGGAAATGAGGGAAGGTGTACTTTGGTCTATGTGAAGGCCGTTGGGCCAGGAATCTGCGGGCAGAGCCCCGTCGAAGGTATAGTAGGCCCGCAGGTTGGGGGTAATAATCTGAGCTAAAAGTGGAGAAATGAACGCCCCCACAAGCATGAAGAAGGCGATTAAATTAAGAGTCTTTTTCATAAAGGTTAAGTCAGGTGGTTAGTAAATGGAAAAGGAGCCGTTGCTATTGAGATAGATCAGAAAACGGGGGGTGCCTGAGGCATCCAGGCCGCTTACGCTCAGATCGGGATCTCCGTCGTTATTCACATCCGTCCATTTCAGCACGGGGTAAGATAGCCCCACCAGATTGGGTGCATTGATATTCACAAACCCGCTCGTGGTATTTTGATAGATACGGCAAACCAGATTTGGACCTTCCTCTCCGGCCACCGCCACGTCGGGGAGGCCGTCACCGTCGTAGTCGGCCCAGGCCGAGCCGCTGTTGCACAGCCCATTCACAGCCCATGGAGAAGGTTTCAACTGTCCGCTGGTATAGTACCAGGCAGTGCCCTGGTAATGTCCATCGCGGGCGCCAAGCACCAGCACATCAAGATTCCCAATTCCGTCTGCATCTCCCCAGCTAACCGAACCACTGGACGACCGCGGCAGACCGGGGATACTTGTAAATCCATTACCATTCCAGGCCAGGGCCTGACAGACCTGTTGCACATCCGGACTCAGCCCATTAATTACCAGATCAAGGTCACCGTCACCTTCGAAATCTTTCAAATCAAGAGAACGCCCGGATACTCCATCAATACCGATAATTCCTGCAGTAAAAAGCGCCTGGGAGGTATCGTTGAGAAACAACAAAGTGGTATCTCCATTGACCGTAAAACCGCTCATAATCAGATCCAGGTCCCCGTCTGCATCCACGTCCCCCAGCGCCATTCCGGCTCCCTTGCAGCCGGGTAATTGTGAGGTGATTAGGGAGAACTGGTTGCCTCCCGAATTTAGGTAGATCCCTGTCCACGGGAGGTGATCGCCCTTCAGACCACAGATTACCAAATCAAGGTCACCGTCGAGGTCAATATCACCCCATTCGGCCGCACTTTGCCGTAATGGTTGAAAATTGGAGGACGGCAACAAAGATGGAACCTGTAGAAAACCTGATCCGGTATTTTCCCAACAAGAAGAATGGGCGTCTCCCAGGCTATCCGTCCCGGTCAGAAAAAGATCAGGAAGGCTGTCTCCATTTATGTCGGCCCATTCCACATCCCCAAACCAGATTTGGGGCAGGGTGGCGCTCACGGTTTGTGCCTGAACCAGGCCCGCGATGCACAGCATCGCAATTAGAAGGGTAATTCTGAAAAACATAGTTACTTGGCTAAAAGGTGAATAAAGGGGATCTCTAAAAACAAAGAAGATCGAGGCGGACGCAGGTGAAGAAAGCGCAGTTTACTACCGTAAATGAGCATTTCTGAGCCAAGTCCAACGCAGAGATTCGAAGTTTTTAGAGGTTCCCTAAACAAAGTTCTTGCGGAACCATGGTCGAATTAAGCGAACACAATTGACCTCTCATGTCAATTGAAATGAATAAATTCCCGAAAAGTCTGAGCCTGCTTGTTTGAAAACCAGTAAGGTTATTTCTGGGGAAAGATGGACAAAATTTAGTGAGAATGCAAAGGAAAATCCAACACAAATTGACAAAGGTTAAAAAACTCCCATTTAGTGATCCCCATATTCCAAAGGCCTCCTTCCCCCCTGAAGGCACCTTGTAACCCAATCCGAGACACTTTGTATATAAGGGTGAAGCAGATTTTTGCGTCTTTTAAAGAAAAAATAATCTTTTACATATCGGTTTGCAATGCCCATCTATTCGAAATCACCCCTCAAACAGGCCATGTCGCAAGGTTGCGTGTCGGAACCAAAAAGGTACCCTTAGGGTAGCTCAGGGGTACCCCGAGGGTAGCTCAGAGGTACCCCAAGGGTAGCTCAGGGGTACCCTAGGGGTAGCTCAGGGGTACCTTGAGGGTAGCTCAGGGGTAAGTCCAGGGTAGCTCAGGGGTAAGTCCAGGGTAGCTCAGGGGTAAGTCCAGGGTAGCTCAGGGGTAAGTCCAGGGTAGCTCAGAGGTACCCCAAAGGTAGCTCAGAGGTACCCCAAGGGTAGCTCAGAGGTACCCCGAGGGTAGCTCAGGGGTACCTCAAGGGTAGCTCAGAGCTACCCTCAACCTAGCTCAGAGCTACCCCCAACCTAGCTCAGAGCTACCCCCAATGTAGCTTTGGGCTTTCTGAGCCCATACGGGCCGTTTTTAGGAGGATACCTGGCGGAAAATCAGAGTATATTTTGAGGGCAGGGATAGAAACCATGGGTGCAGCAAGGGTTTGGGCTGAAGGCTATCGCCAGGCGGCGGAATGCATGGGGAAACAACCATGGAGCGTCGCGATATTGAGTGCGGAGGGTTATTAAAGCTTCCGCGCTGCGGTCGATCATCTGCCCTTTCGGGCAGGGAGGCCAGGGCCGTGAGATGCATGGGGGGCGCTCTTTGAGACGCGATAAATCGCGTCTGTACGGAAATCCCACGCCCATTCCATGAGCTACCATAATGCGACCGCGCTGCGGTCGATCCCGACGGTCCGGGCGGGGCCGGGCCGTGCATGTATTGGGAAACAACCTGGTCGTTTTCGCACGTCGTTGGGATGAGGCATGCCACCCAAAGGGGGCTTTAGCCCCCGAACCCCTGAAATCCACCTCTCAAGTCTCCCGAAGGATTTTCAATCCCTCGCGAATTTCAATTGGGGTGGGTTTTAACCCTCCCCAACCAGGCCCAGCCCGGCGAATCCCGGGTAGAAACCCGACCCTACAGGTTGAAATAGCCCAGGAGGGCTATTTTGCAGATTCTTGGGAAATAACCTGGTCGTTTCCATACCGGGACGATACCTGACGAGTAAATAATTGTTGAAAAGACCAGGCTCAGATAACCTCAGCCACCACGTAGGCTGAGCCCCCCACGAATACCAAATCAACCGGATCTGCCCTTTCCAGGGCAGCTTCATATCCCGCCCTGACCGAGGCATAGCTCTCGCCCATCAAACCCATTGTGGCAGCCTTTTCTTTTAGCTCATTTGCATCTGTACCCCGGGGCAAATCTGGCTTTACGAAGTAATAAATCGCCTCCCGGGGCAGAAGCCCCAGCATGGATTGGTGGTCCTTATCGGCCGACATGCCCCAGACTATGTGCAGCTGTTTATATTCTGAGCTGACAATCTGCATGATGGCCACCTCCACCCCACTTTCGTTATGGCCAATGTCCGCAATTACGCGGGGATTATCCTGCAAAACCTCCATCCTGCCCCGCAAACCTGCAAATTGCTTCACCGCCCCGAGGCCCCTGCGCCATGCTTCAGGACTGCAGGCAAATCCTGACTTTTCCAGCAATTTCAAGGCCTGCGCCGCAGTAGCCAGATTTTCAGCCTGATACCAGCCCGGCAAATCACAAAATAACCCGGTGAGGGAATCCCCTTCCCGAAAGGTCAGGTCATAAAAATTTCCATAGAGATCCCCCTGGGTTTTGATCGCTTCCACCCATTCAGGAGCGTAGCAAAATGGCGCTTTTTGCATTTCTGCTTCCTGAAATATCGTCTCCCAGACAGTGGATTTGTTTTTTCCCAGCACAATGGGAACTCCCGGCTTGATAATTCCCGCTTTTTCCCGCGCGATTTCAGGGAGGGTATTGCCCAAAATACTCTGATGATCGAGCCCGATCTGGGCAATCGCGGTCAGGATGGAATTCAGAACGTTGGTAGAGTCAAATTTGCCGCCCAATCCTACTTCAATCACTGCAATATCCACCTGCTGCCGGGCAAAGTAGTCAAAAGCCATGGCCGTGGTGGCTTCAAAGAAGCTCAAATCCGTTGCTTCAATCAATTTTTCATGCTGATCTGCAAATCCAAGTGCATCTTCTTCAGCAATGGCCTGTCCGTTGATGCGAATCCTTTCCGTGAATGATTTGAGGTGGGGCGAGGTAAACAAACCCGTTTTATAGCCCTGGGCGGTCAGCACGGAGGCCATCATGCTCGAAACAGACCCTTTGCCATTGGTGCCGGCCACGTGAACTGCGGGAAATTTCCGCTCAGGATGACCCAGCGCCGCACACATGCTTTGAATGTGGTCCAGACCGGGCTTGATGGCCGAGCCCCCCTGACGCTGAAACATGGGCAGTTTGTCCAGAATGTTCATTTCCCTGAATCTGAGTAATTTTTCGCAATTTCGTCAATAATTTCAGAAATGGATTCAAGCGCTTCACAATTCGGCGTAATTGCCTTTCCCAATGCAGGAGCCGGGAATTTTTCCGCGGGCAAGGGACTTATTTTCGGCAAACAGACTTATTATTTTGAGGACATGGTCCGCTCCTGGCCGGAAATTCCCTTTGAACCTTTTTTTTATTTTCCCCAGAATTTATCCCTTTCCCAACCCCAACCCGGGCTGGAAACTGGCTACGTTTTCAGGGACGGAATCTGGCAGGAGATTCAACAGCAAACCCCTAAACTGAACTATTTCCGCGCCTTTTCCACGGATCTTCCCGGCAAGTACCTGGCTAAGGAGGTTTTGCTGGCCTTTGAGAAAAGCAGTAAATTTTTCTTGTTGAATCCCGCTGCGCTCATGCATTTGCTCAATCACAAGGTGGACTTTCATGCCTTTCTGGAAAAGCACAATTTGCCTACCCTTTCCACTTTTACGGTGGAAGAATCCCTGCTAAATGGCCTGATTCCCGGCCAGAAATACTACCTGAAACCCATTTTTGGCTCCATGGGGGCTGATATTTATAAGATCTGGCTGGAAGGAAACTCTGTGCTGGCCCGGGCTTCAGGAGGTTATCAGTATCATTTTGCTGACCAAACAGCTTTTCAAAAGTTCCTGCAGGAAAGGATCAATTCTGCTGAGTTTTTAGTGCAATATGATGCCCAGACCGTACCTTTTGAGGGTCGTCCGCTGGATTTGCGGGTGCTGGTGCAAAATTACCGGGGCAGGTATCAGGTTACGGGTGCCGGGATTCGTCTGGGCAAAAAAGGCGGCGCCACAGCCAATCTGAGTACGGGAGGTACAGCTTTGCCCATGACCGATCTGGAAGATTATTTCCAAAAACATCAGGGACAGAGGGCAGAAGCTTTACAGGAAATGGTTTGCGAAATCTGCCTGAAAGCCAGTCACTTACTTGCAACAGAATATGGAGAATTTCTGGAAATTGGCTTTGACATCCTGTTTACCCCCAATGGGCCTGTGATTCTGGAAGGAAATGCCAAGCCGTCGCGCTGGGTTTTTAATGTAATTGGAGATTACCTGAAAAATGCGGGGCGAAATGCACAACCCTGGTACGAGATCAGGCAGGATAGTGTGAGAATTCCTTTGGAATTCGCGGCCTGGAGGCTGGGATTGGGTTAATTCAGCTTGAAGAGAATGGTCACGCGGCTGGTCTGGTCTCCCATGGATTGCTCAACTTCGTTGAACTTCCACTTGCGGATGGCGTCCATGCCCGCCTTTTTCAGGCCCGGGTTATTGGTCACAGGAGGTTTCACGTATTTCACCGTTCCATCTGGGGAAATTACGAATTCGAAGGTCAGTTTGGCCTCTTGCTGCACGTTATAAATTGGTTCCCCGAGAAGAACGGGAATTCTTCCGTTTAAGGTACCAGGACCTTCACCCCATGAATACAATCCATTGGGATCGAGTACCTGGGTGTCAGGGCGGCCTTTATTGCCTGGCGTATTGGACTTGCCATCGTTGGCGCCCGTATTGGCATTGGGATTATTTTTATCTGAATCCGTCTGAGAGTCGCTTTTGGTGTCTTTGGGTTCAGTTTTGGTTTCCGTAACGGGCTTTACCGCCTCTTTAGGGGTTACTTTGGTCTCCTGTTTTACTTCGTTTTGTTTGGGCGTGGTTACCTCTTCCTCGGCCGTGGAGGAAATCACATCGTTGGGTGGCGTCACCACAGGAGGTGAGGACGATTCCTGTACGGGTTGGGGATTGGATTGGGAAGGAGCTGATTCTGAGGGATTGGGAACGGTTTTCTCCAGATTATTCACATTCTGGGAACCTTCGTTCCAGTCGCCAAAATCTATGGAGCCAGCCGCGATATACTGCTTTTCGCCCGGAGGGGGAATCATGCCCCGCATGGCAATCCAAAAGGACATGAGCAGCAAAAGCAGCAAAGTGACACCTGCAGTGATGCCGCCCGCTTTGATCAGGTCTTTTTTTTCCTGTTCCTGTATTCTGATTTCAAGACTGGCCTTATCCATGATGTTGATTTTCGAATGTTATTTTCCTGAAGGTGCTTCCTTTTTCAGGATTCCACAAAAACCGAAAATAATTATCTTAATTTATTCTTTTTCCGTGGCAATCACCACTTTACCGCCATATTTTGCGATCTGCGAGATCACAAACCCGGCTTTTTCCATGGTCACTTCCTTGTCAACGCGCAGGGTGACCACATTATTTTCTTCATCTTCGTCGGTCAGCACCTTTTCAATCTCACTGGCGATTTCGGCCTTTTTCAAATCCTCCTCTGCCCCTATGCCGGCCTCCCTTTCATTCCAGAAGTACCTGCCGTCCTCAGAAATCGTAACGGCATTCTTTCCGTCTGATGATTTTTCAGATTCGCTGTTGGGCAGGGTAATGCTCACGCCCGCCTGGGTTACGAAGGACGAGGTAAGCATGAAGAAGATCAGCAGCAGGAAAACGAGGTCCGCCATGGACGAACTACTGAATTCCGCGCTCGGTTTGAGTCTGGATTTGAGTCTGCTCATTTTGCTGGTTCCTGGAGTAAGTCGATAAAATCAGTGGAGGTGGATTCCATTTTGAAAACAATGCTGCTCACCATACTCACCAGGGTGTTATAGCCCAGATAGGCGATGATCCCTACCAGCAGTCCGCCTGCGGTGGTAACCATGGCAGTGTAAATGGCGCCCGCAAGTTCAGAGGGATTGACATTCCCCTGCAGGTGAGCGATGCGCTGAAAGCCCGTGATCATCCCGCTTACCGTACCAAAGAAGCCCAGCATGGGAGCCGCACCCGCAATGGTAGCCAGAATGGTCAGGCGTTTTTCCAGGCGGTACACTTCCAGGGCGCCCACATTCTCAATGGCCGCCGCAATGTCACGCAAGGGCGTTCCCAAACGGTTGATCCCTTTCAGAATCATACGGGAAAAGGGCGTGTTTTCGGTCATGCAAAAGGTTTTGGCCTGTTCGAGGTTGCCCGCCAGCACGTAAGAACGCACCGTGGCCATGAAGGAAGCAGGGTCCTGGTTGGCTTTCTGGATTTGCATGTAGCGCTCCACAAAGATGAACACAGCCAGGATAAATAATAAACCAATGGGGATCATAGTCCAGCCACCCTGCATGAGGAGGCCAAACATAGAAGTTTTTACTTCCTCAGGAGCTTGCTCAGTGGCCGCCGCGAGAGTGTCAGTAGTCGATTGTAAGAATAGCATAAGCAGGATTCATTTCCTATCAAACGGGCTGGTTTGCCCGCATATTACCAGATGTAAAACTAAGGCCCTTTTTGTTGAAAAATGACCGGGCTATACACAGAATTCCTGCCAGGTGTGCTGAATTTGGTACAATTTGGGGCAAAAAAAATCCCCCTGAAAGGTTACAGGGGGATTGGATTTTTTGCAATTCTGTTGATCAGCTGGCGATCTTGAGGCTGAGGCTGTCGCCTTTGCCAAATTTCTCGCGGGCATAATCGACCGTGATGGAAAACTTCGTTTCACTGTTGTCGGGCAGGTCGTACATGGCGTCGAGCATGATCACTTCCAGGATGGAACGCAGTCCACGGGCGCCCAAAGCCAGCTCTTCGGCCTTGTCCACGATGAAATTGAGGGCTCCCTGGGTAAATTCCAGTTCCTTGCCTTCCAGTTCAAACAGCTTTTTGTACTGCTTGGTCAGGGCATTTTTGGGCTCGGTGAGGATGGATTTCAGGGCCACTTTGTCCAGGGGTTCCATGAAGGTCACCACGGGCAGACGGCCAATGATTTCCGGGATCAGACCGAAATTGCGCAGGTCGGCAGGAGAAATGTATTTGAAAATGGAATCCAGATTCATCTCCACTTTTTCTGCGGATTTAAAGCCTACAGTTTTCACCGCGAGACGATTGGCAATGATTTTTTCCAGTCCGTCGAAGGCGCCGCCACAGATAAAGAGGATATTGGAGGTATCGATCTGGATCATGCTCTGCTCGGGGTGCTTGCGCCCCCCTTTGGGCGGCACGTTGGAAACGGTGCCTTCCAGCATTTTCAGCAGGGCCTGCTGCACCCCCTCCCCGCTCACGTCGCGGGTAATGGAGGCATTATCCCCCTTGCGGGCAATTTTATCCAATTCGTCAATGTACACAATACCCTGCTGAGCCGCTTCCACATTATAATCAGCCGCCTGCAGCAGGCGCACCAGCACGTTTTCCACGTCCTCACCCACATAACCCGCCTCGGTCAGCACCGTGGCGTCAGCAATGCAGAATGGCACGTTGAGAATCTTGGCGATGGTGCGGGCCATCAGGGTTTTACCTGTGCCCGTGGAGCCAGCCAGCAGGATATTGCTTTTCTCAATTTCCACATCATTATCCTTGTCTGCCAGTGAATTGATGCGCTTGTAATGGTTGTACACAGCCACAGAAATCACTTTCTTGGCGTTGTCCTGACCAATCACATACTGATCCAGAAAATCCTTGATTTCCCGGGGCTTCAGCATATTGAGCTTTTGTCCCTGAGGCGTTTTCTGGTAATCGTCCTTGATGATCTGGTGGGCCTGCTCAACGCAGGAATCGCAAATATGCGCTCCACCGTATCCGGCCAGCAATACGCCAACCTCTCTTTTGGCACGACCACAAAATGAACAATGGATTTTCTTCTGGTTTGACATGGATAGAGAAAAATTAAGGTTTTTGTTCCAGTACTTCGTCGATCAGGCCATATTCTTTGGCTTCAAAGGAGGTCATCCAGTAGTCGCGGTCGCTGTCGGCCCAAACTTTGTCGTAATCCTGACCTGAATGCTTGGAAATGATGTCGTACAATTCCTTTTTCAGCATCTGGATTTGTTTGGCCACGATCTCGATATCAGAAGCCTGTCCCTGGGCGCCGCCCAGTGGCTGGTGAATCATGACCCGGCTGTGAGGCAGGCCCGTGCGCTTGCCGTTGGTACCTGCGCAAAGCAGAATTGCACCCATGGAAGCCGCCATACCCGTGCAGATGGTGGCCACATCAGGACGTACATACTGCATACAGTCGTAGATTCCCAGTCCTGCATACACTGAGCCGCCGGGAGAATTGAGGTAGATATAGATGTCTTTTTTGGCGTCAACTGACTCCAGGAAAAGCAACTGGGCCACCACGATGTTGGCCACCTGATCGTTGATACCAGTGCCCAGGAAAATAATACGGTCCATCATCAGACGGGAAAATACGTCCATCACGGCAATGTTCATGGTACGTTCTTCGATGATGTTGGGGGTAAGCCCATATACGCCCGGAACTCCGCCAGCATTGAAGTGGCTGGTGTAGTCATACAGGGTTTGAGAATTGATCCCCATATGCCTGGTTGCGTATTTATTAAATTCGTTATGATCCATCATAAAGGTAAATTTTTTAGTTGAGTACCGTTGGGTTCAAAATAACATAGATAAAAACTTATTCGCAAGCCACCCCTGGGGCAACTGGCCGAATGTTGATAACTGACAAACCGGGGTTTTGGTTCCGCAAAAAAACTGCCTCCGGCCGGATTGACAGTTCGTTGGGAGACAAAAAATCCCGGTCAGGTTTAATGACCGGGAAAGTCTGTCAGATATTGTATTCCTCCCCGGGATTATTTTCCCAGTTTGATGTATTCTGTTGCGGTAATTTCCTGCTCGGCCGGGCTGACTTTGGTCAACACAAAATCGAAGATTTTTTTGTCGGCCAGATCGCGGAACACCTGCTCGCTCATCTTTTCGTCTTTCAGGTAGTAATCCACGATGTTGTTCAGGCGGTCACCTTCAATTTCAGCCCCAAACTGCTGAGAAACCAGAGAAATTACCTGATTGCGCATGTCCTCGTCGGTCACTTCCAGCTCGGGGTTTTCAGTGCGCATCTGCTTGGTGAGCAGGGTCCAGGCCAGACCTTTTTCGAATTTGGCCCATTCTTCTTCGATATTGTCTTTGGTAACCTTCTCCTCGCTGTTGATCAGCCACTTTTTCAGGAATTCAACGGGCAGATTAACAGGAGTCACCTCCATGATGGCGTCGGCAATCTGGTTTTTCACCAGGCGGTCTGCGTCTTCATCGAAGTATTTTTCCATTTCAGCACGGAGTTTTTCGCGGAAAGCATCCACATCCTCAATTACCTCTGAAGGGAAAATTCTGGCGAAGAAGTCAGCATTCAGTTCTTCGGGAATGATGCGATTGACTTTCTTCACTTCAAAATTGAAAGTCAGACCTTTCAGCACGCTCAATTCCTCGTCGCTCACCATTTCGGGCGTGCTTTCGGGATTGTAATTGTGCTGGGTTTTGGCAAATCTCCAGTAAGATTTCTGGTCTGCATCTTCGGCAATGATCTCGTCCAGTTTGATACCTTCGATCACATCATCAGCTTTTTTGCCGGCCAGCATATCTTTGAAAGGAGAATCTGCAGGCAGATTTTCTGGCTTGAGGGGCAGCATGACCATGGGGCTGGATCCAAAACGGAAACCATCAGGCACTTTGTCCTCCTGACCGGGCTGGGCAAATAATTTGCCGTACAGGGTGTCGCCGCTCATGGATTCTTCAGGGTTTTCCATTTTCCCGTAGCGCTCAGCCAGATTTCTTACTTCTTTATCGAGCTGGGCATCATCCATTACCACTTTGTAGCGGGCAGGAGATACTTTCACGTCGTAGCTGAGTTTGATTTCAGGGGCAAATCCCACTTCGTAATCAAATACGATTTCCTGGTCGGCATCCACATCCAGCGCCATATCCAGAGCAGATTTGGGCAGGGGATTTCCAATCAGGTTCAGCTTTTCGTCCACGATGTAGGCGTTCAGACGCTCGATAAGGATTTTGTTGAGTTCATCGAGCATCAAACCAGGTCCAACCATCTTTTTAATCAGGCTGATTGGCACTTTTCCTTTGCGAAAGCCTTTCAGATTTGCTTTTTTAGCATAATCTTTCAATTTCTCAACCAGATTGGCTTTGTAATCTTCCGGAGTTACGGTCACGGTGATCAGGCCATTGAGATCGTCAGTTTTATCAAGTTTAATGTCCAAAATGATCAGATTTAAAGTAAAAAATAATGGCATCCTCAGATGCCCTTAGCTTTGTTGTGCGGGTGAAGGGACTCGAACCCCCAAGCCATACGGCACAAGATCCTAAATCTAGCGCGTCTACCAGTTTCGCCACACCCGCAAAAAGGGGAAAATCCCCGGAAAAACGGCGTAAAAGTAGAAAGATTTTATTTAGTAATCAAAAACAAAATCCTTAATTTAACTGAGTGTATTTCAGGCATGGATACAACTACTGAATTTTTAGAAAAAGAGCGAAAGGATATTCTGAATGCGTACCGCAGTCTGATGCGGGTTTGCTATCCCATTTCCAATAAATCAGACCGCAAAGAGATCAGAAAGGCCTTTGAATATTCACTGGAAGCCCACAAGGGAGCCCGGCGCAAATCAGGTGAGCCCTATATATTCCACCCCATTTCTGTGGCAAAAATTGTGGTCCGCGAGGTCGGGTTGGACCCCACCTCCGTGGTGTGTGCCCTCCTGCACGACGTGGTGGAGGATACTTTTGCCGAACTCGAAGATATAAGGCGGGAATTTGGCCGCGAAGTGGAGGTCATCATCGACGGTCTGACCAAAATTTCAGGAGTTTTTGACCACAAAAGCTCGGCCCAGGCGGAAAACTTCCGCAAAATGCTGCTCACCCTCTCCGACGATATCCGGGTGATCCTGATCAAGCTGGCCGACCGCCTGCACAACATGCGGACGCTCCAGCACATGAAGAAGGAAAGCCAGCTCAAAATCGCTTCTGAGACGCTTTATTTATACGCACCCCTCGCCAACCGCCTGGGTCTGCACGAAATCAAGATCGAACTGGAGGATCTTTCCCTCAAATACACGGAACCCAGCATCTACATGGCGCTGAATTCCAAACTCAAGAAAAATAAGCGCGAAAGCAGGTATTATATCCAGAGTTTTATCCGCACGATCCGTGAAAAACTCAATGCCACGGGGCTGGATTTCAAGATCAAAGACCGTTTTAAGACGGTTTATTCCATCTACGCCAAGATGCAGCGGCAGAATATCCCTTTTGAGGAAGTGTATGACCTGTTTGCCATTCGCATCATCCTCAACAGTTCCACCCCTACAGAAAAGGCAGATTGCTGGCGGGTTTATTCGCTGCTGACCGAACTTTACACCCCCAATCCTGAACGCCTGCGCGACTGGATCACCATTCCCAAATCCAATGGCTATGAATCTCTGCACGTGACCGTGATGGGGCCCCGCGGTCGCTGGATTGAGGTGCAGATCCGTTCGGAAAGAATGGATTTTGTGGCGGAAAAAGGTCTGGCTGCCCATTGGCGCTACAAGGAAAACGATTCCACCTTTGACAACACCTTTAATAAGTGGCTGGGACATGTGCGGGAATTGCTCGAAAACCCCAACATGAACGCAGTGGACGTGGTGCGCGAATTCAAAACCAACCTCGTGACCGAGGAGGTTTTTGTCTTTACACCCAAGGGCGACCTGATCAAGCTGCCCGCAGATTCCACGGTGATCGATTTTGCCTACGAAATCCACTCACGCATCGGGGATACCTGCATTGGAGCCAAGGTGAATAACTCTGTGGTGCCGCTCAGCTATACCCTGCACAATGGCGACCAGGTGGAGATCATTTCTTCCAAAAAGCAGATTCCCAAGGAGGACTGGCTCAATTACGCCAAAACTTCCAAAGCCAAGCATAAAATCAAGGACGGGGTCAAGCGGGAGAAGCGGATCATTGCCGACAAGGGGAGGGAAATTTTCCAACGAAAAGCCCGCAAATTCAATGTGGACGAGCATTCTGAGGAGATGAAGGAATTGCTCGCCTATTTTAAAATTCCCAGTGAAGGAGAATTTTTCTACCTGATCGGAGCCCGCCGTCTGGATATGGAAAAGCTGCAGGCCTTCATTGACCTGAAGAAAGAAGGGAAACGCATTCCTTTGGAAGCAGAGGAAACGGGGCGCAAACGTCTCGAAACCAAGGCCGATTTCGAAGAATTGCTCCGCACCAAAACCGGCAAGGATTCGGACATGCTCATGATCGGGCAGGACATGGATTTTTCTGATTACCGTTTCGGGCATTGCTGTCAGCCCATCCCGGGTGACGACATTCTGGCCTTTTTCGATCCTGATCAGGGGGTGGTGATTCACCGCACCAACTGCGCCCAGGCCATTCAGGCCATGTCCAATTTTGGGAGCAATATCATCAAAAGCAAGTGGACGGAAATGCATGACATTTCCTTTCTGGCTGGCATTCGCATCATTGGAGAAGACCGCCAGGGCATGATGAATTCCCTGATCAAGATCATTTCCATCAGCATGAAGCTCAATATCCGCAGCATTACCATCGACTCTCAGGATGGGATGTTTGAGGGCACCTTTAAAGTATTTATCCGCGACACTTCCCAGCTGGATAAACTGCTCGAATTGCTGGGAAAAGTCTCAGGTGTATTCTCTGCAAGTCGGGTTGAGGTGGGATCGGGATAAACTCTTTTGATGCAGACATTGACATTCCTTAAATTTGTTGCGAATTATTTAACAAGGTGTTATCAGGAATTAAATTTACTTTTGGTAAAATTTCACTTTCCAATTTGCTCCTGGTTGATTTTCAGGGGATAAAAAGGCTGGAATAAGTACATTATATAAGGAGAATTACATTTGACTTTCGAAAAATTAGGATTATACGACGAATTGCTGGAGGGGCTTGAAGCATGCGGATGGTCGAATCCAACCCCCATTCAGGAGCAGGCTATTCCAGCCGTGCTGGAAGGAAAAGACCTGATTGGTTGCGCCCAGACCGGAACCGGAAAAACCGGAGCCTTCCTCCTGCCCATCATTCACAAAATCTGCGATTCCCCGGTTGATAATAAGGTAAAATGCCTCATCCTCTCCCCTACGCGGGAACTGGCCAAGCAGATCGCTGATCAGGCCGAGGGCTTCGAATACTTTACCAATGTGACTTCCAAAGCCGTTTACGGAGGGAATAAAGGCGGAGAAGATTTCTCCAGCCAGAAGAATGCCATTCAGAATGGCACGGATATCATCATTGGCACCCCGGGCCGGGTGATTTCCTTCCTCAATCTGGGGGTGGGAGATTTCTCAGGACTCAAATATTTTATCCTGGACGAAGCCGACAAAATGCTCGAAATGGGCTTTCAGGAAGATATTCTCAGGATTTTGTCCTACCTGCCAGCCCAAAGGCAAAATATTCTCTTTTCGGCCACCATGCCGGCCAAAATCAGGTCTTTTGCCAAAAACATCCTCCATGATCCCGTGGAAATCACTCTGTCCGTCTCCAAACCTGCGGAAGGCATCCAGCAGGGGGTTTACCTTGTTTACGACCGCCAGAAAATTGACCTGCTCAAGCATGTTTTTAAGCAAAAGGACATCCGTTCTGTGCTGATTTTTGCTTCCCGCAAAACCACGGTCAATGAGATCGTGAAAACCTTGCAAAAAATGAATATCAATGCCATTGGTATGCATTCAGACAAGGACCAGAATGAGCGGGAGGAGATCATGAACAAGTTCAAGCACAACCAGATCAACATCCTGGTTGCCACGGACATACTTTCCCGCGGGATCGATGTGGATAACATCAGTCACGTGATCAATTACGATGTGCCCGCTGACCCCGAAGACTACATTCACCGCATTGGGAGAACGGCGCGTTATGAAGCTACGGGCGAAGCCTATACCTTCCTCAACGACCAGGAGCAGGGCTCCTGGTCCAGAATTGAGCAAATGATTGGCCGGGAAATCGAGAAACTTCCCTTGCCTGAGGGATTTGGCCCTGGTCCAGAATACAATCCCCGCAAAAGAGGCGGAAACCGGGGTGGAGCACCTTTCAAAAGAGGAGGCGGGCCCCGCAATTCCAGCAAAAGCGGCGGACGTCAGGGAGGCGGAAACAGCCAGGGTTCCAAAGGCAGAAATCAAGGTAAATCCAGAAACGGACGCCGCGACTCAGGCAAATCAAATCAGCCAAAATCCCCTTCCTGATCCCATTCTGGTCCATCCTTTCCCGAAACACCTGCAAAATTCCGAAAATTCTAACACCCTTTTTCGGCTTGCCTTATCTCCTTTATTTTCTATAAATTTCTAATAGGGCCTCCATGAACCTTGTTCCTGGAAATACCCTTTTTCCATGCCGTTTTGGGGGATTCTGAAAAAAACAGAAACCCAAAATGTCCATGGTCGGAAGTTTTAGGAAATTGACTTGAGAAAAGTATTTTCATTCATAACGATTACCGCCCTATTCTTACATAATTGGGCGCAGGAAAACTCCTTCCGCAATTACTCTGTGGAAGATGGTCTTGCGCAATCAACTGTGTATGCCCTTGAAAAGGACCCCAGAGGATATTTTTGGATCGGGACAGGTACGGGGGTGAATCTTTTTGACGGGATCAGTTTCAAGGAATACACCGAAGAAAACGGGTTGGCTTTCAACCGGGTAAAATCCATTCTTTCGGGTAAGGACGGCAATACCTGGTTTGGAACAGACGGCAGTGGAATCTCAGTCTTCAACGGGGAAACCTTCACCACATTACCCCCGGCCGAAAATACCTCTGGAAGCCAGATCCATGCAATCATCGAGGACCCCGAAGGGGCCATCTGGTTTGGCGCCTATGACGGCGGCCTTTCCCGTTTCAAAAACGGGCGCCTCGAAATGGTGGTCGGTCCCGACCAGCTGGATCACATCTCCAGCCTCATGGCCGATGCTCACGGCAATATCTGGATTGGAACTCTGGGCCACGGTCTCTTCAGGCTCAATCCCAAAGGAGACCTGAAATTTGCCTCCCAACGCCTGCCGGCCGACCAGATTCACTCCCTTTTCATGACCGAAAACGGCACCGTGTGGATTGGGACTGAAAATGGGATTTTCCTGTATGACGGAGCCAATTTTTATCCGCTTTCAGAGGATCTGGCTCATGCCCGCATTACCAGCATCGTCTCGGACGGCAAGGGAAGTCTTTGGATTGGAACCTACGGAAACGGCCTTTACCGCTATATTTCCGGGGCCATATTTCACTTTACCCGCGCCAACGGGCTCGAAAATGAGTACGTGCTTTCCCTGCTGGCCGATGATTTTGGCAATATCTGGATTGGCACCGAAGGTGGCGGACTGCTGAAATATCAATATTCGCCCTTCCGTCCCTTTTATGCGGCAATTGGGGAGGGCGAAAGCATCATCAACGCCCTGGCCGAAGGCCCGGGCGGGGAAGTATTGCTGGGTACCAGCGAAGGATTGGTGGCGGCCATCGGCCGCACGGAGATCAAGCGAATTTTCCAGCTTCCGCCTGACCAGTCGGCCAGCATCAACTGCATCCTGCCTGGCCTTGGCAATGAGCTGTATTTTGGCACCTTCGGGAGCGGTCTGGGCATGTGGAAGTCGGGCGGACTCAGCTTTTTCAGCAAAAAAGACGGCCTCCCCTACCGCTACATCCATGCCCTCACCCAGGACCGCCAGGGCCAGATCTGGATTGGCGCCTCAGAAGGGCTGGCCGCTTACAACGGCAAAAATTTCACCCTGATGGAAACCCAGGCCGGCCTGCCCGTGGAAGAAGTCAGGACCCTGGTGGTGGACTCGGCAGGCAATCTCTGGATAGGATTATATGGGGGCGGCGTAAGCCGCTACGACGGCAAGTCTTTCCGCAACTGGGACAAATCCAAAGGACTGGCCCACGACCGGGTGATCAGTTCGACCCGCGACAAAAAGGGCCATATCTTCTTTGGTACAGATGGAGGCGGCATCAGCATGTTCAACGGGGAATCATTCACCCACATCGACAAAAGCAAAGGCCTGACCTCCAACCACGTGTATCTGCTCATTTTTGATATCCACGGCCGGCTTTGGGCTGGTTCAGAAAAGGGGGTGGATCGCATCATCTTTGATGATAAAATGGAGGTGGTTTCGGTCAAACATTACGGTAAAGCCCTTGGCTTTACCGGGGTGGAAACCCGTCCCAATGCGGCCTTTGCCGATTTTGCCGGCAACCTCTGGTTTGGTACGATCGACGGGGCCGTGCAGTACATTCCCTACCGCGACAAACCCAACGACCTGCCTCCCCGCCTCCATATTTCTAATATCAGACTCAATTTCCAGGCGGTCAACTGGAAAAATTATACCGACGAATTAAGCCCCCTTTACCACCTGCCCCAGCATCTGAAACTGCCTTATAACCAAAATCACATCACTTTTGACTTTGTTGGCATCAACCTGAAAGCGCCCCAAAGTGTGCGTTATTCCTTCAAACTGGAAGGATTTGATGAAGAATGGTCCATTGAAACGGCGCAAAACTTTGCCTCTTATCCCAAAGTGCCGCCCGGTCATTACAAATTCATGGTCAAAGCCCGCAACGAGGACATGACCTGGACTCCTGAGCCCGTCGAATTCAGTTTTGAGGTGGCTTCGCCCTTCTGGAAAACCTGGTGGTTTTACACCTTTTGCTTTGTGGCCCTGGCGGGAGGCATTTTCCTGCTGACTTTTGTGCGAACCCGGGCCCTGCAGGTGGCCAAGGAATCTCTCGAAAAGCAGGTGGATGAGCGGGTTTCTGAACTGAAAGCAGAGAAGGAAAAAGTGGAAATGGCCAATCAGGTGATCGGCAAGCAAAAAGACGAACTCGAAAAAGCCACCAAACTCAAATCTGAGTTTCTGGCCACCATGAGCCACGAAATCCGCACCCCCATGAATGGGGTGATCGGCATGACCGAGCTGCTGAGCGACACCACCCTGACCAATGAACAGCAGGAACTGGTGGAAACCATTCGCATCAGCGGCCAGAATATGGTGGTGCTGATCAATGACATCCTGGACATTTCCAAAATTGAATCGGGTAAAATGAAATTGGAAAAAACCTCCTTCCCCCTGCGGGAAACGATTGAGGAGGTGATTTCCCTGGTGGCAGGCAAAGCCAATGAAAAAGGCCTGAACCTGATTTACCAGATTTCGCCTGAGCTTCCCTCCCACCTGATTTGCGACGTTACCCGGATCAAGCAGGTACTGCTCAACCTGATTGGCAATGCCGTGAAATTCACCTCCAAAGGAAAAATATCATTGCGGGTGGATCTGGGTGAAAAGCGGGACAACGAAGTGAGGGTGCTGTTTTCCGTGCGCGACACAGGCATTGGCATTCCCAAAGACCGGATTCCCTTCCTCTTTGAGTCGTTTACCCAGGCAGAATCTTCCACCACCCGCCGCTTTGGCGGCTCTGGGCTTGGTTTGGCCATTTGCAGCCAGCTGATTGAGCTCATGGGTGGAAAAATCACGGTGGAGAGTGAACCAGGCAAGGGCTCCACCTTCAAATTTGATATTCGGGCGGGAGTTGAGGACGTTGAGGACAGCAGCCTGGCCGGCATTGGCATTCTGAAAGGACGTAAAGTCCTGATGTTTACCCCTGATCCTGAGGTGCTGAACAACTGGCTGACCGAGGCAGCCCAGACCGGGATGAATGCCATTGGCGCCTCGGATGAAAAGGAACTGATTCGTCTCAGCTCAATTTCTCCCTATCCTGAGATTGCCATCATTGATGCAGACGAGGACGGCCAGAAGGCACTTGACATGATCTGGGACATCTGGAAAGAAAATATTGGGGGACGTATTCCGGCCATTCTGCTTTCTTCCCGCCCCCTCGAGCTGCGCCTGGACGACCTCGAGAAACGGGGTATTTATTTCCTCAGGAAGCCGGTCAGACACCGCAAAATCCTGCAGTTCATGATCTCCATCCTCACGGGAGATAAGGTAAGATATGCTGACGGATTGCAAAAAGCCGGGAATAATACCCAACTTGGGCAAGAGATTCCTCTTTCCATTCTGGTGGCCGAAGATAATCCCATCAACCAGGACCTCGCCATCCGCATGCTGAAAAAAATTGGTTACCAGCCAGTTACTGTCGAAAATGGAAAAGAAGCAGTGAATGTCATTGGATTAAACCATTTTGATATTATTTTTATGGATGTTCAAATGCCTGAAATGGACGGTTTGGAAGCAACCCGCATCATCCGTGATCAGGTAGCCCAGGCAGACCAACCCATAATAATCGCAGTAACGGCCAACGCCATGAAGGAGGACCGTGACAGATGTCTGAATGTTGGCATGAATGATTACATATCCAAGCCATTGAGTAATTCAGACCTGGAAAACATGATCATCAAATGGTTTGGAAATAAACGGGTGGAAACAAAATCCAGATTGGAAGCCAAAATGATTGAGAAAACAACTGAAGGAGTAAGAGAAATGGAAAAATCATCAGAACCTGAGCAGACCAGCTATACGAACCTTGATTCACTGAAAGAAATTTCCGGGGGCGACCCGGTTTTTATGCAGGCCATTCTGGGCAAAGTGGTCAAGCAAATGCCCGCTTCGCTGGCTGAAATCCGCCGGTCCTGCGACGAAGGCGACTGGGAAGCACTCAAGGCCATCGCCCACCGCACCAAATCCACAGTCATGCACGTGGGCAATGTGGAACTGAAGGCCATCCTTCAGGAGATCGAATCGAGGGCAGACGCCCGTGAAAATACCGAAACTTTAGGCGAAAAAGTGGACCAGGTCGAAGAACTGGGCCATCATATTCTGGAGGAATTGAAAAATATCCTGGCCGAAATGCTGGTATAATTCTCCTCAATCCAATTAAAACAATTACCCAATAAAAGAGTTATAAAACGTCCCCTTGTTCCTTGTCAAAGAATCCATTCACCCCTCAAAAGCGTACTTATTAGAAAATTCCCCCGAAAAAACTCCTGACCTGAAATTTCAGAACAAAAATCTGCATTTATGGTCCTGCCCTTCTTCTATTGCTTTACAGAAAAACCAAATGATCCCATGAAACACGAAAAACCCACTTATGAGTGAAGAGTCCAATCTTTGGTATCTGGAAGAAGTAAACCTTTTTGATTTCCTTTGCCCCACCAAACTGGGGAATATGGACATGTCTCACATGGTCCTTGAGTTCAGGAAAGGGGATTTCATTTACTTTCCCGACGAACCCAGCGACCGCATTTTCCTGGTGGAAGAAGGCCGGGTGAAAATCGGCACCTATTCAGTCGAGGGCAAGGAAACCACCAAAGCCATCCTGCAAAAGGGTGAAATTTTTGGTGAACTGGCCCTGGCGGGCGAGGAAAGCAGGCACGACTTTGCCAGGGCACTCGACGAGGTAAAAGTGTGCGCCCTCCACCTCGACGACATCAAAAATCTGATGCTCGGCAACAAGGAATTTTCATTTCGCATCACCCGCCTGATTGGCCTCAAACTGATGCGGGCTGAACGGAGGCTGGAATCGCTCATTTTTAAAGATGCACGCACCCGGGTGATCGAATTTATCCGCGATATGGCCCTCGAAAAAGGGCAAAAAGTAGGCGATGAGCTGCTCATTCGCCAGTTTCACACCCACAAAGACGTGGCCCACCTGACCGGCACTTCCCGCCAGACCGTGACCACTATTCTCAATGAACTTCGCGATCAGAATCTGATCTATTTTGACCGCAAAAGGCTGCTGATCCGCAATATCGACAACCTGGTGGCCGCCATTCAGTCTCCTCCTTCCTGAAAACCCGGCTCTTTTTGTAAATTGGTCTTATGATGCAGAAACCCAAGCCTGTAATACTTTACCTGACGGGATTGATTCTCCTGATTGTCAGCCTTTTCTCCTGCACTTCCACCCCCAAACCTGTTAACGCAGAACTCGCCGCAGGCTCCTGGCTGGGCGGACTGCACCTCCGAGGTGGCTCAGTGATTCCATTTCAGTTTGAAGTGTCAGGAGATCAGACCTTTGGCTACACCATTACCCTGGTCAACGGTCCCGAACGCATAGAATTGTCCACCTTTCGCATGAACCGCGACACCTTGGTCGTGCCTCACCCCACCTTTGATGCTGAGCTGTTTGGCGTGGTTCAGGGGGATCAGATTCGGGGAGAATTTCGCAATAATGCCCGCACCAATTATAATGTAATTCCCTTTACTGCCAGAAAAGGCCCCCTTCCCACTTTCAAAAGCAATCAGCCCACCTCTCTGGACCTGACTGGTGGCTGGAAAGCTGAATTCGTGTACCGCAAGCGAGATACCAGCCTGGCCGTGGCCAGATTTCAGCAAAACGGCCCTGATTTGCAGGGCACTTTTCTGACCCCGTCGGGCGATTACCGCTACCTGAACGGCGTGGTATCGGGCGACAGCCTCTTTCTCTCCACTTTCGACATGGCCCATGCCTTCCTTTTCAAAGCCAAAGTGCAGGCAGACGGGAGCCTGAGTGGCATGTTTTTCAGCGGGGATCACTGGTACGAAAGCTGGACCGCAACCCGCAATGAGACCTTCAAATTACCCTCTCCCGACTCCATTACCTGGCTCAAACCCGGCTTCACCCGCCTGGATTTTACCTTTCCCAACATTGAAAAACAGCCTGTATCCATCAATGACCCTGCTTTTGAGGGCAAAGTGATCGTGGTGCAGATCATGGGAAGCTGGTGTCCCAATTGCCGGGATGAAACCATCTTTCTTAATGAATTCTACAAAAAAAATTACCAACGTGGCTTTCAGGTAATCGCCCTGGCCTTTGAGGTCAATCCCGATCCCGAGGTGGCGCTGCAAAGGCTGGCCCAGATGATGGGTCACTTCGACCTGCGCTACGAAGTGCTCCTGGCCGGCTCGGCGGGTCCGCATGCATCCAAAAGCCTGCCTATGCTTGAGGCCATCAATTCCTATCCCACCACCATTTTCCTAGACAAAAAAGGCCTCGTGCGCCGCATTCACACAGGTTTCAACGGGCCTGCCACTGGGGAGGAATACGAGCATTTTGTAGATGATTTTACCCGCTTCATCGACAAATTACTGGAGGAACCTGCCTGAGTCCTGCATCCTGTTGCAGGAGAAATCTTGTTAAAAAATCTTAAAAAATTAGCCCTCCCTCCCATTCTGCCGTAAATTCAGGCCAGAATGAACAAGACCCGCATCAAAATCATCATTGGCATCATGAGTCTGGCCTTGCTGGGCCTGGTTGCGATCCAGTTTTTTTGGATCAGGCATGCGCTGGAACTTCGGGCGATGCAGTTCAGGGATAATGTGAATCTGGCCCTGACCGAACTCGACAGCGAACTGGGCGGAAATCGGGTGAAGCAGCAAGTGCGCATCCAACGGGAATTTGTGCAGCCACAAACTCATGGAAATGACAGCATGCGCATTGTAAGCCGGATTGTGGTCAGCGACAGCGGGGATGTGGGTAGTTTCAGCTGGAATGGGCAACAGGAAAGCAATCAGGTGATCGAATTGCTGCATGAAGGAGACGAACCCGGACAGGAAGTTGAAGTAATTCTGGATAAACTGCTGAAAGACAAGGGGATTGACGTAAACTACGAGGCCATCATTGTTTCAGGAAAATCTCACCAGATCTTCTTTCAGGAAGATACTTTTGACAAGAAAAACAACATTGTGTTCAGGCGCATGCTGGATAAGCCGGGCGAGGATGAACCTGAAATGCTGACCCTGCGTTTCAAAGATCCCAACCGTGCCGTGCTCGACAGCATGGGCCTCATCCTGCCCACCTCAGGCCTGATCATTCTGATCATCAGCCTGTGCTTTGGCCTGACTCTGGCGGCCCTTTTTCGCACCAAGAAGCTCTCAGACATGAAATCTGATTTCATCAACAACATGACCCATGAGCTCAAAACCCCGATTTCCACCATTTCCCTGGCCAGTGAAGCCCTGCGTGATCCCGTTTTGAATGGAAACCAGGAGAAAGTGAGCCATTTTGCCGCGGTGATTCAGGAGGAAAATGAGCGCCTGAAATTGCAGGTGGAAAGGGTGCTGGAAATGGCCCGCATGGACCGGGGCGAACTCAAACTCAGGCAGGAAAAAGTGGATTTGGCGCAACTGGTAAGCAATGAAGTGCAACGCATTCAACCTGCAATTCTGGCCAGAAAGGGAAAACTTAGCTTTACCAACCAGGCTACCCAGACCGAAATAACGGGCGATCCCGTTCACCTGGCTGGTATATTTGCCAACCTGCTCGATAATGCGAATAAATATTCTCCTCAGGCTCCCCAAATCACAGTTAACCTCCAGAATCAGGGACAAAACCTGCTCATTCAGATTTCAGACCTGGGACCTGGCATGAGCCGCGAAGTGCAAAAACGCATCTTCGAGCGTTTTTACCGCGTCCCCACGGGCAATCGCCACGATGTCAAAGGCTTTGGCCTGGGCCTCAGCTATGTCAAAGCCATGTGCGAAGCACACGGTGGCAGCATATCCGTCAAAAGTGAACCCGGACAGGGCAGCACTTTCACCGTTCAGTTTCCCCTCCAAGCCCCATGAGCCAGCTCCAACCCAATATCCTCCTGGTCGAAGACGATCTCAACCTGGGCAATATCCTGCGTGAATACCTCGAAATGAAGGATTTTGAGGTGAGTCTCGAACGCGATGGCGAAGCCGGGCTTTCCTCCTTCCAGACCGGAACCTGGGATTTGTGCATTCTGGATGTGATGATGCCCAAACTGGATGGTTTCTCACTCGCCCGCGAGATCAGGCGGGTGGATGTGCAGACGCCCATCCTTTTTCTGACCGCCAAATCCATGCTGGAAGACAAAATGGAGGGCTTTTCCCTGGGTGGCGACGACTACCTGACCAAGCCCTTCAGCATGGAGGAACTGGTGATGCGCATCAAAGCCCTTTTGCGCAGGCGCAGCACAGGATCTGAGCCAGGCGAAGCCAATGAAAATGAATTCAGCCTGGGAAAATACACCTTCCATTACCCCGAACGGCGGCTTGATTACCCAGAAAAATCTTTCAAACTCACCACCAAAGAAGCCGAATTGCTGCGGCTCCTGTGCCTGCACCAAAGCAAAGTGCTCAAGCGCGAAACGGCCCTGCGTCTCATCTGGGGCGATGACAGCTATTTTAATGGCCGCAGCATGGACGTATTCATCACCAAACTGCGCAAACACCTGCGCCACGATCCCCGCATATCCATCCTCAATGTGCACGGCACGGGGTTTAAGCTGCTGGTGGAGGAGTGATTTCAGGCTAATTATAATCCCCCGCTCCCACTGCGGCGAGCTGCACCTCAACAATAGCGGTATCCACGCACAGGTACAGGCGGTTGTTTTCAGGCCCACCAAAGCAGAAATTGGCCACATTGGGGGCAAAAATCTCGCCCAGCAGTGCTCCTGCAGGACTGTACACCTTCACCCCTGAAGCTGAGGAGGAATAAACCCGTTCCTGGGTATCCGTCTTCAACCCATCGGGAATGCCCGGCGTGACCACGGCAAAAAGCCTTTCATTTTGCAAAAAGCGGCCTTCCAGCAGGTCGTACACTTTGATGTGGTGAGGCAAATCGACCCGATATGCCGAACCGTCGCCCAGAATGGCGGCGCTGTCGTTGATGTACAGTTTATCCTGATCAGGAGAGAAAGCCAGGCCATTGGGACGGATAAAATTATCGGCCACCACCTCAGTCTGGCCCGTGGAGGGATCGTAGCGATAAACAAAGCTACCCACCAAAGGTGGGTTTTTGAAGCCCTGGGCGTAGCCGTAGGCCGGGTCCGTAAACCAGATGGTTCCATCGTCCTTTTTGACCACCACGTCATTGGGGCTGTTGAAAGGCAGGCCAAACCAGTTATCGACCAGCATTTCAGGCACCTCTTTGCCAGGCTTCAGACGACTGATGCCGCCCGGACTGGTCTTGGTTCCCTGTTCGCAAATCAGCAGATTGTGGTGCAGGTCCATGGTCATGCCATTGGCCATATTGCTTACTTCCTGTACCGTTTCCAGGCGATTTCCCTTGCTGAGGCATAATTTCCGGATCGCAACCTGCTTAAATCCTTCGATGGGAATGTTAACGGGCTCAGGCACGGTAGTGAAGTACAATTCATTGTTTTCCCGGAAATACACGGGGCCTTCGTGAGCCTTGGTTTCGACCAGCACCTGATAGTCGTAATGTTTTCCAATTACGGCTTCGAATCTTTTGTCGTAGGCTATGTAGGTGGATTTCAAACTGGCCTGGGCGGAAGAGGATTTGGGGGAAGATTTCATTCTTTTCAATTGAGGGTTTGAGGGCTTGAAGGAGAATTTTAGGGGACTTTTTAAACAAAGAAGTTCAAGGCGGAACCAGGTGAGGAAAGCGGAGTTTACCTGGGTAAATGAGCATTTCCGAACCCAGTCCAACGCAGAAATTCGAAGTTTTTAGAGTTCCCTTCGATAAATATACGCACAAATCAGGGATTGAGAATCCAGAATCAATTCCCTTTGTGGGTCATTCGGCCTTCAATACCCCAGAATAATAATCCGTGCCTTTTCCAGGTCCCCCTTGGCCAGGTCATCTTTACGCAGCCAAAGCAGCATACGAGAATCCCCCATTTTTTCAGGCAACCCAAAACTGAGCAGATTGCCATACTCCCGCTCAAGAGAATCAGGATCAACGGTTGAACCCTGGTCTTGCTCACCTGAGGTAAACCCCAGTACCTTCAGGGCCCATGATTTATCCGGATGGTCGTCAAAATAACTGCTTTCCCCAAACAGCTGATTCTCAAAATTTCCATGTTCCTGGTTCCATTGCCAAAGCCGATCGTGGTCTTCCTTGCCCAGATTCAACTCCTCAAATTGCCAACTCTTTTCAGAAGGCAGGGTGTAAGTATAACTGGCAGGCAGACTTTGGGGAGAAAAGGACCAACCAGGAGGCAAATTTTCCGGGTAGCTGCGGGTTTGCAAATCTTTGCCTGAACCGTGATAAAAGATTATCTGAAAAGCCTCCTGAACAGGCACGAAGGATTTAACTTCCTCACTCTCGGGCAACATGGCAAAAACATACAAAATGCCACGCCCGGGAATACCTGGAGGAAAATAATGGCTGTCGTAATCAGCCAGATTGATCTGAGCCAGGAAGGCCATGGGCCTTTCCTCAAAAGCCGGCCATTCCCGGCCGGGAGGAAGGTCGGGCCGCCCCCCAAAATGGGAAACGCCCGGGGGCAAATCCATGGACTCCTGCGGGGTGGGAATCAATTCAAGGGTGGGAGAAAAATGGCTGATCAGCCTTTCGGGGTCACCTTTCCAGGGCAAAGCCCGAAATTTCTGCAGCAGACTTTCCAGCACCTGAGTGGCAGCCGCCTGCGGCTGGCTCACGGGCTCACTTTGGGTCACCGTGCGGTAAATCACAAACAGCAATCCCCCAAAGATTGCGACCAGCAACAACAGGATGGGTAGTTTGCGCATGCAGCAAATTAATAAAAAAACTCCGCCCGAAGGCGGAGTTGCGTATGAGAATTGGGGTTTATGTCAGTCCTGAAGCACGATCTTTTTGACCACCTGCTTGTCGCCCTGGGTCACAGAAAGAAAGTAAATTCCGCCTGCGTAGCCCGAAAGGTCAATTTCCTTTTTATATTTTCCCGACTGGCTGTTGAATTCCTCCCGGTAAATTTCCACTCCGTTGGTGGTCAGTACCCGAACCAGGGCGCTGGACTTGCCGTCAGGAAGCTGGAAATCGAGGGTGAAACGGCCATTGCTGGGGTTGGGATAAAAATCCAGTTTGGTCAATTCGAGGGATTTGTTGTTCTGGAAAGAAGTTCCGCCTTCAGAAGCCTTGTTCAGATTGGCAATTTCAGACTCATTGGGATCATCGATGCGGATAAATACCATGCGCTGACGGATCACGATTTTGCGCTCGCCTTCGCCTCCAAAGGTTTCATCCACGTCCACATCCACCTGAATGTTTTTCTGCATTTTGTTCAGGTCGATTTCCTCCCCGTCCTCATTCATCCACATCATATTTTCACCTGCTTCACCTTCGCCCAGATCCTTGCGGATGATGATCATTTTGGGCTCATGGCCTTCGCCTTTGCCTTCCAGACGCACCACATGGTGATCAGATTCCATTTTCTCCATTTCTTCTTTGGTAACATCCACGGTCACGTCTTTGGTGATTTTACCGTCCACTTCTTCTGTTTCGTGCTTCACGTAATTGCCTTTGGCATCTTTTTTATACTCCACCGTGCGCACCACTTTGCGGCCATTTTCCATCTCCACATACTTTTCCTTGGCCAATACCCCATCATCGCCCTTTTCGGCTTGCTGAATTTCCATTTTGATCTGATTCATATCCACTCCCTCGCCTTTGAGGTCGATATTCAGGTCTTTGAGCACGGTTGTGGCGTCGTCTCCATCCAGGATGCGTTCTTCCACCACGGTATTGCCCTGGTCATCCACCTTGATGATTTTCACTTTCTTCACTTCCTTTTTATCCTGGGCATAGGTCGATACTCCAAGTACAAAGGACAGCAGCACAAGGGTAAACACTCTGAGATTCATGTTTTTGCGTTTCATATTTCTGAACATTTGGTTATGTAAATTAAGCATACAAATTTGGTATGCTCAAATCTACGGCCTCCTGCGCGGACTGCTTGTTATAGGTCAGTTAAGGAATGTTAAGATTTGTTAACGGAATCTCTTGAGTTTTGGTTAGTATCGCAAAGTACGCCAAGGTTTTTGTTCCCAGATTACGTTGGTTGGAATGGCAAAGATCGCCAAGCTATGCGTATTTTTCTCATTTAGCTTTGGGGTCTCTGTTCCCTTCAACCCACAAAACGCGGAGAACAAACCCTTTGCGACCTCTGCGTGACCTTTCACCCATTTAGCTTAGTATCACAAAGAGCGCCAAGATTTTTGGGTCCATTTGGCGTTGGCTGGGGTGGCAAAGGACGCCAGGCTATGCGTTTTTTCTCATTTAGCTTTGGGTTCTTTGCACCCTTCAACCCACAAAACGCGGAAAACAACCCCTTTGCGGCCTCTGCGTGACCTTTCACCCTACAACCCCCAAAAACAAAAAGAGGTGACCAATCTCCCTTGATCACCCCTTTCATTTCGAAAAAATCTCCTTATTCCAGGATCAGCTTCGCGGTTTTAACCCCGTGGGCTGATTCCAGGTTCACCAGATACATCCCTGCGGGCAGGTGGCTCAGATCCATTTTGCGGCTGACGATTCCTACTGCATATCCGTTTTCCGAGAATACCCTTTCGCCCAGCAGATTGGTTACGCTCAGCACATAATTTTGCGACTGATCCAGACTGAAATCGAGGCGCACGCTGCCGTTAGAAGGATTGGGATAAAGGCGCATGCCGCCCAGTGCGTCCAGTTCGGGATCGTTGCTGACGGCACATGACCACTCCAGTTCGAAGCCGGGGAAGTTTTGGAAACCGTTGGAAGCTTCTTTCAGGAAGATGGTGGGACCGCTGGAAGTGATGGAGCCTCCGTTGGGCAGGGTGCTGCCCTGGAAAGTGCCAATCAGCGGGGCATTTTCGTCGCTTCCGTCATAAACCTGCAGGTAGTCTCCCGTAGTGGCGAAGGAAAACGAAGTGAAAGTCAGGGTAATGGAAATGGCTCCCGGCGGGTCGATCAGCAGGCGGCTGGTATTGCTGTTGAGATAATTTTCCGTCGGGCCGCCGCTGTCCCACAGGGTGCCGGTGCAGCTCTGCCTTGAATCCAGGGAGTTTTGCGGCATATTCATATTGCAATGGGCGCCCGGATCCAGCACGATGTAATTGGGTTTGATCAGGGTATCCTTTGAATTATTGCAACCCGTCACAATCAGGGTAACCGTAAATTGTCCCTGTCCAAAATAGGTATGTGAAGGACTGTGCACCTGGCTGATATTGCCATCCCCAAAATTCCAGTGTGAGGAGAGGGCCCCGGGACTGATATTGGTAAACTGAACTGTTCCCGGGGTAAAGCAAAATTCGTTATAATCTTCCGTAAAATCGGCCTGAACCTGAGCCGCAAAGGCGGATCCAACTCCTACTGCATGCCAGGCATTCATGGTCTGCTCCATGGCAAAGCCACAGTTGCCATACAGGTCGTTGGCGGCCTGAATGGAGTAAAAGCGGGCGTCGGCATAATCACTGAAGTTGGTCAGATAGACGTTGAGGCCACGGTAGGCTATGGCGCTGGCCGTATCCCAACCCAATCCCTGCACGGAATATGCATGGTTATTGTCGTTGGTGCCTGAACCACCTTCAACCAGCAGATAGTACCAGAAATTCTGAACTCCACTGTTATTATGCACCCCTCCGTTGTCGAAGGTGCCCGTGGACCAGCTGGTACCAAAATAGGTATCAGGATTCGAAAATTCCTGGGGGTTGGCCATGTTGCGCAGCCCTTTGTGGTTGGAGGTCATGTCCTCACCCACCCGCCAGTTGGCTACGGCAGGTTTGCCGAAATGCTCAATGGAATTCCCAAAAATATCTGCGAATGACTCATTCAAAGCGCCGGGTTCGTCCTGGTAAACCAGTCCTGCGGTGGTACCCACCACCCCGTGGGAAACCTCGTGACCCGTGATGTCCACCGTGCCAAAGGGCAATCCTCCCCCATCGCCAAACTGGGCCGAATTTCCATCCCAGAAGGCATTCTGATAATTATTATCGTAATGCAGGTTTGCAATCAGAGGAGAGCCCTGATTATCAAAGCTGTTGCGGTTGTGATGGGCGATGTAATAATCGTAGGTCAATTCCAGGGCATAATGGCCGTCGCCGGCCACCTCATCCAGATTGGCATTGAAATTATTCCAGAAATTATCGGGATCGGTGAACTCGGCATAATTACTTTGCTGGGTGCCATTCTGCATGTTGCGGGTATGAATACCCCCCCCGCGGCCGCTTTCGTACAGGCGAAACCCATTGCCGGGGCCCAGGCTGTCGGTAATGATGCGCACCGTGTCGCTGTACTTGGTGACCGCAATGGCCTGCACATCAGAGGTATGGATCAGGTTATTCTCAAAAATCACTTCACCTGTACTGGCATCCACATAGACTTCCGCACGGTAAAGGGGCTCGATGGCGTAAATATCAAACTTCCAGCAAAGGCGAAAATCATTGCGCTTTTTGCCGCCAACCGGGGCAAATTCCAGTTCTCCGTGAGGAAACCAGGTGGCGTTTGCATCTTTTTTGAGCGTTTTGATATAGGCTTCCTCTCCCGGCACTTCCCATTTATAAAGCGCTCCATTGACTTTGGCCAGGGCCAGATTCAAAGCCGCCGACTCTGCCAATACGGGCGAAAGAGCGCCAGCGGGAGTAAAATGATCCCCATTGACCGAGACAATTTTGCCATCCCGGACGTGGGCGATATAAACCCCACCCAGCACCGGGTATCCGTTCACTTTTTGCTG
Organism: Bacteroidia bacterium; assembly: GCA_020635905.1. Taxonomy (GTDB): domain Bacteria; phylum Bacteroidota; class Bacteroidia; order J057; family JADKCL01; genus JACJYV01. Next base: position 827,466 of record JACJYV010000004.1, read on the forward strand.
AAAACGGTGGTGAACCAGGCCCAGATTGTCGCGCTCAGATCTGATGGGATCAAAGGTTACGTCATCGGAAAGTTCAAGCAGACTTTTGACCAGGGTGCCAAATTCAGAAAAAGAAACCTCCTTGCCTTCCAGAAAGCTGAGGTAGAGTATTTTACCGCTTTCCTCATCCACCCGCACATGATCTGCACGTTCCAGATATGCCTTTTTGGTATTTCCGGATGCAAAAGTGGTAAAAGGAAGGAGCAAAATGATGCCCAGAAACAGGGCTTGAATGGGATTTTTCACAACTTTAGCCATAGGTTAAAATAAAGCAAAAGAGGCTGATAATACAAGTTGTAAGTGTCTCACTGAATACAAACTCACCCTTTGCCCGATTTGTTGTTTTGAAGGCGCAAAAAGTGAAATGACCACCCCGGGAGAGCACAATCACAGGGGATGATCACAGCTTTGCTTTTCCTTTGCAGCGGACAGATTTCACCCCGCAGGCCAGGCAATTCTACCCGACCAGAAAAGTGCACAATCCTGAAAGGGGTGCGGGGCATCATTTTTGCCGGGATTCGCACAAAAGATGTAAATTAGCGGGATAATCTATGAATAATTCAATGATCAAGTCAATTGAAAACGCTGAGCATTATTCCTGGGGTCACGATAATGACAGCTGGCACTTGTGCAAATCTCCCGGATTGAGTGTTATTCAGGAGAAAATGCCCCCCGGAAACTACGATACCATGCATTTTCACAAAAAATCCCGCCAGGTATTTTATATTTTGCGTGGCACGGCAGTTTTTGATGTGGACGGAGAGGAATATATAGCCACAGCGGGGCAATCCATCCACATTTCCCCGGGCATGGTGCACCGGATTCGCAATGCAAGTGAGGAAGAAATCGAATTTCTGGTCATTTCATCCCCCCCTTCTCACGGAGACCGGGTGAATACCGCAGAGTAAAGTCTTTTTCGCAAATGATTTTTCCGTTCAGAAATCACCCCCTTGCCTGGAAAAGGCGATCTGCGAGGATCGGTTGGGGGTGGCTGAGCGGGGTAATTTTGATGTTGGCTATCGCCGGATGTTCACCCTCCTCTCCCCCAGTCCGCGATTATGCAGTTTCCCTCAACCGCCAGCCTCTCCCCGAGCCAGGCGACGGTCCCTGGGCCACCCTGAAAAAAGAAGATTTCATTTACCTTCATCTTTCCGAAGCCTTCAGGCAGAAATATCCGGCTGAAAAGTACAGCATTACCCGGGTGAATATCTGGATGGGTCAGGGGCCCAACCGTAAGTTGCTGGGGAAAAAGTCAAGCACGGGTTTTGCCTACGACCCCGAAACTGAAATAGAAATGGGCCTTTTCTGGCCCACCCATGACCAGCCTGAGGAACTCTGGCTCGAAATAGAAGGGATTCAGATTTTCAACGGTCAGGACCAGCCCACTGAGGCCTCCCTCCTGCCTTCCAGTAAAACCATCCAATTTATCTTAGAATGAAAAACTACCTGAAATGGCCAATCAAGCTGTTTCTGGGGGGAATTTTCCTGCTGGTTTACGGAATCCTGAGCGCCCAGACTCCCACCCAGTCCATCAAAGGCACGGTGATCGACAAAGATACCCGCCAGCCCCTGGCCGGGGCCACCATCATGGTCACCGACCAAAATCCGGTCATGGGTGTGATTTCAGATGCAGAGGGCGCTTTTTTTCTGGCCAATGTACCCGTAGGCAGGCACAGCCTGCGCTGTCAGTTTCTGGGTTACGAGCCTTTTGAGACCGACGGGATCATCATCAGTTCGGTCAAGGAACTGGTAATGGAAATCGAACTGATACAGGCTTCTGTGTCGGGGCAGGAAGTCAAAGTCACCGCCTATAAAAACCTCAACGACCCGGTCAACGACCTGGCCGTGGTGAGTTCGCGCTCTTTTTCGCCCGAGGAAACCAGCCGCTACGCAGGCAGTGTGAACGATCCGGGCCGCATGGCCCTTTCCTTTCCGGGAGTGCAGCAGGGCCGCGACGACGGGGAAAATGACATCATCATCCGCGGCAATTCGTCCGTAGGTATGCTGTGGCGGCTGGAAGGGATCGACATTCCCAATCCCAATCACTTTGCCCGGCCGGGTACCTCGGGCGGGGGCATCACCGTCTTCAGCGCCCAGGTGCTGGGCCAGTCCGATTTCTTTTCCGGGGGCCTGCCCGCGGAGTATGGCAACGCCCTTTCGGGCGCCATGGACGTACATTTCCGCAAGGGCAACCGTACGGAACGGGAATACCGGGCCAAAATTGGCCTGCTGGGCATGGACTTCATGGCCGAAGGCCCCTTTGCCAAAGGCAAATCTTCCTACCTGGTCAATTACCGCTACTCCACCCTGGGCCTGCTCAGCAGCATGGGCTTTTACCTGGTGGGCGAGCGGGTGACCAATAATTTCCAGGACCTTTCCTTCAATCTGGCCTTCGACGGCAAAAGCGGCAAGGACTTCTTCACTGTCTTTGGCATTGGCGGTCTCAGTACCGAGCATTACCAACCCGTGGAAGACCCGGCCGAGCGCGAACCCGGGGTGGCCAATAATTTC
>JACJYV010000005.1 GCA_020635905.1 Bacteroidia bacterium
AAATTGAGGGAATAGGGAAATGATTTTGTGGGGTGGAATTAGGAGGATAGTTGGCCTTTGGAAATTCCTTGAATTGTCCGAAATTACTTGAGTAAAATTCAAACCCATGCCTCGAAGTCTGGAAGATGTGATAAAGATTGCCCGTACGGGGGCCAGCATTGCGCTTGATGCGCGACAATACTCCCTGGAAGACCTGTGCCAGGTCGCTGGCGTATATGCCGCATTTTCATCAATTCGCAACGAACCCCATCTGGGGATCAACTTCCATTCTCACCTGAGCCTGGACAATCTTGAATCCATCGCGCAGGCCGGAAAAGGCAAAGTTTTGTTTTCAACCCTCAACCAAACCCCAAACTGAAATGGCAAGAAGCGTAGAAGACCTCATTCGTATCGCCCATTCGGGCGCATCATTCATCGTGGACGGTCGGCAATACGTCCCAGCCGAAATGATCCGCGTGGCTGCCGAATGCAAAATCGGCGGTGGCAGATTTGAAATGCTGCATACCGCGACCTACTCGACAGATGATCTGGTGAGGATCGCGGAAGCGGCGGGGGGACGGGTGTTTTTTGCGCTGTTGGGGTGAGGAGAGCGAAATAAATTTGGAAAACTGAAATTTTAATTTGAGCAAATTCAAATGGAAGCTACTAACGAATTACAGCTACTTCTTTTCAATGAAATCGGCTCAATCCGGGAAATAGAAATCACTTACGAGGATGGTACAATTGTCCCAGGATTTGTATCTCAGGTTTTTCCCCAGCCTTTTCAAGTGATAGTTACCAAAAAGATTGTTCCCAGAGGGAAATCAAGTTACCACAGGCTTGATTTTAGCAATGCGAAAAGCATTAAAGTTGGTTTTCATAATGGCATCTCAAAAACATTTCCATGAAGCAATATTTTTCTGATTAAAACTACAAGCTCCTTATATCGAATGAAGTTGTGATTTGCTTAATGGGATACTTACTCATAAAAGACAGAAACCATGAAAAAATTTGATCTTAACATTGAAAAAATCCTTGAAAATTGGGAGACCTTTCATGCAATACGGGAATTAATTTCAAATGCTCTTGACGAACAACTTTTGACAAAAACTAAAGAGGTAAAAATTTATAAAAATGAAGGTGCTTGGTTTATCCGGGATTTTGGAAGGGGGCTTCAATATACTCACCTGACTCAAAATGAGAATCAGGAAAAACTAAAAAATTCAAACGTCATAGGGAAGTTTGGAATAGGATTAAAGGATGCCCTTGCAACATTCGACAGGAAAGGAATAACGGTCCTGGCACACTCAAAGCATAGTCAAATAACAATTTCAAAATCTGCTAAAGAGGGGTTTGGAGACATTATTACCTTGCACGCAATAATTAATGAACCAAGAGACAAAAATTTCATCGGAACGGAATTTGAGTTAATAGGGGTCTCCGATAAAGATATAGAAGAAGCCAAAAACCTGTTTCTAAAATTTTCGGGGGAGAACGTTCTTGAAACAACCAGGCAAGGGCAGGTTATCGAAAAGAAAGGCAAGAATGGAAACATTTACATTAATGGGGTTAAGGTAGCAGAGGAAGAAAACTTTTTGTTCAGTTATAATATTACGGTTTTGAATGCTTCGATAAAAAAGGCTTTAAACCGTGAGCGAACGAATGTTGGCAGGAGCGCATATACTGATTCTGTTAAAAAAATCCTTTTGGCATCTCAATCAAGAAATGTTGCTGAAAATCTTGCCAGGGATTTGACCAATATTGCCAGAGGTATGGCCCACGACGAACTTTCCTGGATTGATGTACAGGAGCATTCGGTAAAAATATTAAATCGGCAGGGAAAGTATCTTTTTGTGACTGCATTCGAAGGAATGCAGTACCCAGATATGATTGATCAAGCCAGAATTAGTGGGCATCAAATAATCACAATCCCTGATAATTTAAAGTTTAAAATTCAAGGATCAACCGACCATTCTGGGAATCCAATTGTTGATATTGGTCAATTTGTAAGTAACTACAATGATAGCTTTGATTTTAATTTCATTGAGATTGGCGACCTCACCAATCAAGAAAAAGAAATTTATGACCTACTCCCGTTAATCATTGACTTATTTGGCGGGCAACCCCGAAAGGTAAAGTCGATAAGAATATCGACAACTATGAGGAAGGATCTTTTTTCCAACGTTGAAACCATGGGATGTTGGGACGAGAATTCCAGTTCAATTGTATTATCCCGGAAAACCCTGAAATCTATTGAAGAGTTTTCCGGAATCTTAATTCACGAACTAATTCATGCAAAAACAGGCCTTGATGATGTAACAAGGGCATTTGAAACAGAGTTAACAAAAACTATCGGTCACTTGTGCAGGCATTATTTCAACAGAAAGAATGGAGTTGAGATGAATTGAGAGGCATTAATTTTATCAATGCGATAAAAATTTCATCCGATTCATTTGTCAGCAATGCATTTCTCCAAATTGCATTTTTGTGGCTTTTTTCCGCCCCAAGTGCCTAAGTTAAATTTGATTTTTGAAACGATATTGGATTAGAGCTTTACTTCAAGAAGTAATTTCCCCTCACATTTGAATTTCTTACAATTTCTTTATAATCCTTCTGCTTTGGAGCCAAAATGTTGCTGCCCCTAAACTTCATATCTAAAAGTTCAGGCAAGGTGAGTGAATTTAGATAATCCCGGAATTCAATGTTATTTATTTGTCTGATAATTTTTCGCTCTGCTGTTATCAGGGAACCAGTGTCCATCCCGCAAAATTTTGTGATTAGCTTTTCTTTGATTTCAGGTTGATTTTCCTCCAAAATCTCTGAAATAAATACTTTCCCAGCCTCAGTAAGCTCATCTTTTGAATATTTCTTTTCGGATTCTCGGTAAATAAACACTCGGGTTTCTATGGGTTGAAAAATCAGCCCGCAATTATGAAAGTGTGTGTTTCTTTCACGAAATTCCAATTGGATCTGCTCCAAATTAATCACTGTATAAAGAAAATGATCCAAATAATGGAGATTGAAACTTTCTATGACATGCAGCAGGTCATAAAACAAGATGGAATCAATCTTATTTTGAATGAATAATCGAAAAGCTCGTCCGACCAATTTTGCTTTCTTCTCAGAATCAATTTTGTCCATTAAATGAAGGATTTTTTCTCCCAAATCATTTTCCTTTTTCGAGTCATTGAAATGCCTGGAGATAAATTTCCTTAGTTCAACTTTTGGAACGGATTCTATTTCATCCCAAAATGATCTTAATTTATTCAAAAATAATTGCTCCCGAATTCCTAAGCCTGATTTAACAATAGCAATTGCGGTGCCAAGGACCGGGATTGATCGAATAATCTCGTCCTCCATAAAACGATCAAGCAATGCCTCCCCAATGGCCTTTCCAGTATCAAGGCTTATTGATTTTACGGATGCTGCCACCTCCTTTTTAATAGAATTTGTCTTTTTCATTATTGCTAATAAGAGAGTTTCAATAAATCAATTGGTTCAAAACTTATTCTTGAGAAAAATACCTGTAAAATTTTCGGTCAAAAAATGCTTTTCGGACCCGAAATACATTCTCCCAACATTTAATTCCGGTGTCCGCTCTCATCCCTTCCCTTATTCCCTCTCTGGAAACTTCTGGATAAAGGATATTTGCAATTGGGATTTCTCCAACATCCCATATTCCAAGAAAGGCTCCCTGTTCTGACTTTGGGACTTTTAAAATATTGAAAACCTCTTTAATCTCTTCTTTTGGAAAAGAAAATACCTTAATGGGAATTAGCTCTATAAAAAGCCTGCCATAGCTATCGGCTCCCCTTGATTCAATCATCTCAAGTTCATCCATTTCCTTCATTTTTGCCACCAACTTTTCCCAGGCAAACTCGTGAGAACTTTGCGATTTTGATTTGGTTTCGGCAATTAATTTTTCAAACTGAATGTGCTCGGGGCCCTCCTCCTTAATAAAACTCAACTTTCTAATGAATTCAGGATTCCTCCTCTCTCTTGTTTCATTTTCCAGGGCCATTAGAATTTGATCTGCCTCCTCAATAGCCCCAGAAAAGTGCAATAGACTATATTTCATTGATAGGCAGACAATTACATTTTCCCAAAAGCCAATTTTTCTAAAAAAGGATTCACATTCATTTACCTCTGCGATAAATAACCCTATTTGGTTTGCGTAAGCTTCTTTCGAGAAAAAATATGCATCATACGATCCAAAATACTTAAAGAATATCATGGCCCTGTATTTGACTTGCAAACTATTTAATGAATTAGATTTCATTAAGGTTTCATTTCCAGTGTGGTTGATTTCAGCTTGTAAATTGGCTAAATCTTTTTCCCATTGATTCCATTTCTCTTTGTACCGTAAGGTAAATTGGTCAAGTACTCTTTCTTGGTCCCAATTGATTTTTGCCCTGTCCCTTACAAATTGATTGGAAATTTCAAGCCCACGCCTGAAGGATAATTCGGTCAATGCAGTAAGTTTGATCAAGTTGTAATTTGAGTTGTTGGCAACCCCAATCAGCTCATTTTCAAAAACAAGAAAAGCCTTTGGGTTTTTCAGTTTAAGGTTTTTAACATAATTGTCTTTGGCGGAAAATATTTTGGCATAACCCCCAAAGAATTCAGATTCCTCTAATCTTTTTAAAATGCTCGAAAACTCTTCCTTTGCAATCATTCCAAGTTGGAATTGCAGGTTGCAATGCAAATATTCAAAATGCTCCCTCTCGGGTTTTGAAAGTTCAGCTTTTTTCAATTCGACTTTATGACAAAAAGAAAGGCAGTCATAATACTGTCCAGCATAATAATTCGCAGTTGCGAGTATGGCGTTTACCTTTGTTGTTATTGGGAGTTCACCGCTTCCTTTTCGGAAAATTGCAAGAACTTCCGTCCAATTCCCTTCATTTATCAATCTTTTTCCATTTTGGGAAAGGAATTCGATCACATCCTCGTCATTTGAAATATTATAGTTTCCATCTATTGTTATCCTTTTGTTCCCAACCTGATCTGCTTGGATGCGCCTCAATTGTTGTTCAAAATGGTGGCGGAATTCAAAGAAATCCTGAATTTCAGCCTTAATTTTCATTAGATCTGAGTTTTGAAATTCTCGCCAAATTGAAATGGATTTTGATTGAATTTGAGTCTGCACTTGAATTTCTTTACCTATCACAGATTGAAGTTCTTTTGCAGAAGCAAGGTAAAATTTGTCTTCTAATTCTGAATAAATGAAGTAATAGGCAGGAATTCCAGCATTCATGAGGTAATTCAGGTTGGAAATGGCTATGCTAAACCTGAGGTTTCCGTCTTTCCCTCTTGTGGGTTTGTGGGTTGCCTTTAACTGAATATTAAATCTAAAATTAGTTATGTAACTCCCCTCAATTAATTCGATGGAAAAGTCAACTCCAGCATCGCTATCTAATTCTTGCCTCACCCGGAAATGAGCGGTTGGCCAAAGAGAACGAAATTTATTTTCTGAAAGTGCCTTCAGGGCTGCATTCATATCACTTCCTGGCAGGGGAAAATCATTATGCATTTTGTTCTATTATTTGCAAGTAAACGATGGCTTCAAGATGGGGATTTTTGAGGGGAGTTTGGAAATTTGTTTTTCGAAATTGTGAACAAACAGTCTGAATTTGAAAGACTTTTTGCCACTTTTTACCCCCTTTTTATTGGCAGTAGTCATTTTCCTCATAAAAAATCTGCATCTGCAAATGTATGGCCCGTTGGGTCACAATATCCTTACTTTAAACAAAATGAGAAACATTTCTTTGTCGCGATAAGCGAGTATTATCTCGACGTTGGTTCGTTATAATGGATACCCAACCATGCAAAAATTGGCCAATCATATTCAGTCTTGAGGTTCATCAAAAGACCCAGCCAACATTCAATCCTATCGGAAAGGATATGCGCTTATTGGTGTCTCTAATATCTTCGGCAAAAGGCTCGGGGTTGAGCAATCGGGTAAATTCCAACTTATATCCTACCCCAAGGAAGCCCTCAATAAACAACCTGTCGAAGAAAGTCTTCTGAATCGCAACCTCACCATTTAAGGAGAGAGCAGAAATATTGAACAATTTCATGGGTACCAATGAAGGGCAAATTTGAGAAATATCATTTCGAAAGGAATAATTTAGCTCTGGCCTGAAACTTATCCCATCCTTTGATTTTCCTCCCCGGTTCCAATGCAATACAAAGTACTTTAATCCCAAATTGGCTCCCCACCCTCTGTATTTTATGCAATTATCCACAAACAAGCTTTCCAATGATTCACCTGGTCTCCGTACCCCCAACCCACCCAAAAAAGCGAAATTTTCAGCTGCCCTGTATTCTACTTCGGCTGAAATATTACCACGAAATGGGCTGATCAGACTTGCTTTAAGTATGATGTTTTTATTGTCACGTTGAGCGGTGGAAGTTTGAAAAAATCCAACAACTATCGCGAACACAAGCAGAGATATTTTGTAAGTTTTGTGTTTCATTTGATTTCTGGTTAGAACATTAAAGATAAAGTGAAATTTATTTTTGAACGGCTAATTTTCTGATCAGGATTTCATCCCTCATTATTATTCTGCAAAAATATATGCCTGAGGAAAGGTTGCGAACGCTAAAAGTGGTGGAAAATCTCTCGGAGGAACTCATCCCTTCAAATATGTTTTTTACTAAAACTCCAGAAGGGCTAAATAATTGGATTATCATTTGTTCCCCAGGATTATTTTGAAATTCAATAGAAACATTATTATCCGATGGGTTTGGAAAAATTGCCAACCTGCGTTCTGAGCCTGATATTCCATTTCCATCCCATGTCAAAGCGCAAGGATCAACCCCTCCACCTATTCCCACGGCATGCCATGCATTTTGGCACTGGTTTTCTTCAAAGGAGTTACTTCCAAATAAATCCGAAGCAGCCTGAATTGCACCATTACGGGCATCTGAATAATCAGATTGGGAGGTCAGGTAAAATCTGAGGTTTCTGTAACTTATATTTGCTGCCTTTTCCTCCCCAATACCACAAACATTTACCGGGTTATTGGTAATGGGGTCAGGAACCTGAGTAAGAGTGTCCTGGGCAAGCAGGTAAAACCAATAATTTTGTACTCCACTATTAATGTGAACTCCACAATTGTCATTAGTTGAGCTACAAGTCAATCCTGAAAAGTCAAACCAATTTGCGCCTTCATAAAAATCAGGTTGATCAAAGTCTTTGGGGTTTGAAAGCGATCGAAATGGTCCTATTGGAATATCTTCACCAATTAACCAATTGGAATTAACCCCGGAAACAATCGAATCGGAAGCAAAGTGCTCAACGCAGGTCCCAAAAATATCCGCAAATGATTCGTTTAATGCTCCTGATTCTCTTTCATACTCCAAATCAGAAGTATAAAAAACCACTCCGTGTGAAATTTCATGGGCCACCACATCAAGAGATGAAATTGATAAGCCAGAAACTCCGCCCCCAAAATTGCCAATGTCCTTGTTTGTATTCCAATAGGCGTTCAACTGATCAAAATAAATATCCTCACGAAGAATTAGCTTTAGCCTCCTTCCCTTTCCATCCACGCTATTCCTGGCATGATTGCTTTTAAAATAGTCATAAGTCAATTCTCCCGCCCAATGAATCCCAAAAACAGCAGCATTGGTGCCTGGCCAATTATTGTCATCATCAAAGATGTTTTGATTTGAAAGGCCTGTCCTTCGCATAGTTTGTATGTATTTGGCCCTACAGTCATCTTTCAAATAAAAATCATTGAAGGGCCAACCTCTGTCTTCTGAATTAATACCCTGTTGTCCGTTATAAAGAGTTGTTCCATTTCCCGGAATACAACTTAAAGAAATAGGAAGGATTTTTATTTTTCTTCCCGTACTCACCTCGATATAGGCATACCAGCTACCATCTGGATTGGCTGATTTAACCTCAACTTTGTAACAAAGAAAATAATTGTCGGAAACCGTGCTTGCATCCACTCTTGACTTTGCCAACACCATTTTCCAAAATGGCAATTCAGATTTTAAATGATTTATCATCCAATCAACTGAATCTGCACTGACCCCTTCATAGGCAATCGTGCAGGCATCAAAAGGGGAAATTTGGGGCGTAGGAAGCAAAAAATTTCCAATTGATATATCCCCATTTGCTTTTATTACCAATCCTTCTTTTAAATGGAGAATAAACTCTGCTCCTTCTATCTTCAAATTGCCAAGGTATTGTTGATACTTTTCGTGAGTCCAACCAACCTCGTCTTCAATTGCGCTTTCCAACCTAAATTCGGACTCCTCATCAATCATATACGAATATCTGATCAGATCGAATAACTCAGAGGAAGTTAACTGGACTTCGGGCTTCAGTCGAAGCCAATCAAGGGTGCTATTTTCATCACAGTATCCTTTTAATGGGTAATGGAGAGCGATTTGCGAGAAACAATTAGTACACTGGAAATAAAGAGTTAGAAAAAATAATACATACTTTTTGATGAATGCTTTCATACGAGTTTGTTTTATGTTAAAGCAGAAAATGAATTCCCAAAAAATGCGGATAATCAAAAGGACAATTTAATTTCCCTTTGGAGAATTTTAGTAAAAGTTCCTGTTGTTTTTCAATTACAACAACAAGCATCCGATTGTACTAAATCTTTTTTATACCCAAGGAAGTGATTGAGTGATTTTCGAAACTAAAATAAATGGTTCCCAATTTAACTTTTCTTGCACCAATTAAAAAAAAATCCAATTCAATTTCTGTCTTTTACTAAAATAGCTATACAACTTTCGCAACCTTGAAAGTGATGGCAAAATCAAAAAGTAATTCAAATTCTAAAAAAGATTTAAGTGTTCAACATCGAAAGTCGCCTGCTGTTAAGCGAATGATTGTTGAGTTGGTAGATTCAGGTAAAATGACTGGCATTGAGGCATCCCAAAAATACGGGGTCAGTACGTATGCAATTCAGCAGTGGCGTTCTGTGGTCGCTGCGGGACGTAGCCTGGTTACTCGGCAAGACAAAGCTCTCAAGCTGCGGATAATTCATGAGATTAATTCTGGTTTGTTGACTATTGAAGGCTGTTAGAGTGCGATATCAACTGTAAATAATTCCCGTTGGATGAAAGCAGCGGAGTTATCATCTTGTTCCCTAGTAAAACCGTCCCAAACCAAAGGCGGTGAAGCCACGAAACAAATCCCTTGGAATCCGAGAACGCACGTTTGCGCAAGACAGAAGATGCCAACTGGGTTCTGGGCCTTGGATCCCTAATTGAAGTGGCTGAGGAAGCTTGAGATAAAAATCAGAAAAAGTCTGGTACCAAACAGTTGAAAAAATGAAAGAGCGTACTCCCAGCTCTCCATAGAGATTGGTGGACTGTTTGGTAAAAATCACCTGGCATATTATATTGAAATAGGCGCAAAATGCAAATCAAAGTTACACCTTGGTTCTTGATGGTACGGCTAATTCCAACCAACGGATTCTGAAGTTGCATCATGCTGAAAACTAAGCTCAATTGAAGCATAAAATGGGACGAGATGGTTTACATTTCTATTGGCCTCATACCAGATGCGGTTCGCCTCTGAGGCGATATCCCAAGACAACCTGGGCGACACTGGATGCAATGGCCTAACAATTAAAGACTTTACTAGACGGCAATAATTTGGGTGTCTGACATCACCATCAGGCTTAAAGGTGATTTTGTTTCTCTCCTTATCACAGATGCTTACTCACACAAATTGTAGGTTGGGCATTGGGTGTGCTTGGGCATGAAGGGCTATTACGCTAAAAATGGCGCTAAATCGAGGTGGAAGGACCGCAAGGTTGCTTGATCCATCCCATTGATCGTAGATTACGTGTTGTTGTAACTACGTTAAACCCTTCAGGCAGCGGGATCTCTGTCAGTATATTTAAAGCGGTGATCACGCGAAAACGCAGTTGCAGAAGGGTAAACTAAAAAGGTTGAAATGGGGTTGCGTTAATTCGAAACTCTCATTGGAGCAAAGCGGGCATCAGGGCGCAAAATCGACATTTACAGCGATCGGGCCTGAGTTGCGATATGATGACTCCTGCCGACCCACAAACCTCGGGCCCTCTAAAACATGGAAAATACGCACAAAGAAACCAGCGAAGGAGGCGCAGGAAAAACAGGATCAGTGGCTCTGCCAGGCAAACCACTGATCATATCCCTAGCTATTTTAGTAAAGAGGATTTTAAGTGTTTAGCTATTCAGTAATGGAAATAAAATGTATGAACATATTAGTGTTAAACAAGAAGGTTGTATAATTATTTTGGGAAGGACCGATTCCACCATCATGACCCATCTATGACCCATCTATGCCCATCATGACCCATCTTGACCCGTCTGCTTACCCATCTGCTGACCCATCTGTGACCCATCTGTGACCCGTTTTTCTCTTGTCCTTCCCTAAAATAACTTACAACCTTCTTATTTAACACTAATCAACCTTTTTATTTCCTATTACTGGAATAGCTAAATAAAAATCCTCTTACTAAAATAGCTATACAGGGACTTCAGGATCAGTGGCTCTGCCCAGGCAAGCCACTGTCAATTTCCTGCCTCCTTTCATGCTTATTCGCGTATTTTTCCATCGTTTTACCCGGGTTTGGTGGGCTTCGGCAGGAGCCGTATATCACGCTCAGGTGGAGCGGATTAATGTCGATTTGCGCTGATACACTTTGCTCAATGAGTTCAATTTAACGTTCAACCCATTTTCAAGGATGCCATTCACCCTTTACTACAGCTGCGTTTTCACGTGGATCACCGCTGGGTCGCGCGGCAGAGATCCCGGCTGCCTGAAGCGTTTTAACGTAGTTGTCACAACAATACTGGGACCCGATCTGAATGATGGATCAAGCAATCCTTGCGGTCCTTCCACTGATTAGCGCCATTTTGAAAGCCGTAATAGCCCCCTTCATGGCCATGGTCATCAATGCCCAACCTACAATTTTGTGCGAGTAAGCATCTGTGATAAGGAAGAGAAACAAAAATCACCTTAAGCCTGATGTAGTGATGTCAGACACCCATAATTGATTGGGGCCGTTCGTTTTGGAAGTCTTTAATCTGGTTGGGCCACTTTCGCATCCAGTGGTCGCTCCAGGTTGTCTTGGGACGATATCGCCTCAGAGGGCGAACCGTCATCTGGTATGAGGCCAATAGAGCATGTAAACCATCTCGTCCCATTTTGATGCCTTCTAATTCGAGCTTAGTTTTCAGCATGTGATGCAACTTCGGGGTGCCAATCCGGGGTTGGTCCTTGCGAATTAGCCGTACCATTTCAAGAACCAAGGTGTAATCTTTGATTTGTGCATTTTTGCGCCTATTTCGGTCATAATATGCCAGGCGATTTTCCAAACAGTCCACAATCTCTCTGGAGGCTGGGAGTAACGCTCTTTCATTTTTTCAACTGTTTTGGTACAGACTTTTCTGATTTTTATCTCAAGCTCCTCCTCAGCCACTTCCAATTAGGGACTCAAGGCCCAGAACTCTTAGTTTGGCATCTTCAAGTTCTTTGCGCAAACGTGCGTTCTCGGATTCCAAGGATTCTGTTTCAGGCTTCTCACTGCCTGTTTGGGACGGTTTTGACATAGGGGAACAAGATGATAACTCCGCTGCTTTCATCCAACGGTGAATTACTTGCACATAGTTGATATCGTACTTCTTAACAGCCTCTTCAATAGTCAACAAACCAGAATTAATCTCATGAATTATCCGCAGCTTGAGAGCTTTGTCGTATTGCCGAGTAACCAGGCTACGTCCCGCAGCGACCACAGAACGCCACTGCTGAATTGCATACGTACTGACCCCGTATTTTTGGGATGCCTCAATGCCAGTCATTTTACCTGAATCTACCAACTCAACAATCATTCGCTTAACAGCAGGCGACTTTCGATGTTGAACACTTAAATCTTTTTTAGAATTTGAATTACTTTTTGATTTTGCCATCACTTTCAAGGTTGCGAAAGTTGTATAGCTATTTTAGTAAAAGACACTGGGTGATTTCTGGAATTTTCTTGACTTCCTCGGCCCAGATACCCAAAAGGTGGAAATAGCATGTTTTATGGGGCAAAGTTATCGTTGCACCCGCCATTCTTTTGAAACAAAAATGCTTCAGAGCCCTATTGATGAAACCGAAATCTCTCAGCGGGTAGAGGCGGAAGTCGCAAAATGGAAACGAGAAGTAGCATTCAATCGTGCGATGGAGGAAAATGAACTGCTTAAGATTCAGGTCGGAGAACAATCAAAGCAGATCGAAACCTTAAAAGCCAAAATCAAGGAATTGAAAACGACCAATTTTGACCGGGATAACCTTGCTTTGGCCCAGGTTATTAAGCATCTGATCATCCAGTACCCCAATATTTTAAAAAAGTACCCCGGATTAAAAGATTTCAAGGGCTTGTTTGGGTTTAAAATTCCTGATCAACCCGTCCAAAATGCAAAAAAAGAAAACCCAAGCCCTGAGCCATGAACGATGACGAAACCCCAGATTTTAGTACAAAATTGATCAGAGCCGAACTCACAATGCTTCGCAAAAGGCAGGAAGCAATTGAAAGCAAATTGGACCAATTAGTCATGGTATCTGCGGAATTGAAAATTTATTTAAAATACAATCCCGATCAGGTACTGGAAAAGCTACTTCCCTTTTTCAATGAGATTCGTTCAGCACGGGAGAAAAATTCCAGTGAAGCTAAACCTTATCAAAAATTTCAACCAGAACGTAATGATGCCTGGTCCTGGAAAGAACATATCCTTTTCACTCTGTTTTACGAAGATCGTCCCCTGACAACTGCTGAGCTTGTCGAAATACACATTTTATTGGAAGTGAAAGGAAAAAAGGAGGGGAGCTACGTTTTAAAAGATATTTCAAAAAACCTTACTGATTTAGTCAAGGACAGCCGGGTAATAAAGTACAGGGCCGCAGGTCTTGGAAAGTATTTTTATTGCCTGCCCCAATGGATGAAAGGAGAGGAGTTAAAACCTGACTATTGGGGGAAAGGTCCATTTTTGTAAATTGAAAAAGCTGATCCCTGATTTTTGAATCAGGATGGGAATTAAATCAACAGTAAGGGAGTTTATAACCTGACTCAGAAAATGATGACCAATTCGCACAATTTTATTGTCAACCTTTGGTAGGCTCTCAGCTTAAATCAAAAGAATGAGGCCCCCTGACAAAAATAACGGCTGCCAGCATTTGTGTACACTATCAAATACACTTTGTCCAATAGAAAAACCACTTATGAAATGATCTCGCCAAATGTGCCCAATCAGGCAAAAATGTTTCGGAAATATCTCGGAAGGGTGGCGGATTCTCCAAAAATGTTTGGATTTGGGCTTGTTTAGCGCGATTTTGGGAGATGGGAGTTATTGCAGAGAGCAATGAATAATTTTGCGGGACGTAATTACTCTGACAATGCAAGTCGCTCATAACCAACCTCTCAGGACTAAGGACTCACGACTAAGGACTCTAAAAACTAACCTCCAACCCTCTAACATCTCCAAAAATCACTTTTTCTTTTTGAAGTTGTCTAGCTCGGTGGAGACGGAGAAATGGTTGGTGCCGCCGATGGCGTGGTAGCCGGCGAAGCTGTAATCAAGGTGGATTTTTTTGATGCGGATGCCCACCCCAAAGGAGAAGCCCGAGATGCCCGCGCGGTTGACGGAGCGCAATTCCTGGCGACGCATGTGGTTGTAGCCAAAACGGAGGTTGAATCCGCGGGAGATGACAAATTCGCCGCCAAAAACCAGGTGACGGAAGATGTTGTCGACGGTGGTGCTTTTGGGCTTGATGAGTTCGCCGCTGAGGTCGTATTGCGGCTCTGGATTGGGATCGACGTAGATGAGTTTGGGCCGTTGCAACTGGATGCCGGTCACGGAAAAGCGCAGGGGCATGTGCTCGAGCTTGTAAGATATGCCGGCCTGCATCTCAAATGGAATGGGTTCGTGCGGCCCACCCTGGACGTAAGGTCCCAGCTGGACACCCATATTTTTGAATACCAGGGCCGCGGAGAAAAGCTGATCGTCGGACAGGTAAGTGCCGCCCAGATCGAGGGCCAGCGCGGTCCAGCTGTTGTAGCCGGCAATGGAGGAATTGATGAATTTGAGGTTGGTGCCGATGCGGTAATTACCCACCTGGCGGGCGCCGCCCACCACAAAGGCCAGATCACCTGCTTTGAAAGTGCCGGTCTGGTTGCCGTACACATCGGCCGCGGTCTGTTTGCCGTAATTGACAAACTGAAATCCGGCGTGGAAATCGCCGATTCCCTCGAAGGAGCGGGCATAGCTGGCGTAACCATAGGTGATGCCGGCGAAGTAATCGACGAAGGAAAAGGAGGCCCGGTTGTGCATGGAATCGTTGAGGACGGCCGGGTTTTGGAAGGCGAAGTTGTGGTCGTAGTCGATGGTGGTGATATTCACCCCACCCAGACCCGCCACCCGCGCCTGGGGCGCGAGATTCAGGAAGTCGTACACATTTCTTCCCCCGATCTGGGCGAAGGCAAAAGTCGGCAGCAAGGCCAGTAGTATCAGGAATATCCTCACGGGTTCAAATTAACGGAATTTTCAGGAAAATTCTGGGGTAAAAAAATTGGTACGCCAGTTTGAGCAGTTGTCCTTTTTCAAGGACGAGCCCGGATTTTTCCACATTTAGCTGATTTTGATTTCCGACAAAAAGTATCAATTTGTTACCTTCAGAAACCCATGCCTGATAATGTCGTATTAAATTTCAGGTAATTTATGCCAAACTTATCACTCAACCACAACCGATCTCCTCTTATGAAACGAATCACTGCAACTCCGCTGCTCCTTCTCCTGCTGTGTGTTTCTTCCGCTTTTGCGGCTGGCACGCCTGAAAAACCGCCGGTTTTTCGGGTGGTGATTGACGCCGGTCACGGCGGTCAGGATGCAGGTGCAGGCCGGCAGGGCCTGCTGGAAAAGGAACTGAGCCTGAAACTGGCTCAGAAGGTGAAAGCTCTGGGGAAGAATTCCCCGGTGGAAGTCATTATGACCCGTTCGGGGGATGAATTTGTGTCGCTGCAGGACCGCAGCAAACTGGCCCTGGAGCACGAAGCTGCGCTTTTTCTCTCCATTCACATCAATCAAAGCGAGCAACCCGAGACTTCGGGGATTGAGATTTTTGTTTCGTCCGAAAATGCCCGTGCCACGCAAAGCCGCATGTTTGCTGAAGGATTGAGCCGGACTTTGCAGGCGGGCGAGTCTGAAATCCCGGTGCAAGGCACTAAAGAAGCCAATTATCTGGTGCTGAAAAATACGACCTGTCCGGCGGCTTTGCTGGAAGTGGGCTACCTCAGCAACCCGGGCGACCGTCAGAATCTGCAGAATGATGCTTTTCTGGATCATTTGGCGGGTTTGATTTGGGAAAGTATTTTGGGGTATTTGGAAAATTAACTTTTTGAGATTTTAGATTTTCAGATATCAGATTTTAGTTAGCTGGCCGGTTTTTGAGCTGAAAAGCTACCCGGGAATATTGATTTTTTGAGATGAGAGTCATTAGAAGTGAGTCCTTAGACGATTGCGTTCAGAAATTCTGATTCACCTTAATGACTATCCTAATGGGCCAGGAACAAAGGTCCGTGGCTTCCTTTTCCTGGTTGGCACCCATTCACAAACTCCCTTCGCAATTCTCCCGAAAGTTTTTTATCTTTCCATTACCCGCTTTGTGAAAAGAATTGCTAAAAATCATTGTCATGGAATTCTCTTTGGTTGTATCCCGTTTTCTGATTCCGTTGGGAATTCAGATGGTCATTTCCCTGTTGCTGGTCTGGGCTGTTTTTGCAGGCTCGAAGCGGCTAAATCCTGATTTTAAGGGCAGCCTGGCCTGGTCCTGGGTGGGTGCGATGTTGGGGGGAATTCTCTTTTGGATTACCACGGCTTTTCTGGGTGATTTTTTTGAGCCTGTGCAGGAAATTCTGAGAATAAAGGGCATGAGGATTGCCTGGGAACTGATTGGCTGCTGCATGGGTGCGGTGATGGGTTTTGTTTATAAAAGTCAAATGATAACTTCCAAGATCCATGTCGATTGAAAAAGATCCAACCGTACGCTTTTCCAACCGGGTTGAGAATTACATCAAATACCGTCCCGGGTATCCTGACAGTCTGATCGGGTTTCTGGGTGAAAATCTGGGCCTGCATGCGGGTTCGGTGGTGGCAGATGTGGGTTGTGGCACAGGAATTCTCAGCAAATTGCTGCTGGAATGGGGGGCAAAGGTGTATGGGGTGGAACCCAATTCACCCATGCGCACCGCGGCAGAACAATTGTTGAAGGGTTTTGCGGAATTTCACTCTGTGGAAGGCCGTTCTGAAGCTACAAATCTGCCCGACCAGTCGGTCGATCTGATCACTGCGGCGCAAGCCTTTCACTGGTTTGAGCCAGGCGCCACCAAACAGGAATTCAGCCGCATTTTGCGTCCTCAGGGCCAGGTGGCCCTGATCTGGAACAGCCGCGACGAGCCCCGGTCACCTGTGGCCTGGGCCTATCAGAATCTGATCGACGAGTTTGCCATTGACTATGAGGAAATGCACCACAAACGCCTTCAAAGGGCGGATTTTGAGAACTTCTTTGCCCCTGGCACCCTGCAAACGGCCCATTTTGACTATGGGCAGGAACTGGATCTCGACGGCCTGAAAGGCCGGCTTTTGTCGTGCAGCTACATGCCGGGCGAGGATCATCCGAGCTATTATTCTCTGCTTAAGGCCATTGAGGCTGCATTTGAGCAGGTTCAAACTGATGGAAAAGTGGTTTTACCTTACATTACCGAACTTTATTATGGTCAGATGGGTTAATATTTTTGTAAATTTATCACATGGAAGACCCCAAAAACGACAATCAATACCAGCCCCAAATCGACACATTCTGGTCCAAATTGTGGGGTTATCTGTCCTTTCGCAAAGCTGATCCCAACGATCCCAATGCCCGCAATTTCAACCTGCGTGCCATGCACACCATCAACAAAATCAGCATTCTGATGTTTATTGCGGCGATTATCTTCCTGATTTTGAAGTGGACGGTTTTCTGATTCGGTTTACGGTTTGCGGTTTACGGTTCTCCTGACGGCTGACGGCTGACCGCTTTCAGCTACCTTGTTACTTTTTTATCCCTTAAATTGTCTTACGCAAAAGGGACCGCTCTCCATGAATCGCAAGGAATACAACCAAGCCGTAAAATCCCACTCCAACGGGATTTACCGCTACGCGGTGAAATTTCTGGGTGACGAGGTAACGGCCCAGGATGTAGTGCAGGATTGCTTTGAAAAATTGTGGAATAACCTGGCCAAGGTGGATGGCGCACGGGTTAAAGCCTGGCTTTTTCAGACTGCGCATAATGCCATGGTCAATACCGTCAGGCGGGAGGCCCGCATGGAACCTATGGGACCGCACCATGGAAAGGGGAATTACCAGGCAAATTTTTCTTTTGAGTGGTCTGATCTGCTGGAAGACGGCCTGAAAGCCCTGCCACCCCTGCAAAAATCCATTTTGCTGTTGCGTGACCTCGAGGGTTATCCGTACCAGGAAATTGGTCAGATTCTTGGGTTGAATGAGTCGCAGGTCAAAGTTTATTTATTCAGAGCCCGAAAAACCCTGAAGGAAAAGCTTCAATCAATGATCCCGAAAAATGAAATCTGTCAATAAAGCAAATCTGGACGAGTGGATCTTCGAGTACCTCGAAGGCAATCTGGACGGGACCGACCGGACCACCCTCGATGCCTATCTGCGGGCCCATCCCGAAGCGGGGGCCGAATTTGAGGCCTGGAAAGGCTCCTATCTGAAACCGCAGCCCGTGGCTTTGCCCGCGGGTATTTCCCTGCAAAAGGCAGTTTTGCCGGGCTGGGCCATGGGGCTTTCAGGAATCGTTCTTTTAACCTGCCTGGGATTATTATTGAATTCCCAGCTAAGTAATTCAAGCGTAGCTAAAGACTTGAAATCGAATCAGGGGTTGGTGGGAATGGCTTCAAATGCATTTTATTTGCCTGAAAACCAGGAATCTGAGAAACTTCAAATTCCCCAAAAACCCATAGCGCATTACTTCTCCCCTGCTCAGGAAACATTTGCCCCGATAATTACCCCCCCAACTGAACCCATTGTGAATGAGGAACTGGATTCAATGGGGTTGACTGATAAAATCGTGATAGAGGAAGCAGCAGGATTAAAAATTCATGTTAGCGAATCCAACTTCCCTTCTCTGCCACCTCGCAACCTAATTTCCAGCCTGGATCCGGCTAAAACTTCAAATGAAGGCAGAAAAAACCGCCACAAAAATGTTGCGTGCAGGGCACAAATGGCGGGGGATCCTTTTTAATTACCTCACTGACCACGAATAAAGATGGAAAAGAATCTCTACTTCCTGCTTTTTGTTGCCTTGACGGTTGGGTTCCCAACCTTGGGCAACGCTCAGGCTGACCTGGTTTTTGCTCAACCTACTCTTGCGCCCCTCTATTACAATCCTGCTTTCGCAGGCTCGCTTGAAGAAGGACGAATTTCTGCAACTTATCAGAACCAATTGGTCGGGATTCCGGGCACCCCCAAATCATTTCTCTTTGCCTGGGATCAAAACTTCCAAAAACTCAGGGGAGGAATTGGGGTAATGGCTTTTTACAGTTCAAAATGGGGGCAAAACAGGGGAGAATTGGCGGCTTCCTGGGCTCCAAAATTAAAATTTGGAGGAAAATGGACTTTTTCTCCTTCTCTTGCAGCCAGGGTTGCTGCCCATCAAACCTACTATGTCACCCAATCAACTGGGTGGCAACTCGCCCCGGACCTCCAGGCTGGATTCCTGCTGAATAATGGAAGCTTTTTTGCAGGAATGGCGGCCAACCACCTCCTGAACCCCAAATTTATTCCTCCTCCACCCTTTTCCGATCAGGTTGTCAGGTTTCCCAAAACTTATAATCTGCTTTCGGGCTACACTTTCAAAAGAGGGGAAAATGCTAATTGGTCCTGGTCCCTTATTGAATTGTTGCTGTTAGAAGCGCAGGAATTGCCCTTATCCCAGCTTACAGCAAGCGTCAAATACCGCATTTGGATTTGGGGAGTTGGGGTACAAAATTCATTGCAAATCAGATACCCCAGATTCAATGCATTCAATTTCATGGCTGCCTGGAAGGGCCGAACGATGCGCATTAACTACACCTATTCCTATAATACCA
Organism: Bacteroidia bacterium; assembly: GCA_020635905.1. Taxonomy (GTDB): domain Bacteria; phylum Bacteroidota; class Bacteroidia; order J057; family JADKCL01; genus JACJYV01. The sequence goes on from JACJYV010000005.1 coordinate 19,125, forward strand.
CGAAACTGTCTGCCTTCACAAGTGGCAGCCATGAAATTTCCTTTATCTATTACTTAGCCCCAACTCTTTGAGGAGCGTTTTTTGGATCAAACTCTGGCCTTGGCCTCACGCATGGCGTGATCCATTTTGTGCCATGGACCGCCATTGTGGGCATCCAGCCCGGCAGATTTCAGCATGGAACTGGCGGAGCCGCTGCGCATACCCGAAGCACAGCAGGTGATGATGGGTTTCTCATATTTCTTGATTTTGGCCAGTTTGTTGCCCAGCTCATTGAGGGGAATGTTTACGGAGCCTTTGGCATGTCCCTGCTTGTACTCGCCGGGGGTGCGCACATCAATTACGACCGCACCTTCGCGGATCATTTGCACAAAATCAGGTTTTTTACGGAACAGACTGAACATAATTTCTTGGTTTAATTTCTGGGAATCTCTAAAAACAAAGAAGATCAAGGCGGACGCAGTTGAAGAAAGCGGAGTTTACTGAGGTAAATGAGCATTTCTGAAACAAGTCCAACGCAGAGATTCAAAGTTTTTATAGATTCTCTGCCACAAGATTACGTCGGGATTTCCGAATGGATAGTGACTTTTGTTACGAAGGGAGATAGTTGTAAGTTCTGAGTTGTTAGTTCTGGGGTGAGACTCTCAACTTAGAACTTAGAACTTACAACGCTCAACTAAAAACCACTCACTTCCTCAAAAAGATCCCGTCCACGTAGGCGTTGTGGCCGAAGCCGCAATCGTTTTTGCCTTCCATGTATTGCACGGCGACAAAACCTTTGTAAAAACGGATGTCAAAGGCGCAATCGCCGAAATCTGTATTGCGGTAGGAAAGGGTGTTGCCCATGAGGACACCTTCTCCCTCTTCGATGGAGGCGATGTTGTAGGCGGGGGGGCCGGTCACGCAGGAGATTTCGTAGGTGAGGTTGCCTTCGTCGAAGGAGATGACGGTGAAGGAGCCGGAGGCGCCTTCGTCGCCATACTGGTAATAGTAATCACCTTTGAAGTTGTTGGTGCTGAGGTCTTCAGCGGCGGCGCCGCTGCCAGAGCCTTCCAGGGTAATGGTCATGGACTTGCGGGACGCGGGGAAAAAGCAATCGCCCGAAGCGGTGTTTCCGTCGAAGGAAAGGTTCCAGATGCCGGTCACATTGCCTGATTTTTCGAACTCCATGATGCGGTAGTAATTTTCGCCTGATTCCTGCCCGATGAGTTTGATGGGGGTACCCACTTTGTCGTAAACCAGGGTGCCATAGGCGATCTCATCCTGCATCTGCAATTCGAGGGTGACGGGAATTCTGCCGTCGAGTTTGCCTTTGTATTGGGTGCAGGCATTGCCTGCGGGCTGAGAGGATTGATTTTCAACGGGTTGGGTATTGGTCACGGCCATCGCTTTGGCTACATCCTTCACGGAGTCGCCGGCCTGGGAAAGGGCAGGCGTGCTGTTTCCGCTGCCGCAGGCAGCGAGGGTGAAAGCAAGGCTGGTGCAAAGCACCAGGAGGGCTAAGGGCAGGCGGATTTTTTTCATGGATACCTGTTTGGGTAATGGTGGCACAAAGATAGGGGTTTTTGGATTGCAGAGGGGTGGCCTTTTCGAGTAATCTGGCCGCAGGCCTGCTCTTTGCGGGGTGCGGGGCCTCGGCTGGGTGGGGCCCGGGCGGGCAGCCTTGCTGGTGGCTGCCTGGCCGGGGAAGGGTGGCCCTGCCCACCCGCCGACAGGCGAAGAAGGTGGGCAGGGTGCAGAGCCAGCCCAGACCCACACCCCGCCTGGCTTGATTGAAGGGCCGCAGGCCCTGAATGCATTCATTAATGGTTTTTCTTCAGATATTTTCTTACTTTCCCTTTACATTCACCCTTAATTATCCACTCTATGAAACCTGACTTTCTCAACCGTTCCAGCTTTTTGGCTTTGCTGATGCTGGTTTTGCTGGCTTTTTCGGGCTGCGATCCCGACGCTACCTATACTTCTGTTTACATCGTGCGCCATGCCGAAGTGGTTTACACTCCTGGAAATGACAATCCCTCACTTACGCCTCAGGGGGCCATTCGGGCGCAGGATCTGAAGGACAAAATGAACGGGATTAACCTCTCGGCCATCTATGTGACAGAAAAAATCCGCACCCAGGAAACGGCGGCGCCTACTTCAACAGCTTCGGGCGTGGCTGTCACCCAGATCAATGACGGTGATAACCAGGCCCTGGTGGACGATGTGCTGAATAACCACGCCGGCACCACGGTGCTGATCGTGAATCACAGCCATAATATCAAAGATATTATCGACAGATTTCATTGTGCCGAGCCCTTTGCAGGTCCGTATCCAGGAGATGATTTTGATAAATTGTTTTTGCTGATCCATACCCGCAAGGAAGGCGCGGAGGACAAATGCGGCAATCTGGAAACGACTTATGGGGCGGTAAGTCCTTAACAGCTGTAAGCTGCGAGCTGCAAGAAAACTGACCGCTGATAGCTACCCGCTTTCAGCGAAAAAAAATCTCCCGATCCAGACGAGCCGGACCGGGAGAATGGCCTAAAATAGTTAAACAAGGCGATTACCAGATTTATCCTGACCTCTGCATCCGGGTGCTGGAGGGCGGGAAGACTTAGCTTCCCAGGTTAATTTTGATCATGCGCTCCACCAGCGGGATGGGCTCTTCCACTTCCTCGTTCTGGAAATTGACGCGGAAAACTTTGTCGATCTCGATGTAAACGCGGTCGCCGGGCGAAGACTGACGGATATCTCCTTCGTAGAGATTGACCTCGATCCCGTTCATGATATTCATGTTGGTGGTGTTGATGACAGTAATGGTTTTTGGTGGCAGCATTCCAGACTGGTACAAAAGCTTGACCGATTTGACCCGGTAGCGGGCGTCTTTGGGCAGGAAAGCCTTGAAGTCTTCGTCGGGGCGCACCCTGATTTTGACTTTTCCGCGTTTACTGATGGCCGAAATGCCGTTATAAGCCTGTCCGTTGGTGCCCAGAATTTCGATGGAAGGTTTGGGCGGCTTGATCACATTATACTTAATGTTGTCGATCTTGATACGTTGTCCGTTCGTGTTGGAAGCCACGGCAAGGTCGAAATGGCGGGCAGATGGCACAATGGTAATGTCCTTTTTGGAGCCAGCCACAGGGATAATCCGTCCGCCCGCAGAGCCGCCGAAATCGGGGTTGTAGTTTTCCTGCAGGGCGGGCACATCCACGGAAATCTCGTTACCGCAGTCTTTGTAAAGCACCTGCACTGCACGGGAACGGATCACAACTTCGGGCTTGCGCACGGTGAATTTGCCCTCGATAGGGAGATCTTCGAATTTGCCGTTGCGCAGAGGCACCTTGATCATGGCTCTCCAGGTCTGGATTCCGTCAGATTTTCCCTCGGCGATAGAGGAGGCAGACGCAGGAATTTTGATGGTGGCCATGCTGGCATTTTCCTTGTCCACCGTGATGCCATTGCCGATGAATTCGGGAGTCAGGTTGGCTGATGCCAGAGTGGGGAAGATTTTGGCCTCAAAATAGGTTCCTGCGGGCACAATTTCAGAAACGGGTGCAGCAAAGCCAATCAGTCTGTTGATGTTGATGGGTGGCTGGAGTTCCTGTACCATTTGGTCGAGCAGGCGGGATTCGGTCTGGCGAATGTCCATTTTGAATTTTTCGAGCATGGCCAGATCGGCAATGATGGGTTTGTCGTGGAAGGTGCGGTATTCCCAGGATTTTCCGGCGGATTCGGCTTCTGAAGGGCCATTTCCGTTGAGTTCGGTGATGTTGGGAAAATGCGGCGCATTTTCTGAGGAGTCGTACTGGGCGACAAATTCATTGGCCCAGCGGACGTAATTTTCAAGTTTGGTGCGAAGATTCTGTGCTTCTCCATTGCCTTTTCCGTCGTTGGCAAGGTCGTCCACGCCCATCCAGAAGCGATAATTTTTATCGCGTTCATCCTTCTGGACGAGTTCTTTTTTTTCCTCGTCCCATTTGCCGAGTTCCTTCAACTGGCCGGTCAGTTCTTCGATGTAGGTAACCATCTCGTTGGCGGAGGAGGTGATTTCGTTGGTGCGGGCGAGCATGGGTTCGTGGCTGTGGTCGTCGCCTTCAATTTCTTTTTGAATGTGATCGCGGATACGTTGGGCTGCATCTGCATTGGCAGTGGAGAAGTTTCCTGCGGAAACTTCGAGGGAACTGCGGAGGCTTTCAAAAGCCTCGAGGATCTCTGCGCTCACATTGAGCGCGAGCAGGGCGGTCAACACGAGGTACATCATGTTGATCATTTTTTGACGTGGAGAAAGGTTACCGGAAGCCATAATGTTCTTTTTTAAGGTGGATATTCGAAAAAAACAGGCATGCAGATCCTCAGTCCGGAAATCTGAAAGAAACCGGTTACTGAATGGCCAACATGTAATCTGGTAAAAAGACTGCGCGCTGATCAGGCGTTCATGTCCTCATAACGAAGGGGAAGGAAAGGGTTACAGGGAAAAATAAAAAAAATATCCGGGGAGTCATTTTCAGATAAATTGAAATAAAACCTTACCCTTTTTTTAAAAAAATATCAACTAATTTATCTGGATAACTATTACTTATATACCAAACCCTTCCTTCAGTTCGCAAGTTGCTGAAAAACAGCTGATTATCTTTAAAATTTCATCCGTGCAAATATTTACTCAGTGTTATTTCTTTCACTTAAGGATATTCAGGAGTGATGTTTTTAGATTTTTTTTGCATATTTGGAGTAGTTATTATTTCGAAATCAGACACTTTCAACAGCCATATTTAATTCAAATTTCTATGAGAACCTTTGCTTTTGGTTATCTTTTTGTACCTACTAATAGCTAAATTATGAGAAAGTTAAACTCAAATTCCGATAGATGTCGGCCTGAGGCAAACCCCGGGACATCGCGATCGACAGCTTCCACACCCGGCTTTTTCAAAAAGCTGGGCTTACTTGCGTTGCTTATCCTTATGGGAAGCAGCAATCTGTTCGCCAGCCACTTTGCAGGCGGCGAATTATCCTACCAGCATCAGACCGGGAATACCTGGCAAGTCACCCTGAAGTATTACCGGGATTGTGCGGGGATCGAATTTAGTCAGACTGAGTTCATCAGCATCCTCCCCTCTGTTGGTTCAGTTGGGCTTCCCCTGTTCAAAAGAACGGACATCACTCCTCTTTGTCCCGGCCAAACCTCCAACTGCGCTCCTTCGTTCGCAGGATCGGGATTGGAAGAGTGGATTTTCAGGGGCAATGTGACTCTGAATCCCCTTCCAAGTGGAAATTACACCATTTCTGCTTCAAGTGGAGCCCGCAACAGTGCCCTGACCAACATTGTGCCCAGCAACTGGTACATTGACGCTGAGCTGAAAAGTCACCCTTCAGTTTCTCCCCCGAACAACTCACCTGTTTTCCAGAACGTACCTTTTGCCAAGGTATGCGTGGGATCTCTGGTGCAGATTTCCCCCAATGCTTCTGATCCGGACGGAGACGCCCTGAGCTATGCGCTGGTGGCCTGTTCTCTTTCCTCCGCCAGCACGGTTTCTTATAATGCCGGCTTCGGTCCTTTCAACCCGTTTACCACCTCCAGCGGGGTGAACATCAATTCCCAGACCGGGGTGGTTTCATTTACGCCCACCACAACCCAGGTTGGGGTGGTTTGTATTGAAGTTACTGAGACCCGCAATATCGGCGGTACTCCCACCGTGGTGGGTAAAGTGGTGCGCGATATTCAGGTACAGGTGGTAGCCTGTAATAATACCCCACCGGTGGTGACCACCGGTGGAACCGTTATCGTGCCTTCCTCCACCCCCAACGGAACCCAGTTCTGCCAGCCCTTTACGGCCTTTGATGCTGACGGTGACAACATCACCCTCTCCCTCACTGGTGGTCCGGCAGGAGCCTTCCTGAGCGGTGTTTCCTGCTCTGGTGGAACCTGTACCGGCAATGTTTGCTGGACCTATAATACAGCCAATCAGGGACAGACCTTTACAGTTTCCGTAAATGCCCTGGATGATGCCTGCCCTGCTCCGGGTTCTGGCAACGGTACCTATAACGTGGTATTTGCTCCTCCCTGTAATGCAGTGGTTACCTGCTCTGGTACCAACGAAACCGGATCCAACACCCATGACGGAACTGCTTCTGTTACCGGCAGCGGATTTGGCGCCAATGTAAGCTATGCCTGGACCGGCCCCAACGGATATTCATCCAACAACCCCAACATTTCAGGACTGGCTCCCGGCACCTACACCGTGACCGTGACCGACATCAATTCCTGCGCGGCCACCTGTTCTTATACCGTACTGAACGGCTGCCCCAACCTGCAGCTGACCACCAGCCCGGTTAACGTAAGCTGCCATGGCCTCGGTGACGGCTCTATCGATCTGACTATCAGTCCTTCCGGAACTGGTGCAAACGTAAGCTGGACTGGTCCCAACGGATTTACCTCCAGCTCTGAAGACATCAGCAACCTCGGCCCCGGAACTTACTCCGTAACCGTAACCGTAGCTGGCTGTCCTTCTGCCAGCGCCTCAGTAACCATCACTGAGCCTCCTTTCGTTACTCCTACTGCGAATGACGATAACTTCACGGTCAACACCTGTGGTTCCTTTACCTTCACAGCTGCCCAACTGCTGGCCAATGACAGCGACCCCCAGGGAGATCCCCTGAAAGTGGATGCTGTTGGTTCTGTAAGCAGCGGTACCCTGGTTGATAATAATGACGGTACCTTTACCTACACTCCTGCTCCCGGTTCCACCAACGGATCCACGGTATGTTTCACCTACCTGATCAAAAAGGACGACGGCTACACAGCCTTCCCCGGAACGGGCCACTTCTACGAATTCGTTTCCTCTCCTGCTATTACCTGGACGGCTGCGAATGCTGATGCCAACACCCGTACCTATCAGGGACTTCAGGGTTACCTGGCCACCATTACCTCTTCTCAGGAAAATGCTTTCGCAGCTGCGAAACTTCAGGGAATTGGCTGGATCGGCGCCAGCGACGCTGCCGTTGAAGGAACCTGGCAGTGGGTAACCGGTCCTGAAGCAGGCACCACCTTCTGGATTGGTGGACCTGGCGGATCTGCTGTAACTTACGCTAACTGGAACACAGGTGAGCCCAATAACTCCGGAAACGAAGATTATGGACACATGATCCTCAATCCCCAGATCGGTATTGTTGGTAGCTGGAATGACCTTCCCAACTTTGTAGGCTCTGGAGCTTATACTCCCCAGGGTTATGTGGTTGAATACGGTGGTCTCGAAAGCTGCACTCCTGTACTGACCGCCTCTGCCAACGTTTGTATCACCCTGATCGATCAGACTCCTCCGACCGCACTTTGCCAGAACGTTACAGTTAATCTGGACGCAGCCGGAAACGGTTCAATTACCGCAAACGATGTGAACGCTGGTTCTTACGACGATTGTGGTCTTGGTGCCATTAACGTTACCCCCAGCAGCTTCAATTGCTCCAACCTGGGCAATAACGGTGTTACCCTGACTGTAAACGACATCAATGGCAATTCTGCTCAGTGTTCAGCTACGGTTACCGTGGTTGACAACATTGGCCCGGTTGCTTCCTGTAAAGACGTTACCGTGCAGCTGAATGCTTCAGGAAACGGTTCGATTACCGCTAATGATGTAAATAATGGTTCTTCTGACAATTGCAGCATTGCCAGCATCACTGCCTCACCTTTGGCCTTTGATTGCTCCAAACTGGGTCAGAATTCCGTTACCCTGACCGTGGTTGACGGATCTGGTGCTTCCAAATCCTGTACCGCAACTGCCACCGTGGTTGACAATCTTGCTCCCAATGCAATTTGCCAGGACGTAACTGTATCTCTGGATGCTTCCGGAAACGGTTCTACTTCTGCCAACGCAGTGGATGACGGATCTACTGATAATTGCAGCATTGCTTCCAAAACTCTGGATGTAACTTCCTTTAACTGCAGCAACGTAGGCGGCAACCCGGTTGAACTTACCGTAACCGACGGAAGCGGAAATTCTTCTGTTTGCTCCGCCAATGTAACCGTGGTTGATAATGTGGCTCCTGCTGCTAACTGCCAGGACGTTACTGTTCAACTGAATTCCTCCGGCAATGCTTCCACCACCGCAGGTGCGGTTGACAATGGTTCTTCAGACGCTTGCGGTATCGCTTCCCTGACCCTGAATCCCACCAGCTTCAATTGCAGCAACGTAGGTTCAAATGGAGTTACCCTTACTGTTACCGACAATAATGGCAACACTTCTTCCTGCTCCGCCAATGTAACGGTTGAGGACAATGTTGCTCCGGTGGCCCTTTGCCAAAATGTAACCGTTCAACTGGATGCCAGCGGAAGCGGAAGCACTTCGGCCAATGCAGTTAATAATGGTTCCAGCGACGCTTGCGGAATTGCTTCCCTGAGCCTGAGCACCACCAGCTTCAACTGTGGCAATGTGGGTGGAAATGCAGTCACCCTGACTGTTACCGACAATAATGGCAATTCCTCTTCCTGCTCTGCCAATGTTCAGGTTGAAGATAATGTAGCTCCCGTAGCTAACTGCCAGGATGTAACCGTACAACTGGATGCCAGCGGAAACGGTTCCACCACCGCAGGTGCAGTTGACAACGGATCAGGTGATGCTTGTGGAATTGCTTCCATCGGCCTGAGCCAGACCAGCTTCAATTGCAGCAATGTTGGCTCTAACGGAGTTACCCTCACGGTTACTGATGTGAACGGCAACGTTTCTACCTGTACTGCTTCAGTTACAGTTGAAGACAACGTGGCTCCTATCGCAAATTGCCAGGATGTAACGGTACAACTCGATGCCAATGGCAACGGTTCCACCAGCGCAGGTGCAGTTGACAATGGATCTAACGATGCCTGCGGAATTGCTTCCATCGCTCTGAGCCAAACCAGCTTCAATTGCAGCAATGTTGGCTCTAACGGAGTTACCCTCACGGTAACAGACAATAACGGTAACGTATCCACCTGCTCGGCCAATGTCGCAGTGGAAGACAATATCGACCCCGTGGCCTTGTGTCAGGATGTAACCGTGCAGCTGGACGCCAGCGGAAATGGCTCGACCACCGCAGGTGCAGTTGACAATGGTTCGAACGATGCCTGTGGCATTGCTTCCCTCGCACTGAGCGCCACCAGCTTCAACTGTGGCAACGTAGGTGCCAACCCGGTTACCCTCACCGTGACCGACAATAACGGAAACGTTTCCACCTGCTCCGCCAACGTTCAGGTAGAAGACAATGTGGCTCCTGTGGCTCTCTGCCAGAATGTTACCGTTCAACTGGACGATCAGGGTCAGGGCTCAACTACTGCTGGTGCAGTGGACAATGGCTCCAATGACGCCTGCGGCATTGCTTCCATCAGCCTGAGCACCACCTCTTTTGACTGCTCTGACCTGGGCAGCAACGGGGTGGTTCTGACCGTAACTGACGTGAATGGCAATGTTTCCACCTGCTCCGCCAACGTGGAAGTGGAAGATAACATCGCTCCCAGCATTGTCTGCCCCGCCGCAGTTAACCTCGAGTGTCTGATCGACATTCCTGCTGCCAACACCTCACTGCCAGTGACCTCTGACAACTGCTCCGTAGTAGCTGTTAATCACCTGGGTGATGTAAACAATGGTGCTTCTGGTTGCGCTGGCAATCCTTTCGTGATCACCCGTACCTACGAAGCTGTGGATCAGAGCGGCAATGCCACCACCTGTACCCAAACCATCACGGTTGAAGCTACTCCCATTATTGTGAGCACTTCCACCAGCCCAGATCACTATGTGTTCCCCGCTTACGGCGACAGCGCATGTGCGGCTCTTTCCAGCTCTGCTTTCGGCGGATGCGGAAACTACAGCATCATGTGGAGCACGGGCGAAACCACGGCCAACATCACGGTTTGCCCCACGGTTTCCACCACCTACTACGTTACCTACACTGACGTTGAAGGTTGCTCTGGCACCGACAGCATCCGCATCTGTGTAATTGACATCACCTGCGTGGGTGGCGACAATAACGGTCAGGGTGGCAATGGCCAGGGTGGCCAGGGTCAGAACAACAGCACCAGCGCCATGGTACACGTGGCCATGTGTCACATTCCTCCCGGAAACCCGAATAACGCCATGACCAAGTGTCTGCCCATTCCTGCCGTACAGGCACACATGCAGCAGGTACACGGTGGTGATCACCTCGGCGCCTGTGGCTCCGTAGTTGACCGCGACTGCGACTTCAACGCCAAGCGTGTGGCCAAAGGTGCAGAGCCTGGTGCAATTGAAAGCACCCGCTTCGAAGCCTTCCCGAACCCATTCACTTCTTCCACCACCATCCGCTTCACCCTGGGCCAGAATGCCTTCGTGAACCTGAAGGTATATGCAGTCAACGGTGCGGAAATCGCAACCCTCTGCAACGAAGAAGTTCTGGGCGGTATAGCCAAAACGGTTGAATTCGTTCCCCAGAATGTTTCTGAAGGAGTTTACTTCGCCAAACTGGTTACCTCAACCGGTGAAGTAATCACCCACAAACTGATTCTGGTGAAATAAGCTGGATAAGTTAAGCTACAAAAAAAGGCCCCCGAAGTTGTTCGGGGGCCTTTTTTTGTTCAATTCGCAAAGTGCAATTTTCAATGAGCAATTGGGTGGGCAGATACAACGGTTGAGTTTATTTCGCAGTAAAATCTCGATTAGCCATTCAATTCTGATCCCGATATCCAATCTGAAATCCCCCATCCTCTTTCCCGAAAACCAATTCGAAATCCCCCTAAACCCAAAAACCAAAACTTTCAGGTCACAGATTTCAGTCCGGGGTGAAAGAGGTTGCATTCAGGGCCAATAATCAAACCAAAAACCAACCACGGCCAAAGGTCCTCCTTCGGGGCAAACCACCAACAACCACCAACCAACCCACTAAAAAAGCGCGAAGCTTATCGCCCCGCGCTTTTTGATTTCATCATCTGCTTTCAGCCTGAAGCCGAAAGCTTGCAGCTTTCTTACTTCATTGCCATCGCAGGCTGACCGCAAACCGTGGTCATGCCCATGCCTTCCTCCACCAGGGTGACTTTGCGTTCCACAGGATTGTAGGGGCTGGGGATCAGGTTGCCGTCTTTGTCGAGGAGTTCCAGCTTGATCGAGACCTCGCCCATGGGCAGGCCCTCAATCGCGTAGGGCACCCATTTGGTGATCATAAATTCAACTCCGTTGATGGTGGCGCGAACCTTATTTCCATCGGGAGCCAGGTCAGTATTGACGAGGTAGAAATCGAGCATCAGCTTTTGGGCGTCTTTGCCGGCGTAGGTGCCCTTGGGACGGCTGTAAAACATGTGAGCGGCGCTCAGATCGGCAGGCTCAGCCTGGATATTTTCACCCACCGTGAACTGAGTCAGGGAGTAGGTGTTTTTTACACTTTCGTGGTACGAGCGGGAAGGGAAAGCCAAAGCCACATAATGACCGGGTTCGAGTTCCTGGTCGAATTTATTGACATACTGAGCAATGTAAGGCGCATTATTCAGGATCAGGTGAATGTGCTGACCTTTGTCTGAATTGGAAAGGCCCTTGGTTGCTGCGTCAGCGGTTTGGGCGCCCAGTTCGTAGCCTTCCACATTGAAATTGAAGGTGGTGGTGCCTGGCTCCAGCACAGCTCCATCTGTGGGAGCAGCTATGGAAATCTTAGCCCCGGGATACTGGGGAGAATCTTCGAAGGCATAAACTTTGAGACCATCTTTTTCCCAGGAAAGCTGGCTTTCAACCACTACTGCAGCAGTGTCCTCTCCGTTGCCCTCGTGGCCCTTGCCCTTGGGTTCGCAGGCAGAAAAGAAAGCCAAAGTTGCCGCGAACAGAGAGATTGCGAATAAATTTTTCATTTCATTTTTATTTATTGCCCCAAATATAACTAAAAAATAAGTTAAGCGCCCATTCAAACGGCGTTTTCACTTGTGTTACCATCCTCCCGCGCAAAGAGTTTACAAAATCAATCCTGGAAAAAAGTGCAATGGCCTTTTCAGCAAATAAAATTACGGCGTAATTCTCCAAAAAATCGGCCCGTATGCAACCTCAGCAGGCCATTTTCCGTAAGCCTTCAGACAATGATTATCCAATCGCACCATGAACGAGCCTGAACCCTAGCCCTCCTTCCTCTTTTCTCCCGAAATTCTCCCTGTACGATCAACGCATGCTTCCGAAGGCATTTTCGGATCGTCTCAATTTGTCTGTTGCGACGTTGCAATTGACTAACAATTTATTCACATTGCTCCTTTTTTAAGGGGATTTTACCAATATTAGTAACCCTCTTATGTGGCAAGTAATTCTCGAATCTTTCACTTTATATAACATCATCCCGACAATTTTGCTCGGCGTCGTGCTCCTGTACTGGCTGGTGTTCCTGATTGGCCTGGCCGATCTGGATTTCCTCCACATAGACTTCGATAGCCATGCAGAGGTAGATCTCCATGCAGACGTGGATGCCCATGCGGATGTAGACTCTGACGCAGGACATAGCTCGGGCGGTTTGCACGGAGTATTGAGCATTTTCGGACTGGGAAAAGTGCCCCTGATGATCTGGTTCAGCTTTTTTGCCCTGCTTTTCTGGGGTAGTTCACTGGCCATTAATCATTTCACCCAGGAGTTGGGCGTGCTCATTCACATGCTCTTGCTGATTCCCTTATTTCTCGTGATCGCCTTTGTTACGAGATTTGTTACTGCGCCTTTTGCAAAATTGTTTAAATCCCTTGATGCAGTAGCCAAACCCCTGGATTTGGTGGGCAAAATCGGAATGGTGACAATAGGTTCGTCCTCCACCCGGATGGGACAAGTGGAAGTGAGAATTGATGGTGATGTGATCCGGGTAAATGCTAAAGTTCACGGAAGCCATCAGATGAAACGCGGCGATGAAGCTGTTATCTTTGAATACGATTCTACAACCAAGCTCTATTACATTACACCCAAAAACTTTTAACCCATTATGAATACACTTGGACTTATTTTGCTTGAAGCTTCGCTTCCTATGATCATTGCGATTGTGGTGGGCGGAGTAATTTTTCTGGCTTTTCTGGTCATTTTAGCCATGGCAGCCTGGTACAAGAAAGTGCCACAAGGAAAAGCCATGGTCAAGACGGGCGCAGGAGGCACGAACGTTTCTTTTGAAGGGATGTTTGTTTTGCCCGTATTCCATCGCCTCGAAATCATGGACATCTCAGTCAAAAACATTGAGATTGCACGGACAGGCAAGGATGGTCTGATCTGTATGGATAACCTGCGTGCAGATATCAAAGTGGTTTTCTTCGTGAGAATTAACAAATCCAAAGAAGCGGTAATCGAAGTGGCCCAGTCTATTGGGTGCGAACGAGCTTCGCACGAATCAACCCTGGTGACCCTATTTGATGCCAAGTTCTCAGAAGCCCTGAAAACTGTGGGTAAGCAGTTCAACTTCGTGGACCTGTATAATGCCCGCGAAAAATTCAAGGAGCAGATAATTGAAACCATTGGCCGCGACCTCAACGGCTACATCCTCGATGACTGCGCCATTGACTATCTGGAGCAAACGCCCCTGGAATTCCTGAAGGATGATAATATTCTGGATTCTGAAGGTATTAAAAAGATTACCGAACTGACGGCTGAACAGCACATTCTGGCCAATAAAATCCGTCGTACGGAAGAGAAAACCATTACCCAGCAAAACGTGGAAGCCCAGGAAGCCATTCTGGAGCTGAATCGTCAGTTGGCGGAAAAGGAAGAAAAGCAGAAGCGCGAAATCGCCTCCATCAAGGCCCGTGAAGAAGCGGAAACCGCTAAAATTCAGTCTGAAGAAAAACTTCGCTCTGAAAAAGCCCGCATCATAACCGAGGAGGAAGTGGCCATTGCAGAGGAAAATAAAAAGCGCCAGATCATTGTGGCGGCCAAAAATAAGGAGCGCACGGAAGCCGTGGAAACGGAACGGGTGCTTAAGGACAAAGAACTGGAGGTCAATGAGCGGGAAAAAGTGGTTTCCCTGGCCCAGATTGACAAGGAAAAATCCGTGGAGGAACAGAAAAAGAACATCCAGGATGTAATTCGCGAACGGGTGATCGTGGAAAAGGCCGTGGTGGAAGAAGAGGAAAAAATCAAGGATACCCGCGCATTTGCCGAAGCCAACCGTAACAAGTCAGTAGCTCTGACCGATGCGGAAAAGATCGCCCAGGAAGAACTGATCAAGAAGGTGCAAATGGCTGAAGCCCAGATGCAGGCCTCCCAAATCATTGCCAAACAGAAAATGATTGATGCTGAGGCAGATCAGAAAGCTGCGGAATTGAAAGCCCAGGCCACCAAAACCCTGGCTGATGCCTCAGCTGCTGAAAAAGCTGCACCTGGTCTGGCCGAAGCCAAAGTGATGGAAGCCAAGGCATTTGCCAAACAAAAAGAAGGCGAAAGCGAAGCCAACGTCATGCAGCTCAAGGCCGTGGCCGTGCAAAAAGAAGGCGAAGCAGATGCCGCCGTCAAATCTGCCCTGGCCGAAGCCCAGAAGAAAGAAGCCGAGGCAGAAGCCTTTGGCATTGACATCAAAGCTGATGCCGACGAAAAAGCGGGTGTGAAACAAGCCCACGTGCTCCAGGAAAAAATGCTGGCCGAAGCCAAAGGCATCGAGGCCAAGGGCCTCGCAGACGCCAAAAGTGTGGAAGCCAAGGCCCAGGCTATGCAAAAACTTGACGGAGTGGGCAAAGACCACGAAGAGTTCAAACTCAAACTGGAGCGCGAAACCCAGATCGAACTGGCCCGCATCAACATCCAGACTGCGATCGCTGAAGCCCAGGCCAAAGTGCTGGCTGAAGCCCTCAAATCGGCCAAAATCGACATTGTGGGTGGCGAAAGCACCTTCTTCGACAAAATCGTGGGTGCAGTTACCCAGGGCAAAACCATTGATTCCCTGGTCGGCAGCAGCAATGTTCTGACCGACATCAAGGAAAACCTGCTCGACACCGAAGGTGGCGGCAATCTGGTGGACAAGGTCAAAAGCATTATTGGCAGCCTGGGCCTGACCTCCGAGGACGTGAAAAACCTCAGCGTGGCTTCCCTGATCATGAAACTGAGCAGCAATACCAGCGACACAGGTTTGCAAAAAACCCTGACCGAATTGCTGAATAAAGTCTGGTCAGCCGGCGTAGCCAACCTGCCTGCGGCAAAAGTTTTAGGCCTGTAGGAAGCGAAGTTCAAACACAGAGACACAGAGCCCACATCACGTGTCAAGAGAAGATTGACACAAAAAGGCATCAGTTTTTTAGCCAAAAATAATGCTGATGTGGGCTTTGTGATCTTTGTGGGCTTTGTGTTAATTCTCCTTACCCCGTCAACTGTCTCTGTGCCTCTGTGTTTAAATCTTAACCACCACCATGGACTCTGATCCCAATAATATTCGCCTCGAAGAAGGTACCTACGAAATCATTCGCAATCGCCTTGCGAAGCAACGCGACGAGTTGCAAGGCCGCCTGGAAAAGCTGAATACAGCCCGCATGGACGTATTTGGGGCGATCAAAACCGAGCTGATTTCAAACGCCAGGATAACCACCGAGCACAATTGCATTCCCCGCGACATCATCGAATTCAACGGACATTGCATCTTTGGCTACAACGTGCACATGGGCCTGAAATCGGGCACTGCCTTACGGGATGTATTCACCATTTACGACTATAAAGACCATAATTTTCAGGAAGTCAGCCTTGATCTGATCACGGATCCGCGTTTCGAGGAGGATTTTGCCAACCTCTACCGTTACTACAAAAACACGATTTTTTCCAAATTCGCCATCATCGGGCCCCATCTGTACATGGCTTTTCAGATCGGGCGCACTGTGGAAGACCTCAAGGTTTTCAAATGGTTGATTCAGGGGGATCAACTCAAATACATTGACGATCGCTCGGCCCACGAATTTGTCATGCCTGAACGGCATGAATTCAGCTGGAAACGGGCCCACCGCGGCATGCACCGCGAAGGCAAACACCCCCACATTTCCATTGACGACCGCATATTCGTGGAAACCATTGGTGGTGATCTTACCATCAAGATTGAGGATAACACAGAAACGGGGCAGGGAATTTATTCTGAACCCGTCTCCATCAAAGACCAGACCCTGGACGATGCCGAGATTCTGTATGCCGACCTGGGGAATATCATTCTCCTGAAAATCAAACCCTTTCAGGAAAAGAAGCACCGTTACCTCGCTTTCAACGACAAGGTGAAAGAAGTGCGGCGCATCGACGCCATAGAGGATTCCTGCGTGCTCCTTCCCGACGACCATGGTATCATTTTTTCCAATGGCTATTACCTGCAAACGGGCGAATTCAAGCTGTTTGAACTCGCTTTTTCAGAAATGCACTTCGAACGGCGCATGCCCTCACCCAACGGCGAGGACCACCTCTTCGTGTTCTACAATGCAGAACAGGGGCTATACATTCTCCTCAGTTACAACGTGATACGCCAGGAAGTTTTGACCCCCATCATTTGCCACGGGTTCTGCACTTTTGACAATGGGGAACTTTCCTATTTCCGCGCCGAGGACAAACCCCAGAAGCACCACGTGGTACAAATCTGGCAGACGCCCTATGCAGGCAATGATTTCGAATTTCCCGTTGACACCCAATCCCGCCTGTATAAAATTGGGAATAAGGACATTGTGAAGGCCATGGCCGAAAGCCACGAAGTGATCAATCTCCTGAATAAAGAAGATTCCTATGCGAATCTCTACCACGATCTGGTCAAAAAAACGGGCGATATCCTTGACGCCTACTACTGGCTGGCTGAAAAAGATACTTTTGAGTTGAATGTGGCGCTGCAGGCCATCCGCGAATCTGCCTCCTCGGCCATCAGCGAGTACGAAAAAGTAGAGCAAATCCGCAAAAACACCCGTGAACAGTCAGATTTGGTATCAAGTAAAGCCAAAGAACTGCTCAAAAAGGTCAATCGCGGCATATTTGACACCATCAATCAGTATGTGGAGGCGTTGGCTGAATTGCGGGGCGTACGCGGCGAAGTGATTTCCCTGCGGGAATTGCGCTACGTCAACCTGGAAATGGTGGCGGAATTCGAAAAAGAGCTGGCCGGACAGTCGGATAAATTGTCTCAGAAATGCGTGGAATTTTTGCTGGGAGAAAATTCCCTCAAACCCTACGAAGCCAAACTGGCTGAGGCCAAAGGAGAGCTCGGCAAAGTAAGCAAGGCCACGGAAGCGGATAAATTATTCGCCAGGATGGAGGAAATTTCGGGCGAACTGGAAATGCTGATCGAGATCGTTTCCAACCTGAAAATCGAAGATTCCACCCAGACCACCCGCATCATTGACGCCATTTCGGCCATCTATTCTCAGCTGAACCAGGAAAAAGCCGCGTTAAGAAATAAGCGCAAAGACCTGCTGGGAACGGAAAAAATCGCCGAATTCAACGCTCAATTGCGCCTCCTCAACCAGGCCACCACCAATTACCTCGACATCAGCGAGACTCCTGCCAAATGCGACGAATACCTGACCAAGCTGCTGGTGCAGGTAGAGGAACTGGAAGGAAAATTTGTTGATTTTGAGGAATTTATCACCCAGCTTTCTGACAAACGGGAGGAAATCTATAATGCCTTCGAGTCGAAGAAAGTGCAACTTTCTGAAGCCCGCAACAAGAGGGCCCTGGCCCTGGAATCGGCCGCAGACCGGGTTCTGAATGGGATTCGCTCCCGCGCGGCCTCCATGAAGGATGTCAATGAGATCAACGCTTACTTTGCCTCTGACCTCATGGTGGACAAGGTTCGCAACCTGGTGGATCAATTGGTGGCCCTGGAAGACACGGTCAAAGCAGATGAAATTCAATCCCGGCTCAAAACCCTCAAAGAGGATGCCGTTCGCCAGCTCAAGGACAAGCAGGACCTTTTTGTGGAAGGGGAAAATGTGATCAAACTGGGCCGCCACAACTTTTTTGTGAATACCCAGCCCCTCGACCTGACCGTGATTCCGCGGGAAAATGAGATGTATTATCACCTCACGGGAACCAATTTTTTCGAAAAAATTACCGATCCTGCCTTCCTGGCTACGCGCGAAGCCTGGAATCAGCAAATGATTTCGGAAAATCAAGCCGTTTACCGGGCTGAATACCTGGCTTATGCCTTGTTTACCCAGCTTTCAGATCAGGGCGGGCTGGATATAGACGACCTCTTGGGCCTTCCGCTGGAAGGTCTGGAAGATCTGGTGCGCAAGGCCATGGCGCCCCGTTACGGGGAAGGCTACACCAAAGGTGTGCACGACCACGACACGGCTTTGATTCTCAAAGCTTTGGTTGACATTCACTCCCGCATCGACCTGCTCCGTTTTGGATCAAAGGAACGGGCCTGCGCGGCCTTGTACTGGCAAAAATTCGCGGATGAAAAGCGCAAAATCAATTTGTCTCACCGCCTCAAAGGCATAGGCTATATTTTGCAGGCCTTTCCCAATTCCAAAGAATTTGGAGCCCTGATCGCAGACCTGCAGGCAGAGGTTAAAACCTTCATAGAGGAAACTAAGTTATTTAAATTGGTTTCCTGCAACGAAGCTGGAGAATATCTCTTCCATGAATTGTCCCGCGGAGACGCCTTTGTCATATCCCTGGAAGCAGCTGAAATTGTCCGTGAATTTGAAGCTTACTTAAAGAAAAATAAACTCCAAAAAACTTTTGAAGATTCCCTGAAAGGCATTACAGATCAGCCTGTGGACAGTTTTGAGCTGGTTTCCAACTGGATTTCGGCCTTTGTGCACCAAACGGGAACAGGTTCAGATGAATACATCGCTGAAGCTGCCGTTCTGATTTATACCAACGGTTTGCAATCAGGACGGTTAGTGGAAACCAAAATTTCAGAATCAGTTTCCGGTTTACGGGGTGAACATGCCTTAATCAAAGAAGGGAATTACGAATTGAGGTATAATGAATTCATCCGCAGACTGGGGCATTTTACGGGCGAAACGGCACCCCGCTACCAGGCATTTCTGGACCTCAAAAAACGTCTTACGGATGAGTTCCGTCATGAACTGCGGCTGGAAGAATTCCGTCCGCGGGTCATGTCGAGCTTTGTGCGGAACCGCCTGATAGACGAAGTCTATCTGCCGCTGGTAGGCGACAACCTGGCCAAGCAGATCGGGGTGGCAGGCGAGGCCAAACGCACGGATCTCATGGGGCTGCTCCTCTTGATTTCTCCTCCTGGCTATGGCAAAACTACCCTGATGGAATACCTGGCCAACCGTCTGGGGCTTATTTTCATGAAAATCAACGGCCCCGCTATCGGCCATCGGGTGACTTCCCTGGATCCGGGCGAAGCCCCCAACCTGAGCGCCCGTCAGGAACTCAACAAGCTCAATCTGGCCCTTGAGATGGGCAATAACGTAATGCTGTATCTGGATGATATTCAGCATTGTAACCCAGAATTTCTGCAAAAATTCATTTCCCTGTGTGATGCCCAGCGCAAAATCGAGGGGGTCTATAAAGGGCGCAGCCGTACCTATGACCTGCGCGGCAAAAAGGTGGCCGTGGTCATGGCCGGCAACCCTTATACAGAATCGGGCGACAAATTTCAGGTGCCCGACATGCTTGCTAACCGCGCTGACACCTACAACCTGGGCGACATCATCGGCGATACGGAAGAGGCATTCAAACTGAGTTATATCGAAAACTGCCTCACTTCGAATCCCATTTTGCAGAAACTCGCGACCAAAAGCCGCAAGGACATCCATTCCTTCATTCGCCTGGCCCGCACAGGCGATCGGGAAGGCCTGGAATTTGAGGCGGGTTACTCTCCCGAGGAGATCAACGAGTTTGTTTCCGTTTTGGGCAAACTGCTCCAGGTGCGCGACATCATCCTGAAGGTCAACCTGCAGTACATTGCCTCTGCGGCCCAGGCCGACGAATATCGCACAGAACCTCCCTTCCAGTTGCAGGGTTCATACCGCGACATGGGCAAGCTGGCGGAAAAAATCGTGCCCATCATGAACGATGCCGAACTTAAGACCTTGGTGCTCTCGCATTATGAAAACGAAAGCCAGACCCTGACCAGCGGAGCGGAAGCCAACCTGCTCAAATTCAAGGAATTGATTGGCTGGGCCACGCCTGAAGACACAGCCCGCTGGACGAATATCAAGAAAACGTTCGTGAAGAATAACGCAGTCAAAGGGCTGGGTGGCGACCGCATGGGGCAGGCCATTGCCCAGCTGGGCGCCTTTGGACAGAGTCTTGAAAGCATCAAGGAGGCCCTGGAAAAGGGATTGGGGAAGGGGTGAAGGATAGTTGTAAATAGATAAATTTGAAGGTAAATTTGAATTCATGACCGAATCCATTTATATAAGGAATTTTGGAGGATTGAAGGAGATAAATATCCCTTTGAATCGCTTCAATATTTTGATTGGAAAGCAAGCCTCTGGAAAGAGTGTATTGGCTAAGGCTGTTTACTTTTTTAAATCATTTTTCCAGGATCTTTTTTCAGATTACAGCTTAGGTGATAAAGGAAAACCCGTGATGTCAATATGGGAAAATAAGTTTGTTGATTATTTTCCAGAGGAAAGCTGGCCTGAAGATTTTCAATTAAAATATGTTTTAGGTAATGATTTTATTCTGGTAAAGAAAGAGGGGAAGGATCAGTCCGCGAAAATTACTTTATCAAAAGCTTTTCAAAAGGTGGTAGACTTGTACTTGGAAGGGATTGAAAAAGAAATTTCCTTCCTGCAAAAAAATGGAGAATTCACCTCTGCTGGTTTTAATTTGAAATCAGAACTTATCTTAAGGCTGGTTACGGAAAACCTTCATCCAAACGCATATGGTGCATTTATTTTTATTCCTGCAGGAAGGTCATTTTACTCCATTCTAAACCCATCGATAATTCCCCAAATTTACAATTTTGACCCCTTCATTGCTCTTTTTGGAGGACTTTATGAAAGATTTTTGAACAAACCTGGCAAATTCAAGGATACTGCCCTCGAATCTATTTTTGAAACAAAGATTTACGAAATTCTTGAAGCAAGACATTTTCGAAAGGATAACATTAACTATTTAATACACTCTGACAACAGAATTACAAAAATTTCTTATTCCTCATCTGGCCAGCAAGAAGTTCTCCCATTGTCAATTATTTTAAAGGAAACCATGATAACAAAAACAAGGGGGGATTACGGAATGATTTTTATTGAAGAGCCTGAAGCCCATTTGTTCCCTGAATCACAAAAGGCAATTGTTGAAATGATTGGGATTGTTTTCAATAATTCTGTGAGTCAACTTTCATTTTTTATTACCACCCACAGTCCTTACATACTTACCTCATTCAATAATTTGATCCAGGCAGGACTTTCCCGCGAAGCCATTATGGGGGATAACCATGCACTCAATTTGTTATACGAAAAGGTTTCGCAACATGAAATCCTCATGCCTGGAATTGTAAATGCATTTGCATTACAAAATGGCCATGCCTATGATCTGATTGATCCAGAAACAGGGTTGATAAATTCAGCCATTTTGGACGAAGTATCTAATGAAATCGCAATTCAATTTGATGAACTTTTGGAGCTTGAGTAAGAAATGAGTGAATGCAAAAGAAAACGAAGTGACAGACTGATCGTTCTGGAGGAAAAAAGAAGCAAAATCACATTCCAGAATCCTTTGCGCCAGGAAATCATGGAGGTAATAGTAGATGGGTGCGCAATTAATCAAGGTCCTAAATGTGATTATTTGCTCATTCAATCTTCGGGTTTTGAGCACTTCGTCGAGTTGAAAGGTGTAGACATTCCCCATGCCTTCAAACAGATTGAAGCCACTATTTTAAAGTTGAGCTCAAATCCCAAGGGTATTGAAAAGCATGCATACATTATTTCAACAAGTTGCCCTTTGACAACCTCACAAATCCAGATTCAAAAATCGAAATTCAAGAAAAACTTCAATAGCAGCTTGCTTGTAAAAAACAGCCCCGTTACTTCAAGGTTAAACTAAATCCATTCTGAGGGTTTTCAAATTTCCTTCATTATAAAAAAGAACCTGACTGTCTCATTTATTTCATAATAGGGGAAGTCAACTATTCAATGGAAACCCAAACCGTTTATTCATCCAAAGCCTGATCATATTTCCGTCCAGGTCGTTGACAGAGCAGACGAAACTGCCTTCGCCCAGATCCATGATGGGATGCAACCTTTGCATACCTGTTTGCTGCAGAAATTCCTCAATATCTGCCACATGAAAGGAGGGTACCACACTGTGAACAGGGGGACCAGGTTTGCGCTTCAAAACGGCATAATGCAGGCCTTCAAAATCGCATTCATAATGCTCAGGAATGTTGCCATGGCGCTGCAGGGCAAAGGGAATGCCGAATTTTTCCTGGTAAAAAGCGGCGAATTTTTCCGGGTCAGGGGAGTAAAAAATGAGGGCTCCAAGTCCTTTAATTTTCATGGGATCTACTTTTTGAGGTTGAATCATGTCCCAAATTTAAAGGCGCCCAACCAGGCAAAATTGTAAAAATGCGACAAAATCCTGGCTCAGTTGTGCACGGAAGCCCTGAAGTCGCGGGCAAATTCTGAGGGAGTCATGCCCGTGATTTGCCTGAAATCGTGGTTGAAATGGGCCTGGTCGAAAAACTGGTAGGCGTGGGCGAGCGAAGTCAGATTGAGATTGCGGTTTTGGATCAATTCCCTTTTGACCCCACGAAAGCGAATCACCCTGGCCAGTGCCTTGGGTGAAAGTCCGGCCACAGCCTCAAATTTCCGTTCCAGAGAGCGCCGCGACAGATTGACCTGATCGGCCAGTTCCTGGGTCCGCAGGTTTCCCCTGGTCTGAAAAAGCAGTTCTGTCGCAGACTTCACAACCTCCACATCCTGATTCACCCGAAAAAGCCTTTGCAACAAAAATTCCTCCAGCAACGGGAGGAAACCACCATCAGGTTGAGCCAAAATCCTTTCCCGCAACAAATTGAACCCGCTGCCAAAAAGGTCCTCAGGAGTGCAAAGCTGATCTGTCAGTTCATGCACGGGCACGGACAGGAAGGGAAAAGCCCCAAAAGCATAAAACTGCACGGCCAAAAACTTCACCTTTCCTTGCTGAGGCAGGTGAAGTCGGCGGGTTTGCTGCCCGTTGAACATGGAGTTCGCGTTGTCGTCGTTCAGGTCAATGATCAGGTCGAGGTCGCCGTCGGGATAAATGGCCTGAAAGGCATGCGGCGCGCAATAATTGCGCTCCACGATCCAGTACGACTGGATCCATTGATCGAGGGGCGGGCTGGGTTTGATCCTTTGGAAACTCAAAGCGTTTCGTTTTGCACGAATTTACTGCTTTGCAGACGACTGAGGGGGTGGATTATTTTGGTTGGGGGATTTTTTGGAGATTTTTTTGCCTTTGAGTTTAATCAGGCCTGATTTGTCTTTGATTTTTACCCAGGCATTGCAGGTATTTGGAGAGTTGGGAGTGGGTTGAATAAGAAAAGTATCTTTTCCTATAAGCACTTGTCCATATTTTCCGTTGATCCAGGGTAAATTGTTTTGGCTGTCGAGCTCATAAGTTTTTGAGTCATCCTTATTTGTTTCCCTCAGATTAAAGGTTAGTCTCAGAGAGTCCAATTTGAATTGCATTTCCAGTGATTCCCCCCATGATTTTGAGTCACAAACCATTTTGGTTTTGGGTTTGATTTTGAAAGCAGTGGCAGGGCCTTGTTTGACTATCTTTCCCCTTTTAGGGACTGGATCGAACTCATCAATTTGCTTTCCAATCCTATGCAATTTAATTTCCATGGAAGTATAGAATTGTACCTGGTCAGGCTTGATTTTTGCTTTCTCAAGCCCATTTTTCATGGATTCCGTGAAAGGTTGGAAGTGAAAGCGGGGTTTACATCCAATGATCAGAAGTACAGAAAGAAGTATCCCCCAAATTATGATTCGTAAATTTTTCATGATTTTTTACTTTTGGGTGGACATTAAATAAAATGAATAACCTATCTGAGCCTGGTGGAAATTGATTTTCCAATTACTCATCTGGCTGTAAAAACGGTAACGGAAAAAGAACTTGCCAGAATTTCCTGCCTTGAAATGACCTTCAAATTCAAAGCGATTCAAGGGAGCCCAAGGACTTTCCACTTTCCTGCTGACTGGAAATCCATCGATATCCCTGACCAGTAGAATACTGGGGTGTGCCAGCCTGATCCAATCTGTCTGATAAGCGAGGTGAAATCCATATCTTTCATCTGGGAACACTTCCCATTTCACCAGGGGATGAAACCTGAAAGAATTTACCCCGAACTGATTGAAAGCCCCTGTTGTATCCACATCCAAAGAGTCATTCAGGTAGATTTTGGGCTCAGTGAGGGCTATCCTGCCAAAGCGAAAACCCGCGTCCAGTGAAATCACGCTTTTCAATTGTTGAAGTTCAAACAAGAAAACGTTTAAATCTGCTCCAAATTTGAAGTTTTCAAACTGTAACAGCTGCACAGGAGTAAGGAAACGAGTTTGTCTTAATTGGTTTCCACTCACTTCATTTAATGAGGGAACAGAAAACTCGCGGTTGTGTTTTTCAAGTTTTGAAATCCCAAGCACCAACTCTACTCCTGAAAAAATACCATAGTTAAACAGACGGGGATCGTTGTAGCGAAAAAACTTTCTTTTAGCATAGAGGTTAATACTCTTCCTTACTTCGCTCTGAATCAAACCATTGGGCTTTGACTCGTCAAATCCTACAAAATCACTGTAAACCCTCGCCTCCAATATTTCGCGGGTTCTCAGCTTGTATAACTTTTTACGTCCATCTTCTGGTTTGATCCAAACCACCTGATCTGCCGGGCTGTAGTCCTTGCCCCCCAATTGAAGATTTTCCAAATATGAAAGCAGATCTGCGGCAACCAGGACGTATTCGTCGCGTTCCTGCTCGAAAAGTGCACTGTTTTCAAAATCATCCAGGTGCATTTTGGTATCCATGGAAATGGGGATTCCGTTGGAAAATTTCAAAAACCGCCCTTCCAGATCATGGGCCTGAACTGTGACATTTTCCAGGTTTCCATTCCTGAATTCGCATTGTACAGAATCTACGATCGCAATTGCAGTACTGTAGGTTGAATTTCCCTTGTTATTGAATGGCCCATTACCCCTGACAAGAGTTTCATGGTTTGATAGAAAAATTGATTTCAAGGAATCTCTGTGCAATAGCCTTCCCTGATTCAGGCTGTCAACCTCCAAATCTTGCCTGGTATTTCTTTTTTGTCTCCAAACATCATAGAAATCGACCCATCCACCATTGGAATCTCTCCTTTTGATCATAGGGATCAGCTTGTTTACCGTAATCCACCCGGCAACAGGCTGATAATCAGGCTCCACGTAAGCACCCTTCACAATTTTGATGAACTCCTGGGTAGAAATTCGCTTCAGTTCATCAGTTTCAGTTGGACTTGGAGATGATCCCAAAAGTGTTTGCATCCGAGCCAGAAATGGAGCTTCAAAAGTCTCATACTGATTCAGGTCAAATCTGGAAGTAATATTCCCTGGCTTATCGTCTGCGAGATACAAACTGAAACTCATCTTGGCCTCAGCGGAACGGGTCACTCTCAGATTATAATTTTTGCCCTTGAATTGAAAGAGATCATCCAGAATCACATTCTGGGCAGGCAGGTAGCCAATGCTGACGACAAAAAGGATCAGCCAGCCAAACAGGATTTTTGGTTTTAGGAAGATCATCTGAATTGGGTTTAGGGTGAATAAAAAAATCAAATGGGAACGGAATATCCATCCCAGGGGTCATTTGCAGGCTTAGTTTCCTTCATCTGAGCCATAAAAATGCGATTACCGTCAGAACGAAGGTTGATCATGCCAAACAATACACTCTTGCCATTAAGTGAACGGGCCAATTCAGTAGAAAAAATCAATGGTTTTTCCCCCCGGCTGTATTTTCCAAAGGCCCCAAGTGCGTCCGCCCTTGGATGAGAATGACCCTCATTATCCCCAGACGAAATAACGGTTACAAAGGGATTTACCTTTTTGAGAAACTCCAGGCTTTGTTCAGAAGACCCATGATGTGGCGCTTTCATTACGTGGCTTTCAAATGGGCTGTTATTCTTATACTTTTTGAGCAAATAGTCCTGAGATACTTCGTTTAAGTCCCCTGAAAAAAGGATGCTCAAATCTCCATACTTCAACTTGATTACAAGGCTGTGTCCATTCACGGTGTGACTTTCATCCTTGAAGTATTTGTATCCCTGTCCTTCCATTACAGGACCCAAAAATTGCATTTCCAGGGTTTTTCCTCCAGAATTGAACATCAAAGGAGGAGTTTGGTGAGTAGCCCGTGCAAATTCCGTTATGCGACCCTGGCTGATCGCCTCAGAAACTGAAAATTGAAACTTCTCGAAACCTGATTGCTTAAATTTCAGGGCCTCCAATTCTGAAATGCTGCTGAAAGTTGTTTCGAGAACCCCATTTTGAACATGACCCAAACTGGTTTTATATCCATTATCATTGCCCTTACTCTTCTTTTTAAATTTTCCGATTCCTGCATGGAAAATTGTTCCAAAAGTGAACCTGTTGTCATTCACTATTTCAGAGATTCCATTATAATGATCACTGTCAAAGTGGGTAATAAAGACGTAATCAATGTACACCTTCTCATTGTGGTCCAGGAAATAAGCATACTGCCAGTTTGTGAGATAATTTTTAATATTTGAGTTCTGGCCCGCATCAATGAGCATTTTTTTGCCTCCAAACTCAATCAAAACTCCGTCACCCTGCCCTACATCCACAAAAAAGACCTTCAATCCCATTTCATCTGAAACTTCTGATTTCAGAAGCCAACCATCCGTTCCAACGGTTGAAACTTTGTACCAAAGGCCCTTTTCCTCCAATACTCCCACCCAGGTTCCCATCAGGATTGTGTTGACAGTTTTTCGGGGTCTTGATGCCGAATTAAAATTGCTTACAGATTCGTAAATCTTTACTTCGCCCTCGGAGGCGTACTTGTGGAACAAAATTTTATTTTCCATTTTCTTGCAATTTTTTAGTTTCTAATTCAAAACCCCCTCAATCCTTCGTATTCAAATACTGAAAGATCAGGGTATCCGTGAGCCAGCCGACCAGCTTTCCTGCCTCGTCCTCCACGAAGACATCTTTCACTTCAGGTTTGGTTTTCATCTCGGCGCGCACTTTTTCCAGGGGGGTGCCTTTGCGCACTTTGATGCCGGGCTTCATTTTGTCGGCATAGGCGGGCTTGGCCAGCAATTGCTCAAAAGTCTGCTCGGGGGCTTCTGAAAGGGCTTTGCGCAGCAGGCTGATGTGGGCGATGTACGCAATGACCTCTTCTTGCAGAATGGGCAGCCTGCTTTTGTCCAGATTGTCCCAATCTTTGACCACATCCGCAACCTTCATGGGGTTCAGAACGGAAATATCCCGCGCAATCATGGTTTTGCGGCCGATCATGATCTGATCTACCTGAATATCGTCCAGCACCTCGGGCGACAGGCGATTGAATAACTGCATGGATTGACGGGATGCTGATTCGAAGTTTTTGGACCCGAAATAAAAAGCCAGAATGGTCCCAATCCAGGTAGCAAACATGGGTAACAAAGCGTTGAAAGCACTGTCTGGGGCACCTTTAGGCCCAAAAACCATATAAATCCCGGAAACCAAAACCAGAGCCACCAGTGTAGCGACAATTATTATGGTTGCGAGTCTGTCCTGAAAAGGTGTTTTTGCTGATTCGTCGTTCATATAAATGATGATTTATGTTTTTCAAAAAAGTGGTTTTTCATTCAATTGTTTTTGTACATTTCAGAGGCCTGATTCCAGGGAATTTCAAATCACTTCAGACAAAAAGCCACATAATGGGTCTGATTGGCGCTTTTTCTTCTCAATAACTGTACGGGAATTCCCTTGGGCCTCACGCAATTCCAACTGACAAACAGTTTTCAGCAGGGTGCAGATGATTGAGGTGTAATGATTTTTTCTCCATTGTGTTTTTGTTACCAATCGTGTCCGTCCCTCTGAAGGAGGAAATTCTGTTAAACCTGTTTCCGGAAAAGAGAACTGAGTTATTTTTTTACTCCCACAAATAAGCCCTTCCATTCCATCCAAAAAATGACAATGGTCAAATCCAAAAGAAACTAATGTTGCTTTGTGAAAACTTCAGCGACGTTTCTTGCGCTGATTCAGCTTTTTGTCGCCCCGGGTTTTGGGCTTATTATACTTTTTGGAGGCTTCTGCCGCACGGTCTTTGCGCACATTCACCTTCTTATTTTTTTCCTTCTTTTCGTGAAAGGCCTGACCGCGCTCAATTTTTCCCGCGCCTTTGATCGTATTCTGGTCCAGTTCTGATTCGGGGCGCTCCTCGGGAATCAATTGCTGCGAAATCTCCACCTCCTCTGGCAATTCCACCTGTGGGATTTCATAATTCATCAGGGCTTCAATGGCCCGTTTGGCGGGTTCTTCTTTTTCAGTGAAAAACAAAATTGCGGTGCCCGATTCTTCAGCCCGGCCCGTGCGGCCGATACGGTGCATGTAGTTTTCAGGAAAGGACGGGGTATCAAAATTGATCACGTGGGTGATTTTCTCCAGATCGAGGCCGCGGGCCATCACATCCGTGGCGATCAGAATCCGGGTTTTGCCTGCATCAAAGTCCTGAATGGCCTGGATGCGGCTGTTTTGGGACTTATTGGAATGGATAATACCCAGTTCCTGCCCAAATCCGTCCTGCATCACCCGAAAAAGGCGGTCGGCCATGCGCTTGGTGGAGACAAAAATCAGCACTTTGCTGAATTTTTTGCGGTTCCAGACCAGGTGAGACAGCAGATTTACCTTGGTATTGAAATTGGGAACGGGGTAGCAACTTTGGGTAATATTCTCCAGCGGGGTGCCGCTCACCGCAATGGAAATGCGTGCTGGTGCAATGAAAAAATCGTCGATCAGGTCGTCGATTTCCTCAGTCATGGTGGCAGAAAACATGATATTCTGCCTTTTCTCAGGCAATAATTCGAAAATATTGGTCAGCTGAAAGCGAAATCCCAGATCGAGCATCACATCCACCTCGTCGATCACCAGCTTTTTGATGCCTTTGAGCTGCACCGCGCGGGCCAGGGCCAGGTCGTAAAGTCGCCCGGGAGTGGCCACCACGATATCGCAACCCTCGCTCAGAGCCAGTTTCTGGGCATTGATATTGGCGCCTCCATACACCCCTATGACCCTCAGATGGATGTATTTGGCAAATTTTTCGATCTCTTCCACCACCTGCAACACCAACTCGCGGGTGGGCACCAGGATCAAAACCCGGGGATTGGGATCTTTGGAAAATTTGTGCTCCTGCAACAGTGGCAGCATGTAGGCCAGGGTCTTGCCCGTGCCAGTCTGAGCAATTCCAATCACATTCCTGCCCGACATGATCACAGGAAAGGATTCTTCCTGGACGGGAGTTGGATGCACAAACCCCAGTTCATCCATGGCGTTGAGCAGGGGAGTGGAGATTTTCAGATCGTGGAACGAAATCATGGACAATGATAGGCTTTATTTGGGGAATTTGTAAATGGGATTATCACCCAAAGACGAAGTCAAAGGGTGGTGAATTGCTGATTTTCCCTAACTTTATCTTTCGTGAAATGTTACCCCTGAGCAGATGGATTCAGATTTTCTCCAAAAAATATATGCCCGGCACTGGGCTTACGAAAAAATTCCCACGGCCGACGAAGTGGGCGATTTCTTCACCAACCTGATGGGCACCCTGTACCCTGAATTTGCCCGCAAAAACCTGACTTCCCGCAAGGAATTTGACTGGCACGTGGCTGATTTGCAGCAGGATTTGCACAGAATGCTGTGTTTCCCACCCAATACGGAACTGGAAAAGGAACAAAATCTGTCTGCACGGTTTTGGGAATCTATTCCCAAAGTTTACGCACAGTTGCAGGAGGATATTGACGCCATTGAAGCGGGCGACCCGGCCGCAGACAGCCGCAGCGAGGTGATTCGCAGTTATCCCGGATTTGTGGCGGTGGCCGCTTATCGTTTTGCGAATGTGCTGCACAAACTGGGCGTCAAAATCATTCCCCGTATGATCACGGAGTTTGCCCACAGCAAAACGGGAGTGGACATTCATCCTGGAGCGACCATTGGGAGCCATTTTTGTATTGACCACGGCACAGGCATTGTGATCGGGGAAACGACCCACATCGGGAATCATGTGAAACTCTATCAGGGGGTGACTTTGGGCGCACTTTCGGTGAATAAGGAGGATGCTTCTCTTAAGCGACATCCCACGATCGAAGATCATGTGGTTATTTATGCGGGAGCCTCCATTTTGGGCGGCCAAACCCTGGTGGGCCACCACAGTATTGTGGGTGGCAATGTGTGGCTGACGAGATCTGTGCCGCCTCATTCCAAAAACTATTACCGCAGCGAAGCTGAAAACGGATGAAACTGAATGATTTGATCGGCAATACGCCCCTGGTGAAGTTGCAGAAACTGAGTCCCAAACCCGGGGTGCGCATGTTTGTGAAACTGGAAGGGCAAAATCCGGGGGGAAGTGTGAAAGACCGTGCGGCACTGGGCATGATAGGGGGAGCGTTGGAAAGGGGGGAAATCAAGCCCGGGGACCGGCTGGTGGAGGCTACCAGCGGCAATACAGGTATTGCGCTGGCCATGATCGCAGGCCAGCTTGGACTGCACATGACCCTGATCATGCCCGACAACAGTACGCCCGAACGGGTAAAAACCATGGAAGCCTACGGGGCAAAGGTGATTCTGACTCCCGCAGCGCGCACCATTGAATATTCGCGGGAACTGGCTGAAGAAATGGCGGTAAAGGAAGGATATTTCATGCTGAATCAGTTTGGGAATCCGGACAATTATGGCATGCATGTGCGAACCACGGGACCGGAAATCTGGCGGGATACGGAAGGAAAAATCACCCATTTTGTGAGTGCCATGGGCACGACGGGTACGATTATGGGGGTGTCGCGCTACCTGAAAAGCCAGAATCCGGGGGTGCAGATCGTGGGTACCCAGCCCATGGAGGGCTCCAATATTCCCGGGATACGGCGCTGGTCGCTGGAATTTTTGCCCAAAATCTATGAACCCGAACGGGTGGATCGCATTGTGGATGTAAGCCGGGAGGATGCCATTCTGACCACCCGCCAGCTTGCTGCGGTGGAAGGCGTGTTTTGTGGAATGAGCAGTGGTGGAGCCCTGCATGCAGCTCTGAGGATTGCTTCAGAACTGGAGGAAGGGATGATCGTTTCGATCGGCTGCGACCGGGGAGACAGGTATTTGAGTTCGGAGCTATTTTAGGAGCTTCGAGCTTTGAGCTGCTAGCTGCGAGCCTTTGGAGGGCGAGGGTTTGGGGACGAGGATTTGGTTTTCAATGGGCGGAAGCCCGAGTGCGTGAGGTGCCTGGAGGGTGCCCGACACTTTGGCGGGCGGTGGCGCCCCCCGCAAAGGATTTTGGGTGGGGCGGCACGGATCCCGAATGTTTTCGGGAGAACCCCTCGAGGGACCGACCCCGAAGCCGGAGCGGAAAGCGAGCGGCATTCGGGGGCACGCCCTGAATTCAATTAGCAATTATCAGAGAACAATGAACAATTAGAGCTGGGCTTGTAAGAATTCACCCGAGAATTTGAAAATTGGCACCAACTGCAATCTTAAAAGCCATTGATGCTTTGGGTCCAGAGTTCCTGGCCGGTGCTGGAATAGACGGTGATTTTGAGGACCCGTTCTTTGCGGGTGCCGGTCACGTCGAGCATGGCAAAGTTGCGCTGGGAGACGTAGGTGCCCTTGACTCTCAGGAGGTTGGCTTCGTTGGCGGAGTCGTAAGAAGTGGAGGTCAGGGGTGAGACGGTGAGGTCGTAAATGTCGATTTTGTCGTCGGTGGTGAGGCGGGTGAGCTCGGTGTGGTGACGGTCGCCAGTGAGGAATATCACTCCCTTGATTTGTTCGCGTTTGATGGCGTCGAGCAGCTTTTTGCGCTCTTCGGGGGCCACGTTGATGTAATTTTCGTAAACGGGAGCAGTGTTGAGGACCTGTCCGCCAATGCAAACAAATTTGAAGGGCGCCTTGCTGCCTTTCAGGGCATCTATGATCCATTGCAGCTGGGTTTCGCCTATGATGGTAGGTTCGCCCGTGACCCGCTCATTGGGTGAGCGGAAATAGCGGTCGTCGAGGAGGAAAAAGTCGAGATCTGACCAGGTAAACTGGCCGGTCACGCCGGGTCCGCCCTCGATTCCGTAGGAAGAATTGGCCCAAAAGTCTTTGAAGGCGGCCAGGGTCCAGTCTTTGTGGATGTAGCTGCGGTCGGCATCGTTGGGGCCGAAATCGTGGTCGTCCCAGGTGGCGTAATGGTGCACGGAGCCCAGGAGGGGCTGCATTTCGGGTTGGGAACGGGTGTGGGTGTAGCGGTAATAGATGCCGGTGCGGGTATCCCAGTCGGCTTCGCGGAGATAGACGTTATCGCCCAGCCAGACCATGAACTGAGGTTTTTGGTTGAAAATGCTGCCCATGATCTCGTAATTGCCTCCATAAGGATCGCCCGGGCGGTCGAAGGGGGCATCGTTGACGTAATGACAACTGCCAATGGCAAAGCGCACGGCCGGCGGCTCGGTGCGGTACTGCCAAAGGGCCTGAGATTCGAAGGCCAGATCCCAGGATATATCCACTTTCTCGTCGTTGATGTAGAGGGCATAGACGTACTGGTTGCCGGGCATGACCTGATCGCAGAGCAGGTGAGCGGTAAATCCGTCTTTGTGTTTGGTGGTCTCCGTGTCCGTAAACCAGCTGTTGCCCTTCTTGCCTTTGACCCAGTACTCTATTTTCACCTGGGCAGATTCTTTGGTTTGCACCCAGAGCATCACTTCGCGCATGCCCGAGTAGCCCACCATGGGTCCGGACTGGAGGAGATTGCTTTGAGCCAGGAGGGTGGCGGTGTTGCCCAGAGTAAGGCACAGGACGAGGAGGGTAAAGATCATTTTCTTCATGCGTCAAATTTAATTAAAAAGCGGGCAAATATCAGAATGGCGGGCAGGCGGGTTGCCAGGTCTGATTTGCAACCCACTTTTAATAATATTGGGAGAATTTGCTATTGCGCCAGCACCTCTTTCAGCAGGGGCATAACTCCGTTGGCAATGTACTGGATACCAATGGTGAGCACGATGAAGCCCAGCATGCGCGACATGGCGCTGATGCCCGATTCGCCCATCCATCGCACCAGACGGGGGGAAACCTGCAAAATGCCCAGGGTAAGCAGGGCCACCAGCAGGATGGCAGAAATGATGATCAGGTAATCTGTCCAGCCGTCGGCTTCGCCGCTCATGCCAATGAGCAGGGCGATGGATCCGGGGCCGCTCAGCATGGGCATGGCCATGGGAGAAAAGGAAATATCCTCCCGGGTGGAGGCTTCCTCGGTCACCCGCTTGCCGACGGCGCGGGATTTGGCATGGCGGGCCTGCAGCAGGCCAAATCCGCTCTGGATGATGATCAGACCGCCAGCAATTTTCATCCCTTCGAGGCTGATGCCGAAGAAATCAATGATGTAGGTGCCAGCCAGGAAGAAAACGATCAGGATCAGGGCCATGAAAAACGAGGATTTGATGGCCATGTTGCGGGAATAGGCTTTGTCTTCCCGTTGGGTCATGGAAACAAATACCGGCATGGCTCCCAGGGGATTCACCACGGAGAACAAAGCGGTAAAAGTTGCGAGTAAAAGATTCATGAATTGAGTTTACAGGTTGATTGTCAGAAAATTAAGCTTAAAAAGAACCAAAAAGGGTCCGTTTCGCGCCGCAAATATTGCCGGTTATTTTGAAAGGCCCAACTCGCTAACTATTAATTTAATTTTAAGTTTTTATGCCCTTAAAAATTGATTCTGGGATAATTTTTTTATTTTCAATCCCTTGAGAAGTTGAAATAAAAATTCGATCAGCCATGAACTGTTACCCCATTGCAAAAATATTTTTCACCCTGGTCTTCGCCCTCATTTTACTGAATGGATGCGGAAATTCGGACAAGGGATTGACCACAGAGGATATTGCGGGTACCTGGGTGGTGACCAATAAGGTTTTCATTGACCATGGCCGCTCGATTGAGGATAAAAAATGCGGGGACGATAATATTTATTTTATGCCGGATATGGCTTTTCAGCGGGATGCCTGCGCCGGCCACAGCACGGGCAAGTGGTCTCTTCCTAAAGTAGGCGAACAGCAATACGTTTTGATGGATTATACCACCAATAAGGATGCCGACTATGGAGATTCCTGCAAAGTGGTTTCCAGGGAAGGCAATAAAATGGTGCTGATTGCCCACATCGTGGCTCCCCCCAAATTTGACTACGAGGTCAAAATGGTGATGGAGAAGAAGGTGGAGGAGTGAGCTGCGAGCTGTGAGCCACGAGCTGCGAACCACAAGCTTCAAGCCACGAGCCCCTGGAATCGAGTAACTCAGAACCGTAAACTGGTCACTGCTCCACCTCTATATTCCAAACCCATTGCCCCTGGTCATTCATGTAACCAACGTCCTGGCCTTTTTCGATGCGAATGAGGCCATTATACTCGCGGATGTCGTCGTATCCGGGTTCGAGAATCAGGTCGCCGTCCGTGGAGATGATGCCCGTGACGTGTGAGATTTTCACCTTGCAGAGGTTTTCGGAAAATTTCCCTATAAAATCGAATTTGGGAATGGCAGCTTCGCCGCCAGAAGTATTCAGAAAGCCCAGTTTTCGGTCTTTTTCCACCACTCCCAGTCCGTTTTCAAAGCTGCGCATCGATTGATAGCTGGTTTCCACCACCTTTTCACCCACCCGGTCAATGTAATTCCAGCCCTGCTCCGTGCGGACTGCGGCCAGGCCTTCCTCAAACTGCCTTGCTGACAAGAAGCTGTATTTGATCGCAACCGTTCCCTGGCGATCGATATACCCCCAGTAATGGCCTGATCTGGCCGGACAAAGTCCGTCACTGTAGGAGCCAAGACCGCTGTAAGCGGGTGGAAACACCCAGTCACCTTTGGCGTCAATTGCCCCCCAGTATCCGCCTGGACTTACGGTGGCCAGGCCTTCAGCAAAGGATCTCGCCCGGCTGAACTGCGGCTTGATTACTTCTTTTCCCGTTGAATCAATGTACCCAAACTGAGCTCCCAAACGAACCAGGGCCATTCCGCTGGAGAATGCTTCAACTTTCACGTAATGGGTTTTCTTCAGGATTTTTTGGGCAGGATTATACAAATGAACTCCTTTTTTCGAGCGGGCGGCATACCAACCCTGACCCAAATCATCCATGCGGAAGTAGTGATTGGGGAGCAGCCATTTGCCCTTTTTATCGATCAGACCCCAGCGTCCGTTTTTCCTGACCGGGGCAGCCCCGTATTTGAAGTTGCCGAAATAGCTGAATTCTGGATTTATCACCCATTCGCCGCTGGCATCAATGAAGCCGTAAAGGCCCTTTTCTGACACCGCAGCAAGCCCTTCACTGAATACCCCATGGCGTACAAAGTTGAGTTTCCCCACTCTTTCTCCCCTTGCATCCACCAGATGCCAGGTACGACGGTCCTGCACCCAACCCAGGCCCTCGCTGAAGGCAGAGGCCCCGTTGTACCGGGCGGGAATGATCCATTTCCCCTTTTTGTCAATGAAGCCCCAAAGGCGATTTTGCTTCGCAGGTGCCAGTCCATCCGTGAAATCTCCCACCTGCTCAAACACGGGACTCACCACCATATTTCCATCCAGTCCCACAAATCCCCAGCCTGGTTTGTCCGTCAAAAGAGAAAGAAAAAGGGTGTCGCCCACGGGTAAATGGCGGATTCCATTATACTTTGGTTCAATCAGGATTTTCATGGTACTGTCAAGGGCGCCCCAGTGTTTCTTTGCCTTGATGGTGGCCACTCCGTGGTCGAAATCAGAAAGATATTCATAGACAGGTTTTAAAACCCAGTTTCCCGACATGCTCAGGTAACCCCAGCTTCCTCCCTGGCATTCGTAGTACTTTATTTCGCTGCTTTTTTCGCCGTAGGGAGTACTTTTTCGCTCAAATAAAGTCTCGGGGCCTGGTTCGGATTTTGCCACCAGATTGCCTCCCAGATTCACCCGAAAAACTCCGTTTTTCAGTTCTCCCACAAATCCTATTTTACCCATTCTGGGGATGGATCCCCTGCGGTTGATAAAGCTGTAACCACCCGGGCCCCTGCAAACAGCCACATCTCCCTGCTCAAAATCCTCCATGCGAATTTCTGTAAATGCAGGAGAAATCACCAGCTTTCCATCAGGCGTGGCCAGTCCGTACAGGTGTTTTGTGCCGGAAACCTGGTCCAGCAACACCAAATTTGCCTTTTTAAACAGGGTGACTGCATTGTAGGCTGGCTTCAGCAACAATTGCCCTGTGGCGGGGTCGCGGTAACCATATTTCCCCGAAGGGCGGTGCACAAACCATCCCTCCCCTGCATTGGTGGAAATTCCGGACATGCCAGAAATACCCCTGCCCGGGGTGGAACCCCGGCCCGAATAGGGACTGACCGGGCCACCTTTGGTCAGGATAAATTTGCGGGTGCGGGTAAATTCTCCGTCTGCATCAAAGTAAAACATTTCAGGGTCCCCATCAGGATTTTCCCAGGCTTTGACCACACCCCCGTAGCGGGTGATTCCCTGGTATGCAAAAGGCACCATTTCCCGGCCATCGGCGTGTACCACGCCCCATTTTCCGTCTTTTTGGGCTAGCGCCACTTCAAATTCAAACTCAGAAATGGATTGCAATACAGGCTCAATCAACCATTTGCCTGAAGTATCGACCAGTCCCCACAGGCTTCCATCCCGCACGGTGAACTTATTTCCTGATTCGTAAATAATCTCCTCATACTGAGGCGGAAGAATCAATTTTCCCTGCCGATTGGTCAGGCCCCATTCCTGGCCCAGTTTGAGGGAAGCAAATCCGATTTGCAGGGGCGTGACCAGGTCAAACTGAGGTTGGAACAAAATATTTCCCCGGGTGTTGCCCAGGCCGTAAGCCTTTCCATTTGAAATGACCACCCAACCTTCGCCGGGCACCGTCACAGAGGACCAGGCAGGTTCAAAGATGATTTTTCCCGTCGTATCAGCCAATCCTTTCTGACTGGAACTACCCAAAGTGATAAATTCGCCTCCCAGATACTCTACGTATTCGAAACGCGGCTCAATCCAGACTTTCCCCCTGGGAGATAATAATCCTTCCAAATCTCCTTTTTTGACCACAAATGCACCCCGGCTCATTTCCACATCTTCATACAAAGCAGGCACGATCAGTTTGCCGCGGGCATTGGCCACGCCCCAGCCTTCCTCCAGGTGCACAAAAAACGAAGAGTCATTTTTGAGCAAAACTCCTTTGTACACGGGTTCCAGAATCAGGCGTCCGTCGCGGCTGCATACCCCCCAAAGGCCCTCCTGATAGCCGAACTGGCCAGGGAGACAATCATTACAACCCCGAAAAAAATCTTTCTCCTGGCAGATTTTACATTCATTTTCTATGTCCAGGTGGTCAAAGGTTGGAGGGAAAATTTTCTTTAAATCCAGGTTGATAAATCCCCATTTGCCTGTATTTTTCCCGTTTACCACCTCCCCTTCCTCCTGAAAAGCATAGATTCCGCGGGTCACATTCCTGAGAAAAGGGTAGGCAGGCGGCAACACAATGGCCCCAGAGGAATCCATGAGCCCGATTTTTCCATTGAGGGTAATTTCTGCCACGCCTTCATGAAAAGCCCCCACCCGTTCGAACAGGGGCTCAAGTTTCATTTCGCCCGCAGCGTCAATCAGGCCCCATTTGCCGTCTTTGCGGATGGGGTAAACCTGGGCAGGAGAAAGGTTGGCCAGCACGACCAGGACCAGAATCAGGGGAAGGATTATCTTGGTTTTCATGGCTTTTCTGTTCTGATGGGACCCGGAAACCCTGCCCCGCCTCAGGCGAGAGCGGGACAGGTAAACCGATTCCAGGTCTGCTAATGGTTCACGGCTTGTTAAAAATCAGGTTGTTTACCGCTGAGTCCGGACGGATCGCCGGAGAAATTGATCAGATTCCCAGGGCCCTTTTCAGGTCGATGGGAGTATTGATCTCAAGGGGCAGGGATTGCATATTGAAGGCGTAATTTCCCGTTTTACGGGCCGCAAAAAGGTCCATGGAGTTGAAATCTTCCTGGCTGAAAACCGCCAGTTTGTTTCCCCCCACCACGGCCACCAATTTGTTGTCTTCCGTGGGATCGAAGGTGATGATCGTACCCTGAGCAGTGTTGTAGGGGATGACCGCACGGGCGCTGCCCGTGACCAGATAAACCAGCGGCGGGGCCTGGGTTTGGCCTTCAAATTTGAAGGCCGAGGCTACCTGGACGGCATCGGGACGTTTATAAAAGCGGTCGCAATTATAGGTGCCAAAAGATTGCACCTGAAAGGTTCTTACCATATCTGCCTGCAGGGCAATGCGTTTTTCCTCGGCAGTGCGGGCTTCCATGGCGACTTCATACTCGGCCATGGCTTTTTGGAGCTGAGAACGGACTTTGGCGGCATTTTTACCTTCCACCACTGGCTCCACTTCCATGGTAAACTGTTTGCTCTGGTTGCTGAGCGACAATTCATACCTGCCTTTGCGGGAGGATTTTTCATATAATCTCACATCCGTCCAGACTTCAGAAAAAGCCCATTCATTTTTGCTCAATTCATTTTCCCCACCTGCATATTCCCACTTGATACCCTCAAAAGCCTTGAGTTCGGGAAAGGCACTGTAGTCCACCCCAAAATCGAAAACCAGATCCATTTGAGCCTCAGTCACTTCGCGAATGTTTTGCGGGGAAGGAGGCAGAGGTTGCTCGCTCAGCACATTCAGGGCCAGTTTCTTGTCTTCATTGGTCCTGGTTTGGGGCTCGCCCAGATACTCCCAGTTATTATTTTCAGGATTGAGAAAGTAAAGATTATACCCTTCTTCCTGGGTAAAAGAGGCCAGCGAAACCTGGATTTGCTGCCCGGAAGCCAGAAAAACCTCGTTTCCATTCTGGCTGGCATTGAGCTCCATCATCCCTGCGGTCTGAAAGTCGTATTCCTTTCCTGAGGAGTCGTATTTCATGGGGATGCCGCTCAGCAGGAGGTCGGCAGCGTCGTGAAATTCGCGGTAGTCAATTTCCACCCGGCCGGTCAGCGGGTGGCCCGCTGCATCCACCATGGCATTGGCAGGAATCTGAATCACTGTGCCCGTAGGCATGGAAATGGTACCTCCTGTGGTGGCATCAATCTCGAATTTGGTGCGCGGCACGTCCAGATGACCAAAAGCGGGCTGAATCTGACGAACCAGGGTTTGCGGGGAGAGTTCACCCGGCTGAACGGGCGAGGTGCATTGCCAGGCCATGATTGAAACCAGGGAAAGGACCAGCATGAGAGCCATGGGGCGGGTTGAAAATTTCGAACGTTTCATTGTCTTTGGGTTTTGGTTCACAAACAAATTCGGGTTAGGGTCAGACATACTGATCCATGTCCCTGCAGGTCCTTCCAATGCAAATGCAGGAAGGTAACAGGGATAAAAGGCAAAAGGCCGTTACGGGAATTTCCTTTGGAGAGGTAACGGTTAATTTACGGAAAGTTACAGGCAGGAGAAAGAGATTTTTGGAAAAGGATCACTACCTTGGTCAGCAATGAAGCTGAGCCAACTCCTGCTGTATGTGCTGGTCTTTTTGCCCGCCTGCCTGGCGGCTCAGGCTGCGCCTTCGCCCGACGATCTGGTCGCCAAAGGCTTCAAACGCTACTCCCTCGAATCTGCCGTTATCGAGTACAACCTCTCAGGCAGCCGGGCGGGCCGCGAAACCCTGTATTTCGATCATTTTGGCTGGCGCGAATCCCTTTTTTCAGGCTTCGTTTGCATTCCCTTTGGCTGGCAGGAAGAACAATCCCGCCAAAAAACCCTGCTGGCTCTGATCGAATTCAACCTGGACCTGAACGAAAAAAAGGGCACCCAAATGCCCAATACCCAGCTTTTGTCCCAATATCAGCACGCCACCCAAAAGGAGCTTTACCTGGCCGACAGCCTCACCCTGCGCAGCATGGGCGCCGATTTTCTGGGCAGGGAAAAGATTTTAGGTAAAAAATGCCTGATTTTCGAATTGAAATTCCTGGGCACCACTTTGTGGATCTGGGACGGAATTATTCTGAAGAAAAAAGTGCATTTCGCTGGCGAAAGCTACCTCTCAGAGGCCATTTCCATTCGGCCAGGCGCAAAACCAGACGAAGCAAAATTCACCATTCCCGAAGGGATAGAAATGCGTTACCATTGAGCAGCCTCATTTGGGGTACTTCCAGGATTTCGCCGTTTCGAGAAACTTTTGATAATCAGGATTCGTGTTGCCAGCGTAGGTTTCCCCTCCCAGCGATCTCCTGATAATATACCTGTAGTACCAGTTTTGGGGATCACCAGCCTCCAGCTTCAGGGCAATTTCAATGGCAGCCAGGGCCTCCCTGGGTCGGCCAAGTTTATCCAGCAGCATGGCCTTGAGTTTATACACCCTGTAATCTTTCCAGCCCAATATTTCCGCCTCATTCAGGTCTTCCAGAGACTTTTCCAATAGATCTGACCTCCCGTACAAACCACTCCAGAAACTGGCCTGCGCCCGTCCATAGTGCAAAATCCCCTCCCGGGGATGCCGCAGAATCAGTGAATCAAAATGATTCACAAAAAAATCCCCGCTGGTGTTACCCACTCCCGTTTCCAGCGCTCTGATCGCCGCATGAAAAGACGGTTCCAATCTTCCAGATTGATACAAAGCCAGCGAAAGCTCAAACCAGGTTCGCGCATATTCAGAAATTCCCAGCGGACGGTCCTGCAAATGGGTTTCGGGAATGGCATCAATGTCCGATTGCAGATCACGGGCCGCTCCCTCGTAATCACCCAAAGTCTCCATTTTGAATTTTGCCCGCACCATATTCATGCCCAACGGATTTTTGCTGTGCAAAACCAGCCAATCATAGTCCAGCAGGGCATTTTCAGGTTGGTTATGCTTCGCATACAGCCTGGCCCGCCTGAAATAAATTTGCTCAGCCTCTGTACAGGCTTCCCCCTCAGATCCACCCAAAGTTTGGGTCAAAAACTGAAGGGCATTCGAAAAATCTCCCGTCAATTCAGACACATTCGTCAGCAGAAAAAGGGCCCTGCAATCCCGGATTCCACCATTTTTTTGAATCCCCTGCTCAATTTCATCCCTCGCCTGCTCATAATTCTCCAGCCCCAAAAAACGTTCGGCCCGGCTGAAATAATACGAAGCAGTCAGATTCTCCTCTTTGAGAAAATTGAGAGATTTTTCAGAGTCAACTATCACCGCCTGCGTTTGCTTCAACAGGGGCAGCGTATGAGGAGTCAAGCCGCGGCGGGTCAACTTTTGTACCTCACTTCCCATTATATCCCACCCATCTCCCTGATTCAAAAAGAGCCTGAACCAGCCCGGCGAGAAAACCAGGGAATCCACCCCGTCCATTGCGCCGCCACCATTGGGACCTCTTATTCCAAAAAAATCCACCACCATATTTCGCTTGCCCACCTGCAGCAAAACCCGGGAAAAATTCCCAGCAGAATTTTGCAGTGAATCAGGCTCCACGGACAAATAAAACCTGTAACCATCTGTCGGAAAAATTTCCTCCACCACCTTCCCATTGGCCATACTGAACGCTCTCACCTGATTTCCAGCCTTTTCCGAAAAATCCAGGGGGTTTAGTTGCTCATTCAGCAGGTGCGAAATCACCAAACCTCCCGGCCCCCCGGGCTGGGCAAAAGCCAGGCTGGCGCACATCAATATCCATCCAAAAACAA
This sequence comes from Bacteroidia bacterium, assembly GCA_020635905.1. Lineage (GTDB taxonomy): Bacteria > Bacteroidota > Bacteroidia > J057 > JADKCL01 > JACJYV01. The sequence goes on from JACJYV010000005.1 coordinate 60,798, forward strand.
AGGTACTTTTCATCCAAAAAGCCATTCAAAGGTGACCTCAAGTTAACCCAATTAGGGAAAAAATATTGCAGTCACCCCAAAAATCCGCCTGTTGAAAACCTGCAAAACTTCAGTTTGAAGTTCGGCGCAGCAATCCACATCTTTGTGGGAAGATGAACTGAATTAATCTTAGATTGTCTCCATGATTTAGAGTAGATTCGTTTAATGGCAAAGCAAAAATTAAAAATCATGCTTTCCTCGACCGTTTATCATTTCCAAACGGATATTGAGCAAATTTATGCCACTCTGACGGGTTATGGTTACAAGGTATTTTGCTCGCACATGGGAACCATTTACAACGTTCCTGGCAAATCGCCAGAGGAGTCCTGCCTGCTTGCGGTTGAAGAATGTGATTTCTTTTTCGGGATCATTTTTCCCTTTTATGGCTCAGGAATTACTCACAAGGAATTTAAAAAAGCCATTGATCTAAATAAGCCACGTGGATTTCTGGCCCATCACGATGTTGCTTTTGCAAGGCAACTATTGAATCAGTTTATGAAAGACGAGCATGGGAACAAAACTGATTTTCGGTTAAAGAAAAAAACTGGGGTGATGGATGACCTGCGCGTAATTGACATGTATAATGACGCAGTTGGAGATGGCGAGCCCATGAGTAAGAGATTGTGGGCTCAGGAATTTTACAAATATCCTTTGGATGGTTCCACTTTCGTAGCCACCCAATTTGAGGACATCAAGAGATTCAGGGCAGACCTCCAAAAACTTAAACAGGAAAACCATGGATGACGAGCAACTTTTAATGGAACTGCTTAAACAGGGAGAGAACGATCAACTGGAATTTCTGAAAAGTATTTCCCGTGAATTGATTGGCCGTAATCTTTGCGCCCTGCTTAATGGAAATGGAGGCCGTATTGTGGTGGGAGTATCAGAAAATGGGGAAATTCTTGGAGTAAAAAATGCTGTCGCCCACAAAAATGAGATGCAAGATTATTTGCTTGATGCCCTTGTCCCCAACGCTCCTGTTTCAATAAGCGTAGAATCTCTTGGTCAAAAAGATCTTCTGGTTTTCAAGGTTTGGCGAGGCTCCAAACCTCCTTATATATTTGATGGCAGCATCTATTTCAGACGGGCTGCCCAAACTCAAAAAGCCACCAGCCGGGAAATTTCTTCCCTGATCCATGACAGAAAAATTTCTGAGCAACATTGGGAAAGACAAATTGCCCTTGGTGTTAGTTTGGAAGACCTTGATAAAAAATCAATTCTTGATACCATTCGCGAATCCTTTCGAAATAAAAGGAGCAAATTCAGTCAGGAGGATATATTAGAATTTCTGAACCTTTATGGATTGTATGCAAATGGAGCCTTCACAAACGCATGCGTATTGCTTTTTTGCAAAAACCCTGCAAAATTCCTGCCTCAGATCCGGGTCAGACTAACAGAATATTCTGAAGGAAAAACAGGAAATAACCTGATCAGAGATGAGCTTTTGGAAGGCAACCTTTTCACAATCCGCGCAGACCTTGAAAAATATGTTCAGGGAATGGGGGTTAGAAGTATTTTTGACAAAGGCCAATGGAAGCGCAATGATTTTACATTTCCTCAAAAAGCCTTGCAGGAAGGGATTATCAATGCTTTAATTCATCGGGATTATAGTAGTTTTTCTGGCGGAATTTCCATTAGTGTGTACCCCGATCATATTATTATTTCAAACAGCGGTAAACTTCCCGATGAAATCAAAGTGAAGGATTTAAAAAAGAATCATAGCTCTTATCCCGTCAATCCTGACCTTGCCCATATCTTTTTCCTGCGTGGATACATTGATAAACTGGGAAGGGGAACCCTTAAAGTCATTGAGGCATGCCAACAGGCCAGCTTAAAGACTCCTGAGTGGAAAGAAACTTCTGCTGGTGTATCCCTGACTTTCCACGGCCCTAAAACAAACCCAGGCAAACGGGCAAAAGATGATGCCGTAAATGATGCCGTAAATGATGCTGTAAATGATGCTGTAAATGATGCTGTAAATGATGCTGTAAACCACTTTATTACTGATGCTGTAAACGATGCCCTCAGTGATGCTGTAAATGATGCTGTAGCAGAAAGACTGATCAGGGAAGTGTTGCTGATCAAACAGGCAAAAGGAAAAAGCCTGAAAGAACTGATGCAAACATTTCAGGTTGCAAGAGCAACCATGCAGAGGGATTTGGCACTTTTAAAAAAGCACAAAATAATAATCTTTAAAGGCGCTCCCAAAACAGGTTTATACTTTCTAAAAAATGAGTTTAAGGAAAAAATTGATCAGCTATAAAATGAGTCCGTAATTTCCCAAACCATGGTTGTTATAAATAGTCATACCCAAGATGTACTCAATCCTTAAACCCCTATTTTTCCTTTTCGATCCCGAAAAGATCCACCACTTCACCTTCAGGATGCTGCGCATCCTGTTCAGCCTGGGCCTGGGCGGCATATTCCGCGGCCTTTATAAGCCCAAAGCCAAAGGCCTCGAAAAGGAAATATTCGGGCTCAGGTTCCCCAATCCCATTGGTCTGGCCGCCGGCTTTGACAAAGACGGCCTGCTGAATGGAGAATGGGAAAACCTCGGTTTTGGATTTGTGGAAATGGGCACCGTGACTCCGCTCCCCCAGGAAGGAAATCCCAAAAAGCGCCTCTTTCGCCTGCCCAAAGACCGGGCTCTTATCAACCGCATGGGCTTCAATAATAAGGGAGTCAATCACCTGGTGGAGCGGCTGAAAAAGGCGAAACGCCGCAACATCATCATTGGGGGCAACATTGGCAAAAACAAAATCACCCCCAACGAAAACGCCACAGATGACTATGTCAAATGCTTTGAGGCCCTTTTTCCCTATGTGGACTATTTTGTGGTGAATGTCAGTTCGCCCAACACCCCCGGCCTGCGTGAATTGCAGGAAAAAGAACCCCTGCAAAAACTGTTGCAAACCCTGCAGGAACTCAACCAGGCAAAGCCTGCACCCAAACCTCTGCTGCTCAAAATCGCCCCCGACCTGACCGAAGGTCAGCTGGAGGACATCGTGGAGATCGTGACCGCCGTAAAACTCGATGGCCTGGTGGCCACCAATACCACCATCAGCCGCGAAGGGCTGCAAACCCCCAAAAACGAAGTGGAAGCCATTGGCATGGGCGGCCTCAGCGGGGCGCCCCTCACCGCCCGCTCCCGCGAAGTGGTGGCCTGGCTGGCCCAAAAAACAGAGGGCAAACTGCCCATCATTGGCGTGGGCGGGGTCATGACCCCGGCCGATGCACAGGCCCTGCTACAGGCGGGAGCCTGGCTCGTACAGATCTACTCGGGTTTTGTCTATGGCGGCCCGGGTACCGCAAAGCGTATGTGCAGGGGACTGAGGACAAAAAACAACCCCAATTAATCCTGTTTCAGCGAAAAATTAAACCAATCATTCCCGTTCCCGAAAATCTGGTCGAATTTGCCCGGCAAATTCCATTTTCAATCCTTTCCCGATTCAATCTCCTGCCCCTCTCAACTTTAGGGTGCTATTTCTCCGCGACCAAACTTTCCCCGAAAAACATTCTTCCCACGAAACACTTTTCCTTCAAAAAACGTCCAATATTTTACCTTCGGGTGTTCATAACCCGGCTTGAGGGGGGCAAAAAGCAAAGGTAAATTGCAGGTTAATTTAGAAATGAGTCTATAGTCCTGAGTCCTGAGTGTTAGCGACTTCAATAGCCAGGGTCCAACGACTAAATTCTAAGGATTCTTCTTTCTCAAAAAATAAAATGGCGAAAGCAACCAATAGCCCCAAAAAGGCAAAAGAAAATAAGGAAACCACCCCACCCGAGGACAAAAAGAAAAGTCCCCCAAAGGGAAATTTTTCCAAAAACGTAAAACTTGGAATTGAATTTATCCGCTCAGAAAGAGCACGCAAAATCTTTGCCCTCAGCCTCATTCTGGCCAGCGTATTCCTCCTGATTTCTTTTATTTCCCACTTTTTTGCCGGCGCCAACGACCAGTCCGTGGTGGAAAACGGCCCCCTGGGAAATCCCAAAATGGAAACGCCTTCCAATTGGCTGGGTTCCGTGGGTGCCTGGTTTGGCTACAAATTTATTACCGCAGGATTTGGCATAACTGCCTTTCTGATCCCCTTTTTCACCGCTTTGATCGGCCTGGCTTTGCTGGAGAAAAAATACTTCATCCTGGTAGGCATGGTGGCCAAATACGTAATTTTTTCCGTGCTTTGGGGCTCTGCCTTCTTCGCCTTCCTCACCCTGGTCCTGACCAATTCAAGCGGCGATCTCGGCGGCGGATTTGGAACTTTCATCAACGAATCCTTCTTCAATTACCTCGGCAAACCCGGCATGGGGATTCTCCTGTTCCTGATCATAGGCATTTTTGTGGTTATAAATTTCAACCCCGATCTCACCCTCAGCAACCTGTTCAAAAAAGATCCCGAAAAGGCAAAAGCAGAGAAAAAAGCCGCCAAAGACAGCAAAACACCTGAATTGAGCGAGGTTGCCGCCGAAGAAGAGGAAGAAGACGAGGAGGAGGAAGAGGATTTGGAAGAGGAGGGCGAAGATGACTTCGTCATCTCCGTGCGCAAGGCAGGCGAAGACCTGAAAAAGGAAATGGCGGCCGAGCTTCCCGACGACGACGGTCCCAAACTCGTGATTGACGAGGACGGAAAACTGGTGGAAAAAAAGACGGGCCAGCCCATGGGCTTCAGCCTGGAAATCAACCATCCCGGGGACGAGAACGAAGACGAAGACGACTTCTCCCTCAACCTGGATCCTTCCAACCCCACCCTTTCCACAGAAAATCCGGTCGATCCCGGGTCACTTGAACTCGAAATCACTGATGCGGTGAACGAGCCCGTCCTCAATCTGGAACTGGACGACAACATCATTCAGGTGGAGGAGGAACGTTTTGAAAAATTTGTCCCAGATGATTCCCAGGAAACCCTGGACGAAGATGAAGACGTGGGCGATTGGGAAGAATACGATCCCACCAAAGAATTATCTGACTACCAGTTTCCCCCCATCGAATTGCTGACCCAGTTTGATTCGGCCAAAAGCCGCGAGGTCAACCGCGCCGAACTGGAGGAAAATAAAAATAAAATCGTGACCACCCTCAATCACTACAAGATTGAGATTGCCCACATCAAAGCCACCATCGGGCCCACGGTTACCCTTTACGAAATCGTACCTGCCCCCGGGGTAAGGATTTCCAAAATCCGCAACCTGGAAGATGATATCGCCCTTTCCCTTTCGGCCCTGGGTATCCGTATCATTGCCCCTATCCCCGGCAAGGGCACCATAGGGATCGAGATTCCCAACTCGAACCCCGAGATCGTATCCATGCGCAGCACCCTGGCCACGGAAAAATTCCGAGAAACCAAAGCTGCCCTGCCCCTGGCCCTGGGCCGCACCATTTCCAACGACGTTTACATCGCCGACCTGGCCAAAATGCCTCACCTTCTGATCGCAGGGGCTACGGGTCAGGGTAAATCTGTGGGCATCAACGGCATCATTTCCTCACTCCTGTACAAAAAACACCCCGCCCAGGTCAAATTTGTGCTCATCGACCCCAAAAAGGTGGAACTAAATCTTTACCAGGCCCTGGAAAAGCACTTTCTGGCCAAACTGGAGGGATTTGACGATGCCATCATCACTGATACCAAGCAGGTAATCCACGTACTCAACAGTCTTTGTATTGAGATGGACAGCCGCTACGACCTGCTCAAAATGGCCAAGGTGCGCAACCTGGCCGAGTATAACGAAAAATTTGTCAACCGCAGGTTGAATCCGCTTAAAGGGCACCGTTACCTGCCCTATATCGTGCTCATCATCGACGAATTTGCCGACCTGATGATGACTGCAGGCAAGGAAATCGAAGGTCCCATCGCCCGTCTGGCCCAGTTGGCGCGCGCCATTGGCATCCACCTCATTCTGGCCACCCAGCGTCCGTCTGTGAACGTAATCACAGGTATCATCAAAGCCAACTTCCCGGCCCGTCTTTCCTTCCGCGTGACTTCCAAAATCGACTCGCGCACCATCCTTGATACTGGCGGGGCCGACCAGTTAATTGGACGGGGAGACCTGCTGCTCTCTACGGGCAGCGAGATTATCCGCATCCAGAATGCATTTATTGATACGCCCGAGGTCGATAAACTGGTCGATTTCATTGCAGAACAGCGCGGATACCCCACTCCCTATTACCTGCCAGATGTGCCCGATCCGGACGGAGGCGAAGAAAAAGAAGTCGATCTCACCAATCTGGATGAAATGTTTGACGAGGCGGCCCGTTTGGTGGTAAAACATCAACAAGGATCCACTTCACTGATTCAGAGGAGATTAAAATTAGGATACAACCGCGCAGGCCGCATTATCGACCAGCTGGAAGTGGCTGGCGTGGTGGGCGCCTTCTCAGGAAGCAAGGCCCGCGAAGTTTTGGTGCAGGACGAATACACTTTGGAACAGATTTTGAGAGATCTCCATTAAAATTGTACTTTTGCACCAATTTAATTTTATCTCTATGAAAATTTTTAAACTGTTCACCGCGATCCTCACCTTAACCCTGCTCGTCTCCATGACGACCCAAGCCCAGGGGGATCCCAAAGCAGATAAGATTCTCAAGGAATCTCAAGCCAAATTCAAATCATTCAAAGACGTTTCCGCAACTTTTACCTATACCCTGAGCAACCCCAACCTCGACAAACCCGTGATCAAAAAAGGGTCGGTCAAAATGGCGGGTGACAAATACGCGATCGAATTTTCCGAAGAAAAATTCTACTGCAACGGCAAAACCGTCTGGGTGTACATGGTCGAAGACAACGAAGTGACCATTACAGATGCCGATCCTGAAGAAGGAATGAGCATTGATCGGATTTATTCAGTTTATGAAAAGGACACCAAGTCCCGTTTTGACGGAGAAGAAGGTACGGATTATAAAATCACCCTTTTCATGCTGGACAAAAACAGCGATTTCTGGAAAGCTGAGGTGCTGATCAACAAAACCACCAAGCTCATTTCCAAAGCCACCATGTTTGGTCGTACAGGTTCCACCTACGAGTATAAATTGCAGGATATGAAGACCAATAATGGATTTGCCGATGGCATTTTCATCTTCGATCCCAATAAATACGACGACATTTACATCAATGACATGAGGTAAAACTATTGAAAAATCTGACAGAACTCTCCCGACAAAAAAAGTCGCTTTTATGTGTAGGGCTGGACTCCGATTTAAGGCGGATTCCAGCCTTTCTTCATTCATACGATGACCCCATCTATGAATTTAACAAGCGCATCATAGAGGCTACCGCCGAATTTGCGATTGCTTATAAGCCCAATCTGGCTTTTTATGAAGCACTCGGTCCCAAAGGATGGGAAACGCTGCGCAAGACCCTGGAAGTCATGCCCAGGGACGTTTTCACCATTGCCGACGCCAAGCGCGGCGACATTGGCAACACCTCCCGCATGTATGCGGAGGCCTTTTTCGAAACCTTTGGTTTCGATTCAGTGACCGTGGCGCCTTACATGGGCCGCGATTCGGTGACACCCTTTCTTGAATTTCCCGGAAAAACTGTTTTCCTGCTCGCCCTGACCTCCAACGAAGGTGCGGCTGACTTTCAATGGACGGGGACCGAAGGCCAGCCTTTGTATCAAACTGTGGTGGAAAAATCCCAGGCCTGGGCGAAGGAATATCCGGGCGAACTGGGCTATGTGGTTGGTGCAACCCGCCCTCAATATCTGGCCGAAATCCGGGCTATGGCTCCCGAAAACTGGTTTCTGGTGCCCGGCGTGGGCGCCCAGGGCGGCAGCCTGGAAGAAGTCATGGCCCACGGACGCAATCCGCAGGGCGGCCTGCTGATCAATGCCAGCCGCAGCATTATATATGCCAGCGACGGGGAAGATTTTGCGGACAAAGCCCGGGAGGAAGCGCGGGGGTTTTGTTGGTAGGCAGTGGTTGGTGGTTGGTGGTTGGTGGTTTGATTAATTTGACCATAAATTAGAACTGTTAACTTTAACTCATAACCCGGAACTTACAACTCAGAACTAACAACTAACAACCAACAACTATATGCACGACCATTCACATCATGATCACAGCCACGCGCACCATCACCACCATGGTGGGGGCAATTTGCGGGCTGCATTTTTCCTGAATCTGATTTTTACCCTGCTGGAGATTGTGGGGGGATTCTGGACGGGTTCCGCGGCCATCCTGGCCGACGCCCTGCACGATCTGGGAGATTCATTTTCCCTCGGGCTGGCCTGGTTTCTGGATAATTATTCTAAAAAAGGCAGCAACCGCCGATTTTCCTATGGCTATGCCCGCTTTTCCCTGCTGGGTGCTTTGATCAATGGCCTCATTATCATGGGTGGCTCCATTGCGATCCTGGTGGAGGTGATTCCAAGACTGTGGAATCCAACCATGCCCAAAGCAGAAGGAATGCTGGTGTTTGCCATCCTGGGCGTAATTGTAAACGGGGCAGCCGTTCTGAAACTCAAGAGTGGTACTTCCATGAATGAACGGGTGGCAAGGCTGCACCTGCTGGAGGATGTGCTGGGCTGGATCGCGGTGCTGATCTCTTCCATCATTCTGATGATCTGGGAAATTCCCTTGCTTGACCCGATTTTATCACTGATCATTACGGCATACATCCTCTCCAAAACCTTTGGCAATCTGCGCAAAACCATGCTGCTCTTCCTGCAAGCCGTACCAGAAGAGGAAAACCTGGACGAAATGAAGGAAAAAATCGGGCGGATCAGCAACGTAAAATCTCTGCATCACCTGCATTTGTGGTCGCTCGACGGAGAAAAACACGTCTTATCGGCTCATTTGGTGGTGGACCGGGAAGTGAAACAGGAACGGGTTTTTGAGATCAAAAAAGAGGTTCGCGAGATCCTGGATATCCCTGGATTGCGGCACATTACCCTCGAAGTGGAGTTTGAGGGAGAAGAGTGCGGAATGGAAAATTAACCCAGAAGATCCTTCAGCGCCCCTTTGATTTCAGGAAATTTGAATTGATACCCAGCCTTTTTCCTGTTTTCGGCGCTGGGACACCCAAATCAGATTCCGAAGGATTTTAAAAGGTCGATTTGCTCCTGCTCCTTTGCCATCAGGTAGGTATATGGTTCTTTTGACTGAGGCAAAGTCATTTTAAGGCCATAGATCGTTTTCAAAATTTCGATTGCCTTTTCTGGGCTGAGGCCTGTTTGTTTCTCTTTTAATTGTCGCTCGAACTCCTTGTAGACTTTGTAAGCGCAAAATGCAATGCATATATGTGATTCAATCCTTCCTCTTGAGACGATGGTAAACTGCTGATCTTGAGTCAGTTTAGATATTCGATGCTTTCGTTGCCAGTTGCCTGTAGCCTTCGATGACGCTCTTTTGAGGTAGCAGTTCGTGATGTAACCCTCCGTCCCAGCGACTTACCTGGTCCCTTTGTCATAATCGATTGATCTTACTTCTCCTGTCATGAGAATTGATTATCTATTGTTAATGTTGTTTGGTCAATTCTTTTCAGGTTCTTCTCAATTTTTATCCCTCTGTTGCGTTGTATTCATCTTTCTTGCCTTTAGGGTAACAAACCAGCCTTGTCTTCTAAACAGCACTCTTCCCTTCTAATTCAGTTTCAGTTCTCCTTTATTTCTTTGCCTTAATCTGAAGAAATTCTTCCTCTCATTGCGCGATATTGTCTTTTATAGGCCAGAATCTGCAATCACTACCAGTTTACCCAGATCATATTTCTCTTTGAACGCTTCAATGACCGGAATCATGGTGTGGCCTTCAAATTTATTCCCTTCGAAAATCTGGTATGCCAACGGATAACCATAGTAGCTAACCAGCAGGCCCAAAAGAACCTGGGATGTTGGTGTTTGCCATCGGAGAATCCGGCCCGCCAGATCGTTTCCTCCAGCCTCAAAAAAAAAGATGACATCAAGCCTCTGGTTCCTCGCCCAGTACCTCAAGCGTATCCGATAACTAATCTTTTGACTTCTCTGGTCGTTGGCTTGTCCGTAAATAAATCTTTGTCACCTCATAGCTATTCCATTGAATTTAACGGTAATCTGCTGTTTTTACTAGTGGAAAAACCAACCGGATTGCACAGCAAACATCATCGGGATCAGAAACCATCTCGAAAAACGCAAATACAGATTAAAAGTTGAACTTTATGAAGATGGGAATCGAGTGTTTGGATAAAGTGGCGGTCCTCACCGATGACAAAATCCATTGCCATCTGACCATGAATCCGCAAAATCATTTGTTTCCCCTTCTCAACCAACAACTCCACCTCATCCGCATCCGAACTACTTCCGACGGTCTTCAGAACCCGGTATCGCCCTTGGCTCTTATCTATAATCTGAACACTGACTATCCCGGATCGATTTGGCTTTTTGCGAACAAACATCCACAAAGATAGTCTGGGACACCCAAAACAATCCAAAAATCATCCAAATCAACGCCCATTCAATGATTTTGCCGAAAACTTGGAAAAAGTGCCGAAGACAGGAGTGCGGAATGGAAAATTAACCCAGAAGATCCTTCAGCGCCCCTTTAATTTCAGGAAATTTGAATTGATACCCAGCCTTTTTCAGGACGTCCGGGATAAGGTTATAACCACCCCAGGCTACAATGGAGGCTTCCCCAAGCAATATTTCAAGGGCAAAACGGGGCACATGAAAAAGATTGGGCCGATGCATGACCGAAGCCAGCGCATCTGAAAAAGTCTGGGCATTGGTGAAGGTGGGCGCCACCAGATTAACAGGCCCGGAAATAAATTCATTTTCAACCACAAAGTCGGTGGCCAGGGCCCAGTCCTCCATGTGAATCCAGGGAAATCCCTGTTTTCCATCCCCAATCGGGCCACCCACAAACATGGAATAAGGCTTCATGATCTCCTTGAGCGGGCCTCCGTCCCTCCCCATAACCACGCCTGTACGCAGGATCACCGTGCGGGTATCCGCCCCCTGAGAGGAGTCCTCCCATAACTTGCAGACTTCAGCCATGAAGTCCTCGCCTGCCGGGCCGGTTTCGTCCAGGGGTTCTTCGCCCGGATCACCTCCGTAATAGCCAATGGCCGATCCGGCCAGAAAAACCTTCGGTTTTTCCATTTGCCCGTTGATGAATTCAACACAGGCTTTCGCGGCCCGTTCACGGCTGTCCTTCACCACTTTTTTCCAGGCATCTGTCCAGCGCTTGTCGGCGATGCCTGCCCCGGCCAGATTCAGCACCACATCCACCGGACCGATGCTTTGGGGAATGGTTTTTCCATCCCATTGCTCAAAAGTAAGTCCCTTGCGGTTGGACAGCTTCGCACCGCGGGAAAGGATGATCACTTCATTTCCCCTTTGCTTCAACAGGTGATCTGTGTAGTAAGTGCCGATGAATCCGGTGCCCCCGGTGATGAGGTATTTCATGGTGGTTTCTTTGAATCTAAAACCTAATCTACGGGAAAAAGTTCAGGCGACCTCGGGAAAGGGGCCGCCTGAGAAAAAAGGTGGTTAAATACAGATGAAAAGCAGCCTCTGGCTGCGGAGGAAAGGATTTTCCGGTCAGAAATTCCTTCTCATTTAAAACTAACCCTCAGAGAGGAAAAAGTTAAGTGAATTGCGTTCAGCGGTCAGAATCGATGGTTCAATGGTTGACAAAACTGAATTCTAAAACGTGAAAAGGCCCTTGCGGGCCTTTTCCGGGTTAAAATGTCCTTTCTTTAATCGAAAGGAAAAAATCGGGATTCTTAAAATCCTGGGGATTGACAATTGAAAAGTTTGGGGTTTGGGTGAGGTCGGTAAGAATTTGCTCTGAAAGGTAAAAAGAACCCCGCTACAAAAAATGCACCGGGGTTTAAGTTGTCGTTTTTCGCGGTTAAATGGTGGAATTAGCGGGATAGTTTGATCAGCTTCTTCACGGTCCGGTCAGGGCCGTTGATGATTTCCGCAAAGTAAATTCCCGGAACCAGATCCCGCCCAAATCTGCCTTCCACTTTTCCCTTCCCTGCGGAGGAAATTACATGGCTTTCGAGCACCTCCCCATTCAGGCCGTAGATTTTCAAAATTACTTTTAAACTGTTGGCCTCAGGCAGGGAAAGATAAAATTCTCCGCTGAAAGGGTTGGGGAATACGGAAAGTGCACCTTGTTCTTCTATTGGATTGACCGCAGAAGACATATCCAGCTCGAGCCACCTTGAGTTGAGCAGGAATTTCAGTTCTGAGTAACCAGGGTGGGCCGCATCCAGGGTAATGGTGGGCACACTGTCGGTTTTGGTGGAAATGAAGGGATGATCAGGATAAACCTGATAGGTTCCGTAATTCAGATTTCCAAAATGAATGTGGCCCGTAGAGTCTGTGTAGGCATCATCCACAAAATAGCCCGTAGTGGCGCTGCGCAGAAAGAGGTGAATGCCTGGCATGGGATCGCCAACCCCGGCAGTTTTGTTGGCACCCTGGGTGACAAAGCCACCAATGAAGCCTGGCCCACCGGGATTGCTGCCCAGAATACAACTGAAATTTACCTGGTATGGGGCACCTGAGCCTGGCAAAGCCACCGCATTATTCCAAAACAGGGTGGTGTCGTAGTAGGTCGGCATATTCATGGGATAGGTTGCCGAATCAGGAGTGGCTTTGATGAAGTAATTGGTCGAATTCTGGAGCACGCAGAAAGAATAATTTCCTTGTGAATCTGTGGTGGTGGTATCAAGGTTCCACAAATACCCCGAATTGGCATAATACCCAACCAGATGCACCACCTGATTGGCCAGGGGATACCCATTATAGGTTTTGATTTGGCCGTAAACGTCTGGAAATGTGTCGTTGGTGATTACCACTGTATCCACAAACTGGCAACCCTGGGCATTTTCCACCAGAATGCTGTAGGTGCCTGGTGTATTCACGTAAATGTGGGTTGTGGTATCTCCCGTGGACCACAGAGGATTCAGGAAACTTCCCATTGCGGCCAGCAGGATCTGAGGATTTCCCAGACAGGTTTTCAACTGAGTGGTTAAAGGTGCAGAAATCAGGCTTGCCGATGCAGGAGCCGTCTGGGCATTCACAGTTACATAATCATAATAGGAACAACCATTCCCATCCACGGCGGTCAGGGCATAGACTCCGGGAGCATTAACAACCAGGGTATTCTGAGTGGAAAAATTGGACCAGGTGTAGGAAGTAAAACCTGGAGCAGCATTCAGGGTAATGGATTGACCCGGACAAAGGGCGAGAATTCCGTTGCCGCCCCCCGGGCTGATGAGGACCGAATTATTGATCCCGGGAATGACCAACGTGTCAATAATGGTATCCTGCAGGCTGCCGCCATTGCTGATGATCACCTGCCAGGCATAACTGCCGGGACCTGAAAAATTATGGGTAAAGCTGGAACTGGTGGAGGAAATCCCGCCCTGACCAGACCAGGTGTAGGTAAATGGACCTGTGCCCCCGCAAACAGAAGCAGAGAAGGTCCCTGTATTACAGGAAGTTATGCTGGCCGATGCACTCGACAGACCGCTTCCGCCCCCGCTGCCTCCCACAATGATGGTGATTATGCGATCTTCCTGACCGTAGAGCGGACATACATTATCCTGGGCATGTACCATAAACTGATAGGTGCCACTGGCGGTCGGGGTCCAGCAAAAGCGGGCGGTGGGATTCTGGCCGGTAACCACATTTTGAATGGATGAATTTGAGGCATCCGCGAAGGTTGCTCCCGCAATATTCTGGTCCCAGATCAGGGAAACGGTATCTGTCAGGTTCGGGTCCGTGACGGGAATGTCGAAGCAAAAGGAAGAATTTCCGCAAACTTCCACCGTCCAGGGGTTGACCAGATTGGCGTTAACCAGATTGGTCAGGCCGCTCATGGTGGGATTATCATTGGATCCACAATTCATCATGGAAACCTGAACGTCCCGAACGTAGGTATTGATCAGAACACCATTTCTCCATTCGTTTACATAAATACAAAGTACTCCCACCACCACATTTCCAGGATTTGCCACCAAATTCAGGGTGCCGTCCAGGGGATCAATACTTACATTCCAGGACGGACCAAGGGGAGAACTGGCCGAAAATCCTCCTGCATAGCCCACCGGGTTGCCTGCACCCTGATAGCAGGGGCCAAGGGAATAGGAAAGAGAATCGCCATCCTGATCGTAGGCACCCTGGCTTACCGTATAATCTGAACCCGTGCATCCCATGAGGAAGGGAATGTTATTGTATTCGGGAGAATTATTCTGGACCGCGTTAATATTATTGATGGTGATGGAATTTACATAGATAGTCGAATTTGCAGCCCCTGAAGTAATGGAGGCATTTCGGCAGCACTCTGTCCAGACAAGATTAAACATACAGGACCCGGCCGAACACATGTCATAATCCCGGTACCAATAGAACTCTTCCACCCCGTTGATGATCGCATTTGGATTGCCACAATAGGTCAGGGCCGACGGACAAATGGGGGTAACTTCGGCTGTTACCTGTGCGGACCAGTTGGTAATAGGGGTTGGAACTGCGCAACCGCTGGAGTTTGGTACAAATACTACGTTGGGGTTAATCCCCGTTGCGCCCGTGCAATCACGATAAGTGCGCTGGTGAATCCTGAGGGTACAGGAATTCAGATACTGATAGGTGAGGGATATTCCCACTATGTGTGAGGCAAGGATTTCATTGATCCCGCCAAACAACAGAAAAAGGGACAACAGAAGGATAGAAATTCTTTTCATGAAAATAATGCTAAAGTGGTCTTTACGAAAATAACCCATTCTTTCCCACTTCGGGGAATATCTGGCTGAATTGCAGAAATTCAAACCTGAACGGGCACGATCTGCCTTTCAGCTTCAGAAAAGGAAAGGCTTGCCTGAAAATCCATTTTACCCTGTACAGAACCTCAATCCAGGGTACTGGCAGGATTGCCAAACACTTTTTCACCTGCTTTCACTTCCCGCAAAACCACCGCTCCGGCCCCAATCAGGGCGCCTTTGCCTACTTTTACTCCCGGGTAAATTATCGCACCCGTCCCGATGAAAACTTCGTCCGCAATTTCCACATTTCCGCCAATGCGAACGCCAGCGCTCAGGGTGCAAAAGCTGCCTATGACAGCATCAGGGTCCACAGAAACGTGGCTGTTGAAGATGTTTCCATCTCCTACTTTCGCGTTGGCATTGATGACCACACCCGCATTCAGAATATTCCCGAAACCCATGGCCACATAGGGAGAAACCACGGAAAAGCCGTGCAGGCAATTGACTGGCGGGCGGCCCGCCAGCTTGCCTACGGCAAGGGATACCTCGCGACGCTGGGCTATTTCGCCCCAGGTAATGATGTAATCGATGCCTTCGTCCTTGAGCATGCGCAGGACATCCCCGTCTGAAGCCTGGCCAAACACAGAAACGTCATTGAAATCCTTTCCAATTTGCTCAGGATCGTTGGTCACGACTCCCAGCGGGAAAACCTCAATGGAATTGAAAATATCGAGGGTAATGCGGGCTTCTGCGCCTGATCCAAAGATGATAACGGGTTTATTCTCCATTTTTTTGCGAATGAATTTTGTGCCGCAAAGATAGCTGACCTTCTTTGTTTTAAGAAATTTCCTGAAAAATTGAGGGTAATCATTCAAAAAACCTCCTCTGGTTCAAGGCTTTTGGGAGCAATCAGGGCCTGCCCAATGCCACAATCTATGCACCTTCGGGCGTTGCACCAGTCTTTTTTCAGCCCGATCATACCCTGGGTGTGGAGGGCATTTTCTGCAGGAAAGCCATGTTGCTTTAATTCAGCAGTAATCTTATTATTCTCGCCAGGCAATTTTTCCAGGCGATTGGCAATCATTTCGCCCCCGTCGTCTCGGCCATGCGCCCGGTAATACAACCAGGCCAGAGGAATCAGGGTGTTGATCAGGATGGAAATTTTGACATCGTGACCCAGGGTTTTGGGCAGATAGGGGCTTTCCTTGAAAAAACGATAATGCGTTTCCCAATAAGAAGAGGCGTGAATGGGGGTATGCAACAGGCGGTCAATGTGATCGGCCAGCATGAGCTCGCTAAGAGCGGGAAAACGGTGCAGGATGAGAGCCAGTTGGGAAAGGCGAAGGGTGGGAAAGGACACGGGACGCATGCGCAGGAAACGAATGGGCCAGGGTACGGGGTGCAGGTCGTGCTTTTGGGACAAAAATTCCCATTGAAATTTCAATTCACGGAAATAATCGTCCTGGCCTTTCTGGCCAGCCAGCATGCCCGACATGCCAAACAAAAGCGCTTCCAGAGCTGGAAGCTGGCGGGCATATTTGCGCAGAATGCGCAAGGGCATATTTTGGGCCAGGGCCCGAAAAGCATCGCGGTTGGCGGTGCCGCCCATGGCAGCGGCTATTTCCTCCCAGAGCACCTGCTCCCAATCCGTGACCGTGCCTGAAAGGCGGTCGAGAAACTGCTGGGCTTTTTCTTCCATCCGCTCCACTCCTACCCGCTCAATCCAGTGGAGTTTGCGCAGAAAAGATACCTTTTTCAGTTGGGATTTGCAGGGAAAATGGTCCTGAGAAAGCCAGAGGCGGTCAAATGCGTGCAAAAGGGCAGGGGGAACCCGGCCTTTCAGTTCGATTTCAGGAATGCGGGTTCCGTCCTGACGGATGATTCCCACCCCGTCGCTTTCCCACACCACATGCAGCACCACCCCGTTGTAAAGGGGATCATTCTGGTGCCCATGGGCGTACCAATCACCCGTTTTGAGGTGAATTTCCACCTGCCCGTTCCAGTCAAGGTAGCCTATGCGCAGGCGGGCATGGCTGAAATCAGGGCCCTGGTCAAAGTTGAGAAAGCCCTGGTGAATGAGGTGAACCACGTCCCCGTCAATGGTGCGAAGCTGGCGAAATTCAAAGTTGAGGGTCTTCCAGATAAAATGGAGCAATTCTTCTTTCATGGCTGAAAGATGGAGGGCTCTTCAGGATAAAAAATGGAAAGGAGTTCCCAAAAGTAACAGGCTGCGCAACTATTATTCCCCCAAAAAACATATTAATGGGCCATTTTCAGCGCATTTTGGTAACATTCTTTAACCACATTTTTCTGAAATTATTTTTAGGGCTCCTCAAAAAACTTTGAATCTCTGCGTTGGACTTGTTTCAGAAATGCTCATTTACCTCAGTAAACTCCGCTTTCTTCAACTACGTCCGCCTTGACCTTCTTTGTTTTTAGAGGTGCCCTTTATAAAACGCCACTTTATAAAAAAATCAATCATCATCACTCAGCCCCGTACCTTCCAGAAAACGGATTCCCTCCATTCTTTCGGCCAGGTGGTGCATCAGTTCGACCACATCACAAATCCGGTCCACGCTGCCAAGATGTGATTCCTCCACATACATAAAACGGCCCGGCAACAGCTCCAGCAAACCATTTACCTGCGGATCTGCCCAGATTTTCTGTAGCATATTTTTGGACTTTTCATCCAGCATTTTATCCTTCCATCCTTCGTGGTGGGTGCGGATCGTAAAATCCAGATCAATATCCAAAGGCTCCTGATTGCCATAACTCTTCAGCCCCAAAGAGTGAATGATTTCCTCTAAAAAATCGGCCCTGGAGATGGAAAGAAAATTTTTCTCAGGGTTATTTACCTGCATGCTCAGGTTCACGGAAGGAGGATTTCCAGGCGGAATTTCATCCATACTCATATTCAGGATAACCCGGCGGCCGTGAAAATCGTCCTGAATTTCAGGATACCTGGGGTGATATGATGTGTAATTCCCCTTTTTGACTTCCAGGCTCAGCCTTTGGCCAATTTCCATGGTTTTTCGCTCCAATTCTTCCTGCAGAGGGGTTAATCCTTTTGCCATAATTTGTGTGTGATTGCTAAAAAACCTCGTCTTCGCTCCCGGTCTGTCCCGTTTCACGGTCTCCAAAAAAGCTGTATTCCTCCAGGCGATCGGCCAGGAGAGTCATGAGATGAATGACGTTTTCCATCCGGGTGGGGCTGTTAAGGGCAAAAGGTTCGGTGTAGTAAATCCAGTTTTTTTTGAGCTCAAGGTCGCCCGTTCCGCCCGTTTTGAGCCAGATCTGACTGATAAGTTCCCGGGCTTCCAGGTTGAGTATCCAGTCGAGCAGCTGGTGGTCAGGGCTGGTGATGCGGTGCGCCCGGTCAAATTTGGCATCTCCCGTGGAAAAATCCCTGGCATTGAATGCCTTTTCAATTCCGTAAAAAACGGGCGCTTTTTGGATTCTAACCCTGAATCTGCCCGGATTTTTGATGTTAAGGCTTACCTGAGTTGCCTGGGGGTCGGGCGTTCCATTCATGGCCTGGCCGAGATCAAGTCTCAATTTCCTGCCTTTATACAGACCTCCAATTTGTGGGTGACGGAGGTGCATAGGACGGTAATCTCCAGGCAGGTAACTCAGTCCCAGGCTTTTAGCCAGGAGAGCCATCCTGGACTCTAACTTTTTGGCCACAAAACCGGGATCACCTATTGGGCTGGATTGCTGGTTGGACATGATTCAATTTACGGTTTGGGCAGGAATTTTCTAAAAATGTTCCTCCATATCCTGTTGAAATTCCGTCTGAACGGGTCCGGACAAGGGTTCGCGGGCCTCCATGCGGCGGGCCAGGTGGCCCATCAGTTCCACCAGATAATACAGGCGTTTCACGCTGAACTGGCGGGTATATTCGACAAAATGCTGGCGATCGGGCAAGAGGACCAGTTCGCCCCGTGACTGGGTTTCTACCCAGATTGTATCCATTAAGCTCAAAGCCCGGGGATCGAGCAGGTTGACCATCCAGTTGCGGTCGCTGGCCCGCACCAGAAAATCATCGTCCAGGGAGCCCTTTCCCAATTCCACCTGGCGATGGCTGAGAAATCGGGTAAGTGGTTGCAGAAATCCCGCTCTTTTGATGGAAAACCACTTTTCGTTCGGGTTATCCACGGCCACCTGCACAAAAACACCCACTCCCCTCCCTTCTATTTCACTGAGAATTTTCTCCTCGCCCCCATCCATGGTAAACTTTATTCTGACCTGATTGCCCTGAAAATCACCCATGATGACGGGAAATACCACGCCTTTGCCGTGGTGATTGTCTTCATCGCCATACACCATCGTCAGGCCAAGGCGCTCGGCCAAATCACGGCAGCGATTTTCAAGGCTGACGAATGCAGTATTTCGGGTTTTTCGGGTCTGATTTTGCATTTCAGAAATAATTCTCGTTGTCCTGCGCCTGGCCCGAAGCACTGTCGGACTGCTGGGTGGAATAATCACCGTTGCTGAGGGCTACGCTGAGGGCACTCATCAGGATGAGCACCTGCTTCATGCGGGCAGTCTGGATCATGGAGTTCATGAAACCGTTCTCCACATATTTCAGACGATTTCCCTGCAATTCCAGATTCCCGGCAGGCTTTCTTTCCACCCAAACCCGCATCATCTGGTCACGGATGGGGTCACTGAGCAGGCTGGTAAAAAAGCCTTCGTCATTGGATTTGAGGATAAATTCCTTGTCAAATTCGGGATCTCCCACCTGGATATCCTGTCCGCCAAAAACTTTCCCGATTTTGGTCAGGAAATTTTCCTTGAGAATCTTGAAGGTCTTGCGACCCGGGTTGTAAACGGTCAGATCAGCCGCAGTCCAGAATTGCTGGTGCTTGCCTGAGCCTGTTTTGTAAAAATAAACCGTGACATCGCTTTCGCCCAGTTTTCCCCGGATCGTGGGATAATCAGGCCGAAAGCTGAAAGCTTTGGGTTCGACCAGATAAGCCTCCAGGCCCATTTCGTCGGCCAGTTTTTGCACCTGCTCGTTGAGGCGCTTGAATGTGTTTTTGCTGATGGCAAAGGCAATCACAAAAATGAGGCCTATAAAGCCTGCCATGAATACTAATCCAATTAATCCTTCCATTGTGGGTGGTGTTTTGGTGGTTAAAAATAATCTCCCTGAAATTCACTTTCTCTTTCCTGTCGGGCATTCAGAAGCCTGTTTTGCATACTGACGCCCAGCTTTTCCATCATGGTAACTGCATCCAGCAGGTGCTGAACCTGTTTTTCCTCTCTGGCATGCCAGGGAAGGGCATAAATGATCTCCTTTCCACGAAGAAATATGCGGGCTCCCGGGTTGAATTCGAACAAGGGCTCCAGGCCCTGCTTTATTTCAGGGGTGATAATTGCACTCAAAAATTCCTGATTCCCGCTTTTGAAAACCAGTTTTTTGTGCGCTTCGCCCTGGCCTGGTTCCAGATAGTGCCCTTTGTTGAAGAATTTCCCAATGGCATGGATCACGTTATTCCTCAGGATGTTGAATTCGTTTCTTTCGGGATTCTCAACGGTCAGGCGAATGGTTGTGTGATAACTGGTTTCCTCGCTGCTTTTGGACTGGGAAAGCACTATACTTAAAGGCATGCCCAGGGTGCGGCCTGAAAGCCGGGGATAATATGGGTTTCGATCAAAAATACGGGGTTCGCAGATTTCAATCCCGATTCCCAGGCGACGGGCCAGGTCTTCCATCCTGCGGTTGAGCTTTTTCATTCGCTCCATGGAAACACCACGGACAAACGTGTAAAAGCCTGTTGTCAGGGCCAATATGGTGAGGAAAAGGATCATGAACCGTTAATATTTCCCGTAAAAATACGACACTTATCGTTTTAAGTTCCCTTTGCAGAGCACTATTTTAGCCATTTTACCCGATCTGCCACCCTTGAAAGCAAGTCCAGCACCCGCAGGGCGCGTTGGAGGGAATCAGGCGTGTACACAATCCAGGGAAGTTCCAGTTCGAGCAGCTCGCCTTTCAGACTGAAGTGGGAAAACTGCTGATGGTCCCAAAAGGATAAAAGTTCCTCCTGAAAATCGGGGGTGAGGATCTGAAAAAACTGGCTTTGATGGCTGCTTTTGACGTTGATTTTGGGAGAATTTACACTTTCGAGGTAATTTTCGCCTGATTCCACCTGAAAAAAGAGGGCCGTGGGATTTTGGATTTGAAGTCGAAATACAGTGGAATGATACCAATCCCCTGTGCCCTTTCCCAGCAGATCTGTGATCTCTTCCTGAAACGCACGGATCACGATTTTTCGCCCCCTGAAATGTCCAAATACTTTGGGATAAAACAGGCGGTGATCGCTTTCAGCCACCATTTCTTTCCATTTCAGGCCCAGACCATGAGCCAGAGCAAATGAGAATTTATTGATTTCATCAACGGGTAGCAGCATTTGCAGGGGGAGATTTGAACCTGATCAGATCTTTGGTTTTGGAGGATTCAGTTGAATTTTTCACTTTCAAAAGAACATTTCCTCTTCAGAATCATCTGCCCTGGGGTTGACCTGGTCCAGATTGCCCATTTCGATCCTGTGCGCCACTTTGGCCAGAAAACGGATCACACGATCCGTTTTTTCCATCATATATTCACTGTCCACCACCCCGTTCAGATCAAATTCCAGAAAATCGCCTTTGAACAGGAAGTTAAAAGAGCGGGATTTGTCCCAGGCCAGGTCAAAATCAGCCTCCATCTGCTGATCAAAGAGATTTTCCAGGACTAAACGCTTATTGGTATTAATTTTGAAGCGATCCAGAATATTTTTTCCAGCGGAAAATATGGGGGGTGGATACATTTCGAAGAAATATTTGGGCCTGGCTGCGCACAAAGTTCTGACCCGGATATAATATTCTCCATCCCTCCCCTCTTCTGGATAGCCTCTGATGCCCCGCACCACCACCTTGCGGCCGTCAAAAATGCCGTAGCACTTGCAGAGAATATCATCTGAACCAAAAAAGCTTGACCTGGGAAATTCCAGCATGAAGCCAAAACGGAGGGCCAGTTCTTCCATCCAGACCTTCACTTTTTGGGACGAATGGCCAAAAAAATTTACGAAAAAGCCGGGTTCCTCCTTCGGGGGAAGTGGTTCCAGGGGTTCGTTTCGGTCAAATTCGGGCATAATTTTACCAGAAAAAAGGAATTTTCTTGCCTATGCGATACACATGAAACATGAAGGCGGCCATGGGCAACAGAAAGGAAATGATCACCCAGAAACGGTTGCGCTTGCCCCGAAAGTACTCTTCCACCAGGTAAGGGACGAACATCACAGACAGGGCCACCAGGAAAAGCAGCCCAAATACAGGCAGATTGTGCAGATAAGCCATGTGACTCAGGATGCGGCCCTCCTCCAGCAGGTAAAATTCCCACACGCACAGGTAGCCCACAGCGATGTAAAGGAAGATAAATATTTCGCCCAGCCAGACCCGGGCAGGCGATATTTTGGCCCCTTCTGTACTTTCTGGATTCATGAGGGTGGACCGCACCCAAAATTCCTTCAAAACGGCATAAATCACCACCACCACCAGGGTAAAGTCTGTGCTGTTGAGCCAACCCAGACCGGCGAAAGCCAGCAATCCCAGGCCACCTGAAACGGCAATACGGGGCAAAAATGACAATTTGAGCCAGATGGGCACCTTGCCGGTCATGGCGACGCGGCGGGAGTAAATGAAGTGGGTTTTGTACCAGATACCCGAGTATTCCAGAAAAAAAGCCAGAATCAGGGAAAGTCCCAGGTAAAAGTGGAAATCCTCGTTGTCGCCAAAGGAATTGAAGACCTCGGGGGGTACCAAAAAGATATAAAGCCCTAAGATCCAGTTGAAAATCTGGATTTTGTTGTAATAAAGGAAGAGCGAAAATTTACTCATGGGGTGCCTGCCGCGGTTTTCAGGTTCAAATTACAAATTTTTGGGAATCCCGACCGGGATTTTCAGGAGAGTTTGTGGGGAATGGGGTTGGATGAGGGGAGGGAATTTAGTAAGGTAAAATTATTTAAGGGGTGGCAGGCTTTAAAAAAATTTGAATTTAACCAACCTGGCCTTCCATTCGTCCCATCCTTCCCCTCAAGTTTCAATCCCAAAAAGATGGCGTAAAAAGGGTACATTTTGGCGATTTACATGTCATACCTGAATTTTAATTGCTATTCCGCCTGATTTTTAATAAATTAGGTCCAGTAGAATTAATCCTGAAGAGAACACACGATATTATTGCTTTTTAATTATTAAGTCAGTTATCCCTTTGGCCACAACGTGGCACGGCTGTTATTTATTCAAATTTTGAGTATTTGCCAGGGATAAGATTTTATTGCTATCAGGCGATTTTAAGCTCTGTTCGATTCGTTAACCACTAATTTTTTTCACTATGAAGAAAGCTAAATTTTCATTTGTAATTGGCTTTGCCTTCCTCGTGACAGTCCTGTACTGTCCGGATGGCTATAGCCAGAGCCCCCAAAATGTCCCCAGCGAAGTTGAGGTCATGCCGGACGGGTTCCCAACCTTCATCAACACAGGGAATCCTGAAGTTGACCAGTCTGACTACCAAAAAGCCAAGGAAGACTGGATTGCAAGCCATCCTGATGCCTATAAGGCCATGTCGGGAGAGGGCGGAAAAAATGGCGTCTCAGGCCAGAAATCAGACCAGGCCAATGTTCACCTGGCCGACCAAACCCCTGAAAGGCAAGCCTTTATCAAAGCTCACCCCGAAATGTTTTCGGTGGACAAGGATGGCACCATCCACATGAAGGGCGAAGCCACTTCCGTGGCAGAAGACAGCAGAACCACGGAAAAATCCGCCTCAAAGGCTTACCAGCCTAAATTGAAGACTGAGCAACTTCCTGCCCAGGCAAAAAACGCCCTCGACATCAATAATCCCGCGGTCAGAGCCCGGGTTGAAAATGAATTGTTCCAACCCAACCAAACTGCGCAAAAGCAGGCCAACCATGTAGCATCAGCAGGAAACCAGACCCATGATCTGGACAATCCCCTGGTGAAAGAGCGGGTGGAAAATCAACTCCGCAACGGAAATCAGACCCATTCCCCCACTCCATACCAGGCCCGCATCGCAACCCGCGACCTGCCTGCACAGTACCAGGCCACGGCCGACATCGAAAACCCCGAAGTACGGGAGAGAATTGAAAACCAGATCTTTAGCGGCAAATCAGTTTCGTCGAATGTAAGCGAAAAACTCGTCGACGCAGGTCGGGCCACCCTGACCCAAACCTTTACTCAACGCCTTTCAGAAAATCAAATTCCTGCTCAATACAAAAGGGGAGTTGATTTTGAAAATCCTGCCGTTCGCAATCGCATTGAAACTGACATCCTGAACGGAAAAGGAATTCAACCTGCTCAAAATAAAGCGGAAACTCCTGACCTTCAGGTGGCAGCGGTACGTGAGCGCCTGGAAAAAAGCACCAACCAACCCACGAGTGGATATACCCCCCGTTTGGACACCCGGCAAATTCCGAAGGAATTGCAACAGGCATCTGATATTAATGTGCCTGCCGTAAGGGAAAGAATTGAGAATTCTGTCCTGAACCAATACAATACCAATCAAGGTAAAGGTTCCAAATAATTTATCCCCTCAACATAATTGATATTTACATGAAAACTATAAATACATTATCAAAAGGACGTTCGTTCCCTGGGATGAGTGGGAGACTTGCCTGGCTGGCTGGTTGCTTCGCGCTCATTCTTGCGGGCACATTCTTTTCGAATAATCTCAATGCCCAGACCTATTGCACCACGGGTCTTTACTCGACCGGCTGCACATTTGGAGACATGATTGATAACATCAGCATTTCCACCCTGAACCAGACCTCCACAGGCTGTACTGGCGGCACAGGAATTGCAGATTATACCTCAATAAGTGTTCCGTTTACCCCTGGAAACAGCTACCCCTACACCATCACTTCCCAGTACAGTTCGAGCCAGAACGCAGCCTGGTGGATTGACTTCAATAACGATGGTGATTTTGACGACTCAGGTGAATTTCTGGGTTCAGCCTCAGGCGGTCTGACCATCTCAGGATCGGTCACCATTCCCTCAGGAGCTGCCTCAGGCAATCACAGGATGCGGGCCAGGGTGATTTATTCCTCCACCCCAACTGCAGGCTCTTCCTGTACTTCCTACTCGTTCGGGGAAGCGCATGATTATACTGCCGTGGTTACCGGAATTACCCCGACTTACTGCACCTCAGGCCTTTACACAACTGGCTGCACCTTTGGTGACATGATCGACAACATCAGCATTTCCACCCTGAACCAAACCGGAACTGGTTGCACAGGCGGAACCGGAATTGCGGATTATACCTCCATTTCAGTTCCTTTTACCCAGGGAACCAACTATCCCTTTACGGTTACTTCTCAATACAGCTCCAGCCAAAACGTGGGTTGGTGGATCGACTTCAATGACAACGGAGATTTTGGGGATGCAGGCGAATTCCTGGGTAACACCTCAGGCGGTCTGACCATGTCTGGATCTATTTCCATTCCCTCAGGAGCTGCCACCGGCAATCACAGAATGCGGGTCAGGGTGGTTTATGCCAATTCCCAATCCTCGGGCTCTTCCTGCACCAGCTTTACCTTTGGTGAAACGCACGACTACACCGCGAGCATTTCGGGCGTGAGCACCCCAACCTACTGCACTCCCACCTATTCCTTTGGCTGCTCTTCGGCCGACTACATCAATAATTTCTCCACCACAGGAGGCAGCACCAACATCAGCAACCTGAACTCAGGTTGTAACGGTAACACCAATAACTACATCTACTACAGCACTTCCACGGTAACCCAAACCGCGGGCGGATCCTTCAACTTTTCAGTCCAGTCCGGATCTTCCTGGGGACAGGGTTTCCATATCTGGGTGGATTGGGACAATGATGGTTCGTTCACAGGTCCGGGAGAAGATGTCTGGAATTCAGGCTCTTCCTCCACTTCTGCTTTCAGCGGCTCCATTACCGTTCCTTCCGGGACCTCTCCAGGTCTGAAGCGGATGCGGGTAAGGTGTGCCTATGGCACCGTGCCTACCGATCCCTGCGGCAATAACTCATTTGGTGAAACAGAAGATTATAATGTAAGTGTGGGGAGCGTTACCCAAAACTATTGCACCCCCACCTATTCATTTGCCTGCTCTTCTGCAGACTACATCAATAACTTCTCCACCACGGGTGGCAGCACCAATATCAGCAACCTGAACTCAGGTTGTAACGGTAACACCAACAACTATATCTACTACAGCACCTCCACCGTTACCCAAACCGCAGGCAGTTCCTTCAGCTTTACCGTTCAGTCGGGATCTTCCTGGGGACAGGGTTTCCATATCTGGGTGGATTGGGACAATGATGGATCGTTTACAGGTCCGGGAGAAGACGTCTGGAATTCAGGCTCTTCCTCCACCTCTGCCTTCAATGGCACCATTACCATTCCGTCCGGAACTACGCCAGGTCTGAAGCGGATGCGGGTAAGGTGTGCCTATGGCACCGTTCCTACCGATCCCTGTGGTAATAACTCTTTTGGAGAAACAGAAGATTATAATGTGGATGTGGTGAGCAATACCCAAAATTATTGCACGCCTACCTACTCAAATGCCTGCTCCTCTGCAGACTACATCAATAACTTCTCCACCACGGGTGGCAGCACCAACATCAGCAACCTGAATTCAGGTTGTAACGGTAACGCCAACAACTACATCTACTACAGTACCTCCACCGTTACCCAAATTGCGGGTGGCTCCTTCAGCTTTACCGTTCAATCAGGATCTTCCTGGGCCCAGGGCTTCAGGATCTGGGTTGACTGGGATAATGACGGTTCCTTTACCGGGCCCGGCGAAGATGTCTGGAACTCAGGCACCTCCTCCACTTCCGCCTTCAGCGGCACCATTACGGTCCCGACGGGTACTGCTTCTGGTCAGAAAAGGATGCGGGTAAGATGCGCCTATTTCACCGTTCCAACTGATCCATGTGGTAATTACTCCTTTGGAGAAACGGAAGATTATAATCTAAATGTCTCCGCTCCGGTCAGCTACTGCACCCCGAGCTACACCAATGCATGTGTCAGCGATGACTACATCAACAACTTTTCAACCACGGGTGGCTCGACCAACATCAGCAACCTGAACTCTGGTTGTAACGGAAATGCCAATAACTACATCTTCTACAGCAGCATGGCCGTTACCCAGATTCCTGGGGCCTCCTTCAACTTCACGGTTCAGTCAGGCTCAGCCTGGAGCCAGGGCTTCCGCATCTGGGTTGACTGGAATAACGACGGATCATTCACAGGTCCCGGTGAGGATGTCTGGAATTCAGGCAGTGTTTCTACCGCACCCTTCAACGGAACTATCACCGTACCCGTAGGAACCTCCCCAGGCACCAAACGGATGCGGGTAAGATGTGCCTATTTTGTGGTTCCAACCGATCCCTGTGCCAATTATTCCTATGGAGAAACGGAAGATTACAACTGCGTGGTTGGCAATCCTCCCTCCTACTGTACCAGCTCCCTTTACGGCAGCTCCAACTGCTCTTTCGGGGATGACATTGATGACATTTCAATTTCTACCCTGAACCAGGTTGGAACCGGCTGTACGGGTGGAACCGGCATTGCCGATTACACCAACATTACCATTCCCTTTGACCAGGGCGCGAGCTATCCGTTTACCATCACCACCAATTATTCTTCCTCTGAATACACAGGCTGGTGGATCGACTTCAATAATAACGGTGACTTTGGTGATCCGGGAGAATTCATTGGCAACAGCGGACCTTCCTCAGGATTCACCATTACCGGATCAGTTGCCATCCCGGCAGGAGCCGCTCTGGGTTACCACCGCATGCGGGTAAGGCTGGCCTGGCTCAATCCACAAAGCCTGGGAACTTCCTGTACCCAGTACACCTATGGTGAAACCCATGATTACACCGCACAAATTCTGGTGCCCCCGACTCCTTGTCCTGAATTCATCCTGAATGCGGGATGTACCCCGGTCAGCTATTCAGGAAATACGGTTGGAACCGGCAATGACTGTTCATTCCGGGCTTCGGAAGAGAATACCTTCGCCATCAACCTGCCTTTCAATGGCACCTGGGACATCAATACCTGTGGTTCTGCCTTCGATACCTACCTTTATCTGAGCTCCAGCTGCTGCTCTGGCTTGATTGCCAGCAATGACGATGCCTGCGGACTTCAGTCACGCATCACCTACACGGGCGGTCCCGGCACGGTTTACGTCTCTCTGGAAGCCTTCAGCACCACCGGCGGTGGAGCTTACACCCTTACTGTCCAGGAAGCTACGCCTCCCACGGCATTGTGTCAGGATCTGACCCTCAACCTCAGTTCCACGGGTTCCGTGGTCGTAACTGCAGGCCAGGTTGATGCAGGTTCGTATGACAATTGCTCCATTGCGGGTATTTTTGTTACACCTCCGTTTGTGTTCGACTGTTCCAGCATTGGCACGCCCCAGAGCGTTCAACTGGCGGTAACAGACCCAAGCAATAACATCGGATATTGTTATTCCAACGTAACCGTTCAGGATGTTACCCCACCCACGGCAGTTTGCCAGGACATCACCATCAATACCAGTCCATCCGGCCAGGTCACCATCACAGGTGCACAGATTGATAACAGCAGCACTGACAACTGTAGCGTTGCCTCTCTGGCTGTAAGCCCGAATACGTTTGATTGTACCAACAAGGGCCCCAATGCAGTAGTTTTGACGGTTTCTGACCCCTATGGAAACTCAAGCACCTGTAATGCAGTGGTAACGGTTGAGAATGTACCGTTGAGCGGAACTGCCACCTTTAGCGTGTACGATTGCGGCTATAATGTAAGCTGTAACGGTGCCGGCGACGGCTCCATTGATTACGAAACAGCCGGAGGCTGTGATCCCCACACCTACTCCTGGTCAGGCCCCGGCGGATTCTCGGCCTCAACTCAGGATATCGGCAATCTGAGTGCCGGAACTTACACAGTAACCACTACTGACGCAGCCAATACCACCCTGATTGAATCATTTACCCTGACCGAACCCGATCCGATTGCCATAACCCTCAATCCGTCGGTTTTTGCAGGTGGTTACAACGTCAAATGTAACGGGGATAATACCGGTTCTATTGAGGTTGTGATTTCGGGTGGGGCAAGTTGTCTGGATTATTCGGTAGCCCTTTCCGGCCCCGTATCCGGCAGCCAGACAAGTGGATCTCCGCAGCAGTACACCGGATTGAGTGCAGGCGCTTACACGGTGACCGTCACCGATGCAAATGGCTGCGTGAATACCGCGGGCATTACCCTGACCGAACCTCCGGTTCTGGATGTGGATGCAGGAGTTGACCGTCTGGTGATTCTCAATACCCCGTTCCTCTGCCCGGTTGTGGTGGCCTTGCCGTCAGGCGGGGTTGGTCCGTACAGCTATTTCTGGTTCAGACTGCCTTCTTTGCTGCCATTCCAGACCGGCCAGGCTATGGTTGACTGCCCGACCACCACCACGACCTATGTGGTGAGAATCAAGGATGCAAATTCCTGTGTGGCATTCGATACGGTAGTGGTGAATGTAATCCCGCGCAGCGCGGTTGGCAACCCCGACTGCGATACCCTTGGATTCAAATTCTGCTTCTTCGAAACCTGTACGGATACCTGCCTCCGCACTGGCAACGTGATCGACACGCTGGCCAGCTACACCATTCAGGGTAACTGCCTTGGAGAATGTGCTACCTGTGGTCCATGTGCGAACCAGGGTTCCAAAACAGAGCCTGCCAACCCGGGAGAAGAAGCCCTCGGTGCTGAAGGTGCATCGTTAGGAGCTTCCTTTGAAGCATTCCCCAACCCCTTCAACAACAAAACCACCCTGCGCTTCAACCTGCCTGAATCCGGACATGCCGAAATGGTGGTCTATGATCTGAGAGGTGAAGTAATCGCCACACCTTTCAAGGGTGAGATCCAGAGTGGAGAAACTTACGAAGTTGGGTTCCACCCCGAAGGCATTACTGATGGAATCTACATGGCCAAACTGGTAAGCCCCAATGGAAAAGTGCATTACACCAAACTGATCCTGATCAGGTAATCCTTTTCCAGTCCATAAAAAAGCCCCTTCCGCACGGAGGGGGCTTTTTTTGTAGCCTTAATTTTTAGGGAACCTCTAAAAACGATGAAGATCAAGGCGGACGAAGGTGAGGAAAGCGCAGTTTGTTAATTGATAATTGTTCTTTGCCAATTGTCTATTGAACCAAGTCCAACGCAGAGATTGGAAGTTTTTAGAGGTTACCATTATTCAACCAACAACTTACGAAAGAAGAAGCCTTCGCCTTGCCTTATCTTCAACAGATAAATTCCTCCGTTCAATGCATGCAGTTCAAGTTGCAAAGATGAGCCAACCGCGCGGGCTGAAAGAATTGATTTTCCCTGCAAAGTGAATAATTCCACCTCAATCCCTTTACCATCATCCAGGATTTTTTCAATGAAAAGCTGGTCCCGCGCAGGATTGGGGAAAACCCGAAAGACGGGTTCCTCATTAAATTCCTCCTCAATTCCAATCAGGCAATCAACGATCACGGTATCCTGAAAAGTGGAAGTGCAGGTGTCTGAAGTGGTGATATTCAGACTGACCAGATAATTTCCATCGGCGGCATAGGAATGGATAGGCGTATTCTGGGTTGAGGTAATTCCGTCCCCAAAATCCCAGTTCCAGGAAGTGATCGTGCCCGGGCTGGCGGTGGAAAAATCGTTAAATCTGACCTCAGGACACCCAGCTGCGGAAAATGACCAAAGAAAAGATGCATTGCAGGTGGTTGGACCCGGAAAACAGGTGATGGAAACGGTGTCGCAAAAGGTTGAGGTACAGGAATCTGCGGTGAAAATGGAGAGACAGGAAATATAATCTCCATTGGCAGAATAGGTATGAATGGGATTGCCTAAAGTGGAAGAATTTCCGTCCCCAAAATCCCAGGCATAACTCAGGATGGCACCCGGGCTTGAAGTTGAGCTATTGATAAACCGCACTTCAGGACAACCGTTGGCAGCAAAAGTCCATTGAAAGGCTGCATTACAGGAAGGGCCTGTGATGGGGCAATTGATGGCAATGGTATCGCAAAATGAATGGGTACAGGTATCTGAAGTGGTGATGGTGAGGCAAACAGGATAATTTCCTGTAGCTGTATAGTAATGAACAGGGTGCTGGAGAGAAGAGGTGGCGCCGTCCCCAAAGTTCCAGTCCCAACTGGTGATGGTGCCCGGCGTGGCCATGGATTTGTCTGCAAAAACCACCGTTGGGCAGCCATTGGGGCTAAAAGTCCACTGGAAGGAGGCATTGCAGGAAACAGAACTCAGGCAACCAATGATTAGCGTATGCGCATCATTGGCCTGGCAGCCGTTGGAATCGATCACGGTAAGGGTGACCTGGTAACTGCCATTGGCGGCATAGGTATGGGAGGGAGAAGGAAGTGAAGAAACTGCCCCATCCCCGAATTTCCAACTCCAGCCGGCCAGTCCGTAATTGCTGAGGGTGGTTTCAGAAAACTGAACCGTGGGACAATTGCTGCTGTTGATGGACATATTGGTGGAACATTGCGACATTCCCTGCTGCAGGAAAACAGAAAAAATAAAGGCAAGGGTTAACTGAAAGAGCTTTCTCATAGTCTTGATAATTGGATTCTCAAAAGGTTAAGATAAGCAATTTCGCTGAGGGATTGGGGATGGGAACGGTTATGGGATATTCAAATTCGGGATAAGGGCATTCCGAGAAACTCACCTTACTCACAAATTTGAAGTCATTTTTTCCCTCAGAAAAAACAAAGGGCGTCTTGCGACGCCCTCCATTCCCTTGTAAAAAAATGTTTCTTACTGAAAATTAAAAGCAATATCCGCCTGCTTCCATCAGCGCATGGGCAATGTTGCGGCGATATTCCTTCACATTGATTGGATCCACTTTGGTGTAGCGCTTCAGGCCCAGCAGCAACATGCGTTGCAGATCGCCCTCAGCGAATGAGTTGATACAATCCTTGCCAGCCTTGTTGATGCGGTCGGCCGTGTCGTACACGTAAACCTGGGTCATTTCAATCTGACGGGCCACTGCGGCTTCACCTTTGACCGCAGCCAGTTTCAGGGTACGCAGTACGGTGGACTCTGCCGCGTAAGTGTACATCAGCATGTCGGCCAGGTTCATGATCACTTCCTGCTCGTCTTTCATACCCATCATGAATTTTTGCACGGCAGCGCCGGCCGCCATCAGGATGGATTTTTTGAAATTGGAGAGGTATTTGAGCTCTTTGCCCAGCAATCCTTCAGGCTGATCACCAAAGGAAGGCACGCCTGTCAGTTCTTTCTGAACTTCCATGGCAGCGCCCATCAGGTTGATCTGGCCTTTCATGGCCCGCTTGAGGATCATGTCCACGCTCAGCAGACGGTTGATCTCGTTGGTGCCTTCGAAAATACGGTTGATGCGGCTGTCACGGTAATTGCGATCCATGGGGTAATCGGCGCTGAAGCCGTTTCCTCCAAACACCTGCACTCCCTCGTCCACGACATAATCCAGCACTTCAGAACCAAACACCTTCAGCATGGCGCATTCAATGGCATACTCTTCGGCGGCAGCCAAAAGGGCTTCAGAATGAGCCATTCCACCAGCCTGCAATTCGTGCTCCTTGGTCTGGATGTCACCAGAGGCGCGGTATGTTGTGGCATCACAAGCATACAAACGGATGGCTTGCTCAGCCATTTTGTACTTGATGGCGCCAAAGTTGGCGATGGGGGTTTTGAATTGCTCCCGCTCCATGGCATACTTCACGGTTTCCGTGGTTGCTTTTTTGGCAGCGCCCATGGCTGCGGCAGCCAGTTTGATGCGGCCAATGTTGAGGATGTTGAAGGCAATCACGTGACCGCGTCCAATTTCGCCCAGCACATTTTCAACCGGAACTTTTACGTCCTGGAAGAATACCGCACGGGTAGAGGAACCCTTGATCCCCATTTTGTGCTCTTCATCACCCAGAGAAACTCCTTCTGAACTGCGCTCTACGAGGAAGCCCGTGAATTTGTCTCCGTCAATTTTGGCGAATACGGTGAAAAGATCGGCAAAGCCTCCGTTGGTGATCCAGATTTTCTGGCCATTGAGGATGTAGTGCTTGCCGTCGTCAGAGAGAACTGCAGTGGATTTGGCGGCCAGTGCATCAGAGCCAGAACCTGGCTCTGTGAGGCAGTAGGAGGCTTTCCATTCGCCTGAAGCCAGTTTGGAAAGGTATTTATCTTTCTGAGCGTCCGTACCAAAATACAGCAGTGGCAGGGTGCCAATCCCGGTATGGGCGGCAAAAGCCACAGCAAAAGAGTGACCAGCGCCCACCTTTTCAGTAAGGTACATGCTGGTATTGAAATCTTTGCCAAATCCGCCGTACTCTTCGGGAATGCTGATGCCCAGCATCCCAAGTTCGCCAGCTTTGTTCAGCAAACCAGGCATGAGGTCGAGTTCCTTCATGGAATCCAGGCGGCCGTGCAGAGGAGTCACTTCTGTATCCAGAAAGTCCTGGCACATATCCGCCATCATGCGGGATTCTTCATCAAAATCTTCAGGAGTAAATACGTCCTGTGGAGCGGATTCTTTGATCAGAAATTCTCCGCCACCTAATAAATTCTTTTTAACAGTTGCTTCCATTTTTAATTCAGTTTACGGTTTGCAGTTTACAGTTCCCGGTCTGCGAAAAACCGAAAACTGTAAACCGTGAACCGTTTTTAGTTTAACAATTCATAAATACCTGCGACACCCTGTCCGCCGCCAACGCAGGCGGAAACCATGCCATATTTTTGACCGCGGCGACGCAACTCATTGGTAATCTGGACCGTGAGTTTGGTGCCGGTGCAAGCCAGCGGGTGACCCAGGGAAATGGCGCCGCCATTGACGTTGATTTTGGCGGGATCCAGATCCAGGTCACGGATGACTGCGAGAGACTGTACTGCGAAGGCTTCATTCAACTCGATCAGGTCGATGTCATTGATGCTGAGGCCACCCATTTTCAGGGCTTTTGGAATTGCAGCCACAGGGCCAATGCCCATGATGCGGGGATCCACCCCGGCAGCTGCGTAGGATACGAGGCGGGCAATGGGCTGAAGGTTGAGCTCTTTCACCATTTTCTCAGACATAACCATCACGAAAGCGGCTCCGTCAGAAGTCTGGGAAGCATTGCCTGCGGTCACGGTGCCATTGGCGGAAAATACGGGACGGAGTTTGGCCAGCGCCTCCAGATTGGTGTCGGCGCGGGGTCCTTCGTCTGAATCCACCACGAAGCTTTTGCTCACTTTTTTGCCGTCTTTGTAGAGATTTTCTGTGACTTTGACCGGCACGATTTCATCCTTGAATTTTCCGGCTTCCATGGCAGCAATGGCCTTCATGTGGGATTGGTAGGAGAATTCGTCCTGATCTGCGCGGGAAATTCCATAGTCTTTGGCAATTTCTTCTGCAGTCTGTCCCATGCCAAAGTACCACTCGGGATGGTGCTCAGCCACGAAAGGATTGAGCGCAGTTTTGTACCCGATGGTGGGCACCAAAGACATGGATTCTGTACCACCCGCGATGATACAATCGGCCATGCCGCATTTGATTTTGGCCATGGCGATCACGATCGCCTCAAGCCCCGAACCGCAGTAGCGGTTGATGGTGAATCCGGGCACAGTCATGGGCAGCGACAGCAAGCTAACGATGCGGCCAATTTGCAGGCCCTGTTCTGCTTCAGGCACGGCACAACCCACCACGAGGTCATCCACGCGGGCAGGATCCAGTGCAGGCACGGAGGAAACGAGGTGCTTGATCACCTCAGCTGCCAGGTTGTCTGGCCGCATGTATTTAAAGCCGCCGCGGTTGGCTTTTCCCACCGCTGAACGATATCCGGCTACGATGTATGCTTCTTGCATTTTTTTAGATTTTAGATGTTGAGATTTTAGATTATAGATGTTTGAAGTCAGATG
The DNA here is from genome assembly GCA_020635905.1 of Bacteroidia bacterium. GTDB lineage: Bacteria > Bacteroidota > Bacteroidia > J057 > JADKCL01 > JACJYV01. The sequence continues at coordinate 95,458 of JACJYV010000005.1, forward strand.
TCAGGGTTTAAGCTGAGATTGAAAACTGTAAAGCATGCGATGAATTTCATCAATTCCGCCCTCCAGCCTTGAAAAATCCTCAGCATGGAGCAAACCCACTTTTTCAGCAATGATGGAAAGCGTTTCCAATTCATTGGTCGATCCACGGGCTATGTCGAGAAAACGGCTGAAATCCTTAGCTGAACCACGCCCGGCACCTTCTGCAATGTTGCAGGGAATGGAAACTGCTGAGCGATTCATCTGGGATACAAGTCCAAATCTTTCTTCTTCAGGAAATTTCCCCGTTATTTCATAACAGGAAACCGCGAGGTCAATTCCTTTTTGCCACACTTTGAGGCTCTTGAATTTATGGAAATTTACTTGTGCCATTTTCTCTGACATCTAACAGTCTGACATCTAAAATCTAGTTACGTAATGGTTTTCCAGTCTTCAGCATGTGTTCGATTCGCTTCAGGGTGCGCTCTTCACCGAGGAGGCTCAGCATTACTTCGCGCTCCAGGTCGAGGAGGTATTGCTCGGATACGAGGGGGGTACCGTCGAGATCGCCGCCGCACATGACGTAAGCCAGTTTTTTGGCGATGTGGAGGTCGTATTCAGTGATCCAGCCAGCAGCATACATGGAGTAAACCCCACTGTAGGCGAAGCCGAGTCCCGTCTTGCCCTGCACGCGGATGTTGGTGCGCTGCACGGGCTGCTGGTAGCCTGCGGCCACCAGTTGCAATGCGGCTGCCTTGGCGTCAGAAATCACCCGGCTGCTGTTGACACTTACGCCGTCGCTTTCGCGGAGGATGCCGAGTTGTTTCGCTTCAAAACCAGAGGTGGCCACCTTGGCCTGGCCGATGGTCAGGAAGGTATTCATGAAACTGTTGAGTTCGGCGTCGCCCGATTCGTAGCGGTCGCTCATGCGCAGGGTCATTTCTTTGGTTCCACCGCCTGCTGGAATCAATCCCACCCCTACTTCCACCAGACCAATGTAGGTCTCAGCTGCAGCCTGGGCATGATCGCTGTGCATGGTCAACTCGCAACCTCCGCCCAGGGTAAGTCCGTGGGGTGCCACCACCACGGGAATGGAGGAATAGCGGGCCCGCATGGTGGTGTTCTGGAACATGCGAATGGCCAGGTCGAGTTCGTCGTATTCCTGCTCTACGGCCAGCATAAGGATCATAGCCAGGTTGGCGCCCGCAGAGAAGTTTTCTCCGTTATTGGCAATCACCAGGCCATCCCAGCTTTTCTCGGCGATCTCGATGGCTTTATTGATGCCTTCGATCACTTCACCGCCCATGGAATTCATTTTGGTGTGGAATTCCAGGTTAAGGATACCATCGCCCAGGTCGATCAGGGTGGTGCCTGAATTGCCCCAGACTTTGTTGGTGCCTTTGATGTATTCCAGCACGATCTTGCCTTCACTGCCGGGGATCACTTTGTAGGATTTGGAGGCAATGTCGTAGTAATGACGTGCGCCATTTTCGACTTTGTAAAACGACGTATGTCCGGCAGCCAGCATTTCATCCACCCAGGACGCCATTTTGATGCCTGCGGCCCGCATGTCGTCGGCTACTTTGGCCACGCCCAGCATGTCCCAGGTTTCGAAGGCGCCCACTTCCCAGCCAAAGCCAGCCCGGATACCATCGTCGATTTTGTAGAGATCGTCGGCAATTTCGGGTACACGGTTGGATACGTAGGCGAAGATGGCCTGAGCGGAACGGCGAGTCAGTTCGCCCCCTTTGTCCTCAAATTTGTAAAGGGTTTTCAGCCTGGTTTTGAGGTCTTCAATGGTTTTGATCGCTTCCAGGGAAGCGAGTTTGGGCCGCTGATTTTCGCGGTATTCAAAGGTATTCAGATCCAGGGTAAGAATGGTGCTGCTGCCATCTGCGCCTTTGGTTTTCTTGTAAAATCCTTTTTGGGTTTTATCACCCAGCAGGCCCATTTCAACTGCCTTTTCAAGTACTGTAGTTTTGTTGAAAAGTGCATTGGCTTCGTCATTGGGCAGGTTATTGGCCAGACCGTTTTTCACCTTGAGGGTGGTGTCATTGCCAATCAGGTCACAGAGACGAAAGGTGCCCGTTTTGGGTTTTCCCGTGGCAGGACCAGTCAGTTTATCCGTTTCCTCAGGGGTGAGGCCCAGTTCTTCGACCAGTTCAAGGGTTTTGAGCAGGGAGAATACGCCTACGCGGTTGGCCACGAAAGCAGGCGTATCCTTGCAAAGCACCATGGTTTTGCCCAGGTGCTGGTCTCCGTAGTTCATGATAAAATCCACCAGCCCGGGATCGGTCCACTGGGTGGGGATGATTTCCAGCAGTTTGAGGTAGCGGGGCGGGTTGAAAAAGTGCATGCCGAAGAAATTCTTTTGAAAGTCTTCAGAACGGCCTTTGGCCAGCCAGGTCAGGGGGATGCCTGAGGTATTGGAGGCGACCATGGAGCCGGGCTTACGCAATTTTTCGACTTTGTCGAAAAGGCTCTTCTTGATCTCGAGGTCCTCGATGATGGCTTCCAGGATCAGGTCACAGCCGGCGATCTTGTCGAGGTCGTCGTCGAAGTTGCCAGTGGAGATGCGGGTGGCAAAATCCTTGTTGTACAAAGGATTGAGCCTGTCTTTGATGGCGCCCTGGAGGGCTTCATTGACGATACGGTTGCGGTGAGCCGGGGAGGCCTCGGAAACGCCTGAGGCGATTTCTTTGTCGTTCAATCCGCGGGGAACGATGTCCAGGAGGAGAACTTCGAGGCCGACGTTGGCGAAGTGGCAGGCGATGCGGCTGCCCATTACACCTGACCCCAGTACAGCAGCTTTGAGGAGCTTGCGCCGGGGCTTGACTGCGGATGGATTATCCGACGATTTCACGGGTGTCAGCGGTTTCATATATTGCTTCTATAACTTCAAAAAATATTTTCATTTTTCGATCAGAGACCTTTTCCCTGATCTCCTGATTAAAGGCAGTTACGTGTTCGAGGGCAATGCGTTTCATCTCCAATCCTTTGGATGTGAGGTGAATGCGTACAGAGCGTTTATCTGTTTCGTCCTGCACCCGGTTGATGAGGTTATCTTCCTCCATTTTCTTGAGCAGGCGGGTGAGGGAACGGGGCTCCATGCCCAGCAGTGGAGCGATTTTGGTGGCGGCGGTGCCATAATCTTCGTGAATATTGGCGAGCACAAAACCCATGGTAACGGTGAGACCATAGAGGTCAGCCAGGGGGCTGTACATTTTGTTGATGGCAAGCCAGGTTGCCTTCACATCAAAGGACACATCCAACCCTGTTAGTTCAAATTTCTGGTCTTCCATTTCCTGGACGGCTTCCATATATCTTGTCGAAATTTATTATGCATGCAGATCATTATTAGTATGCATGCATACAATTATCGGAAATGAAACGGTCAGATGCAAGGGCAATTTTTGAGGATTTTTCCTTTGGTCGCATGAAGTCATTTGGGGATCAATCAGGCCAACTGGTCATAATCTGATTCACTTTACTTATTTGTAACTTATTCCATAACTTTACCCAAATGAAACCAAAGTTTGACACCCTGATTCAAAATAACGCTACCAAAGGCAGTTTGGCCTATGGTTTGGGAGGCGCCATCTTTTTGATTGGCTTTATGTTTTTTGTGTACTGGGGAATTCTTCTCGGGATGAGTTTCATGTACGTAGTGGCTGCTTTTGCTCTGCTGATTGCGGTGGTTTTGTTTCTGGCTTCATGGTCAGCAGCCAGGGGTGGTGCACGCTGGATCGACCTGATTGAAAATCATCCTGAGAAGGTGGTCTGGATCAAACCTGTAGTCACAAAACACAAGGTTGCGCTTTTCATTACTGCCTTCGAAACCAACAGTTTCTCAATTTATGCGAAGGGTGGGAATCATCTGAGATTGGAATGCAATTCTGAACCCGATCAAAAAGCTTTCCTGGAAATGGTTGCAGAACACCTGCCTCAAACCCATATCGGGTACAGCTATGAAGTGGAAAAAATATTCAACGAGGGCTCTGAAAAATTTATTGAAACGCTTCAGGACAAGGAACTTTTCCGTCCCATTGGTTCCTACGGATTTTAAGGAGATTTTTTCAGGATAATCCACTCATCCTCAGCTTACCCCCGCTTCCAGATTCCGCAATTCTGCAGCAAAGGCCAGGAAGGTGTCGAGATCCTCTTTATTGGTAGCCAGGCCCACGGAAACCCGGGTCGCGCCCCGCATTTTATTGAGGAAGGCAATCATGTCGCGGTAATTGCCGCGGTCGCGGCTGGTGAAGTAGCGGGCGATTTCCTCAGTGGAAAGACAGTTATTGATTTCGTCGATGCCCGGATTGCAAAAACAGCCCGAACGAATGGATATTCCCCGCTGATTGGCTTTTTCCTCGATATCTTCGAAGGGTAGCACCTTGCCATTGGCATCAAAAAAATTCATGATGAAGGTGCCTCCTGTTTCTTGCCGGTTTGGCGGTCCAAACACCCTGACCACGGGCCTGCCCGTGTCGTGCTTCAGAGCCGTAAGGCGGGTATGAAAATATTTGACCAGAGACTTCACCCGCTCATTGATGCGGCCCATACCAATGCCCTGAATGTAATCCAGGCCTGTTTTGATGGCAGGAATGTCGAGGTAATTGACGGTTCCGTTCTCAAACCGTTCGTGATTTTCGGCCAGGTAATGGTGAGGCGAATTTACCGCGGCCAGGGTAACGGTTCCACCTGCAAACCATTGTTTTTCAAGCTTGTGAAACTTTTCCTTCCTCACCAGCAATGCCCCAATCCCCGTAGGGTAACCAAATATTTTATAAAAAGACAGGGTCACAAAGTCGGGTTTCCAGCGGCTCAGATCAAGCACATTGGTGGGCACAAAGGCGGCAGCGTCGAGCAGCACATCCCAGCCCAGTTCGTGGGCTTTTTGGATCCAATTCAGTTGGTGTTTTACCCCGGTTACATTAGATTGGGCGGGGTAGGCAAAAAGCTTATTTTCTTTATTGGGATGATTTGCGAGGTGCTTTTCGAGGCTGACTGAATCAATGTTCAGGTCTTCGTACTGAAGGGGAGTATAGGCAAATTCCCGGTCCTTTCGCTGACAATATTCCCGGATACCATTTACAGAATTGTGGTTATCAGAAAGTAAAAGCAAAGTCCCGTTTTTGTGGAAAGGATAACATTCTCCCACTATATGCAGGGCCCCTGAGGCATTCTGGGTAAAAATGCAGCAGTAATCGTCTGCATTAAAGAATTTCAACACGGCTTCCCGGGTTTCTTCCACTTTTTGGGTGGCAAATTGAGAAGTGGGATTGGTGGAGTGGGGATTTCCAAAAACATTATTGCTCAGCAGTTCAAAATGAGCCCTGAGCTGAGACTGGGCATACAAATTTCCGCCCGTGTAATCGAGGTAAATCTGGTGAGACTCATTGAGCATGGGGTATTCCCGCTCCCGCAATTCATTGAAATAGGCCTCGTGGGCCAGAGTTTCACCGTCGGTCTGGACAGAAGGAGGATGGATTGCTTTGCTACTCATGGAGTTTCAGGTTTAGGGGAATTTTCCCTCCCAATTTGTGGTCATAAATTTACAAAAATGAAGGGACTTTTGATAATCGGCCACTTTGCAGGCGAATTTCCCCCAAAAAACTCCTGGCTGAATTGGATTCCCATTCAGAGTTTTGGGGTCAGATTTCCCTAAAAACCAACTTGTCCGCGAACCACCTTTTGGGTGAAAATCTGCCCCTGGTTATCCGAAAAACACAATTGATAAAGGCCGGGAGCAAGGTGTGAAAGTTGAATCCTGATTTTGGAATGAATGTTCAAATCCTGCAGATAAACCAGCCTTCCCGCCAGATCCGTGATGGACAATTTCCCCAGCAAAGGTTCATTTCCAGGGTTTTGCACCTCCAGAAATTCCCCAAAAGGATTGGGATAAACCCTGATTCTTTCTGAAAGATCAGTCTGAGAAAGCCCGGTCAACAGGTAGGGAAGCGAAGTGTCTGACCAGCAAAATTCCAGTTTGGTTTGCAGGGTGTAGGCTCCGTATTGGGTGGCTTTAATTTTGCGGGTAATATCTGGAAGAAGGGCGCCATTGAGGTACCAAAGATACCCTGCCGCAGGCTGGGCGGCCATGAGGCTGTCTGCGCCCAGAGGGATTATGACCGGGGTCGGGGGGATGATGACCTCGACTGGCACGGTGTCAGACCAGGGGCTGGGGCAATTCAGAAAATTATACACCCGCACATTATAAAAGCCCGAAGTAGTTACATTAATGTCCTGGGTGGTGGGTCCTGAATTCCACTCCCAGGAGGTTTCAGTAGAAATTCCATGCAGAGTAGTATGTTGCCCGTTACAAAAATGAGTTGGGCTAATTGCCGAAATTCCAGGTTTTGCCGCTCCTGGCATTACCTCAATGCAATCTGTTTTGGTGATGGTATCTGAGCCAAAATTATTGCTTACGATCAGGGTGACAGAATTCAGGCCAAAATAATCGTAGCAAACAGGGCCAGGATTGGCAAGATTGGAGGTGGAAGGGTTGCCAAAGGGAAATGACCAACTGTAGGTGGATGGATTATTGGTACTCAGATTCTGAAAGCTTACGCATCCACGCTCACAAATCTGGGTTGCACTGAGGCTGAAATCGGCCACAGGAGCCAGACAGGGCGAGCTGACGGGCGAGCAAACGATGGGGCCACCCACCGCCATTTGCCCATTTACGGTAAGGTAGCCACTCACCACAAAGTACAGGGTTTCCAGGCTTCCGTTTACCACCATATTGCTGTTCAAAAAAATCTGATTGGCCTTAAACACGCCATCCACCAACACATACGCACCTGCGTTCACGGTAAAATCTATGGTGCCGCAAAATTCTCCCCCTGTTTTTACCCAGAAAAACTTGCTGCTGGTGGTCAGATTTGACGGACAACTCACATGGTTGGAAATAATGACCGTATCTGTGCCCAGAGGCAAACTTCCTGTACTCCAGATCAGGTTATTGGTCCAGTCACCATCACAAACAGTTTCCACTTTGGTGGCCCGTAGGGAAGCAAAGCCAATGATCAGAAGAATGAGGGTTAAAAGAGGTTTTTTCATGGTTCAAATCAATCAGGTGTAAATAAATATCCTGTTAATTTGACCTACCTTCAATTGAATTCACCCAAATCCTTACCTGCCCAGCCCGAGTCGAGCTCAGGTCAGCCCCACCCGGTCGCTTTGCCGCGAACGCAGCACCCCTGCGGGGTCCAGTTTTGCCTTGATTTCCAGCCACTCTGGAAGGGAAGGGTAGCCTTTGGCAAACATTTCGCGCTGCATGCGCACATCCTTGGTCAGGTACAGGCGGCCTTTGGCCTCAAGCACAATCTCATCCAGTTCGTCGAGAAACTTCCAAAGACGTGGGGTAATCGGGAAATCCAGGGCCAGGGTGTAGCCCTCCATGGGAAAACTGAGCAGGCCCTCCTGCTTGCCAAACCACTTGAGCACGGTCACGGGCGAGCCAATGCCGCGCTTGCGAATCTTTTCCAGCACCTTTTTCAGGCCTTCATAGGCCGTTTCGGGCGGCATGACAAACTGATACTGGGTAAATCCCTTCCTCCCATAGGCACGATTCCAATGCAAAATGCCATCCAAAGGATAGAAAAAGGGATCGTAATGCACAAAATTATTGATCTGCTGCTTCAACATCTTATTATAATAGAGGATGTTGAAGGCCTTGACCGTAAGCGGATTCAGGCTCCATCCAGGAAAATAAAACGGAATGGTCAACTTGCCGGCTTTGTGCAAAGCCAGCGGATTTTTCCCGAATTTGGTGGATTTCAGTTCCTCCAACGTAGCAAATTCACCTTTATTCAGGATCGAGCGGCCCATTTGCCTGCCTCCCGCCTGACAGTCGATCCAGGCCACAGAGTAGGTCCAGTTCATGGCCTCCTCGTACTGCCGCATGATATCCTCCAGATTTTTGGCCTTGGTCACTTCCTGGCGAAAGTAGCTGGTTTCGATTTTTTTCAATTGAAAAGTGGCGTCCAGCACCAGCCCGGTCAGGCCCATACCACCGCAGGTGGCCCAAAATGCGTCTGCATTTTCAGTGGGGCTGCATTGCATCACTTCACCCGAAGGGAGGAGGAGGCGAAAACTGCGCAAATGCCGCGAAAAAGAGCCTTCAGAATGGTGATTTTTGCCATGCACATCCGCCGCAATGGCTCCTCCAATGGTGATAAATTTGGTGCCAGGCGTTACAGGTGGAAACCAGCCACGGGGCACAAAAGTGTTGAGAATGTCTTCCAGGGAAACCCCGCTTTGACAGGTCAAAAGGCCCGTTTCAGGATCGAAAGCAAGGAAATGGTTGTTGCGGTGGGTGGAAAGGATGTGGGGATTGAGGTTGGAATCTCCATAACAGCGGCCCAGGCCGCGGGCAATCCAGCCAGGAAGGCCCTCCAGGGCATTTTTGGCTTCATCCTGGCCTGAAAATCCGCGCACTTCTGCTTCCTGAACAGGAAAATTACCCCAATTGGTTATTTTCATGATTTCCCGACGTAAAGCAGTAAGATAAAGGCGATTACCCAACCCGCCAGGGTCAGCTGCAAAAAGAGGTCTTTGAGCAGGATTTTGGTGGGACTCCCACTTTTTTGCTCCACAAAAGTGAGCTGCATGTAGCGCAGGATGCCCAAAATGACGAAAAAGACCGTCAAATAAAGGTTGTTTGAACCAAATTTTTCCGTGATCCCGGGAGAAATGGTATAGGAAATGTACGACACGATGGTCACGGAAGCCATAATCATCATGGCCCCGTTGATGAATTCGAGGTTATACCCGTCGATATTCTTGCGCACTTTGGCCCCTTCGTTGGCCAGCAGGACGTCGTCGCGCCGCTTGGCCATGCCCAGAAACAGGGCCAGCAGGTAAGTCATGAGAATGATCCACATGGAGAGGGGCAGGTCGGTCGCCACCTTGGCGCCTACGAAGAGGCGCAGCACAAACCCCAGGGAGATCATGCACACGTCCAGAATGGGAATGTGCTTGAGTTTGAGTGAATAAAGCAGGTTATTGGCCAGGTAAAGCAGGGTCAGGTAAAAAGAAGCCTGGCTGATGGCAAAAATGATGGCCAGCCCGGCGGCGGCAATGAGTCCCATGAGGAGGGATGCATTGCGGGGAGAAATGGCTCCCGAGGCAATGGGACGTGATTTTTTGGTGGGGTGTGCCCGGTCTTCTTTGACGTCAAAAAGATCGTTCAGAATGTAAATGGAGCTGGCCACCAGGCTGAATCCCGCAGCGACCAGCAGGGTTTTCCAGAGCAATTCCGTTTCAGTGATCCTCAGCGCAAAGAACATGGGCAACAGGATGAAGCCATTCTTCACGTACTGGTGGATGCGGAGGAGCTTTAGATATTCCATCATTTCAGGCTGCAGTATAAGCGCTGCAAGCTAGATTTTTGCGACCGCAAGTTAAGGAAAAGATTGAAGGGGGGAAGAATGGAATGAGGGAAGAAATTTTGGGTCGACTTTTAGGAGGAGAATTGAACCCCACGGTAAATTTCAGAGAAGGGAATTTCAATATTTAATGATTTCAGCGGCAGTTGGGCACCTAACCCCTCATAAGAGCGAATCTCCCAATTTCCACTTTCATTGCGGGTAACAACATCAATGAAAGCCAGATCCTGCTCAATAAGCACATATTCCTGCACTGAATCAAACTGACGATACTTTTGAAATTTCCAGCCCCGGTCGTTTTTACTGGTGCTTTCTGAAAGGACTTCAACCAGAAGAATGGGGTTTGTTACAATGTCCTTTCGGTCTTTCGCAAAATTAGGCTGGCCACAAATTACCAGGGCATCAGGATACAAATAGGATCTCAATGATTCATCTGATACTTTCAAATCACTTCCGTGAACATAACAGTCTTTTCCTTTCAACAATTCCCGCAATTCTCCTCTGAAATTATTGCCAATCAAACTATGATTGATACTGCCTCCCGACATTGCAAAAATCTCCCCATCATGGTACTCAGACTTGAAATCGTTTTGATCCTCAAGTTCCAGATATTCCTGAACGGTATAGAATTTCTTTTGCCCGGTGATGTTCATATATAAAATTACGAATTTTCTTCAAAAAAATTGGCGGCCCAAACTATCAGGTTCTGACCGCCAATTCCTTTAAATGCAGGGCAATAATTATTCCCCTAACATACCTTCCATCAGATCCTCATCCGCAGGATCATCGCAAAACCAGATGCCAAAAAGTGCCTTTTTGAATTCCAGTCCTTTGATGGTATCCTGAATCTTGTCGTTCAGGTAAACTTGCACGCCCGTTCCCGGGGTGTAGATGATATTGTAATTATTGCCTTTGACAATGGGCGATTTTTTGAAAATCCCGATAAACTGATCGATCTGAGACTGAATGGGGGCCATATTGCCTTTGGTGGATTTTTCAAATCCCTCTTTGGTGGCAGCAATCATTTTGTCTGAGGTAATCAACCCGGACACGATCTGCAGACGGATGGCCATGGGCTTGTCGTCGTTGATAATCTGGGTGCGGTTGGTGGATTTGGATTGAAGAAAAAGGCTGCCCACGTAAAGGTCGATCCAGAGTTTTTCGCGCAGTCCTGCGCCATTCAGGACAAGTTTGGTGCCATTGGCATCCAGGGAATTGGGCACGGGAACGCCAAAATATTGGGTTGTCTGGGCATTGAGGGGAGAAATTCCAACCAAAATTACCACCAGGGCAAGGAAAGATATGAGTTTTTTCATTGGGTTAATTCAATGTTAAAATGTAATTCAAAGGTCAAGATAGCAATTTTCATTCCAAAATTTGCCTCGTCCGCCCACATCTTCCTCACGGGAGCACAATCTCCCCGATTTTGACCCCTTCACCCACCACATTGACCAATTCTTCCCGCATTTTGGTGGCTTTGAGCTTCATTTCAGTTTGCAAAGCAAGGAAAGCAGGATCATGCATAATGCTTTCAAAATAAGGAATATCAAACTGGAACTCAGTCATGAGCAGGCCCAGATCAAAGCCAGTTTCGAGCCAGTCCACCGCCCGGTCTGAATTACCCAAAATCGCATAAGCCATGCCCATGGTTCTGCAGGAGCCCATTTTTTCCAGGCCGTTGCCGTGGTAATACTTTTCAGTGGCCTTGGCAATGGCCCGTTTCAACATTTGCTCCCCTGAAATTTTGCGCCCGGTCTGCAGGTGAACGTACCCCAGTGAAAGGTCCAGAAAGGCATAATCGTCCTTCAGTTTTTTCAGTTTCAACAGGCTGTCAGCCTTGAGGTAATATTTTTCTGCACCCGCATAATCCTTTTTAAACAAATTAAAATGAGCCCGCATTTCTGCGGTTTTCAATTCATTGGGCACCTTGTTTTCCATTTGTTTGACCAGGGCCTCAGCCGCCTCCCATTTCTGCTCGTGTATCAGCTGAAAAAAGAGAAATTCGTACCCTTCTGAAAATCCTGGATCAGCCTGAATAGCTTTCTCAGCCCAGTACCTTCCTTTGACATTATCGCCCAAAAGATAATAAGCTTCAGAGGTTTTGGTCATGGTAATGGTCGAAAGAGGGTTGATAGCCAGGGTTTTACGGGCCCAGAATATGCCCTTGATAAAATTCCCCTCCTCAATTGCAATGGAAGCCAGGTTCGCGGTAGCCATGTCGTTGGAGGGATTGAGTTCGATGGCTTTGGCATATTGCTCACGGGCCATGTTGTATTCAATTTTGTAATGGTAGGCCAGTCCCAGAGACTTGTAGCCTTCTGAAAGATCGGGATTGAGGGCAATGGCCTTGCGGCTGGCGATCATGGATGAATCCAAAATTTCCTTGCCGTGCTCAAACCTTACGGCATGCTGCCCCAGGGCATCTCCCAGGCCTGCCCAGGCCAGGGCGTAGGTCGAATCGAGGGCAATGGCCCGCCTGAAAAGAGAAATCGCCCGTTGGTTGTCTTCGTCAGTGTAGCGCAAATAATAATCCCTCCCACGCAAATACAGCTCATACGCTGAAATATTTCCCGTGGGCACCTCACCCAGCCTGCGCTGGGTTTCCGCAGACAGCTTCGTTTCCAGGGCCTGAGCGACGTCGCGGGCCACCTGGCTTTCCAGCTCAAAAATATCTGTAACATTGCGGTCATACCTGCCCGACCACACCTCATGATCGTTGCCCGACTGAACCAATCGAATGGTCACATCCACTTTACTACCCAGCTTGTCCACCGTACCCAGCAAAAGATGATCAGCCTTGAGTTCCTCCCCGATCTCTTTATTCGATTTTTGGGTGTTCTTGTAACGCATGACCGAGTTGCGGGAAAGCACCACCAATCCGTCAATGCGGGCCAGCAGACTGAGGATATCCTCGGTCATCCCGTCCGAAAAGTATTCATTTTCAGGGCGTTGAACGAGGTTTCTGAAGGGCAAAACGGCAATGGTGGGCAGAGAATTGTGACTGTCGCTGGCGACTGCAGTTTTTCCGGGCAGGAAGTTTACACATCCCAAAACCACCAGTATCAGCGCCACAAATCCAGCCAAAACTACTTTTACCAGTTTTTTCCCCACGCCTGAAGGTTCCTTTTCCAATCTGCGATCCATTTGGGATTCCCTGCCTGCCACTTTCAACCGCTCGCCCTGACGGGCAAACCAGTCTGCGTCAGGGAACAGCAGGCTGTCGTTGTCCATGGCAAAAATCTCTTTCCAGAAATTTCCCTCAAATCTAAACTTCCCCAAAGGCCTGATCCTGAAGCGAAAATGATCCTTCAGTCCTGTCGCGGCATTTTCAGTCAGAAAAATTCCACCTGAAATACAAACAGAGGCCAGCTCAGCCGCCATTTCAGACTCGTCTGCAGGAAGAAATCCAGGCGAATTTGTATCCAGATCACCCGCATCCAACCCAGCTTTTACCGCGGGCAATCCCTCCAGCCTGAGTTCTCGCTGAATGGCGCAGGCACAGTCAGCTGCCAGCAAAATATCCTGAAACAGCATACTCACTTTTCCAGGTACGCCAGACAAAATACGGCCATTGAGGCGCATGGATTCGCACTCAAAAACTGCTTCCAATTTGGATTGCATGGATGCACGGCTGGGATTGGTGGATGGCTTTTCCTGAGGCTCAAACCATTTACAAACCAAAATCCCGACCCCTTCCTGATATTCCCGGGCCATTTTTATTTTATTTCAATGATTCAAAAAAAACCGTGCAATAGCCCAAATATACGAAAGACCGTTGATTTTTTTATATTTCTGCAAAGAATCATTCCAGGCAAAATTAATCCTGCGCAAACCTTCATTCCTGGAAAAATTCCCTAATTTTAAACCTCTAAAGCAAAAGGTGAAATGTCCGAAAAGAAAGACCCATCATTCGTTGCCTACAAATTCAAACATCTGCTGGTGTACAGTTCCACAGAATGGCTGGCTGACGGGAAGAAAAAGTATCAACGGGTTTTTGAAGCCTCCAACACCTCCTACCTGTACACTGAGTTTGCCTTTTTTAACAAGCTTTTTGACGAGAATGAGTGGGAAGTAAAGGTGATGCTGAAAGGTTTTGAGCTGAACGGAACTGAGGAAAAGGAGGTTTGCAAGATCAATATCACCCGCAAAGTCGAAAAGCACGAAAACATTGTTTTTATCCGTGAAGGCTGGGGAAATGCCACCAAAGGCGGTTTTTGGAAGAAAGGACATTACATCTGGCGGGCTTATCTGGAGGAAGTGGAAGTGGGTTCGGCCAAATTTTATGTGATTGACGGAGGCCCGGTTACGGAAACCACCAATCCTTATTTGTCGATTTCAGGGGTGAGATTATTTGAAGGAACCAACCTGCTGCCACCTGTGGACAAAAGGACCTATTATTCTCAGTTTAAGGCTACTGATGCACGTTATATCTGGTCTGAACTGAGCCTGAAAAACCTCAAAAAGGACGAGGACTGGTACTGCGAGATTGTTTTTAATTTTTATAATGATGCCCGGCAATTGAAGGGCCGTACGGAGGAACTGATGCTGATCAGGAAGGATCAGGACAGTTTTGTGATGGCCAGCGGCTGGGGATCTGACCACAAAGGCACCTGGTTCAAGGATAAATACACCCTGGAAGTGGTGTTTATGGAGCAGCTGATCGCTGTGATTCCTTTCGAAGTGGCGGACGAGTACGAAGAAGGCGACCCCAAAGTGCTGCAATCCGTGGCTGGAGCACCCATTTTTACGCCCCCGGCCAGGGAACCTGAAACCCTCGAAGAGGTGATGGCAGAACTGGAAGGCCTGATTGGCCTGGCCTCCATCAAAAAGAAAGTCAAAGAGTACACCCAGTATCTCAATTTCCTCAAATTGCGCCAGGAAAAAGGCTTTGACGATTCTCAAAAAATCAGCCTGCATGCCGTATTCACAGGCAATCCCGGCACGGGAAAAACCACGGTGGCCAAGCTTTTGGGCAAGATTTACGAAAAAATGGGGCTCCTCTCCAAAGGCCATGTCCACGAAGTGGATCGCTCAGATCTGGTGGGCGAATACATTGGCCAGACCGCGCCCAAAGTCAAAGAAGCCATCAAAAAAGCCCGCGGAGGCATTCTCTTCATCGATGAAGCCTATGCGTTGTATCGCTCGAGTGAAGATAACAAGGACTACGGTCGCGAAGTGATTGAGATTCTGATCAAGGAAATGTCGGACGGGCCGGGCGACCTGGCGCTGCTGGTGGCTGGCTATCCCAAAGAAATGGCCAATTTCATTGAGTCAAATCCCGGGTTGAAATCCCGCTTCAACATGACCTATGAATTTCCAGACTATGTGCCTCAGGAACTGATGGAAATCGGGAAATACTCTGCTGAAAAGCGCAAAGTGACCCTGGAGCCCAAAGCCTCAGACTTTTTGTATGAAAAACTGGTGGAAGCTTATCGCAACCGCGACCGCACTTTTGGCAACGCCCGTTATGTCAATTCGCTGATCGAGGAAGGAAAAATGAATATGGGCCTGCGGGTCATGCAATCCACCCATCCTGAGGAGCTGTCTGATGAGGCTCTGTCAACCATTTTGCTGGAGGATCTGGAAAAAATATTCGGCCGCGCCGACCGCCTCATGGCCGACATTCCCGTGGACGAGGTTTTGCTTGCTGATTCCCTGCTCGAACTCAAATCCATGATTGGGTTGAATTCGGTCAAAAATGAGATCAATGAGTTGGTCAAGCTGGTGAAATTTTACCGTGAGATTGGCAAGGATGTGATGAATACCTTTTCCCTGCACACCATTTTTTCGGGCAATCCTGGTACAGGAAAAACCACCGTGGCCCGCATTCTGGCCCGCATTTACAAGGCATTGGGCATTCTGGAAAAAGGCCACATCATAGAGGTGGACCGCCAGCGGCTGGTCGCGGGTTATATTGGCCAGACTGCAATCAAGACCTCCCAAATGATCGACGAGGCCCAGGGCGGCCTGCTTTTCATTGACGAAGCTTATGCGCTCACCCAGGGTTTTGAAAACGATTTTGGCAAGGAGGCGGTCGAAACCATTCTGAAACGCATGGAGGATCAGCGGGGCAAATTTGTGGTGATTGCGGCAGGATATCCGGGTAACATGGAAAAATTCCTTGAATCAAATCCTGGCCTGAAATCCCGCTTTGACAAGCACCTCAATTTTGAAGATTATTCGCCCGACGAACTCTACGAAATCGCCATGCTTATGCTGAAGGATGAAAAATTAACTCCTGACGCCAAAGCTGAAGCCCATTTGAGGCAATATTTCACCTTCCTTTACGAGCACAAAGACAAATTTTTCGGCAATGCCCGTTCTGTGCGCAAAGTGGTGGAAGAAACGGTCAAAAATCAGCATTTGCGGCTGGCCAGTCTCGAACCCAGCCAACGGACACCTGAAATGCTGGTCGAACTCACCTATGCAGATGTAGCCGAATTCAAGTGCGACAAAGATGTCCTGGTTTCGAATCATGGCCGAATTGGGTTTGGAATTCCTACGGGAAAACCTGCTCATGGCGGGTCTGAAGCTGAGTCCATTCCTGGTCAGGAACCCACTCAAAATTGATCTCCGTTGGCAGATCCTGATTCCAGCATAAAACTAATTATTGCCGACGACCACGAAATTTTCCGGGACGGACTGAAGGCATTGCTTGATCAGGAACCTGATCTGAAGGTCATTGCAGAAGCCGCCAGCGGCGCCCAAACCCGCGAGGCCATGGCCCGCGAGGCTGCCGATGTGGTGCTGATGGATATCAAAATGCCGGACGGAAACGGAATTGAGACCACCCGTTTCCTGAAAGAAAATTACCCTGAAACCCACATTCTGGCCCTTTCCATGTACGACGAAGATAAATACATCATGGAAATGCTGGCCGCAGGCGCGACAGGATATCTGCTGAAAAACACTTCCCGCCAGGAATTGCTGCAGGCCATTCACACCCTCCTGAAGGGGGAAACTTATTTCAGTCCCGAAGTTTCCTCCCGCCTGCTAAATCGCTATGTCAAAAAAGAATTTCGCCAGGAAGGGTCGTCCCCTGATCATATTGTCCTCACCAAAAGGGAAAAGGAAGTGTTGCGCCTCATTGCAGAAGAGTTGACCAATCCTGAAATTGGAGAAAAACTCTTTATCAGCCGCCGCACGGTCGATACTCACCGCAAAAATTTGCTGCAAAAAACAGGAGCCAAAAATACCGCAGGGCTGATCAGGTTTGCGATGGAGGCCGGCCTTTTATCCTGAAGAAACCCCTAAAAACTTCGAATTTCTGGGTTGGACTTGGTTCAATAGACAATTGGCAAAGAACAATTATCAATTAACAAACTGTGCTTTCTTTATCCACTTTCCTTTGTTTTTAGAGATCTCATTGAAAAGAAAACTCCGTAAAAAAGCGTAGAAAATTCTCCCCTTAAAGGTTGATTTTCCAAAATCCCACTTTAGACGCTTACCAGAGGAAAATTGATTCCTGAAATTTGCTTTTGGAACAACTCTGATAACCTTTATGGAACCAAATAATTCCCTGCAAACCGACCCAAATCCTGAAATAAGCGAATTATCCTTCATATCTCCTTCGGGAATGGTGGATGAGACCCGTTTCATGCGCCATTTTCACCCCAGCGCTTACAAAAAGGGCCAAATGGTGTTTCACCAGGATTCCTATCCCTTCGGGATATTCTACCTCCTTTCAGGCCGGGTCAAAATTTCCCGCATTACTCCTGACGGAAAGGAAAAAATTATTCGAATTGCCCTTCCAGGGCAGTTTTTGGGCTACGCCGACTTGCTGGCCGGGCATCCTTACACCACTTCCACGGAAACCCTTGAAAACAGCTCCCTGATTTTCATGCCTCAGGACAAATTCCTGAAAATGATCCAGGAAAATCCGCACGCAGCCCTGAAATTCATGCAATTGCTTTGTGTGGAACTGGGCGAAATTGAAAATCGACTGACTGAAATGGCTTTTGTACCCGTGAGAGGCCGTCTGGCAGAAACCCTGCTCAGGCTGGAAAAGATTTACAACCCTGAAAAATGCCCCAAATTTGGGGGGATTGAGCTTTCCCGTACGGATCTGGCCAATCTGGTGGGCACGGCCAAGGAAACGGTTGCGAGGTTTATTTCCGAATTCAAGGCCGAAGGCCTGATCAAAACTGACGGAAGGAAAATTATCCTGCTGAATCAGAACGCACTCAAAAACCTGGTTCAACAATTTGAGTGAGAAAATCTCCTTTCTCAGGCCGATTGCTTCATTCTCGACTCAATGGCGGCCATTCGTTGCAAAAGGGTGGGGTGAGAATAATGCCAGAAAACATACCACGGATGGGGATTGAGGTTGGAAAGATTGTCTGTGTGAATGCGTACCAAGGCCTGCAACATCACCTTTCCATCGTAAGTATCTGTGGCGTAGGCGTCGGCCTCGTACTCATTTTTACGGGAAAAGGCATTCATCCCCAGTCCAAGCAACTCAGAAACAGGTGAATACAAAAATCCAAATGCAATCAGATTGAGGTGAATGGAGTATTGACTGCCGCCCAACGCTTCTGACAAAACGGGGCTGGAAACCATGCGTGACAGCAAAAACAGCAGCAAGCCTGTCGAAGCCATGGAGATCAAATAGGACCAGATAATGTGTTTTTTCTTGTAATGTCCTGTTTCGTGAGCCAAAATGGCCACCAACTCGGGCACGCTGTGCTGTGCAATCAGGGTATCAAACAACACAATCCGTTTCTGACGGCCAAACCCGGCAAAAAAAGCGTTGCTTTTGGCCGATCTTTTGGAGCCGTCCATCACCATGATCTTTTTCACAGGAAAATCCACGGAACTGGCATACGTGTCAATGGCTTCCTTCAGTTCACCCTCTTCCAGAGGTTGAAGTTTATTGAATAGAGGCAAAATCAGGGTTGGAAAAAGGACTGAGGCACCCACCATGATCAGGGCAGAAACTCCCCAAAACCAAATCCAGAAATCAGCCTCCAGCCACTCAATCAGAAAAATCAGCAAAAACAAAATTCCTCCCCCCAAAAGAGCGGTCAGGGCATAATTTTTCAATTTATCGACCACAAATGTGCCCAGAGTCATTTTATTGAAGCCAAATTTTTCCTCGATCACAAAGATATTATAGAGGGAAAAGGGCAGGGAAATCAGGTCATTTGCGAGGTACAAAATGCCAAAAAATGCCAAAGCCAGCCATTTTTCATTGGAAATAAAGGGCCTCAATGTGTCGTCGAGCCATCCCAGCAGCCCAAATGCAAGTACAATCAGGGTCAGGGCAAAGGAGAAACCAGAAGTCAAAAAACCAAACCGTGCCTTGGTACGGATGTATTCCTGGGATTTCCTGTACTTTTCGGGTTCATAAATCCCCTGCAAAGCAGGGGGCAAATCCGGACTTAAGCGGCTCATATTCAACCAGTCCAAAAACTGATCCCAAAGAAAACTCCCTGCCAGGAAAACAACCAACACAATCAGCAAATCAAATGCATCCATTTCGCAATTTAAGAAAATGTTGTGCTTGCAAAAATGACCCAGGATGTTACCATGAATTTACTTAAAATGCTCTACAAGAGCCACAGACCCACATTTTACCTTGAATCCTGGCCTTCAGCCTGTTACTTTTTGAAAAAACTTTCCATTGAAAATCCTCAGGCTGCCTCTATCATTGCCAAAAATCTTATATGGAAACATCAGAATCAAAACCCGGGGAAATCATTTCAGATGAAGTGGTTATGCACCAGATTTACCTCCTGCGTGGCGAAAAAGTCATTCTCGACCAGGATCTTGCCTTCTTATATCAGGTCGAAACCAAGCAACTGAAACGGCAGGTACGTCGCAACATCGAGCGTTTTCCCGGGGATTTCATGTTCGAATTGAACGCAGAAGAAATCGAAAACTTGAGGTGCCAAATTGGCACCTCAAGTTGGGGAGGAACCCGCTACGCTCCCATGGCTTTTACCGAACAGGGGGTAGCCATGCTCTCCAGCGTGCTCAGCAGCCCGGTGGCTATTCAGGTGAATATCAGGATCATGCGGGTATTCACCCGCCTGCGCAAAATGCTGGGAACCCAGGAAGAAGTAAAGCAAAAAGTTAAGGAGCTTGAATTCAGGCTCAATACCCACGACGAGCAGATTGGCTCCCTCATCGACTTTTTGAAGCAATATTTTCAAACTGAAAACGAACGGGAAGCCATTGGATTCAAACTTGAATCCAAACAGGCAGGGTAGCCAGGGGCTATTTCATCCTGGCCTGAAAAAATTTCAGGGCTTCTCCATTGGCCTCCTGAGCGGCGGCCTCATTATACCGCTGACCCGTAGGGTTGGCGAAAGCATGGTCTGCATCATAAGCCTTTACTTCCAGGCTCTTTTTGGCCTCATTCATATTGCTTTTGAAATTATTGACCACATCCTCGTTGATCCATTTGTCCTGAGTGGGCCAGACCATCAGTACGTCTGCTTTCAGTTGCTTCAATCTGGTTGCATCCGTTTCAGGCATGCCATAATACATCACACAGCCTGCCCCTTGCTTGCCAACCAGCAGGCTTGCCTGCATGGACCATCCTCCGCCAAAACACCAGCCAATGGTATAGATTTTGGCCTTTTTGCCTGCAAATTTTCGGGCGCCTGCAATGATGGCTTCGGCCCGCTCTTTGGTGCAGGCCTGCATGAACTGTGAAGCCTCCTCCCTGGTGGTGGCCACCTGCCCGTCGTACAGATCGAGTGCAATCACATTCACATCCCCCAGTTTTTCCTGCCAGCGCTCAGATTCACGCCTTACATAATCGTTCAGTCCCCACCATTCGTGAAACACAAATAGCCACTTTTTGGAAGGATTCGCCGAAGGCAAAAAATAGGCTGAACCCTCTTTGCCACCTTCGGTGGCAAAGGTGATCATTTTGCCCGCAGGCTCTTCCAGCACAAAGGGAGCCGGGGTTTCATGCATTCCCCGAAACTCAGAACTGCTTCCAAAAGAAGCAAAAACTGCATTGGGATCAGCTGAAGCCACAGGTTCACAACAGGAAGGCTGCTGCGCAAAACCTGAAAGGGGTAGCAAAAACAGGAAAAGGAGTGCTTTCTTCATAACTGTAATCTTTTCGGGGACCTTTACCCTAAACCATCCTGAAATTCATTTTGTTCTCACAGCGGCCAAACTTACATTTTCCCTTCCACCATGCCCATGATTTCATCACTTTTCTGCCGGGATTGGGCAATCAGGTTGTTCACCTTCGCGGTCATATCTGCTTTCCAGGCTTCGTCCTTGATTCCACCCAGATTGATTTTCACATTCAGTCCCGCGCCATGAACGGCCGCATGGGTACAAAGTGCGCCCACCCCTGCGTCCGTAATGGAGGCTTCCAGCCCTTCATTGGCCATGGCGTTCAGCAGATCATAGCTTTTAAACGAGGTTTGCATGACCCGAAAGGGAATCTCAGCTGCATACTTGCTGGCCGTTTCAATGGCTTCCGCCCGAATTTTATCCTCTTCTGCATTTCCTTTAGGCAGACGCATGGCCTCCATCATTTGGTTAAAAGCCCGCGTATCTTCATCGATCAGGTAAAGCAATTCATCCTTGAGCGCCTGCGCCCGCACCGCCCAATCACTGTAAAAGGGAATCCGAGCATCCCAACCCCGCTTTCCAGCCGATAAATTGGCCACCATACCACCCAACGAGGCACCCAAAGCGCCACATAAAGCGGCCACAGATCCGCCACCAGGTGCGGGAGAATCAGACAAAGTCTCATTGCAAAACTGACGCAGGTTCAGGTTGACCAGTTTGGGGCCTGAATTGGCTTCAATGGCATACTCAATGATCTTTTCTTTGGGATCAAAGGGCTTCAATTCAGCCAATCCCATGGATTTGATCGCAATCTGAATCAATTCTTCCTCAGAAGCTCCTTCACTCCATTCTGATTTTTTCAGAAAATAACGGCCTGCATCTGTCAGCGCTTTCTTGGGCAAAAGGCCGATCAGTTCAGAGCCTGTGACCCGCAATCCGCGCTGGTGGGCAGACTCCACGCAGGCATCAAAAGCCACGTGCAGGGGTGTAACACTGATGTCCGTGAGGTTCATGGAAACCTGAGCAATCCCGTATTCCTCCACAAACCAACCAATTCCCTTGACTGCCTTCAGCATGCCTGGCTCATTGATGGGCTTTCCATTGGCATCCAGCACCTTTTTGCCCCAGGGAGTTCCGTCCTCCGTTTTGGGGCGACCCGCTTCGCGCACATCGTAGGCCACAGAATTGGCGCGTCGTACAGATTTGGTGTTAAGGTTCACGTTGTAGGCGATCAGAAAATCGCGCACTCCAATGGCGGTCTGGCCAGATTTTGCGTGATATTCCTGAGGGCCAAAATCGGGCTTCCATTCAGGTTGATAGATCTTGGTGGCAAAGCCTTCGTATTCACCTGCCCGCAAAACCGCCAGGTTTTTGCGGTTGGGAGCAGTTGCCGCCTTCTCGTAGAAATAAACGGGAATGCCCAGTTCCTCTCCCACCCTTTTGCCCAATTTGCGTGCATATTCAATGCATTCTTCAAAGGAAATTCCGCTGATTGGGATCAAAGGACAGACGTCCGTGGCGCCCATGCGGGGATGCGCACCCTGATGCTTGCGCATGTCGATTAGCTGACCAGCCTTTTTGATGGCGCGAAAGGCCGCCTCAATCACGGGTTCGGGTTCGCCCACAAAAGTAACCACCGTACGGTTGGTCGAAGCGCCCGGATCCACATCCAGCAGGCTGATGCCTGCTACAGCTTCGATTTCCGCCGTAATCTGGCGGATGATTTCCAGGTCATTTCCTTCGCTGAAATTGGGAACACACTCGATCAGTTTTTTCATTTTATCCTTTATTTGAGGACAAATTTAGGTGCTGAAGGTGGGTTCGCCAAATGCCAAATCTGGCCAGATGCTATTTCTCCAGAATAATTTTTTGGCAGCCCAATCCATGAATTTTTAGAAAATACATTCCCCCTGAAAAACCATCCAAATTCAGCTCGGGCTGATTTGCATTCAGACTTCCCTTTCCCACACTTTGTCCGTTTGCATTCAATAATTCATAGAAAACAGGAGCACCTGAGAGACCTGAAATCTCCAACTTTCCCCCAGAAGGGTTGGGAGAAATCCCCCATTTCCTACCTGCTTCAAAATCCCTTTCCACCGTACAATTGCCGGATTGAGTGAACAACAAAAACTGGAAAACACAGGTTCCAATCCAGTTTCCATTGCGGTATTCATCCGCACGGATGGCGACAGCATAAATTCCCAACTGGTTGGAATTGAGCCAATAAAGCGTTCCCAATTGCTGATCCACATAAAAATTTCCTCCCCCGGACAGGTCAGGATAAGTATAGCCAGTAGCCATTACCACGGGAGTAACCTGAAAATGAAGCGAGTCACCATTGGATTCCAGCCAGGCTGGTGAATAAATGAAAGGCTGGCCCAAACACACCAAAGCCGTGGAGTCATTCTGAGGGCGGGGAGTGGAATTCGAATTCAATTGAGGATCAACCAAAAAAGTGGAATAAACCTCCAGACTTGTCGAACCACTATTTTGCATATTGGAGATGCCTGAAACCCAGGCATTGTCGGTCCACTCAATGCGGTAGGTTCCTGGCTGGGTAAGCGAAAACTGAGCCTGGTAAACACTCCTTTTGATGGTTGAGTTTCCAATGGGAGTTGTGGGTGAACCCGTAGGCACCAAAACCGTATAAATCCCATTGGTAGCCGGAAAACTGCAGCTAAGAGACGGGAAAACGGGATCCGTTCCTGAGGTTCCATTCTGACGTGGAACATTCTGCAAAACTGCCACTACATTTCCATTCTGGTCTTTCAGGCTCAAATGCACCTCGCATCGATCCACCAGGGCAGGAGCCGGGTCGGTCAGCGTAATCAGACGAAAAGTGTACACATTTCCGCCATTATGATCCACCTCAATCCAGGCGGCATAATTGTGCGAGGCGTGGGCAATTGGAAAAATGAAAAACAGAGCCAGAAAATGCAGGATAATTCTTTTCATAGTGATTCTGTTCCACGCAGGAAGGATAAAAATCAGAATAATCCGCCCTGAAGTACCCTCTTTTAACAATTGGGTTTGAAATCCGTTATGCAATATGTAGCTTTTGATCAAAATTCCCTGCATGATAGGTTTCAGATTTTCAGAATTCCAATCTGAGGAAGGCAAAAAACCGCCCTTCGAACGCCTGCTGGATATTTTCCTGGAATTGATGGTTCACACCGCGGGAGACGTGGGCGAAGCCATGAACTGGATGAATATTCTGGATCGCAAGTATAATCTCACCAACGACGATTATGCCATGGGGGATTTTTACGAAGACCTCAAGAAAAAGGGCTACATCAAAGAGGATGGGCAGGGCGACGCCAATATGACGGCCAAATCTGAACGGAGTATTCGCCGCAACAGCCTGGATCAGATCTTTGGAAAACTGCGCAAATCTCAGCGGGGACAGCATCGCACGCCTGTAACGGGTCAGGGAGACGAAAAAAGCGCCGAGCATCGCAAATTTGAGTTTGGTGATTCGCCTGAAAACATTGCCATGACGGAAAGTCTGCGCAACGCCCAGATCAGACATGGAATGGGAGAATTTAACCTGGCTGAAGATGATCTGGAAATCATAGAAACAGAATACACCACCCAGGTTTCCACCGTGCTGATGATCGACATCAGTCACTCCATGATCCTGTATGGTGAGGACCGCATCACTCCCGCCAAAAAGACGGCCATGGCCCTCTCTGAGCTGATCACCACTCGTTATCCCAAAGATACCCTGGATATTTTGGTGTTTGGCAACGATGCCTGGCAGATTGAGATCAAAGATTTGCCTTACCTGGAAGTAGGTCCTTACCATACCAATACCGTGGCTGGCCTCGAACTGGCGATGGATATTCTGCGCCGCAGGCGCAATCCCAATAAGCAGATTTTCATGATCACGGATGGCAAACCCACCTGCCTCAAGGAGGGGATTGAATACTATAAAAACAGCTGGGGACTGGATCGCAAGATTCTCAATAAATGTTTCAATCTGGCCGCCCAGTGCCGCAAAATCAAAATCCCCATCACCACCTTCATGATCGCTCAAGATCCTTATTTACAGCAGTTTGTGCGCGATTTTACCGAAATCAACAACGGACGGGCCTTTTATTCCAGTCTGAAGGGGTTAGGTGAATTTGTGTATGAAGATTTCGAAAAAAACCGCAGGAAGAACGTAAGATAATACCCATTCAAGAAAAATAAATGCAAGTCGCAGACCTCACTCAAATCAAAACCCTCGGCGCGCTCCGCGAAGCGGGATATCAAACCCGCAGCATCAAAGACGAATTGCGCGAAAATCTGATTTATCGCCTGAAGCATAAATTGCCCGTGTTTCAGGGCATTCATGGATACGAGGACACCGTTATTCCCGATGTGGAACGCGCCCTCCTTTCGCGCCACAACATGATTCTGCTGGGCCTGCGCGGACAAGCCAAAACCCGTCTGGCACGCATGATGGTGGGACTTTTGGATGAATACATTCCCGTGGTGGAAGGCGCTGACCTGAACGACGATCCCTTCAATCCCATTACCCATTTTGCCCACGAACTGATCGCCCAAAAGGGCGATGACACGCCCATTGCCTGGCTGCACCGCGACGAGCGCTATGCCGAAAAGCTGGCTACGCCAGATGTTTCCGTCGCCGACCTGATTGGCGATGTGGACCCCATCAAAGCTGCAAACCTGCGGCTGAGCTATGCTGACGAGCGGGTGATTCACTTTGGACTCGTCCCCCGATCCAATCGCAGCATATTTGTAATCAACGAGTTACCCGACCTCCAGGCCCGCATTCAGGTGGCCCTTTTCAACATCCTGCAGGAAGGCGACATCCAGATTCGCGGATTCAAATTGCGCATGCCTTTGGATATCCAGTTTGTCTTTACCGCGAATCCTGAGGACTACACCAACCGCGGCTCCATCGTCACCCCACTCAAAGACAGGATTGAAAGCCAGATTCTGACCCATTACCCCAAAACCATTGAGGTTTCCAAGGTCATTACCCGGCAGGAAGCCCACCTGGCCGAGGCCCAGAAAGCCAGCGTCAAACTGCACGAACTTGCCCACGATCTGGTCGAACAAATCGCAGTGGAAGCCCGGGGCAGCGAATATGTGGACCAAAACAGTGGTGTTTCAGCCCGTTTGACCATTTCTGCTTACGAAAATCTGGTTTCTGCCGCAGAAAGGAGAGCCCTGATCAACGGGGAAACGGGAACCCATATTCGGGTTTCCGACCTCTGGGGAGTGGTACCTGCCATCACGGGAAAAATCGAGCTTGTTTATGAAGGCGAGCAGGAAGGTCCATCCATTGTGGCTCAAAATCTGATTGGAAAAGCCATTCGCAGCCTTTTTCCCAATTATTTTCCCAACCCTGAAAAATTCAAACGAAGCGCTGACCAAAATCCCTACACCCCCATCAGCAAGTGGTTTAGTGGGGGAAATTCTTTGGATTTACTGCATAATCTCTCTTTGGAAGAGTACACCAAAGCATTATTTGGAGTGCCCGGACTTGAATCCCTGGTGAAAAAACACCATCCCCAGGCGGGCCTTCCTGAACGCTTATTTTTGATGGAATTCGTTTTGCATGGCATGGCCGAATTTTCCCTGATCAGCAAAAACGGATTGGAAGCAGGTTTGAAGTTTGGGGACATCATTTCGGGCATGTTTTCAGGTGGATTTGATGAAGAGGATTTGGAAGAAGATGATTTATAACAAAAATTTCAAATTGGACGTTTACCAAAAACCCGAAATAGCCTTATATTGAGTTAAGTTTAAATCCAAAATGAAAAAGGTTTTTCCCATACTGTTGCTGGCATTTCTGCTGTTGAATGCCTTTACTTTCAAATCTCTGACCGAGGATTGGAAACTTGCAGTTGACAAAGGTGGGGTGAAAGTGTATACCAGCAAGTCTGAGGATTCAAAATTATATGCTACCCGGGTGGTCATGGACCTCAGTTTGCCTGTTTCCAAAGTGGAGGGAATCATTCTGGACGTGACCAACCACAAAAGCTGGATGGAAACCATCGTTTTGAGCGAAAAACTGCCCAATGATGGCCCGGGCACCATGTTTAGCTACTATAAATCTGATGTACCCTGGCCGGTCACCGACCGGGATGTGGTCCTGAAGTGGGAAAAGAAAAAAGAAGGCGAAACCACGGTTATCAAATCCCACACCATTGCCGGAAAAGTGCCCGAAGTGGAAGGATTGATTCGCGTTCCCCTGCAGGACAACGAATACCGTCTGACTCCCAATGCCCAGGGAGGTTGCCATTTTGACTATAAGGCCTCTGCAGATCCCGGGGGATCCATCCCAGCCTGGTTTGCCAACCAGTTTATCACGGATGTGCCTTTCAAAACCTGGACCAGATTCAGGGAGAAGTTTGACGGGAAATAAGCTAAAATTTTACCGAGGGACTTCTTAAAGAAACTCACATCAGCAGGGCAGTTCCCAGACCCAAAAGCAGGGTGTAACCCAGAATATCCGTAAATGCTGTAATCAGGATCGAGGAAGCAATGGCCGGGTCCACGCCCAGCCTTTCCAAAAGTAAAGGCACGGAAGAGCCCGCAAAACCCGCGATCAGCAGGTTGCCGGTCATGGCCAGGAACACCACCAGGCCCAAAATGGGATTGGTATTGGTAAATAATGCCAGGGCAGACACCACCAGGCCGATCAGCAGGCCGTTGGTGATACCCACGGTTATCTCCTTCACAATCACCCCCATATACTCACTCGGGCTTACGCCCTCGGTGGCAATCCTGCGAATGGTAACCGCCAGAGTTTGCGTGGCGCCGTTGCCGGCTACTCCCGCGATAATCGGCATGTAAACCGTGATAAAAGCCATGGCCTTGATAGTTTCCTCAAATTGTGAAATCACAAATCCAGCCAGCGAAGCCGTAACCAGATTGACCATCAGCCAGGGAATGCGGCTGCGCACCGCGCGAAACCAGCTACCTCCCAGATCTTCATCCTCAGAAACCCCCGCAATCTTCAGAATATCCTCCGTGCTCTCTTCCTCCAAAACGTCCAGAATGTCGTCGAAGGTAATGCGACCCAAAAGGCGGTTATCTGCATCCACAACGGGAAGCGCGGGCAAATTATACTGCGACATCAGGCGGGCTGCATCCTCCTGGTCCTCATCCACGTGGATACTGATCAACTGCTCTTCGAGCAGATTTTTGACCTTTTCGTCGGCCCGGGCCCGCAGCAGATTCTTGAAAGAAACCACACCCTGCAGGTGATCCTCTGCATCCACCACATAAACCACGTAAAAATCTTCCACCTCCTCAGACTGCTGAATAATGGCCTGCAAAGCCTCAAATTTGGTCATATTGCCCTGCACCTTGAACAGGTCGGGGTTCATGATACCCCCGGCCGTATCCTCCTCGTAGCGCATCAGGCTTTCGATCATTTTCTCGTCTTCCGCAGGAAGACGGGCCAGAATCTTGCGCAGGTCCGTAACGGGCAATTCGGCCAAAAGGTCGGCCGCATCATCCAGGTCGAGTTCCTCGATCAGTTCGGCGGCCTGGGCCGGGCTCAAAGCAGACAAAATCTCAGCCGCACCCGACTCCTCTTCCATCTCTGAAAGCGCCTCAGAGGCCTTCTGCACAGGGAGAATGGAAATGATCATTTGCCTGGATTCGGGACTAACCTCCTCCAGAATGCGGGCGATATCCGACCCGTGCAATTTCTTCAGAATGGGCTTGACCAGGTCAAAGTGCCCACCCAGCGCTGCCTTGATACGGTGGATATTTTTACTTTGATCGGCCATTTTTGAAAAGCTTTCCGCAAAGGTGCAAAAAATGGCCCATTGTTTCCATTGGAATTAATTTTTTAACTTGCGACGCCTCTTTAAAACGAGGCCGTTCTCATGAAAGATATCCTCATCGATTTTGATATAGAACTGGGTTTCCGCAAAGTGTGGAAATGGAAATGGTGGATCGGCGGATTGCTTGTGGTGGCCGCTGTCGTTTCCTTCCTGTTGGCCTCCATGATCAAGCCAGAATACCGCAGTACGGCCGCTTTCATTCCCCCGGATATCAGCTCGCTGAAATCCATGGTTTTTACCAGCGGGTTGGGTTACCGCGGCTTCGAAGCCGCTGAAGAAGAGGACATTGACCGTACCGTTGACTACCTGAATTCCCTGCAGGTGATTGATTCCATCGCGGTAATGTACGGCCTGTATGAGCATTATGGCATTGACAAAGCCAATCCCAAGGCCGACGAATGGTTTTACCATGCCTATTCCACCAAAAATCTGATCAGTTTCAGCGACCGTTCGACCGTGCAAATCACCACTTTTGATGTGGACCCACAGTATGCCGCTGACATTGCAAATACTTACCTCCAGTTTGCGATTGACTTTTTTGAGAATATTGCCCAACGTAAATCGGGTCTGGCTGCTGCTGAGGACGAAATGAACCAGCTCAGCGCCAGACGTGAAAAACTGGTGGATTCGCTGGCCAACATGCGTACCCAATACAAACTCTACCACATCGACCATGTGGGTGAGGGGGTGGATCAGATCTTGTCGCAGGCTATTCGCAACAGTCCTGAATTCAACAAAAACTACGACCGCATGCTTTCCTGCGAACTTCAGCTCAACTGGCTGGAGGAAAGGTCGAGCGATCTGGAAAGGGAATATGTGGGCCGCAAGCAAAATATGGAGCAATATCCTTTGCTCATTCAGATCACCCAACGGGCCAAGCCAAGTACCTTCAAAGCACGTCCCAAGCGCAGCATCATTGTGGCGGCTGCCATGGCAGGAACCCTGGCTTTCGCCATCTTCATGGTCCTTCTGCTCGACCGCAAAAAAGCCGTCTGATCTGATCAGAACTTAAAAGAGTCGGCCTGGGCGCAAAAAAAGGTAATTCCCGCACCCAAGTTGGGAAAGACCCCCTCCCTTTGTATATTTAAGGTTCAGGAGTTTTTCATGGAAAAATATCCCCAGAAGGTTGTTTTTTCGGTCAAATTCAATTTCGCAAACTGATTAGCAGACCCTATCATGCGAATCAAAGGTTGTTTATGAAATTCCCTGGCAAAACTCTGCTCGTTGCTTTTGCCGTCCTGATTTACGGCCTGAACCTCCTGCAGGCCCAGGATCATCAGCATCTGCCGTCTGAACCTCAGATTGCAGAGGTAACCTGTTTTGCCGAAAATAAAGGCCAGTGGCCCGATCAGGTCCATTTTGCAGCCGAACTCCGCGCCGGGATTCTCTTCCTGGAAGACAACCGTTTCACCTATAATTTCTACGATTCTGAAAACCTCCACGACCGCTATTTTCATGGCGACCGCAGCCATCTTTCAGATGAGATGGTGAAGCACCATGCCTTTCGGGTAAATTTTCCGCAGTCAAATTTTCGTCCCAATATATTTTCTGAAGGCAAAAGAGCTGAATACCGCAATTATTTCCGGGGAAATGATCCTGCCAAATGGGCGGGCGAAGTTGGTCTGTATGACCGGGTGAGTTACGAGGGTCTCTGGGACGGAGTGGATATGATTCTTTACGGCAAGGATAATGGCCTGAAATATGATTTCATCGTCCAGACAGAGAGCGATTTGCAGCAAATCGCCATGGATTATGAAGGGGTGAACGACATTCGCCTGGAGGAAGGCAGATTGAAAATCAAAACCACGGTCAATGAAATCGTGGAAATGCAGCCCTATTCCTACCAGATCATCAACGGGGAAAAGGTTGAAATTCCAACGGAATTTGTCCTGCGCAAAAACAGGGTCAGTTTCAGGTTGAATGGTAAAACGAATCCTGAATATCCCCTGATCATAGATCCCACTCTTATTTTTTCGACCTACTCAGGCTCTACTTCAGACAACTGGGGCTTTACGGCCACTTACGATGATTTGGGTAATTTGTACGCCAGTGGCAACGTTTTTGGCACGGGATATCCCACGGTGACTGGCTCTTATGATCTGAGTTTCAACGGGGGAAGTATTGACATTTCCATCACCAAATTCAATCCCACAGGAACGGCCCGCATCTTTTCCACCTATCTGGGAGGCAGCAACAGCGAACAGCCTCACTCTTTGGTGGTGAATGCAAACCATGAATTATATCTGCTGGGTACATCAGCTTCCACCAATTTTCCGGCCGTTAACGGCTTTGATGTAACCCATAACGGCGGTTGGGATATTGTGGTTTGCCACTTCAACAGTGCGGGTTCTCAGTTGTTGAACAGTACTTTCATGGGTGGCAGCGGCACGGACGGAATCAATATCAGCATTTCATCTGTGGCAACCAGTCTGGTCAGGAATTACGGCGATTCCCAGCGGGGCGAGGTTATTCTGGACCAGGTTGGCAATGTATATGTGGCCTCCTGCTCCCAATCCACAGGTTTTCCTACCACCCCCGGGTGTCTTCAGCCAGGATTGGCCGGGTCACAGGACGGCGTGGTAATCAAATTTCCTCCCACCCTCGACACCCTGATCTGGAGTACCTATCTGGGCGGGATCAATGACGATGCCTGCTATGGATTGAAAGTGGACGTCTATGATAACGTGGTGACCACAGGCGGTACGGCATCAGCCAATTTTCCTACCACTCCTGGCAGTTACAAACCCGCCCCAGGAGGCAGCATTGATGGTTTTATTGCAAAAATCAGCTCCAATGGAACTGCAATGCTGGCTTCAACCTTCCTGGGGACCTCCTCCGTGGACCAGAGTTACTTTGTTGAACTCGACAAAGACAATGATGTGTATGTGGTGGGTCAAACTCAAGGGGCCTATCCCGTGACGGCCGGGGTTTACAGCAACCCGGGTTCGGCCCAGTTTATCTCAAAATTAAGCTCCAACCTCAGCACGCTGATCTATTCCACCCGCTTTGGGTCCACCAATGGGGCCATCAACATTTCACCCACGGCATTTCTGGTGGATGTGTGCGAATACGTTTATGTTTCAGGCTGGGGCGGCAATCCAAACTTTTTTGGCAATACCAACGGAATGCCCATTACACCAGCCACTGCCTTCAAGACTACTACAGATGGTCAGGACCTGTATTTTGCCGTGTTTGAGAAGGATTTGGTGAGCCTGGATTTTGCCACTTATTATGGCGGAAACGGCAGCCGCGAACACGTGGATGGCGGCACCAGCCGCTTTGACCGCAAGGCCGTGATTTATCAGGCAGTTTGTGCAGGTTGCGGGGCAAACAGCCTCTTTCCCACTACGCCAGGCGTAGTTTCCCCCAATAACATGTCAAACAACTGCAACGAGGGGGCCATGAAGATCGAATTTCCCTTGCCTGGCATTCTCGCAGATTTTACCCCCAATCCGTCCTCACCTGGCTGCCAGCCTCACACGGTCAGTTTCACGAATAATTCGATCGGAGGTACAGGTTACACCTGGATTTTCGGGGATGGAACCAGTTCCACCCAGTTCAGCCCCACCCATACCTTTCAGAATCCAGGCACTTATAATGTGCTGCTGGTTGCTTACGACCCCAACAGTTGCAATGTGTGGGATACGGCCACCAAAGTTATTACTGTGCTGCCCAAGCCCACCATTACCCTGACCGCGGATTCTGTTACCTGCACCAATGTGCCCATTCAGATTCACGCCACTGGTGGTGTCTCCTATGCCTGGAATCCGCACCCATCCTTTGTTTCATCAACGAACGTACAGAATCCCGTGGTAAATCCCACCGGACCTACCACCTATACCGTGACGGGTACGGGTGCGAACGGTTGTACAGCCACAGCTTCCATTACCATCCAGACCTTTCCCGCTCCGCCCAACGTAGTGATCAATCCCGCCCAAACCACCATCTGCAAGGGCGACAGCGTACAGTTGCAGGGCAGCGGAAATGGCACCTATTCCTGGACCAACGCCTCAACCCTGAGCAGCAGCACCATTGCCAATCCCTATGCCTTTCCCACCGTTTCGACCCAATACATTCTAACTGTGACAGACGGCAATAACTGCAAAGGCAAAGACACAGCGCAGGTCAATGTCTCCCAGGTTCAGGCCAATGCAGGACCTGACAAAACCATTTGCCTGGGCGATACGACTTCTATTTCAGGGAGTGGGGCTTCTCAGGTAAATTGGTCTCCAAATAATAATCTTTCCAGCACCAATACTGCGACCACCCAGGCCTGGCCGGGAACCTCCTCCACCTATTATCTGCTGGTGACGGATGTTTTCGGCTGTACCAGCCTCGACTCCATGAGGGTGACGGTCAATCCTTTGCCCGTGGTCACCGCCAATCCAGATACCACGATTTGTCTGCGCGAATCCGTAACCCTTCAGGGAAGCGGCGGCTCAACATACCTCTGGAGCCCGGGCGCCACCCTTAATAGTGCCACCAATCAAAATCCCGTGGCTACGCCTTTCCAAACCACCACCTACACTCTGACCGCCACGGACCAGAACGGGTGCCGCAATACAGATCAGCTAACGGTCACGGTGTTGCCTCTCCCACCTGCGGATGCAGGCGCGGATCAGGTCATTTGCGAGGACTCCTCGATCCAGCTTTCTGCCTCGGGCGGGGTGGCCTATTCCTGGACCCCTTCGGCCTCCCTCACCAATGCCAGCATTCCCAATCCTGTGGCCACTCCACCTGTGAGCACCAATTTCATCGTGACCGTGACGGGCGCCAACGGCTGCAAGGAAGTGGACACGGTTTATATTTCTGTCACGCCAACCCCCGTGGTAAACGTGAATCCCGACCGGGATATCTGCAAAGGGGAAGTCATGCGCCTGCTGGCTTCTGGCCCCACTTCGCTGATCTGGTCCACAGGCGAAACCACCCCCATCATTTATGTAAATCCCGATACCACCACCACCTACTCCGTTTCGGGCATGGCCAATGGCTGTCTGACCAAGGCCAACACGGTGACCATCACGGTACACGATACCTTCCCCCAGGCCAATTTCCTGGCCGACCCAGACACGGGCTGGATGCCATTGGAGGTGCAATTTGCCAATCAATCTCAGGGTCATGTGAGCAGTTACTGGCTGTTTGGAGACAGGAGTTATTCTGCCCTGGAGAATCCGGTCCACATTTTTGGGGACACGGGCCGTTTTGTGACCAAACTGGTGGTAACCAACGAGTTTGGCTGCACAGACACTGCCCGCAAGGTGATCATCGTGAAGGGTGATTTCAGCATTTTTGTGCCCAATGCCTTTACGCCCAACGGAGACAATACCAACGATTATTTTTCCATCCAATCCATTGGCATCAAGACCTTTATCATTCTGATTTTTGACCGCTGGGGACAATTATTATATGAATCCAACGACAAAAACTTCCAGTGGAATGGCAAATTCAAGGACAATGACTGCCAGGAGGAAGTCTATACCTGGGCCATTCAGGCCACCAGCTACCTGGGCCACAAGGTGAAGCAGGCAGGCACCGTGACTTTGCTCAGGTAAAACAATCTAACTGGATTTCAAAAAACAATGAAGATCAAGGCGGACGCAGGTGAAGAAAGCGGTGAGTTAATTGTTAGTTGCTCATTGTCAATTGATTATTGAACCAAGTCCAACGCAGAGATTCGAAGTTTGTTAATTGCGAATTGAATCCGGGGGATTTCAAAAAACAATGAAGATCAAGGCGGACGCAGGTGAAGAAAGCGGAGTTTACTTTGGTAAATGAGCATTTCTGAGCCAAGTCCAACGCAGAGATTCGAAGTTTTTTGAGATCCCCTAAATCCAACGTTTCTTGCGAAACCAGATTAGTTGAAGTACCACCATGACGGCCATGGCCACAATTACCCCCGGGTAAGTCCATTGGGAATGAACTTCGGGCATAAAATCGAGATTCATGCCGTAAAAACCTGTGATAAAAGTAAGGGGAATAAAGATGGTGGAGATCACAGTCAATACTTTGATCACTTCGTTCATTTTGATGCTGGTGGTGGAAAGATAAAGATCCACCATGGATGAAGTGGTGTCGCGGTAGGTTTCCACGGTCTCAATCACCCGCATGACGTGGTCGGTAAAGTCGCGCAGGTAAACGGCTATATCCTGGCTGATGAGGCTGTTTTGCAGGCGGGTGAAGGTGGAAACCGTTTCCCGCAGGGGTGAGACAGATTCCCTGAGAAAAATCAATTCCCTTTTGATGCTGAAAATCTCCTGCAGGGTATCATTGCCTGGATTTCTGATCATTTCCGCTTCCATTTCGTCGATTTTTTGCCCCATTACCTCCAGGATCCTGAAATAATGGTCCACCACACTGTCGAGCAGCAGATAAGCCAGGTAATCGGCCCCCATTTTCACCTCCCTGCCCTTGCGCTCGCGGATGCGGGCCCTGATTTTATCAAAGACATCCCCCGTTTTTTCCTGAAAGGAGATCACAAAATTTTTGCCCAGAATGATACTCACCTGTTCGCGGGTCAGTTCATCCTCCTTGCCCCCTTTTTCAAAATCCAACATCCTGATTACGAAGTAAATATATTCGCCATAATCTTCTGCTTTGGGCCGTTGGCGGGTATTGAGAATGTCTTCCATGACCAGTTGGTGGAGGCCAAAATGATTACCAATGGCTTCCACGATCTCAGGCTGATGCACCCCATCCACGTTGATCCAGGTCACCTGACCCTCCAGGGGATAATTTGCGATCTGGGACAGGGTTCTCAATTCCACCACAGAACTTTCCTCCCCGTTATAGGTAATGGCTGTTATTTTGACTTTATCTGAATTGGGAGTGCCTGTATAAAGGAGGGTTCCCGGGGCCAGGCCCTCTTTGGAGACATTGCTGATGACTTCTTTGTTTTCCATGGGCTGAGCGTTTGGGAGGTGAAACGGGATGAATTTCGCAAGATTTGTCCATTAAAAAAACCCATGGAATCTGAGCCCGTTTTGCAAATCCTTTCCTATTTCCCTGTTTTTGTTAACTTTGCCGGTCAAATACATTGCATGGCTACCCCCAAACTCTCAATTATCGTCCCGGTCTATAACGAAGAAAGGACCATTGTGAACATCCTGGACCGCATCCGGGAGGTGGAACTGATTGGCGGGGTGACCAGGCAGGTGATTTTGGTCAACGACTGCTCGAAGGACCGTTCAGATGAAATTATCCGTCAGTACATTACCCTCAACCCTGATTACGACATTCAGTATTACCAGCATGAGGTGAATCAGGGGAAAGGTGCGGCTTTGCATACGGGAATTAAGAAGGCAGAAGGCGACTATGTGGTGGTGCAGGATGCCGACCTGGAATACGATCCTGAGGAGTGGAATCTTTTGCTGAAACCCATCCTGAATGGCTTCGCAGATGTGGTGTACGGCTCGCGCTTCATGGGCGGAAATCCGCATCGCATCCTGTTTTTCTGGCATTCCATTGGCAATAAATTCCTCACCTTCCTCTCCAACATGTTCACCAACCTGAACCTGACGGACATGGAAACTTGTTATAAAATGTTTCGCCGTGACATCATCCAGGGCCTGAATCTCAAGGAAAAGCGCTTTGGATTTGAGCCTGAAGTGACCGCCAAAACTTCCCGCATTCCCGGGATCAGAATTTATGAGGTGGGAATTTCTTATTACGGCCGTACCTATGCTGAAGGCAAGAAGATTAACTGGAAAGATGGTTTCAGGGCCATTTACTGTATTGTGAAGTATAATATTTTTTCACGGAAATAATTCTTTTGCCCTTTTTCAGCGAATTTCTGGCTTCATTCTGAAGCGAAATTATTCTCGCCCGCCTCAATCCAATCGCGGATAGCCTCAAATTTTTCCAGATTTTCCGGGCTTTCCAGGGAATTCTCAATGTGCTCCTTTTCCTTTTCCGTGAGGTGCCAACTGAGCGCTGCCCGGGCCTGGCTGGGATCGCGGTGAATGTATTCAATGGCAATCATCTCAATATTACCTTCGTACCAGTCCTCCATGTAAGAGAAATTTTCGTAGGTAGCCACATCTTTGCTGGCCGAAAATGATTGATAAGCCGCTCCAACCGGGTCCAGCACCTTGCCCAACAGGCTTTTCTGGGTAAATTCCTGATCCACCAGCGAGCGTTCAGAATCCCGGATCTGCACCAGCAGCACCCCGTCTGTATTTTCCCGAAACCAGTCTTTGAACACGCGCAGGAATTTCACTGCGATATTCACCCCATAATTGTCCACCACTCCCGCGTCAATCACTTCCAGGGGTGGATTGCTGGGCAATTCAATGTAGGGCGTAATGAGTGGAAAAGATGCATTCATGCGCATAGCAGTCACAAAAAGGAGGCTGTCAGCGTCCTGCTTGCGGAAAAATCGCCTGAAATCAATACCCGAAATTCCCGCTCCTGCACTCACAATTTCCTTTTCAGGCCGGGACAGGTAGCTGACGGGAGTGGATGAAACCAGTAGTTTGCGCCCGTCATTGACAATCAGGGGCGAAAATACCATCATGGGAACGACTGCATTATACTCCAGATCCACATAATCGCCCAATCTTTTATTTTTCAGGATACCCAGGTTGTGGATGAGTTGGTCGTCGAAAGAAAAGCCCCGGTCACTCGGGTATTTGAGGGTGCCCACCTTTTCTTTCATACCCGGGAGAAAGATGCCAGTCACAATTTTGAAGGAAATACGGTTCAGCAGGTCGCGGGAAGCTTTATTTGCCCAGGAAAGGCTGTTGATGTGGGTTTGCTGATTGAGCCTGCGCTGCAGGGCCAGTTCACGGTAGATGCCCGCACCCACCATGCCGCCAGAGGCCCCTGTAATCAGACGGGTGCGGTCCCAGAGCCGCCCCTGGGTCAGGCTGTCCATGATTTGCAGACTGCGCATGGAAAAGTAGGTGGCCCGCAATCCTCCCCCTGAAGTCATGATGATCACAGCGCGGGGTTTGCGGTTTTGGCCGTGAATAATCTGGTAATTGGATTTCCAGTGATCCAAAATGGCTTCCGTCTCGGCAAAGTCCATCTCCCAATATTTGTCCGAACTCAGTTCGAGCAGATTTTCAGCCGTGTATTGAGCGGGTTCTGCCTCATAATTCATGCCGTAGGCAGGGTGAA
Source organism: Bacteroidia bacterium (assembly GCA_020635905.1). Classification (GTDB taxonomy): domain Bacteria; phylum Bacteroidota; class Bacteroidia; order J057; family JADKCL01; genus JACJYV01. The sequence continues at coordinate 132,791 of JACJYV010000005.1, forward strand.
TTCCGTCCAGAATACCCATTCGGTCGAGCACAAAAAATGCAGAACCTGCAATGAGGATGGTGAGCAAACCAATTTTTCTGAACCAAAAGGTAAAGGCCGCAGTAAGCATCAATACCATGGAACAAATCAGCAGAATGCTCAGCCCAGAAGGAATCTGGAAATAGGGATTCTTTTCCACCAACCCCAAACCCACGATGATGGCCAGCAGCAGGGATTCCAGAAAAAGGGCATTCCCATGGTTCTGATTCAGGATTTTGACCATGCTCCTGAACTGAACGGGAATGGTTTTATCCACGGGCTCAAATCTGAGGCGATGGTTGAGGAAATAATCGACCCTGTAACGAAGATTAAGGCTTTCACGGGCTTTATGCAAAATGACTTTGGGCCTGCGAAACTCATGGACCATGGCCTTGTCAAAGAGTTTTTCAATGTCTTTGTTGGTGTAATTCAGGTAAATAGCCACCAGCAACAGAATGCTGATCAGTCCTGAAATACAGCCCAGCATCAACCAGATGATGGCGTTGGAATATCCTCCATTGGAATAAAGGGCAAACTGCCAAACTTTAAACAGGTAAATCGCAGTAAAAGTGAGCGGAATAAGCGAATTATTGACCACAAAGATGAAAAAGGGCATCTTTTTCAGGGCCAGAAAGGAAAACCTGTAACTATCCAGGATGTAGGTGGCGATGTGGTAGGAAACGATAAAGGTGCCAATTCCTAACCCGATCAGATACATGCTCCAGAAACTCACCCTCCCAAGATATTCAGGCTCCAGAAACAGATAGGGAATGCCGAAGGTGGTGCCGAAATTATTGGTAATGGTCAGAAATAAAAAGAACCAGAAGATGAGGATGGATTTATGGTTTCGCATCTGCATCATCACCAACTGAATGGGCAGTGAGTAAAATACTCCCTGAATTTTTGCCTTAAGTTTCAAGTCCGGGTAAAGTTGGTTAAGGAATTGAATCAATCAACGTCCTTAAAATAACGAAAAACCGGGTACTTTCTGCGCAATTTTTCAGGCAGATTTTCGACAATGAACGGGGAAATATTGCATGGGAATAATTTCGTGTAACAACTCCAAAAAAATAAAGTGGGTCTGAACTTTACATCATTGGTGGTTCCTGTTTTTTGCCAGGCATGAAAATTTATGCTAATTTTGAAACATACAGACCTGATAAAGCCTCTTCCATTGGAACGTAATCAGGTAGAAGAAAAAGGGGATTCCATGTGAGTCCCCTTTTTATTTCATTTAAATTAAGTATTGGAGCATTCTTTTCAAAAAATGCCTCATAAATCTACAGATTCCCCACCATGTCAGCGGGCACAACGTACTTGTCAAATTCCTCACTGGTCAGCAGATTCAGGCTCATGGCCGCTTCGCGGAGGGTGGTGCCTTCTTTGTGGGCTTTCTTGGCAATCGCAGCCGCATTATCGTACCCGATGTGGGTATTCAGCGCAGTCACCAGCATGAGAGAATTTTCCAGATTTTCCTTGATACGGGCGTGATTAGGCTCGATCCCAACTGCACAATTGTGGTTGAATGAGTCGCAGGCATCACCCAACAGGCGGGCCGACATGATCAGGTTGAATATCATCATGGGTTTGTACACGTTCAACTCAAAATGGCCATTGATGCCACCCGTGGTAATGGCCAGGTCGTTGCCGATCACCTGACAGCAGACCATGGTCATGGCCTCCACCTGGGTGGGATTGACCTTGCCGGGCATGATGGAAGATCCAGGTTCATTTTCGGGAATGAGAATCTCGCCAATGCCGCAACGGGGACCAGAAGCCAGCAACCGTACGTCGCCTGCGACTTTCATCAGAGCCACCGCGGCGCGTTTGAGCGCACCTGAGGCTTCCACCACCGCATCGTGGGCTGAGGAGGACTCGAATTTATTTTCAGCCGTCACAAAGGGGTGACCAGAGATTTGGGCAATTTTTTGTGCCACCAGCTCTGCGTAGCCTTCGGGTGCATTGAGCCCCGTGCCAACTGCCGTTCCACCCAGGGAGAGTTCGGCCAGGTGGGGAAGGCTGTTTTCAATGGCTTCAATACTCTTTTTGAGCTGGGTGGCGTAGCCAGAAAATTCCTGACCCAGGGTCAGGGGAGTGGCATCCATGAAGTGGGTGCGGCCAATCTTTACGATGGGCATAAATTCGGCCGCCTTGGCGGCCAGGGTTGCCTGCAGTTCCCTCATTTTCACCAGGGTATGCTCCACAATCAGGGAGTAAGCCGCAATGTGCATGGCCGTGGGGAAGGTATCATTGGAGGACTGGCTCTTGTTGACGTCGTCGTTGGGGTGAATGGGCGACTTGGAGCCCATCACACCACCCAGAATCTCAATTGCACGGTTGGCAATCACCTCATTGACATTCATGTTGGTCTGGGTACCTGACCCGGTCTGCCAAACCACCAGCGGGAAATGGTCGTCCAGCTTTCCATCGCGGATTTCACGGCAAACCCTGGCAATCACTTCAGCCTTATCCGCGGCAAAAATCCCCAAATCCAGGTTGGTAAAGGCGGCTGCTTCCTTAAGGATGGCAAAGGCACGGATCACCTCAATGGGCATGCGGTGCCCGCCAATTTTAAAATTTTCGAGGGAACGCTGGGTCTGGGCGCCCCAGTAACGGTCTGCAGGCACCTGAAGGGTGCCCATGGTATCTTTTTCTGCACGAAACTGGCTCATAATCCTTGTTTTTTAAATTCACCCCGAAATTAGTAATTTTTTCAGTTTGCTTTTAGTTAGTTGAGGGTTGTAAGTTGTAAGTTCACTCTATGACTGAGGCTCTGGCCAAAGGCCCCCCTTCCTGGAAGTTAAAAATTCGCATAATGCAAAATATCGCCCACCTGCTCCTTAAAAGCCAGGCCTGCGGCCTCGGCAATGCGTCCTGAGGCGGGATTTCCCGCCAAAACTTCTGCCCGAAGGCGGCCGCCCATTTGTTGAGCCAGCGCCTGCACCATGCGCTTACCAATTCCCCGCCCCCGCGCCGCGGGGGCAATGGTCCACGACAACTCATACACATCCCCGTGCAGGTCTGCACGGCAGGTTCCTACCGCTTCGTCGCCTTCCAAAGCAATGAAAAGCTTGCGATCGGGATTTTCCAGCACAGATTTCAGCCAGTTTCTGTGAACCTCCTCACGGACAGGTTCCACATTATGGGAACTCTGACGCGTGACCGGGTCGTTGCGCCAGGCCAGGAGTTGCTCCCAGTCGGCAAAGGTGGCGGGACGGAGTACGATTTCAATTGGGTGCATGGGTTCAAAGATACGAGTGAATTCGTCAAATTCAGGATTTGGAAAGGATTTCCAGAATGTGGAATCCCGAAATCTGGTAGGCTTTCGTCAACCTAAGAGTTATGGGGTTCGCAATGAGGCCGTTTCCCACCGTTCGCAGGTTGAATGGTGCAATGAACGCAATGAAAATATGCAAATAAAGCGTCCAGCTTAGCGCCCTTTGCCACCCCAACCAACGAAATGCGGACCAAATAACCTCGGCGATCTTTGCGATATCTTCCCATGCATGTTCATTTCCAAATAAATTGCGGGATGCGAAACCTGAAGCGGCAAAATCCTGCTGGTCAGGCAATTTGTCGTCTGGAAATGCAAAATTGTGCGCTCAATTTCCTAATATTACCGCAAATCAATAATACCATGGGCAGGTTCAAAAATTCTATTTTAATTTCTTTATCCATTGCTTTGCTGGCTTTTTTCCCTGGGAAAAAATTGCTGGCGGGTCCGGGCGACACCATTGTGGTTCAGGCATTTACCTTCAATTCCCCTCAGAATGCCTGGTTTGTCTTCCCTCCCGCCACCAAACGCTATGAGAAAATCATCATGGAATACACGCTGAAATGCGTGCCTGGCAATAATCCTTCCTGCGGGGAATGGGATTACCTTACCTACAACTACCTGTATGACCATACAGGAGTTTATGATTCCAACCTCTACTCCCAACCCAGTTTTGTGGTCAACGGAACCAGCCCCGACTCATTTGCCTACCTGACCACGCCTTCTTACACCTACTGGCCCCATCTGGAAACCCATCTGGTGATTGACAGTGTGCTTTCCTACGATTCCACTTTTGTGGGTACGGCAAATACAAATTCCCCTTCGCCTTTCAATACGGCCTACCCTGACGGACGAACCCAATACCTTTGGACTGCGGCCGAACTCAGCAGTGCAGGTCTGACTGCGGGCGATATCAGCGGCATGCGCTTCAATGTGCTTACCACGGGCGATCCCGTTCACAATCTGACCCTGCGCTTCAAGCACAGCACAGCCACTTCGCTTGGAACCTCCAATTACAGCCTGACCGGATTTACAGAGGTGTTTTCCCAGAATACAACTTTTACCACAGGCTGGAATGATCTCGTTTTCAATACTCCTTTCGTCTGGAATGGCACAGACGGCATCATTGTGGAAATTGCATTTGATAATGCTCTGAATACGCCTGGCGTGGCCCATTTCATATCTTCTGAAACCACGGCCCAACCCATGGGCATAAGCAGCGCAGGCATGGAAAACTGGCTGGATTGGGAGGGAGCAGATATGGTGAATGTGCCTGCCGCAGCCCTGGCAGGCATCGACAGCGCGGTAACAGTTTCACTTTGGATCTATGGTGATCCTGCCGTGCAGCCTCAGGCTGATTATGCCTTTGAAGGGCTGAATGCGGCAGGACAACGGGTGATCAATGTGCACCTGCCCTGGAGCGACAACAGCGTGTACTGGGATTGTGGTAACGATGGCGGGTCATACGATCGCATCAATAAAGCTGCTACTTTCAATGATTTTGCGGGTAAATGGAACCATTGGGCCTTTACCAAAGATGTGTCCACGGGAGTAATGAGAATTTACCTCAACGGTACCCTCTGGCACTCAGGCACAGGCCTGACCCGTGATATGTCGGGCATCACTCAATTCAGGATTGGGGCCCGCGGAAACGGCACAGGCGCCCAATACGACGGATTTATTGACGATTTCCAGATCTGGAACCGCGCCCTGGATGCCACCACCATCCAAAACTGGATGTACAAAGATCTGACGCCAAGCCATCCTTATTACAGCGATCTGGCTGTTTCCTACAACTTCAACGAAGGCAGCGGGCCTACTACTGCAGATGGCTCTTCCAATGGCTTTGACGGGGGCGTTTTCGGCCCGACCTGGATCAATGCAGACGGACGGGAACTTTTCCGCAATTTTGCTCAGACCAGTATTCGTCCTGTGATCGTGCTGGATCAGGGCACCTATGTTTCCCACCTGGAAACGACCGTTTCCACGGATTCAGTGGCCCAGACTCCCATCCCGCTCGTGATTTACGGAGACAGCGCCCTGGCTCCTATGTCCACGGATACCCTCTGGGTTTGGGAGCCTTATAATGGCGGCTATGTGTATGACACCCTGGGAAATCCCGTTTCCTCCACCTTTGTAGGAGCAGATACCACGATTTACAAAGAGGAATGGCCCTATTTTGGTGTACCTTTTGAGGTCGTGGATCGCTATGAAATCGGGCGTTTTATTACTCCCTACGGGATTGGCCTCGATCTGGGCAGCGGATTTACCTGGAAATATGACGTCACAGATTACCGCCCGCTGCTGAGCGACTCTGTGCACCTGGCGGCAGGCAACTGGCAGGAATTGCTGGACATGAAATTTCTCCTGATCGAAGGCACGCCTCCACGCGACGCATACAAAGTGGAAAATGTCTGGGTTGGATCACCCACCTACACCAATACCATCGAAAATTTTCTGAATTCGCGTACCCTGAATGTGGATGCAGACATGGAAATGCTGGACCTGAAATGGAGACAGACGGGGCACGGATTTGGAGGAAATGAAAACTGTGCGGAATTCTGCAAAAAGACCCTTTCTCTGGCTATCAACGGATTCACAGGCGTTTACACCAAAGATGTCTGGCGCAATACCTGCGGTCTGAATCCCGTGTTTCCCCAGGGTGGAACCTGGATTTACGACCGGGCCAACTGGTGCCCGGGCGCAGAGGTGACCACTTACGCCTTTGAATTGTCCAATTTTGCTCAGGCAGGCGGCCAGATCACCATTGACCCAAGCATGACTTCGTACACCTACCAGGGTGGAGGCTCCACTCCCCGCTATGAAATTGAGTCCCAGTTGGTTTCCTATAAAGGGCCCAATTTCAGTCTGGATGCCTGCATCTACGATGTGATTTCTCCTTCAGATCAGGATTTGTATGTGAGGAGGAATCCAATTTGCAAAGATCCCGTGATTGTCATTCGCAACGATGGCAGCACCCCTCTGACCAGTCTGGATATTACCTACGGACAGGTGGGTGGAACCCAGCAAACCTTCCAATGGACGGGAAATCTGGATTTTCTGAAAACGGAAGAGGTAACCCTGACCAATGGAGTGGTGTGGGACGGAAGCACCAATGCGTTTGAAGTGACAGTTTCCAATCCCAACGGAGGCGCGGATCAATATGCACATAATAATACCTACCGCACGACCTACACCAATCCTCCCACTCAGCCGGGTGATTTGGTGCTGGTTTTCAAAACCAACAGTGCAGTCAACGAGACCAAATATCGTCTCTACAACAGTGCAGGCACCATTTTGTATCAAAGCAGCCCCTTCTGGGCCCCTAATACCATCAATCGCGACACTTTCCACCTTAACGACGACTGCTACCAGTTGTATATCTGGGATACGGGCAAGGACGGACTGGAATTTTTTGCCAATAACGATGGCACGGGCTATGTGGACCTCTGGCAAGATGGCGGCGGCTTGCTGCATTCATTTGAGGCCAATTTCGGGACGGAACTGGTCTATAATTTCAAAGTGGGAACGGGAGTTGGCATCAGCGATCCCATCAGTTCGCGTCAGGTGAGGGTTTATCCCAATCCCACCAACAGCCAGCTCAATATTGAGGTGGAACTGGATTACCGCCAGTCTCTGGACCTGGAAATCATGTCTATGTTTGGACAGGTGGTTTGCCAAAAAAATCTGGGAGAAGTGAAATTATCCAAAACCACGGTGGACATGAGCGACCATGCCAAAGGAGTGTATCTGGTGAATCTGCGTACGCCTCGCGGAATTTCCTCTCACAAAGTGGTGGTGGAATAAGCAATTTCAACTGATTTGTAACTGCCAGGAGGGATTTTCGTCCAGGGTATAGGTGAAAGCCAGATGGGACACCTCACGGCAATTCCTTTGCAGGTAATGGGGCATGGTCAGGCCGCTTTCCTTGTGGCCCAGAGCCCAGGTTTTGTAAATATGAATTCGTGTATCCAGGGAAACATCCTGCAGGTCAGTTTCGGGAGGCAAATCAAATTCGTCCCTGTAAATCAAATGTTCCCCCTGGACAAATTCTCCTGAATGAGCCTCCAATCCTGTGGCAGAAAGGGAAAACAGAGGTCTTTCAAGGGTAGGCTGCGCTCTTCTTTCAAGCAGGGCAGTGATGGAAATTTCTGCTGGAATAAGCACAGTATCGTCAGGAAACTGCTGCATCAAATGCAAGGAAATACTCACCTGGGGTTCCTGCCGCAGAGCGGCCTGCATGGTCTCGGTCACCACCACATCATACTTCTGATCTGCGACCCAAAGGCAGGCGTCACAGTTGACGATTTGTGGAAAAAAGGCCTCTATTTCGATTTCCTGAATGACTTTTTGCAGGATGGAAAGACTTTCTGGATTGATTTCCAGCAAGGTAATCTGCAACTGGTCGGGGGTAAAAACCTGAGTCAGAGGCAGAGCCAGGGTGGCAAATGGTCCGCAGCCCGCATAAAGCAGTTTGATGGGCTTTTTCTTTTCAGTCAGTTTGTCCTTTACTGCGGCAATAATTCCCTGACAAAATTTCCAGGTGCGGCTGTGGTCAACCAGGCAATGACCAGCCCAGTAGGTGCTTAATGCTTTGCCTCTGAGCGTTTTCAAATCCTGGGTAAAAAGCGGATTATCCGACGAGAGGCCCAAAAATTCGTTCAACTGATGTAAAAAAGTAAGCATGGGATCGCGGTAATCCCCAATGGTAAGATCAGGATGCTGAAAAAGTCGGGCATATTCAAGGTACCCTGCCTGGAGAGGTGATTTCATGTGGGTGATAAAGAATATTGTTTAACCTGAACGGTCCCAAAGGATTTTCAGGAGGCAAATTCAGACGATAGGGAGCAGAAAATGTTCCACAAATTCGCGTACCGCGCCGTGGCCGCCAGGATGATTCAGCACCACGTGGACTGCATTTTTGATCAGATCCACTGCATCAGACGGGCAGGCTGAAAGCCCAACCCGCGCAATCACCTCCTTGTCGTTCACATCGTCCCCCACAAAAGCGACATTCTCCCAGGAAATCCCCAAATCATTAATCCAACCCTGCAAAATCTCCTCCTTGGGCTCCGTACCCACATGCACCAGCTTCACTCCCACCCTAAGGGCCCGGTTTCTGATTGCTCCATCTTTGATGCCTGAGCTCAAAAAAGCCACCTTCACCCCGCTTCTGCCCAGATTGATGATCGCACGCCCATCTTTGGAGTCAAAACGCTTGAATTCTTCACCAGATTCCCCAAAAAACATTCCCCCGTCGGTCAGCACCCCGTCGATATCGAGCACCAGCAGGCTGATTTTCTGATTGAGATTCAACTCATATTCGGCCTTCAGGTCACGCCGCAAAAGACGATCCAGCGGCAGATTAAATATCTCTCCCAGGCGAATCAATTCATCCAGAGTCGGCTCCAAATTCTCTGATTCAATAAACTGGGAATGAAATCCCTGACCCACTTTTTGCTCCAGTTCGGTCCGTGACCAGCCACGCTGTTCTCTCAGAAATGTAAGATTGCCTGCCAGGTGATTCATACTCAAACGAAATTGCGCCCTACGGCAGTGGCAATGGGTCCCAGGGTGGCATGCAATGCCCTGAGCGCAGGGAAATCCAGTTGCTGGTCTGCGTCAGATTTGGCTACATTGGGATTGGGATGGGCTTCAATCAGCAATCCGTCCACGCCCATGGCAGTGCAGGCACGGGAAAGATCGGCCACGCCGTAGCGGTAGCCCATGGCATGGCTGGGATCGAGCACAATGGGCAGATTGGTGTATTCCTTCAAATAAGCCACTCCACACAGATCCAGGGTGAAACGGGTTTTGGTTTCGAAAGTGCGGATGCCTCTTTCGCAAAGGATCACCTGTTCGTTGCCACCCGAAAGGATAAATTCCGCTGCCTGCACAAACTCCTGAAGGGTGGACCCAAATCCGCGCTTGAGCAATACGGGCTTGCGGGCTTTGCCGCAGGCCTTGAGGATGCCGTGGTCGTACATGGCTTTGGCCCCAATCTGTATCACATCCACGTGCTCGATCACTTCGTCCACATGGCTGAAATCGCGCACTTCAGAGATGATTTTCAGGCCATATTTCTCCCGCATTTCCACCAACAGCATCAGCCCCTCCAGGCCGAGGCCCTGGAATGTGTAGGGAGAGGTACGTGGTTTGTAACACCCGCCACGCAGCACTTTTACCCCCAGACTCACGCACAGTTCGGCAGCCTGAGTAATCTGTTCCTTCGATTCCACGGAGCAGGGCCCGGTCATGAATACAGTATTGTGGCTGGAACCACCCAGGGTCAGTCCGTCGCCAAGGTGAATGGTTCGGGTCTCGCCGAGATATTTGCGACTGGCCAGCTGAATATCGCTTTCCATCACGAACGATTCCTGGATATACTGGTCGTAATGTGAGTCAACGGATTTCACTTTGGCTGAGGTGACCAGCACATGGCCGCCTGGCAGGATGACGTGGGCCGCTTTGAGTTCGGCAGCAATTTCACTGGCGCGGTTGGCATCAACCGAGGCTTTGAGGTGAAGGATCATAATTCTCCTTTGATCAGATTATTAAATGTCAGAGCGCCCGTCAGGTGATTTTGATCGTCAACCACGGGCAAATATAATACAGGGAAGGGCAGTGATTTGATGAAATCCAGCAATTCTGCCACGGTAAAATCCTGATTTACAACTTTGGGGCGGGGATTGATGATGCTGTCAATTTTCAGTTTGTTGAGGTCGCTCATGTGGCGAATCAGTCCCCTGCGAATGTCGGCATTGGTGATCAGGCCCGTGAGTTTTCCTTCGGAACTGACCTGCAGACAAAATCCCAGTTGATAATTTTCGATGGTCAGCAACACTTCCTCCAGGCCAAACCAGGTTTCTTCCAAAACTGGCAATTCCTCTTTCCCAATCATGAAATCACTCACGCGGTACCCGGAAGCCGTATTATTCACCCTGAGATCGATCAGCGCACGGCCAATGGAATCTGCTCCCACCAAAAATGATCCCGAGACCACCACATCCACGCCCATATTGCGCAGGATGAAGGAAATTTCGGCATTTACCCCGCCGTCCACATGAATACGAATGCCCGGATAAGCGTTTCTGAAGGAATGGATTTTGCTGAAATTGGATTTATTAAACCTTCCCCCACTTTCGCCGGGTGTAGTGGTCATAAACAGGACAAAGTCAGCCTTCTCACGGTATGGCTCAAACTCCTCCACGGGAGTGTCTGAGACCAGGGCAATGCCCCAGCGTGTTCCCTTAATTTCCGGGAATTCAAGGGGTTGAGTGAGGGATTCAAGCTGAAAAGTCACCCATTCCACCTGGTGCTCGCGGATGCCGGGGAAGAATTTTTCGGGTTCGGGGGAAATGATATGCAGATCAATGGGACGTGAACTTTCCTGGCGAATGAGACGGATTTCTTCAAACACAGAAAGATCGTCCTTGCAATCCACGTGAAAAAAGTCAATTCCGTACTCATCCAGCTCACGTACCATTTCAGTAAGCGGGCGGTTGGGGTTGGAAAAGATGGAGGCGGAAATTTTCATGGGAAAAGAATTGCGGGCTACAGGAAGGAATGAATTCCGGATCCCGCAGCCCGCAAACTTTAATTTGAAATCTTATTTGGCGTAAGCAATGGCGCGTTTTTCGCGGATGACGGTCACTTTGATCTGGCCGGGGTACTGCATTTCGTTCATGATCTTTTGGGAAAGATCGAATGCAATCTGATCAGATTCCTCGTCGGTCACGCGGTCAGATTCCACGATCACACGCAGTTCGCGACCGGCCTGGATGGCATAGGATTTTACCACCCCGGGATAGGTCAGAGCCATGCTTTCAAGCTCCTTGAGGCGCTTGATGTAGCTTTCCACGATTTCGCGGCGTGCGCCCGGACGTGATCCACTGATGGCGTCGCAGGCCTGGATAATCGGGGCAATGGCGCAATTCATTTCGATCTCGTCGTGGTGAGCGCCAATCGCGTTGCATACATCTGGATGCTCTTTGTATTTCTGAGCCAGCTCCATTCCCAGCAGGGCGTGGGGCAGTTCGGGCTGATCTTCAGGTACTTTGCCAATGTCGTGCAGGAGGCCGGCACGCTTGGCCAGTTTGGCATTGAGGCCCAGTTCAGAAGCCATGGTGGCACACAGGCGGGCCACTTCCTTGGAGTGCTGGAGCAGGTTTTGTCCGTAGGATGAGCGGTATTTCATGCGGCCCACCATGCGAACGAGTTCGGGAGGCAGACCATGGATACCCAGTTCCACTGCGGTACGCTCGCCTGTATCACGGATTTCTTCTTCGATTTGCTTGCTTACTTTCTTGACCACTTCCTCGATGCGGGCGGGGTGGATACGGCCGTCCTGCACGAGTTTTTGCAGGGAAAGGCGGGCCACTTCGCGGCGCACCGGGTCAAATCCGGAAAGGATGATGGCCTCAGGAGTATCATCCACGATGATTTCAATGCCCGTGGCGGCTTCGAGCGCCCGGATGTTGCGGCCTTCCCGGCCGATGATGCGGCCTTTGATTTCATCGTTTTCAAGGTTGAAAACGGAGACCGTATTCTCAATCGCATGCTCTGCGGCAGTGCGTTGAATGGTCTGGATGATGATCTTTTTGGCCTGCTTATTGGCATTCATCTTGGCTTCCTCCACGATCTCTTTGACCGAGGTGGAAGCCAGACTGCGGGCCTCGTCCTTGACGAGTTCCATCATGGTGGTGCGGGCTTCTTCGGCCGAGAGGTTGGAGACTTTTTCCAGCTGAGCCACGATTTCGTGGCGTTTTTTCTCTACTTCCTCGTTTTTGATATTGAGGGCATCAAGCTGAGTTTTGAGAGATTCCTGCTGGGTATCGAGGCGACGTTTTTCGCTTTCGAGATGTTTGCTGGTTTTGTTAAGGGCAGATTCTTTTTGCTGCACCCGGGTTTCAGCCTGTTCGAGTTTTTGGCTCCTTCTTTTGGCTTCTTCTTCGAATTTTTCCTGTTTTTCCCGGATCATGGCCTTGGCCCGGTTGATACGGGAATTCTTGATTCCCTCACCTTTCTCCTCAGCTTCAGCAAGAATGGCTTTGGCTTTTGCCTCAGCCTCGATCAGGCCCTTTTTGGTGTTCTTATTTCCCACCAAAAATCCCACTGCACCTCCGGCAATCAGGCCAATTAAAATATAAACGACAATCATCATGAGAACCTCGGTTTAAATGTTCATACTAAAAAATACATCAAACCGATCCGTTCAAACCTGAAAGTAAGTCGTGAAAAAGAAAATCAGGAGAGCTGCTCGTCCTTGAGGGGAATATCCTCTTCGGCGGTCAGGATGGCGGAATTGAGCAGTTCGTCGATGCGGGCGATTTTTTCGCCCGCAGTCTTTGAAGTTTGCCTTACCCGGGCAGACTGATGAATATTATCGGTTGCGAGTTCGAGACAACACATTATCACCAGGTCCAGGTCATCTTTTACGCTGAATCTTTCTTTATACACTTTGATCTTTTCATTGATCAGTCGTGCGGCATTCCGGACAGACTCTTCCTCTTCGGTCTTAACCAGGAGTGGGTAGGGCCGTCCGAGAATGTTTACTTTTATGGAATATTTATCCAAAATCCAGCTATTGTATTCACGCTTAATCTCCAATCAACCTCAGGGTATGATCTATTTCCCTGATATACTGGTTGATTTTCTTTTTCAATTCTTCCACAGCTTCTGTGCTGTCGAAGTCACCACTTAGCTTTCGGGCCAGTTGGATCGTATTAACCTGTTCGGAAGCTTTGGCCAATTCTTCATCTTTCGATTCGAGTTTTTGCTCCAGCGACCGGACTTTTTGTTTCAAAACAGCATTTTCCTCAACCAGACTTTTCAGTTTCTGATCGAGGTACTCGGCCTTCTCGCCGAGATCATCCAATTTGTTAAATAAATTCTCCAATTGATATTTAACACATCTTCAGCAAAATTAATAATTTATCCTTCTGGAAAAAATGGAAAATCAGGCCGATTTTCAGTTTAGTTTCCAAAGGATTTCAATGGGTATAATTGTGTTTGAAGTGGTAAGTAACGCTAAGAACGCCAAGTTTTTTGGGCCCATATGGCGTTGGTTGGAATGGCAAAAGGCGCTAAGCTGGACCGTTTAATGCATTTCAGCTTGCGTACCGAACGCTTTCGGTATTCGCTCTCTTCAACCCACGAAACGCGGAAAACAACCCCTTTGCGGTCCCGGATAGCTATCGGGATTGCGTGACCTTTCAATCTTTGCGTGACCTTTTACATCACTTCCTGATTTCCACGCCCATTTCGCCTTCCAGGATTCCAAACACCCTTTCCATGATTTTGTCGGCCTTCTGGTCGGTCAGGGTCTGGCTATCGTCGCGCAACACGACATTGACCAGATAGCTTTTCCGGCCTTCGCCAATGCTGTCGCCCTTATACACGTCGGTCAGGTTGACGGCTTTGATTATTTTGGGATTTGCCCCCTGAATGGCATTTCTGATGGCCAGATAATTCTGAGAATCAGGCACAATCATGGAAATATCCCTTTCTGAGGAAGGGAATTTGGGTGGTTCCACAAAACGGATTTTCTGCTTCGCCCAATGTTCGAGCAGGGGATTCCAGTCGATGATGGCATAAAATACTTCCCCACGGATATTCCGTCCTTTGAGGTGACGGGAGGCCGCGCGGCCATACCAGGCCACGGGAGTATTGCCCTTCATCAGGGCCAGTCCATAGTCGAAATTTTCTGGATCATCCAATTCGACCGTATTTCCCTGGAATCCAAACCAGTTTTGCAGACGCTCCATTTCTGAAGTCAGGGCAAAGAAATCCGTTTTCACAGGTTTGCTGCGCCAGTGATCTTCGTTGGAATTTCCCGTAATGAACAGGGCTACCTGCTCTTTTTCGCGGTATTTTCCGTTTTCCTGCCAGTAAATTTTACCCGGATCGAACAATCTCAGGTTGAAATTCTTGCGGTTGTGGTTGTATTCGATCACCTCCAGACCTGAAATCAACAGATTGTCCCGCATGACGGCCATTTCCTCGCTGAGGCTGTTGATCAGATTGACGGTACGGTCATTCGCATAACGGGCCTGAGTCAGGGAATTGGTCATGATCTCGCGCCAGCCGCTTCCAGCCAGGTAGTCGTAGTATTTCTGCTGCAGGGCGACGTCTTTGGTGCGAAAATCTGAGCCAAAGGAGAATTTGGTTTCGCGGGGAATGGGCACACTGTTGAAGCCGAAAATGCGCAAAATCTCCTCCATCACGTCCTGCGGACGTTGCACATCCACCCGGAACTGGGGCACCCGCAGTTGCAGCAGGTTTCCGTTTTCAGCGGCCACCTCAATGTCAACCGCGTTCAGCAATTCGATGATTTGCCCGCGGGTAAATTCGTGGCCCATGATGCGATTGCCGTAGGCAATGTCATATTCCACCTCGAAAGGAGGGAAATTTTGTTGTCCCTGATCGATCGCCACGGAAACCGTGCCACCAGCCAGCTCCTGAATCAGAGCTGCGGCCCGCAATCCTGCCGTGAGCACCATATTGGGATCCACTCCCCGCTCGAAACGGTAGGAGGCATCCGTTTTCATGCCCAGATATTTGGCGGTTTTACGGATGGTGGTCGGGTCGAAATAGGCACTTTCCAGAAAGATATTTGTGGTTTGGTCGGTGACCGAAGAACCCAGTCCGCCCATGATCCCGGCAATGGCCACGGGCTTGTCTCCGTCACAAATCATCAGATCCTGACCAGCCCGCAGGTTGCGTTCCTGCTCGTCGAGGGTGGTAAATTTCTGGTCAGAGGTCAGGGTTTTGACCACAATTTTACGGTTGGTAAGATTGGCAGCGTCGAAGGCGTGGAGGGGTTGTCCAAGTTCGTGCAGGACGAAATTGGTGATGTCCACCACATTATTTTTGGGCCTCAGGCCAATGGATTTCAGGCGATGTTTCAGCCAGTCAGGGCTTTCGGCCACTTTGACGCCTGAGATGTAAATCCCCGCATAGCGCGGGCATTTATCTGGCTCGGGGAGTTCGATGGTAAAAGGGTTTGCTTCGGCAGGGGTTCCACCTGCGAATTCAATTTTGGGCAGGCTCGATTTTTTGCGCAGCAAAGCTGAAATATCGCGGGAAGCGCCATAATGGCTGGCTCCGTCGGCACGGTTGGGAGTCAATCCCACTTCGAAAATATAATCTGATTCCAGGTTAAAAACTTTGGAAACAGGCGTCCCAGGCTGCAAATCTGCGGCCAGCACCATGATTCCGTCATGACCTTTGCCCAGGCCCAGTTCATCCTCAGCGCAGATCATGCCCAGGGATTCCACCCCACGGATTTTTGATTTTTTCAGGGTAAATGATTCTCCCTCTGACGGAAAAAGGGTGGTTCCCACCAGTCCCACGGGAACTTTTTGGCCAACGGCCACATTGGGAGCCCCGCAAACGATTTGCAAATCTTCCTCACCGCCTACGTCCACGGTGGTCACTCTCAGACGGTCGGCATCAGGATGGGGAATTACGGTCTTTACGTGACCCACCACCACGCCTTCCAGTCCGCCTGGAATGGTTTCATACTTCTCCGTGCTTTCCACTTCCAGTCCCGTCATGGTGAGTTGGTAAGCCAACTCTTCGGGGCTCCAGTTATGGCTTGCATACTGTTTTAACCAGTTATAGGATAATTTCATGTGATCAAAATTTGGCTGGCAAGATAGGACTTTTTGCGCTTTTTCCGATCCCAAAATATGCTTTCAGATGGGGAAAAATGGCATCTGCGATGATTTTGTGACCGTTTGGATTGGGGTGCCAGGGATCGGGGGTGCTGTCGTTCTGGATGATGGCGACTTCGCGCCAATCATGGGTACGAAAGGCTTCGGCCAGGTCGTGGCTAGTGGTATAACCGCTTACGGCAAATACGATTACTCCGTAACGGTGGGTGAAATCCGCTTCATTCAGCTGATTTTCAAGCAATTTGGCAAAAGTAGCTTTGCTGATATCCACTCCCAGGCCTTCGGCCACAGAATCTCCAATCAGGGCCACACGGCGGGTGTTTGCGGGCTTTTTGAAGGTTCGCTCCAGATCGGAAAAACCCTGCGAATTGGTTTTGCATTGATTGGGCGCCAACTGATACACCAGGCCTGGAATCTCTGAAGCATGGAAGCAAAGGGCATTTTCTACAAATTTTCAGTCAGACGATCGTATTCCTGGGCTCTTTTCACCCGAAACCAAATCTCCATTCCGCCCCCCACCAATACCAGCAGGATGAACGTGGTGGCCAGGGAAAGCAGAATTTCTTTGCGTTTTCCGTGTAAATATGCTCCCAGACGACGAAACAAAGACCCACCGACTGAAAGGAGTTTCACTTCTGGTCAGGAGGTTTTGGGTTGGAGGGAGGTGTTTCAGGAATGAGTTCCCCCGCTTTGAATTCGCGGTAGGTTAAAATGTATTCCACATCACTTTTGCCGTCATCCAATAATTGAGCTTCAGTTGAAAAAATAGGAAAATTGAGGCGTTCGCCTTCCTGCATGACTTCCTTGTGTTTTACTGAACTGGCTTTCATGGTGTAGGACCCCATGGAAACGAGGATTTTTTCAATTTTCCATTGCTTGCCAGCCGGCACTTCCACTGCACTTCCGCCCATAAACTGACGGGTCTTCAGGGTGGTATCGCGCAAACTGTCCTTGATGGTGGTGTTTTTGAGCGCCCATTCAAGGGAAAATTGTCCCTGGGCAAAGGCACCCAGGGGGAGAAGAAGCATTAAAAGGAGGAAACAGTTTCTTTGCATGAATCTGAATTTACCCTGCAAATTAGCAAATACCGTGCAAAATTTTGTCCAAAAAATGCCCGGATGCATCTAAGTGCGGCACATCCGGGCGTCACAAATGGGAGAGATTAGTAATATGGGCTGAAAAAAATTAACTGAGAAAGAGAGGTGGATTATGAAATTTTCATTTATGGTTAATTTTAACTACTTTGTCATTGGTTAAAGTTTCGCCACGCGGGCAAAACGCGGACAGGTACCCGGGCCTCACATAGGTTAAGGGTGAAAGAACTTTGGGTAAACTTCTTGATTTCACTGTTTTCCACTGTAAGGCACTGCGGGTGATCCTGTTCCGATATTTAGTTTAAACAAGGCTCAGCCGGTTAAAGCTGCAGGCAAACAAAATTCAGGACTGCTGTGAATTGATATCAAAGAACGGGACAGCAGTCGCTCGTTTCGCCTGTCCAGATCAGGACAGGTTACTCAAGGGTTCGTATGGGTTAGCCTAGATTTCTCAGTGGCCATTATCCTTCATCAATTTCTTCCTGCAGGATTACCCAGGCCGCGAGCCCGAATTGGGACTCTTTTTGCCGGGAATTGCACAAAGAATGTGGGTCCCGCGAAAAAACGGGAGCGGAAAAACGATAAGAACGGTGATTGGAAAAGGAATTTTCACTTCTTTTTCGGCTCATAATCATTTTTTTAGGGCAATTGTAAAGGCACAGGTTATGCTTCGACAGATTGCCGGATTAAAAATGTTACAGTGAATGCCCAAGTGTTCAAATGGCATTGCCTGTAAAAAAGAAGTGTTCGGATTGGACGAAATACAGAGGTATTACTAAAGTAGAATTTTATCTCGATAAAACAAAATTTACCAGAGATTTTTTAAATCTTTTGCAGTGTAAGTGTGGTTTCGTTCGGTAAAATAGCTTTCTCCCTGGCCTTTGCGCTTCAATTGCATGCTGTTTTTTCCCATCAAACGATACAAAAAAGCCAGGGGAGTGAGAAAAATAAAGAAAATCACACCCAGGATCACTTTAGAATTCACATTTCCCAAAATCTCCGCGAATTTCAGCCAGAGCCAGGAAATTTTATCCGCCACCCATCCCGAGATCAAACTGATTACCATCAGGCCCAGGCTCAGGTAAATGAGCCAGGTTTTGTCGAAGACGAAATGCGCAACCAGCGCAGCAGCGGCCAATACCAGGATGGTTTTATATGTTTCAGTGCGGTTTTTCATTTTTTGAGCTGTTAGCAGTTAGGTGTTGGGTTTTGGGTGTTGGGTTTTGGGTGTTGGGTTTTGGGTTTTGGGTTTTGGGTTTTGGGTTTTGGGTTTTGGGTTTTGGGAGCATGGCGTGGGATGCTTTTTGCTGAAAGCTGACCGCTGATTGCCCCTTGCTAATCAAGCGGATAATCCTCCTTCCAGGTTTCTTTTTCGGGCCATTCAGGTTGGTCATTTTTGGCGAAAAGGTAATTCCCCACCACCAGATAATCCATTTCCGTGCGCATAAAACAGCGATAGGCATCGCCGGGGGTGCACACAATGGGCTCGCCCCGCACGTTGAAGCTGGTATTCACCAGCAAACTTTCACCCGTCAGGCTGCGGAACGCGCTGATCAATTCCCAAAAGCGGGGATTGGTGTCGTGGTGCACGGTCTGCACCCGGGCTGAGAAATCCAGGTGGGTGATGGCCGGCAGATCTGACCGCTCGAAATACAGTTTTTCGAGCAGAGGCAGATCCTGAAATCCTTCAGGCAGCTTTTTGCGGCGCTCATTTTTCACCTGAGCCACCAGCAGCATGTAGGGCGAATCCACCTCCAGGTCAAAGTATTTGTCCACGTCACCTGCCAGCACCGAAGGTGCAAAGGGGCGGAAACTTTCGCGGTATTTGATCTTCAGATTGAGTTTTTTCTGCATTTCAGGGTTGCGCGGGTCGCCCAAAATGCTGCGGTTGCCCAACGAACGGGGCCCCCATTCCATCCTGCCCTGAAACCAGCCGACCACATTTCCTTCGGAAATGATCTTTGCCGTGGCTTTGGCCAGGTCGTCGAATTCGGGAAAGTGGGTGAAAGCGGCATCGTGGCTTCGGGCCATTTGAAGAATTTCCTTGTCCGAAAATTCGGGGCCGAGATAAGCGCCCGACATCCCATCACGGCCCTTTCCAGGCATGTATGCATGCCCTCCATCAATGTAGTGGGCAGCCCAGGCGGCTCCCAGGGCGCCGCCAGCATCTCCAGCTGCAGGCTGAATAAATATCTGATCGAAAATCTTCGCTTCCAGCAATTTTCCGTTGGCCACACAATTGAGCGCTACCCCGCCCGCCAGCACCAGATCGGACATGCTGGTAATTTTTCGTGCATGTTGGGCCATATTCAAAACCGCTTCCTCGGTCACCTGCTGAATGGCCAGGGCCAGGTCGCAATGCGCCTGAGTCAGTTCAGACTCGGCTTCCCGGCGGGGAAATCCAAACAGTTTTTCCCATTTGCGGTCTTGCACCATGCGCAACCCAAAAGCATATTTGAAATAAGTCTGATCAAGGTGAACGGAACCATCTGTTTTGAGATCGATGAGTTCGGTTTTGATCAGGTCCCTAAATTTCGCGGTTTGTTCGGCCGTAGGATTGCCGTAAGGCGCGAGTCCCATCAACTTATATTCCCCGCTGTTGACCCGAAAACCCAAAAAATACGTGAATGCAGAGTACAAAAGTCCGAGAGAATGGGGAAAACGCAATTCCTGTAAAACTTCCACCTGATTGCCCCTGGCCCGTCCAATGGAAGCAGTGGCCCACTCTCCCACCCCGTCGATGGTCAGGATGGCAGCTTCAGCAAAAGGAGAGGCAAAAAAGGCGCTGGCGCCGTGGGAAAGGTGGTGCTCTGGAAAGAGAAAACGGGTCTTTTTGCGGTCCCAGGTGCCAATTTTTTTGAATTCATCCACCAGCAACTTGCGCAGGAACAATTTTTCCTTGATCCAGACTGGGATAGACATCAAAAAGGAGCGAATGCCCTTGGGGGCAAAGCCATAATAGGTTTCCAGCAGGCGCTCAAATTTCAGGAAGGGTTTGTCGTAAAAAGCAATTACATCCAGGTCTTTGGTTTGGATTCCCGCCTCCTCCAGACAAAATCTGACCGCATTTTCGGGAAAGGAATCGTCGTGTTTTTTGCGGGTAAAACGCTCTTCCTGGGCCGCAGCCACGATCTTCCCATCGCACAGCAAAGCCGCAGCGGAATCGTGGTAAAAGGCAGAAATGCCGAGAATGTAGGTTTTTCCAGAGCGCATAAAACAGTTTTCTGTTTACGGTCAATTTTTGTCAAATTTCATTTCGCGATCCCAGAACCCTAAACCGTAATCCGACCGCTAATTACAGATTTTATTAAAAAAAACGAATAACCCTCATTGAACTATTTGCAATATATGGGGTCGATTGCTAACAAATTCATCGAAATAAAAAAGGTGAACTGTTGATTCCAAAATGACCAGATTTTTGCGCTTTGAAAACGGAACAATCCCTTATTTTTTTTTGTTCCAGAAGGTGAATGGATTAATTTTGCTTGCTCCTGACAAGAAATAATTCAACATAAAAACACCTTAAAAATTCCAGGCAATGGCTTTCGACATCGACATGATTCAAAAGGTTTATGCTGAGCTTCCCGGCAAAATTGCGGCTGCCCGCAAAGTTTTGGGACGCCCCATGACCTTATCCGAAAAAATTCTCTATTCCCACCTTTACGACGGAAAAGCAACTGAAGCTTTTGGCCGCGGCAAATCCTACGTGGACTTCAGCCCCGACCGGGTGGCAATGCAGGATGCAACGGCTCAGATGGCCCTCCTGCAGTTTATGATGGCTGGCAAAGAAAAAGTCGCTGTTCCCTCCACCGTGCACTGCGATCACCTGATCCAGGCAAAAGACGGCGCCTCCACCGACCTCGCCACTGCCAATTCCTCCAACAGCGAAGTATATGGCTTTTTGGGAACGGTTTCCAATAAATACGGAATTGGTTTCTGGAAGCCCGGAGCAGGAATTATTCACCAGGTTGTTCTGGAAAATTACGCTTTCCCCGGCGGCATGATGATCGGGACAGACTCCCACACTGTGAACGCAGGCGGCCTCGGCATGGTTGCGATTGGGGTAGGTGGAGCAGATGCGGTGGATGTGATGGCTGGCATGGCCTGGGAATTGAAAATGCCCAAACTGATCGGGGTAAAACTGACCGGCAGCATGAATGGCTGGACTTCAGCCAAGGATGTGATCCTGAAAGTGGCTGGCATCCTTACCGTGGACGGCGGCACGGGCGCCATCGTGGAATACTTCGGACCTGGAGCCAAAAACATTTCCTGTACAGGAAAAGGCACCATCTGCAACATGGGCGCTGAAATTGGAGCCACCACTTCCACCTTCGAATACGACAGCCGCATGCGCGACTATCTGGTGGGCACGGGCCGCGAAGACGTGGCCAAACTGGCCGATGCCGTGGCTGAGCACCTGCGCTCAGACGACGAAGTCAACGCCAATCCCGAAAAATACTACGATCAGGTGATCGAAATTAATCTCGACACCCTCGAACCCCACGTAAACGGCCCTTTCACCCCAGACGCCGCCTGGCCTATCTCCAAGCTTGGACAAGTTGCCCGCGAAAATGGCTGGCCCATTGAAGTGGAAGTTGGTCTGATTGGTTCCTGCACCAACTCTTCCTACGAAGACATTACCCGCTCGGCCTCCGTGGCCCGTCAGGCCAAAGCCAATAACATCGAATCCAAAGCTGAATTCAACGTGACCCCCGGCTCTGAAATGATCCGTTACACCATGGAACGCGACGGCCTGATGGACGACTTTGGCGACATTGGGGGAGTGGTAATGGCCAACGCCTGCGGTCCCTGCATTGGACAGTGGGCCCGCCACACCAATAATCCCGAGAAGAAAAACACCATCGTTACCTCTTTCAACCGCAACTTCAAAAAGCGTAACGACGGCAACCCCAATACCCACGCTTTCGTGGCTTCTCCCGAACTCACCACGGCTCTGACCATTGCCGGTCGTTTGGATTTCAACCCCATGACTGACACCCTGACCACCCGGGACGGCAAGCAGGTGAAACTGGCTGAACCCAAAGGTTTGGAACTTCCTCCCAAAGGTTTTGCCGTGGAAGATGCCGGATTTGTGGCTCCCGCTGAAAACGGAGGTGGAATTACGGTCAATGTAGCCCCTGATTCCAAGCGTCTGCAGTTGTTGACTCCTTTCCCGGCCTGGGAGGGCACCGACCTGAAAGGCCTGAAGCTTTTCATCAAAGCTCAGGGCAAATGCACCACTGACCACATTTCCATGGCTGGTCCCTGGTTGCGTTTCCGTGGTCACCTCGAAAACATCTCAGACAACCTGATGATGGGCGCGGTGAATGCCTTCAACGGAGAAGCCAATAACGTGAAAAACGCCCTGACCGGCGAGTATATGCCTGCCCCCAAGGTAGGCAAAGCCTACCGTGCAGCTGGCGTAAGCTCGGTCATGATCGGCGACGAAAACTACGGAGAAGGATCCTCCCGCGAGCATGCGGCCATGGAGCCCCGCTTTGTGGGCGTCAAAGCCGTGATCGTACGTTCCTTTGCCCGTATCGCAGAAACCAACCTTAAAAAGCAGGGCGCACTCGCCCTGACCTTCGCCAATCCGGCCGATTACGACCTGATCCGTGAAGATGATACCTTTGATCTGCTCGGCCTGACCGAATTTGCCCCTGGCAGCCAGGTCACCGTGGTGCTCCACCATGCCGACGGTTCCACCGACCAGTTCAAGGCCAATCATTCTTATTCCGACATCCAGATCGAGTGGTTCAAGGCAGGATCTGCCCTGAATCTGATCCGCCAGCAGGCCGAGAAATAAGGCAAAATACAATTGAAGATGGATCAAGAGGATGCTCCGCGAGGGGCGTCCTCTTTTGGTTTTTGGGGTTCGACCTCGGGCCGTGCCAGGCCACGGTCAATTTCACCCACATCTGGACCTGAGTTGAGGTGTGTTTCAAAAGGGAACCTCCAAAAACTTCAATCTCATCGCTGGACTTGATCTTCTGTGTTTTTTGAGATTCCCAATACTTTGACTTTGTATATTTGCAGATGCACAAAGCCCAATTGATTTTATTATTGTTCCTGGTGACAATTTTGACTGCCTGCGGCAGTCAGACCGATTCCAAAGGCCCCAAATGGACCGACGACACCCTGGAAACCCAGACTCCCAAAACCATTGATCCGGACGATCTGACCCAGGTTTTGCCCGATCAGCAGGAAATGAATTTTGAAACCCGGGTGCGGGAAGTGACACAAAAACTGTTCAGTACGGATTTTAAGGAGGATCGCATTGATGTAATGGAGGAAACGCCCCGCTGGTCGAATTCCAAAAAATCCGTATTCAAAAAATACCTGCGGCAACAGACCATTGCCAACGAATACGGAAATAAAATTTACATTCGTCCCATTTTTAAAGCCTGGGAATTCAAATCTGAAGCGGACATGCGCACCACCCTGAGCGACTGGCTCAACGGCCATGAAAGCAGTGACCCCGACCAGATCGAATTGGGTGAAAATGTGGAAGCACTAAAATCTCCTCCTTTTGTGTGTGCCATCCGAAATCAGGAAATCTACATGATTTTTTCGGCCTGCGTATTCTCAGGCGAAGCCTGGGACAACCTCAAAAAGGCATTCTGGGATGAATTTTCGCAAAAGGGAACCCTTTATCTTTTTGAAGTGGCTTGCGGCGCAGGCACACTGACTTATCTCCAAACTCCCGAGACCAGCCATGAAATTTGATTTAACCAAACTCGCTCTGCTGTTGACCTTGCTGCTGATCAATGGTCTGGCCCAAAGTTGTGGCGGAAAATCGACCGAAAAAGAGCCCGGGGCCCTGGCCCAACCAGACCCTGATCACCTCAGCCAGGAAGACCTGGCCTGGATGCAAAAAGGACTGGACATCATCGGGCCCAGCCAGCAGGTCCTGGGCGGAAAACTGAAGGCCGCGCTCGAAGCGGGCGGGGTGCAACATGCGGTACAATACTGCAATATCGCTGCCTTTCCCCTCATGGATTCCCTTTCCCAGACCTACCAGGTGAAGATCAGACGCACCAGCCTCAAAGCCCGCAATCCCAAAGATGCACCCGATGCGGCCGAACGGGAAATGCTTGAAAGTTTTACTGCCCGCTACCATGCGGGCGAAAGCCTGGATCCCGTGATCCGCAATCTGGAGGGTGGCAAAAAGGGATTTTATGCACCCATTCTGGTGCAGGAAATGTGTCTCAAATGTCATGGAATAAAAGGCACAGATATTGCTGATGCAGATTATGCAATAATTTCCGATCTTTATCCAAAGGATCTGGCGACAGAATACAAAAGCGGCGACCTGCGGGGTATCTGGAGCCTGACCTTTACGCCTTGAAAACCACAGAAAATGAAACATTTTCGCCTCCAACTTCTGACTTTTTTGCTGCTGTTTGCCGGCTTCACCCGCGCTCAGGATACCTACCATGTCATTTATGTGAAAGGGCTGATCGTAAACAAAGCCAATAATAATCCCCTCAAACAGGGCGATCAGATAGATTCCAACACAGAAATCGTCTTCAAAAGCACAGACGCGCTGGCCACCATCCTTTCCAAAAGCAAAGGCCGTTTCAACCTCAAATCAGGCCAGGCCAGTGGATCGGGCCAAAGCGAATTCATGGCTTACGTACGAAATTGCATTTCCCCACCCAATCCCCACCTGAGCTCCAGCCTTGGAAAATCGGCCAATCTGGAGCAGTTTCAGCGCAAAGGGCAGGAAAAGAAGCTGGTTGTGCTAAGGCAAATCAAAATTCAGGTGGATTCTGAAAATTATCCTCCCAATGCCTCTGAATTTACCCTGACTTCGGCCCCTCTGGAAGCAGACAAACTGGATGTGAACCAGTTGCGCTACCTGGAAAGGGAAAAAGACCATATTTTGATCGGGCATGAGGAAATATGGCAGGCACAAAAGGAAAATAATCCAGTTACCCTGGCGGGAATCATTACCCAAAATGGCCAGATTTCTGCCGAAAATTTCCCCTCAATTACCTTTGTAGCGCCTGATTTGGGGGAATTACAGAAATCCATTTCCACTTTGGTTGCAGTTCTTGATGAAACTGGCGCAGACGAGGAAGAAAAATTGGAAGAAATCCAGGGATTTCTCAAAGATCAGTTTGGGGAATTTTCGCCTAAGGACCTGGATTGGTGGCTCGAACAGGAATTCCCCGACGGACTTTAAGGAAATATTCAAAAAGCATTTCCTTGAAAAAAATCCCACCTAAACTCCTTCTGATCCTCATGAGCCTCGGCCACGGACTGCTGATGGTGCTGCTGGCCGTCTGGATGATCACCTGGAGCTTCATGCACGGTGACGAGACCCTGGTGAACAGATATTCCTTTGCCATGCGGCGCACACTTTTGCCCGAATCTGACAAACCTCCACGCGACCATTTTCGCTTTATCAATACGGCCTACGACCTGCAACTGATCGACAAATTTGATGCGGACGGGGCGCCTTTGGGCAATCAGGTGATCACTGACCGGGCCAAACTGGGCCGCTTGTTTGATGTGCTGGCAAAACATCCTGAAGCTTACGACTTTGTGATTTGCGATATTTTCTTTGAGGAAGCTGCACCCAACGATTCCCTCCTGCACGACGCATTGCGTCGCATGGACCCCAAAAAATGCATTCTGGTGGAGCACCGCGACCGCGAAGGCAAGCCCATGCCCCACATTTTTCACGATACAGGATTGCCCGCTGGTGTGGCCGATTTTTCGGAAAATGAAGGTGAATTTCTCAAATTCAGCCTGATGCGGGACGATACAACCCCCTATCTGCCCCTGCAGGTGTATCAGATCAGAAATGGAGCCACCATGGAACCCGGCACTTTTTTCTGGCAATTGAATGGAAAATCCGTTTTCAATGACTTCGTGCTGGACATGCGTATGCGCCCTTTCGACCTCTTTGAGGCCGAAGATCGTTACCCCGTCGATTTGCTGGGCGACCTTACTGCACCCTGGATTTCAGAGGAAGAAATTGTAGATCTGGTACAAGACAGATTTATCATTGTGGGGGATTTTGCCATCCGCGACCAACATAATACGGCCTACGGCGAGGTTTCAGGACCTTTGATCCTGGCCAATATCTATTACGCCATCACTCAGGGAGATCCCATTTTGCGGCGCAGTATGCTTATTTTCCTTTTTATTGCCTTTTCTGCCATCTCCTATCTCATGATCTCGACCGACGATTTTCTGGAAGAATGGATTGTGGAACGGCTGGGAAAAAAGAATAAAGTCTTGCGAACCCTTTTACTGGGACTGAGTTACATGGTGATTTTTGGATTGATCAGTCTGATCACTTTCCTGTTTTACAGCATTCACATCAATTTTGTGATTCTGACCCTCTATTTTGGTTTTCTGGAATGGGCCATCATCAAATTCAAAACCTGGAGAAAAGCTAAAAATCCGGCCCAGGAACCTCAGCAGGGTTGATTTATCCGTTCGGGAATCACTTTTTTCCGTTCGCATAGAAATAATGATTAAGCAATAATTTTTTCGTATTTTTCCCCTTTGCGGCAACTAATTATGATTCAATGATGAAAAGAGTTGGGATATTTTTTGCGCTTTGCTTGCTACCCGTTTATATTCTGATCGCTCAAAATGTGGGTATTGGCACCTCCAATCCCTTTGAAAAACTGCACGTGGCGGGTTCCATTCGTTCAAATCCCCTCGCCACGCCCGACACCAACGTGGTGGTTTCAGACGTAAATGGTACCCTGAGAAATCTGGGTCCGGGAAGCGCGGGCGAAGCCCTTTTCTCCAAAGGCCCGGGCCGGGCGCCTTTCTGGGCCACGGTGGGAAGCCAGTCAATCCAGACCTGGTCGGCCTCGTCCATCCGCACCTACATCCCGGGCACTGCCTACACCGCGGTCGGGGGACTTTCCATCACCCTTTCCGTAACCACCAACGTAGCTTTGATCATCACCAGCAGCGGCTCCATTGAAACGGATTCAGGCCCCTTTGGAGGAGGTTCTGGAGCAGTAATTCAATTATTCCAGAATGGGGTGGCCGTGCCCAATGCCGTGCAAACCGTGGACGTGAACGATGCTGCATCCGTGATCAATACCATTCAACCCTGGTCATTTACGGCCTTCAGGACCCTCACGCCGGGCACTTATACCTTCCAGATACGGGCCCGAAACTACTATTCAGGATTTGATCCTTTCTATGCAGGCGGCAATTTTTCAGGCCCTTCTGCAAATGAAGGAATTCTTACCATTATGGCCATCTCTCAATAGTAAATCCCCAAAAACCTCGAATCTCATCGTTGAACCTGGCTCAGAAATGCTCATTTACCCAGGTAAACTGCGCTTCCTTCCCCAGGGTTCGCCTTGATCTTTTGTGTTTTTGGCGATTTCCTGAAAATCAATACAAAAACTTATTATTTGACCTCCAGGGTCTTTTGCTGAATAGGATCGTGGGGTTTGTTTTGAGCTCTCAGCTTTTCGCGCTCCATTTTTTTGGAGAAATTCCCGTCCTCAATGCGCTTTTTCTGCTTGGGTTTGATCGTACCCGTACCTTTTACTCCTGCACAGTATTTTCCGCTGGCGCCTTTGTGACTGGCTGAAGCCGAATTTCCCGTACCTGCCACCGCCGGACAATGGGCCCTGCTCGCACAGGAAACAGCAGTTGCACCCATGATCAGGGCGAAGGAGGAAAAGAGGACGGTGCGGGAAATGATTTTTTTCATGAAAATGTATTTGCTGGTTTTCAAAAATACAGAATTACCCTCAAAATCTGAAACGGGTTTATCCTTCTTTATATTTCATGAAACATGGGTGCAAGAACTTTGCCAGAATTTGCCATTCTGAGATTTTGAAGGCACAAAATTGTGAGATTTGGGAACCAGAATAATAGCCCGGGACAGCAATTCAGCCTAACTTGGAAGTACCAAAGATACTTTTAGTGTTCTCCTGTTTCAATACCGTAGGCGCCCTTTTGGCGCCTTTTTTTATGGCCCCCTTATGGAATTCTACCCTGCAATTTCAGCACTTCAAGGGCTGCTGGGTAATTCCATTCTACCGAATCAGCATTAGTTCCCTGTTGATACAGATTGAAAGCCATTTCCAACGGATCCTGCACATGGGCTTTGCCTGGCCAGAAAATGTGGGCCACCCCACTTTTATAGGCCTTTTCCTGATCATAAGCCCGCAAAGCGGCCACTGGAGCCCGTTTGGCCACAAACCAGGCCGAGGCATAAATGAGGGGAGAAAGGGTCAGCAATAGGGCAAAAAGAATGGCTGGATTCCATTTCCAGCGGGCAAACAGAGCCTTGAAACCCAGCGAAGACAACACGGCAAAGACCAGGTAGGGCAGCAAAAAGAATACGTAATTATCGTCCACATTATACTTCAGGGCAAAGCCCAGATAAGGAACCAACAACCAGCAAAGCTGGTAAAACAGTTTTCGCTCATTTTTCCAAACGAGCCAGATGCCCCCCAGCAACGGAACCAGCCAAAGGTGAAAATTATACCCCAGAAACAGCAGCGACTTCAACGCACCTTTCATAATCGCCAGCAGATCAATTCCCATCACATTTCCCTGAAACTGACGGTCAAAGAAAATGGCAGAAATGGAATTGGTTTGCAACAGGAGCGGAGGCAGCAAAAGGGCTCCAAAAGCCAGCACAGGCAGTAAAAATGCTGAAATTTTGAGACCAAAATTGGTTTTTCGGGTAACGAGGTAATACAAAAAGAAGGGAATGCTGAGAATGTGCTGAATGTGCACCCAAAAACTCATTCCCAACAACAAAGCCACCCAAATCAGGTTGCGGGCGGAATTTTCCTTCAAATCCTGCAGGATCAGGTAGAAATAAGCCATGAAAAACAGGCTGTTGAAGGCATAAACTTCCACGATCTCGCTTTGCTGCCACCAGGTGAAGGAAAGTCCCAGCATCAGGGTGGCGGCCGCCGCCGCTTTGCGGCTCTGGGAAAGAAATAATGCTGATCGAAAGATCAGCCCCAGGGTCAGCAGCGAGCTGCCTACCGTAAAAAGGGTCAGGACCAAAACGGGAGGCAGAAAACCCAGTACAGAAACCAGCACATGCTGCATATTAGCGTACAAAACGTGGGCCGTGGCGTTGGTGGCAGGGTTGAATCCCTGCAAGGCATCCTGCAAAAAGCTGAGGGAATCGTGAAAGGAAATGTAAGGACTGCGATTGATCACATAAATTACCCCCAATACAAAAAATACCAGCCTGACCAGCAAAGGTTTGTCCCAAAAATCGGGATCCAGGGAAGAATTGGCCTTATTATTACCTGATTGGGTCATTGAAGTTGCAAGTTAGGGAATTCCTTTTCAATTGTAATCCAAAGAGATTTACCCTATTTTCGGGGTGAAATTTGAATGAAAAAAAATGGGCAAAATTAAATTTGGAACAGACGGGTGGCGGGCCATCATTGGTGATCAGTTTACCCTCGCCAACCTGAGCCGGGTCACGGAAGGCACCGTTTCCTACCTGAAAGACAATTTCAAAGATCCCAAAGTGATGATCGGCTACGACTGCCGTTTCAACGGACGTTTATTTGCCGAGCATGTAGCTACCGTTTTTGCTGAAAACGGCGTTCAGGTCTTCATTTCCAACAGTTTTGCCAGCACTCCCATGGTTTCCCTTTCCACCAACAAGCGGCAGGGCGATCTGGGAATCGTGATCACTGCCAGCCATAACCCGCCTGAATACTCAGGCTATAAAGTGAAAAGCAGTGCAGGCGGTCCTGCCATTCCTTCCGTGGTGGCCGACATTGAAAGCCGCATTCCAGATACCACCCGCGAATACCACAACCGTTTTGAGGACCTGTGCGAAAGCGGAAATATCCTCTATTTTGACATGGAGGCCGTTTACCTCAATCACATCAAGGAAAATTGCGACGTCAAACTGCTGCGCAGTTCCTCCATGAAAGTTGGCTATGACGCCATGTTTGGTGCCGGGCAGCACGTCATCAGTAAAATTCTGCCCTACGCCACGCTGCTCCACTGTGACTTCAACCCTTCCTTTCAGGGCACTGCACCCGAACCTATCGAAAAAAATCTGACCGAATTTCAGGCCCTGATCCGCGCAAAAGGCCTGGATCTGGGCATTGCCACGGATGGCGACGCGGACCGCATCGGGGTTTTTGACGAAAGGGGCGAATTCGTGGATTCACACCACATCATCCTGCTGCTGGTCCATTACCTGCACAAAGTGAAAGGACTGAGCGGCAAAGTGGTTTCCACCTTTTCCTGCACAGAAAAAATCAACAAACTGTGTCAGATGTACGGTCTGCCCCACGAAACCACCAAGGTGGGCTTCAAATACATTTGTGAGATCATGCTCAATGAAAATGTGCTGGTTGGCGGGGAAGAATCGGGTGGAATTGCCGTGACCGGCCACGTACCCGAACGGGACGGCATTTACATCGGGCTGATGATCCTGGAAATGATGGCCAAAACCGGCAAATCACTGACTGGTCTGGTGGAAGAAATTTACGGTCTTGTTGGATCATTTTCCTACGGACGCAATGACCTTCACCTGCCCGAACCCCAAAAGCAATATGTGATTCAGCAGTGCCGCGATGGCCAATACGATACCCTGGGCGGCCAAAAAGTGCTGCGGACCGAGGATTTGGATGGATTCAAATTCCATTTACCTGAAGAACAATGGGTTATGATCCGCCCTTCTGGAACTGAGCCCGTGCTGCGCATCTATGCCGAGTCAGCCACCCGCGAAAAGGTGGATCAGCTGCTGGCTGATGTGGTGGCCGATATATTGCAACACGCTGCGGAGGTTTACCGCGCTTAACCAATGCTTTGAATAAATTCGCATTTATCCTGCTGGCTTTCGCTTTTCCGCTGCTCTTTTCTCCTCAACCCGGAAAAGCGCAGGATAGTCTGCCTTATTCCTGGACTCCCCGCAAGCCTCAGTACAAAAAAGCCAATTCCTTTTTCATGCCCGATTCTCTGCCCAATAAAAAGCGGCAGCTGGCTTTGGGCGGCATGACTGTGGGTGGGTTTGGCACCGCCTACGCTGTATTGGGAAGTGCCTGGTACTCAGGCACCCAGCTCACCAAATTTCATTGGTTCAATGATGCCCACGAGTGGAAACAGGTGGACAAATGCGGTCACGCCATGGGCGGCTATCAGGGCACCCGGGCCATGATCGGGCTGATGAAATGGTCGGGCACAAAGAAAAAGCCTGCCCTGATCTGGAGTGGAGTGGCGGGATTCATGGGGCTTTCGGGCATTGAGGTACTGGACGGTTTCAGCGCGGCCTGGGGCGCTTCAGCCTCGGATCTGGGCGCAAATGCCTTTGGGGCTGGACTTGCGGTGGGAAATGAACTCCTCTGGAATGAGCAGCGGGTGCAGATCAAAATTTCTTACCATAATACCCCCTTTGCGGCCCTCAGACCCGACTTGCTGGGCGACAAATGGACCCGTTACGTGAAGGATTATAACGGGCACACCCATTGGGTCAGCGCCCGGGTTTGGTCTTTTTTGCCGCCGGGCAGTTTCAAAGACAAATATCCCAAATGGCTAAACCTGGCGGTTGGCTATGGTGCCTCGGGCATGCTGGGTGGCTACGACGACCCCAACGGATCCTGGACCACCCGCGAATACCGCAAGTATTATCTCGCCTTTGACATCGACCTCTCCATGATCAAAACCAAAATTGGCTGGCTTGATTTCCTGCTTTCCACGGTCAATTTTGTGCATATCCCCACCCCAGCCCTGCAATTCAGCAAGCACGGAGTGCGCGCCTGGCCGTTGTTTATGTGAGGTATTTTTGGCCCCCCTTTCGGCAATCAAGTAACTTTATTGCCAATTTATAGAGTTATTTTCCAGCAAATACTTTCTCAAATCCAGCGTAAATGGCCAGGTGAAGGGCATCACCGTGATTCTGGTTGGGGAAGAACTGAAAAAACAGACGGTTTTTTTCACGGTGAAGGGCTGAGAGCTTTTTATACAACTTTTTTGCATCCTGTTTCATGATTTTTCCTTCTTCCCCCACAGCAATGTAAATGGATTTGGGTTGGTCGAAGGCGGCTGGCTGCTGTTCCAGCAGCGACTGGTCGTCCCACCAGAGGCTGGGACTGATGATAAAATAATGGTCAAAAAGAGCGGGCTTTTTAAACAAAATCTCCGTAGCCAGCAGCCCACCCAGGGATTGACCAATCAGGGATTGGGTATCATTGACCGCATAATTGTGCTGAATGAGCGGCTGAAGTTCCTTTTCCAGAAAGGAAATGAATAGCTCAGATTTTCCCGTGGTGGGAAAATCCTTTTTGTCTTTTTCGTTGCGGGTGGGAAAGGTGAAATCCCGCTTGCGATCCACGTTGGCGATGCCAATCACAATGGATTCAGGAATCATGTTGATCCAGGGAAAGGTGGCAAACTGAACCAGGCCGGAAATGTGGATGAAATCTTCGTCCGCTGAACCATCCAACAGGTAGATCACGGGATACTCTTTTCCGGGAATCTGGCCGTAACTGGCAGGCAGATACACATTGATGGTGCGGGATTCCCCTAATACTTCAGATTGAAATTCAAACGATTCTCCTATGGAAAAGGTCTGGGGAGTAGAAGTTTTGGGAAAATTCTGGGCAGTAAGCTGGCCAAAACTCATGCAAAGGCTGAAAGCAATCAGAATGCTAAGGTGGATTTTCATTAAAATCAGATTATTTGAAAAACAGGTAAGTAGCGTCTTCTTCCGTGTAAAAAACGGGTTCCAGATGATAGGCCGTGAGAATATTTTCGCGGGTCAGAACCTCTTGGGGATGGCCGTCTGCCAGCACCTTACCCTGGTAAATCAGAATGGTCTGGTCTGAAAACCTGGCGGCGAGATTCAGGTCGTGGACCACACCCAACACCACCAGATCCTGTCCTTTGAGAAGCTCAATCAACTTCTGCATGAAGTGAAACTGATAATGCACATCCAGAAAGGTCAGGGGTTCATCCAGAACCAGATACCTGCAGGAACCAGGCTGGGCATCCCAAATCTGGGCCAGTACTCGGGCAAAATTCACCCTTTGCCTTTCGCCACCGCTCAAGGTCAGGTAGTTGCGATCAACAAGGCCCGTGAGGTCAAAAAAATCTATGGCTTCCCAACAGATAGCCTCGTCCAGAGGACGGGGGCGGGAGGTAAAATGAGGATACCTGCCCATCATGACCACCTCAGAAACTTTGAGTGGAAATGCCAGTTCGATACTTTGGGAAAGCACTGACCGCATTCGCGCCAGTTCCTGGCGTGAAATATCCCGCACATTGCGATCCCCAAAGTGAACGGTACCACTTTGGGGCCTAATCTGATCACTTAACACCCTGATCAGGGTGGATTTCCCTGCGCCGTTTGGCCCGATTATCAGATTCAGCTTGCCTGGCAAAAAAGTCACGGTGACATCATCCAGCAGTTTTTTCCCGTTGATGGCATAGGTGATATGTTGGGCAGCCAGCATGCGGTCAGAAAAAATAATCTTTGCGGCGAAGGAGAAAAATGAAAACAGGCACTCCCACCACGGAAGTCACAATTCCAATGGGCAATTCGGCCGGTCGCAGCAGCAGGCGGGCCATCAGGTCGGCCGCGGTGAGCAATAATCCTCCCAAAAGCACACTGTTCAGGATCAGAAAGCGATTATCAGAACCATTCAGAATGCGCAGCAGGTGGGGCACAATCAATCCTACAAATCCAATTACTCCTACAAAAGCCGTCGCAATTGCCACCATGATCACATTGATCAACAAAACATAAAGCTTCAATCTGCCAATGTCAATTCCCAGAAATCCCGCCTCCTCTTCCCCCATCATGAGGGCATTCAGAGATTTGGCATAACGCAGGGCAAGCACCACACAAACCAAGGTAGAAATCCCCACGATCAGGACAGAATGCCAGTTCGCACCAGAAAGGGTACCCAGATTCCAGAATGTAATGGATCTGGCCTGGGGATCGCGGGCCAGGTAGGACAGAAATCCCACTCCACTCAAAAACAGCGCATTTACAGCGATCCCCATAAGTAAAAGGGTTGTGATGGCACTTTTGCCTGACTGTTTGGATTGAGAAAGGGAAAAAACCATGAAGGTGGCCAGCAGAGCGCCGCCGCATGCCGCCAGGGGAAGGGTCCATTCGCCCGCATTGAACTGAAAGGTGGCTCCAAGCACAAAGTAAAGGGCCGAACCAAAAGCGGCCCCGCTGGAAGTGCCCACCAGACCAGGTTCCACGATTGGATTGCGAAACAGGGCCTGCATCAACACTCCCCCCACGGCCAGACTTGCTCCTACGAGCAGGCATAATATGGCCCTGGGAAGACGAATTTCCATGAAAATCCGCTCATTCAGGGGCATAGTTTCTGGTGATAAAAACTGGTTTTGCAAGGCAGAAAACATCTCTTCCAGACTGATTTGTACCGCTCCAAACCTGATACCAGACAAGGTGCCCAGAATCAGCAAAGCCAGGAGAATGGGGAAAGTGCCTGCGTATTGTTTACTGCCCTTCAACTGGCTGGTGGATTAATTTTTGTAATTCCAGGGTAATTTCCCCCGTACGCGGGCCAAAGTAAACGAGATCGCACTCATTGACCCGATAAATTCTGTTGTTTCGCGCCGCGCGGGTACCCGAAACGCCCGGCAATTCTTTGATTTTTTCATTGGACCCCAGGCGGTCATAACCAAAATCTGTGAGCAAAATGACCTCAGGATCATACTGAGTAACAATTTCGGCAGAGAGGTGCTTCATCCCCGATGTGTCTGTGACGGCCATGGTTCCGCCTGCCCAATCCACCATTTTTGCAGCAGAGCCCTTGAGCCCCATGACCAGATATACATTGGAAGCCCGGCCAAAATGGATGATCAGCACGCTGGGTTTGTCTGCATATTTCTTTGCATTATCCAGGGCAATGGCCATATCATGATCGAGTTTGAGGCAAAGGGAGTCTGCACGGGCTTCCTGGTGAAACCAGGCCCCCATTTCTTTCATCAAAGCTTTGGTGCTTTCAATGTCCTTACTTTGGGTGGAAAATTCTTTCATTGGAATCTTCAAATCCTGCAATTGCGCCACCACATGCTCCGGCCCCAGGGTATTGAGTCCACTGTGCATGATTAGGGTGGGCTTCGCTGCAAGCAGACCTTCAAGGCTAAGCGCTCTGTGATAACCCACCGTCGGCAATTTCTTAACCTCGGGAGGATAAACGCTGGAAAGGTCCACCGCTACCACATCATTTTGAGCTCCCAGGGCATGGATTATTTCACAATATTGCTTGGATATCAGAACAATGCGCTCTTCATTTTCCTGTTTGGTGTCTTTATTTTCAAAACGCCCACAAGCCAGCAACAGAAGCAAGGAACCCAGAATCAGGACCCTGTTTTTCATTTTATTCATTTTCATTTTCGATTTTCCAAGAACTCTGTAAATTTTTGGCGCGCTAACCCATAAGGAAATTTTCATTCAGGAAATTCCTGATTTTGCCCCTGAAAACCAGCGTTTCCTTTCTTCAAATCCTGATAAGAATTTCTGATTGCGACTGCTTCAAATTCCGAATTTCATTTGAAAATTCATACTCTCCACGGCTTAATTTGATCGCAAAACTGATTTTCAGGCCATGCGACTTATTTGCGTGCAATCCAATCAGTCCGACTCATCTCAAATTTGATTTCCCCTTTGCCATATACCCCCGTTTCCTGCCAGCCTGCTTTGCGGTAAAAGCCTTCTGCACGGGTTTTGGGAGAGGTACTTAGCCAGACATTTTCCTTGCCCTGGGCAAAATACCAGTCCAGCATGGTGTCGTGGAGAAGGCGGCCAATGCCTTGCTTTTCATAGCCAGGCAGCAAAAAAAGAGCCCAGATATTATCGTCCTGCAGGTCGGCAATGGCAAAACCCACAATCTGATCCTCAATTTCGAATACCCAACCCTTGCCCCTGCGGGTCATGAAGTCTGCACAGTCCTGGTCCGTTACCAATGCGGGATTGGAAAGGACATTTTCCTTCACCTGGTTTCTCACAAACTGAATCTGAGGAATGTCGGCAAGACGGGCTTCTCTGATGGGCATGGGGAAATTTTTGCAACAAAATTATATGAAAAAGGGCATGAATCATGCCCTTTTCTTAAGTTTTCCTGTCCAGACTGATTACAGATTGGGCTGGGGAGTCATTCTGAGGTAAGGCTTCACTTCCTTGTAACCCTTGGGGAACAGGGCAGGAATGTCGGCAGTGGCCACGGCGGGCACCACCACACAATCGTCACCATTATTCCAGTTGGCTGGGGTGGCCACTTTGTGGTAAGCGGTCAATTGCAGGGAGTCGATCACACGCAGCAATTCGTCGAAGTTGCGGCCCGTGGAAGCAGGATAAACGATGATCAACTTTACTTTTTTGTCAGCGCCAATTACAAAAACGGAACGAACCGTCATTTTGTCGTCTGAATTGGGGTGAATCATGTCGTAGAGCGAGGACACATGGCGGTCTTCGTCTGCGATGATGGGGAAATTCACGGTGGTATGCTGGGTTTCGTTGATGTCTTTGATCCAGCCTTTGTGGGATTCAATTCCGTCCACACTCAGCGCCACCACTTTCACATTTCTCTTGTCGAATTCAGCCTTGTATTTGGCCACGGTGCCCAATTCTGTGGTACAAACGGGGGTATAATCAGCGGGGTGGGAAAAGAGAATTCCCCAGCTGTCGCCCAGCCATTCGTGAAAATTGATCACTCCTTCGGAGGAATTGGCGGTAAAATCTGGTGCAATGTCACCTAATCTGATGGTACCCATAGGATAAGTATTTGAATTAAATGTGTTTAACGGGCCAAATTTGCGAAATAAGTTCTGAATATCGCAGGAAAATCCAGGCTCGCTTCACTTTTTCAAAGGGCGCGCATCTTATTTCCGCGGGCATCGTGGGTCACTTCTGCAAGTCCCAGGGCTTCCATCAGAGGCGGGATATACATGCCAAACCGTCCACGCAGGCCTTTTTTGAGTCCGTACCAGCCGCCCACGGGGTTGCTTTCCGACCTGCCCCAGGCTTCAACCGTGCCATCCTTGGCTGGCTTTTGTTCATCAGCACTGCCGAGTTCCATCCAGTCTCCGTGTTGTTTGAGCATGGCGTGCAGGTCGTGGAGGCAACGCAGATCGTAGTGGAGAACGGTCTTGCCCACGGTACAAACAAGGATTTCCCGTCCGTCTTTTTCATCCACATGCATGGTGTATTCAGAGGTCAGTGGAGGGGTTTTCAGCAGCAGGGGATTGGCTTTGGTTCCGATTTTTTCTTTCATGGTGAATATGGATTGTGATTTATTTAATTTTTTTAACAAATTACTTTTCTCGCTCTAATGATTTGAATTTCAAGACATTCACTTTGAACTTTGGATCAACTCAGCTTCCCTTTTGAGGTCAGCGGCAAATTGCTCAAATGACTGGTCGAATGAGGGGATCATTTTGGCATACATGGGAAACATCGCTCCGCCAATTTTCTCACTCATGGAAAAAGTCAGCCCTTCATTTCCGTTTTTGATCAGGGTAAAAACACGGTTTCCCTGTCCATCACCCCAAACCAGCCTTTGATCAGGCACAAATTCCTTGATTTTAAGCTTGAAAGTCCGTTTTTCATCCAGGGTGGATTTGAGTTTAATTTTGCCGCCTGGAGCAATCTGGCCTTCAATGGATACCACGGTCGAATTCCAGCGGGGAAAATCAGAAGCATTGGTCAGCAGGGCCCACACAATGGCTGGATCTGACTGAATATCAATACTTACGGAGGTTTCGCGGTGAAATGTTGTTTTTACGGTTTTGGCTTTTCCGTTTTGAGCCGTCAGGACTGTGGTCATAATCATTGCAGTTAAAAATGTGATTAATTGTTTCATTTTGAAAAGTGCTTTTAGCTTGGACGCACGAGCCTTTCAAAACGATAGGATCAATCTTCATTTTTTTGCAAATATTTTTCCATTACCTCCCTGTTGTGCTCCAGATGATGTAATTGCAGGGCAGAAGCTTGGGATTCAAAGGGATCAATTTCCTTTAAAACCTGCATACGCAGATCAAATAAATGTTCCTTATCACCCTTTTCTGCCGCCCTTACCATTTCTGTTTTCATCAATTCTTCCTGGGTATTCTGTTTGGGGTTAAAAATTCCGTTCAATTCAGAGCATTGATGACACACCCCCGTTTTGCTGATTAGAGCGCAACGGCCCTCAAAAATATGGATCATTTTGGAGCGTCCTGTATGGAGGTAATACTTGACCATGGCTTCCGTAGTCCCGAGAATGCCGGCTATTTCATTGACTTTGAACTCATACACCTCCTTGAGAAAAAGGGCAAGTTGTTGTTCGAGGGGCAGGGATTTCGAAATGCAGGTAAAGCAAAAAGCAATATGCTCCCTGGCTTCGTACTGCCCATTGGGCGAAGTCATCCTGATTTTCATGGCTTCCTGGAAAAATTCGCGGTTGGAAAGCGCAGCCTCTTTGGTGATGTCAGTCACATTCTCCACCCAGCGTTTTTGGGCCCGCAGGTTGTCCTTGGCCAGGTTGGAAGCAATCGTAAAAACCCAGGTTTTCAAGGAAGATTCGCCTCTGAAAGTATGTAGCTTGTCGAGTGCACGAAGATAAGTGTCGTGAATAAGGTCTTCTGTATCGGCCACGCTGGCGGTGATTCTTAGAAGAAATGATTTCAACTGGCCAAGAATTCCCTGAAATTCCTGGTTGAATAATTCTACGGTCATGAGGGATTTTTTCTGTTTTTAACCAAGGGGGATTTATTTCTTCACTAACCTGCCATGGGTATGACAATAATACCTAAAAATCTTGTGCTTGTCATTTTTTGAGAAAAATTAGCAATTCTCCCAAAAACAGCGCCCCTTTTGCTCTGCTCTCTACGATTCCAATTGCTGGTTTATCCCCTTTTGCATGCCCGAAATCGTCCCAAAAGGTCATTATTGATAAAAAAAATCAACGCCACCTCTCCACCTCAAAATCCCCTTCGTTACGGCCAGTATAAATCAGATAAACATTCTCAAAAAGCTGGTCACCCGGGTAGGTGGAATATATCAGGAGATAGAATTCTCCGATTTTGTTTTCTGGCCAATCACAACTGAACAGGGACCTGACCAGAGAGGGATCAATTACTTCGCGCGGTGAAAAATACTGTTCTTGGGGATGCTCATTATAAGCGAATACCGTTCCCCTGAATTGATAATAACGCAAAAAGTCGCCCAGAGTCATGGCGTCCTTCAGGGCGTCCCAGACCTTCATTTCATGGTCGTTATCCAGCAGGGTGCGGGGAAATGAGGTGTCAAATCCGTAGGAAATGTAACCCGTCACCTGCCCCGTGGAATCGTAAAAAATTTCCTTGCCTGTTTTGATTCCCTGTTCAAAACGAACCATTTTTCGCAACTGGTCATTTTCCCAAACTTTAAATTCTCCGTGTTTGATACCCCGCTCAAAATGACTTTCCTCACGGGTATTTTCAGAAATTTCCAAACTTACCCCATCTAAAATTCCATTGCGCCAGTTTTGCACCTCGTTCAGCCTGCCATTCACATAGCTTGAATCAACGCCGTCCTTCAGGCCGTGGCGATAAGTGGCCTTATTGGAAAAAGTGGTTTCACCCCCTTTTCCATCATTGATTACATCGCCCGTCACATAAATTCCGTGCAGTTTTTTACGGGTGGTGAGTTTGGCATAAACTTCCACCATCTCTTTTCCCCGACAATCCTCCGTGATAAAATACTGACCATCAAGATGATGGACCACTTTAGGGAAACAACCCCATAAAAGCAGAAGCAAGGGAAGCAGGATTTGCAGATGAGATTGAGGGAAAATGGTCTTCAAGGTCGTCATTTGCAGGCAAACTAAGCTTTCCCGGCAATTTTTGCTTTCTTTTTCAGCAAATAATTTTTCTCCAGTTCATTGCTGGAAGCCTCAATGGCCAGTTGGATTTGTTGTAAAGCCTCTTCCCGCTGTCCCGCCAGGTGGAAATACTCTGCGTAGCAGCCGTGCAGGAGATAATTTCGCTGCTGTAAACCTCCACTGGAAATGGCGTCCAGCAGGATTTTGGCTTCCTGCAGCTGATTGATCTGCAAATGGACGATTGCGAGATTGAGGCGTCCTGAGTCTGAAGGCTGGATTTCGTTCAGTTCCTGATAAAGTTCCAGTATGCGCTGCCAGTCTGTATTTTCAAACCTGATGGCACGGATGTGCTCATGCGCAATGGCCGCCTCAAGGTGATAGGCCGAGTAATCAGGATAGCCCATGGCCATGCTGAGGGCGTTATTGCCCAGCAAAATCAGAGGCATGTACCATTTGGACCTGTCCTGTTGACCGAGGTCCACAATTTCGTTTTCGGGTGAAATTTTACTCTCCAGCCTGGACGCATGAAAGCAAAGCAGGGCAAAAAGGGCATACAGACTCCCTGAACGAAAACGCTCCTTTTTCAGGAGCAGCTTGCAAAGGCGCAGGGCTTCGCCGCACAGGTCCTGATCGATCAGCTTTTCGGCCCGGGTGGAGTGAAAACCCTCATTGAAAATGAGATAAATCACCTGCATCACCCCATCCAGCCGGCTTTCCACCTGATGTGGCTCGGGCCAGGCAAATTCTATTTTCTGGTCGATGATGGTTTTACGGGCCCTGACCAGGCGCTTTTTGATGGTTTCGTCCTTGATGAGCAAGGCCGCGGCAATTTCCTTCATAGAAAACCCTGAAATGGTTTTCAGGGCGAAGGCGATCTGCTCCTCAGGCGAGAGCGCGGGATGACAGGCCACGAAGATCATGCGCAACTGGCTGTCTTCCACTTCGTGGTCGAGAAATAATTCGTCTAATTGTTCCTGGGTTGACTCTGTATCCAGCTTATGGAAACGATCTTTTTCTGCCTTGATTTGCCGCAAAAGGTCAATCACCCTGTTTTTGGCGGCCTGCATAAGCCAGGCTTCAGGGTTTTCGGGCTGCTCAGCCCGCCATAACAAGGTGGCCTTGATAAAGGTATCCTGCACCGCATCCTCGACGAGTTCGAGGTGAGGCAGGCCAAAAAAATTGGTTAAAATGGCGATCATCTTCCCATACTGGTGTCTGAAAAGATGATCCACCATTTTATTTTCGGCCATCAGCTGAATTTTATCACTTCGCGGATTTCCACCCCTCCATCCAGGTCATAATCAGGAAAATCCTGGGCAATGACGACCACATCTTCAAAAGATTCTGCTTCCACAATGTAAAATCCGCCCACCAGTTCTTTGCTTTCCACGAAGGGACCATCAGAAACGGTGCGACCCGGGCCAGAAATGCGCTTTCCTTTGGCATGCAGGGCTTTTCCACCCCGCAAAATTCCCTGTTTGGTCATTTTATCGCCCCAGGCAAACCATCTGCCCATGCGCTCCTGTAATTGCTCGGGTGACAATCCAATTTCCTCGTAACTGGGCCCGATGAAGATCATCATAAACTCTTTCATAAGCTGTGTTTTGGATAAATTTAGTCAAAAATTGAATGGTTTTTCACTCGGTCGAATTGCTTCAAAGCATGGAATGGAGAGCCACCCGGTTACCTTCTGAATCAATAAACTGAGCCATGAAGCCGTTGGGCCCGAGGGATGTTTTTGGAACAATTACCTTGCCGCCTGATTTTTCTACCCGGGAAAGAGGATCAGACAGGTCTTCGCCGCCATTGAGATAGACCAGAGTTCCCTGTTGAGAGGGTTCATAGCCAGGTCCGCTGATGATGCTGCCGCCCACCCCGTTTTGCATGTCGGCCGGGAAGAATGCCATCACGGCACCCATTTCTTTCATTTCCATGACCTGCATTTCTGCCTGGAAGACGCCTTCGTAAAAGGATTTGGCCTGTTCGAAATTTTTGACTGGAATTTCAAACCAGTTGATTGCGTTTTTCATCATTTTGAAATTGAAGGTTTAACTTAATTTCCCTGATGACGAAACTGATTTGCAGGAAGGGGACAAAATCAGAAATTATTTTTCAAAAAAAATTTCGTCCCGATTCAAAATGCGGGAATGAAGTGCTTTTAAGGGGTTTTTTACGCACTTAGGGCGATATAAGCGACAGTGAATTGCGCTAATTGTAAGTCCAGGACATGTCCTGGACTTACGCGAGGATGGGCCAATCCCGCATTGCGGCTTCAATCCTTTGGATAGATTTAGAATTTTCAGAGAGGATTTCAGTCTAAAATTTTCATTTGAGCCTGCAAAATATGCTTGCTTCCCTGACTGACCTGTATAAAATAAATGCCTTCTTCAAGATTTTCACGTTTGAGCAGGAACTTCTCTCCTGAAATGTGGGTTTCCTTGCGAATCACCTGCCCGATGGCATTCACCACCTGAATGGTTGCATCCTGAAAGCCGGTCAGAGATTGTAAAACAGCCTGGTAAGAGAAGGGATTTGGATAAATTTTAATGGTTGGATCCTGCTGCATAATTTCTGTTCCTGTAATTGGTTCCAAATTGATTAAGTCAAAATAGCCGTAGCCTGCGGCTGGCCCGCTGGTTTGTCCGGCATGAAGGATTATCACCGCGGTATCGCCCGCAACAAGGTTAAAAGTTGATTGCACATTGAGGTAGGTCCAGGTGGTGGAAGTAGTGGTATCGCCTGCCAGAAGGGTGAAAACGCCATTTTTCAGGTTACCAAAATAAATCCCCACAGGGATTTGGTTTTGGGTGTGGGCCCAGCCTGTGAGCTGGTAATTTTGTCCGTTGACCACGCCGGGAAGGCGCTGGTAGGCATAGCCAGGAAAGCAGCCCTGGAAATTTCCGCTGGCTACCTGAAGACAGTAATTTCCGCCGCCAGTGGGAGCATTGGGCTGGATTTGAGCCCCGCAGGTCCACTCCCAGCCCGTGGAATCAGGTTGAGATCCATTTTCAAAACTTCCATTGATCACCTGGGAATAGGAGGTGAAAGCGATCAATGAAAATATCACAATGAAAATATTTCTCATGCCTGAAAGCCTTTATTCAGCCTGAAAAGCCAGGTATTTTTGTCAGATACCCCGGAAAGGAAATTGGTTGCAAGCAGTATGAAAAAAGATGTTTTTCAGGTCCAAATCCCCAAAACAGCCCGCATTATGATTTAAATTTCTTACATCTGAATAAATTAAGGCTACTTTCAGGAAAATTTTTATACGAATTTAATTAATTATATGTAATTGACTTTCAATACTATAAATACATTTCCAAATCCTTCAACTCTTTAAAATCTGAGGAAATTGAAGGATAAAACGCCCAGCACCCCACTTGTCCATGTTTGAAATTAGGTTAAAGTGTAAATATTTATTAGATTGTATATTCAAGACGAGGGGAAACAAAATGCATAAGTCCAATTCTGCAAGCTGATCCCCGATTATTTTCCAGATTCTATCAACCATGAGCCCTTTAAAACTTCGACAGATAATCATTGGAACGGTCCTGCTGGCATTGACCCAGTTTGCATTCGGCCAGGTTTCGCTCAGCAACCGTGGCACTGATTTCTGGATGGCATTTACCGCCAATCTTTGCAGCAACGCCAGTACCTGTTCGGGCAATAATATTGAATTCAATATTACCTCGACCTCCAACACTTCGGGCACCATTACCAGCCTGGCGGGGCTCAACATCCCCTTTACCGTGACAGCCGGGCTCATGACCAACATTACCATTCCCTCGTCTTATGTGGTTTTTGAGCAGCAACAGGTGGTGAACCGGGCCATTCATATCACGGCCAATGATACCATCAACCTCAATGCAGCCAATTTTAAAGTGGGAAGTTCTGACGGCACAATGCTGCTTTCCACGGGCTCGCTGGGCACAGATTACCGGGTGATGACCTATCAGGGAAACCTCTCTTATCCCAGTAGTTTTATCATTGTGGGCGCTCAAAATGGCACCACTGTGACCATTACCCCCAGCCTGATTACTTCTGCGGGGAATCCAGCAGGCACGCCCTTCAACGTGACCCTTAACCAGGGAGAGGCTTATATGGTGCACAGTCAGAGCGCCGCCAATGCCGATCTCACGGGCTCCACCATCACTTCCAACTTCCCCGTGGCAGTTTTTGGCAGTTCGCAATGCACCAATGTGCCCACCAACGTGACCTACTGCGATATGCTCTACGAGCAGCAGATTCCCACCATTGCCTGGGGCAATGAATTTGTGACCGGCCGCCTCATGGGACGTTCTGGAGGAGATTTTTTCCGGGTAATGGCTCACTCCAGCGGCACCCAGGTTAAAGTAAACGGCGTCACGGTGGCCAACCTGAATGCAGGCGGACGCTATGATGCTGTTTTGAATAACGGAAACTGGATTACGGCCAATAACCCCATTGCAGTCAGCCAGTACAGCCGCGGCCGCACTGCAGACGGCACACCGTCTTCTGATCCCTTTATGATTCAACTGGTGCCTGTAATCAGGTATGGAAATAATTACCAGTTTGCCACCAGTTCACCTTCCGTGACCGCCACCAGCCACATCACTATCACCAGCAAAACCGCCAACACAGGCCTGGTGAGACTGGATGGAGCCGCCGTAGGAGGCTGGGCGACCTGTGGCGCCAGTGGCTGGTCTTACACCCTGGCCAACATCACCCCAGGGGCGCATAGCCTGACTTCAGATTCACTCTGTGGAGCGGTGGTTTACGGCTGGGGAAATACGGGTACCTCCACCAGCTATGGATATTATGTGGGCACAGATGTGCCCATTAGTACGATTTTGCCGGTCAAATTTCTGGATTTTCACGGTTCGTTTGAGCGGGATCACAACCTGCTTGAATGGGGGGTTAA
This sequence comes from Bacteroidia bacterium, assembly GCA_020635905.1. Taxonomy (GTDB): domain Bacteria; phylum Bacteroidota; class Bacteroidia; order J057; family JADKCL01; genus JACJYV01. Next base: position 177,562 of record JACJYV010000005.1, read on the forward strand.
GGAACAAGCCCACAACAGTTATTACCTGCTCCAGCGCTCGAACGACCACGAGGACTGGAAAGACCTGGCCCGGGTGAATGCAGGCGGAAAGTCTGCTTACAGCTTCCGTGACCCCGATCTGGAATGGAATTCGACCTATTACTACCGGGTGATTGCCTTTGACCAGAATGGAAAATCTGAGAAAAGCTCGGTGATCGCCATCACCACGGGTTATCTGAGCAATCACATTGCGATCTCTCCCAATCCCTTCAGCGACCAGCTGAAGGTGGAATTCTACCTGGATCAGGCCGAAAAAGTCACGCTGCAAGTACTGGATATCACGGGTAAAATGGTGTACGAAGGAAGTACTGAAGCTGAAGCAGGTCTGCAGAATTGGATTCTGCAAAATGAAATCCATGACCTGAAAGCGGGTGCTTATCTGGTGCGGCTCACCGTAGGTGGCCGCCAGATTCAATCCAAAGTGGTGAAATTCTAATTGACTGAAGCAATGAAAAAGACGACGATCCTGATAATTTTTCTGGCTTTCCTCAGCGGATTGGGGCTCTCAGCCCAGAGCGTGGCCGGGCGCTATACCCACGCCAGCGAACCCAATGGGTTGGACATTGAAGTGAATCAAATAGTGCTGTGGGAAAACGGCCCAGGCTATACGGGAAAATGGGAATCAGCTCTCGCCACAGGCGAAAACGAAGTGATTACCCAGCTTCAGAATCTGGTGGTTAATTCCACGGACCTCACGGTTAGCTTCACTAAGGACGGACAGGCCCATAACGGTCAATTCATCAGCGACGGCAAAGGCGGCTATGACCTGGTGCTTGACGGGCAAACGATGTTTGCCAAGGAGGATTGGTGAGGGAAAATCTCAGGTCAGTTCATTCCTCATACCCCTTTTCCACCAACCTTTTGGAAATCCACCAATAATTTCCTGCCGGGTCAATCACCCCCGACTGACGGTCTTCGTAAGGCATATCTGCAGGGTCAAAAACCAGTCTGGCGCCGTTTTGCAGGGCATGATGGTGCATTTGGTCCACATCGCTGACGTACAGGTAGAAGGAGGTACGCATGTTGAGAAATTCATCCCGTCCCCGCGCCACCATGAAGCAGCTGCCGCCCATTCTGAGGATGCAATTGGTGATTTCGCCCGTTTCAGGATGGGTCGAGCGGTCAAGTTCCTCGGCAAAAAATGCCTTTTTGTAAAAGTCAATCAGCTCCAAGGCATTGGCGGCCATGATGTAAGGCGTGATGGTGCCAAATCCTGCGGGGCGATAGGTATCGTAAATTTCGTTCATGGGTGAGGGTTAAGTGCAGCTTTCAAGTTACAAAATCTTGCACAAGCGAGGCAAGGTCAGGGAGAAATGATCAAATACAAGGAGATATAACCCTAAACAAGGTTGAAAATAAAGGTCGATAAAAATTCCCCGGGTGAATTCCTGGTTCAGACCTTGGAAAAATGGTGGTTCAAATCCCTGGGCAGGAAAAATCCCTTAACTGCATTTGGATTCCTGATGCAAATTTGAATTTGATCCTTTTCCCTGAAGCCAGCATTGGGGTAAATTTCTTGTCCTTCCCAAAAAACTCCCCTCACTGAATCAAAAGGAACCAAACCATTCTCTTTTCTAACCTGATGAAGGGTTTCAATTACAGCACAATCCAAATCCCTCAATAACAAATCATTCAAGTTACCAATGGGTTTATTCACAGGCATCTTAAACTCTGAAAACTTATAAGATTCTGTCAGAATTTCGTAACCAAACTTCAACAACTTCAGATTCTGATAGTCGAGCAAATCCAGACAATTACCCAACTTCAGCACGGCACCTATCACAGCAGGTTCTTTGATGGGATTATTTGCTCTTTCAGGATTTTTCTTCAAATGCCTGGCATACTCCATAGCTCTTGAAGGACTATTCTCCCAAAAGTACACCCCATTTCCCAGCCAATCGTACTTATTATTGCTATGCTTTAAAGATTGATGACCATTTAAAACTTTCTCGACAACAGACTTATCACAACCGTGAAACCCAAGTATCAGCCCTGTTCCTGTGGAATACATAGGTGCTTATAATTTTTACGGGGGTTTCCTTTCTCCGTCACGACTCCCAATTCGACCAAAAATTTCCGGGAAGCAGCCTTACTGCTGGTAACTTTAGCTTTGAATTGCTCAAGCGCGTTTACAAACTCTGTTAATTCTTTTTCGGTCATTTATCTCAATTCTTATTTCCAAATTTAACGATTCTATGAAAGAATTCCGCATTTCGCAGGATAAATAAACCTTGGGCTTATACCAGAAAAAGTTCCTCAATCCCTGAGCAAAGCCACCACCCGCGCAGGCGCGGCTGATCCTCCCTTGATTTTCAGCGGAAAAGCAGCCACCTCAAAACCAGTCACGGGCAAAGCATCCAGATTGGTCAGTTGCTCCATGTGGCAATACTCCTGGTCCACCCCCACCAAATGGGCTTCCCAAAACAATTCTGCATTCTGGCTCTTTTTCGCCTGTTCCACCAGATACGGCAGTGGCAGATCCCAGCCCCATTGATCAATGCCCATGACCCTGATTCCCTGGCTGATCAGCCATTCTGTGGCCTCGGCCGTCATGCCCGTGCCCCGGGTAAAAAACTCTTTCGTACCCATCAGTTTGTCGCGGCCAGTTTTGATCAGCACGATCATATTGGGCGCCAGGGCTACATTTTCCTTTTCCAGAAAAGAGATAATATCCGCTGAAGTAATGGGGTCAAAATCGGCCTTATGCTGCATATTTATCACGATTCCCGGGCCGTAGCACCATTCCAGAGGAATCTGGTCAATGGTTTTGGCGGGCTTGCCCATGCTGGTGGGCGCATAATGCCAGGGCGCATCAAGATGGGTGGTGGAATGCACCCCCATTTTTTTGATCTCGTCGTCGGCCCAGCCCATGAACTTTTTTGGAAATAAGCTGAACGGCAAACCCAGGTAGCGCACCAGCCATTTGGCTTTTTTGTGGGCCTTGTGTTTGATCCTGACCTTCATGAAAAAAGGGTCACCAGGATTGTATTGAATGGTTTTGGAGAGATCAATGATTTTCATGGGGTGATTCAGTAAAACGTTTATCTCAGGGTCTGAAGGTTGATTTTAACAGGTCCTCCCAACCCGCAGGCGATCATTAAGGCCGTATATTTTCCATCAGGCAAATCTGTCAGGTCAAAAACTGGCGGACACTCCTCGTGTTGGTTTTGGGTGGCCCGAACATGATCCTTTTCTCCTTCAGGAGTCAGGTAAACAGCTGTATGGGTTCCGCCGCAGGGCATGAAAAGAAACCATTTTGCGTCTGCATTTTTGCGGGTAAAAGTCAGCGGTTTGCCTTCCCCTTTCCCTGTTTCTAAACCTTCCCAATAGTCAAAACTAATGTGCGAAACTTGCACAGGTTCAATCCCCTGGGCCGGGTCGTAACGGGGAAAGGTGTAATATCCCCGCGGTCCGTCAGTGTAATTGACCAGATGCAAAAGGGCCGTATCAGGCAAATTGGGTGATTCCAAATAGAAATAGTAGCCTACCAGAATGGTATCCTGGTGAACCTTTCCACTCAGCACCTTCAAAACCTCGTAAGTGGCAATCTGGATTTTGCTCCCCTCACCAGGCGATATCAGTTTGGCGATGACCTGAATGGGTTCTGTAGCAGACTGGGCAAAAATCCGCATGGGCACAAGCAACAGGATCAAAAGCAGGATTCTCATAAGAGGGCATTTCGGGGTAATTTGGATTTAACGTTGGATCTGATTTCGCAGTATGAAAATGGCCAACCTCACTTCAAACCTAAACAATTTCCCCGAATTCAATTTCAACATAACTCACCCTTTGCATCCCATTGTTTAGTATTTTTGCCAAAAATACAGATTTGGCCAGTCGCTATAATAATATCGCTTCCCCCCTTTTCGCCAGGCTGATGGACCGCTTTCCCGCCATTTCCGACCTGCAGGAAAAGGCCCGCAAACGCATGCCCAACATTGCCTGGGTGTACCTCGATACGGGCACAGGACAGGAAATGGTCATGGACCGCAACCGCGACGCGCTGGACAAAATCACTTTCCAACCCCGATTTATTCAGGGAAAGATTCAGCTGGATCTGAAAACGGAATTACTCGGCCATACCTATGCCTACCCTTTTGGCATTTCGCCTGTGGGCCTGTGCGGCCTGATCTGGCCCAATGCAGAGTCCATTCTGGCTGAATCTGCGGCCAAGTACCAGATTCCCTACTCCCTGAGCACGGTGGCTACCCAAACACCCGAAGTGGTGGGCCCGAAAGTGGGCAATATGGGCTGGTTTCAATTATATCCCCCCAAAGATCCTGAGATTCGCAAAAGCATGCTGCAGCGGGCCAAAAATGCCGGGTTCCACACCCTGATCATTACCGCGGATGTGCCTACCCCCAGCCGCCGCGAACTTTCCCGCAAATCGGGCATGACCATCCCTCCCAACATCAACCTGAAAATGATATGGGACGGTGCTACTCATCCCTGGTGGAGCCTGGAAATCCTGAAACATGGTATGCCCCGGCTGCGGTTTGTGGAATCTTTCAGCCCCAAAAAAGACCTCAAATCAGCCGCAAATTATGCCCGTTTCGACTTTCGGGGAGACCTCGACTGGGATTACATCAAAGCTGTGCGCGACCTCTGGCAGGGACCAGTAATCCTGAAAGGAATGTTACATCCCGGGGATGCCTTGCTGGCAGCAGACCACGGTTTGGATGGAATTGTGGTTTCCAACCACGGCGGTCGCCAGTTTGACGGAGCCCCGGGTGCACTGGATGTGCTGCCTGAGATTGTTACGGCCCTGCAAGGCCGGATTCCCGTCATTTTTGACGGGGGGATTCGTTCTGGACTGGATATCATTCGAGCGCTTGCGCTGGGCGCTGATTTTGTGATGATGGGTCGCCCCTACCTGTACGGAGTAGCCGCCCTGGGCAAACTGGGTGGAGACCACGTCAACAACATATTCATTGAAGATCTGGAGAATAACATGAAACAACTGGGAGTCAGAAATCTGGCTGAAATCCGGGCGCTTAAGCCGCATGTGGCTCCCCATTGACCCAAAAGCCAGTCTTAAACCAAGACGGACGAAGGTGAGAAAAGTGCAGTTTACATTGGTAAATGAGCATTTCCTGGACAAGTCCAACGCAGAGATTCGAAGCCTGTTAATTGTTCTCTGCCAATTGCTAATTGCTTGGGCGTCACCTCAAAAAGCAAAAAAGATCAAGGCGGACGAAGGTGAGGAAAGCGCAGTTTACTTTGGTAAATGAGCATTTCCATACCAAGTCCAACGCAGAGATTCGAAGCCTGTTGATTGTTCTCTGCCAATTGCTAATTGACTTTGAGGCGCCTCAAAAAGCAAAGAAGATCAAGGCGGACGAAGGTGAGGAAAGCGCAGTTTACTTTGGTAAATGAGCATTTCCGAACCAAGTCCAACGCAGAGATTCGAAGCCTGTTGATTGTTCTCTGCCAATTGCTAATTGACTTTGAGGCGCCTCAAAAAGCAAAGAAGATCAAGGCGGACGAAGGTGAGGAAAGCGCAGTTTACTTTGGTAAATGAGCATTTCCGAACCAAGTCCAACGCAGAGATTCGAAGCCTGTTAATTGTTCTCTGCCAATTGCTAATTGACTTTGAGGCGCCTCAAAAAGCAAAGAAGATCAAGGCGGACGAAGGTGAGGAAAGCGCAGTTTACTTTGGTAAATGAGCATTTCCGAACCAAGTCCAACGCAGAGATTCGAAGCTTTTTGAGGCGCACAAAAAAAGGGAGCTCGTGGCTCCCCTATGAATAGTTAAATTGCTCTGATCAGATGATCGAAACCCGCTTTGTACGGCTTTGTTTACCGTTGGTGATTTCAATCATGTAAATCCCTTTGGGATAATTGCTCAGGTCAAGACGCATATCCAGTCTGCCTACGAAAGGCTCCAGATTTTTGACGTCCATCTGTTGGCCGATGAGGTTAAAAACCTTCAGTTGGAGAGGTTTTCCTTCGTCAAACATTTCCAGCGAAAGGTTCAACGGGCCCGTGGAAGGGTTGGGATAAATGGCAAACTCCTTTACAAAAGGGTTTTCTTTGGCCACGCCTCCATCAATCGCGGCAAAGGTAGCGCTGAATATCAGGATGGTTAAGAGTAAAGTAAAGAGTTTTTTCATTTCGCGATCCTCGGTTAGGGTATTCGTAGGGTTAAAAGTACAAATATTGTACCGAAATTCAAATGCAAAACTCTTTTTCTTGAAAAAATCGTAGGTTTGAGCCGCAGGCTGTACCATCGTCGTCCCGAGTAAATCGGGGGGGAGGAAAGTCCGGGCAGCGCAGCACATCCTGCTTCCTAACAGGAAGGTCCCGCAAGAGCGATCGAGCGGGAACAGCCAGTGCCACAGAAAATTACCGCCTGGAGCTTGCGAAGGGTAAGGGTGAAAAGGTGGGGTAAGAGCCCACCGTCTGTTTGGTGACAAACAGAGCCAGGTAAACCTCAGGAGCTGAAAGGCCAAATATATCCTGATCCCTGCAAAGGGAAAGAGTTGTGCGCTCAATTTTCGGGCAACCGGGAGTCAGGAAGGGTAGGCTGATCGATCACGGCCGTGAGGCCGTGACCAGATAAATGATGGTACCTGACAGGACCCGGCTTACAGGTCTGCAAGGCAGGGGCACCTTGGTGCCCCTGTTCTTTTGTAATTCTGCCCATTCTCCCTTATTTTAAACCTGTGCTTCAGAAACACCCTTTATGACCCAGTCATTCGACACAGATTACGAGCACTTTTTCAAATTTTCCCGGGATTTGCTTTGCATTGCCGGCACAGATGGTTTTTTCAAGAAGCTCAATCCCACCTGGACCCAGGTTCTTGGCTGGAGTGAGGAAGAGCTTACTTCCGTGCCTTTTACTGATTTCATTCACCCCGAAGACCTCAAAGCCACCTTCAAGGAAGTGGAAAAACTGTCACAGGGGGAACCGACCATTTATTTCGAAAACAGGTACAAAAAAAGGACGGCAACTGGGTTTGGCTGGCCTGGACCGCAACGCCCATGGCCGACGGCACCCTCTACTCCACTGCCCGCGATGTGACCCGCATCAAAAATCTGGAAGCAGAGCTGAGAGCCAACAACCTGGATCTCAAACGCTCCAATGAGGAACTGGATAAATTTGCCTACCTCGTTTCCCACGACCTCAAAGCCCCGTTACGGGCCATCAACAGCCTGGTGGAATTCATCGTGGAAGACATTTCTGAGGGCAATCTGGAGGAAATCTCCCACCACTCGGACATGCTCAAAGGACGGGTCAAACGCATGGGAGAATTGATTGGGGGAATCCTGGAATACGCAAAAATTGGCCGGCAGACCATCAAATCAGAAAGCATTGCCACGGGATTATTGCTGGCCGAAATTTTGGAAAATCTGTCCCCGCCGCCTGAAATAGAAGTGGTTGTCCAACCTGCCATGCCTACCCTGAAAGGCCCCAGGGTGCGCCTGGAACAGGTATTTACCAACCTGCTCAGCAATGCAATCAAGTACATGGACAAGCCCAAAGGTCGGGTGGAGATTTCCTGGAAAGAGGCAGGATTATTTATAGAATTTTCGGTCAAAGACAACGGGGAAGGCATTGACCCCGAATTTCACGAGAAAATATTTGGCATGTTTCAGCGGCTGCAAAGCCGCGACGAGGTGGAGGGCACAGGCATAGGCCTGGCCATGGTGCGCAGAATCGTGGAAGAAGCAGGGGGCGAGATCAAACTGGAATCTCAACCCGGGCAGGGCGCCACTTTTTCATTCACCTGGCCCAAAAACATCGGAAATCCAAATCAGGATTAAAAAAAATCCTGCGAAAAACTACTTCCAGGGGCATTCCCTCACCTGAACTTCCTCATCTTACCCCTAAAAAGTTAAAAATTCATCCTGAAAAACCCGCTGTTAGTCGAAACGGGGAAATCTCCTTGTTGAATTTTTAGTACAATTGATGTTTAGAATAAAAAACGGCTATGAACAGAGCGCTAAATATTCTTCTGGTGGAAGACGATGAGATTTGTGTGCGCATACTTCAACGTGCCTTTTCCAAAATGAAAACCGGCCACCAGGTCCAGGTTGCCTATAATGGCATTGAAGCCTTCGACCTGCTTGGCCAGACCCAGACCTCCATTCCTTCGCTCATCCTGCTCGACGTGGACATGCCCCGCATGAATGGCCTGGAGTTCCTGAAAAAATTGCGCAAAATGCCTCCCTACGCGTCAATTCCCGTTTTCATGCTTACATCCAACGAAGATTCTGAGACCCGCAAAACAGCCTACGAGCATAATGTAGCAGGTTACATTCTCAAGCCGCTTTTATTTGAAAATTACATACAGGCCCTGCAAACCCTCAATTCCTACTGGGAACTCATGGAGTGGGGTCCGGCCAGATAAGAGGAATTATCCTGAAATTTTTCGTAATTTGAAATCAGGTCGGATCAGATCAACTGATCCTGAGAGGTCATATCTGCTTTCGCATGAGCCAAAAATCTGTCTCCATTCTTCTCATCGAAGATGACGAAGTCGATATCATGAATGTCAAACGGGCGTTCAAAAAGAATAACATTTCCAATCACCTGATCTTTGCGAAAAATGGCCTGGAAGCCCTCGACATGCTGAAGGGACGCAACGGACAGGAAAAACTGGATCCCCGGCCCAATGTGGTCCTGCTCGACATCAACATGCCACGCATGAACGGGATTGAATTCCTGCAGGAAATCAGATCAGATGCTGAACTGAAAACCCTGAGCGTTTTCGTGATGACCACCTCCAACGACGACAGCGATAAAATTGAAGCTTTTCGCCTCAATGTGGCGGGTTACATCCTCAAGCCCCTATCCTTCGAACGGTTCATGGAAGCCGTCAAAACCCTGGACAAATACTGGAGCCTCATCGAGCTTCCCTGACCTGAATGCCTGAACCCCTACGCATTTTACTGATTGAAGACGACGAGGTGGATACCCTGGCCGTCAAGCGGGGACTGAAAAGTTCTGAATTCAATGTTGATCTTTCCAACGAAACCAATGCCAGTCGTGGCATGGAATTACTGCAGGAAAAAACGTTTGACTGTATTTTTCTGGACTACATGCTGCCGGGCAAGGATGGGTTGAGCTTTCTCAGGGAAGTGCGCGACATGGGGATTCAGACTCCCATCGTGGTGATCACCTCCAAAGGAGACGAAAAAATTGCAGTGGAAATGATGAAGGCGGGCGCCTCAGACTACATTCCCAAAAGTCTGCTGACCTCGGAAGGACTTTCCCAAAGCCTGCGGGGTGCCCTGCGCCATTCGAAACTGATCAAAGAAAAACTCGCCACCGAACGCGCCCTGCGGGAAAAAGAAGAACAATTGAAAACGGTAATCGAATCGGCTCCCCTGATTATGTACGTATTGAATCTGGAGGGTGTTTTTCTCCTTTCAGAAGGGGCTGGATTGAAGAAACTGGGAGTAAAACCCGGGGAAAGCGTGGGCCAAAGTGCTTTTCGTCTGTACCGCAACCATCCGGGCATGATCAGGCTGATCAACAAGGCCCTGCGAGGTGAAACCTTCACGGATCAGATCAAAATAGGGGAATTTTACTTTGAGGTAAATTCCACTCCACTTTTCGACGAAAACGGGAAACTGATGGGCAGCACGGGCCTGGCCGTGGACATTACCACCCACATTGAGGCAGAACGAAAGCTCTACCACGCCAAGCAGCTGGCCGAAAAATCCGCCAAATCCAAAGAAGACTTCCTGGCCAATATGAGCCACGAAATACGTACTCCCATGAACGCCATCATGGGCTTTTCCAAGCTGCTAATCCAGACGCCCCTGACCGCCGAACAGCGCGAATACCTCAAAGCCATCAATTCCTCGGGCGACACCCTCATGGTGATCATCAACGACATCCTTGATTTGTCCAAAATTGAAGCAGGGAAACTGAGGTTTGAGTCGCGGGATTTTGACCTGCGGGAGTTGGTTTCTTCCCTGGTTGACGTATTTCAGCCCCGTCTGAGGGAGAAAAACCTGACCCTTAAAACCCAGATTGATCCCGGGGTGCCGCAAATAGTGGTGGGCGATCCTGTGAGGCTCAATCAGGTCTTGCTTAATCTGGTTGGAAATGCGATCAAATTCACTGAAAAAGGCTCGGTACGAATTGAAATCAATGAAATAGCTCAAAGTGAAGGGAAAAGCAAACTTGAGTTTCACGTGACCGACAGTGGAATCGGGATTGCCGAGGACAAACAGGACGAAATATTTGCCAGTTTTGCCCAGGCAAGCACAGATACCACCCGAAAATATGGAGGCACTGGTCTGGGGCTGACCATTTCCAAACGCATCATTGAATTGCAGGGAGGTAAAATCGGGGTCAAAAGTGAGGTGGGTGTGGGATCTGATTTCTACTTTATTCTGGATTTCCTTACCTCTTCCAGTGAGGCGGGTCAAAAAGATTCTCCCCTTGAAGTCAGGATTCAGCCCCGCCCTGACCTGCACATCCTGCTGGTGGAAGACAATGCCATGAATCAAATCCTGGCCAAAAAGGTGCTGGAATCATTTGGGATGAAAATCACCGTGGCCCAAAACGGGCAGGATGCCCTCGAAAAACTCAGGGAATTTTCCTTCAATCTGGTGCTGATGGACGTTCAGATGCCCATCATGGACGGATACGAAGCGACCCGCATCATACGCCGCGATTTTCCTGAAAATCTGCGCAACATTCCCATCATTGCCCTCACCGCGCACGCAGTTTCTGAGGAAATCGACAAATGCAGGGCGGCGGGCATGGACGATTATTCCTCCAAACCTTTCCAACCTGAAACCCTGTATGCACAGATTGTCGGGCTGACTGGTCCTGCGACCCAACCCCGTTCCCTGCCTTCCATCCTCGATCTCACCTACCTGCACGATCTGGCCGAAGGCAGCAACGAATTTCTGGCCGAAATGATGGACCTTTTTCTGGAAAGAATTCCCACTACCCTGGATGAAATGGGGCAGGCCCTGCGCGGGCAAAACTGGAAGCAACTTTATCACCAGGCGCACAGCATCAAACCCACTTACCTCACATTTGGCATTCCTGAAGGCAAAGAACTGGCCTCAGAACTGGAAAAAATTGGCAAAGCGGGAGAAGACAAAGACGGAAAAGGCCAGGAACTGCTGGCTGAACTGAAAACTCTTTCAGGAGTGGCCGTGGCAGAAGTGAAACAACTTCGGGAAAGCCTTCCTTTGCCCGGCTGAAATGCCGTCACCACGACTTAAAACCTGTCGCAAATGCGTCAAGTCAGAAAAGATTTTCCCTGGCTTTGTTTCTTGCTGACCACTCACCTGATAAAAATTTACCCCGGCAAGTCAGTCAGGGTTTTGGATGTAAATTGATTGGGAGGGATCAGGCGAGGTTTTGGGAGGTTTTTCAAAATGCATTCAATTGAGCCAAAAACGCACTCCATCTCCTCTCTGAGAGGGAAATCGAACTCCCTAAAAAGGAAATCAGCCCCCCGGGAGGAGGGCTGATTTACCGAGACTATGAGAAAACTAAACGGTTTTGAAGTACTCCTTCATATTACGGTAAGGTTCGAAGGAGTCGGCGAGCTGCCGAAAAAATGGTTACTTCAAAAGTGAGCCATGGGTAAAGAGCGATTGCGCAACTGGCGGTGGCTCACCTTCAAAATCTATGGCTTAGAGGCCGGCTCGATCCTGGTTCGGAAAGCTCTGTAACTATAACGATACACACGATGGGGATAAAATTGAAGAGAAGAGAAGAACCGATGCCAAGACCTCTAAGCTATAGATTTTAAACTTGAACTTTATTTATATAACAAATCTATCTTCTAATAATATTAAGTTCAAGAGAAAAAACACGTAATTATTTGGAAGAAAGATTTTGATTTATTGGATTATTTTGTTCTAATTTACTGAAAAACAGGCAATTATTTCAAAAGAATCCTTGCAAAAAACATGAAAAAACCTGACATAGTTTTCGAACTCGTTAAATTACTTGGACAGGGGGAAAAAAGGAACCTGATTCAGCTTTCCAAGCTGCAAAAAGGCCCCAAAGACTACCTGAAGCTGCTTCAGGCCATGGAAGAAGTGGATGAATACGAAGAAGAGAAAATTAAAAGTAAAATTCGCATCCGAAATTTTGCCTACACTAAAAATTACCTTTACACCTTCATTCTCAAGTCGATTTTCGTCTATGAACAAAGCGATCAGATGGATCTCATCCGCGGTATCCGCTACGTGAAGTACCTGACCGACCGCTCCCTTTACACGGGCGCCAAAAAGCTGACCATCCCCCTGAAAGAAAAAGCAGCCGAGGCCGAACTCTTCGACGAAAGCGAGCGCCTGCTCGAACTCGAACTCGAGCTCCTGATCAAATCTCAGGACGTGGCCGGCCTGCAGGAGGGCATGCTGAAAATCAATAAAGAGCAAAAAGAGGTGGAAAAAATTCGCGACAATCTCCGCGAATACAAACAATTATACAACGAATTATACCTGATCTCCCGAACCAAATTCATGGCCCGCGGAGAAATGGACGTACGCCCGCTCGAAGAGCTGGCCAAAAACAAACTCATGCAAAGCGAGGATCAGGCCCTTTCGACCAGGGCCAGGATTCAGTTTTACAAAAACAAATTCAATATCGAACGATTCAACAACAACTATAACGCCTGCATCGAATTTTCCCGCAAAATCCTCGAATGCTACGAAAATCATCCCTTTCTGCTCAACGAAAACATCTCTGACTACATCAACGAAGTCAAAAACCTGAGCCTGCTATACCTGTCTCAGGACAAGGAAAAAGAGGCCCTGGATACGATCGACAAGATCGAAAAATTCAATGTGGGCAAGGAAATGGCCCACAGCCTGCGTTTTGAGCAGTATTACTCCTTCTTCCTGGCCTACTCAGTGGATACGGGCAACATTGAAAAGGGCATGACGGTGATTGCCGAACTGGAAAAAGGCATTGAAAAGTACAAGCCCTTCCTGAGCGAATCCACCCTGATCAACTTTTTCTATTTTTCCTCTGTCTTTCTGCTGATCGCGGGACGTCCCCGCGAATCGTTTGAGTGGCTGATACGCATCCTGGGCTTTCCCAAAACGGAAGTGCGGAAAGACCTGCAGGCCTTCGCCCGCATCATGGTGCTGATTGTGCTGTTCGAACTGAAGGACCAGGATCTGGTGGAAAATTACCGTACCTCCAGCCACCGTTACCTGAAAAAACGGGAGAGACTGTTCAGTTTCGAGGATAAGATTCTGAAATTTTTCGGGAAAATTTACAACTTCTCGGGCGAGAGCCAGCAACACAACGAGTTCAAAGCCCTGTACGAAGACCTGCAAAAGCTGTTTGCAGACCCTTACGAGCAAAGAGTGCTATTCTACTTTGATATTCTTTCCTGGCTGAAGGCAAAAATCGAGCGTCGGCCAATGGTCGAGATCATCCAGGAGAAGTAGAAAGGGATATTAATTGCTGCCGTCGAGGATCAGAATAGCGGCGCCGCCACCGTATTCCACCAGATAGGTATTTTGGCCGATCTGCTTAATAGTCAGCAATTTGAGGTCGTAAGCGAGTTGCAAAACCTCGTCGGTCACCCCAAACTCGAAAGTAGCCTGGTGGAGAATCCTGCGGACAATGGAAGAAGGGATTTCAGCGCCGCCCATGGTGGACCCGCCGCCCAAAAATACATTTTCAAAACAAACGGGATTTGCAGAAACCTGCTGGTTGGGGGCAACCGTCAGGGAACCGCCAATTAAAAGGAAGAGTGCTGTTGACAGGAGAAAATTTCTCATACTAGTTGGCTGTTGATCAATAGATTATTCTAAATATCGAAAAAAAATGGGACTTCCTCAAAATCATTTTGTTAAAATGATCTGTTCTTAATGGACAAATTTCCCATTGGTCATTTCAAAATTTACCGCACCGCAAAAATCAGAAAAAATCTGCTACCCGACCTCATTCCTTCCATAAATTAATTATTGGAACCTCCAAAAACTTCCAATCTCTGCGTTGGACCTGGTTCAGAAATGCTCATTTACGGTAGTAAACTGCGCTTTCCTCACTTGCGTCCGCCTTGATCTTCATCGTTTTTAGAGGTTCCCTTTAAAAAAAAGGGCCCCGAAAGGCCCCTTATAAAAATCGCAAACTGGTTCTCAGAATTTATATGAAAATCCCACCCCAAAAACCTCCTTAAACTGAACCCGGGGACCTTTTTTCTGGAAACCCCAGGGATTCAAAACTGGATCGCCCTGGTTGTCGAAAACCCCTACTTTAATATCGTTGTCGTAAATCAAATCCGTAAAGAGATTCACTGAAATGAATTTATTGACCTTGGCCACCATGTTATTGGTCCAGCGCACGTCCACGTTGCCCGGCCGGTCGATGTAGTTGGAAAACAGCATCAGGTTGGACTCCAGGCCCACATTTTTCATGATATCCTTCTTGAATTTGGCAGTCAGGGTGGCACCAAACTCCATGCGTACATTCTGGGAATTGCCGGGCAGAAAATCGCCATTTGCATCCTTCTGATTTACCCCAAAAGCCTGTACACCTGCCAGCGAATCGTCGCCCACGATGGTCATTTTACCTGAAACAGGCGAAACAAACAGCGAAAACCATTCCGTGGGTTTATAATCAATACCCATGGCCAGCTGCAGGTAGGCGGGAGAGAAAAATTTGGAGATGTAAGCTGCATCATTGGGATTGGCATAACCCGGGGCAAACTGGGTGCGGAAATTGAGCAAAGCCGTGTAATAAAATTTATCACTCCAGGCTTTCTTGCCAAACTTGGAGGTGAAATCAATCTTGTCCTCTGCCTTTGTAATGCGGCTGCCCGGGACTTTTTTGCCGACGGTATTGGGCTTGAATTGCTGGATAAAGCCGTAGGCCACGTCCAGGTTATTATCCCAGGTGGTGGTGCCTTTTTTGTAATTGGCAAACAGATTCAGGTTGCCGATCAGGGTCATGTTGGAATTACCCCCGGCAGCCCAGTTGAAAAGTCCCACCTGGTTGTAGGTGATTCCGCCCATACCGCCCTTTTTCCAGGCTTTTTCCTCGGCGGGTTTTTCTTCAGGCTTGGCATCATCTGCCTGGGCAAAGATCAGGTTGGTGGCCAGCATGGCCAGCATCAGGGTGAGAAAAAATTGTTTCATGGTAATTTTAATTCAGATAATGGAACCAAAAAAATGCCAGGGCCCAAAGACCCTGGCTTATTTAATCATAACCTAAAATCAATTCTTTTTGAGCAGGTCACGGATCTCGCCCAGCAGAATTTCCTCCCTGGTAGGTTCGGGTTCAGCAGGTGCGGGAGCCGGGGCAGCCTCCTCTTGTTTTTTCAGCTTATTCATGCCTTTGATCACCATGAAGATGACAAAAGCCACGATGATAAAGTCGATCACCACGTTCGCAAAAGCCCCCCATTTGATCGCCACTTCAGCCACAGCTTCCTGACCGCCTTCCACTGCCTCCTTGCCTTCCTGCAACACAATTTTCAGGTCTTTGAAGTCAACATTGCCCATCAGCATTCCAATGGGAGGCATGACCACGTCGGCCACAAAGGAGCTTACGATTTTGCCGAAGGCACCGCCAATGATGATACCAACTGCCATATCAACCAGGTTTCCTTTTACGGCAAACGTTTTGAATTCTTGCATCATTCCCATAATTCTTCTGTTTAAGTGTTTCTGTGGTTTAAGTAATTTTTGAAATAAACTGAAAGTGATTCGGGTCGAAATAACAATTGAACTGCCTTTTTTACCCCAATCATTCGATCAATATTAACATTCATCCGACGAATATCATATTCCACCGCCTGAAATATTGCGCCATCTTTTCAGAAAATCAGAACTTTTGCCTGCGATTTTCCACCAATTACCTGCATTTTCCACCAATTTTTAACATAAAAATCGGTTAAATGTCAATCATATGGATTAGGGCTTTCGGGGAAAAAATTATATGTTTATGCTTTACTTTCAGAAAATCAAGGAACAACTTCACATGTCTCAAAACCTGAACTGCCTGATTGTTGATGACGACCCTATGTCGGTAAAGATTATTGAAAAATTTGTCGGGCAGACTGATTTCCTTACTCTGGTTACTTCCTGTACTGATGCCTTTGAAGCTTCAGCCGTGCTCAAAAGGGAAAAAATCGACCTCATCTTCCTGGATGTGGAAATGCCTGAAATGACTGGCATTGAACTGATTGAATCTCTGCAGCATAAACCCCAGATTGTACTCATCACCAGCAAGGAAGATTATGCCGTGGACGCCTTTTACCACGAAGTGACCGATTATATTGTCAAACCACCGTCTTATCCCCGCTTCCTTAAAGCTGCCAACCGCGCCCTCTCCAACCTGGAAGAAAGGAGCGTGGTGGATGTGAAGCAGGACAGCCTGTTTGTCAAAGTGGATTCGCAATTGGTATCCATCAAAATGGACTCCATCAACATGGTGGAAGCCCGCGCCGACTACGTCACCATCCATACAGACAACAAAAGATACACCGTATATTCCACCATGAAGGGCATCGAGGCCAAACTTCCACCAGAGGATTTCCTCCGGGTGCACCGATCCTTCATTGTCAATAAAAACCGCATTGACACCATCGAGGACAATACCCTGGTGATGGGTCAGAAACTCATTCCTGTGGGGGTAACCTATAGGGAGCGCTTTATGAAAAAACTCAATTTGCTCTGAAGCAAATTTCCATCTGCCGTCGTTCTTTCAGCATTAACCAACTTAAAACAGGAGTTATGGATATCTTCTCGCGCATCGCCCGCAAAGCCCGGGTTCTCACCTTTGTGTTCATTGGGGTATATTTTCTTATGGTGGCTGGCCTCTTCGTGCTGGTGCTCAGCACCTGATTTTGACCCGGATTTTCCCCTTCCTACCCGGCAAAATGAATTTTGCCGAGCATGGCTATAATGGCTTCCAGCCCCTGCTGGTCCTCGGGGCCAAAATCATCCAGCAGATCGCTGTCCACATCCAACACCAGGCGCGTGGCGCCTGCCGCAACCAAAGGCACCACGATCTCCGATCGTGACTCCGAACTGCAGGCAATATGCCCGGGAAAAGCATCCACATCGGGCACCAGTACCGTTTCCATGCGGGTCGCTGCCGCCCCACACACCCCCTTGCTCACCGGAAAACGGGTACAGGCCACCGGGCCCTGAAAGGGCCCGAGCACCAACTCTTCACCCTTTACAAAATAAAATCCTACCCAAAAAAAGCCAAAAACCGACTTCAAAGCGGCTGACACATTGGCCAGATTGGCTACCAATTCGGGTTCGTCTGCAGTCAGGCTGTACAACTGAGGCAGCAATTCTGCATACTTTTCGGCGCGGGACAAGCATTCGCTCACATAAACACTTTCAGACATGCTTCAATCTTATCTGTTGTCGCAATAAGCACAAATTTCTAAAATATACTTCGTATTTTCGACACTCTTTTATTTACCCAATACGATGGTTATGAAATCTTTACAAACGATCTCCCTGCTGTTGGTTTTGCTGCTGCTGGCCCGCGTGGGTCAGGCCCAGAAAAATCCGGCCAAACTCAACACCAACAGCGCATCACGAACCTACGAATCGGTCCCCAACGATCCCCTCAAGGCCCGCATTTATACCCTCGACAACGGACTCAAAGTCTATCTCACGGTCAACAAAAACGAGCCCCGCATTCAGACCTGCATACCCATCAAGGCAGGCAGCAAAAACGATCCAAGCGATGCCACCGGGCTGGCTCACTACCTCGAGCACATGCTTTTCAAAGGCACAGACCAATACGGCACCCTCGATTTTGCCAAAGAAAAACCTCTGCTGACCCAGATTGAAGACCTTTACGAAACTTACCGCGCCACCACGGACGAAGCCAAACGCAAAGAAATTTACGCCGAAATTGACCGCGTCTCAGGCGAGGCGGCCAAATATGCCATTGCCAACGAATACGACAAAATGCTGGCCGCCATTGGCGCCACAGGCACCAACGCCTACACCTCCAATGAGCAAACCGTTTACATCAACGAAATCCCCTCCAACCAGCTTGAAAGCTGGTTAAAAATCGAAGGAGAACGCTTTCGCAATCCCCAGTACCGCCTCTTTCACACCGAGTTGGAAGCTGTGTACGAAGAGAAAAACATCTCCCTCGACCGCGACGGCAGCAAAGCCTGGGAAACCATGTTTGCCAACATATTCCCTACCCACAACTACGGCCAGCAAACCACCATTGGCACCATAGAGCACCTCAAAAATCCCTCCATCAAGAAAATCAAGGCCTATTATGAAGCCAATTATGTGCCCAATAACATGGCCATCTGCCTTTCAGGCGACCTTGATCCCGACCAGACCATCGCATGGGTGGAAAAATACTTTGGCTACATGCAGCCCAAAGAAGTGGCTCCCTACAAAGTGCCCGTGGAAAGCCCCATCGTGGGCCCCATTGAGCAAACCGTGACGGGTCCCGACGCAGAAAGCATGATGATTGGGTTCCGCTTTCCCGGGGTAAAAAGCCGCGAAGCAAAAGTACTCCAGATCATCGACATGATCCTCTCCAACTCCTCTGCAGGCCTCATTGACCTCAACATCAACCAGCAACAAAAAGCGCTTGGCGCTGGCAGTTTTGCCTACCAACTCAACGACTACGGCATCCACATCCTTTCCGGCCGCCCCCGCGAAGGCCAGTCCCTCGAAGAAGTCCGCGACCTGCTCCTCGAACAGATCAACATCATCAAACGGGGCGAATTCGACTTCGACCTGCTCCCTGCCATCGTCAACAACCTCGAAATCGAGCAAATGCAGGATTATGAGCGCAATTACTCTCGCGCCTCCGCCTTTGTGGACGCCTTCACCTCCAATCTCGACTGGAAAGATTACGTGAGCGAAATCGACGAACTCCGCCAGATTGACGCAGCTGAAATCATCGAGGTGGCCAAAAAATTCTACCAGGACAACAACTATGTGGTCGTGTACAAGCGTACAGGCGAGCGCCCCAACACGGTCAAAGTGGTCAAGCCGGCCATCACCCCCGTGGAAGTCAACCGCGAAGCCCAATCCCCCTTCCTGCTCAGCATCATAGAGACCGAGGCGCCCAAAATCGCCCCCGTATTCCTCGATTACAAAAAAGACATCAAGTTCGAGAAATTTGCCAACGGCGTGCCCCTCCACTACGTCAAAAATCAGGAAAACGGGCTCTTCACCCTTTATTTCCTGCTCGACATGGGCACCAACCACGACAAAAACCTGGCCCACGCCATCGAATATCTGCCTTACCTGGGCACGGACAAATACACCCCAGAGGAGATCCAGAAAAAGTTTTTTGCCCTGGGCAGCAGCTTCAACGTCAACTCCTCTTCCCGCCAGGTTTACGTGTATCTCAACGGGCTCCAGTCCAACTTTGAAGCCAGCCTGCAGCTTTTCGAGCACCTGCTCGCCAATGCCAAACCCGACGAAGAAGCCCTGCAAAACATGATTCAGGGCACCCTCAAGTCCCGCGAAAACGACAAACTCAGCAAATTTCGCATCCTTCGTTCGGCCATGAACGCCTATGCCACCTACGGCAAATCCAACCCCTTCAACGATGTGCTCAGCAACGACGAACTAAAGGCTCTCAAAGGCGCTGACCTGGTCAAAATCATCAAATCTCTCACCCATTACGACCACCGCGTGCTGTATTACGGCCCGGGCGAGCTTAGCGCCGTCAAAAATACCCTGGCCAAATACCACAACGCCAAAGACAAAGTCATGCCCCTGCCCGCGCCCCGCAGCTACAGTTTTCAGTCCACAGAAAAGCCCAAAATCTACTTTGTGGAGTACGACATGGTGCAGGCCGAGATCATGTGGCTCTCCAAATCAATCGATTACAACGCCGAACTCACCCCGCAGGTCACCCTCTTCAACGAGTATTATGGCGGCAACATGTCGTCCATCGTCTTCCAGACCATCCGCGAATCCAAAGCCCTTGCCTATTCGAGCCGCTCCAGCTTCAATACCCCTTATGCCAAAGGCGAGCCCTATTACCTCACCGCCTACATTGGCACCCAGGCCGACAAACTCCACGAAGCCATCGCAGGCATGAACGAACTGCTGGAAGAGATGCCGCTTTCTGAAAACCTCTTTCAGGGCTCCAAAACGGCCATCCTCAACCGTCTGGAAACTGAGCGTACCACCCGTACCTCCATCCTGTTCAGTTACGAAAACGCCATGCGCAAAGGCCTCGACTACGACCTCAACCGCATGATTTACACGGAAGTTCCCAAAATGAATTTCGATCAGGTCAAACAGTTTCACCAGACCTACATCAGTGGCAAACCCCACACCCTGCTCATTCTGGGCTCCAAAAACAACATCGACCTGAAATCCCTCCAGCAATACGGCGACGTCACCGAGCTGACCCTGGAGCAAATATTTGGCTACTGAAAAGCAGGAATAACAGGGCTGACGCTGGGTAGGCGAAAGCTGAACCAGGTCCTTTGAAGCTTGTTAATTGCTAACTGCTAATTGCCCATTGTATTTAGGGCGTGTCCCCGATGCCGGCCGACCTTCGGTCTAAGCCCGGCATCGGGGTCGCTCCCTTGAGGGGTTCTCCCGAAAACATTCGGGATCCGTCGGGTCGCCCACCTTCGGTGCACAGCTCCCCGACCGCCCTCCAAAGTCTCGGGCGCCCTCCAGGCAGCTCACGCATCCCAAAGCTGAAAGCTTTGAAATACCCACTAACTGAATAACTTTGGAGTGAGGCCCATGGAAAATGGCCATACAGAACTGTAAACCGTAAACCGTAAACTGTCTAAGCCGGTCGTCTGAACAGCTGAAAAATCTTATAAAAATACTTCGACCAGATTTTCAGGATCGAAGAGTGGATCCCATTCTCCCGCAGGGCCCGCTGCATCTCCTTATTCACCGTTACCCGGCTCTGGAAGCCCTCCGTACTCACCCCGCCCGTGCGCATTTTCACCAAAACCTCTGGCAGATAGGTCGAAGAGGCCTTCTGAATGTATAAAAACCGAACCATCAGTTCGAAATCTGCACAAATTTTATAATCCTCCTTGAAGAGGCCGAAGGCCTCGTAGAGCGACCGTTTCACAAAAAAAGTCGGGTGGGGCGGCATATCGCCCCGCTCAAAATGCTTCAGTCTGAAGTTATTGGCCGAATAGTAGCGCACCACCTTATCCAGATTATCCGGATTCACATACACCAGGTCTGCATACAGGGTATCCTTTCCAGAGGCTTCAAGTGCCTTCACCACTTTAGAAATCACCTGAGGCCCCGCATAAAAATCATCCGCATTGAGGATGCCCACCAGGTCTCCTGTAGCCAGGCGCAGCCCCTTATTCATGGCGTTATAAATGCCGCTGTCCTTCTCAGAAATCACAGTCGCAATCTTGCTACGATAGCGGCCAATGATAGCCATGGTGCCATCTTTGGAAGCCCCATCCACCACGATGTATTCGATATCAGGATAGTCCTGTTCCAACACAGAACGGATGGCCGTCTCAATGAAAGCCTCACCATTATAAACCACCGTGACAATGGATACCTTCATACTTCCATTTTCCTTTCCCGAACTTCCACGGCTGGATTTCCTTGATATATGGTCCAGGGCTTCAGGTCACTGACTGCTACTGAGTTCACAGCCAGCACCGCATGGCTACCACATTTCACCCCCGCCGACACCAGGGCCTGAGCCCCAATCCAAACCCCGTCTTCCAGTTCAATCTCCTCCACCATCAGGTCAAAAGTGCTTTTCTTGTAATTATGGTTCCCGGTCAGGAGCATGGCTCCCTGCGAGAGGCAGGCATGCGCCCCAATTTTTACCCTCACCAGATTATCGATCCAGACCCGCTCCCCGATCCAGGTATAATCACCAACTTCCAGATTCCAGGGGTATTTTACATTCACTCCCGGCTTGATGATCACTCCCCTTCCAATTTTCGCCCCAAAGATCTTCAGCCAAAATACCCGCAGACCGCTGAATGGCAGCGCCGGGTTGATCAGAAACCAGGCATTGATCAGAAACCACAGCCTTCGGCTGAGGAAATTTCCGCCCGGTTTATACCAACTGTTATCGTATTTGGAGAGATCTGTTTTCATGCGCCCGGCTTCTTATGAGCCATTCACAAACAAATTTAGGCTTTTTTGGCGATCCTCGCCCCTTTTGAGGTAATTGGCCGCAAATTGGTGGGCTACCCGGGCCCGCTTCTCAAACTCTGCCTGGTCCCAGGCTGCGGCTTCGTTTAGAACTTCGCTCCATTTTTCAGGGTTACTCAGGGGCAAATCCCAGCCTAAACCTTGCGGAGCAAGGTTGCGCCAAGGGGTCAAATCGCTGATTAAGACGGGCCTCCCAGCCAGAAATGCTTCAAAAATGGAGTGACCAAAATTTTCACCCAGGGTCGGCAGGACATACAAATGTCCTTCACTTATCCGGGAAACCACCTCCTCTGGTCTAATCCCTTCATTCCACGTTACAGTCACCTCTGTTGGAAGAGCATTCCCCAGATTCTCGCACATCTTCAGGTAAACCTCATCCTCCCGGGGGCCTGTAATGCTTAATTCACATTGAAATTTCACCTGCCGAAGCACATTTAACAGAAAATCAAGGTTTTTCATCCTGGAAATCCGGCCCAAAAAGACCAGTTTCAGATTTCCGGGTTCCTTGGGGAGCATCACCAACTCCTGCAAATCTGCCGAGGGCAGATTTGGAACCAGATGAACCCTCACCTTTTGCCCAAACCGAGCATGGATAGCCTCCTTTTCCTGTTGAAAAGTGGCCTGAAACTCAACCCCTGAAAAAAAACGGGTAGCCCTCGCCGCAAGCAGGAAGGCTTTTTTCTTCCATTTTTTAAGGGCCAATGCTCCGGGATTCAGCATGCCCCGTGGAGCCAGGACCAACCTCGGGCGCTTCTTCAGCCTTTTGAGGCTTCTCAGGGGAGCCAGCGTGAATCCGGGTGAAAACAGTGAATTGAAATACACCACATCGGGCTTGATTTTTGCCACAAAACTCACCACCAGCCGGGAGGGAATCTCGTCAGAACGGCAATACCATACCCATGCCTTCCCCTCCCAATCCGTCCAGGTCCCGGACTCAATCCCGGGATAGGGATTGCTCTCCCCAAAATCCTTGTCAGAGGTCAGGATAAACCACTCAATATCCTCCTGAAGGGCGCAGACGAGATTGGCCACGGTTTGAATGGGTCCCCCCGCCTTGAAACCAGGTCTGAACCAGTCAATCAGCACCAAAACCCTGGTTTTTCTCATTCTTCCACCCCATTTTTCTGCATCCAGTCGGCAAGCACCACCAGAAGCCAGATGTGAGACCACAATGCACTTCCCTTTCCTTTCCCGAAATCCTTCCAGAGACTTTGAATTGCTTTTTCATCAAAAAGGGATGATTTACCCAGCCAATTCAGCTTTGCCTCGCAAAATGAACGAAGTTCTTCCCTCAGCCAGCGTTCCCACGGAAATACAAATCCCATCTTTTTGCGATGAACCACCTCGGCAGGAAGCAAATCTCCCATGGATTCCACCAGCAATTTTTTGGGGTAATCAGGGTATTTCAAGCGATCAGGAATTCCCATCAGATATTCAACCAGGGTATGATCAAAAAACGGAACCCTCACTTCCAACGCATGCGCCATACTCATTTGATCCGTATCGCGAAGCAAAACATTTTGGGTATAGGTGCGGATTTCTGCCAGCGAGATCTGACTCAGTGCCGGGATTTTTTCCAGACTTGCCGCCTGTTGGGAAATGAAAGATTTCACAAAGTTGTAATCAGGATGAGCCCCGGGTGAAATGCTGCGCATTTCACTCGCTGCAAACACCATTCTGAACACAGGATAAATATCCTGCAAGCGACTCCTGGAAAGTCGCAAAAGTGCGCCAAGCTTCTCCCCTCGCCTACCTCCGGGCACAATTTCCACCAGAGGAGCCAACATTTTCCTCAGTCCTGCCGGCAATTTCCACAGAGCAGAGCCCTGAATCTCACCCAATTGACGGAATACAGGATAGCCAGCAAACAGTTCGTCGCCTCCCAATCCTGACAGTGCCACTGTAATCCCTGCCTTTTTGGTAACCCCCGAAACCACGAAGGAATTGATCCCGTCACCCGAAGGGTGATCCATGGCTTGCAGGGCCCTGGGTAGCCCTTCCAGAAAATCATCTGGCTTCAGCAAAATAGGATGGTGGCGGGTCTGATACTTGCGGGCCATCATTTCCGACCAGGGCGATTCATCATACTCCTTCTCCTGGAAAACCACGGAAAAAGTATCTATGGGCTGGCTCGAAGCCTGAGCCATGAGGGCCACCACCGCGCTGGAATCAATTCCACCCGACAAAAAAGCGCCCAATGGCACATCACTCATCATCCTCCTTTCCACCGCAGCGCCCAGCAATTCCCTTACCCGGGTTTTTACCGCCTCATAATTTCCATTTTCCTGATTTTGCCCCTGGTCTTCCAGCCTCCAAAAGGACTTTATTTCTTCCTTTCCATTTCTGAAAGTCAGATAATGGCCCGGAAGCAGCATTTTCACCTCATTGAGGATGGTTTTGGGAGCGTGAACCGTCTGGTAGGTAAAAAAATCGGCCAGCCCGTCACGATCGATAGTTGGTTTAAACAAACCAGTACCTATCAGGGCCCTGATTTCCGAGGCAAAGGCAATTTTACCCCCTGAAATATGATAATAAAGCGGCTTGATCCCCAATCTGTCCCGCACCAAAGTCAGTTCCTGCTGCTTTTTGTTCCAGAAAGCAGCGGCAAACATCCCATTCATCTGGTCGAAAACCGCAGGCCCCCACAACCCAAATCCCTCCAAAATCACCTCAGTATCTGTCTGGGAACGGTATGAAATCGCAGGTAATTTGCCCCTGATGTCCTTGAAATTGTAGATTTCGCCGTTGAAAGTGAGGAGGAAATTTTCGGAATGGTCATGCATGGGCTGGGTTCCCGCCTCGGAAAGATCCACGATGGCCAGCCTCAGGTGGCCGAGGGACACCCCTTCCTCCACCCGGCTGCCTTCGGCATCCGGGCCACGGTGATCCATGCGGTCCATCATCCCCCGCAGCAAACGGGCAGATTCTTCAGAATTGAAATTTCCGGCCAAACCAGCAATTCCACACATATCAATCTTCTCCTTTCGCCATTTGGTGCAATGTTGCGGCCCACGATTGAGTAGTAATTTGCCGCGAAAGTTCGTGGCTGCGTTCGCCCATGGACAGCAATTGATCGGCATTGGATTGCATCAGCTGCAGCAAAGCTTTGCGCAAGGAGGCCTTATTTCCAGCCTGAAATTTCATGCCGTTATATCCTGGCCTTAAGAAGGCTGTAGCCGCACCGCAGGCTTCAGAAGCAAGCAAGGGAAGGCCTGCGGCAGCAAACTCGTGAAGTACCACGCCCCAGGGCTCAAAATGGCTGGGCAAAATGAAAGCCCCCGCACCCCCGGCAAGTTCTGGCAATTGTTCGGGCTGTACAAAATCATGAAAACTGATCCCATTCCCCTCCTGAAATTGCCCCTTCAAAGGACCAGTGCCAACAATTTTCAATTTCCATCTTCCCCCCGTTTCTTCATTTGCAGACCGAAAAACCTCCAGCAAATCCCCCACTCCCTTCACTTCCACCAACCTTCCCACATACAACAGGGTGCAGGGATAGCTTTCTGACTTCTGACTTCTGAATTTCAGGAAAGCACGCCAAAAATCCGCTGTATCCGCACTATACATACCCGTGAGTACATTCTCCCGGGAAAATCCAAGGCGCCGTGCGAATTCGAACTGAAACAGACCCGGCACCCATATGTGACTGAATTTGTTTTTCAGCAAAAAAGGACTGAACAGGCAAGCCATCCTTTGGCGCAAATCGCCCCGCCAGTGATTATCCAATCCACAAATAACCCGCACTCCCCTTTTCCGCATCCGTTGCGCAACCTTCAAATATGCCTTATCCATCCAGCCGGTCACATAAATGAGGTCAGGATTCAGTCTCTCCGCGAGATCCGTCAGGTCATTGGCACTCATTTCACGCCGTTCGTAAACAGTCAAGCCCTCAATTTCAGGAAATTGGAAAGGGGCTTCTGCATTCACAGGCCACCTTACCAGATGAATTTCACCTCCATATTCTTCAAGATAAGTTCGAAAACCGGACAAAATATATCCCGCAAGTTCAGAATATAGGAAGAGAATTTTCATTCGATCTTAAACTGACGGGTCTCAGAAGGGGAAATCAGAATTAGCACCATAATCAGAAAAAAAATGGTGAATGCATTGAGGGATGCCGAAAGCCACGACTCAAAAGTGGCAGAAAACAGCAAGCTGGCAAGAAAAGGAGCCAGAAACCTGAAATTTCTGACCTTAAAAAACAGATTGATATAGAAAAGCACCTGCATGGCCAGACCAGCAATTCCAGTGTTGATCAAAAGAGCGAGATACGAATTGTGTACTCCTCCCTGGTGGCCCAAAACGGACAAGGAATTGGGCATGTGATTCCTGAAAACATACTCCTCAAAATAAAACCCGTGTCCAAAAACCGGACTTTCATCGATGATTTCCAGGGCCCAGGTCCAGGCAAAAAAGCGCCCGCTACCTGAATCCACGTTAGAAAGTCTCAGGTAATCACCCATTCCCAATGCAACCACGATTTCATACACGGGAAGCGCGTAAATCAAAAGGGCAAGAAGGGGTAAAATGGCTCCAAAAAAGAGCACCATTCGTTCAATTGTGCCCTGGAGAGCCAAAAACGAAACCCCAAACAGGATGACTGCAAACAGTGCGTTACGCGAGGAGCAAAGTAAGAGGGAAATTATAAGCAGACCAAACGAAAAGAAGCGGTATTTTCGGTCAAAATTGCTTTTCTGGGAGAAGTAATACACATAAATGGGCAAAGTAACTGTCACCAGGTTTCCCATCCCATTGGGGTTGCCCATCAGCCCCCTGTAGCGGACACTCCCCAGGTAAAAAACAAAACTGGGCGAAATCAAAATCAGGGCCAATCCAATCAGCAGGACGATATTGATCAAATGAATAACGTCCAGCAAAAACCCGCCACCATAGGTAAACACATAAAACCTGATGAAATGAAAAACGTTGAAAAAGAGAAGGAAATAAGAAATCGTTTTGAACATCCCCAATTCAAAAACCTTCTCTGAATAGATATCATTGTGGAGAACTGCAATCAGCGCCACGAAAAAGAAAGGCAGGAACCAGAGAATGTTCTTATTGATCTGATAAGCGCCTTTGGCCAGGTCGTTAAAGCTTAGCAAGGTCATGGTCACCAATATGACCACCCTCAGGTTCTTGGAAAATTCAAGAAAACCCGCCCTACTATCCCCCAGGATCAAAATGGTGAAAAATGCAATCAGAATTAAATCCGGGCGCCTGATATAGTAAAACCAGGCTATGCAGAAGGGCACAAAAACGTAATTGAACTGGGGCAGGTAATTGCCAATCACAAACCAGATTGGCAAGCACACGAAGTAAAAAAGATAATATTTCCTTAAAAAATCGATCAAAGGCCTTTGCTTGCTACGATTCCATGTACGAACCCCGTATTCACCACAAAAATGAGCAAATTATGTGAAAAGTACTCAGGGAATATGGCGCGGGGGAACTAAAGTTCAGGTTTTTCCCAGATTTTTCTTGATCCAAACCAGTGGAAGCAATATCAGACCCCGAAACAGGAACTTCAATACTGCCTTTCCGCCCCGTTGAGGTTCGAAAGTCAGGCGAATCAGATTCTGTACTTTCAGCGGCATTTGCCGCTTATATCCTTCAATCCTGGACCTGTCCAGCTTGTACTCACGGTGCTCCACTGCATCCGAAAATGGACGGGAAATATACATTGGCGCAAGGTTGAGACCTGTCTTTGACAGCAATTCACTGCGCAAATCCACCTCTTCCAATACCAGTTGCTCGTAGGATATTTCCAGCAGACACTCCTCAGATTGGACGATTTCCCGGGAAGCCTGGCGAAATTGTTCGTAAGAAAGCATGGCCGAAAAATAACGCAGGAATTTGTGCTGTTTCAATCTGCCTGGCAGGCGGTCGGCCAGCAGGGGGATCCACTGGGTAAAAGCCAGGGACTGAATGTTGGCGCAGGGATCGCGGTGAATGAAAATGAAACGTGCCTTGGGAAAATCGCGGCAAATCTCCCTGAAATACAAAGTATGGATCGGGCTTTTCTCCACAAAAACCTTGATTCCCGCTTTCTGACGATACTTTTGCATGGCCAGACGAAAAAAATCCAGCGGATTCTGAGCGGCCGCAAAGATCTCCCTGATTTCCTCTGCTGAAAACAAAAACTGGAAATAGGGAGAATCCAGGTAGGGCTGCAATTGGTAAGACTGGCGGTTAAAACTGCTGTAAAACTGGCTTTCCTTGCGGGAACCGCCAATCTCAGGCTGATCTTTGACCAGCATATTCAGCACCAGGGTGGTACCCGAACGAGGCGCTCCCACGATGAAAATCGTGTCCAGTTCAGTTTTCATGGAGCTTCCTCCCTGAAAAACGGCTCCCACTGCGTTCCAATAAAGTAAGTCCTGAGTTCCTCAAAATTCGCGACCAAATCAGACAAAGGCAGGGTATTTTGTTTGATCAGAATGGAAAAGGTTTTTCTGGGTTTTACTCCCAAAAACTGAAAAACCTTTTCAAAGGTGGCGTTGGCATCATTTTGTAGTTGGTCATAACGCACCTGCAAGACTTCGTGGTCGGCAAAAAAAGCATCATACTGATCCTGAAATGCCTTCAATTTTTCGAAATAAGCCTTGGTTTCCGCAGGGTCCAGGTAAATTTGATTGACCTTCAACAACTTTTGCTCCATGGCTTTTTGGGAAACACTTACCTTTTCGCCTGTTTGCTTCGCCAGCAAATCAGAAACCAGAATGCGAAGCATATTTTCCCGTTTCAGATGAATGACTTTCAGGTCTTTCATTCCTTCCAGGGCCTCTTTGAGGCCCTGAAATCCTTCGTGGGACAGCTGAGGATAGAAAATTTTGAACCCGACTGCCTTTACCCCGGGCGAATAGGGACGAAAAACAAAACTCTGCAAAAACTGAGCAGAATCTCTCTCCCGCAAGGGAAAATCAGCCGGATCTTCGCTCCCGTGCCCATATACCCCATTTCCCCAAAATACCTGCTTGGGATAAAAAACCTCAGAGTAACCCACCACCTGCGGATGAGAATTGAGCAGACTCACCAGATAATTGGAGCCGGTGCGATACCATCCCAAAATGATGAATCGCTGATAATTTTCTTTGGCCGGCCACAAACCCAGTCTGACCAGGCGATCCGTTATATATTCGCCCAACCGCTTCAGGCCAACCAGGGGCCGGGCTATGTACTGGGTTGGATTCACTTTTGAGTCAGGGCGATTACCCGCTTTGCATTATGGGTCCAGACGAACTCCTTCATCACCTTTTGGTGAAAATTTACCGCAAGTTTTTCAGCGAATTCCTGATTTTCAGCCAATTTGTCCAAAGCTTGCGACAGGCTTTCAGGCTTGGCAGGGATCAATAATCCATCCTGCTGATCAACCATTACCTCGCGAACAGACTCGGTATCCATGGCGATTACGGGACGGGACATGGCTCCATATTCAAAGATCTTGACTGGCGAGCAATACCAGGCAGTTTTGGCCAAAACCGTCACATCCATGATTTCCATGTAGCTGAACACTTCCCGAAAAGGAACATTTCCCGTGAAAATTACCCGCTCTGCCAATCCCATTTGGCGGCTCAATTCCTTCAGATTAGGCACATCCCAACCATCTCCAACAATCAGGAGCCTTGCCTCAGGTTGATGCTGGCCAAATTCTGCAAAGGCACGGATCAAAATATCCACCCCGTGCCAGGGCTGCACAGAGCCCACAAAGCCGACCACCCATTTGCCCTCCAGTTGATACTTTTCCCGGATACTGCGGGTCACTTCCTCAAGCGGCCTTACGGAATCTGGATTGACACAATTGGGCATGACCAGAAAGCGGTTTTTGGGAATCCCATGGCGCAGGGTGTAGTACTCCCGCAAAGGGCCCGAAACCACGATCACTTTGGAAGTCCGGGTCAATTGCTGCTTCTCCAAAGCCTTGGCTTTGGCCAGATAAAGGGATTTGCCCTGCAAATGCTGCCTCTCTGCCACATAGGGTGCATTTACCTCCAAAACATGAAAAATCCCCCGCTCTGAGGCAACTTCCACCCCGGAAACCTGGGCATAATTGGCCCGTTCATAGATAAAATCGGGCTTGAAACGCTCAATTTCTCTACGCAAAGCCGCTTTTGCTTGCTGATCAAAGGACAGAAGACGCAGGTCTTTGAGAGATTCCCAGAATATTTTTGGGGTCATCCCCTTAATAATTCGCTTCATCAGGGAAGGTCGGGGAATGTCTTTGGATTCGTCATCCAGCGTGGTGCCACCCATGATCAGAGGCAGCACATCATGCCCCAGCTCACGAAATGCAGCGATCATTTCGCGCATGTGAGTTCCATAGCCCGAAGGACTGGCCAGATTCAGGTGGGGATGGGGTGAATAATAGAGAATTCGCATCAGAATTCCCCCTTTCTGAGCCATTCAACGATGCGTTGAGTAGCTTTTCCGTCCCAAAGGGGTGGAATTTCCCCTTTTTTATAAGTACCTTTCAGGATCTGATCAATGTGGTTCAGGATCAGGGGAGGGTCCATGGGTAGCAGGGTATTGGTGCCCAGAGTAACCGTAATGGGCCGTTCAGTATTGGGTCGCAGGGTCAGGCAGGGAATCTGCCTGAAGGTGGTTTCCTCCTGAATGCCACCACTGTCAGTAATACCAAAGGCACAATCTGCAACCAGTTTCTGGAAATCAAAATACGAAAGAGGCTCCGTCAGCACCAAATGATTCATTTGGTGCAACTCTGCTCCAAGTCCAAATTTCTCGGCTTGCTTGAGGGTTCTGGGATGCACGGGGAACACCAGATGCATTTGCGCGGTGATGGCACGAATCACCTCCATCAGTTTTTCCATTTCCTCTGGATCGTCCACGGTGGCGGGCCGATGCATGGTCATAAGGGCAAAGTTCCCTTTGCTTACTCCCAATTCAGTACAGATTTGGGAGGCAGAAATTTCCTTCTCAAAGGCTACCATGGTATCAATCATGGTATTTCCCATCATCAGCAGCCGTTTTTCTTCCTTTCCCTCCCTGCGCAAATGATTCAGGCCGCTTTGCTCGGTAATGAAATACCAATCGGCCACTTCATCCGTAAGAATACGGTTGATTTCCTCGGGCATGGTACGGTCAAAACTACGCAAACCACTTTCGAGGTGAGCCAGGGGAATGCCCAGCTTATGGGCCGCCAAAGAGGCGGCCAGGGTGGAATTCACATCCCCGGGCACGATCATCAGGTCCGGACGAAAAGATTCATTGACGACCTTTTCGAGCCTCAGCATGATTTCGGCCGTTTGGGAATTGGGACTTCCAGGGGGAATTTCCAGGAAAAAATCAGGTTCCAGTCCAAATTGCTGAAAAAAAACGGTGGACATTTTATCGTCGTAATGCTGGCCAGTATGCAAAATCCGAAAATCAAATTCTCCCGGAAAGCGGCCAAACTCCCGGGCAAACTGGGTTACCTTGATAAAATTGGGGCGGGTGCCCACTACGATAAGTATTTTCATGGACTATGGAGTCAATACCTGATCAAATACGGCTGCGAGCTTCCCGGTAAGAGCCTCAAAGCTAAAGTTTGAGCGAATATATTCAAAATCAGGACGAAATTCTTCTTCCTTTTGGTCCTTCTTCTCATACAATTCGAGCAATCCATCCGCAATTTCAATTTCATTACGCGGGTCGCAAACTTTCGCCAAACCGCTCTTCAACAGAATTTCGCGGCAATCTGACTCTGGAGCCAGGGCCAGCACGGGTTTTCCCAATTGCAGATATTCGTACAATTTTCCCGGAATAAAAAGCGGCCTTTGGCCGCCCAATCCTGATTCCAAAGGCAAAAACATCACCTGACAGGTGGCCAGCTGCTGCATGGTTTCATCCCGTGATTTGTAGCCTTCAATTTCGAGCACCTCTTCCACCCCCATTTCCTTTGCCTGGACCTTCAATACAGGGTCAATGCTGCCCCAGAAATTCAGCCGCAATGCGGCCACCACTTCGGGACGGGTTTCCTTCAATTTTTGGATTCCCTTCAGCAAAAAATACCCGGAACGGGTAGAAGGATCCACGGTCTTGACCCGGTATTCCCAAAACATTTGCCTGAACCATCCGCCCAAACCTGGTTTTTCACTTCCGGGAATGTGTCCGCGAAGGCGCCCGGCATAGCCGATTCTGAATATTCGGGGGTCAGAAGCCATTGGTAATGACCTCCATTTTTTCCGCAGGCAGCAAGTCCCGCTTCAGGTACAACTTTTTCACCTCAGGGGTATTTACCACCAACTTATCCGCTCCGTTAAGCCACTTTTTCTCCATCCTGCGCGACCAGTTGTACTGCAATTTACCCGGCCATTTCCACATGTAACCATCCGTCCAGGGATCGCGCAGGTCGGCCACCCATTTGAGTTCAGGATTTCGAGTTTTCAGTATAAATCCCAGCAAAAGGGCTGAAAAAGGGCCAGAAGAGGTATAAACAAGTTTGATATTTTCCTCTTTAATCAGCTTTTCTGCCACAGGTAACGCTTCAAAGGGCCAGCGGGACGAAGGTTCGAAGAATTTTGGGAAAGCCAAAAACCAGGCCACGCGAAAGAGCCTGGCTTTTTGCAATAAACGGGCCCAACCTGGCATTTTCCCGGCCGGGGTGCGCACAATTTTCAAATCCGCAGGAATCTGATTCAGCAATCCGGGGTCCATTTTATGCGGTCCCTGGCGGATGGATTCTTCATCCAGAGTCAGTACGATGGGTTCATAGCCAAATTTGCCCAAATGATTCACAAAATGGATCGACCGGGTGACCCCGGGTCCGCCCATGGGCGGAAAATAATTGGCAATGAAAAGTACCTTTTCCGACATCAGATTTGCTTATTCAGGCTTACAGTAACGGTCGGTGATCTCGCGGATCAGACCCGAGGTAGAGAGTCCGTGGCTGCGGTCCGTGTAGTAAATTTCAAAAGGCAAATCAGGTCCCGTAATCTCCTTGCCGCGGTAATCCTCACCCAAAAAGCGCACATCAATCGGCAATTTTTGCATCAGTTCCAGCAACTCTTCTTCAGAATTATAATCCAGCACCTCATCCACATACACGCAGGATTCCATCATGAGTTTGCGCCTTTCCAGAGAAAAAATGGGCTGATTTTTGTGTGATGGAAGATTTTCCGCCCGGTTCAACGCCACAATCAGGTAATCGCACTGAGATTTGCACTCCTTCAGCATCAGCACATGACCCGGATGAAACAGGTCAAATACTCCACAGGCGAATCCGGTTTTTTGCGACATTTTCTTTGTGAGATGTTAGATTATTAGATTTTAGACTTTGAGATGTTAGATTTTAGAGGTTAGTCCTGAGTCGTTAGTCACTTGTTTTTAGTTTTGAAAGATAGGGAAATAAAGAAATCAGCGATTCCATCAGATTTTTTCTATCATCTTAAATTTATCTAACGTCTGATATCTAAAATCTAACCATCTAAAATCTGTTCTCAAAAATAGCCATAATCCTTCAGATTCACCCCAAAATCCTCCTCCAACCTGCGGTTGGAGGCCGCATGCAGCTCCATGATCTGCCTGCGTTGGTCCGCTTTGATCCAGTTTCCCTTCACCCCGATCACCCGGTCGAGCAGGCGCAACACGTTCAGGAAGGTCATTTTCCGTGAAATACGAAACAAATAAACCCAAACCCGGCCTTTCGGCCGCATTTTACCCAGCCAGGCACTGAAAGGCTGCTGAGGAATGAACCCAAATCCGTTGGACTGGCTGTTTCTGAAGCAGGGATTGAACCACAGGGCCAACCTGGAAGTGGATTTCGACAACCCACGGTTGACTTTTTTCTTTGGTTTGGGGGGATAAAATGGGGTCAGACCTGCAAAGGCAAAAATCTTGTCCAGAAAGCCCTTGCTATCCTTTTTGATTTCCTCGTAGGGCAAAACCAGCACATTTTCCCGGTCAAAAAGTTCCGCATAAACGTCCACCATCCAGGCATAGTCCAGCTTGTGCACATCTATGTTGAGGCCGCCATTATAGCGGTAGGACCCAAATTTACCTTGTTCAAAATTCAAAAAGCGATTCACTTTTTGCGCAAAACCCACCTGCAGTGAATGAAGATAGAGCGATTCCAGAAAATCATCCTGCCTGCGCAGGGTGATCAGGATTTTGGCCTCAGGAAAAAGCTCTTTTAGCATGGCCGCTCCCTCTTCGTGGTTCATAAAATTATGCCACGGATGCCCGGACAAAGATTCATGACTGATCAGCAAGGTTTTTTCTCCAATTCGTTCCCTCGCCGCCGCAATCCTGGCCTGCAAGGCCCCCACGTCCTCAAAACGGCGGTGTTTGAAAGGCAAATGGAAAATCAAATCCCACAGATCATGGTCCCGCCCATAATAAAATGCACCCTCCACCTTCGGAAACACCTCCTTTTGCAAAAAAGTGGTGGCCGTTTTTGGCATTCCAACGTGAATAATGGTTGACATTCCTGGTTTGAAAATGGGCTGGTAAAGGATGAATCACAAATCCCACAGAGCTACTTTTGACTTTTCTTCCCTCCAGAAAATCAAACCTGAAAATGAATCCAGATAACCTCTGTATACTTTGTGTCTTTGTGTTAAAATTAACCCTTGCTATTCCTGCTACCCCCTCATCTCCTCCCGGATAAACTGATCCAGGCTCAGTTTGGGCTCCCACCCAAAGAGATCGCGCGACTTGCGCACATCTGCCCAGGTAATTTCGGCTTCGCCGTGGCGGGCAGGAATAAACTCATATTCGCCTCCCACAATTTTGGCCAGATCCAGGATGGAAAGGGTCTTTCCAGCCCCGATATTGAAAGCCGTATTGAGATTTTCGGGATGAATGGCCGCTTTGTAGCAGGCGTCGGCCACGTCCAGCACGTGCACAAAGTCGCGCTTTTGGGTCCCGTCTCCCGTGATTTGCATGGTCTTGCCGTTTTTGGCTTTGTCAATGAAGATCCCCACCACGCTGCTGTAGGCCGCAAACTGGTTGTCGGGATTGAAACTGCGCGGACCATAGGGGTTGAAAAGGCGCAGGTTCACATAATCCAGCGGGTAGCGCTCTTCCAGCATTTCCAGGTACTTTTCCAGCTCATATTTCTGGAAAGCGTACGGATTCATGGTCTTGATGGGCTCCGTTTCGTTGGTGGGAACCGTGTCAGGATTACCATAAATGCTGCTGGACGAGGTATAAATCATGCGGGGAAAATACTCCTCGCGAATCATCAGTTGCAGCAGGTGAATGCCGCTCATCAGGTTGGCGGTCACGTGGTCCTCCACCCACTCATAGCTGGGCTGAATGCGGGGCAGAGCAGCCAGGTGAAATACCACCTCAAACTGGCGCAAAGAGCTCAACTGGCTCACCTCACGCTGGAAAAACTGGAAGTTGGGATCGTCAAAACGGTGAGAAATATTGTCCTCATTTCCCGTGCTGAAATTATCAATACCCGTGATCTTCCAATCGGTTTCATCCAAAAGGTAATCGAGCAAATTGGAGCCGATAAATCCGGCTACCCCGGTGATTAGTACGTGATTAATGTCCATGGAGCGAATCTAATATGATGTGAAGGGCAACCTGGTGAAAGCATTCCACCACCCCGTAATTCTCAGTAGGCGTAATAATATTTACGTCTCCCAGCGTCGAAAGGGTATTTCCCGGCTTGAAACCGCTGCAGGTCAACACCTTGCCTTCTTTTCTGCGGGCCTCGGCCACGGCATTCAGGATATTTTTGGATTCCCCCGAGCTGCTGATGGCCACCAGCAGGTCGCCAGGTTCAAAAAAGAAGCGCAGCCAGTTTTCCAGCGCATGTTCGTACCCGTAATCGTTGGCAAAACAGGTGATGAGCGCCGGGTCCGAAAAGCTGAAGCTCGGGATTCCCCCGCACTTGGTGTAGTCCTCGGCCATGTGCGAGCAAATGGCCGAAGAGCCCCCGTTTCCGACAAAAAACACCCTGCGGGTGCCTTGCACCAGCTTTATCCCATCGGCAATGGCCGTCTTTACGGACGGATCGTCGAAGTAGCGGTTGAATTGGTTTTTATAAAAATCTATTTGCATAGTTCAAAAGGCGTTCGCGGGTTACTGAGTTTTCGTTACACAGCCAGGTCGTGGACAAACTCGCAGCCAGAGCCGGAATTTCCATGATTCCTTCAGAATCATCCAGTACCTCTGCAGCCAGGGCTGCAAAGGAGAAAAACGTATCGCCAGCCCCTATCGTATCCACAATCTCGCTCGCGAAAGAAGATTGCGTAAATACCTGCTTTCCGTTTGTAAACATAGAACCTTTTCGGCCAATTGTCAGGAACAAAAGTTCCGTATTCATTTCATAGCCATACAATTCCAAAATTTCCTCCTCAGGATTGCGCATCACCCGGCGGTTCATTTGCAGACTCGCCTCCCGCAGATCCAGACAGATCGACTTATTGCGCATGGCCTTCCACTTCGAAATGCGGTTATAGCCAAAATTATTGGAATTCGTCTGACACATCAGGTGAAATGGCTCATGCACCACCAGGTCGTTCAGAAAGTGATGCCCAAAATCGGCCACAATCACCACATCATATTCCCCCGCAGGCACCTCAATCCTCCCAAAATCCTTTACATCAAACTTGTTGATTTCCACATGCTTGCGCTGGTCGTGAATGTCCACATAGCGGGTTTTCACGATCTCCCCGTTCTCATTGGTGATCAGGTCCACCTGCTTTACAAAATCGCGCAGGTGCCCTGCAATAGCGCCCGAACCGCCCGTCTGGGTGGTCATTTCCCCTTCCAGTTTCAGCACCGGGCAATTCGACTTCATCGACTGCCCCTCGTAGCTCACAGGCACAAACTGATCAATGATCGTTTCGCCCACCACGCACACCTTCAGGTCACGGACCGCCTCAATAAAATGCTCTATGCGCGTTTTCAGATTGCTCATGCCCGTTTTCCCGTGCAGATAAACACGTTGTGATAGCAGTTTTCCTTGTAAAAAGTCGTGATCGTCTGGTCGATTTGCCCAAACGTGTACACATTCCTGAATCTGCGGTGACAGATTTCGTACAGTTCCTCAAAAGTCAGTTCCTTAATATGCGTTTCCAGACGATTCTGGGTCGGCGGGGGATCCATTTTCCGCACCGTGGAGATAAAAAGAGTGCCGTTTGCGTTCAGCAGGGCGGCCAGCGTGTCCATCATCTTCTCCTGGGCGGGCCCATCCATGTGCTCAATCACCTCAAAATTGGTAATCACGTCAAATTCACCCGCTTGCAGCAGACTCAGGTCCGTGATCACGTCAATATCGTCGGGCGCATACCCGTCGGGATACTCGTCGTAGGACTTTACAGAAGCAAATTTTTCCCGCAAAACCCGGGTTCCATAGCCCGAACCACAGCCAAAATCCAGCACTTTCAGTTGTTTGTCCTGCATGGTACGGATCACAAAATTATACCGCGCCAGCGACACCAGCGCATCCATCGCGCCCAAAGAATAATCTATCTCAAGTCTTTTCATTGATTCAAATCACAATTCAACCCAAAATTAAGATTAATCTGCAATCTCCCATCCCAAATGTCAGGCTTTCCACCCAAAAGTCAAATGATCAGCATAAATTCATGCAGGGTTCATGGATAAGGGCGTGCCCCTCGCCCGGCTTCGCCGCCACAGCTCGGGTCAGGCTGCTGCGGGCTCGCTGTTCGCTCGGCCGTGCCCCAACCCACAAGTCCACACACCGGCCAGGCCCTCCGCATCCTTCACGCACTCAGCGGCTTCGCCGCTCACCCGTTGTTTGGAAATCTCTCCTGGATAAACTTCACTGACTCCCTGATCAGCTCTTTCAGCACTTCCAGGTCCACCTCCTCCAGCTTTTTGATGTACAGGCACGATTTGCCTGTCTTATACCTGCCCAGCCGGGCCATCAGTTCCCCGTAGCCGGCAAAGCCCGCCATGATGTACACGGTCAGCGCCTGCTTCCGCGGCGAAAACGCGGTGGTCATCCACTCCATCTCCTTCCCGTTGGGATATTTGTACGTGTACGACCCGTAGCCCACGATGCTGGGTCCCCACATCACGGGCTGTTCGCCCGTCACCTCCTCCATGATCTTCAGCATGGACAGACCGTCGCTGCGACGCTGCGGGTCCTCTACTGATTGCAAAAAGGCGAGTACATCGCCGTCGTTTTTCTGGGTTTTTAATTCGGACATTTTTTTGAGATGTTAGAGGATTAGATGTTAGATTTTAGAGATTGGAGGAACTTAGAGAAAAATGAGGCTAAGTTGATTTTGTGCTTTTTCCAAACTTTTCACAGATTTTCTTCACTCTTAAGTATTTTTCAACAGCTATTATAATTGCTTCGTATATTTGTAGTGGTTCTGAAGTGGAGCAAGTCTCCTTAGTAGGGGCCATCCGGGGCGGCAGAAATGCTGCCTCTTTTTATTTCATTTCCTGCTTTACTACCCCACAAACTCCTCAGGCTTGCTGAAAAGCTCCTTTTTGGCTTTCAATTCGGCGTCCGACATTTCCCACCATTTGGAAGCCAATAGCTTGCCGATCACCGCTTCTTCGAAGCGGTACCTGATCAGTTTGGCGGGTACCCCGCCCACGATGGCATAGGGTGGCACATCCTTGTTCACCACGGCACCAGCGGCCACCACGGCTCCTGTCCCGATCTTCACCCCGGCCAGGATCACGGCGTGGGCTGAGATCAACACATCATGCCCGATTTCCACCGGGCCGCTGGCAGTTTCATCAAAAGTGGTTTTCTCCACCCACCTGCGGCGGGCGTCATAAAAAAGCGGGCTCGTGCCCAAATGGTCCAGCGCATGGTCCTGCATGCCGATTTTTACCCCGTTGGAGATGCTGCAAAAGTGCCCGATCCGGGCACAAAAGGCAATGCGGGTCCCCTTGCCGACATATAGATTCCGTCCCAAAAACTCAATCTGTGGCGAAATCATCACATCTTCCTCGATCACGGTTCCCGACCCGATCAGGTTTTCCACCTTTGCCGGCAAAATGGATTCAATCCGCCCTGAACCAAACCTTTTGGGATAGGAAAAATGCAGTTTCAGGTGTTCCTTCAACCGTCTGATGCGATAATGGATATATTTTCCCAGCGTTCCCATCAGGTTTTGGCGTATTTGGCTTTCAATTTTTCACAAAATTCCTTCACCTCATCCAGACTTTCCGCCACTTCCAATTTGTACTTCTCCCCCACATTTTTCACCCAATGGCTCGTATTATAAAAGCTGCCAATCGGCCCTTGCCCTTTGAAAATCACCAAAGGCTGGGCATGCAGATACTCACCCAGATACACGGCTCCCGAGTGCTGCGTGACCAGCAGGCTGGCGTTCGCCACCCTTTCCAGCATCACCTGGTTATCTGCCGAGAGCGACACCTCAATATTGCCCCGCGATTCCTGCCCCAGACTTTGCGAAGGATGCCCCACCAGATACACCTTATCAAAGTAAGGGCTGAGGGCGTCTGCCACCTCCACATAATCCCAGGCTTCGCCCTGGTTGCGGTTGGTGATGCCCTTGCTGCGGGGAAAAACCACCGCCGAAAATTCGTCGCGGGTCTTATACACCTTCGACAGGTCGTAGGCATGACGGCATCCATGCCGCTCGGGCAGGTGCCTGAACACAAACCAGTAATAAAAATGATAGCCAATATTCCAGACAGGCATACCAGAGGCCTCTGCCTTGGCCATCCAGGTATCTATTTCGGCCTGGACATCGGCCGGGGGAACGGTTTTATTGGTGGCGGGAGAAACTTCTGCAAAAAAATCGCGCAATTTGAAAAATTCATGCACAATCAACTTGCCCTGCTCGTCCACCATGAGAGGTTCATGCAAACCCAAACCGCAATAGTGAATCTTTACCCCCTGCTGGTGCAGCCAGGACAAAACAGGCAAAACATGTCCCAAAAAGTTCCCAAATTCTCCTTTGAAGGGGCCAAACCAGCATTCCTTTCGTTTCAGGGTTTCTTTCAGGATTTGATCAGCCTTTCGCTCCTCGCGGCTTACCCGCCACAGAAAACGAAACTTCGCCCATCCTTTCAGTTCTGCCGCTTTCGACTTTTTGCCCGATATTTCAATTTTTGCCATTGACCTTCAACTTCGCCCCAATCCACACCAGAACGGGCATTTTCAGCCCTTACAACCAGAACGAACGCATGATATTGAAGCCAATATGCAGGTCTCCGTTGAAGAAATTGTCGCTGGTATAAGGAATTGCGCGGCCTTCATTGATATCAAACGAATTGGAAACCACGATTTGAAAAACGTGTCCGCCCGTCAGCATATCGAGGCTCAGACCCATGGAAGGGTGGAAGTTTGAATTGCCTGCAGGCAGGTAGCTATTCAAAATCTGGCCGTACTCGGCCGAGATGCCCAGTCGCTTGCTCAGACGAAAGCGGGCTGCAGCCGTCACTCCAAACATGGAATTTGCGAAGCCAGGGCCATCCGTGAGGTTGTGGTGAATGAAGGTTGGCGAAATCTGCAGGGAAGCTGTTTCGCCAAATTTTCTGGCGATAATGACCTGCGCGATGTAACTCATGCGGTGTGCCACATTGCCAAAACGGTTATCTGGCGGATTCTTGAGCAAAGTCATATTGGCTTTGCCGTAAACAGAAAGTGAGATGGGCATTCCGCCTCCTTTTTCCTGCCTGAGAACCTGGTATTTGGTCCAGCCATCCAGGATTTTACCCAAATTGGAACGTCCAATGCCCACACTCAGATTGCGGGTGATGCCGTAATCCAGGGCCAGGTAGATGCCGGCCGGGCCGTCAATGCCAAAAAACTCGCGCAATCCTCCGCGGATATTGCCCAGACGGTGGTGAATCCTGAAATTCATCACCCGTTTGTCCATGGTTTCCACGGATGCCGTATTTACAATCCAGACGTTAGGGAAAGTCTGGACTACAGTTTCTCTTTGGGGCTGAACGGCTGGCTCTTCTCCCTCCTGGGCAAAAATTGGCAGGGAGAGCACCGTGAGGGTCAGCAGAATTAAGAATTTTTTCATGTTGAAAGGGGTTGATTCTTTATTGGGGAGCGCCGTCATTGATCCAGTTTTTGAGGACCTTCAGGTCACAATCAGATAATTTATCTGGACCAGGAGAGTAACCAGGCGGCATGTCCTTGTCCTCGATCACTCTGGCCAGAAAGGAACCATTATCGACTTTGTCTTTGATACCCGCATAGGTTGTGAAATCACCCTGACTCACCCCCCCCGTGTGGCAACCCGTACTGTGCTGAATGCCAGCGCAGTTTTGCACAATGATGCGGGAAATTTTTCCATTAAAAACGTAGGTGGAATCACAGGGACCGCCCCCAATGGGCTTATTAAATTCGTCGAGGGTGGTAGAGGTACACCCGAAAACCAATCCAACACAGCCTCCAAAAACAAGTAAAAGGAATTTTCTCTTCATAAACCGACAAATCAAATTGGGATGCAACCGTTTGCAGGGATTCAAATTAGGAAAAAGTTGGCCGATTCCCAATCACAACTTTTTTTCAGGCTCAATATTCCCGCTTCAAAGTTCCGGCTCAATGGATCAATGCTTATATTTACGCCAAATCCATGAGTATATGCACCCAAACATCTCTCCCAGAAAGGTCGTAACCCTCGAGCAGTTCATCATTGAACGGGAACAGCAATTGCCTTTTGCCACGGGCGAATTTTCCCAGATCATCCGTGACCTGGGGCTGGCGGCCAAGATGGTTAACCGTGAGGTCAACAAAGCCGGACTGGTTGATATTCTGGGCTTTACGGGCGAAGAAAATGTGCAGGGTGAGAAGGTGCAAAAGCTGGACATTTTTGCCAATCTGCAGTTTTTACAGGCCCTGCGCATCGGCGGACAGGTTTGCGTGATTGGCTCTGAGGAAAACGAAGAGGTTATTCCCGTGGAAAATTCCCAGAATTCAGAAGCCAAATATGTGGTTTTGCTCGATCCCCTCGACGGCTCTTCCAACATTGATGTGAATGTCTCCATCGGGACGATTTTTTCCATTTACCGCCGGATAACCAAGGGCAACGGACCTGGTACGGAACAGGATTGCCTGCAAAAAGGGACTGAGCAGGTTTGTGCAGGGTATTTTATTTACGGATCGAGCACCATGCTGGTTTATACCACGGGCAACGGGGTCAACGGATTCACCCTCGATCCGTCCATTGGAGAGTTTTTGCTTTCTCACCGCGACATCAAAATACCCGCTACCTGCAACATTTATTCCCTCAACGAAGGCAATTACCGCAAGTTTTACCCCGGAATCAAAGAGTATCTGCGCCATATCAAGGGCAAATACGAAAATTCGGTTCGTCCCTACTCGACCCGTTACATCGGGTCTTTGGTGGCCGATTTTCACCGCAACCTGTTGCGGGGAGGGGTGTTCATTTATCCAGCCTTCACCGACCGCCCCAAAGGCAAGCTTCGCCTGATGTATGAAGCCAATCCAATGGCCTTTCTGACCGAGCAGGCAGGCGGAATGGCAACCAACGGAGAAGAAAGAATCATGGACCTGCAACCTACGCAGCTTCATCAACGTACCCCCCTTTATCTCGGAAACGTCTCTGAGGTAACGCTCATACATGAGTATCTACGTAAGTACGATTTGAAGAAAATTAATTAACTTTACCTGTCAATACACATCAGAAGTCTCAAAAATTATGTGGAAAAGATTTGTACGCGCAATTAAAGCCCTTTTCGGCAAAGCTGTATCCAGCATTGAGGATCCCAAACTGATCCTCGAACAAAATATCCGGGAACTCAATGACCAGGTTCCCAAAATGAATGAAAGTATCGCAACCGTAAAGGCCAGCGTCACCCTCCTTGAAAAAGAACTCGCCAAGTACAAAACCGAATATAATGACCTCATTTCCAAAATGAAGGCCTCCATCAATGCCGGCCGCGACGACATCGCTGCCAATTATGCATTGCGTCTCGAATCTGTGAAATCTCACATGAGCCAGACCCAGGGACAATACGAAACTGCCAAAAAAGCCTACGAGAAGTCTCTGGAAGTGAAAAAAGCCTTCCTCAAAGAGAAGGACCGCAAAATTGCCGAGGCCAAGGACGCTCTGCGTGCCCACGAACGGGCCAAGTGGCAATCCAAAATTGCAGATACCCTGGAAACCTTCGAAGTGGGTGGAATTGACCAGACCCATCAGGAAATGCTTAACCGTGTGAATGAGCAAACTGCTCTGAATGAAGCCAAAATGGAAATGGCACTCGATTCCATTGACACGGAAAGCATGAAAATCGAGGAAGAAGCAGAAAAAATCCGCGCTTCTGAGTTGGTGAAACAATTCAAGCTCGAAATGGGTGCTGGAAGCGGTAAAATCGAAACTCCCTCCAACCGCGAATCTGCCGGTGGTGAGACCAACCTCGATTCCACTCTTTAATTCAAATTATCCTTAAAGTTTCCGGACTATGAGCGATAAACATCTTTCAGGCGAGGAAAAACGCCGGTTGCTCAAGGAGCAATTCAAGCAGGACCTGAAGCTCAGAAAGGAATTTCTGAACAAGGTGCAGGGTTTGCGCCAAACCCAAAGGATCAATAAGGCATTGTCTGATCTGAATCCCGAAGACGATACAGACGACTGGATCCAGAAATTGAATGAGGAATCGGCTTTTGCCGAAGCCAAGGCCGATCTGGCCATGGACGACACCCTCAGCAAGCACATGGACATCCCGATCGAGGGGCCCGCGACTCCCAGGCATTCTGAGGAAGAAATGCAGAAGATCATGGCAGAAAGCCTGGTTGAGCAGATGAAAGCCCAGATGCGGGAGGAAGCCAAGTTGTCGCACTCAGAAGAGTATCTTCCCGACGACACCACTCCCGAGGAAGATGCCTCCAAATCGAAAGGAACCGGGCGCAAAACCCTGGGAGATTTCGACTAAAACTTAATCAAATTCAAAACTCAGGGCGGCTTCAGGGCCGCCTTTTTTATGCCTGCAACTCACCCCTCCCCTCTTACCCTGCTTCAGCAAAACCAGTTTGGGCTTCCTGTGGAAGAACATCAGCTCATTATGCCCATTGAAGGGAGTGTAATTGGGAAATGGGATATCTGGCTCGAGCCCTGGATCGGACAGGACTGGACCCGGGTGCCAGCCTGGGTGGCCGAAGCCTGGTATGCCCGCAAATACCTGAGCGATCGCAATTACTTTGAGCAAGGCGAAAGCCATTTGGTAGATTTTTGGGCGGCAGAAAAGGTAGTTGAGCGGTTATATCCCGTGGAAATCCTGGATCAAATTGCTGAATATTTTCAAAATCCTGAGACCTTTTTTGCTAACCACATACTTCTTGGGGCTCTTTTTAATAAAATCAGAAGCCATCAGGGGGGTAAGGCGCGAATATTGACTGACTTTTGCGGTCAGGAGCTGGTGGAAAACCTGATTTTTACTCATTTCCTGCTCAAATCAGAGGTTTTCAGTGAAATTTCCCTCGATTTTTACCAATTCCCCTTCAAACAACTCGCAACCACCCAGGATTACTACCAGCTTTTAACCCGCATATTTCAGGGAGGAGTGGTTTGTATGCAATTTGGCCTTGAATTAAATCAATTTACCCTTAACCAAAACCTGAAAATCGCCACCCATGCCTGGTGGAATTCTCCCTGCTTTTTTACCCAACTGGATACTCAATTGCAGA
This sequence comes from Bacteroidia bacterium, assembly GCA_020635905.1. Classification (GTDB taxonomy): domain Bacteria; phylum Bacteroidota; class Bacteroidia; order J057; family JADKCL01; genus JACJYV01. The sequence continues at coordinate 222,239 of JACJYV010000005.1, forward strand.
AAATGTATGCAGAATCCAGTCTGGTGCTGCTGCGCGGCAAACTCAGCCGCAGGCGTCTGTGCGAAGACCGTCCCCAGGTCTCCTACAACAACCTGGGCTCTTACCTCCCATGTCAGATTATCTCTGACCCAGAATAAAAAAAGGCCACCCGAAGGCGGCCTTTAATTTATCTGTTCCGTAAAAATTAACGGGTTACAACCATTTTGTTGGTCATCCGCTGACCTTCAACTTCCATAGAAACGAAGTAAACGCCGGGGCTGAAAGAATCCGTTGAGAAGGAGAATTCATGCTGACCGGGGCTCAGCGTTCCGTAAGTTTTGCTGTAAACAGTTTGTCCGTGCATGTTCACAACGGTGAAGTTGGCTTCAGCAGAGTGAGTCATGTTGAAACGGATGTACTGAACGGCATCAGTGGGGTTGGGGAAGTTGGTGAAAGAGGTGAGGCTCTTTGCGATTTCATCGTCACGACCAATGGAGCAGGCGTCAATGTTTACGTTGATGAGGAAGTCTTCAACGGTGCTTTGACGGTAGGTAGCCCAGGAGCCAGACAGGATTTCGAAGGTACGGCGTGAAATGGGGCCGAAGGCCTCAGAACCGAGAGCGATGGAGTCACCACCCATGATCCAGGCTACATAGAAAGCACCATCATTTACGGTTACAGGGGTTGTGAAGGAAGTGTTAACCCAGTCTTCAGGAGTGTAAGAACCTTCAGCCATGGTAACTTTTACCAATTGGGTACCAGGAGTACCGTTAGGTCCGTCGTCGTCGAGGATTACCACGTCGTACGCGGAGTTATTGGCGGGGTTAAATGCACCCTGACGGATGAACATATCCACGGAGGTAATTACTGCAGGGTAGCCGGGAGGTACAACTTTGATACCAGCGCCGTCGCCGCCACCGCCACCAGACCAGGCTACAGAGCCGTCAGGAGGATTCTGGGTAGCATAGGAGAGAGCAGTGGTGCACTGTCCCTGAACAATGGATACTGCAGAAATCTCAACTATATTGGAGTTGTTTGAGGGGTTGATGTCCTGTGCATTGGTTACACCCACTTCGTAGTAGTACTGGCCGGGAGTGGTCAGTGACCAGGCAGGAGTGAAGGTAACGGTCTGACTTGCGCCAGCGGTCAGGGTATCAACGGTGCTGGTAGCACTGTAAACGGTGTTCTGGGGAAGGTCACGTACCTGAGCGCTCACAGAGGTGGTAGCGTTAACGTCAGCATTACCTACGTTTTTGATGTTGGCGGTGAGGCTTACGTTACCACCCGTCAGCACAAATTGTCCCTGGTTTTCGCTGTTGGCCAGCCAGAAGGGAGTTACGTCAGGAATAGAGAGGGTAACCACCTGAGGGTAGTAAATTTTGTAGGCTTTGAAGTCATCGGGAACGGTTTCCAGCAGGATTTCAAGACCAACGTTTCCGGTAACGTTTTCCCAACCAATTTCGAGGTCGGCGTTGCAGGAACCAATGTTGTTGAGGTTTACCTGGTCCATATCAGCATACATGATGGTCACGGAGCTGTCCTGACCGGCATAAATGACCTGGAAGGTGTTGGAACCAATGTAATCGGGGTTTCCGTTGCGCCACCAGGGAGCATTGATGAAGGAAACGATGAAGGTATCCACGCTGTTTGACCAGTACCAAACTTCACCCGGGTTAGCAGCGCCGGCAAAGTTGAGGTCGGTCATGAAAGGACCAATGTAGTCGTCAGAGTTTCCACCGGGAGAGGGGAAGGTAGGAAAGCAGTGAGCGATGTTTCCGGTGCTGGTTTTGAAGCTCAGCCAGCCATTGGAGCCGATTTTCACTTCATTATAATCCTGCCAGTACCAGTGGAAGTCAAATCCCATGCTGATAGGACCAACAGAGTTATCGTCTGCGAATCCGGTCAGCTGGGTGCCTTTTCCGGTAATATCAATCCACTGATAGGTGGGGCCATTTGCATTATCGGAGTTTCTCCACTCGTATCCGTATGCGTCAGGACCGCCTGAAGTCTGGGCTCCGGCCCAGGCAAATGCAAAAGCAGCAAATGCAATCAAGAATAATTTTTTTCCCATAACTATGATATATATAAACTATCTGAAAAAACAATTTCAAATTTAGGGTGAAAATTCCAGTTTAACAAGGGATTTATCCTTGCCAACCTACCCTGAGATTCAATGTAATACCTCTTAAACTGCCCGGTTTGGGTCCCACTGCTCCAGCAGATCTGCAACCCTGCGCACGAAGCGTCCTCCAAGTGCTCCATCCACCACGCGGTGGTCGTAGGAGTGCGAGAGGAACATCATCTGGCGGATGCCAATGAAGTCGCCCTCGGGCGTTTCCACCACAGCAGGCTTCTTGCGAATGGCTCCCATGGCCATTATGGCCACCTGGGGCTGCATGATGATGGGGGTTCCCATGACGTTGCCGAAGGTGCCCACATTGGAAACGGTGTAAGTACCGCCTTCCAGTTCTTCCATTTTCAGCTTGTTGATGCGGGCGCGGGCAGCCAGGTCATTGACCTGAGTGGCCAGTCCCACCAGATTCATGCGATCTGCATTGCGAATGACCGGCACAATCAGGTTATCAGTCGGCAGCGCGACAGCAATTCCTACGTTGATATCCTTCTTCACGATCAGATTATCGCCATCCACGGAGATATTTACCATGGGGTGCTCGCGCAGGGCGGTAGCAATAGCTTCCACAAACATGGGGGTAAAGGTGAGTTTCTCCCCGTATTTTTGCTCGAATGCCTTTTTATTCTTCTCTCTCCAATTCACCAGATTGGTCACATCTGCTTCTACAAAGGAGGTCACGTGGGCAGAAACCGCTTTGGAATAGACCATATTCTCGGCAATCATCTTGCGCATGCGGTCCATTTCCTGGATTTCAAGGTTGCCTGAGTGGGAGAATTTCTTCTGCTGAATGGTATAGGGTGCTCCGTTGGAGGAGGACGAAACCACGGTGGTTTGTTTGGCCGCGGGAGTTGCGACCGCGGGCTGAGTGGTTCTGGGGCCTTTCAGGTAAGAAAGAATATCATTTTTGGTCACCCGGCCTTCGTGCCCGCTGCCTGAAATGCCTTCCAGTTCGGGCATGGAAACTCCTTCAGTACGGGCAATGTTGAGTACAAGGGGAGAATAAAATCTGGAACCTTCGCCTTTGCTCAAAACGGGAGCCGCTGTTTCCAGCACGGGAGAAGCTACGGGAGCGGCCACCGTTTCCAGCACAGGTTCCTTGCTGACCTGTCCGTTGGAAGCTGCGGGTTCCTGGCTGTCTCCGCCATCGCCGCCTGTCTCAATCACAGCAATCAATTCGCCCACAGGCACCACATCTCCTTCTTTGAAATGGGTCTCAATGATCTTGCCATCTTCGGGGCTGGGCACCTCGGAATCTACTTTATCCGTGGCAATTTCCATGATGGGTTCGTCCATTTCAACCGTATCACCCACCTGCTTCAACCACTTCAATACCGTCGCTTCGATGATACTTTCGCCCATTTTAGGCATTACGATCTTGATCTTAGCCATGCTTTTTTTGTTTCAACCCGGGGCTTGCCCCCGAATTTCGCCACGAAATTAAGAAATTTTTCGCTCGCTTTCCCAGTTTCGCTAAAAAGTAAGCGCCCAACCGTCGCCTTCTTTCCAATCCAAATCTTACCCGAATTGTTTCCCGGGGCAATGTGATATATCCCCCTTGAACTGAAAGCTGACCGCTGAAAGCCAAAAGCTATCCCCTATTTCCTCAATTCCCTCAAAGCCAAAAACATGGCCGTATTGCAGGCATGCCTGATGTTTGAGGCGCGGTCCTGGTGATAAATGCCCTTGCGGGTAAAGCTGCCAGCAGGAGTGGCCACTCCAAACCAGATCACAGGCTGTCCGTAGTCTGGATCATTGGGGTAAACCTGGGCAGTTCCCGTTATTCCAATCCCAAAATCGGCCTTCAGCCGCTCGCGGGTGCCCTCGGCCATGGCCAGGGCTACCTGCTCAGATACAACCCCGTGGGTCTCAATAAATTCCTCTGTGAGGCCCAGGGCCACACATTTGGCCTGATTGGAATAGGTGACCATGGAGCCCAGAAAGTATTTCGAGGCCCCTGAGACCGAGGTAATGCGGGATGCCAAAGCGCCCCCCGTGGCGCTTTCGGCCAGGGCCAGGGTTTTGCCCAGCTTTTTCAATTCTTCTCCCAATACCTCTTCCAGGGAACGATCGTCTGAAGTGAACCACCAGGGCGCAAATTCTTCCTCCATCATCTGGCGGGCTGCGATCAGGTCTTCCTGACGCCCCTGGCCTTCGGCCAGGCTGAGTTCCAATTTCAGCTGACCATCTGTGGGCAAATAAGCCACCTGCACACCCGGGTTGAAGCGGGGCTGCAGGGTTTGCATGCGAATGGCCACTTCAGATTCAGGAAAACCAAAGATTTTCACCACTTCCAGCCACAACTGAGATACTGGAAAGCGTTTCTGCAGATCAGGAATGACCTTGTGCTCCATCAGGTGCCGCATTTCCTGGGGCACCCCGGGCAGAGAATAAACGGGAATTCCCCCCCGGTCGAAACGCATGCCGGGCGCAGTTCCCACCAGGTTGGTCATGACCGTGCAACTGCTGGGTACCAGGGCCTGCAACAGGATAAAATCATTGATTTGCCGTTGCCGCATTTCATACCATTTGCGAATTCTGCTGTCCGTTTCTTCGTCACGCACCATTTCCCCGCCAAAAATCTCCATTAACACAGGTTTGGTAATGTCGTCTTTGGTGGGCCCCAGGCCGCCCGTGATGATTATGGCGTCGTTGCGGGACATGAGGTTGCTCAACCCCCGTTTGATGGAATCAGCTTCGTCGTGAATGACCAGGGTTTCTTCCACGGTCCAGCCGTATTCCTTGAGTTTTTCGCCGATCCAGGCGGAATTTGTATTGAGGGTTCGGCCTTTCAGCAATTCGGACCCGATATTCAGCAATGCGATTTTGGCCATGCTACTTCAACTCTCAGTGAAAAATTTAGTTTTGCCAGGCGTCAAGTTTATTCAGCTTACCCTGCATCAGAGGATTCCAGTCAGCTTCGCGGATACTTACTTCCAGGGCCAGAAACAGGAATAATTTGCGGCCAGAACGGGCCATAAACAAATGTCCTGAAGGAGTTTCGCCACGGTAAAGGTCCTGAAATCTGATTTCATCCCCCCATTTCAACTCCATGGGATTGGGTTTTGGGGTAATTCCCTTTTGGGCAAATGAAGCCGTAAAAAAAGTCTCCATCCAGTCCAGGGCCACGGAGGGATTATCCTTTTCGTCATTCATCCAACCCACCACAGAAGTCAGGGTGCCCGTGCCGCCTTCAGGCGAAATCAGGGCCTGCTCGCCCCCCATTTCAAAATGCAGATCCCGCTGGGCTTCCCAGTAAGACCAGGTTTTGCGGATGGAAGGGTGAATTTTTAATCCCGTGCTTTCCAGATCGTCGGCCGAGATAAAAATCCCTTTCACCTCGTCCGTGAAGCGGGGTTGAGATTTACAGGCGGCAAATGCCAGCAGAATGAGCAGAGGTATGATTTTTCCGGGTTGCATGGGTGGTTTTCATGCAAATTAAGTTGATTTCTGCTTGAAATCTATTGAAAATGATTGGGACGATGACAGATTCAGTTGTGAATGCGAATGGGAATGCCCGCATTTTTGATGTGGGAACGGGTTTGGATGGGATTCTGATCCCTGAAACAAAAAAATGTGCCCGCACAGACGGCTTCTGCGCCGCCCTGGGTAAACCCGTCAATGAAATGCCGGGCCAGGCCACAACCGCCTCCCAGAATGAGCGGAATGTTGAGTTTGCCCTGCAGTAAGGCCGCAGTTGCGATGTCCAGGCCCTCCTGCTTGCCGTCGTGGTCAATGGAAGTCAGGAGAATTTCCCCCGCTCCCCTCCTTTCCGCCTCCAGAGCCCAGCTGATTGGGTCAAGTCCCGTGGGATTTTGTCCGCTTTGAGTAAAAACCTGGAAGGAACCATCGGGCATGCGGCGGTAATCTATGCTCACAATCACGCATTGGGCACCAAAGCGCTCGCTGGCACGGGTGATCAGGTCGGGATTTTGCACTGCGGCAGAATTGATACTCACTTTGTCGGCGCCGTTGCTGAGCAACAGGCGAAAATCTTCCAGGGTGCGCACCCCTCCACCTACGGTGAAGGGCATAAACACTTCCTCGGCAACCTGCCGCAACAAACCAGTCAGCAATTCCCATTGCCCTTCCTGCGGCCGGATATCCAGAAATATCAATTCATCCGCGGCCTGAGACTGGTAAATGCGGGCCTGGGATACGGGATCTCCAATGGGTATCACCTCCCCAAACTGACGGGTTGTGACCAGCACCATTTTGGTTTTGGAGCCAAATTGTTCGGCCTTGAGCTGGAGTTTGGGTATGAGACGTTTGTTGAGCAAGTTTTTTGGAGATATTAGATTTGGAGATTTTAGATGATTAGATTTTAGATGTCAGAGGTTAGTCGTTAGAGGTGAGTCCTTAGTTTATGGATTAGTGCAAAACTGGCCTGATTATGGCCGTTTACCCGCTTTTCGGGCCACGACATGTCGTGGACTTACATGATTATTGGAAGTCATTCCTGTTATGCTGTTCATTGTTCATTGCTAATTGCCAATTGTTCATTGATCCCTCCCCCAGTTCAGGAAGTTTTCCAATATTTTCAACCCGTAATCCTGGCTTTTTTCGGGGTGAAACTGGGTGGCAAATATATTTTCACGGCAAACGGCGGCGGTCACGGCCATGCCATAATCCGTGGTGGCCACAATGTCCTGAGGCTGGCGGAAGGCCATGTGGTAGGAATGCACGAAATAAAATTCGGGATTTTGGGGTAATTCCTGGAAAATGGGGTGCTGCTGATCGTATTGAATCTGGTTCCAGCCCACCTGCGGCACTTTCAGTTGAGGATCGTCAGGTTGAATTCGCACAATATCTGCATCAAACCATCCCAATCCTTCCCATTTGCCTCCTTCCAGACCTCGTTTGGCCATGACCTGCATGCCCAGACAAATCCCAAAGATGGGCTTTTTCTTTTCGATCACTTCCCTTTGCAAGGCGGCCGCAAATCCCGTTTCATTGAGGGTGGCAATGCAATCGCGAAAGGCCCCCACGCCGGGCAGAATGATGCGTTCGGCAGATTCCAAGTCGGGGGGAGAAGTAATAATTTCCACCTCAGCTCCAATCCAGTCCAGGGCATTGAAGACCGAAAGCAGGTTACCCATCCCGTAATCTACGATTCCAACCATTGAAATTAACTCAGGGGAGATCCTTCTTTGGAATGCAACTTTTTCCAGCGTTCCAGCTGAATTTCGGCCTCTTTGCGGTCCATTTTGCCTTTGCGCTCCCACTGGTCAAAGTCATGGAGAATGCGGCCGGGCTCAATTTTGGATGGATCGTGCACGTAAGGGGAAACCTGGTGGCTCATGGCAATTTCCAGAAATTCAGCTTCAGTCAGGCCGATAAAGTCCAGAAAAAGATCCAGACTGGGGGGACGTTTGCCCTCGTACTGTTCGATCAGAGCCAGGCCTTCCTCGCGGGTCATGCGATGGTTGCGAATGTCGATCGAGGCCAGGTGAGACGGACGGGTATAACCCCGTTTGATGTATTTGATGTAATCCCTGACCCCCTGCATGTAGCATTCAATCTTCTCGTAATCGTATTGTGGAGGCACATTTTCGACTTCGTCGCCCGTCCAGCCCAGTTCATCCATGATAATGCCTGATTGCTTTTTGGCATCCCAGGGAATGTAGGAACCCAGGCAAACGGAACGGTAATTGAGCTGACGCAGTTTTTTGAGCGGCGGATAGGAATAGGGTTTCAGGTCGCGTTCATCCACAGTTCCTCCCAGACGCACAAACATGTCCTCAGCATTGATGCCCAGATTGACGTAACGGTTGAAGCGTTTTTCATCCACTTCCTCTTTTTGATCGTAACTGAAGTAAGCCGTGTATTCTGAAGACGGTTCACCCCAGAAAATCAGGGGCACTTCGTAGCGAATGGCCACCCACATGGGGTAGGAAAATATGCCCGTATGACAATGCCAGCAAAAATCTCCTTTTTCAAGAAAGCTTTGCAGCATGAGTTTCTGCACCACTTTCCAGTTGGGGGTAAAGTGATGAAAGTCCACCCCAAGTTCCCGCTGGATTTTTTTCACGTTATGCTCCAGGTTGGGACGGTAAAATCCGTGGTCGAAACGTACCACCAGGGGCTTGATATTATAATGTTTGACCAGATAATACAGGGTCCAGGTGGAGTCTTTGCCGCCCGAAAATGGAATGATACAATCGTAATCGTATTTTCCGCGGTGGGTTTCAATCAACTCGCCCAACTCCTTTTTCTTGGCCTCCCAGTCAATTACCTCGTTTTTATAATCCTGCCCGCGACAAATATTGCAAACCCCCACCTCGTCGTAAACGATGGTTTCGTGGGTCTCAGGCGTCACGCAGCGGGTACATCTTTTTAAGTTGCTGATCATTTTTATTAGATGTTAGATGTTAGATGGTTAGATTTCAGATAGTTGGGTAGATTATTCTCTAAACTAAAAATTAACATGAAATTCTCTAAAATCTGAATTCTCACCATCTCAATTCTCCTTACATGTTAGATGGTTAGATTTCAGATAGGTGGGCAGATTATTCTCTGAAATAAAAATTAACATAAAATTCTCTAAAATCTGAATTCTCGCCATCTCAATTCTCCTTAGATGATAGACGGTTAGATTTCAGAAAGTTGGGAAGATTATTCTCTGAAATATAAATTGACCTGAAATTCTCTAAAATCTGAAATCTCACCATCTCAAATCTCCTTAAAGATACTTCCTGAACACATTTTTCGTGGGTTCGCCCACGAGGTATTTTTCGTAGCCTTCGTCGAGGGCTTTTTTGAAAGTGGTAATTGAATCGTCGAAGGCGCTGGCAAAAAACTGCACGTCTTCGCGGGTGTGGGTGAAGCAGGGGATGAAAATTCCCTGGAAGAGCACCCCGCGGGCAATCATTTCCTGCAACATCAGGGTGCGCATTCCATTGTCAATTTCGCCCTGGTTGTTTTTGAAGACAAAAGTAGGCATCCAGTTGGATTGCCAGAGGTCAATGTAGTCCTGCATGCCGCGGGAGGCGATCACCTCGTTGAGGGTCTGGAGGAAATAATCTCCCATGCCCTGATTGTGACCCAGCACGTCGCGGGTGGTAAATTCTTTTATTGTTGCAAGTCCTGCGGCGATGCCGTGGGTTTCGCCTCCGTGGGTGGTGGAAATCAGAAATACTTTTTCCTCCCCCGTACGACGGATTCCCCCCAGTTCCATGACTTCTTTTTTGCCGGTCAGGGCGGTAAAGGAGAAGCCATTGGCGATGCCTTTGCCCCAGCAGGCCATATCGGGCTCAGCCCCGTATTTTGTAATGGAGCCCGGCAAAGCTGTTTTGTAGCCGGTCACCATTTCATCGGCAACGTAGAGGGCACCTTCGCGGTGGGCCAGGTCAATGGCTTGTTGCAGGTAGCCTTCTGGAATGCCCATTTGTTTTTCGGGCTCAGAAATCACACAGGCGATCTGGCCGGGATATTTTGCAAAAAGCGCCCGCAGGGATTCAATATCGTCAGCTTTATAAGTGACGGAAAGCTGGCGGATGGGTTCAGGAATCCCACGGTGGCATTCTCTTTGGCTGATAAACCAGTCGTCGTAGGAGTAAAAGGGGTGGTCGTGGGGAAAGGCAACCAAATCGCGGCCCGTGTAAGCACGGGCCAGTTTGACCGCAGCTGTGGTCACGGTTGAGCCGTTTTTGGCAAATTTCACCATGTCATGGAAGGGAATCAGGGCCAGAAATTGCTCAGCCATTTCCTTTTCCAGATAGCTGGGACGCTGGAAATTCACCCCTCTTCTCACTTCCTCAATCACCCGGTCCACCACAGGTTGGTAGGCATGTCCCAGACTGACCGAGGTCAGTCCCATGGAACAATCCAGAAATTTATTGCCGTCAATGTCCCAAACCCAGCCATCTTTGCCATGCGAAATGGCAGCAGGAGCCAGCGCGGGAAACTGATCATCGCCTTTGGAGTAGGTATGGGCCCCACCCGGGATGAGGTCGTGGATCGCGGCGCGGTAGCGGTCTGAATTGGTGAAATTCTGAATGCGTTGCATGAATTGGTTCGTAATTTTTTCCCGCATAAAGGTAAGTAAAAAGTAATTTAAAAGGATTTTTTTCGCGTGTTCTGACCTTTTCTGCCAATCAATGCTCAAAAATCAGGCCGTTTATCCCATCGCCTTTCCTTCCATTTTTTCTGCATCCCCCTGCAAAGATTTTTCGAGTCCTTCATTGCGGTTATAGGTTTGGTTGATGAGTGCATGTTCGGGATTTTCGTTGAGAAAAAAAATGATCTCCTGAAGCCCGAAAAACTCGTTTTTCGGGGCCAGATTATCGTAGATCAGACTGATCAGCTTGAAATCCTCGGGGTTGTCGAGCGTCAGGCGAAGGTGCCCGATGGGGAGGTCAGTTGAGATTCCTTCCAGCTTGAACATTTCAGGATGCTTGACAATGTACTGGGTCACGTGTTCCCTTTCTGAGGGCAATGAGGCCTTTTTCCAGGCTTTATGCAGGGCTTTGAAACTGAAAACCTCTACATCCAGCCCGTCGGGGTAGGTGTGATCTTTGAGGTTGTTGGTATAATCAGCCTCCGTTTCCAGGTAATGCCTGATGGTATCGTCAATGACGCTGGCGCTGGCCAGGGGACAATCTGCGGTCATGCGCACCACATGCTCCACATTATAAGCAATGGCTGCCTGGTAATAACGATCCAGCACATCCTCCTCAGAACCACGGTAATAACTGATACCCAGGCTTTCGCACAGGTGACAGATTACGTCGTCTTTTTTTTCATGGCTGGTTATGACTACGGCTTCATCCACCAGGGAGGCATTGGCCACCCGGGTCACCACCCGTTCCAGAACGGGTTTTCCGGCCAGGGTGTACAGTACTTTTCCCGGCAATCTCGAAGAGCCAATTCTGGCCTGGATCAATGCAACAATCCTCATCCCGTTTTAATTTTTGCAGACCAAGCGGCCTGATTTACAAAGTAAATTATTTCCCCTCTCACAAAACGAATCCCGTGCATGGTTGTTTCAGTCTTTTTTGGAGTGTTTCTTTCATCAGAAGCTCCCCAAACAAGGGGTTGAAATAAAAATTAAGGCAAATTTTCCCTCTTTTTTCATCCCGTCCCCAAGTTAACAAAAGAGATACTGGAAAAGGGAGCAATTTCCTTCATACTTTAACCTGATTTTATTGGTTTTCGGGTCAATTCAGGGTAGAATTTCACTTCGCCTTGTATTTTATAGGATTCAAGGGCATTGATCTGAAAAAATTCCGCCCGGGTTTGCTCCAGTGAGCGATCAAGCAGATTGAAAAATTCCTGCTTTTCCCGCGGTGCAATGGGCACAATGGAAGTGCCCGTCAGGGGAAAGACATTCAGGCTGAAGGGGGCAAAAATGGCCTTGAAACCAAAATAAAGGCGTTCGGCCAGGGCGCTGGAGATGACTCCCACCGCCACATCCACATACTCAAGGTTGCCCATGGTACTCATTTCTGCGGGCATTACTTCCAGGTCAATTCCCTTAAATATTTTGCGGTAATGGGCTTCTGCCTCAGCCCTGATCCCGGGGGTAACCTTTTCCATAGGGTGGGTAAAAATGGCCAGTTTGAGGCCGGGACGGGCCAAAAGATACTCTTTCAGGTACTGCTGCAGGGTCTCGTCAGATTCCAGATCGCCCCGTCCCGTGCCGAGGTGCTGGTTTTTCTTCCTCAGCCAGTGCCCGCTGGAATAGTACCCAATCTGAGCCACAGGTGGCTCAAATTCAGCTTCAGCATGGTATTTTTCCTTCCAGAGCAGGGACTGCTCTGGCCCCCAGTGTTCCACGGCATTCACCAAAAGTGAATGCTGAAAATGGGGAATCTCCTCAATCTGATAATGGGTATTCACAATGAGTTTGTCGGCAATGGTGCTGTGATTGTGGAAGGCAAGGGGAGTAAGGGAGGTCACTTTATTGATGGTGATGCCCTTCTTTTTGAGCACAAGAGCTTCCAGATTGGAAAATCCACGAAAGATGAAAAAGGAATACACGGTTCGAATCTGATCCCTTTCCAGGATTTTCAGCAAAGCCGCGAGGGAAAGGATTTCCCCCGGAAATCCTGCATAATTGACCCGATGCCGGCTGAAAAGATACCAGGGTAGAAAAATCAGGCTCCAAAAAAGCAAAAATGAAGTTTTCAGCAAAGCCTGGGCCAGTCCCGAACTGAAAACCAATTCTCCCAAACAAACAAAAATTCCCACCTGCTCATGGGTAAAGGATTCCACATAATTTCTCCTCAGTTTCTGATTGGTCATGCGTCCATCCAGAATGGCCACGGGAGCATTCGACCATTTTACTTTTCCCGGGCGGGGCCGGGTCCAGATCTCTTTGAGGGTTTGACGAAATACCACAAAGGCAGACCAGGGAGACTGAAGCAGGGCTTCAGGCATCCAGAAGGGCTTGGTTTCAAGCAGGGTTTTGCCGGTAAAATACCAGTGCTTGTGCTGAAATTGTCGAAATTGAAAGGCAAGAAGGGAGCGCAAGAAGTAACTCAGGATTAAAAACAGGTTTTTCATGGCAATAGTTTGGGGGAACAGATGTTGCCCCTTTAGGTTAAGGTAGATTTCTATGCAGAAAAAGTTGGGAATGCTGTTCAGAAAGGGATCAGAAAGACGGTTCTTCTCTTCCCCGAACAGGACATTTGCTTGCCATGCCTATGCAAATACTGAATTTTTCCTAAAAATATTGTCTTCAATTTGGGTGATTTTCTTGCACCCCTGCGGGGTGAGCAGGTAAAAAATGAGGCAGGATTAATCCGTGCCTACTTCACCATAGAGGCTGGAAGCCAGCAACTCGCGGTAATTATAGGTGCGGACCACCGTGCCTTCCTGCAGTTCCAGGATGCGGTCGCATCCTTCCAGGGTGGTGATGCGGTGAGCGATCACCAGCACGGTCTTGCCTGCCCGGGCCAGGGCTTTGATGGTGGCAATGATTTCCCGCTCATTCTGAGGATCGAGGGCGCTGGTCGCCTCGTCAAACAGCAGAATCTCTGCATTTTTGTACAGTGCGCGGGCAATGCCCAGTCGCTGGCGCTGTCCGCCGGAAATTTTGGCCCCCTTTTCCCCAATCTGCGATTCCAGGCCCAATTCCAGATTCTCTACAAAATCTCTCAAATTGGCGCCTTCAATGGCTTTTTGCAGACGGGAATGGTCAATTTCGTCAGGTTTTACCCCAAAAGCGATATTTTCTGCCACCGTTCCTTCCAGAATAAACACGTCCTGAGGCACATAGCCAATCATCGACCACCAGGCCAGGGTATCGTCCAGACCCAGCTTTTTACCATCCAGTTCAATTTGCCCCTCCTGTTCCACCAGAAAGCGCAAAAACACATTCATAAAGGTGGATTTCCCTGCACCAGATTCCCCGATCAGGCCGATCATTTCTCCCTTTTTCACCGAAAAATCTACCTGATCCAAAGCGGGTTTGGGAGCGGAAGGATAGCGGTAAGTAAGGCGGTTGAATTTGATCTCCTCTTTGAAGGGAAGGATTCTGTTCTGGGTTTCGCCATACACGGACGGATCGAATATATCTTCCAGAATATCAAACACATAGCTGTGACTCTTCATCGACATGAGGGAAGACAGCATGCGGTTGAGGGAAGGCATAATGCGATAGGCCGCCACGGCAAATGAGCTGAGAATCACAAACAGTTCGCTCGGATTATCTGCGATAAAAAGTCCGTAGAGGAAGATAAAAACCAGCCCCAGAATGGCAATCAACTCGTTGGCGCGGCTGGGAATGATGTTGAAGGAGTAGAGATACAGGTGAATGTCGTTGAGACGGTACTGGTAATCAATGAAGCGTTTGAAGAAAAAGTCCAGACGGTGATTGAGGCGAATGTCAATGAAGCCGTTGAGGCTCTGGGCCATTTCGTTATAGGCTTTGGGAAAAATCACCTTCTTTTCCTGGCCGTAACTGTTGATTTTATTGCGGGAGGAACGGTAAATCAGCACAAATGCGGGCACCATCACCAGCGAAAGCATCACAATCAGCTGCCATTTGTAAATGAGAATGCCGATCAGGATGAATAGAACTACCAGAATTTCAGATAGAAAGGAGGTGAGCGGCAACAAAATGCCCGCGCTGAAAAAGCGCGGAATATTGATGACGTTGGTGATCAGTTTGGCTGAATTATTCTCGCGGATAAAAGCCAGGTCTTTGGCCATGTAGGCCCTGTACTGGCGGGCGCTGAGGTCGGTGGCAATGTCGTACGAGAAACTGCCCTGAATGTAGGAAATCCAGAATCCAAGCAGGTTTTTGACGATGAAAGCGCCCAACATCCCCAATACCATAAACAGGATAAATCCTTTATCCGTTTCAAAGCCCATTCCTTCAAAAATGGAGGAGAGGATGGCATTGGAATGGATGCGCTGGGGCTCCTGCGCAACCAGGATCACGGGCACCACCGTAGCCAGTCCCACCACGTCGAGGGCGCTGCCGAGCAAAACCAGCAGACTCAGGCGCACCGCGCGTGCACGTTGAGCAGGTCTGAGAACCCTTTTCACCTGCTGAAAGGTGCCAATCAATATATTTTTTCTCAGAAAACTCATGAATAGGTTGACCCGCCCCGTTGTGGAGGCTATACTTTTCCCGTTCTAAATGTACCTTCCCTGAATTCCATTTGCAATTTTTTCTCTGCTTGCTTCTTACAGGGTTGGGTTGAGCAATTTTCCCGAATAGACCAACTCACGCAGCTTTTCCTGGCCTGCCAGTGCTTTTTTGAGGGGCTCCATTTGTCGCGCACGGTGCATGTCTGTACCCAGAAAATCAATGAATCCCGCATCCAGCAGCATCAGTGCCGACCGTTGGGCGCGCTCCGTGTAATGTCCTGAAAAGGAACTGATATTCACCTGAAACAGCACCCCTGCATCCTTCAATTTTTCAAAAGTATCCAGCTTTTTGCCCCAATGGAAATTATAGCGCTCAGGATGAGCCATAACGGGTTTATAGCCCAGGGTATTCATTTCAAAAATCCGCGATTCCAGCGACATGGGTCGATCTGTGTAGGATGTTTCAAACAACAGATACTTTTCAGACCCGCCAAAAGTGAGAAATTCCTCTTTTCTGCTCAGCCTTTCTTCAAACCCTTCGTCCAGATAGTATTCTGCAGCGCAATCAAATTCCATTTCCAAACCCGCTTCCTGACATGCCTGTTTCAGCTTTTCCAGGCCCGAACGAATGATTTCAGGCGTATTTTTGTAAAAATCAGACATGATATGGGGGGTGGTAATCAGCTTTTTATAGCCAATTTCGCCCAAAACCCGCACCATATTGAGGGAATCCTCCATGGTTTTGGCTCCGTCGTCAATGCCCGGAATGAGGTGGGAATGGATATCCGTGTGCAGGGGAGCCAGAGAAAGGTTAGCCTCTTCCCGGGGACTGCTGGAAAATAATTTTTTGAAAAATCCTGCCACGGGGCGTTAATCTCCTCCCTTGCTTTTTTGCTTGAGAATTTTCCTCCACCACGGAATTTTGATTGATTCCTCTACATAATAGCCCGAGCCACTGCGGCCATATCCGCCATACTTGCCGTAACGGCCATATTTTCCACCTCCCTGAGCCACAGAGTTCAGCACGATGTAGAGGTTTTTCACTTTGTGATCTTCGACCAACTGGTCTGGAATATTGGCGTAGGCCTTTTTGGAGTAATCAGAACGAATCACATAGAGGGTAATGTCGCTCACCCGCAGCAGGGCCGTTCCGTCTGTCACCAGACCAATGGGCGGCGTATCCACCAGGATGTAGTCGTACGTTTTGCGCAATTCCATCAGCAACAGTTCCATGCGCAGGGATTGCAACAATTCGGCCGGGTTGGGTGGAATGGGACCCGAGGTGATCAGATCCAGATTTTCATATTCAGTCTTGACCTTGATGTCTTTCAGATCGCTTTTGCCAACCAGAAATGTGCTCAGTCCCACTGAATTATCCTTACCAAAGGAATAATGCAATTTAGGCTTGCGCAAGTCAAGGTCAAGAATCACCACTTTGCGATTGA
The DNA here is from genome assembly GCA_020635905.1 of Bacteroidia bacterium. Taxonomy (GTDB): domain Bacteria; phylum Bacteroidota; class Bacteroidia; order J057; family JADKCL01; genus JACJYV01. The sequence goes on from JACJYV010000005.1 coordinate 238,334, forward strand.
GCAAAGAAATGATACCCGCCAGATTGATGGTGATGTAGGACTTTCCTTCACCCGAAACTGTGGAGGTAATGGCTATCACCTTCGATTTTTTGTCCGAAGATATAAACTGCAGGTTGGTCCTGATACTTCGTATGGATTCTGACAAGGCCGATTTGGGATTCTCCAGAATCACCAGTTTGGGGTATTTGTTGTTGAGGCTGATGGGAGAACGGCGCACCACCCCAATGACGGGAGTCAGGCTGAGATTTTCGATTTCCTCGCGGTAGGAAATGGTGTTTTTCATCATGCCCGTGATGAGGATCAGCATGGCCCCAATACAAATGCCAATGCCGCCGCCCATGATGTAAATCTTGCTGGACTGGGGTGAAACGGGCCCTGAGGGAACCATGGCTTTGTCGACAATCCGTACAGAAGGCACAATGGTGGCTTTGGCAATGGAGGCCTCAGCCCGTTTTTCGAGCAGGGTGGAAAGCACGCTTTCGTTTACTTTATACTCCCGCTCCAGGTTGATAAATGTCCGTTCAGTGGAAGGAATTCCCGAAAGATTGGATTTTACTTTGCGGGTTTCGTTTTCGTAGTAGAGGGATTTGGCGTAATTATTATTGCGAATGGCCAGGATGTGATCTGAGATAGCATCAGCCAGATTGGTCAGCCTGTTGTCCATGTCGATGATCTTGGGCGAATTGGCTGTATATTTTTGCAGCATTTCCATGCGCTCCAGACTCAGATCATTATAAGAACTGACCAGCCCGTTGAGCATCACATCCACCCCGCCGTCGAGGTTGAAGGGGAAGGGCTTGAGGTTGCGGTCACGACCTGCAATCTGCTTCTCCAGCTGATCAATGGCGATCATGTTCAGATCCAGTTCGGCCCGTTTGCCCTCAAGTTCCTTGAATCTTTCCAGATCCATGATCCCTTTTTGCTCCACATTGAGAATTTCCTTGTCCTTTTTGAATTGCTCCAGCCTGATTTCAGAAAGCCGCACTTTCTCTTCCAGGGTGTCCAGTTGTTCGGAAATAAAATTCAGGGCCTGGGAAGCGGCTTGCTGCTTGAGGAGCATTTCCTCGTCGGCATACACCTGGCAGAGATTATTCACAAAATCCGTGGCAAAACGGGCTACGTGGTCGCGATGGGAAATGCGCAAAATGGGCACCATGACTCCCACCTGCTCAATTTTGAGCCCGTTTCTGGCGCGGGCCACCAGGCTGCCAGGTTTGTTTACTTTGAATTTGTACAGCGCTCCCTCATTGAAACGCCGCTTGCCGTCTTCCTTGAATACCTGAAATTCAAAGCCATCCACCATGATCTTCTCCCCAAAATAATATTGCATCCTTTCCTCCCCGATTCCTTCTGAAAAGCTCAGTTCAAACTTATTTTCTCCCAGAAATTCAATGGAAAACAGGGTATTCGCCGGCAATTTGGCCTGTTCGCGGTCGTACTCAATGCGAAATGGAGAATCTTTGTACAACTCTGAGGTAAGCAGGGTGCCCACTTTGTAATAACTCACATCCACATTCATGCGGTCGAGTGCTGCCTGCACTATCCTGCGCGACTTAATGATCTGGATCTCAGTCTGGATGTTGTCGGTGAAATTATCAAAGCCCTGCAGAATGCCGAGGCTGCGAAAAGTGGTGTTATTGTCCTCGACCTTCATCGTACCACGGGCCTCGTACATGGGCTTGGTATAGCGCAGGTAGAGCTTGGACAATCCAACGGAGATCAGAAAAAATATCAGAATAATGTGCCAGCGCTTGGCGAAGATATCTGTGATCTTCGACAGGCTGATCTCATCTGAACCTTTTATTTGACTTTTAAAAACAGGCGCCATTTATTTTCCCTGCAAATGGAGGATTATGATAGAGAAGATTATTTCAGGGGGTCAATCTTGAGAAAACCACTGCCAGGGTTCCAATACTTACCAAAATCGAGAGGAGACTGGTGTACGGAGTCACGGCTTCGGCCACAAGGGCGATACTGCGTGGTTCGATATAGATGATGTCCTTGTCCTGAAGAATCATTTCGCTTGCCGAAAGCGAACTCTCCTTGGTTAGGTTAAAAATTATTAATTCCCGCTCACCATTCGACTTTTGCCGAATGATTTTGATGTTTTTCTTTTTTCCAAATTTGGTGATGCCGCCTGCTTTGGCGATCATTTCGATCAGGGTTACGCGCTGACGATTGAGTTCGTACAAACCAGGCGTGGCCACTTCACCCAACACGGAAACCGTCCGGCTGAGGATAGATACGTCGATGACGGGATTCTGGATTTGTACGCTGTACAGCTTTTCCAGCTTGGCCGAGGCTTCCATGCGGGTATAACCCAAAAGCTTGACCCGCCCAATGATGGGCAAAACCACCTCGCCGTTGCGGTCCACCAGAAAGCTCAGTTCCTGCCCCTGGGTCGCAGACCCGGCAATGGTTACCCCGCTTTCCAGATCAAAATTATTGAGGAAGCGTACCGCAATGCGGTCGTCTGTCGCAATCACGTGGTCTGGCGGATTGGAAGAACCAATGTTGTCGCCATTCACATGATAGACAGGAATTCCCTTGATTTTGAGCTTTTCTTCGGTTTTGAAAAGAATGGATTTGTTTTTGTAGGAACAGCCTCCAAGTAATATTATCCCGGAAATCATCACCCACAACCAACCAGCAACATGTATTTTTCTCTCAATCTTCAACTCTGCGATCATTCAAATCTGTCGTCTTTTCACAATCCTGCAAATATAGATAAAATATTCCGAAGGGACTTTAACCTAATTTTATCCAAATCTCCGCCCCCCTTTTCCTGAAAAACTCTTTTCAAAGCCCAGGAAAGGGGAAGCAGAGAGCGCCTGCAGCGGCGTGGCAATCAGAAGGGAAGATTCCCCTCTGTTTGAAGGCAAAAAAATGGACTCAATGTTCAGTTGAACATGAGGTAGGGTTTCCATTCATCGTCAAGCGATCCGGCAAAATCACGCAGATAAACGATGAAACTGGGGCGAAAAGGCTTCATTTTCAAAACCATTTCGGCTTCCTCGGGGGTGCGGTCACCCTTGAGGCTGTTGCATCTGCCACAGGCAGTTACGAGGTTGTGCCAGGAATCGCGGCCTCCCCTTGATTTGGGCAGTACGTGATCCAGGGTAAGGCCATCGCGGTTGCCGCAGTAAGCGCAGCAAAATCCATCCCTTTTGTAAATGTTGTGGCGCGAAAGGGCCACGTTGCGGTAGGGGATTTTGATGTAACGAAACAACCTGATGATGGAGGGACAATCAAACACCTGGCGCACACTGCGTAATTTGCGGGTTGGATTGTCGCACACCATTTCAGCCTTGTCAAGCAGCAAGAGAACGAAGGCCCGCTCAACCGAGCAGACACTGATGGCCTGATAATCCTGATTCAGAACCAAAACTCTGGAGCTCATAATTTCTTGGTCATTTGGTTAGATAACGTCTGATACTTACCAATTTATGCTTGGCTTCGGTTTTTATTTCAGCTGATTCAATATATCCATCCACAATTTCATCTTCCCTGACAAAGCCCGAGGCATGAATCACCCGGTTGTCGCCTGAGAAAATTCCCACGTGAGAAATTTTATCCCCTCCTTTGGAGAAAAACAGGAGATCTCCCCTGAATCTGTCCTCCCAGGTTGCTTCCACCCCACCCAGAGCCTGTTGAGAGGAGTCTCTGGGAATGCTGATTCCGCACAGGCGGTAAGCCATCTGGGTCAGGCCTGAGCAATCAATCCCCAAAGGAGTTTTACCTCCCCAGAGATAGGGTGCGCCCAGATAAGCCCGGGCTTCTGCCACCACATATCCCGAATAATCGGGATATAAAGGCCCAAAGAGATCAGATTCAGGCGGTGGCACCGGCAGCGGACCAGGCCACAGTTCCTTGCCCTCCTCTCCTGTGATCATGGGATACTGAGACCCTTTCACCAGGCGATGATGGTAGGTCCAGACACCCCTTTTTTCCTTGAAGGAGATATAATCTTCTAAAACGTAACCAAAACCAGTAATTGCGGCAACCCATTTCCCTTCCACAGGAAGGGCCTGCTTTACATCCATCCAGCCTTCGTAGCCATCATTGACCAATCTGACCCGGACCCAGCTACCGGCCTTTTCCAATACGGTCAGTAATTCGCCGAACAAGGCTTGTGAAACCATTTCGCTTGCGTCGCGCGACTCTGCCCGCAAGGAGGCGATCGAAACACCAATGATGTGGGTTGCTTCCATAGATAACGTTATTTCAAATGACCGGAAAAACCAGTCCTGCCCCCTTTTTGGAGGTTTGGCATAAAAATAACGGAATCAGTGATGAAAACCTTTCAGGTTTTCAACAACCCAACTGTTGAATGTGCAAGCTTTTGGAAAAAATATACGTCAAACCCTGTTTATCTGACGTACTGAATTTTTATTGATCGAAACCCGGCCTCAATGGCCTTCTGGAGCTGTATTCGCGGGTTCCTCATAAGTGGAAACCAACTCCCTGAACAGTACTTTGCCCCGATTGAAGCGAACTGAATCAAAGGCAGTGTAAACCAGACCCACGAAATAGTCGTTCTGTTCGAGATAGGACCACGCCATGTAGCGCCTGGGGCGGGTAATGGAATCGTTTTCCTTATATTCAGGGGTTCTGAGGTCCATGTAATGGGCTTTTTTGCCTGAATAGGTATCCAGGTACTCGGGAGGAGTGGTGATCTCGCCTCCGCGGTCAGAATCCACAAACTGGGCCTGAAGCCACATGAACAAACTGTCAGAAGTGGAGCACCAGGGATTGCGGCGGTAGATGTATTCAGCCCGGATGTGGGGCGAACTGAGCCCGACTTCCATATCGTTGAGGAACCAGTAGGCCACCTGTCCGTTCTGGGGCAGGTTATTGATCCCGTTTCTCCAGGGAAGGCTGTCCAGGGGCACTTCATTCAGTCCGTCGATTTCGCGCACTGCAAATTTCACGTAGTACTGATCGTAGTAGTAACGGGCCCTTTTGTCGTTTTTGGAAAGGTTTACCTTGGAAGTATTCGACTTGCAGGCAAACAGCAAAAGCAAAGCCAGCAGGGGAATTCCCACCCAATAACGATATGTTTTGTTGTGTAACATCTGGGCAAAAATAAGAATCCTATTTGAAAAAGACATATTCCCTGCGGATAAAGATGATTTTCCCGCCCGAACGGAGGAAAGTGCAGGTTAATTGGTTTACAGTTTACGGTTTACGGTTACAGTTTCCCGTCTGATTAAGAACGGTTGACTAAGCAAAGTGGCGAAGAATTTCCGTTACCTGACTGACATAGCCGACGCCAAACAGGTTGACATGGACCAGGATGGGATAGAGATTGAACAAATCCACACGTTGCTGCCAGCCGGACTGCAGGGGCCAGGTTTCGTGGTAGGCCTGGTAAAAATCGGGGGGAAATCCGCCAAACAGTTGGGTAAAAGCGATTTCCGCTTCGCGGTGCCCGTAGTACACAGCCGGATCGAAAATGGCCGCCGTGCCGTCTGGCCCGGTCATGAAATTGCCCGACCAAAGGTCGCCATGCAGCAGGGAGGGCGGCTCGGCCGGCATCAGATCCTGCAGGCGGCTGAACAGCCGCTCAAATTGCTGGTTGATTTCCCTGGAAATCAATCCCCGATCCCTGGCCAGAGCCAGCTGGGGTTGCAGGCGCTGCCCAATGAAAAAATCCACCCAGCTTTCAGTCGGGGCGTTGCGCTGTTCCAGCGAACCAATGAAATTGTCGTGGTCCAGGCCATATTTTACCTCTGTGACCTGGTGCTGCAAAGCAAGCTGGCGACCGAAATCCCCGAAAAAATCTGCCTTGCGGGGAGCGGTTTCGATAAATTCAATCAGGGCGAAGGCGTGACCCGGGGTATTTCCCGTGAAAAGGGCCCGGGGCACAAAAAGCGGGCTTTTTTCCCGCAATATTCCGAGGCCTCTGGCCTCGGCTTCAAAATTGGGCAAAGCCCGTGCATAATTATACTTCAGAAAAAACAGTCCCAAATTGGTTTCCAGTCTGCATCCATGGTGAATACAGCCGCCTGAAACGGGTCTGGATCCCTGTACTTTGACCGCACGACCCCAGACTTGCGAAAGGCGTCTTTCGACCTCAATCGTGACTTCCGTGGGAATCAAAATCCGTACTTTTCCCTGATTTCATCCAGCAAATTACTGCAGCATTCCAGCAAAATCTGGTACACTTCCTCAAATCCGTCCGCGCTGCTCCAGTACGGATCGGGCACATCCGGGCTGTCTGCATCCTCTTCCCATTCCCGCATCAGCTTGAAAACGGTGGTGGCCGCAGGCTTTCCAATGTCGAGCAGGTTCCTGCGATTGGATTTATCCATGGGAATGACGTAGTCAAATTCAGCAAAATCTTTCTGGCGAAACTGCCTGCCGCGTGAATCCAGGATGATCCCGTGGCTGGCCGCGGTTTGTCGCATGCGGTGATCGGGCAATTCTCCAATGTGGTAGTTGGAGGTGGCAGCAGAATCAATTACAAAATGTTCGCTGATGCTGGCCTCTTCCACCAGATGTTTGAACAGGCCTTCGGCCATGGGGGAGCGGCAAATGTTGCCGAGACACACGAAGAGTACTTTGACTTTTTGCATGCCGTCAAGTTAAAAATTTTGGAGAATTTTCTTCAATTCACCCCAATCAGACAGAAAAGAAATGAATTCTTACTTGAAAATAGGCCTCCAAACAAACACCCCACTCAGGGTTTTGCGGATGGCGAGGTATTCCCGCAGATCCTGCTGATAGACCAGTTTGTCATAAAGACTCGAGGCGTGGGTAAGTTTCACTTCGCCGTCCACCACAGAAATGATGCCCGTATGTGACACGTCCAGACCTTCCTGCTGGGCACCAAAAGCGATGATATCGCCCGTTTTGGCCAGAGGCAGGTAATCTGAGACGTTTTTCAGCGGGTAATAATAATTGGGAGATTCTGAGAGAATCTTTTCCAGGGATTTCATCCGTTTGTAATACTCTTTGGAGTAGGAATCGCCCTGATTTTCAGTCAGATAATTGATTTTCTTTTTGAAGGGAACTCCGTTGGCAATGCCCACATTGAAGACCATCTGGTTGTGCTCCATGATCTGCATGGCCTGGGTAAAGTAGTGGATGCGGTACTGAATGCCACAATTTTCGCCGCCAAAGTAACGGATACGGTCCAGATTGCGGGCAAATACCTGAAAGGGATCAGGATAATTGGTTTTGCCAGACTGGTACTGGAAAATGGTATTCACCAGCGCCCAATAGGACTCCACAAAGGTAACGCAGTCAAAGGAGGTGAAATTGACCAGGGTCTGGTCTGATTTGCAGTTGGTGCCGCCCGTGCCGTAAGGAAGATTGGCAAAATATGGCAGCAATTCGTCGGTCAGTTGCTCGTAAAAGAAGTAGCCACGGTCACGACCGCGGTTGAATAAATGCATGAACTGGGTGCGGGAGTCGCCGACGATGTGGAATTTACCATCATAACTGCCGGTTTTATTCTCTTCTTTGTCATTTCCGGGAACGGAAAATCCACTCAAAATGAGAAATACAAAAGCAAGGGGGAGCAATTTTTTCATGGTGCCTGCAGCAATCCTTTTTTCAGAAGGAGAGTGAAATTAATAAAATTCTCAGATTTCCACAAGGGGAGGTTGATTACTTTTTTGTGAAAAAAAGGGCCTCTGTTAGCTTAACGGGCAAATTGTAAAAGGTTACTCCTTAAAAAGCAAAATTTGACCTAAATGGCGAACCAGTAATTGAGTTTGAAGACAATAGCGCGGTTTCTGACTTTGAAATCTCCTGACCCGTAGTTTTCTGTAAGCACGATAAACAGGTCAGACATGGGTTTGAAGCGCCATTGAAAGCGGGCGTTGATGTTGAAGTTGCCGGCCTGGGTATTGAACTGGAAGAAGGTGGTGAGGAAAATATTTTTGGTAAATGAAAAGTCAAAACGGGGACTGATCAGAGAAAGAGACGCCGTACTGTAGGGAGCGGGCAGTTGGATGCGGTTGTGCTCAAATGCGAGGGAAAATATGGCCCAGGGCTGCACGCGGTATTGAACTTCGCCGCTGAGACCGAGGCGGGTGCCGTTATAATAGGTACCAAAATTGAAATTGCCTGAGTACACCAGGCGCTTGCGAAAGTCTGAGCTGTAGCTCAGATTTCCGTTCCTGAAGCGATAGCCCACGCTGTCAGGTAAGGGCGTACCGCCCGAACGGGCGGGATCAAATTCATTTTGCAGGAAAATATACCAGTCTGTAAAGGTGCCCTCAATGTAAATCCTGTTTTGAAAACTGAACTGATAACCCACCTGAGCCTGATTTTCGACCAGTTTGAAGCGGGAATTGTCAAAATAATTGCTCAGGTAGAGGATGGGACCGTGGTTGTTGATCAGCTTATTTTTCTTCGGGAAAAAGCGAAACCAGGCCCCGGGCTCGAAACGGAAATAATTGGTGCGGGGCACATAGCCCACTTCAGCGTTATAGTTTTTGTGGACCCACTCGTGGTTGTACATGAGGGTCATGTGGTTGTCCTGGTACATGAGCCAGACCGCCTGAGCAGGGCCGTTTTTGTACACGTACTCTTTGGAACCATCGGGATTGCTGCGCACGGAATCCACGCTGAAATTGTGGTGATAAAAGATCTTGCCGCGGATTTTGTTGCTGGCCGAATAAATGTTGTAATCGAGCCCCGCGGTGGTGTTGTAATCCTGAAAATTGGGCTTGCTGCCCTCAAATCCTATACGATTGACCAGAATGCCGCCCAGATTGGATCGGCCAAACATCTGCCGCTGGAAAGCGGCCACGGTGTAATTCTGGCCTTCCTGGCCGACCGGAACGCCGCCTTCCGTTTGCATATTCATCAGGCCGATGCGCCACTTCTCCGTGAGCTTGCCGCTGAGCCGCAACCCGCCCAGGATGGGCACCTGCTGCCCGCTGCTGAGGCCGATGCGGCGGGAAAGAAGGACGAATACGGGAAAAGCCAAAATTGGCGAAGAGGTCGCTGTTTTCGATGAAAAACTGCCTTCTTTCGGGAAAAAACAACTCAAAACGATCCAGATTGGTGACCTGACGATCCACCTCGATCTGGGAAAAGTCTGGATTGACGGTAACGTCAAGGTTCAGGGAGGGCGTGACCACCACTTTGGCGTCAAAACCCGCGTTGTAGCGGTAATCTGTGCGGGGAATGGTATAATTTGAGCTGAGACCGCCTGAAATGTAAGGTATGATGGCAATGTTGGCGCCCGTTTTGGGCGGGGGATTGTCCCAGTTGAGGCGGCCGGTAAAAGCCAGGGTAGCGATGTTGTAATTGAGGGCCACAGGCACCCAGGCCGAGCCTTCGTTGGCTTTGAGGTTGTTGCGGGAAAAATTGATGCGCCAGCGATTCAGATCCTGTTTGTAGCGCAGGGTTTTAAAAGGAATGGCCATTTCCACTACCCAGCGGTCGGCGTGGTGGGTGACTTTGGAGAACCATTTATTGTCCCAGGCAGTGGTAACGCCGAAACCGCCACCGTTTTCGATCAGGCCCTCGCGCTGGGCGCCGAGGGGATTGACGGAAAAGGAGAATCCGTTGGTATTGTCGTTGAAGGGATCAATGTAAACCGCGAAGGCATCGCTGATGGGGTAGGAATAGTCGCGCTTGAGCGACTGAATCACGTAATGACCCGAGTCTGGATCGAGACAAATGGCGCCAACATAAAAATAGACGTCGTCGTAGGTGACCATGACCTGGGTCTGGATTTTGGCAAAGGAGGTGTCGTAAGGAAAGGTCTGGAAAAAGTTGGTGGCAGTGTCGGCCTCCTTCCAGGCGGGCTCGTCGAGGAGTCCGTCGAGGGTGAGGTGGGAGGTGGATTTACGGATATTGAGCTGCCAGGCTTCGTTTTCCTGGCCGAAGGAAGGCAGGGAACAAAGCAGGGAAATGAAGCAAAAAGGAGAGCGCTTGCTCAATGTGATCTGATATGGGTGAATTTACCGAAAGCCAAAATAACCTTTTCCCGGGAAATTTTGTTTGGGTGGTGGAATTTGGTGGAATTTGTCGGGTGGAGTGCTTGCTTTGAGTGTCAATTTCAGGAAAAACAGGTTGAAAGGGTTTGTATCGCAAAGTGCGCTAAGATTTTTGGACCCTCCCGAATGCTTTCAGGATTCCGTTGGCTGAGGTGGCAAAGAACGCTAAGCAAGCCTTTTTAAATACGTTTTGTCTTTGGGATCCCGAAAGCTTTCGGGATTGCTCCCTTCAACCCACAAAACGCGGAAAACAACCCCTTTGCGATCCCGGATAGCTATCGGGATTGCGTGACCTTTAAACCCTTAAGTTGACGCACATGCGGTAGCAATCGGCATCGCTAAGCTGGACGTTTTATTTGCATTTTGTCTTTGCGATCCCGCTTTCAATGGCTGGCGGGGGACCTCTGAGCTGTGGGGATGAGGGCAGACGGCGGCGCTTTTGGCCGGCTGCCCGGAGAAGGGAGGGTTGGTGCGAACAGATCACAGGACCCCGCCAGCCTGTTTTCATGTTTTTTGCGCAGCAAAACGGGTTTCAGTTCCCGCCAGGGCCAATCAGATATTTTTTCCCAAAACCCCAACTCACCCGTTACTAAAGAAGGATCAGAAGAAACAGCTTTCGTTTGGTGGGTTGAAATGCTTTCAGGGCAAAATTGTATATTTGAATGTGGACGAACCCAGAACATACTACCTTGCGGGCGAACGCCTTTACCTGCGCGAACTGCGCCCTGAAGATGCGGCCGGAAATTATCTGGCCTGGATGAATGATCCTGAAATTACCCAATTTCTGGAAAGCCGTTTCAGGTCGTACACAGAGCAGGATTTGCTGGACTACATTGAGGTGACCAGCCAGGACCCCAATTCTTACCCCATGGCGATCTGTCAGAGTGTGGACGGCAGGCATGTGGGCAATATCAAACTGGGGCCTGTGAATACGATTCACCGTCATGGCGACATTGGGATCATCATCGGGGAGCGGGATTGCTGGGGCAAGGGCTATGCGACGGAGGCCATTCGGCTGCTGGTGGATTTTGCGTTTGAGGAGCTGGGTCTGCACAAGGTCACGGCGGGTTGCTACAGCGATAATCCGGGCTCGGCGAAGGCTTTTTTGAAGGCGGGTTTTGTGGAAGAGGGGGTGAAAAAGGAACAATATTTGAGTAATGGGGTGTATGTGGATGGGATTTTGCTGGGCATGGTGAACGGGGGATGAGTGGGGTTTTAACACAGAGGACACCGAGGTCTTATGAGTTCACGGAGATTTTTTGATTGAAAGCTTCCGCTTTGGGGGTGGGTTTCAACACAAAGGCACGAAGATCTCAAAGGCTCTTGGTGTATTAAATGCTTCCGCTGTTCTGGCGGGGCTGAATGCAGACAGCTGAACGCTTGCAACTAAAAAAATTTATTTTTCTTTGGTTGGCTCTTCGGCGCGGACGGGTACCACGAGAGACATGAGGATGGAGCCGGCCAGGATGGAGATGATGATGGTAAATGAAAGCCAGTTGGGAATGGTGAGGTGGGTCCATTCGGGGAGATTCCAGCCAAACCAGTCGTGGAGACTGTGGGGCACTTCCATCAGCATTTTGACCCCAATAAACATGAGGACGAAGGAGATGCCTTTTTGCAGGAGGTGAAATTTGTCGATGGAGCCTTCCAGCAGGAAATACATGGCCCGCAGGCCCATGACAGCAAAGATATTGGAGGTATAGACGATGAAGGCATCCTGGGAAATGGAAAATACGGCCGGGATGGAGTCCACGGCGAAGATGATGTCTGTGGTTTCGATCAGCAATACGACCAGCAGCAGGGTGGTAAAATATAATTTGCCGTCGATGCGGGTGATGAAGGAGCCTCCCGAGGCATCGGGATGGAAGCGAAAACGGCGGCGCAGCTGCTTGTACATCCAGCTCTGATCAGGCTCGAATTCATCTTCTTTGCCTGAAAAAAGCATCTTGAAGCCCGTGTAGAGCAGGAATGCGCCAAAAAAATACAGGACCCAGTGGAACTGGGCCACGATCACATTGCCCAGGCCAATGAAGATGCCGCGAAACACCACCGCGCCGATCACCCCATAATACAGAATTTTGTGGTGGTAGCGTTCATCGACCTTGAAGTGCCTGAAAATGAGGATAAAAACAAAGATATTATCGACCGAAAGGGAGTACTCCGTGACGTATGCAGTGAGAAAACTGAAGGCGTCGTCGTGGGAGCGGTAGAAATAAATAAGACTGCCAAAGGAGACGGAAATCACCACCCAAAGCATACTTTGCAAAAGGGCGGACTTCATGGAAACCCGGTGCTTTCCCCGGCTCAAAAAGCCCAGATCAACCACCAGAAATACCAAAATCACAATTGCGAAAACAGGAATGAGCCAATTGCCCGACCCGTTCCAATCCGCAATTATTTCCTTGATACGGTCCATTGATTTTCCCGTGTAAAATTAATATTTATTTGCTCATCTCCTATGACGAAATGCCCCTGGGACTACAAAGAACGGATTGCAGACCGATATGTTTACGAAACCGGATTCTGATTGAGGGTGACCCGTGGAAGAAAGCAAAGAATTTGACTATAATATAGCTCTGAATAAGTTGATTTTCCAAGTCATGCCTGACTTTCTCTTTTTTGATTAACTTCAGGTATGGAAAGAAACGGCCTCTTTGCTGATTTACTGGTTCTGGAACTGGCCAATGTGCTGGCGGGTCCCTCCGTGGGGATGTTTCTGACCGAACTGGGGGCCAGGGTGATCAAGGTGGAGAGCCTGCCAGGCGGCGGGGATGTGACCCGCACCTGGAAATTGCCTTCTGAGGAGAATGAAACGGATATTTCTGCCTATTTCAGTGCGGTAAACTGGGGCAAGGAATCCATTGCCCTGGACCTGGGCCAGCCCGAGGGTACAGCTTTGCTGTACGATCTGGTTAAGCAGGCAGATATCCTGATCGCCAGTTACAAGCCGGGCGATGCCGCCCGGCTGAAGGTGGACTTTGCCTCCCTGCAATCCATTAACCCGGCTCTGATCTATGCAGATATTTCGGGTTACGGCCCGGGCGATGCCCGCCCGGCTTTTGATGCGGTGCTGCAGGCAGAAGCAGGTTTCACCTTCATGAATGGCGAACCCGGCGGTCCGCCGGTCAAAATGCCCGTAGCACTGATCGATGTGCTGGCGGGTCACCAGCTCAAGGAAGCCATTCTGCTGGCCCTCATTCAACGGATGAAAACAGGAAAAGGAAGTCAGGTGGGAACCACCTTATTTGGGGCGGCCCTGGCCTCCCTGGTCAACCAGGCCACCAACTGGTTGGTGGCGGGCAGCATTCCCCAAAGGAAGGGCTCTTCCCATCCCAATATTGCGCCTTATGGCACCATTTTTCATACCCTGGAGGGCAAAGCCCTGGTGCTGGCGGTCGGGAGCGACCGGCAGTTTGTGGGTTTATGTGAAGCCCTTGGGCTGAAGGAGCTGGCTCATTCCACAAGGTTTGAAAGCAATACCCAGCGGGTCAAAAACAGGGTGGATCTGGAAGAAATCCTGCGGGAAGCGATTGGAAAAACCCGGCGGGAGGAGCTGCTGGCTAAACTGGCGGAACTGAAAGTTCCAGCCGGGCCTGTACGGGACATGGAGGAAGTTTTTGCTTTGGAAACTGCCCGTGAGGTTACTTTCAGAGGCCAGTTGCCCGAAGGGAGATGGATCGAAGGTGTACGGGGTAATGCTTTTCAGGGTGAAGGTCTGAACCCTTTGCCTTTGACTCCCCCACCCCATTTCAACCAGCATGGCGAAGAAATTCTTGTTGGATTGCTTGGCTACGGCCCGGAAAAAATAGCCGCCCTGGCGGCCCAAAATATCATCAAAGAAGAGGAGAAATGGCAAAAAAAGAAGATCTGACCTGGCACAGGGTCAACGAGGCAGGTAACGGAGGGGTTAATTTTGTGAAAGAAGGCCGGGGTCGTTTTGCGCTGGTCAACGACAAGCGCCTGCTTTTCATGCGGGTGAAGGATGAACTCTTTTGCATTTCGCCCAAATGCCCGCACAACGGGGCTTCCCTGCATGCCGGGCTGGTGAGTGGCTACATCCTGGCCTGTCCCCTGCACCGTTTTGAATTTGACTTAAGGGACGGAAAAAATGTGAGTGGAGAGGGCTATTATCTGGAGAATTTTCCGGTGGAAATCCGGGAAGATGGCATGTATGTGGGGATGGAAAAACCGCGGGGTTTTCTGGCCGGGTGGTGGTAAATTTTCTGTAAATATCAGCCTAAAAACAGACCACAGGACGGGCAATCCACTTTATGCTGGGTTCGGGCCTCACAGGCGGGACAGATTTCGGGAATGCCTTCCAAATGCACATTGAACAGGTCTTCCATGGCTTCTTCGAGCCAGGCTTTGTCTGATTCCAGCACGTGAAACTCGATAGGCCCCGTGGCAGGGTTATAGCCTCCCAGGCCTGCGCCTCCCCCGATCAGATTCTGAACGCCTTCATTTTTGACCAGATAGTGCACCCGGGCACGGTCCAGCAACATGCGCACCCTGAGGGCTTCAGTGATTGACCAGGCTGTCAGAAGGGGGACAAATTTCACATCCTTCTGAAACATCCTTATTTGGTAATGGTAATAGCCGAAGTGCGAACGGTATTGCTTTGGTGACCTGCACGGTCAACCAACCAGACATCGTAATAGATGTCTTCTGCATCCGGCCCGACATAAGGAGGGAAGTCCTTTGAAAGTTGAGGCAACACCTCAACATTGATATCAATGGTGCCCTGAATCGAGGGCTTACGGGTTTGGGGGGTCAGATCAGGCATTGAAAATGCCTCTGTACGCACGGAATCAGGAATATTATCGCGGGTATCCCGAATGAAAAGGTTGGAAACCTTTTCACCAGTGTTATCGCCGAGATCGCCGTCACCATCCTGAAAATGAATGGTAATGACAAAAAGATCGTCTGGATTGCTGCGGGAAACCTGTTTGGGTGAAACATCCATAAAAAGAATCTCGGGCTCAACGTCAAAAACCGGCCCGCTGCTGCAGCCAGCGGCTGTCAGCATGATGGCTCCACTCAGGAGCAGCAATATGGAGTGGAATGAGCGCATTTCTTGTCCCGATAAATAAATTTAGGCAAAAATCAGCATAGCTGCAATCAGTTTACAAGTGACTTTCATGGAAATAACGCTGTGATCCGGGCTTTGTTTTATGAAATAGAATTTCCCGGCTGAAATCCCTTAACTGCGGAAAATCCATTTGAACAGCTCTGCGAATGATGGTTTTTTACCGTACATCAGGATTCCCACCCTGTACACCCGGGCGGCCACCCAGGTGGCCCCCAGAAATCCCCCAATCAGCAACAGCATGGAAACAGCCAGTTCCCAGGCAGGCACATCCGTAGCCGTATAGCGAATCATCATCACATTGGATGAAAAGAGGGGAAAATGCGACATAAATACGCTCAGAGGCCCATTGGGATTCTGAATGATATTGGCCAGCACCAGCATGGGGATGATGAGAGGCATGACCACGGGCCAGGTAAATTGCTGGGCATCAGTCTCCTGGTCCACCGCCGAGCCAACGGCGGCGAAGAGGGAACCATAAAGGAGGTAGCCTCCCAAAAAGTAAAACAAAAAGAGGAGAATCATTTTCAGATTGAAGGCCTGAAGGGCCTGCTGGATCATTTCCACCTGGTCGCGGGCCTGGGCCATATCTGCCCCGGATACGGAGGCGCCGCCTCCGCCAAAAATCAGGGAAACAGCCGTGCTGATTCCCAGAAACAGCAAAATCCAGGCAATAAACTGAGTAAGGCCCGCTGCCCCAATCCCGATCACCTTGCCCATCATGAGTTGGAAGGGCTTCACGGATGAAGCCATCACCTCCACGATGCGATTGGCCTTCTCCTCAATGACACCCCGCATCACAAACATGCCGTAGAATACCAGCATAAAATATATGAGCATGCTCATCACATAGCCAACCATGGAAGCGACTTCAGCACTGAGTTGTTCTTCTGCTCCCACCGTGGTTTCGTCAATTTCGGCGCCCACATTCAGCAATTCAAAATCCTCCCGCGAAATTCCCAGGCGTTTCATGCGAAACCTGCGGGTTCCTTCCTTCAGCCGGTCGGTCAGGCTGCGTTTGAGACCAAGACTGAGTTTTTCATTGGCAGCCAGGGGTGCCGTGTTGCGACCACTCAGATTTTCAAATATTTTGGGAATAATCAAAAGGGCTTCGCCAGGTTTGAGGGAGTCTTTTTGGATTTGTTCATCGTACAGGGCAGGCAAAAAGGTGATTCCATCCCCGCTTTTTAATTCCTCCCCAATCCCCTCTGTCTGATCCAGCACGTAAACAGTCAGTTTTTGCTCTCCCACATGGGTGGCTGAAAGAATGGGAATGAGAACCAGGGCCCCCAAAAGTACGGGCATCAGGAGGGTGGAAAGAATGAATGCCTTTGACTTGACCCGGGTAAGGTATTCCCGCTCAATGATGGTCCAGACCTTATGCATGGGCGGGGCTTCCTTTCACGAGTTGAATGAATATTTCCTGCAATCTGGGCAAATGCAATTCAAAACGAATGATTTCCAGATCGAGTTTGCTTATTTCCCTGAACAACTGGCGGCGGTCCGTTCCCTCAGGGAATTCAATCAGGGCTTCCGTGGGGGTCATTTCAAGAATTTTTCCGCCCGGAATTTTCCTCAACTCTTCCCCGTCACCATAAAAACGGAAGGAAAAAATGTTTTTCACGAAACTCTCGCGGGCCTGCTGCAACGAATCCTCCAGCAGTACCTTTCCCTGGTTGATCAGCGCAATTTTATCGCACAATTCCTCCACCTGCTCCATGCGATGGGTCGAAAATATAATGGTGGTGCCTTTTGCGCTCAGGGCACGAATTTCATCCTCGATCAGCTGGGTATTGATGGGATCGAGACCCGAAAATGGCTCATCCAGGATGAGCAATTCTGGCTCATGGGCCACCGTGGCAATAAATTGCACCTTTTGCTGCATCCCCTTCGACAATTCCCGGATTTCTTTTCCCGCCCAATCCTGGATATTCAGACGATCCAGCCAGGATTTGACCTTATTTTCAGCCTCTTTACGGGCCAGACCTTTGAGCCGCAACAGGTACACCAATTGCTCAAAAACCTTCATTTTCTTGTACAGGCCCCGTTCCTCAGGCATGTAGCCTATGCGCACCACATCCTCAGGAGTAAGGGATTTTCCTTTGATCAGAATTTCGCCGCTGTCCGGGCCAGTGATGCAGGTAATCATGCGAATGAGGGAGGTTTTCCCAGCCCCGTTCGGACCCAGCAATCCGTAAATAGAACCTGTGGGAATGGAAAGCGAAACTCCATCCACGGCGGGCTTTGCCGTAGAATAGCGTTTGGTCAGATTACGCAATTGGAGGAAATTTTCTGTCATTCGCGGGTGCCGATTTTACTCAGGGTCAGCAGGGAAAAGCTGCCCAGCCCCAGATCAATGACAAAAGTAGAGGTATGCCCGGGATTTTGTTTTGCGGCCAGGTTCTCGTAGGTATTGGGAGCCGAATTGAAAAATGTCTCGGGAATTTCCACGGAGGACAGAAAGGTGTTTTTCAGAATAATCTGCACCGGGGCCTGGTCATCCAGAATAAGCAAAAGGCTGCCGGCATTCACCTCAACCTGATACTCTGTTGCAACCCTGGCATAATCTCCCAACATGATTTTGGTAGTTCCCATGCCGTTCTGAATGCGCACCACTTCCGCGTGGGCATATTCTGGATTTCGCAACACAATTTTGGACATGCCCCCCGAAATATTGATGGCCTTGGTCAGTCCACGGTTGGGCTGGGCATAGGTCACGATTACGTCTGAAGCCCCGGAATTGAGATTCAGGTAGCGCAAACTCAGATCTGAAAGGTCGAGACGGGAGTTGCCATAACCCAGATTGAGGCTCAGGGCCAGGGGAACAGAGGGGTCGGGTGTGATTTCCCAGAGATATTTGTCAGAATCCTGGAAGGCATTGGTGGTGGAAATGCGGTAACTGTAGCTGGTGGTTACTTTTTCACCATCTGCATGGCAGACTTTTGTTTCCACCTTTTTGGTGTTGGGGTCAGTAAAACTGATTGAAGCAGAAAGCTTTCGCCCCACGGAGTCAATTTCCAGAACGGGAAAGGCATTGCCACCCGGCAAAACTGCTTTTACCCCGGTTGCACCCGGGCCTTTTTTCTTCATCAGAAAGCATTGCCCAAAGGGAAAATGGCCGCTCAATTCCATGAAAGAAAAGGAAGAATCAAAGGGAATACTGTCGTGATAGACCGTATTCTGGCCCGCAACGTACAAGCCCTGCATGAGCATGGCAAGTGTAAGCACGAGATTTCTCCTTTTCATATTGGGGGTATATACGGGAAGTGCCCAAAAGGGTTGGCAAAAATCAATAAAAAAAGGCCCCTGTTTTGCAGGAGCCTTTTTCAGAGAATAATCTGAGTTATTCCTTGATAATTTTTGCGCTGATGGATTCGAATTTGTTGTACAGCTTGGCCACATAAATTCCGGCCTTCTGGTTACGCAGATTTAATTCCAGCAGGTTCTCGCCAATTCTGGCGTTAACTTCCTGGGAATAAACCACCCTGCCTTTGATATCAATCAGTTCCAAAGTGTAATCTGTAGCCTTGTCTGAGTAGTAAGACATGGTGGCCACATCCTGGGTTGGAATCGGGCTGACGTAGTTCAGGTGGGTTTTCAATTCTCCATCAAAGAAGACAGAAACCACGTCTGAATACCCAAAGCGACCGTCTGTATCTACCTGCTTCACGCGGTAGAACTGATATCCAGGCACGGGATTCGGGTCGGTCAATTCGTATTTTTCATGTCCTTTACTATCTCCTTTGGCGTCCCTCAGACCAATGTTGGTGTAAGTTTTACCATCAAAAGATTTTTGGATTACAAAATGGTCGTTATTGATTTCTGAGGCAGTACCCCATTCAATGTCGATCAGATCTTTGCGGTTTACCTGAGCCGTAATGTAGGTCCACACCACTGGCAGGTTGGCCAGCAAAGAGTCAATCGGAATTTTCAGGTCAACGTCATTGCAATAACCCCCAATTCCAGACTCGTTTTCAAGACCGCGGGCAATAACCGTATCGGGCAGACCTCCGCAAACCTGGAGGTACATGTCGGCACAATAAGCATCCGCACGTCCTGAACCAGACCAAATGTCGGTGTACTCGTGAAAGCGGCCTGAACCGGGCGCTCCGGGGCAGGTTTCAGGACAAAGTGGAAAGCTACCTCCCGTGTAAAGGGGGCTGTGATTACTGGTATAGAACACGCAGGTACTGTCTCCATTGGGGCAGGGCTGCGGAGAGCATGCACAGGAAGGACAGTAAGCAGTTGCAGGAGGAGCGAAGTTGCAGGGAGGAAATGGAAATCCGTCCGGGGTGGTACAACCCGGACAAAATCCGGGAATCAGACACCCAATGGCACAAAGTCCGCCGGGATCAGGACAACAGCCCGGATCGTTGGAGAGAATGCCGTTATAAGTGGAAATTGCAGACTGACAATTGGTGCAACCGGAATCATTCTGCCCTGAATTCAGGGTAGATGGAAACCCTCCAGGGCAGATAGTTACTTTGGGTTTACCCCCGGCAGTATCTGTATAGATCTCAAACCAGAAATCCATTGTTGAGTTATCCGCACCTTCAAGCGCGTCATTCACAGGTGCTTTTGGCTCATACCCCCCACCCACGCAAAATTGAAAGTAAATCGTGTAGGTATTGCCTCCCTGTGAAGTTACGCTATCCAGAGAAAGATACGAGTTATTGCAGGCAAGTGTATGATTCACCCCTCCCAACCCGATAAGGACAAGGAGGACTGTTAGATAAAGAGTAAAGATTTGCTTCATCATGTTGGCTTCGACTTTCTAAAGAAATTGGTTGATTGAATCGTTAATTGAGCTTTTCCTTTACAGTGTTGACAATAGTCGAGTTTACCCTAATGTTCAAAATTACAACAAAAAGATCAGAGAAACAACATGTTTAGCTTGAATTATTTGATTGAAAATCCCCGACAGCTTTTAATTTAACAGTCGAAAAATGATTCAGAATTCCCGGCAGGGAAAACTATTATGCATGATGTAGAACCCTTTTATGGCTGGCGCCATCTGTATCAGCAGGAGGAGGATCCCAGATCTCCCTTCCATGAAGTCGTGTCCTTCCCTAAAATAACTATACAACCTTCTTGTTTAACACTAATATAACTATACATTTTTATTTCCTATTACTGGAATAGCTAAACACTTAAAATCCCTCTTACTAAAATAGCTATACAGGGACTTCAGGATCAGTGGCTCTGCCCGCGGGCAGAGCCACTGATCCTGTGGTTTTTTCCTGCGCCTCCTTTCGCTGGTTTCTTGTGCGCGTATTTTTCCATCGTTTTTTTAGAGGGCCCGAGGTTTGGTGGGCTTCGGCAGGAGCCATCATATCGCAACTCAGGTGGGGCCGATCATGGTTGTAAATGTCGATTTTGCGCCCCGATGCCCGCTTTGCTCCAATGAGAGTTTCGAATTTAACGTTCAACCCCATTTCAACCTTTAGGATGCCATTTACCCTTTCTGCAACTGCGTTTTCGCGTGGATCACCGCTTTGGGTCATACTGACAGAGATCCCGGCTGCCTGAAGCGTTTTAACGTAGTTGTCACAACAATACTGGGACCCACGATCTGAATGATGGATCAAGCAATCCTTGCGGTCCTTCCACTGATTTAGCGCCATTTTTAAAGCCGTAATAGCCCCTTCATGGCCCATGGTCATCTCCAATGCCCAACCTACAATTTTGTGCGAGTAAGCATCTGTGATAAGGAAGAGAAAACAAAAATCACCTTTAAGCCTGATGTAAGTGATGTCAGACACCCATAATTGATTGGGGCCGTTCGTTTGGAAGTCTTTAATCTGGTTGGGCCACTTTCGCATCCAGTGGTCGCTCCAGGTTGTCTTGGGACGATATCGCCTCAGAGGGCGAACCGTCATCTGGTATGAGGCCAATAGAGCATGTAAACCATCTCGTCCCATTTTGATGCCTTCTAATTCGAGCTTAGTTTTCAGCATGTGATGCAACTTCGGGGTGCCAATCCGGGGTTGGTCCTTGCGAATTAGCCGTACCATTTCAAGAACCAAGGTGTAATCTTTGATTTGTGCATTTTTGCGCCTATTTCGGTCATAATATGCCAGGCGACTTTTACCAAACAGTCCACACAATCTCTCTATGGAGAGCTGGGAGTAACGCTCTTTCATTTTTTCAACTGTTTGGTACCAGACTTTTTTCTGATTTTTATCTCAAGCTCCTCCTCAGCCACTTCAATTAGGGACTCAAGGCCCAGAACTCTTAGTTTGGCATCTTCAAGTTCTTTGCGCAAACGTGCGTTCTCGGATTCCAAGGATTCTGTTTCAGGCTTCTCACTGCCTGTTTGGGACGGTTTTGACATAGGGGAACAAGATGATAACTCCGCTGCTTTCATCCAACGGTGAATTACTTGCACATAGTTGATATCGTACTTCTTAACAGCCTCTTCAATAGTCAACAAACCAGAATTAATCTCATGAATTATCCGCAGCTTGAGAGCTTTGTCGTATTCCCTCTTACTAAAATAGCTATACAGGGACTTCAGGATCAGTGGCTCTGCCCGCGGGCAGAGCCACTGATCCTGTGGTTTTTTCCTGCGCCTCCTTTCGCTGGTTTCTTGTGCGCGTATTTTTCCATCGTTTTTTTAGAGGGCCCGAGGTTTGGTGGGCTTCGGCAGGAGCCATCATATCGCAACTCAGGTGGGGCCGATCATGGTTGTAAATGTCGATTTTGCGCCCCGATGCCCGCTTTGCTCCAATGAGAGTTTCGAATTTAACGTTCAACCCCATTTCAACCTTTAGGATGCCATTTACCCTTTCTGCAACTGCGTTTTCGCGTGGATCACCGCTTTGGGTCATACTGACAGAGATCCCGGCTGCCTGAAGCGTTTTAACGTAGTTGTCACAACAATACTGGGACCCACGATCTGAATGATGGATCAAGCAATCCTTGCGGTCCTTCCACTGATTTAGCGCCATTTTTAAAGCCGTAATAGCCCCTTCATGGCCCATGGTCATCTCCAATGCCCAACCTACAATTTTGTGCGAGTAAGCATCTGTGATAAGGAAGAGAAAACAAAAATCACCTTTAAGCCTGATGTAAGTGATGTCAGACACCCATAATTGATTGGGGCCGTTCGTTTGGAAGTCTTTAATCTGGTTGGGCCACTTTCGCATCCAGTGGTCGCTCCAGGTTGTCTTGGGACGATATCGCCTCAGAGGGCGAACCGTCATCTGGTATGAGGCCAATAGAGCATGTAAACCATCTCGTCCCATTTTGATGCCTTCTAATTCGAGCTTAGTTTTCAGCATGTGATGCAACTTCGGGGTGCCAATCCGGGGTTGGTCCTTGCGAATTAGCCGTACCATTTCAAGAACCAAGGTGTAATCTTTGATTTGTGCATTTTTGCGCCTATTTCGGTCATAATATGCCAGGCGACTTTTACCAAACAGTCCACACAATCTCTCTATGGAGAGCTGGGAGTAACGCTCTTTCATTTTTTCAACTGTTTGGTACCAGACTTTTTTCTGATTTTTATCTCAAGCTCCTCCTCAGCCACTTCAATTAGGGACTCAAGGCCCAGAACTCTTAGTTTGGCATCTTCAAGTTCTTTGCGCAAACGTGCGTTCTCGGATTCCAAGGATTCTGTTTCAGGCTTCTCACTGCCTGTTTGGGACGGTTTTGACATAGGGGAACAAGATGATAACTCCGCTGCTTTCATCCAACGGTGAATTACTTGCACATAGTTGATATCGTACTTCTTAACAGCCTCTTCAATAGTCAACAAACCAGAATTAATCTCATGAATTATCCGCAGCTTGAGAGCTTTGTCGTATTGCCGAGTAACCAGGCTACGTCCCGCAGCGACCACAGAACGCCACTGCTGAATTGCATACGTACTGACCCCGTATTTTTGGGATGCCTCAATGCCAGTCATTTTACCTGAATCTACCAACTCAACAATCATTCGCTTAACAGCAGGCGACTTTCGATGTTGAACACTTAAATCTTTTTTAGAATTTGAATTACTTTTTGATTTTGCCATCACTTTCAAGGTTGCGAAAGTTGTATAGCTATTTTAGTAAAAGACATCGTGCACAACCTGTTCGATTATGACCGCTCCATCTATAACTATCTGGCTCACCCTCAATGGGATGAAATCAACTCGGAAAACCTCCTGGTAAAGATTCTTTTCGCAGATTATGAACGGCAGTATGCCGTTCTGGAATTGCTGGGCGACTGGAATGACCTTTATCAAAACGACTTCAAACTGCTGGCCGAAAACTGCCTGACTTATCTGGTGGACGAAGGAATCAATCAGATTATTCTCATCGTGGAAAATGTGTTTAATACCTATTTGGGTGAGGATGATTATTACGAAGCTATGCAGGACGAACTGGGTGATGGCTGGATCTGTCTGTTGAGGCCGCGCGAGCAAATGAAAATGGAAATTGAGCAATACGGCATAGACAGGTATCTGTTCTGGAGCCCGGCCCTGGACGAAATTCGCTGGCGCAAACTCAAACCCCTGCAGCTGTTCGAAATTGTCCACGCTGTGATCACCCGCCCTCTGCTGGGCAAATAAAAAAAGGCCCCTCTGCCATAACAAAGGGGCCTTTTCATAACATTCAGATCAAATCAGAATACGTATTTCAGCTGGATGGAGAAGCGGCGCTGCTCTCCAATCAGACCGGGCAACTGGACCCATTCTGTGTTGAACAGGTTATTTACGTGAAATGATGCCTTGAATTTCTTGGTAACATCATAGCCCAGCACGGTGTTGACCAGGGTATAGCCACCCGGGTGAGTTTTCACATAATCAAGCGCACCAGCGATCGCCACAAAGAGGTATTGGTCAATGTGAAGCATCTGGCTCTTGGTTTGGATATTGGTGGTAAGATTAAATTTACCGTACCCAACCGTGACACTCATTCTGGTCATAAACCTGTTCCTGTATTTCAGGAAAGAAGGCTGATCATAAAGTTTATTGGGAGTTCCATCAGGGGAAAGCAGGCGGCTCAACTGATTGAAATATGCCTGTGGATCGTCAGAAGCTGACACCAGGTCGGCCTGAAGTGAATCAGGGATTGGGTTCAGGTTGCGGGGTTCAACCCAGGTAAAACCACCAGTGATGTCAAAAGTGAATTTGTTCAGGGTAAACTGAGCCAGTCCTGTGATTTCCATGCCCGGGATGCGGGCTTTGGTCACGTTACGGAAATTGAACACAGGGGAGGGAAATCCACCAGGAATGGGGCTGGGCTGAATGGAATTTACCCCTACTTCGATCATGTTGTTGAATTGCATGACGAAAGCAGAAAAGTCCAGATAGCCAATTACACCCTTGGTTTTGGTACCCGCACGGAATCCCTGACGAATCCCAATCTCGGCGCTCACGCCTTTTTCAGGTTTCAAAGCCGGGTTGGGAGACACCAGCAGACCTCCACCGTTGGTGGAGGTGTAGCGTTCTGCAATGGACGGGCTTCTGAAGGCCTGCCCAATGCTTCCACGGACGTTTCCGCCCGCCCAGACGTTATAGTTGGCTCCAAACCTGAAAACCGGGGACTGTTCGATATTGCGACCAAAAGTACCCCCATTCACAATCCAGTAATCGTAGCGGGCGCCAGCAGAAATATTCAGCCTGGTGCCAAATTTCAGGTCAAGCTGGGTGTAAGCGGCAAAGTTGGTGCTGTTGAATTTACCGCCCACCAGGGTGGTATCATTGGTCACAGGATCCACATAGGTGCTCCCGTACAGGCTGTCGCCGCGGGCCCAGTTGCGAATGAATGTTCCCCCCGTTACCCAACTGGCCTTGCCGCCCAGAATTTTGGTGGTAAACTGGTAATCGTTATACCACATGGTTCCAAAGTTGGATTGGGCCGAGTTATTGGTGTTGGCGCTGCGCAAAATGCGGCTGCGGTACATGTGCACCCGTCCCTTGGGAGTCAGATACTTGAGGAAAGGATCCACTGTGACCCGCCAGTTGAGCTGGCTCCTGCGGGTGGAAGGCTCACCAGAAAGCGCCCCCAGAGAATAGGTGGTGTCACCTGCGCTGATGGTCGTATCGGGCAGGTAGCTGTCCCAGAAAAGGTAAGTGCTGGAAGAATCAATCCTGAATGCCGCATTGACCCCAAATACCAGTCCTTTGACTTTCTCTGGACGGAATTTGGTCATGATAAATGATCTCAGCTGCTCTTTATCCGTTTTGTAACGGTAGCCTGTATCCTTGATCAGGTCAAGCTGGGCAGTAAAATCCTGATTTTTGATGCGACGGGTATGGAATACGTGAAAAGATCCCTGAGTGGCACTTTTATTGCCATCCCAGTCATTGGCTTTCACAGGCGGCGCATCAAACATGGCTCCCCTCACCCTGACTGAGGTCATAGGCTCGCGGGGGGCATCTGCAGTAATAACGTTGATTACCCCACCCAATGCAGATGAACCATAGAGTACAGAGCTGGCACCTTTCATGATCTCGATCTGAGAAAGATTGTCAGTGGGAATCATATCAAACAAGGGAAAGGAAGCGTCTGCAGAAAGCAGGGGCAACCCGTCCAGCATCACCATTACCCTTGAACCCACACCGTAGGCAAAGCCTGAGCTTCCCCTGATGTTGGGCTGTCCGTCGATAATGTCCACCCCGGGAGATTGCTGCAACACGTCAGTCACGTCCGTGGTGGCCTGCACATCCACCTGCTTGGGGTTAATAACTTCCATGGAGATGGTCACGTCGGAAAGTTTTTGCTCGTGGCGGCCGGCCGTGATGACCACGGTTTCCATTTCCACCTCGCCCGAGGACATTTCAATGGTCAGGGGATAATCACTTTTCCCTGCCACGGTCACCACATCCACAAAAACGGTGTCAAATTCAAGCATGGTGACCCGGATCTGGATGGTATCGGCAAGGGGAACTTTCAGAGAAAAGGTTCCGTCATCCTCGACATAGGTGCCTCTGGATTGTTTGGGAGCCATCACGGTTGCGCCGGTCAGGACATCTTTTGTTGCTTTGTCTTTTACGGTTCCGCTGATGGTCACCTCCTGAGCCATCAGGCTCACGGGAAGGAGAAACAGCAGAAAGATTGCCGCTGAAAATTTAACCTTGTTAAAAATCATAGGTCTTGGGTTTAGGATCCAACTTTGGGTTAAAAAAGAAGGGCTGTCCGAAACACTGCCTCCTGAAGCCTCAACGCGGTCTTGCGCCTTGCTTCAAAGGCAATTTCGAACAGCCCCCCATAAATTTTATTGATCTCTTAATAAACGGAGAGCACCTTTTGGGTGATCACTGCGCTGCCGTTATTGAGCGTCAATTTCACAAAGAACAAGCCGGCAGGAAGAGTTCCGTCAAACAATTTCACGGAGTGCTCGCCAGCAGGCTGGTATCCATTATAAATATCCTGTACTTTTTTGCCCGTCACACTGTAAACTTCCAGTTTCACGTCGGCAGCCTGGCCGAGTTTGTAGGAAACCATGGAACCGTCTTCAATGGGATTGGGATAAACGGTCATTTGGGTGCTTGACTGCAGAGATTCGTCGATTCCAACTCCACAATTTGCACTTCCGGCAGGGTGAATTTTCAGACCCAGTTTGAAAGTGGAGGAGAATGAAGTCGGCTGACCAAATACGGTAATGTAAGCATCACCAATAACTTCGATAGAATCTGTGTAGGCAGTGGTGTCAGTTGGAGTACCTGATACGTCCACACAGCCACGGGTCAACTGTCCGGAGACGGTAACATAGTGGCAATTGGAAATGTTACAGGCATAATTCAATCCGGCAGGAATGTTATTAACTGCACTTACCAGAAAGGAATCAAAGGGAACCAGAACGGGACCAAAAGGAGTGGCCACGGTGGTATCCGCAGGGAATACGAAATCAACCACCCCTGCATAGGCCTGTCCCTGGCAGCCGTCGGCGAGGGTATCAGGATAAATTCCAGGTGAGGTATAGGTTGTGTTGGGAACACATTGCCCCTGAACAGAGAGAGCAAAGCCAAGAACACAGGAAAAAATGAGTAAAAACTTTTTCATACAGTATCTGTTAATTAAGACCACAATTCGATTACTAATGCTAAACTAAATAATTTTTCCTTTTTTATTACAACTATTTTTGTTGCATATTAAAAGGAATCGTGGTTTGCGGCCCTCTGGCCCGTCCTTTTCTGTAGAAAACCATTTCAATTATGTTACAACCCGGAACCCAGGCTCCTGATTTTGTCCTGAAAGACCAGCAAAACAACGATTTCAGGCTATCAGAGATGATTGGCAAAAAGAAAATTGTCCTCTATTTCTACCCCAAAGACGAAACCATGGGCTGTGTGGCCGAGGCTTGTTCCTTTCGCGATCAGTACGAGGATTTTGTGGAAGCAGGAGCAGAAGTGGTGGGAGTAAGCGGGGATTCGGTCCAATCACACCAGGATTTCATACAAAACAGACGCCTTCCTTTCATCCTGCTCAGCGACCCAGGACGCAAAATTCACCAGCTCTATGAGGTAGGTTCAGCCCTTTTTGGTTTGTCCGCAGAACGCATTACTTACGTGATCGACCTCAGGGGAGAAATCCGTTATGCCTTTCACAGCCAGTTCAGATTCCAGAAACACGTGGAAGACGCACTCGAAATGGTTAAGCAGGGATAAATTATTCCCCTTTCAAATTCAATACTTCACGAAATTATTCTGCACTGACTTGTCCCTCTTCGGGAACCTGGCTGCCTGAAGCTTCCTGGTAAAAATTGAGGGTACTCAGCTTTTCCAGATACTGGGCTTTATAAAGGTCGAAATCTGCTTTCAGTTCAGCGCGGATGGGCTCTGCCGGGGGAATTTCCTCCTTGAATGGATTCACCTGCTGGCCATTTTTCCAGAAACGGTAGCACAAATGCGGCCCCGTGGAAAGGCCCGTGCTACCCACGTAGCCAATCACCTGCCCCTGCTGCACCCGCACGCCAGGACGAATTCCATTCGCAATTTTTGACATGTGGAGATATTGGGTGGAATAGGTCCCATTGTGGCGGATTTTCACAAAATTCCCGTTATTCCCCCCGTAACGGGCATCTGTGATCACCCCGTCTCCCACGGCCAGAATGGGAGTGCCAATGGGCGCAGCATAATCAATGCCCAGGTGGGTGGTGTAGCGTTTGTAAATGGGATGAAAACGCTTGTGGGTAAATCCTGAACTGATGCGCGAATATTTCAATGGGGCCTTGAGGAAGGCTTTGCGCAGGCTCATTCCGTTTTCGTCGTAATAATCCCGGGAACTGTCCTGGCTGTAGAGAAAGGCAAAATTATCCTTTTCATAATGGTTGAATTGCGCAGCCCGCACCTCCCCCAGTCCTACGGACTGGCCTTCTATGAATTTTTCCTCATATACCACCCTGAAGCGGTCACCTTTCTGCAAACGATAAAAATCAATGGCCCAGGCATAAACCTCTGAAAGGCGAATCGCCAGTTCAAAAGGCAGATTTTCGTCGGCCATGGTTTGAGAAAGAGAGGACTGAATGGTCCCTGAAGCAATTTTTTCACGGGTTTCCACTTCTTTCTGCCCCATACTTACCCGCAAGGAATCTCCCATTTCAAACACCACATAATTGATGGGATCGTGCTCGTAGATAAAGTATCTCACATGGCTGCTGTCCTGGGCCTGCAAAATGCAATAGGGCTTGCCTGGTCGCAGTTTTCGCACATCAAACACCTCGCGGGAGGCCTCAGCCAGTTCGTGAATGGTGGAATAGGGCACCCCAAACTCAGAAAGAATCTCAGAGAGATTCTGATTGGGCTTGATCTCTCCCACGCACAAATGAAAAGGCTCCAGATTGATCCCATACTCAACCCTGGGTTGAGGTTCGTCCAATACTTTTTTCAGGGAAGTGACCGCGTTTTGGGGTTGGCGGGTCAGATAGAAAACGGGTACGCTGACCACCAATGCCAGCAGTACGGGAATGAATAAGCGAAGTTTCCTGTTCATACGAAAGCCAAAATGGGCGCAATCAACCAGGGATTGCGGGGTTGCAAAATAGAAATAATTCAATAAAAATCAGGAATGCCTGTTTGGCTGGCAAAGGGACATTGGGAAGGTACAAGATAGGATTATTGGATTAAAAAACTGAATAATTTTTTATCACAAAGCGGCCGCCACAGCTTCTACCTCTGCCTTGGCATTTCCCACAAAAATCCTGTCCCCAATCAGGAAAACAGGACGCTTCAAAAAAGTGTATTCATCCAGAATCAATTCGCGGTAATCATTTTCCCCCAGTTCCTGATTATGCAGGCCCCTGGCCCTGAATTGCTGGGAACGGCGGCTGAACAGGGCCTCAAAGCTGCCCGCCAGAGCTTTCATTTCCTCCAGTTGGGCGGGAGTGATTTTCTGGGTTTTAATGTCCTGGTACTCGAATTCAGTTCCAATCCCGAGATCCTTGATAATGCGGTTGCAGGTGCTGCAGGTGCTGAGGTAATAAACTTTCTTGCGCATCTTTTTGGGGCAAAGTTATCAATTAAATATGATCTCTTCCACCCCTGGGTCTGTTTGGGAGAATCTTCTGCCACACAAATGCACTTGACCATGTGCGGATAATTTTGGTAACTTTCTCCCTTGTTGTCAGCATTAAACGAAAGCAAAAATGGCAAAAGACTTATATGGAATTGGCTCACGCATTTCTCACCCTGATTTTGGCAAGGGCGTGGTCACAGGTATCAATTCCCTGACTTATTCCGTGACATTTATTGACAGTGGGGAGGAGGAGATCGCCAAAAACGACGATCGAATTATGATCATTGAGCGCATTGATCCAGATCACGACCAGGTTTCGCTGTGGGATGTAGAGCAATCTCTTTTGGGGATTCTGAAAAAATGGGCTGGTGAGCCGGGTCTGGTTCCACTCGGGCAAAAATGGCGCAAAGGAACCATCCTCATGCAACCCTTCGACCGCTCGCTCAAGCCTAAAGAAGTACCCATTGATGATTTTTTTCATAAAATCGTGATGCTGCGCGACCGTTTGAGGGTAATGGAGCAAAAAATCAATGCCAGCAAGGGCCTGGAAGAGGACGAAAAGGTGGAATTGCAGCAGTACATTACCCGTATTTACGGCACTCTGACTACTTTCAACGTCCTTTTTGACGACCGCGACCATTATTTCGTGGGTTCGTCCAGCAAATAATTTGGAGCACGGATACGCAACGGTCAACGGCGTAAAACTGCATTACGTGACGGCGGGTGAAGGTCCGCTGGTGTTGCTTTTGCATGGTTTTCCCGAATTTTGGTACTCCTGGCGAAAGCAAATTCCCGCTCTTTCGAGGCATTTCAAAGTGGTGGCTCCCGACCTGCGGGGCTATAACCTCAGCGACAAGCCCAAAGGCGCCGCGGCCTACACCATGGACAAAATCGCCCGCGATGTGCTGGAACTGATTGCCCATTTTGGCTATCAGAAGGCCCATCTGGTGGCCCATGACTGGGGCGGCGCCGCCGCCTGGGCCTTCGCCGTGTTTCATCCTGAAGCCCTCGACCACCTGGTGATTCTCAACAGTCCCCACCCCGTGTTGTTTCGCAATCAGCTCAAAACCAATGCCCGCCAAAGGCGGAGAAGCTGGTATATGGGCTTTTTTCAGGTGCCTTTACTGCCCGAAATGATCCTGAAAACGGGGGTAAAAAAGTTTATCACAAGTTCCCTGCGGGGATGGGCCATTCGCAAAGAGGCCTTTTCTGATCAGGATCTGATTGAGTACATCAAAGCCTTCAAACAGCCGGGCGCAGCCAACGCCACCCTCAATTACTACCGTTCCTTTCCCAAAATGGCGCCCGAACTCATGCGCATGCTGGGCAACGAAATTCACTCCCCCACCATGGTAATCTGGGGACAAAACGACACAGCCCTTGGCCCCGAACTCACGGACGGCCTCGAAAAATTCCTGAAGGGAGAATATATTTTGCACAAAGTGGAAAATTGCAGTCACTGGGTTCAGCACGAAGTGCCTGAGCAGGTGAATGAGTGGTTGGTGGGGTTTTTGAGGGGTTCAGGGGAATAATTTCACGAACTCCCCTCCAAAATCCTCAACATATCCCCCTTAATCATCGCTTTATACTCCTCCATCTCCTCGTGGGTGCGGTCGCCGGGCTCGTAGGGTCCCAGCCAGACGCAGTCCATCACCCCCGGTTTCACCCACCAGTCGGTGGGTGACATGCGCTTCCAGGAATCGACCGCCAGAAGCACCACAATGGGTACTTTTTTCTCAATACTCAGGTTGAAAGCACCTGATTTGAATGGCCCCAGTGGCTCGTCTGTGCGGTTGCGGGTGGCTTCAGGATACATGATCAGACATGAGCCCAGGTCAATGAATTCCCGCATCACTTCCATGCTGCGGGAGCGGTCATTGGCGTCCGTGCGAACCACAGAGACATACAATTTCCGAACTATGTACCCAAAAATGGGCATTTTCAGAATCTCTGCCTTGGCAATGAATTTGTATAAATTGGGGATGGCCCCGCCCGTAATGACGGGATCCAGATTGGAATTGTGGTTGGAAATGAAAATGTATTGTCCCGCGGGATCAAAAGGCATGGGATTGCGGAATTTCAACCTCACCCCGCCCAGGAAAAGGATGGTTTTGGAACAAATTCTGGGCAGGCTGTGCAAAGCATGGATGGTTTTGGGACCACCAAAAGTCACCCCAAAAAACAGCACAGGAAACAGGACCAGCAGGATGAGCAAAAAGAGACTCATGGTCCAGATGGTCCAGAAAAAGATGAATATTTTGTAAAGAAAACTGCCCAATGGAAAGCGATTGTTTTTCCGAATTAAACGAAAGGAAGCCTGATTTCCAATTTCCCGGACTCAGCTTTTATTCCTCAGGCGCACATAACAGAGCATTTCTGCCTCCGCACACAACCGTCCCTGCCGGTCAATGGCTTGCACCTGATGCCAATGCTCAGTTTTTCCGTGAGCGGCTAATTCACTTTTGACCAGGTCCAGATCAGCAGGTTTCAGTCGAAATTCATATCTCAAACGGCTGCTCCCCGGTCGGATAAAATTGATTTTGGAGGCTTTCAGCCAGGATTCGCAGTCCAGCCCCGCGTGGGCGAGGGCCTGCCAGTACATCACGGAGAAAAACGGATCAGCCGCGCTGAAAATGGTGCCGCCAAAGGCGGTACCCGCCAGGTTGCGATTGAAAAGCGCCTTGCGCAACACCACATCCACCGCCAGATAATCCCGGGAAATCCGTCGCACGGAAATGCCCTGCCAAAAGAGTGGCGGGTAAAGATTCATGCCAATCAGCAACAGCCAGGAAGGGATTTTCATTGCGCAAAACTAAGGATTACCAGAAAAGGCGGGCAGAATTTCATAGAAATTCCTGCAGAATGGGTTTCAGATCAGGACGAAAATACCCTTCACTTTTCAGGATTTTACCGTCCTCACGATAAATGGGCTGGCCGTTTTCATCCAGTTTGGACAGGTTGGAACGGTGAATTTCCTCGAAAACTTCCTGCAATTTGTGCTGCATGCCATGGGTGACCACCGTTCCCAATAATACATAAAGCATATCCCCCAGGGCATCGGCCACCCCCAGCAAATCGCCTATTTTACAGGCTTCCAGATATTCTTCATTTTCCTCAGCCAACAGGCGGTGCCTGAGTTGATACAAATCTGCATCCAGCTGAGCAGTTGGCTTTTCTGCCCAGGGAATGCGAAACGCCTGGTGAAATTCGAGTACTTTTTGGGCATTTTCCATGGCTCAAGTTAAGATTATCCCCCGAATTCCATCTTTGACCGGGGTTAAATAAATTTTTGCATATTTGAGCTAAAATCAATTGATCCCATGGAAGAAACCCAGGCTGCACTCACTCCTTTAATCACCAATGATGCCGTGCTTTTCGGCATCCTGATGGCCATTCTGGCCTTTGTTTTTGTTACTTCAAGCCAGAAACAGGGCCCCTGGGCAACCTTTTATAAATATGTTCCTTCCCTCCTGCTGTGTTATTTTATTCCCTCCCTGCTGACCAGCGGCCCCCCAATTCTGGAGGGAATCATTGGTTCGCCGGTCAGGCCGCTCATCAACGCAGAGGAATCCAAATTGTATTTTGTAGCCTCCCGCTACCTTTTGCCTACTTCCCTGGTTTTGCTCACCCTGAGTATTGACCTCAAAGGCATCCTTCGTCTGGGCCCCAAGGCGATTATCATGTTTTTCACGGGCAGTCTGGGCATTGTCATCGGGGGGCCAATTGCGATCCTGCTTGTTTCCATCGTTTCGCCCGAAACCGTGGGCGGACAGGGCCCTGAAGCCGTTTGGCGGGGACTTTCCACCATTGCGGGCAGCTGGATCGGGGGCGGAGCCAATCAAACAGCCATGAAAGAGGTTTGGGATGTGAGCGAAGGTACCTTTTCGGCCATGGTGGCCGTGGATGTGATTGTGGCCAATATCTGGATGGCAGTGCTGTTGCTGGGTGCGGGCCGTTCTGACGACATTGACCGTGCTTTCAAGGCAGATAATTCAGCCATTACGGCTTTGAAAAAGACTATGTCGGGCTATCAGGACAGCATTGCAAAAATCCCAAACCTGACGGAGATCATGACCATTCTGGCAATTGGGTTTGGCATGACCGCCCTGGGACATTTGATTGGAGATATTGTGGCACCCTGGATCGGGGAAAATTACCCGTGGCTGACGGATTTCAGCCTTGACAGCCAGTTTTTCTGGATCATTGTGATCACCACCACCGCTGGTTTGGTGCTTTCCTTTACCAAAGCCCGAAATCTGGAAGGAGCCGGCGCTTCGAGGTTGGGATCGGCCTTTTTGTATGTGCTGGTGGCCACAATCGGAATGAAAATGGACATAACCGCCATCTTCTCCAACTTCGGCCTGTTTGCGGTGGGAATTATCTGGATGATGGTTCATGCCGGCCTGATGCTGGGGGTGGGTCGTCTGATCAAAGCGCCTTTCTTTTTCATTGCCGTGGGCAGTCAGGCCAATGTGGGGGGAGCAGCTTCCGCACCTGTGGTGGCCTCAGCTTTTCATCCGTCGCTGGCGACGGTGGGGGTGCTGCTGGCCGTGCTGGGTTACGCGGTGGGAACCTACGGGGCTTATATCTGTGCTATTCTGATGCGGGCAGTTGCGCCAGTGTAGTGGTTGGTGGTTGTTAGTCAGGGATTGGGTTTTGGGTGATAGGTTTTGGGAATTGGGTGAAAACCTGGGTACTGCAGAACCAGGAAAAAAATTCTCCCCTCATGCCGAAAGCCGCCAACCTATAGTCAGCGGCTCAGCTTTTTTTCTTCGGATTTCTTTTGGCATCCCGCAGGGCGCGATCGAGTAAAAACTCGATCTGCCCGTTGAGACTTCGGAATTCGTCCGCGGCCCATTTTTCGAGCGCTTCGTACATTTCCTCGTTTACCCGCAGGGTAAACACTTTCTTTTTTGACATGACTGCATGTTTTTACTGGTGGAGAGTGCCCGCATTCACCACGGGGGTTGCGTTTTTGTCGCCACACAACACCACCATCAGATTGCTGACCATGGCTGCTTTTTTCTCATCATCCAGGGTTACGATTTCCTTTTTGCTGAGTTCGTCGAGGGCCATTTCCACCATGGAGACGGCACCTTCCACGATCTTGAACCTGGCGGCTACCACCGCCGTGGCCTGCTGACGCTGGAGCATGGCTCCTGCAATCTCACTGGCATAAGCCAGGTGGCTGATGCGGGCCTCAATGATGTTGATGCCTGCGATGGCCAGACGGGCGCGAAGTTCCTCTTCCAGCTCGTGGTTGACGTGCTCGCCCCCGCTGCGCAGGGTGATTTCAGCATCGTGGTCCTCGAAGTTATCGTAGGAATATTTGCCGGCCAGACTGCGGAGGGCGGCCTCGCTTTGCACCACCACAAAGTGCTGGTAATCTTCCACTTCGAACGCAGCGCGTGAGGTTTCCTCCACCTTCCAGACCACCACCGCGGCAATTTCAATCGGGTTGCCCAGGTGATCGTTTACCTTGATCTTTTCGCCGTTGAAGTTGCGGGCCCGCAGGGAGATTTTTTGCTTTTTGTAAAAGGGATTTGCCCAGTAAAAGCCTTCCTTTTTGACCGTACCCACATATTTTCCAAACAGCACCAGCACCTTGGATTCATTGGGATTCACAATCAGAAATCCCATGATGGTGATGATAAACATGAACAGCAGAGCCATGGCGGGCAGCACCAGGATGCCCTGGTCGAGGGAGCCCGAAAGGATGAGCATGGTTATGGCTGTACCCAACATCAGCAGCACAAGAACCAACATGGGAAAGCCGGAAGCGGGTTTAGTAAATTTCTCCTGAATCATATTTTTAGTGTTTAAAATGATATCAATTTGATATCACATTGCATACAAATTTACGGGAGATTTTGGGAAAAGTTGCAGGGAATTTCAGGAATCAAATGGGGGATTATTTTCCAGAGAAAAACCCAATTCCAGGGAAAGAAAAAGGATTATTCACTTCCTCAAAATCAGAAATCGGCGGATTTATCTGGACTTTTTTATCCTAATCAGATCATTCAACCCTAAACAACCTGAATTCCCCTTCACCCGAAATGCTTGTCCAACCAGCGTATTTTTTCCTATTTTTACCAAAATCTAATCTTTTCGGATGAAAAAATTCTTCTCAATTCTCATGCTGGCAGGCCTTTTTTGCCTGAATTTACAAGCCCAGGAGCCCTGCCAGACCATGCCACTTTTGCATAAACATATTCAGGAAAATCCAATGGTAAAACAGGCCATGGAGCGGGCTGAAAATGAAAATTATGAATGGCGAAAAAGCGGTGCCCACCATCCCGATCGGGTGGTTTACACCATTCCCACCGTGGTGCACGTGCTTTATACAAATGCCACGGAAAATATCTCCAACGCCCAGATTATGTCTCAGTTGGAGATTCTGAATCAGGATTATCGCCGTATGAACCCCGACACGGGCAATACCCGGTCCATTTTCTCTGGCCTGGCCGCAGATGTGGGCATTGAATTTTGCCTGGCCACCACCGATCCCGACGGAAATCCCACCACGGGCATCACCCGTACCCCCGGAAATCCCGGTCTTCTGGGATTCTACGACCCTTTTACCGACAATGCCAAAAGCAATTCCCTGGGCGGAAAAGATCCCTGGCCCTCAGATAAGTACCTCAATATCTGGGTGTGCCCCCTCTTTCCCGTCGTACTGGGCTACGCCCAGTTTCCCTGGGATGACCCGGTTACCGACGGTGTCGTGATCGGATATACGGCCTTTGGCACCATGGGTACGGTCACTGCGCCTTATGACGGCGGCCGCACCACGGTCCACGAAGTGGGTCACTGGCTCGGTCTGCGCCACATCTGGGGCGACGGCGATTGCACAGCCACGGACTCGGTCATTGACACTCCCAATGCAGATGCAGCCAGCAACGGAGATTGTGACACCAGCAAAAATACCTGTGTGGATACCCTCCTCAACGACGCACCCGACATGGTGGAAAATTACATGGATTACTCCCAGGACAACTGCATGAACATGTTTACCCAGGGTCAAAAGGACCGCATGCTGTTTTACCTCAACACCTGGCGGGCCAGCCTGCTTACTTCTGAAGGCTGTTCCCTTCTGCCCACTTCCCATTATGAGACTTTAGCGGAAAAAATTCTCCTTTATCCCAATCCAGCTTTGGAAAATGTACATATCTCAATTCCGCGGGAACTGGGGGCACCCCACCAAATCAGGGTCTTTGACGTCCAGGGAAAGGAAGTAAATATGGCTCTGAAAGGGCAAAACGAGCTGGTGCTTGAACGGGGGGATCATCCTGCGGGCATCTACTTTGTGCAAATTCATACCGCCCGCGGCAGCATCACCCGCAAAGTTTTATTCTCAGGAAAATAGCATGATCCTTACCCCTGAAGATTTCCGTTTCAGCTACAGCATCCCCATGCGCTGGTCCGACATTGACGAATTTCGCCACGTAAATAATGCCCGCTACCTGACTTATTTTGAAGAATGCCGTTTTCGCTATTTCGTCGAATCCTGCCAGTGGGAATGGAAAAATCACGGTCTGATCCTGGCACATATTTCCATTGATTACCTCAAACCTCTGCTGTTTATGCAAAATCCTGTGGGCTACGTGGCCTGCACAGAAATGGGTAATAAGAGTTTTCGCCTGGATTTTTTGATTTGCAATGAACAAGCGGGGCAAAAAACGCCCGTTTCCCGCGGTCATGCCATCATGGTGGGCATCGATTATGAAACCCAGGAAACGGTGCCCATTCTGGAGAAGTATAAAACCAGAATGGCAGAGTATGACGTCAAAGCTTTGGCTGCTGTAGCCCGGCGGGCCAGGGTATGAAACAGGTTTCCCACGGGCTGCTCTGGAATGGATTTCGTTACGCCTGGAAGGCAAATCCACACCGTTTGTCCATCCTGGGGAGTCGTTTTGAGGAATATTTGTTTGAAAAAGAGGAATTGAAAGTCTGGCACAGGTTTCGTTCCAAAATTGGCAACTGGCCCCAGGATCAACTGACCTACACCGTGCCTTACACCTTTTTGCAGGCCGAAAAAGTCTGGTTGGGAACTGCCAAAACCCGCTTTCAAATCCGGGCATTTTATAACGAGCGGGGCGAAATTTCCTTCAGTGCAGTTATTCCCTATGCATCCATCCTGGGAAGCCTGCCTTTCACCCAACTCAAAGACCCCCAGGCTGCACATTGGATGGCTTTTCTGAATGGCTTCCACATCTTCCCGGCCAATAATCCTTCGGGATGGCATTTCAAGGAACTGGCTTTACAAATTGGGGCCCCTGTGTCCGGGAAAAAGGAGATCTCCGTACCCATTACTGCTTCCGTCTGGCCCGCCAAAAACCCCGAGTTGGTAGCCCATGGCAACGAAAACTGGCTGGGAAGACCTGAATGTATGTATAATTTGGTGATGGACATTTTCCTGGTGATGGACCCTAAAGGAGTCGCATTGCAGGTGCCATTTCGCAAGGAAAAAATATTGCAAAAGACGGGTTTGGGCGAATTGGAGGAACCCTTTTCGTTTGAAAACCCCGTGAAAAGCACTTTTTTTGCGGCCAACCGCGGATTTTCTATCAGAGCCACGGAGGCGAAGGCACCCGGCTATTACATTCGGGGAATGGGAATGGAAGCGCGGCGATTTCATGAAGATCCTGAGGTGGGCAAATACATTTCCAGCGGACATCTTTCTTTTTCCAACGCAGGAAAATGGCCTTTGCCCTGGGAAATGGAACTGGCTTTGGAACAAAGTCTGGTCACCATGCCAGCGGATTTGCTGACTCTCACCGAAGGTGAGATCACGGGCGAGCCGGGCAAAGGAGTGCAGGTCCACGAGCAGGTCATTCGCTGTAAATTGAACGGATAATTCCTATATTTCCCTATGAATAAAGCCATTTTCACCCTCCTGATCCTGATTTCCCTGAGCTCATTCACCCGCGGGCAAAGTCCTTCAGCCAAAGTCCGTGAAACCATTTTGACCACCATGCAAACCCAGACCAAAGCCTGGAATGCAGGCGATCTGGACGGATTTATGAACGGTTACTGGGAAAACGATTCCCTGAAATTCATTGGCAAGTCGGGAATCACTTATGGCTGGCAGGCTACTTTGGATCGTTATAAGAAAGGCTATCCGGACAAAGCCACCATGGGTCAATTGACCTTTTCAGGGATCAAAATGGAAAAACTGAGCGGCAAAGCCGTCTTTGTGACCGGCCAATGGCACCTGGCCCGCGAGGGCGACAAGGAAGATGTGGGGGGATGGTATTCCCTGCTTTGGAAGAAAATCAAAGGAAAATGGGTGATCGTGGCTGATCATTCCAGCTGAGGTCAAAGTACGCTTTCAATGACCTGCCAGAGCTTTTGCAGGTGCAAATCAAGGGTAAAATTTTGTTGAATATGTTGATGGGCCGCCGCGCCAATGCTGGCTGCCAGGTTTGGATCCCGGGCCAGTTTCAGCATGGAATAGGCCATGGATTGCAGATCGTTTTCCGGTCCCAGAAAACCCGTTTTGCCTTCCACCACCACATCCACAATCCCGCCGTGACGGGTCGAAACCACGGGCAATCCGGCCAGACCTGCCTCCTGAATGGAAACGGGAGTTCCTTCCAGATCATTTTCAGAAGTGGTTATAGAATGCTGCACAAAGGCGCGGGCTTTCAGCATTTGCTGCGCAATTTCTTCATGGCGCAAAACGCCCCGAAAATCCACCTGCGTTTGGATTTTCAGTTCATTTGCCAATAAATTACAGGCCTCCTCCAGGTGTCCGCTGCCACAAAAGGTGAGCCTTGCCTCGGGAATTTCAGCCACAACCCTGGCAAAAGCCCGGATTGTCATTTGCGGACATTTGGTCTCTGCAAAACGTCCAACCGCCAGAAAATGGGGGGGATTCTGCCCGGGATCAGCCTGGGTAAACAGCTTTTCATCGGGCCCGCAGGGCGTGTAATGCACCTTGGCGGGATCGGCGCCAAGATCAATCAGGTGGCTTTGCATGTGCCGTGAAACGGCAATAATAGCCGCCGCCTGGCGGAAAAGTTCGGGATAGCGGCCGCCGTAGGCGGCCAGCATGTCGTTGCGATAGGCATCGTATCCGTGAAAATGCACGATCAGGGGCAGACCCATTTCCCGACAAATCTCCATCATCTCTACTCCTGAAGGACCGTATTCGGCCAAAACTGCACTGATTTGATGCTTTTTGATATAATTCTTCACCCTCTCCTTCTCTGAAATTCGGACATTTGGCCAACCGAAAATTCCTCCAGACCGAAACCTGCCATCCAGAGAAACCGGGATCCCCTCCCACCCTTCGCTTACTTCCGTTGGAAAATATCCGCCTGTAAAATAATGAACCCGCACAGGAAGCCTTTTCACATGGTTGTGAATGAAAGTTTCTGAGTATTTGTTCCGGTTGATGGAAATCAGGGCCAGGGAGATCATGAATGAAACTTAGAAAATTTTAGGCAATGATCTATGAAATCCTGCCCAAATAAGGTCCGCGGCCTCCACAAGGGTTCTTACAAAGATTGTAACGTTGGATTTGTCGCCTAATTTTATCATTTTTAGCGTGGGAAAAATGACGATTATTGAAAAGCCCATCTCCTTTGGTCGGGTAAAGCAGGGGATTTCCAGCAACATAGTTTAAACCATGTCTAATAACGGATCAGTATGAGGATTAAAATTCTACTTTTAGCCATTGCTTCCAGCCTTTTTAGCCTTGCGGTCCATGCGCAATGCTCTTTTACAGGTCTTCTGACCTCAACCTGCAGCAACGCTGCGGTGATCAACCTGACC
This sequence comes from Bacteroidia bacterium, assembly GCA_020635905.1. Classification (GTDB taxonomy): domain Bacteria; phylum Bacteroidota; class Bacteroidia; order J057; family JADKCL01; genus JACJYV01. Next base: position 278,608 of record JACJYV010000005.1, read on the forward strand.
GGAAACGGTGCCCCTGATGGGCAATTTACCGGTGCCGGGGTAACTGATAACGGAAACGGGACCGGCTCTTTTAATCCTGCCACCGCAGGCCCGGGCAACCACACCGTCACTTACGAGCTGGTTGATTATAACGTCACATCCATTGCTGCAGCAGTAACTTCAGGCAGTGGAACCAGTATTTCACTGGCAGATAATGCAGTCTCCAGCGCATTGAACCTGGGATTTAACTTCAAATTCTACGGAAAATCCTATAACCAGGTCTACGCTTCCTCCAACGGATTTATCACCTTCGACCCTGCCGCGCCTGCGGGTTGCTGCTCTGGTCAGAATATCCCCAACACCGCTGCTCCCAACAACCTGATCGCGGCTGCCTGGGAAGACCTTGATCCCTCTGGCGCGGGTGCACCTGTGATCTCCTTTTTCACCACGGGTACCAGCCCCAACCGTATTTTCATCGTCAATTATAACAACCTTCCACACGGCCCTGCCTCTGGTACGGCGAATTTCGTAACCACGCAGATCAAGTTGTTTGAAACGTCCAATATCATTGAGATTCATACCACGGCGATGGCATCTGACGGAGGGCTGCATACAATGGGGGTCGAAAATATCAACGGCACCCGGGCCAAGGCTGTGACCGGCAGAAATGCTGCCAACTGGTCAATCGCCTCACCTGAAGCCATACAGTTTACTCCGGTTTTCTGCCAGGATTCGAGCGTAATTTCCGTTGCGCCTGCACCAACCCTGGCCGTAATCGGACCTGATACCACCATTTGTCCGGGTACACCTGTCCATCTGAATGTGGATATTACCAGCGGTACGGCTCCCTTCACCGTCAATGTCAATAACGGGGTAGGCTCGGTCAGCAACTACACCAGTGGTGCAAATATTACCGCCAACCCGGTTACCAATACCACCTACAGTCTGGTCTCAGTAACGGACATCAACGGGTGTGTTTGCAACGCCTTGTCTGACTCGGCGGTGGTCACCATAGCCACCCCTTCGTCAGCCGCAGTGCTGAGTGGAGATACCGCCATTTGTAACGGCGAAACTGCAAATCTCTCCGTGAATATCACCGGAGGTACAGGTCCGTTTACCGTTGTACTTGATACTTCGGGTGCTTCTGCCTCGAATTACAACAGTGGATCAAATATCCCGGTCAGCCCCTCTGTCACCAGCCTCTATACCATCGCCAGCGTATCCGATGTGTATGGATGTCCGGGCAGCGGCAATACAGGAAGCGCTTTGGTAACCGTGAATAACGGCGCCAGCGCCGTTACATTGGGTGGCGACGCCCAGACATGTCTCGGGGTGGATACCTACCTTTGGGTGACCATCACTGGCGGAACTCCGCCCTATGCCGTAACCCTGAGCAGCGGTGTGGGCACCGTCACCAATTACCAGTCAGGCGACTCAATCCAGGTCAATCCATTTGTTTCCACCACCTACAACGTGGTTTCAGTGGTTGATGCAAACGGGTGTAGCGCAACCTCCCTGGGCACGGCCTTCACCGTCAACCTGAATCTGGCTCCCACATCGGCCATCCTTTCTGGCACCAAAACCATTTGTGCTGGCGATTCCACCGACCTGAAAGTAACCATAGTGGGCGGCACTGGCCCCTACACAGTTGAAATCGACAACGGAGTGGGGATTATTGGCAATTACGCCAGCGGCACCAACATATCTGTTTCTCCTGCCACCACCACCACCTATCACCTGCTCAGCATATCTGACGCAATTGGTTGTCCCGCGGCTTCCATTTCTGGTGCGCCTGTGGTAACGGTAGGCAGTATTCCTGCCCTGCCGGTCATCATCCAAAACGGCAACGTTTTGACCTCACCCCCGGCCTCAACCTACCAGTGGTTTCTGAACGGAAGCCCGATTTCTGGTGCTACCTCCCAGACTTACGTAGTAACCACCGCTGGAAATTACTCAGTTCAGGTGTTTGACGGAAACGGCTGTTCCAATACCTCCGCAGGCCTCTTCGTGCAGCCTGTTGGAGTGGAAGAAGCCTTTGACGGATCTTTCAGCGTATATCCCAACCCAACCAATGGCAACCTGAATATTGCGCTGGATCTGAATACTGCTTCTCAAATCCAGGTCAGGCTGACCAGCCTGGTGGGTTCTGAATTGCTGCGCACCCAGTCCAATGGACAGGTTACCCAATTCAAACATCAACTGAATCTGGAAAATTATCCTGCCGGAATCTATCTGCTGGATGTACGGGTGGGCGACCGCCGTCTGACTCAAAAAGTGGAGAAATTCTAAGGGAATTTCGTTGTAAACAAAAGCGCCGGGCCTTTTGCAGGTCCGGCGTTTTTGTTTGCAGCCTCCAAAAGTCCAACGACGAGCTTCAAAGTTTTTTGTGCTCCCCACCTAGAATTTAAGATGCAAAGTAACAAAGAAATTCCGCGGAGCCTGAACGAAATAAGAAGGACTGCCCAGGTAGGCGTAGCCGCTGGTGTAGTATTCCTGATTCAAAACATTATTCAACTGAATGGAAATACTGTGCTGTTGGTAAAAATGCCAGACTGCTCTCAGATCCAGCAGAAAATAAGCTGGCGCCACCAGGTTTGCATCATTGGTATTGTCCAGAAAGGAGGCTGCCTGATAACGGGCGCGGGCTTCCAGTTCCAGGATTTTTTTGAACTGGTAATTCACAAAAGCATTGGCCAAAACCGGGGGAGTCAGCAAGGGCTGCACATTTTGGTAGGTAAGCGAATCGTAATCTGTGGTGTAGGATTTGATTCTGTTCCAGCTGAGATTCAGGTTTGCACCCGTATGCCAGCCTTTGGCTGGCCTCAGCAATAATTCGAGTTCAAGCCCCCGACGAAAGCTGGCCGCCACATTCTTGCGCAGCGGCAGTCCAATGTAGCTGAGCTGACCAATAGCCGCAATTTCATTGCGGAATTCCATGGCATACAGATTGGCTTTGAGATAGCCCGGACGAAAAGTCCAGTTGGCGCCTGCCTCAAAATCCGTCACTGTTTCGGGCCTGACCCGCGACAAATTGCTCAACTGGGCATAATTGAAGGGATCGATATCGTCGTTGCCGCCAAACATGTCGGTGCGGGTGGGTTCACGGGTCGTCTGACCTGCGCTGAGGTAGGTGCTGAGAGCGGACGAATGTTTGTAGGTAATCCCAACTTTGGGATTGAAAAAGGTCCAGCTGACCGGATTGACGGAAAGGCCGTAGGAAGCCTCAGGCACGTACTGAAATGCAGCATGCCTCAATTGGAGGTCGCCATAAAGCATGATTTTATTAACCCAATATTCCCCCTTTGCAAAAGCGCTGATCTCCTGTTTAAATCCCTGATTGAAGTAAATATTGCTGTTGATCCAGGGTTTGATCACCATGGAATGGTCACGGCGATAGAGATTTCCGTTTAAGCCGGTCCGGAGTTTCAACTTGTCAGCCTCATAATTGAGGTTGACCATGGCACCTTCGAAATCAGAATCAAGTTTGAAATTGAGCAGGGTCGAATCTACCAACACATCAAAATCGCCCGCCACCCGCTGGTAGTAAATGCTGGCGGCCAGATTGAGTTCCGGGCTGAAGGAATGGGAATACTCCACCTGGGCAAAATCCTGGGCAAAATCATCTTTTTCGTCGGGGGAGAGGTAATTGATGCGGGGATCGACCCGAATGTCGTTGATGTCGGTAGCCAGATAGGCCATCTGGTTTTTCACCTGCCCGGTGAAAGCCGTGACTTTGACCATGTTCTGGTCGCCGAGCCAGCCGCCGCTGCCAAAAAAGGAATGGGAGCAGGCACCCGAATGATAGCGGTAACCGTCCGTTCCTGTGCCTGAATAGCGGGTGTAAAACCCAAATTTATGGTCGATCAGGCCCGTTTGGGCCTCGGCTGCGTAGCGAAAACTGTTGAAGGAACCATATCCCAGCTGTACTTCAGCTGAAGGTTTGAGAGCAAAGGGATTTTCAGAGATGAAGTTGACTGAGCCGCCGAAGGCGGCGGCACCATGGGTACTGCTGCCCACCCCCCGTTGCACCTGCACCGAGCGCACACTGTTGCCAAAATCGGCAAAATTGGAGAAATACACGCCCTGGTCCTCGGGCTCGTTGAGGGGAACTCCGTTGAGGGTAAAATTCAGCCGGGTCATGTCGAGCCCGCGCAAACGCAGGTAGGAATAACCTGTGTAAATACCTCCGTCTGAATAGGCGGTCAGCGAGGGAGTCTGGGTGAGCAGGTAGGGCATATCCTGCCCGAAGTAGTTGGCTTCCAGCTGAGCTTTGCTCAGCGTGGTTTGGGTCAGGGGTGCGTAATTGCCCGCACGAATGGCTTCAATGGTGATGGTCTCCACCTGCGTTTCCAGCGGACGCAACTGGATTAGCCGGGCCTGCTCCCCCCTTTCGACCCAGCCGTCCAAGGGCACGTATCCCTCGGCAGAAACAATTACCCGGACAGAATCTGAGGTCAGTTCTGCAAAGGTAACTTCCCCTTTTCCATTGGAGGCAGAAGTCAGAACCTGGTCGCCGTCAATCACTTTGACCGTGACGTCGGGAAGGGGACCATGGTCTCCCTCAACGATTCCGTGAAAAGTCCAGGAATTGATCAGCAAAAAAAATGAAAGAATAGAAATGGTCATGGTTGAATCATTTTAGTGTGAGGCAAAAAAATCTTTGCGTCAATTTTACGCAAAGTAATTATAAAAGTTGATTCCACCAAAGAAAAACCCCGGCCTGAATTTATGACCGGGGTTTTAACAACAAGGTTCTGAAATAAATTTTATTGCACCACTAATTTTATGGTTTGTGAGATGGTTTCATTGGTGTATTGCAGGAAATATATGCCTTTGGGAAAATCGGCCACTTTGATTTTCGCATCCCAGCCATTGACTTGTGCTCCAAACACTTTGCGGCCGTCCATGGAGAAGAGGTTGAGTTCACCGTTCATTTCGATTTCTCCAAACTCCACCGTAACCTGATCGTTGGCGGGATTGGGATAAGCCACCAGTTTCCAGTCTTCGTCCACATAGGCGACCACACTGTTTTTATTGGTGCAGGTGCCGAGATAGTCGCCATGATTGAGGTGCTGCTGTACTTTGTTGGCTGCCAGACACTTGGTTACCCCGCTGTGGCAAACCAGAATTTTGCCGTTGCCGCAGGTTACATTCTGAGCAGTCACGGTGACCTGATCCGTGGCGGTACATCCTAATGCATCCGTGGTGGTCAGGGTGTAAGTGGTGGTGGTGGAAGGGCACACGTTAATGGAGGCAGTGGTTGCACCCGTGCTCCAGGCGTAGGTGTAAGGAGCCAATCCACCCGCGGCCGAGCCTGAAAGGGTGGCGCATTGAGCAGGTGCCCAACCCACGTACACGGTTTGGTCAGGTCCCGCATCAGCGGTGCGTCCCAGGCAGTTGCCCAGATTTACCTCCATATCGGGTTGGCCATTGCAGCCCCAGGGTGGCACGATAATGTTGGCCGCTTCGGCCCCGCCAGCCACAATTTTGCCTGGCAGATTTTGGGTAACCACGCTGAAGGAAATGCAGGTCGATTGCACAGGACCGCAACCTCCGTCAATGCAGGCCCACCATTCATTGGTGTAGTTGGAGTAAATGACCCAGTCGGGCATGGACTGGTAATCCACGCTGTAGGTTGCACCCGTGTTGGGACTGACAAACGATGCGGGATAACTGACGAAGGTACTGTTGTTGCCCTCCAGTTTGAAGGCGAAAGCAGCGGAGTTTTGGTCCGCCCCGTAGCGGGAGGAGTTGCGGCCAGAGCCCACGCAGTAGGTAAGATCGATTTGGTATTGGTTGCCGCCCAGAGAGGTTACTCCATTCAGCTGGAGATAGGAAAGGTCGCAGGCGAACGTATTGCTGAAGGCAAAAAAGCACAGCAAAAAGGCGACCAGCCTTGATTTTGTGTTAAACATGATTCTTAGTTTATGGGTTGTGGAATAATTACTTTGTAAAGATGCATGGGTATTTGAAATCCCGGGAAAATAAATGACAAACGACCGTCTCTGGTTATTGGGTGATGGAGTTTGGCGGGATGAATGAAAAAAATATCTGCCATTCTGATTCGGTCATTCAATCAAAATACGCACATGAAAGAGAAAATAATCCTGATCACAGGCGCCACCAATGGCATTGGCAAAGCGGCCGCCACGGAATTTGCCCGCCAGGGCGCAACGGTCATTCTCACGGCCCGCAATCAGCAGAAAGGCCAGGAAGTCGTAGCCGAAATTCAAGCCAAAACGGGCTCAGCCAAAGTCAGTCTGATGGAAGTGGACCTGGCTTCGGGGGAAAGCATCCGCCAGATGACCACTGCATTTAAGGAAAAATACGACCACCTGAATGTGCTCGTCAATAATGCAGGGGGCTTTTTCAACGAGCGCCTGACCACGCCCGAAGGACATGAATACACTTTTGGCCTGAATCATCTGGGCTATTTTCAGGTGACCACCCAACTGCTGGACCTGCTGAAAAGCACACCAGGAGCCAGGATCGTGAACGTGGCTTCTGAGGCCCAAAGGCAGGGCAGAATCGACTTTGGCAACCTCATGCTGAAAGGTGGATACTCTGGATTCAGGGCATATTGCAATTCCAAACTGGCCAATATTGTTTTTACCAATGAACTGTCCCGCAGGCTGGAAGGAACGGGGGTGACCGCCAACTCTTTGCACCCGGGCGTGGTGAAAACGGGTTTTGGATTGAATAATTCAGGCTTCCTGAATTTTTTGGTGAAGCTGGCGCAGCCTTTTATGCTTACGCCCGAACAGGGCGCAGAAACCATGATCTGGCTGGCGACTTCCCCTCAGGTGGAGGGAGTTTCAGGTAAATACTGGGCCAAAAAGAAGGAACTGAAAGCTGTGCCCCAGGCCTACGATCCCGAAGTGGGCAAACGCCTCTGGGAGGAGAGTGAGCGGCTGACGGGAAGCCAACAAGTGTGAGCATTTAACCAGGATCGGTCGGGAAATGGGAAGCTGGCTTCAGGAGTTGAGGCTGGGGAATGGGGTTTTACGACAACTCAATAAATCCTCAATTATCACCCCCTCAGCAAGTGCCCTACCCACGGGCTGACAATAAGCCGTTGGTCATTCACCCCAAAATCACCACCTGCCCATCTCTGGATTCGCCTTTCAGACTCAGGCTTTCCTTTTCAGTACGCAAAACCAATCTTCCAAATTTCTTCTAAATTGAAAGCGTAAATTGGCAGAATGAAGATCCTCCTGATCGAAGATGAGCACAGCCTTGCGCAAAGCATTCAAAATTACCTGACCGGAAATGATTTTGTATGCGAATGGGTTTTTGACAAGGAAAACGCCCTCGACCGGATCATTGCGCACGAATACGATTGCATCCTGCTGGATCTGATGCTGCCTGATGGCGATGGATTTGAGGTATTGAAAGAGTTGAAACGCCTTGAAAAAACAGAAGGAGTCATCATCATATCTGCCAAAGAAAACCTGGAAACACGGATTGAGGGCTTTCAGTTGGGTGCAGATGACTTTCTGACCAAACCTTTTCATTTACCAGAATTGATGGTGAGAATCCAGGCCCTTATCCGCAGGAAAAACTTCAGCGGCTCCAATCTGGTCAATTTCCATGAAATTGAGATTGACCTGCTGGCCAAAACCGTCAAAGTGCATGCAGAAATCATTGACCTGACTAAAAAGGAAACGGACCTGCTTCTCTACCTGATCGGCAATAAAAACCGCGTTCTCTCCAAAAGCGCCATTGCCGAGCACCTCTCAGGAGACATGGCCGACATGCTCGACAACCACGATTTCGTGTATGCCCACGCCAAAAATCTCAAACACAAACTGAAGGTTGCCGGAGCCGGAGATTACATCAAAACCGTGTACGGATTGGGTTATAAGTGGCAAAATGACTAAAAAACTCCTTTCCCAAACCTCCCGCGTTTACCTGGTTTTCGCCGGACTGCTTCTGATTGGAGTGGCTCCCATATTCTATTTCGTAACCGAAAAACTCTACCTCGACGATGCCGACGAGGCCCTCATTCTGCGCAAAAATGAATTTTTGAAAGACCATGCCGACAAACTGAAGCAAAGTGAAATTCCCACCTGGAACGAATTCAACCGCGACATCAAAATATTTCCTCCCCGCCCCCTCACCGGCGATGTGCTGATTTACACCTACTACTATGACAGCCTCGACGCCGAGCTGGAACCCTACCGTGAGCTCAATTCACCCGTTCTGATCGAGGGAAATCTCTACACCTTCGCCGCAAGAATCAACCTGGTGGAGTCTGAAGACCTGATTATGAGCATTGCCCTGCTCTTTTTCCTCATATTCACCCTCCTCCTCCTTGGCCTTTACCTGATAACCCGTCGTTTGTCGCAGCGCATCTGGAAACCCTTCTACCAGACTCTGGAGCAGATAGAAAAATTTGAAATCAACAAACCCGGAAAACCCATTTTTATTGAAACCCGGACCGAAGAATTCGTGCGGCTCAATCACAGCATTGAAAGATTGATTGACCGGAATACCTCCATTTACCAAAATCAAAAGGAATTCATTGAAAATGCAGCCCACGAACTGCAAACTCCCCTGGCCGTCTTCCAGGCCAAGATCGATACCCTCATCCAAAGTCCGGATGTGACCCACGAACAAGCCGAGATCCTCGTTTCCCTCAACGAATCTGTCGCCCGCCTCAACCGCCTCAACAAAAATCTGCTCCTGCTTTCTAAAATTGAGAAAAACAGCTTCGCCGACCAAACCCAGGTCTCCCTGAACGGGATCATAGAGAAAAATCTTGGATTTTTCAGCGAACAGGCCCGGGCCCGAAACCTGAAGGTAGAGCTTGATTTTGCCGAAATCCTGACCGTAAATTCCAACCCTTCTCTGGTCGAAATTCTGGTCAGCAACCTTTTCCTGAATGCCATTCGCCACAACATCCCCAACGGGCAAATCACCATTCGCATCTCCCGCCGGGCCCTGATATTTTCCAATACGGGCGAGGACAAAGCCCTCAATCCTGAGGCGATTTTCAATCGTTTTACCAAGTCCAATCCTGCCGAAAAGGGAAACGGACTGGGGCTGGCCATCGTGAAAAAGATCGCCGGGCTCAACCATTGGAAAATTCAGTATGAATTTTCCATGAATCTTCACATTTTTTCTCTCCTAATCCCCGAATTCTAAATTTCTTCTAAATCTGATTTCATCTTGGGGGCATAACCCACAATTAAGTTAAACAAGATGAAAAAATTAGTTTTTACCGCCCTGCTGCTGACCGGATTCGGATGGAGCCTGCAAGCTCAGGTTGGCACCGCGGCACCTGCCCAGGTTCAGGAAGCATTCAACCGCAAATTTCCCGGCGCCGCGCAGGTGGAATGGGGCAAAGAAAGCGCTACGGAATGGGAAGCTGAATTTATCCTCAATGGCGTGAACCATTCAGCCAACTTTCTCCAGGATGGAACCTGGAAAGAAACCGAGCACCTCATCAGCGCGGCCGAAATCACCCCGGCATTGCAAAGCTCCCTGAATAGCAAATTCCCTGATTACTCCCTGCTCAGGGGCGAAATTGCAGACACTCCCAAAGGATCCAAATACGAACTGGTCCTGCAAAAAGGAAACTCCATGATGCTGGTCGTTGCCGACGAATCGGGAAAAATCCTGATGAAAAAGGCTCGCAAAGGCAAAGGATCTGACGACAGCTCAGAAGATTAAGTCTGATTGTACGCTGGCCGGCTCCTTCGTGGGCCGGCCAATTTTTAACCCGTGGACCATGAAAAATCTGATTACGTTGCTGCTGCTTACCGCTGCGCAAACCGTATTTGCCCAGACTCCCCTGGAATTCTACCTCCGTAAAGCCACAGCCCAAAGTCCCCTGCTGTTTGAGAATCAAAACCTGAATCAGGCCAATCAGCTGGAAGCGGAGCGCCTGAAGGCCTTTTACACCCAGCCGCAGGTGGCCCTTATGGGAGCGTATGTCCTCTCGCCGGTCATTGCTACTGAAAATAACCAAACCCGCTTTCTCCTCAATCCAGACGTACCCGCCAACTACGTTGGCTATGACCTGGCCTACTCCAACGGCGGTCAGTACCAGGCCATGGTCAATGTAAATCAGCCCCTGTTCAATGGAAAAAGGTACCAGATTTCAGCCGAACAACTGAATGTGAGCACCCAGATCAACGACAACAACACGCGGCTCAACGCCCATGATCTGGAAAAACTGGTCACCGACCAGTACTTGCTTTGTCTGCAGGACAACCAGCAGATTTTGTATGCCCGGGCCATGCTCGTGCTGCTGGAAGAGCAAAGAGAATTGCTGCTCAAACTGGTGGAAGGCAATATTTACAAACAATCTGACCTTACCCTGCTCAAAATTGAAACCCGGAATTTTGAAGTTCAGCTCAACTCTTCCCAATCCGTTTACCGCCGCGATCTGCTGGACCTGAACATCCTTTGCGGGATCAACGACACCAGTCTGGCGATCCTCCTTGATCCTGAACTTTCACTCAGAACGACTTCTGCCAATTCAAATTTCCTGGAAAAATATCGTCTCGACAGCCTCGATCTGGTCACCCGGCAAAAAATCTCTGAGCTTCAGTACAGGCCTCAGGTTAATTTGTTTGCCAATGCAGGGCTGAATGCCGTCTATGCTCCCACCCTGCCCCGCAGGTTTGGAGTCACGGGGGGAATTACCTTCAATTACACCCTCTACGACGGAAACCAAAGGAATCTCACCCGCGGCAAAACCCAATTCCTCAAAAACTCTGTCTCCAACTACAAACAAAGTTTTCTCACCCGAAATTCTGTACGCAAAACCAGCATTCTGAGGGAAATGCAATCCTTTGAGGAACGCATTACCCTGGTGGAGGGGCAAACAGAAGAATATGACCTGTTGCTGAAATCCAGTAAAAAGGAAATGGTGTCCGGCCAGATATCTGTGCTCAACCTGATTACCATCCTGAAGAACAAAGCCGCCCTGGAAAGAGACCTGGAGCTGCTGAGACTGCAAAAACAATCCCTGATCAATGCCTTCAACTATTGGAACTGGTAAAATGCCATTCTGCAAATTCAATTTCAAACCCATGAAATACCCCGGATTGTCCATCACCATATTGCTGATCCTGCTGTTTTTCTCCTGTGGAGGAAAACAGTCAGCCGAAAATCCTGAAGAAGAGGAAATCGCAGCCCAAACCCCGGTCGAAGTTGCCTCCATCACCCCGGGCTCAGTCAACGACGAGATTACCCTCTTTGGGAATACCCTTTACCTAAATCGAAACATGGTGACTGCCCCCATTCCCGCCTTTATCACCCGGGTAAATATCCGTCTGGGCGACAAAGTACAGCAAGGAGATGTACTGTACATAATCCAGTCCAAAGAGAGCAGGGCTCTCGGAAATGTCCTTTCAGACCAGGATACGGAACTGGTCAATGTGGGCATAATCAAAGTAACTGCCCCCGCCGCAGGCGTGATTTCCACCCTCGACAAACAACAACCCGGCGATTATGTGATGGAAGGCAGCCAGCTCTGTACCATCTCAGAAAGCCAGCAACTGGCCTTTCAGATCAATGTGCCCTTCGAATTCACCCCATACACCCGGCCCGGGGCGCATTGCACCCTGATCCTGCCCGACGAAAGCCGCTACCCCGCCACCTTCACCAGAGCCCTGACCACCATGAATCAGGCGGCCCAGACCCAGTCTGTACTGGCCAAAACCAGCCAAAGTCTGAGCCTTCCTGAAAATCTTGTGGTGAAGGCCCTTATTCAAAAAGGAAACCAAAAGGACAAACAGGTTTTACCCAGATCGTGCGTGCTCAGCAACGAAATGATGACCGGATTTTGGGTGATGAAAATGGTAAATGACAGCCTCGCCGTAAAAGTGCCGATTACGATTGGCAACCGCAATTCAGACCAGATTGAAGTGCTCAGTCCACAATTTAGCCCGCAGGACCGCATCGTGAGTGTGGGTGGCTACGGCCTCCCCGACACCGCCCTGGTTTCAATCCAAAACCAGGAAGCGCCATGAGAGAAAGCAATTATTTTCTCGTCTTCAGAAAACCCATCCTGTTCATGGGATTGCTGCTGCTTGCTGCCGGCATCTATGCCTACACCCAAATGCAGACCAACCTCTTTCCAGAGGTATTATTTCCCCGCATCACCCTCATTGCCGATGCCGGCCAGCAACCCATTGACCGCATGATGATCACCGTGACCAAACCCCTCGAAAGCGCGGTCAAAAAGGTGCAGGGAGTAAAAGTCGTCAAAAGCACCACCAGCCGGGGCAGCTGCATTGTGGACATATTTTTCGACTGGGGCACTGACATTTACTTTGCCAAAACCCTGGTGGAAAGCCGGGTGAATGAGATCAGAAATTTTTTACCTCCCGGGGTTAATATTGCCACTGAGGCCATGAATCAGTCAACTTTTCCTGTTTATGGCTATACCCTTGAAAGTGAGCGCCACAGCCTGGTGGCCCTCCGCGACCAGGCCAATCTGATTGCAAGGCCCCTCTTTTCCCAAACAGACGGCATCTCCAATGTGGTGGTCAGAGGGGGGAAAAACAAAGAGTTTGTGATTGAGCCCGATCCCATCAAAATGGCTTCCCTGGGCATCACCCTCAACACCCTCATCAACATTTTCAGCAATAATAATTTCGTGCTTTCCAACGGAGCCGTGGAAGATTACAACCGTCTTTACCTATCCCTGACTGATACCCGCCTGATGGATATTTCTGAGGTTGAAAACACCATCGTGAAAAATGACGGCACCCGACTGGTGAGGCTGAAAGAAATTGCCAAAGTGGAACTGAAGGAGCAGGTGGAATTTATTGTGGTGAATGCCAACGGTCATCCCGCAGTACTGATAGACCTGGTCAAACAGCCGGGCATCAATCTGATTGATTTTGCCAAAGAGTGCGAAGCCAAAGCTGCGGAAGCCCAAAAACAACTGCCCGAAGGGATGGTCCTGAAACCCTACTACGACCAGTCTGCCTTTGTGGGTGACAGCATAGACAGCGTGACCAAAACCATCTATGAGGGTCTATTCCTGGCCATTCTGGTCATGGTCGTATTCCTGCAGTCGTGGCGGGCCAGCCTGGTGGTGATGCTAACCATACCTGTAACCCTGGCTTTTTCCATTCTGGTGCTGAGTCTGGTGGGAATTACCATCAACATCATGTCGCTGGGCGCAATTGCTGCCTCCATCGGGCTGATTATTGATGATGCCATTGTAATTATTGAGCAGATTTACCGCAAACATGAAGACTATCCAGAAAAAAATCGTTTTGAAGTAGTCAGGGAAGCAATTCGCGAATTGTTTCCGGCCATGGTGGGCTCCTCCCTGGCCACCATTGTGATTCATTTTCCCTTTGGATTGATGAGCGGACTGGCCGGCAGTTTCTTTGGGGAATTGTCCAACACCATGCAGCTCACCATGGTCACCTCCTTTCTGGTGACCTGGCTGCTGCTGCCTGTGTTTCATATCCTGATTGGTTTCAAACCTTCCCGCCAGTCAAAGCACCATACTGAAGCACAAAGCCTCCAAAGGCTGGGCTGGCTGACCTGGTTTTTCAATAAACCTGCCTTTGCCCTGGGGCTGGTAGCCCTTTTTCTGGGAGGTGCCTGGTTTAGCTTTGGTAACCTGGAGACGGGTTTTCTGCCCGACCTCGACGAGGGGACCATTGTGCTGGACTATTACATGCCGCCCGGCACCTCTCTCAGCGAATCTGACCGGGTACTGAAGGAAGTGGAGAAAATCATCATAGCCCACCCTGAGGTCGAAACCTACAGCCGCAGAACCGGGATTGCTATGCACTTTGGGGGCGTGCCGCCCAATTTTGGGGATTACTCCATCCAGCTGAAAGCCACCCGCAGCCAATCCACGGTGGACGTGATGGACGATCTGCGCAGGGAGATTTCGGCCAAATATCCTGTGCTCTCTATCGAATTCGGGCAGCGGATCGCTGACCTGCTGGGCGACCTGATGAGCACTGCGCAGCCCATTGAGGTCAAGTTTTTTGGGGATGACTATTCCCAATTGCAATCCATCTCTTCCAAAGCAGAAGAGATTCTGGGCACTATCAAAGGGATTGAGGACATTGAAAACGGGCTGGTGGTGGCAGGCCCGTCTCTCATTTTCAAACCAGACCAGGAACTACTGGCCAGATACAACCTTACCCTGCTGGATTTTCAAACCCAGCTATCAGCCTACACAAGTGGAGTAACCCTGGGCATGAATGCCAACCAGCCTGTCCCCTCTCCTGCCCAGGCAGATATGACTGCCGGAATTCAGATCGGACAAATGCAGGAGGGCGAGCAAATGCGCAACCTGATTCTCCGCTTCGCGGATATGGGTGTCAATGATCTGGACAAGATCAGGCATCAGCTGATCTTTTTGCCCGATGGCTCCACCCGTCCGTTGGGATATTTCTGTCAGGTGGAAGTGGTGGAGGGCGAAATAGAGCAAAACAGGGAGGACCTGAAATCATGTGTGGTGCTGACTGCACGTCTCAATAACCTGGATCTGGGCACGGCCATTGCGCAGATCAAAAAGGAATTGAATGCAAACCTGGCCCTGCCGCGGGGATACTCCATTGCCTACGGGGGAGCCTATGCCGAGCAGCAACAATCATTCAGGGAATTGCTCCTGATCTTATTGCTGGCTTCATTGCTGGTTTTCGGGGTATTTATGTTCCTGTTCAAAGAATGGCTGCTTTCCGTCCTGCTGCTGTTTATTTCAGCCATGGGAATCTGTGGCTGCGTTACCGCCCTTTACCTCACCCACATTCCCCTGAATGTAAGCAGCTATACGGGGATCATCATGATCGTGGGCATACTGGCGGAAAATGCCATATTTACCGTTTCTCAATTTCGCTATAATCTGGCCCGCACGGGCAATGTGGACCAGTCCATCAAGTATGCCATTGCTTTGCGCCTGCGGCCCAAGCTGATGACTGCGATCGGGGCCATTCTGGCCCTGATGCCCCTGGCCCTTGGCATTGGCCTGGGCGCCCAGATGCAGCAACCCCTGGCCGTGGCCGTGATTGGTGGGTTTGTGGTGGGATTGCCTATGTTG
The DNA here is from genome assembly GCA_020635905.1 of Bacteroidia bacterium. GTDB lineage: Bacteria > Bacteroidota > Bacteroidia > J057 > JADKCL01 > JACJYV01. The sequence goes on from JACJYV010000005.1 coordinate 293,618, forward strand.
CTGCTGGTATTTCCCAGCCTGATGTGGCTGCTATACAGGGCACAGCGCTGAGTATCTACCCTGGATTTCAGTTGCGTGAAGGATGTGAAGGGCCGCCGCGAGCCTGCTTTTGCGAGGGGCGGGTCACGAAATGTTTTTCGGGACGGAACCCCTGAGCAGCCTGGTGCCTGAGGGACTCTCAGGCACACGCCCAAAACCTCCTCTCAGTCATTTTTGACCAATCTTCCGGCGAATACCTGCTGCCCCTGGGGGTTGGAGACCTGCATCACATACATGCCCGAAGGTAAGTTGCTGAGTGAAATCTGCTGGCTGGATGCAAGCTGTCCATGCTGCAAAACTTTACCTGAAAAGGAAATGATCTGATAGGTGTGGTCTGGAGCATCCCCGCTGGAAAGGCCAGATATGCGCACGAAATCAGAGGTTGGATTGGGATAAATGCTGAGGCTGAGCTGGCTGGATATGGCCACCAAAACGGTTTTGCCATAGGTGAATGATCCGTCGAGATCGACCTGGCGCAGGCGGTAGAAATTGTCGCCCTGAAGGGGGCTGATATCCACCAATTGGTAGCTCGCGCCCCGGCCAGACTGGCCACCCGCAGGCACATAGCCAAGTATTTCGTAATTCTGTCCGTCGGCGCTGCGCTCGATCTGGAAGTAATCGTTATTGAGCTCTGAACCCGTTTCCCAGGTGAGGAGCACTTCTTCGCCCTGCAATTCGCCGTCGAAAAAGGAAAGGTTAACGGGCAAATTGACCGAAAGATTTCCATCGCAATCCATGGCCTGGGCGTATATGTCGCCGTTGAGGTCAGTACGGAAATCGCTCCAGTAGCCAATGATACCCGCATCCGTATTGACCACCGAGTGTTCGCTGAGGTCCTGAGAGTTGCCCGCGGTGCTGAGGGGAAGCCCGTTGGGAGCCCAGAGGCCGATGAGGGTGGTATCCACGCGCTGGGCGAAGAGGTCGGTGGAGGCGTTGCGGGAATCTTCCCAGACAGCGATGGAAGCGCCGTTGCAATTGGGATCAGAGAGGCTGGGATGGGTTTCGTTGCCAGGGAGGAAGGTCAGTTGGGTGCCGCCAGCGGGGCCCACCAGGGTGCCATTGATACGGTAGCGACCTACGTAGAGGTCGGAATTGCCGTTGCGGGAATCGGCCCAGATGGCGTTGAGCCCACCGCGACCGTCGGTCGCGAAGTCAAACATTTCGTCTTTGACGGTAAGGGCTGCGCTGCTGATGGCCAGTCCCGGGTTGCCTTCGAGCAGATTGCCAGAAAGATCAAGGCGCTGAAGGCGCAGTTGTGAGTTTGCGAAGGAGCCTGAGAGGTAGGGTATGAGGATGTCGTTGCCTGATTTGAGACTGCCCGTCTTGAGTACGTTGGTCTGATTGGCGATGGGTTTGCCGGTCAGATTCCACATGCTGAAGCCATTGGGCAGCATGCGGTCGGCATAAAGCACGGGATTTCCGCTGCGCTCATCGACCCAGTTGTAAATGGCGCCGCCCACGCCGTCGGGTTGCACGAAGGGGCCGTACTGGAGGCCGGGAAGTTTGCAGATGGGTTGGCCTGAAAGGAACCAGAATTTATTGCCATTGAAGTCGAGTTTTTGTCCATAAATGTCGCTTTCGCCTGCGCCGCCCCGGGTATCTGTCCAGGAGAGGAAGATAAATCCGGCGGGATCGATTACGCAACGGGCGTCGAACTGGTCGCGGGGGAAGATGGTGATGGCAATGCCATTGGCCGCCCAGAGGGCGTTGCCGCCTGCGTCGATGCGCTGTGCGTAGAGGTCGCGGTCGCCGCTGCGCTCGTCTTCCCAGACGAGGAAGGCTCCGCCAAAGCCGTCTGCGATTGCACGGATATTGGTTTGGTGGCCGGCAGCCAGACAAACGGGCACGCCCGTAAGCGGCCATTCCAGGCCTCCGTTATTATTGACGCGTTGGGCGTAGATGTCGGAATTGCCGTTGCGCAGGTCTTCCCAGAATACGATGGCGCCGTTATTTCCGTCGGTGACGCCGACGGGGGCAGCCTGGGGAGAGGGCAGAAAGTTGAGTGGCTGGTTAAGGTTGGGGTTGGTTGGCCACTGGGCCTGACCGGCCAGGAAAGCGGTGAGGGCAAGAAGGAGAATGGTGATTCGTTTCATAACGCGGATTGTTCATAATACTGTCTCGTTTAGTTTAGAAGGAATGAGTTGGTTGGTGTGGAAGCTGGCTAAGGGCTTCAAAACAAAGATGCAGGGAGGGGATGAAATTTCATTTACTTTACGGGTCAGGCTGTTACACCTGTTAGAATGGCAGGAGTTAAAGGTTTATTCCCCGATTCCCGAACAGTTTTTATATTGTTGAAATTCAATTATTTAGACCAATTCAGGTTGAATGTTTTCTGAGGTGATGAAAGAAATTGTCGAAAGGTGATTTCAAATTCAATGTAATATTTGATGCAGATAATTCGGACTTTGAATCAATTTCAGGTGACGATGACTACATTTTGCAAAAAAAAGTTACACCGTATGGAATTTTTAAGGGGCGTGGTTTTGAGTAGCGAGTTGCGAGGGACGAGATGCGAGGGAGAGGTGCAGGGAATGGGATATGGCAATGGTCTGGGAATTTTTCTGGATTTGGATTGATACCCTGGTTCTACGGGAGGCAAATTCAAATTTCTGTCGCAGACTTGCGACTATAATAATTTTGTCGTATCTTTACGACAGAACTAAATTCAGAATACCATGAACTATTTCCAATTCAACCTGCTGAGCTTTTCCGAACCAGGTGCTGAACCCAAACTGGAGGAATTTACCCCCGAAGAATTTGCCCGTGCGCGGGACCTTTTTCAACGGCTGCGTCACCAGCACTTTCTCAAAACCCGCAGCGGGGATGCCCTGAATGGGTATTACCCCTATTCTCAGCTTCGCCTGGTCGAGCTTACGGAAGATAATATTGTGGTGGAGGAGCGCTTGGTGGCTTCAGATCAGTTGGAAATGAATGAATTTGCGGTGGCCGATCCCCTGACGGAAAGGCTGGTGGAAGCCCGCCTGGAAGGCATGGAATGGTTTGTGCAGGACGAGGACGGGGACCGTTCCTTTTTTGAATCTGAGGATGAAGCGATTGCCCATGCGGTTTCCAATCCTGAAGTGCGGCTGCAATTGTATAATCTGGATCGCTACCTTGATCTGGTGGAGGAACGCAACCTGCGGTTTTTTCTGCAAAACCGTCCCGCGATCTCGACCAATATGCTGGAATCGCTGTGCAAAATGGGCCGCGGCACCCTTTCCAAGATCAAGAATGCCCAGCGCCAGATGAATCGCAAGCAATACAAACGGGCCATGAATGTGTTGCCCTTTTATGGTTATCAGCCCCATGTGGATTTGCGGGACCTGACTAAAAAAGCTCCTTAATTTCGGGCAAAGTTGCTCAAAGCAACTTGCTGAGGTCCACACCTGGCTCGATTTCCAGGTCAGGTCTTCCCTGACGAAAAAGTACCGCGGGCGATTGCCCGATGAGGTCAAGTTTTCCTTTTTGAAGGCTTAGCATGGAGTCTTCACGGATGCCCAGCACGGGCTGGGTGTTGCGGGGAAGGTGGTGAAATTCGTGGATGCGGTCCTCGCGGGTCTCTCCCTTGTGTTCGGGCAGCAATTTTCCCGGGATGAAATGCGGGTTGAGGTTGAAATTCACGAAGCCGAAGGCTTCGAAGGTGGGCGGGTACACGATGGGCATGTCGTTGGTGGTGGAAATGGTGAGGCCAGCCACGTTTGAACCTGCGCTGGTGCCCATGTAGGGCATGCCCTGCAACACCCTTTCCTGAATCACAGGAAAGGCTCCCGTGGCGTACAAATCCTGGAGTAATAAAAAGGTGTTTCCGCCCCCAATGAAAATGGCTTCTGCCTCCGCAGCTCCCTGGGGGATGTTGTCGAACTGGTGAATGCCTTTTACCTGAATGCCCAATTCGGCAAAAACGGAGCGGGGAACCTCTGTATATTCATCCCAGGTCAGGCCGCCCGGCCTGGCAAATGGTACAAATACCAGGGTTTGCACCCCGACGAGCAATTCCCTGACCTGGGGCAGGGCATGGCTGAGGTAGGTATCTCCGTGGGTACGTGAACTGCTGACTAGAAGGAGGCTTTTTTGCATGCCTGAAGTTAGGAATTCGTATTCTGGGAGGCAAACCTGGGCAGGAAAATGAAATTTTCCGCCCTCCTTTCCGGGCTGATTACCTCATTCTCCCTGACTTGGGCGCGTAATAATTTCGCTGAAAATCATAGCATTGGAATAATCTTTGTTTCATATTTACCTTGGGAAACCTGCCCCTGACCGGGAAGGTTGTGTTTTTAATCCGGATGGAAAGTTTATGAGATTTTTTCTCGCTGTAATTCTTCTTTTACTGGCTCAGTCTTTGTCCGCACAAATTGTGCAGATCAACCGCTATTTGCCTTTTCAGACCTCTCTGCCTTCTGACAGTGGGGCCACATTTCAGTTGTTTCTGGAGGAGAAAGTGGATTCCTTTTTGTTGGATACCTCCAATACCATGGAAGGCAAAGTAGTGTTATTGCTGCACGATGGAGCCAGTCCCTCTTCCCCCCTGTTTGACCTGGCCTACCAGGATTACAGCTGGATGAATTACCTGGCTTTTCGCTCCCTGGATGTATTTTCTGTAGATTTTGCGGGATTTGGCAATTCCAGCCGTCCCTCGCCCATGGCGGATCCCTGCAACCTCAGCCCTGTTGACCAGAATTTTGTGGGGCAAACGGGTTGTGGGCCTTCCCCCTATCCCTGGCTGGTGCAATATGCTGACCAGGAAAGTAAGGAACTCGATCTGGTGGTGGACAAAATCAGGAATTTACGCAATGTGAGCCGGGTGAGCCTGATTGGATTTGGGGAAGGGGCCGAACGTGCCCTGACTTATGCCGCAGGAATTGGGGCCTCCAAAGTAAATAAAATCATCGCCCTGGGAGCCAATGACGCCTCGGTGGTTTCCTCGCCTCCCCCCGCTCTGCCCCTGACGGGCCAACCTCTGGAAATCCTGCGCAGCAGCGATTTTTCTAATTATTTCAACAGTGGAGGCTGTGCTGCTGCAGTGGCCGCCAACATGGATTCAGTTGTTTGGCAGGCTCATCTTGCCACTGATCCCCTGGCTTCGGGCTGGGGACCAGGCGTGGTGCGCTTCCCGGGCGCTTACCAATGGGGTTATACCCAGGATACAGTGGGCAAAGTTCAGCGCCCTGTGCTGCTGGTTCAGGGAGATGCAGATCCTAAAATTCCCCAAAACGCAATTGATCACCTGTTTGGTCAACTGGTGGCCTGCACCAACAAAGTATCCCTTCATGTGCGGGCTGGCAGCCATTATTTGATGTACGAAAACCGTCATCAACTGCTTTTCCAGCTGAGCCATGAATGGCTGACCCAGTCTTCCATTTCGGGTATCAGTTTTGGGAAAATGGTGATCAAACTGAATGGTGATGTGCATTCTCAGGGCATTTCAAATGATTCCATTGCACCCCACACGATTGAAACGATTCCCCACCACAACGCCTATAATGTGATGGTGAACACGGACCTTTATCTCCGTTTCAATGAATACGTGACCCTGAGCAGCGCTCCCAGGAAACTGTTGCTGAAAAAAGCCTCTAATAATGCAGTGGTGCAGTCCTTTGTGTTGAATAATTCACCTGAAGTCACCCAAATTTGTGGGAACCTCTTCAAGGTGGACATTCAGCAACTGGATCAGGCCACCACTTATTACGTGGATGTGGAAGGCGGCGCCTTTTTTGACGACAATCAAAACCTTTCCAACCCGATCGACGGCATTTCCAAATGGGTATTTTCCACCACTTTTGTCACGGACCTTGCAGAAGATTTATCCCCGGGGCACTGGAAAATCTATCCCAATCCATCTCATGGGCGGGTAAGTTTAATGGCACCTTCTTCGTGGCATGGAGAGGCCCTGCAGCTTTCGCTGTACAATCTTCAGGGTCAGCAGGTCTGGGCCCAAAATAGTCGAAATCTGGAATTGGAAATGCCAACCCTGCCTGCCGGGGTATATGTGCTTGAAGTGGGTAGCGAGGCGGGTAAAGAGCGCCTGGGTTTGCTGGTGGAGTAGGGAAAAATTCGTTTTCGACCATTTGAAATTCGCGCGACACAGGAAAAACGGGAAAAACTTCCGTAATTAACTGGCAAATGACGCCCGTTTTGAAAAATCTGATTTCCTGTTCACCCTTAATTTTAGGTGGTTGCCTTTGGCTGGCCATCAGTGGTTGCGGGCCCAGCACTCCTTCTGATTCCCAAAATGCTGAGGTTGATTCCACCCAATCCCTGACTGCTGACACCCTGACTGCCCCTGATACTGTAATGCAGCCTTCAGAATTGCCATTGACTGAAAATTCTACCCAAAACACTCTCTCAAACCCGCAAAAAGAAACCCGGCCAAAACCCGTCCTGAACCTCGGGCTAACAGATTCAAGTGGCAAAAAGCCCTTTAAACTGGAGTTGCACGACCTGGAACCACCAACCAAAAAGCCCAAAAATACCCCATCCGAGCAAGTCGATTTTGGCGCAATCAACCCCAACCTCAAAGCGGCCAACCTGGTGGGCTGCTGGACAGATTCGCGGGAAGAAAACGCCCCTGGTTCCACCACACAGGCCTTCAGGCCTTGTGATTTCAAAAAATTTCCGGCTTCCCGCTTCCGTTTTCGCATGGACCTCAAATCCGACCAGACCTGCCAGTGGCTCTACCTCGCTCCCAATGATGCCCACCACATGGAGCCCGGCACCTGGACCTACGACCCGGGCACTCACCTGCTGAAAATCAAAAACAATGCAGGAAAAGAGGTGCAAAAATATGAGGTAAAAGGCGGGAATGCAGAGGTGTTGCTGCTGGTGGGGAGGCAGGGGGGGAAGATGTATTCTACAAAAAAACGGAAAAAACTTCCCATAGTTAAAACGATAACTAATAAAGAAGATGTTTCGGAGGAAAAAATTTCTGCAATTGAGAAAGCAAGTGTTGATTTAGTAAGGTTGGAGGTCGGTAAATATCAGAGGAAAAGGTCTTTTAAATCCATCCCTGCCTTCATTTTCCATAACTTCGAAGGGATTAACAGCGAATTCTTCCCAACGGGAAGCTTACTTTATGGCAAATAACATTACTCAACCAGAAAACGAACTTTTTGAAAATATTCGGGCGCTGATCACAGCTGCTCGCCAACAGGTAGTTCGGACCATAAACACCACCATGGTGATAACCTATTTCCACATTGGCCGCACGATCATTGAATATAATCAGGATGGCAAATCCCGGGCCGATTATGCCGCAGAAACACTCAAGAATGTATCTGAAAAACTCAGCGAAGAGTTTGGACGTGGATTTTCCACGACCAACCTGGAATATATGCGAAACTTTTATTCGATCTATAAAGATCGAATATCCCAGACGATGTCTGGGGAATCTCAAAAACGGGTCAGCCCAAAATCCCAGACGGTGTCTGGGAAATTTGTGGGACGATATGCTTCTGATCAAAATGTGCCTTTTCAACTCAGTTGGAGCCACTATGTGAAATTGCTTGGCATGGAGGATGAAGATGAACGAAATTTTTACGAGGTGGAAGCTGTAAATCAAAGATGGTCGGTACGTGAACTCAATCGTCAGACCAATGCTGCCCTTTACCAACGTCTGGCACTGAGCAGGGACAAAGACCAGGTGAAGGCTTTGAGCAGGGAAGGAGAAATCATCCAATCCCCCCAGGATGTGGTCAAAGACCCGCTGGTGCTGGAGTTTTTGGGCCTGAAAGAGCATGCTTCATTTTCTGAAAGTGATCTTGAAGCAGCCATTATCAACAAACTGCAGGAATTTATGCTGGAATTGGGCAAAGGCTTTTCTTTTGTAGGCCGTCAGGTACGCCTCAGCATTGAAAACGATCATTTTTACACGGATCTCGTTTTCTATAATCGCTTCCTGCGCTGCCATGTGCTGATCGATCTAAAGATCGGGAAATTGACCCACCAGGATCTTGGCCAAATGCAGATGTATGTCAATTTTTATGATAGGGTGGTAAAAATTGAAGGAGAAAATCCGACCATTGGAATTGTGCTCTGCCGGGAGAAGAATGACGGAGTAGTAAAATTCACTTTGCCAGAAGATAACGAACAGATATTTGCGAGCAAGTACAAATTGTTTCTTCCAACCAAGGAAGAATTCAAGAAACAGCTTGAATCCTTTGGAAACTAATCAAAACGATCAGTTCAGAATTCCCAAAAATCAAAAAAGCCCCATGCAAACTGCACAGGGCTTTTTTTGTGGTGAGGGAGGGAATCGAACCCCCGACACAAGGATTTTCAGTCCTTTGCTCTACCGACTGAGCTACCTCACCATAAAGAGCGGATGGCAAAATTAATGCTTTTTCCTTCTCTGCAAAATTTTTTGTCAATATTTTTCTTTCCGCGTCAAAACTCTTTTTTCGGGCCTCTCGTTAGCTCCATTTTCTACCGCCTCTCACACAAAAAAATCCTCTGCATGCATACAATTTTTCGCCGATTTTTTTGCCTCAAAGGTTTATTTACTTAATTTGGTTATCAAATCAGGGGCAAAAAAAATTTGATTTAATGCAATTGACAACGCCCCTCAAAAGATCAATCAAAGCAACGTGAAACAGATCATATTCCTCATTTTTCTGCTGGCGGCCTTCGGGTTCTTTGGCTACACTATCCACAGGCTTTACAGTTTTCTCAGCAAAACCAAGCCCCTGGATGGCAAAGTGGATAACATTGGCGCCCGTATCGCCCACACCCTGCGGGTGGCGTTTGGTCAGTCCAAGATCCTGCGCAAGTGGCAGATAGTGGCAGGCGCCATGCACGCCACCATTTTCTGGGGCTTTCTGGTCATTACCGTGGGTACGGGCGAAATGATCCTCGACGGCGTGCTGGGCACAGAACGGGTACTCGGATTTCTGGGACCCGTGTATGACGTGATTACCATTTCAGGGGAAGTCTTTGCGGCCCTCATTGTGCTGGCCGTTTTCGGCTTTCTGGCCCGCCGCTACATCAAAAAACCCAAACGCTTCATTGCCCCAGAAATGAAACCCTCCTCCAACATGGATGCCACGATCGTACTGATTATGACCTTCCTGTTGATGGTTTCCCTGCTGGAAATGAACCTCGGCTACCTGCTGGTCACCCCTGCAGACGAAGTGGTGGGCATGTATCCCATTACGGGTGCTCTCGCAGGATCATTTTCTGGCCTGGGCGAAGGAGCCCAACACCTGATCTTCGAATCAGGCTGGTGGATTCACATCGTGCTGGTGCTGCTGTTCCTCAACTTATTGCCCTATAGCAAGCACTTTCACGTGATGGCTTCCATCCCCAACGTGTTCCTCATGAACATGGGCCCCAAAGGAAAATTGTCCAACATGCAGTCTGTCACCAACGAAATCAAAATGATGATGGACCCAAATGCGGCGGCAGAAATGGGCGAATTGCCTCCTCCCTCCCGTTTTGGGATCAAGGATGTGGAGGATGCTTCCTGGAAAACCGTACTGGATTCCTACACTTGTACCGAGTGTGGACGTTGCACGGCCAGCTGTCCTGCGAATATCACGGGCAAAAAGCTTTCTCCACGGAAACTCTTCAAGGATGTGCGTCACCGCATGACCGAAAAGGGCCCGGGACTGGCCAAAGCAACCACAGAAAAGCCCTACGACGACGGAAAATCCCTTTTCGACTACATTACGCCTGAAGAATTGTGGGCCTGCACCTCGTGTGGGGCCTGTGTGCAGGAATGCCCGGTCGAAATTCAGCACATTCCCCTGATTGTGGACATGCGCCGCTACCTGGTCATGGAGGAATCCAAGGCCCCAGAAGCTTTGCTGAGTATGTTCAACAACATCGAAAACAACGGCTGCCCCTGGCCCATGCCTGCGAGTTCCCGCTTTGACTGGGCCAATCACATTGAAATGCCCGCTAACCTGGTGAGTCGCTAGTCCTTAGTCCTTAGATGTTAGAGATTAGATTTTAGATGATAGAGAATAGAGGTGACAGAACTTACAACTAAGAACTAAAAACTCAGAACTAACAACTAAAAACCACCAACCATAATCATAGTTAATTGCTAATTGCTAATTGTTAATTGAAAACCAGATGTCCGAGACAACGAATAGCCCCGAAATGATACAGGTCCAGGTTCCAACCATGATGGATATGGCCGCCAAAGGAGAATCGCCCGAAATTTTGTTTTGGGTGGGATGTGCAGGTTCATTTGACGACCGCTACCAGGCTGTGACCAAAGCATTTATCAAAATCCTGGAGCATGTGGGGATCAAATATGCCGTGCTTGGGCCCGAAGAATCCTGCACGGGCGACCCGGCCAAACGGGCAGGCAATGAGTTCCTGTTTCAGATGCAGGCCACCCAGAACATCATGATTCTCAACGGCTACGAGATCAAAAAAATCGTGACCGCCTGCCCTCATTGCTTCAATACCCTGAAAAATGAATACCCTGAACTGGGCGGCAATTTTGAGGTGATTCACCACGCCACCTACCTGCAGGAACTGATCGACAGCGGCAAACTGAAAGTGGCAGAGGAAGGGGTGATCAAGGGAAAAAGCGTGACCTTTCACGATTCCTGCTACCTGGGCCGTCACAACGACATCTACGAAGCGCCCCGTTCTGTAATCGAATCCCTCAAAAAGGAAATCCGCGAAATGAAACGCTCACGATCCCGCGGACTGTGCTGCGGCGCAGGTGGAGCCCAAATGTTTAAGGATGCGGAGAAAGGCAATAAAGAAGTAAACATTGAGCGCACGGAGGAAGCCCTCGAAACGGGTGCTGAGGTAATCGCCACGGGTTGCCCCTTTTGCATGACCATGATGACCGACGGAGTCAAACATTTCCAAAAGGAAGAGTCCGTGAAGGTCTATGACATTGCCGAGCTGATTGCGTCAGCCCGGGGATTGCTTTGATCCTGCGAAAGTGGCCTGAAGTGGCTGAAAAAGCTGCTTTTTCTCAAATAATCCGTCATCTTTCCCATGCCTTGGCTTGAACTGACCGCGGTTTTGTTCAGTCTGGCCTGCGTGGTGCTGTCCATGCGTCGCCACATCCTCAACTGGCCGGCCGGCCTGATTGGGGTCTCTGCCTACTTTTTGCTCTTTTTTCAGGCAAAATTATACGCAGACATGGGTTTGCAGGTCATATTTTTTGTGCAGGGAATTTATGGCTGGATCAACTGGCAACAATCTCAAAAAGCCGAACAACAAACAGAAGTACCCATTGCCAGGCTAAGTCTGCGGGGCAGAATCATTTATCTGGGAGCCATGGGAGGGGGAATAACCGGGTTGTATTTCGCCCTGAGGCATTTTACGGACGCGGCCATGCCTTTGTGGGACACCACTGCATCCGTGAGCAGCCTCACCGCCAACTGGCTCATGGCCCGTCGCGTGGTCGAAAGCTGGATACTCTGGATCCTGGCCGACATCCTGTACATTGGATTGTTCATGAACCGTGAATTATACCTGTCCAGCGGGATTTATGTCGTATTTTTGGGATTATCAACCTGGGGATTGCTGCGCTGGATGAAAGAGCTGAAGCAATCTCCACGCATTGCGCCATTTTGAAAGAAGGCAAAAAATATCGCTTTGGTATGGTTCTGGGCAAGTTTTTACCACCACACGCCGGCCATATCCACCTGATTCGCGCGGCACAATCTCAATGCGAGCACCTCACCGTCTTGGTTTGCAGCATCCAAAAGGAGCCCATTCCGGGTGAAAAGCGATTTGCCTGGATGAAGGAACTATTCCCTGATCCCGACCTCCAACTGATTCATGTGACAGATGAAGTGCCCCAGGCCCCTGAGGAATCAGATGAATTCTGGCCCATCTGGAAGGAAATTATCCGCAGAAGCACCCCTCAGGGACTCGATGTGGTGTTCACTTCAGAAAATTATGGGGATGATATTGCCTATCATCTTGCTTGCTGGCACGAACTGGTGGACCTTCCGCGGGAAAAATTTCCCGTTTCGGGTACGCTGGTCCGTGAGGAGCCCTTTGCCCATTGGGAATACATTCCCAAGCCCGTTCGCCCCTGGTTTGTGAAACGGATCGCCCTGGTAGGGCCTGAATCCACAGGCAAAAGTACCCTTTCCAAACAACTGGCTGCGCATTTCAAGGCGGGTTATGTAGAGGAATTTGCCCGCGAATACATGGAATGGGGCAGCCGACCGCTGGAACTGACGGACATTACAGAAATTGGCCGCGGACAGGCCCAATGGGAGGATCAGGCGGCGCGTGAGGCAGATAAACTCCTCTTTTGCGACACCAATCTGCTTTCAACTGTGGTGTGGAGCGAGTTATACTTTGGGGAAGCACCTGAATGGGTGATTGAGGAAAGCAAATCCCGCAAATATACCCTTCATTTGCTCCTGAAACCTGATATTCCCTGGGATGATGATGGAACCCGCGCATTTCCCGAACGGGCTGCCTGGCATTTTTTGCGCCTGAAAGAAGAACTGACGTTGCGGGGGGAATCCTTTGTAATCATTTCGGGTCAGGGAGAAATCAGATTGCAAAATGCAATTGCTGCGGTGGAAAAGCTGCTTCAGGGGGAGAAGTGAATTTCAAATGGAAATTAATAACGTGCAGTAAATTTTTTTCCAGATCAATGGGGACCTAATCAAGATTTTTTAAAGAAATTCTCCCCAAAACCCTCGAATTTTCAGCAAATTCTTTAAAATCATCCAGCCCAAATCCTGCCCGTCTGTAAGTTTTGGGGCCAAATTGAAAGTACAATTCTTACACCCATCCCACCCCCATACAGAACCAACCAGACCCGTTTAAACTAAAGACATTCCCATATTCGCATTTCCTGCCAAAAAACCTGCTTTCAATCTTACATTTACCTTCACCCAAAACTGCTGCAAACAGGTATTAAATATTAACATGTGAACGCATTTCCACGCCTTACAAAATGGCTGATACTGGATTTGACGTGGCATTTTATCCCTTTACCTTTGAACTGTAGCCACAAGCCAGACTTCGCACAAACTTCAACACATTGCACGATGAAAAAGCTCAACCTACTCCTCGCCGTTTTCTTCATAGTCTTCACAGCACAGATCACTTTAGCCAATGGTCCTGCTGATTCTGGAAAAAAAGAAAGTAAAAAAACAACCACCTTCGTAGAGACAGTTTCTTCCGCCAATCAACTCATTTACAAATTCCAAACTCCGGAACTCAGTCTTCAATCCATCCAAACCCTGACCGACATTACAAACCTCCTTTTTTTGGTCGCAAATCCGGACGTGAATGGGTTCTTCTATAACCCGGAAACCCAATCATTCAGCATCAGCTGCAAAGCCGGCACTCACTTAGACACAGACGCAGTGTCTGCCAAACTTTCTTCGCTGATTACCCAAAAGAAATAAGGTCAACACTTCAGTAGAAAGATGACCTTTCACAAACAACCCAGCAAAGATTAGGTCATACCGGGGCAGCACCCCGGTTTTTTTTTGCCAAACATCTTGTAAATTTAGACTCAGAAACCACGGGAAGGCCCAAATTAAAGGAATTTCCCCGCCCAAAAATGAGTCCAACCATCCCAGAATTCGATTTCTCCAATTACAATCCCTCTGATCCGTGGAGTTTTCCGCCCCAGCGGCTGGTACGGTTTGCCTTTGAGGCCTCGGAAGTTTTTCGCAATTCCCGCGACAAATGGCTGCGCCTGCACCCCTATCCCGATCTGCGGTATGTAGTGTTTCACGAATTGAATTCCATCGGGCACTCGTTCAAGGTGATGTCCCTGCTGATTCGCGAAAACGCCACTGACCCAGAATGGTGGAAAAATCAGCCTGAATTGGGCGGTTCATATAATAAAATGCTGGTTCGGTCAGTGAATAATTCCATGCGGGATTTTCTCCAATACGGCTTTTTCCACTTCGTGGTACGACAGGTCGAGGATGCCCTGCGGCAGGTACATCGCTACCTGGCCCAGGTTTTGGGGGATACGCCAAAATCGGGCACCCGGGAGGTGTATTTGTATTTGTTTGATCGCACGGGACTGGAGAAATTTACAGGATTGATGGACCTGCTGCTTTCTGTGCGAAATTGCTTTCAGAATAATAAAAAGTTCTGCCCTTCCAACGGAAAAAATGCCACCATTCACTTTCTGGGCAAGGAATATCGCTTTGAAAACAAGGTCGAAATCAAGCCCAAAGAATGGGGGTTTGTGGACGACTGGGAATTGATTCTTTTTTTCCTGCGCCAGATCGACAACCTGCTCGATCAGCTTTTCGAGGCCAATCTGGTGGCTTCCATTCCCTCTCTTCGGGCAAAATATCTGGACTGATGGATTTTTACACGTTGAAAATGCGCCTCCAGGCCGACGGAACCCTGGAAAAAGCCAGGAATCTGGCGGCAAAAATCCGGAAACAGGCACCCGTTCACTGGGAAAACCGCACTTTTGACCGGGCCAACTGGGACGAACTGGTGGCCTGCGGCCTGCTCAAAGCTATGGCCCCCGCTCCCTGGGGCGAGGCAACATCCTGGGCAGAAGCCATCCTTATTCTTGAAGAAATCGCCCTTCAATGCGGAGAAGCGGGCTTTGCCTTGGCCCTAACCTCCCAGCTCTGGACCCTGCGCGGACTGGCAATTCATGGAAGTGAGGCGCAACAAAAAAAATGGATTCCCCGGCTCATGCAGGGGGAAATTGCGGCCACCGCGATCGCAGAGGACCATTCTGGCAGCGAGCTCGGCCTTTCACAAACCCGATTGCTGAAACAGGCAGATGGAAATTTTCTGTTGAACGGCAGCAAATCCCACACTTCCCTTTCCTTTGAAGCCTCGCTGATTCTGGTGCCCGCCTTCACCACCCCATTGCCCGAGACGGGAGGGCTGGCTATCGCCCTGCTGGAGGCAGGCAAGCCCGGACTTTCCTACGGAAAACGCTGGCAGAAAATGGGTTTTCGTACCCTTCCCACCCAGGATATAAATTTTTCAGATATTAGCCTCCAACCCGGGGAAATCATTTTCCAGGGCAAAGTCCTGGGCGAAATCATGACTTATGGGAGGATATTATTCGGGATGCTGGGGGCGGGTCTGGCTCGTTTTTGTGTGAATGAAATGACAACCTGGGCTCAGTTACGCAAGCAAAATGAGCGCCCCATTGGGGATCACCAGTTTATTCAGGAGCGGATTGTCAATTCGCTTTTGGAGGCCGAAACGGCCCGTTCCATGGCTCTGGAAGCCATGCATTCCCTGGAAAATAAAGAAAAGGAGCGCTTCATGCGGGCTTCTCTGGCCAAACTTGCAGGCGCGAAAGCCTTTCGCCTGGCTGCCGAAAACGGCGTAGCCGTGCTTGGTTCGCGTGGATACGAGGAAGGTCCGCTGTCACGCGCGCAGCGCGACAGCCTGGGTTTGCTCAGTGCCGGCGGCACGGAGGAATTTCATAAGGATGCAGTCTGGGGGTTTTTGAAGAGGAATTCGTAGATTTGAATTCTTCCCATATCCTCCAGCAAGCTATCATGAACAAGAAACTCATTGAAACAGATAAAGATTACTACCAGGCTCTTGAACGACTTGACGCAATTTTCCATGCTCCAATTAATAGCAAAGAGGGCGACGAAGCCGAAATTCTATCGCTTTTGATTGAAAATTTCGAAAATAAACATTTCCCTATTGAAGCCCCTGACCCAATTGAAGCCAATAAAATAAGAATGGAAGAATTGACCTGAATCCCAAAAGATCAGGCGCTGTGATTGAAAAACACCAATAGTATTAGAAATTAGCCCCTCCCCACCCTAACCATCTGCTTCAAAGACAGGATATGCAGGTAATACGCCAGTGGCACCAGCAGCCCGGGCAGCAGAATACAGGGAAAAGTGGTCATAATGGTGTTGCCTGGTGCATCATTGAAGACCTGAAATGGGGTGGGAAAAGAAAGTACGGCGGTGGTCACAATGTTGAGCAGCAGGATTAACCCCAGAATGTTCCAGGCAATGGCCATGCCACGGCGAATTTTTCCCCTGGAAAAACAAACCAAGGCAAACAGAGGGCCCGTCAGTCCTGTGATCACATCCCAGTTGGTGCCTTCAAAAGTCAGTCTTTGCGGCAGGGCATTGGCCAAAAAAAGCGCCCAAAGCAGCAATTCGACCGGTACCCGAAAGCCCTGCAGGTACATGACCCAGGCGGGAGGAACTTCGTCAGCCACCTCCCCTGCCAACTTTGAACGGAAGAAAAATATGGCAACCAATAGCGGCGGCAGAATCACCAGCGGCATGCGTGGAGGCAGGGTGTCGAATCTGGATAAAAATCCGCTAAGAGAAAGGGCGGATAGCAAAGCCAGCCAAATGATCAGCGCAACCCAGAAAATGAGAAGGATTTTCTTTTGGGAAGCAGGTTCGCGCAGGCGAATTCCCCTTTTCAGCAGAAGAAAAATTGCGGCAATACAAACCAGACTGAGCAGCACAAATCCGGCCTGGGTGAAGGTGAGGAGATCCATGGGGTGATTTTTCCCTTAAGTTCGGAATTTTCAGGATGGAATCCGCCTTGCCGGAAAAAATCAGGCGCGGTTAAGGACGTGCAGGGTGATTTCGGGCGGCATGCCCACCCGCCCCGGGAAAATCAGGTAGCCCAATCCGCGATTGACGTACAGATGCTGTTTGCCTTCCTTGTAAAGGCCGGCATAGCGCTTGTAGAAGAATTTCGCTGCGCTGAGTTCAAATAAACCTGGAATGGAAATTCCAACCTGGCCTCCGTGAGTGTGACCAGCAAGGGTGAGGTCCACATTTTCCTGATTGAGGATGTGGTGGTCCCAATGGGTGGGATCGTGGCTGAGCAGAATTTTGAAGGGCACTTCCTCCATGCCTTCCACTGATTTTCTATAATCTCCGCGGGTCGGGAACCAATTCTGTTCAGAAAAACCCCAGTTTTCCACGCCCACCAGCCCGATTTTTTCGCCATTCCTTTCCAGAATGGTGTGTTCGTTCATGAGCATTTTGAAGCCCATTTTACGGTTGATTTCGGCCACGCCCAGGCTGTTGCGGTCACGGTCCTCGTCCGTAATGCGTCCCCAGCCGTAATCGTGGTTTCCCAGAATGGCAAATTTGTCCGTTTTGGCTTTCAGTTGGGCGAATACATCAACCCAGGAACTGGCCTCCTCGGGTTTTTCATTGACCAGGTCGCCGGTAAAAAAGATGTAATCGGGCTCCAGCTCGTTGATCATTTCCACCGCTTCGCGGATGGGTTCGTAGTTTTCGTTGAAGCTACCCAGGTGCAAATCAGAGATTTGCACGATTTTCAACCCGTCAAATGAAGGGGGAAGGTTTTCGAAAGCCAGCTGATTGGTAAGGATGCGCCAGCCATATTTCCCTTTGGTGGTGCCCCACAAAAATGAACCCAGCATGAGTCCACCTACCCCGAGGGCCAGCTTGTTCATGAAAGTACGGCGGGTCATTTCCTGGCCAGGATTTTTATTCTTTCGGGTTTTGAAGGCAATTTTGCGCCCCAGTAAAACCAAATCAGCCAGCAATTGAAATACGCTGATGCCCAACAGGGTTACGGAAAGGGTGATGGCCCCTACGATGGAGTAGGTGCGGGCAAAACTGATGCGGGGATAGTCGTCGCGGTTGACGGCGATGTAGGAGGTGCTGGCATAGACAAAGATGGAAACGACCAGAAAGGTGATGCGGAAAATCCATTTGGCCCGGGGCTTCCAGTCGCGGGAAACGAGGTGCACAGCCCGGTAAGCGTAGAGAATCAGGGCCGCAGTTCCAAATAATATGAGATAAAACACCACCATGGGCTTCTTTGTCTTGAGAACGGGCAAAACTGCCTTTTGTTCGGGAATATCCATGGAAAGATGGATATTCTCAATCAGAGTCCAAAATTACGTGCAAGCCGGGCCAAATCCAACACATTTCCACCCTCAGGGCGCAAAATGCAGGGTCAGAAATTCGCGGTAATCAAAGCCCTTCATGGTAAATTCTCCTGTGGCAAATTCTGCATTGAGATCTTCCTCCCAAAAGTCGGGGTGGCGGGTCTCAAACTGGTGAAGATAAAAATAGTAGAGACAATTTTTCTGTTCCGTGGTCAGGGCATTGAGCAGGTCGAAATACGTACCCCGGTTATACCCTTCCCGCTGGTAGAATTCTGAAATACAAAAATGCAGGATACTGTTGACGATCCAGTCTTGTCTGAGCAACAAAACGGGCAAGAAATAAAGCAGACCCTGCACATCCATGAAACAGTGTCGGGAAGGATCTGGCTCCGTTCCGTCCAATTCATGCAAAAGATGGGTCCAGTCATTTCGTTCGTCCCGGGCCCTGGCAGCCAGATAAATGGGAGAATCTGGCGGGTTGTAATCGTCCATGGCCCCGGCTTCGTGGTAGCCAATGCCGTCGCCAAGCCGCACGTTTTTGAATGCGGCGTGAATGAGGGCTTCAATTTCGGGCCATGATTTTGTAAATGAGCTCATTTAAAACTGATTTTCCTGAAAGAAAAGAGCATGCGATTGTTTTAATCTGCTTGTTGATCGGGATGATTGGGGCCTGAAAGTTCCTTTTCAATTTCTTCCACACTTGGCAACTGACTTTTAATTTCTTCTGGCAAAGCTTTACTTAATTGATACTCTGCAACTCCAATTGGTTGTTTAATTCCTTTCAGTGCATATTCCACCTCTATTTGATTTTTTCCCTGGCAAAGAATGATGCCAATGGTTGCGTTATCAGATTCTGATTTCAGGATGTCATCCACTGCAGACAGATAAAAACTGAGTTTTCCAGCATACTCAGGCTTAAAGCTACGGGCCTTTAATTCCACCACCACATAACACCTCAATCTGGTATGGTAAAAAAGCAAATCCAGGAAATAATCCTTCTCGCCGATCTCAAGTTTTTTTTGCCTTCCAACAAAGGCAAAGCCTGTACCCAATTCCAATAAAAACTGGGTAATATGTTTGGTCAATTGCTCCTCAATATTTTTTTCATCTGTTTCCTTTTTCAAGGTCAGGAAATCAAATAAATAAGGATCTTTCAATGTTTGGTGGGCCAGGTCCGAGTTGGGGCTGGGCAATGTTTCCTGAAAATTGGTGGTTGCATTTCCCTTTCTGGAAAACAAATTTGATTTCATTTGCAGTTGGAGAACATCCCGGGACCAATTATTCTCCAATGTTTCTCTCAAATAAAATTCAGCCTCTTTGACATCCCGTGACTTACTGACAATGTGGATGTTATGTCCCCTGGGAATTTGTGCAACAAGTTGTTGCACTTTTTCAAATTGTCCATCATAAAACGAGAAAAAACTCTTCATGTAGAATAAATTCCTCCTCGACAGACCTTTCATTTCAGGGAAAGCATTCCTAAGGTCTTTTTCCAAACTATCCACTACGAAATTTCCCCAACCAAGCTTATCCTGCTTCTCCTGCAAATCTCTTCCAATACCCCAATAAAGTAAAATAAGCTCATGATTAACGGAAAGAGCTGCTTTTATTTGGGCAGAATGAATCCTCTTTTTTAACTCTTCCAGCCATTCATGATATTCACGGTCCAAATTTTTCACTACCTGCTTTGCATTTAATTCATTGTAAAGATAAAGCTTTGAGAGGTCGGAAATTCAATCCATGACTACATTTCAGAGTGCATTTTCCCTTAACTCACATTTCTGCGATTCAGGCTATTCTCCCTTGCCCGGGTAAAGGTATTCTGATAGGCCAATTCCATTCCACTTACTTCAGAATCATCGAGTTCCTCAAAAAATTTTCTTTTCCTGAGAGCCAGCTTTCCTTTGTTCTGATGCAGAAAAAGGATCATTTTATCGACTTTCTTGTCTGGCATGTCTACAATTCTCTGAATTTCCCCCTTTAGTTCATCATAGCATTGCAAAAAAAGCAATTCTTCAGGCAGATCTTTGCCGATAGTCTCCTGTATAGCTCTGGCCAGAAAAACAGTTTGCGCGGTCAGGTCAGGAAATTTATACAATGCCTCCGTTTCCAGTGGGTTTTTGACTCTCAACTCCCCCTTTTCATTTAATTCATACTTTACTTTTCTGGCAATTACCCCGGAAAATGCCTCCAAACATTTATCATACTTATCCATATTGGCGAGTATCTGGGCAGAAACAGGCAAAATGGTCCCGTTGGGCACAATTCCATCGCGAACCAGGATGTCGTGGATCAAAAATCTGTGAATTCTTCCATTTCCGTCTTCAAAAGGGTGAATAAATACAAACCCAAACGAAACGATGGCCGCTTTAATCACCGCTCCCGTGGCCTGGTTTTTCCTGCTTAACCCAGCCAACCCCTGCATTAGCGGGCGCACCATTTCCGGAGGAGGGCATACGTAATGAATTTTCTGGGAATAATCCCGCAGGGTC
The DNA here is from genome assembly GCA_020635905.1 of Bacteroidia bacterium. Classification (GTDB taxonomy): domain Bacteria; phylum Bacteroidota; class Bacteroidia; order J057; family JADKCL01; genus JACJYV01. The sequence continues at coordinate 313,943 of JACJYV010000005.1, forward strand.
TGACCAATGTAGTTTTGGTAATTTCTGAATTCCTTGTCTGCATATCGTGGATCAACGATGGTGTTTTGCAGGCGGATCAATTCATGCTCTGAAAGCGATTCTTCCAGTGAACTCTGGCCGGCGCTTTCCAGCAAACTGATAAACCTGTCCAATCGATCCTGTGACGGATTTTCTCTTTCAATTTCACTGGATGACTTTGACTCCTTCTTGAACAGGTAGTAGGCTGCCCGCTTGAATATTTCAGGAGAATACTCCTCCTGAAGGTTTTCCAGAGCAGCTTCAATTTCCCAATCCAGCGATCCCACCAATTCTGTGGTCCTTCTGATTATGGGACAGAAGTTTGTGTTACCCAGCAGATTATCTCTGATTTTCCATCTGGGTATTTTGGCAACATCGCCCGTTATGTAACGCAGAGGGTCGAGTAAGTCCTGATAGTTTGACGTGGTGACATTGGCCTCAAGCGACTCCCCCGTGGTGAATTCATACAAATACCCGATGATCCGCGAATATTTTCCGTTGGGATTGGCAGATACATATTCCTGCACGGCCTGGTGACCAACTGCATCAAAAACTGCTTTGATGAAAGCCAGGTTCAAATCATCATACTTCAGGGCGAATTCCAAATGACCTAAAGGGTTCTCCCCAGGCACATCGTACTTCGATTTGAAGGTCTGGATGATGGCATCCGTTGAGCCAATCTCTGTTTTATTGGTTGCGCCAATGTAGGATTCATGCGTCAATCCATAACCCCAGATCCCGAGTTTTTCCCTGAGCCATGTATATCCTACCTTTTTCATCTTTCTTTGCCGAGCGGGGTAAAATGTATTTTTTCAATCAATGTTGGGGTAATTTACATTTTTTCGGGATAAATTTGATTAAAATACCTACCAATTGGGGTAAAATCTATTTTTCAGGGGTAAAATGTATTTTTTTGATCAATGTTGGGGTAATTTGCATTTTTTCAAGATAAAACCCATTAAAATACCTGCCAATTGGGGTAAAATCTATTTTTCAGGGGTAAAATGTATTTTTTCAAACAACACTGGGGTAATTTTCATTTTTTCGGGGTAAAATCCCTTAAAATGCTTACCCGTTGGGGTAAAATCTATTTTTCAGGGGTAAAATACATTTTTTTTGAACCACATTGGGGTAATTTGCATTTTTTCAAAATAAAACCCATTGAAATACCCGCCCGTTGGGGTAAAATCTATTTTTCAGGGGTAAAATTAATTTTTTCGAACCATATTGGGGTAATTTGCATTACTCATAAACGGGAATGAGGTGCTTCTCCATGGTTTTTTCCTTCACTTTCCCATTCTGTGAGTCAATCACAATCTGGTACTGAAAGTGCACAATGCATCCGTTGGTGTGGGCGCAATCGCCTGCACGGGTCATGCCTCCATCTTTGGTGGAGCTGATCACCCATTGATTCTTTACGGGGTCGAGGGCTACATGGGGGGTAAATGGCCAGGCATCGTCGTGGTAACAGCCTTTACTTTTGGCAATTCTGATGGCCTGTTTCCGGCTGATTCCTGCCTGACTTTCCAGCGCAAGCTGTTGCTGGTTCAGCAAAATCTGCTGCTCAATTTTTTCATCTGTACGATAAGGCGCAGTCGGCCATTCATACTCTGACTCAATCACCACCTTCCCGGCGCTGTCCAGATAGCCATTATGGTCGTTTTGGTAAAAGTAGTAGTAGTGCTCAAACCTTTGCAGGCCCTGATAAAGAAACGGGACCACGGTTTTGCCCGTTTTGTCAATTACTCCCCAGTTGGTACCGTTGTAAACAATGACCCTGCCGTTCGCAAAAGGATAAGAATAAGAAGATGAACTCCCTTCAGCCAGAAAATCAAAAGGGATGACAATGGTTTGGGCAGAATCAATGAATCCTACTTTACGATGGTAAATTACTGCGCAAAGCCCTTCATTGAAAAGAAATTTCCCATAGGAATTCCCGTTTTCACTCACATTGGGGTGCTCAAATTTCCATTTTTCGCCCACTTTGAACGGAACGGATTGTGAAAGGGCCTGAAGTGAAAACAGGAGCAAAAAAAGAAGACCAGAAAGTGATTTCATAGGCTACTCAGCGGTTTCTTCAGCGGGTTCCCACAGTTCCAGTTTATTGCCTTCCAGGTCCATGATGTTCACAAACTTGCCATAATCGTAAACCGCGACCGTATCCAGAATGGTGACACCGTTGGCCCGCAGTTGTCGCACCAATCCTTCCAGATTCTGTACCTGATAATTGATCATAAACTCCTTTTTGGAGGGAGCAAAATAGGTATCTCCCTTCTTGAAAGGCTTCCATTGCAGGGAATTGATCTCGTCGGGACGGTCGATATTGCGGGATTCAAAACTGGCAGAACCCCAGTCATTGATCTCCACGCCCAGATTTTTGGCGTACCAGTCCTTTACCTCTTTGGGATTTTCTGCATAGAAGAATACCCCGCCCACGCCTGTCACCTTTGGAGTTGTGTCGCGGGGTGCAGGCGGAGTTTCAGCAGCATCCGTTTTGCCTTCTTTTGGAGGATTTTGAGAGGTGCAGGAGGCCAAAAGGCCAGCCAGGCAAAGGGTGAGGAGGAATTTATTCATGGGGATTTGAAAATTACTGAGGTACTTTGAAATGGGATTCTGCATTAAAATTCACCCAAATTCCGCCCGTTTCAAAACAAAAAATTCCCCGGAAACCTTTAAAAATCAATAATACCGGTCAAAAGCGGTTTGCAGGCTATCATAAAGCCCCCAGCCAATATTACAGGCAGATTCACAAATTCCCTGCGCCCTGTCTCGAAATTGCTCAAGTAAATCTGATTTTTCCAAACCATTCAATGCAGCAAAAAAAGTAGATTCCAGACTGTTATAATAGGCCAAATCCATATCTCCGTATTTCTGAGTGAATTCTACCCCAGTTTCCACATAAAAAAGCATCAACTCCGCGAGCAAATCAGGGGAAGTCCCAAGTTTCTTAAAGTCTGCAATGGCTTGCTTTCCAGCTTTCAGTTTGTAGCCAAAGCCACGTTTTGGATGAAATGCCTCATACACCCGGACTTTGTATTTTTCAAATAACTCCTTTTCATTGGGCAAAGCAAAAAAGTCCAGATACTCCCTTACTGATTTATTCTTCTTGTAAAGATCGACTACAAGTTCGATAATCTGCTTTTTATCAAGAACATCCAGCTCTTTTTTTACTTCTCTTAATCCCATGTTTTCAATACCAGTTTCCTCAATTAAACGAAGTTCTGAATTCCTGGGGTGTCTGCCGGGTTTTGGATTTGAATAATTTGCTGAAAGATTGCGGATGCTCAAACCCCAGTTCGTAGGCGATTTCGCTCACAGAAAGGTTGGTGGTGGACAATCTCACTTTGGCTTTTTCGATCAGCTTGTTGTGAATGTGCTGCTGGGTGGTCTGTCCGGTCAGGCTTTTGAGCATGCTGCTCAGGTAGTCGGCGGTCAGGTTGAGGCTCTGGCTGATCTCCTGCACGGTGGGCAGGCCCCCATTTTCGGCCTCGCGGCCAGCAAAGGATTTCTCCAGCAACTCTTCCAGCCGATCCAGAATCTGGTGATTGGAGGCCTTGCGGGTCAGAAACTGGCGTTGATAAAAGCGCTCAGAGTAATTCAGCAATAATTCGATCTGACTGATGATAATCTGTTGGCTGAACTGGTCGAGATTGGCCTGGTACTCGGTGCGGATATTTTGCAGAATCCCATTGACAATGCCTTCTTCCTTCTCAGACAAAAAGAGGGCTTCCCGCACAGAATAGTTGAAAAAGGGATACTTATGCAGGTTTGCGGCCAGAGAAGTTCCAAAGAAAAAATCTGGATGAATGGCCAGAATCCAACCTGTAGGAGGATGGGTGGTTGCATCCTGCTCGATCAGTTGCACGGAAATAACCTGATCGGGCGAGAAAAACGTCATCAGGCCTTCGTCGAAATCGTACTCCTGCTGACCATAACGGTACTTGCCCACCACATTGCGCTTCAACGCAATGGTGTAAAAGCCCTGGATCCACTTCATTTCATTCCCATCGGCCGTGTGCCTCACCTTGCTGTAATCGATCAGACTGATCAGCGGGTGCTCGGGCGGGGGAATTTCGTTGAAACGATGCAGATCGCTGATCGTTTTCAGGCGGGCTATTTCAGTTTCGGCCATGATGCAATTTATTGATTTTTGGGGATTGAGGCAGGATTTTAGTCAGGGGAATTTTTTGTTTTCAGGCAGCAAAACAGGCAGCCAAATGAATCATTCAGCCGCCCGTTTTTTGCCAGGATGTAGCTTCAGGGAATCTCTAAAAACAAAGAAGATCAAGGCGGACGCAGGTGAGGAAAGCGCAGTTTACTACCGTAAATGAGCATTTCTGAACCAAGTCCAACGCAGAGATTCGCAGTTTTTAGAGGTTCCCTTAAACTTTCAGTTTCAGCATTTCTCCCATGCCAAAGGCATTGTACAGCCCCTGGTGGATTTGCTCCAGTTGAGCGTTGTAGGGAGCGACCATGGCGCCCATGCCCATGTTGTCAACCGTGGTACGCATGGGCCGTTGCCCGGCAGGAGTGCTGATCAGCTGGGCGATGGCATCGGCCACATTTTGCGGATTCTGAGCTGGATTGCCAGCCAGAGCGCCTTCAAAGCTGTCAAAAGCAAACTTTGGAGCATGAATCATAGCTCCGTAGCTGGCATCCTGGGAGTGATCTGAGGGACGCAGGAGGCTGTCCATGAAGCTGGTGGGATAGCCGCCCGGCTCCACGATGCAGGAATCGACCCCAAAGCCAGACAATTCCACCCTGTAATTTTCGGCCAGGGCTTCCAGCGCCCATTTGGTCGCGTTGTAGGGACCATAAAACGGCATCACAATCCTTCCCAGCAGGCTGGAAATGTGAATCAGCAGGCCCGAGCCCTGGGCTCTGAGGTGGGGCAAAGCGGCGCGGTTTACGCGTTGCACCCCGAAAACGTTGATGTCGAAGAGGCGCTGAAAATCATCCATGTTGAACTGCTCCTGGATGCCCAGCACGCCCACCCCGGCATTATTGATCACCACGTCGAGTCCACCAAGCAGTTCGATGGCCCGGGCCACCCCCAGATTCACACTGGCTTCATCCGTGACATCCAGATTCACAATTTTGGCTCCCAGCGCAGCGAGCTCGTCGGCAGCTGCCTTGTTTTTGGAATCCGTATTGCGCATGGTGGCCACCACACTGTGACCCTGGCTGAGTAATGTTTTTACGGTCAGGGCTCCAAAGCCTCCGTTTGCACCTGTAATCAGAATTTTTGACATAATTTTTTAAAGTTTAATTTCTACTTCACAAAGATGCAGGAAGGAAGATCAAACTATGTAGCCAAATCCGGGATTGTTGTAGTTGAAAAATTTAAAACAGAGTTTGAAATCTCCTGTCGTGAAAAAAAACGAGTCCTGTGCCATCCAATGGACTGTTTGGGAGATTCTACTCCATCCTCAAAGTTGTATAGATGGGATTTTCCGGGTTAGTCAATTCCCTCCAACCCCGATCGAATGGCAGCTTCCAGCACGGCAACATCGATCTCTTTCAGCGACTTGAACTTGATGCAATAGCCCGTCACGCTGGCTTTTCCGAGGGTTTTTCCAAAGGTTTTGGCCAGCCAGGTTTTGTCTTCGAGGCCGAGGACGTACACTGAAATTCCCGTGGTATTGGCACTGATCCCGATCTGGTAAAACTCTTTGGTTTTGCCGTTGGCGTATTGAATGGTGCGATTTCCGTAGCCGATATTGGGATTGGAAACGACCTTTCCGTCTTCGTTTTTACCATCCAGAAACCACAATTTGCCTGCGGGCAAAATTTCCAGCATGCGGCGATGCAGCTCCTGCAGGTCGCTGCGTTTGGAGGCGGGTTGACTGGCGATGTATTCGTTGATTTGGTCCTGGATGGTCATGGGGTGGGGAGAATTCTTTAATGGGTAATCTGTGAAACTAAATCTGAACTAAAAGTACTTATTCTGAAGGAAATGAAAGGCAGGAATTTGGGAAAGTGGATCTGATTTCCAGTACTGAAACATGTTCATCATGAAATCGTTTACACTAAAAGGTGCTTGCAAAAGGTAAAAACTGAAGATTTTCGTAAATTAGATGAAAGGATTTATGCGAAGCGTCGAATTTATCAAGGGAGAAGATGCCATTCTTTTGAAAGGAGGGCGGCCTGATGCAGTTTCCTGTACGATGGTTATTGAGGAAACGGCCCATTCTTTCATTGTTGAAATTCCCAACTTTAACATCCTTTTCGAAACGGATTCACGCGATAAAATTGCTTCCCTGGCCAAAAGATCTTTTGAATCTTTCTTTGACTATTGGCTTTATCAAAATGGCCCTGATTCCTTCCAAAAACACATGATGGAACTGGGTTTTACGAAAAATCAATTGTCTGGAAAAAGCAGTTCCCGATTAAATTTAGGGCCGGGAAAAGAAATCAAGGCGATCACTACCCAGAATTTGGTTTTCAGTGTTTGAAATTTGTCACCAATGCCTGTTGGACCTGCTAAAAACCCATGGTTTTGAACCGTTGCACATAGACAACTGGACCATCAACGAGGCACTTTACTTTTTTCATGAAACACAATTCAGACTAAGCGGCTCTTCACTTTCCGAAAGCCTGGCTCGCATAATCCTTGAAAAATTTGGCCTGGAAGGTCAAATTGGGCAGCTTTTGGTTGAGGATTGCAGGTGTTAGGGTGATTGGGAGGCTCAATCTGCTCAATTATTTATGGATTAATTTTTTTATAATTTTTGTCAAATGACTTTTCCTTGCCCCAGATCACATCCAAATAGGATTTGCTGGCAATTATAAGGGCATCCAACTTTAGCTTGTCGGCAACATCTTCAATCGAAACGGCTTCATCCAGGGAAATTTTTGATATAGTCACCAAAACCTCACCTCCTTTCGAGTCAAATTCAAAACAATTGAACATAACCAAATGAGTATCTGTCTTTATTGCACTTCTGTCCTTATAAACAAACCCATTAGTTGAAAATTTTGCTCTGATTTCCTTCAAGGAAGTCTCACCAAAAGAAAAATCCGAAAACAATGGTTGCCTGCCTTTTTCATCCTGTAACCAATCGTTTTCCATGTAAACCACTTTGCCCTTTTCAACTGTGACAGAGAAGTCGTTTCCGTTTTCAGTTCTGTACTTTACCGTACTTTGGTCCCTGGCAACAATTTCCAGATTCAGATTTTGGAGCGACTTTCGGGGAGCATTGATTTTTATTCCTGCCATGGATATTTCACCTGTAATGGGGAGGAAAAACAGTGCAAAAAACAACGCGAATATTGATTTCATACTTTTGGCACCCACACTTTTTAGTTCACAACGGTTGAAGGCAATTGAGAAATAAATCCAGGACCAAGTCTTTGCTCTTCAATTTCTTTAATTGTCATTTGGAAATTCGGGTCAGTAATCAAAATCGTGGCATTCAATTTCACATATTGCGCACCCCAAATTAATCAACCGCGGCACAAATTCCGACAGGTAATAGCCATAATCTGTATATCTTTCTGCACCTCTGATTCTTTTTCCAATCCCTATCCCGACTTGCAAAGTAAAATGAGACCGAAAACCCTGGTAACCTCCTTCAAGCTTTGTGATCAAAAGATCGAAACTTTCCGTAAATCCGTCGTCCCAAATTACTACTGAATTTTCCTTGCCCTCAGCCTCCCTGCGATCCAAAATTTCCAGCGATTCCTGGTAATCATGCGCCTCATAGTTAAACAAATCATCCCCAAAAGCAACTGAGGTTAGGGTCCCATCCTGATTCTGTGAAAAGCCGTTACCCAGAAAACTGTGCAACAGCTTAGAAAAGCTCTCAAAAGGGCTGGCTATTCTAAGTTTTAGGGTTCTCGAAACTCCCATTTTCCAGATTTGGCAGTAGATTATTTGTCAGGATAAGCATTGTAAAGGTCAAAATTCTCCTGATCAAAACATACAAAAACAACTTTTTCGATCAGGGCCTGGTCAGCCAGATAGTCCTTCACTGCTTCAATGGCAACAGAAACCGCCAGTTCTTTGGGATAACGATAGATGCCAGTGCTGATATTTGGAAAAGCAATAGTTTTCAGGCTATGTTCCCCGGCCAATTTCAACGAATTCCAATAACAGGACCTCAATTTTTCTGCCTCATTCTTTTTACCCCCGTTCCAAACCGGGCCAACGGTATGAATCACATATTTTGCAGGCAAATTCCCACCTGTGGTAATTACAGCTTCTCCCACTTCACAATTTCCCTGGCGGTTACGAATCTTAATGCATTCGTCCAGAATAGCCTTGCCGCCCTTTCTGTGAATGGCCCCATCTACTCCACCACCTCCCAGCAAGGAAGAATTTGCTGCATTTACAATTGCATCCGTTGCGATTTCAGTGATGTCCCCCTGAATGATTTCAATGCGCATTTCGGCAATAATTTAATTATAATAACCTGACTTACCCCTTTCCTGCACCGTTTAGCCCCGAACCAGTTTCCCAAAATGCCCTGAATTAAAGTCGTGGAGTTAATTTTCACAACCACTCACCCCAGTTTCTCAACCACTTTCCCCACCCTTTTCAGGATTACCTTCATTTTTATCCCCACCAGGAAGCGCTTTCAACCATTCCATGACCGCCTGGTTCTTCCTGCAAATCCGAAAATTGAGCATGGGGCGATCCACAGCCAAAGGCTTGATCTTTTCCAGAAAAGCTACCTTAAAAGCTGCCGGACTTTCGCGGTAAAAGTACTCCTTCACATCCTCCCCGACCCTTTCTGTGAACCCAATCAGACCCGTATCAAAGTCAATGACGACCTGAACCTCCCGGTTTTCGAGCTCTAATTTGATGGCAGCTTGATATATCATGGTCTCCAATTTTGCCTCAAACAGGTAATTTTTTCAATCTTTCTTGTTCACAGCTTGTTCAGAACTTCTGTGCCTCCACCCAAATAATCCCCGTATCCTGTGCAGTAAGCCATTTTTCTGAGCGGGGGAGATACTTTTTTGGTGGTTCATTCCCACCTGCTTGGACCAGGTTTCCCTGATTACGTATATGTCGGCGTATTGGGGCATAAGGGAAAGGAGGTTGGGTCAAATGAAAGTTAATCATTTCGCCTGAATCCGGACAGAATTTCGGTCAGGGTATGGATTGCTTCAGAGATTTTGGGGGAGATAGGTTCATTTCCGGGATTTGTAAGTCCCTGAATGGCTGAGATTATGCCCTCAAATACCTGGCTTTCACCTCCATCAAACTTTTCGGGGTTCAGTCTGATCACGATTTCTTTTGCTGATTCTTTGGTCATGGCTGTACTCTTTATGGCTTCTATGCAATAACAAATATAAAAATAATATGTCATTCTTGCCACAATGACTAAAATAAGAGAAGAAAATTTTATCCTTGACTTTGGGCAGAACATTCGCAAAATCCGCCTCGAAAAGGGTATCACCATGGAAAAACTGGCCGAACTCTGCAATGTGGAATACACTCAAATTGCACGAATTGAACGGGGAAAGATCAATACCTCCATCAGTATGGTGAAGAGACTGGGCGAGAGTTTGGGAGTGAAGGTTGGAGAGTTATTTGAGTTTTGAAGCCTTCTTTCCCTCACCACTTCCTGGATGCTTGCTGGAAAATTGATTTTCAGGTCAGATCAGGCATTTTCAAATTTAATTTTCTCCACCAGATCACAAAAATAGGTCGGGCTCCAGATTTTCAAGGCATGATCATTTTTGATAAACTTCACCACGTCTTCCCTGATGCTGTTAAAAGAAACTGAGTTGATTTTCGCGCTCAATAATTCCTTCACCTGTTTCCTGGTAATGGAATCGTCTTGCCAATCGTTGGTATCCTTTGCTCTGGCCAGAAAGTGATTGAGATCCAAAGGAATTCCTTTTTTGATATACCACTCCAAATCATACCAATCCCGCCCTTTGACCCGATTTTTCCACTTTCTGAAAAGCAGGGCATGCATTTTACCCGCAAATAATCCTGGCTTGGTGTAGCATTTCACATAAAACGAAAAGGGGCGAAGCAATAACTTTTCTTCCGTTTTGAAACCCGATGGTGGTTGTCGATCCACTTCAATTTTTATCTTCAGGGTGCGGTTGGATCGAATCCCCGTCTCTTTGATCAGGTCTTCGAGTACGATTTCCTGCCATATAGTTTCCGCTTTGAGAAAGGCAGAATCAACTGCAGATTGGCTTTTCTTTTTTATTTCCCTGATGCTCACCGTCAGACCCAAGGAGATAAATTCATCCAGAATGGCTTTGAAATATGGCTCAATTGAAAAATCCGGATCTGGCTTCAACAAAGAAAAATCCAAATCTTCTGAATATCTGTCCAATCCATAAAAAATCCGCAGAGCGGTGCCACCGTAAAAGGCTGCCTTCTCAAAAAAATCCGTTCGGGATAAGCCTGCCAGGGTAATTTCCTGCATTATTTCCCGCAAGGCGGACAATATTTCCTCCTTATTCTGAGGATTATATTCTGCGATCCAATCCTTTATCATAATTCCCTGAGCGTTTTGATCAGAATTTCCAGACTACTTTTTTTGGGGGCAGCCTCCACCCACAATTCCATCCACTGAGTATCCAGGTTGTTTAAAATTTCCCTGTCCAGGCGAAGGTCTTCCAATAATATTTCCCGGGTTTGCCTGATACTTCTCAGATTAATTCCCGGGGTAAGTACCACTTTATCACACAGGGCTTTTTCGGGCGAGGCAATCAGCATGGTTTGTTTGGGGGAATGCCTGATGTTTTTGATGCCGTAGGAATAATATGGGGTGGCCAACTGTTTGTAGCTGAATCTGCCTAACTGAGTCTGGTATCCTTTGGAGGTTTTGATGGTGACCGAACTGATTTCGTAGGTCCTTTCCGGGATCATATTCCAATATGACAAGGCTGACTCCAATGATACATAGCTCGGTCCCCTGAGGTGATTTGCGATCAGAAATGGCTCTGGCACGGGCAAATCCAGATCAGGTCCCGCTACATACAATCCCCTCCTGAGCGCAATCAGTGCGTGGCTTTTGATCAGTTCGCTGATTTTATCATTTGGACGGTGGTAATCACGGAGCAATTCCAGCATTAAATGCCTGGACATAGGAGTTTCCGCATAATCTTTTACTCTTGTTCGGATATCCATATTGTCAAAAAATTTTCTGATAATCGGAAAATTTCCGATTAGCTGATTCAAAAATAACAAATGATTGTGAAATTTCAATGAGATAATCGGAAAATTTCCGATTATCTGGCCAAAAAATTACAATTTACCTCAGGGATTTAAGCTGGATTGGGGGGATGGGTTACTGAGAGGTCCAATGCCCCACACCAACAGCCGAGCCCGGCCCGACGTTTACACATTGACCAAAGCGGGATTTCCCTCTCCCTCATTCCCATCCTACCATTTGATTTCTGCTCCTAATTTTTCAAACAGCCGCTCATCCAGAAACAGCTTCAGTATCCACATCTCGGGGACCTTTTCCATGGCTTCCTCCCAATCGAACCAGACTTCTTTATTTTCATTGCTGGTGATTCCCACCCGAACAGGCGTAACTTCTGTGTAAAAATAAACATTCCACCATGCGGGTTCCTGCCAGGGCTCGTGGCGACTCATGGGGTATCCCAATTTCATTTCTACCCTGATCGTATCATCCTTTGCCATGCCCCAGGTATGATCCAGGGTATGAAATTCTGATCGATACCAGTTACTAAACAGCTCTTTGGGGTTTTCATCTCTAAAGTTCAGGGTCGCAAGTTCGCCATGCATGAATTTTAGCACGAGGCCGGCACTGATGTGGTGAAATTGAACATTGGGAAACCCCCGCCCAGGCCGATCGGTGATATCGTAAATCAGGGAATGTATCCTCGGAGGATAATACGTGATCCCGGTTTTGGGCGGATCCCACCGCCCGCCTGCTTCGAGCCTTTTGCGAAGGATGCGATTGGCTTTTTGCCGGATCGGATCCCAGAAGTGGCGGGTTTCTTCGCGGACATCGTACACCTTGAACATGAAGGGCGGGTGGCCGTCAAAACCAGGCGCAACTGCCCCAATCCGCGCCGGCTCCAGTTCACCCGATTCGGGATAAAAACGAAATTCTAGCAAGAATTCTTCGGGTTCAAAGGCCATCATTTCCTTGTCAGCCTCCATTACTTTTTCCTCCATTTCCTCGGTTCGTTGAGCCCAGGGGACATTCAGTTTTGCCAAAATCCAGGTAAGATCATCGTAGCTGAGGGATTTGTAGGTCGTGTCGAAGGTACAGGCCAGGTAACGCCCCGTGCGCATGCCATCCATCAGAGAATCATACAGGGCAGCACCCTCGATGGAATCTGCTGGCAAACGGACGGAAACATAGATTTTCTGGGCCTGAATTTGGCTCAGGGAGAGGGTGATGAACAGGAGGATGGCAGGGAGGAAGCGCATGTTTAGGGTTGAAGGTAGTTGGAGATTATGGATAACGACAAATCTATGGACGGGGCGATTTTGAAGTCTCCAACTGACGCTCCTGACCATAGCCCTGGGTTGAGCCACGTTTTAGGTTATTCAATTTAATAGAATTCTGCCTCGATTTCAATTCCACGGATCATGCCAGGGTTCGTTTAGCAGTAATGTTGATTTTTCTCGTTGATTGTTTTTGATTATCGTAATTTTAACCTGATGAAACTTGAGGAACTCGAGCCGAAATACAAAGAACTCGTTCACCAGATCTCCCTTGCTTTTGAGAAGGGAAGGGAAAAAGCGTATAAAGCGATAGAACGTGCTCATTTAGAGACATATTGGGAAATCGGTAAGTATATCATTGAATTTGAACAAGGAGGTAAATTGCGCGCTCAATATGGGAGAACCCTTCTGGAAAACCTTTCCACCGATTTATCGACTTTGCATGGAAAAGGGTTTAGCAGGAGCAACCTTAATCATATGCGGCAATTGTATGTCCGGTACCCGATTTGTGAGACATTGTCTCACAAATTGAGTTGGTCTCACTTTGTAGAATTGATCAAAATTGATGATGATCTGGAACGGACCTTTTATGAAAAGCAGGCAGTTCTTGAAAATTGGAATGTGAGAGAGTTGAAACGCCAAAAAAGATCAAGTTTGTTTTTGAGGCTTGCCTCATCAAAGGACAAAAAAGGCATAATTGAAATGGCTTCCAGGGGCAAACTCGTTGAGAAGCCAACTGACATCGTAAAGGACCCGTATGTGTTAGAGTTCCTCAAGATTCCCGAACCCCACCATTTGAGCGAATCGGAGTTGGAGAAACGATTGATCGAACACCTCCAGCACTTCTTGCTTGAATTGGGCAAAGGTTTTGCATTCATTGGTCGTCAATACCGGATCACTCTCGATAATCAACATCATTATGTGGATCTTGTTTTTTATCACCGAATTTTAAAATGTTTTGTTCTGATCGACCTCAAAAGGGAAAAGGCTGGCTACCAGGATGTTGGCCAGATGAATATGTATTTGGGATATTTTGAAGCTGAAGAAAATACAACGGGAGATAATCCACCTATTGGAATTGTGTTAGCCAGGGAGAAGGATGACTTATTGATCCAATATGCAATGAACAGGGTTAGTTCTCAATTGTTCGTTTCCAGGTATCAACTTTACCTACCCAATAAGGAGGAATTAAAGGCAGAAGTTGAAAGGATTTATCTGGAAGAAGAGGAGATATAATTGCAAAAAGAGTTCTGTGCTCCCTAATGGAATTCCCCAATATGGGTCAACGCTATGCCTATGAGCAGAGGCGATCTTGAATACTCCTACGGCCCTTGCTCAATAGCCCTGTGTTGAACTCAACCTCCCGTAGCTGAAGCCCATAGTTGGAAATTAACTACGCGAAGGTTAAGCTCATATAAAAATTTCAAAAGTTATGAGTAAAGTTAAACAAAAAACTGCTGGCTTGATTAGCCAAAAACAATCTTCCAAGGCTATGATCGGGCACCAGTTCCTTGTTTTGAGGAGTATATGCACAAAGCGTAGCCCTGATTTGTCCGCACTTTGCCGGACAGCATGGCCTTTGCGAAAAAATTACTCAAAAGGTCTGAAAGGAGGCACCAAATCTTTCCCAAGGTGGCAAGGACAACCTTTCAATTGCTGAATCGGCCAAAACATTACCCTGCTTCAGGGAGTATTGCCCACCTCTCCATAAATCCATCCTATTCAATGCCCATAAGCTAAGCCCGTCGCACCGGAGCTTGAGCTCAACACTTGCTTCAATGAAGTGGGCGCCTTACGCCACTTCATTGAAGCTTAATTGTTGGTGGATTATTCTTCTTCATCAAGTTTTAGTAAAACTGCCTTGCCGGGATTTTTCCGTTCAGTGGGGTTGGGCGCATCATCAAGAAGCCAAATGCTCGCGAATCCGCCGGTGTCCATTTTCCCTATTCCCTTTCGTGTCATCAAGTTGAGACATTCAACAATACCATCTGGACCCCAAATTTCAAGGTTTCTAGTCTCTTTTATTTCGGAAATGTTTCTTGTTTCATGAAAATATTCGGTTAAGTGGCTACGCTGAAAATCAGTTAGAAACCCAGAGACAATAATTTCTTTAAGCATTCGGAATGCATTCCTGGCACTTCTAGAATCTTCAACAAATTCTTTTCCTACTCTTGAATTTATATCCTTGCAGTGCCGAATAGTCAGCTGAAGTGCTTCTGGAGACCATTTCAACAATTTAAATATGGTATTAATTTCATTCTCGGGAATCTGGATTTTTCCCACTTCCTTAATTAAGAAATTTAAGAAGTCTGCGTTCACAACTTCATCATAAAATTTTCCAGTAAAAATGGGGGCGATTTTCCTGCCAGAATGAATCCATTTTAGAAAGTGAAGTTTTTCAATATTATTCCCGATGCGAAGACTTACTTCATCTCCATTTAAACCCATTACTTCTTCAAGAACAAGATGATCAACAACTCGGTTGATTTCAGAATCTTCATTCTCAAAACTAAACAAGTTGTCATTTTCCTGGATTCCCTCTTTTATTTTTTCTAATAGTACTTTTAATTCCATTCTTAGCCCAGAATGCAAGAAAAGGGCAATAACCATTTTTTGAAGAATTTCTCTTTTACTTTTTATTATTCTTTCCGTTTCAAGCTCTATGAACTGAATTCCTTCAAAGTGGTTACTTATTAGGACAATGATGTTCTGGACTTCGGAGGAGTTAATTTGTTCTAAATTCGGCTTAAGCAAAGTAAAAAGCCCATCTTCAAAAATTATTATTATGAATAAATTTCCATCATAAAAAGTTGAGTATAAGGATTTGGGAATCCTGTCTGTATAAGCTGATAACAGCTTAAGGATTTCTTGGTTTGTCGCCAGGGAAAACACCTTCCTTATTGATCGTGTAAGTGTTTCGCCGGAAATAAGCTCAATATAGTCTTGGTGGTTCCGGAACTCTTCATAACTTCCGTATACATTTCCATTCGCCCCATTAAAGGCGATAAGATATCCATTTATTTGGTTGGACTTTGTTTCTCTTTCAAGGTGGATTTTGCCAAGGAACTTTAGCCAATCAGTACTATTAATCGGATCTTTTTTTGCTTTGCACTCGCATAAAATTGAGACCTTTTTACGTTCACCCAATCCCTCCTGAATAATTTTTCCGTAAACATCTATTTCGTGGCCTCCAGCACCAATTTGATTTGTAACGATCTCCTGAACCCCTATTCTTCCGAGAAGAAAATGGGTTAATTTTTCTAATTGAGTTCCCTTGTCATCGTTACTTTTTCCAATGATTATTAAGTCCATTTCTATATTCAAATTTCATTTAGATAGCAGCAGTCTAAATCTTAAGATTGTCATGTAATATTACTCAATAAGGAAATACGCAGCGGCCCCTTGTGCGATCAGAAGCAAATTGTTGATTTTATCTATATGTCTTTTAGTGGGGACCTTTTTATACTTCATACAGTCGCTATATAATTGAATATTATGATATACAGCTTGCAAAGATCGGTCTCCTATTGATACTAAAGCCGCTCTAAACGGGGGATTTTGGATGTTCCAGATCTTTTGAATTCCATTTCCGAAACACATTATGGTTCCGTTAACAATTAGCCCATTATCAGTTTTTTCATTCAGGTTCGAAAGTTGGGCACTGACCTCCTCCCATTCTACGATAAAATCTTCATTTCCAAATCCATCCCCTCCTGCAATTCCATGACCTACAAATTGAAGAATCATTCCTTTCCCTAGTTCTTCATTCTCAAGATTTTTGATCATGGAAATTGCTTCATTGCCGCTATTTGGACTA
Source organism: Bacteroidia bacterium (assembly GCA_020635905.1). GTDB lineage: Bacteria > Bacteroidota > Bacteroidia > J057 > JADKCL01 > JACJYV01. Next base: position 330,178 of record JACJYV010000005.1, read on the forward strand.
AGACAAACCGATCGAACTTGGTGAGAGTCAAAATGTTTTTTTAATGATTCTGAAATTTTATTGCCATTTCGCTCTTCTTCTGTGAAAAAATCCAGAATTGCTACTAGTGTCTTGTCAATTTTAAAATGACGTAAATTGTGCGTATCTTTGCAAAAAAAGATATGCCAAACATTTACGTTGTAACCTTGACCTCCCCTGAACGGGAAGAATTGATGTCCATCATCCACAAAGGGAAACATAGTGCCAAAACTTATCGCAGTGCCTATGTTTTGCTGAATACTGATGAGGGCGAGTATCAGGTTGAAAAGCTTACCAATGAGGCGATTGCGAAAGTTTTGAAGATCGGGATGCGGACAATTGACCGGATTAAAAAGCAATTCGTTGAGGAAGGTCTCGAAGCCTGTTTAAGTCGCAGAAAGTCCTCGCGTGAATACCATAGTAAGATTGACGGGGATTTGGAGGCTCATTTGATCGCGTTGAGTTGTGGTGATCCCCTGAGGGATTTTTCCAAATGGTCCTTGCGAATGTTGGCGGATAAGGCCGTAGAATTGAATTACGTGGATAAAATTTCCCATGAAACGGTTCGTCAACTTTTAAAAAACGAATTAAAACCCTGGAAAGTTGAGGGCTGGGTCATCCCGCCAAAGCAAAATTCGGAATTCGTGGCTAACATGGAAATGGTCCTGGATGTCTACAAACGCCCCTTTTCGGCAAAAAACCCGGTGGTTTGCATGGATGAATCACCCAAGCAACTCATTTCTGAAACCAGAGTTACTGTCCCAATGAAGAAGGGCGCTCCCAAAAGAATAGATTATGAGTATAAGCGATGTGGCGCCTGCAATATCTTTATGTCGAACGAGCCTTTGGCAGGAAAGAGGAGGGTGAAAGTAACTGAGCGGAAAACCAAAAGAGATTGGGCAGAATTTGTGAGGGAAATTGCAGACAATGACTATCCTGAAGCTGAAAAGATCACATTGGTAATGGACAATCTCAATACCCACCATCCAAGTTCATTGTATGAGGCTTTTGCCCCGGAAGAAGCCAAACGGGTTTGGGACAGGTTTGAATTTGTTTATACACCCAAACATGGAAGCTGGCTAAACATGGCAGAAATTGAGCTGAACGTCCTTAATGGTCAATGTCTGAACAGAAGGATCGATAATCTTCGGGAAATTATCACGGAGGTAAAAGCCTGGCAAGATGCCCGAAACCAGAAGGACTGCAAAATAAACTGGCGCTTCACAACAAAGGATGCCCGAATCAAACTCAAACGGCTTTATCCGTCAATTGAGGATTGACAGGACACTAGAGATATGTCGGTACCTAAAAACTTCATAATATTTCCCCTAACGTACTAATAATCGTATTTCGATTATATCACCTACATACATTTGAAGGTTAATTTATGAAATCCAGGGGACTATTGATGCCTTCAAATATTTTGGTGGGGACGGGGGTATAAATCTAGGTAGCCTTGCCGCAAGTATGCCCAGACTACATTAACCTACCCCATTTTGAAGCAAGTGAGTCTCAATAGTACACCCCCAAATCACCCATGAAACCGCTCCCCCTTCTCCGCCTTCTCCTTCAGCATCTTCGCGGGCCGAAATTTCGGCCCGAATTTCCCCATCAGCCCTTCCATGATGTCCACCACAGCCTTCGCGCCTACGGCATCTATGTAACGGAAAGGTCCGCCCGTGAAGGGCGGAAAGCCCAGCCCAAACACTGCCCCCACATCTCCGTCCACGGGGGCGGCGATGATGCCTTCTTCGAGACACATCACGGCTTCGTTGAGCATCTGCATCAGGCAGCGCTGCTGGATCTCCGTGGGGTCGAATTTGGTGCGGGGCTTGCCGCCAAAATATTGGTAAACGTCGGGATTGCCCTTCAAACGCTTGCCCGTTTTGGGATGGTAGAGGTAATAACCCTTTTTGTTTTTGCGTCCCAGGTAGCCCGCCTTGAACATGTCCAGCAGGCCCGTGGCCACTTTCACCCCTTCGCGCTCCTTCACCACGTCGATCATGTCGCCGGTCATGACGTGGGCGCCCACATCAAGGCCCACTTCGTCCATCACCTTGAAGGGCCCCACCGGGTACCCCGCTTTGGTCATGGCGCGGTCCACATCGGCCACTTCGGCCCCTTCTTCGAGCATGAGCATGGCCTCGTTGAGGTAGGGAGCCAGGATGCGGTTCGCATAAAATCCGGGGCCGTCCTTGACCACGATCACGGTTTTGCCCTGACGCACACCCGCTTCATAGCAGGTGCCAATCACCCAATCCGCGGTTTTGTCCGTGCGGATGATCTCCAGCAGGGGCATTTTGGGCACGGGTGAAAAGTAGTGCATGCCGATCACATTTTCGGGTCGAGCAGCCGCTTTGCTCATTTCCGTGATGGAAAGGGCCGAGGTATTGGTGGCAAAGATGGTATCCGGACGGGCCACGCCTTCCACTTCCTTGATGATGGCCTTTTTGAGGTCCATTTTCTCGGGCACCGCCTCGATCACGATGTCCACCTTGTCAAAATCGGCATAGTCGAGCTGTCCGCGCACCCGGCCCATCACTTCCTGGGCGTCGGCCTTGCTGTAAATGCGGCGCTTCATTTTGGTGGAAATGGATTTCCAGATCAGTTTGCGTGCATCCGTGATCATGTCCTGACTGATGTCCTTCATGAAGATGTCCATGTCATTGAAGATGCTGACCTCGGCGATGCCTGCGCCCATGAAACCTGCGCCCAGCAGCGCAATGGTGTTCGTTTTCTTGCTGACTTCGGCCCAGGGATTTTTCTTCTTGTCGGTCATGACGTGGAAGATGTTGATCAGTTCTTTGCTGACCTGCCCGAGCATGAGTTTTTCAAATTTGATTACTTCAGCTTCGTAACCCGCCTTATTGCCTTTTTTGAGGCCAATTTCCACACAATTGATGATCTCGGGTACGGCAGGATAATTGCCCTGGGTCATGCGGGCCACCGTTTTGCGGGCCTGACTGAAGACGATATTGCGGCCAATGCCCGTGTCATCCAGGAACCACTGCACAAATTTCTTTTTGCGCTTGGGACGGGTCCATTTGCCTTCGGCTATGCGTTTGGCCAGGGCCACTGCACTTTGGTGGAGTTTATTTTTATTGACCACATCGTCCACCAGGCCCATGCGTTTGGCGGGGAAGGCGAAGATGTTTTTGCCGGTCAGCATCATGTCGAGAGAAGCCTGCAGGCCCACCAGTTTGGGCAGGCGCTGGGTGCCGCCGCCGCCGGGCAACAAGCCCAGTTTCACCTCAGGCAGAGCCAGTTTGGTGGATTTATGATCTGAACAGATCCGCGCATGGCAGGCCAGGGGCAATTCCACACCGAGGCCGTAGGCCGTGCCGTGAATGGCCGCCACCACGGGCTTTTTGGAAGCCGCAATGCGGGCCAGAATCTCGTGTCCTTTGCGGGAAATGGGTTGAAAATCCCCTTCCTTTTCAGCCTTGAAGGCATTGATGTCAGCCCCCGCAATGAAGTCCTTTTTGCCCGAAATCAGGACCACTGCCTTGACTTCGTTGTCGTTTTCGAGCTCCTCAAACACCCCGGCCATCATGTTGATGAGTCCCGGGTTGACGACGTTCATTTTTTCGCCCTTGCGGTCCAGCCAAAGGGTGGCGACGCCGTCTTTTTTTTCAATTCTTACGAAGTCTTCGCGGCTAATTCCAGTATTTTCAGTTGACATTTTCTTGGTGGTTATTTTTTTAACACAAAGGGCTCAAAGTTCTCAAAGAGACGAAAATATTATGTCTGGGGTCAAATGGTTTCCCATAATTTCTTAGGGGGCTTTGTGAACTTTGTGTTTAATTTTTCTCCCTAAATCTTTTCCAAAATCATTGCATGCCCATGTGCGCCGGCGGCGCAGGAGGCAATCAGGGCGTACTTTCCGCCTTCGGCGTGGAGACGGTTGGCCGCCATGGTCACCAGACGTGCGCCGGTGGCGCCGAAGGGATGGCCAATGGAAAGAGAGCCACCCCAGTTGTTCAGTTTTTCACGGGGAATTTCACCCACGGCCTGGTCGTAACCCAGTTTGGATTGGGCCCATTCGGCAGAAGCCAGGCATTTGAGGTTGGCCAAAACCTGACCTGCAAAGGCTTCGTGCATTTCGATCACATCAAAATCTTCCAGCTTCATGCCGGTTTTTTGCAGCAGGCGATAGGTGGAATAGGCAGGTCCGAGCAGCAATTCGTCGTCGAGGTCCTGACCGGTGAAAACGTAATCCACGATGCGGGCTTTGGCTTTGAGGCCCAATTCTTTGGCTTTTTCTTCTTCTGCCAGCAAAACAGCCGCCGCCCCATCCGTGAGGAAGGAGGAATTGGCTGCAGTAAGGGTTCCGTATTTTTTGTCGAAGGCGGGACGAAGTTTGGATAATTTTTCCAGGGCGCTGTCGCCACGGACTCCGTTGTCGCGGTTCAGGGGGCGGAATTTTGGGGGAAGGGCCACTTCCACCACGTCGTTGAGGTGACCGGCTTCAGCCGCGGCGTGGGCTTTGTGGTGAGAATTTACGGCAAATTCATCCTGCTCTTTGCGACCCACCGCGTAGGCACCCGTCAGGTTTTCACAATCCTGGCCCATGGTGCGGTTGGTGATGTATTCGGCCACACGGGGACGTTCGGGCAAAAAGTCCTTGATTCTGAGGGTGAACAGGAATTTCAGCATGTCCCCAAATCCACGCAGTTTTTGTGCATTGAACAGCTTTTTCTGCATTTCCTTGCGAAAACTGATGGGCGTATCTGAGGTATTGTCCACCCCGCCCGCCACGATCAGGTCGGCCTGCCCTGAAACGATGCGGTCATAGCCGTTGGCGATGGCACGGTTGGCAGAGATGCAGGCCATGGTCACGGTGTCGCAGGGCACCCGTGAAGGAATACCCGCCGTGACCGCACTTTCGCGGGAAACGTTGCTGGTACGGAGGTTGGAAATGACGGTCCCCATGATCACTCCGTCAATTTTATCAGGTTCCACCCCGGTTTTGGTCAGCAATCCCTTGATTGCATACTGGCCCAGTTGCCAGGACATGAGGTCCATATAATCTGTCCCCGAACGCAGGAAAGGCGTTCTTGCTCCGTCCACTACCACTACTTTTCTGTTCATAATCTTCGTTTAAGTCCTTTGTATGAAGTCCTTAGCTTTTGCAAAATGAAATTCCCCTGCAATCTAACCACTATGGACTAATTTTCAATGCATGCATTGTTTTTTATTCGATCACCTGTTAGCTTTGGGCATGGATCAATTCCAACAAATTGCCGAATCCATGGTCGTGTACAAGCTGCGCTCTGCCTGGCATGAGATTGCACGTTTGTATAATGAAATTTCCCAGGATCACGGCGCCACTTTGTCGATGGGCTTTATTCTCCTGACCCTCAACGAGGAGGAGGGCACGCCCGTAACCAAGATTGCGCCCCGCATGGGCATGGAACCCAATTCCCTTTCGCGGGTGTTGAACTCGATGGAACAGGATGGCCTGGTTTTCCGCAAACGTGACTCAGAGGACAAACGCAAGGTTTTTATTTGCATGACCGAGCACGGGGTAAAGATGCGGGAAATTGCTATAAAAGCTGTTTTTCGCCTGAATAATGCCATTGTCAAAAGTCTGAGCGAACCCCAACTGAAGGCCTTTTTCGAGGTGATGGATCAGATTCCCCTGGCGATCGAAAGTGTCAAAGAGCGAATGAAAGAGGAATAGCTCGAAGAGCTGCAAGCTACCAGCCACAAGCGACAAGCTTGAAAAGCGCTCGCAACTTGAAGCTTGAAGCTTAGCCAAAGGCTAAACAAAAGGATACTCCCCTTTCCTGATCAAATAGGCCGCGATGCGGCGACGGGCATCCTTGGCATTGAAATTATAGCCTTTGGTGAGCCTTTTGAGGAACCAATGCAGCATTTTGGCATCATTGCCTTCGGCAAAACTCAGGATGGCATCTCTGCCCGATTTCTTCACTTTTTCGATGGCCTCGTAGAGGAATACCCGAAACATATCTTCCTGAATGGCAAACATCTCGGGGTCTTTGTCGGCTTTGGAACGGATTTTCTCCAGCCTCAGCAACCCTGATTCGGCCACATAGGCCTTGGCCAGCATATCTGCCAAACTGATGATGATTTCCTGCTGATCAGCCAGAGCCAGCTTGAATTTCTGTCCTGCTTTGCCCGAAATGATGAGGAAAGCCCGCTTGAGGTTGTCCACCATTTTCTTCTCCAGGGGATAAGGGCCCGATCCTCCACCTCCCAAAAACTGCCCCATGACTGCGCCAGGCACAGATTTGGCACCTGCAGCCAGGTCAAATGCTTTGTCTTTCAAGGCCCTTTTGAATAATTCTCCCACAGAAAGCATGCGGTTGATTTCGCTGGTGCCTTCGTAAATCCGCAAAATGCGGGCATCGCGGTAACCCATTTCCACCCCTGCTTCCTTGGAATAGCCCATCCCGCCATAGATCTGCAAAGCTTCGTCCACGCAGTAAGTCACGTCCTCAGAGGCATGCACCTTCATAATGGCGCACTCAATTGCGTACTCGCGCACGGCCTGCAGGATGGACTGATTTTCGTCCTTGCCTTCTGCCACCAGTTCGCCGTGCTTGCGGTCGATGTTGGCGCCGGTACGGTAAACAGCGGCTTCGTTGCAAAAGGCCATGGAAACCATGTTGGCCAATTTGTGCTGGATGGCTCCAAATTCGGCAATGGATTTATCGAATTGTCTGCGCTCAATGGCGTACTTCAGGGCCTGATTGGTGGCGATTTTCATGCCGCAAACAGAACCCGATGCCAGCTTGATGCGACCCGTGTTGAGGATATTGAGGGCCATTTTGAAGCCCCCTTCCCGCTCACCCAGCATATTTTCGATGGGCACCGGGCAATCGTTGAAGAAAACCTGCACCGTGGAAGATCCTTTGATGCCCAGTTTTTTCTCCTCCTCCCCAATCGTAATGCCTCCAAAAGCTTTCTGCACGATGAAAGCAGTCAGATTTTTGTCGTCTTCGACCTTGGCAAAAACGATGAAAATATTGGCGAATCCCCCGTTGGTGATCCACATTTTTTGACCGTTGAGGATGTAATGCTTGCCGTCAGGGGAAAGGCGGGCGCGGGTCTTGCCTGAGTTGGCGTCCGAGCCAGCATCAGGTTCTGTGAGGCAGTAACTGCATTTCCACTCACCTGAGGCCAGTTTGGGCAGATATTTTTCCTTTTGCTCCTTGGTGCCATAAAAACTGATGGGCAGAGAGCCAATGGAAGTCTGGGCTCCAATGGTGGTGGCAAAGGAAAATCCATAGGCAACCTTTTCCCCGAAAAGCAATCCCGTATTGAAATCAACCCCCAGTCCGCCGTACTCAGGAGCAATGTGCAGGGCGAGAAATCCCATTTCACCCGCTTTTTCGAGCAGTCCGGGCTGCATGGAAGGACCTTTGTCCGTTTCCATTTCATGGATGACGGGGTGCACCTCGCGGGTCATGAATTCGACCACGGATTCACCGATCATTTTTTGTTCTTCGGTAAATTCCTCGGGAATAAAAACCTGGCTGGCTGGGGTATCTGCTACGATAAATCCTCCCCCAATGGGAGCTTTTGACTGGCTGGAAGCCGTATTTACAGTTGGATTGGACATATTCTAATTAATTTTCAATGCATGCATTGCATTTTGCAAACTTAACGAAATTTTCAATGCATGCATTGTTTTGAGGGATTTTTATTCTTATGGCAAGCGGATAAAAGGGGAACCAGAGACAGGAGATTGAAATTTTCACCCTTAATTGGTCGTGAATAACTCCTGAAATCCAGAGACAACAGATAGGATGGGGACAACAATTTTTGTATTTTGAGGATTGGCTGTTTTGAAATAGGAATGAGAAAAATTGTCACCCTTCTTGCGCTTCAGGCTGTTTTTTGCTTCTGTCTGCACGGACAAAATCTGGTGCCAAATCCCTCTTTTGAGACCATCACCGGCTGTCCGCCGGGCAACAGCGGGCTGGGTCAGGGCTACGCCCCGCCCTGGGTAAAACCGCCGGGTTCGGGTACCACCCCCGACCTGTTTCATTCCTGCAGTTCCGCAGGAACTGCCTGCGGCAACTGCAATGTGCCCAATAATTTTGCGGGCATCAGCACTGCCTTTCACGGAGTAGCCTATGCAGGCATCATCACCTATTATACCAGTTGCCCCAACTGCCGCGAGTACATCCAGGTGCAACTGACCTCGCCTTTGGTTTCGGGGAATGTGTATGAGGTTCGTTGCCGCACCAAACCCGGCTCACGTTGCACCTACGGGACCAACAGGATTGGCATGCATTTGAGTACCAATGCCATTTCCCAACCCGGAAATCAACCCATTTTGCTGACGCCCACCTATGAGCATCCCGGTCAGGTGATCGACAAAACCAACTGGACTTTGGTCAAAACCAATTACGTGGCCAGCGGGGGCGAAAGCTACCTGACCATAGGCAATTTCAATAATAATGCCTCCACCAGCGTTTTCAATTTCGGGGCCTCGGGAGGCTCCTGCCTGCTGGCCAGCGGAGGGGGTACCTATTATTTTGATTCTGTTTTTGTGGGATTGACCACCATTTTACCAGCCAGTAATCTGGATTTTCAGGCGCAAAAAGAAGGGCTGGACGTACAACTCTCCTGGCAGGATTTTACCGAATTTCCCCCACAGGAATATGTGCTGGAATATGCTGCAACAGGCCATACATTTTCCGTTCTGGATAAATTTGAAGGGCAACTGCACCGCGAAGCCAGCTATGATTTTCTGCATCACAATCCCGGACCAGGCAGTCATTTTTACCGCCTTAAGATGCTGGATGAAGATGGTAAATCTCAATTTTCCGAGGTCAGAAGTGTGAATATTGAAAGCCTGGAAGCAAATACAGTCCAACTGGAAATTTTTCCCAATCCTGCGGCACATCAATTTACAGTGAGGCTTCAGGGGGGTGAAATCACTCCCCGGATTCAGTTGACCGACCTGACCGGACGGATTGTTTTTGCAGGGGAAATGGATGAAAATCAGGGGCAGGTGTGGGAAAAAACGGTTAATTGTCAGACCCTTCCCAACGGGATTTACCTGATCAGGGCCATGTCTGCGGGAAAAGTGTGGGCAGGGAAGATTTGGGTAAACAATTAACTTTTACGGATTTTTAGTGGAAATCTCCCTGACTTAATGTATATTGAGACTCTACCATAATACTGTTTTTGAAATATATGAAAAAAGCCAAAAGCGCTCACCAGTATCGTTCCAACCGCCTTGGAAGCTCTATTATGAATGATTCCACTGCCATTCAGATGCAACAGGAAGGCAAAGTTTACCGCCAGTCCATGATCAGGTACGAAGAGGAAAAGTTGAGCAATTTTTTAGTAAAAGAAGGAGATACAGACGAAAATTCAGAGCTTTAAGCCAGGCAACAGACCCGCCCAACTGAAATTTCCAGCCACCTGAACGGTTAAAATTCTCCAGATTAACCACTATTTACTTTCACGGGAAATAATGCCCCGGCAAATGGCTATTGCGTAAAATCTTCTATTTTTACCTTTGATGAGCAAGTTCAATTTCTGGAATACAGAGATCATGTACCTCAAAAAGGTGGGGCCTAAAAGGGCTGATCTTCTGTTGAAAGAAGCCAAAATCCGCACCTTCGGCGATCTGCTGCATTATTTTCCCCGCAAATACATCGACCGCAGCCGCATTTACCGTGTGCGCGAACTGACCGGCGATCTGCCTTATGCCACCCTGGTGGGCAAGGTGGGGAATCTAAAACTGGTGAAAGGAAAATTTGGACCAGCCCGCCTTACCGCCGATTTCACGGACGGCACGGGCATCCTGGAACTGATCTGGTTCAAAGGCGCTGACTGGGTGCGGGAAAATCTGAAGGAAGGGCAGGAAATTTCCATTTTTGGTTCCCCCAAATTCTTTGGGCACCGGGTGCAAATGGCTCATCCTGAGATCGATGCCAAAGACGAGAAAGATTCGGTCAATAACCTCAAGATTGTGCCTTTCTACCCGGGCACGGAAAAGCTCAATAAGGCGGGCCTCGACTCCCGCGGGATCCGAACTTTGCTGGCTGCCCTGCTGGAACAAGGCCAAAGCGATCTTTTTGACAACCTCTCTCCCACCCTGATCCGCGAAAATCAACTGATGTCGCGGGCCGAAGCATTGGTCAATATCCATTTTCCCAAAGATTTTCTAACCCTGGAACAGGCCACCCGCCGCCTGAAATTCGAAGAATTCTTCTTCTTTCAGCTCATGCTGGCCGAGCGCAAAGCGGTAACCCAGCCTGCCCGCAAATCATTCCCATTCGAAACCGTAGGGCATTATTTCAATACTTTTTACACGGAACATCTCCCGTTCGAACTCACCAACGCCCAGAAAAGGGTCTTGAAGGAAGTCCGGCGTGACCTGGGACGGCCCTTCCAGATGAATCGTCTGGTGCAGGGCGATGTGGGCTGCGGCAAGACCATGGTGGCCTTTATGACCTGCCTCATCGCCCGCGACAACGGCTACCAATCTGCCATCATGGCGCCCACGGAAATCCTGGCTGAACAGCATTTCTCCAGCTTTAAGAAATACGCAGGCCCTTTGGGACTGAGGGTTGCGTATCTGGTAGGCGGCCAGAAAAAATCTGAGCGCAAGCAATACCTGGACGGACTGAAAAACGGCACCTTTGACATTGCCGTGGGTACCCACGCCCTCATCGTAGATTCGGTCGAATTTAAAAATCTGGGGCTTTCCATTGTGGATGAGCAGCACAAATTTGGAGTGATGCAACGGCAGGCCCTGTGGGACAAGGGCAAAATGGGCCCTGTGACCCTGGACGACGGTACAGAAATCATGGTGAGGCATTATCCCCACAACATGGTCATGACTGCGACTCCCATCCCCAGGACCCTGGGTATGACGGTTTACGGGGACCTGGATGTATCTGTGATCGACGAATTGCCGCCCGGGCGTTCGCCCATTCTGACTGCAGTGCGGGCCGAGCCCCAGCGTCTGGAAGTCTTTGGTTTCATCCGCAAGGAGATAGAGAAGGGCCGCCAGGTCTATGTGGTGTATCCCCTGATCGAGGAGTCTGACAAGCTGGATTATCTGGCTGCCACAGAGGGATTTGAATCGCTGTGCCGTACCTTTCCGCGGCCGCAATACCAGGTTGGGATGGTCCACGGGCGCATGCCGCCCGAGGAAAAGGAGGCCGAAATGGCCCGCTTCAAAAAGGGGGAAATTCACATCCTGGTCTCAACCACCGTGATCGAAGTGGGGGTGGATGTACCCAACGCCAGCATCATGGTGATCGAAAATGCAGAGAAATTTGGCCTCTCCCAGCTGCACCAGCTGCGGGGCCGGGTTGGACGGGGCGCGCACCAGGCCTACTGCATCCTCATGGTGGGAAATAAGCAATCAGAAGATGCCCGGGTGCGCCTGGGAGCCATGGTCAAGACCCAGGACGGCTTTAAGATTGCAGAAATTGACCTCAAATTGAGGGGACCGGGCGACTTTCTGGGAACCCGCCAGAGCGGGTTACCTGAATTCAGGCTGGCCAATATCGTAGAGGATGGCGGGGTGCTGAACCAGGCGCGGGCCGCGGCTTTCAAATTCAGGGAGGAGGGCAATATGGACGATCCCGAAAATCAGCTGATGAAAGCCTACTTTCAGCATTACCTGGCCGAGCAGGGTGGCACGGGCGGGGTGGCTTAGGGCAATTCGCAAGGGGCAATTATCAATGAACAATTTTGGCGATTAGTGGTCAGCAATCAGCTGTCAGCACCCTGGAACGAATATTTCCCCAATTCGGACAGCCAGGGCATGCCTTGGCTTAGAACCATTACTCCACCCGCTTCAAATACATGGTAAAAGGCTTGCCGTCTTCGCCTACTCCACTGAATATCAGGCTACTTTCATTCAATTCTGAAATCACCATGTCGCCGTCGGCGCCACGATTGGGGTCTTTGATGAGGTTGCCTTCCTTCACGAAAATGCTTTCATTGGTCATGCCTTTGTCAATGATGAGGACCTTTCCGTCTTTGCGAAACTCAAAATAGTACTCGTCCAGATGATATTTCTCGGCAGGATTGTCGGTAAATTTGAATTCACCCGAGTGCATTTCCACCACTTTCCACTTGCCGTAAAGCAACTCTTTGGGCTTGCAGGAGGACAAATTCAGGAGGCCAAAAGCAAGCAAGGTTATCAAAAGGGAATAATAAACTGGACGGATGTAATTCATGGGGTAAAAATACAGTTTACATTCCAGAAATGAGCCGTATTTTTGAAACTATGCGATCATTCAAGCTGATTCTCCTCTTTCTGATCCCACTTTTTGCCTGGGCCGGGCCTCACCTGACTGCCGATCCCGAAGTTTGTGAAATGGGAACCCTCTACGAGGGCATGATCGTGCACCCGATCTGGGTGCTGCACAACGATGGCGACCAGACCCTGCACCTCAAGCAGATCAAATCCAGTTGTGGATGCCTTTCCCTGGACTTTGAGCTCAAAGACCTGGAGCCAGGCGAAAGCATGAACATTCAGGGTACCTGGGAAACCATGGGCAAACTGCGCTGGGACCCCAACCGCAATCCTACTGAGATCGAAAACACGCTATTTGTCCTTTCTGACGGACCTCGTCCCAAGATTATTCTCAAGGCCCATGCTATGCTGCTGGCTCACCCGGGGGCGCTTTTTGCCCAGTTCACCATGCGGGATGTGGGAGAATTGCAGCCCATGCAGGAGGCTGTGGTGGCAGTGAGCCTGCTCAATCCCAACGAATATCCCGTGGAGATCAGTTCCATCGTGCCTTCTGAATTTGAGGGGATGAATCCGCTGGGGATCGGGCTGAAGGTGGAAAGCCATCCTGCCCATCTGAATCCCGGGGAAACGGGCAAGGTGCTCGTGTCCTTCAGCTGGGATGGAGTGAAGGAGGGGGAGGAAATGGACAAACTCCGCACCCGCGGCACCCAGTTTCACCGTTATTTCAAAGTGCTGACTATGGTTCCTGAAAAAACGGATGTATCTTGTGAGTCATTTCTGGGAATTTCCTGGAAACTGAAACCTGATTAACCTCCATGGTTGCACTTCGCAAAATTGTACTTGCCTGCCTGCTTGTTTTTCTCTCCTCTTTCTGTTTTGCCCAATCTGCACTGAGTTTTCATCCTGACCGCTTCCTGGATTTGGGAAGAATACCGGGCATTGATCATCTAAAATTCCAGTGGACAGTAGAAAATGTAACAGAAGATACGGTCATTCTTGACCGGGTGGCAACCACCAGCGGAGCGGTGACTGGTTGGATTGAGAATAAGGTGATTCCACCCGGGGGGCAAACGATCCTTCACGGGGCACTGGGGGCCAAAGGCAGATCAGGACGGTTTAGAAAGGACATTATACTTTTCCTCACCCAACCCAGCGAAACCCTGCGTGTCACCTTTCAGGTGGATTTGCTGCACCCAGGTGGGGAACTGGAGGGACTGTTTAAGACGATTGACCTGGGCGACATTTCGCCTCCCCAAACGATAAAGCTGGCTTTCAAACTGCCTGAAGAGTATGGCGACCAAAATTATTTTCTTCACTCGCTGACTTATCATACCAGAGAGGGGGAGCAGGTTCCCGAGTTGATCCCGTGGATCACGGTGGCCGACCGCGAACTGCGGCCGGGGGAGGAAACAGAGTTTGAGATTTTCTTCCGCACCCCCGATCTCACCCGTCCGGACTGGCCCAAGGGATTGAATGGAGCCATTTTTGTGCTAAAAACCAGCCCAATGTATCTCGATACGCCTCCCCAAACCAACACGGGCCAATGGCTAAAACTTACCTGGAATATTGTGGAGGATGACTGAGCCGGGCAAGATTCTCCTTCCAATCCCGTTGATTAATTCCAACCTTAGTATATGAATCTCGGGACACGATTGTTGGTAATTCTGATCCTCATTTGCGTGGGTAAAGGGGGATATGCGAAGCATAGTCTGGAATTTTTGCCAGGGAAAATGCAGGATCTGGGGGAATTTGTGGCGGATGAGAATATGGATATTTTCTGGACAGTCAGGAATGTATCTAAGGATACAGTCAGGGTGGCCAGCGTCAAATCTTCCTGCGGGTGCGTGGTGCCCTACATCCGCGACCGGGTGATCCCTCCAGGGGGCGAAACGGAAATCAAAGCCAGATTTTCTGCCAAAGGGCGGGTAGGTTTGCAAAGGAAAAACCTCACCGTTAGCACCGTAGATTATGAAGAGGTGTATGTGTTAGAATTTAAAGTTAAGCTGCTGAGTTCCTGGGGTGGATTGGAAGGGCTGGATAAGCAGATTGATCTGGGGAATATCAAGCCGGGCCAAAGGGTGAAATTATTCCTAAAAGTGCCTGAAAAGTATGAGGACCGGGTCTTTTTTCTGGATTCTTTGGAATATACCCACCTTTGGGGAAAGCCTGAGCTTTGGATGATTCCCGAACTTAGTTGCCCCAACCGTAAAATGATCGCAGGCAGGGAGATTGAAATTGAGGTTTACTTTCCAGAGACCCAGGGTGACCATGGCGCCTGGCATAATGGAGAGCAAGAAGGAGATTATGAATTGAAATTTACCCGCAAGGATCTCCACACCAACCAACCTGGAGGTTCGACCCAGTACCTGAATCTCAAATGGAAAATTATTCACGGCATTGACAGGAAATGATGGCAGGCTGGAAGGAACTGATAAACAGGAGAATCCTGGCCGCTTTCGGCCTGCTGATCTTGTTTTGGGGCGGCTGGCCGCCCGGGTTGAATGCCCAGCAGAAGCTGGCTTTTATTCCGGGAGAAGTCATGGATTTGGGTTTGCAACTGGAAGGTCAGGAACTGGATCTGGTCTGGAAAATGGTGAATATCAGCCAGGAAACGGTGAAACTACTACAAGCCAAGCCGTCCTGCGGCTGCCTGACCGCCAGCCTGGATCGATTCCAACTGGCGCCCGGAGACACGGGTCGCCTGATGGTCCACTACTCCACGGTGGCCAAATTGCGGCAGCAGAATAAGATGGTCACTTTGCAACTGCAAGACGGAGAAACCATCAATCTGGTGCTGAAATCCTTCTTACTGCCCAAAGAAGGCACTTTGCGTGAACTCAATTACACCCTCAATCTGGGTCAGGTTGCGCCCGGGGATACGGTACGGATGAAATTCAGGGCGCCTGAAGTGTACCCCTATCCGTTCTTCCTGCGCTCCATCGAGTATCAGCGCCGACCTCCTTTGACCACCTTGTATCCCGAAGTGACTGCCTCCATTGACAGCCTGGCGGCAGGAGATTCGGTCGAATTCCGTTTTGTGTTTCCCAAAGAGGGCAAAAAGGGTGAAAAATGGGTCGCTGGAACCGGAAAAGCCCTTTATTACGTGATGTTTTGCAGGCAGCGGGTAGGAAATGATAATTTTCGAATTTTTCCAGAGCAAATGAACCTGAAATGGCAGATGAATCCCAATTTGCCCCGGCCTTCTGAAAAATAATTTGCGAATTTACGCCCCAGAGCCAATTATTATCTTAACTTCCATATAACATTTACGACTAACAAATCGTAAGATGATTATTGTTTAGCCCCAAATATGTGAATGGGGATGTTTCTATTTTCGATTTCAGTTTTGAAGGGATCTTTTTGGCTGGCTTTTCCCCTCTTTCGCAGGCTACAGCCCTGGCTGCTCCCTGTAAAAAGGGCCAAAAACTTAACTGAAAACCTCTCAGTTCAACTCCTGAATCCCAAATCCAAACACCCACCAGGTCTGATTATCGATTTGTGAAACCCATTAAACACCAACAAGATGAAACGCTCATTCATTAAAATCATCACCCTGGCCCTGCTGATCAGCGGCACACTGGCCGGATGTACCATTATCCGTCCGGGGCAGGTGGCACTCAAACAACGGCTGGGAAAACTGAGGGACCAGCCCCTGGCCGCAGGGCCGCACGTTTTTGATCCGTTTATTACCCGCATCCTCAAAATCAATGTACGCACAGTAGAGATCTTCGAAACCCTGCCCTTGCCTACCCGCGAGGGCCTGAGTGTGGATGCGCAGATCATTCTCCTCTACCACGTGAAGCCTGAATCGGCCCGCGAAGTGTACATCAATTACGGCACCAATTATGAGAATGTATTTGTGCAAAGCAATTTCCTGGCCACTTCAAGGGAGGTGAGCGCGCGCTATTATGCCAAGGAATTGTATGCCATTGAGCGGGAAAAAGTGGAGAAGGTGATTGCAGATGAGTTGCGGGCGCACATTGGCGACAAGGGCTTCAGTGTGGATGCTGTGCTGCTGAAGGACATTATCCTGCCCGATGCCATGTCGCAGGCCATCCAGAACAAGGTGAATGCCGAACAGGCCGCTTTGCAGATGGACTTTGTGATCGACAAACAACGCAAGGAGGCTGAACGGGTGTATATTGAGGCGCAGGGGATCAAGCGGGCTCAGAATACGATTGATTCTTCCCTTACCACCACCATCCTGCAGTACAATCAGATCCAGGCGCTCAAAGGTCTGATGGTTTCTCCCAATGCCAAGGTGATCATTTCTGACGGGAAACTGCCGGTGATCATTGGCGAACAATAAGCTCATTCTCAACTCCTTTTGAATGCCTGAGTCATGCGTGGGAATCATGGAAGAAGGGTTTGCTGCAAATGGACCAACATAATTATCCAAGATGAAGATCCAGATCATTGAACCCTTTTTTACTGGTTCCCATGCGGCCTGGGCCGAAGGATACGCCCGTCACAGCCGCCACCGCATTCAGATTTTGTCTTTGCAGGGCCGCTACTGGAAGTGGCGCATGCACGGAGGCGCGGTCAGTCTGGCCCGCGAGTTTATGGCGGGTGATTTCCAGCCCGACCTGTTGCTGGTGAGCGATATGCTCGACCTGACCACCTTTCTGGCCCTGACCCGGCAAAAAAGCCACGGAATCCCCAATGCACTTTACTTTCACGAAAACCAGCTCACCTATCCCTGGTCGCCCGACGATCTGGATCCGGGGCTGGAAAGGGACAACCATTACAGTTTTCTCAACTTCACCTCGGCCCTGGCGGCCGATCGGGTGTTTTTCAATTCGGCCTACCACCAGCAGAGTTTTCTGGATGAATTGCCCCGTTTTCTGAGTCAGTTTCCCGATTATAATGAGCTTTCCGCGGTGGATCAGATTCGTTCCAAGTCTGCGGTTTTGCCTCTGGGGCTCGATCTGGGTCGTTTTGATCAGGTGAAAGGATTCGAAAATCCGGGTAAAAAGCCGCTCATTTTGTGGAATCATCGTTGGGAATACGACAAAAATCCGGGGGATTTTTTTGCGGCTATGTACGCCCTGGATGCGGAGGGATATGATTTTGAACTGGCTTTGCTGGGGGAGCGGTTTCGCAAGGAACCGCGGGATTTCATTATGGCCAATGAGCTGCTGGGTTCCCGCATTGTGCAGTACGGGTACGCGGATTCTTTTACTGAATATGCCCAATGGCTGCAACGCGCCGACCTTTTGCCGGTCACTTCCAACCAGGATTTCTTTGGAGGTTCGGTGGTGGAGGCTATGTATTGTGGCTGCTTTCCCCTCCTGCCCAACCGCCTGGCTTATCCTGAACACATTCCCACAGCTTTCCAGGAAAAATGCATTTACCAGAATCAAAACGATCTGCTGACCAAATTGCGGGCCTGGTTTGACGGTCCAAGTGAAGCTTTGCCAGTGAGGGAATGGGTGAAAGGCTATGACTGGTCGCAGCTGGCGGCGCGCTACGACGATGTTTTGGAGCAAATGCTCTGATTGAGGTGGGGTGAACGGGAGCCACGGGCTGCTGTTACGCTTTCAGCTTGGCAGGGGTATGAAACACGCACTACTCACCCTGCTCCTGCTCTGTCCTTTGCTTTCTCAACTCCAGGCCCAAACTCCGGAGGAGGAACGCCTGCCCTGGGTCATCACGCCGTCGGAAACGGAAAGCTACCTTTACTTTTTCATTCGTTTTGAGGGAAGGAAAATCTCCTGGGAATCTGAGCGGCTGCGGCTCAAACCCGGGCGGGTTACCTACAAGGCCAACTGGCAGGATTTTGCCATCCTCACTATCGACGAAAATAACGACACCATTCCCTACTTCATGCCCAGTCCGCTGCGGATTTCCACCTTCAATGACGGGAAGGTCAATACGTATCGGGTTTATCGGGGAGAAATCAAGTTTGTGCTGCCCTGGACGGGAAAGGCGCCGCGGGTGATCGTGCTGGATTCGGGGAAGGAGATTTTGAGGATCAAGCCCGAGGAGATTTCTTACTGGATTGATTGAGGTTTGCTTCGGCCTGGACCTTGGTGGTGGCCAGGACTTGAAATTGAAGCACATGGCTTATGACAATTCCAGGGAACTGACTGAAAGAGTCCCAGGAAAGAGTATGATTGGGTGGCGGCCAGGACCTGGAGAGAAAGCACATGGTTTGGGCTCCCTTGAAGGGGCAGGGCAACCGACCCTAAAGAAAGAGTATGGTTGGGTGGCGGCCAGGACTTGTCCTGGCCTTACTGACCAATTGTTTTCCAACATAGAAATACTCATTGTCGTGGATCCATTTAATTGATTATCAGCGCATTAAAATAATTAATTTATCCCCAAAATTGACACAAGATGTCATGCTGCAGGCGTATAATGAGGTAAGAAAAAGTAATGCAGATGAAGAAAATTTTACAGTTTTTATGGGGTGCGAAAAAGGAAAATGTTGAGGCTAAAGTTCCGAGGGTGGAGGAACGGGTGAAAAATTATCCTTCGGGCCACCGCAAACCCGACCGCTGTCTGTCGCCGGCAGGAACCTGATTTTCAGCAGTTTTCAGGATGATGCAGCTTTCAATTTCCCACGATTCTGACCTCGGTACGGCGGTTTTGCGCCCGTCCGGGCTCGGTGTCGTTGGCGGCCACGGGCCTGCTTTCGCCGTAACCTACGCTCTGGATGCGCTCCGGGGCTATGCCTTTGTCGGTCAGGTACTTTTTGACCGCGGCGGCACGGTTCTCGGAAAGTTTCTGGTTGTAATCATCCGAACCCACATTGTCTGTATGCCCGGCCAATTCGATCACGAGCGCGGGTTTGAGCTGCATTTGCTCGGCCAGGTCGTTGAGAAGGGGAAAGGATTCGGCCTCGATGCGGGATTCGTCGGTGAAGAAGTGCACGTCCAGGGCAAAGACCTCGTCCTGGTCGAGGGTATATTCATATTTGATGCGCAGCACGGAGCGCATCATGCCCGGTTTGTCCTCGATGGCAATCTCTGAGTATTTCGAGTCTTCCAGAAATTTCCTGAATTTGATCTCGTAGGTGTCGCCCTCGGGCAACAGTATCTCGAAGGTGCCATTCTCCCCGGTTACTTTCCTGACTTCCCTGCCGGTATTCTTGCTGTGAAAGGTGATGATTTCATTGGGTCGGGGATTTGCCTCGAAATCGGTGACTTCGACCCGCATGAGGGCTTTGGTTTCGGTAGGCTGGAGGTTCTGGGCCCGGGTGAGCAGGGTCAGGCTGAGCAGGAGGAGTATCAGTAATGGGTTTTTCATGGATTGGGAGTTTTCCTTCTTAACGGGCGAAGCCAGTTTGGTTACAGGGGGAAGGAAATCTCCTGACAGAGGAAGTATGGTGGG
Organism: Bacteroidia bacterium; assembly: GCA_020635905.1. GTDB lineage: Bacteria > Bacteroidota > Bacteroidia > J057 > JADKCL01 > JACJYV01. The sequence goes on from JACJYV010000005.1 coordinate 349,736, forward strand.
GATCAGGCGGGAGTGTAGTGCAGAGAAAGACGGCTTATAGTGCTCTTATAGTGCCTATATATATTCTGAAACTATTAAGAATACATTGGGAAACTATTGGGGATACCTTAAACAACCCTGGCTTTTGGGGAGGAGGGTGATAGAATGGGATTGGATAAAGATAAGGAAAACTCTAAAAACTTCGAAGCTCTGCGTTGGACCTGGATCAGCTTATTCCCATTCCTAAACTCAAAACTTAGGCCAAAGGCCCCACCATGTGGCAACTCAGAACTAAAAACTAACAATTTGCAACTAACCCCATTTTCGTATCTTCAGGACATGAAATGTGTATCTTTTTGCATGACGGTGTTTTTGTTGTGGGGAACGGCTGGCTGGTCTCAGTGCGATTCGCCCAAATACGAGAAGCAAATTGCGAAGTATCGCAAGGCAGAACACCAGAAGTTCAGGGATCCGCGGCAGTCGCCGCTGCGGGAGAATTATCGTGCTTACGATCACCTGGATTATTTTCCCGTTGACCGAAAATATTGTGTGGAAGCCCGGCTGGAGCTCACTCCCGACAGCCCGGAGTTTGAAATGACCACTTCTTCGGGGCAAAAGAAGCAGTATAAAAAGTGGGCCATTGCCCGCTTTGAACTGGATGGGCAGGAATATGCGCTTTCGCTTTATACCAGTCTGGCCCTGGCCAATATTCCCAAGTACAAGGATTATCTATTTTTGCCTTTCAAGGATTTTACCAATGGCAATGAGACCTATGGGGGCGGGCGGTATATCGAGATGCATATTCCGGAGGGAAATACGCTGGTGATCGATTTTAATAAGGCGTTTAATCCGTATTGCGCTTATTCAGCGACGGGGTGGAATTGTCCGGTGCCGCCGGAGGAGAATCACCTGCAGACTTTTATTCATGCCGGGGTGAAGGATTGGGGGCATTGAGGGGGTGATTTTTTAAACACAGAGGCACAGAGTCAATTGTTGTGGTCAGGAGGTTTTTAGGGGGATTGAAAAGCTTCCGCTTTTGGGGTGGGATTAACACAAAGTTCACAAAGATCCCAAAGATTTTTTGAAGGGAGGAAAGCTTCCGCTTTTTGGTTTTTTAAAACACAGAGGCACAGAGCCCGTTGGAATGGTCAGGAGGTTTATTTGGAAGCTTCCGCTTTGGGGTGGGATTAACACAAAGTTCACAAAGATCCCAAAGATTTTTTGAAGGGAGGAAAGCTTCCGCTTTTTGGTTTTTTTAAAACACAGAGGCACAGAGCCCGTTGGAATGGTCAGGAGGTTTATTTGGAAGCTTCCGCTTTGGGGTGGGATTAACACAAAGTTCACAAAGATCCCAAAGATTTTTTGAAGGGAGGAAAGCTTCCGCTTTTGGGTTTTGCTTTGGGGACTGAATGGGATAAAAAAAATCCGGATTGCGGGAACGGGTTGACCTGATCCTGCAATCCGGATGGATGGGTTTGAGTGATTACTTCGTGGTTTTGAAGCTTTTGAAGAATTTCTTGGCGGATTTGGCGTCGTAGTCGCCGGAGGTGGAGATGACGATTAGCTGGTACTGGATCTGGCCGATGATGATGACTTTGTAGTCAACCTGGGCGCCCTGAGCTTCCATTTTGATCATGGCCTGACGGCCGGTTTCTCCTTTGTATTTCCACTCGCTGGAGCTTTCGATGGTTCCGCCGAGGGTTTCGTTGAAGGCATCCAGCGATACCTGGGCGAGGTCGTCGGGATTGACCATGGGGGTGGTGTGTACGGTGAAGCCTACGAAGTAGGAGCTTTCGCCTACGGTTGCATTGGCTTTGTAGGTGTGGGCTTCATCCGTTTTGGTGTCAGAGATTTCGGGTTTGGCCGGAAACTGAATGCTGAATTTCCCGGTGGAGGAGGTGAAATTATACCATTTGCCCCCTTCCTCAGAGGTTACATTTTCGATGGTGGTAAACCCGGTGAGTGCGGCTGAGATCAGCAACACAAGCGTAAATAAGATGGAAATTTTTTTCATGGGATATTTATTGTACTAAACTCAACTCTTTGACCAGGTGACTGGCACCTGCATATCTGTCCACCACAAACAACACGTAGCGCATGTCCACGGCGATGTTGCGGCAGCGGTCGGGATCGTACATGATGTCACTCATGGTACCCTCCCAGTTGCGGTCAAAATTGACCCCGATCAGTTCGCCCTTGCCATTGAGCACGGGGCTACCTGAGTTGCCGCCGGTGGTATGGTTTGACCCTGTAAAACAAACAACAATTTCGCCATTTTCCGCATAGGGTCCGAAATCTTTTTCTGCCCAGAGTTTACGCAGGCGATCGGGAACGATATAATCTTCTTCGCCAGAGGCGTTTTTGTCCATGATGCCGGAAAGGCTGGTGTAATGTTTGTAGAAAACGCCGTCCGCAGGCTTGTAATCATCCACCTGACCGTAGGTCAGGCGCAGGGTGCTGTTGGCATCGGGATAAAATACTTTGTCGGTCATCATTTCCCTTAATCCTTTTACGTAACTGCGGTTGAGTTTGTCGATCTGGGCCAGGTAGTCGTAGAGCTGGGGAGCGATCTTTTCGCGGAAATTGCCGATGATGCTGTTCATGAGCTGATAGCCGGGATCGGCTTCCATTTTCTTCCAGTTGAATTTGTCGAGGGCCGCCATGGTCTTCTCGCGGGAGGCAAAGACTGATTTTTTGAATACGTCGCTGGTGTAGGCGTCAAAATTGCCTTTGTACTTGCTCTCAATGGTTTTCATCACATCCGGATGGTCCTCTTTGCGGATATCCTGGTAGTACATGCGCAGCATGTCGGTCATGGCCACCCGGTCAATGGGTTGAAAATAATCTTTGAAGTGGGCATCCGCCCGGTCGCGGGCTTTGCCAATCTCTGCTTTGACCTCGGCTTCTGTTCCTCCGTTTTTGGCTGTTTCAACCAATCGTTGCAAGCGGAAAGCCAGTCCCACCATTTCAATCCCGAATCCTGCCTCGTTGACATAGTCGCGGGATATGCTGAGGGCGTCGAGATCATCGTAGATTTCTTTAAAGCGGGGCAGAATGCCTCCGTATTTTTCATTCCGGTCCGGGTTTTCGGCTATCCACTTGGAAAATCTGCTTTCAATTTCCCTCTTGCGGTTGATAGCATCCAACTTTTTGAGGCCGCGGTTTTCTCCGATCCACTTTTTGTGATAATTGCTTATCTGGGCATACTTGGCTGCATACTGGATGCGCACGGCATCACTTTTGGCCATTTCACCCCGCATGATCTCCAGGCGACGCTCACGGATTTTGATTTTGGCAGGATTGGATACGCTGTAGATGTGTTTGACTGCATAGCTGCTCAGGTATTCTTCTGTCCGTCCGGGGAAGCCAAAGACCATGGTAAAATCGCCTTTCTGCTTGGGAGCCAGATTTACCTTGAGGAAGTTTTTGGGCTTGTAAGGCACATTGTCTTCGGCATAATCGGCTGGTTTATTGTCTTTGTTGGCGTAGATGCGAAAGATGGAAAAGTCACCCGTGTGGCGGGGCCACATCCAGTTGTCGGTGTCACCGCCGAATTTTCCGATGGCCGAAGGGGGCGCACCCACCATGCGAATGTCGCGGAAGGTCTCGGTGATGAACATGTAGTATTCGTTGCCATAGAAAAAGTCCTTGATCTTGGCTTTGTACTCCGTGCCTTCCACTGATTTGGCCTCAATGTCGGAAATGTTGGCGCTGACTATGCGGGAGCGCTCGGCTTCGTCCTGCTGGGGATTGGTGCCATTCAGTACCTTTTCGGTCACATCTTCGATGCGCACGATGAAGGTGGCAGTGAGGCCGGGATTGGGTAATTCATCTTTCTTTTGCATGGCCCAGAATCCGTCGGTGAGGTAGTCGTGCTCGACCGAACTGTGCTGCTGAATCTGCCCGTAGCCGCAGTGGTGATTGGTGATGAGCAACCCCTCGGGTGATATGACTGAGCCCGTGCAGAATCCACCAAAGGAAATGATCGCATCCTTGAGGCTGGACTTGTTGACGGCATAAATGTCCTCGGCGGAAAGTTTCAGGCCTTTGGACTGCATGTCCGTGATGTTGAGTTCCTTCAGCAGGAGAGGAATCCACATCCCTTCGGTGGGTGGGGTCTCGGCAAAGGTCCTGAAGGAGAGCAGGACGGCAAACAGGAGGATCAATACTTTTTTGAATGGATTCATGGGTTTGATTAATTCAATGATGTCGGCTGAAATTTCGGGCTTGTTATACTGGAATGCAAATAATAGGCCCGGGAAGGGCATTTTAGCAATTTTGGGCAAATCAATGGGGATTAGTTTCTTCGACCACCACATTGGCCAGTTGGGCCTCGACCAGTTCGGTCCCTTTGGGTGATTTGACCTTCACCTTGAAAGGAGTGATGCGTCCGGGTTCGAGGTATTCGAATACCACCTGGCGGGTACTGCCGAGTTCAGTCAGGGTTTTGGAAACGAAGGTAATTTCGAGTTCGGGATCTTTGTAGCGGATAAATTCGGCCCGGCTTTCGACAGTTCCGTTGATGACCCATTCGCCCAGGAGGTTCTTTTTGCTGGAAAATTCCAGCTTGAGGAAATCCATGGGCAGGGAAATTTCCCTGCGCTTCTGGCGGTCTTCCAGTTCGGCGGGGGAAGGCTCGGCAGGCTCTTCGCAGGTGGTCAGGGTATCAGCGGGAGAATTTTTGAGTTGTGAGGTAAAGGTTTGCAGGCTTTCGCCCCCGAGGATAAAAAATCCCACTCCTCCTGCGACCACCAGCAATATGACGACTAAGATTAAATTTCTCATGGTGCTGCAATTTAGGCGGAAATATTCAAAATTTCTGTTGTAAATGGTTACTTTGAGCAATTGAAGCCACGTAATGCGATTTCCATGCAGGAAACAAATACTCTGATCATTGGAGCGGGCCCTTCGGGTCTGGCCACTGCAGCCCGCCTGGGCCGGGCAGGTATTCCCTATCTGATACTGGAAAAAGCGGACCGTCCGGGACCAGCCTGGCACAACCATTACGACCGCCTGCACCTGCATACTTCCAAGCACCGTTCGTGGCTGCCCTTTGTGAAATTCCCCAAAGATTATCCCAAATATCCCTCCCGTCAGCAGGTGGCCGACTATCTGGGCCAGTATGCAGCAAAGCTGAACATCCGCCCCCTGTACGGGCAAAAGGTGGTTTCGGCGGTGCGCAAGGATGGTTTCTGGGATATCCAATCTGAAACGGATGCCTTTCGGGCCAAAAATCTGGTGGTGGCCTCTGGCCTGACCGCCATTCCCCGTAAACCTGATTTTCCCGGTCTGGAGTCTTTCAAAGGGGAGGTGTTGCACACGAAATTTTACAAAAATGCACATCCTTTCAAGGGAAAGAAGGTGCTGGTGGTGGGTTTTGGGAATTCGGCGGGTGAAATTGCGATGGACCTGCATGAGGGCGGGGCTTCGGCCAGTCTGGCGGTGCGGTCACCCGTGAATATCATTCCGCGGGATGTGGGACCGTTTTCTTCTGTCTCCCTGGGCATTGCCATTGGTTTTCTGCCGGATAAATGGCTGGATGCCAATTCACGCATGGTTACCCGCAATAAGTTTGGGGACCTGGCTAAGCTGGGCCTGAAACAGGCTGATATGGGTCCCAAGGAGATTCTTTTGAAGAAAGGCAGGGTGACCCTGATTGATTTTGGGGTGATGAAATATATCCAGTCGGGGGAGATCCGCATTTTTCCGGGTCTGAAGTCGGTGGAGGGAAATCTGGTTCACTTCACGGATGGACGGAGTGAGGAATTTGAGGTGATTTTGCTGGGGACGGGTTATTATCCTGATCTTTCATTTTTGCCAGAGATGCATAAGGGGGAGAGGTATGATCAGGGGAATCCTCCGCGCGTGGTGGGGGAAGGGGAAGGGTTGTACTTTGCGGGTTTTCAGAACCGGCCGGGAGGGGCTTTCCGGGGGTTCGGGTTTGATGCGCGGGATATTGTGCAGGATGTGCTGCGGCGGGGGTGATTTTTTTTATCCACTGAGGACTCCGAGGGTTTTGGGAGTTCACGGAGCTTTGGGGCTTCTCTGGTTTGCTCGCAGCTCGAAGCTTGGAGCCTGAAGCTAAAAAAACACAGAGGCACAGAGTCAATTGGAGTGGTCAGGAGGTTTTTTTGATGAAAAGCTTCCGCTTTTTGGGGGTTTTAACACAAAGGGCGCCAAGATTCCCAAAGGACACAAAGTTTTTTTGGGGGGTGATGGAAAGCTTCCGCTTTGAGGGCTGAATGCTGACAGCTGAACGCTGATTGAAAACCGAAAGCTTACGCTTTTGGGGGAGGCTCGAAGCTCGCAGCTTGCCGCTCGAAGCTAAAGAGTATGGCTCTTCAAAAAGGCCCAGATGACTTCGCAAGCTTTGATGTCCTGGGAGGCGATGCCGACCCATCTTTCTGAGAGGTATTGGGAGCCTCCGGGCCAGGTGTGGCCGCCGTTGACGATTTCGTAGAGTTGCTGGGTGGTTTTTCCTTTGGAGTTTTTCCAGGTGTGGACTTTGACCGAGCAGCCGTCGGCTGCCTGGTCGGGCAATGCTTCGGTGCCGGCAGGCTGCCAGTCATTCCATTTGGCCCACAGGACCATGGTAGAGTCGGTGGAAAGGATTTCCCCGCCTTCTTTTCCCTTCACTACTCCCCCGCCGTAAGGCACCAGGGGATCTTTGGTACCATTGAGTACAATGAGGGGCATGGTATGCTTCATTTCACATTGGCCGAGGCCTTTTTCGGGGTAGCTGGCGGTGACAGGTGCTACCGCAGCCAACTGGTCGGAGAGTTTGCAGGCCAGGGTGAAGGTCATGAAAGCTCCGTTGGACATGCCCGTGGCATAGACACGGGAGGCATCCACGGAATACGTTTTTTTGAGGAAGGTGATGAGGTTACGGATAAAATCCACATCGTCCACTCCTGCAGCCGAAGCAGGAGTTACGCCCCGCATATCGGCCCAGGAGCGCTTGTACCCATCGGGATAGACCACGATGAAGCCTTCCCGGTCGGCCACAGAATTAAAGCCGGAAAACGCATCCATGCGGGAACCCGTGCCAAAGCGGCCATGCATGCAGATCAACAGGGGATATGACTTTTTGGCATCGTATCCGGCCGGCAAATGGAGGGTAAACTTACGTTTGAGGCCGCCATGCTTCATGGTTTTGCTGAGGGTCTGTCCCGCGGACTGCGCCTGAAGACCGCCTGCCAGCACCATGAAAAGGAGGACCAGCAGGGAGGAAGTTAGTTTGGGGTGTTTCATGTGGGAAATTTACCTTAAGCTAAACAGTTTCGGGCAAATTTCATTCCAGAATCAGAGGATAAAGCCAATTCCCCCTCTCAACTGAACCGAATTCCAAAGTGGACTATCCAGATTGAAGGTAAAAGAGGACTGGGCTGAAACAGGTACTCCAGGATTCATACGGCGATAGTAATTTAGCTCCAGGTTATAAGCTGTGATGGAGGCCTGGAGGTCAAAAAAGAGAGATTTTCGGGTAAATATCCGCACCCCGGGCACCACGCTAAGCGGGATTACTGCTGATTGATAGCTGTTGGGAAACTTCGTGCTGACCAGAGGATCCACATGGGTGGCCGAAAAACTGACGCCAGATACCGCTCCAATGTAAGGGTGAATTTTCCTGGTCAGGTTGTCCCGCAAATCCCAGAAAAATCCCCAGGAAAGTCCCATGGAAAAGTTACTTACCCTGATGCCGCCCACAATGGTGCCCAGAGAATCCTCCTGAATGGAAGATCGCCTGGTTGCGCCCATGGTCAGGCCCGTTTCCATGAAATATTTCTTTTTGATGGTGTGAATCCAGGACAACTGAGGCAGGCCAAAATCGAAATTGTTTGCCTGGTTGCGCCCTAAGTTGGAAAATTTGCGGCTGTAATTGAGGGCCATGGTCACCCGAAGGGAGTTTTTGGGGGGGTCTTCCAAAACAAATGGAGAACGGGTTGATTTTTTTGATTCTGTGATTTTAAAGGCAATCGTAGCAGCTTCGTTTCCGGATGATTGAGAGAATCCCGTCAGGCACACCAGCAGGACGGGAAGAAGGGAGAGCAGGATCTTTTTCATAAGGTAATTGGGGTATTTGAACCAAATTTAGGCGGACGAAGGTTGAAGAAAAATGCAAAAAAGTTGGAATACTATTTCCTGATTTTGCGCAGGTCTTCGATGGTGCAAAGGTCGAAAGCCTCGTCGAAAACTTTGAGTTCGGAAGCGGCCACAAAAAGGCGGCCCTCAGATTTATTGTCACCTCCCCACCTGCATCTCACCTTTACCGTGCCAGGTTCTGATTTTTCTGTTCCGTCTACCCAGGGCTCCAGACGCACAATCTCTTCGGGATTATGGATCAGGGCTGAGGACTGGGCCACAGGCTGAAAGTGGTAACGGGTACAGTTTTTGAAAAGGAGGATGAAATCTGTGTAACCCTCTCCCCTGCGCCCTGCGAAAAGGGGGTGGTTGATGCGTACGCCCAAATCTGCCCCATCGCGGGAAATGGAGGTTATTCCCGCCCCCCCGAGCGCAGTAAATATGAAACTTAGTTCCTGGGGATCCATGTTCAAAGATAGGCAGGGATTTTTCTTTAATCCAGCGAAAGACGGGCTAAATACCGGCCTTCGTCGCCTTCGGAAATGAGGGAAAAATTCCAGCCTTTGGCTTTGGCCCGGGCCCTGAAGGTCTGCGAATCCACGTAGAGCCATTTCAGCAGTCCGCTTTTGCGGCCTTTGTATTCCAGTTCGAGGGTGGTTTCGCCAAAATAATTTTCCCCAAACAAATTCACCAAATCTGATGCGGCCCGAATATCAGAAGAATCCACCAGCATCTGTCCGCCGGGATTGAGGAGGTCTTTGGCATGCTCCAGAAAGCGATCCAATCCCTCCAGATCTTCCACAAACCCGATCCCGTTCATCAAAAGGAGCAGGGTGTCGAACCGTTGTCCCTTCCAGTGCATGACGTCGGCGGTAATGGTCTTTTGCAGTCCGGCGGCTTTCATGACCTGTACGGCGCCGGGGGCGATATCCAGGCCGGTCACGTTGAGGCCCTGTTCCTGGAGCCAGAGGGCATGCATGCCGCTACCCGCACCAATGTCGAGTACGGTGCCTTCGCAAAGGTCGAGGGCGTCGAGTTCGAGGTCGGGCATTTCGTCGTACTCGCGGAAAAATATTTCGACCGGCAGGTCGGTGTGTTCGCCATCGGCATAATGGATGCGGATGAGGGGTTTCTCATGGGCGAAGAAGTAGTCGAGGAGCGCATCGCCGTGTGGATGCCAGCCGGAGGTGTTTTGCATGGCGCAAATTAAGGATATTTGGGATTGAAAGCTTCCGCTTTTTGGGGGTTTTAACCACGGAGGACACCGAGGTTTTCAGGAGTTCACAGAGATTTCTTTTGGGGTGAGTTTATTAAAACACAGAGGCACAGAGTCCGTTGGAATGGTCAGGAGGTTTATTTGAAAGCTTCCGCTTTCGGGGTTGATTTCAACACAAAGGCACGAAGATCACCAAGTTTTTTTGATTGAAAGCTTCCGCTTTTTGGGGGGTGATTTTATTAAAACACAGAGGCACAGAGTTATTAGGAATGGTCAGGAGGTTTGTTTGAAAGCTTCCGCTTTTGGGTGAAAGCTCGAAGCTCGTGGCTTGAAGCTATTTACCTCAATACCCAAAATAAATACCGGGGGGACCCGATTTTCTCAGATCGCCCCCGGACTATCGCATAAACTTCAGTCAGAAAGATCACGAGCGGGCCGCAAACCTTTCTGAGTTCCTGCTCCTAACGTGGGGTTTGCAAAAGGTGACAAAGAAAAAAATCTGCCTCCATTTCCTTTAAACCCAACCTTGTAAGATTTTTCCAGAAAAGTGAAGCTGTTCTGAGCGGTTATTGTGGTTCGATTATTCCAATTTCAGATAGATTATTTCCAAATCTTACATTGGGCTGGTTTTCAGCGTTTTTAGCCTGCAATTATTTTGATCTGTGAGGGAACTTCCTTAGTTTATATCCAGTTGACAACGCTGCCTGTAAGGAAAATGAAACAGAAACTATCAGATAAAATGGAACAATTTTTCGGCCTCGCCGGGAAGTCTGTCTTCATGCTGGTGGTGCTGCTCACCCTCTCCTTCGCAGCTCAGGCCACCCCCGACAATCCTGCGGATTCCAAATCCAAATCCTTCGCGGTGCAAAGCCACAACTTCCAGGGCAACCTGATCGTCTTCCATTATGTATGTCCTTTCCCGGGCGTGACCAAAGTGAGACTTTTTGATGCAGAAGGCAATGAAATCTGGCGCGGACAGTATAACGACGAGGAAGGCGACAATCAGGTAAAATTCAGAAGCGAACTGCTGAAGTCTGGTCAGACCTATGTTTTCAAATTCGAATACAAGCACGACAATGTCATGCGCACGGTTTCCATCCCCTGAGGTTGCTCCTGTCTGACTTGAATTTGGGCTGCGGCCCTTTTTTTATGCCTGCTCCTTTTCAAAACTTCACCTTAGCCGGGCAAACTTAGTCCCCATTGCTTACCTTTGTGCCGTGAATTTCCTCTCGGCAGAAAATATCTCCAAGTCCTACGGCGAACGCATGCTTTTCGAAGTGGCGAACCTGGGCATCAATAAAGGCCAGCGGGTGGCCCTGATCGGCATCAATGGCAGCGGAAAATCCACCCTGCTGCGCATCATGGCCGGGTTGGAAAACCCGGATACGGGTACGGTAGGCTTTCGCAAAGGCGTGACCATCCGTTTCCTGGCTCAGGAGCCAGACCTCGATCCCGAACTGACGGTTTTCCAAAACCTGTTTCAGGCCGATACGCCCGAACTGGTGGCTATCCGGGCCTACGAATTGCTGCTGGCCGATCCTCAGGCCGATCCAGTGACCATGCAAAAAGCCATTGCCGCGGTGGACCAACTCAAAGCCTGGGATTATGAGTCGCGGATCAAGGAAATTCTGGACCGCCTGGGCATTACAGACTGGGAACGGCCGGTAAATATCCTCAGCGGGGGCCAAAAAAAGCGGGTGGCTCTGGCGCGGGCCCTGCTCGAACAGCCCGATCTGCTCATCATGGATGAGCCCACCAACCACCTGGATGTGGAGGCCATTGAATGGCTGGAAGGCTTTCTGGCCCAGCAAACCAAGGCCCTGCTGATGGTAACCCACGACCGCTACTTTCTGGACCGGGTCAGCAATGAAATCTGGGAACTTTCCTACGGAGAGATTCACACCTATCAGGGGAATTATGATTATTTCCTCGAAAAAAGGGCCGAACGGGAGGAAATGCGGGCCACTGAACAGGACAAAGCCCGCAAATTGCTGCGCAAGGAACTGGAATGGTCGCGCCGCCAGCCGCAGGCGCGGGGCACCAAGTCCAAAGCCCGCCTCGACAATATCGATGTGATCCAGGAAAAAGCCCGCAAACTGGTGCGCAAGGAGCAAATCGAGTTGAATATCAAGCAGGAATGGGGGGGTAAAACCATCCTGGAACTGCACCATGTGAATAAAGCTTTTGGGGATCTGAAGATCCTGAATTCTTTTACCTACGCCTTTATGCGGGGCGAAAAGGTAGGCATTGTGGGCCCCAATGGGGTGGGCAAAACGACTTTTCTGGAAATGCTGACTGGCGGCATCCCGGTTGACGGAGGCAAGATCAAACTGGGGGATAATACGCAATTTGGCTATTACACGCAGAAAGGACTGGATTTCAAGGCCGGGCAAACTGTGCTGGAAGTGGTGCAGGATGCGGCTGAGGTGATTGAGCTGGAAAAAGGCCGCAAACTGACGGCTTCCCAGTTTCTGAATCTGTTTCTTTTTCCGCCCAACCGTCAGCGCAACCGGGTGGAAACCCTTTCTGGTGGGGAAAAGAAACGTCTGGCTTTGCTGCGCATTCTGATTCAAAATCCCACTTTTCTCATTCTCGACGAGCCCACCAACGATCTGGACATCATCACCCTGGAAATTCTGGAGGAATTTCTGATTCGTTACCAGGGCGTGGTGATGGTGGTATCGCACGACCGTTCATTTATGGACCAGGTGGTGGATCATCTTTTTGTGTTTGAAGGCGCGGGCGTGGTGACGGATTTTCCGGGAAATTACTCTCAATACCACAATTGGAAGGTGGAAAAGGAGAAGGAAGCAGCCCGGGCCCGCAAGGCAGCCCAGGACGAGGCGGAAAAAGGAAAGCGCGACTGGCGGGATGATAACAAGGAAAAGGTTAAATTGACCTTCAAAGAGCAGCGCGAATACGAGTCTCTGACCACTGAAATCGATGGGCTGGAAAGCCGTAAGGCCGAACTGACCGCTTTGCTGAGCAGTGGAGAGTCTGATTACGAGAAGATTATGGCCTGGGGCGTGGAACTGGATCAGGTGACTAAGGATCTGGAGACGAAGTCTGACCGCTGGCTCGAATTGGCAGAACACGCAGAATAAAAATAATGACAGGTCCTGAAATCCATGCGGAAAATCTCTGGGAACAATGGCGGGCGCTTGCGCCTGACTCTCCTGAGGAGGTGAGCCGACTGGTTTTTGAGGACCTGGTCAAGCGCTATTCCAAGCCTTTTCGCAAATACCACAATCTGTACCACATTCAGGTGTTGCTGGATTTGATCAGGCAAAACGAACCTGCTTTGAAGGAGGCCAACACCCTGCGCTTCGCGGCCTGGTTTCACGACGCGGTGTACGATCCGTATCGCACCAATAACGAAGCCAAATCGGCCGAACTGGCCCTGCGGGTTATGAAAGCCATGCAAATTCCTGAAGCAGTGGCCGCCCTTACCGCCGACCTGATCACCCGTACCGCCACCCACGATGGCAAGGGCAGCAACTCGGACACCTTATTTTTTCTGGATGCAGACCTGGCCATTCTGGGCGCCCCTCCTGCCGACTATCAGGCTTACACAGAAGCCATCCGCGAGGAATACCAGTTTGTGCCCGAACTGCAGTATCGCCAGGGCAGAAGGAAAGTTTTATTGAATTTCCTCGAACGCGAAATCATTTACTACACCCCCCGCATGCGCTTCAGTTTTGAGCTGAAGGCGAGGGAGAATATGGAGAGGGAATTGGGGAGGTTGTGAAGGGAACCTCTGAAAACTTCGAATCTCTGGGTTGGACCGGGTTCAGAAATGCTCATTTACCTTAGTAAACTGCGGTTTCTTCACTTCCGTCTGCCTTGACTTTCAGAGGGCTCTCCCCAAAAAGGTGATTAACCAACGCCTGGTGGTTTATGACAGCCGGGCGGTTTTTTTAGCCCAGGCCCAGGCTGTGGGGATAATCAAACCAATCGGGAGCCAGCCATTCGGCCACCCGGCGCTCGGTCCAGTAACCGTCGGGAGAAAGAAAGCCTACGTGGCCGCCCATGTCGGGCATTTCCAGGTAAACATTTTCATTGGCCTGGGCTTCCTCCACGGGGTAACACTCCGGGCCCAGAAAAGGATCGTCTTTGGCGTTGATGATGAGGGTGGGCAATTTGATTTCGGGAATCAGGCGTCGGCTGCTGGTCTCGGTGTACAGGTGATTTCCATCCCGGAAGCCATGGACAGGGGCCACGTAGCGGTTGTCGAATTCGCGCATGGTGGTGATGGATTCGAGGCCGGTCAGGTCAAATTCTCCAGGCATGAGGGCAGCTTTTTCCCGGAGTTTTTTCTTGTAATCCCGCAAAAAGATCTGCTCATAGACCCGGTTGGGTCCTTTTTCGAGACTGGAAAGACTGTCTTCCAGCCAAACAGGAGCCGAAATTACGGCCGCTCTCTGGATCTGAGCAGGCAGTGAACTGCCCCGTTCGCCCAGGTATTTCAGGGTGACATTTCCCCCCAGGGAAAAACCCAGCAGGAAAATGCGGTCGTATTTTTGGGTTTGAAGTGCATGCTGGATGACCCAGTCCAGGTCCCAGGTGACGCCTCCGTGGTAAAATACCCGGGTGCGGTTGAGCTCCCCGCTGCAACTTCTGAAATTCCAGGCCAGGGCGTCCCAGCCCATGTCCAGCGCGGTACGGGCCATGCCCAGCACATAAGGGCGTTTGGAACTGCCTTCGAGACCATGGGAAATGATCAGCAGGGTGCGGCTGTCGTTGTCGCACCAATCCAGATCGAGAAAATCTCCGTCGGGGGTGTCAATGCGCTCGCGGCGGTAGTTTACGCCCTCTACTTTGCGGAAAAGATTGGCCCAGACCGTATGCAGGTGGCGGTTCAGGATAGCCCGGGGCGGGCGAAAAGAAGACTCATCAATGACAGGCATGGGACCGAAAAAAAATGAAAAAATGCTGTTGGACCTAGAAAACAGGGTAAAATTTAGTCAAATATCCGTAAAGAATCAATCTGTCTTGTCGCGGATCAGGCCATCTGCGATGTCCTGAATGGTATTGGATTCGTGCACTTTGACTCCTTCAAGGATGCCCGCATTGGCCACCACCAGCATGGCCTGGGCCACGGCTTTGGCCTCGATGGCCTGGTATTTTTTGAGGGGACCAGAGAATAGAAAGGGCAGGGTGCGGGCAATGCTTTGCCCCATTTTCTCCCCGGTACGGTTTTCCTTGCGGTCGCCCAGCAGCAGGCTGGGCCTGAATATGCGGACGGCTTCAAAGGGCATTTCGGCAATGGCCCATTCCATTTCCCCCTTTACTTTGTTGTAGAAAATGGAAGATTTGGCATCAGCGCCGAGGGCGGAGACCACCAGGATGCGCTTCACCTGATTTTCGGCAGCAATTTTGGCTGTATTGATCACATAGTCGTAATCGACCTGGCGAAAGGCTTCTTTGGATCCCGCTTTTTTCATGGTGGTGCCCATGCAGGAAAAGAGGACGTCACCTACAAATTTGTCGCGGTACTCGTCGAGGTGATCGAAATCGACCTGCACTTTCAGCAGTTTGGGGTGACTGATTCCGAGGACTCCCCGGCCAATGGCCACCACTCTGGACCAGTCACTGGAACGCAATAATAAATCGAGAACTGCTGAACCAATTAAACCACTTGCCCCTAAAAGAAGGGCTGTCTTTCCTTTTTTTGTTATCGACATTCCCGCATTTTGTTAGGCAATTATAAACCAATTTTCATATCAACGCAAGTTCAGGGCTTCGGGCTTTAAGCTACGAGCTGCGAGCTATCCCTTTTGGTTTCGAGCATATGCAGATTGAGAAGTGACCGCTTCGAGCTTCGAGCCCTGCTTCGACCAACTCCGCAAACGGAAATAATATTTCTGCGTATAATGGGTTATATATTAGATCCGCTGCATTCAAGACTATTTCAACTCAAAGGGATCGTGACAAGCCCAATCTGATCCCTTCACCATAAAATCATTGCGATTGCAGGCCAAAAAACGTATTTTACAGGAAGATATTAGCCGTTTCTTCCGCTCAATTGACCGCTCAACAATGAAAAAAGACAGTAAAGTTCAACATGCTAAACAGGGGGCAACCATGCACGAAGAAAATATCAACCGTGTTTTTAGTTATGCCATGGAGCAAATTTCAGCAGGTACTGACTGGGGCCTGAAGCTCGATGAGGCCATTACTCAGGCCGAACTGAGCAAGGTTTTGGATCTGCTGCGCACAGGCATCAGGGAAAAATTCAGCGACCAGGATAAAATGGTGCTGGATATGGTGGCCGAGCGGCTGCTGGGTGAACCAGTTTTCCGCCGCAAGGTCAAATCACCGCCTACTGAGTCTGCGCTCGACAAAAACCGGGTCAGGAAGGTGGTGCGGGAGGTGATGACCTCGCATCTTACGGGAAAATCTCATTAGCATTGAAGTTACAGGGAAGCTATTCAGACAACGTTTTTATCAACTGTCCTTTCGATCTGGCCTACAAGCCATTGCTCGAGGCAATCGTTTTTGCGGTGATCGACTGTGGTTTTCATGCCCGCACAGCGTTGGAGTTTGACAATTCTGCCCAAAACCGCCTCGACAAAATCCTGCGTATTATTGGTTCTTCACAGTTTGCGATCCACGATATTTCCCGGACCGAGGTGGACCCTGTGACCCAGCTTCCCCGCTTCAATATGCCTTTCGAACTGGGCCTTTTTCTGGCCTGCAAGAGTTTTGGCAATCAGAAACAAAAGACCAAGGAAGCCCTGGTGCTCGATCACACGCCCTATCGCTACCAGCGATTTATGTCTGATCTGGCCGGGACGGATATTCAGACCCATAATAACGATCCCCAACTGCTGATTGTGCGGGTGCGCGACTGGCTGCGTACGGCTTCACGCAGGAGCAGCATTCCGGGCGGGCACATCATTGCCAACCGCTATCTGGAATTTCGGGAGGAACTGCCCGAAACCTGCAGGCTACTGGACCTGGATTATCAAAACCTCATTTTTAATGATTATACCCTGCTGGTGGCCGAATGGCTGCGCATGCGGGATCAGCTGATGAAGGAATCTTCTGTGGAGCCCCTGCCGCCCCGTAAAGGGGTGGGACACGGGGATCATTCGTTGGGCGAGGAGTAGTTTTGGGGCAAATAATTTGCAGGAAATGGTTAGGCTGAAGGGTTGAATGACTTACAGGATGAAATCCTCATTATTCACTTTGGCTTGCGGTTGAATCTGCCTACTTTTGTGGCCTATGAAGCCTTTTGCAATTGTATTGAGCATCAATGCGTCGCTGGCGACGGTGGTAATCCTGATGCTCTGGACCCTTTTCGACGTGGCCAAGCTCTCTATCGTGGGATGCGGGGCAATCACCCTCCTGAACCTGGCCCTGGCGGTGGTGTTTCTGATGAGCAAGGAAAAAAACTTCAGTATTGCCTTCCTGTTGGGATTTTCCTTCATGGCAGTGGTTACTGGCGCTCTGCTTTATGTGATCTTCACCTATTTTCCGGGTGAGATGGAATTGCTGCGCAGCCGCGAAATTTAAACCCTGGTTTTTGCTGAAAATCTGCTCAAAAATGCGTAACTTCTGGTAATACCTGCGTTAGGTCAGAGAATCCGTACACCCTCAATTATGCCCTGAGAAGGAAAATTGATAAAAGTCAGCATCCATGGCCAGTCTGCAACTTATTCCCCTTGATCCCACCCTTCCCCCCAACCCGTTTGGTCAGGGAGAAGAGGTCGGTTTCAGTCCCTATGGGCTGGATTTGTACCGTTTTGCAGACAAATTCCTTTACTATTTCGAGGATACGCAGTTTCTGATTGCTTTCCTGGCTTCTCTCATAATCCTGCTGACGTATTATACGATTGTCTATCGCATCGGGCGGCACGAACCCGTGCAAAGCTTTGGCCCGGTCTTCATGCCTCCTTTTTCGCTTTCGCCCGGGGCGGTGCGCTACATTGCGCTCAAAGGGTTTGATACCAAATGTCTGGTGGTGGGGCTGATGAATGCGGCCATCAAAGGGTGTTACAAGATTCGCTGGGCACCCAAAGGATTTTTGATTTCGCAGGCTGAGGAGCCCGAGTTTGATTTGCTCTCCAATGACGAAAAAAGCGCCCTGAGTTACCGCAAGGACAATTACTGGGAGAAAGTGGTGGTTTCGACCCGCACCAGCACCAAAACGAATAAAATGAGTGTGCGCATGAAAACCTACCTGAAAAAGCGTTACGGAAAATTGTTTCGCCGCCGTTTGGGCTGGGTGATTGGGGGAGCGGTTTTCAGCAGCCTAGCCTGCTTTGGGATTTTTAGCCTGGCCCAGGGCCAGGAGGTGACCTTCAAGTTTTTTGCCTTTTTCATTGCCACCTGGATTGGTCTGTTTATCCCCTTGTTTTTTCTGCAATTGTCCATCCAGGATCGTTACTGGCTGGGACTTTTTACCTGTCTGCTGTACCTGGGTATGGGAATCACGGCCCTGGTGATGATCGAACGTTTTACTTATGGTCCCCTGTTTTTCCCGGTGGTTTTGCCCTTTGCCCTGATCAATTATGCCTTTTTCAGGGTGATGCCCACTTATACTCCCTTTGGGCAGAAGGTGATGGGGGAAATTTTATCCTACAAAAGTTACCTCAACGAAAAGTTTGTGCATGTGCGTCAACTTGATGGATCAAGTGGGGATGCGGTGCGGGAATTGCCCTATCTGCTGGCCCTCGACATGGAAACGGAGCACACGGGGTATTTTAAGGATATTCTGTCGCGGGTGAGGTATTCGCCATTTAAGGCGTTTGATTATATCTATAGGTAGAAAACGGTTTACAGTTTACGGTATACGGTTTGTTTAGTGTCCTAAAATAGGTTGACAAAAATGATTCGTCAGTCCTAATAATTCAGGCGCGGGTGATGCGCAGTACGACGGTGTAATCTGTGGGCCAGCTTTTGGTGTAATTCTTGCCTTTGACTGATTTGATGGGTGTTTTAGAGCCCACCACTTTGAAAGTATAGGGTTCTTCTGCAGGTCCCTGGGCTGGAATGTTGAGCCATTGCCCTCCCAGAAAATCGTCCTTGTCAAGAAATTTAGGGGAATTCATCACTTTGTGGTAAAAGACCTGTCCCAGGACCCAGAGGATGAAAAAAGCCAGCAAGGCGAAGCCTGCAACCCCTCCCACCGTCGCCCAGGTGGATTTGGGCATGCCTGTCAGAGCCAGGCTTCCCCAGCCAATCAGGATGGAAATCACGCCCAGGATGCCAAACATCATGCGGTCGTAGAGATTTTTTTCGATAGAGCCCTGATCGTCGTCAAACCAGTAAAGTGAGCCAGTCACGGCCTGGTCAGAGGCAATATTGCCCGATTGAAACAGAATCCTTTCCGTATCGGGAAAGGTTTTGGTGTCTCCTTTGTTGATGGCAATGCGGCTGCTCTCGCGGGTTTCCGCCCTGTCGTCCGGGATTGGATTTTCGGGAGATTCACGCTCTGCAGGAGAGGATGCTTTGAGACTGGAAATGTAATAAAGATCGTCACCACTCAGGAGGTCCTCAGTACGGCGACACGTAACCGAGGCAACCTCAATCCTGATCTTTCCCATATAGTTTACTGGAGTTCGTAGCGCAATTCAATCATCAGGTCGGTGGCAGTAAGGGTAATTACATAATTTGTGCCCACCTGATAGGTTTCGAAGGTTCCCGTGCCCAACACGTCATCAATGGCGCCGTCCTCGTCACGCAGTTCCCAGGTCCACTCTTCGTCGGTCATAACCACGTCTGAAGTGGAAACATCCCAGGTAAAGGGGAGTCCGGCGCTGAGGTCAGTTTTTTCATCTGTTTCGAGGTCCCAATTGGGAGAATTGGCGGTGCGGCCAATGGCAAAAACCAGATCCGGGTCGCTGCCTGTATCCCAGGGATCGCCCAGGGGGTTGGTGGCGGGAATTTGTAATACTTTGATGGATGCTATCTTGCGTTCACCCACCACAATATTGGTGGCTGAGGTGGAGGCATCGCCAGATTTATTCTCGATGGTCAGGGTGACTTTATAAGTTCCGGGTGAACTGTAAGCGTGGGTGGGGGATTTCTTGGTGGATGTGGTTCCGTCCCCAAAATCCCAGGCAAAGCTGGAAGCGCCAAAGGAACAATTGGCAAAGGATACGCTTTCGCCTGCATCCACAAACTCAACATCTGCTTCAAAACAGGACTGAGGCGGGGTAATACAGCCCGAAAGCATCACCACAAACGCAAGCAAAACCGGGAAAAGGAAGTTTTTCATGTAGTTGTTTATTATCTGTTTTTTCAAATATAGGGAAAATGGTTCAATTGTTCACGGCAGCAATTTCAGTCAAATCTTACCTGATATCCTGCCCAATTCTGAATTTCTGAAGTTGATTTGCCTAATCAAACCCATACCAGGTGCCCCAGAGCCAGGCCTTTTTGCCCGTCTCGTGATCGCCCACCTGGGTATTTCCCCAGCGCTCAAATTCCATTTCCCGCTTTTGCACCTCGTCAGACGATTCCCGCACATAGGTGTAGTAAGTGCCTTCGCGGCCTCCCTCGCGCCACCTTCCCGGGTCAGAGGCCGTGCGGGAATCTGAGGGCCAGACGGGGTTGTGGTCCTCCGCGGCCGTATTTTCCGTGTGGTGATATTCCCAGTCCATGATGTTGTAGTAATATTTGGTAGCATAAACTGGTACATCGTCGTAAATGTCGGTACAGGATTCGCGGGTGCAGTATTCGTCGGAAAATGTTCCGTTGCCGTTGTCGCGGGTACCGCAGGAATAGGTTTCTGTGTGACATTCCGTGTGGCTGTAAACCTGGTCGTAGTGGTGTATTTCCTCGCGGCTGGAAATGTTGTAAGCGCCCGGAGGCGCTGAATACCAGTCTGAACGGGAGCGCTCGGCGTAATCCTCGATGGCCAACTGGCGGGCCCAGGCAAAGCCTGTGACCTCCACTTCCACGGTTTTGGGAATGAATCCCAGCAAGAGCAGGACCACCACGCCAGCAATGGAGAGGAAAATGTTTCGGGCTTTTCCCTTCCGGGCACCTTTGAGATTTTTGAGTGATGGAGGCCGCCAGGTCAACCGTTCGGCTTTGGGCAGGTTGCAAATGGAGCACCTGGGTTCGTCGATGTGATTTCTGGCTTTGCACTGAGGACAATGCCAGTAATTTTCACCCTCGATCAGGGTTTCTTCAGGCCGGGAAACCTGTTCGCCACTGACAGGCTCTTCCCCGGGTTTGTAAAGGCGGTCTTTGGTGACGGTATCGTCAGAGGAATCGTCGCGGGCATTGCCACAGGCATCGCACTCCTGGTCGTCGGCGTCGTTGACGCTGCCACAGTGACCGCAGGTCCAGGCCCGTTTGGTTTTGGCCTGCTGGATTTCTGCGGGTTTGGAAATCACCATTTCCCGGTTATCCAGGTACCACTTTTTCGTGCAGGGCGAATTGCAGGAAGGACATCTTTCGACGGTTCTCCCGTTTTCCCACCCTGGAATTCTTTTGGTTCCGCAGGCGGGGCAATCCCATTTACCAACGTAGGTAGCCATAACAGATTTTAGATGGTTAGATTTTAGATTTCAGACAGAAACGAAGAAAAAGTTATCTCTGACATCTGTTATCTCCAAATCTAACATCTCCTAAAAGTAATGATTTTATATTTTCAAAACCCGCCGCTTTTTTATTAGTTAGGTGAATATTGCAGTACGATTTTCAGGGGGGATTTGTCTGCTGAAGGTCGTTGGGAAACAGATAATTTCTAAGCCTGTGGGATACAAGAGTTTGAAAGCGTGTGTGGAGGATCTGGAGCGTCATGGTCATCTGGTCAGGATCAAATCCGAAATGGACCCCAATCTGGAGATGGCAGAGGTGCAACGGCGGGTGTATGAGGCCCAGGGGCCGGCCATTTTGTTTGAGAAGGTGAAAGGCAGTCCTTTTCCGGCGGTTTCCAATCTGTTTGGCACCCTGGAACGGAGCCGTTTTATGTTTCGGGATACCCTGCGCACGGTGCAAAAGATCATGGAACTGAAAGCCAATCCCCCCGCGGCTTTGAAAAAGCCGTTTTCCTATCTGGAATTGCCTTTCGCAGGGCTGAAAGCCCTGCCCATGAAAAAAAGCGGCGGGCCGGTTTTGTTTGGCAAAACCCAGCTGAGCCAGCTGCCGCAAATCAAATCCTGGCCCGACGACGGCGGCCCGTTCGTCACCCTGCCGCAGGTGCTGACAGAAGACCCGGATGCCCCCGGGCCCATGAAAACCAATGTGGGCATGTACCGCATTCAGATGGGCGGCAATGAGTATGTACCCGATCAGGAAGTGGGTTTGCATTATCAGATTCACCGCGGGATCGGGGTGCATCACAGCAAAGCTGTGGCCAAAGGCGAGCCTTTGCGGGTGACCATCAGCGTGGGCGGACCGCCCAGCTATACCTTTGGGGCAGTCATGCCCCTGCCCGAAGGGCTCTCTGAGCTGATGTTTGCCGGCATGCTGGGCGGCCGCCGCTTCAGGTGGCTGCGCCACCAGGGGCATTTCATTTCTGCAGACGCAGATTTTTGCATCGTGGGGACCATTGATCCCCAGGCTACCAAGCCCGAAGGGCCTTTTGGGGACCATCTGGGTTATTATTCCCTGGCTCACCCCTTCCCTTTCATGAAGGTGGATGCAGTTTATCACCGCAAGGATGCCATCTGGCCCTTTACGGTGGTGGGTCGGCCTCCCCAGGAAGACACCAGCTTTGGAGCCCTGATCCATGAGATTACCGCACCCGTGGTGCCAAGTGAAATACCCGGGCTGCATGAAATGCATGCCGTGGATGAAGCAGGGGTTCACCCCCTGCTGCTGGCCATTGGCAGCGAGCGCTATGTGCCCTATGGCGAAAGGCGCCCCATGGAATTGCTGACCATCGCCAATGCCGTGCTGGGTTTCGGGCAGGCTTCTCTGGCCAAATACCTGATTATTTCAGCCAAAGAGGACAATCCTGCCCTGAATCTGCATGCAGTGGAGCCCTTCCTGCGCCATGTGCTGGAACGGGTGGAATGGCAGAATGACCTGCATTTTCAAACCCGCACCACCATTGATACCCTGGATTATTCGGGTACGGGTTTCAACCAGGGCTCCAAGGTGGTGATTGCCGCCGCAGGCGCCAAAAAGCGGGAACTGAGCGCAGAACTGCCCTCAGATATGAGTCTGCCCAATGGTTTTTCCCATCCCAGGGTGGTGTTTCCGGGGGTGGTGGCCATTCAGGGACCGAAATTTGAAGCGGAAGGTCAGGCAGGTTGGGAAATGGACGGACTGGCTCAATCACTGAAAAATCACGGCAACTGGGAGGGCATTCCCCTGGTGGTAGTGGTGGATGATGCAGAATTTGTGGCTCAGAAGCTGAAAAATTTCCTCTGGGTGACTTTTACCCGCTCCAATCCCTCCCATGATATTTACGGGGTCAGTAGTTTTATTCAGCACAAGCACTGGGGCTGTTTCGGGCCTTTGCTGATTGATGCCCGCATCAAGCCGCACCATGCTCCTCCGCTGATCGAAGATCCGGCCATTACCCGCAGGGTGGATGCGCTGGCCGCCAAAGGCGGCCCGCTGGAGGGAATTATTTGAGGGCTTTCAGCGATCAGCTTTCAGCAGTCAGCGGTCAGTAATAGCAAGACTTTAATGGAAAACAGAATTCTACAGAAGTGGGACAGCTGACCGTGTGCCGCCATCTGAAACTGTAAACCGTAAACAGTAAACTGTCTAAAAACAGCTTGCCCCGACACTTTTCAGTGCCGGGGCTTTCTTTTACGCAGAATGCTGAGGTAAATGTTTGTCTGTGGTCAGCGATCTGCTTGCGCAGGGGTTTCCGGTTTGCGGCGGAATCCGGTTTGATGTCAGGTCAGGTTTGCAATTGTTACGGCGCGTTTGCAGCAGGTTTGAAATGGGTTAGTTTGAAAACAGGTTGTTTGAAACAGTTGGTTTAAGGTTTGTTTGGCGGTAAGCCAGGTTTGTTTGGTAAAATCGGTTTCTAAAAAAGGTTTATCAGGTATGAGAAAGAATTACTAAAGAACTTTGTTTGTGTAGGTTTGAAAACTGTTTGTTGTTGTGGTCACATTTGCGTTTACGGTATTGGGATGCGCAGGGTTCGCTTTTTCCATAACAGAAAAGAGGATTATTCTTACATTCGAAGGAGGGTAATTCTATGCAGTCAACTTCGCACGTTTTGCTGGTCAGACCAGCTTCACCGGCCTTTAATGAGGAAACTTCGGCCACCAATGCCTTTCAGGTTTCGCTGGATTCTTTAAGCAAAGAAGAAATCTTACGCCGGGTGCTGGGAGAGTTTGATGAATTTGTAACTCTTTTGCGAAAAAAAAATGTGCGGGTTACGGTTTTTCAGGACCAGGCACCCCCCGAAAAGCCCGACGCCATCTTTCCCAACAACTGGATTGCCTTCACGGAAAAGGAAGTTTTCCTTTTCCCCATGCTCTCTCCCAGCCGTCGGCTGGAGAGAAATTTTGACCTGATTCGTGAAATTGATCCCAACCAAAACCTGACGGTGGTGAGTGATCTGCTGGAAGGGGAAAAGGCGGGAAAATTCCTGGAAGGAACGGGCAGCGTGGTGATGGACCACCTGCAAAGGCAGGCGTACGCCTGCCTTTCTGAAAGAACAAATGCAGAACTTTTCCGCAGTTTTTGCCACATGAGAGGTTACACCCCCATGCTTTTTGAAGCCCGCGACCGCAACGGCCTGCCCATTTACCACACCAATGTGGTGATGGGAATCGGGACCCGCTTTGCTTTGATCTGCACCTCCTGCATCCCCGATCCAACTGAAGTCTTGGCAAACCTGACCAAATCAGGACGGGAAATCATCGAAATCAGCCTGGAACAAATGGAGCATTTTGCAGGAAATCTCCTTGAATTACAAAGCCAGGATGGAGATTTTCTGATTGCCATTTCCAAACAGGGCTGGGAAAGCCTCTCGCCGGGCCAGCAGGCCAGGCTGAGTGCTCACGCAGAGGTGATCACCCCCGATCTGACCACCATTGAGGCCATTGGGGGCGGCAGCGCCCGCTGCATGCTGGCTGAGGTATTTGGCTAAATTTTATTTTCGTGACAAAATCACCCGACAAAAAGCGCGGTTGGCCTGTTTGGCGACATTATGGCCGCCCGATTCAAACACATCGACTGGAAATACATTTGTGAAATATTCGAAATGGATATATTTTTGCGGCCAGGATTCTCCAACTCCCTTTAAATGAATAAATTTCGTTCGATTCTACTAATTGAGGACGATGATGTCACCAACTTCTATAACGAGCATGTTTTGAAGCGTGCCGGGGTTTCTGACATTTTTTATAAGGCCCTGAATGGAAAGGAAGCTCTGGACATTCTTTCGGGCAGTAAAATTCCCCCTGATTTTGTATTTCCTGAGCTGATTTTGATGGACTTGCACATGCCCATCATGGACGGATGGGAGTTTCTGGAACATTATCACCAACTGCCCGGCGAACAACAAGTCAAAAATCTGGTGATCATGCTGACGAATCCCCTGATGGGCGATCAGAAAGCCAAAGCCGAAGGCTTTCCCCTGATTACGGGCTACCTTAACAAGCCTTTGCAGATTACAGAAATGACCAAATTGCTCTTCAACTGAGCCTTATTCCTGCAATAATTTCCTGATTTCAGTTAAAGTTTCCGGCTGGCTCGGACGGGTCGCCCGCGGCTGTACGATTTTGCCCTTCTTGTCGATGAGCATGTAACGGGGAATGCTGGTCACCTTGAAAAAAGTGGCCGCAGAGGCATTCCATCCGCCGGGACTGAACACATGGGTGCCTTCCAGCCCAATCTGCTCCACGGACCTTTTCCAGGTATCTTCGTCTTTGTCGATGGAAATGTAGAGGAATACCACTTCCTTTAATTCCTTTTTGGACAGGGTTTCCTTGAGTTGTTTAGCATAGGGAAATTGCTGGCGGCAGGGACCGCACCAACTGGCCCAAAAATCAACATAGACCACCTTGCCCGTAAAGTCGCTCAGGCGGGTCTTTTTGCCATTCATGTCGATCAGGGTATAATTTCCATCGTCTTTGGCGGGTTTTTCCTTTTTGACTTCTTCCTCCTCCGTTTTCTTCGCCATGTGTTCGCCACAGGCAGCCCGCACCGTCTCCACATACTTTCCAGACTTGTCTGAAAAGGTGAGGCGGCCAAAAAGTTTGGTGGCCATCTCGGGCGTGGCCCTTTCGCACTGGGTTACCAGCAGATTGGCCAGGTAGTACTGGTACAGGGGTTCGGCCAGCAGGCTGCGTGAAACCTTTTCCAGGCGGTACATCTGGGCAGAAACTTCAGGGAATTCCTTGAATTTATTGGAATCTGCGGCGAAATAGACCATGACGCGGTCGATATAGGTGCGGTACTGGGGCAGGGGAAGGGCCGCCACGTCCTGGAAAGTGGCTGCACTCATTTCGTCGGTCATGACGCGGGGCAACTCGCGGATCACCAGCTTTTTGGGGTAATTTCCCTGAATCTGGGACCAAAGGAGGAGCTTGTTGAGGTAATTATAACGGATCATTTTCTCCGCAAAACCCGCAAAAGCCGGGCTGAACTCCTTTTTCATGGGATGCTCTTTGAGGAAATTTGCCTGGCGCATCTTTTTTTCAAACAGATCAAATTCGACCAGGTCAATGGCTTTTTCTTTGAGGGCAGCGGAAGTATCCACGGTGGCAAAATCATTGCCAAATTCCACCGCCAGTTCGCGCAGATAGTTGTTGTGGGCGCTGCCTTTGCCCGAAAAGGACAGGGTGGACTCCATTTTTCCGGCGGAAAACTTCATTTCCAGTTCGTCGCCGGGCTCCAGATAGAGTTCGAAGGACTCGTTACCCAATTGAAAGGGAACGAAGCGACCCTCGGTCAGGTCGATGCGGGCCGAAAATTTCTCTTTCTTCAAAGGAAAGTCCGTCTTGATGCCCCCGCCAATCAGATCGGGTGACGGATAAAAGCTCACCATTCCATCGGGGGCGCCGGCAATTTCGCCCGAAATACGGGCAGCATCCTGGCCGAAGGCCAGATTGGCGGTAAAAAGCAGGATCAAGATCAGATATCTCCTCATCATAGCCACATTTTTTGCAAAAATCATTCCTTAAATATAGTTAACCCAAAATAAAGTGTTCAAAGTATTCGGGATTAAAGCAAACTTAGTGGAAAATTGGCCAAAAAGGGGAAGTATCGCAATCTCTAAAGCAATCGCTTGCGCGTAAACTTAGTAGGAAATCGAGCAAAAAGGGTCAGTATCGCAAAGTACGCCAAGATTTTTGGGTCCGTATTTCGTTGGCTGAAATGGCAAAGTTCGCTAAGCTGGACGTTTTATTTTCATTCAGCTTTGGGATCTTTGCTCCCTCAAACCCACGAAACGCGGAAAACACCCCCTTTGCGATCCCGGATAGCTATCGGGATTGCGTGACCTTTAAGCCCTTAAGTTGACGCCTATGCGATAGCTATCGGGATTGCGTGACCTCTAAAATCCCAAGTTGACTTTGATGTCAAAGTATTCGTGATTAATACGGACAGAAAGTGAATTTCTGTACAATAATTCCGGGATTCCTGAGATTTCTCCTGCATTTGCCAGCCAATTTTCCCGCGACTATCCACACCCTTCCGCCTTCCCTGTATGCATTTCAGGACGATGGTAAAAAGGAGAATTTTCCTGAGAATTTTAATTTTGGGGCAATTATTTATGCGATTCGAAATATTTAAGCTGATTTTCTTACATATCGCAATATATTCCAAATAATTTCAAACAAATTTTAACCCAATCCGTAAAGCCGAAAGAGTCCTCCCAAAGTGGAGCGTGTGGGATAAGTCCCTTTTGCAATCCGAAAGAAAACCCTGAAATTTATCTGCTTGAAGAAATCACTACCTGCTTAACGATCATTCTTTTTCAATCAGTTTACCCGCTTTGGAATGAAAATTGCATTTCAAGCAAAAAAAAGGATTACAAAAATTTAACAGCTCCAAAAGATGAGAAACCTACATCACTATCTGTGCAGCGCGCTTCTGCTTGGCACTCTTTTATTCCTTCAGATGGGTCAACTCATGGCCCAGGACCAGAACAAACAGCTCATTTCCCAGGTTTTGCTGGACACTGATGGGCTTTTACCCAATGAAACTTCCCTTTTGAAACTCAAAGACTGGGGAGATCTGAAAGTTATGCGGGTCAGAAAACTCGGGGCCGAAGATGGCCGCGGTACCTTCAAATACCTGTATGAAATGGATCTCTCAGGCAATTTGAGCCGTTTCGAAACTTCGCAGGGAGAATGGTCTCACAATTTCTATTATAATGATCAAAACGCTCTGATCTCCATCGAGAGCTTCCGTTACGGAGCCCTCGCCACCCAGCGCCATTTCTACTACAACCACAAAGGCCTGCTTTACAAAAGCGCCGAACTGGAATTGTCCGCCAAAAAAGAAGTGGAAGTCCTCTACGACGACCAGGGACATCCCTCCACCAAAGTCATCTATACCGACGGTCTGGTTTCGGACAGCTGGAAAATCAATAACGTGTATGAAAATGGTCGCCTGACCTCCAGCGAAGGCAAAGGCAGCAAAGAAACCTTCACCTACGACGGCAAAGGAAATCTTCTGACCTACACCCTCAACCTGGGCGAAAAAGGCTTCAAAACCGAAGTTTCCTACAAAAACGACCAGCCTTTTGAAGTAAAAAACTATACTGCTTCAGGCGTTGATTTCAACCTGCAGTCCACCGTTTCCTTCAAATACAACTCCCTGGGTCTGGTGGTGAAAGAATCCGTGAAATTCCGCGATGCCAACTCCATGCCCGTATCTTACGACTACATCTACGACCAGTACTGGGAAGCTATCTCCAGCAGCCGTGGTGACCTCGAGGAAGACGGTTTCCCCGGTTACGGAACCCCCCTCGTCCTCTCCTGGATGAGCCCCATGAGCAACGTGGAAGTAAACGACTCTGTGTATGACATCCAGATCGAGGTGAAGCCCGGTCCTGGTCAGGAAATGCCTGAGATCAAAGGAATTACCCTGCGTCACAATGGCGACAAAGCCGAGCAGGAAGTAGGAAAAGTATGGCTGGAAAGGTCTGGAAAAGGAAATAAATGGACCTTCGAAAAGCGCATGTACCTCAAAGAAGGGATGAACACCATTGACGTGGAAGCCACCACCAAACTGGGCTCTTTCTACTCGGGTCAGCGCAACGTGAACTACGTGAACCCCGCCAAACCCATCAAAGTGGATAACCTCTACGTACTGGCTATCGGCATCGCCGACTACGACAAGGACCAGTACGACCTCAACTTTGCCGATGCTGACGCCCGCGACCTGGCTGGTATGTTCAAAAACCAGACCGGCAAACTGTACGACAATGTGAAGGTGGAACTGATCACCAATAAAGACGCCACCAAAGCCAATATCGAAAAAGCTGTGCGCCAGCTGCGCGGCAAAGTTACCGATCGCGACCTCTCCATCGTGCTCTTTTCCGGTCACGGTGTTACCACCGACGCCGACGAGTACTACCTGCTGCCCCGCTGCGAAACCAAATGCGACGGTCCGCTGGAAGATGTGGCTATCAACAACCGCTGGATGATGGAGCAGGTGGGCAAATGGGGCGGACCGATGATTTACTTCTTCGACGGCTGCCACACCTCGCCTCTGGATACCAACGGCAAACCTCTGGCCAAAACCAACCTGAATCTGGTGGAGCAAAATTTCTCTGAGTATGTGACCAAAAAGGACAAACTCAAGATTCTGATGCTGGCCAGTCAGGCTGAAAAACAGTCTAAGGAAAATGGCTGGTGGCAGAATGGCGCCTTCACTGAGGCCCTGATCGAAGGTCTGCAAGGCAAAGCCGACGAAATGGGCGACAATAACGGCATGGTTACCTTCCAGGAACTCAACGAGTACACCACCTGGCGGGTAAACAAACTCACCGAAGGTGAGCAGGTGCCTTACAGCATGCAGCGTGGCGTGGGCGCCGTGTCCATGTACGTGCTCGACAAGAAAAAATAATTGACTTCCCCCTCCCGGTTCCGATTTAGCGCCGGAACCGGGAGACCGGGGGTTAATTTTAGCGCTTCAAAGGGCAAAATCTCCCCCAAACTGCCCTCCTTTCGGGGAAAAACCCTAACTTAACAGGCTAATCCAAGGTGAGTTCAAATGAAAAACACCCATTTTTACCGGTTCATCGCATCTTTAGCCATCGTGTTCCTGAGCTGGTCCAACCTTTCTGCCCAGGGCACCCTTACCCTTAACGAGGAATTCAAAATTGACAAAGGCGAGTGGACCATCCGCTCCAACGACAAAGTCAATGCCCGCATCGAGGGCAATAAATACCTGATCGAGCACCTGCGTCCCTCGGGATCCTGGCTTTTCTGGAAGAATTCCGTCATGCTCGATCCCTCCAATCATTTCACCATCGAAACCCAAATGACCCAGACTTCGGGCAATCCCGAAGAAGGATTTGGTTTTGTGTGGGGTGCCCAGGACGCGGCCAATTTTTACAGTTTTGTGATCACCTCCAAAGGCAATTACCGCATATCCAAATACCGCGACGCCAAATACACGGAGATCAAGGAATTTACCCCCGCCTCTGATATCATCGAGGAGCAGGGCAAGGCAAATAAACTCACCATCCGCAAATACAACGACCTGATTTCCTTCTACATCAACGATGAATGGGTATTTTCCACCCCGTTTCAGTCGTTTATGGGCCCCAAGGCCGGATTTGTGGTGTATGGCGAAAATTCTGTAGCAGTTGATTACCTTCGCATCAGCCAGGAAAAACAGCTTCCCCTGACTTTCCGCGAAACGTTTGATAATAACTCCAACGGATGGCTGCGCGGCGACGAAAACCTGAGTGCATCCCGCATTGAAAACGGGAAATACATCATCCGCAGCAAAAAAGCCAATGAAGTAACCGTTGAGTACAAAGATATTCCCGTTTCCTCCTCCCTCGACTTTCTGGTTGAAGCCAATATGTCGCAACTGGCCGGGGACGACGAAAACGGATTCGGGATCATTCTGGCTTCCCAGGATCCCCGCGATTCCTACGCCATGATCATCAGCAGCGATGGCACCTACCTCATTTCCAGGTGGATCCATGGCGATCACCAGGCCGTGCAGGACTGGACCGAGGCTCCTGAAGGAGCGCTGTTTCCCATGGGCAAATCCAATAAACTGGCGATCCGCAGAACGGGAACCACGGCATCCTTCTTTGCCAATGACCGCTTCCTCTTCGAATCTTCCATGCGCGATTTTCCCATCGCCCGCATTGGGTTTGTGGTCTATGACACCCTGACCATCGCGGTGGAGGACCTTTCTGTGCGCATTGGTTCGGCTATTCCCCAGGACCTGCCTCCCACCCTGACCATGATCAGTCCCAGCAGCGACCATACGACCACGCCTGACAAAGATTTCAACCTGGAAATCGGGATCAATTCTCCTTCCAACATCACAGAGGTCAATATTTATGTGAACGGTACCTTCCAGAAAGGTGGCTTTTCTCCTGCGGATGCTGAAAGTGGATTTGATGGCTGGATCAAGGAAAAAATTGCCCTGCAGGACGGGGTAAATGCGATCAAACTGATCGTGAAAAACCAGAGCGGCGGCATGATCACGGAAACCCGCCTGGTCAATGTGACCAAGGCAGAAGACGGCCGAAATGGCCAGGATTATGCTCTTTTCTTCGCCACGGACGAGTACGACTACTGGTCAAATCTGGTCAATCCCATCAACGATGCCCGCACCATTGCCGAGGAACTCGAATCGCATTACGGCTTTAACACGGAAGTGGTGGTCAATGCCAGCCGGGAACAGATTCTGAATAAGCTAAAGGAATACGCCAAGCGCAAATACAATTCAGAAGATCAGCTTTCCCTCTTTTTCATGGGTCACGGCAAGTTTGATGAATTTTTTGGCGAAGGGTATGTGGTTTGCAAAAACTCCCTCAAAGACGACGAGGGAAATGGTTCTTACATTGCCCACTCCACCCTGCGTACCGTGGTGAATAATATTCCCTGCGACCATATTTTCCTGGCCATGGACGTCTGCTTTGGCGGCACCATTGATCCTTTCATCGCGGAAAGCGCACACCGTGGCGGGGAGGAAAATTACAAGGAAATGACCCAGGACGAATTCATCAAGCGGAAAATGAAGTACAAAACCCGCCGTTACCTCACTTCAGGTGGCAAGGAATACGTTCCTGACGGAAAACCCGGCAATCACAGTCCTTTTGCCCGGAAATTCCTGGAAGCCCTGCGTACCTACGGCGGTCACGAC
Source organism: Bacteroidia bacterium (assembly GCA_020635905.1). Taxonomy (GTDB): domain Bacteria; phylum Bacteroidota; class Bacteroidia; order J057; family JADKCL01; genus JACJYV01. The sequence goes on from JACJYV010000005.1 coordinate 381,234, forward strand.
AAAATCATTACCCTGGCCGAATTGCTGGTCTATTTCGAGCGACTGACCCCGGCGCCCCGTTCGGGTGAGTTTGGCTCCAATGAGCCCGGCTCGGATTTTCTCTTTATCACCAAATAATCCATGCAGGAAGGCAATTTAGAACACTCCTTCCGCTTTTCTCAGCCTCCCAGAACCATTACTCTGGAAGTGAAACTCATGAACTGGTTTGGAGGGTTCATGAATATGTTTGGCTGGTTGTTTTTTGGTTTTGGAATGATTTTCGTGTGGGTTTTTATGCCCATGGCCGACTTTTCCTTTGTCACTTTCTCGGGGGAACTCGTCACCGTGCCGGGGATTTTTGTGTCGGAAAATTCCACCAATGTGGAGGTCAACGAAGAATCTGTCTGGGCTTACCATTATAAATATGTGGTGAATGGCGACACCCTGAGCGGGGTTTCCTATGGCAGGTATGGCCTGCCTGGCTTCAAAAATCAACTGGTAGTTGAGTATAAGGCAGAGAATCCTGCAATTTCCCGTCTCCAGGGCATGAGCAACAAAGAAATGCCCTGGATGGTCGCAATTACCCTGCTTTTTCCTCTGGCAGGCCTGATTATTGCGGGAATTGGCTACGCCAAAGGCCTCAAATCAGTGAGCCTGCTCAAAATCGGGGTGCCCGCGTTCGGAAAACTGATTCGGAAAATCCCCACCAATACTACCATCAATGAAAATACGGTTTACAGGTGTGTGTTTGAGTTTCTGGACGAACGGGGCCAGAGACACACCATGGAAACCAAAACCCACCTGACGCACGTTCTGGAGGATGATGCCCTGGAGGAACTGCTCTATGATCCCGACCGGCCCGAATTTGCCATCACCCTTGACGACCTGCCCGGGCGCCCCTTCTGCAATGGCGACGGATTGGTTACTTTTTCAAAATCAACCACTCAGGGTTTGGCCTCGGCCCTACCTGCCCTTTTTTCAATTGTGATCCACGGAGCGATCTTTTTGTATATCCTGCTCTTTTAACCTGGCCTGAACAGCTCATTCAGCTTCAGGCGGTAGGTTTTTCCGGTCAAATGTCCTTTAACTTCCAATTCCAGATCAATGGTCCAGTTGCCGTCGTCTTGCAATTGCCCCCTGATCCAGCCTTGCTCAATGCGCTGAAAACCCCGGTCTGCCGTGATGCACATTTGCCAGTAACCGCCCTGAGCTTCCAGAATCTTTGCATCTTTGAGGCGAAATTTCTTCCCCTTTGCCTCCACCTGCCACACCCAACGGGTTTCACATTCTGAGGCATTGCCGGGCTCTCCCCCATTGAGGGAACTGATTTCAAAGACAATCCCATCTCCGTCAACATACTCCAGGTTTTTGTAATCGTTGGGACGATCGGCATCGAACTTCAGAATTTTTCCGGGGAAAAATTCATACTCAGCCTGAGGGGACTGAGGCCATCCCAAGGCGGGAATGAGCCAAAGCAGGAAAAGGAAGTATTTCAGTTTTTGCATCAGTCCTGGAGTTGAAAGGTGGATTTTTGGGGAATTTCACCCTTGATCTGGTACAATTGGGTGGCCAGTTTGAAAGGATCATTATGGCGAATGATCAGGTTTTGGGTTTCATTTCCGGAAATTTCCAACAGGGTTTTTGCTCCTGAAGCTGGAAAAGAATTTTCCAGCAGGGCATTTTGCACATTTTCCATCCTGATCACTGGAAATTCTGAATCAATCAGCCCCTGCCGCCCGGAAAAGCGATTGATCTTCAGGTTGGAGACATTTTCAAAATGCAGGGCGCTGCCCCATTTGGGTTCCGTTTTGAGCGCATCCCAATGCACCTGCACATTGTCCAGAGTCAATCCGTCCACATTTTGCATGGCCAGACAATCCGTAGCCCGCTTGTCGGGGGCATCTTCTTCCTGCATGAAAAACTGCACATTGCGCATGGTCACATTGCGAATTTCCTTTCCCACCCTGCTTTCCAAACGGCTTGTACCCCGTCCGTGAGCCAGAATATTCTCAAAAACCACATTCTCGATGCTGCCCAGGGGAGTGTTTTCATTGCGTTTCATCACCACCAGCCAGATGGGGTCTGCGCTGCCCCACCAGTTGAAATGGCGGCGGTTGCACTCGATCGTGATGTTGGAAAAGATCACATCGCTCACGTGGCCGCCGTAGCGTACCACGATGCTGAGGCCGCGGTTGCTGTTTTTGATCACACAATTATTAAAAAGGATGTGGCGAAAATTGCCGTAGGTCTCCGTCCCAATTTTCAAAGCCGTGGAAGATGAACTGAGAATGCAGTTGGAAACGGTGATATTTTCGGTGTCGAATTCGTGGGCGCCCCAGGATTTGAGCACGATGGCATCGTCGCCCGTGATGATCTCAGAATCTGAAATGATCACGTCGCGGCTGGCATTGATGTCGATGCCGTCGGCATTGACGCCCGATTCGAGGCTGGTATGGACATAAATGCCATGGATGCGAATGCGCTCGCTGTTAAGCAAATTCATGGTCCAAAAGCTGGATTCAATAAAAGAAACGCCTTCTATGGTCAGTCCTTTGCAGCGGGTCACCAGCAGAAGGTAGTTTACGGGGGGAATTTTATAGTACATTTTCATTTCAACCCCTGCCTTGCGAGCCAGTTCCGTCTCCCCTGCAATAAATGCATCCGTTTCTTCCAAATCACGCCATTCCCGCTCTGCCTGTCCATGCAGGGTACCTTTTCCGCAAATGGAAAAATTTTCGGCTCCATTGGCATATAGAAGGGTGGGTGCGGGGCAATGTTCCAGAGGAAGGCGGTAATCGTCTATATTTCGGCTGGCGTAAAGAGTGGCCCCCGCTTCGAGATGAAAGGTTACGTTGGATTTGAGAATCAGGGTGCCTGAGAGGTAATCGCCGGGCGGCAGATATACTTTTCCGCCTCCGTTTTGATACGCCTGGTCGATGGCGGCCTGGATAAAAGTGGTCTGTAAATCAGACTTTTGGCCCGTGGCGCCAAAGTCGCGTACATTGAAAGTCTGGGCCTGCAACAAGGAAAACGCCAGGCAGAAAATCATTCCCAGGCACAATTTCTTTTGATTCCATCCCAGTATTTGCAGGGTATCTTTCATTTTTCCTTCCTTTCAATGGATTCAATGGATTTGCTGAGCACCACGGTACGCCAGGTTTGGTCGGGATCGCCTTTTCCATAAATGAGCAGGTGGCCCCCGTATTCTCCCCCGTCAGGATCGCAATGTACGATCATCATTTTGTATTTCTGGCCCATTTTGGGCCTTTTCCACATGGGGTCGGCCCTGGGGCCGACCGAGGGCAGGTCGATGCGGGCTTCGAGTACATAATCAGCCGCCGAACGCCCCCAGGGGTTGAAGGTGAGCCTGTATTCGCCTGCGAACTTTGGCAGTGGCTCCTCGACAAAGGTCTCTTGGAGGGTCCCGTGGCGCCACCAGGCGCCATAATCAGGGTAGGTGGAATCGGCGATGAAGGCGAAGCCGTGGTCGCCCGTGCCAAAGGTATCGGCCTTACTGTCGGCGGGCATTTCAAAAAACCAGGCGACTGCATCTTTGTAATACCAGCGTTTGGGGGCATGCTTGCTTTCGGTCACATCATTCACATTGTCGAATACCTCGGCGCCGAGGTAGAGGCTTTCGTCGTCCCAGGCGAGGTAGTAGCGGGCAGCGAGATCCATTTCCAGGGGAGGTTCATTTCCGTGATCGGTAAGACGATTTTTGTGGGGATCGTACCAGGAGGCTTTGCTGACCCTTTGCAGGTCCCACATGCCGTCTGTAAAGGCATAGTTTTTCCACTCGCTCAGGTCGCCGTCGATTTTGGGGGTAAAGGGCAGGTATGGGGCTTCAATGGGTATCAGATGATCGGCAGAGGCGAGGTCAGTGGAGGTGAATTTTGCATTTCCAGATCCAGACTTGCAGGAAAACAGAGCCACAATCAACAAAAAGAATGCGCCCGGGAAATGGGCAGGGACTTTGCCAATTCTGGTTTCAACGTCGTATCTGGCGTTCATTTTCATGCTTAGAAATACCTTAACTGGGGCTCCCGTGGTTTAGATATTGGCCGGGGTGGAAAATAAGAGATGTCCAGGAAATCTGCCTTTCCGTTTCTTTGCACAGATATCAGGAGCGATTGATAGGGAGGAAATTCAAGATCAAGTTCAATCTCCTTGCCAAAGGCATGAATTTTTATTCTGGATTGACAGGCTTGCTCCCGAAAAGACTGACCGGGCACCATGGGATACTTCAACCCCGCGGAAGCGGGGTCGGCAAGGAACAGCAAAATCCCTTCATTGGTTTCACGAGCCCACCAATCCATGGCAATTGGTTCATGGTTTTGGGTATTTATTGCTGGCAATATTTCAACCAGCGGAGGAAAAATGACCTGGTCCAGCTCGTTTTTTACATTTTGCAGAGCAAGCAATTCTTCCAGCATTACTCCAAACTCAGAGTCTTTTTTGAAGCCGGGTTCAAGAGGCGACTGCTTCAGAATCACGGGCAGTCCTGCCCGGGCCAACCTCAGTATCCCGACCAACGCATCTGCATCCAGATACTGCACATCCAGATATAAAAAGGAAAAGCGCCCCTCTCCCACCTTCAGTTTTCCCTGAGAAAACTCTGCCTGGCGGAGATAATCTCCATTGATCCACAATGGATTATAGCCTTTCAACTCCTCAGGAAACTCCAGATCACGCATTTCATACTGGCCCCAAACCCAGGAACGCCTCTTTTCGGGGGGATAGGGTCCGGCCATGACTTTGTCTTCCCAGGGAAAATAAACAGCTGCATCTGACCAGGTGCGGCCCTGCTTCATCCACCCTGAAACCTTGGTAAAATATGCATTCAATTCTGGCAAACCCTCGGCCAGACGGGTGCCGGGCCCGATGTAGGTGGTGGCAAAAAAATTGGCGGTATCGCCCGCTACCTGGTATGGCATGCCATGGTAAACCAGGTGGTTGATGCCGTGGGCAAAGAGGGCATCGCCCAGGAGTTTGAGATCGGCGGCATTTTCCTCGCGCAGCCAGGTGCCCGGAAAGCCATAAAGGCAGGTAAAGGCCTCGGCCGAGACTTCCCGCCTGCCTGTAAGGCAGGCGGCGGATGCGGGGATGGCCGAATAGGCGGGCTCGTTGAGCAGGGCTTCAGATTCGGGGACGTCGGGCAGGCCGTAGGCCGTGAGCACATTGGTGGGCGAAGCCAGGCATTGCACCCGGGAAATGGCCTGCATTTTCCGGGCATTGCGCACAAAAGGCTCGTAAAAGCCTTCCAGCACCTGCGTATGCAGGTGCTTCATGTAGTCGTAACGAATCTGGGGCAGGCTGTCCAGCCGGCCCATATAGGGTTCCAGGCGATAGCCAAACCGCTCATGAAAGGTCTCTCCAAAGGTGGCCGACCAGATTTTTTGCTCAAAATCGAGCCTGATTTCCCAGGAGTCAGTAAACAGAGCAGATTTTCCTGGACGAATGAGGGGAGAAAATGCCTGATTCAGGGGTTGGCGATAGGCGGCAAAGGCATTGCTGTCGAGGTGGTCGAGGACGAGGGGCTTGAAGGGATAATTCCAGGCAAAACTGACCCGCTGGCGAAAGGTGGAGTCTCCATAGATTTTGGTTCCGTACTTTTCAGGCAGGTCGCTGGAAGCGGCCGGCCAGGCCGAACCAAAGGTGAAGTCGCAGCCCAGGCCCAGACTGTCGGCCACCTGCACGGTGTATTGCATGGCATCCTGCCAGTCCTGACTCAGCCATTTGGGCCCCGTGGTGTCACGGGGAATCCGGGCATTATAGCGCCAGGGAGGGTAGATCCAGGCGATTTCCACCCCGCCAAATCCACTTTGCCTGACCCAATTGAGCTGAAAGCGCACATCTTTTTTGTGGATGGGCTGAGAAAACCACCACCAGCGGACGTAAGGCCGGCTGTCGGGGTAGTGGAGGACGGAGTCAGGAATGGGTTCGGGCCGATGGCATGACAGGAGCATGATTAAGCCCAGAAGGAAAGAAAATGTGCCTGACTTGCCAAACATGGTCTGAATATACGAATCGCAGGCTGATTTTGGGAATTTGGGTGATTTGATGTACCTGAAACGAAAAGGCAGATTTCTTAATCGCCAGAATAAATATCACCCGATATTCTTTTAAGTGATTTGGTAAAATCCACCCCATTCAATACTGTTAATTGGTGCCTGCCAATCCGACTTAACTCTGCAAAGCGGGTTTCTGATTTTATTCCCTTTTGAATTAAAACGGAATTTATGGTTTCCAGATTTGCCAGTACAGCCAGTTCATTTATGCTTGCAAAATCGCGAATATTTTTGCCTGAAGAGGCATGCTCAGGATTGGCATTTCTCCATTCACGGGCAGTACACCCAAAAAGAGCTACGTTGATTACATCTGCTTCCTCTGCATAAACCAACCACTGTGTATCTGTAGTATAATTTGAGGAGGGGATTATATGGCTTTTTACGGCATCTGTTTGCAAATGGTAATTCAATTTACTGAGGACCCTGGCCACATTCCATTCCAGATTATACTGATTCGATTCTACTTCTTTAAGTCTCTGGTACTCCTTAATCAAATAAATTTTAAATGCAGGACTAATTGCAGATCCAAATTCAAGAGCAATATCCCGATGGGCATATGTCCCTCCGTAACGCCCTGAACGAGAAATAATTCCCAGGGCATTAGTTTTTTCCACCCATTGAGAGGGACTTAGAACAAAGGTTGGCAATCCCGCCTCCATTCTAAAGTGGTCAAATTCGACCACTTTAAAATCTGGGTTATACAACTGCTCCCAGGTACCTAAAAACTCCAGGGTGCTTCGGTTTCGCATCCAGTTTTTTATGATATCTGCCGCCCTTGATGCCCCCTCTTTTCCCTTTGCAATGTCGGTCAGGCAAATAAAATCTTCCTGATTGTGAGAAGTGACAGACACTAATACATCCTTCACTTTTATTTGCCTGACTTTTGCTGCCATTACGTTTCAATCATTTTACTCCCTCTAAATGATTATTTACAAAATTCGCGCTTCACACCCAAATCCGGTTTCCCCAAATCATCCTCAAAATGCGATCACTTTCTCCACTTTCTTTTTGCGGAGGTAGCCACGGATGATTTGCTGCACGTCGCGGTTGTGGGGGAATGGATGGATGCACTCCTTCAACTGGTCAGGGTCATTATTGAGCATTTGCAGATCGGCATAGCCCCAGCCGAGGTAGAGGCCGTTTTCAATGCCCACCACGGCGCGCTCGTCGGGATTGCGACCGGCGTCAATGACCAGCATGTTGTGGTGCTCGAATTCAAGCAGGTCGATGACATTTTTGACCCGCTGGTTGTACTCTTCTACAGTTTCCTCGCCAGCGCAGGCGCCTTTGCACTTGTGGATGTGGTAGTGAAAACAAGGCCCGGTCGCTTCGTAAAGGCCCAGAAATTTCTGGCAGAGCTCGTATTTTTCGAGCAGATAACGGCTGTAGCTGGTGGCTTCGGCTTTGGTGCCAAAGGTAAGCAGGGGCACGCCCGTGCGGGTCGAGCGGGCCGGCTGCAGACGCAGGTAGCCATCCATGCCAAACTCGGGATAGAGGCCCCAACCCGAGGAGGAGCGCAGTTGGGCACGGTTGAAATAGGGCTTGAAACGCTTGATTTCGTCGGATTCCTTGAGCAGGGCCACGAGTTCGCTGCCCGTTTCCTCAAAACCAATGTGGGCGATGCTGTTGAGCATGTTGACCGCCTTTTTGTTGGTGTTATTGGCAAGGTGGTTCATGACCCGGGCACGGATATTTTTGGACTTGCCAATGTAAATGAGGTTGCTGTTTTCGTCGTAGAAATAATAGACCCCGGTGCCTGTGGGCAGGTTTTTCAGCAACTCTTTGGTGATATTGGGGTGGAGGCCGAGTTCGTTGGGATCGGGAATATCGGGCGGCGGGGTGAAAGTGGGACCGTTGACGGCCAGCAGTTTTTCAAATAATTTGACTGTGGCTTGCGCATCGCCTGCGGCACGGTGGCGGTTGTTGAGCTCGATACCCAGTTCGCGGCAGAGCTTGCCCAGGCTGTAGGAACGGTGTCCGGGCAGGAGTTTGCGGCTGAGCTTGACCGTGCAGAGTTTGTCGCGGTTGTAATCAAAACCCAGGCTTTTGAATTCGCTGCGGATGAAATTATAGTCAAATCCTACGTTGTGGGCCACGAAGATGGCTCCTTCGGTGAGCTCGACAATCTGGCGGGCGAGTTCGTAAAACTTGGGTGCGCCTTTCACCATTTCGTCGGTGATGCCGGTCATTTCGGTGATATAATAGGGTATGCGCCGCTCGGGATCGACCAGGGAGACCATTTCGCCCACTACTTTCTGACCGTCATGGAGGTAGAGTGCGATCTCGGTGATCTTATCGCTTTGGGTGTTTCCACCGGTCGTTTCGATGTCGATAATGGCGTACATGCGCGAAAAAACTGGCTTTCAAATTAGAATGAATTGAGGAGGATTTCCAGCGGGGTTATCCACTTTTGGACAGATCAAAAAAATTTTTGCAGGGTTTTCGGGGGAATCGAATTCAATATTATCCCAATGTTAAGAGTGGATTTTCTTAAAATTCAGATAATAATGGAATTTTTTAGAAAATTATTGCGCAAAAATCAGCCTGAAATAGCCTGGGCAAAGATTTTTACGGTTAAGGAGAATGGATTGATAATTAGGGGATTGTAGTTTTAATGTTAAGCGAATGTTAACACTTATCAACAAGCATAAGATTATAAAGTTAATAACTTTTGAGAAAAAAGCAAAAATAAATTTGGTGGTCTCAAAAAACCCTCCCATCTTTGTGTCGTTGAGCGGATGACATACACGGTTCCGCTACCACAACCGAAAGGTTCTCTGGCATGTTGATTTGCAAATGAAGGAAAGGGGAAGTCGCTTGCGGCGACCCGGATTGAGAATCCGCAAGGAACAGAAGTTTGCGAGTCGGTAAAACGGCAGTTTCGGACTGCAGTTTGAGTGTCACGATCTGAGGTTGGATTCTTTGAAAGATGAATAAAGTTCATCAGTAAAGATGAGGCCGCCCCCGCCCGCAAGGGACTCTTCGGAGGAAGGGAGCACAAGGCAGCATGATCCGGAAAGGATGCGGGAATGTCTGGCGAAAGCCAGGGTGTCGCGCAGGAATTTCAGGGCTCGCGGGTGCCGAACCCGCTGGTTGGATCAGAAAGCCAGAATGCCAATCGCCGGATTTTGGAAATCTCAGCTAACCCTGAGAAAGAAAAAGCCCGGGACGATAGTCGGTCGGTAATACAGTCAGGTTCTTTGTCATGCAATTCCGAATTGCAGCCGGGTTGATCTTCGGGTCAGCCACAAGCCAAAAGGGTGACCTTGCGGAGTGTCAAGGCAGCAGTCCTCCTCCAGTGAAAGCTGGTTGCAGGAGATTCGGAAAAAATCAGAGTCAGTTCTCTCAGAACGGCCGTCACCAGCGGCAGGTGGAGAGAAAATTTGGCCCCGCCCGCAAGGGATTTCAGCTTGCTGAAATAAAAGGGACTTGTCTTTCAACGGCTCGCGTGCATCCACAGTGAAGGAATGCAATCCCGCCAGGATTGTGTTTGTAACCCGCAAGGGCAGAAACTGCAGGATCAGAAACCAGGGTTTTTCTTCGGAAAAGTTCAGGCAGAGCGAAAACGGGAAGGTAAGAGAAGCAGAAAGGCGGTTCGCTGCCCCCATGCAGAAGTCAAAATGCCTGGCAAGCAGGATTCTGAGGAGTATGTCCACCCCTGGTGCTGACTTACTTTTCCCGGCCACGGTTGGGACGCGCTTCGGGCGCAAAAGGTAAGAAGGCTCTGCTACGGATTCGTCCGGAACAGAAAAAGCCAGCGGATTGTGACCCTGTTTTCAGGGTGCGGGGGTAACCCCAAACCTGGAAAGCAATGGCTGCCGGAAACGGCAGGCTCCTGATCAGTTGGCACTAAATGCGAATTGATTGGCTGATTCTTCGGAAAAAGCCATACAGGACGGATTCAGTCGGTCACGGCCCCGGACTGACGCTTTTCGAAGCGGATGTTTGCGGAGATTTCACCCCCGGGTGAAAAAAACGAAAGCCGTAACCGCGAAGGTGCAAATCGCGAAAGGTCCCGATCCGTCGGGAATGAAACCCGCAAGGGCAAAGCGGCCACTTCACCTTCAGCAAATTCACTTCGGAGGGTTTGCAGGTCAGCAGGTTGGTGAGTTTGAAGCTTTGGAACAGCGGCTTGCCGCGGAGACAAAGTTGAAGCCAGGGTACTGAGTGGAATGCTTTGATCCCGGTAACACCGGGTAGGTGTCTGGAAATGATGCAAAAGACTGGCGCGGGCAACCGCAAAGGTTGAAATCCTTCGGGACAAACCCATCATGGAAAGAGAGCCTTGAGGCCCACGGGCTCAAAGGTTAAAACCAGTCAAAGCAAAAATCCGGAAAATGTTCGAAAACATTTAACCGGTCCGGTTTGTAAAAAACTCAACCTTCTTCTTAAAACTACGGTTTGAGAAGTCGCGACGGGAATCATTTCGAAAGAAGTGGTTCCCGTTTTTTTTGTGCTAAAATTTTGAAAAATCAGGATTTTCCCACTTTGACCGCTTCCAGTAATTCGGGTTTTTCCCGTTTGGCGCGGATCATTTCGTCGCGCTGAATGTCCTTCCACTCCTGGAAGGCAGTAACCATTTCACTGATTTTCACAGGGCCGGGACTGTTGATCATGGTTTCATAATCGGCTGGTTTCTTCTGGAAATCAGCCAGCTTCTTTTTCCCGGAAAATACTTTTTTCAATACGGCCCAGGCGCCCCAACGGTATTCCCAGACAAATTTCACAAAATCCATGAAACGTCCATTGCGCAGAAAGACTGAGGCGTAGGCAATCAGTTGAAATTTTTCGATCTGGCGGCGGCTGAGGTTGGCAAATTCCATGGCGCCCCCGATCTGCTTGTTGTACTCGTCCCAGTCGGTGGTGAGCAGGCGGTAACCGCCCTTGCCTTCGGCGGCCAGGGAGGCAATCTCCGTACCCGGATAGGGAGTCATCAACCCAAACATGGGCAAATGCGGGTTGGTTTTGACCGCCATGCGAATGGTTTCTTTGAGGGAATTTTCTGTCTCGTTGGGATGACCGAACAGGAAAAACATGCCCGTGGTCACACCTGCGCGACGGGAGGCATTGACGGCATCCATGATCATGGTGAAATTGGTGCCCTTGCCCATGCTTTTCAGCTTGCTTTCGTCCCCGGTCTCGACCCCCATTTCCACCCGGGTGACTTTGGCCTCCTTCATCTTTTTGAGCAGGGCAAAGTCCACATATTTGACGTGGGTCTGCACGTCCCAGGAAGTGCGGTCGCCCACCCGGTGGGCAATCATCAGATCGAGCAGGTCGTGAGTGCGTTTCATGTCCACGCTGAAGAGCTCATCCCCAAAGGAAATGCGTTTGGGATGGTATTTCTCAATCAGCAATTCAATTTCTTCCAGCACATTTTCCACGCTGCGCTTGCGGGCCACCCGCCCATTGGGATTCATGCAAAACTGGCAGTCAAAAGGGCAGCCACGAATGGTCTGAATAAAGTAGGTTTCCGCAGGCGGCATGAGATCCCAGGCTGGAAAAGGCAGGGAATTTTGGTCAAGAATGCGGGGTCTGGCCTGGGTTTGGCGAATTTCTTCTCCTTCCCTGAAAACAATTCCTGCAACCTGATTCAGCTCGCCTCCACTTTGCAGGGTTTCGCACAGTTTATGAAAAGTTTCCTCCCCCTCTCCCACCACACCCAGATCAAAGGAGGGAAATTCGGCCAGGGTCTGTACGGGAATGGAAGTGACATGTACCCCGCCGATCACCGTGATGATTTTGGGAAAATCTCTTTTAATCAGGGCAGCCTGGTAGGCGGCAGGCTTGATCTCGTTGGTGTAGGCAGTAAAGCCCACCAGATCGGGTTGCCAGTCCCGCACTTTTTCCAGCACCTGAACGAAGTTCAGGCGCTCGAATTTGGCATCAAGGATGCGAATTTCATATCCGGGAAACTGGCGCAGCCAGGCTGCGACATAGGCCAGCCCCACCCGGCCAAAGTCGGGGGTGTCATACCAGGGTTCGAAAACCGCCAGCACAGGGGGATTGATCAGAAGAATTCTCATAACTGAACCTGATTAAAATTACGAACTCCCCCCTTCTCTTCCAATTCCATAATCTATGAGTTGGTATCGCATAGGTCTCTGAGGGACCCGAACACCTCTCAAAGCGCAGGTTGTCCTTTGAGATTTACGCCCATTCCCCTAACTTCGAATCCCATGTCAACTGTGATCATCAACGGAATCCCGCGAGAAATGGAGTATCAGCGTTGCACCCGCTGCATCCAGGATTCTTCTGTGCCGGGCATTTCATTTGACGAAAAGGGAGAATGCAATTACTGCAGTTTTCACGACCGCATGTGCGAACATTTCCCCAACGATGAACGCGGCGCCCAGGCTTTGCAAAAAATGGTGGATCGCATCAAAAAGGCAGGCAAGGGCAGGAAATACGATTGTGTGATTGGGGTAAGCGGCGGACGTGACAGCTCTTTTCTCTGGCACCTGGCGGTGAAGGAATGGGGCCTGCGGCCGCTGGCCCTGCATTTCAACGACGGATTCGACAATCCTGACGCGGGGGAAAACATGATGTTCATGCAGAAAAAGCTGAAGGAATTTGGCTCGGATTTTCGCACTTATACCTCCCCCTACCCCGAATCACGCGACCTGAAAATCACGGAGTTGAAGGCTTCCACGCCCCAACTGAATACGGGCACGGACATTGGCATTGCAGCTTCTCTCTACCATGCAGCGGCCGTCAACGGGGTGAAGTACATTCTCTTTGGACAATCTTTTCGCACGGAAGGGATCAAACCACTTTCCTGGGCCTATTTTGACGGGGATTATTTGCGAACCGTGCACAAGCTGTTTGGCGAAATTCCCCTCAGCCCACGCAAAAAAACGGAAGATACGTTTCCTGGCTATCATCTGGGAGTGAAGGAACTGGCTTATTACGCCATGGTCAAGGGGGTAAAGGTGGTGGCTCCTTTGTATAATTACCCATATGTGCGAAAACAGGCGGAGGAAATTCTCAAACGCGAATACAACTGGGTTTATCCGGGCGCACATTACTACGACGACCTTTACTGGGCCCTGATCAACGTGGTGCACCGCAAGAAATTTAATGTGGACCTGCGCCTGAATTCCTATTCTGCCCTGGTGAGGGATGGTCAAATGGACCGGGATGAGGCAATTGAATCTGTGGGGAAAATTTACGCCATTGAGGACCCGGACGTGATTCGGCTTTGCATCAAGCGCCTGCAACTGAAGCAGGAGGATTTTGATGCATTCATGGAAATCCCCCCCAAAACTTTTATGGCTTATCCCAACAGCTACAAACTGCTTCGCACTTTCAAATGGGGCGTTTGGCTGGTTACTCAACTGGGATTTTTGCCGCGGGTGGTGTACGACAAATATTTCACCATTCCCCCCTACTGACAGGGAATTGAGTTAAAATTCATCAAAAATCGTCTTGAAATCAGATATTACTGCCCAGCAGACGGATATTTTCGCGTCCCTCGCGGATGCCTGAGGTAACGTTGCGGGTATCCACGATGGAGCGTGAGTTTTTGTGAATCATTTCCACATCAAAGAGGTCATGATCGGTAACCACTACTACCACGTTATAGGATTGCAGCTTTTCGGGAGTCAGATCGACCGACCTAAAGGTCATTTTATCCACCTGGTACTCAGGCACCCACGGATCTGTGTAATCCAGTTCCTTGACCCCGGCATTTTTCAGCAGGCGCATGATGGGCTCGGCGGGTGAATGACGGAGGTCTTTTACGTTTTTCTTGAAAGCCACGCCCAAAATCAGGATTTTGGCGTCTTTGAGGGCGATAGGCTGGTGCGCCACCTGCTGCAGCACCATGTTGACCACATGGTAGGGCATGCTCTCGTTGACGTTGGCAGAGAGGGTGATGAAACGGGTCTCGAAATCGTAGGCCCGGGCCAGCCAGGAAAGGTAATAGGGGTCGATGGGGATGCAGTGACCACCAATACCGGGACCAGGGGTGAATTTCATGTAGCCAAACGGCTTGGTGGAGGCGGCTTCGATCACTTCCCACACGTCAATGCCGGGCATGCGCTCGCACAACATGGCAATTTCATTGACCAGAGCAATGTTCACGCTGCGGAAAATATTTTCCAGCAGTTTTTCGAGCTCGGCAATTTTGGGATTGGATACCAGCCAGATATTTTCAATGATCTGCTTATTGGCCAGCGCAGCCAGATAAGTGCTTTCTTTGTCAATTCCACCAATCACGATGGGGGTGTTACCCGTGTGGTAAACTTTATTTCCGGGATCTACCCGCTCAGGGCTAAAGGCCAGGAAAAAGTCTTTTCCAGCCACCAATCCGCTTTTTTCGAGTTGGGGACGGAGGTAATCCTCGGTGGTGCCAGGGAAAGTGGTGCTTTTAAGGATCACCAGTTGTCCGGGCTGCAGGGATTTGGAAGTTTCAAACCCAGAGTTCAGGATGTAGCTGATGTCTGGCTCTTTATTTTCATTGAAAGGGGTGGGAACAGCAATGAAAATCACATTGGCGCCAGCCAGAACGGCAAAATCAGTAGAAGCAGCCAAAAGTCCTTTTTTGACCACCTCCGCAATTTCCGCATCGTCCAGATCCTCAATGTAGTTGCGGCCAGCCTGCAGGTCATTTACCTTGCGGGAATCCACGTCCACACCCAAAACTTTAAAACCATTTTTGGCATATTCGAGCGCAATGGGCAATCCCACATACCCCAATCCCACAACCCCGATTACGGCGGATTTACTGGTAATTGATTCGGCAAGATTTTTGGCGAGCGCCCCGAGCTCAGGCTTTTGATTTACGTTGAATAAGTCCATTCAATGATTTTTTTGAAAGGGCAAATATAGGAATTAATCGGAAAAGGGGGTAGCAATTCGGGGAATGCCTGTGGATTATTTGAATTTTACTGCAACCATGGTTACATCGTCTGAATGCTCGGTTCCCTGCGCAAAATCACCCGCCGCGAGCTCCATTTCCATGATCACTTTTTCAGGATCAAATTCCCGGATTTGCTCCAGCACTTTCAGTACTCCCTTTTCGTCAAAAAGCTCACCTGAAGGATTGGCCTGCTCAACCAATCCATCTGTATAGAGGAATAATACGTCGTCAGGGTGGTAGGCAGTGGAGCCCTGGCTAACTGAGGGCAAATCAATGATCCCCAGGGGAATGGTTCCTTCGGTCAGGGGATGAATTCCATCCTGACGCACCAGGTAAGGTGGGTTGTGGCCTGCATTGATGTAATCAATTTCGTGGTCTCTGGTTCTGACATGGGCAATAAAGAGGGTCACAAATTGTTCCCCCTGGGTTACAGCCAGCAGATTTTCATGCAGTTTGCGAATCACAGCCTCCAGGCTGTTCTGACTGAGAATGAGGGCCCGTACCTGGGCCTGGAGGTTGGCCATGAGCAAAGCCGCACCAATTCCTTTTCCAGCTACGTCCGCAATGCAGATGAAAAAGCCCAGATCCCCGCGGGGAATTACATCGTAAAAATCGCCTCCAATGTGGGAATGAGGCACGTTGTGGGCTGAAACAGAGGCCCCTCTGATATCGGGAAACTCCGTGGCCAGCAGGCCTTTCTGGATTTTCTCTGCGACTTCCAGCTCGCGGGCCACGGTTTCCTGGCGCACGATCTCGCGGACCAGGTAACGGTTTTCGAGGGCTGCTGAGAGGAGATTGGCCAGGGTTTCGATGAAGATCAAATCCCCTTTTTTCTCGTTTTCTGTCTCAAAAAAATCCGCCACCAAAAACCATGCTCCCACTTCATTCCTGAATTTCACCGCCACAATCGACTCCACTCCTGCCTGACACAACCTGGGCTGAGCCGCATTGCAGGCATCTGCCACCCCGACTTTCTCAGGCAATTCAGCTTCAAATCCCTCGGAAAATTCTCCAAAACCCCAATTGATACCCGTCTGCAAACCCTGGTCGTTGCGATAAATGAAGCGCATTTTCAGCACCCCCAACTGCGCCAACAGGGTGTTTTGCGCAATCTTGAACATGTGTTCGGGTTTATTGCGGGCTGAATTGAAGGACCTGATCACATCCAGCAGGGCGTCGGCTTCCTGCCTTTTCAGGCGAAGCAGGGTTTCCGGGTCGGAGGAATTATATACGTTTTGAGAACCTTTCATTTCATCTTGGGGTCCAGGGCATCACGCAGCCCGAAACCCACTAAATTTAAAGAAATTACCACTAATACAATGGCTAATCCGGGAAATATAGCCAACCATTTTCCCGATTCAAATATAATATAGGTATATCCTTCACGGATCATGGTACCCCAACTTGGCACTGGCGGCTGCACACCCACCCCAAGAAAACTCAATCCCGCCTCAATCAGGATGGCAGAGGCAAAGTTGGCAGCGGCCACGATGATGACCGGGCTCATGATGTTGGGCAATATGTGGCGGGTAATGGTTCTGAAAGCCCCAAATCCAAGGGATTTGGTGGCCTCAATGTATTGCATTTCCCGAATGGAAAAGATCTGTCCGCGCACGATGCGGGCCACTTCCACCCACATACTCAGGCCAATGGCTACAAAAACCTGCCAAAAGCCTTTTTCAAAGGCAAAGGTGATGGATATGGCCAGCAAAAGGGTGGGAATAGACCAAACCACGGAGACAAACCACATGATTACCTGGTCCAGCCATCCACGAAAAAATCCCGCCATGGCCCCCAGACTGATGCCCACAAAGAGGCTGATCAGCACGGCCAGTAATCCCACGGAAAGGCTTACCCGGGTGCCCAAAATCAGACGGCTCAATACATCCCGCCCGTATCCATCTGTACCCAGCCAAAAGGTGCGGGTATCGACCTGGTGCTTGAGAAAGTCTTTTTTCAGGGTTTCGAGGTCTGTTTCCAGGGGCCCCTGACCCAGCCCTATGTAGCTGATTTTTCCCTTTTCGAGGTGATAGGGTTTCTTTTCCGTGCTTTGCCAGGCCAGGGTTTGATCGGCGGTTTTGTCGGGATTGAGGGCAAAATCAGGTAGGAGAGCCGTGGAGGTCAATCCCGCCCAGGTCTGGTAAATGAGGGTATCGCCTCTGAATCTGACCAGCTCTTCTTTGCTGAAGGGAATAAATGGCACAGGATCGTAAAGATCAGGCTTCCCGCTGGCCAGAAAGGCAAAGATATTGCGGGATTCCTGGGGTGGAATGGCTTTGGGCCTGAGCAGAAGGTGAACGCGGGTTCCGGGCGGATGTTTGGCAAGTTCAAGGATCTGAAAATTGCCTCCCTGGGTGGAATCGGGTGAAATGGCGTAGCCAAAAATACCCACCAGGGTACAAATTCCCAGGAAAATCAGGCCTACGACCGCGAGTTTGTTTTTGAGAAATCGCTTTTTCGCCAGATCTCCCGGGCTTAATCCTTCTGATATGGGTTTGCTGCGCGCCAAATTAACGGCCGTTGTGCTTCATCAGTCCTTTGGTGGTGGCGAGGTAATGGTAGGCACGCATGTCATCTGTATCGTAAAAAATGCTTTTGACAAAATCACCCGCCTTTGCATCAAATTCCATGACCTGAACCATGCCTTTGTCGATCAGGGTTTTCAGTTCGTCGGCTACATAGCTTTCCCTCTCTCCCGCCTCGGCGAGGATATTATCAAAAGGCTCTACAAAGTAGAGACTGTCAAGGATTTTGAACTGAAGGTCATTTAATTCCATGGGCCTAATTTTCTCCAAAGAAAAGAAAAAAGGGAATGGATTGTGAAACGATTAATGCACAATTCCCCCTTTCTCCCCATTTCTGTCCGTAATTATACCCATTCGCTCCGCGTTTCTACGGGTTTGTCAAATTCGGCGATTTCGGCCAGCAGATAAATTCCCCCAACCAACATCTTTACTATTCACTAAGAAGATCAAATCCATGAAAACTTCACGATTCCTCATCCTTGCCTCCCTCCTGTTGCTCAATTTACCTCTGTTTGGGCAGCTCCCGGGACTTATTTTCAAGTCTGCCAGCCCCGCGGTTAATCCCATGGATCCCAACGGCGACGGGCTGATTTGCATCAGCATCCTGGGCTTCAGCCAGCGTGACGATGGCCCCCAGTCAGAAATTCCTTACTGGCCCCTGCCCAACCTCTTTGGAGAGCCCCATGGAGATCTTTCGTCGGGCAGCACCTGTGGCAATACAGAGTTGGTGAGTGTGCAGGGAATCCCAGGGCTTTCCAATGGAAGGACCATTTATTCCTTCTATGATAATGTAAACGGGATTCCTGACGACGGGGATGACAGGATGTTTTTCAGGATCAGGTGTGCGAGTCCCTGGCTGACGGGCAATTTCGGGTTCAGCATTTTGCTTGATACAGACAACGCCCTGGGCTTTTCAGGCCCGCATGCAGATCCCAATGCGGTCGCTGGGAATCCTGGTTTTGAGATTGAAATCCGGGTCAGGACAGGGGGTGGATCGAAGATCATCATTGACAATGTGGATGGAACCACCAACGGCACGGAAATTTTGAATTACCCCATTTCCTCTCATTATCAGGAGTCTTTTGCCTTACTCAACGACCAGGCTTGCCTCCCCAATACTCCTGTATTCCATGATTTCTATGTGGTATTATCTGATCTGGGGCTGACTTCCACTTCAGAAATTCACATTTTCTCTGCCACCTCTCAATCAGGCTTGTCTGTGCTTTCGGGTAGCGGCGCGGACTGGTACGGCATTGACGATCAATTATTTTCCAGCGAAGATTTGTTGGTTTCAGCCCTGTTTGAAAAATTTTCCTCCACTCCCATTGGGGAACTGGGGCTTAACGGCAAAGGCTGGCTGAATTTGGTTGGTTTGGATCTGACTGGCGAATTTTCTGAGGACAGGGTGGAATTGCAATGGAAGGATTGTACGGAAAATCAGGTTCTCGAGTACTTCGTGGAAAAAAGCATGGACGGGCATCAGTTTGAAACAATCGGAAAAAAGGTTCCAACGGGGTCTGATTCTGATCCCATTTTACTCTATGATTACGATTATGCGCAGGGGGATAATTTTTATCGCCTGGTCGCCATTACCGCTAATGGAGGTGAATACCACTCTCCATCCATCAACGTGAAAATTAATCCATCAGAAAACTCCCCCGTTACGTTTTACCCCAACCCTTCCAATGGAATTCTCAGGGTGAAATACCCGGCAGAGGCAACCCACCCTCAGTTGAATATTTATGCCCATGACCGGCTGATAAAGTCTCCCCTTTTACCCGCAGACGGAAGTGGGGAAGGCATGATCGACCTGGATGTGGGTGCGGGAATATATCTGGCCAGATTTTATGTCAATGGAAAATGGTACAGTGAAAAGATTTTAGTAAACCATTGATTTGTAATGGGGGAATGATCCAAAAGATCTTCTCGCCGTTTTTACTTCACCCTTCTCCCCTTCCACTCATACTTCCCCATATTTCCTGCGATACCCGCCCAGATCAGGTAGGGAATGTGCAAAATCTCCTCGGGGATCAGGTATTTCAGCAGGAATTGATTTTGGAAAAATCGGGAAGCTCGCCACAAAATGAAACCATCTGCCAGACTTTTAAGCAGAAATCCTGCAAAAAGCACCATTAACATCCTCCAATCCCAGATGCTGAATATCAGCGCCAATGGAAAAAACCACATGGCCAGCCAGCTGACGGTCAGTTGAAGGGTCATGAATTTATTTTTGTAGTGCCGGCTTTTGCTAACCCAGCGAATACGCTGGGCTTTGAGACTGGCCCAGTCGGGTTGGGCCGGGGTTCGCACGATAGCGGCCTTTGCGAATGCAAATTTCGCCTGCCAATCTGTTTGCAGCAATATTTTTTGCAGCAATAATTCGTCATCGCCCGAGGCGATATCGTCAATGCCTGCATAGCCGTCCACCAGGTCAAAGGTCGCACGGCGAAAGGCCAGATTGGCCCCGTTGGCCAGATTGGGGGCTCCTGCCTGCATGGAGGCAGCTCCCACAGCCACCAGCCCCATGAACTCGAGGGCCTGGAATTTTTCCAGCCAGGTCAGGCCGGGCACCAGTTGCACGGGACCAGAAACGAGGCCCGTTCGGGCCGAGAAGGCGGCCACCATGGTTTTCACCCAGGTGGGAGTCACCAGGCAATCCGCATCTGTGGTCAGGATAATTTCACCTGAGGAAAGCGAAATTCCCTGAGCCAGAGCCGCTTTTTTATGAGAATTGAGCCCGTCTTTTTCAAGGGAAACCACCCGCAAGCGGGGAAACTCAATAGCCAGCTTTTGCGCAATTTCAAGGGTTTGATCCTCAGAATGATCATTCACCAAAATCACTTCCAATAATGCTGTCGGGTAATCCTGATTCAGGACGGAACGTAAACATGCCTCCAGATTTTTCTCCTCGTTGCGGGCGGGAATGATCACACTGACCTTGGTTTTGGAGGGATTTTCAGAGGGATGAATTTCTTCCAGTTTTCCCCACCAATGCCCATTCCAAAGGATGTACAGGGCATACCAAAACAGAAAAATCCCGAAGGGAAGCAGGGCCCAGATCATGTAGGTTTGTTTTTGCGGAAACCCAGTTTCCAGCCATACAAAAAGACTACTCCCACCAGTGAGGGGGCGATAATATTGATCACATACAAAGCCAGGGTACTTTTCAGGGCGATCCAGGGGGCGATGGAAAAGAGCCCCATGATGGAGATTGCGGCTGATTCTCTCACCCCCAGTTCAGACAATCCCACAAAAGGAACCAAAGATTTCAGCAAAAAGATCATGGCCACCATACCGTAAGCCAGCAAAACATTTCCCCCAAAACCAAAACCATAGAGCAGGAGTACGTACTGGGTGGAAAATACAAGGTACCTGAACATGGAAAGCAGCAGGATTTTACGCAGCAATCCAGTTTTGACGTGCTCCAGGGTGGCAGCGACCTTTTCAGCCCAGGGCTTGCGAATCTCCAGCCTGCGCAGGATCAGCAGCAAAAAACGGGGATTGAAAACAAATCCCACAATAAAAAAAAGCATGCCTCCCAGCACCAGAGAAATCAGTTGCGCTGAGGCTTTGGAGCCAAAAAAATCTTCAATCACCTCTCCATATTCCCCCAGCATGATCAGCAGGGCCACGATACCCGAAACCAGGGTGATAAACATCTGGCTGATGCGGTCCAGGAAGGTTAATAAGGTCGCTTCCAGGCGATGACCTTCCTCCAGATACAGCACCCGTCCTGCATACTCTCCCAGACGATTGGGGGTAAAAATCCCGGTCGTCATGCCTGAAAGTACAGCCTTGATGGCAGTGGATAAGGCAATTTCAGGGTAAAATTCCCGCATCAGCAACTGCCATTTACGGGCCTCAACTCCCAGATTCAAAGCCAGCAAAAGCGCCGCGGGGATCAATAATAATCCTGTGTCAGCAGGGATATTGAGAAAAAGTTCGTACGGGGTAATGCTTCCATCCAGTACGCCGTGACTTTGGGTCAGTTTATAACCCACATAAGCGAAAGCCGCGAGCGAAACCGCGACTTTGAGGGAAAATGAAATCCATTTTCTGGATGCCTTCATGGATAAAATCTGGACGGATTGTCTGATGGTTCAGATCACAAAAGTTTCGCCCCGGGAGGGGATGGTAACCTGATCGTATCCTTTTCCGGCCAAAAAATCTGCAAACATGTGGGCCCGATCCACTTCACCATGGACCAAAAAGATGCGCTGGACAGTTTTTTTGTCCTGGTTGCTGATAAAATTAAATAATTCGGTCTGGCCCGCGTGCCCACTGTAGGCATTGAGTTTTTTAATTCTCGCGTTAACGTGATATTCCTCTCCATGAATCTTCACTGTTTTGGCTCCATTGACGATTTTCTCGCCCAGGGTGCCATTGGCGCAGTAACCCACCACCAGAATGGTGTTTTTGGGATTTTCAATGGAATTTGCAAGGTGATGCAGAATGCGACCCGCTGTCATCATGCCTGAAGCAGAAATAATGACGCAGGGCCCCTGGCGTGAATTCAGCGCCTTGCTGGCCTCCACGTCGCGGATGTAGTGCATGCGATTCCAGCCAAACGGATTGGGATCTTCCTTCAGGTACATGCGCAGGTCCTCGTCGTAGCACTCAGGGTGCATCTCAAAAACCTGGGTGGCATTCACAGCCAACGGACTGTCCAGAAACACGGGAATAGGGGGCAATTTGCCCTGATTTTCCAGTTTGTCCATGGTGTAAACCAGATTTTGGGTCCGGCCAACGGAGAAAGCGGGAATGATCAGCTTGCCCCGATTTTCGACACAAGTCTCGCGGATTACTTCCAGCAAGGCATTTTCAGCATCAGGAATGAACTCATGGTCTTTGCCCCCGTAGGTCGATTCGCTGATCAGGTAATCACAAGGGGGCATGGGCACAGGATTCCTCAAAATCAGCGAGTCCGGGCGACCCACATCCCCCGTAAAACCAATTCTCAGGGTGCGGTCTCCTTCTTTGATGGTCAGATTGACAGAAGCAGAGCCGAGCATGTGTCCAGCGTCCAGGAAGAGCAATTCCACCCCGGGCAGGATTTGCCTGGTACGATTATAGGAAATGGTCTGAAAAAGGTCCATCGCAGCGGGAACATCCGCTTCTGTGTACAGAGGAACGACTTCGTCCAAACCTTTTCTGCGCCGCCAGCGATTGTCGTATTCAGCGGTGCGTTCCTGTATCCTGGCTGAATCCATGAGCAACAGGGAAGCCAGGTCAAAGGTGGCATGGGTGGAATAAATATCTCCCCGAAATCCCTCCCTGACCAGTTGAGGAATATTTCCGCAGTGGTCAATGTGGGCATGGGAAAGTATCAGAACATCAATTTCCGGGGGTTCGCAGGGGAAAGTGGTATTATACTCCGTGGCAAATCCTTCTCCTCCCTGATACAAGCCACAATCGAGCAGGATTTTTTTGCCATTGTCCAGTTCAAGCAGGTGCATGCTGCCAGTTACGGTTTGGGCCGCACCCCAGAATTTTAGTTTCATATCCTTTCGATCGGGTTTAAACCTTGCTAAATTAAGTTTATTATGCGTATTTCACAGGCCATGGAAGGAAAAATCCCGGATGATCGCGTCATTCTTGGCATTGACCCCGGTACCAATGTGACCGGCTACGGCATTATTGGGTGCAGCGGCAACAAAATGGCGCTCATGACTTACGGCATCATCGACATGACCAAAAGCAAGGGCGACCATCCTGACAAACTGAAGAAGATTTTCGAGCGGGTTTTGAGTCTGATTGATGAATTTCACCCGGACGAGGTATCTCTGGAAGCTCCGTTTTACGGCAAAAATATCCAATCCATGCTGAAGCTGGGCCGGGCCCAGGGAGTGGCCATGGCGGCTGCACTCTACCGCAATATTCCCATTGTGGAATATGCCCCCAAAAAGGTGAAAATGTCGATTACGGGTAACGGAAATGCCAGCAAGGAACAGGTCAGCAGGATGCTGGAAACTTTGTTGAACTTCAAGGCCGAAGGCCTTTTGGATGCCACAGACGGCCTGGCCCTGGCGGTTTGCCACTTTTTCCAAAATGCAAAACCCGGCAGCAAAGCTGGCGGAAGCAGCAAAGGACAATCCAACTGGAAATCTTTCATTTCAGAAAATCCCAATCGTCTGAAGAAAAATTAATCCTGTTTTTAACGGATATTTTCCCGGATGGCCAGAGTCAGTTTGCCCATTTCCTCAGGAGTCATTTGGACCCTTGGATTCGAAAAATGAATATCTGACTCCCCCTTCACCAGCGGGATCAGGTGAATATGGGCATGAGGTACCTCCAATCCCAGCACCACCACTCCAATACGGATACATTCAATTGATTTTTTGAGGGCAATGGCAACTTCCTTGGCAAACAACTGAAGTCCCAGATACTGGTCGTCGGTCAGATCGAACAGGTTATCGACCTCGGTTTTGGGAATGCAAAGGGTATGCCCTTTGGTGAGCGGGCGGATGTCCAGAAAAGCCAGGAAATCTTCCGTTTCGGCAATTTTGTAGCAGGGAATTTCCCCTTTTACGATTTTGGTGAAGATGGAGGCCATAGCGTTTTACTCCCTGGTAATGTCAAGCACTTCGAATTTCATCACCCCCGCAGGCACCTGAATTTCCACCACATCGCCCACCGCTTTTCCAATCAGGCCTTTACCCACAGGAGATTGTACTGAGATTTTTTTCTCACGGAGGTTCTGTTCATTTTCAGGAACCAGGGTGTATTTGTCCACGGCATTGGTCTTGAGATTCTTCACTTTCACAGTGGAAAGGATGAATACCTTCGAAAGGTCCAGGTTGGTTTCGTCCACCAGAACCGCGTTGGCGATCATATTTTCCAGCTTGAGAATTTTCGTTTCCTGCAGACTCTGTCGCTCTTTGGCGGCCTTGTATTCGGCATTTTCACGTAAATCACCTTTTTCACGGGCTTCCTCAATATCGGCCGCGATGATGGCTCTTCCTTTGGTCTTCATTTCATGAAGTTCCTCTGTCAACTTGCGAAGACCCTCTTTCGTGAGATAGGATTTCTCTGACATCTTTCTTGCTCTGTGATTTAAAAAAGGATTTGGGTTGACTCAAAAAGTCAACCCAATTCCATGAATTTATGTAAATATATGTTTTTTACAAATCCACCCTGACACCAATCACGTGGCTTCCTTTAAACAACCAGGTGGTTCGGTAGCTGTAATCAACTCCGAATCTGGAAATCATGTTTTTCCCGGTTTTGAAAGGAATTTCAAGTGTGGCTCCGAGGGCATGGCCCGTAAATGCATTCTGACGCTCGGCCTCATTGGTCAGGCCTTTTTCGTACAGATATGAATAACGAACCATCAGGTATTCTTTGAATTTGTATTCTACCCCGCCACCAAACTGGTCCAGGGTAAAGGTATTGGAGATGAATGATCCCAATACGGAAAGACGGTGTGACATGCCCAGGTAGAAATCGTAGGATGCACCCAGTGATAGCTGTGAAGGCATTTCGAACTGAGCAGCGGTACGCTGAACCTGTGACTGATAAGTGGAATTAATGTAGGTTCTGAGGGAAAGTCCGTCCCCGTCGAATTTCATGGTGGTTCCAATGTTACGGATGGAAACCCCCAGTTTCAGGCGGTCTGAGTGGAGGGAATCGTCCATACCCAGATTGGTGCGGTACTGTACCCCGGCATCAAAGGCAACGCCGCCGGCAGATGCATCAGGAATGGATTCCTGTACAATTTTTACCGTGGCGCCCACATAAATGTGGTCGGTGAATTTTTTGGCGTAGGATACGCCCATGTTCATCAGAGAGGGGCTGAAAGTTCCCAGACCTCCATCGGGGCTGTCTTCAGTGGTGCGGATAAATTCGCCCATGTCGAAGGCAGAAACGTAGATCCCGATTACTCCTGAGCCTTTGAGAGACTGGGAGAGACCGAAGGTATTGATGCTGATGTCAGCAGAAGTAAGCCAGTTGGTGTGGGCAAATACCAGCTCGGTACGCTTGGTTGTTCCCAATCCAGCAGGGTTATTTCCCAATGCTTCAATCCCGTAAGAAGAGCCGATGTTGATGCCGTTCATACCAGAACTGCGGGCCCAGGGATTAATCAGCAATTGGGTTGCTCCTGCCTGTCCGGCACGCTCCGGGTTACCTGCAAAGGTAACTCCCGCCTGGAGAAGCAGAACAATCGCTAACAGGAATATCTTTTTCATTGTGTTCAGTTTCATTGTGATCAAAATTAAAAGGCATTCAGGTCGAGCTGTGGCATGATGGCGAAGAATTTAAGGATCTTTTCGCCAAGATCACCTGCATCAATGTGAATGATGTACACCCCGCTGGCAACCGGAACCCCGGAAGCATTCTTCAAGTCCCAATCCTGATTGGGTTTGGAGGATTCCTTGGTGTAGGTACGGATCAGGGTACCGTTGAGGGTAAAGATCCTGATGGTACATTTCTGGGGAAGGTTGGTGATTTTCACCGTGGTTTGCAGCTGTGAGCTTTCATATTTGGAGAAAGCATAGTAAGGATTGGGCACAACCCGGATCTGCTCCAGTACGGATTGTTCGGCCACATCCGTCTGACCCAGCTGGGCAGCGATATCGCTGGTGCTGAAGCCAAAGACAGGGTGGTCGGTGGTACCCTTGCGGGATCCAAACACCTTGCTCACACGCAGTTTGATTCTTGCATCCGTGGGCAGGTAGCGGGGATGTGAGAAGGAATAGCCAGCATTCAGCATCGGCAATCCAACCCAGGCCACATCTTTATAAATATCTGCGATACTCACATTTCCTTTGCCGGGGACGTTGAAGGTGTGGGCATTCACGGCATTTGCAGCGGTCGTACCCACCGCGAGGCCATTGCGAATAACGGCACAACCGTCGTAAAGTGAATTGTGAACCCAGACATAGTGACGTCCGCCCACTCTCTCAAGAGAAGATCCACGATCGGAAGTTGGATTCCACAACATGTCGTCTCCGTTATTGAGTTTATCCCAGGAGCTCTCACCAAAGAAGATGTTGAGTCGCTGACCCGTGTTGATGTTGATGGCGTAGCCGGGGAACCAGCTCATTCCCTGATTTGACATGGAAAGAGAGGAAGCCGTCGGCTTGCCCTGCATATCCACTGGCAACTCCCAGCGGGCGGTCATGGGCCAGGCACCTGATCCCAATCCCTGGGTAGGTGACGTTTCAACTACCACACACTGAGACCAAAGGGTGGTATCGCTGGTAAATACGATGTCCACGTCAGGCATATTGGTGAGGTTGATTACCTGATCAGGCGCGATATTGGTTCCGAGTGCCGTAGGAGCGATTTCGAAACCAGGGCCGATCTGACCACTGTTTCCGTTATACCCTCTGCCCAGACAGAAGGGAGCCCAGGTTCCGCCTTCAATTGCCTCGAAGTTTTCAGGACCATCATAGAGCTTGTTGGCTTTGTGCCAGGGCTTACTGTTATCCGTGGCTGCTTTTCCTGAACGAATCCAGTCCCAGGTTTTGAAATCGTCGTCATCGGTAACTCCGGTCAGCCAGTCGAGGATTTCGTCACCATAAGTAACGGATGAACCAATAAATCCTTCCTGAAGGGTATCCCCTGCATCCACCCCGTTTTTCACCACGATGGAGATGCCGTGACCTTCAATGGGTTTTTCCTTGCCGTTGAAAGGTTCAGGGCGGTAGCTTACGGAAGATCCTTTGGTGCGTTTGGTGTAGGAATTGGCAAAGATTACATTGTTTCCGCTGCTTCCATCATACAGAATCCAGTCGTAGAATACAGAATCGATAACCGGAGTCCCCGTATTTTCAACCGTATCAGGGGCTTCTCCCGAAAACTGGTCTTCGACCAGTTCCAGACGATAATCCATGTCCTGTACCTGCTTGGGATCAATTACCTTGATCACCACGGGGCCTTGTCCGGCAACATAGGTAATGTCGCTGGCAGAATTCATGGAGAGAATTTCACTTTCCGTGTCGTCAGAAATCACCACGAAACGGTTCCCGTTTCCGTAGCCAGCGGTCTGAGTTACAGAGATTCCATCTCCGTATGCTGAGTTGATTACGGTTCCACCATTCTCAAAATCGATTTTGTGAGGAACGGCTGCCGTATTGGCGAAGAAACGGTTGCCCTGCACAAATTTACGTCCGTCTGAAGCGGTATCGTTGTAGGCATAGGCAATGATTCCATAATAGTAAGTGGTGTAGTTTTTCAGAGAGCGGTCGCTGCCAGTGGCAAAGAAGTCCTCCGTGATCCTGATGGATTTGAAAATCCCTTCGTTGGCGCCTTGCACCATGATTTCATCCACTACAATGCTTCCATTATATCCGCCCACGGTTTCAGAGGTGCGGTTTACGATGGTGGCAATGTCGTTTTTGATGTCGCACTGGGCAATCATCCTGGCTTTCTCAGAATCCGTCAGTTCGCTGGCGGAAACGGAGTTATTCTTCAATTGGTACAGGATGTATCCTTCAAATTCGAAGGTAGGATCGGGCAGACCCTGTGAAACCAGTACCGGGTCGGATTGCTCGTAGCTCTCGTTACAGTTATTGCGAACCTGGCAAGCTTGGGGGCTGTAATCCCAGGAGAGGAGCAATTCTTTATCCAGTTCGGTTACGGTCAGCTCGGGAGCATCCGGACCGTCAAGCAACTGGAAGCAGGCATCGAACAGGGCCTGAGCCACGTCGTCTGCTTTTCTCAGTTCGCAAACAGAACCTTTATTGTCGTTATAATATCCACGGGCCCAAACGGCTCCCGTTACGATGGCGTTAACTGCACCAGGCTGGAGGGTAAAGGGACCAGCTGATTCCAGGAAGCGACGGTCGAAGGGCTGGTTACCAGCAGATACTTCAGACCAGCCTGAACCCGTTCCCCCACACCAACCTCCGTCACCGGGATACATGTAGTCGGTTACAGGACCAGCAGCAGTGCCGGGATATCCGTTCTTACCGTTGTTCACCATTTCAGAGCCGTCTTTCCAGAATCCACGGAGGTATCCGTAGTAGTGGGTGGCAACTTCCGGGTTTCCACGGAGAGAGAAGTCGTTTTCGTAGTAAACGAATTTAGACATCCCGATCAATTCTCCGTCTTCGTCGATGATACCATTGTGGTTGTTATCAATTCCGTCATAGGGGTCAGCTTTGGGACCCTGGAAGAAGTCAACCCCAAGGGCAGGAGGATTGAGACCGTAACCCGTAGGACCTGCGTCATTGGTCAGACCGTTGAAGGCAAATCCCAAACCACGGTTGGTGTCACAACCCACGTAGTCGTCAGAGTAAAATCCAACGTCGGCATCCACCCACTGACCCATGTAGGTCTGGTTCAGGGAAAGGGTTGATTTATTGATTACGGTGTACTTGTAGAAGGTCATGTTGTTGACCTCGTTGGAGGTGCTGAAGGCGAAAGCCATCATCTGGATTTCCAGACCAATTGCTTCCCCACCCGTTTCCGTGTGCACGTCACCTTTGTCATTGATTACCCACCAAACAGCCAGGTCGGGAGTACCGCCACCTTCACAGGGAGTGATGTTGGGATATTCACCATACTCGGGTTCATATCTTAGGTTGCCATTGAGGTCAAAAAACGGTGCAAGATTTACAGTATTCCCTTCGGAATCAGTTCCCTCGGTAGGCCATTTTTCCACATTGGGATAATTTGACATGTCAGCAGATCCGTTGGCCAGAAACTCTGCCCGGAAGGCGTCGATTTCAGCTTTGGTAATTCTGTAATGCTTGTCCCACTTTTCACAGGTTACGTCGTCGATGGTGGCGCCACCAGCAGCAAGCGGACCGGGCCAGAAGTCGTTTCCGCTCTGGCGGTAGGTCTGGGCTGCCACCCTGAGCTGGCCACCACCGTCAACCCCGCCGATCCAGAGAGATCCGGCAAAAGAGGAGTAACGCTTGTCGGCTGCCACATCTACTTTGGGAACTTCGTAGCGGGGGTTGGAAACCAAATCCCACCACATGTCACCACCGTTGTGGAGCAAACAGCGAATGTTATTCACGTCAAGTTCAACGGAGGAACTTGCAGGAGCGCAGGCTGCCGAGGCGCGCATGCCTCCATTCTTCTTTTTGACAATTCCGATATTTTCTTTCGCAATGCCAAACGAGAATCCAAGCAACAGGATAGCGCAAAGAGAAAGTAGCGACTTAACTGTCTTATATTTCATGATTATCACCGTTTATCAGATTAAAAGGACAACTGGAGGCCGAGACGAATCCTTCTGGGCACACTGTAGTTACCGGGGTTCATGGCCCGCAGCGCATAAAGGTACTCAAAGGAAGAGGGATTGATGGAGGCGGCCACGGCCTGCTGTCCCACACCCGTATTCAAATATCCATCGTCGTTGGGGAGTCCGGAAGTCTTGTACACGTTGAGAATATTTTTGGTATTCAGCGCATTCAGGAAAAGGAGGTAAACGTTGATGGCGTACTCTTTGCGATTGACAGGAGCACCCATTCCGTCCACTACATTATTTCCTTCTTTGTCTTTCTTAACTCCACCGCCCAATACGAAGTCTTTGTCAATTTTGAGGTCAAGTTTGAACTGCCAGGGGAGGCGGCTTCCGTTGGGAGTACCCGCCAGCTGAATGCTCTGGTTGATTCCGCTTTGTACCTGGGCCGGATTGGCCAGAGAGTTTACAGAGTAAGGCGTTCCTGAAGTCAGACCGAAAGTGGCGTTGAGGCCAGCATTAGAGAAGGGGTAGATGGTTTTGGCGCCATCGCCTTTGCCCAGTTTAATGGCAGGACCACGGTCGTCACCGAAGAAACGGTAGTCGATGTTGCCGGTGAAGCGGTGACGCTGGTCGAAGTCAAGGGGAAGCAGGGTACGGATGGCGGTAAAACCTTCAATTGAGTTGAGAGCGTTACGGGAGGAGCCGAAGCTGGAACCCGTACCTGCTGCAAACTGCAGGGTGTAGGATACGTTCATCCGGATATTTTTCTTACGCAACATGTTCAGAGCGAAGGTGAAACCCTTAACCGTTCCAAAGTCGATGTTGGCATAAGAAGAGTAGGAAAGCGGGTAGGCGTCAACGAAGGAGAGGGACTGGATCAGGTCGCGCATTTCACGGTAGAAAGCAGACACTGACAGTGCCATAAAGTCATTCACGCGCTGTTTGAAACCTACTTCGTAGTCAATGGTGCGCTCGGGCTTCAGGTTGGGGTTGGTAACCTGAACCGTAGCTGAGTTTTGCAGGAAGAAGTAGTCAGAGATCTGACCAGCCAGCAGTGAACCTGAGGCAGAACCAGTCTGACCAGGACGCTGAGCCAGCACGTCGTAGTGTGCGAAAAATACGGCCTCACCAGAGATGGGGAAAGAGAAGGAGAGACGTGGCATCACAATGGTCTGAGGAGTGTAATCCTCGAAGGATGCAATCGAAACTTCGTTTCCTTTCAGGTAGGGCTGTACTTTACCACCCTGACGGAGGCTGGCGGACGAGGTGGGAGCACCAGTGGCATCATACCAGATATTTTTGTCGGGATCGCGGTAACCCACCACTGCGCTCGGCGCATTGGAATTGTCCATATAAGGAATGAAGTTTTCGCCGATTCCGTCCGGGAGAGGTCCGAAGTCATTTACAATTTCACCTGCAGTGTAGGCAGGGAAGAGGTTGTAAAGGTCTTTCAGTACTTTCTGGTTGGCGTCGAAGCGGTCAACCCTCAGACCAAAGTTGAAGATAATGTCTTCCAGTTCGAATTTATCCTGAACGAACCCTGCGATATAGGTAGGTGCAAAAGAGTTCATCGGACGATTGGCCTTGTCAGTAAAGAAGTTGTTTACTGAAACAGGAGCAGAACGGTTGCCAGTATAGTCGTAACCGTAGTAAGCAATATAGGAGTTACCATCATTCAGCAATTCATCTGCACTGAACATATCCAGAGAGAAGGTGCTGGGATCGAGGTTATCCGTGATGATGAAGTCCGTACCCGTAACAGGAAGTCCGAGTTTAAGACGGAGGTTTTTGTCGAAAGTGGACTGGTCGCCGGGCAGGTACTGGATGGGTGCACGCGCGGTATCCTGGAATACGCCGTCAACCGTTACGAGTTCCCACTGGCTGACGTCGTCAGAAATGGTGGCCAGGTGGCGGTTAGCCAGCTGACGCATGTAGTTCCACAGAGGAGAGGCGGCTACGAAGAAGAAACGCTCATCACGCTGCTCGAATTCGAAACCAAGTTTGAAGTTGTGACCGCCAAATTCGCCGGAAGCCTGTCCGGAGAAACGGTACTGCTCAAAGTTGTATTTGTAGTAGCTGGTGGTCTGACTTCCGGTGCCTGAGTAGAGTGAGTAGATGCTCTGGGGAGAGTCACCGTTTCTCAGACCGCGGTAGAAGGCCAGCAGGTCAGTAGAGTTAATGGAGTACTCACGCTGCTGGGTGAAAGGGTTAACGATCCCGTTATTCTGCACCGTCTCAAAAATGAATTTGTTGTAATTGGCCAACAAGGGGTTTTTGGAGGTGGATGCGTCGAAAGTCAGGTTGTTGGGGGCATAACCAACGGTTACGAAGTAATCGTTGGGAGATACCGTGGGGGAATAGAGATCAGGGAAGATGGCAGTATTGAGGAATACTTCCTGACGGTCCCAGTTGAAGGTACCCACATGGCCGTAATCAAAGATATTCTTTCTGTGATCGCGGTTCATGAATTCACGGTGATACAACTGGTAATCTGCCTGCAGCATGTAGAAAAGGTTTTTCAGCTTGGAACCTTCTCCTCCTTTAAACTGCTGCTGGAAACGGCCCCAGCCCCGGGCAAGGAAGCCTTTGAAAAGCTGGTTTCCTTCGGGTGCAAGCAGGGCGCTGCCCAGACCCCAGGAGTCGCTTTTGATATTTTCATAGGTACCACCCAGTTTCACGATGATATTATCGTTGGGTTGGAAGTCAAGGCGCCCGGACACCCTCGCTCTGCGGTCCACGTTATAGGTCTTAACCTTGGAGCTGGTGAAATCGTCGGCGGTGAGGTAATTGGCTTTTTGTACAAAGAAAGAACCAGTCTCATCCAGACGGGTGGGGCTTGCCTGGAGCGAGTCCAGCAGGCCGGCCCGCAGGGTGGGAACGCCACCAAAGGCAGGGTCCTGGTCTTTTTTATACTCGTATTCTCCCGCGATCATGAAACCCAGAATGGTTTTTCCGTAGCCGCTGACAGAGTCATATTTGGTAATGATCGGACCTGATGCATTGAGACCCACCAGGGTGTATCCGTAAGGATCCAGACCTACATAAGGCTTGGGGAAGATGGTGCTGGTCAGAATCTCGCCACCGCCGGTCAGCTGGTAGCTGGGACCTGCCGTGGTGATAGAAACCACACCACCGATCATGTCGCCGTATTCTGCAGGAGTACCACCCGTGATTACGTTGATGGTTTCGATCGATTTCTGAGGCAGTGAAATTACCCCCCTCATTTTTACCCCATCCACGAAGTAAACGGTACTGGTTCCACGCTGACCGCGGATGTTGATCCCTCCGTCCCTTTCGTTGGGCACTGCACCTGCGGCAATTGCCACCACCGAGTTGATGTCACGGTAGCCCGATTCCCGCACCTGGGTTTTATCAAAACTCTGGACCGTGGTTGTCTGGTCAAATTCGATGGGTTCATAGATCTCAACCGGCCCCAGATCCACATCTGTGGTCATGGAAATATCAAGGGTTTTGGTTTTACCCACCGTGATGGTCACGTTGTCCAATTCCTTTTCCTGACCTGCGAAACTGGCAATTACAGTATAAACACCTGGTGAAATGGCCACGATACTATAATAACCTTCTGAGTCAGTATTGGAACCCCCTTTAACAATTCCATTCTGAATAACCTTCACGGTAGCGAAGGGAACGGGCTCTCCCGCATCATCAGTTACTTTCCCTTTTAGTTTACCGGCGTCCGACTGAGCGAATCCGGCGGAAGCAAGGAAAAGCAGGGGCAAAATCCAGAGTAAAGCTCTTTTTATCATAATCTTTCGATCTATGTTTTCTACCTCTCAAACTTGTTTTTTTCGGAAAAAACGAGTTAAAAATAGAAAAACTCAATTTAGAATTCCAAATCTACCTGTAACATTCCATTAATACAAACGTATAAACGGGTTTATTCGGTCAAAAACGCCTTTTTTGTAAAAAGACTCAATACAAGACAGTTGGGTTTTCGTATGTTTTTCAAAACTAATCATTTCTGACCCCGAAACCATATAGCAAAACCTTGTTTCGATTACATGCTATTTTCATGGGTTTTTATTATCTTTCCTCGCCAAACCACTTAAAAATTCTGCATGGATCTTATCTACGACATTCTCAAAAAGCTGAAAAACTATGAAATCCGGCAAATCAGGAACCAATTAAAAAGTTCTCCCTTTGAATATGAAAAGGTTGGAAAACTATTTGATTTGGTTACACGGTATAAGGATAAAGACGAAACTTTTTTTTCAGAAAAATTATATAATAAGCCACCCGATAATACCTTCAGGGTTACAAAATCGCGGTTGAAGCGAATGCTGGAAGATGTGGTTTTGAATGACAAGAGCCTCAACAGCTATTCTGCCCAATATATCAACGCCTTTTTGCAAGCCAAAAAACGGCTCCTTCAGGGCGAAATTCTACTGGGCCGCGGAATTTACTCGGGCGCAAAAAACCTCCTGCTTCAGGTCGTGTCTCAGGCCCAGAAATTCTCTCTCCACAATGAGCTTTTTCATTCTGAATTGCTGCTGCTTCGGGGGGAATCCATCAACATGAAGGTGAAGGAGTTTCAGAAACGATCTGATATGCTGCTGGAACT
This sequence comes from Bacteroidia bacterium, assembly GCA_020635905.1. Classification (GTDB taxonomy): domain Bacteria; phylum Bacteroidota; class Bacteroidia; order J057; family JADKCL01; genus JACJYV01. The sequence goes on from JACJYV010000005.1 coordinate 415,390, forward strand.
CAACCGCGAAAATTATCTGGTCAACGAAGCGGCCATCCTCCATTACTCAGTTACCAATCTGCTGACCAATAAAACCCTGGTTTCGAAAGAAAGTATGGAGGAAATTCTGGTCAAACTCGACAAAATCCGGGAAGTGAAAGAAATTACCAAAAGCCCGGTAGCCGAATATTATTACCTGCTGACCAATATTCTGTATGCCCAGTACGAATCTGAATTCAATGAGGCCAAAAAATACTGCAAAGCCTATCTGCGCCTGCTGCAAACCCAGCCTTCCGTCCGTTCAGACCAGCGGCTGGGCAGCGCCCTGTTTCAATTGACTGAAGTCTCGCTGCGTACCAATGACCTCGAAGAAGCCCGCAAGTACGTAAAGGAAACCCTCAGTTTTTTCTCCCGCGAGGAAACCAATTACCTGATCGTGCTGGGCAGCGCCTTCAGGGCCGCCTTTTATTCAGAAAACTACGGCGAGGCCAACAAAATCATCCAGGAAGCATTTGCCCACCCCCGCTTTGAAATTTCCAAAATGCGGACAGCCAACTGGCATTTTTTCAAAGCCTGTCTCCAGTTCAAAACGGGCAAAGTAAAAGAAGCCATGCAGGAACTAAACGGAGCAACGGAAATGCTCAGCGATAAAATGGGCTGGAATATTTCTTTCCGCCTGCTGGAAATCATGTTGCTCTATGAAGCTGATTTGCACGATCTGCTCGATACCAAGATTCTCAACATGCGCCAATTCGTCAAACGGACCCACAAAAATTCTGAACTTTACCGCCCCATGCTGCTGATCGGGATTTTGATGGAATGGCACAAAAAGGATCTGGATTTCAAAAAGGCCATGCCGGGAATTTCCAAAAAACTGGAGCAACTGGCCGAATACCACAAGAAAGTTCCTTTTAACCCAACCGCGACTGAATTGATACGTCTGGAAACCTGGATTGAGGAAAAAGCCAGGCAGCATGGCGCTTTTTTTGCTTAATTAGGAATCACATTTACCCTGACAAAAGCTATGAAAAGAACACTATTGCTGTTTACTTTGTTTACCCTTGTCTTTGGATTCGCTCTTCCTGGTCTCAGGGCCCAATCCTGCCTGGCCAACTGGATCTATAAAAGGCAATTCCTGATTGATTACACCAACGGAGACAGCCTGCAAACGGATTATCAGATACCCCTGATCATTGACACGGAGGACCTGGTCAACCAGGGCAAGCTTGATTCCACAGGAAAGGATTTGCGTTTTACTTCAAACGATTGTTGCACGCCCCTTTGTTTTTGGGTCGAGTCGGGCATGAACACCAATTCCACCACGATTTGGGTCAAAGTGCCTCTGCTGGTGCCCGGAACCATGACCTCTGTGCAGATGTTTTACGGAAACCCAGCAGCCACAGACATTCAGGATCCATTTTGCACGTTTGAATTTTACGATACGTTTGACAGCACAGCCCTCAGTACTTCACGATGGAATATTACCAATGTCAATACTTCCGTAGCTTCAGGGAAGCTAAACCTGCTTCAAACCGCCTTTGACGGAGGGATTTCAACCAAAAAAACATTTGCCAATAACGGAAACAATACCCATACGGTTTACCAAAGGATCCGTGGGAATAATACCAGCGGCCAGTACTTTGCCAATTACGGCTGGGGCGTGGATCCAAACCCCTGGGATACCCGAACGGGCGTATTTTTTTACCATATCATTACAAACTTTGGAAACCAAAAGGTAGGTGCAACCACCTGCCAGGGCACAGGGCTGGGCACCAAAGACAATAACTGGCACAAGATTGGGGTGAATATGGGCACCTGGTTTTCAGTTGACACCGACACCATCGTGTGGTGTAGTGCCGGGCCCCACCTGGTTTACAGAGCTGCGGTAAGCACCTGGTCGAGCGGTTGTGATACGGATATAGATTATGTATTTGTGGTCAAAGATGTATTTCAAAACCCGCCAGTTTGGACCATGGGGGTAGAATCTGGTTTAAATACCTTTTCCCTGAACGCTTCAGATACCGCGATTTGTGGTGGTGGCACTGGAAATCTTTGGATCAGCCCGGGCTTCAATTCCATCCTTTGGTCCACCAATGAGACCAGCGATACGATTCAGGTTGCAAATCCCGGCTGGTACACGGTAACGGCCTCAGATAGTGGTGGATGCATCAGCACAGATTCGATCTTTCTGGGTCAGTATCCAAGCCCTTCAGTATCCTTGAGCAATTTGCAGTTCTGCGACGGCAACAGTGGAATTCTGGATGCAGGAAGCGGATGGGCGTCTTATCAGTGGAGCGACAATTCCACGGGGCAAACCCTTTCCGTCTCCAGCGGTGGCAGTTATTGGGTGCAGGTCACCAACAGTTTTGGTTGCCAGGGAGGCGACACTGCCCAGGTTTCAGTCTGGCCCCTGCCTATGCCCGTAGTTACCCATTCTGCTGAAACCCTTTCCACAGGATCTTATGCGACCTACCAATGGAACCTAAATGGAAATCCCATTGCAGGGGCGAATTCCCAAAGCTATGTGGCACCCGAAAATGGAAATTACTCGGTAACGGTTACTGACTCCAATGGCTGTGAGGGCACCTCAGGTGTGCTTTTGAGTGGCAATTTAGGGCTTGAGTCAGGAGAATTTGAGGTTTACCCGAATCCATCTTCAGGGTGGGTCAATATTTCGGGAAGCAGTTCTGAGGGGAATGATCTCCTTATTTACATAATGGACCTCAAGGGAAGAGAAGTTTTCCATCAAGCCTTTGCCATAAACCATGGAAAATTTAAGGTTGATGCAGACTTGTCGGGTTTGGCGAAAGGAATTTATTTGCTCCAAATCCGTTCAGGAGATCAAAGCACGGGCAGACAAATTATTCTGAAATAAAATCACAGATGGTATCCAGCATGGCGTTGTTAATGCGGTCAAGGGATTCAAAACTCCAACCACCGATGTGAGGGGTGAGAATAACATTTTCTCTGGCTGCCAATGCCTCAAACTCCTCTGTTTGCACTTGGGTCAGGTGGTCCAGCTTTTCATTTTCCAATACGTCCAAACCTGCACCCAAAACTTTCCCATTATCCAAAAAAGTCAATAAGTCGCAGGTTTTCACCACGGGTCCACGGCTCAGGTTGAGAAAATAAATGGGCTTGGCAAAGCGCTCAAAGAAAGTAGCGTCAGCCAGATAATGAGTTTCAGCCGTAAGCGGGATGTGCAAAGTTACGACATCTGCATTGGCAAAAATTTCTTCCATGGAGGACTCTTTCACATGGCCGTTTCCATAGCCATTTTTGTATTTGTCGTAAGCCAGCACCTCCATCCCAAATCCCGAAATACAATTGCCGAACGCGGTGCCTGTATTTCCATAGCCAATGATCCCCACGGTTTTGCCACCCAATTCCGTACCACGGTTCGCTTCGCGAAGCCATTTGTGGTCCTTCACCTGGCTGTTGGCCACACAAATCCTGTGCATCAGGGCCAGGAGCATTCCAACCGCCTGTTCGCCCACGGGCCTTGCATTGGCGCCAGGGGCATTCACGAGTTTTATTCCCTTTGCCTCCAGATAAGGCACATCAATATGATCCAGACCCACGCCTGCCCGGCAAACCAGCTTCAAATCCGGGGCTGAATCGAGGGCGGGACGGTCCAGATTGATCTTGCTGTTGATGACCAAAATCTCTGCCCAGGGCAGAGATTCGAGGCATTCCGCGGGGCTCGCCCCGCACAAAAAGCGAACCTCTCCGGCCATTTGCCGAATTTCTTCCAGAAATGGATCCGGGAAGGGATCAACCACCAAAATTCTGGGTTTATTCATCTTTCAAATCCGTTATTAATTGTTGCAGGGCATGCAAAAATGCCTCTGTTTCTCCATTTTCCAGCCAGCCAAAATGAGCCACCCGCAAATACTTACCCTTCCAGCCATCCTGGGCTCCGCTGACCTCAATCTGGTATTCTTCAGATAAAAGTTGCTTCAGGACATCGGAGTTGATTCCCGGAAAATGAAAAACGGTCAGAGAATCTCCATTGCAGGCGCCCACCAGTTCTCCACCCAGGCGAACGATTTCGGCCCGCACCTTGCGGGCCCGCTGATGCACCTCGTTCCAAACCACTGGCAGACTTTTTTGGCGAAGAAATTCCACCGCAGCCTTAACGCCATAAAATAATTGCACGGGAGCCGTATAGGGAAAATTTCCCCTGGCCAGTTCATCGGCATAAATGCCGAAATGAGCCGCATGTCTTTCCGAAGTAAAGTTTCCCTTGGCGCGGTCACTGACCGCGACATAGATGGTCCCGGCTGGATTCAGCAGAGTTTTTTGGCTCGCGGCCACCGCGAGATCAAGTTTCCAGGCATCAAAATAGAGAGGGACAATTCCAGCTGTACTGATTACATCTGCCACCACCAGCAATTCCTGGCTCACTTGTCGCAACTTAGAGACACAATCTTCCAAATCAATATTCACTCCTGTAGAGGTCTCACAATGGGTCAGGATTACTCCTTTGAGGTGGGGAATGGTTTGTGCTTTTTCCTTCAATTCCACGGCGGTCGGGAACTCTCCCCAGGGTTTTTCGAGGGTATGCAAATCCAGCCCCAGGGTACGGGCCATGGCCACCCACCGTGCACTGAATTTTCCGTAAACGGGGATCAAAATAGAGTCCCCGGGTTGGAAGAGGGAACGCATGCCAGTTTCCACTCCAAAACTACCTGAACCCGGCAAAGCCAGCACCTGATTTTGGGTCTGAAAGACATATTGCAGGCCATTTTGCAATTCGGCAAAAAAAGACCTGAACTCAGCAGAGCGGTGATGAATCACCTGGTGGCGCATCGCCTCCAGCACAAAGTCGGGCACTGCGACCGGACCGGGAGTCAGAAGAATTCTGGAAGTTGAATCAACCATGGGCACGGGCATTCAAAATTTCGCGGGTAAGCCACTCAAAATCTTCGACCGAAAGCTGTTCGGCCCTTTTATTCATCATTTCATCCAACTGAGGCAGTTCTGAACAGTTGAGTGATTTGAGTGCATTCCGCAGAGTTTTACGGCGCTGACCAAATGCGGTTTTGACTACTTTTGAGAATTCTTTGAAAGGCAATTTCCCCGCAGAATCCTTCTTTCGCATGGTAAAAACCCCGCTTTTTACCCTGGGAGGCGGAAAAAACACCTTTTCCCCCACGGTAAATTCGTATTTCAGGTCGAAATAATAACCCAGCAACACGCTGAGAATCCCGTATTCTTTATTGCCCGGGCCGCTGCAAATCCGCTCGGCAACCTCCTTTTGCACCATGAAAACCCCTTCTTTTACCCGATCATGCTGCTCCAATAACCTGAAAAAAATCGGGCTGGACACATTATATGGCAGGTTACCAATAAAAGAAATCAGCCCAGGCTTCAATTCAGCCATATTCCATTTCAAAAAATCCTGGTGCACCACCCTCACTCCCTGGCTGGAAAATTTGCTTTTCACCATTTCCGCTGCATCTGTATCAATCTCCACCAAAGTCAGATCGGGATGCACAGGCACCAGAAAATTCGTCAAAACACCTTCCCCTGGTCCAATTTCCACCACCTGATCTTCCGCGCCAGCCTGTAAACAGGAAGCAATTTTCCGGGCAATATTCAAATCACGCAGGAAATGCTGCCCCAGATGTTTCTTTGGTTTTAGATTGTGCATACTAATTGTAAATTTAGGGCTTCATTTCACTTTACGAAAACATGGACATTAAACATATTTCCAGTCTCCCCAAACCCAATTCCGCTACATTATACGCCTTTATGGTAACCGGGCAAAACCGCAAGGAACTGGAAAAGATGGCCAGGGAAAACCTCGACGAGAACATTGAAATTGACAAAAGCTACTGCGAGGAGGACGTAAAGAATTTTCATTTTACCAATAATATTAAGGTGCTTTTTCTGGGTGCAGGTGAAGAAGGACAACCCGAAGCCGAGGATTTGCGCATGGGCATCCACGCCATTATCAACCAAACCAACGACCTGAAAATCTCCCGTTTGGTGATTGTAAGCATGGATGGAGAGGGTAAAAATGCTGCTTCGCTGCGCGATATTGCAGAAACCTGTGTGTTGAGCAATTATCAATTCCTTACCTACAAGACCGATCCCCGGAAAAAAGAGAATTCCCTCAAAAAAATCTCCATCTACAGTACGGATAAGGGCGCAGCCAACCTGGTGAAGGAAGGCTACCTGACGGGTACCGTCACCACCATCGCCCGCGATCTGGTCAACGAGCCGGTCATCACCCTGACTGCGGTGGAACTGGCCAACCGGGCTGAAAAACTGGGCAAAGAATTTGGCTTTGAAGTGGAGGTTTTCAATAAAAAGAAGATCGAATCGCTGAAAATGGGCGGTCTGCTGGCCGTAAATTTTGGAAGTCCCCTCCCTCCCACTTTCACCATCATGGAATGGAAGCCCAAGGGTGCCAAAAATAAAAAACCCATCGTGCTGGTCGGCAAAGGCGTGGTCTATGATACAGGCGGCCTCAGCCTCAAGCCAACGGGCAATTCCATGGATTTCATGAAATCAGACATGGCGGGCGCTGCTGCCGTGATTGGCACCTTGTGTGGCGCGGGCGCTCTGAATCTTCCCTACCATATCATCGGGCTGGTGCCTGCCACGGATAACCGTCCCGGACAGAATGCTTACACACCGGGCGATGTGATCCGCATGTACGACGGCACCACCGTTGAGGTGCTGAATACGGACGCGGAAGGCCGCATGATCCTGGCTGACGCGCTGGCTTATGCCAAAAAATACGATCCTGAAATCACCATTGACCTGGCTACCCTGACGGGTGCTGCAGTGATCGCGGTGGGTACCCTGGGCATTGCCATGATGTCGAATGCCAGCGAAGAGCAGAAAAACAAACTCAAAACCGCAGGTTTTGCGGTTTATGAGCGCCTGGTGGAACTCCCCCTCTGGAAAGAATACAAAGATCAGCTCAAGAGCGACATTGCCGACCTGAAAAACATAGGCGGGCGCAACGCCGGATCCATCACCGCAGGAAAATTCCTGGAACATTTTACCGATTACCCCTGGATTCACCTCGACATTGCCGGCCCCGCCTTTCTGCACGGCGCAGAAGGATACCGCGGAAAAAATGGCACAGGTACAGGTGTCAGGTTGCTGCTGAACTTCATCGAAAATTATTAGTTATCTTTGCCGCTCCCTTAGCGGAATTTCAACAGGCATTTCCTGAAAACGGGAAATTGGCCTAACATTTATCTCAGAATCATTGCAATGAAAATACGCAAAACACTACGAATCGGAATCACCATTGGAGATATTGGGGGAATTGGCCCCGAACTGATCATACGTGCCCTCAAAGAACCCCAACTGAAAGAGATGTTTACGCCCATTATTTATGGGCCGGCCAAAGTGCTGAACATCTATCGCAAGGTGCTGGACGTGGACAAATTCTCCTATAACGTAATTCAGGATCCATCTCAGGCACCGCCCCGCAAAGTGAGTGTGATCGATCCAGAAATCAGAATTGACGAGATTGAAATTGGCAGCCCCAGTAAGTTGGGTGGCGAATGTGCCGTGGCAGCGTTTAAAATGGCAACGGAAGACCTCAAAAAAGGCGAAATTGACGCCCTGGTCACCATGCCAATCGACAAAGCCACCATTCAGGCCGACGAATTCAAATTTCCCGGTCATACTGAATACCTGGCTCAGGCCTATGGCGTAGAGGAAAGCCTCATGCTGATGGTCTCTGAAAAAATGAAAATCGGGGTGGTATCCGGGCATGTGCCGGTCAGCAAAATCCATCAGGACATAACTGCCAATAAGGTTGCCGCAAAGTTGCGCATCCTGGATCAGTCCCTCAGAAACGATTTCAACATCGAGCGTCCACGCATTGCAGTGCTGGGACTCAATCCCCACGCAGGCGATAACGGACTGCTTGGACGGGAGGAAATTGACGTGATCTTCAAAGTGGTGGAACAACAGCACAAAAAGAATCCTTTGACCCTGGGTCCTTACTCAGCTGATGGATTTTTTGGCTCAGGAAAATTCCTCTCTTTCGACGGCATTCTGGCCATGTACCACGATCAGGGGCTGATTCCATTCAAACTGCTTTCTGGATTTCACGGGGTAAATGTCACGGTTGGACTGGAAGGAGTACGTACCTCTCCCGACCACGGAGTGGCCTACGACCTCGCCGGACAAAACCGCGCTTCGCTCGACAGCTTTATTCAGGCCATTTTTACGGCCATGGATATTTACAGAAACCGCACGGAAAACCTGGAATTGCAGGAAGGATCCATCAAAGTGGACGAACAGAAACGCAAGGAAGTGCGCAAAGCCCTCAATCGCCCGGACAGCCGTCGTGGCAGAAGGGACGAAAAACCGGGCCGCGGCCGGGACGAGCGCAAATCTCAGAAACCTGATCCTCAGGCTTCAAAAGAGGAACTGGTGGAACTGGAAGTCCTTCGGGAAGAGGAAGAATAAAAAACTCCAGCCCGTAATGTGGAAATAATTCAGGAATTCGTCTCTGACGTTTCATTATTAACTGGAAAACATTTATTTTTGCGGTCCTAAAATTTTCCAACTGTGGATAAGATCTTTGAAAAGAAATATTCCGTCGAAGTTCCAAAACTGATCCTGGGATACCAGGAAGAGGAATTTTTGATCGAAAAAGACTTTTTTGATCAGTTCGAATTGTCTCCGATAGAAGATGGAGAGGTCAGGGTAAAGGCCCGTATCACCAAATTTAATACCCACTTTGATATCATTTTTGAATTCAGTGGGTACATCATGCTGGAATGCGACCGTTGCATGGAACCTTACCCCCATCAGTTTAGCAACAGTCACCGGGTGATTTTCACCTATGACGAAAAAGTTGAAAAAGAAACGGATGATGTGGTTCTGATTGACCGGAATAATCCTTTGTTGTCCTTCGTAAACGAATTCTACGACTTTTTGGTCTTGGAAATTCCCATACGCAAGGTACCTGCTCCGTCTGTGCACAAATGCGCGCCCGAAATCCTGGCACTCATTCAAAACGCAAGCGGACAATCAGGAGACGACGATCAGGAAATTGATCCCCGATGGAATGATTTGAAAAATTTAAAAGACAAATAATTTAAGCGAATAAAAAGTTATGGCACATCCAAAGCGAAAAGTATCGACAACCCGCCGGGATAAGCGCCGCACCCACAAAAAAATTGAGACGAAGCCCCTTTACGTGGATTCTGTCAGTGGTGAAGCGACTGTTTACCACAGGGTTAACCTGGAAAGTGGATATTACCGTGGCCGCCAGGTGATGGAAGGCCGCGAGGAGTAATCAATCCCTGCCATGAGGATCGGGGTTGACATTATGGGGGGAGACAACTTCCCTGAATCACCTGTAGAAGGTGCCATAAGAGCCCTTGCCTCTCTTGGTGAACAAGTTGAGCTGGTCCTGATCGGGGATCAGTCAGTGATTATTTCAGAACTGGAACGTCAGGGAGCCTCTCCGGAGGCTTTTTCCATTGTTCATACCCCGGAATATATCACCATGTCAGACAGCCCCACCCGGGCAGTTGCGGCAAAAAGAAATTCCTCCATCAATCTCGGAATCGGGATGGTAAAAGCCGGCACCCTGGACGGATTCATCTCACCCGGCAACACTGGCGCCATGCTGGTCGCTTCAGTGATGGGTTTGGGGAATGTTCCCGGGGTGGAACGCCCCACCATTGGCGTGCTGGTGCGCAACATGAAGGGAGGTTACTCCCTTTTGTGCGATGTGGGCGCCAACGTGGATTGCCGCGCCGATCATCTGGTGCAGTTTGCCCTGTTGTGCAATATTTACATGAAGGAAGTTGTTGGGATTGAAAATCCAACCGTGGCCCTGCTCAATATCGGGGAGGAGCCTTCCAAAGGCAATCAGGCTGCCATCAGCGCACATGGCAAACTCAAAGAGCGCACCGACCTCAACTTTATCGGCAATCTGGAGGGCAGAGATTTTCTGCCCGGCCATGCTGATATTTTCATTTGCGACGGATTTACCGGGAACATCGTGCTGAAATTCGGGGAATCCTTCTACGATGTACTCGCTTCTCAGTTCAGCGGCAGCCAGGTGGCGGAGAATTTCAATTTCGAAAACTACGGCGGAGTTCCCATTCTGGGCGTAAACGGAATTTCGGTCATTGGCCATGGAATTTCCAACGGAAAAGCCATCGAAAACATGATCAAAACTGCCTACGACGCAGCCAAAAACCATCTTCCCACAAAAATCAAAGCCGCTTTCGCCAATTTTTCTGCCTGATTTCTTCCCGGGAAATTCAATTCAATTCCCTTCCCCCAACACTCACAACCAACTGAAAACCACGGAGAAAAGGCATTTTTCTTCGCCTTCCCAGTGCTTTATTCTTCAAGCTTGCTTTTAATTCACTTCTTTTCACCATAATTTAGCCGGATATGAAAATACGTGCTGCCATTACCGCGGTGGGAGGTTATCTCCCGGATTATGTTCTCAATAATGAGGAATTGGAAAAAATGGTCGATACGACCAGCGCCTGGATTACCGAACGGACGGGGATTCAGGAGCGCCGCATCCTGAAAAACGGGCTGGGAACCTCCTTTATGGGTGCTCAGGCCGCGCAGGAAGTGCTGGCCAAACGTGGAATAGGAGCAGATGAAATTGATCTGGTGATTTGCGCCACGGTGACCGGCGACTATAAATTTCCCGCCACGGCCAACCTGATTGCAGACGCTATTGGAGCGGTCAATTCATGGAGTTTTGATGTAAATGCGGCCTGCAGCGGCTTTATCTATGCCCTGACCACAGGTTCCAAATTCATTGAAACGGGAGCACACAAGAAGGTTTTGGTGGTAGGTGCAGACAAAATGTCTTCCATGATCGATTACGGGGATCGCAATACCTGTATCATTTTTGGTGACGGCGCAGGCGCCGTCCTGCTGGAACCCACCACGGAAGAAGCAGGCATCATGGATGCCCTGCTGCAAAGCGACGGCTCGGGCTGCAAGCACCTGTTTCAGGCAGCGGGCGGCGCCCGCAAGGAAGCCTCAGTGCGCACCGTGCGCAACCTGGAGCATTATGTGTACCAGGAAGGCAAAGCCGTATTCAAATTTGCGGTGACCAACATGGCCGAAGTATCTTACCAGATCATGCAGCGCAACGGCCTCAGCTCTGATGATGTGAAATTCCTCGTGCCTCACCAGGCCAATAAGCGCATCATTGACGCCTGCGCCCAGCGCATGGGACTTCCAGAGGAAAAGGTGATGCTCAATATCCAGAAATACGGCAACACCACTTCGGGCACCATTCCCCTTTGTCTGTGGGAGTACCAATCCCAATTACAGAAGGGCGACAACCTGGTCCTGGCTGCCTTTGGGGGCGGATTTACCTGGGGTGCAGTTTACGTAAAATGGGCCCTTTAAACTCCCATGACGCTCCGCGGTAAACCATACCGTAAACTTTTTTTCTGCCTTTTGCTGGCCGGATCTCTGGCCTTTTCCTCCTGCAACGGCCTGGACGACAACAGCATGTATGCCTCAAAGGAGGAAACTGCCTATTTTATGCTGGCCGAAAGCAATGGTCATTCCATCGCACGACTCCAGGATGATCAGCTCACCCTCAACTGGAATCAGCAATTGGGGTTGAATACTGCTGAGGTAGGCGACGTTCAGCTGATGGATGGAGAGATGTGGATTGCCAATCCTGTAAGCAATCAATTGGTGCAGCCTGATCCCGACAGTGAAATTTTGATTGATACCTGGTCGTTGGGGGATTTTTCGCCCCATTACTTTGCACCCGGTCGCACTTATTTCCTATGCGCAGACACCAGCCGCAGCGAAATTGCCTTCGTCCACAAAAAGAAAAAGACCATTTTCCGCCAAACCCTGGATGAAATGCCTGGTCAACCTGTCTGGAACGGAGGCAAATTTTACCTCCTGCAGGGCTGTTGCACGGTGGGAATTTTCAATGAAGCGGCCGTGACCCAATATGCCAGCTTCGAACTGGCCCGGGCCGTGCATTACGAAACCTTTGATCTCAGCAAAAATCTTGTTTTGCTATGCAGCGACTCAAGCGGAAATTATTTCAATCTGATCGATGCCAATGGGGACGTTCTCACCACTTCTGACTTCAAAGTGGGGTATAAAAAGATCGAATATTCCCCCTGGTTCAACCAGGTTTATGGCACGGAGTTCATTGGCACTGTGAGACACCTGAACCCTGCTGTGGAAGCAATTGAGGAAACATCTGCAGGCAAAAACACCTTTACCATTACAGATTCGGCCAGCTTTTTCAGTACTGATTTCCTGACGGGCACATTATATTATACCTGGCAGGATACCCTCCATGGTTACGACCTCACGAAAAAGATCAATTTTCTGAAATTACCTATGCCCGCGAACCCGGAAAAGGCATTTTTCCTGCTGAGAAACGGGCCCTGAGAAATTGGAAAGCAAACATCTTTCCCCAATCCTATTAATTAGTATCTTTACTCTCTAAACCATAGTGCCTGCCCTTTGAAAATTTTTCTTAATTTGCAGGCCGAATTTGATAAAAATTAAAAAATGGGAAGCACATCCGATATCCGTAAAGGACTCACCATCGAATTTAACAACGACATTTACTCCATCGTTGATTTTCTGCACGTGAAGCCCGGCAAAGGCCCCGCTTTCGTTCGTACCAAGCTGAAAAGCGTTACCACGGGAAAAGTTCTGGACAATACTTTCCCTTCAGGACACAAACTTGAAATCATCCGCGTTGAGCGCAGACAATACCAGTACCTCTATGAAGACGGCGACGCCATGGTTTTCATGAACACGGAAACCTACGAGCAAATGCCGGTTCAAAAATTCAAAATTCCTGCCCAGAATCTGCTCAAAGAAGGTGATATGGTGGATCTCGTGATCAATTCTGCCGATGAAATGATCCTTTCTGTTGATCCTCCTGCAACTGTGGTCCTTGAGATTTCCTATACAGAACCTGGAATCAAGGGTGATACTGCAACCAACACAATGAAACCTGCGACCGTTGAGACCGGCGCAGAAGTCAGAGTTCCCCTGTTCATCAACATTGGTGATAAAATCAAGGTGAATACAGAAGATGGTTCCTACATGGAACGTGTTAAAGAATAACTGTAAAAATCCCCGCACATGGACATCAAATCAATCAAAGAGATACTCCTTCTCGTTAATAAAAGCGACCTGACTGAAGTTGAAATTGAAGAAAAAGATTTCAAAATCAGGGTAAAAAAGGCAACAGGTGAAGACAGCGTGGTGTACACCACCTATCCTATGCAACAAATGGCTCAGCCCCAGCAAATTCAGGCTGCGCCTCAAATGGTTGCTCCTCAGCTAAGCGCAGCCCCGGTTGCGCCTGCTGCTGAAAGTGCTTCCGCTGAACCCGCCAAGCCGGCTGCTTCTTCTGAAAATCTGTACACCTTCAAATCTCCCATGATTGGAACCTTTTACCGCGCCGCCGGCCCGGATAAAGATGCCTTCGTCAATGTGGGAGATTCAATTGCCCCTCACAAGGTTCTTTGCATCATTGAAGCCATGAAACTCTTCAATGAAATTGAATCTGAAATCTCGGGTAAAATCGTCAAAATCCTCGTGGACGATGCAAGTCCCGTGGAATACGACCAGCCCCTTTTCTTAATTGACCGCTCATAATTCAGGATCGTGGCATACAGAGAATTTAAAAAGGTTCTCATCGCCAACCGCGGTGAGATCGCATTGAGGATACACCGGACCTGCAAAGAAATGGGGATCAAAACGGTGGCAGTGTACTCTACCGCCGACCGCGACAGCCTCCATGTTACCTTTGCCGATGAAGCCGTCTGCATTGGGCCACCCAACAGCCGCGACAGCTATCTGAACATTCCCAATATCATCGCTGCTGCCGAAATCACGGGCGTGGATGCCATTCACCCCGGCTACGGATTTCTGGCTGAGAATGCTGAATTTGCCCGCATTTGCAGTGATCAGGGAATCAAATTTATTGGCCCTTCGCCCGAGGCCATGGAAGCCATGGGTGACAAGGCTACGGCCAAAGCCACCATGCGCAAGGCTGGTGTGCCTGTGGTTCCCGGCTCTGAAGGCATCCTCAAAAGTCTGGATTCGGCCAAGAAAATCGCAGCCAAAATTGGCTATCCCGTATTGCTGAAAGCCACCGCAGGTGGCGGCGGTAAGGGCATGCGCATGGTCTATAAGGAAGAGGAAATTGAGTCTCAGTGGGAAAGTGCGGCCCAGGAAGCTGGTGCGGCCTTTGGAAATCCCGATATGTACATGGAGAAATTCATTGAAGAACCCAGGCATATCGAGATTCAGGTGATTGGTGATCAGTATGGAAACGTTTCTCACCTTTCTGAAAGGGATTGCTCCATCCAGCGTCGCCACCAGAAACTGGTGGAAGAAAGCCCTTCCCCGGTGGTCAGCAAGAAACTTCGTCAGAAAATGGGCGACGCTGCAGTCAAAGCAGCCAAGTTTGTAAACTACGAAGGTGCCGGCACCATCGAGTTTCTGTTGGATAAAAACGGTCGTTTTTACTTCATGGAAATGAATACCCGGATCCAGGTTGAGCACCCGGTCACGGAAGAAATTTTCAACTACGACCTGATCAAAGAGCAAATCATTGCCGCCATGGGGGTCAAGGTTTCAGGCAAGCATTACATGCCCGACAACCGCCACGCCATGGAAGTGCGGATCAATGCAGAAGATCCCTATAATAACTTCCGACCCAGCCCGGGCAAAATCACCAACTTCCACAAACCAGGTGGAAAAGGGGTCAGGGTGGATTCACATGCCTACGCAGGCTATGTTATTCCCCCGAATTACGACTCTATGATTGGAAAACTGATCGTTTCTGCCTTTACCCGGGAGGAATGCATTGCCAAAATGAGACGTGCCCTGGATGAATTTATCATTGAAGGCGTGAAAACCACCATCCCCTTCCACAAGAAGCTGATGCAGGACCCCACCTTCGTTTCCGGCAATTTTTCCACCAATTTCCTCGAAACTTTCGATCTCGGGAAAGGATAAATGCCTGAAAACGAGCGGCCCGGTCTCGACATTGTGCTACCCTGCTTCAATCCCGGGGAAAATTGGGCTGAAAATATAATCGAAGTCATGAGCGGGATCTCTGAACAATTGTCAGGGGTCCCACTTTCTTTAATTGTAGTCAATGACGGGTCCAGCCGCGGATATTCTGCCAACGGAATCGAAAAAATTCGCCAGAGACTGCCCGGGGTGAAGGTGATAGGGGAAGAAAATCCCGTCAACAAAGGCAAAGGAAATGCCCTCAGGAGGGGGATGAAGGCAGCCACAGCAGAGTATCAGATCTATACGGATGTGGATTTTCCCTACACCACTGCCAGCCTGATCAGCATTTATGAAAATCTCGTGCAGGGCTCAGGCGATATTGTGGCCGGGGTGCGGGATGAGGAATATTATAAAGGCGTGCCCACCCAGCGCAAAACCCTTTCCAAATTCGTTCGTTGGCTGCTGCGCACCTTCCTCAGATTGCAGATCACGGATACCCAATGTGGCCTCAAAGGATTCAATGCCAAAGGAAAAGCTATTTTTTTGCAGACGAGCATTGACCGTTTTTTGTTTGACATGGAATTCATTTTCCTGGCTTCCAATGATCCTCAGGTTAAACTTTTCCCGGCTAAGGTTCAGCTTAAACCCAATGTGATCTTTTCCAAAATGAGTTGGAAAATTCTCTTCCATGAAGGGATGAATTTTCTGGGCATCTTTCTCCGTTTCCTTTTCAGCCCCCGCAAAAAATAAGGCGGGAACCCGAATCAGCTTCGCATTCCCGCCCCGTAATCAATTGGAAGCAAACTATTTCTGCTTGCGCCAGAGTGCTGTCTGCGCCCTTACCTCCTCAAAAGACCAGGTCTTTTTGATTTCTCCATCCTCGAAAACCGTGACCAGGCGATCCTCCCCAGGCTGATCCAGCCTGCGGGTTTCCCAACCTGTGCGTTCATCAAAGACCAGCTTTTGCCGTCCCCGCTTGGATTTTTTGCCGGGATCAGTGACCGGGTCCTTGAAAACCTCGCGTTCCTGGCCGTCCACAATGGCTGCACTGCATTTGAAGGCAAATTTCTGGGTATCGCGGTTGATGTTCTGCAATAAGGAACTTCCCATGCCAAAAGCTACGTTTTCCGCGGCCCAGCCCCGTGAAGTGAGTTCGGCCAGGATTTCGCCAATGGATTCGTAATTGACTCCATCCCCCTGGATGACCCGCACCTTGGGATTCAGCACTTTAAAGCCTTTCTCATTGACCGTAAATCCAAGCGCATTTCCCAAAGCCGCCACCACTTCGCTCACGATCAGTTTGGGTTCACCCGAGTCAGGACGTACCACCAGGGTGCCTTCGCGCTGCAAAACCTGGTCCCGCAATTCGCCTCCCCAGATTTTCTCGCACGCATTCATGATGTCGTAGGAGTCAGAAACCACGGCCACCAGTCCTTTGGGATACTGAGCCAGCATGTTGGCATAGGCTTTTGCTTCGTTGGGGCGCAACCAGGAAGTGATAGTGCTGTGCTCGGCGGCGGGAATGGAATGCCCGTAAACTTCTTCCGTCTGGTAATACCTGCAGATGAATTCGAGGGCGGCCAGGGTATCCGTGCCGGAAAAATTGATCAGATGGGCGGCCCCGCCCAGCGCAGCTGACTCCACGGAAGACGTTCCCCTGAAGCCAAAATCATGCAATTTGAAATCCAGCCCGTCTGTGGAGCCCGTACGGGCCATTTCTGCCCCTATCATTTCACGGATCTGACGGGAGAGGGTAGCCACGGTGCTTCCATACCAGGTTTGCACCAGCAGGGATTCAATGTAATTGGTGAGCCACCAGCAGGCCGGGTCCGTGTTTTCGGCCGTAATCAGCACATTATGATAGGGCATCACGGTTCCCTCGGGCACCGCACGGATGCGCACGGGCAATCTGCCGCCATGTTTTTCCAGAATATGTTCCCAACCCTGGCGATTGAAAAGAGATTCATCCCCAAAATGCCGGGAAAAATATCCAGCTGCTTCTTCTATTTTCTCGCGGGTCACGACCTGTCCGGCCAGATACTCCTTCAGGTAATATTGAAGGCCGAAAAAGGTGACTTCGTCAAATTTTCCACCCCGCGACTCAAAATAAGAGGAAACGACGGTGGTGTTGGGAGGGTATTGCCTCCAGTGGGTGACCTTGTAGGAGTCGGTCAGCAAAAGAAAGTTGTGAGTATTCATAATGGTTGGTTTACAGGGTAAATTCAAATCCCTCTTTTTCGAGGGAGAGGTATTTTTCTTTGTCAAAACTGAAAAAGCGGCCGCGCTTGTGGGGCACACCTTTCTGGATTTCGTGGGCCTTCAGCAGGCCCGTTTTCATGATTTTTTTTCGGAAATTCCGTCGGTCAATGGGTTCGAGCAGAATGGCCTCGTAAAGCTTTTCCAACTGGGAGAAAAGGAACTTTTCGGGCAATAATTCAAAGCCAATGGGGCGGTATTTGATTTTTCCGCGCAATCTTTCGAGAGCCACCTCCAGGATATTCTGATGGTCAAAAGCCAGGGAAGGCAAATTACTGACTGCGAACCAGGCGGCCGCACTGGCGTCCGTGGAGGCTTTGATCTGGTGGTCGGCGAGGTTGACCAGGGCAAAATAAGCTACGGTTACCACTCTTCCCCGCGGATCGCGGCCGGGTTGACCAAAGGTGTATAATTGCTCCAGATAGACGTCACGCACGGAAGTCTCCTCCTCCAGTTCGCGGCGGGCCGCCTCTTCGAGATCCTCCCCCATGAGCACAAACCCGCCGGGCAAAGCCCAGGCGCCTTTGAATGGCTCTTCGCCCCGCTGAATCAGCAACACTTTCAGTTGGTTGTTTTCGACCCCAAAGATGATGCAATCAACGGTCAGGGCGGGGCGGGGATATTCGTAGGTGTACATCTTTGCGTATTTATTACGCAATGTAGTTAAAAAGGTTGGAACCACAAGGTGAAAAATCAAAAATTACGGTCAGATTCGTCCTGGGTGGCGTAATTTTTTCGATAATTGCGATACAGGGCTATTGCCGCAATCAGGATGAGGAGGTCCATAAATGCCACCATGACCACGGAAAGTGAGCCATAATCGTTTCCGCTGATCAGGACCCGGCGGGGAGAATCCTTCAAATAGCAAATATCAATTTCCTCTCCTTCCCGGGCCAGAAACCAGGTGTTAAAGTCCACCTTTTGTTCATCCTGAATCTCTTCCCCTGACGGCAGATGGTAAGAAAAATATATCGTATAGGTGGTGGATTTGCCCGAAGATTCCATTTTTCGCAAAACCTTCCCCCGGGTATTTTCCGTATCCTCATCTTCACAATCCATCCAAAGTCCGGGTTGACCCAAGCCTACAATATGAAAGTAAATGATCAGCCCAACCATAGAAGCCACTGCTGCCCCGGCCACGGCGAGACCGAGGGCTGTATTGGGCTTACGAGGGGCTTTTTGCTTCATTTTAAGGTGGGCTTTTTGCAATTTAACCCATAAAAATGGGTTTCAGGAAACCAAAATAATTAACTTTCCACTTTTCAAAAATAAATCTATGGGAATCCGTTACAAGGTAAATGTTCCAATTTCGGCCAAAGAATTTGCTGAAGTGCTGGATGCATCGGGCATCCGTCGTCCCACCCAGGACATCAAGCGCATTCAGGCCATGCTCGACCATGGGAATCTGCTGGTGACCGCCTGGGAAGGGGGCATTCTGGTGGGAGTGGCCCGCTCCCTGGCTGATTTCAGCTTTTGTTGTTATCTGTCTGATCTGGCCGTGCGCAAAACCCATCAAAAACTGGGCATAGGCAAAAAGATGGTCGAAATCACCCGGGAAATGGCAGGAGAGGATTCCATGCTATTGCTGCTTTCTGCCCCTGAAGCGATGGAATATTACCCCAAACTTGAAATGGATGAGGTGAAAAACGGATTTATTTACCCCCGTAAAAAGGTCTGATTTTTGCAGGCATATTCTTTTCATTCTTCAAAAAAACTATGCCCAGGTCAATTGTAAATCTGCTGCTCATTCTGGTTATCCTGCTTCCCGCCGTTGCCCTGGCCCAGAGCAGGACCCTGGAAGAATTGCATGGACTGGTGACCTATACTTCTCTGGATGAGGCCCTGAAAAATCCGCGGGAGGTCAAAAAATTCAGTCTGGAGCTCAAAAAAGGGCAGAAAATTCCGCCAGACCTGTTCAAACTTCAGGCGTTGGAGTGGCTGGAAATCAAGGGTGAAGGCTTTACTTCTCTGCCCAAAGAGGCAGGAATGCTGGTGAGACTGCAGGGTTTCAGTTTGCAGGCTTGCCCTCAGGCAATGCTGGGAGCGACTTTTTCTCAATTGAAAGGGATGCAATACCTGCGGTTTCTCGAACTGAAAAATACGCCCCACGGTCCCGCTCTCCCTGATAATCTGGGTACATTGACCAATCTGGAAGTGCTCAACCTTTCAGGTTACCACCTGGACTCACTCCCACCTTCGGTGGGGGAACTGCAAAAACTGCAAATCCTTGATTTGCGAAGTACGGGCCTGGATACCCTCCCGGCATCCTTTGGCACCCTGAGTTCCCTGCAGGAACTCCACCTGGGCAATTCATTTCAGCGGCTGCCCCGCGAAATTTGTCAACTCAGGAACCTGCGGTTCCTGGATCTTTCTTACAGTCAGATTTCCAATCTGCCCCAGGAACTCAGCCAGCTCGAAGAGCTGGGCAGCCTGAACCTGAATTTTACCAAATTCAATCTGCCAGCCAACCTGAAGATTCTCCAACAATTGCAACCCCTCACCCATTTGTCTCTTGCAGGCTTGAAACTGGTGGAACTTCCCCCTGCCTTTGCTCAATTGAATCTGGTGGAACTGGATCTTTCCCAGAATGGTTTCAGCAGCCTGCCTGCAGCTTTGCCTGGTATGGCATCCCTCAAAAAACTCAACCTCAAAGGCAATCGTTTCCTGCCCGAAAATCAGGAAGTGATTGAAGGAGAGTTGCCGCGGGTGAAGGTTCTTTTTTGAGATTTTAGAAGATGAGATGTTAGATTTTAGAGAATGGGGAATTTGGGGGTAGGTAAACCAGAATTGACTTAACCTGTCAATTTTGTCCGTGTCTTTGTCGGGCGGAGACGACTTCACCTGCTTTCTCGGGCGTGCGGTCAGCGAAGCCGTAGTTCTCGGGATGAAATCCCTCAAGAAATTTGAACACGGCGTAGCCACTCAGGCCAGTCAAAACATGCCAGACGGCATGTCCCTGAAACCAGGAATCGGGATTGCATCCCACTTTGGCCACATCCAGACTGCGGATCACTGTGGCCACAATCATGGCTATGATGCCAAACAGCAGAAGCCCGGTACGGCGATTTCCGCCGTGCAACATCCACAGCCAGCCACACAGCAGGACCAATACCACGATCAGAGCAGGCAGCATGACCTTTCCATTGAGGTGCCATTTGAAAATCAGGCAAAACAAATCAAATAAAATTACCAAAATCAGGAAACCCATTTTAATTACCTGGTTTCCATTTACCTGGTTTCCGACCCGAAGACAGTAAAGTGCTCCTCCAATCAGCGCCAGAGGAAGGGAGTAGGTGCCGCCCATATCCAGTTGCTGACCCAGACGGGTCAGCGAAGCGTGGAAGAAAAAGCTGCCCGCGAATAGCCAGACATAGGAAGCCGTAAGCAAACCATAAAAAGCTCTGTAGCTACGTAAGGGGTATATTTTGTCCTGTGGAGGGCGAAATCTCCAAACCATCAATCCCAGAAAGAGATAAGCGAGATTCGACCAGGAATTTGCAGGCTGACGGATTACCGCCTCCATTTGATTGGCTTCGCAATACTCAGCACCCAGTCCAGCCTTGGCCAGTTCCATTCCCTCCCAGATTTTACCTCCCTGAGGCAAGGATTGAAACCAGAAGATCCCCAAAACCGCAAGCAAGGAAACCAAAATAAAAATTCCGGTTTCCCAAACTGCTTTTTTATTGTCCTTCATTGCCATTTGGATATAAATCCCCCGGCACGGGACAGGGACTGTCTCGTGATCCGATTTGCAGGAAAATTAACCAATTTTATTGCAAAAGGTGTGCTTTATCCCGGAAAATCCCCATATTTCTACTGCAAAAAAGACACAAATGAGAAAGATATTCCCCTGGATTGCAGTTCTGATTTTCCTGCTTGGCTGTGATAAAAATACGGTTTGGAAGGACCAGCTGGCCCAGATGAAGGTCAAAGGCGATGTGGACTGGCTCGACGAAAGGTATTTTGTGATCTTTGACGGTAAAGCCATTCCCATGAGTGGTTCAGTCCAGTATTTCAACGAGCAGGGCTGGGTAATCAACGAGGTCACCTATAAGAAAGGGAATGAATTCGAGTCGCGCAATGTCATGGAAATGGACGGCACAGGCAAGCCTGTGAGCGGAAAACGCATGGATGAGGACGGCAATGTGACCCATCGCCTTAAATTTTCCTATAACGAAAAAACCCGCCAGACGGTGCTGGACGCTTTTATGCCCGAGGGCGAGCACCTGGCTTACCGCATTACCCGTCAATTCGACCACAACTGGAATAATGTGGAAGAATCCCTTTCAGGCGCGGAGGGAAATCTGGTCATGACCACCCAAAAAACCCTGGACGAGGACGGAAACATCGTCAAGGTGCGGCAGACTGATGCAGATGAAACCCAGGAAATCATTCAGGAATTCACCTATGACAATAACGGGGTGGCTCTTTCGGGCTTCAATCCCGGCGATGCGACCGGCGCAAGCGCCAGCTCTTTCAAGTACCAGTGGGACGACCAGGGCAACTGGATCCGCAAGGATATTTTTAAGGGTGGGGTTTTGACCGAATATACCCTGCGCACCTACAAGTACCGTTAGGCCTTACAAAGGAAAATAAAAGGGCCTTTCTCCATCCATGAATTTGTAATCCATGACCCGCGGCCAACGGGGCGGCGCCATTTGTGCATTCCAGGCATCAAATTCAGCCTTCAGTTCCTTTACCAGTTCGGGGTGGGCTGAAACCTGTTCCTGGCTTTCTGTTTTATCCTCAAGAATGTTATACAAGGCTTCATTTCCGCCCAGATCATCCCACACCAGCTTCCAGTCGCCTTTGTGGACGGCCTTGCTGTAACCAGAGCGCCAGCAAAGCACCTCGTGGGGTGCTCCTGCTACTGAATCCTGCAAGTAGGGCAACAGATCCTGCCCGTCATAGGGACGGTCAGTGGGCAAAGCCACCTGAGCCAGGGAAGCGATGGTGGCAAAGATATCCATGGCAATCACGGGAGAATCGTACTTTTTACCTGAAGGCAATACACCCGGCCAGCGCATCATGAGTGGTACGTTGAGCCCGCCCTCGAAATGGGTGAACTTGCCGCCCTTGAGGGGAGCGTTATCCGTGGCTCCCGTGTATGTGGCGCCGCCGTTGTCGCTGAGAAATACGACCAGGGTATTTTCATCCAGACCATTTTCCCGCAGAGAGTGCATGATTTCTCCCACTGCATCATCCAGGGATTTGATCATAGCCAGGTAAACCCGCTTGTTCCGGTCCTTGATGTGGGCAAACTGATCATAATAGGCCCTGGTGGCCTGAAAAGGGGTGTGGGGTGCGCTGAAAGGCAGGTAAAGGAAGAATGGATTTTCCTTGTGTGACTGAATGAAGTTCACCGCTTCCTCGCGGATGCGGTCGGTCAGGTACATGGAATCGAGGACCAGCTCATTATTGCGGCGAATGGCGCAGCTTTCCTCGCGGCCCCTGCCCCAGATAAAAGGATCAGAGAAGTCCTTGTGGCGCTGGTTGACGATGAAGGGATCTGAAGTATCGGGATAGTACATGGAATGGGCTTCCAGAAACCCATAGTGGTAGTCAAAGCCGCGGTTGGTGGGCCAGAAGGCCTCCTGATTGCCCAGGTGCCACTTGCCAATGATGCCAGTGGCATAGCCCTGCTTTTTGAGCAGCTCTGCGAGGGTGATTTCAGAAGGCGGCAGTCCCTGCCGGTCCATGTCCACCTGCCTTGGAAAGGCAGACTGGGTGGCCACATCCCACTGGTCCGTGTCGATAAACCAGTCGAATACGAAGTATTCGAGGCGGTTTTTGGGGTAGCGCAGGTGATACTGGTAGTCGTAGCCATAGCGTTGCTGGTAGCGGCCGGTCAGCAGACCGGCCCGGGAGGGGCTACAGACGGGGGAGGACACGTAGCCGTCACCGAAGGTGACGCCCTGCAAGCCGATGGAATCGAGGTGGGGGGTTTGCAAAAACGGGCTGCCGTAGAGGGAAATATCCGTCTTGCCAAGGTCATCGGCCATGATCAGCACGATATTGGGCAGGCGGGTGGCTGGCTTTTCCGGGGTTTGGGCCAGAAAGTCGCGGTTGAAAGCCATTCTGGCTTCATCAAACCTGATCTCAAACTCTGCACTGCTCAGGGGCCAGAGGAGCCAACCCAGCAACAGCATCAGCAATACGATCCCGATTTTCAGACGGAGAGAGAGTCTGCCCAGTAATTTTCGCATGGGCAAAAATACAATTATTTGATTTCCTTCAGACGCTCTGTGGCCTTTGATTTGAATTCTCCTGAACCATTTTCCAGGTCTTTGAGAATTTTGCGGGCAGCCTGCAGTTCGTTGCGGCGCACGTGGATTTCGGCCAGATACCACTGGGCCTGGTCGTAGTGCTTGCCTGAAGGGTTTTGAGTCAGGTACTGGAAATGCTTTTCTGCATTATTATAGAGGCCCAGTTCAAAGTAGGCAACACCCCCATAAAACCGTGCTTCGCGGTTGGCCGGGTCCACGGCGATCACTTCCTCGAAGCTTTTGACAGCATCCGTGAAGTTTTTATTGTCGTAGTGGCTCATGCCTTCATCCTGGAGGGTTTGGGCATTGCTCCAGGTCGATTTGTCACTGTCGTAATATACACCCGCAGGCGGGCTGATGGCTTTGGACACCCCTTTGGTGGCTACACTTTTGGTGGCGGCGTTGCGGGTAGTGGTGGTCGTGGTCTGGGAAATGGGTTCCATAGAAGGTGCATCGTCCTTAGAATCCTTCCTTTTGTTCAGTTCGCGTTTGGTGCCTTTATAATCCAGCTTGTCGTCGTCCACAGAGTAAACGTCCGTCTGGTAACCTCCATTCAGGTAGGCGTCCTCTTTATTCGGGTCGGCAGCCACAGTAATTTCCTCCATGGCGATCTCATCCTCAGGGATATCCTGTACCAGGGCTTTCTTGCCTTCCTGGCTTCGGTTGAGGGTGGTGGCGGAAGCAATCTGATCCATTTTAACGGGTTCAGACTCCACGGTTTTCATGGGTTTGGATGCAGTTACATTGTCCAGGGCTGCAATGTCCTCGTTTTGGGCATCGGCAAAAGCCCCACCTCCGTTTACTTCCTTGTTGGCTACTTTGGGCATACTAATTTGTTCGGGGGCATCCTTCAGCTCACTTTTGGATTCCATATCCCGGACCTCCATGGTGGTGCCGGTCAGATTGGCGTCCGTTTCACCCT
This sequence comes from Bacteroidia bacterium, assembly GCA_020635905.1. Taxonomy (GTDB): domain Bacteria; phylum Bacteroidota; class Bacteroidia; order J057; family JADKCL01; genus JACJYV01. The sequence goes on from JACJYV010000005.1 coordinate 439,807, forward strand.
GTTCGGGATCGGGCAGACCTTCGCTGTCAGAGAAAAGGGGAGGTTTTTCCGATTCCTTGCTATCCATGACCGGGGCCGGGCTTTCATTTTCAGCCAGGGTTTTCACCTGGTCAACCTGGTCACCAGAGTTGGAGGTCCAGACTCCCCAGGTGATCACGGCCAGGGCGGCCACGGCTGCGGCGGCCTGCCACATCCAGGCATAACTGCCTCCACCCGAGCCTTGTCCGCTGCCTTTTTCGAGTGCTTGGGCTCCCGTTTTTTCCTGTATGCGGGCATTGAGGGCCGCCAGGCTGCCATAGACCAGGGAGTCGTCTTTCACCAGGGCAATTCCATCCAGGGCTTCTTCGCACAATTCGCATTCCTTCAGGTGAGCGGCGGCCAGGGCCTTGTCACGCTGGCTCAGAGAACCATCGAGGTAGCCGCGCATACCTTTCAGATTGAGACACCCGGTCTCATCGAAAATGTGCGTTTTATGTATGACTTCACTCATTGGGTTTCTCTAACTTGATTTTCAAATTTCGCTTACCGTTCTGTATGTAACTTTTCACTTCATTCATACTAAAGCCGGTATGGGCGGCAATTTCTTCGTAAGAACTGTCCTGCAGGTAAAACATCTCCACGCAGGTTCGCTGGTGGTCTTTCAGACCTTCGAGCGCTTCCCGCAGGGCGATGACCTGCATTTCACGCTCCTGTTCTTCATCAGGGTGCATAAAATCCACAGATTCCATAAGCGACTCCTGAGAATTTTTAAAATCTTCAAACCTGGCCATCTGACGCTTTTCTTTGCGCAGTCTCATCAGGCAATAATTCTTGGTTGCGCGGGCCAGCCAGCTTTTGAAATTCTGGATTTCGTACTTCAGCAATTCCTTCAGCAGGTACTCAAACACCTGCATGGCCATGTCCTGGGCCTCCTCCTCGTCGTTCATGTATTTCCGGCAAATGGCGAAAATCTGCAGGGAATACCGCTCATACAAAGTTCCAACAAAGGTACTGTCCTCTGTGGCTTTGTATTTGGCGATCAGCTCCAGGTCTGATAGCGGCTCCTTCTTTGTTGACTTCCGAAAAAACATACGGGGGACAAAATCCAGTTACAAATTAAACAAAATTTCCCGGGGAATATTGCAGCCCTGTGCAAAGGCAAGCAGATTCCTTTGCGGGAATTCCTTTCTGAAACTGACCCTGGTCATTTCGGGTTTGGCACAGGAATTGTAACCTTGCTTTTCAAATTAAATTACCAAACCATTCCAGGACTGTCCTTCGGGGCGGTCCTTTTGTTTTTGGTGGGTGATGTTTTTAATCTCAGGATGGGTTGAGGGGCAATTGGCAATGAATAATGCGCAAAGACCAATTATCGATTCACAATTGGAAGCCGGGGGAGCGGGCGACCCGGGCAGGGGCACAGACGGAGGATGATGGAAGTACCTACGGCTTACAGAGGGCTTACTGTGCTCTTATATAGGGGATATATATTCTGAATACCATGGAAATACCATAAGAAAACCATGGGAATACCATAAGGAAACATTAAGAAACCCCCGGTTTTGGAGGTGGGGTTGGAGGGGTGTGGTGGTAAGGTACGTATTTGGGGGGAATTTTGTGGGGAATTTTGTTTTGTGGGGGTGGAGTTTTTGGGAAACAACATGGTCGTTTCCCTACGGGGTTGGGGGGTGGGCTTTTGGAAACAACATGGTCGTTTCCCTACGGGGTCGGGGGGCTGGCTTTTTGGAAACGTCACGTGTAGCTGGGGTGCGAGCAAGGCGAGCATCTAAGCTACCCCAATGTTGTAGCCTTTTCTATTTCTTCTATGGTCGGAAGGTTTGGCTTAAGCTCATCTGGAATTGCTTTACTCAATTCGTATTCTGCAACCCCAATAGGCTGAGACATTCCCCTTAATGCATATTCCGCTTCGATCTTATTTCTTGATTTGCATAGCAGAATGCCGATGGTAGCATTTTCGAAATAATTACCACATTATGTCCCCAAGGAATTTGTCCAACAAGTTGTTGGACTTTTTCAATCTCCTGGTTTTCATTGGAATAGAATTCAAACCACTTCTTCATCGAAAATAGATTTGATCGCGAAAAGCCCTTTTGGTTTGGGAACTCCTTTTGCAAATCTTTCGAAAGAGTTTCAACAACGGAGCTGCCCCAATCAGTTGTTTTAATTTTTTCAGAAATGGATTCGCCCAAATCCCAATACAATTTCAGCTGAACCGGCCAAAACATTACCCTGCTTCAGGCAGTATTGCCCACCTCTCCATAAATCCATCCATCCCTCGCACTGGAGCCAGAGCTCAACGCTTGCTTCAATGAAGTGGGCGCCTTACGCCACTTCATTGGAGGTTAATTGTTGTAGGAACTTTTCAAGACGAAGTCATTAGTTTTGATTCTTTGGGATTATTTTTTAGTTATTAATTTCTTTATCGGGAGATTTATTACTTTTGATTTCCGTAATCTACCATTATTTCAACATGTCTATAGAAAAAGAAAACAGCTCGAAAAGAGAAATCGTAATTAGCGAAGATTCATCGAATGTCTTTTTTCCAATTGCTCCTAAGGATTTCACGGAATTCATCAAAAGTTTGCTCGGCAAACCTCAAACAATTACTAAAGTAATTGAAGGCTGCTTTGAAGTAAAATTAAACGACCTTCTAAGTGTTTGTGAGCTTATAAACCAGCGCGTCAATCAACAAAATGAGGCCCGTCTACTTTGCATCACCACAAAAATCAACTTTTCTGATAATTCCTCAGTCCAGTTAGGAAGCCTTGAGGAATTAGAAAGGTATAATGAAGTAAAATCGATCATTTCAGAATCTGTCAATTTGTCGTTAGAATATTTGATAAAATTTGCCGACAAGGAAAAGCCAGAAAAACAAAAGATCGATATTACCTTTTTGGGGGAAAGAGTATCAAGGGAGGGAATCTCATTTGATGGATCTGCCTTTCTAATAAGAGGAATGAATGTAGGAGGAATTATTTCCATTCGAATTGAGCATACAGCACGAACTTGGGGACTCGATATCGAAAATCTTTTATCAAACTTTCTGAATAATCTCATATCTGAGGAGAACAAGTTCAAAAAATTTGTTCGGAGCAATAGCGAGAGGGTTTCCCTTGCTGTTGGATTAATTTTTTTCCTATTGATTATTGCTGGAAGCATTTTTACAACCAATGAACTAAACAATAATAGACTCAATAATTATAAGGATTTTTTAGCTGAATTAAGTGGGTCACAAACCGAACAAATCAATTCCAAAATTGACTTTTTGACCTCTTTGGAGGCCGATGGAACGATTACCCAATATTATTTTTTCTTAACCATATTTATGCTAATTGGAATAATCGGCGCAGTTATTTTCGGATTCTGGGTTGAAACGACAGCGGATTCAAGGAACTCTAGCTTTATTCTGCTAACAAGTGAAGCCGTGAAGCGTAAAGACAAAATTCGCAGGAAGGAGAAAAAGAAGTGGGCATCCTTCATCCTTTCTCTAGTCGTAAGTATAGTCACGGGAGTGGTTGGGAACATCGTTTTCGCCTTTTTTAACCTTAACTAGAAATTACATAAATTGCATACAACGCTACGGCTATAACCAGGGGCGATCTTGAAAATTCCTACTGACGCCATTGCCTAATAGACCAGTATTGAACTCAACCTCCAGCAACTAAAGCCCATAGTTGGAAATTAACTACGCGAAGGTTAAGCTCATAACAAAATTTCAAAAGATCTGAAAGGCGGCACCAAATCCTTCCCAAGGTAGCAAGGACACCCTTTCAATTGCTGAACCGGCCAAAACATACCCCTGCCTCAGGGAATATTGCCCACCTCTCCATAAATCCATCCTATTCAATGCCCATAAGCTAAGCCCGTCGCACATGAGCTTGAGCTCAACACCTGCATCAATGAAGTGGGTGCCTTACGCCACTTCATTGAAGGTTAATTGTTGTGGTCATTTTTCATTTATCTGTTTTAGAATTATGTCATATTCGCCCGTGACTATCCTCATTTGTTCAAAGGCCAGCCTACTGTAATCAAACCTCAAAAAGCCTTGACCTTGAGAATTGGCTTCGCATGAGGTTTTGTTTGAACAGTCAATTTTCACAGGAAACCTATATCTAATATCTGAAGTAACTCTGTTTGAGTCAGATGAATAATGAGTCCTTATTTCCCATTTGCCAAAATAATCAAATTCAATTACACTCCCATTCCCTGGAAAAGTCTCGGTTCTTATCGTTTCAAATGAGCAGCCTTCATCATGATAATATTCCCACAATCCTATTTTTTCCCCTTCATAGTAATTCCCTTTGCTACTCAAGAAAAAACACGTATCAGATTTTTCAGTTGAAAGGCCAGAAGGCCTGCAATTCGTTTCCATTCGATAAGTTATCCATAATCCACTTCTTCTCCCTTTTTCATCCACTCTGTTTAATTGCCCTTGACTTTGAGAAGCAAACCTCGGGTAATGTCTTGTGGCCAAGGTATCGAAGCTTTGACAAATTACCCTTGAACCAAATGTGGATGTGCAAAGGAGGATAATCAATATTATAGGTTTCATCCGGTTTCTTCCTTTCTTGGCTACAAAGCTATGCCTATGAGTAGAGGCGATCCTGAATACTCCTGCTGAGGGCCCTGGCTATAGCCCGGGTTGGTTCCTTTTATTTTCGATGCTGTGGTTCAACTCTCCAAGTTAGCGCATTTTTTCATCCGTTGACCACTTCGGTCAATCATTTTCCTGTCGGCCAAAATTTTGGCCGGGCTTTTTGGAAACAACATGGTCGTTTCCCTACGGGGGGTGGGATGGTTTTTTGGAAACAACAGGCCGAATATTTCTTTTCTCGTATTCAAACCCACTGGTTTGACCAAGTTGTGATTCTTTCCACGCATCCACCTTGTCTTTGAACCGTTTCATCCTTTCTTCCTTGTCCATAGCATGGATTATTCATGTTTTGAACAAGAATGACCATTCGCGACAAATTATACCATAGCAGTTTCGAACCGTTATCTTTTCAAGAGTCATGTGTTCCGGACTGCGGGTATGCAAAAATGTCGTTCACCCCTACCAATTTACCCAATTTTATCTTATATTGGTATATAGGGCCAATACCCATAAAGGGATTCAAGGCCAACTGCAAATCAATTGGAACAATTAAATCCTTAATGAAATGAAAAAACAAACACTTTTTGCAGCGATTCTATTTGTGACCTCCTCCATAGCCCTGGGGCAGGCCCCTGTGATCACAGGCAGCAACTTTTTACCAACTTTGCATGAATCCTTCCCCGGGAAAACAGCGGATTCCCTTTCAATTGCAACCTTTTCGCCCGGTATGCCAGGGCCAGCCCAGGTCTGGGATCTTTCAGGCGTCAATTTTGGAGCTGGTGATATCGTCACCACTTACGATACCATTGGCAAGCCCTTTTCCCCCGAATTCCCAACAGCCAATTCTGCCCAGCACCACACAGTATTCAATTTTTGGTACTATTATGACGGCACTTCAAGCTACTACGACTGGGTTGGGACGGCAACCCAGGGCTATGGTTATCTTTCCTATTCCGATCCTGTCCGGTATATGAATTTCCCTTTTACCTACCAGGATAGTATCAGCGACACATTTGAAGGAATTTTCATGGAACCCATTGGGGTCGGCATCCGGAAAAACGGAGTTCTATCGGGCTATGCGGATGGATATGGCACCCTGATTGTGCCCAACGATACCATCCAGAATACCCTGAGAGTCCACTACCAGGAAACCTACCTGGACAGCAATGCGCTTGGGGATACCAATAATGTCTATATTGAAACCTATATGTGGTTGGAGCCCGGCTTTCATTATCCTGTCCTGATTTTCAGAACACAATATGATGGCGGCACATTAACAGGACAATCACTGCTCCTGTTTAACGAAATGATCTTAGGGATTGGATCGGCACCCCAACCCATTCCATTTTCTGTTTTTCCAAACCCAACGAGGGGGACGACCTTTGTTGACTTCACGCTAAACAATCCTGCCCCCGTTCAACTCGAAGTATGGAGCCTGACGGGTAAAAAGCTTGGGGAGCAATCGCTTCAGCACCCTGCATCCGGATCCCAAAGGCTGCCCCTGGATGCCATGGAAACCCTCCCCAAAGGCAGCTATATCGTGTTGGTCAAACAAGAGGGAGATCTCCTGGGGCATAAAGTTGTGGTTAAGGTTGAATAATTTCCCCAAACGACCCGACTAAAACCCCACAGCAAAAAGTGAAGCTTTTTAGAAACAACATGGTTGTTTCCCTACGGGGGGTGGGATGGCTTTTTGGAAACAACATGGTTGTTTTCCAAGGGGTGTTTTGATGCAAATGTTGGGCGGGCTGGCCCGCGGCTGAGGGATCGGAAGGGCAGCCGCTACTTTGGCGGCTGGTCGGGGAGCAGGGAGCGGAACGCTGGCGACCCGACGGAACCCCTGGAAGAGCCCGACCCCGCCCGTGCGGAAGCGGTGCGGGGGCAGCTCCTCTTTTACAGATTTGAGACTTTGAGATGTTAGGCTCTTAGGGCGTCGTAAGCGACAACAAGTTGTCGCAAGATTTAAATTTGTGATTAGTTTTTGGGGTGCCCTGGCCGGACGGGCCTTCTTTACTCGTAGGTTTGTTAGTTTCAAAGGCACTCGTGAATCTCCCCTTGGTCGATTTGTTAGAAAAAGAAGCAAAAAGCGCCAAAACCTAAACCCTGCCCCATCACACCACGGGCCCAGCACACAAGGCCACCTGCCGCCCACTCCCATCCCTCAAGGCCGCCCCCTGGTTTTGGCAAGGCCACCACACCCTGGTTGGCTTCGCCAAAAAATACCACCGCTTCGCGACTTCAATCCTCTGGATTGATTTAGATTTTAGAGAGGAGTGGTTAGTAGTGAGTCCTGAGTCTTTAGTCTTTGTGCTTAGGGATGTTAGTGAGATGGCTGAAAAAAGAGGCGGATTTTCGTTGAAATTTTTTATCTTGGAGTGGTTAATTGAAAATCGGGGATAAACTTCTAAACAAACTTTTTATGTTATCCCTTGTAATGCGCTCTCTCTTTTTGCTGCTTTTTTTGGTTCCCTTCTCCCTCTTTGCGACCCACGAGGTTGCAATCAGCATGCATTATGAATGCATCAATAATTGCACCGTGAGGGTTTTTCACCACTATTACGTGGACTGTACTGGCCCCGGGCTTCAGCCGCCCAATTTTTTTAACCTGACCCCGAAGGGGGCTTCGGGGTGTGGTACGGCGACCGCGCTGAATAACTGGACTTTTGTTTCCAATGTTGAGCAGACACCTGTTTGCCCCACCTTTTCTTCGGGGTGTGTTACCCCGGGAAGCATGCTGAACGGCTACCAGGAAAGGATTTATTCGCGGGATTATAATATTTGTGGGACGACCTGTCAGGGTTTTTCGATCGAGTGGTCGAACTGCTGCCGCAACCAGGGCACCAATAATAACTCCACCCAGGAAGGCTTTTTCCTGAAATCGGGCTACATTGATCTGACTCAGCCTCAATGTAATAACAGCCCCTATTTCAGCAAGCCCCTGCGGATTTTTATCAGCCGGAATTCTGCTTCGACCCACGATCTGTCGGCCATTGACCCTGACGGAGACTCGCTGGCTTACTCTCTGGATACCAGCTTCAAATCTTCGGGCGTGAGCATGACTTATGGCCCGGGCTTTACTCCCCAGCAGCCTTTCGGGCCGAGCTGGAACCTGAGCCTGGATCCTGTGACGGGCATGCTGACTTTTGATCCACAGAACGGGGGGCAGATCGGGGTGAATTATTATGTGGTGAAGGTGCGGGAATTTCGCAACGGGGTGCAGATCGGGGAAATCAGGGGGGAAGTGGAGTCCTACACTGTCCCGGGATTCAATCATGTGCCCCAGGTGGCGGTGAATCATGTGACGGGAGGTACCCTGGCAAGCCCTTTTGAGATTCATTCCTGCCCTGGGAGCCAGATTTGCTTTGATATTCCCACCCTGGATGCAGACACAGGCCAGTTGGTGACCATCACCTGGAACCACACCCTGGTGGGCGCCACATTCACGGAGGCGGGAGTAGGAACCCCCATGGACTCAGTCAGTGGGGTGAATCCAAAGGCCAGCTTTTGCTGGACTCCTCCAGGTCCTGGCACCTATCAGGTGGCTTTTCGGGTTGCCGACAACGCCTGCCCGGTCTTTGATGAAAATAATATTGCAGTGACCCTGGTGGTGGGGCAGTATGCTGCTCTCACGACCTCGGCAAGCCAGGATTCCTGCGCAAAATTCAATTTTTCGGCCCAGACCCTGTGCGGTAAATTCTCCTCCTGGTCCTGGACGGGAACAGGGGGGATCAGCTCCAGTGATTCGGCTTTCAGCCATGTTTTCCCGGGCCCGGGAAACTATACTTATTATCTGCAGGCGGTGGATACCGCCGGGAATATGGTGCTGGATACTGGCATGGTGACGGTGGCCGGGGTGACGGCCACGGCCCAGGCGACCCTCGACAGCTGCCTGAAAGGCAGCTTTTGGGGTATGGGCACAGGCAATGGCCTGGCTTATACCTGGTTTGGGGATGCGGGCCTGAGCGGGACGGCTTCCAGTCTGGTGCATGCCTATGCGACGGGCGGAAATTATACCTGGACCTTTCTGGTTTCAGACGGATTGGGTTGTGCTGCCACGGTAAGTGGGGTGTTGAATGTGCCCAATCCACCTGCGCCCGTGATCACCCCGTTTGGGGATTCGCTGGTTTCGAATTATGCGAATGGCAATCAATGGTTTTTGAACGGGACTCCCCTGGCGGGAGGCACAGGGCCTTTCTGGATTGCGCAGCAAAGCGGGGTTTACTCTCTGTCCGTACAGGACAGCCTGGGTTGTGAGGGGCATTCGGATACGGTGGCGGTGGTTTTGCTGGGGCGGGATGGTGAAGCTGGAATGGGCTGGCGGATTGCGCCCAATCCTGTAACAGGTCATTTTGACCTGTTTTGGGGGGAAGGGATGGATGAGGATGCCACTTTTGCCTTGCTGGATGCGCAGGGACGGAGGTTGCTGGGGGGGATGCGGGTCGCGGGAGCGAGGGTGCAACGGGTGGAGATGGATTTTTGTCCGGCGGGGATTTACTTCCTGCAGGTGGAGGGGAAAAGTGGGGGGGAAGTAAGGAAGGTTTTGAAATTTTAGGGGATTTGGGGGTTGGTTGCAACACAAAGGCACAAAGGGCTCAAAGATTTTGGAAGGATTGAAAGCTTCCGCTTTGAGGGTGGTTTTTTAAACACAGAGGAACCACAGAGCCAATTGGAATGGTCAGGAGTTTTTTGGGTCAGGACGCCTTCGCTTTTTGGGCTGAATGCTGAAAGCTGATTGCTAAAAAATGGGAAGCTTTCGCTTCTTTATGAAAAGGGAGCGGAGAGGGAAGCTGATGAATTGGGTTGGTTTTTAGCAATGCCAAAGAAATTCCGTGGGAAGAGGATAAAGATTATTTGGCTTGCCAAATCAAATGGCTTGAAGCTTGTGGCTTGCAGCTAAAGCCGCAGGCTTTAATCGTCCCAATTATCCCCTTTTTTTCTATTTTGTGGGTTGTTTGTTTTATCCCCTAAACGCTGCCAGATGTCTGCATTTCATACGTTGCTGGGCAAGATTTTGAAGCCCGTTTTGAGCCTGTATGGCAAGTCTAAAATCTCCAGGGTAAACTGCACCTACCAGGTGACGGGGGCCCAGCAGGAGATCGAGGTGCGCCGCGACCCTGAAGGGGTGCCGCATATTTATGCGCAAAGTCTGGCTGATCTGGCCTTTGGCCAGGGTTTTGTACATGCCCAGGACCGCATGTGGCAGATGGAGGTGAACCGTCGCCTGGCGGCGGGACGGGTGGCTGAGGTGTTTGGGGAAGTGGCGCTCGAAACGGATCGTCTGACCCGCACTTTGGGTTTTCGGGAAAATGGGACCCGGGATGTGGAACGACTGCCTCAGAATCTGAGGGATTTGCTGCAGAATTATTGCAACGGGATCAATGCCTATCTGAATCACCCCAAAACCCGGCTGCCGATCGAATTTTCCCTGGCTGGCTATAAACCCGAACCCTGGAAAATGGAGGATGTGCTGATTTTTTCCAGGATGATGGTGTTTCAGATGTCGCTGGGTTGGGTACACGAACTGGTGCGGGCCCAACTGGTGGAGGCTTTTGGGGAGGAACTGGCGGCCGAACTGGATGTGGCTTATCCAAAGGACAATCCACCTACTATTCCCAAAGGGATCGAAACCAGGCTGCTGCAACCCGATGGAAAGTTCAGGGCGTTTACGGGCCCGTTTATGAAGCAAATGAAAGGCAGTAATGCCTGGGCGGTGACGGGTGAAAAGACGGACACGGGCATGCCCTACCTGTGCAATGACCCGCATTTGCCTATGTTGCTGCCGGGCATCTGGTACCAGAATCACCTGGAATGTCCGGAACTGCGGTCGATCGGGGTGTCGCTGCCGGGCCTGCCGCTGGTGCTGATCGGGCATAATGCCCACATCGCCTGGGGGGTGACTTTGTCGTTTACGGATATTCAGGACCTGTTTGTGGAGCAGTTTGAGGACAAGAGTCTGAAGAGATATAAGTTTAAGGGCGAATGGCTGGATTCGGTTATCAGGGAGGAGGAAATCAGGATCAAGGGCAGGAAGGAGGCTTTTGTGGAACGGGTGGTGACGACCCATCATGGCCCCGTGGTGACGGATGTGATCGATTTTGAAGCGAAGCAACAACTGGCGCTTAACTCTACCTGCTTTGGGGAGGCCCAGGCCCTGAAGGGCTGGTACGGGTTGAATCTGGCGCAAAACTGGGATGATTTTGTGACTTCTCTGAGTCACATTGAGGCGCCGGGTCTGAATATCGCCTACGCAGATGTGGAAGGCAATATCGGGTACTGGGTGACGGGCAGTTTGCCCGTGCGGGCGCAGGGTGAAGGCCGCATGCCCACTCCCGGCTGGACGGGTGAGCATGAGTGGACGGGGTTTGTGCCTTTCGCTGAAATGCCCCACGTGCTGAATCCCGAGGCGGGTTATGTGATCACCTGCAACCATAAAATCGTGCCCGACGACTACCCTCATTTTCTGGGTCGCACCTGGATGAATGGCTACCGTGCCCGGCGGCTGGAAGATCTGTTTGCGGGGCAAAAGGTGTTTGGAAAGGAGGATTTCAAACAGTTTCACCATGATTTTTACTGTTTGCCCGGGGTGGAATTCAAAAAGCATTTTGCGGGGTTGAAAGTGGAAAATACCCGGGTGCATGCCGCTTTGGAAAAGCTGGTCAATTGGGACGGGATGCTGACCGTGGACTCGGTGGGAGGCGCTTTGTATGAGGTGGTGAAAACCCGTATGACCCATTTACTGCTGGAAAGCAGGCTGGGGAAAGAAAAGCTGAAAGCTTTTCTGGGGCGGGGACTGAACGCGGTGATGCTGCTGCTGAATGAGTACATGGGTTACGAAACGGTGGTGCTGCTGCGCTGGTTGGAGGAAGGGAATGGAAAATGGCTGGAAATGGCCGGGGGGAAGGAAAAGGTGTTGCAAAAGTCGCTGGAAGAGGCGGTGGAATGGCTGGAGGCGAAGTTGGGTAAAAATATGGATGGCTGGGCCTGGGGGCGGTTGCATAAGGTGGAATTTCCCCACGCCATGGGCGTGGTGAAGCCCCTGGACCGCGTTTTCAACGTGGGTCCTTTGCCGATTGGGGGCGATACAGATACGGTCTGCCAGACCGCGTTTCGTCCGCAGGAGCCTTATGAAGGCGGCCTGACCTGTCCGTCTTACCGGCAGATTGTGGACATGTCCAATCTGGATCAAAGTCTGTGGATCATGCCGCCCGGCCAGTCGGGCCAGTTGGGGAGCAGGCATTACAGCGATCAGGTCCAGGGCTGGATTGACGGAAAATATTATCCTATGCGCTGGGAGCGGGAAACGGTGGAGAAGGCGACGGTGGAGATAATGAAATTAGTTTTATGAGCTGCAAGCTACAAGCTTCGAGCTTCGAGCACACATTTGGATTAGGGAAGGTGGGATCAGAAGGACGGAGTGTTTCTTTGTTTGTGATTTGAAGTTTTTATATTTGGAGAAATTTGACCCGAATATGATAACACGCAAAGCAGGTATTTTCCTTTTACTGGCCTTCGGGATGAGCTGGCTCATTTCGCTGCCGTTGTTCATTTTCGATCTGAAAATGGGTGGTTTCGCCGGGATGGCAGTGGGTATGTTGTACATGCTGATGCCCATGACGGCGGCCCTGATAGTGCAAAAAGTGATTTATAAGGGGAATCTCTCCAATTATGGCCTCAATTTCAAACCCAATTGGTGGTTTGCGGTAGCCTGGGTGGGACCTGTGGTGTTAGCCCTGGCTGCTTTTGGCATCAGTTTGTTGTTTCCGGGAATTCACTTCTCAGCGGGGATGGATTACATTTTTGATATGTATTCAGGCATATTGTCAGTCGAGCAGATTGAAAAAATGGAGGAAGCAGTGGACAAAATACCCTCCGGGGTAATGTTTGGAATGAGTGTGTTTTCCGGACTGATGGCGGGAGTTTCGATCAATGCGATTTTTGCCTTTGGGGAAGAATTGGGTTGGCGGGGATTATTTCAATGGGAAATGCGTCAGTTTGGGTTTTGGAGGAGCAATCTTTTAATCGGGGCCGTTTGGGGATTGTGGCATGCGCCGTTGGTGATCAAGGGGTTGAATTATCCTGATCATCCTTACCTGGGGATTTTGATGATGGTGGCCTGGTGTACGCTGTTGGGTCCGGTGATGGGTTATTTGCGCATCAAAACCCGTTCTGTCATTGCAGTCTCTGTGCTGCACGGCTCGCTCAATGGCACGGCCGGGATCGGTCTGCTGTTTTTGTCGGGTGGGAATGATTTGCTGGTTGGGGTGACCGGACTGGCTGGTTTTCTGGTGTTGGGGGTACTGAATCTGCTGATTTTCCTGCTGGATCGCGACGGTCTGGAGTTGCATGGGGCCGGGGTGCTGGAGCCCCTGCCGACTGGTGGGCCGGGTGTGTTGCGGGCGGCGGAGCCGCTGCCTTGAGGGGGTGTTTTTTACCACTGAGTTCACGGAGGAATTCTGAGGGAACAGAGATTTTTTGGTTGAAAGGGTTGACTTTGAGGGTGGTTTTTAAACACAGAGCCACAGAGCAAATTGGAGTGGTCAGGAGATTTTTTGATTGAAAGCTTTCGCTTTTGAGTTTTATTGCAACACAAAGAACCCAAAGATTTTTCAGGGAAAAGTTTCCGCTTTGGGGGTATAAACTGGTATGGTTTTTTTTACCACAGGGTACATGCCAAAGGCACTCCCATGGAGGAGTTCACAGAGAGTTCACAGAGAATCAGTGGGTTAGTTTTTTTGAAAGCTTCCGCTTTCATTAGTTAGCTGACCGCTGCCTGCTAAGCGCTCAATAAACTTATTCTTTTATGATTTTGATGGCCGGGAAGCGGCCATCGAGTTGCAGCAGGTACATGCCTGTTGGGATGGATTCCAGGGAGATTTGGCCCTGGGTGGTGCCAGTCTGGAGGATTTTTCCGGTCAGGGAGAGGATTTGGTAAGGGTGGGCTGGTCCGGGCGGAAGCCCGGATAGGAGGATATGGTCCCGGGCGGGACAGGGATGCACCCGAAGGACTTCGTCCTTCGCCTGGGGAACCTGGGTGGGCGTGTGCTTGCCCAGAAATATCATCACAAAGCTGCTGTCTGCCACTTTGAGGACACTGGGGTCGCCGCCCTGGATGTTGGTGTTCACAAACCCCGTCCACATGCCGCCATTGGGGGAGGAATTATACCAGATGGCTCCCGGGCTGCTTCCGTAAAAGCGCAGGATGGAGGGGGAATACACCACATAATTGCCCGTCCAGTTGTGGGTGTTGTCAGAAGGAATGTCGGCCACCTGACTGAAATTCACTCCGTTGGGTGAAATGTAGTGGTAGGCGCCCTGTTGAGGCGCTCCTATGGGCGCCAGATAGTGCCAGGCCATGTTGAAGTAAATCACCGCCGGGTCGATGACCCGGTTGCTGGGATGGTCCACCCGTGGATTGGGTTCGAAAGTGTAATGGATTCCATCCCCGCTGAGGGCCGAATACGTGTTCACGGTCGAATCCAGGCCCATCGGCATTCCGTCACTGGAAGAAAAGTAAATGCGAATGCTGTCCTGGGCCGTGAGGGTCAGGGTGGGATCGAAGGGCCGTTGGTAATTTGCGGGAAATCCAGTGAGGATGATGGGAGTGGGTACAGTCCAGTTTTGTCCGTTGTCGTAGGAGAATTTTACCGCCACCCGATCCCAGGAAGGGCTGTTCATAGGCTGCCTGAACCATTGAAAGGCGCAAATCAAAGTATCCCCCTTCCACCTGATCACTGAAGGCACTCCCGCGGAGTCCTGGTAGATAGCGGGGGTGCTGAAGGTCTGGCCGTCGGCCGACCAGGCGATTTGCAGGGGATTTTCCCAGGGAGGATTTTGGGCAAAGCTATTCAGGAAGCTGGCCACGAGAATGAAAATCAGGAAAAGTGGTTTCCTTTCCATGGCCCTGTCCAGTTTCTGGCTTTACAGTTGTTTCAAAAACTCGTTCAGGTAGCTGATTTCCTCGATTTCGAGCATTTTCTTCTTCTTCTTGTCGTCGTCGGCCCGGTCGTAAGGATAATCTTTGCCTTTGTCTGAGTAATAGGTGCCTTTGGTCACTTCAGGAGTACCTCCAACTGAACCGTAGGTCAGGTCCATCATGGGCTCGCCCGTGGGGTACCATTCTTTGACCGCGCCGCTGAGCTGGCCCTCCTCGTTATAGGTGTACTCGTATTTTTTGTCTTTGGGATCGTACCAACCCTCCTGCACCCCTTCGCGTTTGCCTTTCACATTATAGCGATCCACCTGTTTCAGGCCGCCTTCAGGAAAGAATATTCTTTCCTCCAGAATTACCCCGGGTCCGTCAAGGACCTGCATCACGTGATTGCTTTCGATCACGTCCTTGGAGTCTGCGCGGGCCATTTTGCCGGTCTTTTCGTCAAAATATTCACAACGAAATTCTGAACGGCCCATGGGTTTTACCACAGTTTCTTTGGTTTTTACGCCAGCTTCATAGGTGGTCACGGTTACTTTGGCTTCGTTGCCTTCAAGTACGGGCAGTCCTTCGCGGTCAAAGGCTTTGACGCTTTTCAGGACGGGACGCTGTCCCGTCCCCGGGGCAGGCTGGTAAGTTTCCTTGCGGCTGATTTTGCCATTTTCGTAGCGGTATTCCCATTCTCCTGCCTTATTTCCCACATCATCCAAACCTCCGTTGGCCATTTTGGTGCCATCACCAAAGTAGAAATAGACCTTCCAGGCTGTTCTTTTGCCTGCGGCGTAGGTTTCCTCGGCTGTCACCTGTCCTGCTTCATTCCAGGAAATCCAGTCGCCTGCCTTTTTGAAATTCTCGTGATTGCCCTCAGAGGCTTTTTTACCATTCTTGTGGTACCAGGTCCAGGTTCCCACGGGCTTTTCAGGACTGCCTTTGCCCTCAGCGGCCACCTGGGTATTGGGGTGCCATTCTTTGTAGCTGGCCTCGTCACCCTCGGTTTGCTGGCTTTGCATGGTGCCTGTTTCGAAAAAGGAGCAGGTTTTGAACTTTGATTTGTTGCCTTTGAAGGTAAGTTCTTCACCCTCCGTGCCCAGTTCGACAAAATCGTAATTGAAATATTCCCTCACCTTGGGATTGCCAGAGGGCCAGGTTTGGGTCACTTTTTCCCAAATGCCATTGATCCAGTCTTCTTTTACTTCCTTGCCCGTGCCTGCATTATTCCAGATCTGTTCCCCGGTCAGTTTGCCCAGCACAAAATTCAGGCTGAATTTGAGGTTGCCCTCTTTGTCCCATTCTTTTTGAGCCATGTGGGGCACACCGTTGACCAGGTTGAATTCGCGTTTGGGCTGGTCTTTGCCGTAAAATTCAAGGAGTTTTCCATTGAGTTTGCCGTCTTTGTAATTCAGTTCCTTCATCAGATCGCCCGTTTCGTTGAAGTATTCCTGCTTGCCCGCGGGCTGACCGTCTTCGAAATTGAGAGATTCGAGCAACACATTATCCACCATGCCGACCCACTTTTTGGCGGGGCCATTCATCTTTCCACCTTTGTAATTCTGTTCCGCAGTTTTTACCCCAAACTGATTCCATTCTTCACGCAACCCATGGAGCTCACCATTGAAGTAAAGCTCCTTCAAAAGCATTTTACCATTGTCAGAAAAAATTTGCTTTTCAGTCAGGTTTTCTTGCGCTGTTTCTCCCCGGTAAAAGTGTACTTCTTCTGGTTTGCCGTTGGCGAATTTTTTAATGACCACTTTGTTGATGGCCTGGGATTGGGCAAAAAAGGGCACCAGAAGCAAAATGAGAGGGAAAAATAGAATTTTTTTCATGTTGAGGTCGTTACTTGGATTCACAAATATACCTTACACATTTGATCAGCGAAAATCGTACCAGGGTTTTCTGCTTGAATGCCGGTCTGGAAAAGAGTATTTTTAGAAAAAATTGAGATGCTATGAGATTGTTTTCTATTTCGTTCCTCCTTTTTTGTGTGGTATTTCTTTATTCCTGCGAACCTTCCAACCAGGAATTTGTCCAACTTTCGAAAGAGACCTGTGATTGTTTTCAGGGGGTGATGTCCGCACCTTCCTATCCCGATGCCACGGTCAAACTCAAGACCTGCAACGAAACCCACAGTCTGCAGAAGTTCAACCTCAAAATCAATGAATTTCTGATCAAACACGCGGGATACGACCGGGCTAAGCTGGCTGGATTTCAGGGTGAGGTTATGGCCTGCAAAAAAGCCGCGGAAGATTACATTGAGAGCGAAAACCAGAAACGGACGGACGAGCACACGGCCTGGGAAGCCGACCGTAATTATGTGCGCGACGGTTCCAGCATCGTGGGGAAATGGACCATTGATTACATTGGTGCTTCAGTTATCGCTGAAAACGCAAAAGAATCGGGCTTTACCTATACTGAAGATGGAAAATTTGTGCAGCGCCTGGGCCCTGTCACCCGCGAAGGCACTTATGTGATGAGCCCGGATGGCAAGCAACTCACCATGACCACTACGAAAGGTGCGGTCAAAACCCTGGATGTGTTTGAGATTTCGGAGAAATACTTTACCTACGCCGAGGCAGGGATGAATACGGGCAAAGTTCGCATGAGGAGGGAATGAGTATGGCAAAATTGAATTTTATGCGGGTTTGGAAATTGCTGTTTGGCCTGGGCATGGTTTTTTGGTTGAATGCCTGTGAGAAACCTGTGACCGTGGAAGGAGGGTGGGAATTTGAATCCACGGTGGGGATGAATACGGTGAAGGGGCCTGATGCCAGATTTTTCTTTCACCCGGGCGGAAAATTCGAACAGGAATCCATTGGACGAACCCGTACAGGAACCTGGGAGGAGAAAAAGGATGAAAATGGTCATTTTGTATTTATCCATTCAGACGAAGGAGGGGAATCCAGTTTTAAAATCCTTGATTTGACTCCCGAGAAAATGACTTACGAGGAGCAGGGGCCCATCAAGAGGACCTACAGTTGGAAAAGGCTTTCCACTGAAAATAAACCTCCCCGCAGGACAGCGAAAAAGGTATTGTAGGAGTATCAGGATTTGATCCTGCCTAAAAATATTTCCAGGCTTTCCAGATAAGCTTCCTGATTGCGGAAAAAAATGTCGTTGTGGCCGCCTTTGGAAAATCGTTCCATGGTTTTGGGTTGGGATGACCAGTCGTAAAGTTGCTCAGCGTGGGAGACATTCACCAGCTCATCGTGTTGGGTGTGCAGGATCAGGGTGGCGCCTTCGAAACGGCTCAGTTTGGCCTCTGTGTCAAAATACTGCCTGACCTCCTGGTCAAAAGTGGATTCGGTCACCCCTATTTCCCGCGGGCGCACCCGCAGCAGGAGCCGTTCGCGCACATCTGCAATCCCGCTTTCCACGATCAGGCCAGCCGCTTCGCGAAACAGTCCTGCACAATGGATGGCGTAGATCGATCCCACGGATCGCCCAAAGAATACGAGCTTCTGCTCGATGCTTTCCGCGCTGCGCGCGATATTGACCGCATCGGCCAGCATGGCCGTGAGGGCTGGCTTACCCGTGGACATGCCATAACCACGGTATTCGGCCAGCAGGCAATTCCAGCCCAGCTTTTCCAGCAGGGGCGGCAGCATTTGGATGTAATCTGCCACCACTTCCCCATTCCCATGAAAAAAGATCACCGTATTCCCGTAGGGAAAAGGATTGTGGTAATAACAAGCCAGTCGTTCTCCCCCCGTTTCCACCCAAAAAGCGTCCCTGAAGGCGGCCCACCGCGGGAAAAAGTAACTTTGCGATATGAGGGGATGGTCGAGGAGCAATTAACAATGAACAATGGGCAATTAACAATGAGCAGTTGGCTTTCAGCAGTCAGCGGTCAGCAATCAGCGGTCAGCGGTCAGCTTTCATTAATAAATCTGTTCGCAGCTCAAACCACCAACCAACAACTAACAACTAACAACCAACTACA
Organism: Bacteroidia bacterium; assembly: GCA_020635905.1. GTDB lineage: Bacteria > Bacteroidota > Bacteroidia > J057 > JADKCL01 > JACJYV01. The sequence continues at coordinate 458,266 of JACJYV010000005.1, forward strand.
GTTGGAACCCAAATTTCAGGGCAAATGCACCCAGGGGCGAAGTTCCACTGGGGGTTTTGAGGGGATCGTCCACTCCCACCCAGTTGATGCCGCGGTAGCTCATGCTGATATTCATGGCAAACTGATTGGTTACATAAAGGCGTACCCCAAAGCCAGCGCTGTATAATACCCCGCTCAGCTGGGTTGGATCGATGTTGTAGGCGTAGCCTGCTTCTCCAAAGAGATAGGGCGTGGTGCGGCCGTCGATGAAAAAATAGCGGCCGTCGGCCTGGCCAACTGCATAAACCTGGGTGCCAAAGACATCCAGTCCCGGGCCTGCACCAATGTAAAAGCGGGGATGCTGGTAGCCAAATAAGGTGGTGGCGTTGAAGCCCGCGTCGTAAGTTTCAAGGGGAATCCCGATGCCAAGTTCTGTGATATTGGTAAACCCCTGGGTTTTCAGGCGTACGCCCCTGTACTGTCCCTGCACCAGAGTAGCCAGCAAGAGGAAGGTCAGCAAAAGCAGCATTTTCAGGGCTGGGATGGTTACAGCCTGAACTGGAAGGGAAATTGCACGGGTCATATTATTATCTTGAGGTTATTCAATTCAATCAGAACAGGGATCAAATTAAGAAAAAGTTTTCAGACTTTCAGGCAAACAGTTTAGGGTTTGCAGTTTACAGTTTCAGGGGGGATAATCCGTGCATGGGAAAGGAAGGGTACGCTTTAAACTGCATTTATTTCTTAGATTTGCTTCCGCCATGGTCAAGCGCATTCAGGCATATTTACCCCAAATCTTGCTGGGCATTTTGCTCACATCAGGCTTTGCCTTTCTGGCCCGGGAGGTACTTATTCACCCCAATACTGTCTATTTGCGCACTGCGGGCGATGCCTTCAAAAATTATTACACCCCCTGGTACCACGTCAAATACGACTCTACCTACGGGCATTTTGAGGGCATGAATTACCCCTACGGCGACCGCCTCACCTACACGGATGCGCAGCCCCTCATCTCCAATTCGCTGCGCTTCATTGACCGCAACCTGTTTGGCCTGGCCGACCAAACCGTGGGGATTCTCCACTACCTGATCTTTCTTTCCTATCTGGCCTGCGGGTTTTTCCTCTTTGGCATTTTCAGAAAATTGCGGGTTTCGCCCTGGATGGCGGCCCTTTTTGCGGCTGGGATTACCCTGCTTTCTCCCCAGCTCCTGCGGGTTCCCGGGCATTACGCCCTGGCCTATCTGGCTTTTGTGCCCGGACTGTGGTGGTTTTACCTCCGTTGGTTTGACAAGCGAAGTCTCTCCGCCGCGGCCGTGGTAGGGGCATGGTCTCTGGCCTGGTCATTTGTACATCCTTACTATCTGTTGATCAGTTTTCTGTGGTTGGGAGCCTGTTGGGTAATTTCCCTTTGCTATCCTGAATTGCGCCGCGACTGGAAAAAGCTGCTACCCTCGCTGGTCATTCAGGTACTGCTGCCCATTGTGCTCTTCAAATTGCTGCTCTCCATTGGGGATCACGTGACCGATCGTCCGGCCCATCCTTACGGATTTTTTGAGTACCGCGCGAATTGGTCGTCCCTCTTTTTGCCGATGTACCTGCCTCACGCCGAGTACCTGAAACGCATTTTTTCCCTGCCAGAAGTGCATTGGGAAGGAGTGGTGTACGTGAGCCTGGCAGGCACAGTGGCCGGGCTGATGTTCCTTTTTCGCAGTGTGCGCCGCATTTTTCGGCGGCAATTTCGCCGTTTGCTGCGACCGGGCATCCATTTGTGGCTCAATGTGAGTGTGCTGGGAGCAATCGCGGTCATGCTTTTCAGCCAGCGCTATCCCTTTGTAAAATTTCTGATCGAGGCAGTGGACCACATTCCCTATATGAATCAGTTTCGCAGCATTGGCCGCTTTGCCTGGGTATTTTACTACATCTGGACGGTTTATGCCTGTTATCTCTCCTGGCTGGCTTTCCGGAGGCTGCGCCCGGGCAGACTCAGAAGATTTGCGTTGCTGGTGCCCTTGGTCACGGTGGGGATTTTCATGGTGGAAGGCGGCCTGTGGAATAAATTCATTCGCCAAAAAGCGCTGCAACGGCAGGAAATTCCCGAATTGCACGATCCGTCTCATGCTTTGCCCCTTAATGCCTGGCAAAATGAACTGAATCCGCAGGATTACTCGGCCATCATGGTTTTGCCCTACTTTCACCTGGGCTCAGAAAATTTTGCCATTGACAACGAGGGGGCGGTTTTGCCGGCCTTCAATGCCTCACTTTCCACTGGATTGCCCCTGCTGAATGTGATGATGAGCCGTACCTCTATGTCGCAGACCTGGTCTGAGATTCAGCTCATTTCTGAGGAATATGCGCCCCTGGACCTGGTGAAATACCTGAAAGATCCACGGCCCATTCTGGTCATGTCGCTCAAAAAAGTGGTACACGACCGTCCCTATTACCTGCCTTCCAAAGGCAAATTGGTGTATGAAAATGAGGAAATGGCCCTTTACGAAGTAACCCGCGAGGCCCTGGCCGAAGTGGGCAAAGGGGTGGAGGAAAAGGTATTCGAACGGTTCGCAGCCCTTGATACCCTGTATCGTCATCCCTCTGGATATCTCCTGAGCCAGCCTGATCGCGGATTCCATTATGACCCTTTTGAAGACATGGAGCCTGAAATGGGCTACCGCGGAGCGGGTACGGAGCGCAGGGGCTGGGATTATAATTACCTCTATCGCTGGAATTGGCCCGTCCCCAAAGCCACAGAAATTACCGTTTCAGTCTGGGTGTATCTCAAAGACGATCTGCGCCCCCTGACCGAACTGGGATTGGAACAATTCAACGGGGATTCAGTGGAATATTATAATTATACGGTGACGGGTCATCTGGTCAGGCGGCAGGATGGCGACTGGGCCCTGGTGGAAACGAATATGCCGTTGATTACGGAAGGAAATAAAGTGCAGGTGATCCTGCGCCGCGATGCCAAAAAGCCACTCAAAGTGCGCTACGATGAGTTTTTGATTCGCCAAAAAGATACAGACGGGTTTTTGTTTCGCGATGGGAATCTCGTCATGAATAATCGCTGGGTGCCCCTGGAAGGGCGGGAGCCCGATTCGTTGCTGAAGGGAAAAGTGATTTTGGATTGGATGGGGAATTGACCTTTTCATCTTCCCCCTCTAACAAATTAATTCAGGCAAAATGCCAAAAATGGAACTTTAAAGAAAAGAGCATGATGGTTTGTATATTTATTTCCAAAAATTATATGTTGTAAGTAATAATATGTTTGAGGATAAAAACCTGGAGTTCAAAAGCCTGAGGAAAGTTATTGGGAATAAGTCTGACGTGGAATCGTTGGCAGAAACTTGTGTTTGCTTTGCTAATGCACAAGGAGGGACTCTGATCATAGGAATTGAAGATGCTGAAGCAGCTCCTCCCGATGATCAACGAATTGATATTAACTCCTTGAATAAAGTCTTCAGCAGGCTGCGGTCTTTAACAGACGGCGTAGGATTGGTCAATCCAGAGGTACGCAAGCATAGCAACGGGGGGGAGTATTTTTCAATTAAGGTTTTACCTTCAACCAGAGTTATTGCCACAACTTCCAACGGTAAAGTTTTTATCAGGGTCTCCGATAATTGTTATCCCGTAAAAAGTGAGGAATTAACTGATTTGGCTGCAGAAAGGAATGCCTTTCAATGGGAATTGGTTGTTGCTCAACAATTGGAAATTCATCAGGCAGATCCCCTTCAAATTGACTTTTTTCTAAGCCAGATCAAGAAATCATCGAGGGTTTCTTCTTTTATCAAAGAGAAAGTTGATGATGAAATTTTGGAATTTTATCAATTAGTATCACCCGAAGGGTTTCTGACAAATTTAGGAATTCTATGGCTTGGAACTCCTGCTCAAAGAGCCCGGCTTTCCTATCCAATTACCCTTCAATATTTGGTATATAATGGAAGAGAAGAAAAGATTAGGGAAAAGAAATTTCATTTTCATCAGTTTAATCCAATGCAGCTGATATTGGAAATCGAAAAAGAAGGTGTCGAATTGGAATATTCTACTGAGGTAAGTCACGGACTTTTCAGGGAAAAAATAAGAAATTTTCCACGAGAGGTGATCAGGGAGTTGCTTGTTAATGCGATTGCCCATAAAAGGTACACAAGTTCTGGTGATATTTTCATTGAGGTTTATCCGGATAGGGTGGTTTTCACCAACCCGGGTGGATTGCCCGTTGGAATCTCACAGAATAATATTTTGCACGAACGAAACAGAAGGAATCCTCACCTAATTCAAACCTTGCATGAAATGGGTTTGATGGAAGGAGAAGGGTCTGGGTATGACCTGATTTACGAGAAATTAAGTTTGAATGGAAAGCCTTTTCCTGAAATAGAAAGCAGCTTCAATAAAATGGCGGTGACCGTATTCTCGAAAATATCAGATGAAGAGGCGGTGTCTGTAATTGATTATGTAATGAAGCATTTTCAATTGACCCAAAAAGAGGTAATCACCTTGGGGATTGTAGCCAATCAGAAGAAGTTGTTATCCACTCAGCTGTCCTCAAAATTACAGTTGAATCAGGAAGAGAAACTGAAGTATTGGATAGGTTCTCTTTTGGAAAAGAAGATATTGATTTCCAGAGGTGTTAAGAAAGGGACCGCGTATCTGCTTAATCCTGATTTATTTTCCCATGCTAAACTTAATCTCACCCCAAGCCTTAAGACCATGGAAGATTATAAACTGGATGCATTAATTCTGGAAGATTTAAGACATAATGGATCAAGCAAAATATCTGAAATTCAGGAGAGGATAAAGGAGGTTTATCCAAATGACATCAGAAAATCCGTTTATAAGCTAACCAGAAATGGGGATTTGGGAACTACTGGAGCGAATAGAAACAGGAGGTACTTTGTCAAAAAAAAATAAATGAAAAATAAAGCGAGAAACAAAAATACCTAATTACCTTAATTTCAATTGATTAGGTTGTTTTCTAATTATTCGTTGGAGAAAATAAAAACTCCATTTCCTGTCAGAATTTATCAAAAATACCCTTGACAATATTTGGGAAACCCTTCTTTACCTGGATGAGATTTTACCTTAAATTTTTTGCTGGATTAATCTATGAATTTAATTGTTGATTTATATTTTTAAATTAAGAATTAAATTCATAGATTTGGCCTATGCAAAAACTTACCCGCGCCGAAGAAGAAGTCATGCAGGTCATTTGGGATCTGGAAAAGGGCTTGCTCAAAGACATCATGCAGGCCATGCCTGAACCAAGGCCCTCCCAAAGTACAGTTTCGACTGTCATCCGTATCCTGGAAACCAAAGGTTTTGTGGATCACAAAGCCTATGGGAAGACCTTCGAGTATTTTCCGATCGTGCAAAAGGAGGATTATGCGCGGGCCTACATGGGAAATTTTATCCAGAATTATTTCAATGGCTCTTTCAAGCAAATGCTCAGCTTTTTTGTGGAGGAAAAGGACATTGACCTGAAAACCCTCAATGAGCTGATGAAAATGGCCAAAGAACAGGAGGATAATCCATGATCACCCCGGAATTGCTGCCTTTCGCGCTCAAGAGCGCGGGGCTGACAGCCGCCTTTTACCTTTGGTACCTGGCTTTTCTGCGCAGAAATCCGCGTTTTTCCCTGATTCGGGTTTATCTCCTTGCCGCCCTGGGCCTGCCCCTTATTTTTCCACTGTTCCGTCTGGAATTATTCGCCAATCCCGTCGAAACGACTGCCTCCCTGTGGCTGGAAACCATCCAAATCGGGGCAAATCCGAATTTGTCCGCAAATAATTCAGGCTCGTGGCTGCTCTTTGTCTATCTGCTGGGGGCGGGCTTGCTGGCCCTCCTTTTTGGTTGGCGCATGGCCCGGCTGATTTACTGGATTTCCCGGTCAGAAAGGGAAAAATTTCAGGGATATACCCTGATCAGGACCCATGGAAAAGTCCCCACCTCCTCCTTCCTGAACTACCTTTTCTGGGACGAAAAGTTCGAACTTTCCTCCCCACAAAGCCAGCAATTACTGGCCCATGAATTGTGCCACATGCGCCAGTTTCATTCCCTTGACCTCCTTTTTGCCGAGATGTTGAAAGTTGTTTTCTGGTTTAATCCCTTTATCTGGCTGCTGCAAAAGGAACTCAAACAAAATCACGAATATTTAGCAGACCAGGCTGCCTTAGCCGCGGGTCAAAAGGAAAATTATGCTGCGCTTTTGCTGCATTCCATCCTTCCCGCACCCTCTTTCGTTCTTTCTCACTCATTTTTTCAACCTCAAATCAAAAACAGAATCATTATGATGAACAAGAAAAAATCTTCAAGGCACCTGCTTGGCTTCCTGACCGTTTTGCCTCTGGCAGGAATTCTTTTTCTGACCACCAGTTGCACCGCGCCGACCGCAGATGCAGCCGATCTGACCAACCTCCCAACTGGTCAGCATGACCCTGAAACGAAAGCAAAAACAGATGCTGATTCTCCTGACGCGGCCTCCTTTGCAGAACTTGACCAGCAACCCCAACCCCTGAATCTCAGTGAGGTCGTGACCAGCAATGGTTATCCTGAAGCAGCCAAAAAGGCCGAAATTGAGGGAAAAGTCATTCTGCGGGTGAAAGTTGATCAGGAAGGTAATTATGCTGAACATGAGGTACTCAAAGATCCCCATCCATTTTTGACGAAACACGTTGAAAGCTATGTAAATCAGCTCAAATTCAGCCCGGGACTCAAAGATGGCAAAGCTGTAACCACCTGGGTGACCATTCCTTTCCAGTTTAAACTGCCCGCACAAAAGTAAGCCAGGCTTTTTTACCCTTGCCCGGACAGGTTCAGGCTTGTTCGGGTTAGGTATTTTAGCGAACCTCAAAAAACTTCGAATCTCTGCGTTGGACTTGGTTCAGAAATGCTCATTTACAGTAGTAAACTGCGCTTTCTTCACCTGCGTCCGCCTTGACCTTCTTTGTTTTTAGAGGTTCGCTGGTTCAATTCATAATGAGCAAATTACAAATTAACAAACTGCGAATTACTGCCTCAGACCTGGTTCATAAATGCTCATTTACGTTAGTAAACTGCGCTTTCTTCACCTGCGTCCGCCTTGCTTTGTTTTTAGGGGTTCCCTGCGGAAATTTCCCTTTTCGACATATTTTGACCTCCTACTGATCCGTTATTCTGAAAAAAGGAGCCATTTTTGTAAATTAACGGCGTGGAAAAGATCGGAGAAATAGAAATTCGGGTTGAAGGCAAATCAGGAAATATGGATTTATCTCCTGAAAACTATGATATCAGGCACATCGCGGATATTATGAGTAATGTGGAGGATTTGCTGTTTCCCAATAATAAAAAGGACAGACCACTGATCACCTACGATTTGCAAAAAGGTTCTGTCAGGCATTTATTTAAAACCTCCATTCAGCATGTAATTGGGTTTAGCGCAATTCTGGCCCAAATTGAAAGTTCCAATTCTATAGATTTTCTTGATCTCAGGACGGCCAGAGCCATTGAGAGTTTCCAGAACCTGTCTTTGCAAAAGAATTATGAGTTTCAAATTAAGACTTCTCTGAATGACCGCCCTGAATTGACCATTAACGCCTCAAGTAAGTTTTTCAGAACGGATAATGTTTGGGCTGAGGGCGAATTTTATTTTTATGGAGTCCTCAAGGATGCAGGCGGAAAAAGTAAGGCCAATATTCATCTGGATACGGAAGAATATGGATATCTGGCGATTGAAACGGCCCAGGATTTTTTGATGGAGCAGGAAGAGAATCTCCTTTATAAAAAATTTGGGGTCAGGGCAACGGGGAAACAGAATGTGGAGACAGGGGAAATTGACACCAAATCGCTTAAACTGATCGAGTTGATTAATTACAACCCAAAGTTTGACCCCAACTACCTTTCAGGGTTGATTTCCAAGGCCAAACATAGCTGGCGGGGTGTGGATACGGACGATTGGATTTCAAACCTGCGGGGCAATTATGAAGCATAGCGTTTTGCTGGATACCAGTTTTTTTTATTCGCTTATTGAATGAAGAGGACAGGCTTCACCAGAATGCGTTGGGCTATTTTCGCTATTTTCTTGAAAATGAAATCAGCCTGAAAATTTCCACTATTTCAATTGCAGAGTATTGTGTCCGGGGGAAAGTGGATGAATTGCCTCTGAAAAATTTGCAGATTATTCCTTTCAATCTTGATCATGCAAAACAAACAGGCCAATTTGCTGCCATTATTTTTCAAGAAAATCAGATGAGTGAGACAAAACTTGCTCCCCGGGCGATCATTCCCAATGATTCAAAATTATTTGCCCAGGCCGATTTGGACCCTTCCATTATCTGGTTTGTGACCTCCGACTCACGATCCAACTCAACTTTTTCTCTCCTCAGGAAAGGTGTTCAGCCCAAATTTGAATGGGTTAATATCGAAACTCCTTACCACCAAACCTTCGGTTTGCTTGATTTGTAATATCCCACCTAAACCCCCAACACCAGCCGCTCAAAATCCCGGCCATTTGCATGGCGGGTCATGAGGTCCACCGCCATATCCATGGCTGCATCCAACCCTGCACTTCCGTCAAAATTATAGAATACCCAGAAAAATGATTCCGTGTCGGGCCCGACCGAAGTACGCTCTGAATCAGAGGTTGGAGTACCAAAGGCGCCCTGCGCGTCGCGCAGCAAAGGCAAAAACTCAATATTGAGTTCGCCCCGCCCGATCGCCTGGTAAGGCTCCTCAGCCCGGCCAATGCCCAGCACGGCCGTTCCTTCAATCCTGGCGGCATTATAGCCGCCAATGGAGTAGCCCGTGGTCACGGAAACCAGATTTAGCAAATCCACACAGTTATTGATGCGGTAAAGGCCCTTGCCCTGCACCACCCGCCGCGAAAGCGCCTCTGCAGAGGCACGGTAACGAGCAGGATCTTTGCCCAGGGCTTTATAAGCCCTGCGGGTGGCGGCAATAGCGGGCCTTTGGGAGATGTTTTCCACCTCCAGACTGCCCGCCAGTTTTTCCAGACCAGCCGTAATTTCTGCTTCCAGCGCAGGACCTGTAGGGCCCAAAGTCACGGCGGCCTGTAAGAGGCCCAATTGCAGGTGCGGCAACTTTGCCGCGATCTCAGGAGATATTTGCAGGGGTATCATTTTTCCAAATTCGGAAAAATTGAACAGACTTTAAAAAGGAGAAAAAACATTGTCTTATGTTCTTGAAAATCAATTAAATAATTTGATGAAACTAACCTTGAAACATGACACAAGATGTCAAATGCGTCGCGTAAATTAAATAGTAATCAATCAAAGTAGAATTGCGATGTTAATGATGATCAAAAAACCCAAATTCAAAGTTTTCAAAGGTGAAAATTCCTTTTACTATTTCACCCTGAAAGCCGGAAATGGCGAGCCCATTTTGACCAGCCAGCGCTATGTTTCATTGCAGGCCGCCGAAAAAGGCATTCAGTCTGTGATCGAAAATGCCCGCGATGACCGCAGATTTGTCCGCAAAATCACCGACAATCTGATGTATTACTTTGTGATTAAAGCCCGCAATGGCCAGGTGATTGGATTGAGCGAAGCTTATTCCAGCAAATCTGGCCGCGAAAGAGGAATCAGGGCCGTAAAGCGTGCCGCACGCGTGGCCAAAATCGAATTCCACAGTTGAAAAAGAAACGTCCCGAATGGTCGTAAGACCTTCGGGACGTTTCTGGCTGAAAGGTTTTATAACGCAAAGTTCGCCAAGAATTTTGGGCCCTCCCGAACGCTTTCGGGATTACGTTGGTTGGGGTGGCAAAGGACGCCAAGCAAGAAGTCTTATTGGATTTTCACTTTGCGCTCCCGAAAGCTTTCGGGATTGCTCCCTTCAACCCACGAAACGCGGAAAACAGCCTCTTTGCGCACTTTGCGCGACTCCAAATATTTCAGTTTGCAATTCAAATTTATTTCCGCCTCACATAAACCCGCCCTTTGGCCAGCAAATCCCCGTCCGCCAACCTGCTGATCACGTACCTGTAGCTGCCATCCGCCAGATTTTCAGCGCCCCAGTAAGCGTGGAGAGGAGAAATTTCCTGAACCAGACTGCCATTTTCCGCATAGATTTTCGCTGTGTAATCCGTGGGGTTCAAGGCGTCGGACAGGATCACCATCCAGGTGTCGTTGAATCCGTCTCCGTTGGGGGTAATCAGCTCAGACACAAACAAATCCTGATTGGGAAGAATAGGAATGGAAAGGGTGTCCGTTTCTCCCACACATCCCTGATCCGTTACCGGGGTGAAGGAAAAAATGATGAAGCCCGGATACAGTTCATTCAGATTAATGCTGCCCGTGTTGAGGTAGCCTGTCTGGCCAAAATTGATAGACCCTGCCTGGCCATTTTGGGTGTTGGGGGTCACATTCTGGGTGCCGAAGTACATCCAGTTCAGATTCGTGTTATTGACGTCCACGGAATATTCCACTTCCAGATCGTCGCCATTTTGCAGGGAGTGAGGATAGCTGGTAATCCAGGCTGCAGGTTCGGGCCAGACTGTGATGGTCATGGAATCAACTTCCGAGCAACCTCCCCAAATGGGCGAAAACTGAGCATTAACCTTGATCACGTCTCCGTTTTGGATGGTTAGCCCCACATCTGAGAGCGGTGAAAATTGATTTTCAGACCCAGATTTGAGCAGAATTCCATTCACATACCAGAAAAAATCCGTGTTTCCCACTCCTGTCATGACATTCTGGGCCACAAAAACGGGATTGGTTCCTTCGCAAATCTCTGTTCCGCCCCCCTGCAGCTCAAGCACAGGCTCGGGAGCCAGGTAGATATTAACCTGAGTTTGGTACGTGGCAGGACAGGGTCCACCCACGGTATGATTGATCAGAAAGGGCCCACCCACCAGAGAACTGGCCAGGTCAATTTCGCCCGTAACTGTATTGAGGAAAACGGATCCTGTATTTTCAGAAAATGTCCCTAAAATATTGGAAATGGTGTCAGGAATGGGGTTGGCCGAATTTTTACAATAATTCAGTTCGGGATAAGAAAAATAAGCATCTCCCTGGGCATTCACCAGAACGGAATCCGTGGCAACCGTAATTCCGTCCGTCAGGGTGACGGCCCGGGTACCAGCCGCAACCTGACTGGAAACAGTCAGGGTCACGGAATTGGCAGAATTGATTACAAAGTTTGCAGGAATGCCACCCACCACCACTGAGGTGAGATTGGAGAATCCGCTGCCAGATACGTTGAGGTCAGAACCCGCACAAACCGGGTCTGGATTGAGACTGGAAATATTGATTTGAGCCTGAAGGCCGCCCCCCAAAATCAGGAGCAAAACTGCCAGTAGTGTGTAATTTTTCATTTTTCGTGAGTTTGAGGGTTAGTTGACAGAATTTACACCAAAGCGCCAGTTCAGACCCAGCTCGAGATCGGGTCCAAAAATCCTGCTGTTGTTCAGGGGAGCTTCAAAGAGCAAACTGAGCCCGAGCCGCTGGCCAGCTTTGCCTTCAAACAGGCGCGCTCCCACCATGGCGTGCACCGCCTTCCAATCCCAACGGTAGCCAGCGGCAGCAGTCAGACCGCGCTCAGTAAATTCTACCCGGGCGCCTAAATCCAGACTTCCGAAAGAAAACCGCTGGTTGGCACGCAGCAGGTTGCGGTACATTACCTGGGGACTGAGGCAAATTCCATCTCCCAGAAAAACATCACCCCTTGCCAGGACGGTAAGCTGGGGGTAGAAGGCGTAGCCGGGAAATTCACCCGAAAACAGGGTGCCCGGAATCTGTGAGACGGCTGCGCTGAACAATCCGCCAAATTTTTTGCCGGTTAGGGCATATTCCACCCCGGCGGTGGCATCCAGATCGATCACCGAGCCAGGAGTGGCGAGCGGATCGGCCGGGTTGAAAATCACCAACTTGCTGTAATTCCAGATCACCGAGTTGAAGCCCAGATTTACCCCCAGTGAAAGGCGGTGAAAATCGTTTTTCAGCAGGTGAGCTGCCACACCTCCGTTGAGTTTCAGGCGTTGGTTGGCAGCGAAATGCACCAGTTGCAGGTTGGCGCCCCAGCCAAAAACTTTGTTTTTGCCTATTCCCGGGCTTTGCAAAGCCAGCAACTGGCCATGGGCCAGCCCGCTGAAGCCCAGGTGTCTTTGCTGGTGAATCAGAGTGAGGCGAAACTGGTCCGTGGCTCCGTACTGAGCGGGATTGAATAATTCGCTTTGATAAAAGAAATGGGTGGGGTTGAAATCCTGCTGGGCAAAACCTGTCACTGCAAGGCATAGTCCCAGGAGAAGTAAGGTGAAATTTTTCATGGTCATATTTTGAAGAGGATTAATTGCTTTTGATGATTTTGTGCACTTCCTGACCCTGACGGTTTTGGAAGGTGAGGAAGTAGATTCCCGCTGAAAGATCCGTGAGGGAAATTTCCTGACGGCCGGACCTGAGATCGTGCCTTGCCCAAACGGTTTTTCCGTCCGGGCGACTCAGACTCAGGGAATAATTTTCAGTGGGAGTGGAAGTAAATTCAACCCAAACCTGTCCATTGGCCGGATTGGGATAAACCTGCATGGCACCTTCGCCCCTTCCTTCCTCCAGTCCAAGGGGGCATTGTTGAATGATCAGGTTAAAAGTATAGGTTTCTGCACAGGGACCTTCGGGTTGGTAAGTGATAATGAAAGGGCCGCCCGTACCCGAAGCGCTGAGGTCAATCTCGCCAGTGGTGTCATTCACAAAAACCACACTTCCCGTTTGCTCCGTGAAAATGCCCGGGGTGAATCCCTTGATGAGAGGGATTGGATTGGGATCATTTATGCAATACACGGTTTGGGGATAGGAAAAAACCCCGGGATGGGCCTGAAGAATTTCGATTGTATCCCGGGCTGACCGTGGGCATTGTCCGGGAAGGGAGTAAAGAATCTCATAAATTCCGGGTGTGCTATTCGAAAAATCGATCAAACCAACGTAGGGACTCAGGTAAGAAAGCGCTCCACCGCCGCTGTTCAGGTAGTGAAAAGTGAAAAATCCGGTCGAATCGCCCCAAATAATTAAAGGTTTATCGTCGGGTGCATTTTGGCAATATTGGTCCTTCAGGAACATTATTTGGGGGATATTGGCATTCAGCAAATCAATGCTTTGAGACTGGCTGTACTGGCACCCGGCAGCCGTGGTGGTGGTGTATGTCACCGTGACAATTCCCCAGGTCGTATAATTGGAGGCAAATTCACCAGTCTGACTGTTCAGATTGGGCACAGAATTCCCCGAAAACACCCCGCCAGCAGTCGTGACTGAATCGGGTAAAATCAGGGTTGAATCTGAACAATAGGAAGGCTGATAGCTGAACCAGGGATCGAGATATTCAACATTCACGGTGGCCGAACCAGAAGAATTGCCGTTGCTTACCACCACGGTATATGCACCCGTTGAGTTAATCGCTGACGGAATTTCCGCAATCAGTTGTTGGGAAGTCGCACCCAGGATGGTGGCAGCATGCCCACCTACGGTGACGGAGGTTGCAGTATTCAGTCCCGTGCCCGAAACGCTGAAGGGAGCGCCCACGCAGGCCGGGTTGGGGATGACGCTGTTGACCGTGATCTGGGCCGAAATAAGCGAGGGCAAAACCAGGGCCAACAGGATAAAGAGGGATTTTCTGATGAGATTTAATTTTTGGAGCATGGGTTTGATGTTAGGGGTTCAGAATAAGTTTTTGGGTGAAAGTTCCGGATCGGGTTTGTACTTCCAGCAGATACATGCCCGAGGGGAGAGCGGGCAATTCCAGGCGCATGGAGGGTTGGGTTGAAGCTGGAAAATACCATTCCTGCATTTTTTGACCCTGAATTGAAATCAGATTGATTCTCAGGCCACTACCAGAATGGGGATCATAATCCACCTGCAAAAAGCTGGAAGCGGGATTGGGATAAATCCTGAAACCTGAATTACGTACTTCATTCTGCCCGGTAATTCCACTGCATGAATCAGAGCCCGTGTAAATGATGAGGTTCACGGTATAGGTAGCCGGGCAGAGTCCTGTGGTGTGGTAGGTGATCGGAAAAGGACCTCCCGAGGCACTGGCCGAAAGGTCAATTTCACCTGTTACAGAATCCACAAAGACCACACTCTGGGTCAACTCCTTGAAATAGCCTCCCGGGCTGCCGTTGATGGTGGGAATGGTGACTGAGTTGGGTTCATTTTGGCAAAAATGATCTGATGGATAGGAAAAAGTGGGATCGTCCTGGGCAATGACCGTAACCGTATCGCCCGGGCCAGCCACACAATATCCTGGAACCTGGTAGAAAAGCTCATAAGTGCCGGGAAAAGTAAGGGCAAAATTGGTCAGGCCTTCTATGTTGCTGATAAACAAAAGGCTTCCCCACGGATTTCCCAGGCTGTAGGAGTAGAAACTTCCCGTGGAATCTCCTCCAATCAGCAGAGGCTTTTCTGGGAAATCAGCCTGACAAAAGGTGTCTCTGCTGTAAAAGTATTGTACATTTTTCACGGGCAAAATTTCAAACCAGGCTGTATCAGAATTTTGACAACCACCCGATGAGGCAACAGTATGGATCACTGCATACTGGCCGGGAGCAGAAAGTTGAGGTTGAATGCCACCCGTTACGCTGTCCAGCACCAGGCTGTCGCAGGATTGATTCCCGGGCAGAAAGGCACAGGAATAGCTGCCTGCGTTGGCAAAAGACACTGGCAGACTGAGGGGTTCGTCCTGGCAGTAGGATTCCTCCATGCTGAAAGCAGGATTGGGATTTTCAAACGTTTGGCTGAAACTGGCATTGCTGCTTCCGTCGCTCACATTTACGGTATAAGCACCTGCCGGCCCGGGAAAATTCCAGTGGCCGGCCACTGCTGTGGGGGTCACCAGGGAAATCACGGCCGACCCGGGAGTTCCATTGACGATAACAGAGTTGACATTTCCCAGACCTGAGCCAAAAATGGCAAAGGAGCCGCCTGGCAGACAGCCCGGTCCGGGCAGGATGCTGTCAATGACCACCTGGCCGAAGGCCGGGGACGTGTACAGGCAAAACAGTAAGGCAATCAATCCCCCGAACCTGGGAATCAGGTGAGTTCGTTTTCTCATAAATCAGAAATTAAAGAAGGGTTCAACAATGATTACCTTCCAAAGTTGCCAATTCAGGAAGTTTTCTTTTCGAACAAAATTTCAGAAGAATTTTGGTTTATTTCTGAAACCAGATGCGGATATCGACCGGGTGGTGGTCTGAAAGACTTTTGTGTTCAGGCGACCATTGCGACTCAATGATGGGAATCTGGCGGTCGAGCCAGGGCTCTGCACAACCGTTGCCACGATACAATATAAAATCAATGCGATGGCGCTTGGTTTGTTGTTCGGGTTTTTTGCGCAGGTCGTTGGTTTGGGAATCCGTGGTAAACTGGCGCTCACCCGAGTAGGGCCCGTCCACGGCCTGGAAAGTTTGCAGCATGAAATCATAACGGGGTTCATCGTGGCGGGTATTCATGTCGCCACACACAAACTGAGGCACTCCTTCCCGCTGGTTGGGCTCCAGTAGTAATTCGGCAATTTCGGTCATCTGACTGCGGCGCACGCTGTCGGGTCCGCCTGCGTTCAGGTGGGTGCCCACCACCTGAAAATCCTGTCCTTCCCAGCTTCCTTCCAGCATCAGGGCACCTTTGCGGGCCAGTTTATCGTCTGAGGTGGCGACCTGGGTAAATTGAATTTCGTTGAGATATTTCAGGGGAATGCGACTTACAATCCAGATGCCGCTGTTGGTGCGGTGATCGAGTCCGCCGCGGTTGGCCGGGCCATACTGCCAGGGAAAGGCATCGCCCAGGCCTTTGCGCAAAATGCGCCGTGATTTCCTGAAAAAAGCTTCCTGAAAAATGATCACCTGATAGTCTGAATCCTTCAGGACGCGGGCAATGTGGCGGGCCCGTTCGGGCTTGTCGAAGCGGGAGACAAAGCGGGGCAGCATGGCAATATTCCACGATAGAATGGGAAGTGGATTGCGATAAGAAGACGGGTTTTCCGGGGGATTTTGTCCCTTGGAAAATGAAATTCCGCCCCAAAAACAAACGAAAGCCAGGAGAATTATCCGAACATTTTTTGCCATTTTTCCCTTTCAATTGCAAAACATTTCACCTCAATTTCATAATGTTTTCCCATTCCCGAGTAATCCATCCCTATTTTTTCCAGCACCCGTGAGGAACCCAGGTTGTCTGGATGGGTGATGCCCACCAGGCGGGGTAGTCCCAGCAGCCTGAATCCCAAATCGAGCATCATGCCGGCCGCTTCTGTGGCCAGCCCATTGCCCCAGTAACGGCGATGCAGACGGTATCCCACCTCGATTTCCCCGCTTTCCTCCAGATGCTGAATTACTGCCAAACCCATAAAATCCTCACTTTCCGCCGCTTCCAGCACATATTTGCCCAGCCCGGGATTTTCCTCAGCATATTTGAGCGCTTTCAGCAGATATTCGAAGGATTCTGGACGGTTTCTGATTTTGGGAAAATACTCCATGACCCGTACATCGCTGTCCAGCCTGTAAAGGTCGCCCTGATCACGCAAACTCAGGGGCCGCAATGCGAATCGCCCGGATGGAGAGGGGATTTTCTCAGGAATTTCCATAGCGTACAATCTAAGGGTAAAGCCCTTTTTTCGCAAATCCCGCTTTGCGAACCTCTATAGATTTTGCACCACTTTAATTACTGAGCCAGCCAGTTCCAGCCCGCCAAAAAACAACCCAATCCCAAATACTTTGTGCTGGGCGGTCAGTTTCATGAAGGCAATGGGCAGAGCCGTGACCGAAACCAGGGCAAACCCAATGGGGAAAAGGGCCATGCAGAAGAAGGAAATCCAGCCTTCGTTGAGGTAAAATCCCATGGCCAGCAGGGCTACCACCAAAAATCCAGAGATGACGGCCCGTCCCAGGGGCTTGTTTTCGAGCAGCTTACCCAAAGGGTAAGAGATCAGAGCGGCAAAGCCAATCAGCAGCGCGGTCAGGGTGTTGCCAGTCAGGCTGCCATCGAGCACGAAAGGCACCCGCTTATCGGCCCAGCCGGGAAACTGATCAAAAAAGAGGGCCACGGCAATTCCCATCAGAATGCCCAGTCCGAGCACCAGGGGAAAATTGGATTTGTCAATTTTATAAGCCTCTGCATTCTCGTGTTCGCCCGTGGCGGGAACCAGCTTTTTGGCTGCTTTGGTAAACCACCAGCCCGTGCCAAAGACCAGCAGACCGCCAGCAGCAAAGGTGATGGGGGCCCCAAAATAGCTGGCGATGTCGAGCAGGACGGGCTCAATAGCCGCGGTAAGATCGGCCAGCACGGCAAAAATGGCCATCACGGAAGTGAGTTTGGCCGGGGGCACAAACATTTCCACCGAGGAAATGGCCGGGCTGTGAAAGATATTCATGGAAATCAGCCACAAGACAATCATGACCGGAAAAAGCATGCGAATGATGCCGCCTGGCTCCGTAAATATGGTGACTGCCACCACCATGAACACCATGGACACGAAACTCACCCCGATGTTGACGATGGGGAAGCGGGTGCCCCCTTTGCTGCGCATGCGGTCGGCAATCAGGCCCGCTATGGGCGGGGTCACAAACAGGATAATCCCCTGCACGACCAGCAAAAACAGGGTTAGTTCCGTAAATTTGAATTGTTGCAGCAGGACAGGCTGATATTCATGGTAGGCGATCCAGGAGATCAGGATGGCGAGGTCGAGACCGAGTAGGGGGATAATTTGGGCCCAGCGTATGGTGGTGTTCATAAGGATGATTTTTTGGAGTAATTAACCTACGATATCAGACCCCGTTCAGATTTTTGTGGTCCATCATCAAATTAAGGGAATTTTGCATTTTTCCCTGCAATTCCTGGCCATTCCCACAAAAAAACCTCCCCTGTTGGCTGACAGAGGAGGTTTGGAAGGCTTGTTTGGGCAGTTATCCGGGTTAGCGTCTGAGTTTGATGTTTTTGGTTTCTCCGTTTTTCAGGGTAATGACCGCGTCATTATCGCAGGTGCCGTCCCCAAAATCGAGGGTGCGGGTGCCCCTTTCCGTGGTGAGGGTGCGCACTCCCTGGGTAATCCATTGGCAGCTTCGGCTGGCAATCAGGGGCTCGGTGATGGTGGAGGTAAATTCCGTGCCACACTGGTTGGTGCCGGTCGATCCGCCTGTAATGGAAAAGACGTCGTCTTCCACTTCTTCGGTCAGGTAGCCTTCGATCCAGGTGCGAACGCGGCTGGCCTCCCAGCTCACGGATTTACCCGAGGCAAAAGTCAGTTTGGCAGTCACTTCCACCCCGTAGCTGGGCATACCTGATTCCGTGAAGCCCAGGTGGGTCACAGTGCGAACTCCTTCCAGAGTGGCGCCGTCCACGGTGAAATTTTCGGGGGTAATGGTGCGTACGGCTCCTTCTTTGGTGAAATCATCCGTCTGGGTGATGATCAGTTTTCCGGCCTTGACCCGCTGGGTGCGACCGCAGACACATCCATCCCCAAAGTCGAGGGTCAGGGTGTTGGGAAAGGTTCCCTGTTCGTTGGCCCAGGTTGCGGTGGGACAGGTCGTGTTGGTATCCTCAGTGGAGCCTGGCGCCATTTTGAAGGCCGCCATGTCATCTGCATCCTGCAGTACATTTTCAACCGCAGCCAGATCCTCGGGAGAGTCTGCGCTGAGATCCTGGGTGATTTGATCTGGTGTACAGGCATTCAGGAATGCCACAACGGCCAGCAGGGAGGCGATTTTCCAAATGAAATTTTTCATTTTTTTCCGGTTTATTTGGTGAAACTAATGTTGAGATAAGTCCGACAGGACCGGGTAAAAATTTTCAATAAGCGGCCGTTTCAAGCTTAGATGCCGTTTGCGGGAAAAAGTTTAACCCTGCTTGCGTTTTTTTTCAGAAAAAGATTAAAATTTCTTCTAAGGTGCCCTGATTCGGCTGAAAAGGGGCTTTTGGATGAAAATTAAAATTTAATTTTCAATTATTTTTGAAAGTTCGAAAACATTAATTAATCTTGTGCAGTCATCAGCATAAACAAAATCATCATGAACACAATGAAATCGCCCTGCCCCGCTGCCTAAGCAAAAAAATTTGTCTGATAAATTTCAATATTTTCTGAAAGTATAGAAATAAAAACATGAACTACCCGCTTCTCAGCTACTGCATCTACCTTCCCCTCACCGTTTTTATCATGGTGTATGTGGGCTGGCAATGTTATAAGCATGGGGAAATTTATCTGGAACAAATTTTCGGGCACGAAACGGGATTGGTCAAAGCCATCAACAAAACCTTGCTGGTGGGTTATTACCTGGTCAATCTGGGTTATGCCGTATTCACCCTGAGTATGGGGATGGAAAGCAGTTCCCTGCCCGAAATGATTCATTCCCTCTCCACCAAACTCGGCATTATCCTGCTGGTTCTGGCCCTGCTTCATTACGTCAATATGATTGGGCTCGCCTGGATCGGGCCCCGATATTTCAAAAACCTTAAAACATAAAATACCATGGAAACCGCATTATTCATCAAAGCTTACCTGATCTACCTTCCCGTAGTCCTCCTGCTGACCCTTTTCGTGGCCAGGACCCTGTTCAAAAACGCCAAAGTCTTCATGCTCGACATTTTCCACGGCCGGGCCGACCTGGCTTCCTCCACCAACCGCCTCTTTGAGGTCGGGTTTTATCTCCTCAACATGGGTTTCGCCCTGCTCATTCTCAAAATCAGTCACAATGCCAATTTGCTCAGCAATTCCCACCTCATTGAGATCCTCAGCTACAAAATCGGCGGCTTCTCCATCTATCTGGGGATTATGCTGTTTGCCAATCTTTACCTCTTTTTCAGGGGTAAAAGGAAGGCGGGTATGAGTCGCAGCGTTAGTGCTTCAAGTTAAGGGCTGCAAGCCTGAGTTCAGGAAATTATGCCAATGTTTATCCCACTCCCCTTACTTCACCCTCACTGGCGGATGCTCCTGCAGAAACCTCACCACTTCTTCGGGTTCATCGGCGATGGAAACCAGATCGCGGTACTTTTGTCCGTAGGAAAGCTGGCGTACCAGGGGGTAAATCTGGGTATCCACCTCGTACCTTTTGCGGCCCAGAAAGACCATGGGCGAGTAATAATTGGTGGTGCCGTAGTGGTTTTGGGTGGCGTCCATGAAAATCTCCTGGGTGGTGCCCGCGCTGCCCGGGGCGAAAACCACTCCGTGCAGGGAAATGCTCAGCAAGGTGTCTTCGCGGATGCTGTTGGAAAAATATTTGGCGATGTGGGTGGCGAAAAGATTACTGGGCTCGTGTCCGTAAAACCAGGTGGGAATGGCCAGGCTCTCCCCACCATGCGGGTAGCGCTTCAGTACATCCAGAGCCACTTCAAAATAGCCCTCGCTGGTGTAATGAGGCGCTTTGCGCAACTGCATCAGGGCATCGTGGAGCTCGGCCGAGCTGTGCCCGGCAAACCAGGCTCCCAGGTTGGTGGCCTCCATGATACCCGGCCCGCCGCCCGAGACGATGTAAAATCCTTCCTCGGCCAGGGCCTTGGCCGTGAATGCAGTTTTGGCAAAATACTCGTCGCTGCGCAGGGTGCCGTGACCTCCCATGAATCCCACGCATCGTTTCTGGGTCATGCCATCAGCATTAAATTTCAACAGATCGCGCAGGGCTTCGTCAATGGCGTGGTCGTGGATGCGCTGCTGCAGGGCCTCGTTGATGTCGGGATTGTGGCGGCTGCCGCTGAAATGCTGGTAAATTTTCAGGTCCTCACTTTCACCTCCGCCCGGAATAAATCCCCGCATCAGTTCCTGCCAGGTGTATAATTTTCCGCGGTGTGGATTATAGGGCAGGCCCTCCACCCGGGGGTAAATGCGTGCGCCCTTGCGCCGCAGGATCATTTCTTCTGCCTCGAAGAGGCGGCAGCCCAGAAAGGTGGTATTTTCGATCTCAACTGCTTCCCAGTGAAACCCGTTTTGGGTCAGGTCGAGGTCCTGGAGGGTACAGTTTTTGAGGGAATTGCCCTGAGCCAGCAGGTCGTGGATGGATTCGATCCTGCGGATGAAGGTCTCCTGTTTGGGAATGAATTTCGCCATAGGACCAAATTACGGCTTGAGATTAAATTTCCCTCAGTTTTGGAGATCATTTTTGGTCCTTAACCTTCCAGCTGACGCAGATCCACCAGCATGGCTTCCTTCAATTGGGTTTCGAGCAGATAGGCAGTCAGGTTGGCCCAGGCGGCTGCATGGTCCAGCACCCAGCTGTCAGAGGAAATGACGATTTCCCCGCTTTCTGCCAGTTCCCAATCAGGATTTTTTACCACTTCCACCTCCCATTTCCAGCCTGCTTCTGCCGCTTTTTCCTCCAGAAATCCTTTCAGCCGGCCACTGTTGGAAACGGGCGCATCCAGATACCACTTTACCTGATCCACTTCCAGACCCGCCAGGGTCTGGCCGATCAGTTCGAGGGCGGCGAAGGTTTCCTCCACCCGTTTGTAGGTGCCGTGAATGCTGGCAATGTCGCGTACCGCGCCATCCAACCCAATAAAAAGGTATCCCCCTGAAAGGGCTGACTCAACGCTGATCAGCAGGTTATAGCCATCTATGCACACGGTTTTTCCTTTCAGGTCTGCGCAATTTACCTCCCGTGACTGGCGGCTTTCCACTGCTTCAAACAGGCAGGCTGCGCGGTGTACGGCATGTCTTTGACGTTCCCGCAACTGGTAGCGGTCGCCCACCAGCTTGAGACTGCCGTTTTCTCCGTATCCCCGGCTGATCAGCCAGCTGTAGTCGTGCAGGGCCTGACGCAGAACGGGGACCTGAGCGAATCCAAAAAGGTGATCATCAGCAGGATGTTTGCCGCGGTGCTTTTGCTTGTGGCCCATGTCGGGGGTCAGAATTTGTACTGGTACTGGGCAATGATCAGCCCGGGAGGTTCCATCAGCCCTGGCCGCTGGGAAATCTCGCGGTTGGTGATGTTTTTCCCGATCAGGGAAATGGTGACGTTGGGATTGGGATGGTAGGCTACGCGGGCATTGAGGTTGAGGCTGCCTTTATTATTCTGGGCCCGCCACTCAGTCACCCCGGGAATGATAAAGTCAAAGACTTCATCAATTCGTTCCATGAAGGCATTATACCCGAGACTGAATCCGCCCGTGAACTTTTTGTAATCGGCCTCTATGTCAAACTGGGCCATGTGACGGTTGCGATAGCGAAGAATCTGGGTTTGTTTTTGCAGGCTGTCGAGGGCTCCCAGGCTTCCAAAGAGGTTTCCCATGTAGGTAAAAATATTTTTCTGACTGGGGTCTGTTTCCAGGTCGGCGGGATAATTGAAGGTATAACCTCCATAAAAGCGCACGGGAATGGTCCCGATTTTGCCTTCGCCCATGGCGGAAACCTCCATCCCAGCGATGCGGGCCCGGGTGATATTCTGGCTTTGGAAGCCAAAATTTCCCTGCAGGATCACAAATCTGAATTCGATCATGTCAAAATAATCGGCCCAGAAAAAGGCGAGGTCAGCATACCCTCTCCAGGCTCCAAATTGCAGGCCCTGCTTGACTCCAAGTTCGATGGTGTGGCCGTATTCGGGTTTCAGATTCGGGTTGGAAAAAATGCGCAATCCCACCAAATCCTCTTCAATGTAGCGCTCAGACAAAGCGGGAAAACGGTAAGCTTCGCCGTAGGAAGCCCGCAGGAAGGTGGCTTTGCCCACCTGGTAATTGGCGCCCGCCCGCAGGACGGGTCCTGTGTTTTCGTACAGAGGGGGAATGGTATCTTTTTCAGCTGATTTGAAGTCGGGTTGAATATTCAGTTCGTAGCGCATCCCTGCCACCAGCGACAGTTTATTGAATTTTTTTTCCAACTGGGTGTAGCCCGCCAGCAGAAAGGAAGGAGCCACCAGATTGGAATCCTGAGAAAAGAGATTGCTTTTCACATGAGAATAATTTCCCACCACCCCGGCCGTGACATGAAAATCATTGGCAAAGGGTTTGTGAAACTGGTATTCGCCACGGTAAATTTTGGATGAAAGGGCATTTTCTTCCGAACGCAGCAACTTTACGATATTGAAATACCGTCCGCGGAAGGTGTGGCGCTCTCCTTTAGGGCTGAGGTAGGTAATGTGGGGATCAATGGCAATGAAATTATACCGTTCGCGGTTGCTGGTATTGGGAAAAGGGCGGTAAGCGCCCGCGTCTTTGTCGGTCCAGAGGATGAAGCGACCCCGCTTTTGCGACATGAGGTTGAAGTTGATGCCCGCGCTGAGGCCGGAAATGTTTTTGGGTTTCCAGCGGGTTTTTACATTGAGTCTGCCCCGGGTTTCGTCTGCTCCTTCCAGATAGCTTTTGCTGGTATAGAGATTTCCCCCCGTGACAAAATCCACGTCTTTCCATTTGCGGCGGTCTGAGACAAAGAATCCTGTATAAAAGGGATTTTCATTCCAATCCCACCACTGCAATTCCTGGCGGCGCGGGCTGCGGTAAAATCCAGAATACAACTGGATTTTGGTTTCGGGTTTGGAGCGGGCGTAGCCGGTCCGCACGTTGATCACGCCATTCATGGCGGAGGATCCATACAGCGCCGAGGAGGCGCCTTTGATCACTTCAATCTGTTCCACATTTTCCATGGGCACAAATTCCCACTTCACATCCCCCAGGTCGCCACCCAGCAGGGGCATATCATCGACCAGCACCTGCACCCGGCTGCCGGCCCCATAGGCATAGCCGCTCATCCCGCGGATACTCACCTGTCCGTCCACGATACTCACGCCCGGCACCTTACGGGTCACATCGGCCAGATCTACCGCGGCGGTATTTTCGACCAGATAAGGCTTGATCACATCCATGGAAACGGTTTCTTCGCCCAGCTTTTTCTCATACTGGCTGCCGCTGATCACCACGATATCCAGTTGGGTACCCACTTCGCCCATTTCTATGGTCAGTTCGGGTGGATTTGAGGCAGGAATATCCACTTCTTTGTGCAGCACATCGTAGCCCACATAGCTAAAATCCAGCTGATGTTTTCCAGGGGTGGTTTTTAACTCGAAAACCCCGTTCATATTGGTGTAGGCACCGCCCGAACTGTCAATCACCACCTTCACCCCAATGAGGGGTTCCTGGTTTTTGGCGTCCTTAACCACGCCTTTGAGCAATATTTCCTGACCCATCAGGACCTGAAACCCGGACAGAAAAAATATCAGGACGAAAAATGAATAGAATGAATGCCTCATACAGCACAAATTTCCCATAAAATTGCAATGAACTTACAAATATAAAGAATCCAATCCTTTTGAGGACCGTCCTTATCAACATCCAATTAAAGCTACGAGCTGCGGGCTAATGAGTAGCGAGTCGTGAGCAGCGAGTAACGAGATTCTGATGACCAGGGAAATTGCCCTGACTCAAAAAATAATTTCAGCGATAATCCAGCACTTTGGTTCCGTCGCGGGTGAATCGTGCCTTTAAATCTCCGTTGGCGCCATAGATATGCCCCACGGCCGTTTCTGAAGGATCAGGATCCTGCCAGGCAGCATCCCGTCCCAGAAAATCAAAACGATAGTAAGTCCATTCCTGATTTTCCACGGGATAGACGGTCATAGTGAGCAGGACAGAATCCAGGGGGCTCCAGAGGAAATCAATTTCACGAATCTTGTACTTTTTGACCCCTTCAGGACTGACCTGAAAATGGGCAAATTTATTGGAGGTGGTTTCAGTGGCTTTGGTGAATTTACATTCCGTCACAATGCCCGTTTCAAGCACGGCGGGATCAAATTTTTCCAGAATTCGTTTTTCCACCCGGGCTGGCGCCAGACGGTAGATCACGTAGCGGTCGGGGTAGTAAATAAATCCATCTTTTGCGTCAGCAAACACTTCCTGCTCAGAAGATGACAGATGGATCTGACCTTTATATACTACCGCCACCCGTTTTGACACTACTGTATCTGCTGGATTATTGCGGTGACAATAGGTCACCTGGTAATCGATTTTCAGGGCCGAATCTGCCTGCCAGAGGCGGGTGGTTTCCAGACTTTTCACATACTCCCTGATTTCCGCCTGACAACCCGAGGAAGCGACCTGCGCTTTCAATCCTTTTAGGGGAAGAATAAGCAACAAGGTGACTATCAGGGGATAAGTCACCGCGGGAAACGGAAGTTGGAAAGGAGTTTTCATGGGCGTGTGTAATTCAGGGCTTCAGTAAGCTACTAAAATCCCGCCAGAATTTCCAGCCAATGCCCCGCAGGAGCCTGCAATTATTATTTCCAAAATTGAATAAATGCCTTTTTGCAAGGTTTGATTTTAATTGTAATTGATTTTTGAATTTCCTAATTTGAAGGAGTTTGTTGGCTGAAAAAGGCGATAATTTCAGCAAATTAACGCCTTACCTGCGCTGAAATACGTTGGCTTTGCGGGAGCCAATCATTCTCATTTCTGAAAACATTAACTGGTAAGTTCTATGAAAACTTTTGCTACCCATCAAATTAAAAACATCGCGGTTGTCGGAAGTCTCAAATCAGGGAAAACCACCCTGGTCGAGACCATGCTTTTTGAGTCAAAAACTATTTCCCGTCGCGGTTCAGTTGAGGAGAAAAATACCGTTTCAGATTTTCACGAAATCGAACATGAGCGGGTTAATTCCATCTTTTCTTCTTTGAGTCACGCAATTTGGCGGGATACCAAAATCAATATTCTCGACACCCCGGGTAATGACAATTTTATCGGTGAAATCAATGCAGCCCTGCGGGTGGCCGATACCTGTGTGATGGTGCTCAGCGCCAATCACGGGGTGGAAGTGGGTACGGAAATCATCTGGCGTCAGGTGGATAAAATGCATAAACCTACCCTCATCGCAGTCAACCAGATGGATCACGAACAAGCCAATTTTCAACAAACCCTTGAGCAGGCCCAGGCCCGGTTGGGTAGCCAGGTTACGGTCATGCAATATCCCTATAATTCAGGTTCAGGATTTGATTCCATCATCGACCTGCTCAAAATGATCATGTACAAATTCCCCGCAGACGGGGGCAAGCCTCAGAAACTGCCCATTCCTGCCGAGGAAAAAGAAAAAGCCGACGAACTGCACAACATCCTGGTAGAGGCCGCCGCCGAAAACGATGAGTCCCTGATGGAACTTTATTTCGAAAAAGGCGCCCTTGACGAGGACGAGTTGCGCCAGGGATTGCGGATTGGCATCGCCAACCGCCAGGTTTTTCCCGTTTTTTGCATGTCAGCCAGGCAAAATATGGGATCGGGCCGCATGATGGGCTTCATTGGCAACGTCTGCCCCTCCCCCGAAGACATTCCCGAAAAAACCGTATCAGGCGAAAGTATTCCCGCCGATTCCAACGCTCCCCTGGGCATATTTGTATTCAAGACGTCCATTGAACCTCACCTGGGCACGGTCAACTTTTTCAAAGTAGGACGCGGCACCATGAAAACGGGCCTCGATCTGATTGATTCCCGCACGGAAAACTCGGAAAGAATTGGCCAGCTGTATGTGGTGAACGGCAAGAATAAAACTGCGGTCGAGGAACTGCAGGCGGGCGATCTGGGCGCCACGGTCAAGCTCAAGGATGTGCGCACCAACGATTCCCTCTATATCAAGGGATCAGAAATCAAATTTGCCGAAATCATCCTGCCCCAATCCCGTATCCGCGAAGCCGTACTGGCCCAGGACAAAAAAGACGAGGAAAAACTGGGCGAAATGCTGCAAAACCTCAAGAAGCAGGATCCCACCCTCAATGCCTTTTATTCAGCCGAACTGCGCCAAATGATCATCAACGGACAGGGAGAAATGCACCTCTGGGTGGCCAAATGGCGCCTGGAAAACGAGAATAAGATCAAAATTGAATTTGTCAAACCCCGCATTCCCTACCGCGAAACCATCGGCGGCTCTGCCAAAGCAGATTACCGCCACAAAAAGCAGTCGGGTGGATCCGGCCAATTTGGGGAAGTGCATCTGCTGGTTGAGCCCTACTCGGAAGGCGCTCCTGACCCGGCCGAGGTAACCGTGCGCAAGAGAGAGCTTTATCCACTTGACAGCGGCGGTCACCTCGAATTCCTCAATTGCATTGTGGGTGGGGTGATCGACGCCCGCTTCATTCCCGCCGTGCTGAAAGGTATCAACGAAACCATGGCGATGGGCCCGCTGACGGGTTCACCCGTGCGCGACGTGCGGGTCGCGCTCTACGACGGCAAAATGCACCCCGTGGATTCCAACGAGATCTCCTTCAAAATTGCAGGTTCCCAGGCCTTCAAAACGGCCTTCAAAGCCGCCAAGCCCAAGTTGCTGGAGCCCATTTTCAAAGTGGAAATCCTGGCTCCCGACGACCTCACAGGTGAAATCATGACCGACCTCCAGGGTCGCAGAGCCGTGATCATGGGCATGGAAAATGAGGGTGATTTCCAGAAAATCACCGCCCGCGTACCCCTGGCCGAAATGTACCGTTACTCCACCACCCTGCGCTCCATTTCCCAGGGACGGGCCACCCACACCAACGAATTCATCGAGTACGCCCTGGTGCCCGAAGACGTCAAGCAGCGCCTCATGGATGAGTTTGAAGCTGAGGCGGAGCCGGCCTGATTTCTTTCGCAATAAGCTTGATTTCATAAAAGATTGAGTTTGGGGCTGCCCCCGCTGCCAACTCCGAAATATTCGGCAGGCAGCGGGGTCGGGCCCTGCCAGGGGTTCCGTGCTCTCAGGTTCGCACCCGCCGCTCGATCAAGCCTGCTCGCGGCGGCCCTTCTGGTCCCTCAGCCACCACGGCCCGTTAGGGGTTAGGTGGCCCACGACAAGTCCGCTACTTTGGAGAAGTGGGGCCTTTGGCCCGGGCCTCCACCCCATCCCCCGAAATAAAACATCTGAGCCCTTTGGGTGCTTTGTGTTAAACCCATCCTATAAAGCGAAGCTTCTAATCAAAAACCTTTGGGTACTTTGTGTTAAACCCATCCTCTGAAGCGTAGCTTCCAATCCCCCAAAAAAACCTCCTGACCACTTCAACTGACTCTGTGCCTCTGTGTTTTTCATCCCCCATCCCATAACAGAAAAGGGCCGCCCCAAACAGGGCAGCCCTTTCGATTCCGCTTAACAATCTCAGGTTATTTCACCAGGATCAGTTTATGGGTTTTCACCTCGCCCGTGGAGCTAACCAGTTTGGCAAAGTAAATGCCCTCAGAAACTTCCGTAGGAGCAAATTCAACCGAATTCAGCTGACCTGCAGAAACCTCTTCAGAGAACAGCGTGGCAACTTCCACCCCGTTCACCGCATACACTTTCAGAGTCACGAAGGCATCGCTGCCCATGGTGAAACGGATCGTGGTCGTGGTGTTGAAGGGGTTCGGGAAGGCTTCGAATTTGCTGTCGGCGGCCTGGGGCTGGCTGGCAGGTTTACGGGTGTTTTTGGCACTCGTATTCAGGTCATAGGCAGCATCTTCATATTGTACGCAGCCTTCCTCGGTGTGGTAGGCCACCAGTGGAGCACACATGCTGGCGCCGCAGCTGTTGGCATTGGGGCAAACCGTGTAGCTCACTACAAATGGCACAGGCTCGTCGTTGCTGGAACCACTGTGGTGATTGCTTCCGTGGTTGGAGCCACCGCCGTCGTTGTGACCGCTGCCTTTGTGACAACCTTTGTCCTTGCTGGCTTTGGGCTTGCCACACTCAGGCCATCCGATGATACGGATACCCGTGATGCCGGTCAGATCGCCGTTGGTGATCAGTTCCCAGGTTACACCGTCGGGCACAACCACATTGGATACTGTACCACAGGGGATGGAAATGTCGATGAAGCTCGGCACCACGTCCTCGCTGCTGCTGCCACTTCCGTGGCCGCTGCTGCCGTGGTTATTATTGCTTCCGCCGCCATCGTTGTCACCGCTGCCCCAGCCAATCCAGGCTCTGTTGCTGCCATGGCCGCTGCCATGACCACTTCCGTGGCCGCTGCCGCTGTTGGGGTAGCACAGGGTGTCGCAGGCGATAGTCAGGGTGTAGTTCACACAACCATTCACATCCATATCCTGCTGGTTGATGTAGGTGTTCACACACAGATCAGAGCAGGCTTCGGTGTAGCAGGCCGGGCCGTCCTGGCTGCCGTGACCATTATTGTGGCCGCAGTTGCCGTGGTGACCATGGTCGCCATTATTGTGGTGGCTGTTGCCGCAGTTATTATTTCCACAGTTACCGCCGGTGTGGTGGTTTCCATGATTGTGGTTGGAGTTACCGCAGTTGCCGTATCCGTGACCGCTTCCGCCGCCATCATTGGAGCCGTGACCGGATCCATGACCGCTGGAGGAACCATGGCCGCTGGAAGCAACCGGAGGAGCAGGACAGTTGTTCACGCCCACGGTGGCATTGCCACAAACCGGACCGTCGCAACCCGTGGTTACACTTTCCACATACACCAGGGTGTAGGTGGTGGTCGTGGAATTGGCAGCCTGGATCATGTAGGGATTATCCATGGTGGTCACCGTGTCGTTGGCGCTGCCATCGCTGATGATAACCGTCCAGGGGCCGTCACCCGTAAAGTAAACGGGGATTTCCACCACGTCACACACACACTTGAAGGTGTCGGCGCAGCAGTCGATGGTCGCAGTTACCAGATCAAACTGGTTAACCGTAGCCGCATCAGTAGCGGTACAGCCGTTGGCATCCGTTACGGTTACACTGTAGGAACCAGCATACAGGTTGGCCGGATCTTCCACAGAAGAGCTGTAAGCCTGATTGTCGTAGGTGGTTCCGCTCCAGTTGTAGCTGTAAGGATCGCAGCTGGCGCCGCCGGTAACAGTCAGATCCAGAGATCCGTCGTTAAAACCATAGCAGGTCACATCGGTCACGTCGATCGAGGTCTGCAGCGGGGCAGGCTCAGTCAGGGTGATGGTGCAGGAAACCTGGTCGCCAACTGCGTCGGTGGTCACCACAGTGTAGGTGCCAGCCTGCAGGTTGATGGCCGTGGCGCTGGTCTGACCATCGCTCCAGAGGTAGCTGTAGGGCAGACATCCGCCGTCCACAGACACCGTAGCCTGTCCGTCTGAGAAGCCGGCGCAGCTTACGTTATAGCCGCAGGCATAGGTCGGGCTGGTGGTGGCGCAGGTCAGCGGATCGTTGGTCACGGTCACCACTGCAGAGCAGGTGCTCACGTTGCCGTTCACGTCGGTCACCGTCAGAACCACAGTATTGGGTCCTTTGTCCGAACAATCAAAGCTGGTGATGTCCAGGCTGAGGCTCTGGATACCGCAGGCGTCGTTGCTGCCATTGTCGATATCCTGCTCAGTGATGGTTACAGGACCCGAAGGATCGGTATTGATGGTGATGCTCTGGCACAGGGCCACAGGAGCAACATTGTCTTCCACCGTCACATTGGCGGTACAGGTTGAGCTGTTACCGTTATTGTCCGTTACCGTCAGGGTCACCAGGTTAGGTGTGCCGGAGGTGGGAGCGTAAACGTGGCTGCCGAGACCGGAAATGGTATTGGTGGGATACATATCCCATTCGGTACCCAGGGTGGCGAAGGTAGCCGGGTTGGTGGTCACGCCACCGCCCACGGTTGACTTACGACGCAGGGTAACATCCACGGTGGTGAAGCCGCCGGGAGCTGTCCAGGCCGTTCCCGGATCCTGACCGATTACACCAAAGATGTCCTCGTTCTGGTTGGTCTGGGTATTGAACAGGGCAATAGCGTCATTACCATTGTGATTAACAGAAATCACCGAAGTGGTGGGTCCAGGGTAGAAGTTGGCAAATGGATTAGCCAATACTGCTACGGCACCGTCATTCAGGATGCCGGCAGAGCCCAGACCCGGGTTGAAGCTCGGGGTGGAAGCACCGTTGCTGTACAGTCTCAGCTGGTAGTTGGCCAGATTCACGGCTGCACCAGTTCCGTTGTAGATCTCAATGTATTTAACCACGCTGGTACCTTCCACATATTCGCTGATGATCAGTCCCGTCATGGGAACCACACCACCCACATTAGAGCAGTTGAAAGTAGTGGGATTTGCACTCAGAGAAGCAATTCCACAGGCGTCATAGGATCCACCGTCGATATCCTGAGCGGTGAGAGAACCATTGCCACTGGCATCCAGTTGCACGGTGGTGTTCTGGCAGGTTGCAACCGGGGGTACGTTGTCTTCAACAGTAACCTGGGCGGTACAGCTTGAGCTGTTTCCTGCTGCATCTGATACGGTAAGTACCACTGGGTTTTGTGAACCTGCAGGGTTGTAACCATGGTTTCCGAGTCCGGAAACATCATCCTGACCAAAGCCAGTCCATTCAGTGCCCAGGGTGGCAAATCCGGGGTTGCTGCCAGTCACGCCGCTGGTCACCGTTCCGTTGCGACGGAGGGTGCGGTTGGCAGTTGAGAGGCTGCCAGAAGTCCAGGCTGTGCCCGGATCCACCCCAATTTCACCAAAAATATCTTCCTGCTGGTTGGTTACCGTGTTGAAGATGTCGAAGGCATCGTCACCGTTCCAGTTGGCGGCGGTAATGGCGTAGGAAGTTCCGTAGTAACCAGTTGCCTGGGAGTTACGGAAGATAGCTACTGCGCCATCGGCCAGGGTGCCGGCGGCAGCCAGAGAGCTGACCGGGTTGGGGTTGGTGCTGCCATTGCTGTACAGACGGAGCTGGTAGTTGGCCATGTTGACCGGACCGCCCGTTCCGTTGTAGATCTCAACGTATTTGGTAAATCCGGATCCTTCCACATACTCAGAAATGATCAGACCAGATGTTGCAACCGGACCTCCTACGTCAGAACAATCAAACACAGACACGTCCAGGCTTTGATTGGTGATTCCGCAATTGTCGGTGCTGCCGCTGTTGATGTCACCGGGTTGGATGGAGGTCATTCCATTCAGGCCCAGTTGCACCGTGATGTTCTGGCAGGAAGCAATGGGAGCCACGCCGTCCTCAACCGTAACGGTTGCGGTACAGGTGCTGCTGTTGCCATTGGCGTCAGAAACAGTCAGGGTTACAGTGTTTCCACCTGCATTATTGCAGGTGAAGGTGGAGGGAGAAGCATCCAGAGATGCGATTCCACATGCGTCAGAGGAGCCGCCATCGATCTGGGCACCAGAAATGGAAGCATTTCCTTCGTTATCCAGTTGGATGGTGATGTTCTGGCAAACTGCAGAGGGAGCAACATTGTCCTCTACGGTTACATTGGCGGTACAGCTGCTAACGTTGCCGTTATTGTCGGTTACAGTCAGCACGGTGCTGTTGGAGGCGCCGCCAGCCAGGTTGTGTGAGCCCAGTCCGGACACGTCGTTGGTGGAGAATGCATCCCACTCAGTTGCCAGAGTCGGGAAGCCAGCGCCATTCAGGGTGTTTCCGGAAAGGACGGTGGATTTACGACGGAGGGTTGCATCAGCGGTTACCAGTGAACCTGTTCCCCACTGGGATCCGGGATCCACTCCGATTTCACCAAAGATGTCAACCTGAACATTATTCACATTGTCAAACAAATCGAAAGCGTCGTCGCCGTTCCAGTTAACTGCGCCGAGAGGGAAGCTGGTTCCCGTGTAGGCAGTTGCTCCTGAATTGGCAAAAACAGCCACTTGTCCGTTGGCCAGAGTTCCGGCCGCTGCCAGAGAGCTGTTGGTGGTAACCGTAGCAGATCCGTTTGAATACAAGCGGATGCTGTAATTGGCCAGGTTCACGGGAGCGCCGGTTCCGTTGAAAATTTCAACGTACTTGGTCAGGCCAGAACCTTCCACATACTCGGAAATGATCAGTCCGTTTGCTGTGGGCTGAGCGCTTACGTTGCTGCAATTGAAGCTGGAGTTGCTGATCGACAGGCTGGCAATGCCGCAGGCGTCATTGGAACCATTATTCACAGCCTGAGCCGTGGTGCTTCCGTTTCCGCTGGCGTCCAACTGAACGGTTACGTCCTGGCAGATGGCATTGGGAGCCACATTGTCCTGCACGGTCACATTGGCGGAACAGGTGGAGGAATTCCCATTCACATCCGTCACGGTCAGGGTTACAGAGTTCGAACCAACATTGCTGCAGGTGAAAGCTGAATTGTTAAGGGAAAGGCTGGCGATTCCGCAAGCGTCAGATGAACCTGCGTCAATCGCAGTGGCAGAGGTGGATCCGTTTCCTGAACCATCCAGTTGTACAGTTACATCCTGGCAAAGGGCATTGGGAGCCACATTATCAAGTACGGTTACATTGGCGGTGCAGGTGCTGACGTTGCCGTTATTGTCGGTCACAGTCAGGGTTACCACAGGTCCGCCGCCGCCCATGGAAACGGGGTTTTGGGTATGAGAACCCAGTTGGGTGGCGGTGTTATTTGCGAACTGGGTCCACTCAGTAGCCAGAGCGGGGAAATCAGTGGCATTGTCTGTATTTCCGGCATAGATGCTGGCATTGCGCACCAGGGTGTGATCGGTGGTGTTGTTTCCGCCTTGTGACCAGGTGCTGGGATTCTGACCAATTTTACCGAAGATGTCAATGGGAGTACCATTTTTCTCCAGTACCACAGCGTCATTTCCGTTATAATTGATGGAACCAGAAGTCTGATCGGCCTGGGCCAGGAAAGGAGCACCTGCTGAAGGATTGCAGATCACAAACACATCTCCATTAGCAACAGTGCCGCTCAGAGCGATGGGTGAAGCAGTGGTATTGGCGTTGGAATAAACCTTCAGGGTATAGCCCGAAAGGGAAACGCTGGCCCCTGTTCCGTTGTAGATCTCAATACATTTATTATTGCTGCTACCTTCAATGTACTCAGAGATGTACAGATCAAGCTGAGGACCGGAACCGGCAACCACGTCACTGCAGTCGAAGGAACCGTTGTCGATGGCCAGGCTGGCAATACCACAGGCATCGCTGGAGCCGCCATTTACGTCATTGGCAGTAATGCTGGCATTGCCGCTGGCATCCAGTTGCAGGGTTACATCCTGGCAATTGGCGATCGGAGCCACGTGGTCTTCCACGGTTACGGAAGCAGTACAGGTGGAAACGTTGCCATTATTGTCAGTAACTGTAAGGATTACGCTGTTGGAGCCGATGTGTCCACAGTTGAAGGTGGTGTTGCTGAGGCTGATGGAGGAAATTCCACAAGCATCATTTGAG
This sequence comes from Bacteroidia bacterium, assembly GCA_020635905.1. Classification (GTDB taxonomy): domain Bacteria; phylum Bacteroidota; class Bacteroidia; order J057; family JADKCL01; genus JACJYV01. The sequence continues at coordinate 492,199 of JACJYV010000005.1, forward strand.
CCATTATTAACCGCACCAGCGGTGGTGGATCCGTTTCCGGAAGCATCCAGCTGAACGGTTACATCCTGGCAATTGGCCACAGGAGCCACATTATCCTGTACGGTAACGGTAGCGCTGCAGGTGGAGGAATTACCGTTAATATCAGTCACGGTCAGGGTTACGCCGTTGGGACCGACATTGGTACAGCCAAAATTGCTGTTGCTGAGGCTCAAAGAAGCAATTCCACAAGCGTCAGAGGATCCGTTATTTACCGCGCCGGCCGTGGTGGAACCACTTCCGCTGGCATCCAGTTGTACGGTAACATTCTGGCAAACTGCATTGGGAGCAACCAGGTCTTGTACCGTAACTGTTGCATTACAGGTGGAAGAATTTCCATTATTGTCGGTCACGGTCAGGGTTACTGAATTCGGACCGACATTGGTACAGCCAAAGGTGCTGTTACTGAGGCTCAGAGAAGCAATTCCACAAGCGTCAGAAGATCCGTTATTCACGGCTCCGGCAGTGGTTGAGCCGCTTCCGCTGGCATTCAATTGAACGGTTACGTTCTGGCAGGTGGCTACGGGAGCCACATTGTCAACCACGGTCACGTTGGCGGTACAGACGGCGGAATTTCCGCTGGCGTCTGTAACTGTCAGTTCAACCTGATTCGAGCCTACGTTACTGCAACCAAAAGTGGTTACGTCCAGGGTTTTGGAAACGATGGCACAGTTGTCGGTAGATCCATCATTTACGGCATTGGCAGTGGTGGAACCTGCTCCTGCGGAGTTGAGTGATACAGTCACATCCTGGCAATGAGCCACAGGAGCCACGTTATCAACTACGGTTACCGTGGCAGAGCAGGTGCTGCTGTTGCCGGACCCGTCAGTAACGGTCAGGGTTACGGGGTTAGACCCTACATTGGAGCAACCGAAGGTTGAGGGAGTAACAGAAGTGCTGGCCACAGAGCAATTGTCAGAAGAACCGTTGTTCACTGTACTGCCTGAAATGCTGGCAGTGCCGGAGCCATTCAGCTGTACTGTTACGTTTTTACAAAGTGCAGTGGGAGCAATTTGATCCCTTACATTTACAGTGGCGTTACAGGTTTTGGAATTGCCATGCACGTCCGTCACTGTCAGAGTCACGGTGTTATCGCCAAGGTTGCTGCAGCCGAAGGTAAGCGGGCTGGCGGTCAATGAGGCAATTCCGCAGTTGTCAGTGGAATTATTATTGATGGCATTGGCAGTGGTAGAGCCTGTGCCGTTGGTGCCCAAAGTGAGAATCAGGTTCTTGCAAAGCGCAACCGGAGACTCGTTGTCATTTACCGTTACCGTAAAGGAGCAGGTCGCAGTATTTCCAGCTCCGTCAGTTACTTTCCAACTGTTGGTGGTGGTTCCCACCGGAAACTGTGATCCGCTAACCAGTCCACTCAGGTGAGTCAGGGTGTAGCCAGGGCAGTTGTCATTGCCGCTCACGTTGTAGGAAACGGGTGCGCTGCACAGTCCGGGAGCGTTATTGACGGTGATGTTGGAAGGGCAGGAGATGGTTGGATTGGTATTGTCAACCACGGTTACCGTTGCAGTACAGGAAGCATTGGCTCCTGAAGGATCGGTTACAGTCATGGTGACCGTTGTGGTTCCCAGTCCATAAGGGCCTGCCGGGGAGACAGTATAGGTAAGGGGATCGCCATTGGGATCACTGGATCCTGCGCCAATCACCTGGGCAGATACGTTGGCCTGGCAGTTGGAGCCGGCGCTCAGCACCTGGTTGTTGCAGTGAGCAACCGGAGGAGCATTACAAGCGCTGTTTGATACAGGCACAGTGAAAGTGGCAGCGCCAGAGGAAACGCAGTTTGAGCCCTGAACCGTTACGGTATAGGTACCTGCGCTCAGACCGGAAATGCTGGAACCGGTTCCACCGTTGCTCCAGTTATAGGTGTAAGGACCGGTTCCGCCAGAAACAGATACGCTGATCGCACCATTGCCTGCACCGGGGCAGTATTCGGGAGTAACGTTACCCGCAATCTGGAGAGCCTGGGTGGTACACCCGGTTCCGCCTGCTTCCAGAAACACACCTGAGTCAAGTGCCTGGTCACCTGCGTCAGCAATAGCCAGCTTGAGGTGGTAGCTGAGACAAGGGGTAACGTTGGCGGTGGCGGTCAGTTTGATGGTCGAACCATCGTACTGCATGGTGGGAGAACCTGCAGGGTTATCTACGTAAAACTGGGGATAGGAAACACATCCGTTGGTTCCATTGATAACGTTGTTGATGGATACAGGAGTGGTGGTGCCGGGCACGAGGGCAATATTGACTTTACCTGCATAGCCTGGACCGCTGATGAAAAAGGCGAATACGTCATTGAAGCCGGAACATCCGTATTCCAGGTATTCCTCAGAGGCAAAGATGTAATTCACAGTAATGGTGGAGCAGAAGGGAACAATGTCAAATTCCAGCACACATTTGTCGAAAGTGCCTTGAGGAATAAGGGCGTTCAGATCTGCATCACCTCCATTTCCTGTTGATCCCGTGTAACCGGGAACTGTATTGGGTCCAACCGCTCCCGCAACGTCTCCCGAGGTAAGCAATACCCCGGAGGAAATGCCGAAAGTTGATCCATTTGCGCTGAAAGTGCCTGAGCCGGGCCCGTACTGGGTAGAGCCACAATTCAGGGTGGCGTTGGAAATGGTCACCCCGTTTCCAAGCAGGAGGCTGGCAAGCTGAGCTGCATTTGTATTGCCCTGGGTGCTGATGCTCTGCGCATTGACCCATCCGCAACAAAACAAAGCAACCAGAACCAGCCCGGATGTTATTTTTTGTCTAAAATTTCTCATGATAATAGCTCTTGAGTCAAATAATTAATGGCTACTAACTTTCAGGGCCTGGGCCTTTTGCAGAAAGTGATCGTTCCAGTTTTGGACAGTCCAGCCCTGGGTGGAACCGCTCTGTGCCAAGTGGATGTTGAGGGTATTTTTATCCGCAACCGAAAACTGAACCGTTACAGTGGAATAGTTGTTAAAGAAACTCTCCGCCGCGGCCTGGGTTGCAAATCCCAAATGAGACATGTCGGCCTTGTAATCGGCCTGGACAGGGTTCAAGGGGTCGAGGTAAATCTGCTTTTCCGGTGTAATTCGGGCAAACCCGGGAGCAGTGGTACTTCCCTTTGCAACTGTAGGGGTGGTCAGGGCGGGTGGGTTGGACTTCACCTGTGAATACAGGGAAGGCAAGGCAAAAAAACCAGCAATCAGGAATGCAAAAAACATCCTGAAAGGGATTTTTGGCCTGGGTTGGTTAAAATTTTTAATTTTCATAGTCCTATGAATTTTGATAAAATTTCGGGAAAGATTTCCCTGGGTCAGGCAAAAAAAGAGTTGATTATGCAAGTTGGAACCTGAGGTTAATTGGCTTACAATTTAGCCAAAATTCTTACATGTTCCAAGGCCATTCTTAATCAGCTTTTCAAGCTTTTCTTAAGGAATTGTTAATAAAAAAGGAAGCCCCCTGATCCGGAATTTTTTTCCGGAAAAGGGGGCGCAATAACCAGATGATTGAGGAAATTAGCTGCCGCTCATGGCCTCCTTTCCCATTCCTTCTGTTGGTGAATTAAGAAGGAAAAAGGGGCGGGGGGCGGCCATGTTTTCAAGTTCAGAATCGCTAATCAAATCCAATTGATGCATTTGAAAGGCCATTCCCGCAAAATAAGCATCTGCAAAGTCCGTGAGTTCGCCGCTCTCTTCGAAAAAGGAAGAAGCCATTTGAGGATTGGGAATGATCCCGGTCAGAAACAACATTTCATTCCAATTTAATTGCCGGGGTTCCTTTCCAAAATAGGTCTGGCTGGCAGCTCTGATTCCGTAAACTCCACTGCCCCATTCAATTACATTTATGTATATTTCCAACATTCGTTTTTTGCCAGGTATGTCAGACTTTTCGATCAATCCGGTAAGGACAATTTCCTCCAATTTTCTCTCCAAAGTCTTGTCTTTGACCAGAAAAACATTCCTGACCAACTGCATGGGAAGGGTACTGGCGCCCCGGCTGAATTTTCCCGTTTTGAGGTTATCCTGCATCGCCAGGGCAAAGCCCTGAGGATCAAATCCCTGGTGGGAAAAGTAATTGGCGTCCTCAGACAAAATAAGTGCAGCCAGAAATTTTTGGGGAATCTCATTCAGGGGCGTAAATCCAGGCGCATCCGCCGCAATCCGGACGGCACGGTCTTCTTTCCAGGGCAGGTGGGTAAAATTTCCTTTCAGAAGGTTTGGGTCGGCGGGTCCCCAGGTTTTAACCGTCAGGGCGCTGTCCAGCTGGGTCGCATTCAGGGCAAATTTGCCCTGATCATTCAACTCCAGAGTGAATTTTTCACCCCACTTTCCCTCCAGTTCCATTCCTTCCAACGCATAAAATCCACCCCGGGGCAGGGCGGCAAGGTACAGATTGGCATCCTGCCTTGGGAATTCAAAATCGATCCGGGCTTCGCCTTCCTCTGCAAGCAAACTCAGCGACTGGGTACTCACCAACCCATTGACCTCCGTGGTGACCGAAACTGCCAGCGCTCCTGCCTCCGCCCTGGCCTGAAAATCGGCGGAGATTGCTGGAAATTTCCATCCTCTGGGTGAGATTTTGGGATGTTTCACCCACAAATCCGTCAGGGCCAGATTTCCGCTCAGGTGGCGGGTTTTATTGTCATTGGGAATTTGCTCAAAATCTATCCGACCCGTGCTGAGCCCGATTTCAGCCCCTTCCCGCAACAAGGGAAGTCTGAATCCTTCCGGATTGGGAGTGGCCATTACCAGTCTTCCAGAGCCCTCCTCACCGTTCCATTCTCCCGAAATTTTCAACAAACTCAGGCTATCGCCCTCGCCATTTCGGTCCAGCAGCAATTCAGTTTCCAGCTGATGGTTGTCTAAAGTAACGTTCTGGGCCAGCAAAATGGCCTTTCCATTGCCCGTTGGCCAGGTAACCTGATTCCGTCTCAGAGCCAGGTTTTCGGGGATCATGCTACTGAAACTGGTGACCGCTGGCTCGATTTTGCGCAGGATTTTCATGGGTTCTATGGCACTGCTGCCTGAGTCACCCTCATCCAGAGAAATGGCCAGGGCCAGGCTTGCGCCTTCCCAGGAAAGGCTGGTCAGGTGAGGATCGCCCCCCAGCAGGGAGGAAGTGGTGAGGGAAATTTCTGGAAATTCGGCCACAAACAACAGGGAGCCATCCGGCTTTTCCATTTCTATGCGGCTGAATCCCACCCGGTTCCAGCTTTTCCAGGCCGGATCATAAAACGAAATCTGGATCCCCGTACGATCCTGAAGTTTGTGCTCCGTTTTGGCCAGGGCCCAGTGGAGCATAGGAGTGCGAAAAAGAGGAACTGCTAAAATGATGGCGAGCAGGGGAAGCGTGGCGAAGAGAACTTTTTTCTTTTTCATGGGGAAACGGTTTACGGTTTTCAGTTTACGGTTTTTGAGTTGGGTTGCTCGAAGCTCGTAGCTTGAAGCTTGCAGCTGGTGGCTTTTCAAGCCACCAGAAACAGCCCGATCCGGCCCTTTCCCCGTTCTTTCCATTGCCCCGGCACTTAAAAGGGGTGGAAAGCTCAGGTTTGAGCACGGAACGAGCCGGGGTTATTTGGGGTTCAGATCAGGTCTTCGAGGTATTTCTCGACCTCGTTTTCACTGATTTTGTTGACTTGCACACTGCTCACACTTTCATTTGCCGAGCGGATGCTGAGATTGGATTTGCCCACTTTATCGCCCTGGTAGGCATAAAGGGTAAAGGGAGTTTGAGGTTGAAAACTGAAGGAGTAACTTCCGTCAAAATCAGTTTGAGTCATGACGTGGATGTTGCGCTCCTTGCAGTAAAGGTGTACCATGGCTGCGCCCACTGCCTTGCCATCGTCGTCCACCACCTTGCCCGAAAAGGCCACCAGATCTTCCTTCACCAGAGCGTCGCAGTTTTTCCAGCCCAGGCTGTTGAGGCGAAAGGCGTAATGGTTGCCAATGTTGCTCAGTTGGGTTTCAGTGATTTGTTTCACCTTGGCCAGCAATTCGAGGCCGTCTTTGGTGCGCGACATGTAATCCTGGCAATCCTGCAGATCTTTCTTCTTGAATACAGGGCGGGCGCTGCCTGAAGCGGCAAAGTACATCACGCCATCGTGCCAGTAGTATCTTTTCGACCAGAAATCATCGGCTTCCAGCGGCATCTGTCCGGGATGAATGGATTGATTCATCTTCACCAGTTGCTCGCATTTTTTGCATTTTTTGCGGGTTTCCTGGTCCGTATCGCAAACGGGAATGCCGGCCTGGGGAGTGGTGGTCAGGGTCCATTCAACGTTTTCGGCCACCAGTCTGCCATTATACAGATTCATATCCGGATCGACCTTGTCCGTGGGGAAGTAGGCAAAGATTCCCACTTTGGGATCAAGGGTAACGGCTTCATCGTGCTTGAAGGCCTCGATCGAGTACGAGCCATCCGTGCGCAGCAGTCCGTCTTTGGAAACGGTTTGCATGCCGGCTCTGAACATGGTGGCCAGATCAGGGGCTTCCTGGATCACGATTTTCACCTCTCCAATTACTTTCTTGCCTTTGGCGTCCAGAAATGCGCCTTTTGGAATGGCAAATACGGATCCGGCAGCGCCAACCACCACCTCGTTTTTGGAGGCATCAATGGTGAATTCCTGTTGGGGAATGGTCCCGAGCGTGGCTTCGATCAGGGGTTTGCGGGGAGTGGATTTGCAGCCATAGGTCAGCGCCACGGCAAACAGCAAACACAACATCATTACAGAAGACAAGCGGAATTTTGGGATGGGTAAAAGCATGGTTTCCTCCTTGGGTTTTGATAAATTATTGATTGTTCGGAGTAAATCAGGAGCAATAGGCGTGATATTGTTAGTGAATAACGATTTTATCTTTCGATCTATTACTCTAAGCCAAAGGGGTAACAGGATTACTAAAAATGAGCCCGGGAAACCGTGGGAAGGGCGTTTGGATATATTTTAATGCCTTGATAATGAGATGAATGCAAAATTTTTAGAAAAAATATTTTTTATTCCCTTTTAGCGTGTTCTCTGTTCAGAAAGGTTTTTGGGTGACATTAATCTTACTGTATTTGGTTGAATTTTCTTAACTTCGGGGGCCTTTACACACTATTTAAACAGGTTATGAGCAAGCACTTTCTATCCGTAGCCATCACTTTTGCGCTGTTTAGTCTGGCCCAGTTGGGTTGTGGTACCATCGACCAATGGGAACCTGCCATTGATCACCTCACCCCGACCGATACCGTGGATACCAACGCATCACGCACGCCCTGCAATGGCCACAGTGCGCTTTGCGACAAAAAATATAACGAAGTGGCCTATCCCGCCACCAACCGTTCCTACCGCTACAACTTTGGGGTAACCCAGTGGCAGGCCCCCAACCAGGACTTTCCCGTCAGCCGCCAGCTGCGGGATGGGATTCGTGCCATTTCCCTGGATGTGGAAGAAAAGGACGGCAAACTTCAGGTTTATTTTGGCATTTCTGGTCTGGAAGGCATTTTTGGCATCGAAACCCTGAGCAAACCCCTGGGCGAAATTGCCACCTTTCTGGCTGATTCCAGCCGGGAAGTGGTCACCCTGTTTATCCATACCAGCGTCAGTGCCACGGCTCTGATGACCGATCTGGATGCGGCTGGCCTGGTGGATTATATGCATGTGCAACAGCCCTCAGACGACTGGCCAACCCTCCAGCAAATGATCGACAGCAATAAGCGCCTGGTGGTCTTTGTGGACGACCAAAATACGGCCAACGCGGCGGATGAACTGCTTTACACCTGGCAATGGGTGGCGGCTACTCCCTTTGAAGTGCTTTCTTCTTCTGAATTTTCCTGTGCCACCGACCGCGGCAACGACGGCAACGACCTTTATTTCCTGGAGCACCACATTTCTGCCTCGATTTTTGGCTTTTCCCTGCAATCTGCCAACAAAGATTCTGCCTCGGCAGTCAACCAGTTGAGCAGAATGTATCCCCGGGCACAGGGCTGCAAAGACGCGCACCAGCACCAGGTCAATTTCATTTCTGTGGATTATTACCAGTCTGGCGACCTCCTGCAAACCATCAATATCCTGAATGGAATCGAGGAATCTCCCCTCTGATCCACCCATCAGGGTAAGCTGTGCAATTATCCATCACGAGGGAAAAATTCTGGCCGCCCAGCGCAGTCTGAGCATGAATTTGCCTTTGAAGTGGGAATTTCCCGGCGGAAAACTTGATCCGGGCGAAAGCGCGGCCGAGTCCCTTCACCGCGAAATCATGGAGGAATTGGGGGTGGAAATTCGCATTACCGCTGAAATGCCCATTGTTTTATTTCCATCAGACTCGCCCCGCCTCGAACTGATCCCTTTTCACTGCGAAATTATCCGGGGAATTCCCTTCCCGCGGGAGCATGCGGCCTTGCGCTGGCTGGATACGCAGGAATTGTCTGAATTGGATTGGTCTGAAGCTGATCTGGATATTATCGCCATGCTCATTGCCTGATGATTGCCTGTAAATGAGCACCATTTAAGGCAAGTCTGGTAATGAGATTTGCTACCCTTAAAAACGGCCATAAAAAAAATGACCGCAGCTTGACGGAGCCGCGGTCAAAGAACTGGAATTAACGAACCTCTGACTATATTTTTGCGCAAAAAAGCCGGATAAGCGACCTGCGCGATTATTTCACGAATTGTCGGCAACTGAATAATTCAACAGCCTTCGGCGGTGCCGGGATTGCTGTATCAGCGTGGTAAGTTTGAATAACTAATGAGTTTGAGTTGAGTCGATGTGTAAAGGTAGTACGCTGACTCCCAAGGCGCAACAGGTTGGTAGCGCCTCGTAAGGATTTTGTGAAAATGGATAAAAATGAAAATCAGAATCGCCTTTCCCTGAATCAGAAAGGCAGAAAACTATATATATCAAGGTTAAAAAAATCAGGAAAGCCACTTTCGGGTACGTATATCCAGAAAATATATCTGTTTTGCAGAAAATAAAAGGTGTGTTGATTTTGACAATAATCAACTTAAATGATTCCTATTTGTATTTTTTTGCAAGAATTCATATTTGAAAGAGTAATAAAAAATTATTTCCATGAACTAACATACAGGCAAATCCATTCGGATTCTTACATTCTGTCAAAAATCAGGTGTTAAAAACAGCCTTTGGGGACCCGTTCAAGCCTTAAATCCTGACCTCACTGACCGGTTCGAGCTGCAGATCTTCGGGAAGAAAATGATTCAATCCCAAAGCCAAAACATTGCGGATAATTTCAAAAAAGAGAGGGATAAAAAGTCCGGGCAGGCCAAAAAGTAACACCGCGACCAGCGCGACCGGCAGGTTGAGACGGAAAAAAACGGGCAGTTTGAGGAAGGCGGATTGCAGGTTGATGGTTGTCATGGGAGGCTAAAATCTTTTCTATAAACGGGTTGAAGGAGTAATTGGATTTCGATAATTCAAATTTCGGGCCAAAACGATTGAAAAAATATTTATCCCGTTCCATTCTTTATCAATTTTGAACAGTTTGAAAAATGTCCTGATCCTGTGTGGCAGGTTTGTCGAAAATGGCTTTTCCCAGGAACTTGAAATGTGTAAACTTGAGGGTTAACAAATCCTATCATCTAAAACAGAAAATTATGTCAGGAATTCTCGATATGATCCAGGGCCAGCTCGGACAGGCAGGCATTCAGGCCATCACCCAACAAATTGGCGCCAAAAGCAACAGCCAGACCCAGTCTGCCATTGCCGCTGCCCTGCCCATGATCGTGCGCGGATTGGCCAATAACGTACAGAAAGAAGGCGGAGCCGATGCTCTGGCGGGTGCCCTGGACCGCGACCACGATGGCAGCATCCTCGACAACCTGGGTGGTTTCCTGCAGCAGGGCGATACCAGCCACGGCGACTCCATTCTGGGGCACGTTTTCGGACAAAAACGCGGTATGGTCGAAGGTGGCGTAAGCCAGGTAAGCGGCCTCAATGCCGGACAAGCAGGGCAACTGATTGCCATGGTAGCTCCCGTGGTACTGGGAGCAATCGGCAAGCAAAAACGGGACCAGGGCCTGGATGCAGGCGGATTGATTGGTATGCTCAGCGGCGAAAAAAGCAGATCAGAGCAAAATCAGTCCAATGAAATGGGGCTGTTTGGCCAACTGCTTGACCGTGACGGAGATGGCAGCATTGCTGACGATGTGGCCGGGATGGCCGGAAATATTCTGGGAAATCTTTTCAAATAAGAAACAATAAAAGCACGCCTGGGGGAGTTTAACTAAAAAGTGTTCTCCTTATATCGTGTGTGTAAAAAGAATCCCGCTTCTCCCCGAAGCGGGATTTTTTATGGTGTAAAATCCATCCGCGGGAATTTTATTTACCTCAATTCAAATTGATCCCCCGGGCTTAAAAAATAAAAACAATCTGATTTATAGATGGTTAAACATTAATTACTAATTTTGCACACGATTAATAATAACTCTTTACAAAAATGAAAAGACTTTCCTTATTCTTTGTTCTGGCTGCAAGCCTGACCCTGTTTGCCTGCGGCGGAAACAAATCCGTTGATGCCAACGATGCCCAGGAAGTGGCTGATGCCAAAGGAACTACCTACCAGGTGGATCTGGCTGGCTCAACCATCGAGTGGACTGGTAAAAAAGTTGCCTATGGCCACTCTGGAACCATCCAGATGACCTCTGGCGAAGTTATGGCTGAAAACGGTCAGATTTCCGGTGGTAAATTCGTGATTGACATGAATACCATCAAAAATACCGACATTGAGGATGCTGAGAAAAATGGCAAACTGGTTGGTCACCTTTCTGGCGCTGACTTCTTTGACGTGGCTCAAAATCCCACCTCTTCTTTTGAAATCACCAAAGTTGAGAATGGAACTGTAAGCGGAAACCTCACCATCAAAGGGGTAACCAAAAACATCTCTTTCCCCGCTCAGGTGACCCTGGGTGAGAACGATATGACTGCTTCTGCTGAATTCTCTATCAACCGTACTGATTGGAACATCCAGTACAGCTCTGGTTCTTTTTTCAAAGACCTGGCTGCTGATGCCATCATCGACGACATGATCGATTTCAAAGTGAATCTGAAAGGTCAGAAAGCTGGCTGAGCCGAAAAAATAACCCATAAAAAAGGCTGTTCCTGAAGAGGGAGCAGCCTTTTTTCTTTGGTAAAAGTACCTTTTGATCTGAATTACAGCCTATTTGCTGATCATGTGCACATCGACCTGTGGGAACGGAATGGCAATTCCCGACTGATCAAAAGCCAGCTTCACTTTCTCCTGAATTCCAAAATACACATCCCAGTAATCGGCCACCGTGGCGTAGGGGCGCACCGCCAGATTGACCGAACTTTCCGCCAGCTCCAGCACATTGACCGAAGGCGCAGGATCGTTCAGCACCTTTGGATCGTCCTGCATTACCTGCATCGCCACTTGCCGGGCCTTTTTGATGTCAGCCCCATAGCTGATCCCGATCACCAGATCCACCCGCAGATTGCCATGGGTGCTCAGGTTGGTAATGTCTCCATTGGAAACGGCACCATTGGGCAGGATCACGGTTTTATTGTCTGGGGTAAGCAGCACTGTATTGAAAACCTGAATGGATTTGACCACTCCTGTGTGCCCCTGGGCAGTAATCAGGTCACCAACCCTGTAAGGACGAAAGGTCAGGACCAAAACACCGCCGGCAAAATTGCCCAGGCTGCCCTGCAGGGCCATACCAATGGCCAGGGTGGCCGCCCCCATAATTGCCACAAAGGAGGTGGTTTCCACGCCAATGATCTCGGCCACGCTGATCATGACCAGCACTTTAAGCAGCACGTTCACTACAGAGGTCAAAAACGGACGGACGGAATCGTCCACTGCGCGACGATTGAGGGCTTTACCAACAAGGTGCGATACTTTGCCCGCTACCCAAAACCCAATGACGAGGGTTGCAAGGGCCAGTAAAACCTTCGGACCATACTCAATGGCCATTTCAATACCTTTGTCCAGGTATTGCTGAATTTTTTCTGTTTCCATTTTAATTTTTTTGAGGTGAGGTTAATTCTTAAAGATATACGTCATGCGGGTTATGTGTCAACCCTGAATGCATATTTTGCTGGCATTTACCGCTTGATCACCACATAACCCTTAAAAACGCCTGCCGTTCCCAGGTTCAGGATGTAGTAATACGTGTCGTCTGTGAGTGGATCGCCCAGCTGATTGGCGCCCTGCCAGTTGTTGGTGTAATTTTCTGAAACGAAAACCAGATTTCCCCAACGGTTGAAGACCGTAAGATGGCGTTGACTGACATCTTCCAGGCCGCGGATCACGAAAAAATCATTTACATTGTCCCCATTGGGAGAAAAACCTTCGGGAATATTCAGGCCCGAAATCAAGATTTCCATGGTATCCTGGCTGAGGCCGCACTGCCCGCCGTCAATGGTCCATACCAATTGAAAGGAGCCAGATTGGGCGAATTCGACTTCAGCATTGGGTTGGGTGGGATTGGAAATCACGCCCTGGCCGAAGGCAAAAGTCCAGAGCCCGGAAAAGGAAGCGGGTGAATTTCCCTGCAAATGAAATTCGAGTGAAGTGCCCGAACTTTGATCTGGTCCTGCGTTGGCCGCAGGTGGAGCCGCCAGTACGGTCACAAAATGGGTGGTATCGCCTGGACAACCTGAAAGGGAGTCCAGATAGGAATAAAGGATTGGATAAGGCCCGCCCGGGCCAGCAGCCGCGGGAGAAAACTGAGAGTTTGAAACCCCGTTTCCTGAGAAAATGCCGCCTGCGGGCAATCCAAGCAGGTTGGCGGGCGCATCCTGTTCGCAGTACAAAGTATCCAGCCCAATCAAAATGGGCGAAGGTGCAGCGGAAAAGGAGAGGACCAGGGTATCAGAGCCACTGCAGCCGCTTGCGTCCGTGACCGTCACAAAAATGGTACCTGAAGTGGTCAATATCTCCATTTGATTGGTGCCGCCAGTACTCCACAGGTAAGTTGAACCCGAATTTCCCGCGTCAAGCACCAAAGAATCACCCGCACAAAGCGAGGTGTCATTTCCCAAAGAGACGATCAGACCTGAATTAAAAGTCACATTGATCGTATCAAATCCCATGCAGCCATTGGCATCCGTTACGACTACGTCATAGGTGCCAGTGATGAAAACAGTTTCTGTTTGGTTGGTTCCTCCAGCACTCCACAAATAGGTCGAGCCTGCATTTCCTGCGTCAAGCACAAGAGAATCACCCGCACAAAGCGAAGTGTCATTTCCCAGAGAGACGATCAGACCTGAATTAAAAGTCACATTGATCGTATCAAATCCCATGCAGCCATTGGCATCCGTTACGACTACGTCGTAGGTGCCAGTCACGAAAACAGTTTCCGTTTGGTTGGTTCCTCCAGTACTCCACAAATAGGTCGAGCCTGAATTTCCCGCGTCAAGTACCAGAGAATCTCCTGCGCAAAGCGATGTGTCATTTCCGAGGAATACAGTTGGATTGGGATTGAAAATGACATTGATCGTGTCAAATCCCATGCAACCATTCGCATCCGTTACGACTACGTCGTAGGTGCCAGTGATGAAAACAGTTTCTGTTTGGTTGGTGCCGCCAGTACTCCACAGGTAAGTTGAGCCCGCATTTCCTGCATCAAGGACCAGGGAATCGCCCGCACAAAGCGAAGTGTCATTTCCCAGAGAGACGATCAGACCTGAATTAAAAGTCACATTGATCGTGTCAAAGCCCATGCAACCATTCACATCTGTAACGACTACGTCGTAGGTGCCAGTCACGAAAACAGTTTCTGTTTGGTTGGTTCCTCCAGTACTCCACAAATAGGTCGAGCCTGCATTTCCTGCGTCAAGCACCAGAGAATCACCTGCACAAAGCGAAGTGTCATTTCCCAGAGAGACGATCAAACCTGAATTAAAAGTCACATTGATCGTGTCAAATCCCGAACAACCATTCGCATCCGTTACGACTACGTCGTAGGTGCCCGTCGCCCCAATTGCTTCCAACTGATTAGTGCCGCCTGTGCTCCAGAGGTAGATTGAGCCTGCATTTCCCGCGTCCAGCACCAGAGAATCACCAGCACAAAGCGAAGTGTCATTTCCGAGGAATACAATTGGAGTAGGATTGAAAATGACGTTAATCGTATCAAATCCCATGCAACCGTTGACATCTGTAACGACTACGTCGTAGGTGCCAGTGATGAAAACAGTTTCTGTTTGGTTGGTTCCTCCAGTACTCCACAAATAGGTCGAGCCTGAATTTCCCGCGTCAAGTACCAGAGAATCTCCTGCGCAAAGCGATGTGTCATTTCCGAGGAATACAGTTGGATTGGGATTGAAAATGACATTGATCGTGTCAAATCCCATGCAACCATTCGCATCCGTTACGACTACGTCGTAGGTGCCAGTGATGAAAACAGTTTCTGTTTGGTTGGTGCCGCCAGTACTCCACAGGTAAGTTGAGCCCGCATTTCCTGCATCAAGGACCAGGGAATCGCCCGCACAAAGCGAAGTGTCATTTCCCAGAGAGACGATCAGACCTGAATTAAAAGTCACATTGATCGTGTCAAAGCCCATGCAACCATTCACATCTGTAACGACTACGTTGAAGGTGCCCGTCGCCCCAATTGCTTCCATTTGATTAACTCCCCCTGTGCTCCAGAGGTAAATTGAGCCTGCATTTCCTGCGTCAAGCACCAAAGAATCTCCTGCGCAAAGTGAAGTGTCATTTCCGAGGGAAACGATCAGACCTGAATTAAAAGTCACATTGATTGTGTCAAAACCCATGCAGCCGTTCACATCCGTTACGACTACGTCGTAGGTGCCAGTCACGAAAACAGTTTCCGTTTGGTTGGTTCCTCCAGTACTCCACAAATAGGTCGAGCCTGCATTTCCTGCGTCAAGCACCAGAGAATCACCTGCACAAAGCGAAGTGTCATTTCCCAGAGAGACGATCAAACCTGAATTAAAAGTCACATTGATCGTGTCAAATCCCGAACAACCATTCGCATCCGTTACGACTACGTCGTAGGTGCCAGTCACGAAAACAGTTTCCGTTTGGTTGGTTCCTCCTGTGCTCCATAGATAGGTTGAGCCTGAATTTCCCACATCCAACACAAGCGAATCTCCGCAAAGTGAAGTGTCATTTCCCAAAGAGACGATCAGACCTGAATTAAAAGTCACATTGATCGTGTCAAATCCCATGCAGCCATTGGCATCCGTTACGACTACGTCGTAGGTGCCAGTGATGAAAACAGTTTCTGTTTGGTTGGTGCCGCCAGTACTCCACAGGTAAGTTGAGCCCGCATTTCCTGCATCAAGGACCAGGGAATCTCCTGCACAAAGCGAAGTGTCATTTCCCAGAGAGACGATCAGACCTGAATTAAAAGTCACATTAATCGTGTCAAAACCCATGCAGCCATTCGCATCTGTAACGACTACGTCGTAGGTGCCAGTCACGAAAACAGTTTCCGTTTGGTTGGTTCCACCTGTACTCCACAGGTAGGTTGACCCGGGATTTCCAGCATCCAGAACCAGCGAGCCTCCGGAACAAAGTGCAGTATCGTTGCCCAGAAAAACAACGGGTGGGGGAGAAATATTTACCAAAATGGTATCGTAGCGCACACAATTCAGCGCATTGGTAACCTGTACGAAAAAGGTATCCTGGGTGGAAACCGTGATGGTTTGGGAGGTTTGTCCCGTGGACCAAAGGAAGGCGCTGCCCGCGTTTCCTGCATCCAGCAAAAGAGAGTTTCCTGCGCAAAGGATGGTGTCGGGGCCAAGATTGACATTAAATCCAAAAAACACGGAAATGCTGATGGTATCGCTGCCAGTACAACCGTTGGAGTCTGTGACGGTAACAAAATTGAGACCAGAATTTGAGACGAGGTGAGTTTGGGTGGGAGGCCCAAGATTCCAGGCATAATTTGCCCCGGGATTTCCTGCGTCCAGGAGCAGTACATCGCCATCACAAATGGTGGTGTCTGGCCCCAGATTGACCACTGGGCCGGTAAAATTGGAAAAAACCAGGGTATCACGCCCCACACAACCGTTGGAGACCGTTACTTTTACCCGGTAAGTACCCGGGGTGTTAACCGTGTCTTTTTTATTATTGCTGCCCGTGCTCCAGGCATAGGTAGCCCCGAATATCCCGGCATCCAAAACCAGCGAATCCGAAGCGCAAAGTGTGGTGTCTGGGCCGATATCAAGGGGAAACACCGAGTCAACCACAAGGGTGACGCTGGAATTGGGGTTGGTGTTCAGGCAGCCATTATTTCCCAGGATTGAGTCGAGGGTGTAGGTGGTGGTGACCCCGGGCATTACAAATTGAGAATAATTGCTGCTGAAACTGGGACTTGAAAAAGTTGAACTTCCGTCCGAATACCAGAAGGTCCAGGCGGGGCCGGGGCCGCTAAAAAGGATTTGCAGGGTGGTGATTTCCAGGGGGCAGAGGGTGTCTGGATTGCCAATAATACCTCCGGGCATAGCCAGGGTTGTGATTTTCACCGTGTCCCTTGAAATGCAGGAGCCGTAAGTGATCTCCCATTCCAAATCCACCATTCCACTGCTTGCAGTGGTAAATGAGGTGTTATTCACTGAACTGTCTCCCAAACTGCCCGTTCCGGACAGAATTGCCCATTCACCCGCTCCAGGGAAGGCCGCATTGCCGCTTAGATTGATCGTATCTGTGGCACAAAATGAGGTGTCACTCCCTGCATCCGCCTGGGGAATAAGGGTAATATAGATCCAGGCCGAATCACAGATATTGTTATTGTCGCAAATGGTATATAACAGCGAGTCCTGCCCGGAAAATCCCACGTTGGGCATATACAACATGCTGTCATTGCCAGCCACTGTTGCCCCACCATGCAGGGGGCTGATGACCACATACATGGTGTCGAGGGTGCTGGTGTTGGTGTCGTTCAGTAAAGGGTAAAAGGTGTTAAGCTGGTTTCCAACGGCACAAACTGTGTCATTTCTGGAAAACGGATCCGTTGGCGGGAGGACCATCAGATAAATCCAGGCGCTGTCGCAATAGCAGCCGTCGCAAACCCTGTATTCGAGGGAATCAGGGCCGGAATATGTGGAGTTGGAAATATACTGGACTGTGTCAGGAAGCATCAGGGATGCCGATCCGTGTTTGGGAGGTGTGATAATGGAGGAAAGGGTGAGGTTGAGAAATTCCTGGGAAATGTCATTGGCCAGGGGAGGCAGGTTTTGGGAGACTTTTCCAGGTACGGTAAAGGAATCGTTGCGGGGGAGAATGCCCCGCGAAATCTGGGCCACCCAGATATTTTCGTCATTGATCAGGGGCGAGAATACATTGCATTTCAGGTTGATATTACCATTGAAATGCCCCGTGGCAAAGGATTTACCGGGATGCAAAAAATCAACGCTGGTGGCAACAGAAGAGTTCAGACTGGGTCCTTTCAGCACCCAGTTATTATTGCCTGTGGCTGCATCATTGCTGGCCACAAAGGCGTTATTGGTACCAGAGGAATTGAAGGAAACGCTGCCAAAATTCACGCTTCCCGCAAATTGACCAGAAATTTGCATGCGTCCGGCACCATCAAGGGCAATGGCTTCCCCGTAGGAATTCAGATTGGATGCATTGAGATAGCGGCCCGCGTAATTGGTCAAACCCGTACTTTCGTCATGACTGGAGTAGAAAATTTCCATGCCCATATTTCCTGCGGAAGTAACGGACCCGGGAAAGGTCGCATTATTCGAAATTCCTCCTGTAAAAAACACATTACTGCCCAGCACAGCCACCCCCCGGCCAAGATCGTTTCCGTTGGAGCCGGCATTATGCCCCCAGCGATGCATTCCATTGATGTCGAGGGAGATCAGGGCCATTTCCTTATTGGCCGGAACCGGATTGACCAGGGTGTCGGTCGGATTTCCCAGGGGATCGCTCAGAAAAAGACTGTCGCCGTCGAAGTTGCCAATCACGTAGATATTTCCTGTGGGCCCCACTGCAATGTCCTTCCCAAAATCGGCAGACGGGGATTGTCCACGCACCATCCAGAGGGGAGTACCCCCAGGGTCAACGCTTGCAATAAACATATCTTGTCCGCCCCCCAGGGCTACGCTGCCCAGTCCACCAAAGGTGACCCCGCCCGTCATGTAGCCCGTAAATGAATATCCGTTGCCATTGGGGGCAATCCCCAGGCCCTCGTCATTCCCTGTACCTCCCCCGCTTTTGGCCCAGAGCAAATTGCCATCCTGGTCGTATTGGGCAATAAAAAAGTCTTTCGCCCCTTTGCTTACCAGGGTATCGTTGGGAGATGAGATTGTGCCCTTGAAAAAAGCAGAATCATTGAAAAAACCTGTGATCGCAAATCCCGTGGGAGTTGCAGTTATGGATTTGACCTCGTCATCCAGCCCTTTGCTGCCCAAATGAAATGACCAGATCAGGTTTCCCAAAGTATCGTGTTTCGCCACATATCCATCCAATCCAAATCCCCCGTAAGGAGTCATGCCGAAGGAAAATCCCGAAAATGCGCCACAGGTATAAACGTAGCCGTCGGGAGTGACGCTGATATCCATGCTTCTTTCTTCAGCAGGATTGCTGGCCTGAAGGGCCCAGGTCCAGTTTTGGGCTTGCAAACCAAACCCAGCTCCCATCCAAAGCATCCAAAAAATCAGATGTTTGAAGGGGAATGAAGGATTGAGTTGATTGATTTTAAAGCCTTTTATCATTCCCAAATACCAGACCAAATTGGTCAAAAAATGAAAAAACCCTCCTGCGAGGGGGGCTATTTAGTTGGTGCTTGAATGAAAGGAGTGTTTGGTTGGGTTAGTTAAGCAGTTGGTAATAAATCCGAATCTGTTGGAGATAATTCGAATTACAAAAATAGATAATAATTGTAGAAAATCTGCCTGTATGGTGAAAAAAACAGCCTGAAATCAAAAGTTTTGCCCAGGCATTGCAATTTTTCTCCTGCCTGGATTTTGGCGGACAGCAATTGGGGTCAAATTCCTGAATTTCCATATCCTGCCAGAGGGATGAAAGGGGTTGGATGAACCCATGAAAAGGCCCCCAAATACTGTTATTATCCGTCAGTATTTGAGGGCCAAATTTCTACCTGATGCCAAGCAGGTTTCTCAGAGGCGGGAAAGTTTCTTCGTGAATCGTTTTCCGTCAACCATGACTGACAGGGAATAAATCCCTGCAGGATAGGCGGAAAGGTCAATTCTGCCATAGTATTTATCGCCCTGGAAGCTGGGGTTTTTCTGCATCAAAATTCTTCCCTGCATATCCATGACCGAGAGTTCCAGAGAATTTCCCTGAATTCCTTCCATTTCCAGACTGAAAATGCCGGCGCTGGGGTTGGGATAAACCTTGACCGGGGAGGCAAGCTGGTTGGGATTGGTTCCCACAAAGGTTTCCGTAAAATTGATATCATCAATCGCCATGTCAGAAGTGTAGTCCGTGCCCGTAATACCCCTCCATCTTACGTTGATGATTTTTCCGGCCCAGGGCTGCAGATCAATTTTTCTTTCCCACCAGATATCAAACCAGTTGGAGCCCATCATGGTGGTGGCATCAATGGTCCAGGCGCCGTCGGCGTAGATATCCACATGAAGATCGCCCATGGCAGCTCCGTAAAGGTGGAACCAGAAGGAAAGCTCGGGCTCGATCGCCGTGGTGAGGTCAATACAGGGAGAAATCACGTAGCCTTCCTTTTCGAAGCAGTTGGAGGCTTCCAGGTAAAGATAGCGGCCAAATGCAGTGCCGGGATTGTGGTCCATGGAAGGACCGGTCCCGGTGGAGGCCGTATTGCCTGAATTTACCCGCCAATCAATGTCGTCCCCGGTGCCGTTGGACTCATTGGACCAACCGTCGATCAGGTTACAGGTAGTGCCTTCGCAGTTGGTTTGCACGCTGCAATTGGGGAATGCTTCGAAATTCTGTGCATAAGGCAGGGTTTTTACCTGGCTGGTATTGATCACCTGGAAATTGGTGGTTACCGTGTCGTTGGCGCGGTAAAGGTCAGTTGATACATTGCACCAGGCCACCAGATTGTGAGAGCCCGTGGAAGGGGAGATTGTGGCAGTGGTAAAGGTGTAAATGTCTGTATCGTAGCCATGGAGGGTATCCGTGTAGGTTTCTGTGACCACAGATCCGTTGTCAAATTTGTAGGATACCTGGAAATTGGTCATGTCATTGGGCGACTGACTTTTGATCTCCATCCTGACCGGCATATTGGTGGGGTTGGTGCAGGACTGGATGGAGCCGTTTACGGGTGCAATCAGCTGGGTAACTTCCAGGTCGTTGGGTTCCAGACAGTTAAAAATGCCCGGAGTTTTTTGAATTGCAATGGCGCGTCGGCCTACGGCGTTATTGGGCCCGGTTGCCTTGACCGAAAACCAGTAAGACTGGTTGGCACTGAGTCCGTTGATTACCACTGTATCCGCGCCGGAAACGGCGGTCGAATCCATGTATTTGGCACCCAGCATGCTGGCCTCGTATCCCGTGGCGCCACTGACTGGGTTGTATTTCAGTACAGCATAGTTAGGGCAGGAGCGATACACCTGCAGGCTGGAAGGCACGCCAATGACCGAAAAAGGCCCTTCGCCCATGTCAGAATAGCTGCCGCGGGTGAGGCGGATGCGGGCGTCGCCAGTGGCTCCCTGAGGAACCTGCCAGGCATACTGCCGGCTGTTGGCGGGACCTGCGGTAAACAGGGAATTCCAGGTGGCACCCCCATCAAGGCTGTATTCTCCGTCGAAGGTACCCCAGGTGCCAAATGCATCCCAACGGATAATTTCGGTTTCACCCGGTCTGAAAGGCTCTCCGCCAATGGGATAGGTCAGGGTAATGGAGCTGTCCAGCATTTCGTAAAGGACGAAATAGTCCTGCGGACCCTGGGGAACAGCTTTTCCCGCAATCTGAATCTGGTAGGTGCCCGCCGCGGGAGCGTCAATGGTCACCTGCTCCATGTTGTTGAGGTTGTCAACTGAGCGGGTGGCTGGCATGTCGAGTGCGGTGGCGCTGGGCGAATGATCGAGCACCCAGGGATTGAACACCGTTTGTGAAGGATCGATTACCTGCATATCCAGATTATTGACCAGGGCAACCGAGGCACCTGCGCTTCCTTCAAAGTCGGTCCAGTTGACCATGATCTTGAGCTGAGCCACCCCGGCAGGCACAGTGATGGTATGCAGGTTGGTGTCTCCCTGATCTACCTGGGCTTTGAGGTAACGGTTGTCTTCCAGGGTTTTGACTGCGCTCAGGGCATTGATGATGCCATATCCGTATTTGAAATCGGGACCGGGATTTCCTGCATCCGTGGCACAGTTCATAAGTAATCCTTTGATCAGAGCCGCATCTGGATCGTTGCCACTGTTGAGATCGCGGTAAGCCTGGTACAACTGGGCCGAGGTTCCTGATACGCCAGGGCAGGCCATGGAGGTGCCCGTAAAGGTGGCGTACTGGTTCTCATCCACGGGGGAGGTAACGTCTGTGCCTTTGGCAGATACTTCAGGCTTGATGCGGCCGTCGGCCGCGGGGCCCTTGCTGCTTGAATTTACCACCACACCCCCGGAGGTGACATTGGCTACTGCAATGACGTTTTTGCCTACTTTCACCCCTCCTGTCACGTTGCCCCAGTTGGCGCCCGCGCCGTATCCGCAATCAGAGGTGCCGTCATTGCCGGCCGAGAATACGTGAAACAGGGTGGGATTCTGGCGGGTGGTCTGGTCAGCAGTGCGGGCAAAGCTGGTATAGCCTGCGTTGCATCCGTTGGAGTAAGAAGTCGAAGTGATCATGACCTGATCATTGGCGTGGGTCAGGGGGCTGAAATTGACCGCGTCCCACACGCTGTACACGTAAAGGAAGGCCCCGTAAGCCATGCCACGGTGCAGGGGATTGAGGTTGCCCGAGCCCATGATGGTGCCTGCCACGTGGTCGCCATGGTTTCCGTTGTTCAAAATTACATTGGTTTGGTCAGTGCGGCCATGGTAGTCGAGGTGAGGTCCAATGGGTCCGTCGTCGCCCATGCCTACATTTACACCGTTTCCGTTGTATTTGCGGCCGGCTGAAAAGGCGGCTTCAGTGGCAATCGAACTGGAACGGTGCAGGGTGCGTCCTGTGTAATTTTCAGGCTGGGGGTCGGGATCGCAGGGCTCAATATACTGTACCGCAGGATTTGCGGCATAAGTCAGGATTTCGCTTTCGGGAATGATCAGCTCCAGGGTGTGAAACATTTCATTTACTTTTACCACCTCTGCATTGCCGGCGATCAGGGGAAGAACCCTGGCGGGATCGATCTGAGGGTACCAGGTGATCACCACGGCGGCTTTCTGGTCGGGACGCTGGCTCCAGGCTGGCAGAGGGCGTTCGATCAGCAGGGGATGGGTTTTCATTTCGGGGGTCATTTCCACTACGGCGCGGATGCCTGCTTCTCTCAGGTTGGCGGGAGCATACCCTGCGGGAAAGGCCATCAGGTAGGCATTGTGGGGCAGATATTCGACAAACTGAATTCCTGTTTGCTCCAGGGCTTTTCTTTGGGTGGAATTGGGGATTTTCTCAAACTGAACCAGACGAAAATCCCAACCAGCTGCCTGACCAGTAAAGGTTGTACTGCGGGCTGTGAATTCAGGACCATTGGCCTGGGGCACGAAATTTCCTGATTTTAGCAGGAGAGCGTAACTTTGTTGCGCTGGCAACACCTGGCCGAGAAACAGGATAAAGAGGATTCCCGAAAAAATACGTAATGCTTTCATAACTAACCCATTAACCAATTGGACCTGAAAATAATCAGGTCAGCAAGTTAGTGAATTAAGGGGGAATCCCCAGCATGGGTATTTGAATTCAGGGAATATGACACGGGGGCGACTATGGTCTTCTCCGTGGAAACAACCTTATTTTTGGGATTTGAGGAATTCTTCCAGGATTTGGACCGCCTTCTCGTCGCTCAGTTCTCCCCGCAGGGTGGTGGGCTTTTCGTCGGGATCTTTTGGGATCAGGAGGGCTTCTTCTGTTTCCCAGTTATAACTTCCCTGATCGTAGGAAGCTTCAGTTTCATAGCGGCTGACCAGTTCCCGGGCGGTGGCGTTGACCTTCCACTCTTTGTCGATCCGTCGGAGAAAAAGGGTGTATTCTTTTTCGTTATAACCAAAAATATAATCAACCATGGCCTCCTCTTCGTTGATATCCACCTTCCCGATTTCCACATAATTGAATTCCCCGTAGAAATCACCCGAAGACAGGTAATCAAGTTCAACTTTGGTTTCAGGAGTCGCGTATTTTTTAGCTTTTTCAAAATTCCCAAACTCCACCTCCTGCAAAAATTCTTTTGCTACTTCCTCCGGGCCGGGAGCCCACCATTTGAAGGGATCAGCTATTCTCAGGATAATCAATCCCACCACCACATAGCTGAGATTTACCAGAATCAATCGAATACCCTTCAGACCTTTTTTTTCCATTTTCTCAGGCTTTATCTTGCGGCAACCCGGCTGTTTTATTCTTCCTCAACATACACCTCATCTACATTTTCTCCTTCATCCTCGTATTCTTCCGGGGCTTCATCCGTGATCTCCACCTCATCCTCCCAGTCAAAGTCCTCATAAGAATCCTCTATTTCCACTACTTCGTAGGGGTCCCGGTCTTTGATTCCATCTTTGGTCATTTCCACCCGCCAATCACCACCTTCCCTGATCATATACACTTCCATCACTTTTTCGGTGTGATCGAGGGTGTAAAAGACCGTGGCACTCTC
Source organism: Bacteroidia bacterium (assembly GCA_020635905.1). GTDB lineage: Bacteria > Bacteroidota > Bacteroidia > J057 > JADKCL01 > JACJYV01. The sequence goes on from JACJYV010000005.1 coordinate 515,882, forward strand.
TCCTTCTATTTCTTCAGAAAGGATGGTTACGGTTCTGTGCTGGGCAGTGTATGAACTTTCCAGCAATTGCAGTGCGTTGTCAGTATCTGCCGTGGCGTACTTTTTGGCTTTGTCGAATTTTCCCTTTTCAACCGCTTCCAGATATGCTTTGGCAATTTCAGACGGTTCGGTCAGTTTCCACCAGTTAAACGGATTGATCATCAGGAATAATAATACTCCCACGATCACATAACCCAGGTTAAGGAATACCAGGCTGCTACCCTGGAGACGATTTTTTGTGGTGGTCATGGAACGAATTTAATTTTAAGAAGGTTCCTTTCAGGTCCCGTTCAACATGTAACGGTGAAATTTACGGATAATTTCAGAATCGTCTGCCATTGCCGACAAAAAACAGGGCCACAACCCCGAAAAGCTGTGGCCCTGAGGTTCTGCTTTGCAGCAATCAGCGGGTTACCACCAAACGCTGGGTGAGGGTGGTTTCACCGTTGTTGAGAGCGTAGAAATATACTCCCGGGGTGAAGCCGGACGCATCCAGGTTCAGGGTATTCAGGCCCGTTTTGGCAGTTACGCCAGAGGTATATACTTTGGTGCCCAGCATATTGAATACGGAGAATTCAATTTTGGCTGCGGACGGATGGGTAAAGTAAATCGTGGTCAGGCCTTCGGTCGGGTTGGGTACGCTCTGGCCCAGGGCAAATGCATTGGGATTCAGGTCTTCCTGAATGCCTACAGAAGGCTCGATGTAGAGCGGATAGTCAACGGGTACAGAAGGGGTGGTGAATGGACCGCCGCCGATCACGGGTACTCCTGAAGGAATGTCCACGTTGAGGGCCAGGGGCACGCTCATGGTAAAGTTACCGCTTTCAGTAGGGGTGCCTGAAATGGCCATACAACCATTGCTTCCACCAATCACCTGACAGTTGGAAGGATCGCAGGCGGTGCCCATGCCAGCAGGCAGACCGGTCGGGGTGCCCATTTCCATGAAGTTAATGGAAACTGTCAGGGTGGGAAGCCCGGGAAAGCCCGTGAGGGCGGAAAGGTCCAGCGTGGTGTCGGCAGGAACAATCAGGGTAAGAACGTCAGAATAAGCGGTGCCTTCTTTGCCGTCTTTGATGGTGCTTACCTGGGGATTGGGCCACAGCCCGGGTACTCCAATGCCTGTGTAAATGGGGCTGGGAGAACAAACCTGTGCCTGAAGCCCCGCAAAGGCTCCAATTCCAAGCAAAAGCATCAAGGTGAGTAATTTTTTCGTCATAATTATAAACCAATAAGTAATTCGTAATCAGAATGTAATCCTAAAATTAAAGAAATAAGCTTGTTGGGACAAATTGAAATTTTGGTTAGGCCAGAATGAGCATTTTGGACTTGTTTGATTCTCTCAATTTTCCTCCATGGGATTGACTTCCATGCAGAATTCCATCCCTTCTCAGGCAAATCCCCGCAGAGCCAGTTCATTGCCTCTTTGCAACCAGTTGGAGGCGGGATAATCAGCAGAACGCTCCACCACATGCACGGCATACGCTTCCCGTGGGACGCCCGAACGGTTGGCTTCACTGAAATGGGGCAGATTGCCGTGTAACAGCACCAAAGTGCCTCGCGGCGCTTCCAGGGGAACATAGCCAGTCTCCGGGAGGGGGCTGGCCTCCAGTTTTACCAGGGCGGTGCCGCCCTTTTCGTCGCGCTGAAAGCGTTCACGCAGGGGTTCCTTTTGTCCGCCCGGAAGGGCGAAAAGGCAGCCATTTTCCACTGTCGCATCCTGAATGGCGATCCAGAAGCCCACACAGCTGAGCGGCTCGGTAAACAGAAAGGTGGAATCCTGGTGCACCCGCACTTCGCCCCCGATAAAGGGTTGCTTGAAAATGTACATGGATTGCATCAAAACAGGGTCCTGCAGACCTATGTCGTGGGCAATGTCGGCCAGGGGAGCCTGCCGTGAGAAAGCGGCAAATTCGGGATCGAGGTCATGCATGGCATGGCCGATTTTATTGACCCGGTGCCGGGTGGTATTTGGATTTTTTTCCTCTTCCATGAAAAGGCGAATCTTGTCGCCCGACTCCAGAAACCAATCATTGGAGGTCTTTTCCTGGTCGCGGGTACTGAATACGGCCTTGTCAAACTCATCCTTTTTTTGTGCAATCAATTCCGCGGCCCGGCGGCTGAGGCGGTCGCAGGCCTCGGCAGAAATCAGTTTTTCCAGCACCAGAAACCCGTTTTCCTGGAAGAAATTTACCTGAGCCGGGCTCAAAAAGCGTAAGGAGGATGATGGGGCCATGGGGGTTATATTTGGGAGGGAAAGTTAGGGAAACAATCACTGCCATACTCCCATTTTTTTACCCATTGCGGGTTGGTCAGCACATCCCAAACCGTTTGGGGAGTTGCGTGGATGGTGATTCTGGAAATGTTTGTGGGCATGCTGTATTATTATTTTAATGCTCCAGATGGATGATTTCAACTTCCTCGGGTACGTTAAAAAGCAATACACACCCAACTTCCGACCTGACCGCATGCTTATAACCCGGCGGGGTGTACAGGTAGTCGCCGCGGGTAAGTTTGCCTTCATTGAAATAAACTTCTCCCTCCAAAACGAATACCTCCTCCCCACCAGGATGGTTGTGATAAGGGTAGGAGGCGCCGGGTTCGAATTTAAGCAGAAAGCTGGGAGCCCTGTTTTGCTGTTCATCGAAACGCAGCGCTTTATAAAAAATGCCCCGGGTATCCACTCCTTCCTCTTTCAGAGGTTTCCAATCCATTAGTTCAGAGTGAACGATGTGTTTTTCGATGCCTGTTGCCATATCTGTTGTATTGCATGGTTGTCTCCACGGTTGGCCCCAATATATGTTTCTTTCTTCCTTTTCAAAAACAGCTTTTCAAACTTTCACCCAACAAAAGCGGGCTCATTTTTTTCTTCAGCAGATTCACCAATTCAGGTTGCATGAACTCATATCCAGGAAGTCGAATGGTGATTCATTCGTCTGCAAAATAGGGTACTCTCCCGATTTTACTGTTTGCATATTTTGAGGTTTGAACTTTGTGTTATTGGCCCTCCAAAGCTGGGATGGTTGTTTAAGGGGATCGCCTCCCTGGCCTGGCGAAGTGTTGTGATCATAATAGACGCCAGTATCGCTGGGCCTCTTGTCTGCTACTGATGCGTTGTGAGATTTTTTCGATTCTTCATCTCAATACGTTTCAACCTTTTCCCTTTGTCAAATATTTCTATTTCTGCCAAATCACCATTATAATCATAATATTTCCATATCCCATGTTTATAATTCTGTCTCATCTCATATCCAACCGATCCAACGATCTCAATATCATCTCCAAGGTCAAAATCATCAAATTCTACGGCAGTGTCAACAGAACAAATCCCCCAAATGTCTTCGTCTCCTGAATATTTTGGAGATTTCAAATTGCGAAAAAATTGTTTATCCGATTCTAATTTAAGGGAGTCCCTTTTCAAGTTTTCTATTATTACTTCTTTATCTGACCAATATTGACCTGTTTCTTTTAATTTTCCGTTTTCTGAGTAGAATACCCATTTTCCCACTCTTGTTCCAAGGTTGTATTCTCCTTTGGAATGAATCGTTGTGTCAGAAAAATAATACTCCCAAATGCCATGTTCCCTTTCATTTTTTAATCCTCCCCTTACAAAAAGGCATTTGTCTTTTAAAAATCGAAGTTTAGTCTGAGGCTTTTTACTTTCATTATTACCCGATTCTAAATTGCAGGATGCGAGAACCAATGAAGCTGCGATGAAGCAACCTATTGTCGACTTAGTCAAATTGAAGGTCAGAATTTTATGCATTTATTAAAGTTATTCCCAAATTCAATCATTCCCTTTGTTCCCATATCATATCTGACAACGTCAAGAGTATGCCTGGCGCGAAGCGAAGGGTCTGCGATACTGCCGTGTTAAGCCCCGTTTCTTTGTCAAATTACTTGATTTCTAATTCAAATTTGTTTTCTGAGCACGAAATTTTTCCCATTTATTTCTTCCAGGTTCCTCATGCAATTCCTCGTGTTTTCCAATTTCGCGCTGGCCAGATTCTCGGACCACCATTCAATTTTTGGGATTATTCCATTGACCCTATTTGAAGGAATTGTAGCTTTTCATGGCCAACCAAATCGTGAATTCGAAAATAAATTGAATCCATTTCTTGATAATCCACTGATTTTTGAAGGTCAAGTGGGATTACGTCTTCAGAATTGAAAAAATCAATCCAAATACTGACCTCTTCAATTGGAATATTGTGTTCCGCCTTTTTCATTTTTAGCGATTCTCCAGGTCGTAAGATTTGAAAGTAAACCTTCATCTGTTCCGCCAAAAGCGGATCGCTCCAGCGCAAGGTAAACCCGTAATTTAATCTTAAGTGGCCTTTATTTGAATTGTAGTAGACCATTTTAGGGTTAAACCTCGGCAAAAAAATATCTTTTGATCTATTATTGATTATTTCCAGTTGGAAAATTCCATCTTGGTCAGAATTTGAAATTTGTCCAATTATTTTCAAACCTAATGTGTCCTTTTGAATGGTTTGAGATTTTCCCTTCAATGACAAAGTAACCAAGAACAGGGTTACAATTGCGGACGCTATGGTTAGAGCTATTTTCACTTCGTTAAGTTTCACCTAAAATCTTGGGCAAACAATGTTCCCAATATGATTTTAAATATTTTTCAGAATCCTTGCCTCGCGGCTTGGGTTTTCCAATGTGGCCCAACCCCCCAATATACTCAACTTCGTTGAGTATATCAGAATCCCATAAAACTCCCCCTCTCCCCACCCTTTGGGCCCTCAGCGAACTTTGTGTTGAAACCACCCCCAAAAGCGGAAGCTTCCAATCAAAAAACCTCCGTGCCCTCCCCAAAAACTCCGTGTGCTCCGTGGTTAATCCCCCAAAAGAAGCGAAAGCTTCTTAACAAAAACCTCCTGACCATTCCAATTGACTCTGTGGTTCTCTGTGTTTAAAAAACTCACACCCAAAAGCGGAAGCTTCCCATCAAAAAAACTTTGTGCTCTTGGTGCCTTTGTGTTAAAATAAACCCAATCCCCACGCCCCCACTCCCCCCAACAAAATCCCGCCCAAAAACCTTACCTTCACCCTGTAAATCCAAATCGAATGGAAAACCACACAAAAGGGTTGGGCACAAGCGGTTGGAGAACCTTCCTCGAATCTCCCCGCAACCAGGTGATCCTGGTCGGGTTGCTGGCTTTTTTGCTCTATCTGCCCACCCTCAACTATGGCTACGCCCTCGACGACGACTTCCTGACCCAAAATACCCTCGTGGACCAGGGCTTGCAGGGCCTGCCCGACATCCTGACCCACGGCTACCACTACGGTTACAACGGCGCCAACGACCTGGCTTACCGTCCCCATATTCTGGCCATGTTTACGGTGGAAAGGGTGCTGGTGGGCGACAATCCCCGCGTACATCACCTGGGAAACATCCTGCTCTACGTGCTCGCAGGCATGATGCTGACCCTGCTGCTGCAGCGCATGTTTTGGAACCGTCCTGCCTTGCTGCCCCTGCTGGTGGCCGTGCTTTGGGTGAGTTTGCCTGTTCACTCAGAAGTGGTTTGCTCCATCAAAAACCGGGAGGAAACCCTCGTCTTCACCTACCTGGTGCTGACCCTCCTCTTTTTCATCGACTACATGAAACACGGGCGCTCCTGGCGCATGGCTCTGGCCCTGCTGGCCTTTTTGCTGGCTCTCCTGACCAAGGAAAATGCTATCACTTTCCTGCTGGTTATCCCCCTCATGTGCTGGTTTTTTTCAGAGGCTCCCGTGAAAAAGTGGGCCCTGGCCAGCCTGGCCTTTCTCATCCCGGCCGGCCTGTACCTCGGCCTCCGCTCCATGGCCCTCGACGACCTCCTGATCGGTCGCGAAATCGACGTGGCCACCAACTCCCTCGTGGCCGAAGGGCACTGGCACCTGGGTTCTCTCCTGAAAATTCAGGGCAAATACCTTCAATTGACCGTCCTACCCCTGCAACTCAGCTGGGATTATTCTTACCAGCAAATCTCTTTGGCCCAGTTTTCCGATCCCTGGGCCTGGCTTAGTCTGGTGGGGGTGCTGGGCTTGCTCGCTTTGGGCGGCTGGGCTCTGGTTCGCAAAAAGGCCTTCGGCTTTGGCATTCTCTTTTATTTCATCACCCTTTCCCTGGTTTCCAACCTGTTTTTTCTGATGGGCACGGTGATGGGCGAGCGTTTTTTATTCACTCCCTCCCTCGGCTCGTGCATCTTTGGGGTCATGGGCATCCTGCACCTGGTCGAAAAGACGGAAAGCACGGAATCCACCCGGGTTCCAACTGGGCTGGTCCTGGGCACCCTAACTGTATCCCTCCTCTTTTGCCTGCAAACCCTGAGAAGCGAACCTCCCTGGAAGGACAAAATGACCCTGTTTGAGGCGGGCATAAAATCTTCTCCCCGCAGCGCCAAGACCCACCTGGCCCTGGCCACTGAGTACCTGAATCTGGGTGAAAGCCTGGCAGAGCGGAACGAAAGGGATAAATATTTTAAGCGGGCTGCCGCTCAGGCCCAGGAGTCACTGGACCTGCTGCCCGAATTTGGTGCGGCCTGGTATGTGCTGGGCACGGCCCGTTTCGATCTGCAGCAGTTCAATCTGGCCGAAGCTGCCTACCTCAAATCCATCGAAAAGGGCGTCAAAGTCAAAGAATCCTGCAATTACCTGGGGGTGATGTACCTGCTCAACGACGATTTCGTGCCTGCCGCTGGGTGGTTTCAGAAATCCGTGGAGGCCGAAGGGGGAGCTACCTACGAACGACCCTGGATCAATCTGGGCATTATCGCCAGCCGTTTGGGAGATTTTCCCCGTGCCATCAGCTACTTTGAACGGGCCCTGGAGATCAATCCCCACAACCCCCAGGCCCAGCGAAATCTGACTACTGCCCGCGAAGATCTACAGGCTGCCGCCGCGGATTCCGTACCGCATCCATGAGGGAATTTCTGGAAATATCCCGTTTTGAAGCACGCAACTGGATCTTTTTCGGGTTAAATGCCCTGCTGTCCGTGACCGGCTCCTGGCTGACCCTGCAACTGGCTCCCGAAAATCCCGACCTGCAACTGTATGTTTCCCGCATTTTTTTCTTTTTCCTCCTGGGGCAAATATTCTACTGGCTGTTTTTGCGCCTGGAACAAACGAAGCAAAAGTTCTGGAGCTTTTTGTTTCGGGAAAATTCGGCCTGGAACCTGGGTTTCTTTCGCCTGATCTTCATGCTGGCGGTGTTTGGCAGTGTCAAAGGCTGGCTGGCACACGACCTGGCCCTCTGGACTCAATTACCCGCCCGGGATGCCGTGGGGCTGCCCTTTTTGGGGGAATGGGTGCAAATGATCCTGGTGGATGCACACACCTTTGCCCTGCTGGTCAGGATCACCATGATCCTGGCTCTGCTGTCTGCACTGGGCCTGTTTACCCGCATTTCCCTCAGCGCCTATGTATTGCTGGGCCTGTATGTGTGGGGTGTTCCCTTTCTTTATGGCAAATTAAATCACGTCCACATTGTCCTGTGGTTTCCCTTTTTCCTGGCTCTTTTTCCCTCAGGAGCGGCCTTTTCCCTGGATTCATTGCTGCTCAGATTGCTGAAGAAAAAACCAATTCCCCGCCAGAAATCTCCCGCCTACGGCATTCCCCTCCAACTCATTCTCCTGCAGATTGGGGTGATCTACACCTTTTCGGGATTGCACAAAATCTGGGATTCGGGCTTTGCCTGGGCGCTGAACGGAAATATGGTCAACCAGATGTGGCTGGAATGGTGGCAAAACTATGGAGAGATACCTGAGCTCAGGCTGGATAAATTTCCTGTATTGCTCAAATTTCTGGGGCTGGGCGTCATTTTCTGGGAATTGCTGGCCTTGTATCTGCTTTTTCACCGCCGGTTGCGCTGGTTGGTATTGCTGGGAGGAATGGCTCTCCACAATGCCAGCGGCTATTTCATGTACATCAATTTCCAGATGTTGCAAAGGGCTTACGTGGCTTTCATCGACTGGGTGGGAGTTTGGAATTGGATTCGCCTGAAGATCTTTCGCCGCAAACCTCGTCCTTCTGCCTCAGCAAATTCCTCCCCCGAAATCTCCTCCTCTCCCTTCAGACTGGCCAAAGTGGGATTGGGCCTGGTCCTGATCAATGCCTTTTGCGGCCTGCTTGGCATCCATGCCTGGCCTTTTTCTGCCTATCCTTCCTATTCACGCCTCGTGCCTGTTACCTACGACCACCTGCATTTTGAACTGGCAGATTTTGAGGGCAGGAAGATGGATCCAGACCAACTGGGCTTTTTTCAGGGTTTTCGCAAGGAATCCATTTTGCCCCTGGAAGACGATGTGCTGGAAAAGCTGGCCGAAGGAGATTCCCTGGGTGCCCGTGAACTATGCACTGCCTATCTGCGCAAATGGGAACTGGCCGTGCCTGCCTTTGCCCTGAGTCCGGAAATTAAGGTCTTTGCCTGGCAAACTGACCTCAATCCTGATCGCTGGTCCACACCCCTGCGTTCTGATTTCCTGTTTTCCTATGTCCGGGACAGCCAGGCGGTTGCGGCCGCCAAAACCAGACTGAAGGAAAGCGAACCCCGTTTTTTTTACCAGAATAAGCTGATTTCTGGTCTCAGAGCTGTCACTTTTGTAAAACAATCCACGGACTGTCCCCCTGGTCTTTCAGGCGTATTCAGATTTTTTGGTCCTCCCGGCGACGAGCGCAACACAGACTGGATGTCTTTGGTGGCGACCATGAATGTGGCCATCGAGGGCCGCAGAACCATTTTTTCCTTTCAGGACGCCCTGGATAATTTCCGAGACCTCGCACCCCATTTTCCGGTTGAGAATGCTTCCTTTGAATATCCCGAAGGTCAATGGGACTTTCTGGAAGAATTGAAAACCTGGGCGGTGGACTGGCCGGAGGAAGTGCGCGACAATGAAGCTGCCTACGCTGCCGCCTGGCAGGAATTTCACCAGAAATCTACTTCCTCACCATGAGGCGGGTGCTCCAGCGCAGGTCATGACGCGGGTCGCTGGCTGTCAGCACGTACAACCCGTTGGGAATCCCGTCCAGGGAGATTTCCCAGGTGCCGTGCGACAATTGCTGGGGCAAACCCGGCAAAACCTGATTCCCCAGCAGGTCATACAATTCGAAACGGGGGTGCATGCCCTCCAGGCCCGGGCCCCCTACATTGAGCATCTGTGAGGCAGGATTGGGAAAAGCCACAATCCACGGATCAGCAAAGGTGGGATCAAGTCCCACCGTCTGGGCTTCCACTTCGTTGATTTTGTTGATCTCAGGATGGGTCAGTACCGTAGGCGGCACCGTGGTGCTGGGCCAGTTTACCACCAGAGAATCCACCACCGCATTATCGGCCAGACCGAAGGTAATGATAAAGGGCTGCTGCCCGGCAAAATGTCCCACCCCGGCATGGATTTCCCGCATTTGGCGGACCCCGCCGCTGTACACAATCACCCGCGCCCCGATGCAGTTGTGATTCACCCCGTTGGGCGCAATCAGCTTGACCCCGATCCAGTTTTTGCTGGTGCCAATATTATTTCTCAGAATCAGCACCTTATTGCCGATGTTATTGCGGTTGATGATCATGTCATAATCCCCGTCCAAATCCAGGTCAAATGACTCGACCGCGTGAGGAGATTTTACCCACATCAGCCCCAGAGAATCCGTGATGTCGTTGAGGTAATGACTGGGATTCTGGTGAAAGAAAAAGGCCCGGTCTGTGGCGGGTTGATACACCGTTTCCGTGTACATCATGTCCACCAGCATGTCGTTGTCCATATCAAACCAGGTGGCATCCATGTTGCCCAGGTGATAGGATTGGGGGTTATTGCGGATCAGGCGGCTGAGGTCCCAGGTCAGTTTGTAATTCTGGGCGGGACCGCCATTAACGGCCAGCACTGTGCGGCCTTCGCCCGGGTCAATGCCCCCATGCACCAGCACATGCAGCACATCCATGTCGCCGTCGTTGTCGAAGTCGTAGGGAAAAGCGCCCCATTGGCACAAGTCACGGGCCGTATCTCCCAGCATAAACTGGGCATTATAATTTGCAGCAAAGGATTGATTGGAGAAAGTAAATCCCGAATTATTGCGCCAGAGAATTCCCCCCGAACGGCAATAAGGCGAAGTCAGAATATCCGTCCAGCCGTCGTTATTCCAGTCTACTGCCGAAACGCCATACTCGGGCTCCTTGGCCACCCCGATGTCGAAAGGCGAGGTCACGTCCGTGAAGGTGCCGTCGCCGTTGCCCCGCATGAGGTGGTCGGCCACGAAGTAATTGGCGGGGTGGTCCTGGGAAAAAGTGCCAATGTACAGATCCAGATTTCCATCCAGGTTATAATCCAGAAAGCTGAAGCCTGAAATGCTGATCAGACCCAGGGACTCCAGGCCGTCGTTGGGTACGTGGGAAAATTTGCCTGTACCATCCCCCAGCATCACACAGGGGCGGTCATTGGGGTAATTCACCGTGGCCAGGCTCCAGTGCCAGATGCCCGAAACCAGGTCCACATTGCCGTCATTATTGATGTCGGCCAGACAGACAATGTCGCTGCGGCGGGTCGAATCGGGATAATCGGGATGGATATTCACGCCTGAGTAGGCGGTAATGTCCACAAAGATGCGGTCCATCGTATCCTGCGAAGCAGGATTCTGCTGGTTGAGATACACCCGGATCAGATCCCGCTGATTATAATTTTCCACCAGCACCAGATCAGGATAATCGTCGTTATTCAGGTCCGTGGCATGAATCCGCATGGCAATCGCACTGTCCATCCCGACCGAATCCGTAATATCCGTAAACCAGGTCGCGTTCTGGGCAGGGAGCACCATTGTCAGCAGGAGCAGAGTAAAGAGGGTAAAGAATTTTTTCATAGGTTCTTTCAGGTTAAAATCTTCCTTAAAATATAAAAATCCTGCTAAAGGGCCAAAGCAGAGTGACCCCTAATTTTTGGATTTACTTTTTGAGGGTGAAGAAATTAGGACAGGTGAGGGTTTTGAAAATTGTCAAAGATGAAATTTACAGTAGGATAATTGTTCATTGTTTTTTGCCAATTGATAATTGATCAATCTTCTGTTCCCCGGAACAGGCGGGAAGCCCCCGCAGGGGCGATAGATCAGTAGCCCGGGGCATCAGCCCCGGGTCATGAAACGAACGGGTCATTGAGCCCCTTCCGGGCGTCACCACCACGTAGGGAATCCACCATACGGATCAGGTACCGCCCCGCTGGGGCTCTCTCTACCATGCGGCATATTCCCGGGGCTCACGCCCCGGGCTACAAAGGTACCGTCCCTCGGGGACTCCCTTCGAGCCCTCCTGGCTCGGGCTAACCATCCGGGAAGCTCCAAAAGCAAAGAAGATCAAGGCGGGCGCAGGTGAAGAAAGCGGAGTTTACTGAGGTAAATGAGCATTTCTTCACCAAGCCCAACGCAGAGATTCGCAGCTTTTGGAGCTACCCACAAAAAAATCCCCCCGGATTATCTCCGGGGGGATCCAGCGTTCAGCTTAATTCAACTACCCTTTTTTACTTATTGAGGATCAGTTTGGTGGTTTCGGTAACCCCGGATTCAGAGGTCATTTTTCCGATATACATACCGCCGGGGAGCTCACCTGCATTGAAGTCCAGTTGGTACTCCTTGTAGGCTTCGGCTTTGCCGTTGAAGAGGGTGGTGATTTTCTTGCCGGTCAGGGAGAAGATTTCCACTTTCACATCTTCAGTTTCGGTCACGTTGAAGGTGATTTTGGTTGCGCCTTCGAAGGGGTTGGGGTAAGCTTCCAGAGAGGAGGTGGCTTCGAAATCGGGAGCGAGAGCCACACCAGATTCGCCTTCTGCACCCATTTTGTTATTGCAGTAGCCCAGAGTCCAGCCGGAGTTCAGTTTGCTTTGCACCTGGTAAGAGTAAACACATTTGTTGCGGTTGTGGTTGTCACACATTTTCACTTTGCTTCCGCAGTGTACATCTTCCACGATTACGTCCACATCGTCGCTGGCCTGGCAGCCGGAAGCGTCCGTGATGGTCACGCTGTAGGTGGTGTTGGTGGTGGGGCAAACGTTGATGCTTTCCGTGGTTTCACCCGTGCTCCAGAGGTAGGTGTAAGGACCGTTTCCGTTGGCGGGGGTGGCCGTCAGGGAAGTACATTCCATGGGGCTGTATCCGTAGTAAACCGTCTGGTCGGTGCCGGCATCCGCAGTCAGGTTGCAGGTCAGATAGACGATGTTATTGGAACCGTTGCAGTAGTCAAACAAGCCGGAACCTACTTCCAGACCTTTCACCCGAACCGCGTTGGGCAGACCCCGGGTAATGATGTACATGTTTACGCAGTAGGATTTGGCGGGCAGACCTGAGTAATTGTCCACGTAGGTGTACCACAGGTTATTGGCCGGAGGACCAGGACAGGTCGGGGCAAAGGGAGCGCCAAAGCCGGTCAGGTAATCAGGATTATTGGGTGAATCAGGAGAATTGGCGGTGTACCAGATGCAGGTGGAGTCTCCACTGGGGCAGGGGCTGGATACAGGAGGACACTCCATTTGGGAAGGATCCCAGGCCAGAACCTGATTATAGTAGCCCACCGCAGCGCGGCAGTTGGTACAGCCGTCAGCGGCCTGTCCGGATACCAGGTAAGGAGTAAATCCACCAGGTTGAATGATGGCGTCATTGCCATAAACTTCAAACCAGAAATCAATCGTGTAATCGTAGGAGTTGAGATACCCGCCGCCGACGCAAAGTGTCAGATCAATGAGGTAATCTCCGTTGCCCATGTCTGTGACATTATTGAGGGTGAGCTGTGAGTCGTCACAATATCCTGCTTTTACATGGGTGAATCCAAAAGAAAGGAAAAGAACCAGAAAGGACAGCAAGAGTGTTTTGTTAATGGTAGGTGTTTTCATAATTAAAGGGTTTAAGGATAAATGTTTGTTAATAAATTTGCGTTATGGTCATAAAAATCCTGCCCCGCGATCGGCTAAATCTGCGGAATCTTAAAGAAGGCAAGAAGGAGAAAAAGAACGGTTTGTGTTTGGCGTAGTAAAGAGGGTTGTCAGTAAAAAAAGTTCGGTTATGGTTTAAAAAAGGGTGATGGCTGTGAGGGCCGTTCGTTATATAGAGTAAATATATCCTGTTTTTCCATACGGCCCTAACACAATATCGGCCCGGATATCTTCCCGCAGATGTAAAGTTTTGGGGGAATATTCAGGGAATTTTCAAAGATGAATAGTCAGAAATTGGCTTTTTACCTGTTTATCTGGCAAAAACGCCGACAAAAACCATAATAATTATTTCACATCCTAACTTCCCTGTTGTTAGGAATTTGAATTTGTTTCAGGTTTTGCAATAAAATTTTTGAAATTATTTTCATGGAATTCGTTTTTGCCTGACCCAAAATTGAAAAATCCCCCCTTCGCCTGTCTGGCTCTGGGGGGACCTCTCTTCCCGTATTAATTGTTTAAAGAACGTAACGCTTGATTTAGTCGTCGTACTTTTAAGGTGCCGGGCTTTTTACCGTTCCATAAAAGTTTTTTATTTTTTTTCAGGAAGGTCGGGTGCCGGGCAGCGAGAGGCGAGACAGTCGGCATTGTTTTAGGAGAAACAGAATACCCTTATGCACGTCGCTACTCGCTGCCCGATCCCTGGCTTCCTTATTCCCCGATCCTCATCTGGGGCAGTCCTGCCCAGAATTTGTGTTCTGCCGTGTAGTAAAGGTAGGCACTCGAAGCCGGGGCCTCATAGGTGCCGGGCACGTCGGCCTTCAGATCCAGGTTGAAGGTGCGCTCCTCAGCGGGTTTCATCTGGCGGTAGTAAGCCACCACATTATTTCCGGCCACTTCATAGAAGTCGAAGATGCCTTTTTCCTGCATTTCCTTTAGTTGCCAGGGCTGGGCGCTCAGCCCGGCCGGCAGACCGATCACTGCCATGGTCATGGGCAGACCCTCCGGGGTGATGTTTTTCAGGGTGGCGCTCAGGCGAACCGTTTCCCCCATTTTGGCATTTTGAGTCGCCAGTTGGGTGGCCAGGGAAACCTTGCACTCTTTGCTGGTCGGCGGCAGGTTGGTGGAGTAATTCACGGCTACGGCGTAAGGCAGGGGATTTTTCACATCCACAAATTTCACCCTAACCTTGTGGTTACCCGATGAAAGGTGCTGACCCAGCCCTTCCAGGGCGATGGCGTCCTTCTGACCAGCTTCATACTTTTGGGTCATGACTTTTTTGCCATCCACATACACCTCAATCGTGCCTGCTTCGTCCGTCTTTTTGGAAAAGCTGGCAAACTGGGTCAGGGCCTTGAGCGCCAGAATGGTACCCTGGGTCGATCCAAATCCGCCTGCGCCGTTGCGGCTCTTCACCAGGAAGTCAACCCCTGCATTCAGGGCTTTGGCCTGCATACCTCCGTCTTTCAGCAGGGCCATGATGGCCAGCGAACTGGTTTCGATCTGGAGAGAAAGTCCACCCGAGCGGGTGATGGAGTGGTCTGCCCCGGAGAAACCTCCGTTGGCATCCTGGTGCTTCAGCAACTCTGCCAAAGCGGCTTTGGCCAGGTTTTTCTCGCCCAGCGAAAAGCTGGCGTTGGTCATCAGAGCCAGTTGGTAGGCATCTTTGCTTTGCATGGCAGCCTTATAAGCTACGTCAAATTCCTTGCGCACCTCCTTATAACCTGCTTCCGTAAGCGCGAAAACAATGTAGGCATTGGTCACCTGGTCGCTGGCCCGTCCAAAGGAGTCGAGGGCTCGTTCATTTTTCAGGAAACCTCCCTTGCCATCTCTGCGCGACATCAGCCAGGCTGCGGTGCGGTCGATCATGGCCTGATCCACCTCCTCATTCACTCCTTTCATTTCCGTGAATTGCATGAGACCGTAAGCGGTCAGTCCTTCGTGGGCTGGCGAGCTGCCAAACCATTCGTAGCCTTTGCTTTGAGTTTCGTAAGTGGTCAGGCGCTTGTAGCCACGGTCCAACAGGTCAGTCGCACGGGTGTAAACCGCGGGATCCACATTTTCCTGCTCCTTGAGGTAATTCAGCACCATTACATTCGGGTAGCTGGAAGAAGACGTTTGCTCAAAGCAGCCGTAAGGTTCACGCAGGATAGATTCGATGCCCGACATCAGGTCGGAAACCACGCTGGGGAAGGCCGTCACGCTGGCCTCAATGGAATTGGCCACCACGTTATTCAGATTGAAAGAATATTCCTTGTCCTGATCTTTTCCGGCAAAAGAAATATTGACCGGGAAGCCCTGAGGCTTGATCGTCACATCTTTTGTAAAGCCGTCCTGCAGGCCCTGGGCCATGAATTTTACTTCCAGTTGGTCCTTTTCCCCCTTCTTAATCACCTTATAGTCGAGGAAAAGAGATTTCTTGCCACCTGCGGGCAGGGTTTGGTTGGCATCAAATTTAGACACCAGTTCAAAACCTTCAGGAGCCTTGATCAGCAGTTTTCCGGTCAGGGGATTGGGCGTATTATTGACCAGGGTAATCGGCAGAGAAACAACGTCCTGGGTGGCCACTTCCACGGGGAAACGGGTATTCATGCTGAAGGGAAGCTGGGTGAAATAGGTTTGCTCGGCATGTCCGATGGCACCGTGGCTGCCAATCCCTTCCACCGTGGTGCGGAAAGAAGAGATTTCGTCGTTATTGAAAAATTCAACTTCTGCCTTACCTGAAGCATCCACACTCAGATCGCCTTTCCAGAACAGGGTACTGCGGAAATCCGTGCGCATTTCGGGAGAATATGGAGCGCCGCCCTCGCTGTGATTTTCTTCATATACAGGTCCTGCAAATTCACGTGCACGGTAATAGCCAGCCACAGGCTGAGCGATGCGGCCAGCTTCCAGGTTTTTGTTTCCCATGAATATCTGGTCGCGTTCGTCCATCACCTGAATGTCAGCGTCGAAGTTGGCGTCCATATCGGGTGCCATTTCGCCTGCTTCCTCTTCCACCATCAAATCCAGGTTTTGCATATCCTCAAGGTTGTCAACCATCACCTTTTTCTCCAACTCCCTGGGAGCCGCCATGGGCACTTTGGCATCCTTCATTTTTGCCTCTGCTTTGGGAGCTTCTTTGAAACGGACATTTTGTTCCCTGGCTGCCAGCACTTCCTGCTGATTGATACCCATGGGCATATCCACTACCGCCTCATCCATGGGCGCCATCCCCGGATCTTGCATCATAAAATCTGCATTTCGGACGCCACCTCCGCGGTTAGCCTTGGTGGTTACAGACTTGGTTGCGCCATACATCATGCCATTCGTGCCGTAGATATACAGGCGCAGGTTTTCATTATAGTCAATTACATTCTGGGAAACGGGGGAATAATCCCGGGCGCTGGCCATCAGATTGACCGGCTGAGAAAGGTCCAGACCTTTGATGGTGAATTTGCCTTCCTTGTCAGTTTTGTATTTGTTGGCTGAGCCCGTGAGGGTTATCTCTGCATTTTCCACGGGCTGGCCCGTGTAACCATCCATGATGATGCCGCCTACCCGTGCATGTTCACCCTGGTAAGCCAGGGTGGGCATTTCCTGATCCAGCACTTTTTTCCAGGTAAAACGTCTCCAGCCCGAAGTCATGAGCAGATAGTCCAGGCCTTTTTCGGCTTTGGGTTCGTCGTCTTTGAAGTAAAAGGCTGATTCTTCCACAGGTTGCTTCAGGTCGTATTCGAGCAGCATTTTGGAGAGAATATTGCCCGACTTGTCATCGGCAAAGGAGAGCAGCTGGTCATTGACCACGCCCAGAGACAGCAGGGCCGGGCTGGGGTTCCCGTTTTCATCCTGCACCCGGATACTCATTTTCACCTTTTCACGGGGCAGATATTTTTGCTTGTCAGGATGAATGGAAATTTTGAGCTGACGGTCGCGGTTCACAAAAGCCAGGCGCTCGGCCCGCTCGATTCCGTTGGAATCGAACAGCGTAAACTGGGCTACGCCCGTGGGGAAATTATAAGTAGGCACCACCACCCGGTTTTTGCCCGGTTTTACGTCCACCACATTTTTATAGAAGATTTTGCCCCGTACCATGCCCACCAGCGCCACTTCGCCTGCTTCCCTGGCTCCAATGTCAATCGCAGCCGCTTCTTTAGACACCTCATCCACGGCCAGTACCAGGCCCTGACTGAGGGCTTTGGGCAGCTGGAAACTTTTGCCAACCCCTTTGGGTTCGGAAATGATGGCCAGATAATTGGTGTTGGGTTGAGGGGTAAAGGAAAATCCTCCCATACCCTGGTGGTAGCTTTCAAATTCGGTCACCTTCTCGCCTGTGCCCATGTTAAGGATGTAGCCCTTGACGTCAGCTGGTTTGCCAAATTCGTTGCGGGCGCGGAAAGCGACCGAGGATTCGATTCCGTTGACCAGGTCTCCCCCTTCGGGAAAGAGTTCCATCTCAATCTTGTTGAGGATAATGGGAATAGAGCGGGAAACGGACTCCGTGAGGCCGTTATAGTCGATCATGACGTTGAGCAACCCGTCACTGGTTTCCAGATTTTCAGGCAGCTTGAAGCGGAGCAGGGCCTTGCCGTCCGGACCGGTTTTCGCGCGGTCGGTCAGGAGCTGGGCGCCGCCCACATTGGCGGTAAAAGAAAAGCCATGGTCCCGGAGAGGAAGGTT
The DNA here is from genome assembly GCA_020635905.1 of Bacteroidia bacterium. GTDB lineage: Bacteria > Bacteroidota > Bacteroidia > J057 > JADKCL01 > JACJYV01. The sequence goes on from JACJYV010000005.1 coordinate 533,461, forward strand.
CTCATTGGTGAATAAATCTAAGCTGGCGACAACCTCAGACCCGGGACCAAAAGCTTTCCGTTCAAAATCTAATTTCATTTTCAGGTTAGGCAAAACCACGGCTTGCACGGTCAGGTCCTTTTCGAAAAAGGGAGCGCCTTGCTCATTTTTTTGCCAGTTGGTATAAGCCTTGATCTTATAAAGTCCCCCGGCCAGTCCCTCGTCGATGTGGAAATCACCCATGGCGCGGCCCTCTTTGGCCACGATGTTGAGGGTCTTTTCTACATTTCCCTTGGGATTGATGAGTTCGACATGGAGAATCTCACTTTGGGTCGAAGGCTGAAAATCCTCTCCGTTGCGCAGGTACCCACTAAACCAGACATCCTCGCCCGGCTTATAAAAGGGTTTGTCGAACTGGAGGTAAACCCGGTCCTCGGGAACAGCCTTTGTATAGGCGTCGAGCCGGGTTTCGAGGGTTTCAAGAAAATCGTTTGACCTGAGTCCGAGGTTGCGGGCCCCGGTCAGGATCCCGATCACTCCTGCTGAAAGCAGGAGGACCAGGAAAGGTGTGATAAAGTTTCGAGATGTATTCATGGTTTTATTCGCTTCCTTAATCATAGGTACAAGAAAAAATGAGACAGTTTTAAGCGCTTTTGAAGGAAGGTGAAGCCTCTGCAAAAATTCCACAAAGAAATTTTATTTTTTTTTGAAGCGGTCAGCAATCAGCCATCAGCAGTCAGTCATTGAGGGTTGCCCCCGCAGGGAAACGACTCCCCTCTAAAATCCCATCTCTAACCACTCCCGACTAAGGACTCAGGACTCCTATCTAAAATCTCACATCTCATCTCTAACGACTAACCACTCCTCTCTAAAATCTAACATCTAAAAATCTAACATCTGATAAAGAAGGTGCTGCCCCCGCACCGCTTCCGCACGGGCGGGGTCGGGCTCTTCCAGGGGTTCCGTCGGGTCGCAGGCGTTCCGCCTACTGCTCCCCGACCAGCCTCCAAAGTCTCGGCTGCCCTTCCGATCCCTCAGCCGCGGGCCAGCCCGCCCAACATTTGCATCAAAACCCCGCAGGAAACAACCTTGTTGTTTCCAAAAGCTAACCACTTCAAAGGGGAGGCCCGGAAAATCGGCGGGGGAGGCGGTGGCATGTGCGCTGGCAGCTTTCGATTTTCCTAGCGTTTTGGTTACTTTGGGGCAATGCCAAAGTGACGCCCCGCCGGCGAGGCGACCCAATGTGGGCAAAACCACTATCATCAAAAGGCAGTTGACAAAAAAGCCCCGGTCAACGACCAGGGCTCTTTTCTCGGGCCAAAGGCCCCCCTCTGGGGTAGCTTGAACCTTGCAGCCTAAAACTACCTCACCAAAATCAATTTCCGATAGAACACAGCTCCCGAACCGGTCACCAGCTTGCTGATATACACCCCTTCGGTCACATTCTCCGGCTGGAAGGTCACTTCCGTCCGCTCATTGGCTTCCACTTGCCCGTCAAACAACGTGCCTACCAACTCGCCCCGCAGGTCAAACACCAGCACCGTCACCTGATCTGCCTTCGGCAGGGTGAACCGCAGCGTGGTTTTCTCCTCAAACGGGTTCGGGAAGGCTTCGAAGGTCGGCTCATTAGTCAGAAACTCAGCCGAGGCTGCGCTGTTGCCTTGTCCGTCTTCCTCTGGCATAGCCACTTTGGAGCCCTGGTTCGCACAAGGACCACAATTGTCGCAGTCGCCCAGACAGTTACCCTGGATCGTGTAGCTGGCCAGCGAATCGATCACGTTGCCCGTGCGGATACACGTATCCGTACAGGTCTCGAAGAAGCAGAACTTGAAGCCCAGCGTGTCACAATCGGGGTTGCCCACTGCATTACGCTGAATCACATTCACCACCACCGTGTCGAAAGCCACACAGCTGTTCGCATCCTTGATCCGCACCACATAAGTCGTGGTCGTCGTCGGGCAGTCGATCATCGTCTGACCATTCAGGAAGGGCAGCGGTGAAGGCAGCCTGAACCAGTAGTAACTGTACGGAGCCACACCTCCGGTCGGGATTGCCGTGATCGTCGGGCACAGGAACGGAGTATTCAGGATCACCAGACGATCCACTCCCGCATCCACGCTCAGCGGCGGAGCCTGGGTCAGGGTGATCGTGGATACATCCGTACATCCGTTGGCATCGGTCACGGTCACCGTGTAGGTACCAGCCGTCAGACCCGTGAAGATTCTCGGGGTGCCGCCCGTTTGCGTACCCGATACGGGACCGCTCAGGGTAACAGTGTAGGCCTGGCAGCTTGCGCCACCTGCAATATTTACCGTGATCTTACCATTCGCACCGCCATTACAGCCGATGTTGTAGCCACCTGCAAACACAGAGGGTACCAGTGAGGTGATCTGCATCACCGCAGGCTGGGTCAGGGTGAAAGACTGGGTCAGGCTGCAGCCATTGGCATCCGTGGTGGTCACGTTGTAGGTTCCGGCTACCAGGTTGGAAATATCCTGGCTGGTTGCAGTGAACCCGTTCGGGCCGCTCCAGCTGTAGCTGTAGGGCTGACAACCACCCGTCATCGAGTAGTCAATCGAACCGTCGCTGTTGCCGTTACAGCTGATGTTGTAGCCGCAGGCATAGGTCGGGATCACCGTGCTGCCAGCCAGGGGAGCGGGTTCGGTCAGGGTAAAGCTGTTGGTTACAAAGCAGCCATTCTGATCAGTCGCGGTAACATTATAGGTTCCCGCGGTGATGTTCTGCGGATCCTGACCGCTGAAGGTGTAGCCGTTCGGGCCGGTCCAGCTGTAGGTGTAGGGCTGGCAGCCACCACTCAGGCTGTAGTCGATCGAGCCGTCGCTGGCGCCGTTGCAGCTCACATTATAGCCACAGGCAAAGGTCGGGATGCTGAAGCCATCCACCAACTGAGCAGGCTCAGTCAGGGTAATCGTACAAGTGGTCTGATCGCCCACCCCGTCTGTCACCGTCACCGAGTAGGTACCTGCGGCCAGGTTAATGGCCGTGGAGGTCAGCTGACCGTCGGTCCAGAGGTAGGTGTAGGGCAGACAGCCGCCCGTCACGCTCACCGTGGCCTGACCATCGGTCTGGCCATTGCAGCTGATGTTGTAGCCGCAGGCGAAGGTTGGGCTGGAGGTGCTGCACACCAATGCATCGTTGGTCACGGTTACGGTGGCGTTGCAGGTGCTCACATTACCGTTTACATCCGTCACCGTCAGTACCACCGGGTTCTGGCCTTTGTCGTTACAGTCAAAGGTGTTTGGGTTAACCGCCAGGCTGGCCACCGTACAGTTGTCACTTGAACCATTGTCGATCTGCTGCGGCGTGATCGCAACGAATCCTGTGCTGTCCGTGTTGATGGTGATGTCCTGACACAATGCGATGGGTGCAATGTTGTCCTCAACCGTGATACCTGCGGTGCAGGTGCTCTGGTTACCGTTCACATCAGTTACGGTAAGGGTTACCGTGTTCGGGCTGGTGCTGACGTCAGCGCAGCTGAAGCTGGTGTTGTCAAGCGCCAGGCTGGCCACGGTACAGTTATCGCTGGAACCGTTATCCACCTGCTGAGGCGTAATGCTGGCTGCGCCATCACCATTATTGGTGCCTGCACTCAGTTGGATAGTCAGGTCCTTACACAGAGCTACTGGTGGTACGTTGTCCTCAACCGTGATACCTGCGGTGCAGGTACTTTGGTTGCCGTTTACGTCGGTGACGGTCAGGGTTACCGTGTTCGGGCTGGTGGAAACGTCTCCGCAGTTAAAGCTTGTATTGTCAAGCGCCAGATTTGCAACAGTACAGTTATCGCTGGAGCCGTTGTCCACCTGCTGAGGCGTGATACTGGCTGCGCCATCACCATTATTGGTGCCCGCACTCAGCTGGATGGTCAGATCCTGACACAGCGCCACGGGCGGTACGTTGTCCTCAACCGTGATACCTGCGGTGCAGGTGCTCTGGTTGCCGTTAACATCAGTTACCGTGAGGGTTACTGTGTTCGGGCTGGTGGAGACGTCTGAGCAGTCGAAGCTGGTGTTATCCAATGCCAGGCTGGCTACCGTACAATTGTCACTCGAGCCATTATCCACCTGCTGAGGAGTGATGCTGGCTGCGCCATCACCGTTATTGGTGCCTGCACTCAGCTGGATGGTCAGATTCTGACACAGCGCCACAGGGGGAACGTTGTCCTCAACCGTGATACCTGCGGTGCAGGTGCTCTGGTTACCGTTCACATCAGTTACGGTAAGGGTTACCGTGTTCGGGCTGGTGCTGACGTCAGCGCAGCTGAAGCTGGTGTTGTCAAGCGCCAGGCTGGCCACGGTACAGTTATCGCTGGAACCGTTATCCACCTGCTGAGGCGTAATGCTGGCTGCGCCGTCACCATTATTGGTGCCCGCACTCAGCTGGATGGTCAAATTCTGACAGAGAGCCACTGGCGGAACGTTATCCTCAACCGTGATACCTGCGGTGCAGGTGCTCTGGTTGCCATTCACGTCAGTTACCGTCAGGGTTACCGTGTTCGGGCTGGTGCTTACGTCTGAACAGTCAAAGCTGGTGTTGTCCAACGCCAGACTGGCCACGGTACAATTGTCGCTGGAACCGTTATCCACCTGTTGAGGTGTGATGCTGGCTGCGCCGTCACCATTATTGGTGCCCGCACTCAGCTGGATGGTCAGATCCTGACAGAGCGCCACGGGCGGAACGTTGTCCTCTACCGTGATACCTGCGGTGCAGGTCGTTTGGTTTCCGTTTACATCAGTTACCGTCAGGGTTACCGTATTCGGGCTGGTGGAAACATCAGCGCAGCTGAAGCTTGTGTTATTCAGGGCCAGGCTGGCAACGGTACAATTGTCGCTGGAACCGTTATCCACCTGTTGAGGTGTGATGCTGGCTGCGCCGTCACCATTATTGGTGCCCGCACTCAGCTGGATGGTCAGATCCTGACAGATCGCTACTGGCGGAACGTTGTCCTCGACCGTGATACCTGCGGTGCAGGTCGACTGGTTGCCGTTCACGTCGGTAACCGTGAGGGTTACCGTGTTCGGGCTGGTGCTTACGTCTGAGCAGTCGAAACTGGTGTTATCGAGCGCAAGATTTGCAACTGAACAATTATCACTTGAACCATTATTCATTTGCTGAGGAGTAATGCTGGCGGCGCCGTCACCATTATTCGTTCCTGCACTCAACTGGATGGTCAGATCCTGACAGATTGCTACGGGCGGAACGTTGTCCTCAACCGTGATCCCTGCGGTGCAGGTGCTCTGGTTACCGTTTACATCAGTTACGGTCAGAGTTACCGTGTTCGGGCTGGTGGATACGTCTGAACAATCAAAGCTGGTGTTATCCAATGCGAGATTTGCAACTGAACAGTTATCGCTGGAACCGATATCCACCTGCTGAGGCGTGATGCTGACTGCGCCGTCACCGTTATTGGTGCCTGCGCTCAACTGGATGGTCAGATTCTGACACAGAGCCACTGGCGGAACATTGTCCTCGACCGTGATACCTGCGGTGCAGGTGCTCTGGTTGCCGTTTACGTCAGTCACCGTCAGAGTTACCGTGTTGGGGCTGGTGGAGACGTCGGAGCAGTCAAAGCTGGTGTTATCCAATGCGAGATTTGCAACTGAACAGTTGTCGCTTGAACCGTTATTTACCTGCTGAGGCGTGATACTGGCTGCGCCGTCACCATTATTCGTTCCTGCGCTCAACTGGATGGTCAGATCCTGGCACAGCGCTACAGGGGGAACGTTGTCCTCAACCGTGATACCTGCAGTGCAGGTGCTCTGGTTACCATTCACATCAGTTACGGTCAGGGTTACCGTGTTCGGGCTGGTGGAGACATTGGAGCAGTCAAAGCTGGTGTTATCGAGCACCAGGCTGGTGATGCCGCAAGCGTCATTCGAACCATTATCAACCTGGGTGGCCGTGATGCTGGCTGCGCCATCACCATTATTGGTACCCGCACTCAGTTGGATGGTCAAATCCTGGCAAAGGGCCACGGGAGCTTCGTGATCTTCCACCGTTACAATAAAGCTGCAGGATGAGCTGCCCACGGAGTTGGTAGCCGTAGCGGTGACTGAAGTCGAACCCAGCGGGAAGGTACTGCCCGGAGCAATCGTGTAAGTGATGGTCGAGGCCGGGATACCTACGGGGTCGGTGGCCGTGTAGGTGGCCACCCCGTCACACTGACCTGAGGTCGTGTTCACGGTAATATCTGCCGGACAGACAATCGCAGGCGGTACGCCCACCACATTGATATCAAACGAGCAGGAAGCCGTATTGCCAGAGGCGTCGGTCACCGTAAAGGTATTGGTAGTGCTGCCAATCGGGAAGGTAGAACCGCTGGGCAGACCTGCGGTCTGAGCCGTGGTCGAGGGACAGTTGTCCGAACCAACCGGGTTGGTGAAGGTGGCCGTTGCCCCGGCTGCGCTGGTTGCGATCAGGTTTTGGGTGGGAGGACAGCTGATGGTCGGCGGAATGTTGTCCTGCACCGTCACCGTGGCTGTACAGGTTGCCGTATTCGGGCTGTTGCCGTTGCTGCCACCTGAGGTGGTCACGTACGTGCGGAAGGCCAGATCGTCCAGACCTCCAACTACGTCCATTTCTCCGCCTGCATAGGGATTGGTGCCTGCGGCATAGGAAATTCGGGTGCTGGTGAAGCCAACCAGACTGATGGTATAAACCTGTCCCGCTACCACTGGAATCGGAGTACTCAGGGTAAAGGATTCAAACACGGAATTCGTGCTGAAGGTCAGCGTCTGAGGACCGGAAAGTTGAGTTCCTCCGGTACCAGCCCCTGCGTAGATGGTCAGGTTTTTGGTATTGGTAGTGGAGCTCGCATGCATGATCAGGTCGATTTGGGTCAACTGACCCGTAACGGCTGCGGTGAAGGACTGCCACAAGGTAGCTTTGCGGGTCGTGGTGGTCGTCTGGCTCTGATCCAGCTGCTGGCCGCCGCCACCTCCTCCACCACCGGTGGTGGAGCCGTCGGTTACAGTCAGGGTCACCTGATTGGCGCCCAGGTTGCTGCAATCAAAGCTGGTTACATCCAGACTCAGATTCACGATGCCACAGGCATCGTTGGAGCCATTGTCCACGGCCTGGGCCGTGGTGCTGGCGTTGCCATTGGCGTCCAGTTGCACCGTCACATCCTGACAAATGGCAATGGGATCAACATTATCTTCCACCCTAACACTGGCGCTACAGGTGCTGCTGTTGCCGTTCACATCCGTTACAGTCAGGGTTACAGGGTTAGATCCCTGATCAGAACAATCAAAGCTGCTCGGGCTGACCACGTAGCTTTGGATGCCACACGCGTCGGTCGAGGAATTATCCACGTCCTGACCTGCGATGGAAACTGTTCCACCAGAACTCAGTTGCACCGTGATATCCTTACAAATTGCAACTGGCGGGGTATTGTCCTCAATGGTCACATTGGCGGTACAGATGGAGTAGTTATTATTCACGTCCACCACGGCGAGGGTTACCACGTTGGCACCAATGTTATTGCAATCAAATGTATTGGGAGGACTTACCGTGATAAACTGAATGGTACAGTTATCCGTGGAGCCCCCGTCCACCTGACCGCCGGCAATGCTCACATTGCCCGTGGCATCCAGGCTTACCGTAATATCCTGGCACAAGGCCAGCGGCGGAATTTGATCCTCAACCGTCACACCCGAAGTACAGGTGCTGCTGTTACCATTGACGTCAGAAGCGGTCAAAGTAACGGTATTGGGGCCGACGCTGGAACAATCAAAGAGATTTTGCCCGGTACCCAAACTAAGAGATGCCACTCCGCAGGCGTCGTTGGTGCCGCCGTCCACATCATGAGGCGTGATCGAGGCATTGCCGTTATTATCCAGTTGGATGGTGATATTCTGACAAACTGCCACCGGGGGAACAGTATCCAGAATTGAAACCGTACCCGTACAGTTGCTGCTGTTTCCATTATTATCAACCACGGTCAGGGTTACCACGTTGTTGGTGGTTACACTCTGGCAGGTGAAGGTCGATTGGGAAATACTCAGAGAGGCAATTCCGCAGGCGTCACTGGAGCCATTATCCAGATCCTGAGCCGTGATAGAGGCGCTACCCTGGGCATCGAGCTGCAGGGTCAGGTTTTGACAAAGGGCTACGGGAGCGATATTATCCTGAACCGTTACAGTCGCAGAGCAGGTGCTGCTGTTGCCGTTATTGTCGGTTACGGTTAAGGTCACTGCATTTGCGCCAACATTTGAACAGCCGAAAGTGGTAATGCTCAAGGTCAGAGAACTAATTCCGCAAGCGTCAGAAGAGCCATTGTTGACCGCAGAAGCCGTGGTAGATCCGGTTCCTGAGGCATTCAGTTGCACTGTTACATCCTGACAAAGAGCCACAGGGGCGACGTTGTCCTCCACCTCAACATTGGCCGAACAGGCACTGCTGTTTCCATTATTGTCGGTTACAGTTAAGGTGACGGCATTCGCGCCTACATTGGAGCAGCCGAAAGTGGTTGTGCTCAGGGAAAGTGAGGCCATGCCGCAGGCGTCATTTGAGCCGTTGTTTACTGCAGAGGCTGTAGTTGATCCACTGCCTGAGGCGTTCAGTTGCACCGTTACATCCTGACAAAGGGCCACAGGAGCCACATTATCCTGAACTGTTACGTTGGCCGAACAGGTACTGCTGTTGCCATGAACATCTGTAACGGTCAAAGTAACCGCGTTGGCGCCTACATTGCTGCAATTGAAACTGGTTTTACTCAGGCTCAGGCTGGAAATTCCACAATTATCGGTCGAATTATTGTTCACTGCCGAAGTTGTGGTTGAACCATTTCCAGAAGAATTCAATTGAATGGTCACGTTCTTACAATGGGCAACCGGAGGTTCATTATCCACCACATTCACCATAAAGCTGCAATTGGAACTACCCACCGCATTGGTCGCAGTGGCGGTTACCGTGGCACTGCCCACATTGAAGGAAGTTCCCGGATTTTGCGAATAAGTAATGGTGGAAGGCGGAATTCCAACCCCATCCGTGGCGGCAAAATTTACCACTGCACTGCACTGTCCCGCATCGTTGTTGACCGTAATATTGCCTGGGCAAACAATGGAAGGAGCCACCCCCGAAACGGTGATGGTGAAGGAGCAGGTGGCGGTGAGGCCAGAACCGTCTGTCACCGTGTAAGCAACCGTACTGGTACCAATGGGGAAGGTAGAGCCGCTGGCCAAACCACCACTCTGAACGGTTGTTGAGCCGGGACAATTATCCGTGCCAGCCGGAGCCGTAAAGGAAACGGTTGCACCAGCCGGACTGGTGGCAACGGCAGTGATATTGGCTGGGCATGAAATTGCGGGAGCAACATTGTCGCGGGTAATCACCACATCATCCTGTGAATCCGGGCAAACCCCATTGGCCAAAGTCCATCTGAAGGTATTTGGACCCACACTCAAACCACTTACGGCCGTGCCAGGATTGGTGGCAGAAGCAAAAGTACCTGTTCCACTAACTACGGTCCAGATTCCTCCGCCAGTTATGGGTGAATTTCCCGAAAGGGTCGCTGTGGTACCGCAGACAAACTGGTTCGGACCCGCATTTGCGGTCACAGGCTGATCAACCGTTACAGCCACAGAATTGGAACTCGCGGTACCACAGCCATTTCCAGTACAATTTCTCACCACCCGGTAATAAGTCGTGGAAGTCAACGCAGGCGTGGCATACGTTGAGCCTGTGGCTCCCGAAATGCTGGTCCAGGTTGAATTGTTCGGGGAACTTTGCCATTGGAACGAACAACTACCCGTACCGCCCGATGCGGAAGATGAAAGCGAAGCCGATCCGCCAGAACAAATCGTGGTGGCTCCTGATGCCGAAATCGAAGGATCAGCTACTACGGTTACAGCCACAGAATTGGAAGTCGCGGAACCACAGCCATTTCCAGTACAATTTCTCACCACCCGGTAATAAGTCGTAGAAGTCAACGCAGGGGTGGCATATGTCGAGCCTGTGGCTCCCGAAATGCTGGTCCAGGTGGAGTTATTGGGGGAACTTTGCCATTGGAACGAACAACTACCCGTACCGCCCGATGCGGAAGATGAAAGCGAAGCCGATCCGCCAGAACAAATCGTGGTGGCTCCTGATGCCGAAATCGAAGGATCAGCCACTACAGTTACAGCCACAGAATTGGAAGTCGCGGTACCACAGCCATTTCCAGTACAATTTCTCACCACCCGGTAATAAGTTGTAGAAGTCAACCCAGGCGTGGCATACGTTGAGCCTGTGGCTCCCGAAATGCTGGTCCAGGTGGAGTTATTGGGGGAACTTTGCCATTGGAACGAACAACTACCCGTACCGCCCGATGCGGAAGATGAAAGCGAAGCCGATCCGCCAGAACAAATCGTGGTGGCTCCTGATGCCGAAATCGAAGGATCAGCTACTACGGTTACAGCCACAGAATTGGAAGTCGCGGAACCACAGCCATTTCCAGTACAATTTCTCACCACCCGGTAATAAGTCGTAGAAGTCAACGCAGGGGTGGCATACGTCGAGCCTGTGGCTCCCGAAATGCTGGTCCAGGTTGAATTGTTCGGGGAACTTTGCCATTGGAACGAACAACTACCCGTACCGCCCGATGCGGAAGATGAAAGCGAAGCCGATCCGCCAGAACAAATCGTGGTGGCTCCTGATGCCGAAATCGAAGGATCAGCTACTACGGTTACAGCCACAGAATTGGAAGTCGCGGTACCACAGCCATTTCCAGTACAATTTCTCACCACCCGGTAATAAGTCGTGGAAGTCAACGCAGGCGTGGCATACGTCGAGCCTGTGGCTCCCGAAATGCTGGTCCAGGTGGAGTTATTGGGGGAACTTTGCCATTGGAACGAACAACTACCCGTACCGCCCGATGCGGAAGATGAAAGCGAAGCCGATCCGCCAGAACAAATCGTGGTGGCTCCTGATGCCGAAATCGAAAGATCAGCCACTACGGTTACAGCCACAGAATTGGAAGTCGCGGTACCACAGCCATTTCCAGTACAATTTCTCACCACCCGGTAATAAGTTGTAGAAGTCAATGCAGGCGTGGCATAAGTCGAGCCTGTGGCTCCCGAAATGCTGGTCCAGGTGGAGTTGTTGGGGGAACTTTGCCATTGGAACGAACAACCTCCCGTACCGCCCGATGCGGAAGATGAAAGCGAAGCCGATCCGCCAGAACAAATCGTGGTGGCTCCTGATGCCGAAATCGAAGGATCAGCTACTACGGTTACAGCCACAGAATTGGAAGTCGCGGTACCACAGCCATTTCCAGTACAATTTCTCACCACCCGGTAATAAGTCGTAGAAGTCAACGCAGGCGTGGCATAAGTCGAGCCTGTGGCTCCCGAAATGCTGGTCCAGGTGGAGTTATTGGGGGAACTTTGCCATTGGAACGAACAACTTCCCGTACCGCCCGATGCGGAAGATGAAAGCGAAGCAGATCCGCCAGAACAAATCGTGGTGGCTCCTGATGCCGAAATCGAAGGATCAGCAACCACAGTTACGGTCTGTACATTTGAATAAGGATCATTACAACCCGATCCATTGCTGATTCGCCTGACCCTGTAATAAGTGGTGGTGGTCAGGACTCCTGTATTGTAGGTACTGGCCGTTGCGCCACTGATATTGGTCCAGGTTGAGTTGTTGGGCGAACTTTGCCATTGATATGAGCTTGAACCCGTTCCACCGCTGGTGCTGGATGAAAGGGTAAGGCTGCCGCCTGAACAAATGGTTCCACCGCCTGATGAGCTGATGGTGGGATCCGGAACCACGGTGACGGTCTGTACATTTGAGGTTGCCTGATTACAACCCGTTCCCGAACATCTTCTGATCACCCGGTAATAGGTGGTTGCGCTCAGCGCACCCGTATTGTAGGTGGAAGCCGTGGCACCTGAAATGGTGGTCCAGGTGCTGTTATTGGGACTACTTTGCCATTCATAGGTACAACTGCCAGTTCCCCCCGAGGCAGATGAGCTGAGATTCAGGCTCCCCCCAACACAAATGGTTCCTCCCCCGGAGGAAGTGATGGAAGGATCAGCGACCACCGTGATGGTGACCACATTTGAGGTCGGATCAGAACAGCCGGATCCGGTACAATTTCTGACCAATCTGTAATAAGTCGTGGAGGTCAGGGATGGAGTATTATAAGTGCTGCCTGTGGCGCCTGAAATGGAAGTCCAGGTGCTGTTATTGGGCGAACTTTGCCATTGATAGGAACAGCCCGTGCCCCCCGAGGTGCTGGACGAAAGACTGGCAGTGCCGCCCGAGCAAATGGTGGTATTACCCGAGGCAGAAATGGTGGGATCAGCGACCACGGTGACGGTCTGAACGTTGGAATAGGGATCAGAACAACCCGAACCAGTACAAATTCTTCGCACCCGGTAGTAGGTAGTGGTCGAAAGCGCAGGCGTGGTGTAGGTACTACCTGTGGCTCCCGGGATATTGGTCCAGGTACTGTTATTGGGAGAGCTTTGCCACTGATAGGAACAACCCGTTCCATTGGACGTGCTGGCAGTCAGGGTTCGGGTGCCCCCAACGCAGATGGTTCCGCCTCCGGAAGTTGAAACTGAGGGATCAGCCACGACCGTGACCGTAACTGAATTTGAGTAAGGATCGTTACAGCCAGTTCCATTGCTTATCCGCTGAACCCGGTAAAACGTAGTGGCCGAAAGCGCCCCGGTATTATAGGTAGATGAAGTTGCTCCTGAAATATTTGTCCAGGTGGAGTTGTTGGGGGAACTTTGCCACTGATAGGAGGCCGAACCTGTGCCGCCACTGGTAGAAGAGCTCAGAGTAACACTTCCACCCACGCAGATGGTAGTGCCGCCAGAAGCACTGATCGTGGGATCGGCAACCACGGTAATGGTAAGGGTGTTGGTATATGCGGCAGGATTACATCCATCGATGACCCTCCTTCTGTAGCAGGTGGTAGTGGTAAGCGCAGGAGGATTGTAGGTTGTTCCCGTGGCCCCGGAAATGTTGGTCCAGGAACCAGAGCAATTTACCCGTTGCTGCCATTGATAAGTATAGGGTGTTTGTCCGCCAGAAGCAGAGGCACTGTTTCCAAATGAACCCAAATTTCCTCCTGAGCAAATTGTTCCCCCCCCGCTGATGGAGCCGGGGTTGATGGCCGGGCAGGAAACATAGGTAAAAACTACCTGTCCGTTCCCGGTTTTGACATTTCCCGAAGTGGAGCCGCTTGTAACCCCACCAATATAACCTGATCCTCCCGCACCGCTCTGACCGGTCCAGTTATTATTTGAATTATAAAGACCATTTTGCCCGGTAAGTCCTCCTCCATAGCCCCCGGGTTGGGGAGTTGCACTCCCTCCCTGACTACTGGAAACTTCGTTTCCACCTGTTCCCCCAAACCCAAGGCCGCCTGCTGTACCATTGGTGGGTCCGCCTGAAGTCCAGGTGGTAACCCCACCAGCTCCGCCACTGCTCTGGGTTCCTCCGGTTGGTACAGGACCTCCGGGAGGAATGCCAGGCCAGCCTGCGCCGCCACCGCCGCCGTAGTATCCACCACCACCACCGCCGCCGGTACCCCGTCCACATCCTGCTTCCCTGTGTCCACCTGCACCACCACCACCGGCAGCCACAATTACCCGGTTACCCAGGCCCGACCCTCCAATCCTGACGTCTGAGGCACCGCCCCCGCCACCACCTCTGGCCACTGTACACGGAGATGTGCCCGCATTTCCTCCGCCGTTCCATCCACCTGCGGTGGAGGTTCCTCCCCCACCCCCTACATACACCCTGATCAGGGTGCCGGGAGTTACAGCCCGGACGCCGGTCGCATAACCGCCCCGGCCTCCAATAGCATCGTTATTGGAACTGTTTCTGCCCTGGGCACCCCAGGCCTGAATGGTGATGGACGTCACCCCGGCCGGAACGGTCCAGTTTTGCACCCCTCCCGTGTAATTGAAGGTGGCAGAAACCGTTTGAGCCTGCAAAACAGGATTACTCAATATTACCCCCAAAATGAGAAGTAAAGAAATTCGGGTAATTCTCTGGAATAAGGCAACCTTATTACCTGTGAATCTTGGCGGAATTGTTGGAAAAAGCATAAAAAAAAGGGTTAGGAAAAAAATCAAGAAATTGTCCTGATCTTCTGAACCACAAAAAGTTCAGAAGTATGATGGTACAGGCCATTTGCCACCAGGATTCACCGGGCGGCTCAGACCATTGAATGAGATTATTTGGGAGTTGTTCCGGCCTGGGAAGCCGCAAAAGCCCGAAGCTTGCCAGCCAGCACCTCACTGAGGTCTGAAGGATTTACCCCCCTGAGGGATAAAACCAGTTGGCTGGACTCCTGGCTGAGGTCGAATTTCAGGGTGGAACTTTCTTGCTGAAGGGCAATAAAAAATGCCTGCAAACTTTCTCCGGAATTACCTTTTAAAGCAGCCACTCCTTCGCCGGCGGCATTGGAAATACCGCCATTCTCAAGGTACCACAAAAAGGAAGATTCGACATCTGGATTTCCGGCATCATTGGCTGGAATAATTTCCAATTGAGTGGGCCAGTTGACCACAGACTGGGCTTTTGCATTGAATCCTGACATTAGCAGCAGGATAAATGCGGCAATGTAAATAGTTCTCATATTCTCAATAGCTTAAAAACAAAAAGGAGGTTCGCCAAATTCTAATTTACTCCAACCAATTCACCGACTGACAAACCATTAGCACCACGCTCCCGCGCCATTGCCAAAAAGCACATCAGGGTCAAAAATGGTTAGAAAAAATCCGATTCAGATCCCCACCTGAAATCGCAAATTAGGTAAAAACAACTCCTGCTGCAATCCATCACCCTTATTTTATATAAAAAAATATGTCAAAATCATTTTTACCCGATACGAAAACCACCCATTTTTATAAAAATTCCTCCCCAAAAATTCCCCAAAACCACCTGTCGGTCACATTCAGGTGATTTATTACCAGGCGCAACAATTGAGAAAAGCAGGTCCAATGCCACCAGCTTTGCATTATTGATCTAAGCAGATTTTCCTTATGTTTGATAACAGAACTTTTAAAAAATCCCATTGGCTCTGGCAAACTTTTTTCAAAAAACAGGGATCAAAACCTGGCTGGCGATCGGCCTTTTCCTGGCTACCCTGATTCTGTACGCCAATACCTTTAGTCACGATTTTGCCTGGGACGATGCCATTGTAATCACGGAGAACCCAAGGGTTCAGGAGGGGATCAGCGGCATTTCCGCCCACTTTTTCAAGTACAAATCCGAGCAACTGGCCGACCAGTACGGGTACCGCCCCATTGTGCTGAGTTCGTTTTCCATTGAATACGAACTCTTTGGCCTGAAAGCAACGGGTTATCATGTGATGAACGTGATTTTTTACGGGCTGACCTGCGTATTTCTCTTTCTTGCCCTGACCCGCGTTTTTCCGCGCTATTCTCCCTGGTTGCCCTTTCTCGTGGCAGCGCTTTATCTGGTTCATCCCCTGCATGTGGAGGCCGTAGCCAATATCAAAAGCCGGGATGAGATTTTTGCCATGATGTTTTCCCTGCTTTCCCTTTACTATTTCATGGGGTATGCAAAGGAAAAAAGCTGGCTGAAATTCGCCCTTTCCCTGTTTTTCCTGACTTTGGGCGTGTTGAGCAAAGAGAATGCCGCCACATTCCTGGCCATCCTTCCGCTCGCGGTGTTGATTCAGGAGGAAGGCACCTGGAAAGAAAAATTGAAAACCCTGCTTCCCCTGCCAGCTTTGCTGGTGATTGCGCTGGTGGTGCTGGTGGTCATTCCCCAGGCCGATTCGCTGGATGCAACTGCCTACAAGGAAACCCAGGATACGGGCATTTTTCACGAAGATAAATCGCTGGGAAATGTGATCGTGGCGGCTGACGGCCTGAATGAACGACTGGGAACGGCCCTTTACACCCTGTTGCTGTACCTGGGAAAATTCCTTTTTCCGCATCCCCTTACCTATTACTCGGGTGCAAATCAGATTCCCCTGGTGGGAATGGGGAACCCTCTTTCACTGCTGGCCTTGCTGATTCACCTGGGAGCCGCGGTTTTCAGTCTTGTTTTTTTCAAAAAACACAAGGTTTTTGCCTTTGGCATCCTCTATTATCTGGCCACCATTTCCGTCTTTTCCAATATTCCCGTGGTGCTCAACGACACCATGGCCGACCGTTTCCAGTTTATGCCTTCCCTTGGACTTTGTCTGGTGCTGGTTTGGGGGCTGGGGCTGATTTTCAAGGTTGATTTCAGCAGTTTTTCGTGGGGCAAAAGAGATTCTAAAATCCCCGCTAAGAAGCCCAATCCCGTGTTTTTATTCTTGCTGGGAGCTTTGATGTTGGGATTCGGGCTCAAGACTTTTTCCCGCAACCAGGCCTGGAAGGACAACGCGACCCTTTTTGAAACGGACATGCCCAATCTGGAAAACTGCGCCCGGGCGCATTACCATTATGCAGGTATTCTGGCTGCCAAATTGAATCTCAATCCGCAAAATAAGGCCCTGGGCGACAAGGTAATCCACCACTTCAAACGGGCGGCTGAAATCAGTGAGCACGCCTATTATGCCCGCATGAAACTGGGCCAGGTTTATATGTTTTTGGGACGGGGTGGGGAAGCCATTTCCACGTTGCAGGAGTTGGTACGAACGTTTCCAGAGCAGGGACGACCTAAATTTCACCTGGGGTATGCATATTTTCAGATGGGAAAATTTCAGGAAGCCATTGACGCGTTCAAAGCCTCCAAAGCCCAGGCAGAAAACCGTGCAGACCTGTATTTTTACATGGCACAGGCCTACAAAAATCTGAACCAACCAGATGAAGCCATTCTGGTCGCCGACGAAGGTGCGGCCCGCTTCCCCGAAGAAGTCAACTTTTACGACCTGCTGAGCGATCTCTATTTTCAAAAGGAAAATTCCAAAGAGGCCATTTTACAAATCCAGCGGGTGTTTGAATATCAGCCCCTGAGTTCTGATGCGTGGATCAAACTGGTTTTGCTGTATCAGAATTTTGGAATGCCCCAGGAAGCCCAGAACACCTATAACGAAGCCCTGGCCAAAGGCGTGGACATGAGCAGGCTGACGCCAAAATAGCCGTAAAAGACTGATCTCCAATTCGACAAAGCCAGGGCATGCCTTGGCTTAGACGGACTCTCACATGGACTTCTTACGTGAAATCTGTTTCCCCCCAACCAATAACGGGGGGTGCTTCAACTGGCGACGACCCAGAAAAAATTCCTGTCGGTCGTAATCAAAACTGATCACGGGCGGCATGCCCATCAGCCAGCCATAGGGAGCGCGTAAAACTGGCAAATCCAGGTACCACGGCAGACCCAGCAGGAAGCGCAGCGGCCGTAAAAAGGGCAAAAATATTCGTGACGCAAGGGGCAATCTTTTCCGTTCCCGCACCATGACTTGCCTGCATTCCTCCAGATAAATTTCCAATCCTGCCCGCGATTTCTGTCCTGATTTTCTGAAACGAAATCCTCCCAGCAAAGTAGTGGTGGTGTGCAACTTTGCGTGCCTGAAAAACCGGGCCCAAAGCTCCGTATCCACCGCCATTTTCAAATCCGTATCAACCTTGCTGCCAGCTTTTTCCCACAGAGAACGGCGCCAAAAAGTAGCTTCCTGCATGATAAACTGAAAATCACAGGTCAGGTAGCGACGTTGCGTCCAACGGGCATAAGGCAGCGTGGCACGCGAAATGGCGTAACCCTTATCCGTCCACTCAGCAGGCAGGCCCATGAGCCAGTCCACCTGGGGAAACTGATTGAAAATGGCCGCCACTGCGAATAAACTTCCCGGAAAATAAAGGTCATCTGAATTGAGCCAGCCCATGATTTCGCCCGTGCTTTTGGAAAATCCTTTTTGCAGGGCATGAATAAATCCCTCGTCCTTCGCGCTTTCCCAGTAAGCCAGTCGATCGGCATATTTTTGGATAATCTCCACACTGCCGTCCGTACTGCCCCCGTCGATCACAATGTATTCGAGGTTGGGGTAATTCTGATCCAGCACTGACTTCAGGGTGGCTTCGAGGTAATCGGCCAGGTTGTAATTGACGGTTATGACGGTGATTTTGGGGAATTGCATTCGAATCAGGTTAAAATTTCGAACGGTAAAATTCCCCCTTGCGATCCATCAGGATCACGTCTGGCACCTGATTGGCTTCCGTAAAAAGGGTGCGCAGGACTTTCATATCCATGAGAAAAAACGGATAGGTCAATTTATTCCAAAGGCGCTTTCCAAATGAAATTCCCCCTTTACTGACCCCTTTATTTCCAAAATAAGCCTTTTCTGCCTGACGCCATTTTTCGCCCAGGGTCGGGGAAATCACATACTGAAAATCAAATTGAAAAAAGCCCGCAAACAGGTCGTAGAGGCCGTTTACCTCCTGCTGTTCCAGCACTTTTTGCATCAGCTCTGCTTTCCAGAGCATGGTGGCGGGCTGGCGAAAATCGCCCAGGCGTTCCGCCTGAGCAGCCAGAAACCGTTCCCGCGTCCAGCGGCGAAAGACATGGGACCGCTTATCAATCTGATTGCGGCCCATGATCCAGGAAATTTCAGGAAATTTCCGCACGATCGCCGCCACGCTTTTCAATCCCCCATTCGTGAAGCAAATTCCCGGCGGCAACCAACCCACCAACTCGCCTGTAGCCAGTTGCAAGCCAGATTTCAGGCGCAGCCAGGCATCTTTTTCAGCACAATTTACCCAACGAATCACCCTTCTTTGCTTTTCATCCAAGACTTTTTCCAGCGATTCTTTTGCGGTCAGGCAAATGATTTCCAAGTGAGGATAATCGAGTGACAAGACCTTCTGAAACCAGTCTCCCTCCCCCTCGAAAGGCAAAATCAGCGATATTTTGGGCCATTTCTGACCAAATTCCAGATTTTCTTTCCAGTCGGCAAAGCGGGCCGCGGCCCGGGCTTCTGCCAAAGGTTCGGCCAGCACCTGAGCCTTCTCTTCAGCCATTTTTTCCGCAATGGGATAGGCCTTTTCAATGGCTTTGTACTCAGATCGTTCCTCTGCCCAGATTTCCGCCAGTTCGTTGCCCCGCTTTTCGATAAAATCCCGAAACATGAACTCCATATTCGAGCGGTACTGGTAAAAATAATGGTGCAAAGGCCGTGGCGACAGGTCCAGATCTTCCGTTTTGTATAATCCAATTTCCCTGCCTTCCACCCCGCGAATGACATTTTCTGCCAAGGGAACCATTTCCAGACCAAAGGTCAGAACAGGATTTGCGCCGTGGCGGGAGGACAGAACAAACTCTTTTTGTAAAAAATCAGGGTCGCGTTGCCCGTAGAGGTCCACGGTGAGATCATAAGCCTGCAAAGCAGGATTCAGGGCCTTCAGGCAGTCAGGTTTCAATTCAAAATATACATCATAAACCGCCCTGGAATCCTGTAATGGCACAAAATGGAAACCATCTGACTTATTTGTCAGGGGCACCTGAAACAGCCCCGGGGTATCAGAATTGGTGCCCGGGTCGCCAAAATTGGTGGAGAAGGAGGTTTTCGGAAAAACAAAATACTTATCACAGGCCAGCAGGTAGCGGATAAAATGCCTTTTCCAGGAGGTTTCAGACCATTCGCGCAGGTATTGGGGCAGGGCTTCGCCTGCTTTGATCTCCTCGTTTTCCTGGTACCAGGCGCGAAATCCCTTCCACTGAGCCAGGCTCCAGGCTTGCCCCCAGGAAGAGGCAAATTGCTGGAAATACACCTCGTTTTCGTCCTCCAGAGACCGAAAAGGCAGAAAACGGCACTCGCTGACCGCGTAGGTGTAAAGTGAAATGCCCGAAATGGACTCGTCGTTCTGGTAAAAATCCAGGGCTGCGCAGGCGAATTGGTAAAATCCGGGCGCTACCAGCAGATCGTCCTCGATCAGTACGATGGAGCCATATACCTGGCTCAGGTCGCCGCACGCGAGGATGTGCCTGCGCAGGCCCAGCTTTTCTTTACGCTGCAGGATGCGTTTGGGGCCATGATTCCACTCAAATTCCTCTGCCAGCCGCACCACTTCAGGATCTGCGCCACCTTCTAAGGAAAAAACCAGGGTCACTTCCGCAGCAGGATAGCTGGCGGCGGCCACGGAGCGCAAGAGGCGCGCCAGGCAATGCGGCCGTTCGAAGGCCGGAATTACAACCGCAGGAAGTGATTTATTTTCCATCCAATTTTACCCATCTGACTGACCCAAACGGACTCCAGGACAACAGACTGAGTATGAACTTAGTGAAAAAGCCAAAAATTCCTATATTTTCGCTGGGAAAAGCACAGAACAATGAAGATCAAAGTTGGCATGGCGCAGTTGCTGGTGGAAGGTGGAGAGCCCCACAGGAACTTCAAAAGGGCGATTCGCATGATTGAAGAAGCGGCTGAAGCGGGTTGCCAGATTGTTTTGTTGCCCGAAACCATTGATTTTGCCTGGACCCATCCCAGCGCATTTACAGAGAGCGTACCTATTCCCGGTCCATTCAGTGAAGTTTTTTGCGAGCAGGCCCGTAAGCATGGTATCTGGATTTGTGTGGGATTGACGGAAAAAGTGGGGGAATTGAATTATAACACGGCCCTTTTCATCAACGATCAGGGAGAAATTGTGTTGAAATTCAGCAAAATCAACCTCCTGGTGGTCGAGCACCCCTATTATCAGGTGGGTCAAACCCTGAATGTGCTCGACACACCCTTTGGCAAAATCGGGATCAATATCTGCGCTGACAATTACATTGACGGGCTGCATATCGGGCACACGCTGGCCCGCATGGGCGCACAGCTCATTCTTTCGCCCTCCAGCTGGACGGTGGACCACTCTGTGACCGAAAAAGACGATCCTTACAAAGACAAATGGATCAAGCCTTTGTCTATTCTGGCCAGTTACCACGGTCTGGTCATCATCAGCACCACCAGTGTGGGCTACATTGTGGGCGGGCCTTATGAAGGCAAAAAGAAAGTGGGCCGCAGCATTGCGGTCGGGCCGCAGGGCATCATTGCCGAAGGCACCATGAATGAGTTTGCCGGCGAACTGACGGTAGTGGAGTTTGAGATGCCAGTTCGCACGGAAAAGGGCACCCAAATCGGGGAAAAGATGCTCAAAATGGGCTATCACTGGGATGAATTGCCGAAGGGAAGGGAGATTTGAAGGCGAAACTTCCCTGAAAAATCGTTATCTTGAAGTATGATTGCCAAATCCAAAAAAGCGGAAATCCTGAGCCTCCTTGACAAAATCGAGGAAGAGCATCATTGGAAGGAATTAGAAGAATTGCTTCTGGAAATGATTGACAGGGAAACCAAAACTGAATATGTTCTGAGTCCCGAGGAATTGGAGGCAATTCAGGAAGGTGACAGGGATTTTGAAGAAGGAAATTTCATTACCTATGAAGAGTTGAAGGCAAAGTACAAGGGGTGGAAATAAAAGTAAAACTTTCCAGGAGAGCAGAGCGGGAATTTGATAAGATCGTAGAATACCTTGAACTCAAATGGTCTGAACAGTCTGTCAGGAAATTTCGAAAAGAGTTTGAAATCGCAATAGAACGAATCAAAAGAAACCCAGACAGTTACCAGAAAACCATTCCTGAAGGAATTTCCCTTATTCGGGTAAACAAAAAGACAACGCTTTTATACCGCAAATCCTCCTCAGAAATCCGCATCCTGTCAGTCTTTTCCAATCGCCGTGACCCAGGCACAAAACCCGAATAATTGAATTGGTCAGGGGGTGAATTGCATCATGGAAGGGAGATTTGTAAGCGAAACTTCCCTGAAAAATCGTTATCTTGAAGTATGATTGCCAAATCCAAAAAAGCAGAAATCCTGAGCCTCCTTGACAAAATCGAGGAAGAGCATCATTGGAAGGAATTAGAAGAATTGCTTCTGGAAATGATTGACAGGGAAACAAAAACTGAATATGTTCCAAGTCCAGAGGAATTGGAAGCCATCGAGGAGGGGAAAAAGGATATTAAAGAAGGTCGATTTATGAGTCTGGATGATTTTAATGTCGAAATTAGAGAATGGCTCGCGAAATAATTATTTCAATTAGGGCCCAAAAAGAGATTCGCTCTGAACTAAAATATTTGAAGAAAAAGTGGTCAAAAAATATGGCCGCCACCTTTTACGATACTCTTTGGGAAAGCTTCTCCAAAATCAATAAAAATCCAGACTGGTATCCATTAATTAAAGGGAAAGACGAATGCGTTTACAGGCATAATAAAATTATTTCCATTTTTTACCGCTTCAATGAAGAACGGCTTGATATTATTTCTGTCTTTAATAATCGCCGCAAAC
This sequence comes from Bacteroidia bacterium, assembly GCA_020635905.1. Taxonomy (GTDB): domain Bacteria; phylum Bacteroidota; class Bacteroidia; order J057; family JADKCL01; genus JACJYV01. The sequence goes on from JACJYV010000005.1 coordinate 555,683, forward strand.
CTGGTTCTCTCAGATTAAAAAAGTGATACCAGCCAAGGCCCCCAATCCTTAGCTTCATCAGGTTTAACACGATCAACTATTCATTCCAAAAATCGTTATCTTAGTAACATGATTGCCAAATCCAAAAAACAACAACTTCATCAAATACTCGATCAAATCGAAATGGAAGGGCATCTGGAACAAATTGAGGCACTGCTCAAAGGCTTAAAAGCAGCTGAAGACCAAGGTGTTTACCAACTAAATGCTGCCGAACTTGAAGCAATCCAAAAAGGAGACCAGCAAATTCTCGAAGGCAAAACGATTCCTTACGAGGAAGCCAAAAAGAAGCATTTGGAAAAATGGGGCTTGAAGTAGTATTTACCCACCAGGCAAAAGAAGAATACGATCAAATTATTGAGTACTTGGAAATAAAATGGGGACAGAAATTTCAATTTTTGCAAATCGCCGCAGTCCTGATTCCCTCAACCTGAAATAATGGCGATCCCATCCAACCCCCGCATCCCCAATTTCATCCGCAAAGCTGCCGCCAGCGGCAGCTTACTTACGGGAATTCTGCTGCTGATCTGGGCCCTCGTCCACCTCAATCTCGCCCAACCCGACGACATTTCCATCTCGCTCAAACGCTTTTGCCTCGGCCTGGGCAGCCTGCTCGCCCTCCTGGGCGCAGCCATGCACCTGCGCAAAAACTTTATTGGCCTCAACCTCAGAACCCTGATCGCAGCCTGCACCTGGCTCTACCTTTTCCTTGAAATCAGTCGCTATGGCTTCATTTTGACTGGTTTCGTCCATGGCAGAAATCATGCCTCAGATGGAAGCTGGGGCTATTTTTCATATCCAATTGCAGAATTTGATTCCATCCATGGCTACCATTGGCTGGACTGGGACGCTGACGTAATAAAGTATGTCAATGGAGAAACAGTATTTTACCAGGTCGTTAGACCCAATAACAAAAACTGGATCTCTAAAATCGATTACTATCTGCGCAAAAAGGATGGTCCAACGATTTTCGACGAAGACACCACCCACCAGCGTTGGATGGTCTTTGGCGACAGCTTCACGGGCAGTGAATTTCTCTCAGAAACCTGGGTGGACCAGGCCAACGCTCAATTGAGGGCCCTGCACCGCGGCAACCACCCACCCGAATTGTACAATTTTGGCCTGGACGGCGGCGGCCTATGGAATTGGCATTCCACCTTCTTTGGGGACGTGGTTCCCAATTATGAATTTGACGGAATCGTCCTGGCCGTTTACGGCAACGATTTTGACCGGGATTTTGCCATCATGCACCACACAGATTCGGTCGCCTGGTTCAAATACTTTGATTCAAAACCAACTTCCCAAAAAGATTTCCAGGAAAATTACCTCCCCAAAATGGATTGGTCTGCTCCAGTTGGACCGAGTGGAATCATTCACGGCAAGAAACGCTCCCTGCCCCGCCTTGACCTCTACTTCCTCATGCGCCTGCACGACGCCTTGGACCGCATTCAACTCAAACAAAGGCAAAAAAAATATCAGCAAAAATACCTCGACAGCAAAAGCGACAAACTGGAAACTTATGCTGAAGCTAATTTCGTTGAGCGATACGGCCAAAATAAATGGGACCTGCTGTCCCAAATGATAGAGCATTGCCAGGCCCACGGCAAGGAAGTCATTTTCGCTTCCATTCCCGATGAGCAAGGGCTCCATTTCAACAAAAGAGGCGATTTCACCGTGGTCCAGGGTGAACTGGCCTGGCTGGCTCAGCATTTCAATGCACGCTACTTTGACGGATACGAAGTATTCGCAGACATTCCCGACGAAGAATTAAACCAATTTTACCTCAAATACGACCCCCACTGGAACGAAAAAGGAGCCACCAAATTCGGCCAGGCCATGGCTCGTTTTTTGGTCGGCGGTCCATAGTCGATGGTCCACAGTCAATTGTCAACGGTCAATGGTCAATGGTCCACAGTCAACGGTCCAACAAACTCACAACTTACGACTCGGAACTCACAACTCGGAACTTACAACTAAGAACTAACAACCACCAACCAATTTTCCCTGAATTAATCCCCCAAGTTTATTAATTTCCGTTCCATTTGAGCGATTCAGTATGTACACCTTAGGGATCAATGGCGGCGTGCGCCTCGGGTATCAGGACATTTCAGCTGTGCTTTTAAAAGACGGTGAAATCGTGGCAGCCGTGGAAGAGGAACGCCTCAACCGCATTAAGCACAGTTACGGACAATTGCCCGAGCATGCCATTCATTCCGTGCTCAAAACTGCGGGCATCACCCTGCGCGACATTCAGGCCGTGGGTTCGCACGGTTCCACCTGGGGCGACGCCTACCAGGAGGTGCTCGAAAGCTACTTTGACGAGGTTTTTGGCATTCGCCCGCGCATCACCCGCTACCACCACCACGATTGCCACGCGGCCAGCGCATATTACGCCTCTGGCTTCGACCAGGCCATGGTCATCACCCTCGACAACTCGGGCGATGGCAGTTCCACCTCCTTTTCCGTAGGAAAAGGCCAGGAACTCACCCTGCTCGAACGCCTCTCCAAACCGCACAGTCTGGGTCTCTATTACTCCATGATCACCCAGTTTTGCGGCTTCAACCGCGACACGGACGAGTACAAACTCATGGGACTTTCCAGTTATGGAGATCCCCTGAAATACGATTTTTCCTGGCTGCTGAAATGGGAAAATGACCTTTTCGCCCTTGATACCTCTTTTCTAAAGGAAATTCCTGCAGGAGGTTCCCAACCCACCCGTCAGCAGATCATGTTTGGCCCCAATCTGCCCGAAAAACTGGGCCCCGTACGTCGGCGAAAAGGGCCTATTACCCGATTTTATCAGGATATCGCAGCCTCAGCTCAGCATCGTCTGGAAGAAGTGTTGGTCCAGACCGTGACGGCCCTGCATGAACGCACGGGCATGCGCAAACTCTGTCTGGCCGGGGGTGTGGCTCTCAACTGTGCGGCCAACCGTCGCCTCATGCAATTGCCTTTCATCGACGACCTGTACGTGCAGCCTGCTTCCTCGGACGCAGGCATTTCTCTGGGCGCGGCTTACCTGGCTGCCCGCGAACAAGGACACACCTGTCAACCCATGCGCACGGCGCTTCTGGGACCAGAATTTACCAATGTGGAGATCAAAACTGCGCTCAAAACCCTGGGAGTCCCGCACAAACCTTGTCCTGATCCAGCCCGCGAAGCGGCGGTCAGGGTAGCCAAAAACGAGGTGGTGGGCTGGTTTCAGGGCCGCATGGAATTCGGACCCAGGGCCCTGGGAGCCAGGAGTATCCTGGCCAATCCCACCCATCCCGAGATGCAAAGCATGGTCAATCTGAAGATCAAATTCAGGGAAACTTTCCGTCCGTTTTGTCCTTCAGTGATCGAAAAAGATTCCCCCAAATACTTCAAAGGCCGCCTCAAACAAGCGCCTTACATGACGATCACCTACAAAGTGCGCAAAGAAGCCCGCACCCAGTTGCCCGCCATCACCCACGTGGACGGCACGGCCCGCATCCAGACGGTCAACAAAAAGCAGAATCCACTCTATTTTCGCTATCTCGAGCACCTGAAAGAATTGATTGGACACGGCGTCAGCCTCAACACCAGCTTCAACCGCAACAGCGAACCCATCGTGTGCACCCCCATTGAGGCAATTTCAGCTTTTTATGGGAGCGGCATGGATGCTTTGGTGATAGGAAATTTTGTGCTGGAGAAATAGGTTCTGGTCAAATAGTCCACGGTCAACTGTCCACGGACGGCGGTCGGCAGTCGACCTTACTGTGGACTGTGGTCCGTGGACCGTTGACTTTCCGCAAAAAACCTACGGTAAATGGGCTTGCGATAGACAAATTGTCCCCAGATGACCGGCCTGAGCAGCCAGTCGCCCAGGAGGGTACCTGTAGAGAAGGACACCTCGTCCACGATGTCTGTTTGAGTTCCTGCCTGAATTACCCGATGTTTGTGCCGCCATTTTTTGATGGGAAAGGGCATTCTCCTGCCTTCATCCACAAAAAAACATTCCTCCTCCCCCTCCTGAGATTCTGTGATCACATTATACCAGTCCTGACGGATGATACCCAGAATCTTCACTTCCAGGCTCACGATATTCCCCACCTTTTTCCCGCCAAACTCACGCAGGGTAATTCGCATCCCCGGCGGCTTCAAGGCCATGAATAGTTCTTCCTCAAACAGCTCAAAGACCGTTTGAAAGTCACAATCAACCCGGGTTTTTAAGATGATTTGCATAAGCGCCTTGTTGTAACCGCGGGTGCCTTCAACTTGTTCAGGAAATTATTTACAATCTCCCTGATACAGCACCATGTAATCCATAATGGTGGTGATGGCTTCTGGTCGCAGGTCACGCTCCAGACTTTCGTTGGTATCGACCGCTTCGGCCTCTTTCCACACAGTACACCAGTCGCTGTCAAAGGCTACCTGGGCCCGAATCAGGCCACGGATCATTTGCGCCACATAGCTTGTTTTCAGGCCTTTGGCTGCCTGCTCCACAAAGGGCAAAGCCCGGTCGGGCTTGAAATAGTCGTCCAGGGCCATCAGGTAGGCCACACATAGCTGCTGGTCGGGACGGAGTTTTTTGAGGGATTTGGGCTCCAGCGCTTTACCCGCTTTGACCTTAATGCCCCACCTTTCCAGCAGAATTTCATGGTTTTGCTTTCCCTCGAAAGTCCAGCCCAGGGCATTGCAGGCTGCCATTTTCTGATCGAGGGGTATTTCCTTTTTGGCGAGAAAGAGAGCAATTTCCTGATCCACCATTCCTGCCTCGCTGGCATGCTTTACCTCAGGAATGTCCTGGTAGGCGGTCCAGAAGTCGGTGGAGGTGAGGGGAGAGTCGGCAAAAGCTGCCTTAGCACCCAGGAGGCAGAGCAGCAAAAGGAGTGTCAGGTGTTTTTTAAGCATGGCTGTAATTTTTCTCAAATATAGAAAAACGCCCCTTTTGCAGAGGCGTTTTTCCATGAAAAGAACACTTTTGAAACCCTGATCACCCGAAATCTTTAGGCACAATTTCCAGAAAACGAACTTCCCTGAACCTGGAAGTCAGTCTGCGTTGGGGTCAGGACTAATTGGACTGAAATGAACAGAAATCAAATTGGGGGTCCGCGGTGCAGAAAATCTCTGGCGACAAGGCACCATCAATGAGGGGTGGCCAGATCGTAAGCGGACGGTGAGCGCCCTGGGGCTGAAAGAAAAGCGTTTCTTCCAAAACGGGCAATGAAACAGAAAAGCAGCAGCGAAGCAATTGGTTGGTTTGAGGTTGCTGGAACATAGGTTTGTTATTAAAATGAATCCAGGTAATTCTTTACATCATCGGCAGTTGGTTTTGATTTAAGGTAATTGAAAGTGAATTCCCCTGACTGTGCTTTTGCCTCAATGGATTTTTTTTGAGGACGAATGGTCCACTTCCCCGTCTGATTGGATTTGAGAATTTTACAAAAACGTCCCCAGACCATCTAAATGGCTTTTTTTCTTACACTACACAATAAAAGGGACCTCTAAAATCAGATTTTACCCTGCCACTTCCTTGGCCCGTAAACGCGGCAAAATGGCCAGCAGCCAGGTCAGAGAAACAGCCAGCAATCCAGCGCCAATCAGGGTGGAGGTGAGCAGCCATTCGGGTTGATACTCAGGATGGAGCATGGGCAGGAGTGGCACGGAAGCGGCCAGCACGGGCAGGCGCACGATTTCTGAGGCCAGGGCCCAGCTTTTGCGGTCAAAAATGGCTCCCAGGTTGATCACGCCCCAGAATATGAGGGCGGCCATGGCAAGCTTCGGCCAGAGGCCGAAGGCCTCGCCCAAAAAGAGGAAAGCAGTGGTCACGCCAATGATCAGCACATACTGGAAGAAAATGTAGGGATTCACTGAACCTGGGGCGTGGCGGTCATACTTTTGCACCTTTTCCACCGTCACTTCGGGCACCTTGCGCTGCCCTCCCATCTCTTTGGGAAGCCAGCCAGGCGGCATAAACCAGGCCCGAAAACGGTCCCAGATGCGCCGCATGTGCGACATGTCGCCCAGCAATTCCTTGTAATAATGAAAATTCGCCCAGACAGGATTCCAGCTGCTCAACGGGGTGGTGATCCCATAGACCACTTCTTCCTCCTCGGCCTGGAAAGTGCCAAACATGCGGTCAAAAATGATGAGGGTGCCGCCATGATTGCGGTCGATGTACTTTGGATTGCGCCCGTGGTGCACCCGGTGGTGGGAGGGCGTATTGAAAATAAGCTCAATGATCCAGGGTAGTTTGCCGATCGCACGGGTATGAATCCAGAACTGGTAAAGCGTCTGAAATTGATTGACCACCACAAACATGAAGGGGCTGAAGCCAATCAGGGCCAGGGGCAGGTAAAACAGGGAGGAGAAAAAGGGCTGGAAAGCGCTTTGGCGCAAGGCCACAGAAAGGTTGTACTCCTCGCTCTGGTGATGCACAATGTGAGCGCCCCACATGACCGCGAGTTCGTGGGAATAGCGGTGAAACCAGTAATAGAAAAAATCCACCCCCACAAAGCACAAGGTCCAGGCCCACCAGGTTTGGGGAATTTCCAGCAGGCGGAAATTGTCGTACAAATAAAGGTATCCCACAATGAACACGGTCCGCACCAGGGCGCCAAACACCTGCGAGGTTACTCCGCAGGAAATGTTGTTGACGGCGTCATTGAAGCGATACAACTTTGATTTGGCCAGCTTTTGCACCAGCACTTCCACCCCGATCAGCAAAAAGAAGACGGGAATGGCCATGGCGATGTAGTTGGGGGCTTTGTCCATTACATATTTTGGTTTAATTTTTCCTTTGCAATTTCAATTGCCCGATTCAGTTTTTCAGCAAGCAACTGGCGTGAAGGAAGTTCTGTAATATACTCTGCCACCCTGATATTTCCCTTGTCTAATTGTAATAATTCGATTTTTTCTGCTGATTTTTCCGCACAAAGAATTAAACCAACAGGTGACTCCTCCCCTTCCTTCATTTCATATTTTTCGAGCCACTTCAGGTATAATTCCATTTGTCCTTTGTCTCTTGCCTGAAATTTACCCAACTTCAGATCAATGACGAAAAGTCTCCTTAACCCACGGTGAAAAAACAATAAATCAATGTAGTGATCCTCCTCGTCTATGATGATTCGCTTTTGTCTCGCCAAAAAGGCAAAGTCCGTTCCCAATTCCGCAAGAAATAGCTGAAGTTCAGACAATATTGCTGATTCCAAATCATTTTCACTGAATACATTTCTAAGGTTGAGAAAATCCAGTATATAAGGATCACGAAAAACCAATTCAGGACTAAGGATTTCCCCTGATTTCATTTTCTCAAGTTCCTGGATGATCAACTGCTCAGGTTTCTTTGAGATGGCTGTCCTTTCGAACAGCATTGATTGGATTTTTTCACCCAGTGCCCTTGTATTCCACCCCTCCCTTTGGGCTAAAATGACATAAAAATCCCTTTTGAGCTGGTCCTCAATGTATGCCAAAGTTTTCAAATGTGTCCCACTCAATTTTCTGCTTAACGATGAGACAATTTCAGGATCTGGAAAAGTCTCCGCAACGCGGAGACAATTAAAAAGATTCTTTCGTGAATAACCTGACCCAAACTCCTGGGTTAGGGCAACACTTAGACTTTGAATAATATTTTTTCCATAGGCAGCCCTTTTTCCTTCAAGAATATGCCTATTGATCAGATCGCCAATTTTCCAATTCATTAGGATAACAGCCGAATTAACACTGTTTGAAACCCGTTTCTGGGTGTCCAGAATTATCTTTCTTATATCTGAAAAAAGGGTTAAATCATTTATCCCAACTTGATCGTCTTCTGCCATTTTTATTATTCGCAAATCAAGGATACTTTCCCTGTAAATAATGTAGTAATGTTCAAATTTAATCAGCTTTAACCTGAATTGAAATTTCAATTCAAAAGTCTCCGCGCTACGGAGACTTTTGAATATATACTTTTCTCAATCAAATCTCCCGATCTCAAATCTCAGAAATAATATTCTGTTACCTCTTTGAGTTAGATAGATAACAAACAACTTGCATGAAAGGTAGAATTCTCTTTCTGGTCATGGCTGGCATTTTATTGAACTCATGGATGTGGGCGCGTGCTCCCCTGCCCGGGGGAGAAAGTCCGCCCGCCAAGATCGACTTCAAAGGTTATGACAACTCAGGAAGCAACCTGGGCATTGTGTATGCCATTCCCTACGCGGGAATGGTCGAGTTTCGCATCTTCGATGCGGAGGGAACCCTGGTCTGGCGCGAGCAATATGTGCGTGAAAAGGGCGAGCACAAGCTGAATCTCAAGCAAAGCGCCTTCAAGCCCAACCAATCCTATTCTATTCAGATGAATTACAAACAAGACGAAATCAAACGGGAGCTTGCGCTGCCGCATAAATGATTTTTAAAGGTTGGCAATACCCAAATTATTTTTCACCCAAACCACTTTGACATGAAAACCCGCCTTCTACCCTTCGCCATCCTGGGCCTGCTGGTCTCAGGAATTCTCTTACCTTCCTGCCACCACAGAAAAGGTCAAATTGACTTTTTGGGCAGGGGCAGGCAAGAAACGGGCCTGAAATATAACGAGGACGAAGGTTTTCAGGTAAAATGTTTCCGGGGAATAAATCTGGACGAAGATGAGGGATTTTCTGAAAAGGAAATGGAAAGATTAACTCGGGAGGGCAATTTTGACACAGAAGATTATGCCCCGCTGATTGAAAACGAATTTCTCGATCCCACCCAGGCGCCACTTTCCACTTTTTCCATTGACGTGGATGCTGCTTCTTACAGCAATTGCCGCCGTTATCTGATGCAGCAGGGTGAATTGCCGCCCAAAGGCGCAGTTCGCATCGAGGAATTCATCAATTATTTTGATTATAATTACCCTCAGCCATCAGGGGAGGCCCCTGTTGCCCTGTTCAGCGAATATGCGGACTGTCCCTGGAACAAAGACAATAAATTGGTCATGATGGGCCTGCAGGCCAAAAAAATTCCCCTGGAAAATTTGCCTCCCTCCAATCTGGTTTTTCTGCTGGACGTCTCGGGATCCATGGATTTTCCCAACAAATTGCCTTTGCTCAAGCAGTCTTTCAGACTGCTGGTCAAGGAATTGCGCCCCGTGGACCGGGTGGCAGTGGTGGTATATGCAGGAGCCGCAGGCCTGATTTTACCCTCAACCCCGGGCGACCAGAAGGATAAAATTCTGGATTCAATGGAAAAACTGGAGGCAGGGGGATCGACCGCAGGCGGCGAAGGCATTTTGCTGGCCTACAAAATTGCCAAAGAGAATTTCCTCCCCGACGGAAATAACCGCATCATTATGGCCACTGACGGTGACTTCAATGTGGGTGCTTCCAGTGAAGCTTCCCTGGTGAGCATGGTGGAAGAAAAGCGCAAAGAAGGGGTTTTTCTGACCGTTTTGGGCTTTGGCATGGGCAATTACAAAGACAGCAAAATGGAGTCCCTGGCCGACAAAGGCAACGGAAATTACGCCTACATAGATAACCTTTTGGAAGCGCAAAAAGTGTTGGTTAATGAATTTGGGGGAACTCTCTTTACTGTGGCCAAGGATGTGAAATTTCAGGTTGAATTCAATCCCACCCGCGTAAAAGGTTATCGCCTGATTGGCTATGAAAATCGTTTGCTGGCCGCTCAGGATTTCAACGACGACGAAAAAGACGCAGGCGAAATGGGCTCAGGGCACACCGTGACGGCCCTCTATGAGATTATTCCCGCAGGAGGATCGACCGAAATGGTGGGACAAACGGACCCGTTGAAATACCAGTCCACCCAAACCACTTCCGCGGCCAACAGCCAGGAGTTGCTGACCCTGAAATTCCGTTACAAACTACCAGCTGACAGCGTCAGCAGGCTGGTGACCCAGGCGCTGCCCGACCGGGCCCGCCCGCTGGAAAAATCCAGCGAAAACTTTCGTTTTGCCGCCGCCGTAGCCGAATTCGCCCATATTCTCAGGCAATCCAAATACATCCACGACGGCACCTATAGCCAGGCTCTCGAGCTGGCCCACAATGCCAAAGGCGAAGATGTGCACGGTTACCGGGCTGAATTCATCCGTCTGGTGGAAACGGCCCAACTCCTGAGCGAAGCTCAGGCGAAAGAATAATCCTTTTCTTTGGGGTTAAAAACGTAAATCTATACAGGGAAAAAGCGCAGTTTCCCCACGTGAAAGGGCATTCCCATTCCAGATCCAACCCTGGTTTTCGAAGTTTTGGGAGATGGCAAAAGTGATTACTCCACGATCACCTTACGGGTAAGACGGGTTTTTGAACCCACAGCTTTGAAAGCATACGTTCCAGGTGCCAGATTGGCCATAGGCAAATGCAATTCGTGAATCCCGGCAGGTAAAATTTCATTCCAGGCTCGTACTTCCTTGCCCAAAAGGTCAGTGATGCACAGATAGACCTGCTCATCCTCAAACAAATTAAGCGAGAGATTGAGGTAGGCATTGTGTTTCACCGGATTGGGATACAGGGCGGTCAGGTCGAAATCTTCCAGCAGGTTGATATTGACCACCTCAGAATAATTATGTCCGCCGTCGAGATCCACCTGCTTGATGCGGTAGAAGTTCATGCCCGGGTTGGGATTTTCATCCAGCAAACTGTAGTACTGCACTTCCGTGGTGGTGCCTGCGCCCGCCACCTGATCAATGGGATCAAAGGATTTGCCATCCAGAGAGCGCTCCACCACAAAGTGGCTGTTATTGGTTTCAGATTGGGTCTGCCATTTCAGCAGCACATCCCCTGCCTGGTTTTCTGCAGAAAAAGAGCCAAATTCCACTGGAAACAGGCTGCCCACATCCCAGACAAAAAAGCCGTGGGCGATGTCCGTACCCAGAATATTGCCAGAAGGCAGATAGGGGTAAACGCCCCACAACCCAAAATAACCAAAGTAAAATGGCGTGGTATCCGTGTCGTAATAGGCAATATTGACCGGATTGCTGGGGGTGGAGAGGTCATAGACCTGCAGCCCGTCGTGGTAGTAGGAAATAAAGGCAATGTCGCCCTTCATGTAAATATTGTGCGGAATATTATCCGTAAACCCGGGCGCCAGCAGTCCAGACCTGAATACTGCCTCCACCTGAATATTGGAAGGATCAGATACATCCAGCACCTTGATGCCCATGTCGTGGGTTTCGTCGGCAAAAACAAGGTTTTTGCCCCTTTTATATCCATAGCCCTGGTGGCAATAACCCTGTTCGGGATAGGTAGCCAGGTTTCCGATCTGCGAAACAGCGCCCAGATCAGAGAAATCCCAGATTTGCATTCCCGAATTGGCCATGAAGCAATAAACGGTATCATTATTCACATACAAGTCATGGACGTAATTGCCCAGGTTGAAATTGCCCAACAGGGTTGGGCTTTCAGGTGAAGAGGAAAGATCCAGCACAATCAGTCCCGTATTTACGGTATTGGAACCTGCCACGTACATGCGGCCATTGCTTTCATTGATAAAGATGTTGTGGGCCCGGGCAAAAAAGGTGTTCGAATCATAAACTTTGGTTACCGTGTTGGGCAGATCTGACAGATCAAAAACCTGCAGACTGGAGGTTCCAGCATCTGCAATGGAATAGGCATAAGTGCCATAAGTTTTAATATCCCGCCAGATACTGTTATTGTATTGCCCTGCAAAATAGCCTACCTGAACAGGACTGGTTGGGGTGGTGATGTCAAAAAAGTAAGTTCCTTCCAGGGTTCCAAAAATCCCGTACTCGCGTCCGTTGGCTGCATAGCCCCACACATCATTATACGTGACCCCACTGTTGGAGGGAAGGCTGTTATTGTCCCAGTGACCAAGCAGGGTGGTATTCCAGGTAAACTGAGCCTGGGCAAAAATTCCGTTTTGGAGGAGAAGGAGTGCAATGAAGGGCAACCAATACTTTAAATTAACCTTATTCTTTTTCATAATTCCCAGCAAATAAGAAAGTTATACCGCGATCAAAAAGTTAAGAAATGCGGATAAAGAACTGAGGCTAAGCTGTTATTGGACTAAAAATCTGCCAGAGGCAGGACTGGTTGGTTATGATTAAAAAAAAGGGAAATAGTTTGCTTTCATAATCTCTTGTGAAAATCAATTTATGAAAAAATAATTAAGAGAAAAAGAGCTCCTTAAATTTCATTTCAATCCCTGAAATATTAATCAACAAAAACATTCCTGAATCTTACATCCCTCCTTTTGGAATATGAAGAATCCGACCGGCCAAAAAGCCACATAAAACCATATTCGAGCCACTTTTTAGGTCAAAATCGCCAAATTTTCACATAAAAAAAGGTAAAATATTTTTGTTCAAATTGACGAAGGTTATTGATTGAAAAATAATTTCTGTATAACTTCAAAGAAGCTGAAAGAAATCCAATCTCCCAATTTAACCATTCTGACAAACCGACTTTTGTACTCAGGTAATACTGATTTGGAATGGAAAGATTATTTACAACTGCACTGTTAACGCTCCTGCTTTTTGTTGCAGGTTCTTCACTCTATGCACAATCGCCCGCCACCTTTATTATCAAGGATAATGGCGGAGTTCTTAATACAAGCGAATATGAGTCTGCACTCGCTGCTGCAGATCTCAATTATTACAGACTCGCGAACGCAAGAACAACAATGAAATTCTCCAATGGAATGTTGGTGGAATTGCTCTCAGGTAAAGAAGTCGCTGCTCTCAATCTCCCGGTAGACATGGATGCTCTGGCAAAAAATAATGCGGATGCCCTCAAAACATCCACATTTAAGCTCCATAGTTCCGGGGTGATCCTCGAACAGAAAAATCTCCGCGACTTTAAATCCCTTAAGTAGGCCGGACTGAAACCCGGTAGGCTGATAGTTGAATCAGGTATTTTTGGCTGGATTATGAAAAACATATTTACTCACGCTGTCCAAGGAGCCGTCTGGCTGGCAGCCCTGCTCGTCGCAGGGACTGTTCAGGCACAGTGTCCCAATGACAATTTCCTCCTGGGCAACCTGACGCCCTCAGGAGTTGGCGCAACGGCCTCCACATCCTGCATCTGGGCAGGAGATTACGTTACTGTGAACGTTTGCGCAGGCGCTACCTACACCTTCTCCACCTGTGGATCAGGTTGGGATACAGAAATCACGCTGCTGGATGACGTTACCGGGAATCCCCTGGATTATAACGACGATTTTTGTGGAACTTCCTCATACCTTACCTGGGTATCTTCCCTCACAGGCACCATCCGGGTTGCGATAGACCTCTACCCTTGCACCCACCTGCCAGTATGCCTTACCCTGGATATCACCCAGAATACGGCTTGCGGTGGCGGAGTTCCCAATGATAACCCCTGTGGTGCCACTTTCCTGCCCACCAACGTGGGCTGCGTTTACACTGCAGGTACCAACCTGGGGGCTTCAGGCTCATCTGTGCCCTCTCCCGGCTGCGCCAATTACCTCGGTGGCGACGTCTGGTTTAAGGTGGTGGTGCCAAATTCCGGGCAGGTAATCGTAAACACGGATGTGGGTGTGGTTACTGACGGAGGAATGGCCCTTTACAGCGCACCCAGCTGCAGCGGTCCTTTTACCCTGCTCGATTGCGACGACGACGACAGTCCCAATGGCTTTATGCCTATGATTTCCCTGAGCTCCCTGAACCCGGGCGATACGATTTACATCCGCTTCTGGGAATATGGAAATAATAATAACGGCTCGTTCAATATTTGTGTGAGCGACCCATCAGGCGGCGGCGGCAATCCCTGTGGTGCCACGGTGCCTGACCTTTGCGCCACGGCTTGCAACCTGGGCACCCTGCCCAGCCCCAACACCTGCGACGGAAGTCCCAGCGAGGGCCAGGGCTTCAATGTGACCTTTAATCTCACCAACGTGGGCGCAACTCCCGCAAATCCCTATACCTACATCACCAACTGTCAGAGTGGGGGCGACATGGCTGCTCCTGCAGCAGATGCCTGGTACACCTTCGTAGCCAGTGGTCCCAATCTGGATGTGGACATTACCGGAAATATCTCCAACCCCAACATCGGGCTGTGGGAAGCGACCGGGTCCTGCGGAAACCTGACTCCCCGCGGTTGCGCGGTGGGATCCTCAGGCTCCTTGAGTGAAACTTTCAACCTCCTTACAGTTGGTTCAACCTATTACCTGCAAATCAGCGGCGGCAACGCTGGTGATCAGGGCACCTTCAATATGGTGCTCAACAACTGGAGAGATTGCGCATCCTGCATCACAGGAGCAACCCTTCTTTCCAATCCCAATCCCATCAACGGCACCTATCCCCCCGGAACTCCCGTAACTTTCAGTTTCTCTGTGAGCAGCTGGAATACCACCCTGGCCAACTGGCTCCACGGCGTAATTCCGACCTTCGGTCCCGGCTGGGATATCGGGACTTTGTCCACCAGCACACCTGCCTCCTGTGATGGCTCAGGCACCTGGCTCTGGAGAAATTCCAATACCAGCACGGCTACCTCTCTGGTTACCGGCCCCGGATTTTACTATGATTCTAACCTGGGCGGTCCCTTTGATGGCAACCCTGGCAATAATTACGGCGACAACTGCACTGGTGGCTGGACTTTTTCCTGGACCATTACCACCCAGGCTTCGGGTTGCGTGAACGGTACTGATCTCTCCATCTCTGTGAATACCACAGGTGACGGGGAAACGGGCTCCTGGTCTTCCTTCTCCTGTAATAACGACCCCAACTTTGTGCTCAGCGCTTCCCAAACCTGCCTCCTGCCCGTGGATTATTCGACCTTCACTGCCGAAAGGGAAGAAGCAGGCAATATGCTGAAATGGGTCACCGCAGCCGAGATCAACAGCGATTATTTCGACATTGAACGCAGTGTGGATGGCATTCATTTCCATAAAGTAGGTCAGAAAAAAGCCGCTGGAAACAGCAATACTGCTAAGGACTATACCTTCCTGGACGAATATTTTGAGCCAGGCATAGTGCATTACCGTTTGCGCCAGGTGGATAATAACGGACTTTTTGAGTACTCAGAAGTTGTTACCATTAAAATTTCCAGCCTGGACATGAACATCACCCGGGTTTATCCCAATCCCGTGGTCAATGAGCTGTTTGCCGACCTGATGGTTCCCCAAAACGGGAAATTCCATGTTCAGATCATGGATATCATGGGCAAACTGCATCACCAGGATATGGTGAATCTGGCCGAAGGACGGCAGCAACTTTCCGTGAATGTGAGCCACCTCAGCAGCGGGGTTTACTTCCTCAGATTGAAAAATCACTCCGCCGATATGGAGGTCAAGCAGAAATTTATCAAATAAATAGTCCTCTGCACGAACAACTTATGGAGCCCGGCTATGCAAAAAGCCGGGCTTTTTTTGCGCACTCTCATTAATTCTGCCAAAATATGGGTGAAAGAAGTTCAGGCAGAATCGAATCTTTTCCAAATTCGGGAATAAATTGAATCCCCCAAACGGGCCATTTTTGGGCAAAAAAACATTCGCCAGAAAATTATCACAATGTAAGGTGCAAAATGAACATGTAACAATTCGGGCTATATTCATTTTGAATTTGAAACTAAAAGGCCCAATTTGCTGTTATATTTTTAGCCTTAGGGCTTCAGAAGCAATACTATTTTTCAACACCTTCCTATTTGAAACTTACTTAAAAGCCGGGGCCCCCCGGCTTTTTTAATGCCCGGATTTTTACGGCCGGGGCATCATCTCAATCGCCTTGCCCTCCAAAGTCAGAACCCGGCCCATGATGTCAGCCGTGAGGCAGGAATGAACGGGATGAAAAAGCAGCCAGTCACCTGGCTGAATCTGGCTGAGCACATCTGAAGGCGCGGAAACCATCCCATGTTCCTGAGAAAGAGATTTCAGCAACAAGCCATCCAGAGTTCGGGCACCCCGGCTTCCTGCCCTCCCTATAGCTTTTCCGAAATGGGTAATTCCGCCTTCATTTAAATTGTCTTTGGCAAAATGAACTGCGCCTCCGTGCACCACCACCTCCTGGCGGTCAGCATTCACCCCCACCACCGGGCAGGCCATAACAACCCCGATATCTTCCCGGCCGCAGGCCCCAATCTGTACCTGCATCAGGTCGTAATAGACAAAATTTCCCGGGCGGATTTCATCCGCCGGCCCAAAATCACCCGCCACACTACAGGTGGGCGTATCCCCCACAGAAATCAGTCCCCCATAACGGGCATTGAGGGGGAATAATTTTTCCAGATAATCTCCATGAACCTGCATGATCTGCTCCCGTCCGCGAGCCCGGTAGGCATGCCCAGCATGAGCCAAAAACCCCTGCCAGTTGAGGTGAGGAAGATTCTGCAATGCTGGAACCAGCTCGTCCAACAAATCGAAGCGATGCGCTTCCACTCCCACCCGACCCGATCCCGGGTCGATCTTCAGCCACAGATTCACCGGGTGACTCAGGGCCTGGGACAAAGTGGTGGCCACCACGAGGTCCTGCACCAGAATGCCCAAACGAACATGCTCCGCCAGACGGTTGATCGCAGGAATTTCAAACACATTCAAAGGAAATGCAATAACAATGTCCTTCCAACCATCCGCGGCAAAATATTCGGCCATGGCAACTGAAGAAACCGTAATCCGTTCAACCCCCACCTCCCTGAACCAGCGCCCCACTTCGTGGGACTGGTGGGTCTTGAAATGGGGTCGCAAGTGCACCCCTGCCTGGTCTGCCCTGGTTTTCATGCGCAATAAATTTCGTCGTACAGTCGCCTCGTCAAGCAATAAAGTGGGCCGCGAAATTTGCGAAATGACGGCTGCCTGGAGCCATTTTTCCTGCCAATCCATAGAAAATTCTTTCCCTCAAATTACAAAAATCCCCCATACCTGAATTTCTGCTTGAAAATTCGCCCCCGATTTCCGTTCATTGGGAATGCTTTACCTTTTACTGGTCCCTGTCCTCATTTTTGCAGGCCTGATCCTGTGGCTGGCCCTGCACCGCGACCTGCCCCGCGGCACCAATCAGCTGATCAGGGAGGTAATTGAGACTGGCCCGGGTGAAAAACATGTGGGAAGAACGGGTTTTTCGGAAAATAGTGGGGTCAAAATCTGGTACGAAGACCTCGGCGACCCAAACGGGGAACCCGTTTTGCTCATCATGGGCCATTCCTGCACCGCCCTTTTGTGGGAATCCGTTTTCTGGCAACCGCTGTTGGATGCGGGCTATCGCGTAATTCGATTTGACAACCGCAGCCTTGGCCTTTCAGACTGGATGGAGAATTGGGATTCCAGGCATCCCTATTTGCTGGAAGACATGGCGGCCGATGCGGTCGGCATCCTGGATCACCTCCAAATTGAAAAATGCCACCTCGTGGGGGCTTCCATGGGAGGCATGATCGCCCAGATCATTGCTTTGGACAAGCCAGAACGAGTCTGCACCCTGACCACCATCATGTCCACGGGCTGGTTCAACAATCCGGCCACCACCGCCATTCCTTTTCCCCTGAAACTGGGCTTTGCCCGCATATTCCTCAAATTTTTCCGGCCCCAAAACGAATTCCATTTCATTCGCCTGCGCATCGCCATCCGAATCCTATTGAACGGAAAAACCCACCACGACCGCAGCCTGCGGGATGCCATTGAAAACGCCTTGTATGAAAAGAGATTTCGCAAGGGAGCTAACCACAAAACGGCCCTCCATCAGGGAAAAGCCATCAAATGGAGTGGTTCACGGCTTGAAAGACTGGCTCAGTTGCAACTCCCCTGGCTGATCATTCACGGAAAAGATGATCCCCTCATCCTGTTTGAGCATGCGCTGTTGCAAGCCAAAGTGAATCCCAGGGCCAAAACCCTCTTTATTGAAGGCATGGGTCATACCCTGCCCGAATCTGTGTGTGAAATTATCCTGCCCGAGCTGAAACGCCATTTCTGGGAGACAGCTCCCGGCTCAAATCCGTCCTGAAGCAGGACAATCCCCCTTATTTTGGTGGAAAACCCAAAGTTTACCCCGCCATACAAAAGGCTAATTTTAGCACGTTAAAGAAAGAAGGCCCTTCCTCTCTTTCACCACAATTTCGCAAACATGAATACAAAACTGCGGGTAGCAATCCTTTTTGGTGGGAAATCGGCCGAGCACGAAATCTCCCTGATCTCAGCCATGAACATCATTTCAGCCCTGGATCGCAATCGTTTTGAGCCGGTCCTGATCGGGGTAAGTAAGCTGGGCAAATGGTTCCTGCAAGAGGAATCCCGTTTTATGGCTCAGGGGGATGATCCCAAAACCGTAAAACTGACTGATTTTGATGAGCCCCTGGCGCTTTTGCCCGGCGAAGGCGACGCCCAATTATTGCACCTCGGTCATGGAGGCACCTTGCCCCGCATCGACGCGGTATTTTCCATTTTGCACGGTCCTTATGGAGAAGATGGCACTATGCAGGGCCTGCTCAGGCAACTGAATCTGCCTTTTGTAGGACCAGGCGTGCTTGGATCGGCCGCAGCCATGGACAAAGATGTGGCCAAGCGCATGCTCACCCAGGCAGGCATTCCCAACGCCAGATTTTGCCTCATTCACCGCCACGAACGCGACCAGTTTACCTTTGAGTCCCTGAAAAAAGACCTTGGGCTGCCCATGTTTATCAAGCCCGCCAATATGGGTTCGTCCGTGGGAATTTCCAAAGTGGAAACGGCTGAAGAATTGATGGAAGGCCTCAACGAGGCATTTCGCTACGATGTGAAGGTGCTGGTGGAGGAATTTATTGACGGAAGGGAAATTGAAGTGGCCGTTTTGGGAAATGAAGAAGTACGGGCTTCTGTGCCCGGCGAAATTATCCCGGTGGATGGTTGGTACGATTATGAAGCGAAATATATCAATGCAGAAGCGGCCAAACTGGAAGCGCCTGCCCGCGGAATGAGCCCCGCGGATGTGGCCCACATTCAGGAACTGGCGGTTCGCGCCTTCAGAGCCCTCGAACTCGAAGGGCTTTCGCGGGTGGATTTCTTTCTGCAAAAGGACGGAAAATTACTGATCAACGAGATCAATACCCTGCCCGGATTTACCAAAATCAGTATGTATCCCCGGCTGTGGGGCCTGAGCGGCATCCCTTATACCCAACTCATCACCGAGCTGATCGAACTGGGAATTGCACGGCATCAGCGGGAAACGGGCCTGCTCACCACCCGCATCTGGTAGCCGGAGAAATGGCTGGTTGGAGACCCTTACAGAATTTGCCCCGTCGCACCCGGCGGCGATTATTTTGGCTCTCGCTGGGTCTTTTTGCCCTCGGGTTGCGTCAGATTTTCGGGGAATTTCCAGCGTTAACTGAAAAAATCTACTCCCGCGGGATTTTTTGCGGGGTGCGCTACCTGCTCGATTTTTCAGTGGGATTCCTGCCTTTTCCCCTGGTTTATCTGTTGCTCGCAGTATTGCTGTTTCTGTTGGCGAAAGGAATTTTGAAGTGGAAAAGGAATCCTGAGAAATTGGTTTTCAAAACCCGCCTCCAGCGATTTTTTCTGGATCTGGGTGCGTGGTTGGGGGGAATCGTCTTTTTTTTCATGGTGCTGTGGGGTTTCAATTATGAACGGGTTCCCGTGGAAGCAAAACTGGATTTTAAACCCGTTCCCCTTGACAGCGCGGCCCTGTACCAGGCCGTAGAGGTGTTGCAAGCCGAAATGATCGCTGCACGGCAGCAAATCACCCAGGACACCGCAGCCTTGTCTGCGGATTTTATGCCGGAAAATCTGGAACTGGAGATGCGCACCCATTTGTCTGGCTTTTTACAAAGCCAGAATTATCCTGTACCAGGCCGGGTCCGGGCCTGGAAAATCTGGCCGGGCGGAGCCCTGATGCGTTTTGGCATCGCCGGAATTTACATTCCTTTTACCGGCCAGGGGCATTTGCCTATTGACATGCCTTCCTTTGACCAGCCGTTCACCATGGCCCATGAAATGTCGCATGCTTACGGTTTCGGGGACGAAGGAACCGCCAATTTTCTGGCTTTCATGGCCTGCGAATTCTCCCAAAAACCTATTCTGCAGTACTCTGGCCGCCTCAATTACTGGGGTTACCTGATCAGCGAATTCTACCAGACGGCACCCACCACTGCCCAAAAAATCAGCGAATCCCTTCCAGCAGGCATTCAGGCAGACCGCCGCATTTTGCGAAATTATTCCCGCCAATACCGCAGTTTCCTTTCGGGATGGGGACGCTCCGTCAATAATGCCTACCTCAAAACCCAGGGGGTTGAAGGTGGAATTCTCAGCTACAACCGCATGGTGGTGCTGGTGGAAGCGTGGCGGAAGAAACCGTAAACCGCAATCCCGATAGCTATCGGGAGTAAACCGTCTAAAGATTGCGTCTTTCCCGCGTTTTCAGGTTGCGGCGCAGGATGGGATTTTCAGGATCGAAAGTGACGAGCAGGAAGAGGGTAAAGGTATTGAGCCGGTCGTTGCCGTTTTTGAGTCCAAGCTTGCCCAGATTGTCGAGGTAATCCGTGGTGGTGGGCTTGTGGGTAAAATCAAATCCAACGGACAGAATGGGGCTGAAACGCAGGTCTATGCCCACGGAAAGGGGAAAAGTGGCAGTCATGGAGCTGTACTGTTCCTCTTCCAGTCTCGATTCGAAATTGTCGGCCAGGGCATTGCCCTGGGCGTCGCGGGGGGTGTAATTGAGCATGCCAATCCCGGCGCTGAGGTAGGGATTGAAAGCAGTTTTGCGGAAAAAACGTGCTTTCAGGCGAAAATC
Organism: Bacteroidia bacterium; assembly: GCA_020635905.1. Classification (GTDB taxonomy): domain Bacteria; phylum Bacteroidota; class Bacteroidia; order J057; family JADKCL01; genus JACJYV01. The sequence continues at coordinate 576,336 of JACJYV010000005.1, forward strand.
CAAAAAGAAGAAACTGGTTTCGACGTACTTGCTCACGCGGTAACCCTGAATGGGTTCGAGGCTGCGGTTTTGGGAAACAAATTTGCCATATCCGGCCTGCAACTGAGGCTTGATCAGGGCTTTACCGTGAAATTCAAACGAGAGATTGAAACCCGGATAAAAGCGGTAAAATTGTTCGCCTTTGTAATTGAGATCGCCTGCATAGCCTGCTCCCATGAGTCCCAACCCAATGCGCAGGGGCTTGATCGAGCGCTCCACCTGCTGGGCCGAAACGGCCGCAGCGCCAAGCACAAGGAGGAATATCAGGACCACACTTTTGTTCATCACACTAAGTTACGAAATTTTTGAGACGGGTCCGCATGGGCCTGAAGGTGGTTTCAGGGAAAAATTTTGCCCCGGTTTGATTGGCGACCAGAACAATCTGATCTTGAAGTTCTCTCAATTGATGGGTTGGATGAATACCCAACAAAAAGCCCGGCCACCTTATCCGTAGCCGGGCTTTTTTCAGTTAAGAATCAGATTATTCGATCACAATTTTTCTGCGCACAACTTCCTGGTCTGACTGGATTTCCAGCAGGTAGAGGCCAGCGCTGTAGGTACGCACATCCAGTCTGAAAGGCGTACGGGACTGCGAGGGTGATACTGGCTGACAGAATACGACTTTGCCCTGCAAATCCATCAGGGTAAGGATGGCAGCCTGGTTGAGCTGCATGTCCACGTACAATTCTTCTGAGGCGGGTACGGGATAGACTTTCAGTCCCTGCTCCAGGCCTCCTTCGAGGCCGGTGAGAAGCACCACCAGAATCTGAATGGACTGGGTGGAACATCCGTTCACATCCGTTACCACCACAGAGTAGGTGCCGGTGGCAGTGGGAACGAAATAATCGTTGGTTTCTCCAGAAATGGGAGAACCATTTGCATCAAGCCACTGGTAAGAGGCAAAGCCCGAGGTGGCATACAGGGTGTCATTGGACGGGGTAACCGTAACCACTGGATTGGCATAAACAGTTACCAACTGAGCAGACGAGGTGTCAGAGCAGCCGTTGGTGTCGGTCGCCACCACCGAGTAAGAGCCTGAAGTGGTGACGTGCAGAGAGGAACCTGTGCCGCCTGAGACGGCATTTCCACTTTCCAGCCATTGGTAGGAGGTACCGCCTGATCCGACCAGATTTACGCTGCCTCCGTCACAAAACTCGGTGTTGCCATCGGGTGAAAGGGCGGCAGGGGGCAGAGGCCAGATGCCTACGGCAAAGGCAGCAGATGCGTCGGAACAGGCGTTGGTGTCGGTGACCACCACGGTATAATTTCCGGCGGCGGAAGCCGCCCAGGTAGAGTTGATGGCACCGCTGATGTCGTTGCCATTGAGTTGCCATTGGTAGATATAACCTGTGCCCGTACTGGCCATGAGGGTAACTGCATTGCCTGCGCAAACTGAGGCAGGGCCTGAGGCGCTGACCATGGCGGCAGGAAGGGCATTGACGGTGATGGTTTTGCTGGGAGAAATCACCGGGCAGCCGCCCGAGACGGAAACCTCGACCGTATAAAGCCCGGAGCTGTCGGTCACAAAGATGGAGTCTGTGGCGCCGGGGATGTCGTTGCCATTCCACTGCCACTGGTAGAAGTAGGTGGAATCTGTGCCAGCCAGCAGGGCGACGGAGTCGCCCTGGCAGAAGGTGGTATCGCTGAGGGCTGATACGGTGGCCGTGGGAGGAATGCAACCCTGAAAGAGCTGGTAGCTTTCCCAGTATCCGCCCGTGTTGTACACCCAAAAGAGGTTATTGGCATAGGATACGCGGTAAGAGCTGGGGTTGGAGGCGGTGCCGGGCAGGGGCACATTGGTGGTGTAGCTGCCGTTGGATTTGTCATAGAGCATGACGCGGCGGTTGGCGTAGTCGAAGACGCCAATCTCCATGGTGGAGCAGCCCGTGTACACCACAGTGTAGGTGTTGAGGGAGGTGCCGCCGGGGGTGCCGGTCAGGGGGTAGGAACCCAATAATGCATTGGTGGCACGGCTATAGCGATAGATCGTATTGCTGTTGTAATAGATCATCTCGTTGGCGTTATAGTCGTAATCACCGCAGGATTGGGAGTTGGGTTGGGCCAGGCCGGTGAAGATGGAGGCGCCTCCGTTTTGTGCATAGCCGGTGGTACCGTTGAGGCTGTGATTGTAGATGCCCGTGGTATTATAGCCATTGCCTTCAAGCTGGTTGGTGTTGGGATTCCACCAGGTGCCGCGGTAGTCGAAACCGGAGGCCACGGTGGCAACCGAGGCACCTCCTGTGCTGAGGAAGGTCTCAATCGGGTAACCGCTTGAGCCTGCATTGGTGCTGTAATAGAGGTTGAAGGTGGGGTTGTAGGCTACGCCTGTGCGGTTGGTGGTGCCGCCAGCGCAGGTGAGCGTCACCCCGGGAACGGCCTGGGCAAGAGGGGTGCAGGAGGTTTGGGCCCGTGATTCAGGGTGAAAGAGCAAAAACAACAGTAAGGTCAGAAGTATAGCTTTTTTCATAGAGGTAAAGTGTTTTTTTCAACTTTCAATTTATTAATTTTTTTCCTGGAAACCGGGAAAAACAGGGTCTTTTTCGAGGCCTCGGCTGCATGTGGGACCGGGGCGCGCCGCCGTGCTTTTTGCGGCGTGCCATCGGGCAGTGGGGGATTGGTGAGGACAGGCAGCCCAGCCCGGCAGTTTCGCCGCAGGCGCATGGAAAAAGGGCCTTCCAGGCTTTTATTCAAACTTTTTCAATTCCTCTCTTTTACCATTTTGAGCAACCAGATGCGGTTTGAAACGGATAGCTGAAGGCATTTTTTGATTTCGAGGTGAAAATTGCGTTGGAAGTCGGTTTTTTTTTCGAAATCCTCTTTGCTGAGGTGGTTGTTGAGTTTATTGGCGAGGGCGCGAAAGTTGCGGTAAGGTTCTTTGCGGGAGTCGGTGAGGTCGATGGCTTCGATGCGCTTGCGACAGGCTTCGAGCAGATTGCGGGCAAAGGCCAGATCACCGTCTTCGGCCCTTTCCATGGAGGCTTTGATCATGGTTTCCTGGGCGTCGAGAAGAAAAAAGGGATTGCCCCTGAGGGCAGGAGTCACTTCATCCATGCCGCGGATGCAGGCACTGTAATCTTTTTTGAACAGGGCGATATAGGAGCGCAAAAACAGGCCCACGGCTCCGTCGAGGGGATCAGACACGAAAGCAAGGTGAGATTCGAGGATGTCTTCGGCAAAGGCGACCTGGTCGAATACGCAGTAAAAGGTGATGATATTTTTGAGGTGACTGCGGGAGACGTTTTTTTCGTGGAGTATTAGACCCTCCTCCAGCATGTGGCGGTAGATGCGGTCGATATCTTCTTTGTAGCGAAATTTGCCCTCGTTGAGGCGGGAAAAGCAGTAGTTGAGGATAAAGGCAAAAAAAGACTGCAGATCCTGGATGGGTACTTTGAGGTTGCGGGCCAGCAGCATGTCGCGCAGATTGACGTAGGCGATGCGGCGCCGGGTCTGGTTCATGCGGTAAATACTGTGGTAGATGCGGGTGATGGTGGGCTGTTTTTTTTGCTCGCTCATCATGGTGAGGAGCACCCAATTGGCGCTTTCTATGCTGTAGCTTTGGTTGAAAAGGTGGCTGTTGATCTGGTTTCCGTTGAGGATTTCGAGTTTGCGGGTAAGGTAATAGGCCCGCATGTCGTGGTTGAGGCCTTCGAACAGTTCGGTAAGGTCGATATTTTTGACCTGGGCATAGATGTAGCGTCCGAATTCGAATTGAAATTCGAAACGGGATTGAAAGTAGGCGGCGTCCTGGTCCTCGGATTCGTCGAATTTTCTTTTGATTTCTTCGTAAATCCGCTGTGAATCGTAGTGATTGGGGATGGAAAGAAAGGCTTTGTAGGTATGGAGGAGGCGGTCGGGGAGGTTTTTGCGAAAGGTAATGATGGCGAGAAATTCGAAGAATTTGTCTTTGAGTTCTGATGCCAGTTTATGGATGGTGCCCTCGGTATAGGGAACGGCTTTTTCTGAATCGCCCCTGAGTTGGAGGTAAGCGCCAAAATCGACGGGCTTGATTTCGGGATCTTCGGGATGGTCGCCCAGAAGCAGTTTCTGGATCAGTTCGAGGTAGGGACCCAGAATTTTTCGCTCGTTGAAAAGGCGGCAATCGAGGTAATCTCTGAAGTCTCTGATGTGGTTGGGGCCGAATGATTGCAGAATTTGCACAATTTGTTTGTTTTTCATGTAGCCTATTAGTTGGTAAAGTGGTAAAGATTCTGTGAAAACGTCCGCGAAACTGGTAAGGTGATCAAGGGTTAGTCCCGGGTAAATGCCTATTAATTTAATCAAATTGGACGGGAGAATGAAAAAATGTTGGTCCCGGCCTGATTTTCACACTTTTTTGGCCGTTCTTGTTTCCTTTTTTGTCCGGATTTTCGGGCAAAAATCCGGGGTGATTGAGGGGGTGATTCTGGAATTGGGGGGCGATAATTTGGGAAACCGGGTAAGGGTTCCGCTGAAAATTTTTGGTAAAGATTGGCAAAAAAGTTCCAAAACTACTTCCAGTTTCCAGCGTAAGTTTGGAAAGTGAAAGAATGCAATTGTCCGGACGAACTGCAAAACTTCTTTCCTTCCGTATTAATAATTAACCAAAACTTACCATGAAAACCATTGAATTACTGAAAACTCTGAAAAGGGTTTTCCAGAAAAGCCCCGCGAACAGTGCCGCAGCTGCCAGCCAGCTGAAAGTGGTTACTCTGCCGGACAACCGGGTTTCATTTCCTGCGAAAATTTCCTGGGACACCAACAAGGCCGGCAGCAGCCGCCTCAGGGTGAGCTTTCCGGAAATAAGTCCGGGCTCGCCGGTGAAGGTACTGGGTTTCGACCTGACTTTCGCCAGGGAAATCCCGGCTGCTTCCTGGTGGCAGGTGTTTACGGTAACGGCCGCCAACAAGGGCACGCTGATCTCTTTCAAGGAGACCCAGCACGCAACGGATTCGCTTGGCAGGGTCTTCTCCTTCAGATTCCCGACTTTCTGGGAAGACAAGGACCGCCTGGATGTTTTCGTTGAGCTGGTCAACAGCGACCTCTTCGAGCTGCTGGGTACGCCCAGCACGGGTGGATGGGTGATCATCGACAACCTGTCTCCCGACCGCCCGGTGGAGAAAAACCAAAACGAACCTGCCACTAACCTGCTGAGCAAACTGCGGATGTTGTTCACCTTCTAAGGAAGCACATCCGGGCAAATGACCCGGGGCCCGGTCGCACGACCGGGCCCTGGATTTGCCAACCTCACCATCCTCATTTCTAAATTTTTTGCCGAACATGAAAAAGACATTCAAACCTCAGGTTGAGGGCGGGGAGTTGTACGACCCGTCCAAACCAGGACCAACCCCTCAATTTCAAATTTCTGACGAACATTTGTGCCAGGTTTATGCCTCGACAAAGGACATGAATATTCTGGGTGAGTTGTTTGCGAGGTACTCCCACCTCCTGCTGGGGGTGTGTCTGAAATACCTCAAAGACGAAGATCTGGCCCGGGATGCCGTACAGGATATTTTCGCTGAACTGGTGGAAAAACTGGAGAAATATGAGGTGAAAAAATTCAAGTCCTGGCTTTACACCCTGAGCCGCAACCACTGTCTGATGGTGTTGCGTCTGCAAAAGCCTACCCTGCCCTTGGAATTTGTGGCGGAAGCCCAGGAACCCGGGGTAAAGGAAGACGATGGCCTGGGACAGGCCGATCCTGAAACGTTGCTGGCTTTGCAGCAGGCTCTTCTTCAGCTGACCCCCGGTCAGCGGAAATGCATCGAGTTGCGCTTTTTCGGGGACCTGTCTTATCAGGAAATCATGCAGGTGACAGGGCTGACCTTTTTGCAGGTGCGCAGCAACCTGGAAAACGGGAAGCGTATGCTGGCGAAACTCCTGCAGGGAGTTTCGTGGGGGAAACTGTGAGGAGATGAAATCTTCTCACCCGAAAAGCCAGTCCAGCAAAAAGTACAGGCCCACGCCCAGCACAAATATGAGGACCACAACCAGGTCTTTGGTAAAGCGAATGGATTCGCGCCGCTTTTCTGGCTCTTGTCCGGACATGTCAGGTGAGTAAAACTACCAGAATGGCAATAATTCCCACCACGGCCATGATGATGAAAGCCAGCATGTCCTGCAGGAAACGGGGTTTGCGCTGCTCGTTTTGATCTTCTTCTGACGGATCGAGTATTCCCATGGTTCAAATTTCTGCATTGTGCGTGACAATCCAAAGTCCCGGGAGGTAACACAAGTGACATTAATAATCGCGGTCGATGACTTAGGTCAGTGTTTTAGAGAATGGAATTGCAGAAATTGCCTGCATAATGGATGCGAAAACCACCCGAAAACTCCTGCTGGTATGTGTGCTCTGCCTCGGCAGCGCCGCTGCCATTGGATTACTGATTCAGTATCTGGCAGGGGGATTTGGTTGAAAGGTCCAATTTTGAAGCAAAGAAATTAAAATTTCGTATGCATTATGGGTCGCAGGGAGCTGCGGCCCTTTTTTTATGATCAGGACTGCAAGTCCTGGATTTCTTGCCGGGAAAGGCCTGTGCTTTCCATGATTACCTCAATTGAAACTCCGTTTCTCTTGAGGTTTGCAGCAATTTCCAATTGCTTTTTCCGCTCTCCCTTAATAATACCTTCTTCAAATGAGGTATCAATTACATTTTTCAAATCCCGATAGTATTTGAGGCTTTCTTCATAAGCTTCCTTTTCGTCGGGAGAAAATTTTGCAATTTCTGCTGCTTCGAAGAGTTTCATAAACACTTTTTCCTGTAATTCAATGGGGCGGTTTTGTAATTCAGCTAAATAACGAAAAACAAACAGCCATTTATCAAAATGAGTGATTAATTCTTTTTCGCTTTTCTTAAATTTAGGCAATTCAATGTAAATAAACTTCAATTTATCATAAAAGACTTCACCATGTTGGTTCTTTAACTCCACCAGGTGAAGCAATTCTGGTTCATCCTTGTGATCATCGAAGACAAAATCCAAAATTCCAACAGTGTACACAGGATCTAAGCGAAAGTCCCACTCACCCCTCTTGCTTTGTTCCTGAATGGGAAAAGATGAATAATAAATACTTCTGTCCTTAAAAAAATTCTGTTTTGCCTTTTGCACTTCAACGATAAACCTCTCTCCATTCTCCCCGACACAGTACAAGTCAAAAACAGCCTTCCTGTCAAGTTCTCCACGACCAAGGTTCTCATTATTGGAATAACTCAAATCTTTAATTTGATGGTGTAAGGGAAGAACCTGATTCAAAAAGTCAATCAATAAAATCTTATTGGGCTCAGAACCAAACAATTTCTTAAATCCGAAATCTGTGAGGGGATTTACGTATTTTTCACTAAGGTTACTCACTTGCTTAAATTCATTTAACCCCCAATTTACTGAAATCCGCGAAAATAAGCATTACTCAATCCTTTTCACTCATTTTCCAAAATCGGGCAAATCCGAATTAATCTGATATTAACTTGAAATTTTCCCAACATATTCACTGAACAAAACGCCCTTGGATTTCTCCCCAAAATGAACTCCCCCCTTTCTTCGTTTTAATATTTGGCTTACTTTCTGTTTCGAATTTGGGCTCAAAAAGCTAAATTCGGAATGCTTAAATTTTAATCGGGTCAAAAACGAAAGGAAAGACGCAGAAAATGGCTTTAATGACCTCCAGACCAACTATTAACTCAGGGATGCACGATGCTCCCGTTTATTCCGCGGTTCCCGAATCGCGGCATTTTAAAACCAAAGAAGAATTTGACGAAGCAGTTGGCAAGGATTTTATCCTCCATGCCAATCAGGTTACGGGGAGGGGAGAACGATTTTTGGTGGGTTTATCTCACGGACAATCACCTGCCGGCCCGTATCGCTACATTCTGGAGCATTATTCCCGCCTCAAAAATCCTGGTCTGATTCGCTACACTTTCGTTCACTCCCGCCTCAAACGGCAGCGCGACCTGGAAGGCGTGCTGGACGCCCGCCAATTTTTGCTCGAATTGCGCCGCCGCAACCTCATCACTTCAGAAAATGTGCTTGGTACCACCCTCAACCGCGAGTCCATCGAGGCGTATGCGGCCGACATGGAGGAAAAGCTGGGCGCCTATCTGATTGAGCACAAAAAAGAGGGATTCGACTATGTCTTCATCGCATCCGACCCTTCGGGTCGGATCGGGGCCATCTCCCGCAACTCCAAATCGTTTGGAGTGGAGAAGATCGGCATGGTGGTGCACGACCGCAGCGAAAAGGAAATAACTGCGACTCCCTGGTTTCTGAGTAAATCACGGCGCATTGCCTTTCTGGCTACCAAATCAGACAAAAGGCGAGCCCTGGCCTGGCTCTTCAACAGTTGGGGCAAGCCCAATGAAAGTCCAAGCTTCATCCGCTTTATTCCCGAAGTGGAAAAACGGGTCACCGTTTTCATCGACGACAAAGCCCTCACCTGGCCTCAACTGGTCATCAAGCGCCAGACACCCTACGGGGTCAGCAATATCCGGGTGGACACCACCTTTCCATTCAGTGAAAAAAAGAAAGAAAAGCTGCCCGTGGTGCTCCTGATCCATGGTTTTTTGGGGCTCAATACTTTTGACGGGCTGCTCACTTCGATTTCCACCCACAAATACATCGCCGCGGCCATGCACTACGGGTCCATTCCCAGCGACCTGCCGCCAGCCGATTATTCTGAGCACGTAGTGCTCAATATTGATGCCGTGGTCAATTATTTTGGCTCCCTTGGGCACCCCGTGTATATTTTCGATCATTCCATGGCCAACACCTATTTTCTGATGATCGATCGCCAATACGAAAATCTGATTGGCATTCGCAAATACCTGCGGGGCCGCATCGGGGCCAATCCTTTTTTTGGCGAGGAAGCCCAGCATGCGCTGATTGGCTTCATGGACAATGTCCTCCTGCCTTCAGAACAAAATCTGATCGAAAAGGCTGTTTTCATGGCCGCCCGCAATATCATTCCCTGGGATTTCAAAAAAAGTGTGCGCCGCCGCTCAATTACCATGACTGAGTGGTTTATTCACCGTGACGCCTCCACCCTCGACCGGGTCTGGAAGCCTATCAAGGACCGCATTTTCCAGCTTATGTCCGGCCTGGGGTCACTTCCCAACCTCGACCGGGTGCCCATTACCCGTGCGCTCAACCGCCTGCCAGCCAAGGTATTTGCGATCCAAACCCACTCGGCTTTGCTCGAATCCACCCATTGGGACGATCAAAAGGGCATTCGCATTTGCAAAGAATATGGTCTTCCTGTGCTCATTCTCAAAAGCGAACACGACCCTGTAGCCAGATATGTGCCCCGATTCTATGACAACAGTGGAGTGGAGATTCAGGATGTGACCAATTTCGAGGAAACAGACCCCTTCCGCGAGCACCTATACCACATGGTTCACCCAAGAACCACAGCCCGTCTGATCGAGGCATTTATCCAGAAAAACGAAAACAAGCGCAGGGAAAGCCAGGAAGAAACCCTTCCCGTCACGGCCTGACCGACCCCAGGGAGTATAAAACCGCCAAAATGGAGAATCCACCCATCCCCAAGCCCACCCTCGAGCTGGTCAAAAGCATCATCCGGCCCATGAAGGCTTATTTTCAGCCCAAAATCTTTGGGCTGGATGCCATCGAGGCAGACAAACCTGCTTTGTATGTCTGCAATCACACCATTTTTGGGCTCACTGATGGCATTTTCCTGGGTGCATCTGCTTTAGAACGCAAAGGGGTGCTCATCCATGCCCTGATCGACAATATGCACATGCAGGTGCCCATCTGGCGCGACCTGGTGCAGGACCTGGGCATGATCCCGGCCAGCCGCGAAGCCTGTTCGGATCTGATGGCCGCAGGCGAACATGTCATGGTTTTTCCGGGTGGATCGCGCGAAACCTGGAAACACAAAGGTGAAGAATACCAACTGGTTTGGAAAAACCGCCTGGGATTTGCCCACATGGCCATTGAACATGGGTATGACATCCTGCCCGTGGCCTCGGTAGGTGGAGAAGAAACGTACGAAATTCTCTGGGACGCCGACGATATCATGAAATCACCCGTCGGGTATTTCCTCAAAAAAAGCGGCCTGGCCGACAAATATTTTAAGGGTGGAACTGCCATCCCTCCCATTGTGAAAGGAGTGGGAATTACGGGTCTTCCCCGTCCCGAGCGGCTTTACATCAAGGTGGGAGACCGCATTTCTACCCGGCAATTTAAAGGCAAGGAAGACGACGAAGCCACCCTGCTCGAAGTGCGCGGCCAGACGGAAACGGCCCTGGAAAGTATGTTTGCAGAGCTGATGGAGTTTCGTGAATCAGACAAAGATGAAGAGTGGTGGCGAAAGTGGTTGAAGAATTTGTGAGGTAGCTTTCAATATCCAAATCCGTAAACTGTAAACCGTTAAAAAAAACAGTCCCTTTTTTTTCCTATCTTTATTACTGCGCTTAAAACAAGGACAACAGTTGAGTTTTTAACCCCGAAATAAGCTGAATGAATTGGATCCGGCTTAGGTTTTTATTTGTTGGTCTTGCTTTTATCTGTTTAGCCAGTAGCCTGAAAGCCCAGGTCAATGCAAATTTTTCTGCCAGTCAACAGGCAGGTTGTAGTCCTTTGACTGTAAATTTCACCGACCTCTCTACTGGAAATCCCACTTCGTGGGCCTGGAATTTTGGCAACGGAAATACTTCCACCCTGCAAAATCCCGGGGTCATTTATGTCAATCCCGGCACCTACACTGTCACCCTTACTGCATCCAAACCCGGCAGTTCTGACATGGAAGTCAAGACCGCATACATTACAGTTTATGCCGATCCCACCGCAAATTTTCAGGCAAATCTTCCCCTTACGGGTTGTGCCCCGCTTTCAGTCCATTTCACGGACCTTTCCCAACCTGGCAGCGGCACCCTGACCCAATGGCTGTGGGACTTTGGGGATGGCACCAATTCCACCCAGGCCAATCCCACCCACCTCTTCAAAAACCCGGGAAATTATCCTGTCACCCTCTTTGTGAGCAACAGCCACGGCTGTCAGGATGGTTTCACCATCACCAATTACATCCACGTGCTGGACACGCCCGTGGCGGCCTTTCTGGCCAATCCCAATTCGGCCTGTACGGCCCCGGCGACATTTTCCTTTGTCAATAACACCACGGGCAGCGCTCCCCTGAGTTACCAATGGGTTTTTGGGGACGGGGGCACTTCGAATGCCGGATTTCCCAGCCATACCTACCAAAATTCGGGCAATTTCAACGTGACCCTGATCGCCACCAATGTGCATGGCTGCAAAGACACCCTGGTCGAACCCAATTACATCAACATTGGCAGTATTACGGCCAATTTCACTGCCGCGCCGCTCAGTGGCTGCCCGGGCACCACGGTCAACTTCACAGACGCAAGTCTGGGCGGAGTCGGGGCCTGGAACTGGGATTTTGGAGACGGATTTACCTCCACATTGCAAAATCCCTCGCATACCTATGCCAATCCCGGGAATTACACCGTCACTTTGATCGCTTCCAACGGACCTGGCTGCAGCAACCAGGTGATCAAAACCAGTTACATTACCATTCATCCCATACCCGTGATCAGCTTTACGGCCGACACCACGGAAGCCTGTTCACTGCCTTTTACGGTGCATTTTACCAATAATACCGTGGGAGGCGCTTATTACGTCTGGCACTTTGGAGACGGTACCACCTCCACTCAAACCAATCCCACCCATACCTATACCACGGAGGGAACATTTGACGTGAAGGTTTATGCCATTTCGGCCGGGGGCTGTGCAGATTCCCTTGAAATAACCACCTATATCCAGGTCCTGAAAGCCAAGGCTGATTTTTTGCATTCATCCAGCCCACCAACTTTCAAGGGCTGTGCTCCTCTGGAAGTCAACTTTTATGACCTTAGTTTTTCCTGGCAACCTATCGTGAGCTGGCATTGGGATTTTGGGGACGGGAACAGCTCTAATCAGCAAAATCCAACCCATATCTACAATTCAGTTGGAAATTATACCGTAAGTCTCATCATCGTCAACGACTGGGGCTGCCAGGACACCCTGATCGTGCCCAATCATGTGGCCGTGGGTGACACGCCAACCGTCAATTTTGTGGTTTCACCACAAAATCATTGTGCAGGGGCGCCCGTTTTCTTCAATAATTTATCGACTGGGAATGAGTGGCAATGGTTTTTTGGGGATGGAATAGATGATGAAAGTTTTTCCCCCGTTCACATGTACCAGGACACGGGTTGCTTTGATATCAAATTGATCGCCATGGACCGGGGTTGCCCGGCCGACACCACTTTTTACGATTACATTTGCATCAGCGGGCCAGTTGCGGCTTTGGTACCCGATAAGGCGGTGCTTTGCCACACCCCAGGCACCATTAATTTTACAGATTCCTCCATCATTCCTCACCATTGGGCCTGGGATTTTGGCAATGGGCAGACCGCAACCACCCAAAACGCAAGCACGGTTTATACTGCGCCGGGCATTTACGGGGTGAAATTGGTGGTCACCAACGACTCGACCGGGTGCAAGGATTCCACCATTTATCCGATCGTGGTTTCAGGCATCACAGCCGCAGTGGATGCCACGCCCATGGCGGGTTGTGCGCCCCTGCTGGTCAGCTACACCAACCAGTCAGCTCAGGCTTTGCTCTGGAATTTCAGCTTTGGGGATGGAAAAGACACGGTCACCACCAATTTTGCGGGCATGCAGCACGAATTTTCTGAACCTGGCTACTACCACGACACCCTGGTGGTGATGGATGGCTGGGGCTGTCTGGACACCCTCATTCAGAAAAAGCATGTGCTGGTGATGAATCCTGAGGTGAATTTTACCGCCGCTGATACGATTTCCTGCGTCACATTGACCACCCAGTTTACGGATTTGAGCACGTCTGTGGTGCCCATTGTGAGCTGGTTCTGGAATTTCGGGGACGGCAATACTTCCACCCAACAAAACCCCACTCATACATTCGCACCCGCTCCCTTTGAGTACACTGTCAGCCTAACGGTGACCGACTCGGGTGGCTGTTCCCGCACTTTTATCCGTCCCAATTATATTGCTGTATCTCAGTCTGTGGCCAGTTTCGCCCAAAGTGCAATTCACACCTGCCCGGGATTCCCTATCAATTTCACAGATTTGTCCACGGGCCTCGGGCTCAGCTATCATTGGGATTTCGGGGACGGGGATACTTCCAATGGCAAAAATCCAACCCATATATATAATACTTTGGGAACCTACACGGTAAGTCTGCTGGTTTCGAACGCAGGGGGATGCGACAGCCTGATGGTGAAGCAAAATCTCATCACCGTGGACACCCTCACAGCTGCTTTTGGAGCCAACCCCATTTCCGCTCCCTGCCCGCCCTTATTGACCAGTTTTACAGATTCATCTTCAAGTTTTATCACCTCCTGGACCTGGAATTTCGGGGACGGATCGGGTTCCAGCCTGCCCAATCCCAGCCATTTATACTCCACGGCCGGCCTTTTTGACGTAAGCCTGATTGTGAAAAACAATCAGGGTTGTGCGGACACGCTGATCATGCCCCAACTCATTCAGGTGGATGGCCCATCGGGCAGCTTTACCTTCAGCCCGGACGCGGGATGTGCTCCACTGGGGGTGCAATTCAACTCGATCACCAGTAATGTGGCCTTCTACGCCTGGGATCTCGGCGATGGCAACATCGTGAACACCCTGGTGGATTCCACTTTTCACACCTACACCCAGGTGGGATCGTTTCATCCCATTTTGATTATTGATGATGGTATGGGCTGTTCTGTAAGCCTGATTTCTCCAGATTCTATCGTGACAGACACCCCGCCTGTGGCCAAATTTTCGGCTTCCAACACCCTCATTTGCGCCAGCCAGGGACAGATTTTGTTTGTGGACAATTCCACTTCAGGCAAGCCCATCACTTCCTGGCACTGGGATTTTGGCGACGGGCAATTTGGCAATAACGGGGTCATGGCCCACACCTACGCCAATCCGGGAACTTACTCTGTAAGTCTGGCGGTCACCAATGCGGCAGGTTGCGCAGATACCCTGACCAAACCTGCCCTGATCAAGGTGATTCAACCTCCCGTTGCTTCTCCCCAACTGGCTGACACCCTGAGTATTTGCGATCCCTACCTGATCCAGTTTGCCGATTCCAGCCAGATTTTCGATCCCATTGCCAGCTGGATCTGGACCTTTGGGGACGGGCAGTACAGCCTTTCCCAGCATCCTTTGCACAGTTATGCCAACCCTGGCACCTACCCTGTGCAGTTGACCGTTACGGATACCAACGGATGTTCAGCCAGTCACATTCTTACCTTCGTGGCGCCGGTCATACCCCAGGCAGATTTCAATCTGGTGGATTCCACAGCCTGTACAAGGCCGTTTACGGTTAGTTTTTTTGCCAATACCAATAATTTCACTTCCTGGAACTGGGATTTTGGGGATGGAAATCAGGGGGCGGGCAGCGGAACGGTGCACACCTATCAGCATGCGGGATATTATTCTCCCACCCTTTTTACCACAGATATTTATGGCTGCAAAGACACCCTGCAACGCATCAATTCTGTGCTGGGAGATTCTGTTCAGGCAAATTTCACCTATAACCTGCTGCCCGGCTGTCCCCCCATTCCAGTCGGATTTTTGGACCAATCCTTTTCTTTCGCCCCCCTCAACCTCTGGATCTGGAATTTTGGGGATGGAAGCGGGTCATTTTCTAAAAATCCCATTCACCACTATTCCACGGAAGGCATTCACCAGGTTCAATTGATCGTCAAATCTGCCCTGGGATGCCGTGACACCATCTCTTTGCCCGGTCCGGACATCGTATTTCCGCCTTTGCCGGGCGTTCCGTCCATTGCACGGGCCTCAGTGGAATCAGATCAGAGTATTTCCCTGAAATGGAGAAAGTTTTCGGGAAATAGTTTTGGCCATTATGTGATTTACCGTGAAAATCCCCCTTCAAGTGGACAATTTCTGCCTGTGGACAGCACTTTTTCCCTCACAGACACCTTTTACCTCGATCAAAATGGAATTTCACCCCTGACTCAATCCTACTGTTACAAAATTCTGGTGGTGGACAGTTGCGGGCAAAGGTCAGATTTGAACCAATCCCAAACCCATTGCACGGTTGAGTTGCAGGCCACGGGCGGCCTGATGCAGGTGGATCTGAGCTGGAGTCCGTATATTGGCTGGGACACGGTGATGGGATATGAAATTTACCGGGTGATGGATTACCTGCCCGGAAACAGCACCCTGATTGCTACAGTTTCTGGTCAGGTTTTCAGCTGGACAGATCAGAATTATCCCTGCCCGGGGCAAAATTGTTACCGCATTCAGGCCCTGAGCGGACTGCTTTTCCATGAAAAAAGCTGGAGCGACACCAGTTGTGCCAGCCCCCTGGATACCATCATTTTGCCCACCTCAACGGTGGTGCAAGCCACCGTGGAAAACGATGCGGACGTGCGCCTCAACTGGATTCCGCCCAACGACCCGGGCATGGTCGCCGTGGGGATCGAGCGCTCAGAAGACAATCTCAACTGGATTTTCCTGAATAATTATCCTTTTGTGGTCACCACCCACCTCGACCAGGCCGCCAATGTGCATGAACGGGACTATTTTTACCGCACTTTTGCCCTGGATACCTGTGGCAAAGCCAGCCCTTTGAGCAATCTGGGGCGCTCCATTTATCTGCAGGGTCAAAAGGTAGATGAGGTACCCGAACTGAGCTGGAACCCCTACCAGGATTGGGCAAACGGGGTGCGGGAATACGAAATTGAGGTTTTCAATCAATCCAACCAACAATGGGAATTGGTGGATAAGGTCAGCGGCAACCAGACTTTTTACCGTGACGAAGTCACAGACCTCAATCAACCCGAATATTGCTACCGGGTGCGCGGTCTCGAACAACTGGGCAACCAGAGCTACAGCCTTTCCAATCAATTGTGTTTGCCTGCTGGTGCCCGCCTGTGGGCACCTAACGTGTTCACTCCCAATGGAGACGGCAGTTTTGACACCTACCTGCTGGTCCATAAAAACATCGTGGAATCAGAACTGCACATCTTCAACCGCTGGGGCCAGGAGGTATTTTTCAGCGCCAATGTCAATCAGGGTTGGGACGGTAATTTTGAAGGGAATCCCTGTGCAGAAAGTGTGTACTACTACCTGGCGACCGGCACGGGAGCCCACGGTGAGAAGTTTTCCGTGAAAGGATATCTGACTTTGTTGAGGTAGAGGGAAGTAAAAAGGCTTCCAAATATCCCGTTACGGTTAGAAATAATTTTTATATAATTTCTTTAAAATTGGGCATTTATTGCTTTAATACCGTTACGGAGTAAAGAAATATTCAAAAATTTTTATTCATTTGTAACAGAAAACAAAGGCAGTTGACATGAGCGGTCAAATTATCCGGGTAAATTGAACTAACATTAAATCTATTTTAACCTGGAAAAAGCATGGCTAATTTTAAAATTATAGGAGAGAATATTCAGGCCATCAGAACCAAAATGGGGCTTTCGCAGGAAGCCCTGGCAAATCTGATTGGAATTCATCGTGAAGCACTAAGCTATTACGAAAACGGAACGCGGGAGCCTTCCCTGGAGGTGCTTTCGAAAATTGCCCTTTTTCTGAATATTGAGCTTTCAGCTCTTTTTGAGGAAAATGCGGCCTCCCGTTTGGTTACCCAGGCATTTGCTTTTCGGGCAGAAGAACTCACCCCCGAAGACTCTGAATCTATTCTTGAATTCAGGAAGATCGTGCAGAATTACCTGAAAATGAGTCAGGCAAAAATGGAAGGAGGAAATTTAGATGGATGAATTGATTTTTACCGCCCGGAAATACGCCCGTGACTTCCGCCGGCAAAATGGATTGAGCGATTCAGAACCTGTAAATATTGAAGGGTTGCTGATCAAACTTGGGGTAATTACTGTTTTTAAGCCGCTTGGCAAATCATTTTCTGGCATGGCGATCAAAAATCAGGATGGCACAAAATTCATGATGATCAACTCAAATGATCCGCGGGGACGACAGAATTTTTCAATTTCACATGAATTATACCACCTGTTTATTCAGGAGGAATTCACCCACGAAATCTGCCTGACGGGTAAATTTCCTAAAAATGATAAAAACGAGCTCCTGGCTGATTGGTTTGCCGCTTATTTTTTGGTCCCCGATGAAGGACTGGAAGAAATCATCCCATTTCAGGAGCAGAAAAAGGACTCAATAAAATTGGGTACCCTGGTAAAAATCGAACAGGCTTACGGCTGTTCGAGGCTGGCTTTGCTCTATCGCCTGAAGAATCTGGGGAGAATCAGTCAAAGTTATCTTGAATTTTGCTCCACGGATGTGAAAAGCAGCGCAAAATATTATCATCATCCAGTGGAGCTTTACGAGCCAGCCCGCACCAATCTGGTTTTGGGGGATTACCCCGACCTCGCCACTGAATTGTTCGAAAGTGGGATCATCACAGAAGGGCATTATATCTCCCTGATGGCAGATATTGGCATAGATGTTTTATCCTGAAAAATGAGTGCCCTCGAATTATCTGGCGATATCCTGCTTGACACGGACGTGATCATCCATTTTTTCAAAGGGGGGAGCATTCGTCTGATCAATCAGATTTATCCAGACAGGGTTGCAGTTACGGATGTGGTGCAAAGGGAAGTAAAATATCAGGCCTCCGTGGATTTGAATCAACTCATTCAAACAGGTGAAATCAGATTGATTCCATTCCCGGTTGATTTTCAGGTGTTGCAGGAATTTGCGGCCTTGGGGTCAAACGGGTTTCGGGGTGAGGGAGAAAATTCCTGCATGGCCATCGCAAAATTTCATCCCTCCAAAATCATTGCCAGCAGCAACCTTCGCGACATCAGTCCCTATTGCTCAGACCACGGAATCAAATTCATCACCACCATGGATATTCTGCTTGATGGCTGGATCTCAGGAGTAATGAGTGAAAGACAATGTGATCAATTCATTCGACGGGTGCGGGCAAGCAACAGCAAATTGCCGGATATTTCTATTCGCAGTTACAGGCTTCAGAAGGGAATGTAATGCATATTCAATTGCCCACATTCTCCTTTTCAATGCCAGGCGTACCTGAAAACTTCCAACATCAAGGTTTCAGTTGCGTTTTGACCCACATTTTGGTACATTTCGCAAACAAAAACCAAAAATGACTTTATATGAATACATAAAAAAGCTTCAAAGCCTGGAGGAATACTCCTTTTCCCGGGAGGAAATAATCGAGAAAACTCAAAGGCCAGAATCAACCTTGAGAAAGGAATTAAGTCGCCTTGCAAAGAGGGGAGAAATCCTCAACCTTCGCCATGGATTTTATCTGGTCATTCCTCCACGATATCAAATGCTGGGCAAAATCCCAGTTCAATTATATGTTGACAAGCTGTTTAGCTACCTTAATAAGAAATACTATGTTGGCTTGTTGACCGCAGCATCCTTTCATGGCGCATCTCATCAACAAATCCAACAGGAATACTTGATTACAATGGCACCTGCCCTTAGAGATATTTCAAAAGGACAAAGCAGGTTACGATTTTTTGTCACAGGAAATTGGCCCGGCAGAAATATTGTGGATCAAAAGTCGGATGCCGGGCTTTTCAAAATATCATCACCTGCCCTTACCGCGGTCGATTGTATCCAGTACCACTCAAAAATTGGGGGAATAAACAGAATTCTCCCCAATCTGGAAGAGTTGATTGAGGAAATCAAGGAAGGAGATGTAAAAGATTTGCTTACCTGGTATCCCAATAAAAGCACCTTGCAGCGGTTCGGTTTTCTTTTGGATTGTTTTCAAGCTGACAGGAAAATTACCGACCTGATTTATGATCACCTTTTCAGGGAGGATTTCTACCCCGTTCTCCTTAGCCCTGGAAAAGGGCAAAAACCGGGAAGGACCGATAACAGATGGAAAATAGAAGAAAACTTCAAACTGGAAAGTGATTTGTCATGATTCCAAAACCATTCATTGCAAAATGGAAAGCCCATGCCCCATGGAATACTTTTGCTCAAATAGAACAAGACCTGGTAATCAGCAGAGTTTTGGTTGAAATTTTTTCCGATGATTTTCTGCGGAACCGGTTAGCATTCAGAGGAGGAACAGCAATTCACAAATTATTCCTAAAACCTGCTCCCAGATACAGCGAGGATATCGATTTGGTTCAAATAAACCCCGGCCCAATTAAGCCCATCATGCAACGACTCAATGAAGTCATTACTTTTTTTGATCAACCACGCAAAACAAGCCTGAGCGGACATGGTCCTAAAATTTATTACCGCTTCCTGTCAGAATATGAGAACATTCCTTTGCGACTCAAAATAGAGATCAATTGCAAAGAACACTTTCACTTCCATGATTGGATGGAGCTCCCTTTTGAAATCTCAAGCGATTGGTTTCAAGGAAAATCGATCATAAGAACCTTTCAAATAAATGAACTGCTGGGCACCAAACTTAGGGCAATTTACCAGCGAAAAAAGGGTCGGGATTTATTTGATCTGGATTATGCCCAACAAAAATGTGAGATTGACCCCGGGGAAATTGTGAATTGTTTTTATGCCTACATGCAAAATTCCAAAATCTATATTCCAACAGCCCGTGAATTCGAACAGAACCTGCTCGAAAAAGAAATGGATCTTAGTTTTGCAGGAGATTTAGAAGGTCTGCTTCGACCCGAAATTTCCTATAATCCAGAAGCCGCTTTTGAATGGCTCAGGAAAGAGATCATTCCTCTATTGAGGTAATTTAGTATTGTCTGAAAAGTCTGGGAAAGTTTCCTCACCAACTGGATTATGAAAAAAATCTATTTTGAAAATAGTTTTTCTGGCCCCAATAAATCAATCCAACACCTGCACCTTCAAAACCCCCAAAAGCCTGGTTCTGCCTTTCAAACTGAGCAGATACAACCCTTCAGCAACCAGATTTTGCAGGGAAACAGTTTGCACGAAGTCGTCCGCATCCACCTGAATCTGGCGGGCAAAAATGCTTTTGCCCGTGAGATCCAGTAATTCCAACCTCAGGACTTCGTCCTGCAAACCTGTCAGGTGCAGGGTGAACTGCCCCTGAGTAACCGGGTTGGGATAAAGGGAGATGGATTCCTCAAAATCGGGCAGAATTTCCTGCTGGGCCTCCTCCTCCTGCCAGGGAAGCTGGTTATTTTGGGCCGAAAGGGTCCAGCTTTTGAAAAAATTGCTGGTCACAGGCACCCCCGTTACGGTCGTGGTGGGGAAGTTATCCGCTCCACTGCCAGGAAAAATCCATTTGAAAGCCGTGCTGTTGAAACGTTGGGCGACCATAGTGCCTGCCAAAATGGTATTGCCCACATTGGTACGCTCCGCATCGTCGTAACCAAAGCCCAAAGTAGCCTGTGGTGGCGTGGTATAGCCCGTTTGCTCGATGCGCCAGAACCGGTCGATCACATTGGGAGAATTATTCGTAAGCGCCGCGCCAAACATATTGGTCACATCTGAAGGCTTGTAGTCGTCGTTATTCCAGTTGTTGATTCCGTCATTGTCTGGATGGGTGGAAAAAACAAAATGCCCGGCCCCCGTTCCGGCGGTGGTCAGATTGACAGAAAGGGGAATCTTCACATTATTCTTAGTGGTCCAGGGAATGGAATAGAGTCCGCCGTTGGCTCCAATATTCCAGCGAATGACATCATTCTCGGCCTCAGAAACGATGTTTCCTCCCCCGGCACCCACCGTTATCGCATTGGGATTGGGATTATCCAACACCAGAAATGCACTGTTGTCAATGACCAGAAAAGCATTATTACTCAAAACAACCCGTCCCTGAGATAAGGCGCTCAGAGCCAGCAGCAATCCAGTCAGGACCAGGGAAAATGATCTGAATGAGCTCATTTTCTTAGTTTTTTGCTTTTGCTTCCAGGTAAGCCTTGATCTCAGCCAGTTCGCTCCTCAACTGATCCACTTCTGAGGCCTTTTCCTGCAAAGCTTCAATCTGCTTTTGTTGCTCCTGCACGGCATTGATCAGCATATAAGTAAAGGCGGACGGGTCCACTGAGAGGTATTCTCCAGACTGACCGACCATGTAAGGTGCCACTTCGGCCACATCCTGGGCAATTACACCCACATACTCGATGTCCCCCTCGCGGGTATTGGCCAGCCCGTTATACTCGAAAGTAACGGGTTTGATGCGGGTTAATGCGGCCAGTCCGTCCGTATATGGACGGATATTTTGCTTCAGGCGGCGATCTGAGAGGGCAGCCCAGCTTCCTCCTCCTGGTTTGAGAGCCACGCCGTCGGCACGCAATTGAAACTGAACTGTATTGGCGGCACAACCGCTGCCCCCGGCCTGAATCACAAACATGTCGAGCGAACTGCAATTGTCGCTCAGGTTCACCCGCAACTCAGACTGGTCCTGCGCTGCATTATACCGGGCCATCCAGATGGGATCGCTGTTGTCGCTGTCATAGGCCGCGCTGCCGGGTCCACCCGAGAAAATCACCTGGTTTCCAAATCCGGGCATGGTGCCGCTGTTCACTGGGTTGACCAGCCCAATACGGGCATGGCCGTTCACGTGCAGGGGACTGATGGGAGCGGTGGTATTGATACCCAGGCGGTTAGACGTGGTAAAACGTGCCATTTCCGTGTTATTGGTATAGATCGCAAGGTCGCGGTTATCCGTGGTACCCAGGAAATTGGTACCCACGGTGGTACCTGCATTGCCGGTCAGACTCCAGTCGCCGCCTGCTCCAAAACGGGTCCAGGCGCTGCCATTCCAGTAATAAAATCCGGGAGTCACATTGCTGACGGTGGCTGTATTATACACCAGCAAACTGGTAGCTGCTCCCGTAATAGTGGTCACGTCGCCCGTGCCTGTGAGCGCCACGCGCGGAATCAGCAGTCCTTTGTTGGTGGCTGCCACATCGAGCATGGCCGAGGCATTGGGGGAAGCCCCCGTACCATTGATCCCAATATTCTGGCTCCAAACCAGTTGAAAACCAAACAGAGCAATCAGGAAGAAAGGCGCAGTAAATCTGATATTCATAATTGTGCGATCGAAATAGTGTCCAACAAATTACGGAAAAATTGCATTGCGTTCTGCACTGACATAGAAAAGCCCCTGAAAATCAGAGGCTTTTGTTTTTATCCGTGTACCACCGGCGAGAATCGAACTCTTTCCGTTTCTTACCGGATAATTCCTTTAAATGTTTGTTTTTCGTACATTTGAGAGGTAATGATCGGCAAGCGAAAGTGATGTTCGGGAGAAAATGTTTTAACAATGTTTTAACAAGAATCACCGTCCTACAAAAACAACCGACCATTCAATGAAAATAAATATACAGAAAATCCATGGCAACCATTAAACCAATCCTCTGGCCCCGACCCACGAAAGAAGGAAAGCACATTATAAAAATAAGGGTTACTCAAGACCGGAAATCCCGCTACATCCTCACCGACATAGCCATCGCTAAAAAGTTCTGGAATCCCCGGGAGCGAGTGGTCAGAGCAAGTCACCCTCAGGCGAGCCTGTATAATGCCTCCATTGATTCTTATGTTCACAAGGCACAAAAGGCCTCCTATGATTTAGATCAACAGAACCAGGCCAAATCTGCGGTAAAAATCCTTCAGAAAATACAAGCTCCTGAGGACCCCAGCTTCATCACCTTTGCAGAACATCGCCTTTTGCAATTGGAACGATCTGAGCGCTTCCGTTCCTTCAAGCGGGTCCGTACTGTTCTCAACAAACTCAAAGAGTACATAGGCCCCCGTAAAACTGACTTACTCTTCAGTGAAATCACGGTCAAATTCCTGGAGGACTACGCTGTCCATTTACAGACCATCGGTAACAAAAGCTCAACCCGCCATTCTGATCTGAAAACTATCAGTACGCTTATGAATCAAAGCACCAAGGAAGGATTAATTCCTTTTGAGAAAAACCCCTTCCATAAGTTCACCATCAAAGCAGGAAAGTCAGAGAAAACCAAATTGTCAGATTTAGAATTGGTCGCTATCAAGGAATTGGAGTTACAGCCCGGAACTCTGCCCTGGCACACCCGCAACTACTTCTTTTTTTCATTCTATTGTGGGGGTATCCGCGTGGGTGACCTCATGTCCCTCACCTGGGCCAACATCAAAGAAGGTCGCCTGAGCTATCGTATGGACAAAACCGGAAAAGAAAAGTCTGTCAAACTTCTGCCTCCCGCCCTGGAGATTCTTTCTCACTATCACAATGATGAAAGCAAAGCTGATCACTTCCTCTTTCCAATCCTGAAAAACAATGTTGATTACTCACAAAGGGAGTTTTTCCTAAAACAGAAGGAGAGCAAAACCGTGATGATCAACCGTTACCTGAAAATTCTTGCTGAAAAAGCAGGGGTCGATGCCAAAGTAACCACCCACACCGCCCGCCACTCTGCGGCCGACTTCCTCCGCAGGCAAAATGTGAACGTCTATGACATTTCAAAAATCCTTGGACACAGTAGCATCAAGGTGACGGAAGCCTATCTCAAAACCCTGGATGTGGATTCGATGGATAGTGCGATGGATAGTTTGGGGGGGATATGATTCATTGCTTTGAACATTTTTCTCTGCAAGTATTTCTGATTTTCAACAACAAAAAACGTAGTGGCTTTTAGCTTGCAGATATTTGGCAGGAATGAAGATCGCCTATTGGTTAATAATTGTATACATATCCATTAAAAATAAAGGGTGGAAAATTTAAATCAAAGTTTGTCTTTTTTCGATTCGTGAAATTGCCTCTTTTATCCGATACCGTAAAAATTGGCCCTCTCCATCGAATTCTTCGCTCAAGTCCCTCAATACAGTTTCAAGAAGTTCTTTTGATTCTTGACTAACCCCAATTAGCCCTAATTTCCTAACATATTTGAGGCAAAGGTCGTGTGAAAGGAATTTCACTTCTTTTACGTAAAATGGAAGCTGGGACTCAATCTCCTTCCTTGGCTCGCTTTCTAAATAGTATTTGGGGTCGCTCTCAAATAATATTGCCCAATACGAAGGTGGAAAATCTTCAAAACCTTTCGATGGAACTATAAAGTTGATTGAACGGCTGTCATATTCTTCCCTGCATGGATCGATAGCCGATTTGACTCCCATCTTAAAAAGTAATTCGCCAACAAGGTCGCGAATGGTCAAATCCGCATGGGCTAATAATGACACGTAAAGTTCTTCATTCCCAAATTTTATTATGGGTTCAACAAATTGCAACAGGGTTAAAAGAATCTGCTTTGACTTGGTCGAGGCGCCAGGGAATTCAAGATAAAAGTGGATTCTTTCAACAAACAAGCGGATAATGTACTCTGGATAATCTCCCTTTGAATCTAGCAATGAGTCGTGTTGAATAAAGAGGAATTCAGGTTGATATGTTATTGGGTACCTTTTGATATCCAAAAACCACGAAATGCTTTTTAAATGGAATACCCTTGCTTCCAAATTTGGACGAAGCTCCTGATTTTGTTGGTAATATCTCCTAATGTGAGTCAATGGGTCCGAAGCAACTTCATTCCAATTGTTTTTGCCCGGACGACTAACATGCACTACAAATTTGAATGCCATATTTCGAATTAATAAATCCTCATTTTCTTCAATGAACTGGTTTAAAAATTCTACAAGCTTCCCATAATAAGCCCTCTCATAAATACGATGTTCTTGAGGCAGATTGGATAAATATTTATCCATAAGGTAGGGAGAATTGGCGGAACTCTTTCCCGAAAAAAAGTAATGGGCAACGTACAGAGGAATGGGTGCGTCTAAATGGTCATTTAAAATATCATAAACATCAGTGGAATCCATCTCTGGGATTATTCTTTTGAATGCTTCGATGGCATGTTGATTGGGATAGAATGGGTAAAGTGCATAAAAAAATTCGGAGGCATAGAAAAGCATCTGTTCGGATTTTGCCTCAAAATAATTTCTTAGCCGGAAAGGGATTGAACTATTACAAGTTCCTAGATACCCTATAATCCTTATGTAATCAGGTTCGATTCGAATCCTTGCCAGAGACCTTTTTTCCGACTGTGCTACATAATCATCATCAAACCAAATGGGTTTGTCTTCCTGATGGACAGGGAAACTGTCAAATCCTTTATAATAGTCATAATCGAGATTCAACGGCGAATTAGAGAATATGGAACTATGGTCAATTAAGTAATCATAAAGTTTTTCAGGGATTGAACTGTCAATTTCCGGGTGCTGACGAGCAGCCCAAACTGCAAGTGCTAGTCGGCGATATGGCTTTAACGACTTCTGCCCCTTCAAAATATCTCCAATGCGGGAAACGAAGCTTGGTTTTCTATATTTATCAGTTCCTCTAAATTCTCTCTCAAAATAAATTAGATTACGGATCCATTCTGCCGGTTCGTCAATTAGTCCTACATAAAAGCGAAGCATTAACCTGTCTTCAGGACAAAATATGAACTTTATATATACATCCTCGGCAGTAGGAAAATCTTGAATTTTATATTTTCGAGCAGCTAAAAAAGGACACAATTTATAGTAAGAAAAATAAAGCGAGTTTCCCTTTTGGATGATTATCTTTTGCTCCTTGAGGAAATCAATCAGGTGAGTAGTCTGTGTTGCAGGTTGATGATCCCATAGTTTTTTGATAACACCGAGAATAATTTTATGGCATTGCCCAAAGGAAAAAGCCCTATCCTTTTTGGCAGGCTCCTCAAAATAGACGTGATAGGCCACAGCCTCAAGAGATTCAATTGCCACATCAAAAGAAATACCAAGATTCTCATTCCGTAAAGGCCAAAGAATTTCTTTGAACAGGTAGTTAATGAAATGTTCCTGATAAAAATTGGCTATGTTCGAAAGGTTCCTTTTTACTTCCTCGGCAAAGGAATTAGATTTGAAATTCTTGAACGTTTCCATTAGAGAGTGTTGGATATCCAACGATTGTCCCTCCTCGTCCAGCACATTAGATTTGATTTCACGGTTGACGACAGACAAGGCATCTGCGGAAAGGTTTTTAAACGAAAGTTTTAAGCGGGACGGATTCTTGGGTGCCCTCTTCATTGGTACTTTCAATACCTTTTGATTTGGGGTAATTTTTTTAGAATCTGGATCAGGTTTTTCCAAGGCAACGGACCTATTTTCAACCAATGAATCTGTAGAACTTTCAAAAGATTCTTCAAATTCAGATGTGGTGGCAGATAAATCCTTCCTTATCCTTAAAGCCCTCTCTTTTTCAATTTCGAAATATTCTCTCCAAGTTTGCCCACTATCGTTTGTTATATACCTAACATAGAAATTAAGCGCCAGGTCCTGAATTCGAGGTGGTGTGATCTTTCCCAAATCTTTATCTCTATTACCTCCTGGTGGAATTCTATAATGATTCACAACCGTGTTGAGAGCTATGTTGCAGTCTGAAAAATATTCCTGTAAGTGATTGTATAATTGCCTTGCCTCATTTTGTTCAAAAAGCCAATCCTGTTCCTTCAATTTCGAATGTTCGCGGGTGAATTTTCGCGCAACTTCAATGAGTAAATTTTTAATGATTTTAGCCCTAATCTCCATTGGAAGGTGATTTCACTCTATTCAATATTCTATTCAATATTCAATTTACAAAATTGAACAGACAACGGATTGCTAATCAATGATCCAATAATTTATTTGCTTCCATAAATAATAAGGCCCTCGTTCACGAGGCGAGGGCCACCGCACTTAGGTCAATTGACCGCCACACGGAAAGTCATAATAAAACCACTATCATGACAATGGAATCATATTGTCCATTTTTTAAGTCAAATGTCAAGCCCCCGGCCACCTGGCCTGGCCAGCTTTCTTGCTCCCTCGCTGCCTCTTTTTTCTTTCTGGAAAAAGAGCTCGCCCCATACTTTAAGTACCTATCGCGATCGGGCTGCTCCTTTAGGGAGTGGTGCCAGAGCAATTTTCAGAAACGGAAAGGTCTCTGGCAGGCTATCCATAGCCCAGAAATCAAATTTGGCATCCTGATATCCGCCTACCTTTTTACGACAACGGGGCGCTACAGTCCCGTTGTTCCCGTTTTCTTCAAGAGTTGCAGTCGGGCCGGCATCACCTACTACGTTAAGTTTCCTAACGGCACGATCACAATCTCCATTGAGATGAATGAAGCCAGCCTTGAACGCTTGGAGTTGGTCCTATCAGCCAATCCTTCAGGATCTTTTCAAGACAATTTCGAAGTCATCGAAATGGCCCTCGACTGCCTCTTGGTGGCTCTTCCCCATATTTTTTAACCTTTAATCCAAGTAACATGAAAAACAGATTTACACCAGTCCGGGTACTTCCCGGATATGATATCGAACCACGCGAGAATTCCTTCGCGGTTATTGATTGCTATACAAAGTTCGAACTGAAGGTTTTTCCAAAGCTCAAAGAGGCATCAATCTACGCCTATGAACTGTTTCTCAAGGACCAACTTGAAAAAGAGCGGGTTTTCAAGCAAAAACACTGCAAACCCATACAGGAAAACCTACTCAGTGAGAAACTGGCTTTTGAATTCTACCCATCAATTGAATTCGCAAAGAAAGGAGGCCAGCCATGAAACCCCGGCACATCTCTAATGCCATCCCCAGGAGGATGGATACAATCCAGCGCTATCTCAGGATGCATTTTGCCAAGCACCCTGAAATGAGCTACCATTCCTGCAGGATTACCGGATGGCTGGCCTTAGAGCTCATCCTCTTAGGATTCAGATATGGATGTTTGAGCCTGGGTTCTCGCCTAAACCAGGCCTTGGTATCACGGAGGGGTAAAAAAGCCGCTTCTCATTTGAAAGGAGGTGGGGAATGAACAAGCTCGAAAAATCTAAAAGGAATCTCCCACAAATCCAGGATGAACCCAGCCATCGGGAAGTTGTCACTTTTACTGCGACAAAGTCTCTTGACCTTTTCATTGTTGCTGCTTTCACGGGTGCCTATTATGGATACTTTCTGGCGAAAAACCTTAGAGCCGCCCTGCAAGAAGCAGTCAAAGCGGTAGGGAAAAGCTATCTGGAGGCCATGAAGAAAGGGGACAAAGATGATTGGTTCATCAAAGTCTTCCTTACGGTCATGATGGGTATTGGCCTATACTATACTGGTCATGTTTGGGTCTCTCTCTATGCAATTGAAATGATCTGTCAGGTTTCTATTGTCATTCTGGTTAAACGTGCCTTAAAGGACACCTGGAACGGTGAAAAGGTTGAATGGAAAGATGTCAATGCCCGCTTCCTGAAGGCGCTCGGAGATTTTGCAATTTCAATGACCCTCTTTGGCACCCACATAACCGGAAATCTGTCTGAGGGCCTTTCCCTCATGCTGGAAAAGGCAATCATCCATAGCATCCGGAGAAAAAGTATGATCCCCACGCGCCATCGCCGGAATCAGGGACGCCGGGTGTGGCAGGTGATGAGAAGGGGAACCTCACTGTTCCTCCTTTCCGGGATGTGGTTCGCGAGCTCCATAACCCGCGACGTCTCGAAGTACATTCTCAGAGGCATTACACCCTTTATTCGCAACTAGCCATGCTTCAATTCATTGAATCAATCGTCAAAGCTCTTTTGGAGACCCTGTGGTTAGTAGGGAAGGTCCTTTTGGACCTTCTCGCCGACCTTGCAGCCCCCGCGCCTGAACGGTCCCTTGAGTACAATGCCCAATTTGGAAATCTCAAAAGCATCGCATCAAGCCGGGAATACGGTTTTTGCGTGGATGGCATAAACTCAATTTCGCTTCAGAACTCATATACCAATGCGGTTTTGATCGGGGGTACGGGAACAGGTAAGTCAACCAAAGTAATCATCCCGAGTATCATCAGCATGTCAGGTGCTTCTTACCTGATCCATGATCCGAGTGGGGAATTGCTCACCGCCTGCCAGGGAGCCCTCGTGGCCGATGGATACCAAATTGAGGTCATTGATCTTCTCAATGCCAGCCGCAGTAGTGGATTTAATCCTCTTTCGAGAATAAAAACAAAATCTGATGCGAGCTACATTGCTTCGACCCTGGTCCAGAGCCAAAACAAAGGCAGTTCTGGGGACAGGTTCTGGTCCGATTCAGCGATTAGTCTCATCACCTGCATCATCAGCGCCCTCCTGAAATTTCCTCCTCAATTTCGAAATATGGCAAATGTACGCCATCTGCTCATTGCCCTGGCCGGGGACATTAATTCCCTCGATATACTCTTTAGCAAAATCGCTGACCGTGATCCTGAGCTCTTCGATTCATTTAGAGCCATTAAGAATAATGCCGAGAAGACCTTACAGGGCATTATTTCACAGGCCAACAGTGTCGTGAACAGCCTTTTTGACAGTGAGGAAATTCGAAAAGTAACGGCTTTCGATAGCATTGATATCAGGAAGGTGAGGGAAAGAAAAACCGCAATCTTTATTCAAAATTCTGTCATGACCCAGGAGTTTTTGGGACCGGTAACCTCTATCATTTTTACCCAAATCATTTCTGAATTGATGGAAAAGCTTCCCACGGACGATCAACTGGACTTCTTTTGCCTCATTGACGAAGCTGCTGCATTTTCCATGAACTGGCCCTTAATCCTCTCAAATTCAAGGAAATATAGAATTGGGTCCCTTTTGGCTCTTCAAAGTTATGAGCAATTGGAACACCAATATGGACCGGCCTCTGCAACCACCATCATGGCGAATGCCTTTGCAAAAATTTACCTGCCCAACCAATCACTGAAAACCTGCCGGGACCTGGAACTCATCATGGGCAAATTCCAGTTCGAGGATGAAGAAAAAAAGCAAACCAAAGTCCGTCCACTTATGACTGCAGACGAGATTCGTCAAATTGACCCGAACGAGGCGATCATGATCGCAGGCGGAAATCCACCCTTCAGGATGAAGATGACGCCCTGGTTCAAAGGGCCATACAAGCAGTTTGTAAACCTTCCGGCAGACCCACGTAATCCAGAGATTCCGTTTGACCAGATTCCGCTCTTACCCATTCCTAACCACTTCAAAAGGCTATGAAAAACTACCCAACATTCAAACAGTATTTGAAGGAAAGGGGCCTATTGGGGGCTGATCCCGGAGCCATTGAGGTGGCCCGAAAGGAATACCGGAAGGGATACAATCGGGAGAAGCGGCGGGAGCTTCGTCTGGAAAACAGAGAGTTCACTGCAGCATTCTCACCTGAGGAATTTGAGATTCTTCAGGCAGCGGCAGGGCAGCATGGAATATCCATAAGCAAGATGCTTCATGATGCAGCTCTGGCCTATCTTACTAAAACCTTCCTGATCCCAGGAAGGGAACAAATGGCAGCGGTGTTTCTTAACTTGTCGGGGGTGTACGATCTTCTCCGGGAAAGGGAAGAGCGCTTTGACGAAGGCCGATTCCTTGAGTTGTCGCAATTGATCCTGGACATTGAAGAACAAATCGAGGAGAGCTTCTCTTCGCCTCCGGAACTGGAGATCGTTCTGGTCGATCGCATAAACTCAGATTCAGCATTTCGAAACCGGCTCATCGAGCTTATCAACGCCCATGGTCATTAAATCATTATCCATCAAATCAAAAGCAGGGATCAAAAGCCTCCTCGGCTACCTCCTGAAAGATCAGCAGCGCCTGCATAATGGTGAGGGGGAAATCGTGCGGGTAAGCCAACACCTTCGCTCGGAATCCATTGAAGGGATTTCGAGAGAAATGCTGATGAATGACCGACTCTTCCGGCAACATGAACGGGCCAATAGCGTAAGTGCGTACCATGAAATCCTGGCTTTCAGTCCTCAGGATGCTGAACAGATCACACCGAAAATCCTGGAAGACCTCACGCGGGAATATCTCAAAATGCGTGCGCCCGATTCACAGGCAATCGCAGTGGCTCATTTTGAAAAGGACCACATGCACGTCCACCTTGCCTTTGCCGGAGTGATGTACCGTGATGGAAGATCGAGCAGAATTAACCGCAGGGAATTTGCTCAGCTCAAAGAGGAAATGCAGCGGCTTCAGATGGAACGATATCCGCAACTGTCAAACTCCTTGGTGAAGCATGGAGGCAAAGAGCCCAGGCAATCAGAAAAGGAAATACTCAAAGGAGTAGTTGAACAACAGATTAAAGCTATCATTTCTGAAACGAAGAATGTTGAGGAATTCAAACAGGCCATAGAGGATCTCGGCATGACCCTCAACTACCGCGGGGATAAGTCTGCCAGTATCCTTGTGGACGATCAGAAATACATGCTTCGAAACCTGGGAATTCCAAGTCTTCGGGAAGCATTTGGCGACCAGGAAACAAGCGATGCTAAAAAGAAAAAAGGAGAGAAGGAGCAAGAACTGCCGATGGAAGCGAATATCACCAAAAGAGGGCAGGACGAGGATCATGAAGGCAAAGTCGCTGAAACTGAAGAAAGCAAGCTGCCCGAGGCGGAACATGAAGCCGTGCAAGAAAACGATCAAGCATTGAGTGAGGAAGAGTTGCTCCTCTCAGAGTATCAGGAAGCCATCCGGGCCCGGGAGGATGAGGCAGAAAGGGCCGAGAGATCGGTCGCTGAACGGGATGAAATGGAAGAGCGGGAATAGCATGTGAAACACATGCTATGTCATCTGACTACGTCAGAGTCGGGGTCTGGGGTTTCCCCAGCAAGATAGCATGCTGCTGCGCAATGAAATTGCTGACAGACAGCATGCAATCTTGCCCGTCTGAGAATTTGCCATATGAGAAGGGGTGAACAACCAGAACACGAGCACTGGTTCACCCGGCCTTTGTCCCGGCAAATTTCTCGGAGGGCCGAACTGTCGCATAGCCTAAAGGACATTTCCAATGTCTTTTAGCCTATGCGTTAGTGAGGTTCGCGCCGCGGAACACTCTGGTCTCGCTACTGGAGCCCAACCCTAATCTCAAGCTGACTTTCCGGTACCTTCCGGAGATACTCGGCGATCTGCTTGACCAGCTTTCGGTCAGAACATTCTGAGATGAGCACCTGCTTCAGCCCCAGAATGCGCCAGGTGTAGTCGAAAAATTCTGTCCTGATCTTGGACTGAATATGAGGGTGATGCTGAAACTTCCGCAGGTAGGGAAGATTAGCATTCAGCATTTTTTCCAAATGAGTGCGGCCTTCACTTACCGGGCACTTCCAGGTCAAACATTGGCGCGTAAGGTCCCAAGTGCGAACGATGAGCGGATTGTCATAGCCAAGGGAAGGGAAGAGGGAAAGTTGGGAATTTAGTTTCATACCTTGAGATTCGTCTTTTCAATGAATGTTGCAGCCTGGAAGCCGTAGATTAAGGGATTCCATAATGTCCATGGCCACAACCTCTTGAAAGGCCACTAAGCGATCTTCTTGCTCGCGCCATTTCCGAATTTGCTTTTCTGTTTTCGCCAGTGATCTGAGGCGGCAAGGGTCAATTCTGCTGGCCACCCTGGCTGCTGATTCAAGGACTGCATGATAGTCCTCTAATTGCATCGCTGGGATCGGTGAGCTATCCAGTAGCGCCCTGAGGAAACCTGAAATATGAATCGCCTGGGCGATTTCAAACAGATGGGGAACCCTGGAATAGACTGCCCAACACTCAAAAATTGGGTTTAGGCTTGGCCGGCCGGCATCATGCCCGCTGGACTGAATGTAAAAGGCAGCAGCTTCATTTCGTGGATACAGCATTTTGATGCTTACCAAATTACTTTGGGAGGTTTGGCTTGAGGTCGCCTGGGAACTGTCTTTATGTTGGGCTTTCTGTGACATTTTTTTTGACTTTGGGCATGGTTGGTTTCGGTGCACGGTGTACTGTCTTTGCCGGAACTATGAGAAGGGGTTGCCGGAATCACCTCATGGCAATTGGAATACCGGAGCTTGTGAGGATATGCCGAGAAAACTTGAGTTGATTCCGGCGTTCACTTCTGTTCTTTGCAGGGAAAGTACGCCGGGATGCCGAAAATCATGCCCTTGAAAATCCGGTGGAACGGAAAGCCGAAGGAATGTATGTGCCACTTCTCCGTTCCCCTGGGAAGGAAGATGTGGCCGGTTTGGAAAGCATTGGAGCGGTGCATGTGTCGAGAGCGAGGGATTCTGGGGGAAACGACTTTTGCACCGCGAAGCCTTGGCTGGGTGAGGGATTGTAGCAATTGTTGGAGTCAGTGTGCTGCCTTGCGGGTGAGCGCCCCCTGGGGGGTGACGACTGCGAAAAGCCCGACCTGCATCACAGAGGCAGGGCACCCCCACTAATCTCAAATTTTGGTAATAAAAAAGAGCCGTCTCAGATAGAGACGGCCACTTTATGTTTCAAAAATAAAGAACGTAAAGAAACTATTGTAATATTATATTACAAAGCTCCGTACGCTGTCAACCCCTAAGGAAAAAATAAGGCCCATCCGGCACCTGGTACCGGATGGGCCTTTGTCCTGTTATCCCATGAGCCCGATATTATCGGTTTGAACGACAAAGGGGAGGGACTGGTCTTGATGTGTACGTGAATTTTCCATGATCCGGGAACATGAAGGAAGGCATGCTGAATCAAGGAGGAATCTGCACAGAGCATTCCTTTAATCAGGAATGACCCTTCATAGCTTGGTGAATGGAAAATACGTACTGGTCAGGAACAGTCCCGGCTCACGGAATCCGCTTCAAATTGATCGTGCGCAGAACTCTCGACTCTTCTGCAGGACAACTTACGCAAGGGAAATAGGTCCAGAAGAACTCATATAACCATTGCTCACTATCATCGTTGCAGGAAAGCACCGTGACCGTGACGTCTTCAAAGCCTTGGATAACAAATGAAAGTTCGTCTGACCCTTTGTCAAAAGTCCAGCTCATAGACTTTTCTGAGAAAGGGAATTGGTTGAAAGGGAAGAGGCCTTCAAAATAGCCTGTTCCTTCCACCGAGAAATACGCCTGGAAGCCCTGGGATTCCACATCCTCAGATACGAGCTCCCCTGAAGCCTTGTCATATACCTTGTCCTCGGTACTGGTGGCCTCCCAAGTACCGGGCAGGTAGCAATTTTTGTGTCCGACCTTTATATCACCCTCTTTGGAACACG
The DNA here is from genome assembly GCA_020635905.1 of Bacteroidia bacterium. Lineage (GTDB taxonomy): Bacteria > Bacteroidota > Bacteroidia > J057 > JADKCL01 > JACJYV01. Next base: position 610,265 of record JACJYV010000005.1, read on the forward strand.
AGGTGAAAAGCAAAAGAACAAGGACGGCGGAGAGACTGAAAAAGAATGATGCTTTCATAGTAAATGGTTTAGGTTGAGAAATGAGATTGAGAATTATGCTTCGCTTGTTTCTGCCCGGGCAGGGCCAAACTTCCATACCAAGAGACTGACCAGGAAATTCAGAAGGATCATGATAATCCCTGTAACAAAGGTGAAAACTAAAGCCCCAAGGAAGGGATGTACTGAAGTGGTGGGCAATTCAAAAGTGATAAAATACCAACACACCATGAAAACTAAAGGAAGGGATAACCCGCAGAGGACCATGCCTTCCTTCATCAGGTGCATGTACGAAGCCGCGGCCCGATCAAGAGATGTGCGATACCACATGAGTCCGCCACCAAGTCCACCCAGGATGATGCTGAGGATGCAGACCTGTAATAACGTGGCCTCGCGCTTGAACTTTGCTTGCTCACTTTCGCTCATGTGATTGATGAATTCACCGCCACCCCGATACTCTGTTTGTTCCTGCTGACGCTCTATCGCAGTATATGAGTGGGAAAGGTAGACGAACATCATGGCCGATAAACTGATACTCAGGGCTATTGCGGCGAGGTATTTATTGTATTTCATTGGTTTGGATTTGTGATTTGCTCCTCAAAATACATAACCTCAACAACAAAACCAACAATAGTGTTGCAAACATTATTGTTGTGTTCTCTTTGATTCTTCCTCCCTTAATTGCTGCCATGCAAAATCAGGATTCGGAACATATTGAAGCGACACTAAAAAGGATTGGGTTGAGAATGAGAGAGCTCAGAAAAAGGAAGTACCCGAGTTATGAGCAATTTGCCAATGAACACGATTTGAGTCGCGTCCAGATCGGAAGGTTTGAGAACGGAGCTAACATGACCATGGCCAATTTTATCAAAGTACTCCATGCGCTCAATATATCGCTCAAAGATTTCTTTGCCGAAGGCTTTGGGGAAGACTGATGCACCTTTAGAGAGGCCATGATATAATTGAAGCACTGAATAATTGAGCCTTGTAAATGCCACACGGCCAATTTCTCTATTGACTTGACATCTTTTTAAAGATGGTGTAGGGTCCGCTTGTCCTTGACCTCTACACAAATGTGTATGGAAAAACTCTGGGAACCGACCAATAACATTGGATTATTGGGACTTAAATCATGCGAGAAACCAATAAATTGGTTGCATGGAATCATATGGAAAAAATCCAGGAATACTATAATGACTTTCATTTTAATATGGAAAATGAGGGCTTGGCGGCCAAAACAATTGATCGCCACCTCTACCACCTGAAAAAGGTGATTTTTCCAGCTATTGGAAATATAGAAGCCAGAAAATTAACCTTTGAGGAAACTGCATTGGTAAGAAGGTATGCCAGGGAAAGACTGAGTGGTAATACAACAGAACGCCGGGTAATATTAACCCTGCGCAAATATTTTGCTTTCATTCAGAAACACCGGGAGGCAATGAATTTTGATTGGCGGGATATTGCAATTCCAAAATCTACCCGGCAAGACCCTTCATCTTTGACGCTGGAAGAAATCAACCTTATTTTCCAGCAATTAGATCTTAATAATTTTCACGATCTCCGGCTTAGACTCTACTTGGAGATGTTATTCCGCGGTGGCCTTCGGCCATCGGAGGCTCTAATGATAGACCGTTTTACCGATCTTAACTTGAGAGACGAACTTGTTCTGATACCAGACATCAAGAAAGGGAATAAACGGTGGGTGAAAATGCCTGGAATCAAACCAGTTGCTGAAGCTTATCTAAGAATGAGGGAAGATCAACTTAGGCAGCTCTTCATTGGGGGGAAACATCTTCACTTGGTGAAGCCACTTGATTTGGAAGGCGTTCGTGGTCAGCTAAGGCGTTTCAGGAAAAAACTAAGGAGAGCAGGATTTCATAAAGATGTTTACCCCTATATCTTCAGAAAGAGCTTTTGCACTGAACAAATTAGGAATGGAATTGATATTAAATCGGTTCAACATACGATGCGACATACAAATCCCGCCACGACATTGATGTATTACTCTGTCCTGGAAAAAGAACAGGCCGAACGAGAGAAAAATAATTTTCTCAGCAAAGTAAATTTCTCTCTGGGTGAATTGGCTCAGCCAACTCAATAACACTTTTCTTTTTAGAACTGATAGGTTAGAATATGTTTATCAGGTAGTGAATCTCTTTAGCGCATTCCGTCCAAAAGGCATTGGCCGCTGGCTCTTAACCAGACGGTCGTAGGTTCAAATCCTACCGGGCGGACTTCAATGAACTAAATAGAAAGATTTACTGCTTGGTGATTGGTCGACAATTACTGGTGTTTAACCATTTGTTGCATACATGCTCGACTGGCTTTTCGATATCCTCACAGGAGCAGGAAGGAAAGCAAGGGAAAGAGCAATCAGGACAAGAAACAGAATCATACATGGCAGGCCCCCAAGTCATTACGAGACTCACCGGCCCTGGCACGTCCCCGATCCTGCACCTCAATCCTTACCCTGGAAAAAAGGTGAAGGCTCCATGGACACATAGTTACAAGTCAATTATTCAGGAGACAACTTCATATCATGAAATTCTATTCCGTACTCACGAAACGAGAATATCAGGATGATAAGGGAGACACCCAGATACAATGGTACAAAGCAGGATTTTTCAAAGAAACCCCCAACGGGGGACGGTATCTCAGACTCTTTCACCAACCCAACGAGAGCTTTTACGTTGTGGCCGATGGTGAAAGGGAAGAGGTCATTCAGTTGGACGAATAGTTCACATTCTCAAACCCAATTATTCACTTTGCGGAGACCCTTGAACTATGTCCAAAGGAAAAACCACCGCTATCCCGAACGAAGTTCTGGATGCGTACTTAGCAACCCTCAAACCCATAGAATTGAAAGTGCTTCTCGTCATCCTCAGGTCCACCTGGGGATGGGGGAAGTCCTGTGACTGGATTTCCATGTCACAGTTTGTGCGCCGGACCGGCGCTTCAGAGAAAGCAATACGACAGGCCCTTGGCTCTCTTTGCCAAGCAGGGACTCTCAAACGCACCTACCAACATGGCAAGGTCTTTTATTGCTATGGCAAAAGAGAGCTCCCCACAAGGAATCCCTCCAGGGAACTTTTTTCCGGTCAAGCTGGAAAAATGTTCCGTCAGGAAGGGAAAAAACTACCACCCACTAAATACACTCTTACAAAAACACCTGTTACCAGGGAAAATAGTTCCAAAGAGGAACATGACAAAGCCGGCCTTGCCAGGAAGCGGGTGGGTGCCTACTTGAGAGAATATGTATTTAATAATTAACTGGTTGGATAAGCACAGCAGGTAATGCTACAATCGAAATTGCAGATGAAGCAAAAATAACCCTGCCCACATAGCTGTTTGTTGATTAAAAACACGTTTTGCGGGTTTTTTAAATCCTTAAAACTCTCTGCAAAAATAAATTTTTCCCAATTCCTCAAATGTGGATAAATGTCTGGTTTTCAGTAGTATATTTCCTTCGTTTTTAACTGCATTCTAAATCATTAAGCCATGAAAACAATTAAATTTTTACTATCTGCATGTTTCCTCGTTGCTATCGTAATGTTGACCGGATGTCACCAAGAAACTGATGTCATTTCAAACACGAAAAGCAATCTTGAACAAACAAAATCTTCCGCTGAAATCACGGCTATTGAAGATTATCTTTCCAATTATTTTAATCTTCGATACCAGATTTTAATTGAGCCCAATGAAAATCGATCAGAGAAAATGGAGCAAAGCTTTTCAAGTTTTTTCTCAAACCCAGACATTGCGAATTCAATCTTGCAAGAGATCAATGATCACAAAAGAATTGTAGCAATGACTGACTCGAAATACACTGATTATGAGGTTGCCCTTCACATTGACCCAACAACCTTTGTTGTCAATAATGCTACGTTTTCATTTATCGCGAATGTACGCTACTCGCTGACCACGAATGCAAGGGATGAGGAGAGCGGGGAAATCATTGTTACTGAGGGTTTGCCTGATTTTGAATATACCCTGACCAAGAAAGCAAGTGGCGCATACATCATTGATCAGGAAAAACCATACTATCGAGCCGATGCAACCCAATCACTCATTGATGATTATGATGAAGATCCGGATCAGGAGCATAATGATGCTTCGATGAAAACAAACTATACCTATTCAGCAAGCAATGCTGTAACATTTGCTCTGGCTCATTGGGATAATGTGTCTAATGTAACCGGATACTACGACTGTAGTAGTAGTGGAGGCGATTGCACGAATTTCCTCAACTGGTGTTTAAAAACAGGTGGGTGGGCCCAGACGAATAATTGGTTTTTCAAATCTTTTGGTTCTTCTGGAAATAATATGAATACTTACCAGCGAAGCCCTTCCTGGTGTGGGGCACGGTACATAAATGAATATATTACCAATTCCGGAATGTACCAGGGAATAAATGGAAACAACCGGGTAACTGCCTTGTTTTCAAACAAAGTTGTGCCCACCTCATCTGCTAATAATACTACCTGGACTTCTTTCTATAACTCTGTAAAAACCTTGGCAAAAGGGGATATCGTACAAATCAAGTATGGGTCATATATGGGGCACAGCATGATCGTTACAAAAACCACAACCAGCCCGCCTTATATATACTTGACCTTTCGAAATTCTTCCGGGAATTTGCCACGCAAAGACCGGGAAATTAACTTATTAAGTTCCGGGAGTAGCTTATACGGCTACAAGGTAAAAACCAGTGGATATTAATAAAGATCCAAATCGCTGTTCTTCAAAGCAAAATGAGGCCCAAAAGGTCTCATTTTGCTTTTTTTGAGAAATAAAAAAAGGGTACTGCCGAACCTTGTTCGACAGCACCCATCTCTGTTAAAAATCCTAAAATCAATTCTAATGTAGGGCCTGCTGAAAAAGTCACCCACGAACCCCGCCAAATTTCGGCTCTATATGGGCTGTGACTTCAAAATATCCAAATATCTCCCTGATTTGGGCTTTCAATTTCAAAAAGGCTGACCAAAGGTTGCCTCTGGTCCCGATATGGATCAGGTAATTGAAAAAAGTCGAACGTAAGAACCATTCCAGGTTCATTACGAAGAAGATGGCTGCAATCCAGCTTTCACTGGTATCAGACAGGCGGGCCCGGATCTTTCTCAAGCCATAGCCATTTTTGCCTTGGCCAAATTTACCTTCAATCTGGCTGCGCATGTTGTTTTCCTGTTTTTTGAGCTTTTTGAGCTGGATCTCTTCGGGGGCCGGGTTCTTTTTGGGTCTGCCCAGGGCCTTGCCTGAATAGCGGATGCCCCGTTCCTTGAGCCATTTTCGATTCTCCCTGGTCCCATATTTTTGATCTGTGACTACTGATTCGGGGTAATGACCATGCCGTTCGACAAAATCTTTGACCTGGCCCTGCAAGTCGCCCCCTTCATTATAATTGTCCCAATCAATTTTGTGTACTGAGGCAAATCCATCAACCAGACTGACCGAGCTTTTCGATCCGAACTGGACTTTGGGAAAAGCCTTCCCCGTCACTATGGGACGTACCCAGGGCTGATAAATGCTTACGATACGGTCTGAGTGGGTGTGGATTCTGTTTTCATACATGGACTTTTGCTGCTGATAGATGTGTTGAATCACCCAATAAATCTTCAAGTCCCGTTGGGTAAAGCGCTCAAATCGATCGGGATATTGGTCCAAAATCTCATCCAGAATGCCCAGGTCACGCTTGAGATAGCCCAACTGTTTGCGGATCGCCTTTCGAACCGTCCTCTTCGATTTCCTGCTCTGCTTGGCCACAGCCAGGTATTTATTTTTGGCTGCTTTGCGGTAGGTCCTGGGCTTCAATTTTCCCGGAATTGGGACATACAAGAGGTCAATCAAGCGTTCTGCTTCTTCGCGGCTGTCATTGAGCAGGTCCAGGTCAGTAGGGTGTTTGATCATCTGCTCGCTAACCATCGCATCAATGAGCAGCTTGCCTTTTCTTGGCTTTTCACGTAATTCCGCCTCTTTCTTTTCGGCCTCCTGATCATCATCTGAATCGGTCCCACCTCCGTCATTTTTAGGTGGTTCAGGTTCATCCTCTTTGCGCTCAACCAAGCCCGCCTTGATCAAAATCTCTTCATTCAAAGCCTCGAACTGCGCTACTCCCAATCGCTTACGAATGGTTGGGAACAGGCTCGGATCAAAGACAGGCTTATTCGTAAATCGCTCCAAACCAAGAAAATACTGCAAATAAGGGTTTTCCAGAACCTGCTGAATCACCTCCCGATCTGATAGCTTTAGCTTGTGTTTGATGATCACTGCCCCAATCATGATTCTGGCATCCTTGCCTGGAGCTCCCTGGTCAGAACTCATCTTGTGATAATAGATGGAGGCCATCTCGTCCCAGGGAAGGCTTCGGGACAGCTTTACCCAGCGATTTTTAGCATCCAAACCCCGTTCAAAAGGGGATTTGAATAGCTCAAGACTTAGTTGTTTGGGGCTCTTATAACGGATCATGTGCAAAGGTTTTGATCATCTGATGACCATAAGTTTGCACTTTGAGGTATAAAAATCAACACAACTAATTCACATTGAATTGTTTATGACTTTTTCAGTGGACCCTAATGTATCAAACCTTATTCGTCAAGCACCTATCCCCAACAAACCCAACCGCATCCTGCGCCAACTTACTCGCTTTGAAAATATACTTCGTATCATTCTGAAGCGCACTGATCCACGACTGAATATATGCCGCATTATTAGTAATCGCTTTAGAGAATCCCAACTCAGCACACAGAAAAGCGGCGCAGAGCTCAGCTACCAATTCCTCCAAGGCATACTCGGGAGAGCCAAATTCATTTCCCAGCGGACGATTCAAGCGGGTAAAGTGACCCGTCCAATGGCCCAACTCATGCAATGCAGTTTCATATAAAGCTTCAGTTCCTTTGAACTGCTCACGAAGGGGAAGGGTGATCACATCCTGACTTGAATTGTAGAAAGCACGATTGCCAGCCTCATAACGAATACTTGCACCACTGCCATCTAACAGGGCCTCAGCTCTGGCATCCTTCTCAAACTCTGAGAGGGAAGCGATCTCTTTCACCTGATAGAACTTCTGCGCCATGCCCTCAGTCTGAGCAACATTAAACACATTGAAATACCGCAACATCCCTTTGCTGTTGATCCCGGCCGAGGCCCGCTCGTCCCGGGTCAGTGCCTCAACCTCCCAGTTATCCAAGCGCTTGCCATCCCGATCAAAGTACATCATCTTCCAGTACACCACCATGGAAGCCTTCTGGCCCTTCTTGATGGTTCCACCCTCACCACGTACCTGCGCAAAGGTCATCCAGGCATTGGTAGGAAACGCCTCCTTCACCGCTTTGAAAGAAAGCAAAAACTGATTGATCCCACTATATGGACGCAGTGACAAGGCATTATGTGCCCGCTCTCCATCTGCTCCAATCTGCACCCATGGCTTATTCCACGAACCCAGATGACTTGATAATAACTCAATGATTATTTCAGTTACCTCATCATACAAATTTTTTGATTTTTTGTTTTTCATACCCTTAGTGGTTTAAGTTTTTAATCTTCGGATCAGCGACTACCGATCGAGACTAAATCCACGTAGGGTGACTCCGCTCTGCAAGGGACTGTGGAATAAAATTTTATGCCGCAAAAGCCCTTGTTGAGCCAGGATCACCCGGAGTATGTTTGTTGAGAGAAGGTGGGTGCTGTGACGGAGACGGGAAATGCACGAAGGGGATGGAAAGCACAAAGGAATACTGATAAACTGAAGTCATTCCTTTGATTGCAGATATTTCCTATCTTTAGGCATTCCAGGTATGTTTAGTGGCAAACTATGAGCCTCTCAGAAGCAGACACAAGAGCAAAATACATTGATCCGGCATTACGACGCAGCGACTGGGACGAAGCAAACATCGTCCGGGAGTATTACTTCACCGATGGCCGGAAGCTTTTTGGTAACAAAAGAGGAAAGCAGAAATTCGTAGATTATCTGCTGAAATATAATCAAGCCAATCTGGCCTTGATTGAAGCTAAGAAAATCGGCAAACAGCCCACCAGTGGCCTGGGACAAGTGATTGAATACGGCCAGGCGCTCAAAGTACGGTTTGTGTATGCCACCAATGGGGATCAATTCTATGAATTTGATCTTCTCGAAGGAAGGGGAGATTTCATTGATCGTCTTCCCACTCCGCAGGAACTTTTTACTAAGGTTTATCAAAAACCCAATCCGCTCAAAGAAAAGCTTCTGGCCGAGCCCTTCCTGATAGAAGGAGATATGAGGCCCCGTTACTACCAACAATTGGCCGTGAACAAGGTCATGGAGGCCATTGCAGATGATAAAAAGCGTATTCTGTTAACCATGGCCACTGGAACGGGAAAGACTTTCATCGCTTTTCAAATCGTTCACAAGCTCCTGAAAACCCATTGGAACTTAAGGGGGCAAAAAGTTCGTCCCCGGGTTCTGTTCCTGGCCGACCGCAATGTGCTGGCTGATCAGGCTATCAACACCTTCAATCCCTACGAAAAAGACCTCCTTAAAATCAATGGGGAGGAAATCCGCAAACGAAATGGCCGGGTGCCAACGAATGCCTACATTTTCTTTGCCATTTACCAGGCTATTGCCGAGCGTGAAAATATCGGCGGGTATTACACTAAATATCCAAAAGATTTCTTCGATCTGATCATTATTGATGAATGTCACCGCGGAAGCGCGACAGAGGAAGGTTCCTGGCGCGACATTCTGGATTATTTCAGTGGGGCTGTGCATGTTGGGTTAACGGCCACTCCGAAGCGCGATGACAATATTGATACCTACAAATATTTTGGTAAACCTGTTTACGAGTATTCACTCAAAGAAGGAATCAATGACGGATTCCTGACTCCCTATAAAGTAAAGCGGATCACGACAAACATTGATGAGTACATTCATACCAGCGCAGACAAGGTCGTCCATGGTGAGCTCACCAAAACTGCTTATGAGATTTCGGATTTCAACCGCAACATTGTAATTCCTCAACGCACAGAACTGATTGCCCGGTCCATCCTGGACAACATTCGACCCCTGGATAAAACCATTATTTTTTGCGTGGATCAGGATCATGCTCTCCTGATGCGAGATAAAATCAATACCTGGAAAACCATCAAAGACCCACACTACTGCGTGCGGGTTACTTCCGAAGAAGGACAAATCGGCCGAACTCGTCTGGAGGAATTTCAAGACAATGATCTGGACATTCCGGTGATTTTGACTTCTTCTCAAATGCTGACCACCGGAGTCGATGCCAGAAATGTGCGCAATATTGTTCTGGTCCGAAATATAGGCTCCATGGTGGAATTCAAGCAGATCGTGGGCCGGGGAACACGAATTTTCGAAGGTAAGGATTTCTTCACCATCCTTGATTTTACGGGTGCCACCAAACTCTTCTATGACGAACGCTGGGACGGTATTCCGGAGGAAGAAGTCGACCAGGAGATTGAAGCGACCCTTCAAGGAGAGAAACTACCCAAAGAAAAGAAGGAGAAAAAGATTGAGGAGGGTGTTGCCAACGATCCGGGGAGGGAATATGTCAGAAAAGCAGTGGTGGAATTATCCAATGGAAGAGAATTGCGCATAACCAATGTTGAAATCCGCTATATCGACGAAAATGGTCGCCCTCTAACTTCTCAGGAATTTCTGGAAAAACTGATTGGTTCTATTCCAGACCTTTTCACTGACGAAGAAGAACTCCGGACAATTTGGAGCAATCCGGATACCCGCACAGAATTGTTGAACAAACTGGGTCAAATGGGATTTGATGGGGAACAAATGAATACCCTCAAGCAAATGTTTGAAGCCGAAGACAGTGACATCTTTGATGTGCTTTCTCATATTTCATTCGATTCTGAAATTCTGAGTAGAAAAGAGCGAAGCGAAAAAGTCCGGACCGATCAGGATTTCTTCAATTCCTATACCGAAACTCAAGCACAACAATTTCTCCGCTTCATTTTGGAACGGTACGAACAAACCGGTATCGAAGAACTTCGCCGGGACCGCCTAGGCGAGCTCATCAAGCTGAACCGCCTGGGAACTCCGCGGGAAGCAGGGAAGTTTTTTGGCGGTATGCCAGGGCTGGTAGATGCTTTTTATAAGATTCAAACAAGGATTTATCGAGCAGGTTAAACTGATGCAAATCAATTTTAAAAATAAACTTCACGAAGATTTGCAAGTTTTAAATCTTGTGAAACCCGTTACCACTTTTATAGGAGGGAATGGGTGTGGAAAGTCCTCAATTTTGGAAGCAATTTTTGAGGACTTTCTTAATGACTCTGACAAAAGAGTAATCTGTTTCTCATCAGGTCAAAATGAATTGTTCACCAATATTTTTTGGAATCACAAAACCTCCCATAGGCGATTTATTAAATCTGAAAATGAGATCATTCGCTCATTTTATTTTGATTATAGTTGGGTAAGGTTACTCATTTTCTTTGCATCTCAATTAAAAAGTAATGGGATGGTTAGAAAATATCTATTGGAGCATAACTATACTCAAGAACGTCGAATTACTGCTGATAGGGCGGACGATTTAGGTTCACACCTATGGATGAAATTTCGAATTCCGAAATGGTATGTGGACAGAATAAAAGGCGAAATAGAAGAAGAGGGAAAGGAGGAATTTGACGATTCTAAAAAGCGTTTCAGAAAAACGTATTTTCACGAAATTCTCGAAAATTTTACTGGGAAGTTTTTTCCCTATTTTGATTTCCAAACAGGATATAATGTTGTTAAGAGTTGGATTAATATAGATAATTCTAATATTTTTCAATTATTTTCCCCAGCAAGCCCTGAAAGAATTTTTTCTTTTTTTGCTTTAGGGTCATTTGGTTACGGGCATAACTTCCCACTTGAAGAAATCCAATTAAATTTTGAGAATGGGATGGAATTAAGACAACTAAGCGATGGGGAATATCAACTACTCTCAATTTATGCAATCCTGGACCTTTTTGATAATAGAGACACATTATTTCTTTTTGATGAAATTGATTCTCACCTCTATTATAGAAATATTGAAAATCTTTGGAATAGGTTATCTTCTGTTCAGGGAAAGGTTTTGACCACCACCCATATTTCTGAGTCAATAATAAGAAATGAGTTTGAGGCCTTGAAATACATCGAGGGTGGAATCATCAAAGATGATCTAACTGCAAAAGAGCTATTGCGCAGATTTAGTCGTGTTGTAGGAATATCCCAATTTGAATATAAGGTTGCAGGAACCATCAAAAATATCGTTTTATTAGATGATGAAGATGACTGGCAAATATTTACTCTGCTTCTAAAGAGAAAACTTGGGACACCTAATATTGAAGGCCTTAGCTCAATTGTTCCTATTAAGGTGAGTTCAAGTTTTGGAAGTACATCCGAGAAACTTGGAAAAGGGAAATATGAATTCATAAAAGGAATTAAATCTTCTCATTTAAAAGGTTCGTTAAGAACGAGAAATATATTTTTGATCTGTGATAGGGATAACTTCCCTGTTGAGAGTGTAAATGAAGATATGACCGTGCAACCAGATCATGAATTCAAGGAATTGAGGTGTTTTCAGAACGAACAGGTTGAGTCTCATCTACTTTGTTGGAAACGAAGAGAAATTGAAAACTACTTGATCTCTGTAACTGCCCTTGATACGCTTGGGTTAAGTGCTGAACTTGCACGAAGCTTTCCCAGGAGCCAGTTTCAAGCTGGTGACAATTTGGATGGAGAAAGTAGTATTCAGCAATTCGATGCAAAATCACTTATCCATCAAATCTACAAGCAGCCCCAATTCAATATTGACCTATTGCAAGAATATATAAATTCAATTCCCCCAAACGAAATTTCTGATGATATTTTGAAGGTTTATGATTTCTTGATGGCAAAAATAAAACTATGACCGATCTCCAACCCAAAATTGACCGTATCACCGACATCCTGCGCCGCGACGACGGGATCAGCGGTGCCATGCACTATACCGAACAAATCTCCTGGATTCTTTTCTTGAAGTTCTTGAACGACCACGAACTCAACAAGGCCGATGAGGCCTTTCTGGAAAACAAAGAGTACGACTTCGTAATCGACGAAGCCCACCGCTGGGATGCCTGGGCCTGCCCGAAAGGGGAGGACGGCAAGCTCGACCTGAGCAAAGCCATTACCGGGGACGACCTGACCCGTTATGTTAATACCCAGCTTTTTCCTTACCTGAAAAGCTTCAAAAACCAGACCCAGGCCCCCAAATCCGTCAAATACAAAATCGGAGCTATTTTTGAATTCCTGGACAACAAGATCGCCAGCGGACACACCCTGCGTGAGGTGTTGGATATCATCGACACCCTGGATTTCCAAAACGAAAACGAACTCTTCGAGCTTTCGCATGTATATGAAAATCTGCTCCAGGGCATGGGCAGCGATGGCGGAAATTCGGGTGAATTTTACACTCCCCGGGCCGTGATCAAGGCGATGGTCAAGGTACTTGATCCCAAAGTAGGGGAGACCATTTATGACGGGGCAGCTGGTTCCTGCGGCTTTCTGGTGGAAGCCTATGAGCACATGAAGCAGCAGAAAAACCTGTCCACCAAAGACCTGCGTACCCTGCAAGAGGACACCTTTTACGGTAACGAAAAAACCCCCCTGGCCTACGTGATGGGCGTGATGAATATGATCCTGCATGGCGTGGAAAGCCCCAACATTTACAAGGCCAACACCCTGACCCGCAACATCCGCGACATCCAGGAAAAGGACCGTCACGATGTGATCATTGCCAACCCACCTTTTGGAGGCAAGGAAAAGTCGCAAATCCAGCAAAACTTCCCCATTCAGGCCAATGCCACTGAACTCCTGTTCATTCAGCATTTTATGAAAATGCTCAAGGTAGGTGGCCGCGCAGCCATCATCATTCCCGAGGGGATTCTCTTTCAAACCAATACGGCCTTCGCAAAGGTCAAACAAAACCTGCTGGAGCAGTTCAACCTGCACACCATTGTGAGCTTGCCTGCCGGGGTATTCCTGCCTTACAGCGGGGTAAAGACCAACATCATTTTCTTCGAACGAAAGGGTGCTACCAGTGATATTTGGTATTACGAAGTCAATCCACCTGCCAAACTAACCAAAAACAAGCCGATTCTCTACGAGCACATGGAGGAATTCGTCAAGCTCTGGCCGACCCGCGCCGACAGCGAAAACTCCTGGACTGTCAACGTCAACGATCTCAAGGATTACGACCTTTCGGCCAAGAACCCCAACAAGCAGGTGGAAGTCGATCACCTGGCTCCCAAAAAGATCATCGCCAATATCAAAAAGAAGGATGCCCGCATCGGGGAATTAATGGCTGAAATCGAAATGATTTTGGAGGGGGGATATGAGTAAGCGATTACCGAATGGATGGGACCTCCGCAGAATCGAAGAATTTGCGAAAACGAAAAGTGGTGGAACTCCAAAAAGATCAAACCCAAAATATTGGGGAGGAAATATTCCTTGGCTAAAGTCTGGAGAGCTCAACGACCTGCTTTATATTAAGAAAAATTCAGAATTTATTTCAGAAGAGGGGTTAAAGAATAGTTCTGCCTCCCTATTTAAAAAGGGGACCCTTTTAATGGCAATGTATGGGGCTACAGCTGGAAAGCTTGGAATCCTAGGTATGGACGCGGCGACTAACCAAGCAGTGTGTTCGATTCAAAATCCTCGAAAATCCTTTGTAGAAAAGTTTCTATATTACTTCCTTCTTTTAAGTAGACCCAAAATAATTGAGGATAGCTCTGGCGGAGCCCAACCTAATATTTCAAAAACTTACATTGACTCTATTGAAATCCCTCTCCCACCGCTCCCGGAGCAGGAGCGGATCGTGGCGAAGCTGGACACACTGTTTGCGCGGATCGATGAGGCGATCGCCTTGTTGGAGGAAAACATCGCCGCCACCGAGCGGCTGATGGAGAGCGTGCTGGATGAGGTGTTTAGGGATGCTGCGGAGAAGTGGGAGATGTTTGAGCTGAAGAAATTGGGGAAATTTTATGGCGGAGGGACTCCCTCAAAGCAAAATAAGAATTTCTGGAATGGGGATATAGTCTGGATCAGTCCCAAGGATATGAAATCTAAATATTTATCCAATTCTGAGCTTTCCATTACCTCATTAGCGATATCTCAATCATCAGTCAAGGAAATCCCGAAAAATTCTCTCCTTTTTGTAACAAGAAGTGGTATTCTAAAACACAAGTTTCCCCTTGGTATTAATGAAGTAAATTGTACAATAAATCAAGATTTGAAGGCATTTATACCAGGAAAAGGGCTTTCAACAGAATTTGTCTATTGGATGTTCAGGTCCTTAGAACAAAGAATTCTGGAGGATTATGTTAAAACAGGGGTTACTGTCCAAAGCATTATATTTTCTGATTTTAAAGAGATAATGATTCCCAAGCCTGAGAAGGATGAACAGGCAACTTTGGTAAAAAAAATGTCTGGGCTTTCGAATAGAATTCAAGAAATAAAAAAAGAAAATAAGGAACGAATTGATTACTACCAATCTCTCAAATCGAGCTTACTTGATCAGGCTTTTCGGGGGGAATTGTAAGGATCAAATAAAATTAAAACTCTCCAAAGTATGAAAATATCTCAGGTAATAATAAAAAACTTCCGGAATTTTAAAGAAGCCGTAATAAACCTAAATCCACAGACTTTGGTAATTGGCCAAAACGATATTGGAAAAACCAATCTACTTTTGGCTTTACGGACTCTATTTGACCCAACCCTTTCCTTTAATGACTTAGTTCCCCTCGAAACAGATTTTCATGTGGGAAGCCAAACGGACAGAATTGAAATAATTGTCCGGATTGATGAGGCTGAAGAAGATTGTATAAAGGCAGTCCTCGGGAAATATATGAATGATCAAGGCTCTGTTTTCCTTATCTATGAAGGATATCGCAACCCTTTGGATGGAGATGATCCTTTTCAGGTCTTTGCCTCCCATGAACTCAATACGGATAGCTACCAGCCAATCAGTCGGTCTACATATCTCAGAGTACTAAAGATTAAATATATTGATAGCAACAGAAACCTATTTGATTACATAAAGAAAGAAAAACGAGCACTTCTTCAAAAGGCAAGAGATTTGAGAAAGGAAGAAGCCGTAACTGAGGATGATAAAAACTATGAAAAAATAGTTTCTGGTTTGGAGGAGGTAAATAATGCTATTCGAAAATTATCCTACGTTTTAAATGCGACAAACATTTTGAATGAGGAATTGGACAAATTGTCACATCATCACCACGGTCAAAATGTAGTTTTTGACGTTGGAGATTCAGATCCGGAGAAATTTGTTGAGGATGTCAGGCTTGCCGCTGAAATAGAAAATAATGCCATTGCAATAGGGGGTGAAGGAAGGAACAATCAAATTTTTTTCGCTTTGTGGGCAACGCAAAATGAAATTCAAAACAAATTTGAAAATGAGGTCAACATTTATTGTATAGAGGAGCCTGAAGCACACCTTCACCCACATCAACAAAGAAAGTTGGCATCCTATTTTGTAAATAATGCAAATAGTCAATTAATCATTACCAGCCACTCTCCACAAATTGCTGCAGAATTTTCCCCAAACTCAATTGTACGACTATTCAATCAGTCTGGAGAGACGAAGGCTGCGAATGATGGTTGTGGAGACCATGTTGAGGAAGCATTTGTGAAATTTGCACATAGAATGAGTATCCTACCTGCAGAGGCATTTTTTTCAAATGTGGTTTTGTTGGTGGAGGGCGTTTCAGAATTATTGTTTTATAAAGCACTTGGCCTACAAATCGGAGTGGATCTTGATCAATTCAACATAAGTGTTCTGTCAGTGGAAGGAATTGGATTTATGCCATTTACAGATCTATTGAATGCATTAAATATTGAGTGGGTCATTCGTACCGATAATGACCTAATCCAGAAGGGTGGTAAAGTTAAAAAAGGAGAGAAACGGATGTATTATGCAAGGGGAGTTTCAATAGGTATTGATCAATACAAAACCTATTGGGAAAAAATTCCTCCTTTAGAAAAATTAATTAAAGACCATGCAGATTTATTAAAAAATCTCCCATCAGGAGAGCCAGAATTAGAAACCCAAAAAATTATTGGGTTGATTCGAGACGAGCTTAAAAAAACAGCATTTTTCCTGGCAAGTCAAGACTTGGAATCTGATTTGCTTTATTCTCCTTTAGGGCCCAAGATTAAGGAGTATTGGAGGCATTTGAATTCTGATGATAAAATTCTTGAAGCGATGAGAGATGCCAAGGGGGAAAACATGTTTTCTTTTCTTATGAAGAATTCTGATTCCCTCCGAGTATTAATAAACGATGATCTCGCAAAACCATTATTAAGATGTAAAAAGATCGTTGAATCAATATGGCAAAGAAACAACCCACCCCAGAGCAGCTCAAAATAATTGAGCATCCAGATAGCTGTTCTATTCTCGCAGGTCCTGGAAGTGGGAAAACTTTTACAATTGCCTCCAAGATCAAAGTTATCTTAAAGGAATTGGAATCGTATCAAGGGGTAATAGCTATTTCATATACGAATAAGGCAAGCGACGAATTGAAACATCGGTGCCTATCTGATGGAACGAATCCGAAAGGGTCATTTTTTGGAACCATTCATAAGTTTTGTATTGCCGAAATTATTTTCCCATTTGCGAACAGATTTTTTGAGAATCCAGAATCACCAATTGAAATTATTGCCCTGGAAGATCTCGGCCTGGATTGGAAAAAGAGAATTGAAGATCTACCATCAGTTGGAAGGTATGAGGATCAAATGGATGAACATTTCGATCTCTATTCTGATATGTATCAATCTGGCATCCTGGTTTTGGAAAGCATTGGCTTCATAGCCCTTTACATCATTAAAAGTTCTCAGGCTTGTCGGAGTTACTTAACTGCGAGATATTCCCATATATTTGTTGATGAATATCAAGACTCGAAGCGAGATCTTCATCAAATTTTTCTTGAATTACACATACTTGGAATAAAAGGGGTAGCCGTTGGAGATGTATTACAGGCCATTTTTGTGTCCCAGGCTGATTGCCTGAACGAATTACAAGAAAGCCCAGGTTTCAATCCGCCATTTCCTCTATCTGTAAACCATCGGTGTCATCCTTCTATACAGGACTATGCATGGTACTTCTTTACGGGAAAACGGCACCCTGGGTGTATCTATAATGAGAGTAGAGTTTTTGAGAAAAAGATAATTGGTTCAGAAGTGGACATCGCCAAATGGCTGAACAAAGCAGTACCATTTTTTGCAAAAAAGTATTGTGTCAGAGTGGGGAGCAACATTGGAATACTCGTTCATCAAAACATCAAGTTAGATATTATTCCAGCTTACTTAACGTTTTCCTTTAAAATATCCCGAAACTCTTCTATATCCCTCGTATCCAGTCCCACTTCAAAAATGTTTGAGTCAGTTCTTGAATTCATAAGTTCTGAACATTTAACTCGATTTGAAATCATTGATCAATATTTTTTTGGCCGAGAGAATCAGAAACGCGCTTATAAAGCATCTCAAATGCTTGAAGGAATTCGAAAGTATTTTCGGGACGGAGGAAACCTTGCTGAGGCACTTAATGTCTTTGAAAGTCTGGGAAAATCCTTAATTGGGCCAGATTATGACCCCAAAATGTTGGATTTGTTAAAAGAATGCATCACGGATGATCCAACCTTGGAATCCTTCAACCCCCCAATGGAAAACCAGGTACAACTTATGACCCTGCATAAATCTAAGGGGCTTGAGTTCGACATTGTCTTTCATCTTGACCTTTATGAATGGGCACTTCCTGGGGCAAGGTTTTCAAATCAAAAAAAAGAATACATTCGCCTCAATAGCGACGCCTGCTTACATTATGTAGGATTAACACGGTCCAGGAAGGCAGTTGTTCTTTGTACTAGTACTCAAAGACATAAAAAAAAATGGGGGACCGAAAAAATAGAAATTGGCCAAGGAAATCCATCAGAATTCCTGAGCACTCAAAAAGGGTTACCAGCCATGCGGGTAGCTAGCCCTATTTGATTTATTGATCACAGAAATAAGAATAGTGCTGTCCTGTTCCCCAACCATTGATAGTACTTAGTATTTTTTGATTGGATGACTCGAATTATGAAAATGATCGTGGTCCTCCATGTTTTATTTTTTATTTCATTTGTAATAAATTTCATACCTTAGGGTATAATGACCACCCAACCACCCATAACCCTCAACCTCTACTTCAACGGCCTTTGGTCCGAGGAATACTTCGGCCGTCTTCCAGACTTCAGTGGCATCTACGCCATCTACGAAGGGCGCTTCATCAATGGCAGGGTTCAGCTTTCTCACGTCTTGTACATTGGCCAATCAGAAAACATACGTAGCCGAATTGCTTTCCACGAAAAACTGAGCGAATTCAGGGAAAATCTACGCCCGGATTGGAAGCTCTACCTGAGTGCCGCAAAAGTATATAAAGAGCGGGCCCGGCTTCGCATGGAGGCCGCCATGATCTACCACTTTCAGCCCATCTTTAATGTGGATGGAAGTGATTGGTTTCAGTATGGGCGTACCCACCTGGACATCCACGACACGCTTGGCCTTCTGAGTGGGGAAGTGGTGGTTGAGAATGACCCCAATCGTTCGATCTTAGACCCTGAAACGCTAATGTTCGAGGCGTAGGGTCACGGTTTCATCAAAGTATTCCACTTTATCACCGCCAATTTGATATGCAATCAATTTGTTGAGGGCGTAAGTTTTGAATTAATAACTATTAACCTTCACTTTTTTAGTGTTTTACCTTTATCTTACTTGTCGAAATCTCATTTCCGGATTGAAGACGAACGATATATAATCCATCAGTAAGATTGCTAAGATTTAAAGTATAAGTCGTTGTCCCTGAAGGCAGGTTAATAGGCCCCAAAATCACCATTCCCATAAAATTGGTTACCACGAGGACCCCATTGGAAGTCATATTAGAAATTTCCACGGTTGTTGTGGTGGAAACAGGTACCGGAAAAACCTTAATTTTTAGAGAGGATACAACTTGGTTTATAAAAGATGCTTCGTCTAATAATTCGCAACGGCAGTTGTTACCTTCATCAATGCCTTCATCCACTGCATTATTTGCATCGGCAACTGCACAGAGGTAAAGATTCATTTCATCTGTATAAAATCCAGGTATGGTTATAGTATGAAGGACCGGAGCACTCATTTCGTTTTTTTCAAGTCTTCCTACCGTGTATTTTTCATTAATAATTTCAATATCTGATGGTCCGCAGCTCGAGTTTCCCAAAGACCAGTAAAGCCGGACCTCTGATGAGACCGGACCATTTCCAGGAGGTCCTCCTTTTTCTTTATTCATTATCCTTGTTTTTACAACAATTGAACTGTTGGCCAAAATTTGCTGGCTACTGTTTTGTATTGAAAGATTATGAACCTGATAATCCGCGTGATCGGCATATTTCCCATTTCCCGGTAAATCAATCTTATCTGTGTATAGAAAGAGGTTATCATTTTCGTTATATTCACTAATATCCTCCATGTTGTCGATCTTTGCTAAAATGTAGTAATCTCCATGTTTTAAACCTTGACCAATCAAATCTGTTTCGGTGATTGAAAGCTGTTTGATAGCGCCAGGTCCCAAGTCATCATTTACTAAGATTCGGGCAATTTCCCTGGTGTGGCCATGATTTAAAGTGGTTTCTTTTGAAACATACCAAACAACATAAAAATCTCCTGTTATAGTATTCGCCCCATTGTTAATAACGGTGAGGTTTGCGGTAATACTCCCTCCGCTACCTGCATTAACAACCGCATTATTGGATAGTACGGTTCCAGACCAAGTTAAATTTCCAATTCCTCCACTTCCTGTTGTAGGTTGCGATGGATCGGTAATACAAATCCTGAAGGGACCGACTGCATCATTTTCAAACTCCCACATACGAATGTAATACTTATTCCCGGGGCTTAAACCAGGGACTCTGACATGTGGCATATATGGAGCGTGGGTATCAAAACGATCAATCCCTCCTAAAATATCATTCTTATCACAAATAACTTCGGTTGTCGCATTTGATTCGAGAACCATAAGTCCAAAGTCATCTACCACAGCTCCTGGATCAACGTCAGTGTCAATATCAACCACGCCAGATGGGGGTGCGACAAATGAGAACCAAATATCCTCATTAATTGGCTTATCACAAGAAGGGTCGCCGGGACTTGATGCCGTTGCACCTGTGAGATCCTGACAAACCCATTCTTCGCAATCATTATTAACTTGTATGGCCTGAGCGGAAGCTGGATTATCAGGATACATTACATTATAGTTAGTAATACACACATCAGTATAATAGTGATGAATAATCCAATCCCAGCATTTATTCTGCAATTCAGAGTACGCTTCCGTTCCCCGCTGGCATAATCCGACTCCGTGGCCATAAATAAAATGAGTCTGTTGCTGGAGTTGAAGTTGGCAACATGGAGTCTCACCAACATTAGATTGATTACAATTAGAATGCCCACTACAGGGGACACTTCGCAGATAGGATATTGGAGCGAGCCCCCCCGAACAATTTCCAGGGTTTCCCACAATACCCTCTTCTGAAGCAAGTGTACGGTTCCCATTGCAACGGGCTGAATAATAGGCATAGATAACATCGCCGTAATCATCACCAGCAGGATTATCACCGATCATTATCATTCCGGAAGTTTCTTGAGCTGCTTTGATTTGTTTTATGGTAGGAGTGCCATTACAGTTATATTTATGACCGCAAGTCGCGCTTTGTTGTAATTTCTTGTTTTTGTAATAGCCAAATGTCCTGGAACTGATAGCTTGAGCTTTGATCCCATCAATATCATCGATAATATTTACCTCACATCTACAAACCTGAGCCACCACGTCGTCCATAGGCTCTGGGACAAGACTACTCCAAGTCGTAATGCAGGCTCCACCAACTCCAATCTGAAAATTTGCAGGAATATTATACTGACAGGCTCCCTGTATTTTTGAGACTGAAAAAGCCGACCCAATTGGATCAGCCCAAAGACGGTCTTCAAAACTTTGCAAATTACGGGAAGGAGGTTCATGCCCAAATTTTTTCAAATATGCATCTCTAATCCTTTCGGGAGTCGGTTGCATTTCCTCCCTTTGAATCTGTATATCCTCTCTTGTTTCTATCAATTTTTCCGCAATTACACTTTCGAGGATAGGGTCTTGGTAATATTCCGATTTCTCAAAATAAATATCATATTCCGTTGTTTTTTGTGGATATACATAAATTGAGGAAGCGACGGCTCCAACATACCCATTCACTTCAGGTATCCACAAAACAAAAACATCAGGAAACCCTTTTAATGGTAGTTCAACGGAATAAAACCCATTTTCATCTGTATGGATCGTCATCCCAATATCTTCGGAGTTGTACGAAGGATCCTTATAGATTATTCCATCATCGTGAAGAACCGATTTTTGTCTTTTAATTTGGATTGGCATGTTTGCAATGGGCGTTTCATATACAATATCCCTAATGTAGCCAGAAATAAAACCAGAGGAATGTGTATCAGACTTAACTACACTTCGAGTCGAAATGCCAGCACGAACCTTAGTGCTTTGACCTTGAACAACTACCCCTATTAAAACAAACAAGGAAATAAGTACCAGGAGAAAAGGAAAATACAAATTGTTATTGGGTGATGAATTATTCATAATTATCAATTCTATTTTTTCAATAATTACAACAGGAAATTACACATGTAATTTAATCCAAAAATCAAATTATTCCAATTTCTAACTTGTAAATCTAAGACTGGGTTCTGTAAAGAATATTTCTCATACACGAAACCCCACTTTCAACACCCGTCGCAAAGGTCCGATACTTTGTTCAAACCCCCCTTCTCACACCCTCACATGATGCTGATCCAAAAAATCCAGCACCTCTTTCTTTGAATACCAAATCTTCCGGCCCCGTTGCCGATACGACAGCTCACCATTTTTCCGGTAGTTATACAACGTCTTGGTAGAGCAATTCAAAAACCCCTGGACTTCCTCTGTACTCAGCCACTCGTCTTTATCGGACAAAACCTTCTCAACCGCCTGACGAAGATATTTCACATCATCGAGCAGTTGCTTCAGATCCTCGGCTTTGACCATGACATACTCCATGACTACCGATCTAAGTCCTGGTTTCGATCTCGCTCATCGGACCGGGTCTTCCGCAAAGATTCCATCCGCCTGTCCATGCTTTGCTCCTCAGGATAGCGCTCATAGAGCACGGCTCTGGCCTGCTCCTGCAGATCAGCCAGGGAAGGAGAGTGTAACAACTCCTTACCCTGATCATCCAGCAATACATAATTACCCGACCGGGGATCGGATTTTATTAATCCCAATACCCGACCATCATGTTCGGAACGAATCAAAAAAGCATAGGAACTTTGATCTGTCGAAGTCTGCATAGAAGGTGAATCAGTCTTCAAAATACAGCTTTCCAAAACCCAGAGAAACCTATTTCAAAAATATTTTCAACAAAATGTTTTAACAATGTTTTAACAGCAAGCTCCAAAAACAACAAAAGCCCCTGAAAATCAGAGGCTTTTGTTTTCATCCATGTACCACCGGCGAGAATCGAACTCACATCTAGGGATTAGGAATCACTCGTTCTATCCATTGAACTACGGCGGCAAAAATCTTTGCAAAGGTCAGTTCTTTTTGGCAAAATTTCAATACTCTTTTTAACCCGGCTTTTTTGCCGAAAAATGCCCTTTTTCGGGGCCTTTCCCAAACAAAACTGCCGTTTTACGATTTAATTGTAAATTGGAATTTCAACCCATGGGAATACAATCGGGGAAAAGAAAATTGGTTTGTCCCCCCGTTTTCCATGAGATTTAAAGGCAAAGTCACCATCAGGCTTGAACAAAATTAAACAATACCGCGAACGCTTCCTTAGCCGCCATGCCCAGGTGGCCGTGATAGATATCAAGGGAAATCTCGTGCTGTCCTGCAACACCCTGTTCAATTTTGAGCCCCTGATTGGCAAAAGCGCCTTCGACTCTTTTCCTTTTTTGCAGGGCTTTGCCCCCACCCTGCTGGCCCTGCTCCCGGATTCCACACCCTTTCTTTTGCCCGCAATTGACCTCGAAAACCGCATTTGCGACCTGGAATTCCTGCGCCACGATTCACCCGCAGGCCCCGAAATCATCTGGACCCTGCACGACATGACCCGCGAATATTCCCGCCTGCGGCAGGTGCTCGAACTGAAAGATGCATCTCTGGTGGGAAGCGAAATCACCCGTCAGCAAAATACCCTCTTGCAAAACTACGTGGCCAGGCTAGAACAGGCCAATGAGGACCTCGACCGTTTCGCCTACATTGTTTCACACGACCTCAAAACACCCCTGCGCGGAATTCGCAACCTTTCCACCTGGATCGCGGAAGACCTGGGCGAAAATCTACCCCAGGAAATCAAAGATCACATCACTTTATTGCAAAAGCAGGTACTCAAAATGGATTCCCTGATCGAGGGGGTGCTTAAATATTCCCGCGCCGCCCGCGAATTACTGCACCTCGAACCCGTCATGATTTCAGAATTGCTGGAAGAAATCCGCAAAAGCCTGCAGGGAAAAAATGGGATAAAAGTTGTGGTGAAAGGCGACATGCCCATTCTGACCACCTCGCGATCCATGCTCGAACAGGTTTTCTCCAACCTGATCCACAATGCCGTCCTGCACCACGACAAAACCGAAGGCGAAGTCGTCATCAGCTGTGAAAATCTGGATGGTTTTACCCGTTTCACGGTCGAGGACGATGGTCCGGGCATTTCGCCAGAATACCACCAAAAGATTTTTGAGATCTTTCAGACCCTCGGCACCAACAAAAACGAGGAAAATACAGGGGTTGGATTGGCCATCGTGAAAAAAATCATCCAGGAAGCAGGAGGCGCGATTACCCTTGAATCAGACAAAGGAAAAGGAGCCAGATTTTCCTTCACCTGGCCCAAAGAATGACATGAAAAATAGCTTTTTAATTCTCTTTTTACTCGCTTTTACCGGAATTTGCCAGAGCCAATCCCTGCCCAATCCTTCTTTCGAAAGCTGGGACACCCTTTCGGGGGTGAATGGCACCTACGAAACCCCGAGCGGCTGGACCACTTCAAATCTTTATTCAAATCTCATTGCGGGGATGGGGGTGCAACAGGACGGCGGAGCCCATCAGGGGTTTTTGGCGGCCCGGCTGACCACCCTTTCCATTGGATTTGCCGCTCAGCCTTATGCCGGCTGGGTGATCAACGGTTACCCGACCGTGGACAGCTTTGGGAGCGGAACACCCGACATACTCACGGGCGGAAGTCCACTTACCGTACAACCCAGCCGCCTCACTGGCTGGTACAAATTCACCGCTTCCGAGCAATTCGACTCAGCCACGGTGATGATCTACCTCAAAAGCTGGAATTCCACCCTCCACAAGCGTGACACTGTGGCCCTTGGGTTCAAACAACTGGCTCCCGCGGCCAGCTACACATATTTTCAGGTTCCCATTCAGGTAGTACTTCCTTTTCAAAGTGCAGACAGCATCGTGGTGGCCATTTTTTCCTCCCACCACCCCGTGTCCAAAGCCAATGGCATGCTCCTGCTCGACCAACTGGAAGCAGATACCCTGGTGGCACTTGATCCCGAAATGCTTCAAAATCTTCAACTGGATTGTATGCAACCAGGTCCGGGCCAGATTTGTTTTACCTGGAATCTTCCACCCGGATTTGAACAACCTCAACTACACCTGAGAGACATTTCGGGTAAATTGATTTTTACCCAATCACTTCCCCAACAAAATGGAACCCTAACCCGCGAAATCTCCCTACCCGCAAGTGGAATTTACCTCCTTCAGCTACAATCAACTTCCCCAAACCTGGTTACACGAAAAGTTTTTTTGCACAACTGACCTACGTAACTAATCGGTCCTTCTTTTCCGATTTCAACGCATAATCCGTATTCTTGCGGCACAAAATTTTTAAAATGAAACCCATTACGCTCATCACAGGCGCCACTGCCGGGATTGGAAAAGCCATCGCTGAGGAATTTGCGGCCCACGGCCACGACCTGATTCTCACGGGTCGCAGGCAGGAAAAACTGACCCAGATTGCCTCTTCCCTTCGCGAAAAAGGCAACCGCGTGCTGGAACTGTGCTTTGATGTGCGCAACCGCGAAGACGTCGAGACTCACCTGGGAAACCTCCCGCCCGAATGGCAAAAGATCGACATTCTGGTAAATAACGCGGGGCTGGCCGCTGGTCGCGAACCCATCCACGAGGGCGATCCAGACGATTGGGATACCATGATCGACACCAATATCAAAGGCTTGTTGTACGTGACCCGGGTGATTGGCCGGGGAATGGTGGAGCGCCAAAGCGGACATATCATCAATATTGGCAGTATCGCAGGCAAGGAAATTTACCCCGATGGCAACGTATATTGCGGAACCAAATTTGCGGTGGATGCCATCAGCCGCGCCACCCGCATCGACCTGGTCAAATTTGGGATCAAAGTCACGGCCATCAATCCGGGCATGGTGGAAACGGAGTTTTCCATGGTTCGATTCAAGGGAAATGAAGACAAGGCAAAAGCGGCCTACCGCGGCTACACCCCACTTTACGCCGAAGATATTGCCCGGGTGGCCTGGTTTGCGGCCAGCCAGCCTCCCCATGTTTGCCTCAATGATATTACCCTTACCTGCACCCGGCAAGCCGATGCCCGCATCATCATCCGGGACGAGTAAAATAAATTACGATTTTCGTATTTTCTCGATTTAAAATTTTGTTTTGTCCTCCAAATGATGTAACTTAAGGTAAGGGTTAATTCAAGTACCGTCTCTGATTCTGATTTGGCTGATCGAAGGGTGATTTTTTACTCAGATCAACTCGTCCGTCAATTGGTTTGCGTAAACAATCAGGAATCTGAAGCTGGGTTAAACCCTGAAAATTCATTCTGCATCCCTTACGAATTTTTTCTTCCGAACTTTTCGGAAAAGCAGTTAGTGTAAATTTTTTAACCATAAATCTGATCGTATCATGAAAATTTTAGAAGATCAATTCCGAGCCTGGGACGCACCCGATGCCAACAACGCGGCGTCGCAATCCGAAAACCGGGAAGACCGGTACGAGAGAGATGCGCAGAGTATCATTCGCAATAATGATGCCTTCAACCAAAATTCTGTTCTGAAAACCCTCTTCCAGCGGGAAATTTCAGAAGGAATGTAATCCCTCCCCGAAGAAAAACCGGCCGCAGAGGCCATCGTTGTTTGCCAATCATTTGAGTGGGAAAATGGCCTAAAATGGTTAGTAACGCCAAGATCGCAAAGTAGTTTGGGCCCCCGTTTCGTTGGTTAGGGTGGCAAAGGACGCAAAGCTGGACGACTTTATTGCATGATGACTTTGCGCTCTTTGCTCCCCTCAACCCACGAAATGTGAAAAACAGCCTCTTTGCGAACTTTGCGTGACCCCATTTACCCAAAAGTGAATACTTCTGCCATCGCCGGGAGTTCTGCTAAGCGAAGCCGCCTTCCGGGCGGCTTTTGAATTTTATTCGCACTTTTTACACAAAACAAGCAGGGGAAAAATTCGTTAATTTCACTAAATTCGAATCCTGACTAAAAAATTCCTGGTTATGAGCCGTGAAATCAAATATGCACTTGCCGCGGGGTTGTTGGTGCTCATCGGAATGTTGGCTGGCTTCCAGCTGAAACAAGGCTTTTCCGACGAAAAAGTCCAGCAAATCTCCAATAACGCGGATAAATTCCGTGAGGCAATGTGGTTTGTGGAGCGGAATTATGTAGAACCCACCGACAGCAAAAAACTGGTGGACGACGCCATCAAAGGCATGCTGGAAGGGCTTGATCCCCATTCATTTTACATCCCCGAAGATGAAATGAAAGCCATGGACGAGCAAATGCAGGGCAGTTTTGAGGGAATTGGCATCGAATTCAACCTCATAGAAGATACCATTTACGTGGTGGCGCCCATCGCGGGTGGTCCGAGCGAGCAACTGGGAATCAGGTCGGGTGACCGAATCGTGCGCATCGACGGAGAGAATGTGGCCGGAATCGGGATCAAAAATTCGGACGTCATGGCCAAACTCAAAGGCAATAAAGGTTCGCATGTGGTGGTCGATATCAAGCGCCGTGGGGTTAAAAAGCTGATCAATTTTGACATTACCCGCGATAAAATCCCCCTGTTGTCCGTGGATTTCTCCTACATGGTGGACAAAAACACCGGCTACATGCGGGTCACGCGTTTTGCAGGCACCACCCACGAAGAGTTTGTGGAGAATCTTACCAAGCTCAAAAAA
The DNA here is from genome assembly GCA_020635905.1 of Bacteroidia bacterium. GTDB lineage: Bacteria > Bacteroidota > Bacteroidia > J057 > JADKCL01 > JACJYV01. The sequence continues at coordinate 637,592 of JACJYV010000005.1, forward strand.
GACGGCATGAAAAACCTGATCCTTGACCTGCGCGACAATCCGGGCGGATACATGGACAAAGCCCAACTCATGGCCGACGAATTCCTTTCCAAAGGCAAGTTGGTGGTCTATACAGAAGGTCGGGTGCCCAATTCACGCAGCAGTTACCGCGCCACTTCAGAAATCAACGGTTTCGAAGACGGGGGACTGATCGTGCTGATGAATTACGGATCTGCTTCGGCCAGCGAAATTGTAGCCGGGGCCGTACAGGACTGGGACCGCGGAATCATCATGGGGGTCCGCTCCTTTGGAAAAGGTCTGGTCCAGACCCAAAAACCTTTCTCAGACGGATCCGCCATTCGCCTGGTCATTTCCAAATACTATACCCCTTCAGGTCGCTCCATCCAGAAGCCTTACAAAATGAGCTCCAAAGAGTATAATCAGGAGGTACTCGACCGTTTTGAAAGCGGTGAAGTCTGGGACATGAGCAAAATTGACTTGCCCGATTCCCTCAAATATGAGACCCATTCGGGACGTCCAGTTTACGGAGGCGGTGGCATTTTGCCCGACGTATTTGTGCCCCGCGATACCACCATGGATTCTGATTTGTTGGGTGAATTGATTTCGAATAATATTTTCCGCGAATTCTCCTATGAGTACGTGGGCGACCAGACCAAACTCAAAAATCAGTATCCTTCGGCCAAATCCTTCGTGGACAAATTCGAACTTACGCCCCAGATGGTTGCCCTTTTCCGGGAATTTTCGATCGGCAAAAAGGTGAAATACGATGATGCCCAGTACCAGATTTCCAAACCGCTCATCGACAATTATATCAAAGCATTTATTGGCCGGGCTCTTTACAACGACGATGCCTTCCTGCCCGTACTCCATCAGGAAGACAACATGATGAAGAAAGCCCTTGAAATGATGCCGCAGGCCATCAAACTTGAAAAAACCGGAAAGCTGGAATAGCTTTTCGTCGGCACACACATGTTTACACGCAAAGAAATTGAAAATATCCTCTTTCTGGATATTGAAACGGCTTCCTCCGTGGAAGATTACGAACTGCTTTCCCCGCGCATGAAGGGGCTTTGGGATAAAAAGTCTAAAATCCTCCTCAAAAGGGAGGAAGAGCCATTTACACCCTCTGAATTATTCACCCAGCGGGCGGCCATCTTTTCCGAATTTGGCAAAGTGGTCACCATTTCTCTGGGCTATCTGCGCTTTACACCCCAGGGCACCAAACTCAGATTGAAATCGTTTTTTGGTCCCGACGAGCATACCATTCTGACCGAATTTGCCCAAATGGCCAACCAGTATATGGCTGCGCCCAGCCGCACCCTATGCGCCCACAATGGCAAAGAATTCGACTATCCCTACCTCGGTCGCCGCTACCTGATCAACCAGATCGAAGTGCCCCAGTGTCTGCGCATCCAGGGCAAAAAGCCCTGGGAAGTCAATCTCCTGGACACCATGGAGCTCTGGAAATTCGGGGATTACAAATCCTTTACCAGCCTCGATTTGCTGACCGCCATTCTGGGCGTGCCTTCCCCCAAAGACGATATGGACGGCAGCGAAGTGGGTCGGGTGTTTTGGGAGGAAAAGAATTATTCCCGCATCAAAGATTATTGCGAACAGGATGTGCTGGCCACTGCCCAGGTCATGTTGCGCATGTGCAGGGAAGACATGGTTCGCCCCGAAAACATAGAATATGCCTGAAAACCTTCAGATCAGTGACACCTATTCCCTCCACCGCGGCGCGAAAATCCCTCGTCTGGGGTTTGGCTGCTACCTGATCCCTGACGGAAAAGAAACTCTCCAGGCCGTAAACACGGCGCTGGAAGCGGGTTACCGCCACTTTGATACGGCCGCATTTTACGGAAATGAAGCCTCACTCGGCAAGGCCGTGCGGGAAAGCGGGATTCCCCGGGAGAAGATTTTCGTCACCACCAAACTCTGGAATTCAGACCACGGCTACGAAAAAGCCCTGCGGGCTTTCGACACCAGCATGGAAAAACTCCAGCTGGATTACCTCGATCTGTATCTGATCCATTGGCCTGTGCCTGGTAAGCGCCGCGATTCCTGGAAGGCCCTGGAAAAACTGCAGGCCGAAGGCCGGGTGCGGTCGATCGGGGTGAGCAACTACATGGAGCCCCACCTCCGCGAACTCATGGCCCATGCCGAATCTGCGCCCAGCATCAACCAGATTGAACTGAGCCCTTATAATTTCCTGAGGAGACAAAGGGAAATCGAATTTTGCCGGAAAAATAAAATCCACATTCAGGCCTACTGCCCCCTGACCCGCGGCGAAAAGCTGGGCGATCCTGAGCTGGAAAAACTGGGCCGTAAATACGGCAAATCTCCCGCGCAAATCCTGCTCAGATGGTCCCTCGACCAGGGATTTATTCCCCTGCCCAAATCTGGTAATCCACAGCGCATCCGCGAAAATGCAAATCTGTACGATTTTCAGATTTTGCCCGAAGACCTGGCCTGGCTCAGTAATCAAAATGAAAATCTGGCTGTTTCCTGGGATCCGTCGGGTGCGCCCTGAAGCGAATCTGCCTATTTGGGCATCACAAAATCCGTCAACTTGCCCAGAGCATCGTGATTGCCCCCGTTGAGGGCGATCAGGCGAAAATTGACCGAACGATCGGCGCGCACTTCCACAATGATAAAATTATCCTTCTTGCCTCCACCCATGCCCGTGCCAATCAGGTGCATATTGTCGTAGGCATAGTAATGATAGGCGGGCCACCACGGAAAGGCTCCCACGTCCCCGGCAAACATGTACACCTGGTTCAATCTGCTGTGAAACATGGGCTCAATTTCTGACCAGAAATTGATGGTATCGGCCTTGCCCTGGAAAGAATTGGGCTGAATTCCCTTGAACACATTATCCTTTTCCAGCCACAAAACCTGGTGCATGAACACAAAAATATTGGGGGCAGACTTGTGCTCCTCCAGGGTTTGCCTTAGCCATTCGAGTTGCTCACCCGAAATATTCCATTTGTCCAGATTGGGATCGAGAATGATGAATAAATCGCCGTGAGCGGTCCAGCTTTGATATCGTTTGGGATAGCGTTTCAGAAAAGGAACGGCATTGCCCGCATCGTGGTTGCCGAGGCAGAGGTAAACAGGCACCCCAATCGAGTCAATATCCGCCGCCAGCATATCATAGGCGGAATCTGAGGGAGATTTCACATTATCCCCCAAAAACACCCCAAATTCCAGGTATTCCCATTGCCAAAGCAGGGGAAACATGGCCTGAAAAGGCGGATGCACCCCGTTATTTTCAATCCCGGGAGTTCCATAGACGTGGCCTGCGGCAAAAAAGGTATAAGGTTGATCATCCTTTGGTACCCTGCGCTTGCAGGTAACCCCGGTGGTGACCAGAACGAGCAAAGCAGCCCCAAAGACGATATTTATTTTAACTTTAATCAAAATTGAATCTCACCAGTCTTCTTCATCACTCACAACATAACCCTGAACCAAAATACTGAGATCTTCCCGGGTAATCACTTTGATCGCGGGAAAAAGGCCAGAAGCAGGCGGTTGAGTGGCAAATTCCACGCGATCCCGTTCGTAATACTCAATTTCAGGTTCAGCAGGCCCGGGTGAAATTACATAGATAAAATCCGACATTTGGGCGAGTTGAGGCGCGGTTTTCAGAATTTCATCATACTTCTGACCCTCACTCAGAAAAAGGGCTATTCCCCGACTGTTCACGCCCAGAGGCAAAGAATATTCAAGTTCCACCGCATCCACATTTTCCCGATCCAGATTTCCCAACACCTCCAGGCCATGCTGCTCCAGAAATTCCAGAAAAAGCTCCTTCAGCTCCTCCCGCGAACATTTGTCGAGCAATTTTTCCACCACCTCTGAAATTCCATCCTCGTTATCCTCGTCCACTTCCTCTGCTTCCACCAGGGCCATGAATGATTCAAAGCTCAATTGCCCTTCACCCATCAACCGCGACGAAGAGGAACTTTTCTCCTCTGGCAAGTAAATATCTGCAGGAATCCACTCAGGAGCATATTCCCCAATTCCCTGCAAAAGCTGGCCCACCACCTCTTCCAGGGTGCCGTTGGCATCAATTTCGTGGATATTGTCATGGCCGCGACTGCGTAAAAACTCAATTGCATTCAGAAATTTTTGCCGGGTCTGGGACAAATTGCTTTCAAATAATTCCTCGGGCGCGTTGCGCTTTTGCATGCGCTGCAGGCAGACCTCATTGGAAACGTTCAAAAAGAAAATCAGATCGGGTTTGCGCGCCAGTTCATTCAGCTCCATCACCCGCTCAAATGGAAAATCCTCTGCACTTTGGTAAACCAGGGAGGAAAGATAATAGCGGTCACTGATCACCAGGCGACCCTTTTCACCCGCAAACCAGGGGTTAATCTCACGGTCGCAATGATCCAGGCGGTTGGTGGCAAATGCCAAAGCCAGCACCCGCGGGGTAAAGTCGCGGATCTTTTTCATCAGCACCTGACGGATATACAGCCCGGCCGCAGACGGGTCGTGAGGTTCGTAGGTAAACTTGATTTTACCCGGATTCTCACGGTCCAGAATTTCCACCAGGCGACGGCCTGCAGTGGTTTTTCCGGACCCATCCAGTCCTTCTATGACGATGAAAAGGGATTCCTTTTCCTTGGTTGGGGCAATAGCAGATTTCATCTCTGCAAAGATATTGATTTTGGGTTATTAGTCGACGGTCAACGGTCCATAGTCGACGGTCAACGGTTCATAGTCACCAGTCCATAGTCAACAGTCCCTTGTCGACAGTCCCTAGACCATTAACCATCGTCCGTAGACCATTGACCATTGACCGTGGACCGTGGACCAATCCTACTCCTCAATCATTAGCTTGCGCATTTCCTCGCCATCCGGGGTACGGACTTTGAGCAAATACACTCCTTTGCTGATGGCTTGCAGTTGAATATCCTTGCGGAAAACTCCACCGGGATGCACCAGTTGCGTGCGGAAAATTTCACGGCCGCGGAGGTCCATCATCCAGATTTCAAGGGCTTCGCCTTCTTGTCCGGGAATTTCCACCGTGAATGCACCCTGGTTGGGGTTGGGATATACCCGGATTTCGGCCTGCAAGGCATTGCTTTGACCTTCGCTGGAGGCTCCTTCGCTGGCAGAGTTTTTCTGACCCGCCACCGTGTCACAGAAGTTGACGAATACGTCGTGAATGTGGGTATTCTTCGAATACATGCTCACATCCACCCGCAGTGTTTCCGCGGGCGACACCCCAATGCTGCGCAACTGATTGCCATTCTGGTACCAGTACATGCTGGCTACAGAGCGTTCGATTACCAGAGAATCCCCCACAGCCACGGTTCCGTACTGCTGGAAAAACCCGGATTGTTCCTCACGGATAAACAGCAATCCTTTGTTATTATAGAATGCATAATCAATCGTGAATTGAGATGCATTGGGATCGCTGTCGCTGAGGCCGAGGTAGTAATTATAGTCAATGGAATTGACGATATGCAGTACTTTGCCGCTCAACCCGTTGAGGAGTTTATTGTCCGAGCGGGCCCCGCTGTTGCCCCAGGAATTGGTGCTGGTCAGGGTGCGATACAGGGTATCGCCATTGGCAGCTGCATTGACAAAGCCTTCCCAGACCGTACGGTTCATGATCTCGAAATCAAGGGTATCTGAATTACCCATCTGGTCGTGGACGATGGCGGTGTATGCACCCGCAGCTTTACCTGAAATGCTGGAAACCGTTTCTCCAGAACTCCAACTGTAGGTGTAGGGTGGAATTCCCCCACTGACATTGAGCACAATGCCGCCGTTGGGTGCGGGATAACAATCTGAGTGGGATACCACGAAGTCCACCACGAAGGAATCGGGGGGAATGGAATCTCCGCAGAAAGAGGTGTAATTGTCGTAAAGGGAAACCCCGGCATTGAATATGGTGGCATCCACAAACAGGGGATCTCCTGGAAAGGCAGGGGTGGTTTTGAGCAGGGTTGAATTACGGAAGTAACGGATATTCGATCCTGCCCGCTCCACTTTCAGGGTATCGCCGATGGATATACTGCCATGGCTGGCAAAATAGCCCGCTTCTTCGCGGATACTTAGCGCACCTTTGGCCACATAGAAAGCGTAATCAATGGTGGTTTGCCACACATCCGGATTCAGATTGGAGAGGCCAATGTAGTAATACTTGTCCGTGCGGTGCACCACATGCATGAACACTCCGTCCGTATTGGGTTGTAATACCTGCTCAGAACGGGCACCGCAGGTTCCCCAGCTGTTACCCGCCACGCTGCGGCTCAGGGTATCGTCCACAGAAGTGGCGCCCACGAGCTCAGTCCAGGAAATGCGGTTGAAAATCTCAAATGACTGAGAAATATTGCTTCCTTCCAGGTCGGTAATTACCACAGAATAGTGCCCGGCTTCCAGGGAATCCAGCACCGCGGTGGTATCGCCCGTGCTCCACAGATAACTGTAGGGCGGGGTTCCGCCTGCCGGCATGAGGATGATCTGGCCTTCTGGTCCCAGAGCGCAGCGGTTGTAATTCTGGGTGAATTCCAGGGTCAGCGGCAGGGTTGTTTCGCAGAAAGAAACCCAGATATTGGTCAGATAGGAATTTTTCTTGTAAATGCTCACGTCGGCCAGAAGGGATTTACTGGTATCCGCAGGGGTGGAGTACACCACCACTCCGTTGTGCAACCAGTTTAGGGTGGTTCCCACCCGGGCAATGGCGATACTGTCCCCCACATCCAGGGTTCCCACTACCAGATCTGTTCCAATGGATTCCCTGACCCGCAACTGCTTTTTATTGACATAAAAAGCATGGTCGATAGTCAGGTTGGCTGCATCAGGATTGTCCTCGGAAAGCCCGATAAAATAGAAATCCTTGATGGTGTGCACCACATGGAGCAGATATCCGTCGTCGCCGGGCTGCAGGACCTGCACAGAGGCCGCACCCGAGTTGGACCAGCCGTTGGCATTCACGGTTTTGAAAAGGGTGTCATTCATGGAAACCGCTCCCACCAGATCCGTCCAGTGGGGTGGCACCTGACCAATTCTGACCAGAGCCGTGTCGGCAAAGGTACAGGCATTGGAATCTGTGACCTGCACCCAGTAATTTCCGGAAACTGCGGCCACCAGCGAGTCAAGGGTGTCGCCAGTGCTCCAAAGGAAGCTGAGATTGGGGCCCGCCAGGGCATGCAGGGTGACGGTGTAGCCGGCGCAAGTATCGACCGGACCCGAAGGGTCCAGCATCACTGTTGGCACTGGCCGCAGATTGACAAACACCGTGTCTGATACGCCGTTACAACCACTGGTGTCGCCTACGGCGACAATAAAAGCACCTGCAGTATCCACCACGATGTGGTCGGCAGTCGAGCCGTTATTCCAGAGGTAAGAGTTCAGTCCTATAGCCGCCTGCAGGGTCACAGTCTGACCCTGACACAAGTCCACAGGTCCGGCGGGAGTAACTCCCGGATTGAAAGTGGTATCAAGGGTGACCACCAGGGTATCGCGGCCGGGACAACCCGAAGTGTCGGTCACGCTTACCCAAAAGGAGCCAGCAGTGTCGGCCACCAGGGTATCTGCGGTGGAATTGTCCGACCAAAGGTAGGTGAGAAAGCTGCTACCCGGGTTCAGCACCACAGAATTGCCATTACAAATGGTGGTATCATTCCCGATATCCACGGTTGGACCGGATTTTACTGTGATGGTAACCGTCAGGGTGTCATACTCGCCGGGGGCACCCTGACCAATCACGGTATAAGTCGTGGTCACAGTGGGCTTGGCCAAAACTTCCGGACCCAGATTGGTATTCAGGCCGGTAGAAGGAGACCAGGTATAGGAACCCGCTCCCTTGGCGTTCAGGCGAATAGAATCTCCCTGGCAAATGGTGGTATCCGGGGTAAATAATTCCAGATTGAAGACGTCATAGGGAACATTGATCGAGATCACCCGTTTGTACACAGGTCCCCATTGTCCGTATTCATCCAGCAGACGGATGTTGAAAAGGCGCATGCCCTTGTAGGTGAGGGTGGCATTCGAGTCGAAAACCACCTCCATGGCCTGATCAAAATTGCCATCCATGGCAAAGAGGGGATACCCATTTCCCGGTCCGGGATCAGTGAGTCCCCAGAAGTATTCTGCGGCGGTAATTTTCAGGGGACGACCTCCGTTGAGATTGTCATTGAGACCGATGATCCTTTTGTAAACAGGTCCCCAATTTCCGCTTTCGTCCCGCACGCGCAGGGCAAAGAGGTGGGTACCCACGGCCGGCAGGGAGGTAGTATTGGCAAACACCACTTCCAGGGCTTCGTTAAAATTTCCATCCATGGCCAGCATGGGGGTTCCGCTGCCTGCGCCCGGATCTGTATCCCAGAAATATTCAGCAGAAGTAATGGCCAGGGGGCGGGGAGTATTGAGGTTGTCATTGATCGAAATCACCCGCTTGAATACAGGTCCCCACGCATTGGATTCATCCCTGACCCGAATCCCAAACAGGTGAATGCCCTGACCGGGAAGGCTGACTGCAGAGGTGAAAACCGCTTCCATGGCTTCGTTGAAATTGCCGTCATAGGCCAGCATCGCAGTGCCGCTTCCTGCCCCCGGATCTGCATCCCAGAAGTATTCCGCGGAGGTGATAGCCAGGGCCCGCGGAGTATTCAGGTTGTCATTGAGGCTGATTACCCGCTTGAAAACCGGACCCCATTCGCCTCCTTCATCCCTGACCCGAATGCCAAACAGGTGAATGCCCGCGCCGGGCAGCATGGCTGAGGAGGTAAATACATCCTCCAAAGCTTCATTGAAATTTCCGTCAAAAGCCAGCAGGGTGGTGCCGCTGCCCGCCCCGGGATCCGTATCCCAGAAATATTCGGCTGAGGTAACCGCCATGGCCCGTGGAGTGTTGAGGTTGTCGTTGAGACTGATGACCCGTTTGTACACGGGGCCCCAATTATTTCCCTCATCCCTGACCCGAATGGCAAACAGGTGAATGCCCGCGCCAGGCAGGGTGGTGGAAGAGGCAAACACATCTTCCAGGGCTTCGTTGAAATTGCCGTCAAAGGCCAGCAAGACCGTTCCGCTGCCCGCTCCCGGGTCCGTATCCCAGAAGTATTCAGCCTGAGTCACGGCCACCCGCAAGGGAGTTTGCAGGGTATCCAAATAACTGACCGCGCGGGAAAATACAGGTCCCCAGTTGCCGCAGTCGTCTTTCAGACGGACGTAGAATTTGTTGATTCCGTTGAGGGGCGGGGTAAGGCCGTTGGAAAAGAGGTTTTCAAGGGCTTGATCAAAATTCCCATCCATGGCTTGCAGCGGGGTTCCGCTCCCCTGCCCGGGGTCTGTATTCCAGAAGTACTCTCCTCCCAGGATTTCCTTCTGAGCCTGAAGATGGGTCCAGCCGAGGATACTCAATCCGAGCACCAGCGTCCATCTGCAGGTCAATTTTATCAGATTTTGTCGCATAGGTTCTTTTTAGCGCAGGTGAACGCCTTTTGCTTTGACTACCGTAGTTCCACCCAGGTCGTATATTTTGGAGGGCATTTCCAGAAACCAAACCCTGGCTCTTCCGTCTGAAGGGGGATTGGGACGGTAATTTTCCCAGGAAAAAGGCCCACCGTAGGTGCCACGGTCGTTGCGGGTAAGGTCGAGGTCGAGGAATTCTGTATTGGGATTGCCCGTATTTTGCCCGAAAGCTCCTATACCAGCGCCAGTGGATGGGTCAAAAATGCTGGAACTGGAGCCACCGTAACTATTGGTTGCCCGCAAAAGCCCCGGCGTATAACTCAACCCATAAAACAGATTATACTCCCCGCCTTTCATGCCATACAGGACGCAACCTCCCCCGGTTCCATAATCGCTCGCAAAAATGTTGCTGCTGGCATTATGGTCCTTTACTCCTCTCAGCAGAATGGAGTGGGTACTGGTTGCGTTACAGTTGCTATTACTGTTTGAATTATATCCCCAATAAGTATTATTTCTGAACACATTGGGCTTACCTGCGGTATCTGCAATTACCACCTGAAATCCCGAAGAGGCGTTTCTGTTATTCCAAAAATTATTGGCGACATAAAAACGGACATTGGGGTTATTGAAGGTCATGTGGGAACTGCGGTTGATGGTCTGAAAACTATTGGCAATAATCAGAACAGTGTCACCTGTACCAAAGGCGGCATTTCCGGGTAGAATTCCAATTCCCGAATTTGTCCCTTCAAAGTCATTGCCAATAAAACTTCCTCTGCGAATGTTAAACGCCTTGTTGGAATAGCAATAAAGCACATTCACCTCAAATCCATCAAAGGAAAAGTTGGAGATTTCTGAAAAGCGGCAATCCACAAAATTGACCACGCAACGGGCACCCACCGGGGTATTTCCCGCTCCATTCGCAGTGCCCCAAATGGTCATGCCAATGATGGAGACTTCCCTTCCGTTGGCGGGTTGAATGAGCAGGTTGCCTTCCAGGCCCCAGTAGTCGCGGGGCGAAGCGGCCATCAGGGTCACGCTTGCATCCACGGTTGGATTTTCGAAATAATTTCCTCCTTCCGTGTAAATCACCAGCCGGTCTCCGTCCACTGCGGCGGCCAGCGCCGCGGTAATGGAAGGATAAGAGCCTGCCACAGCGCCGGTTTTGTCAACGCTCAGGTCTGCAGCGTTTACCGCCCCAACAAGGCACAAACAGCAAATGAGGGAGTATATTTTTTTCATGATTGTAGTGTTTCGTTGAGGGGGAATTTATTTGATATGGACACCAGAGGCTTTGACCGGCACATTGCCGGTCAGGGAATAAATCCGGCTGGGAATATCGAGCAACATTACCCGGGTGCGGCCGGGTGCATTCTGGCTTTCGGGATGATAATTCCACCAGGAGAAAGGTCCGCCAGCTGTACCTATATCGTTGCGGGTTAGGTCAAGGTCGTAATAATTGACCCCGGGTTTTCCCAGATCATAAAAAGTGGCCGTGGTTATTACTCCAGTATTGGCATCATGAATGGGGTAAGGGCTGGTAAAATAATTGAAATAAGTATTATGGAAGGAATATGCGTTGGGACTCTGGCCCAGCCTGACAAAATAATTGTAGTCGCCCCAATCATTTCCCAAAGCACACCCATAATTATTACCCGTAGCGGTACCCGCAAAAAGGTTATTAATAATATGGTCATCTTTGGCCCCCTGCAGAATAACCAGATTCCGGGTAGGTGTATTGGCGCAGTTCGTAATTGAGGAGTTAAATGTCCCAACCACCGTATTATTAATAAACCAGTTGGGCTCTCCCGTCACATCAGCGGCTACAACTCCCACCATTCTTTCAGTATTCGCAGACAGGAAGCAATTTGCGATGAAATAGCGGGCTGAACTGTTGCCAAGGTAGAGAGAGGCAAAATAAGGGGTCCCAAAGTAGGAAGTAAATTTACTACCCACCACAAAAATCGTATCTCCCACCCCGTGGACAGGCAATTCGTTCAAGGCTCTGGCAGCCGCCAACTCTGAGCCAATGATGGAGCCCAATCTGAATGCAAGGGAGTTTCCCTTACTATAGAGAAAATTGACTTTAAAATTATCGAAGTCAAAATTTATCCCCGTTGGTACCTGGGAATCAATGATGTTCACCACACATCTGGCCCCTGTGCTGTTGTTCTGGGTACTGAAAACTGAGTTTGAATTGGTGGGAGTCATGAGCAATCCAATGATGCTCACTTCCCGGCCGGGCGAAGGTACCACCTCGATCATTCCAGTAAATTGCCAGTACTCAGAGGCGCTGGCGCACATGAGAGTCAGGCTTTTGTTGATGGAAAGGGTATCGCGGTAATCTTCCGTGGTGGGATAGATCACGATCCTGTCTCCATCTGTGGCAGCATTGATGCCATCCTGGATGGTAGGGTAGGAGCCGGCAATTGCGCCAGAATTGTCCACGTTAATGTCTGCGGCAAAGCCCATCAGGGCCACCAGCAGAAGAAGAAGGAAGCTGAGTGTTGATTTCATAAATGGATATGCTCAAATAGAATGGTCTTATTTCATGTGTACTCCCGAAGCCTTGACCGGCACGGACCCGGTCAGGGAGTAGATCTGGCTCTTGATATCCAGCAGGTAAATACGGGCCCTCCCGGGTGCATTTTGGGAATCGGGATGGTAATTGGACCAGGCAAAGGGGCCTCCGCCCGTTCCCATATTATTGCGGGTTATATCTATGTCGTAGAAGGGTATCCCTGGATGGCCCTGATTGTGACCAGTTCCACTTGAAATGATGCCATTTCCATCATAACTCAAAGATCCGTTCACATAAATATTGTCCCGCCAACCATTGTGATGGTTATAGGAAATCCTCCCAAACAGGTTGTAATTCGCCCGGTTCTGTCCCTGGAAATTCCCTAAGGCACACCCCCCCGAACCGTTTGTATTATAGAAGACATTGTTAACTGCATGGGTATTTTTTACCCCTTCCAACCATACCACATTATAACGGTGATTCACCTTTGTGGTACAAGCCCAATTTGTCATACTGGAACTTCCCTCAACGGTATTATTGATAAACCAACCATTTGTATCGACCACATAAGCCGTATCGACAAACAAATTATACCTGAAGAAGTTGTTGGCGATAAAGTAGGTCGCATTGCTGTTCTTGAACACAAAATTCGCAGCGAAAGGTAGCCCCCAGCTGGTTTGGCTGGTTTTGTTTCCGATGAAAATAACCGTGTCCCCAACTCCCCATACGGGTGAATCCTCGTAAACAAACACACGGTCCATATAACTGCCAACAATGGTCCCCATACGAAACTCAAGGTTCCAGAATGAACTGTAGAAGGCATTCACCTCAAATCCATCAAGGTTAAAGGCAAGGGGGCCGTAAATAGAACAATCAATGAAATTGACCACACAGCGCGTCCCTCCCACGTTATTCTGTGATGCAAACACGCCGTTAACCGACCATTCTCCCATGTGTCTGACGATTTGCATCCCAATAAAGGATATGGTCCTGCCCGGCGCAGGTACGATATTGATCACGCCGTAGAATTCCCAGCTTTGGCCGTTTTGGGCGCAAATAAATTCCAGACTTTTGTTTACCACCAGAGAATCTTTGTAATCATAGATCGTGGGATAAATCACAATGCGATCCCCATCCGTGGCTGCAGCAATGCCCGCTGAAATGGTCGGGTAAGACCCGGGAATCTCTCCTGTATTGTCAATGTTGATATCTGCGGCGCGAAGGGCACCAACTGTGAAGAGGGAAAAAGCGAAGCAAACGAGGGCTTTCCTAATGTTAAACAAGATCATATTCATACATTTTTTACCAAAGGCAAAGGTAGAACATAATTCTGAGATTGAATTCTTTGAATTATCAACTACTTATCCCCGTTTTTTCACACATATTCAAAGCCCTTCGGGAAATTCATTTCCCAAAATTCTACCTTTTAACCCATATCCAAGGGGAGAAATCAGCGCCCTGGCAACGCAGGAAAACAGAATACGTACCCTTTAAATCCTTACCAGCTGAGCAATTCGGCCAGTTTGGCTTGCACCTTGTCGGCATTGGGCAGCATGGCTGCTTCCAACTCTGAATTCATGGGTATGCCGGGCAGATTTTCCGCCCCAAAAGTCATCACAGGCGCATCCAGATATTTGAAACATTTCTCAGAAATCCGTCCCGCAATGGATTCGCAAAAGGAATTTCGCAGTTGTTCCTCGGTCAGGCAGAGCACCTTGCCGTGTTTTTTCACTGCTGTTTCAATGGCCTCCCAGTCAATGGGTTCGAGGGTACGGAGATCCAGCACTTCCACCCGGCCGGGAAAGCCCGCTTTGGCGGCATTTTTAGCCCAGTGAACTCCCATGCCATAGGTTATGACCACACAGGTTTCCCCGTTTTCTATCTTTTCAGGATCTGCTTCCAGGTAGGTACGGGCTTTTCCCAGGGGAATGATATAATCCGAATCGGGTTCAATGGTGCGGGCTTCTTTTGAGCCGGGCACTTTACCCCAGTACAATCCTTTGTGCTCGAAAATCACCACAGGATTCGGGTCGTGAAAGGCAGCCTTGAACAGACCTTTCATGTCGGCGGCGTTCGAGGGATAAACCACTTTCAGGCCCTTGATGGTCAGAATGGCAGATTCCACACTGGAGGAGTGAAAGGGACCACCCGAGCCATAAGCGCCGATCGGCACCCGAACCAGGGCCTGCACGGGCCATTTTCCATTGGAAAGGAAGCAGGAGCGGCTCACTTCGGCAAACAACTGATTGACGCCCGGCCAGATGTAATCGGCAAACTGCACTTCCACTACGGGTTTGCATCCCACTGCCGACATGCCCACCGTGCTGCCAATGATATATCCCTCCTGAATGGCCGTATTGAAAACGCGGGTATCCCCGTATTTTTTGGCGAGGGTGGCCGCTTCGCGAAATACGCCCCCCAATTCGCCGCCTACGTCCTGTCCATATAATAAGGCCTCAGGGTGGGCCTTCAGAATATCATCCATGGCATGCAGGGCAGCATCCACCATCACCACTTCAGCGCCGCCATCGGGTACCCGCACCCCTTTTTCTTCCGTCACGGGAGTGGGCGCATAAATGTGGGCATACAAAGAATCGAGATCCGTAAGGGGATCTTCAGCCTGCAGGGCGCGGTCGTATTCGGCCTGGACGAAAGCGGTCACTTTCGCCTCAATTTTCTCCAATTCCTTTTCCTGCACTCCCGCTTTTTTCAATTCGTTGCGCAGGAGGGGCAATGGATCGCGGGAAGCATGCTCGGCCAGATCTTCCTTGGGACGATACCACTCCTTGCGTACGCCAGAGGTATGGTGGTTGAGCAGGGGCACGTCGGCATGGATGAGGAAGGGGCGACGCTCTTTGCGCATGGTATCCAAAACCCGGGAAATGGTTTCATAACATTGCCCAAAATCACTTCCATTGATGCGAATGGCCTCGATTCCCTGAAATCCTTTGATAAAATCAATCGCATCCTGGGAGCGGGTTTCGCGGGCCGTGGCCGAAATATCCCACTTATTGTCCTGAATCAGGTAGAGAATGGGTAATTGGTAGAGGGAAGCATTCTGGAATGCCTCGGAAACTTCACCTTCGGTGATGGAGGCGTCGCCCAGGGAGCAGACAGCGACCGGGGCCAGGTGTTGGTGGTCAAAAGTGTCGAGGCCCATGGCCTCGCGGTATTTCATGCCATGGGCCACGCCCGTGGTGGGAATGGCTTGCATGCCCGTAGAGCTGGATTGGTGCGGAATTTTGGGCTTGTCATCCCGCCGCAGGCTGGGGTGTCCGTAGTAAGTGCGACCTCCCGAAAAAGGATCGTCTTTTTTGGCCAGCAATTGCAGCATCAGTTCGTAGGGAGAAAGTCCAATACCCAGCAAAATCGAATCGTCACGATAATAGGGCGCGACAAAATCCTGGGGCAGCAATTGCATGCCCAGGGCCAGTTGCACAGCTTCGTGCCCGCGGGAAGTGGCATGCACATATTTGCTGGTCACCTCGCGGTTGGCCTCATACAAAACGGCCATGCGCTCAGCCGTAACCATCAATTCGTATGCCTGCAATAAAATGTCCTGACTGATTTTTACCTGAGCGATCATAAAAACACTGTTTCAAACCAAAGAATGCAAAGTTAATATTTTTTGAGGTTAGATGTGGGGTAAGAGATGTGAGATATGAGAGATAAGATATTAGATAATAGGAGAATCACGTTTAAATACGGACTGCTGATAGCTGACTGTGTCCTTCCCTAAAATAACTATACAACCTTCTTGTTTAACACTAATATAACTATACATTTTTATTTCCTATTACTGGAATAGCTAAACACTTAAAATCCCTCTTACTAAAATAGCTATACAGGGACTTCAGGATCAGTGGCTCTGCCCGCGGGCAGAGCCACTGATCCTGTGGTTTTTTCCTGCGCCTCCTTTCGCTGGTTTCTTGTGCGCGTATTTTTCCATCGTTTTTTTAGAGGGCCCGAGGTTTGGTGGGCTTCGGCAGGAGCCATCATATCGCAACTCAGGTGGGGCCGATCATGGTTGTAAATGTCGATTTTGCGCCCCGATGCCCGCTTTGCTCCAATGAGAGTTTCGAATTTAACGTTCAACCCCATTTCAACCTTTAGGATGCCATTTACCCTTTCTGCAACTGCGTTTTCGCGTGGATCACCGCTTTGGGTCATACTGACAGAGATCCCGGCTGCCTGAAGCGTTTTAACGTAGTTGTCACAACAATACTGGGACCCACGATCTGAATGATGGATCAAGCAATCCTTGCGGTCCTTCCACTGATTTAGCGCCATTTTTAAAGCCGTAATAGCCCCTTCATGGCCCATGGTCATCTCCAATGCCCAACCTACAATTTTGTGCGAGTAAGCATCTGTGATAAGGAAGAGAAAACAAAAATCACCTTTAAGCCTGATGTAAGTGATGTCAGACACCCATAATTGATTGGGGCCGTTCGTTTGGAAGTCTTTAATCTGGTTGGGCCACTTTCGCATCCAGTGGTCGCTCCAGGTTGTCTTGGGACGATATCGCCTCAGAGGGCGAACCGTCATCTGGTATGAGGCCAATAGAGCATGTAAACCATCTCGTCCCATTTTGATGCCTTCTAATTCGAGCTTAGTTTTCAGCATGTGATGCAACTTCGGGGTGCCAATCCGGGGTTGGTCCTTGCGAATTAGCCGTACCATTTCAAGAACCAAGGTGTAATCTTTGATTTGTGCATTTTTGCGCCTATTTCGGTCATAATATGCCAGGCGACTTTTACCAAACAGTCCACACAATCTCTCTATGGAGAGCTGGGAGTAACGCTCTTTCATTTTTTCAACTGTTTGGTACCAGACTTTTTTCTGATTTTTATCTCAAGCTCCTCCTCAGCCACTTCAATTAGGGACTCAAGGCCCAGAACTCTTAGTTTGGCATCTTCAAGTTCTTTGCGCAAACGTGCGTTCTCGGATTCCAAGGATTCTGTTTCAGGCTTCTCACTGCCTGTTTGGGACGGTTTTGACATAGGGGAACAAGATGATAACTCCGCTGCTTTCATCCAACGGTGAATTACTTGCACATAGTTGATATCGTACTTCTTAACAGCCTCTTCAATAGTCAACAAACCAGAATTAATCTCATGAATTATCCGCAGCTTGAGAGCTTTGTCGTATTGCCGAGTAACCAGGCTACGTCCCGCAGCGACCACAGAACGCCACTGCTGAATTGCATACGTACTGACCCCGTATTTTTGGGATGCCTCAATGCCAGTCATTTTACCTGAATCTACCAACTCAACAATCATTCGCTTAACAGCAGGCGACTTTCGATGTTGAACACTTAAATCTTTTTTAGAATTTGAATTACTTTTTGATTTTGCCATCACTTTCAAGGTTGCGAAAGTTGTATAGCTATTTTAGTAAAAGACACTGCTTTTCTGAACGAGATATGAGATTTAAGAGATTACCGTTTAAATACTGACTGCTGAACGCTGACAGCAGATCGCTCAGGCTCTGCATATATTAAATGATTTCGTTAATTTCGACCTCAAATTTGATCAAATATTAATCCCATGGTTCGACTTTTCAGGATTTTCCTTTTCATTTTGCTCTGTGGCCCGGTTTTTTCCTTTGCCCAGACTTACGAATATGTGCTGGATTGGGATAATCCTGCTTCCCATGTCTATAAAATCACTTTCACCACGGATAAAGCCGAGGGTACCAATACCTATATTCAATTGCCTGCCTGGCGTCCCGGACGTTACATTATTCAGAACTACGCCGCCGGGGTTACCAATTTCAAAGCCACGGACGAAAAGGGAAATCCCCTGGTGAGCAAAAAAACGGGCAAGGAAACCTGGGAAGTTCCCAATAACGGACAGGGCAGGATCATCGTTTCTTATGATTTTTATGCCAATGTCATGGATGCGGGTTCGAGCTACCTGGGTACGGGAGAGGCCTATTTCAACGGATCCAACCTCTTCATGCATGTGGAGAATGAAGTGGACCGCCCCTGCAAACTTACCGTGCCTAAAATGGAGAAAAACTGGGGTGTAGCCAGCTCTTTGGTGCGGGAAAAAGCCTTTAACGAATTCAGCGCACCTTCTTACCACGACTTTGTGGATGCGCCCACCATTCTTTCCCCCACCCTCAAAACCCTTGAAACCAAGGTCAACGGGGTCACTTTTTATCTGCATTTCCAGGGCAAATTCGAAGGAGGAAAAGACACAGAAAAACGCCTGCTGGCCGATATTGAGAAAATTATCAAAGAACAGGCCGCCGTTTTTGCCGGAGATATTCCCATGAAGGAATATCATTTTATTTACCATCTGCTGCCTTACCGTTACCGCCACGCAGTTGAACACAAATATTCCTCCTCCTACACCCTGCCCGACGGGGTGGTGGCCTCTCCCGAAGCCCTGAGCGGTATGTATGGCATTACCAGCCACGAATTTTGGCACCTTTGGAACGTGAAACGCATCCGTCCTGCGGCTCTCTGGCCCTACGATTACCAAAAAGAGGCTTACACCTCTTTGCACTGGTTTACAGAAGGCGTGACCGACTACTATACCAACCTGGCCCTGGTCAGGGCCGGAATTTTCGACGAAGCCGGCTACCTGAGCCGGGTTTCCAAAGAGCTTTCCCGCCTGGAAAACTCCAACGGATCGACCGTGGTGGCACCCGCAGAATCCAGTTTCGACAGCTGGCTGTCTGGCTCAGAATACGCCAATCCACATTACAGCGCCTCCTATTATCCCCTGGGTTCCCGGGTTGGATTGTTGCTCGACCTGAAACTGCGGGCCGATTCCAAAGGCAAAGTCAGTCTGGACGATGTATTTCTGTACCTGTATAATGAGTATTACAAAAAGGATTTGGGAGTGCCTGAAAATGGCATTCTGGATGCCTGCACCAAGGTTTCTGGCCTGGATATGCGCCTCTTTTTCAAAAATTATGTGGACGGCACCGCTCCCATCAATTACGATGAATTCCTTGAGCCCTTCGGGCTCAAAATGAATATTTCCGACGACAGTTCGGCCACTTACGAGCGGGTGGGCATCGACCGCCTGGAAAAATCTGGCGGTACCTGGTACCTGCACAGTGTGCGTCCGGGAGGC
This sequence comes from Bacteroidia bacterium, assembly GCA_020635905.1. Lineage (GTDB taxonomy): Bacteria > Bacteroidota > Bacteroidia > J057 > JADKCL01 > JACJYV01. Next base: position 656,627 of record JACJYV010000005.1, read on the forward strand.
GACGCCGACAAAGCAGGCCTGGGCGACAAAGACGCCATCACCCGCATCGACGGCAAGTCTGCCGATCAGGTCGATCCCAATTCCTTTTTCAAAAACCTGCAAAAAGGGAAAACCTACACCCTGAATGTGTACCGCGATGGCCGCGAAGAAGAAGTGAAGCTCAAATATTCAGGAAATAATCCCCTCAAAAATTACGAGATCGTTGACCTGAAAAAGGTAAAAAGTGAAGCAAAAAAATTGCGGGAAGACTGGCTGAGCAGCAAAGTGAAGTAATCTTTTTGAGTCCTTAGTCGGGAGTCGTTAGTCCTTAGATGTGAGAGATGAGATTTTAGTTGTGGGGGCTTGGCGGCTGCTCAGGAGCAAAATTTCCTGATTGAAAGAGTCAGTGCATGCGTTGGCTCGGAAATCCAAAAAGGTAATCTCGAAAAGTGGCTTCAAACCTCTGGATTGATTTAGATTTTAGAGGTTCGCAGTTTGACCGTTTGACAATTTGATAACTGCTAATTGCCAATTGACCAAAGGGACCTTTAATTATTGTTGTTAATTCCCCCCGGCCCATCATTAGGCGGCTCATCCCGGTTGGGATCGATGTACAAATCCTTGAGATTTTCAAGATTGGGGCGTTCCTCGGGGTACATGCGTACCAGCCAGATGTATTTTTTCCGCTTGATCAGTTCCCTGATCATGATTTCCTTGGTTTCTGCTTTGCTCAGGGTCATCTGACGTACCCGCGGCTCACCGTCCTTGCGGCGGGGCAAAGCCACCTGCACCACCAGCTTCAGCGGATAATAAATCTCAGGTTTCACCACATAATCGGCCACCACAGCCGTTCCATGCGTGGTTTCCACCACACATCCCACTGAAACGCCTGAATACCTCTTCTCCAGTTTGCAGAAACGCTTGTGATTGGTCAGCAGGTATTTAATCTCCTTACCCACCTTCTCCATCACCGTTTCAGGCTTCTGAATGCTGGGGTCGCACAATACTTTGTATTTGCTGAGCGGAGTATGGCGAATCACCAACTGGGTGCAGGTGTAATTTTCAAAATCCTTGTGCCTGATCACCATCACAGGATAGCATTTCTGGCTCAGATCCTGGTGTTTGATGCGGGCTGAAGGCTTATAGCACACATTATTGAGGTCGCGGTGATTGACACGGTATTTGGGCAGACAAACCTGGGAAAGGTTGGCATGCTTGATTTTGGGTGTGGGATAGCACTTGGTGGCCAGGTCCTTGTGGCGCAGTTTGGGCTGCTTGTAGCAGACATTATTCAGATCCTTGTGCCGCAGTTTGAACTGCGGATAGCAGGCATTATTGAGCTTGCGGATATTCTGGGCCTGCTGCTTTTCAAAACGCTTGCGGGCCAGTTTCACCCCGGGAGCACACTGATTGAGGTCACGGTGGCGAATATTGAGATACTTCTGGCGATAGCTGTTGAGATTGCGGTGGGCGATTTTGAGGTAATTTTGCTCCTTGGTGTTCAGCGAACGGTGACTCATGCGAAACGAAGGCATGGTCTTGGTGTTGATGGAGCGGTGGCTCATACGGAATGAGCGCTGATTTTTGGTATTGAGGCTGCGGTGGGCAATCTGATTGGTGCGCTGGCGGAAATTATTCAGATTGCGGTGCTGAACCCGGTAGCTGCGCTGGGTGTTGCGGTTCAGATTCTGGTGTGAAACCCGGTAAGAACGTTGCCTGAATGTATTCAGGGAACGGTGGCGCATCGAGTAATGGGGCTGCCGTTTGGTATTGATCGAACGGTGAGCCACCCCGGTCCGGGGCTGGCGGAAGTTGTTGAGGTTGCGGTGGGCAACCCGGTTGCTCTGCTGACGGAAATTATTCAGCCTGCGGTGCTGAACGGAATAGGTCCGTTGGCGCTGGTTGTTAAGACTGCGGTGGGAAACCCGGTTGTTTTGGCGCCGGAAATTATTCACACTGCGGTGATTTACCGAATAATTTTTCTGTTTCTGACGGCTCAGATTGCGGTGCGAAATGCGGTTGCTGCGCTGGCGGAAATTATTGAGGCTGCGATGATTGACAGAATAATTTCGCTGCCGCTGGTTATTGAGGTTGCGGTGCGCAATACGGGTATTTCGCTGGCGCTGGTTGTTGAGGCTGCGATGCTGAACCTGATAGCGGGCCTGTCGGCGGGTGTTGATGTTGCGGTGAGCCACCTGGCGCGAACTTTGGCGCGTCTGGGTACGACTCAGGCTGCGGTGGGCCACCCGGTTGGTCTGGCGCCGCAACTGATTCATTTCGCGGTGGCGAATCTGCTGATTCGTTTGCCGCTGGCGCACCGCGCTCAAATTGCGATGCGAGAGGCGGGAAGCGTTTTGCCTGTTTTTGACCGTGCTCAGATCGCGGTGGGTCTGGCGCATGGTATTTTGCCTGGTCCGCACATTGCTCAGACTGCGGTGCCGGGCCGTGGCCGTAGCCTGGCGGCTGCGAACCTGACTCAGATTGCGGTGCTGCACCCTGAAGGTCCGCTGACGCGCATTTTCCATGGCGCGGTTGGTCCGGGCAGGCGACTGGCGCCGGGTCTGACGCTGCCGCAACTGACTCATATTGCGGTGACGGGCCTTTTTTACCCGCTGACTGCGTTGTTTTTCACTGAGATCGCGGTGATTTACCTGGGGTTGACGAAAGCGGGCCTTTTCAAAATCACGGTTCGAATTGGTGGGAATTCTTTGCGCAAAACCCTGCCCGCCGCAAAGCAAAATGCCTGCTAACAAAGTGAAGATCAGATATTTGATCAGCTGGGTAATAAGCGTATTTCAGGTTTAGTTGTTGGCAAAAATTGCGACCAAATATAAGGCTAAATTTTATTTAATTAAAGTTTTCCACAGCAAAAATGTGGAAAAGGTGTGTATAACCATTTCGACCATCGCCACCCTGACCCGATTAACAGCAAAATCCGGAACCTGTGCCGGGCCCCGGATATTGCCATCTTTGCTTTTCTTTATTGAAAGTGGAGATACGCCTGAAGATTACTCAACAATCTCGATGTTGGCGATTTCACTGCCTTTCATAGAGGCGATGATGTCTCCGTTTTTGTAGTATTCGATTTGCTGCCAGAACTCGTGACATTCATCCACGTTGGCAAGAAATTTCACCTGGAAGGTATCCACTCCAAAGGTGTCTTTCTGGATTACGTAAACATAATCGTAAGGCACGCCATAGGTGGGTGATTCGTTGGATCCGAAAGGCTTGGTGGCGCTGTAGGCAAAAGGCCCGAACTTGCCATCTGCAAAATCTTCCAGATTGGTAATGCTCTTGTACTGGCCTTTACCACCGCTGGTATTCAGCAGAATGGTAATGTTGTTGATGTTGTAAATGCTGTCCATGTAGTTGACACCACCGGCAGTTTTGTAGGTCACCGAAAAATTTTGGCTCGCTGCATCAATGGCAATTGTACCTGAAGTTTTACATGTGTCACAACCCTGGAAAAGGGCTAACGCAAACCCAAACATTAAGAGGAAAAATGCGTTTTTCAGTTTCATAATTTTTTATTTTTAGCAGACAAAAACAGAGGAACAAACTTAACTAAAATACTCATATTTTAAAAAGGATATTGCTGACAAATTCCTTACTTACAGCCAATTTTATCATAATCAGCCTGCTTATGAAAGCCAACTCCTTTGAACTTATTAACGGAACACGGATTCTCCATATTGCGGTTCCTCACACCAGGGTGGTCCATTGCGGGTTGATCCTGGCTACGGGCAGCCGCCACGAGACCGCGCCCGAAAACGGAATTGCCCACTTCATCGAGCACATGGTTTTCAAGGGCACCCAGCGCCGCAAAACCTACCACATTCTCAACTACCTCGAATCCGTAGGTGGCGATCTCAATGCCTACACCACCAAGGAAAAAACCGTCCTCTACGCCTCCATTCGTTCAGAATACCTGCAGCGGGCCATCGAGTTGCTGTCAGATATTGCCTTCCATTCCACCTTCCCCGAGAAGGAAATTGCCAAAGAAAAACAGGTCATTGCCGAGGAAATCGACATGTACCGCGATGCTCCTGAAGAAGCAATTTTCGAGGATTTTGATGGAATATTATTTCCCGATCACCCCATGGGCCGCCCCATTCTGGGCACCCGTGAAACCCTCCAGACCTTCAACCAGGCCCAGCTATTCGAATATACCCGCCGCAATTATGCAGGCACCCGCACGGTCCTTTCCGTGGTGGGCAATGTTTCATTTGAAAAAGTAGTGCATTGGGCCAAAAAATATCTTTCTGATTTGCCCGCAGGCAGCAAATTGCCGCCAAATGAGCCCATTCCAGCCTACCAGAAAGTCAGCAAAACAGACGAAACCACGGGGCAACAAGCGCATATTATTCTGGGAAACCGTGCATATCCCCGTCGGCAGGGGCTTTTTGTGCCCTTTTATCTGCTCAATAATTATCTCGGCGGACCCGCCAATAACACCCTGCTCAACCTCAACATCCGCGAAAAATACGGGCTCACCTATTCCATTTATTCCTCCTACTCACCCTACGTTGATACTGGCGCCTGGACGGCCTATTTTGCCTGCGAACCCCGCTACATCAACCGCATCCGCGACCTCACCCTGCGGGAACTGAGACAATTGCGCAATCAACGCATCAGCGACCTGAAGCTGTCGCGCATCAAAACCCAATTGGTGGGACAGATGACCATCAACGACGAACAGGCACTGGGGCAAATGCTGGCCATGGGCAAAAATTTCCTCGATTTTGGTCAACATTTTACCCTGGAGGAAATGGTCTCTGACCTGGAAAAAGTCACTTCCTCCCAGGTGCTTGAAGCCGCCAATGAGGTATTCGCCGAGGACCAGATCAGCACCCTGATTTTCCTGCCCGAGGAATAAAATTGACAGGATTTTGAGTCGGGGGAGGAATTTTTATTCTATCTCCTGTTACCAATTTGGCTTGGCCAGACCAGGAAGCAATACTGCAAACCCGGATTTTGGCTGGTAAATTCGACCTTCCTTAAATTCTGACAATATGAAGAAGCTCCTCATTCTCCCGTTGATCCTTCTTTTCCTGGCTGGCATGGCCCAAAAGGGAAAAGAACTTTATCCCACCAAAAACCAGGCTTTGCTCACGATTTATGTCAAAAATTTTGAGAAAAAGCCCGTAGCCAAAGCTGATCTGGTTTTTCAGGGTCTCAAGCAGACTCAAAAATTTACCGCGAAGACGGACAAAGCGGGCATTGCCCAGCTTTTGCTCCCTGCGGGAAACACCTATATGATTTCGGTAGAAGATTCTGCGAATTACGACCTGGTGCAAATCGACCTGAAAGAATATCTGGGCGTACGTCACACTACTTACTACCAGGGTCCGGTCAATGGAAAAAGCCAGCCGCTGACCCAGCCCATGTTTTCCATGATGCCGCCCAAAGACGGATTGGCCCAGGTGAAAATGACCTTTGTGGGTCTCAAAAAGAATCCCCTGCCCAACGAACCTATCACCCTGACCTCCAAAGTGGGTGAAAAGACCTGGACAGGTATCACCAATGCCAATGGAAAAGTCAATTTTGAAGTACCTGTGGGTGATGTTTATCAGGTGGGGGTCAAATACAATAGCAATTTTGATCAGTTTACCATTGAAAAGCGGGGCGCATCCGCTGCGGTGACCGTAACCTACGGTTATATTGGCTCGGCCCATATCGAAAACCAGGTGCGGCAGCGCCGCCTGAACGATTCGCTGGCCCGGGTGGCTTACCAAATTCGTCTGGATGGCGATGGTCACACGAAAAGTTTCCGGCAAATCGAAACTTCCCTGATCGAGCCACGCTTCACCAAAGAGGTTACTTCTGAAGGGTATAATCTGGACATGGAAGTGAGTTCTGCTCTTTTGAGCCCCTTTGGAATGAAAGATTTTCTTTATCTGGGCGGAGGATTCAACACCCACCAATTATACTGCATTGAACCCGAAACGGGAGAGGCTGTCTGGGCGTCGGATCTAGGGGAGGCCGGGCCTGCACTGATTGACGGAGAAGACGGGACCGTGGTGGTGATAACTGAAAGCTGCACCATTTATGCCCTGGATGCGCTGGCTGGCACCCTCAAATGGTCGAAATGGCTGACTCCCTACATGCGCTCCTCGCCAGTGGTGAAAGACGGACGGGTTTACGTGGTGTATGAAGATCGCTATGGAGCCCCCCAGGGCAGCCCAACCAATATGCCTACCCACAGTATCGCCTGCTTTGACCTGGAAAATGGGGATATCTGCTGGCAGCAATGGCTGCATGAGGATGCGATCACCGCGCCCGTGGTGGCCAATGGAAAAGTGTATCTGACCACATTTGATGGAAATTTATATGCCCTGAACAGCCAGAATGGCGAAATTGTGAAGCAGGTGCCCGTATATGCAACTTCCTGCCCAACGGTGGTGGGACAACAACTTTTCCTGAGTTTCAAGGAAAACGCGGGCGGAAAACCTGGAAATCTGGAAAAAATAGGTCGCTTTGATGCCAGCAATCTGGAACTGATCTCCGCCTTTCAGGAAAAAAATGCCGATTACCTGGCTTCAGGAGTTCAGGAGAAAAGCATCCTGGCCCGGGCTGCCCGGCAGAACGACATTGGGAACGGCATTCTGGAAAGTACGGGTGAAAAAATGGGCCGTACCAATGCAAAGGAATTGATCGGGATCAATGGCTCGTATGCGCGGCTGAGTTGGCAGGGATCGAAAGTGGTGGCCGGGGAAGATGGCCTTTACAGCGTACGGGGCGACGAGTTGGTGGCGCTTGACCAGCAAACCGGGGCCCGCCGCTGGGCGGTAACCCTGCCCGGCGACCTGAAAGGGGAGGGAGGATTTCTGGCCGGACCGCCCGCAGTAGCTGATCACTATGTGATATCTGCCAACCTGGATGGATCCATCTGGGTGCTGGATGGCACCAATGGCCAAATCGTCTGGAAGCACAAAACGGATGAATCGTTTCGCTGCCAACCTGTGGTTATGAAGGAAAAGGTCTTTGCAGCGAGCACGAATGGAAAACTGGTCGCAGTGCAGATCGGGGGGAAATTTTAGCCTCCTGCTTCCAAGTGGAGACCAAATGGGTGAGTGGCAGTCCTGAATCCGAACCAGAAAGGCAGGCAAGGCAGCGAAATCAGGCCGAAACGGCTACTCCACCAATGAAAAATGATCTTCCTTTTCGTGGGGATGAATGCGCAGCACATTGGCCCGCACCAGCATGACCAGGGTGCGCGAAGCAATGAAAGTCTTGATGCCGGCAATTTCCGCAAATTCGCGCAGGGTGATTGTGGGGTGGGATTCGAGGTAGGTCATGAGTTTCTTTTCCTTGTCACCAAACTCGAATTTCACCCCAACATCGTCGTTCTGGCTGTGCTTCAGGATGTAAAAAAGCTCACGACTGGCCCGGATGCTGCGGTCTTCCACCCGGAAAAGGGCAACGCCCTTTTCGTTTGCGGGATCTTCCACCAGTAAAACGGGTTTGGCGTTGCTTTCGGCCAGGGTGGCCACCACGATCTGGCGTTTGCGGGAAATGGGGATAATCTCAAGCGAATAATCGGGCAGGGGGCGGCAATGCTTTTGTACCGCGGCATGAATCTCAAATTCGCATTCGCGACCGTCCTTCACCCCCACCAGGCTGCCATCGTCGTCCACCCCAACCAGGATCATGCCTCCTTTGGCATTGGCCAGGGCCACAAATTCCCGCATCAGCTTATCCCATTCAGGAACCCTGCGCTTAAACTCCAGTTGAAGCCCTTCTCCCGCCTTGATGATATTTTCCAGTTGCCGCAGGTCCATTTGCCAGGTTTGGTGAAAGGGCCAAATTAATACAACCAGTCAAGTCACGCAAGAGGCATTCTCGGGTCCCTGTCAGAAGGTAGCAAAACGGTCTGAATGGGTGAGTAACGCGAAGGGTTTAAAATATTGGGAGGCCAAAGCGAATCAAACAATATACAGTGAAAGCCCCGGCGGGGCGAATCCCGGGTAGAAATAACGAATACGTGGAAAAAGCCCCAGCGGGGCGAATCCTAATCGCACAATCCAGAGGAGTCGCCCCTCAGGGGCTTAATTAACGGAAAGAAACTTCCCTACCAGGGATCCGCACCTCTGGTGCTCAATTTCCTGGAGGACAAGGTATTATTAACCGAGAATTCCCTAAAAATTTCCCGAAAAAAGACACCTTGCCTGTTCCCCAAATCAAGCCTTATCCTCGCGGGCACCAAACGCTTTGCGATCTTGGCACCCTTCACCCCACGAAATGCAGGAAAACAACCTCTCTGCGCCCTTCGCGTTCCCCCTAATGTCCAAAAAATTTATCGGCTCAAAACCACTTTCCTGACCCATTTTCCCTTTTCAGAAATGGCAGTCAGCAAATAAATCCCGTCAGAAAGGTGGCTCAGAGAAATTTCCTTTTCACCCACAAAAGATCCCGCCTCGCTAAGCATCACCTTGCCGGTCAGATCGGTCAGAATGATTTGTTGCAGGGGAAGGCTGGAGGAAATGGTGAGGCGATCATGAGCGGGATTAGGATAAACCACCAGTCCGTCACGCAAAACAGCAGGATTTTCGCCCAAAATGGTATCGGCAATGGTCACACAGTAATCCTCAATTTCGCCGTAATTTCCATCGTCGCAGGGATTGGGTCCCGTATTGAAGCGCATCATGACCCGCATGCGGGAAATGCCCAGGCTGGCCGTGGCAGGAATGGTCATGGTTCCGCTTACCACTGTACTCACGGGACTTCCTGCATCGTAAACCAATTCCCCCGGATCGGCAAAATCAGCATCCCCGTTGAGGTCGATGTAAATGCGCCAGTACTCGTTGAACTGAAATCCAGCATAGCCTGGAGTCAGGGAGACGGGATAGGAATTTCCACGCAGAACCACCGTACTTCCGTTGGAGGTAAAATCGGCATAGCCGCCATCGCTGCCCGAGCTATTGGTCATGGATGCAATGGAAACGGACTCAATCCATTCGTCGCCTGCATCAAAGGTGCCCACGCAGTAACCACCTTCGGCGCACAATCCGCAACCCAGGGTTTTGAAGGGAATGATTGCGCTGTAACCGCTTCCGCCCGTGTCGCACTGGGTTTCCACCCTGAATTCATAATCTGTGCAGGATTCCAGGTTAAGCACGGTAGCTGTATCGCCGGGTGAAACCAGGGTGGTCCAGGTGCCGCTGCCGACGATGCGGTATTGGAGATTATAGCCCTGAGCCGCAAAAACAGGTTTCCAGGTGAGGGTCGCGGTGGAATCTGTGGTGGAAAGGGCTTTGGGGCTCGCAGGTGCGGTGCAGCATCCTTCAGAAGTAAAGACAAAGCTGGGCGACCAACCCGATGCATTGGTGTCGCAGACAGTCTGAATCTGAAATTCGTACTCCGTACAGGCCTGCAAGCCGGAAATATTGAAATGCGTGACCGTGACAGAGTCCGTATTCCAGGTGCCTGCCGCGGTGGCTTTCCAGCGGATATCATAACTCTGCGAAGCAGAGATACTGCCCCAGTTGAGGGTACAGGTCTGGTCGGTGACATTGGAAACAGACAGGGCGAAGGGCACCACACATCCACCAGTAGCGCACCAGTTATCGACCAACTGAAGGCTGTTGAATACATTCAAACGGCCACCCGTCACGGTGATATTTTGCAGGGCCGCAATGGAATCCACTCCGTCAAACAGGAAGTCGCGGAAGGTAATGGCCACGGCTGCGGGATTATTTTTATAATCGGCCAGCAAGCTGGGGCAAGCTGTGGAAACAATCAAACCAATGGCCCCGGCCACGTGAGGAGTCGCCATGGACGTGCCCGTGAAGCTCTGGTAGGTATTGCCGGGCGTACTGGAAAGCACATCCGTACCTGGTGAACCCAGGTCAATGGTGGTCAGCCCCCAGGCGGCACCTGAATTTTTAGTATCATTGCGGGTGGTATTGGTCACGGCCACCATCCAGTCGCTCGGACAAGCCGTGGGAATATCACTTTGGGCATCCACGTCCTGGGAAGAATTCATGGTGGCTGCGGCGCTCAGAATTCCCACTGCACCCAGCGAATCGTACATGGCGCACCACAGCGGAAAATTGGCAGGCAGACCATTATTGACCCCAAAAGAGGAATTGGTCGAAACCACAAATGCGCCTTTGGCCCCGTTGGTTTGATTATAGAGACGGCGATTGTCGCGTACATACGCGTATGCTTCCACCACTACTGATTCTGTTCCTGAGGACCCCCCCACAGGCATTATTTTCGCATTCCAGCAAACTCCGGTCACCCCAATGTTATTATTGCCAATTGCCCCTGCTGTGCCGCAAACGTGGGTTCCGTGCGAACCTGAAGTGCTGATATTGGGACTGGAGGTGTAGGCATCCCAGCCATTCACATCATCTACATACCCGTTTCCGTCGTCGTCAATGTTATTATTGGGAATTTCATTGTGGTTTTTCCAGAAATCAATGTCTTCGTGATTCAGGTCAAATCCACCGTCAATAATGGCGATCACCACCGTGTCACCCATAGAACTCAGTCCGCCGTGGTTGATATCCCAGGCTTCGGGTGCATCAATGTCCGCATCCACCTTTCCACCCGACTGCCCCGTATTATTCATGCCCCACAAGGTCCCAAACTGAGGATCATTTGGAATGGTGGCCCGTGATTCGACATAGTGATTGAACTGCACAATTTTGACTGAAGGGTGACGGTCGAGGTATTTTAAAACTTCAAATTCATCCACTTCCTGTGCGGGAAATGCCATTTGATAGATGTGCATGCTTTGGGAAAGGGTTCTGATATTGCGGATGCGAATTTCCTTTTCGCCAATTTTGTGCATTGCCCCTGAAATCAACTCCAGATCCGGGGCCTGATTCAGCATGACCAGCACTTCCCCGTCCACATGATCCTTGAGCTGAGCCGTCAACGGATGAAAGAGCAACAGCCCGCAAAGCAGGAGGCAACCAACAAATAGCAATTTTTTCATAACCCTGAATTATATCAAAACCTTAATTTGAACAAAATTAGCCTATTTCTCAAATAATCAATGGCGTCAGGAAGACATGAAAAGGGAATCCTCAATTTAATTGGGGAGGCAATGACCAGTTGAAGAAAAATGCCTATTTTTGCAGTCATAAATCTTTAATCAAAAGGAAAATGGAGAAAAATTTACATTCAATTACTTGCATGAAAACACCCCGTTGGGTGCTTGCTGTATTATTTATTCTTTTGGCAGGTCCAATGAGTGGATTTGCCCAATTTACCCAATCAGGACTCGAAATTGCTCCTTCATTTGATCCCACTGCTGAAGCAGCTCCCGGACTGACCCCCGCTTACCCCGGCCAATCCGCCCTGACCCCTGCACTCTGGGACATCCAGTTCAGCTACTCCGTAGCCGACACCCTGGGCGCAGGCGCGCTGGCTGGCGCAATCTGGACCGGCACCGAATTCTGGATCAGCCGCTGGAATGCTGACTCCCTCTTTACCCTTGACATGAACGGCAGCGTGACCAGCCGTTTTGTGGTTCCCGGCCTGACCGGAGTTCGCTCCCTCACCTGGGACGGAACCAATATTTACGCAGGTACTGCCGCCACCACCGTGGCTATCGTGAACCCTGTGACCAAAACCCTGACCGGAACCATCACCACTCCCGTGATTGCCCGTCACTGTACCTACGACTCGACCCTGAACAGCGGCGCAGGCGGACTTTGGGTTGGTAACTGGAACACTGACATCGTGGCTGTAGCTATGAACGGAAGCACTCTGGCTACCATTCCTGCTTCCACCCACGGACTCGCCGGCATGTACGGATCTGCTTTCGACAACCAGACTGCTGGTGGTCCTTACCTCTGGATCTTTAACCAGGGCGGTGCCAACAACTCAGACATCGTGCGTCTGCAACTCCCCGGCGGTACTCCCACCATCGTGGTACACGATGTAATGAGCGACATTGGGCTGGGTTCTACCTCCGGTCTGGCCGGCGGCCTTTTTATCACCGACGGACTGGTGGCCAACAAATGGACCCTGGGCGGACTGATCCAGTCACAGCCCAGCAACATCCTTTTTGGTTATGAACTGAACGACTTCATTCAGCCTGCCGTTGACGCACAGCTTACCACCGCCCGTCATACCAGCGGATTTACCCAAATCCCGCTCAACCATGCCGGAAACGTGGCTTTTGAAGGAAATATCACCAACAAAGGTTCTGATCCGCTGACCACCTTCGGCCTGGTAACCCAGATCTGGTCTGGCGCCACCCTGATCGCTTCTGACACCGCGACCGGCAGCAACCTGGCTCCCAATGCTTCCACCACCCTGACCTCTGCCGGATTCAACTTCCTCAGCAAAGGCAGCTTTGACGTGATCCTCTATGCCGACGTAATGGGCACCCAGAGCGACACCGTTAATTTCAACGACACCACCTACTACGGACTGACCATCACGGACTCCACCTTTTCCCGTGACAACGGCATCCCCACAGGTACGGGATACACCATTTCTGCCACCAGCAACGGCTACGCCGTTACCACCTTCACCCTGTCTGTGGACGACACCCTGAGCTCGATCACCATCGGGCTGCAGACCCCCACCCCCGGCGACACCACCTACGGTGTGGTAACCAGCCTTTCCAGCGGCTTCCCCTTTCAGGTACTGGCTCTGGGTAAAGTGTATGTGATCACCGGCGCCACCAACGACATGGTATTGCGCTTCCCCGGCGGGGTGGCTCTGCCTGCAGGCGAGTACGCCTTTGGTTGCTATGAAGGTGTAAACACTGGCATTGGTCTGGCCCAGAGCAACAGCGTTTACACTCCCGGCTCCAACTTCTTCTACACTCCGGCCAACGGCTGGTCTCAGTCCAACATCCAGACTTCACGTTGGATTCACCCCAACTTCGGCTCTGACTTTGGAGTTTCTGTGGATCCCGACCACGATCTGTCTGGTAATGTTACCTTCTACCCCAACCCGACCGAAGGTACCCTGAACCTGATGTTCTCTCTGGAAGATCCTGCCCGCGCTGACATCACCGTGGCCAACCTCCAGGGTAAAGTAATGATGAATGTAAATAATAAATACGTTCACAAAGGCACCACCCAGATGGACCTTTCCCAGCTTCCTGCCGGAATGTACCTGGTGAAAGTACAAACTGAACAAGGTGCGGTAACCCAGCGCATCAATGTTATGAAATAAGGGAATTCCCTTTTGCAGACAGGAGCCCCGCCAGGATTGGCGGGGCTTTTGTTTTTAAAAGCTGGAACCTTTTCGAAGGGGAGACCATGGTTCGGGGAACATCGGCAGCAAGCGATTTGTATTATTTATTGTACACATATTTCAAACAACAGTGTACAGAAAAGGCACCATCCCGATTGGATTAAAAATTCCCCCAAAACAGCCAAAAAATGCATTTCAGGGCTTCCCAGACTGAATGAGGCCAAATTTTTCAGGTATTGCACACCTGCTAAAATTCCGTGGCACAGGCTTTGGAATAATCCCAGCAGATTAAAACCAAAAGTAAACGAGCCATGAAAAAAATCCTTACTCTCTCCGCCCTGAAAATGTTCCTGTTGAGCCTCGTGCTTTTCACCACTGGCTGCCAGGTAAATGTGTATGACGATCCTCCCGGACCGCCCCCCTGTGGAACCGGCACCTACGGCCTGGATGGTCTCTCCTTTGTCTCCCTGGATTATACCAACATCGAGCCAACTTATATCTGGGGAAACAACAACTCCATTCCCAACTATTTTGCCTACGGACAATTTTACCAGTCTTATGCCGGCAACTTCGACCTTTACTATGAAGGCGTATTCACCGATGGTTGCTGCGTGAAAGAATACTACTGGGATGTCAATTATGACCTCTGGTATCACCGTGGCAGTGCTGGCGGCCCCTGCGGACAGCCCGGCGTAAACGGTGCAGACAGCTTCCTCAGCATCTGGATGGATCCCCTCGGACCTGGCATTGACCGGGTGAACAAAACGGGTGACACCACCTTCGAAGTGCTGGAGCGCACCGACGACCAGATTGTGGTCCTGCAAAAACAGGGTGATTTTACCCTCAAGCTGACCTACAAAAAATTAACTGAAAGCAAAAAGGATCAACTCGATCCCACCAACATAAAAAAAGCAATCGTCAAGTAGATTGTGGGTTTTGGTTAGAAAGGGCCGTCCGGAAGGGCGGCCTTTTTCTTTTCTGAGCCGGACAATTTTTCCTAACTTAGGAATTATTACAGGCTAAAAAACCCTTTATGAGAAAGATTACCCTGCTATTCCTGGCTCTGTCCGGCGTATTATTTTTCCAAACCCTTTCCGCCCGTTCCCCTCAAAATTCATTGCGAATCATTCCCAATCTGGGACAGCTTGTCAACACGGATGGGAATCCAGCTTCCGAAGTGAAGTACCTGGCTGAGGCCCCCGGAATGCAGATATTTTTCCGCGAATCGGGTTTCAGCTATGTATTTTCCCGGGCAGAATTTGGCGAAGCCAAAGAAAACGGTTTGCAGGACATCATTTCCACCCAGGTTCACCGCATCGACCTTGAATTTTTGGGTGCCCAAATCCCAACCTTTGAAGCTCAATTCCCCAGTGGTGCCTTTAACAATTACTACCTGGCTCACTGCAAAAATGGAATCACCCGCGTGCCCGAATTTGGTCAACTGACCTATAAAAACCTCTATCCGGGCATTGACCTGGTTTTTTATGCGAATGAAACGGGGGTAAAATACGACTACCTCGTTCACCCGGGTGCCGACCCGGGCTTGATCCGTTTTACCTATAAAGGCACTCAGGGCGAAGGATTTTTGCCCGATGGCAGCATCCGGGTGCAGCACGAATTCGGAACCCTGCAGGAATCTGCTCCTGTCTCCTTTCAGGGCGCTCAAACCATTGATTCCAAATTTATCATGGAAAAGGGAGGAGACGGGGAAAATGCCCTTTACCGCATCCTTCTGGGTGAATACGACAAAACCCAAATGCTGACCATCGACCCATCCCTGTTGTGGGCTACTTATTTTGGGGGCAATGCGATCGAGCAAAACAGCATGTTTGGCGACATCAAAACAGACAGCAAAAAGAATGTCTGGTACACCGGCCATTCGGCCTCGAATAACTTTCCCGCCACCACGGGTACCTTTGCCGGCGGCACCAACGATGCCGTGATCGTCAAATTTGGTCCGACGGGCAACCGTCTCTTCGCCACCTACATTGGCAGCACTGCCAATGACCTGGGGTCAGGCATCGACATCGACAATACCGACCATGTGTATATGGTGGGACAGGCCAATGACAACAGCTTTCCCACCACCAGCGGAGCATACCAGAATACCGTGGCTGGCCTTTCGGACGGCATCATCTGCAAATTTGATACTGCTGGATTGCTGATTTGGGCAACTTTGTTTGGGGGAAATTCTATTGACGAGGCCTACCGCATCCTTTGGGATCCGCAAACCACTGATCTGGTAATTACGGGCGAAACACAAAGCGCCGTTTTCCCTACCACAGCCGGGGCATTTCAAACTGCCAACGGCGGCAATAAGGACGTTTTTCTGGCAAAATTTTCCAATTCGGGAAGCCGCATCTGGGCCACCCTGCTGGGCGGCGCGGGCAACGACTCAGGCTTTGGCCTGACCCTGGATGCAAACTCCAATATCTATGTTGGCGGCCCAACTGGAGGAAACAATTTCCCTGTGACCTCTGGCGCCTTTCAAACCACCTACGGAGGGGGCTCCACAGATATGTTTCTGGCCAAATTCACTTCGGGAGGCAGCCAGGTCTGGACCACCTATTTTGGCGGAAACCAGCCTGATTTCCTCAACGGACTTGCCACTGCGCCCAATGGCGACATTTATTTTACGGGTCGCACCACCAGTGCCAACTTTCCTGTGACGGCGGGAGCCTATCAAACCACCTACGCTTCCAGTCTGTATATGAGCGCAGTAGGCAAATTTAATGCAAATGGGAACAGGATCTGGGCCAGCTATTTCGGGGGTACCACCTGGGAGGAAGCCTTCGACTGCCAGACCCACGCCAACGGCGGAGTGGTGATCACAGGTCAGTGCCGCAGCGCCAATTTTCCCGTGACCAATAATGCCATCCAGGGCACGCACGGGGGCGGGATCGCGGATATTTTTATCAGCAAATTCAGTTCCACGGGGGCTTTGGAGTACAGTACTTTTTACGGGGGATCTAATACTGATTACGGCAAAGGCGTGGGTACAGACATTTCGGGAAATATTTATGCTGTGGGTTACACCCAATCCACCAATTTCCCCACCACGGTGGGCGCTTTTCAGACCACTTTCGGCGGTGGCACCACCGACGCAGTAGTGATCGCAATCCAGGATTGTGGATTGCTGCAAAGCTCCCTGGCCGCATTTGACACCATTACCATCTGCAACGGCAGCAACACCACCCTGGACGCAGGTCCGGGTTTCACCTCATACCTGTGGTCCACCAGCAGCACCAATCAGAGTATCACAGTGAGCAGCCCTGGCAAATATTTCGTAAGTGTAACGGACGGACAAGGCTGTACAGGAACGGACACCGTTCGAATTATGACCGTAACGCCACCCACAGCGGCCATTACTCCGGCCGGACCCACCACATTTTGTGCCGGAAATGATGTGATGCTGGCCGGATCAGGATCCTCCATGGGGTATCAGTGGTACCTGAACGGAGGCGCCATTTCAGGCGCCAACAGCAATACCTGGCTGGCCAGCCAGAGCGGAACCTACACATTGGTGGAAAGCAACGGCGGCAGCTGCCAGGACTCGACCACCACAGGGGTGACCGTCACGGTGAATGCCCTGCCCAATGTATTTGCCGGCAACGACACCTCCATTTGTGCAGGAAGTTGCATGCAGTATAATGCCACCAATATAGCGGGTGCATCCTATCTCTGGAGCCCGGCCACCACCTGCAACAGTGGCTCCATTGCGAATCCGCTTTGTTGCCTCACCAGCACCACCACCAGCATTGTGACGGTGACAGATGCGAATTCCTGCCTGGCCTCAGATACCATCACCGTCACGGTGAAACCCGTCCCCACCCCCAATTTTGGGGGTGACATTGACACCTGCGAGGGCGCCACCCTGACCCTCAATGCTGGCGCTGGCGCCAGCTGGGTCTGGTGCAACGGAGCCACCACCCAAACCATACAGGTAACCACCACGGGATTGTATTGCGTGACCGTAACGGGCGCCAATGGCTGTACAGGCTCAGACACCAGTCTGATCCAGTTTTTCCCCAACCCGATCTCCTCCTTTACCTGGAGCACCACAGGCCAAAACGCTGCTGCTTTCACGGAGGCCAGCACCAATGCTACTGCCTGGAGTTGGGATTTTGGAGATGGAAACACCTCAAGCCAGCAAAATCCGACCCATACCTACGCCAACGCGGGACCTTTTACCGTCTGTCTGACCGCCTGGTCGGGCAATTGTATGCATGAATTTTGCGACACCGTTTCATTTCCCTCGGGAATTTTACCCGGACTGAGCGGGGGAACCTTTGAGGTATTTCCCGTGCCAGCCGTGAAGGAACTGAATTTCCGCTTTGAGTTGAAAACTGCAGAAGTGCTGGAAGTACAACTGGTGAATATGCTGGGCCAATCGCTCAAAAGCGTAAGCACAGATGGCAGGCCGCAGGGTCTGCTGAAACTGGATGTAGGCGACCTGCCTGCCGGGCCTTACCTCCTCCTGGCCAAAGGCCAGGGGGGACAGTTTGTGCGGCAAGTGGTGATCGGGGAATAGGGGTTCGGGTTTGAAGGACGGGTGCGGGTGTGTTTGGGTTCGGGTTGGAGGACGGGTGCGGGTGTGTTTGGGTTCGGGTGTGACGGACGGGTGCGGATAATCGTAGGGTCAGGACAGGTTCTGACCGAAAAATCAATGTTGAGTTGAAGGGAGTACGAGACAGGAAATATTATTTTTTTGTAAATTAGGAGCGTATATTGGCCTTTATGGCGCAAATCCAACCCTAAAATACCTGAATGAAAAAATTATTTTTTGTTTTGGTGCTGCTCCTTCCGTTTTGGGGGCAGGCCCAGACTGACCCTCCCCTTGGGAATTACCTGTTTTTGAAATCCTGGCAAAATCCAGCCTATGCAGGAGTGGAGGATGCAGGCAGGCTCAGACTGAATTACAGATTACAATGGATCAAGCTTCCCCAGCCCCTCCATACAGTATTTGCCACCTATGACCAGCAGTCAGATAAACTCAAGGGTGGATTGGGTGCGACTTTTTGCTATGACTTTGGCTATCATATTGCCACCACCTTTTTTGATTTGCAATACAATTACCACCTGAAGGTTGGGCAAAGTGCACAATTCAGATTTGGGGTCGAAGGGGGATTGGCGATAACAAATTTGGATACCTCGGGACTTGTGTTTCAAAATCCAGAACCCAATTTGCACTTTACCCGGGTCAATCCTGATCTGGGAACAGGAATCTGGTATGAAAGCGAGGGTTTTTTCGGGGGAATCTCGGCCCGCCATCTCACCCCTTTCCTGGACAATTTGGGAAATGACCGCCAGACCAGGGCCTGGATATATGTCATAGCCGGCTACCACGTCAAAACGGGCAATTTCATATTAACTCCCTCAACCCGCATAGCCAATGAGGTGGGCTTGTTTGTCTTTACAGAAGCCTCCTTCACCGCATATTGGAAAGAAAAAGCGTTCGCGGGGATTTCAGGAATGGTAATTCCCAGGGTTACCAACCCGATTCGCGTTTTTGTGGGAGGCAGACCCCTCCAAAATCTGGAACTGGGGGGCACAGTGGAAATCCCGTTTGGAAACGGAGTGGTTTTTGGGCCTACATTTGAGCTGATGGGTTGCCTGAGGTTGTGAAACCAGCATCAGAGACGGCGTTTGGGTTTGGGTTTGAAGGACGGGTGCGGGTTTGTTTGGGTTTGGGTGTGACGGACGGGTGCGGGTTTGTTTGGGTTCGGGTGTGACGGACGGGTGCGGGCAATCGTAAGGTCAGGATAAATCCTGACCGAAAAATCAATGTTTGGGTTTGAAGGACGGGTGCGGGTAATCGTAGGGTCAGGACAGGTTCTGACCGAAAAATCAATGTTTGGGTTTGAAGGACGGGTGCGGGTAATCGTAAGGTCAGGATAAATCCTGACCGTATGATAATCGTGTGGCGTTCGGGTTCGGGTGTGGAGGAAGGGTTTGGGTTCGGGTTTGAGGACGGGTGCGGGCAATCGTAGGGTCAGGACAGGTTCTGACCGAAAAATCGATGTTTGGGTTTGCCACAAGGTGGTGCCTTTGGCAAGGACGGGTGTGGGAAAACGTAAGGTCAGGATAAATCCTGACCGAAAAATATCTGTGGTGCGTTCGGGTTCGGGTGTGGAGGACAGGTTTTCCTGGGGGACGGGGGACCTTCGGGCTGTGGGGCCCCAAAAGGCAGCTGGGATATATGGCTGGCTTTTTGGGGGAAGGGCGGCTGGCGGCGCACAGAACGTCGGACCCCGGCACCCATCAGCATTTCAGTACCCGGGAGGGAAGGGTTCATTTCTCAGTCAAAAATTTTTCTTCCTGAAACCAACTAAATTTTATTTGTATCGTAACAACCTGTATACTATTTTTGACTGACCGTCCGGTCAACACAAAATATGGCACCCAGAAGCTCAAAACAATTTGAAGAAATCCGCGAAAAAAGCAAGGAAAAGCTGGTTTATGCCGCCCTTGAACTATTTGCCACCCACGGATACGACCGGGTCTCTGTAAGTCAGATTGCCAAACACGCAGGAGTTTCCAAAGGATTGGTATATAATTATTATGCGAGTAAAGAGGATCTGGTGCAGGCCATCATCGAAACCTACATGGAAGTGGGGGAAGTGCTGTGGCGTGAAATTGCCGATCCTGACCCCTGGACAATGATGCGCAACATCATCCGGGCGACATTTGGCATGTTGCGTACCCAGCCCGACCTGATGAAACTGCTGACTGGTCTGTCGCTGCAAATGGACCAGTTTCCCTTTATCAAAGGACTGATTGAGAAAAAGGCCGAGGGCTACCTCCTGCTGGCTGCCAACCTGTTTGAAAAAATGGGTTATAAGAACCCGGCGCTCGAGTCGCGCGTACTTGGCGCGCTCTTTGATGGCATTTGTGTGCAATACATCACCATGGGTCCGCCCCAGTTTGACCTGGATTCTATGGAAAATTATCTGATCGAAAAATACTGTAATAATGAAGAAGCATAACATTTTCACCTCTCTGCTGCTGGCATCGCTGCTGATGCTTTCGGGCTTCACCCTGCAGGCCCAAAGCGCCCTCGAAATCATGAAAAAGGTGGACGAGCGCATGCGTGGCAAAACGGCCCAGCAGGAAATGACCATTACCACGGTACGGCCCACCTGGAGCCGCGACATGAGTATGAAATCCTGGTCCAAGGGCGACGACCAATCCATGGTCCTTCTCACGGCCCCGGTCAAGGACAAAGGCACCGTATTTCTGATGCGGGGCAAGGAAGTCTGGAACTACGTGCCTTCCATCGAGCGCAATATCAAGCTGCCTCCCAGCATGATGATGCAAAGCTGGATGGGTACGGACTTCACCAACGACGATCTGGTGAAGCAATCTTCCGTGGTCAGAGATTATGACCATGAGATTCTGAAAGACACCACCCTTCGCGGACGAACCTGCTGGAAGATCAAACTGACTCCTCACCCGGATGCTGCGGTGGTATGGGGTAAAATCCATACCTATGTGGACAAAGAGACCTACATTCAGCTGCGCTCTGATTCGTATGACGAGGATGGCTACCTGATCAACCGCATGGAGGGTTTTGACCTGAAAATGATGGATGGGCGCATGATGGCCACCCGCATGGAAATGACCCCGCTGGAGAAACCCGGCAATAAGACCATTCTCACGGTGAAAAGCATTGTCTTTGACAAGCCCATTGACGATGGGTTTTTCTCGACTCAGAATATGAAGGTGGTGAAGTAGGCGGGGTTTTAGGAGTTGGGAGTTAGGTAAAAGTCGTGAGGCAAAGCCTGGCTCCTGATAGAGAATTCTGGGAGTGACAACGGAGCAAACCTGGATTACCTGAAGAGTATTTAATGCAATTAAAATCACATTCTAATTTATATCACAATGAGAAATTTCAGAGAATTAACCACCTGGAAGAAGGGAATGGAAATCGCCCTGGACACTTACAGACTTTCTGCGGATTTGCCTTCAGAGGAGCTTTATGGACTTTCCTCACAAATTAAAAGATCCACAAGATCAATACCAGCAAACATTGCCGAAGGCTCCTCCAGATCAAGCAACAAGGATTTCAACAGATTTCTGGAAATCTCTTTGGGATCTTCATTTGAACTCGAAACTGACCTATTACTCATTCAGGAATTGGGTTGGATCGAAAATGAAAAAGTGGATTCCCTGCTTGGAAAGATTGAGGAAGAACAGAAAATGTTGAATTCATTCAGGAACAAAATCTCCAGGCTTTAGCAGCCATGGCCACCCAACCCAACCCCGGCCAAAGGCCTCACTTTGTGGCAAATCCCTCTGCCTAAATCCTAATACCCAATACCTAACACCCAAAACCCAACACCTCTCAAACCCCCAAAAATGTACCTGAAACTTGCCTGGCGAAATATATGGCGCAAAAAATGGCGCAGCCTCATCACCCTGGGGTCCATTGCCTTTGCTGTATTTTTTGCCGTTCTGATGCGCTCCATGCAACTCGGAATGTACGATAAAATGATTGACAACGTGGTCCGCTTCTGGTCGGGCTACGCCCAGATCCATGCCAAAGGTTACCAGGACGAACAGACCCTGGACAACTCCATGGTCTGGGATGAAACCCTGATGCAAAAAGCATCTGAAACCAAACATGTGCAGGCCGCCATTCCCCGGCTCGAGGGCTTTGCCCTCGGCTCATCGGGCCAGCTCACCAAAGGCACCCTGGTGGTGGGATCAGATTTTCCCCTGGAGGAAAAAATGCTGGACCTGGCCGGAAAAGTGGTGTCGGGAAACATCCCCGGCCCGGATGACAAGGGTGTGCTGATCGGCACAGGCCTGGCCGAATATTTTCAGCTGGAGGCAGGCGACACCCTGATTTTGCTGGGGCAGGGGTACCATGGGGCCAGTGCAGCGGGAAAATATCCCGTGACAGGCGTGGCCAAATTCAGCTCCATCCAGCTCAACGACAACCTGGTGATGTTGCCCCTGAAGGAAGCCCAATGGTTTTATGGAGCAGAAAACCGTGTGACCTCCATTTCACTCATGGTGGAAAGCCAGGGCCAAACACCCGGGGTGGTGAAGGCGCTGCGGAGCCAGTTGGATGAAGGCCAGTACGAAGTACTGGACTGGAAGGAAATGATGCCCGAACTGGTGCAAACCATCCAGGCCGACAGCGTGGGCGGACAGATCATGCTGTTTATCCTCTACATGGTCATCACCTTTGGGATGTTTGGCACAGTGTTGATGATGACCGCCGAACGCAAATACGAATTTGGAGTCCTGGTTTCGATTGGGATGAGGCGGCTGAAAATCGCCTTCACCCTGTTTCTGGAAACCATTCTCATGTCGGTGGTGGGAGCGCTGATGGGAGGATTACTGGCTCTGCCTATCGTGTATTACGTGGCGGCCCACCCCATTCCCCTGAGCGGTCAATCTGCCCAGGCCATGGAAAAATTCGGCTTTGAAGCCGTGATCGTACCCTCGACCGACCCCAACATCATGCTTACCCATGGGTTCATCATTGTGGTCATTGCCCTGTTTATCTCGCTCTATCCCGCCTGGAATGTTAAGCGGCTGGAAGCCGTTAAAGCGATGAGAAGATAGATTTTAGACAAATAGATTTTAGATGAAAGAGAAAAGGGTTTCAGAAAGAAAAAATAATGAAATGGGAAAACTATCCTATCTGACCATCTGAAATCTCAAATCTGAATAAAATAGATGTTAGAGAAAACGATTTCAGACTGTATGACCAGAGATAAGGGAAACCTCTTCTATCTGATATCTGACCATCTGAAATCTCAAATCTGAAAAAAATGCTTTTAAAAATATCCTGGAGAAATGTATGGCGCAATCGCCTCCGTTCGGGGGTGGTAATCGCCGCAATTGCCCTTGGAATCTGGGCTGGATTGTTTGTGATGGCGCTTTCCGTGGGGTTGAACAACCAACGGACCCGCAGCGCAATCAGTACGACCCTGTCGCACATCCAATTGCATAATCCCGCCTACCTGAAGGACAGTAAGGTGGCGAATTTCATCCCTGACGGGGAACATGTGACCCAAGTGCTTGAAGCCAATCCGCAGGTCAAAGCCTTTACCACCCGCATGATCGTGAATGGAATGGCTTCCTCCTCGGCGGGCGGATTTGGAGTCAGTCTGAATGGGATAGATCCCGAAAAGGAGGCCCGGGTCACGGACATTCACGACCACCTCACGGAGGGCGACTGGTTTGCCGAAGGCAAACGCAACCAGGTGGTGATCGGGGCGAAACTCGCGGACAAACTCAAAGTGAAACTGCGTTCCAAAATCGTACTCAATTTCCAAAATGAGCAGGGAGATATCGTGGCGGGCGCCTTCCGTGTGGCAGGAATTTTCAAAACGGTTTCCTCCCAGTACGATGAATCCACGGCCTTTGTCAGAATGAAAGACCTGGAAGGTCTGCTTGGAACGCCCGGCCAGTTTCACGAAGTGGCCCTGCTCACCAGCGGCCTGGACGAAGTCCAGCCCGTGAAAGAAGAACTCAAGGCAGCCCTGCCTGATCTGGAAGTCCGGGCCTGGAAGGACGTCTCGCCCGAGCTCGGCTATGCCGACGAAATGATGAATACCATGCTGTACATTTTCATTCTGATCATCCTCATGGCGCTGGGCTTTGGTATCATTAATACCATGCTCATGGCCGTGCTGGAACGCAAACGCGAACTCGGCATGCTCATGTCAGTGGGAATGAACAGGGTACGCACCTTTTCCATGATTGTGATCGAAACGGTTTTTCTCTCTCTTATAGGCGGTCCTGTCGGCATTCTGCTGGGCTGGGCCACCATTTCCTGGGTCCACAGCAAGGGCTTGGACCTTTCCGCCGTCGGCAAAGGTCTGGAATCTCTGGGCGTGGGCGCCATCATTTATCCCGAACTTGAAAGCGGAATTTATTTCAACATTGCCATCCTGGTGGTGGTGGCAGCCATCCTGGCCAGCATCGTGCCCGCCATTCGGGCTCTCATGTACAAGCCGGCAGAAGCGGTGAGAGGGTTGTAGCAAGGAGGCTTCGAGCTGTGGGCCTCGAGCTGCGAGGAAAAGCCTGGGCGCAAAAAGAACAATTAAATTTGAAACCAAAGATAAAATCACCATAAGAAAAGTATATGCGAGACTTCAAAAAACTCAAAATTTGGGAAAAGGGAATGGACATCACCATCAATACCTACCACCTTTCCCTTGAATTACCCAATGACGAAAGATTTGGATTGGCCAGGCAAATCAAACGGTCCGCCAGGTCAATCCCGGCGAATATTGCTGAAGGCAGTTCCAGAAGAAGTGAAAAGGATTATGCACGGTTTCTGGAAATTGCAGAAGGTTCCTCTTTCGAGCTTGAAACAGATCTGCTGATCATGCAACGGCTGGAAATGGGTCCACAGGATAAAATTGAATCACTCTTAATTGAAATTGATCAGGAGCAAAAAATGATTGCAGGCTTCAGGCGTAAATTGGAAATTTAACTTTTGTGCCCGAAGCCCGCAGCTCAAAGCTCGACGCCTAAACATAACGCTATGTCTATAATTCATACAGAAAACCTCACCAAAACCTACGATTCGGGCGCAGTCAAAGTGCACGCCCTGAATGATGTATCCATTGACATCGCGCCGGGAGAATTCACGGCGATCGTAGGTCCCTCGGGGTCGGGAAAGACCACCCTGCTCAACATCATTGGCGGGCTCGACACCCCCAGCAGCGGCCGCATCGTGATCGACGGCACAGACATCACCCGCCTTTCAGACGGGCAGATGATCGACTTCCGCCTCAACAACATCGGCTTTGTTTTCCAGAGCTACAACCTCATTCCCGTGCTGACCGCCCGGGAAAACGTGGAATTCATCATGCTGATGCAGAAGTGGGACAAGAAAAAGCGCGAAACCCGCGCCACGGAAATGCTCCAGTCCGTAGGACTGGGCGACCAGATCGACCGCCGCCCCTCCCAACTGTCCGGCGGACAACAGCAGCGGGTAGCCGTGGCCCGGGCCCTGGCTTCAGGGCCCAAATTCGTCCTCGCAGACGAGCCCACCGCCAACCTGGACTCTGCCTCTACCAGCAATCTGCTCGACATCATGGCCAACCTCAATGCGCAACTTGGCACCACCTTCGTGTTTTCCACCCACGATCAGCGGGTCATCGACCGCGCCCGCCGGGTGATTACCCTCGAAGACGGCAAAATCCTAAGCGATGAAACGCGATAGAGATCCATCGACCCAAAGTTCACGAAGATCAGGATTGCAAAAAGTAACAAAATGAGCGCCTCCAACCCTTCCCCTTCTATCTGCCCACAATTTTCTTTGGGGTCTTTGTGGACTTTGTGTTTCAAAAAAATCTTCCTCCTTGTTTTGGCGATGGTATTGATTTGCACCTGTTCAGTAAAGGCTCAGGATCTGGAGGAAGACCCTCCCAAACGCAAATTCAAGGACATTGTGGCGGTGCGGGGATATGTTAAATACCTCAACACCACCAATTTCCTCAATATCAATACGGTTTTTGGGCAGAATCTGATTCACCACCGTCTGAACCTGAGGGGCTACCTCAATCCCCAATGGACCGTGGGACTGGAAATGCGAAACCGTATATTTTACGGGGCTGCGGTAGCGCTGCAACCCGGATTCGGGGATACCCTCAACCACGACAACGGGCTGGTGGACATGTCCTGGACCCTGATCAACGGCAACGCATTTGTAGTGCACTCCATCCTGGACCGGGCCTGGGTGAATTACGCCAAAGGCAAATTTGAAGCCCGCCTGGGCCGGCAACGCATCAACTGGGGCATCAATACCGTCTGGAATCCCAACGACCTTTTCAACGCCTTCAACTACCTCGACTTTGACTACGAGGAACGCCCGGGCTCGGACGCCATTCGGGTGCAGTACTACACAGGCGACCTCTCGGGACTGGAAGTGGCTTATGCGCCGGGCAAAAATTTTGACCTGGACAAAACCGTGGCCGCAGCCATGTACCGCTTCAATAAAAGGAATTACGACATCCAGATTTTGGGAGGACTGTACCGCGAAGATCTGGCTTTGGGCACAGGCTGGGCAGGCAGCATCAAAAATGCAGGCTTCAAAGGCGAAGCCACCTATTTTCATCCCCGCCGGCAACTGCAAGACACCCTGGGCACGGTCAGTGCGACCGTATCCGTGGATTATTCCTTCAAAAACGGCGTTTATGTCATGGGTTCATTTCTGTACAATTCCCAGGGACTCATTACGCCCGTCGGCCTGACGGGGGGCGGAACCAGTGCCTTCGGCAGGATTTCCGCCAAATCGCTGATGCCTTCCAGATATTCGGCCTTTGCTTCCGTTTCCGGACAAATTACGCCTCTTCTCACCGCCTCAGGCGGGGTGATTTATGCCCCGGGCATGAATTTGCTGTTCCTTTCCCCCTCCTTTGGCTATTCCCTCAGCGACAACTGGGAACTGATGCTCCTGGGACAGGTTTTCCTGGGTGAAGACCCGGCCAAAGGATTCGGGCACCTCGGCAGCGGGGTTTATTTGCGGATTAAGTGGAGCTATTAGGGACAATTGGCAATGAACAATGAACAATGAACATCAGGGTGCGAAGGAGAATTGACAATAAAGGATTTTGTTGATAAAGGATCCCAATCTCCTAATCTTTCAAACAATCTTCACTTCCTGAATCAGGCTGGCGCCCAATTCCTTATTCAGCAGGTCTTTGATCTTTGAGCGGCTCATGGAAAGCTCATTTTTCCAGGCGGGATGGCTCACTTTGATGTGAAAAACGCCTTTGCTCCACCACAACTGCTCGGTATGGTCGGCCACGGGCTTGCCCATGATCTTTTCCCAGTCGGCAATGACCCGCTGCACGAGCGATTTTTCTTTGATCCCGTTTTCATTGAGGTATAATTCAATGGCTTCGCCAAGGGAAAATTCATTGCTCTTTTTAGCCATCCTGAGTCAGTTTTGAAAGTTGATTCTGAGACACATTGAAGTAGGTGACCTGACGGTTTCTGACACCTTTGAACACCTGCTCTGTCCGTGAAAAAGTCGTGTCCGTGATGAAGACCTGCCCCTGCACCGTCTGGTCCAGGATTTGGGCGATCTGCCCCAGCCTGTGCACATCCAATTTATCGAAAATATCGTCCAGAAGCAAGACAGGGGCCTTGCCCGTGCGGGCTTCCAGGATCTCGTACTGGGCAAATTTCAGGGAAATCACGAAGGTTTTTTGCTGGCCCTGGGAGCCAAAATTCCGGACAGGTTGCCCGTCAATTTCAAACACAAAATCATCCTTGTGGATGCCGGCCGTGCTGCGACCCGCAAAACGGTCGCGTTGTTGGTGTTTAGCAAATAAATCCGCCCAGGCTTCAGCCCTATTTTCAGTCACCTGGCTGCTGTAAGTCAGGGTGGGAGTCTCCTTGTCCGAGACAATCCGTTTGAAATAATCCTTGAAAATGGGCGTGAAATCCTCCAGAAAGGCTGTCCGTTTGCTGAAAATCTCCTGGCCCGAACGGGCCAGTTGCAGGTTCCAGGGCAGCAACTGATCTGCATCAAAGGTACCCCGTTCGAGGAAAGAAGCCAGCAAAGCGTTGCGCTGGGTCAGGCATTTCTCATAATGAATCAAAGCCACCAGGTAGGACTGATCGTACTGGGAGATGAATCCATCCACAAACTTGCGCCGCACAGAGGGACTTCCGTCAATGAGCTGGGTGTCGTTGGGTAGCACCACCACCAGAGGAATGCGGCCAATGTGGTCGCTCATGCGGGGCAGGGGCACATTATTTAGCAGAATTTTCTTGCCTTTGCCCGTCACAAAATTGCACTGCACATAAAACGGATCCCCCAGCATCCATTTCCCCTCCACCATAAAATACGTTTCCCCGTCCTTCAAACTGTACTTTTCAGACTGAGAAGACCAGCCGCGGGTCATGGCCAGGTAGTGAATGGATTCCAGCACATTGGTTTTTCCCTCGCCGTTATTGCCCGTAATACAGGTGATGCCCGGCTCAAAATCCAGGGTCAGCTCCTCGTAATTGCGGAAATTGGTTAGCTGAAGGGTTTTCAGATACATGAGGACGGTTTGCGGTTTACAGTTTACAGTTCAATAGCAATCGGAAAGTTGGGAGTTTGAAAAAAAGGCTCATACAGAATTGCATGCGTAAAGGAAAAACCGTAAACCGTAATCCCGATAGCTATCGGGAGTAAACCGTTTACTGATTAAAAAAAGCTTTCCTGGGTCGTTCCCTGGCCCTGGTCGGCAAAATTCTGGGGATTGGCTTCAATGGCTTCATAGTCCTGGGCCATTTTCCAGATCATAAAGGGGTAGGCAGGGAAAAAGAAAATGAAAACCGCGATCCACCATCCGGGTTTGCGGCAATATTTGACCAGTTCGTACTGCAATACCCAGCGCATCACCCAGTTGGCAATGGGTACAAAGTAAATGATCACAATCCACCATTCAGGCTTTTTGACAATCTTAAGCAGCAATACTTCGTGCAAAATCGGAATCCAGGCAAACCAGGAGTAATGGCTTTCATCAGAATTGCGGGCGATTTTCTGCACTGACAGGGCAACCATGACGTAAGTTGCGACAAAAAAGGCCAGGACAAGGATGGTAAAAATTCCGGCGATGGCGTCTTCCATAAGGCTTATTTTTTATAATTAATGAAGGCAAAGTTAAGGAAAAGGAGGGGATAATCAGAAGCCGCTTTCCCATGCCCTGTTTTGCTTTGTTTAAATTGCCTTCCTGTCTTTCCAATTCAGGATTTTTTTGGTTAATTTGGCCCCCTGAATAGAGAAACAGAATTTTAAAATTGAGGAAATTGTGAAGGGTTTGGGCGAAAATCCACCTTTACACCCTCAAAAAACATACAGGATGGCAAAAGCAAAAACGAAACCCGCCGCTAAAAGGTCCTACTCAAAGGAGCAACTGATGCATTGGTATGAGGAAATGCTCCTTCAGCGTCGCTTTGAGGAGAAAGCTTCCCAAATGTACATGATGCAAAAGATCAAAGGCTTTTGCCACCTTTACAACGGCCAGGAGGCCGTTTCTTCAGGGATTGAAGCCGCCATCCGCAAAGACGACTACCTGATCACGGCCTACCGTGACCACGGGGTGGCCATCACCCGCGGGGTGGATCCCAAAGCCATCATGGCCGAAATGTATGGCAAGCGCACAGGCTCTTCCAAAGGAAAAGGCGGGTCCATGCACATGTTTTCCAAAGAGCACAACCTGCTGGGCGGCCACGGCATCGTGGGCGGACAGATTCCCCTGGGTGCAGGCATTGGCTTTGCCTCCAAATACCGCGGCGAAGACAAGGTGTGTATCTGCATGATGGGCGATGGCGCAGTACGCCAGGGTGCCTTCCACGAAGCCCTCAACATCGCCATGACCTGGAAGGTCAACACCATTTTTGTGATTGAAAATAATGAATACGCCATGGGTACCTCCGTGGAGCGTACTTCCAATATGACCGAGTTGTACCGTCTGGCCTGTGCCTACGATATGCCCTCCTGGGCGGTCAACGCCATGGACGTCTTTGAAGTCTATGAAGAGACCAAAAAGGCCGTGGAACACGTGCGGGCCGGCAAAGGCCCTGTGTTGCTGGAAATGAAAACCTACCGTTACAAAGGCCACTCCATGTCGGATCCCGCCAAGTACCGCTCCAAGGAAGAACTGGAAGAATTCAAGGATCAGGATCCCATTCTGAAGATCAAATCCTACATTCTCGAACACAAAGTCGCCACCCAAAAAGAACTGGATGCGATCGACGAAAAACTTAAGGAGATTTCGCAGGAAGCAGCCGATTTCGCAGAAGCTTCTCCCCTGCCAGACCCCAGTGAGATCTATGAAGATGTATATTCGGAACCAAATTACCCGTATATCCTCGAATAATGTTTGGAGATTTGCGTTAACTGGTTGCACTTGCCAGGCAGTTTTTTGTTAATCTCACCCCCAACTGATCACTGGGGCCTTAATCAAAACCCTGAATGATTTCAAAAACACAATGAATTACAATCGACTTAACAACATTTTTGGCTGGGTAGCCTTCGCGATTGCTTTCTTAACCTATTTGCTCACCATGGCCCCCACCGCTTCCTTCTGGGATTGTGGTGAATTTATTTCCTGTGCCAATGAGCTCCAGGTTCCCCACCCTCCCGGACCGCCAATCTACCTGTTGATTGGCCGCATATTTGCCATTTTTGCACCTTCACCTGCTACTGTGGCCTACATGGTCAACCTGGTGAGCGTGTTTTCAGGGGCCTTTACCTCCCTTTTCACCTTCTGGATTGTGACCGCACTGGCCAAAAAGATCGTGGAAAAAGACGGCGAGGAACAACTCACCATGGATAAATCCCTGATCATCATGTTTGCCGGCATGGTGGGCGCTCTGGCCTGCACCTTTGCTGACTCTATCTGGTTCAACGCAGTGGAAGCGGAAGTTTACGCCATGAGTTCGCTCTGTACGGCCCTGGTGGTATGGTTGATTATGAAATGGGAAGTCCGGGCTGACGAGCCCCATCACCTGCGCTGGATTGTGCTGATCGCCTTTGCCGTGGGACTTTCGATTGGAGTCCACTTGCTGAACCTGCTTGCGATTCCCGCCCTTTCCTACATCTACTACGTTCGCAAATTCAAATTTTCCTGGGTCGGACTGGGTGTAACCCTGGCCGCTTCCGTGGTAATCCTCTTCCTCGTTCAGTATGGAGTGATTCAATATACCATCGAATTTATCTGGTTCTTTGAGCAAAATCTGGTGGGTGTGATCCGTTGGGATGGCTCTGGCGACCTGAGCGGCATGGGTATGGGTATGGCCACTGGGGTATGGGTATTTGCCGTGCTCTTTGCCGCGGCCATGGGCGTTGGATTGTGGTTCACCAATAAACCAGGATCCTTCAAAATTTCCTTTCTCACCTTCTCCTACCCTGCGATTAACACCATTTTGCTTTCATTCCTGGTGATCATGATCGGATTTTCTTCCTACATGATGATCGCCATCCGCGCCAATACGGACGCTCCCATCAATGAAAACGACCCTGGAAACGTAGTTTCCATGCTCAGCTACATGAAACGTGAGCAGTACGGCGACCGTCCCCTCCTGAGTGGCCCCCTGTACAATGATGTGCAGCGTGGACGCCAGACCCAGGACCGCAAAAACTTCGTCAAACTGAAAGATGAAAACTGGCTGCCCATCTCTGATGGCACCTATAAACTCACAAACGGAAATACCTTCTCCGTCAAAAATACCACCGTCACCAAAGGCGCTCTGGGAACCAACCCCACCCTCGAAGAAGGGGCTCCTGTGCGACTGAATGAAAAAACGGGTAAAGTGGAAGTATTCCGCAAATCCACCCGCTACGTTTGGGACGGTTACAAAACGGGCTATGAATACGACTCCCGTTACAAAAAATTCTTCCCCAGGATGTATTCCTCGGGCCACTACCAATATCCGGCCAACCTGTTCGGCTACCGCCGCTTCGTCAAGCGCCAACCCGATCCCTCCAATCCCAACATGGACAAGCCAACCGCATCTGAAGACATGCAATTCTTCCTGGAATACCAGATGAATCACATGTACTGGCGCTATTTCATGTGGAATTTTGCCGGACGGGAAGGCGACAAGCAGGATGATTCATGGGAAACAGGAATTAAATTCTGGCAAACCAGCAGAATGCCCGATCACATCAAGAATGATCCTGGCAAAAACCATTACTATGCTCTCCCCCTCCTGTTGGGATTATTTGGAATGGTTTGGCACGGATTCTCCCGCACCAAAGATTTCGGCGCCATCATGCTGCTGTTTTTCTTTACGGGTCTGGCCATCATCATTTACCTCAACCAGACACCTTCTCAGCCGCGCGAACGTGACTACTCCTATGCAGGATCGTTCCAGACCTTTGCCATTTGGATAGGGCTCGGGGTAATCGGGCTATGGGAATTATTGAAACCACTGCTCAAAAAATCAAGTCATCTGGTCACGGGGATACTATGTCTCCTGCTGGTGCCGGGGGTAATGGCCAAAGAAAACTGGAATGACCACAGCCGGGCAGTTCGTTATGTAGCTCCCGACTCGGCCTACAACCTCCTCAATTCCTGCGCTAAAAATGCCATCCTGTTCACCAACGGTGACAACGATACCTTCCCCTTGTGGTACTTACAGGAAGTGGAAGGCATCCGCACGGACGTGCGGGTGGTCAACCTGAGCCTCCTCAACACGGATTGGTACATCGACCAGATGCGCAAAAAAGCCAATCAGTCTGAAGCACTGCCCATCAGCATCACGGAAGACAAATACCGCGGCGAGCGCAACGCCATTGTAAGGTGGGCTGCAGGCAAGAAAGTGACCCTGGAAGTGGATAAAGAAAAGGTAATTGCCAACGGTACGGTTAAGCCTGGCGACGTGGACCGCATTGAAAGCCCCCTCGTGTGGGCGCCCCGCTTCCGCGGCGGCAATGCCAATCCCTACATCCTCAAGCAGGATTACCTGATCCTCGACATCCTCAACACCAATGCCCAGAACGGATGGGAACGCCCCATCTACTTCTCCAGCACCATCCCGCCGTCCAGCTACCTCAACCTCATGCCTTATTTCCAGGTTGAAGGGCTCGCTTACCGCGTATCTCCCGTTACCAAATCCGAGAACCGCAATTTCGATCCCTACCAGCATGGCACCATGGACGTGGATTCCTGTTATAATAAACTCAAAAACAGATTCCGCTACCGCGATCTCGACAATCCCAACCTGTATCTGGACGAGCACATCCGCCGCACCATCATTGGAAACCTGCGCAGTACCTTCTACCGCACTTCCAATGCTTTCCTGGGCGAAGCAGAACTGGCTCAGGGACGGGTTGCCAATGCTGAGAAAGCCATCAAAACCCTGGAAGCGACCGGCGATAATCCTGCAGCCCTCGACAGCCTGAAGCAATACGTGGCCGCCTACCAGAAATCGATCGACGAGTACAATGCCAAAGCCCTCGAAATGCTGGATCTGCATGAAGAGAAAATCCCCTACACGGTGATTGAAATGGAGCCCGTGCTGCAATTATTCTTCGGAAACAGCTACTTCAGGCTGGGCAAAAAGGAGAAAGCCATTGAGTACTATGACTACGTCAATGAGATTGTGCTTTCCACTTTCGAATTCTACGAAGACGACATTGAAGGCATGAAATACCGCGACCGCTTTATCAGCGCCCTGGATATGCTTTCCCGTTACTACGAGCAGGCAGAAGAATATCCCAAAGGCCTGATCGCTGCAGAAAAACTCTACGCTATGACCCTCGATCCCCGCCACGAACAACAGGTCAAGCGCCTGCGTGCAAAAGTGGGAACTGAGTAAAGTGATACAAGCGCCGGGGCCAACCCAAACCCGGACTGAGGTGGAAACGACCCGGCCAATCCATTGCGACACGCGAAGATTGGCCGGGTCTGAAGCCCCTAAATAAAGGAAAACTTAACAGGAGGCGCATTAAGTGGCCTCCTTTTTTACGCTTATGGAAAATCGTCAGCCCAAAAAGAAAGAAGGACTCATCTTCGGGGTTCATCCCGTAATTGAAGCCCTGGACTCAGGCCGTCAGCTCGACCGGGTCTTTGTCAAAAAAGGCCTCAGTGTGGATGTCCTGAATACCATTTCAGATAAGGCACGGGCCGCGGGAGTTTATTACCAAATTGTACCCGTGGATAAACTCGACCGGCTTTGCCGGGGTGGAAACCACCAGGGCGTGGCCGCATTGGCCTCCATGGTGGGCTACGTTCCCCTCGAAGACCTCGTGTCTTCGCTCATGGACCAGGACGAGCCTCCCTGCCTCCTCCTGCTTGATGGCATCACGGACATTCACAACTTTGGAGCCATTGCCCGCAGCGCGGAATGCCTGGGCGCCAATGGCGTGATTGTGGCCGAACAGGGCGCAGCCCGGGTCAATGCAGATGCCATGAAAATCTCTGCAGGGGCCCTCAATCACCTGCCCGTCTGCAAAGTACAGGTCCTGGCCGACGCCGTCCTGCTGATGAAAGCCTACGGCATCAAAATCGTAGCCTGCACGGAAAAGGGAAATACCTCGCTGACCCAATCTGAACTGACCGGCCCGGTCTGCCTCATGGTGGGCGCGGAGGACAAAGGCATTCAAAGTAAACTGATCAAACTCGCTGACGAACACATTACCATCCCTATGCAGGGAAAAATAGGATCGTTGAACGTCTCTGTCGCTGCGGGAATCCTGCTCATGGAATGCCTGCGCCAGCGTAAGCTGAGTTGAAAAAGCATTTTCCATGAAATTTTTCTCCCGAATCTCTCCTTTCGCCGCAATCCTTATCCTGATTGCCCTCAATTCCTGTAAAAATCAACCTGACTCCATGGAATCCAAATACACCAATCACCTTATCCACGAAACCAGTCCCTACCTGCTTCAGCATGCCCATAATCCCGTGGATTGGTATCCCTGGGGAGAAGAAGCCCTGGAAAAGGCAAAAAGTGAAAATAAACTCCTGCTGGTGAGCATTGGTTATGCCGCCTGTCACTGGTGTCACGTCATGGAGCACGAGTCATTTGAAGACAGCACGGTGGCAGCCCGCATGAATGCCAGCTTTGTCTGCATCAAAGTGGACCGCGAGGAGCGCCCCGACATTGACCAAATCTACATGGACGCCGTCATGCTGATGACTGGCAGTGGGGGCTGGCCCCTCAACTGCATCGCCCTCCCGGACGGGCGGCCCATCTGGGGTGGAACCTATTTTCCGAAGGAAAACTGGCTGGACGCCCTGGACCAACTGGCAGATTTTTACCGCCGCGACTCGGCCAAAGCCGTGGAATATGCAGTTCGCATTTCAGAAGGCCTGAACAGCATGGATGCCATCATTCCTGAGGCCAATCCCGCTCCCTTTACAAGGATAGACGTAGATTCCATGGTCCTGCCCTGGCTGCCCAAATTCGACCCGGTCGAAGGCGGACCCATGCGCTCGCGCAATAAATTTCCCATGCCCAATAATTACCTGTTTCTGCAACGGGTATTGCACCACACCCACAACCCCGAAATTGAGAAAGTATTGGACCTGACCCTGCAAAAAATGGCCCGGGGGGGAATTTATGATCAATTGGGAGGAGGTTTTGCCCGCTACTCAACTGATCCTTACTGGATTGTGCCCCACTTTGAAAAAATGCTGTACGATAACGGACAGTTGGTCAGTCTGTATGCGGAAGCCTGGCTGCGCAATCCTGATCCATTGTACAAACGCACCGTTTTCCAAACCCTCGAATGGGTGGAGCGGGAAATGACCTCTCCTGAAGGAGGTTTTTATTCTTCGCTGGATGCAGATTCTGAAAAGGAAGAAGGAAAATTTTATGTCTGGACTGAAAAGGAATTGCGCAAATTCATGCCCGGCGACCTGGAATGGTACATGGATTATTATAATTGCAAGTCCACGGGAAACTGGGAAGAAGGCAAGAATATCCTTTATGCGACCGAATCCAGAGCAGAATTTGCCCGCCAAAACGGCTGGACACTGGAAGAATTTGAACGCAAGCTCAACGGCATCAACGAAGTGCTGCTGGAAGTGCGTGGTCGCCGCGTCAGACCGGGACTGGATGATAAAATCCTGGCTTCCTGGAATGCCCTCATGCTGCGCGGCTACGTGGATGCGTACCGTGCTTTTGGTGAAAAGAAATTCCTCGAAACAGCCCTGACTAACGCCAACTTTATTGCGGAGAAAATGAAAAATGGGGACGGTCTTTACCGCAATTACAAAGAAGGCCGGGCCACCATCAATGCTTTCCTGGATGATTATGCCCTGGTTGCAGATGCTTTTCTGGAATTATACCAGGTAACGGGCGACCCGCAATGGCTCGAAAAAGCCGACAGCCTGACCTCCTACGCCATTGAACATTTTTACTCGAAGGAACACAAGATGTTCTGGTACACTTCTGATCTGGACCCGGCTCTGATCTCCCGCAAGTTTGAAATGAATGATAATGTGATCCCGGGCTCCAACTCGGTGATGGCCAATAACCTCTATACCCTCAGCATCCTGCTCGAAAAGCAGGAATATGCAGATATGGCCCTGCAGATGCTGGCCACGGTCAAGCCCCAGATGCCTTCGTATCCGGGCGGATTTTCCAACTGGGGCATTCTGTTGCTCAAGCAAACTTATCCCTGGTATGAATGGGTGATCACCGGGCCCAAAGCCCTTGAGTACGCTCAGGAGCTCGAATCAGGAGGTTATCTCCCGAATAAACTGGTGGTACCCGCGGTGAAAGAAGGTCCCAAAACCCTGCCTTTATTGGAGCAAAGATTTGTGGCAGGCGAAACCATGGTCTATGTCTGTCAAAATAAAGTCTGCAAATTGCCCGTTAAGACCATCAGGGAAGCAGTGGAACAAATCAAATAACTAACTTTTCCTTTATGTCATTGCAGCGTCTGCTAATAATGGCCGTGATGGTCATGGGAATGGGAAGCCTGCTTCCCGCCCAGGGATTTTATCAGGGTGGATCATTTGCCCTTGGGGTCCGCAACACCGCCAACCTCTTCACCGAAGACGGATCCGCAGGAATCGGGGCCGGCGGCCAGTTCAAAATTGGATTTGGTCCCAAAGTGAATACAGAGTGGTTTTACGATTATATCAGTTCCAAACCTGCTGATTTTGGTTTCAGGCAGGATCACCACATTGGTTGGTCAGTGCAGTTTGCCCCATTCAAACAAGGTTATGGTGACAAAGCCTTTGTGCCTTATTTTCTGGGGGGACAATGCTTTGACCTGACCCGCCTGCGGACCCAGAGGAGTAATGGCCCACTCTATGATTCGGGGCAGATTTTCAGTGCGGCTGTTCAGGTGGGAGTTGGGGTAAGCAAATTTATCGGGCCCCGCCTCGAACTGACCCTGCAGGGTCAGTACATGGTGCACCTGGGCAAGGATGCCCATTTTCACCAGGATGAAATTACCGGCCTCAACGAAGTTGAGGTGCACAATGAAACCAGCCTGGCGGGCCACCTGTTGTTTACCTTTTCGGCCAATTACTATCTCTTCAACCTGTGGAAATGATGCAAAGAAAAGGAATTCTGCTGTTGCTGGCGCTCGTGCTGGGTTTTTCCGTTTCAGGATGGTCCCAGGCAGGCGTGCATAAAAACATGGTCCAGGTGCAGGGCACCTTTGGGGTGGGAAATAATTTCCACGAGTGGAAATACTATGTGTACGGCGACCTGGGCTTCATGGCCTCTGACCACATTGAAATCAATGGGGTCATTTTTGCAAATCTGGGTTCTTCGGCCAACGACCTGACCGGGGTGGCCGAGTACATCAGTCCCAATTTATTCGGGCAGGATTACCGCACCCACTCTTTGTTTTTTGGCCCCAGATATCACTTTATGCCCAACCAGCCATTTGATGTATATGCTCTGGTGCAGCCGGGGGTTACGCTGGTGCATACCCAGACGGTGCAGTCTGTGGGAGGCTTTGCGGCCGAGCCCGCCCGCAATGGACTGGCTCCCGTTTTTTCCGTGGGTGGTGGCCTTGCTTACTATGGCAGCTTTTTTCACCTCTTTGGTGAAACCCGTTTTGTGGCTGGGGGATATTATAATGAAGCCTACTCCATTCCACTAAATGAAATTCGCCTGGCTTTTGGTTTAGGTTTTAATTTCAACTAAAGGAAACTCAAAAATCCTCGAATCTCTGGGTCGGACCGGGTTCAATCGCCAATTGGCAATTAACAATTAAAAAACGGCGCTTACTTTACCTGCGTCCGCCTTGATCTTCTTTGCTTTTACAGGTCTCTGCTTTTTCTATCCGAACCAGAAGAGTTCAAAAGTAGTCCCGTAGGGACGGCATATTTGTAGCCCGGGGCGTGAGCCCCGGGAAAATGCAGCATCGTGGAAAAAGCCCCAGCGGGGCGGAACCAGACCTGTCTTGTGGATTGCCCAAGCCGTTGTGCCGCCCCGCTGGGGCTATTTGCCTGTTCCTGAGAACATGGGTTTTGGGTAATAGCAGCTCAGCAACCCGACTTACTTTGAGCCTCTGCATTGGACCGGGTTCAATCGCCAATTGGCAAATAACAATTAAAAAACGGCGCTTTCTTTAGGGGAGCCTGCCCTGGTTTTCTGTTTTTGAAGATTTCCTTAAATCCCTTGCCGGGCCGCAGGCCCGCCAGTGCGCCAGGGATGCGGCGGGCCTGACTGAGCGGCCATAGCCCGGCAAGGGCCAAACGCGAGGGAAGGGTGCCGGGTCCGAACTGTTCGGAACGGCACGAAACCCCAGAGCAAGCCCGGCCCGCAGGATTGCGAAGCACCGCGGGAGGCGCCCAAAATCCCCAAATCCTGGTTATGAGAACCTCAAAAATATTTACAATCATTCCCAAACTTGACAAAAGTCATTTGGAAGGATACCTGGCCCCCCTACCTTTACTGCAGAGTTCAAGATTGATTAGTCAATCAGGTTAATTGTAAAGATTACAGGTAAGCAGGGATCCCGAAAGGGATTAGTTCCACGAAAAGGGGTTGTCGCAAGGCGATCCCTTTTCTATTGTGGGGCAGGCGCAGGTTGTGGCATCTCCCGGGAAATGACGTTGAACAAAAAGGCAATGCCCACCAACACCGCGAGCGCCACCCAGTACCAGTCGAAACCAAATAATTCCACAAATCCCAGTCCCAAAGTAGGGCCCAGAATATGGGTGAGGGACCAGGTCATGCTGTAGCCAGCCATGTATTCGCCCCGCCTTTTTGCCGGGGCCATAATCAGGGCCTGAGAATTATTGAAAGGCAGAAACAGAATTTCTCCCACGGTCAGGAAAAACATGGCCAGGAAGCACAGCCAAAGGGCTTTGGTCAACAAAAAAGGCAAAAACGATATCCCAATCATGATCAGACCCACCCGCAGGGAAATTACAATCCGTCCCGATCGCTCGAATCCATGCACCAAAGGCATTTCCACGAAGGTGATCAACAGCCCGTTCATGGCCATCAGCATCCCAATGTATTGCTCATCGTAGCCCCATTCTGATTTGATGAACACGGGCACGCTGTAAAACCATTGGACAAAACAGAAGGCAAGGATAAAAGTGGCCAGGAGATATAGGAGAAACTTCGTGTTTCGCCACATGGAAACGGCCGTTTCTGCTTCCAGATTTGCATTTTCATTTGCCCTGCCCTGGTGCCTGGCTTTCCAGCTTGCCGAGGCAATCAGGAAGTAAACCGCGGCCAGAATGCAGGAAATTCCATCAATCCAGAAAAGCCAGGCATAACTCAGGGTCATGACCACGAAACCTCCAATCGCAGGCGCAGCGGCAAAACCCAGGTTGATCGCCAATCGCAGCAGGGCGATGGCCCGACCCGTTTGGGATTTGGGTACAAATTCACCCACAATCGCTGAAACAGACGGACGAATGGACTCCCCAAAGAAGGCGGCCAGGAAAATCAGCGCAAGAAATTCATAAAATCCTGTGGCGAACTGGAGCAGAATCAAAAAAATCCCGCTCAGACCCAATCCGGCCATAATGATGGGACGATAGCCGATTTTGTCCACCAGTTTTCCGCCCAGGAACGTGCCAAAAAAGGAACCAAATCCGAATCCCCCCACCAAAAAACCTGCGTCCTGCAGGGAAAATTTCAATTCCGTATTGAGATAAACGGTGAGAAAGGGTATCACCATGGTGCCGACCTTGTTGATGAAGGTCAGAATGGCCAGTTCCCAGATTTCACGGGGCATGCCCGAAAAGGAATCCTTGTAAAGCCGTAAGGTTTTGGAAGCCAGGTTTGTCATGGTGGGGCAAATTTCCAAATGAAATCAGAATTCAGCAACAGAAAAGATTCAAATGCTCTTGTCCAACGGAATCCATTTCCTGAAAAACCCGAAGTTGACATAAAACCCGGTGAAACCAAAGTCGAACCGCGGGCCTTCAGTTTTGGGAGAATTGGCTTCCAGCAAGGGATTGATCATGGTCTGAAAACCTGTTTCCAGGGCCAGCCAGCGGGAAGCATTCAGCCTGATCTCCTTCACGATGCCCATGCTGAGGCCCACCATGACCCGGGCGCGGTTGCGGTCGGGCCCCTTTTCCCAATCAAAAAAACTCCTTTTTACACTGCTGCCGCAGGCATGACTGTAATTTTCCATGCGGGTGCTGAGGTTGATGTGGGCAATGGGTGACAAGCGGAGAAACAGGGCCCAGTTGACGATGTAAAACTTGAAGGCAGGCTCGATGGTGAGGGCCAGCACCTTGATGTCGCGCCCCGGCAGGGTATCCGCAACCGACCAGAAGGTGGGGAAAGAATCCAGGGTGCAGTCGCGGTTGTAATCCTGGCTTTTTTCGAAGTAAAAATAGCTGACTCCCACGGCCGGGCTGAACTGGGTGGTGATGTTGATGGGAATATTCTGGTAGCCCAGGAGCCCGATGCGGTTACCCGGCTCCATGAATTTGTAGTTGAATCCCTGGTACAGGTTGCGGGAGGGAAATTCAAGTCCCCAGGAAAATTTCACCCCTGTTTGGGTGGCGGGTAAATCCTCATTTCTGCCTCCCTGAGCCTGTAATAAGACGGGAGCCAGCAAGCAAAGCAAAAGGATCCTCAAAGATTTCATAAGCCTTCATTTTTTGCGGGCAGTAAGGCAGTGGGTAGAAAAACGGACCTCTTTCTTGGTTGAAGTTGGGTAAAAGTGGGTTAAATAGCAAATAAGAGACTATTCCCTGGAATTATTTAGCACCATTTCCAAAATGTAAAAAAGGCAATTATGCATTCAAAATCACCTGTGAGGACGAAACTTGAGATTCCCTTTCTTTCACCTGATATTCTCTCCTGATTTCCATGAGGCTTTCATTCATTTCTGAAGAAAGGACCTGATATCCCTTTTCGTCCATTCTCGCAATCTTTCCCTCTTGCTTTAAACGGGCCAGGATCGCATCCTTTTTACTGATTTTATGGGCCATTTTAGTAATCTCCTGAGTAATTGGAATAAATTTCGAAGGCAGGGAAAGGAATTTCCATTGTGGTCAATGTTCTGCCCGGAAATTCAAAAGTAACAATTTTGTCCTGAAATGCTCCCAAAATCAGGGGTTTGTTATCCAAAATATTGGCTTCCGTTGCGTCCAGAATTACGACACCATTGGCCTTATTGCTTTTTATCAGGCCTCTGTTGCTTATTTCTCCCACCCAAATAAATTTAGGCATTGAGGTTTCCAGAATAATGCTCTTCATTTCCCCACCCATCGAAACGTTAAAATTGACGGAATGTTTAAATGATCTGGAAGAGGTAAGGAAAAACCGAATCATTATTTCAGATTCAATTGGAATGGAATCCCTGAAAATCCTGAAGAAAAATTGTTTAAAATATTTCTTTGCTTCAAATGCTTCAAGGTAAATTTTAGGGTAAAGGGGAGCAATGAAGTAACTGATCTGGCAATCCTTCCAGGTTGGGCTCGGGTAATTGATGGTAGGGGTTTCAAGTCTGGCTTTCTGATAAACAGGCCGGTTATCGTCAATAAAAATGAATTGGCATGAAATTTCAGAAAAATCCAGAAGGGTAATCTTTCCTTCATCCAAAATTCTTTTCACCAACAAATCTGACTCGGTTCCCGGCTCAAGAGAGTCGATCATATTCCCCGAAATTTTTTCTCTGCCAATACAAAGAAATGCATGCCCGATTTTTTCATTCTGAACTGCAACAATTAACGGGATTCCGCTTTCAGAATACATCCTTAGTAAGGGAAAAAAGGAATCTCCGAACTGTTTACTGGAATAAATCCTTGGACCAAAACCAAATTCCTTCAAGGCAAAAGCCATTTGCTGAATATTCAAACCCCGGGAGGGAATTTGCCTTTCATAGGATACGTTTCGCAAAACTGAAGTTATTTTGGAGGGAAGCGTGGGTTTGTACTCAGCATATTTGTAACCAAAATATTCCATGACCGACCATAAAGTTGTTTCAGCGCAGGTGATTGTTTCTGTATCCTGGGATGAATGGGGAAAACCGCCTGAACTCAACTTAACTCCATGAACAGAAGAAGGGATAATAGCCTGGCAACAAAGAAAATCATTTTCCTTTAAGGCAAGGGGAGACAGGTGACTCCTGCCCACCACAAAAGGGGTGGTAGGTCTCAGAATGATAAACCCCAGGTACATTTCCTCCAACCAGGGCAATTTTTCCAAATCCTGAAAATCATCCATTGCAATTTCCTGGCTAAAGAGCGAAAGTCTGATGCAATCTTTTTTGTAAGGACCATTTTTGGACGAAAAATAATGATAGTAGCTGTCCCGAAATACCTTGTCCACATAGGGCGTTTCGATATAAATCCAGACCGATTCCCTTAGCTGCTCAAAATGAGGGGCCAGCTCCCGGTCCACGAGATTCTGAGCATAGGCTCTGGGTAGCCCGAACTCAGATTCGAATAAATCCAGTATCGTGTAGGCGATTTCGCTTTTTGGGGAAGAATAAAAGGAAATACTCATCAGTTCGCAATCAAATCGAAAAAAATGGCTTGTCCCGATGCAGGGAAATTAAGTCCCAATTTATCCTTTTTCCCGAAGTAAGAAGTATTTTTTGAGGATCGAAATTATCCTTCCTTCAAAAACTCCCCCAACGCCTTCCGCGCCTCCTCCCCAGCTTCCTCCTGCACAAAATGACCACAGGAAAATCGTCTGATTTGCGCCTCGGGGAAAGCTGACTGCCATTTTTCCAGGTTTTCGGGAGTGATAAATTTGTCTTCCATCCCCCACAAAATCAATTTGGGAAAAGGTGCCAATTTGGCCCGCTGCTCCCACAACTGCCCGTACCAGGCCGATTCACCCACCAATGCCTTGCCGATTTCCCACAGTCCCATCCTCGATTTCCGGTCTGGAAATACCCGGATGATCTGCATGTGCAGCACCTTCCCAACTTTCCGTTTATCCGCAAAAGCCTGTTTGAAAAGAAATCTGGGGGAAAAGTTCAGATTCAGGTAGAGAAATTTCCCCAAACCCGAGCGAAGCGTCCGGTCAATTTTGACCGCCCGCGGGTCATGGGCTGTCTCCCACATCCAGGTATTGAAAATTACCAACCGCCCGATCAGATCAGGATTTGCCAGGGCAAAGCCCAGCCCGATGGGGCCGCCAAAGTCGTGCACCACCAGGGTGATATTTTTCAGTCCCAGGTGCTTCACCAGCATTTCCAGCCGTTGGGCATGGTCGCGGGGACGATAACCCGCTTTTTCAGGTTTATCAGATAGCCCAAAGCCCAGATGATCCACGGCAAGGCAACGATGGGTCCGGGAAAACTCCCGGATAAAATCACGGTACAGGTACGACCACACCGGGGTGC
Organism: Bacteroidia bacterium; assembly: GCA_020635905.1. GTDB lineage: Bacteria > Bacteroidota > Bacteroidia > J057 > JADKCL01 > JACJYV01. The sequence continues at coordinate 699,993 of JACJYV010000005.1, forward strand.
CATGCACGAATAAAATCGGCTCTCCCTGCCCTTCATCCACATAATGCAGATCGCCATCAGGGGTAGAAAAATATTGAGAGGTAAAAGGGTAGCCCGTCTGATCAAACCAGCTTTGGCTGCGAATTTCCTTTGCTTTCATGAGATTGGAATTAAATTTAGATAAGCAAAGTTGCAGGACGGAAAGCAGGAAAATCTTTGGCCAGACAAAGATTTTAGGCATGGGGTACCCTTAAAAAGGACCTGCGTTAACTCAGGGAAGATCCAACCCAAGAATACATGGCACATGAAATTCTCAGTGGTAAAAAAACATCCCAACTGACCCCATTAAAAAATCAGTCCTCCCCCAGCTTAATTGAATTCATCAAAGTCGAAAAAGTCGCGGGATTCATGCCCAGATAAGAAGCCAGGTATTTTTGGGGAATCAGATTGAGCACATGGGGACTGCGGGCGGCCAGCGCCCGAAACCGTTCCTCAGCGGTCAGGGCCTGAATCTGGTACAGCCGCTCGGTCATACCCGCCAGAATCTGCTGGGTCGCAATGCGCATCACCCGTTCCAGGTCATGGTGGGTATCAAAGAGGCGCATCAGCCGGTCGTGATCGTGGCGCAAAAGCATGCCGGGAGTAAGGGCTTCCAGAAAACAATTGGAAGGAGTTTGGGTAAAAAAGCTCTCAGGAATGCCCGAAAATGAATGATTGAAGGAAAATGCAATGGTAAAATCCTTGTCGTCACGCAGGTAAAATCCCCTTTGAATGCCTTCCACCACAAAATACATGTAGCGCTCCACCTCCCCCTGACGGGTAATCAATTGCTTTCGCCTGACCCGAATCAGTTCCAGGCCAGCGGCAAAATCCTGCCACGCCGCCTCGCTGAGGGGCGAAAACTGGTTCAGTACCGATCTCAATTCAGCTAAACCCTGCATCTGCCATCCAATCCATGCGAGAAAAATTAGGCAATTTTTAAAGATTTTCTGCACTGTTGCCGTTTTTTGAATATGACTCACCTCCACACACCTTATTTCGGGCAAAAATATTGGCAAATGCCAAAAAAAGCCTAAATTTACTTATTGTATTTATGACACTAAGGTGTCGCGTCCAAAATCGAATTTTATGTACCTTTTAGCTGAAAGTGGATCCACCAAAACGGATTGGAGAGAATTTAATGAGGAAAAAGTCCTGGCTAAATTCCGTACCAGCGGCATGAATCCGGACATTCTCCCTGAAGATACCATTGAAACCCAGTTGCGTGAAGACCTCGCCAACAACCTCTACTACCGCAGCCCGGAAAAAGTATTTTTCTATGGCGCAGGCCTGGCTGGAGGCCATACCCGTGCGGTGGTGGAGCGCATTCTGACCCGGATTTTCCCTTCAGCGCAGATTTTCGTATTCCACGACATGCTGGCCGCGGCCCGCAGCACCGCTTTCGACAAACCCGGAATTGCCTGCATCCTGGGCACAGGCTCCAATACCTGCTATTACGACGGACAGCGCATCACCCGCAGGGTAGGCGGACAGGGCTACCTCTTTGGAGATGAAGGAAGCGGGGCAGACCTGGGTAAAAACCTGCTCAAAAGAGCCCTACATGGCGATCTCGCTCCCGAACTGGTACAAAAACTGGAGCAATGGATTGGCCTGCCCGTGCTGGAAATCCGCACGGAAGTACACCACTCCAAGCGTCCCAATGTGTATCTGGCCCGCCTATCAAGATTTGTGCACGAAAACCTCAACCTGCCCGAAATGCAGGAACTGGTGAGCGAAAGGATGGAAAAATTCCTGCGCAGAGCCGTTTGCCGCCATCCCGAATACCAGGATGTACCTGTATATTTTGTCGGATCGATCGCCTGGTACTACAAAGACTATCTTTTTGCCGAATGCGCCAAAAAGGGCATTACCCCCGGCGACATTGACCAAAGCCCGGTCGATGAACTGGTGCGCTACCACCAGAAATACGGCGAGGGTCCTTCCGAACCCGAGAAAATAGCCGAAACCCGGCTAAAAAGCTAAAGCCATCTTTCAGGTTGAAATTGCGCACTGACTCCATCAGGGGTCAGAATAATCTACCTTTCAAAGACGGAAGCCCCATTATCTTAGTGATAAAATGGAGTGAAATTGAAAGTAACGCTAAGGTCGCCAAGATTTTTGGGCCCTCCCGAACGCAATCGGGATCGCCAAGCTGAGCAGTTTAATTGCATTTTGTCTTTGCGACCTTTGCTCCCTTCAACCCACGAAACGCGGAAAACAACCTCTTCGCGACCTTTGCGTTACCCCTTAGCCCCAAAGTTGACGGCTATGCCCGCCCACCCTGTAACCTTTTCCAGCCTTTCCGTTAGGAATTTGCCGGGCGGAATCAGATATTCCTGTTCGGATTGACCCAAAGAAATTGCAAGTCCTTGACCTCCCGCTGGAAATATCTCAGTAGTTTTCTGATTGAGCAGATCGAAGAGCCTGGCGACAGCCAGATCAGTCCCGGCCTGCGGGTGGAATATGTCTCTGGCAAGCTGGTGCTGAACACGGGCAAAGTCAATTATGCCTTTGGCAGCCTCGATACGGCCTTTCGCAGTGCCTTTGAAAGGCTGGAAATGCAAAATCGGGATTATTCCCGCACCCTCCTCCTCGGCCTGGGCCCGGGAAACGTATCCACCATCCTGAATGAATACGGCAAACCTTTTCACCTCACAGGAGTGGATCTGGACCCAGAAGTGGTGCGTCTGGGAAGGAAATATTTTGGCTTAACTGACTCAGAACAACTTGAAATCCATATCGCGGATGCCGCAGGATTCGTATCACAGGCCAAGGGCCCCTTTGACCTGATTGTGGTCGATTTGTTTGTCCACGAAAAAGTGCCTGCTGCTGCAGAAACACCCGAATTTCTGACCCATCTGGACCGCCTTTTGGCTCCCGGGGGCATGCTGGTTTACAACCGCCTGATCTTCAGAGGAGATCTGGCCGACGAAACCCATGAATTTCTGGCCCTCATGCAGGAAATTTTACCCGGAACCCGCGCCCTCAAAGTGAAAGTACCATCCAATTTAATGCTGATATATGAAAAATCAACCTGACAAACTGCCCCTTCGCCTGCCCACAGTCGCTCTCTCCTGCCTCCTGGCCCTGATTTTCCTCAGTTCCTGCGCAGGCAGCAAAATCACGGAACGCGGCCTCTCTTATGCCCGTCTGGGACAGGAAATGCCCAAAAGGGACACCAAATCCCTCAAAGGTCACGCGGTGGCCGACACCACTTTCCGGGATCAGGAGTACTCCTGGAGGGTCTCCACGGTAAAATATAAGCAGGGCAATGTCTACCTCGAAGAGGATTTCTTCATGGAAGACGTGCTGAATCGCATTCGCATTGAAACGCCTGAGTTGAAAGTCAAAGGGGGAATACGGGTGGGACAAACCCTGCAGGTCTTGAAGGAGGCTTCAGACCGCTGGTATGTGCACCCTCTGCCCGATTATCAGGTCTTCGAATTCTATTCCCAAAAATTCCCGCGTGTGCATTTCCTCGTTTCAGAGCCCGGCAAGGCCATGGACGAGACCGACTGGGAAAAATATCCCATCTCAGACTTTGACCCCGCCTCCAAAATTGTGGGCATCGTGATTTTCTGAGCAATCAATCTTGCACGGCTTCCTTTTTCTGCGCCGCCATCATGCGGGCCATGTGGGGACAGCCAGCTGCAATGGCTTCCTGCAAAACTTCCTTTTGCACGATTTGCTCCACTGGCTTGCGTTTGAAGCCAATCCGGGTTGGGGTGGGTCGCGCCGCACCAATCGTACGGTTGATCCCGGCTGGCTCTGAGAGAAGAGTCATATCCCACTGCTGCAAAAACATGGAAGTGATCAACTGAATCTCCATCCGCGCAAAACTCATCCCCGGGCACTTGTGCGTACCGCCCCCAAAAGTCATTTGGGCATAGTGAATCTTGTCTTCCCGGCGGTCGGGGGCAAAGCGGTAAGGATCGTATTTTTCGGGATTCTGATACAGTTCGGGCAGATAATGGCTCGCCTGGGCATTGACCATCACCAGCCACCCTTTGGGAATGTGGTAGCCATCCAGATCAATGTCCTCGAGCGCCAGGCGCATCAGCAGTTCAGAAGAAGGCTTCATACGCAGGGTTTCCTCCATGGCCCAGCGCACCTTTTCCAACTGGAGCAAAACGTGGGGTGAGGGCTCAGTTCCGTAGGGAAAATTCTCCATCACATCTGCCTCAGCCTCTTTGAGGAAATCCTGATTTTCCAGCAGGAGAATGGTGTTCCAGGAAATAATGCCCCCCGTGGTTTCGTGACCGGCAAAGATCAGGGCAATGATCATGTGCATGATGTCCTGGTCTTCCAGCAAGGTGCCGTCTTTTTGAGGAGAAAAGATCAGATCCTGAAGAAAATCGTCGTATTTGGTGGGATTATCGCGTCTTTCCTGGATAATGGGGCGCAGCATGGCCAGCATTTTCTTTTTGGCCTGGTCACGGCGCCTGAACTTGGGCAGGGGCAGCCAGGGCGGCAAAACAGGGTCCATGGCGCGGCCAATGTCTTCGTACAATCCCCAGAATTCATCCCCAATCTGCTCCATGAACTTGTCCCCGAAAAAGGAATATCCCACAATGCGTTGAATCAGGGTGGACATTTCCGTGGTAATCTCGAATTCTCCCTCCTGGCCCTGGCTGTCCATCCATTTCTGAGCCTCACGCTGAATGATCTGAAGGTTTTTCTTCACCTTTTCACGACTCAGCATTTCCTTGATGATGGGTCTTTGGTTCAAATATTTGTCTCTGGGAGCCAGAAAGACCACGTCCCCGAGGATGGGACGCAAAAAACGATAGGGTTTCTGAATGGAAAGCGTATTATCTGTTTCCTTGAAAAACCATTGGTGCAGCTCAGGACCGCACACCACGGCTGCTTTGCGGTCGCCCAGACGAATGGAAAAAATCTTTCCATGCTCGTGGTAGCCGCGGGTAAATAATGCATGGTCATTGCTCATCATTTCTTTGGCATGACCAAGGGGAAATCTGCTGCCTGAAACCAGGGGAGGAGTTGGAAAAGGACTTTTCATTTTTAAAATGATTAAGAAATTGTCAATAAATTCAGATCAGGTAGAAGAATATCCATAGGCAAAATACGGGTTGAAAAATAGGGTGCGAAGATGAATTCATTTCCGCCTAAACATAGAAAATCTGCGCGCTGAAAAGGTGTAGCGCTGTCGTTTGAATTGTGAAGATTTAATCTGGACCGATTCTGATGTTAATCCGACAACTGAAAAAAGGAAGGTTCCCGATCGTGTCCTGCCCCAGCGATCAACTCGGGCAGAGCGTGATATATTTTTAAAGAACTGCCGATCGGGAACCTTTTCCAAAATCGGATCACAAGTCAAAGTTGAAAAACAAACGTGTAACAATCGCCCTAATGTATTGGGAATAGGTATCAACAAAGGAATAGACGTCTAAGACAAGAAGTTAGGACGGTTAAATCAGTGAACAAAGATCAATTAGCAATGAACAATTTCAGCTAAACATTACCCCGGCCTTCGCAGGACAGGGCTAAAACCCAACCCTACGGATTTACACTGAACCTAAAAAGCCCATCGTGTTTTCCCCATACGAAAAAGTTCAATCTGCAGGCTAAAGCTCCCAGATATCCATTCACCAGTTTAAGGTTTCTCCATAACACCCACCCCAAAAAACAATTCCAAAAGATTAACTAACCTATTATCCCTCACATCTAAAATCTCACATCTAATCTCTAACATCTAACGACTAAAGATTCTTCTTCCTGTACTCACTCGGGGTCATGCCCGTATGATTCTTAAAGATCATGTTAAAGGCAGACTTGGAATTAAAACCTGCGTCGTGGGCAATGGCCAGCAGGGTCAGGTGGGCGTATTTTTTATTGATCATGCGGTGCTTGACTTCCTCCACCCGATACTCATTGACCAGGGTATAGAAATTCTTCTGCATGTACTCATTAATCGTTTGGGTAAGGTGATGTTGGGGAATTCCCAGGTCCTGGGCCACATCCTGGATGTTGAGGTCGCGCCGCAAAAAGGGCTTTTCCTTTTCCAGATAGTCGATCAGCAGCACCCGGTAAGATTCGGCCTGGTCCTCCCGCAGACTCGAACGGGCATACTTGCCCGATTTTTCATCCTCAGAATCCGTTGGATCATCCGTTTCAACCTCTTCCTCTGCACTTTCCTTGCGTCCGGGTTCTTCCAGATCACTTTCAAAACGGTCGTCCACCTTTTCCTGGCGGGGACGAAAGATGGAAGGCTGCCTGATTCCGTAAAAACTGACTGCAAAGGCAAATATGGCCATCCCCAGAAAAAGAAAAACCCCCGGATTAAGTATGGGCTCAGGCGTCATGTTATTGAGCAGCGCGGTGAAGGTCACAATCACCATCATCACCATAAAACCAATCACCAACAGGCGCAGCCAGCTCAGGTCAATGCGACCCGAGGTATAGGAAAAGTGGTCCAGAATCTTCTGCTGGTGCTTGCGCAGCAGCCGGGTGACCAGGGTCGAGTAAACCACCACTGAGATCAGGGCCGAGGCCGTGAGGGCCAGATTTCGGGGAAGAAACGCCTTTCCGGCCAGAATATCTTCGTCCACTGGCGAATCCATCACCACGGCGGCAGTCGAGAAAATCACAAAAGGCAGGATATGCAGACTGTCCTTAAATTCAAGTTCTCCCGCCTCCTCCACCAGCATGCGCACATACATGTAGAGAAAGGGCCCGAAAGTGAAAAAGAAGGGAAACATCTGCAACTGGCCCCAAAACGAATCTGCAAACTCATTCTTCAGCAGGGTCAGGGTCATGAATATCGTCATGAGCAACAACCAGACCCCCAACAGCGTGTCGGAAATGTGCCGGGGTTTTTTGGTGAGCACAATCAGTGCCGCAAACAAAAACTGGGCAATGGCGATATGAAGGATTACATCCATCTACAGAGTCAGGCAACAAAGTAACCTAATCCACCCGAATAGGACAAATAAAAGGTCCAAACATCCTGTCAATGGACTACGATTTTAAAGCTGGCGCAAAGTAATGGTCAGTTCGGTACCGTCCTCCAGGGTTTTCTGCACAATTCCCTCTGCATTCAATTCGCTCACATCTCCCAAAGAACCCAGGTGGGTCATGGCCAGCAGGCCCAGATAGCCTTTTTTATCTTCCTCAGAAAGGGTGGAAGAAGCATGGAGATCGCGTACTACCGGGAAAATGGGCAGGTACATGCGATTGGGAATGCCGGGCGTTTCCACATAACGGGTGATCACCACCGGGGAAAGCACGTTGATCGTGCCTCCTGAACTGTCCGTACGGGTCTCAGGAATGTAAAAATACTTGTCTCCGTACCTGGCCACCGTGCCCCAGTCATCCAGGGTGGGCGAACCTGGTTTCCTGAAAGTGCGCTGTGCAACAGAAAGGCCCTCGGGCAATTTTTTCTTCTTGTATTTCTGTCCCACCTGCGCCAGAGCTGCCGCGGGAAGTTTGTCGCGGTAAAACAAATACATCCAGAGCGCACCCGAAGCCCGCTCGGGACTAACTTTCAGCAGACTTTGCAGCCGCTTATTATTTTTGCCATAAATATCTGTGTGGGTCAGGCTGATTTTCACCTCTCCAACCTCGTCAAGCGGGTAACTCCAGGGCTTGCCCGACCGCCTTTTTCCTTCCAGCGCCACTTCACTCAGCGAAAATTTACCCTGTCGCATCACAAAAACAGCTGTGACCAGCAAGGTCACCAGACCAGTCAGCAGGGGGTAATAGAAAATATCCATGTTGCCGCCGAACAAAAAATAAATCCCGGCCGCCAGAAAAAGCAACCCAATGCCGCCCACAATCACGATCACACCCCAGGATTGGGCATATTTCCCTTCCACGATAAAACTGCCTGAACTACTCATACTTGGAATTTTGTTTAGACCCCAAAATAAGAAATCCTGCCTGAAATGAGGCAGGATTTCGATGAGCAATGCAATTTCATTGCTATAATCTGGATTTCAGGGCTTAGTCTTCAAATTCGAGTTCGAATTTATTGGCTTTTTTCAGGTCAATGATCGAATTCTCATTGATAATATCCAGGTATTTGGTGTAATGGGCGTCAGAAAGTTTCTTGCCATTGACCCAGATATGCTTTTGGTTGATTTTCAGGTTATAACCATCCCCTTTTTCGATCAGACGGTCACGCACCAGTTCGCTTTTCAGGGTTTGGGTGAGCTTGCGGCTTTTGGATGCAGTGGAATTTTCTGAAGAAATTTTGGCCTGAGCCCGGGCCAGTTCAGCCTGGGCACGCGCCATTTCTGCTTTGGCCCGCTCCATTTCGGCCTTGATTCGCGCCCTTTCCTTGTCACTCAGGTTGGGATCAGAGGCCGGGTTCGATCCGCCCAGAATATTTCCCAGCTCACCCAGACCTGCCAGCTGAGAAGAGAGCTTTTCACCCAGTTCGGCCATCATATCGCCCATATTTTGGCCCAGGCCTTCGGCCAGTTCCTGCTCCATGGCCTTCATTTCGGCCTCATATTCCTCCTCGCGGCCTTCCTCCTTCAGTCTTTCCATCCGATCCGCGCGGGCTTCCATTTTGGCTTCAAATTCCTCTCCCCACTTTTCCCATTTCGCTCCAAATTCATCCCAATTCTGATCCTTCTCCATATCCCGCTCAAATTTTTCACCCCACTTCTCCATGTCCTTGCCAAACTGCTCTCCCCAGACTTCCATTTTAGCCTCAAAATCCTTGCTCCAGGCCTCGATCTCTGCCTCATCTTCAGGCGAGAAATCTCCGTCCATACTGGCGCCCAGCGTCTTGCTCAGCATTTGCCCAAGACCTTCCATCATGGATTCAAAGCCCTGCATGCCCTGTCCCATGCCTTCAAAGCCCTGGCCCAGTTTTTCCATATCGCGGGCCAGTTTGTCCATGTCATGAGCCAGCCTTTCCTTATCTTCGTCACTCATCCCATCCCCAACGTCTTCCACTGCCACATAGTCATTGCCTTTCACTGCCTGATTGATGCGGGCCGCATAGCGGTCATATTCAGCATTATCCACTTCCTGTCCATTCACCTTCAGGCTTTCCAGGTTGCCATCTGCATCCAGGGTACCCTGGATTTTTTCGCCTTCACGGGTCACAATGGTCACCTTTTTGACCGGAGAGTCCTGGGTCACCACCCAGTCAGCTCCCAGGTGGTTGAGCATCACCACATCATTTTGGGAGGGATTGCCGTTGAGGGAGGCCATGGCCACAGTTTCAGTATCGTCCTCTTTTTCACAGCGGTTGCCAGACCACAGAAAGAGAACAATGGCCACGCCAAACAGCACCAGAAAAAGTGCGCCGTGACCGTAATTGGGTTTTTGATTTTGCTTTTCCATAATCAGTTTGATGCGCGAAAAAAGGCTGCCTCCTGTGGCCAAAAGGGCCAGTCCGGGCTTGCTGCGCAGATTTTCCAGGTGAAGGAGGGTTTTTACATATTCCATTTTATTTTCCGTGAGATTCACGACCACCTCATCACAGGCGTTTTCGCGTTCCTCACGCAGGTATTTGCTCACAATCCAGACCGCTGGGTGAAAAAACAAGGCGATTTCCACCAGCCTCTGCAGGATATTGATCAGGTAATCGTAGCGGCGGATATGGGCCAGTTCGTGAATAAAAATGCATTCCAGTTGGGTATCAGAAAGGCCCGTGAGCATGGATACAGGCAATAAAATGACTGGTTTGAAATGACCCAGTGCCATGGGAACGGTCACGCGGGCCGAGGCCAGCAGTTTTACCGGGTGGAGCATGCCCATTTTCCTTTGCAGTGCGGCCACCATAGCGGTCATACTTTCAGGCACTTCAGAAATTCCTTTTCTCCGTAACTGGTGACTGTACCAATACCCCCCGGCCAGGCGAATCGCCAGAAAAACGGCCCCCAGCATCCAGATGGCCACAATCCACGGCGAAAACGAACGGTACTCAAGGAGTAAAGTTTCGAAAAAGCCAGCCGTTTCAGGCACGGTCAGGTCGGGAGCCATGGGCGAGGAGGCCTGGGCCAGCCAGGTTGCCGCCACCAGGGCTGGATTTGAGGGAATTTCAGGGGAATAAAGGATCGCAAAGGTCAGGATTGGCGCAACCGCCATCAGGGCCATGGCCAGCACTGAGACGCCGTAGCGCAGGCGAGCCGAACTTTTACCCAGACCTATCAGGACGAGATAGAGGGTCAGCCCGATCAGGGTAAGCTCCCAAACGGAGTGCAGGAGGGTAAGACCAAGGGTATCGAGCAAATTGAGGGGTAAATATTTTTCCATAGGGCGATCAGGCTTTGTTTTCTAATTGGTCAAGATAAGCCCTGATTTGGGCCAGTTCCTCAGCAGACGCGGCATGGTTGCCCAGGGCCTGCATCACCAGTTGCGCAGCCGAACCTCCAAAAGCAGACTCGAGCATGTGATCCACCATGTCCTGGCGGGTGGCTTCCCGGCTGATGGCCGCCGCATACACATGCGAACGGCTGCTTTCATCCCGCTGCACAATTCCTTTCTCAAACATGATTTGCAGCAATTTGAGGGTGGTGGTATAGCCCACTTCCCGCTGCAGACTCAGCTCGTCGTTCACTTCCCGTACCGTACTCGGCCCCCGGCCCCACAGTACCTGTAAAATAGCGAGTTCGGATTCTGTTGGTTTTGCTTTCATGAATTCGAATTATCTACGAATGATTTCGTAAATATACTGCAATTAATACGAAAGGTTTCGTATGATTAGAAAAATAATTTATAAAAAAGTGTTTTTGTGAGATTTTAGACTATCAGATGTTAGATGTCAGATAGGGATGAATAGCTTCAATTGGGGTGGGCTTCAGCCCTCAGCACAAGATTTCAGAGAATAAGATTTTAGATGAAAGAGAAGAATGGATCAATTCAATTGGGGTGGGTTTTAACCCTCCCCATTAGATTTCAGAAAGGGAGATTTTAGATATCAGAGAAGGATGCCCAGCTTCAATTGGGGTGGGCTTCAGCCCTCCCCACAAGATAATAGACAAGCAGATTTTAGATATTAGAGAGGATTGGACAAATTCAATTGGGGTGGGCTTCAGCCATCCCCATTAGATTTCAGAAAGGTAGATTTTAGATATCAGATAAGGATGCCCAGCTTCAATTGGGGTGGGCTTCAGCCCTCCCCAATAAAATAAAACCCCTAATTTAATCCCCCATCAGGGAGTAATCGTACACTTGGGCATTTTGAGCTTCAGAATGGAAAGCTCCTTAGGCGTAATCCGATTGTAGGTCACATCCAGGCGGTGCAGGTGACCGAGTCCACCCACCCAGACGGGCAGAATGGAAATCTTATTGCGGGCCAGGAAAAGTACTTCGAGATTACCCAGATTTTTGAGTTCTGCGGGAACAAACTTCAACTTATTATGATACAGACTCAAAAACTGCAGGTTCTTCAACTGACCAATTTCAGGAGGCAGGGTTTTGAACTTATTCTCACCCAGATTCAGCAATTGCAGGTTTTTAAGTTGAGCAATCTCAGGGGGAAGTTTCTTCAGCTTCTGACCATTCAGGGAAAGTTTATACACTTTATCTGGCTCCGAAAGTGCCTCCTCCATGCTGTAATACCATTTCTCCTTTTCCAACTCCTTGGGGGCCAGCAGCTTTTGCGCGTTCAGTGACGCTGCCTTAAACAAAAAAACCGAGACCAAAAGGATAAAGATAGTTGAAGTCCTTTTCATGGCAGAAAGTTAAGAGAATTAGGTAAGATTGCCAACCCCATTGAAGGGAAGCCCAAAGATAAATATTTTTGCATCCCGTTGAATAAACGGGCAAAGTTTTCCCTCATGAATTTTGCTTTTTCAAAGCCAGCTGACCGCAGGCGCCATCTACATCCTTACCCCGGCTGCGCCGCACATTTACAATGATGCCCCGCTGTTCCAGAAACTCCACAAAACGGTCCATTTTCTCCTGAGAGGTATTTTTGTACCCCGCCTTTTCAATGGGATTATACTCAATCACATTCACTTTGCAGGGTACAACCCGGCAAAAGTCAGCCAGCTCCCGCGCATCCTCCAACCCGTCGTTGACCCCTTCCAGAATAATATACTCAAACGTAACCCGGGTGTGGGTCTTCTCATAAAAGTACTGCAAAGCCTCGCCCAGCGCCTCCAGCGTGTTCGACTCATTGATCGGCATGATCGTGTTGCGCTTTTCGTCATTGGCCGCATGCAGACTCAGGGCAAATTCAAACTTAGCTCCGTCATCACCCAGCTTTTTGATCATTTTCGCAATCCCCGCGGTCGAAACCGTAATTCGCCGGGGTGACATGCCCATGCCTGCGGGCGAAGTGATGTAATCAATGGAACGCATCACATTGCGGTAATTCAGCAGGGGCTCGCCCATGCCCATATACACGATATTCGTCAGCGGGCGCCCAAAACGGGCCATGGCCTCCTTGCGGATAATATCCACCTGGTCGTAAATCTCAAAGAAATGCAGATTGCGTTTCAGGTCCAGAAACCCCGTGGCACAAAATTTACAACTCAGCGAACAACCCGCCTGAGAGGAAATGCACGCCGTAATACGGCTCGCGGTGGGGATCAGCACCCCTTCCACCTCATTGCCGTCATCCAGTTTGAAAATATATTTTACTGTGCCATCCTTCCCCTGACGAGCTTCCCCAATTGTGACCTTCTGCAAAATGTACCGCTCCTCCAGAATTTTCCGCAAATCCTTGCTCAGGTTGCTCATTTCATCAAACGAACCCACATTTTTATCCCACAACCACTGATACACCTGCCTGGCCCGAAAAGCCTTTTCCCCAGCCTCCAGCAATTGCTCTGTAAGCTCCTCCAGGGTCAAAGACCTGATATTGGGCAGCATATTTTTCACTTCCCCGCAAAAATACAAAAAAGACCGCATTCTTCATTTCGCATTCCAATCCCCCCAAATCCTCATTCTCTGTGGTAAAACTCCCCCTAAGTTGATCAGTATCGCAATCCCGATAGAAATCGGGATCGCCAAGATTTTTGGGCCCTCCCGAACGCCTTCGGGATTGTGTGGGTTGGGGTGGCAATCCCGATAGTCAATCGGGATCGCCAAGTTGAACGGTTTAATTGTATTTTAGCTTTGCGCTCCCGAAAGCTTTCGGGATTGCTCTCTTCAACCAACGAAACGCGGAAAACAACCCCTTTGCGATCCCGGATAGCTATCGGGATTGCGTGACCTCTATACCCTTAAGTTGACGCGCATGCGATAGAAATCGGGATCGCGTGACCCAAACCCCTCCAAAAAGTTCATTGCTAATTGCTCATTGCCAATTGCCCCCCTCACCTCACCCTCACCGCCATCTCAATCCAGCAGCGGATCGGATAACTGTCTCCCGGCTGCAATCCCTTAAACAAAATCTCCTCCCGCCCCGGGGTGGAACGGCTGTACTCAAACACCCGTTCGCTTCCCTCCTGCTCACAGTTTGGATCAAGGTCGCGGGCTTTCTGGCAAAACTCCATGGCAGCCCAGTAAATGGCCTTGCGGTCAAACTCAGAAAAACTGCAGATGGGGGCCGACATCACAATCAGTTCGGCCAGCTCCAGCCAGGGCATACCCCAACCCGGATTCAGCCGCGCCGCTTCCTGCAGAGTTTCCCGTGCCTGGGAAAACTCCTCCCCCCGCGCCTGAAGGCGGGCCAGGGCCAGCATATCCACCCCCCGCACCAGCGGATTCTCCTCTTCCCTCACCAACTTTTCCCGCAATTCGAGGTTGTCCTCCGCAAAAAAGAAAGAATTCAGCGCCCAGCGCTGCTGAGCCAGGCCCGCTTCCTTACCTGACACCTTCTCCAGCAGTTTATTTTCCAGACTGAAACTCTGACAATCCACCAGCAAAACCAGGGCAAACAATGCCTGCCACTGCTGGGGGCTCAGTTGATTATCCATCGCCGGGATCAGGTAGGCATTGTCCAGCCCTTCACAGGTCATACCCACGCTTTTACGCGCCTCGTAGCGCACCCGGCTGCGCAAATCACTCAACCCGATCGGCGGCCGGGGAAAAGTCGCCATCCGCACCTCCAGCACCTGATCAATCTCCGCCCAGGCCAGCGCCAGATTCTCGCGATCACGCTTCTTCCCGCGAAATTGCCACATCCACTCATCCCACAGATTTTCGATGATAAATTCCGGACAGGCCATGGGGTCCTCCTGAAACGGGGCATACAATGCGCTTTCCACCCGCGGACCAAAACGCTGACGGTGATTTACCAGCAACACCGCCCTGCGCACCATCCAGTCAAACTGAGATGTGCCCGCATGAGAAATGGCCGATTCATACACCAGCAAAAGGGTGTCTGCCACATCGCCCGAAAAGGTAGCACTGGCATTGAGCAGGGAATCTGCAGGGCCGGCAATCAGGTACAACCTGTCAGGAGCCGAAGCCACCACCTTCCGCAGGTAATGGTGGGCCATCCCGTAATTCTCCCTTTTCCATGCACTCCTGAACCCCTGAATCAAAGATTCGGGATCATCCTTGTCCTGAACTGCAAAAGACATTACCGGCATAAAAACCAGCAAGACCCCCAGCAGAAACAGGGCAACACGCTGAAAGGAATAGGATTTCACAATCCCAAAGATAGAGAAATTAGTTCACTTTTCTCGTGATGAACATGCGCTCGTTGAGGTTAACCCCCAGACTCACCTTGATCATATTCTCACGCAGCAGGCCCGAGGAGGTGGTGCCCCGCAGCGCATACGAGAGTCCCAGATTGATTCGGGAAAAGACTTTTGATTCAATGTCTGCAATGCGCATTGGCAGCCCCACCCCGAAGGTGATGCCCGTTTCATTGAGGGCAATACCGTTGATGGCCAGCCCGGTATTCTCATAATAAGCTCCGGCCCTCCAGGCTATGCGACGGTGAAATTTATTGCTGAAACGGTCGGGAATCCATTCCCCACCCACATTCAGTTTCATAGAAGATCCCAGATTATTGGCATCGCTGAAAAAAGCAAACTTACTCCAGTTTTGCATCGTGAAATCAACCCCTGCGGTCCATACTCCGGGATGTCCGATGCTGAAACCAAAACCATATTTCAACGGCAGTTTGATGGCACCCTTCTCCGCCCACAACGTATCAGTCACCCCATCCACCCCGTTATAATTGGTGTATCGCAGGTGATAATCCCCCTTCAGACCTGAACCTGGCTCCACAATAGCTCCAAAGCGGAAAGTAATCGAGGAATCTGTTTGGGCTTCAAACTGCTTGTCGGGATTTTTACTGATTTCCTCCAGTTTCTGGTGATATTTTCCAATAAACTTATCGTATCCGGCCAGCCTGCGGCTGAGCAAACGCTCCTCATTCTGAATTTTCCGCTGATTCTGGTTATAGTCCAGGTCGATTTTTTTGATCTTGCGTGAATACCTTCTGTCCTCGGCCTCGGCCCGGTTGATTGCTCCTTCAGATGCGCCCGCTTCCTGCAGCGATTTCACCAGGGCGGTGGTGCGGGCCCTTTCTGCCTCATACACCTCCCGTTTGCGCAATGAGGAAATCCTTTGCTGATCGAGTTTAACCTTCTGCTTTTCAATATGGGTACTGGTTTTGGCCAGTTCAGCCTTTTCTTCCTCCAGATTTTCGATCAGTTTGGAATAATGTTTCGTCTGATCGACCTTCCTTTGCAGGTATAACTTATCCGCATACTGCACCCCGCCCACAACCCGGATGCCACTTACATCAGCATCTTTATTGGTCGAAACAGGTCGAAAATCAGACTTTTCAAAAGCCGTAATCCAGGTTTTGTCAATAGATCCAAAAGTCCAGGCCACATTCGCCCCGATACTCACTTTATTGAAAACCTTGAAAGCGCCTCCCACATACAACTGGTTCAGGCCCCCGCTGGCATTATAAATATGCAAAAGAGGTTCATCCGTACCCGCCACATTCAGGGTATCTCTCACCACCAGGTCGTATTCAGAGGAAGAATAAGGCGCCAGCCCCATAACCAGGGCAAAAGATTTATTGGAAGGAAAACCAAAAGCCACATTCTGATAGCCGCCCGAAAACGAATTATAGGAAGAGGTGGCGTCTTTCTGATTGCGAAAGGTACCAAAGGCCGACAATTCCGCAGTGGAAAGCCTCAGTTCAGTGTAAGAAGCGGGGTTGAAACGGTTGATGGTTCCCCAATCAGAAATGCCGATACCCAACCCTCCCATGGTGGTATTGCGGATAGAGGACGAAGTCTGAATTTCGCCCACCCCGTAGCGCGAATAGGGGGAAATAGTTAACTGTGCCGGAACCTGATGTACAAGTACTGTCAGGAATAAAATGGCGAACGACAGGCGTTTAAGCATGGATATTATATTGCAAAATAGCCCCCACTCCCTTCAGGACGAGTTCGGGGTCCACAAAGTTGATGTTTTTAAGGTGATTTCCCAAAAATTCTGCATCTCCCCCGGTCAGGAAGACCTGCAAATCGGGACCAGCCAGCTCACGGTATTGGGAAATGATTCCCTGAATCTCACACACAAACCCATTCAGCACCCCCGAAAGGATACATTCCCGGGTGCTTTGGCCGACCACAGAAAAATCAGGATCTGCCTCCAGCAAAGGCAGTTTGGCCGTATAATCGTGCAGCGATTTGAAGCGCAGCCTGATTCCCGGCCCGATGGATCCTCCCTGATAAACCCCTTCCCCGTCCGCATACTCAATATTCACGGCCGTTCCCGCATCAATCACCAGCACAGGTTTATTGCCAGCCAAAGCCCTTGCACCTGCCACCCCGGCCACCCGGTCCATACCCAGAGTCTGGGGAGTCTTGTAGGCGCTGGCGAAAGGAAGAGGCGTCTCAGGGGTGATTTGCATCACATTTTCGGGTTTGAAGATCAAATACAGCCAGTCGTCCAGAATGGATTGGGCTTCCTTCCCAACGCTGATCAGAGCCGAATATTTCAAAGCAGGAGGGTCATAATTTTTACCTGCACCCAGAATAAACCCTCCCGGAAACCCTTCCTTCAGGTAACTGCCCGAAAACAAAACCTTGGTTCTGTCCAGAATGCCGGCCTTGATGCGGGAATTGCCAATGTCAATGCAAAGGATCATAGAAGAAATTCAATTTCTTTGAGATTAAGATGCAAAACCTCCCGGTTTAGTTGCACCGCCAGCTTCCCTTCTTTTTCCACCCCCACAATCATCCCTTCCATCACCTCACCCCGGATGCGAAAACGGTGCATCTCCTGGTAAGCGTAAAGGTGATCCAGATAGGCCCGGTCCAGCCGGGCGGGACCCGAAGACTTCAAGCGCAGATATTCCCGTTCCAGATGGGTCATCAGCGTACCCAAAACCTGCTTCAGGTCAAATTCATGCCCGGAAAACAACTTCATGGAAGTAGCCTTTTCCCGGATTTCTGCCGGAAAGATCACCTGATTCACATTCAGACCAATTCCAATCACCGAATTTCGGATCATACTGCCCGCCAGCTGGTTCTGAATCAGAATACCTGAAATTTTCAGCTTGTCTGCCAGCAGATCATTGGGCCACTTGATTTTCAGGCTGGCTTTGGGCAAAAAATGCTTCAACGTATCCAGCAGGGCCAGGCTCACCAGCTTATTCAGCACAAAAGCCTGCGAAACCTGCAAAAACAACGGATACAAAATCAGGCTCAGGGTAAGATTTTGGCCTGGCTGACTGAACCAGGCGTTGCCTGCCTGTCCGCGGCCAGCAGTCTGCTGGTGGGCCATCACCACCGTGCCGTCGGGCGGAGAGGACTTCAGCAGACTCTCCGCATAGCGGTTGGTGGAGTCAACCTCCTCCAGCACAATTAAATTCTTCCCGGTAAATAAGGTATTCAATCCTAATATTTATAAATTGCCCGCCCGAAAGATAATCAACATGGCCCGAAAAGTCCGCACCGAATTAGAAACCTTAACCAATAAGATCATAGAAGGTCTCCTGGAAAAGAAGGGGACGGAAATCACCGTGATGGATCTTCGGAAAATTCCCGGCAGCCTCACCGATAACTTCGTCATCTGCACCGCCACCTCCGACCGTCACGCCCAGGCCCTCGCCGACAGCGTGGAAGAAATGGTGCGCAAAGACCTCAAGGAAAAACCCATGAACATCGAAGGTCATGCCCGTGGCGAATGGATCCTGCTGGACTACTTCAATGTAGTGGTACACATCTTCCTGCGCACCAAACGCGAATTCTTCAACATAGAAGAACTCTGGGGCGACGCCGAATTCAAGGAAATTAATTAGTGGTTCGTTCAGAGTTTTGAGTTCCCCGTGGGTTGAAAATCACAACCCACGAATCAGTGCAACCCATTTTCGACTTTCCAGCACCCGCTTTCCCGTGGAGCCGGGCAAGTATTACCCCCTTGCGAATCCTGCAACCTTCCCTTCCAAACGGCCCCCTCCTGATCCAGGTTGTATTACTGCTTCGGTCTGAGGCTTTCGGGCTCGGCATATCTGATGCCCATCATGACAAAGGTGCCGGTGAAGGCCGGGGCTGATCCTCTTGCGGCGGATTGGGTGGTGTTGTCCTGGGGTAAAATGATGATGAGGTCGCCGGGAATGCCCTGTTCTGTCAGGTAATCCTGGATTTTGCGGCAGCGGCGGAAGGCAAGAGAATCTCCAAAGGACTGAAATTCTTCCCGGGTGGGTTCGCTGCTGAGTTCGATCCGTTCGATTTCATTTCCACGGGTGGGACGGCTGATGTATCGTTTGAGGAAATCCAGTTCCTGATTCAGGGATTCAAATTCTTCCCGGGGATAGTAATTCAGGCCGCCGTTTTCAAAACCAATGCGACGCTGATGGGTGAGTTCACCCCGCTCGTAGGGTTCCAGGGGAAATACCCGCTTACTGGTCCAGGCGCCTGAATTGGGACCGGCCAGCACTTTGAAGGTCTGGCGCAGATGTTGGGGAGATTTGACTGAGAAAGAAAATATGGTGGGCTCCTCTACAAAAAGGAAACAATGGAAATTGCCGAATCCATTGGATTGGAGGGTATCGACGGGAACGGAGTCGCGGGGGCCGGTCAGGCGGTAAATGATGATGGAGGCTTCGGGCACATTCTTTTCGTCGGCCCGGTCAATGATAGTGACTTCCAGGGGCAAAACGGCTGACTCCGTTTTGGCCTGACCCCGGACCTGCTGCATGCAAAGCAGAAACAGAAGGGTGAAGAGGGCTCCCCGGGGAAAGATTCGATATTTCATGTTGGTTTTCATCAGCAGGTGATAAATTCCGGATTTTCAATGTTATTTTCTATTCTGGCCAATCCATTTGGGTAACCAGGGACTCCAGGGATTGAACCGCAGGCAGCATGGACGAGGAAACGGGTGATATTTGAGGCGGGATTTAGTTTCATGGAGTCTGTTGGTTGTTATAACTGATTTTCACCCCGCGGTTGGGGGCATCTTCCCGGGCATCGTGGGGATTATTTATCGGCGATCCACGGCCAATGGCTTCTACCTCTATGCGATGGGGATCAATGCCTTTTTCAGCCAGAAATCTCTGTACCGTCAGCCCTCTTTTGCGGGAGAGGGGTTTTATGTGCTTTTCGAGCTGGCCGGTAAAACAGGTAAGGTGGAGGCGGGCTTTGGGATTTTCTTCCAGATAAGTGGCGACCTTTTCCAGATCTGTTTTATGCTTTTCGAGAAATTGATCGCTTTGTTCGGGGAAGTAAATGAATCTTGGCATGGAACGGTCCAGCACCATGCCCGGGCCGCGGGGCGTCCGGGCCAGCAAGCCAATGGTAAGTGGAGGCAATGCACGGGAACTGCTCAGGAATAGTTTGGTCTCCTGCCCGAAGTAGCCCTCCTTCTGAAATTTCAGGTGGATTTCCCTGACCTTTTCCTTCAACATGACCATTCTTTTCCAATTACCAGCTTCGTCGGTCAGCAGGGTATCGAGGGGCTGAGAATGCGCATCTGAGAGGAAAACGAGGGCCGAATCCAGGGGTTGGCCGCTGTCACGGTCGAGCACAACCCCCGTGACACTCACCAGGTGCGAGGTCTGACTTTGGGCATTGAGCCTTAAAATAAGGAGAAAAAAGAGCAGACTGCCGCACCACATCCGTTGGCTGAGGTGCAGAAAACGGAGTTTTCTGGTTCGGGCAGGGCTTTGCATGATCTGGATTAAGGTCTTTCTTTTGCGGGCTAAGGTTGCATGAGGTTGGAATTATTCCTCACTTCCCTGCTGGTCGCGCCGGGCATATACCCGGGCCAGAATCTGGACGGTCACTGCAGCCGGGATGAGGGGCACCAGGATGGTAAGCAGGATCGAGAGCACCAGGTAATGCTCCCCGTCGAAGAGCCCGGCCTGGTAACTGGCAACTGCGTAGTAAACTCCCGTCCCGGTTGCAATCCACCAACCAGCCAGACCCAATACAGGAACCATGAGGCATATCCTGATCCAGGCGGGTACTTTCCTGGCATTTTCACTCAGGTTGTTTAAAGGATTCATGGAAATAATTTACGAAAATTTCCTCAATGCTCAGAGGGCAAAAGTGAGCAGGTCGGTCAGGGGTTTGTAACCGATCTTTTGGTAGATGGAATTGGAAACAGGATTGGAGAGATCGGTGTAGAGGGAGCAAAATTGTTTGCCGCTGTCCAGGAGGAGGGCAGAAAGATGGGCCGTGCAGGAAGTGGCATAGCCGTGATTGCGGTACCAGGGCGGGGTATAGACATACCCGATGGTGATGCCGTGGCGGGTGGGGCGCAGGGCAATGGCCATACAAACCGGGGCATGGTCTTCCCAGAGAAATACGATCCCTTCTGTCACGCGGTGGTGGAGGTCCTCAGCCAGAAATTCTTCTGAAAACTGTTGTCC
Source organism: Bacteroidia bacterium (assembly GCA_020635905.1). GTDB lineage: Bacteria > Bacteroidota > Bacteroidia > J057 > JADKCL01 > JACJYV01. The sequence continues at coordinate 720,733 of JACJYV010000005.1, forward strand.
GGGGAGCGATTCGTGGTGAAAATCTATGTACCAACGGGTGAGGGTGTCAAGATCGGTCAGGTCGGCTTTGCGCAACTTTCCAGGGGAAGTGCCCATGGTTTCGATCTGATCGAGGCGAAACAGGCGCATCGCATTTTCCAGATGCGGGGTTTTGCCGGTGAGGGATTGCCAGGTTTGGGCGAAGGCCTCAGCCCCAGTCTTGGGGCTGAATATGCCCGGAACCAGGATCTGGTTTGCGTGTACATGGCGGGCGATTGCGCCCGCCAACTCTGCATCGCGACCATCTTCAAAGTGAAGGAGCAGGTTGCGACCTTCGGTCTTCATGGCTGCACACTGAATGACGCCGTTTTCTGCGCCCACCAGATAATAGGTAGGATCGTGGTCTGGGTTTTTCAGGGAAAGGTTGAGAGCCAGACCCAGGATGAGACCGTTCTCTGCCTCCCGCTTTTCAAGCGCTTCCCGGGTAAGGGCCAGAAATTCCCGTGCATTTTGAGGGTGAGTAAATTCCATCAGGGATCAATGATTTCTTCGCGGGACATGATCTTGAGTTTCTGTCCGGGCATCAGGTCGTTATTGTTCAGATTATTCAGCTTTTTGATGATATCCACAGGGCAATTATAGAGCTTATACAGCTGCCAGAGGGTTTCACCTTTTTGAACGGTATGCCAGACCCACTCTGTTTTGTAGAGTTTGGGCGCAGGCTCTTCCTTTTCGACCACTTTGAGATCCTTTTCAGTGGGATCGGCAGGAGCTTCGCTCTTTTCCTGCTTCACCTCCACAGATTTAACTGTTTTGGGGGGCTCTTCCTGCTCAGGATCTTTCTGGGTCCAGGGAAATTTGAAGAGAATGATGCGCTCACGGGCGGGTTTTTTCTTCTTCAGGTTGAGCTTTTGACCGGGATAAATCTTGTCTTCGCTGGCCAGCATGCGGTTTTTCTTTTTCAGGCTGGCTGGCTTTTTGCCATAATCCGCGGCAATCTGGTCAATGGTTTCCCCCTTTTGCACAATGTGGTAAAGGGCTTTGTTGCGGGGACGGAGACGGATGATCTGGCCGGAAGCCAGGGGCTGGTAGTTGGTCATGTCGTTCCATTCCAGCAGCTTTTTGAGATTCAGGTCGTGGTGGGTGGCAATTTCAACCATCAATTCCCCTTCTTTGACCAATACAAAATCCTGGTCATAATCGGGGTCATGCAGGATGTCGCGGTTTTCAAATTTGTTGTAGGTGAGGCGGATGCGGTCGTCGTCGCGCTCATATTTGGGATTGGGCTTGCCAAATGAGGGCTCTTTATTGGTTTTGGGCTGGGTGGCAGGATCAGTCTGGGCGATTTCTCCTTCACCTTCCTCGTACTGGTCGCGGTTGGGATCGTGGAGGTCGGCCAATACGGGTTCGTTTTTGTGGGGGATGTAGTAGGTGAAGGGTACGTAGGAAGGCAGGTTGGGATTGAGGATCCAGAGGTTGTATTCCCGCAGTTCCTCGAAGGTAAGGTTGGCCTCGCTGGCCAGCTTGGGGACGGAGGTTTCGCCGCCTGTGGGGCGGGGTTCGAGCCAGGTGCGGGGTTCTGGATTTTTCCCAATCACTTTTTCAAAAGCGATTTTATGGGCCAGGGTTTTGACTGCGTAGGGATGCAAATCCCCTTCCAGGACCATGGATTTTGCCCCGTAGTATTTGGATTTGGTGTAGGGAATGGCGCCGCTGGGACCCTGGTTATAGCCGATCACGGCATAGATCCAGTTGTCGAAGTCGCGGTGAAGGCGGGTGAAATAGCGGGCTGCGCCCAGGGAGGAGCGGAATATGTGCTTGCGTTCGTCCACATTGGGGCCCACGATGAGGCCCACTTCGCGGGCGGTAAAATCTTTGAATTGCCAGAAACCCACCGCATTGGATTTGGAAACGGCGTCACCAATCAGGGCGCTTTCCAGAATACAAATGTACTTGAGGTCGTCAGGTACGCGGGCCAGTTCGAAGGCGTCTTCCACGAAGGGCATGTAGGTGTCGCAGCGGTCGAGGAGGGTCTGGAAATAGCTTTCTGACTTGTACAGGCGGTCGATCATCTCCTGGACCTGAGCCTGACAGGCGGGGGTGAGCTCCAGATTCATGCCACAAAAGCCCATGGTGCGGGGTGCAATGGGTTTTTCAGGTATTTCTGCCCTGACGGTTCCGGAAATCAATCCCAGAAAGATGATCAGGAACAGGGAAATCTGGTATCTCATGGGTTAGATGCTACAATTTTCGGACCACCATGATGCCGTCCCTGACTGGCAGGAGCAGGGTTTCGACCCTGGGATCGTTGGATACAAATTTAGCGAAATCCCGCAGGCCGGCAGTTTCCTTGTCTTGCACAGCTTCGTCAAGGACGTGTCCACTCCATAGCACGTTATCGGCAAGGATGATGCCCCCCGTTCTGAGTTTGGGCAGAATCAGGTTGAAGTAATTGATGTAATTGTATTTGTCTGCATCGATGAAAACCAGGTCGAACACTTCATCGAGTTGGGGGATGATTTCGAGGCCGCTGCCAATGCGCATGTCGATCTGGGCGGCATAAGGGGATTTTTCAAAATAGCCCGTGGCCATTTTTTTTAGTTCAGGATCGACCTCGAGGGTGATCAGTTTGCCGTCTTCGGTCAGGCCTTCGGCCAGACAGAGGGCAGAATAGCCGGTAAAGGTGCCAATTTCGAGGATGCGCCGTGGGCGAACCATTTTGGAAAACATGGCCAGCATGCGTCCCTGGAGGTGGCCGGAAAGCATCTGGGGATAAAGTACCTTGAGGTGGGTTTCGCGGTTGAGGGAAGCGAGGAAGTCACCTTCGGAGGAGGTGTGGCGCTCGGCGTATGCCTGTATATCGGGGTGGAGAAAGTCCATGATTTTTTGCTTTGGGCGAAATTACGATAATAACCTGATCGGGAGTAAGGGCTTTTTCAACACGGGGACAGTTTACGGTTTACAGTTTACAGTTCGGGCCGTGTCTTTTAGTTTGTGGTTTTGAGTTCACATTGGGTTGGGCCAGGGTCTTTGGTATTGGGTTTCTACAAAAGAAATATGGGCTGGGCAATGAGAATTTCAGCTTCAGGTAAATCAAATTGAATTTGTAGAGTTGAAAGTGAAGATTACCCGCGGGGCACCCCACCTTCGGCGGGTTGGTTGTACATTTTCTGGCGAATCTCTCTGATACGTTTGCGGACATCGACACTGTGAAGGCTGCCGGGAAAGTCGCGCAGCATTTCGAGGTAATATTTCATGGCCAGCTCTTCGTTTTTGAGGTTGAAGTCGTAGAGGCGGGCTTTGAGGTACAGGGCATCATCTGCAATGATGTCTTCTTTGTGGTCGGCGATGATTTTGTCGAGGAAGAGCATGGTTTTGTCCAGGTCCCCGCGACTGAGGGCCATGTTGGCCTTCTCCCACAGGATTTCGTCAGTGAGGGGGTGGTTGGGGAAGTTGTACAGGATGCTGTCGAGTATGACCTCGGCGGGAACAAATTCGCGCTGATAAATCAGGAGCTGGGCATTGGCAAAGCGGGCCAGGGCCACCGTGGTGGAGTCCAGTCCGGTATTGTCCTGAATGAGCATATTCAGGCGGATGGCGTCGTTGGAAATGTCGTTGGAGGTGTTGTCCTTGATGGATTTGAGCCTTTCCTGGCTGTACTGGAAGTCCCCTTTATAATAGGCCATCTGCCCCTCTTTGAATTTGGCCATGGCTCCCAGCTGTTCGTCTTTGTAGGAGTCGGCCACTTCAGAGTATTTGAGTTTGGCTTTGTTGAATTCCTTCTGCATGAGCAGGATGTCGCCCGTGAGGAGATTTGCTTCTGCTCTTTCGCTGGATTTGATGGGCAATTTCACCAGTTGATCCAGTTCATCCATGGCTCCTTTGAGGTCGTGCAGGTAGAAAGCAGTGAGTTTGGCCTTGCGGTACATGGCGTCAAAGAAGGAGGGCTTGCGGCCAAATTTGTCGAGCAATTCGTTGTAGGAGGCTACGGCTTCGCGGATGGCTACGGTATCCAAAGGCACAGTGGCGAAGGCCTGTAATTCGTTGTTGACGGTTTTCTCTTTGTAGGCGAGAAAGTAGTAGGGCGAATCCTGGTGATCTTCTATGATGTAATCCAGGGCTTTGTTGGAGAGTTTGTAGTTGTAATTGCTGCGCATGGTGAGCGCAAATTTGTACACCCGGTCGCCATTTTCCTTGAATACCTTGTCGATGGCCTTGACCTGTACAAAGGCTTCAAAGAATTCTTCGTTGAGGACATAGAATTCGTAGAGGATGGTGCGTATGCCGAGGTCTTTGGATTCTTTCTGGACTTCTTCCAACAGTACTTTTTCGATGGCGTCGCGGGTGGTGGGGCCGGTAATGTTGAGGATATCCAGCTTGACGGAATTCATGGCGGATGGGTCCAGGCGGTACTGGTGGATGTATTCCTGGGTCGCTTTGTCGAATTCCCCTGCGGCGATGTACATTTCAGCCACTTTCCCCAGGAAAAGTGTGTTGTTTTTGAGGGCTTTGCGGGCCTGCAGGAGGGTTTCCAGGGCTCTGGAGTCCTGACCCACGGCTTCAAAAAAGGAGGAAACCCGGGCAAATTCGTCCTGTGATTTCAGTTTTTTGTAGATGATATCGTCCAGAATCTTGTCTCCCTCTTTGGTTTTGCCCTTGCGATCCAGGAGACCGGCTTTAAGGATTTCGAGATCGTAGGCGTTTTCGTCTTTCCTGAGCTTCTTATCCAGGTATTTGAGACCTTCGTCTTCCTGCTCCAGATAGCTGTAGCAGGCCACGGTGCGGTAAATGAAATGCTTATTGTCGGGCTCTTTGCGGGCTACTTTTTCGTAGAGTTCGAGTGCCTGTGCATATTCTCCGTCGTCAAAATACCGGTCGGCAAGGGCGGCTTCGCCCGTGGCCTGTGCAGAGGCCAGGCCGGAGAAAAGCCCGATCAGGACGACAAGTAAGATGCAGAAGTGTCTCATGTGTGTCTTTTGCAGGATAAACGAAGATTGCCGGGCACTTAGTACCCGGCGACCCTCTAACCAGGAATTTTTGGCTACCTGGCTTAGTGTCCGAGGCTGGCCTCGTAGGTGGCAGCGTCCATCAAACCTTCGGGTTTGGCGGAGAGTGTCACTTTGATGATCCAGCCCTTTCCGTAGGGATCTGAGTTGATCAGTTCGGGGGTGTCGCCAAGGTCTCCGTTGACTTCGGCCACGGTGCCGGAAACAGGCATATACATGTCAGAGACCGTTTTAACGGCTTCCACGCTGCCAAAAGTATCGCCTTTGCTGAGGTCTTCTCCTTCCGTATCCACATCCACATATACGATGTCACCCAATTCGCTCTGGGCAAAATCGGTTATACCTACAGTGGCAGTATCGCCTTCCACCCGAACCCATTCGTGGTCCGCGGTGTACAAAAGATCAGCTGGAAATTGCATGATTTATCTGGTTTAAAATTTAAGCCCTGAAAGTAATCTATTTTTATTTCTATGGCAATAGGTGAGGGGATTTTTGAGGTTGGAGCGAAGGGGCCAGAAGGGTAATTTCCGGATGGAGAGCGGCGGATCAGGAGTTGGAATTGGGGAAATGAATGTTTTATAATGTGGGTTTGCTGGTGATTTCAGGAAGATTATCGTTATATTGGCGTTGTTAATTGGTAATACATTCTTATGTTGATTATTGATCATTCCTTCTTCTTCCCTTCTTCGATCCTTTATTAAACCCTCACCCTACCCCTACCAAACCCTGATTAAACCCTAAACAACCCCTGAACAAGGTGCAATTGTTGGTGCCTTTTAGTGCGGATGTTGAGGGAATATCTGGCGAGATTATGTAATTGGTGGACCCTCCACAGGAGTCGCCCCTTCCGGGGCTTTATTTCCTGGATAAAATTCGTTAGTACGGAAAAGGAAATAGATACTCTTGAAAAATTATAAAGCCAATTTACACATTTAATTAATTTTGATATATTTGAATAATCACCCTGGATGAGAATTAATGCCACATTCTCAAATAACATTTTTGGAAAGAAAATTGGAGGACTTGTCCATTCCGTTTGATATCTCTGTGGATCAAAGAACTGGAAGTTTGCAGGGGAGTGTGAGCATACCCTTTTCTTCGTCAAGAAATGGTTTCCAACCACAACTTCAACTCGCCTACGGCTCTTTGGGAGGGAATTCTGAATTTGGAATGGGTTGGGCGTTGGCAGGACTTCCAGCAATCCAAATTTACACCAAAGAAGGGCGCCCCAAATACGATGGATCCGATGAGTTTGCAATAGGAGGTGCAAGGTTAGTCCCCTGGATAGACCCAAATACGAATAGCAAAAGGGAGTTTGAAAAAGGGATTCATTCGGTCCAGATATTTCGCCCCCAAAAGGGAGAAATTTACAACAGACTGGAAAAATGGACACCCAAGAATGGAGAACCCTTTTTCTGGGTGATGAGGACACCGAATGGGGCCACCTATATTTTTGGTAAAGGGATGGATGGGAGTAGCAGGATATTTGATCCCATTTCACCAGAAAACGTGTTTTCCTGGTTGTTGGAAAAACAGGTCGACTCATACGGAAATGCCATTAATTACATATACAAAAATGAAAATGATCAGGGAATTGACTTAGCTCAAATCTTTGAAGGGAATAGATCAAGCCTAAAGGGAAATTTCGCAAAAAAGTACCTGAAGCGCATCCAATATGGGAACTCCCACCCCATTAACGACCCCATTAGCACGGATTGGACATCTATCGCTTGGCATTTCGAAGCAGTTTTTGATTATGGAGAACATGCTCCAGATCAAAAACCAGGCATTTCTGAATCCAGACTCTGGACATCGAGGAATGACCCGTTCTCAAACTACTATCCCGGGTTTGAAATTCGAACCCACCGACTCTGCCGAAACATCCTCATGTTTCATAGATTCCCAGCTCAACTAGGAGAACCTGAAACTTTGGTGGGAAAACTTGGCCTGGATTATGATTCCAGCGATCCGGCTGGAGTTGTTCTGAAGGAGGTTTCATACAAAGGGTTTCGTACGTCAAATGACTCCTCAATTGACGGATCAAAATCCATCCCGCCTCTGGTTTTTGATTACCACAAATCTAAAATTGGCCAATCATTTAACCACGCCCTAAATGTGGGTGAAAATATCCCTATTGGCATTGGTGGAGCGAACTACCGATGGATCGATTTGTACGGAGAGGGACTTCCCGGCATTCTTTTCCAGGACCATTCTGCCTGGTATTTCAAGTCAAATCTTGGGAATGGAAAACTCTCGGACCCCAAATTGGTCACCAATCATCCCGCCTTCGCGATAACAAACCTCTCAATAGAGGATTTCGATGGGGATGGAAACCTGAATGCGGTAACCTACACAAACGGCCGCGCTGGTTATTTTGAATTCGATCGTGAAAACGGAAACTGGTCGGGCTTCCGGACCTTTCCCCAGTCGCCGAGTGGCACAAGCAATAAAATCCAATTCATCGACCTAACCGGAAACGGAAGAGCAGATCTCGTTCAAGCTTCCGAAAAGGAAATAACCATTTTCCAATCAGAAGGCAGGGATGGCTTTAGCGCCCCCATCAAGATACCAAGACAGGAATCCTATCATCATTGCCAGCAGGTCGGTCAATACCTTAATCTGGACTATTTCTGGGCCGATATGAGCGGAGACGGACTCCCCGACCAGGTAAGGGTTTACAATGGTCGTGTAGAATATTGGCCCAATTTGGGCCATGGGAAATTTGGTGAAGTAGTGGTCATGGGCAACTCGCCCATACTTGATTATGGCCACGAATTTGATGCCAGCAAGGTTAGAATCGTCAACCTAAATGGCAAGGGGGGCTCAGATATCCTCTACCTCGGCCGTGGAAATATCACCTATTGGATCAACCAATCCGGAAATTCATTTTCTGCCCCCTCCACCATTGAGGGGCTTCCTCACATCGACAACATTTCAGCGGTTCAGATCATCGATTTCCTTGGAGATGGAACCCAATGTCTGGTATGGTCTTCCGTCTTTGGAAACCATAGTCAAGCCCAAATCCATTACCTCCCGATACTGATGGCCGAAGATGAGGGTGTATTGGCTAGTCCCGGGATGCTAAAGGAAGTTTCCAACTCCATGGGATTGACGACAAAAATTGAATACGGCTACTCGGGTATTCATTATTTGCAGGCCCAAAACAGCTGTACCCCCTGGGAAACCAGACTTCCTTCCCATTCCCTAGTAGTCAATGAGTTTAGCCAAACGGATGAAATAGGAAACACTTCCTTCAACTCCTCTTTCCGCTACAATGACGGATATTTTGACGGAGAAGAACGGGAATTTCGTGGATTCTCAATGGTGGAGCAATACGACTCTGAAATCAGCCTGGAATCAGGGTCTTTTCCTGCAATTGAAGCATCCACTCCGAGATGTGTACGCACCTGGTACCACAACGGAAGCCTGGAACAAAAGGAACAGCATCCTTCCTTTTATGATGAAACCTACATTTCAAATTCAATTCACCGCCCTGAATTTGATGGTATTCTGAATCTACCCTCAAAGTATTATACTGAAGCTTTTCGATCTCTGGCAGGAACCACAAAAAGGGTAGAGGTCTATGAAGTTCTTCCCAATGGTGAACTTTTGGCCGAGCCACTTCAGCTAATGCAAAATGGCTTCCGGATTGTTCCGGTTCAGATTGATGAAAAGGATTCCAGAAAAAGCCTTTTCCAGGCTTTGCCTACGGAATCCATTTCACTGGAACTTGAAAAAAGCCATTCAGACCCCAGAATCAGTCAACAAATCAATTGGGATTTCGATGAATTTGGCCAGGCCCGAAGATCGGCTACCGTTGGCTACCCAAGATTGATTGCAAGTTCATTTGACCAACAGACAAATCCTCTCATCTCCGCTCAAATCTCCTCTTTGGAGAATTTTGACAGCGACGATGAGTATCGCCTGGGAATACCTCTGGAAATGGAGGGATTTGAATTAAATGGAATAAATCTGGGTGCTTCTCCAGGCTCATATTCTGACCTGAGGGCCGAACTCGAGTCTGCTTTGGCGAACAAAATTCCATTCTCGACTGATCCGCCTGCTGGGAAAAGTGCCCGCTTGATCTCTTCAGAAAAACTATTTTATTGGCAAGATGACCTCAGCCGCAGTCTTCCCCATGGCCAGGCAACGGCCAAACCATTGCTTCACCATTCCGAAAGTGCCATCACCGAGCGAAACCATGTTGAATCGGTTTTTGATACCAAGCTTTCAGTGGCTGACTTTCTTTCCTTGGGAGGATACGAAGAAAAAAATGGCCTCATCTGGCGCTCTTCTGAAGTCACCTTTTATGATTCCCATCTGTTCTTTTTACCCGAAAAAATAGAATTGCCCAACTCAGGAGAGATCGAATACGTGTATTCTACCTCCGGTTTGGTCTTGATCCAGGTGACTGACCCACTTGGCAACTCCTCGACCGCCGAGATTGATTATCACCTGCTTGCGCCCTGGAAAATCACAGATATCAATGAAAATATCTCAGAGGTCCTCTACGACCCCTTGGGAGTTGTGATTGTCTCCTCTCTTCAGGGAGAAATTGAAGATGATTCGGGATCAATGATCGCCATCGGCAATGAGCAATTAAGGGGATTCACATACGAAGAGTCTTCCAATATCGAGGACTACTTTATTGATCCCAACCGCTTTTTGCAAAACCGGTCTTCGTTTTTTCACTACGACTTTGGGCAGACCGACGCCAATGGCACCATCAAGCGCCCGCCCTTACAAATCAATCTGCTGAGAGAATCCTGGCTGAACGATACGGACGGAACCACCAATTCAAATTCGGTTATTCAACGAACCATATCCTACCTTGACGGTTTCGGCCGAATCATTCAGGCCAAGCAGAAGGTAGAAAGTGGTTCCTCGATCCAGCGAGATGCTTCCGGCGCCCTTATCTTGAATGCTGGCAACCCCACTTTCGTTGACTCAGCATCTCGGTGGCGAGTATCGGGACACCAGGTATTTAACCAGAAGCAAGAAGTCATTAGGCAATACGAGCCCTATTTTGACTCAATTTTTGCTTTTACCCAGGAAGCGGAGATCCAGTCCTTCGGGGTTTCGACCGACTTCTTCTATGACGCTTTAGGCCGCAATCACCTCACCCATTTCCCTAATGGAACCCGCACGAAATCGGAATTTCATCCCTGGAGGATAGAACAATACGATCCTAACGATTTCATCCTTGGCAGTCAATACGATGCCCTAAAAAGCTCCATCCCGGACGACACGGATCCTGAAAAAATCGCCTGGAAGCAGGCAACTGAGCATAACAATACCCCCAACATTACCCATCTGGATGGTGCGGCAAGGGCTTTCGCTACAGAAAGCACCGACCCGGAGGCTGGCACCCGAAAAAACCGAACCCAACTTGACATAAACGGCAATGCCACCGCCATTTTCGATGCCCTGGATAGAGATGCTTTTACTTATATCCTGGACATGGCCGGGAGGCCCTTATACCAAAAAAGCATTGATGCTGGCGAAAAGTGGGCCCTCCTCGACAGCATGGACCAGGTCATTTCCAGTTGGGATGCAAAGGGGACCCAATTTGAGGTGCAATACGACACCTTGAACAGGCCAATCTCCCGGAAAGTGACTGAATTGGGAGGGGCTACCAAATTGGTTGAGCGATTCGAATATGGGGACACTTTACCCAATGGAACCTCCAAAAATCTGAAGGGCCAGCTTGTTAAAATATTTGACGGAGCAGGCACCCAAGAATTCCTCAAATTCGACCTGCTTGGAAATCCATTGAAACAGGTTCAACGCATTGCAGAGGACTATATCACCGCTCCCGAATGGACGGTTCCTGCAAATGTTGCCTTGCTTCCCGACCGATACGAATCAAAACGAAGATTCGACGCAATGGGAAGACCGGTATGGGAATCCCTACCTGATGATACGGAACGGTTGCACGAATACAATCTTTTGGGAATGACAGCCAAGGCTTCCATTCTGATTCCCGGGGAAGCAAGTCCCAGAGCCATGCTTAACAGTATCGATTATAATGCGAGAGGGCAAATAACCCAAAAGGCTCTGGCCCAGACTTCGGGTGAAGAGGTCCTCTCTGAATACTTCTACGAACACGATTCCTTCCGCCTCAGGCAATTGCGCACCCGCAAGGGGAACCTTACTTCTGCGGGTCGCAAATCCTACCAGGATATTCATTATACCTATGATCCGGTGGGGAACATTATCGTAATGGACGACAAAGTCCAATCCCAGGTCAATCCTCCCATCCCAGGGGCCAATACTCCGACCTTGCGTAGCTATGAATACGATGCTTTTTACCAATTAAGGAAAGCATCCGGTCGGATCCACCAAAGCTTGCAAAAGTTTGATTATGCCCATGCTCCTAATGCACCCGGTTTTATCAAAGGTACCCGACATGTAACCCTGGCAAATCGGAATATGATCGATCGCTACAAGCGGGAATACCAGTACGACCTCAACGGCAACTTAACCCAAATGGACCACCGACTCGCAGGGCCTGGAGCGGCGGGAAGCCATTGGTTGAGAAAATACCTTATAGACCCTAACTCTAACCGGGCGGTTCCAGAAGAGGACAAAAGTGGAATAAAGAAAATTCCTCTCATCGATTTCAAAGAGTACTTCGACCCCAATGGCAATTACATCAAGCCGGGTCATTTCGAAGCCATCAACTGGAATTACAATGATCGATTGCAAAGCGCAACTTTCATAGACCGGGGCGCCTTTGATCGCAACGATGGCGAATTCTACACCTATGGAGCAGACGGTATGCGGATGCGCAAGGTAATGCAAACCCAAACTGCCTCCGGGATGGAAATCACGGAAAAGATCTACCTGGATGGTTGTGAGATCAAGCTCATACGAAAAGGAACAAAGATCTCCCTTCATAGAAATTCCTCCCATATCCACGCCAATGGCGAAAGGATCGCCACCCTTCTCCGCTGGGAAGAAGATACTTCTGGCCTGGAAACGAAAGCTGGGGAAACGCTTCGAGTACATTATTCCCTATCAGACCACCTGGGAAGCACTGCCCTGGAAATCAGCGACGCCGGCGAAGTCCTGAGTTATGAGGAATATTTCCCCTTTGGGGGAGCAGCTTTTGTGTATGGCGATGAGATTGAGGTTTCCACGCGGGAATACCGCTATTCCGGGAAGGAGCGGGATGACGCTACTGGCTTCTATTATTACGGTTTCAGGTATTATGCCCCCTGGCTGGGAAGGTGGTTGCGGCCCGATCCCATCGGGCCAGAGGATGGTGTGAATTTGTATGCTTTTGTGGGGAATAATCCTGTGAATGGCGTTGACAAGGATGGTTTACAATCAACAGCTACCTATGAGCCTGATGTAGTTGCCCTCCTCGTAAATTATAATCAATATCACCAAGAAAATTCTGATATAGGATTTGTATTTTCTTTTAATGGGACGCTCTTTTCTTTCTCTACTCAGGCGGGCAGTTTTATTGAGGCAAGGCAAAAATTGCCTGAATCAATATTTGTTAATGATGAAATTGGAGAAATAAATCCCAGAGCATTATTTGATAGGGCACTTGGTAGTCTGGTCCAACCAATTGTCTCAGGGTTTTCCGAATTGGTCTCACCCGAGGATATTATTTCTGCACTAAGTGGACAAAATCCTTCTCCTTCCCAAGCACGGGAAGGTCATGCCAGGCAAAGACCTGAAGCGGAAGATTCAGAACCTGCAAATCCTGCTAATGAGCTTCAAAGAAACGCTCAAAGACTAAACGAAAATCGCGAAGAAGTATTGGAGGAAATTGAAGAACAGCGGGTTAATTTCAGCATCCCTGAGACACGGCGGGAATTGGGGGGCATCCCTATTGGAGGTTGGGTAATTTCTTCACCAAGTGGGGGATCAATTCGAATTGACTTTTCGTATTATACAACCTCGGAAGGCAGGGGAAGAAACGAATTGACCATTTTTAGAATCTTGGAAAAACTTAGTGACCCAGAAATAGCCGAGTCTGTTCAAAGTCAACTTGATGCATTGAGAACTGTAAATCCTGATATTGACCCTGCCCTTGTATTAACTGTCGCTGGGGAAGAAACCAGAGGTCTTTATATATTTGAAACGAGAGGTAGAATTTCTCATCCAGATGATACCTTTTCTACGGGCGGGTTAGATAATGCAGGTTACGTTTTGGGAAGGCTAAGGCGATTCCTACCTCAAGGATATGGTTCCGCCTGGACCGCAGTAGATCCATATACAACTGATGAACATAGGACCAGCAGCGGAGAACGCCGACCGATTCAGCCAGTAACCAATGTTCCGCATAATGAGTTATTGTCTTTATACGGTGCATATCTTGAACTTATCAAGGAAGACATTGTCTTTGGACCACAAGGTCTAACAGAAGAAGAAAAAGTTAATATTGATGTAGATACAACTCGTTTTCTTACGCGACTGGCTTTCGGATCAAGAGAATCTTTTAATACTGTTCTTCAAGAGATGAGAAGAATAAGGGATGAAGACCCAGAAATTAATTCACTTCCTGAAGTATTGGATCTGCGTGAGGACCAATTATTAAATAAAGTGACAGGACGTGCAGCCGTCTCTCTGCGAAGATCCTTGGTATCTATAGCCAATGCGCGAGTGCTTGAAAATTTAAGCTTGTTCGGTGGCAGAACAGGGCAAGATGATAACTGAATTTCAATTGGAGTTTGTAATTAAAGGAAATATCAGAAGACATAAGCCATTTAATTCCTAATGAAAAAACCAATCCTCATACTCGTCGTCCTTGGTGCCATCTGTGCAATTTATTTTTACTTTGAAGAACATAACATTAAACCACCTCCCCCGCCGCCGCCTCCCCCGCCAGAGAAACAAAACCTGACTGAAACTCAGGTTACACAACTCTCAAGGGAGTACAAAATAAATCACCGAATTTACCGGGAGATAAAAGTTCAATATTTCACCAGCGAAACGAGAAGGGTTCCTTGTACACAAAGAGACATTGACTTCAATAAGCTTTGCACTGGAGCGAATGCACGGGCTCCCTATGGTTATCGAAACAGGTCGTTTTCGATCAAAAAATGCTGCAAGACCGCGCAAGAGAACATTTCCAGTCGGGCAGGAGAATGGAAAGCAAAATACATCGAAGAGAAAGACCTCTGGGACGTAATTTTCGAATTCGTGGATGATGAAGGAAAACAGCTGGTTCACTTAACTGTGAACGATAACACAAAAAAAGTTTCAGAAAAGTAAGCAACGCTACTCAAAAAGTTATGGCAATCAGAAAAATCACCCTCAGCGCTACCCTTATTTCACAGCATTACAAACGATTGGTTCCCCCCTACTCAGTCAAGGGTTATTTTGACAAAGGGCGAGGGGTCGAGTTTGGTGCAGCCGAGCCAGACGAGCAAGGAAATTTCAAAATGGAATGGAAGCACCGGGTTGATGGGAAGCTCCTGCCGATTTATTTCCGGGTCTTTCTGAATGGAAAGAATATTTTCCAATCTCCTAAAATCAAGATCGAAAATGCTGAGGACCTGCAAGGGATATTGATCAAGGCAGAGATCCCGTTTAATGACCAAGGGGTTAAGGAAAATGCAAAGCTCAATCAGAAGGAATATCAAAAACTGTCTGAAATGGCAGAGAAAAAACCTGAAGAGATCCAAAAGACCGAAGGAAATATCTACAATTACCTAAGAGCAAAAACCGTCAGGGAATTTCGAAGGAGGCTGCTGGATGATCTGAAACAAGCGCCGGAAGGCCTTGTGGAATGCTACAATGATCTGGAACTGGTTCATCTGATCATCGACCCGCAGCCAATCGGAGATTTTATCCGAAACTTTGTGACGTTTGGCGGAATGCCCGACTACCTCAAACCTGCGGCTTTGAGCAGGGCCAGGCAGTGGAGAGAGGTCAGAACCCTGCTTGATCTGCTTAAGCCAGAACTGCCAATCGGGCAAAATCCTCTATTTGGGGAAGAGCTCAGCAAAGGTAAGACATTACGCATGGGAGGCTCCGGTATCCTCTCTTCAGGCGTAGCGAAAAAATTATTTAAGAGGGATCTTGATCTCGAACTATTAAGCGGGCCCCAATTGGAAAAACTGGTGAAAGAAAAGGTGCTGACCAAAGGCGAGGCATCGGAGGTGGGATTGGCCTTGAGTCTGGACCGGATCGGGAAAGGGAATATCCCCCTGACACGCGCCATAATGAAAGAATTTCCCAATGGCATGACCTCCATAAAGGACCTGGCTGCCTGGAACAGGGAAAGGTTTGCGAGTTTGTTAAAGCAGGATGTGAAACCAGCCAAGGGTTTTAGCAAGGAACAATATGCCGCCTATCTCCAAAAACATGTAGAATTTCTGTTTCCGCACGCGACTTTTATTGCACAATTTCCTCATGAAAAGGGCTCTGCATTTGCAAAACACTGGGTACTCGTGCAGCCGCTACGGAAACTCAATAAGGACCTTTTCTCCGGGAGCAAGAGAAGGAAGTTAAACACTACCGGACTTAATGCCAGGGATAAGAAGAAAGCTACCGATGCCTACCATACCCTGAAAAAGATCGCCAATCGGTATGCAGGCCTGGAGCTTGAAAAACTTTGGGACAGCGAGCTGCACATCGAGAAAATAGCAAGCGAGTCCATGGAAAGAATGGAACTGCTCAAGAGCTTTTACGCTATAAATGGGGAAAGCAATTTTTTCAGCCTGGATATAGGTCCCCTGGGCAAAGGGCGGGACAAGTTGGACCTTCATAATTTTTCCAGTGAGCATCGCCGACTTATGCTCAATATGATCCTGTCTCAGCAAAGGATCTATGGAGTGACCCGCGATGCTGAGCATGCGGTCCGAATTCTTGAAGCAGGTTTTAGGGGTCCTGGGGAGATTGTGCGGGTAAACCGGCTTGAATTTGGTCGTCTTTCCGAACTCCCGGAAAAACCCCGGGACGAATACTACTCCACCTCAATGGCTATCGCCAATAAAGAGGCAAGTTCCAAAAACCTGTATATACGAGATTGGAATCCTATGGGAAGAATTGATAATTTTTCAAAAGCTACCAAAGATCTTTTGTCTTATTATCCGGGGTATCAGGATTTATTCGGTAATCAGGATTATTGCAGCTGTGAGTGGTGCAGTTCAATCTATGGCCCATCGGCATATTTTGCTGACCTGATGGTCTATATCGAAACTCATATTCTCAGGGAGAATTTTGAAGAGGATGAAGATGGGCACTACCGGGGGCATTTATTAAGCCCTCAACACCGGCGGCCGGATCTCTGGACCAGCGTGCAATTGACCTGTAAAGGAGCAACGGAGGAGGTCCCCTATCTTACAATTATTAATGAGGTGTTATCTTCCTTTATTGCCTGGAACTTTCTCGATGGTTTTGATGCTGATCCGATGGATTATCCAGCGACTCCTGATGGCACCGGGGATTTTTTGGCAAGGGCGGAAACCGCTGCGTTTAAAAAATTATACTTAAAGAATCCCGCGGGAATCGGCCAGCCTGTAAATCTGGCCATGAAGCGGCTTGATACCTACCTGGAGTACTACCCAACGACAAGGGACAAAATTCTGGAAGTCATCCTGGGCGGCTCGGATCAGAAATGGGACGCTGTTGCATCTGCCAGACTAAAGCTTTCATTCCGGGAAAAGGACATCATCGAAAATAAGGATAAGCACCCGGATGGTTGGCTCATGAGGAATTACGCCGGGCTTGGCCTGCTTTCCGGTGGAAATATTTCCAATACCTGGTATAATGTAAAGCCGCTTAATGGAATCCTGAAGATAACCCGAAAAGAACTTCACCAGCTTTCCAGAACCTGGTATATCTTTCAGGGGCAGGTTCAGTTTGAGATTAGGGGGGAAGCAGATCCCCCTGAAAATATTCAGCCAAATGTCGAAAAGATAAGGAGGTTAACCTACCTGAAACTAGACCGCATGCAGCGTTTTGTGCGGGTATGGAAAAAGGTGCCCTGGACGATTGAAGAACTGGATTTGCTTCTATGCAATGCAAGGGATCAGTTTTTTGGGGGTGACAATCAGCTTGGAATCATTATGGTAAGCATTGCGCAGGCCATGGAGATACAGGAATACCTGGGCTTAAAACCACTTGAGCTGGCTGCATTGATTGGACAAATCCCAATACAGGGAGACAGCTCATTTTTTGATCAATTGTTTAACCCTGCGGGATACAAGGGAGAGAAATGGGATACAAATCTGGACATTCCCTTTTCTCATCCTTCACTTGCTACGTCATCAGGGACCGAATCTGATGTAAATGATGAAATTCTGATCCGGTTGCTGTCAGGCCTGCAGATCAAAGACAGTGACCTGATCGCTTTGCTGGAAGCCACCGCTATTGGATCTTTGAATCTCGCCAACCTTTCTCAACTGTATAAGCTCACGCTCCTGATAAGGAAACTGAGAATGACCGGTGTGGAACTGTTGAGCTTTATCGGGCTGCTGCCCGGGGAAATAGATTCAAATTCTTTAGGTCTTTCGGGGCTATTGCAATTGATTAAATGGCATAGCTGGTGGAAGGGATCTGCATATAGCCTTAAGGAATTAGAAGCACTGGCCGATATTGGCAAATTGGAAGAAAAAACGGAAGAGTTTTTGAGTGCATTTGAAAACAATGTACAATCCAGTGATTCTCTGAGCATCGGCCAAAATGCTTTCACTTTATTTAAACCCGGTACCGTTGATACAACGGAAGCCGTGAACTTTATTGCATGGCTGGAAATAAAAAAGGAGGAGTTAGATGGGAAAAAAGTAGAATTCGAAGAGATCCTTGCAGATCCTACCCTTCCGGAGGAAGAAAGGACCCGGATTTCAGAGAGAATTCTCATTCTTGATCCAATCAAATCCATCCTAACCACCCTGGAAGGCTTTTTCACAAGAGCCTATAAGAATGTTTCCGGGCCACTGGAAATTGCCGCTGAAGAGTCCCGGGTGCTGGTTGATATCCTTATTAGGTCGGGGTTATTATTCAAACATGAAGGAAGCAACTCCTACCGGCTTTCAGATTCATTTTTCGAAAGATCGCCAGGGCCAGGGGAGATTTTACCTCCAGCTTTTAGAGGAACACCCGGGCTTCCCTCCCTGGACATGACAGGTCATTTCCCAACAAGCTTTTGGACGGACCTTCGGGATAATTATCTTACCAGTTTTTATTGGAAAACCGTTTATGAGCACCAGATGGCTACCGCCATCAATGCATCAATAGAAAAAACCAAGTTGCTGATGGAACTCAAAGCCATTGCACCTGATGACGAAACCCGCAACTGGATCACTTCCAATGGACAGGGAGAGCTTCCGGCCCATATTTCAAGCACCCTCCCCCGCCTGATCCAAATTGGCAAGCTCTTTAAATCAAAAAACCTTGATACCAAGGAACTCAGATTTATTGCGGATCATGCAGATGGGGATGAGATTTTTAGCCCAGGCTTTCGTAATGACCAATTCGGGCTGGAGCAGATCAAAAACATTGAAATATTCAGCAATTGGCTAGGGATAGCAAAAGAAGAAAAACAGGAGTCACTATTTGCAATATTGAGTAGTTTCAATGCCTCTGAAACTGAGCCAGGTTTCCCTTCCGGGCCTATTGACCCGGCGAACCTAACTCAAACTGCAGCAAAGATACTCGGCGCTCTCCTTGAGCTTGATGCTGTTTATGTTGGTACCTACATTAGCTTCATAGAGCTAAATGTCAGCAAGAAGTTTAAAGCACTGGAAGGGCTGCAAAAACTAAGCGACTGCATCTCATTGGGCAATATTCTGGGACTTAGCGCCAAGGGGCTCCTGCTCGCAGGGGGAGCGGTTCTACCCGCAGCGGGTTTGCCCGGTGATGAAGACGACCAGGCTGAAGTATTTGAAGCTGAAATCGATTTAGATACCCGCGGAGCAGATCATATCTTTGCATCCATACGGGCGAAATTTAGTGAGGAAGCCCCCTGGGAAGAAAAATTTGGTCCCTTTATGGACCGTGTTAATGAGGAGGTCAGGAATGCGTACGTGGATTTCTTAATGGGGAATGAAAGGCATAAGTCCGGAGGGACCCCATTATGCCACCCTAAATTTATCGATAAAAATGACCTCTTTCATTATTTTCTTCTGGATCCGGAGATGGGAGGTTGTGCCAGAACTTCCCGGGTGGTTGCCGGTTCAGCCAGTTTGCAAATGTATGTGCAGCGGGTGCTGATGAATCTGGAGCAAGACCACCGAAGGGACTGTGAAAAGGTCGTGAAGATCTCTACACCAGAAGCCCGGGATGAATGGCTCTGGCGAAAGAACTACCGGGTTTGGGAAGCCAACCGCAAAGTATTCCTTTATCCTGAAACCTATCTGGAACCGGACCTAAGGGACAATAAAACACCCCTTTTCAAGGAATTGGAAAACGATCTGCTGCAAAAGCAGGTTGATGCTGCCGCAGTGGAGGAATCATATAGGAAATACCTAAAAGGATTTGAGGAAGTTGCAAGCCTTACCATCGCAGGGGCATGCCATGAATCTGGGGATTGTAAAGATGTGCTTCACTTATTCGGAGCGACCCCTTCGGAGCCCCCGATTTACTATTACCGGCGAATTGAAAACTTTTACAAGTCACAAAACAGCTCATATGTAGTGGTTGACTGGGGGCATTGGGAAAAACTGGCATTACAGATCCCGGTCAGAAAAGTGTCTCTGATCGTCCATAACGGGCGCTTGTTTGTGTTCTGGATGAAGGTCACTACCAGGCCCTACAATAGGGAGATCGGAGGCAGCAATCGCTTTGCCGGTTATAAGCATACGCAATCGGTTGAGTATGCTTATTTGAAGCAGGATGGGTCCTGGTCGCCACCGCAGAAGATAAAGTTGGATGATAAGGAAAGGTATCCTGAAGGAGATGGGGTAATATTGGATCTAAATATGAGTCCAATAGAGGAATCTGAATTTAGGGCCGCGGTTAACTATCAAATTGAAAATGGTATCCCCGAAGGTCATTCCATTGCTCCGGGATTAAGACAATTAAGGAATATTCTTCTGGGGAATATGATCGAGGATGTAGAATCAAATCCGGATATTATCGGAACAATGCCTCCTCATTATATCCTGAGCGCGGATTTAATTCCAGTTGATTCTGAAAGTGATACGAAAAAGGCTGCAATTGAAGTTTCTATTAATTATACCAATGAAAATATCAAAAGATTATTTATCCCTGAGTTTGATGATGAAACTCACCAAATGCCCAGGGATGACTATAAACCAAATGCCTTGGGATTGGAGCAGGTTTTTCCAACTGTTAGCCTTGATAATAATCTGGTCCTGGCCTTTTTGGTAAATCCAACCATCTCATACATCAATCATTCAGCATATGCATACAAAATGAGTCCCCTGACTAATAAAATTGAAGAAGAACGAATCGCAGGTGTTCACCTTACTAATCAAAGTCGGATCAGTGTCTCAAGGAAAGTTTTTTCGACCGGTCTTTGGCCGTCAATTCAAGAAGTGTATCGATATTCTAGTGCTGAACGAATTTTTCGAGCACCTGTTTTTGACAATACTTCCTATCAATGGATTAGTTATCATGAGTCTAAGCATCAATTATTTGAACTGAAGAGTAAAGAATATCAAGGCACGATCATCTCAAATAAGCTAAGTGATGTAATAATTTCAGTTACCGGAGATAACCTCCTGCTTTATCGGAATTCGTACGGTAATATGATGAATTCTTTGGTAAGGATCTCATCAACCCTGGCAGAAAAAATGGGTTCGCATATTTTCACAAATGGATTGCATTCATTTTTATCAGTTGATTTTCAAAAAGAGCATTTGATTGAACCTGACCTTCCAATTAAGGATCGGAATACTGAAATTTTAAAAGTTAATCCAATTGAAAACTCATCCAACCCCTTCAGTTTTGAATATGGGGGAATGGCAGTTTATTATCACGAAATATTCTTCCACATCCCCTTTCTGATCGCGAATCATCTCAATAGTGAAGGTAAATACGCTGAAGCTCAAAAATGGTATCACTATATTTTTGACCCTACTGCACCTCCGGTTGAAGAAGGAGATGCTACCGATAGGTTTTGGCAGTTTTTACCCTTCAGGGACCATAGCCCCGAAAGCCTGAAGGACAGGTTGGGAAATATCCCTTCGCTGAAGGCTTATGCTGAAGATCCCTTTAATCCTCATGCTATTGCGAGGCATCTTCCGGGTGCATACCAGAAAGCGGTGGTTATGAAATATATCGATAACCTGATCGATTGGGGAGATCAATTATTTGAAATGGATACCATGGAATCTATCAATGAAGCCCAGTTGCTTTACATACTTGCAGCAGACATACTGGGTCCCAAACCTGAAGAGATCGGCCCATGTAAAGAGCCGAAGTCCGTACAAAGGAACTATCTCAGGATCCGGGAATTGATGGAGAAAGATCCTTTGGATTTTGGACCAGCTTTTGAGAGTGCCTTAATTGATACAAGTGTTGAACCCAACCTGTTTAATTCTTCGATATTTTCATCTTTATCTGATTCTTCAGAATATGTAGCCTCTCAGCCCTCAGTAGGCTTGGTCGAGGGCGGGATTCCGGGGTTTTCCGGTTCTGTCACTGGAAATGGAGAAGTAACTGCCAGCACGACCATTGCTGTGGATTCATCCACCCTTACCATCCGATGTTCCTCCCATTCTACATCGCCACTACTGACCATGGCAGAGGAGGCCAGGGTGTTTTGCGTGCCGCCGGATAAAGACTTCCTCAAATATTGGGACCGGGTGGAGGAGCAATTGCACAAGATCCGCCATTGCATGAACATAAGAGGGATTAGGCGAAAGCTACCCTTGTTCGCGCCCGAGATCGACCCTCGCCTTCTCGTGCGGGCGCGAGCTGCCGGATTGTCATTGGAAGGTGTGCTTGAGACCCTTAGGGGAGATATTCCTCCCTACAGATTCAGTTTTTTGATCGCTAAGGCCAAAGAGTATGCCGCTGCAACCCAATCCTTTGGTGCGGCGTTGTCATCTGCGCTTGACAAAAAAGATGCAGAAGAGCTTGGCAAATTGAGACTGGTTCATCAACAGAACTTGTTGAAGATGAATTCGGCGATTCGCAGGAAGGAGATTAGTTCCGCGGAAAAGAACAAACAGTTACTTGAAAAAAGGAAGGAAATCACAGAGTCCAAGCGGGATTATTATGATGATTTGATCAAGGAAGGATTAATTCCCGGGGAAATGGCTAATTTGATTTTAAAATATATAGGTCTAGGCTTTAATGTAACCTCAACTATTTTCACTTTGCTATCGGGAAATTTGAATTGGCCACCATCTGTTGCGGGATTGGCGGTTTCAACCCCAACTGGTTCGGCGGCAAAGGCTTTGAGAAAAACGGCAATAGTATTTGAGAAGTTAGAAGGATTTTCAAGGCAGGGTGGAGAAATTGCGGGAATGCATGCTAATTTCAAGCGGCGTGAAGAAGGGTGGAAATTCCAGAGAGATTTCCTTCAAAAGGAACTCCCACTCCTGGACAATCAAATTGAAATTGCCCAATTGAGGATCGACATTGCTAAGGAGGCCAAGACCATTCACGAAAAGACAATCGAGCAAGTCGAGGAAGTGTTTGAGTTTTATGGAGACAAGTTTTCAAACCTGGGGCTGCTGGATTGGTTGTCTAAAGAATTGAGGTCACTTTACAGGCAAACCTATCAGGATGCCATGCAAATGGCCCGTCTGGCTGAGCGGGCCCTTAGATTTGAACGCGGCGATGCTAATACACCCTTGTTAGAAGGCAGTTATTGGGATGCTTCAAGATCAGGATTGCTTGCAGGAGAAAAGCTTCTCAATGACCTCCGGGTCATGGAGCAATTTTTCCTGGAAACGGATCACAGAAAGTTGGAAATTGATCAGGCATTCTCGGTGGCTCAACTTGATCCCGAGGCTATCATTGGGCTTAAAACTACCGGTGAATGCACTTTCACGATCCCTGAGTTTGCCATTCAAAGGTTTTATCCGGGAGCTTTCAGATGCAAAATCAGATCGGCCCGGCTTTCGATCCCCTGCGTTACGGGGCCATATACAAATGTTAGTGCCACCCTTTCCCTGCTCAGCAGCAAAATCCGGATTCAGCCCTCCATGGATCTGGCAAACCTCAGGTTGGTTCCCCCATCCAGAACCCAAACCATTGCCACCAGTACCGCTCAAAATGATGGCGGAGTATTCAATTTGAATTTCCAGGATTCCAGGTACCTCCCATTCGAAGGGGCCGGAGTCGTTGAAAGCGAATGGAAAATCTCTCTACCAAACAACTTCCGCCCTTTTGATTACAACACCATCAATGATGTGATCATTCACATCAGTTATGAATGTGAAAAGGACGATGCATTTGGGTTAGAGATCAATCGTGAACTGGGGCATCTGGAAGAACTGTTTAAAGGGAATATTGATTCAAACTTCAGGTTAATCAGGGCTTTTAGCCTCAGGCAGGAGTTTTCCCAGGCCTGGCATGTTTTGACCAATTCATCCAATGCTGGTGAGGTTACCATTGAATTGACCGATAAGCATTTCCCCATGTACCTGGATGGAAGAGAACTGAGAATTAAATCGTTGACACCTCAGTGGTTGGGAAATAAAGTGACTATTACTGAAATCACAATTACCAACAACGCGGCCCCGGCTACATCCGTTGCATTTGACCCTGATGGACAATTGGATAAAGGAAGTGGTCAAACTCTGAATTTAAAGATTTCTCATGACGGAGTTTCAGCAACCGAAAAGCCAGACGATCTGGTGTTGGTTTTGGAGTATAATATTCTTTGATGATTTGAATTCAATTATTGAATATTGGCTCTTTCTCTGAATTAGGGAAAGGGTCGCGAGGTAAATCAACTCAACCAGAAAGTCTTTCGACAAAATAATCAATTGGGAGATACTGCCATTTTGACCAGTTTCCTCCTTTCGCTTATTCGCCGAAGCAGTGGCCAATTGCTATCCCTACGCTTTCCCCACAAAACTGCGGGCGATCATGTATTGTGCGCCGAAGTAAGTGACTATGATGACGTACTGCAGGGCCGGGATGGGTTCTGCGAGCATGAATTTGTTGATGGCGATGGTGGCATCTGAAAGCATGAATACCATGGCGCCGAGCACGAGCAGGATGCCTCCTTTGAGGTTGAAGGCGGCCGAGATGCCCATGGTGGCGATCACGGTGAGGTACACCATGACGGGTATTTGCAGGGGGCCCAGTTTGGGAAAGAGGAGAATGGCCATCACGATTGCGAATCCGCCCACCCCGAGGGCAGCCCACAGGCGGTTGGGCTGGTATTTTCGGTCGAGGTTGAAGAGGATGATGTAAAATATGTGGGCGATGAGAAAGGAGCCCAATCCCACGATGAAGAAGTCTTCTTTTCCTTTGGGTACCATGGCGAGGGCGATGTCGCCGCCGGCGGAGAAGATCATGGCCACCACCAGGAGCCAGCGGTGTTTGCCCTGCAGGGAGGTGAGGGCCCAGGCCCCGAGGGTGAGGGCAGGCAGGGCTTTGATGAGCCAGTCGGCGGTGAAGGGTACTTTGATCATCAGGCCGAGGTAAAGGAGGGAGAATAGGAGAAATAGTCCGGGGTAAATCTGGTTGGATTTCATGCTGGATTTTTTGGGGGTTAGGGGTGGATCCGGATGTAGGGGGAAGTTACGATTTGTTGGTTGAGGGTGAAAGTTTTTTTGGGGTGGGTTTTTTCAACACAAAGTTCCCCAACAAACAACCCTTACACAATACTGCAATTATCGTCATTCAGAGCGATTTTGGCCCGGTCTGTGAATAGCATTTCTGTGTAGGACGTGATAATTGTCCTATTCTGTTTCGGAACTGTTTCGGAATGGATTTTCAACTTACTTTCACTTTAAACACAGAATTCAAGCTATGTCACATTCCATTAAAATCGTTCGTGAGCGCCCCAACAAATCTGGTTTTTGTCCCCTTTATCTTCGGATCACTATCAACCGCAGAAAGAAGGACATCAAATGCAATATCCAAATCAAACCTGAGTGGTGGGACGAAACCAAGGGAACGATCAAAGACCTTCCCAGGGTTACAGAAGCTGTGATTGCAAAGAGAAGGGCAGACAACCTCCTGACCGAATACAAGCAAGCAGTCTATAAGGTGGAATTGGCGGGACAAGCCATGAACTTTGATACCCTGCTCGCAAAGATTGGAGGGGGAGATTGCAATACTACCCTGGTTACCTATTTCAAAATGACCATTGACCGGATGCTGCAAGACAGGGAAATCAACGAAAAAACCCACAAAAACTATCTGATGGCAATCCAGAACGCAGAAAAATTTGATAGCCGAACGAAATTAAGGGAGTTCTCAACTGAATGGCTGATTAAATTCCAAAGATATTTGCTCAATACCCCTTTCGATGCAAAGGGAAGAATGAGGGCCAAAAGCACGGTTCACGTGTATATGACTTATGTTTTGGGTTGGCTGAACAAAGCATTTGAACAAGAATTGATTCCAAAAGACCCCAGGCGAGGCTTCAAAAAGACAGAAAATGAATTCATTCGGGAAATCCAGTACCTGACCATTGAAGAGGTCAACAAACTCCAGGACATTTTCAATCAGGGCCTGATCCTGAAATCTCCCCAATTTAAGGGAATCAGGAGGGGCGATGTTGCCAATAGCCTGCAAAGAACATTGGGAAGGTTTCTTTTCTCCTGTTATACTGGACTGAGGTATTCAGATAATTCAAAAATTACCTGGGACCATTTCGAGGGGGATTACATAAAAATGAAAACCCAAAAGACCGGGAGTGTGGTTCGTATTCCAATCAGTTCACCCCTGAAAGAGTTGATGCAGCATATGAAGCTGCAACCAGAGGAAGGAATGCCACTTTTTCCCAACTCAGGAAGGGCATCCTCGGTTGATGGTCACTTAATTCGGATCATGGAATTTGCTCAAATTCCAAAGCACATTTCTTTTCATTGCTCCAGGCACACGTTTGCGACCATGGCCCTTACCATGGGGCTGCAACTCAATGTGGTTTCTAAATTGATTGGTCATGCCTCAATTATTATGACGCAACGCTACGCTAAAATCGTGGACCGCAAAATAGATGAAGAAATGGAGTTGTTTGATCCGCGCAAAAAGGGAAATCCAGGCCCCAAACCTTTTCGGGGCGGAAGATTGGAAAAAGTCTCCTAACCAATGTTTACCAGGGAAAAGCAGTCGAAAGGCTGCTTTTTTATTTATCCTCTTCCCACAATCCAAAATACTCCTTCACTGCATTCTTCATCATGGTTTCTTTGAGAGCATCCAGAGAGCTTTCATCTTTGATATGAAGGGGATTGGGCATGGAGGGATCGGGAGGAACGTAGGAGTTAATTTGTTCCAGGGTGATGGCCTGGATGGTTTTCAGTTTATTTTCCAATTCAACAGGAATTTTTTCAAATCCCACTTCCAACAAAAATGATTGAATTGATATTGGTAGATTACTCCTCAAAGGTTTAAATTTGGCAAACAAAACAAACCAAATAATCTACTAAGGTAATTATCCAAAGATTAATTTCAATCAAATTTTCAACAAAATTGAAGAGGGATTTGGCGGAAAAAATCTTTGTCAATAGGCATTAATAAGTAACGTAGAATAGAAAATGACTGAAGGAAAAGATAAGGAAAAGACGAGGATTCAAGATTACATTGTGAAGTTGAATGACAGAAATATTCAGAATGAAAAGATTTCTGGCTTCACCCTTTATGGGATTCTTGGGGCAATGGTTTTTTGCCTTTTTTATGTATTTGATAATCTTGGGATTTTAAAGGGAATGATTTTGGATACAAACAACTTCTCCCTTGGGATTGTTGTTGCAAACATCATGTTTGTGATTTCTCTGCTTTTTCTTTCATATCGTTCCGCAATTACAAAGGGGAGGCATACAAAAGTCTATCCCTACCAAGATTCCCTTGAAATTGATTTGGATGACTATCCGTTTTTTACTTGTCTTGGAATTTTGTCACTTTCCAACTTTTGGAATCTAAATCATTCGCAAAATAGTTTCCACACTACTTACCTCTTGGTTTTTGGTGTGATTACTGGGTTAAATGTCCTTTCCCCATTTGCGATTTTATTCACAAGAATGATAAAAAGAAGAAATAAAAGGAAAAAGGGGTTTACGATTGAAAATATTGATTTTACATGGTTTTCTAATAAAACAAGAAAGGTTCTTTCATTTTACCTGACTGGTTATACTATTTTATTATCCTTGCTTTCCGTGTTTATTTTCTTCCAAATTCAATTTGATTTAAAGGAACAAATAGTAGCAGAAACAGCAAAAATGGTTTTTGTCCTTTTTGGATTTTGTATCCTAATAATTATGGCAATGCGAAAAATGTGGAATCAGAGTTTCAATCAAAATTTAGAAGAATTTGAAAAAGAGATATTTTTTGAGGATTTATCAGGCGAAGAGATAATAAACAGGTTTGAGAATGAATTTCATGGGATTCCACTCCATAAATGGATAATTAGAAAAAAAGCCGAAATCGAAACCTTTTTTAGTGAAAAAGTTGATGGGGCTAATAAGTTCGATATTCTTATTGAAAAAGTTTTTGAGATAAATAGAGAAAACATGCCCCATGAATTCCAAGGAAGGCTTAATGAATTGACACTGGAATATGATAAAGAAATCAAAGAAGTGACGGATTTCGTTCAGAAAACCCAAAGCCATTTTAAAGCAATTAGAAACTTTAGTTCCATTAATGATGAGGAAAACAAAAAGTTTTATCAAGTTTCAAGGGAATTTCAAGAGAATATTAATGTCTATAATCAAAGGATTAGTATTGTCACCACAGTAATTTCAAATGGACATATTGTCACTTAACAGGTTGTCTTTTACTAAAATAGCTATACAACTTTCGCAACCTTGAAAGTGATGGCAAAATCAAAAAGTAATTCAAATTCTAAAAAAGATTTAAGTGTTCAACATCGAAAGTCGCCTGCTGTTAAGCGAATGATTGTTGAGTTGGTAGATTCAGGTAAAATGACTGGCATTGAGGCATCCCAAAAATACGGGGTCAGTACGTATGCAATTCAGCAGTGGCGTTCTGTGGTCGCTGCGGGACGTAGCCTGGTTACTCGGCAATACGACAAAGCTCTCAAGCTGCGGATAATTCATGAGATTAATTCTGGTTTGTTGACTATTGAAGAGGCTGTTAAGAAGTACGATATCAACTATGTGCAAGTAATTCACCGTTGGATGAAAGCAGCGGAGTTATCATCTTGTTCCCCTATGTCAAAACCGTCCCAAACAGGCAGTGAGAAGCCTGAAACAGAATCCTTGGAATCCGAGAACGCACGTTTGCGCAAAGAACTTGAAGATGCCAAACTAAGAGTTCTGGGCCTTGAGTCCCTAATTGAAGTGGCTGAGGAGGAGCTTGAGATAAAAATCAGAAAAAAGTCTGGTACCAAACAGTTGAAAAAATGAAAGAGCGTTACTCCCAGCTCTCCATAGAGAGATTGTGTGGACTGTTTGGTAAAAGTCGCCTGGCATATTATGACCGAAATAGGCGCAAAAATGCACAAATCAAAGATTACACCTTGGTTCTTGAAATGGTACGGCTAATTCGCAAGGACCAACCCCGGATTGGCACCCCGAAGTTGCATCACATGCTGAAAACTAAGCTCGAATTAGAAGGCATCAAAATGGGACGAGATGGTTTACATGCTCTATTGGCCTCATACCAGATGACGGTTCGCCCTCTGAGGCGATATCGTCCCAAGACAACCTGGAGCGACCACTGGATGCGAAAGTGGCCCAACCAGATTAAAGACTTCCAAACGAACGGCCCCAATCAATTATGGGTGTCTGACATCACTTACATCAGGCTTAAAGGTGATTTTTGTTTTCTCTTCCTTATCACAGATGCTTACTCGCACAAAATTGTAGGTTGGGCATTGGAGATGACCATGGGCCATGAAGGGGCTATTACGGCTTTAAAAATGGCGCTAAATCAGTGGAAGGACCGCAAGGATTGCTTGATCCATCATTCAGATCGTGGGTCCCAGTATTGTTGTGACAACTACGTTAAAACGCTTCAGGCAGCCGGGATCTCTGTCAGTATGACCCAAAGCGGTGATCCACGCGAAAACGCAGTTGCAGAAAGGGTAAATGGCATCCTAAAGGTTGAAATGGGGTTGAACGTTAAATTCGAAACTCTCATTGGAGCAAAGCGGGCATCGGGGCGCAAAATCGACATTTACAACCATGATCGGCCCCACCTGAGTTGCGATATGATGGCTCCTGCCGAAGCCCACCAAACCTCGGGCCCTCTAAAAAAACGATGGAAAAATACGCGCACAAGAAACCAGCGAAAGGAGGCGCAGGAAAAAACCACAGGATCAGTGGCTCTGCCCGCGGGCAGAGCCACTGATCCTGAAGTCCCTGTATAGCTATTTTAGTAAGAGGGAATACGACAAAGCTCTCAAGCTGCGGATAATTCATGAGATTAATTCTGGTTTGTTGACTATTGAAGAGGCTGTTAAGAAGTACGATATCAACTATGTGCAAGTAATTCACCGTTGGATGAAAGCAGCGGAGTTATCATCTTGTTCCCCTATGTCAAAACCGTCCCAAACAGGCAGTGAGAAGCCTGAAACAGAATCCTTGGAATCCGAGAACGCACGTTTGCGCAAAGAACTTGAAGATGCCAAACTAAGAGTTCTGGGCCTTGAGTCCCTAATTGAAGTGGCTGAGGAGGAGCTTGAGATAAAAATCAGAAAAAAGTCTGGTACCAAACAGTTGAAAAAATGAAAGAGCGTTACTCCCAGCTCTCCATAGAGAGATTGTGTGGACTGTTTGGTAAAAGTCGCCTGGCATATTATGACCGAAATAGGCGCAAAAATGCACAAATCAAAGATTACACCTTGGTTCTTGAAATGGTACGGCTAATTCGCAAGGACCAACCCCGGATTGGCACCCCGAAGTTGCATCACATGCTGAAAACTAAGCTCGAATTAGAAGGCATCAAAATGGGACGAGATGGTTTACATGCTCTATTGGCCTCATACCAGATGACGGTTCGCCCTCTGAGGCGATATCGTCCCAAGACAACCTGGAGCGACCACTGGATGCGAAAGTGGCCCAACCAGATTAAAGACTTCCAAACGAACGGCCCCAATCAATTATGGGTGTCTGACATCACTTACATCAGGCTTAAAGGTGATTTTTGTTTTCTCTTCCTTATCACAGATGCTTACTCGCACAAAATTGTAGGTTGGGCATTGGAGATGACCATGGGCCATGAAGGGGCTATTACGGCTTTAAAAATGGCGCTAAATCAGTGGAAGGACCGCAAGGATTGCTTGATCCATCATTCAGATCGTGGGTCCCAGTATTGTTGTGACAACTACGTTAAAACGCTTCAGGCAGCCGGGATCTCTGTCAGTATGACCCAAAGCGGTGATCCACGCGAAAACGCAGTTGCAGAAAGGGTAAATGGCATCCTAAAGGTTGAAATGGGGTTGAACGTTAAATTCGAAACTCTCATTGGAGCAAAGCGGGCATCGGGGCGCAAAATCGACATTTACAACCATGATCGGCCCCACCTGAGTTGCGATATGATGGCTCCTGCCGAAGCCCACCAAACCTCGGGCCCTCTAAAAAAACGATGGAAAAATACGCGCACAAGAAACCAGCGAAAGGAGGCGCAGGAAAAAACCACAGGATCAGTGGCTCTGCCCGCGGGCAGAGCCACTGATCCTGAAGTCCCTGTATAGCTATTTTAGTAAGAGGGATTTTAAGTGTTTAGCTATTCCAGTAATAGGAAATAAAAATGTATAGTTATATTAGTGTTAAACAAGAAGGTTGTATAGTTATTTTAGGGAAGGACAGTCTGTCCTCCCTCCCCAGGTCATCTTACCCCCATCTTTGACCATCTCACCCCCATCTTTGGCCATCTTTACCCCATCTACCCCCCATCTTCATCCATCTTTCGGGGTAAATCTTCCATCTTAATCACCCGCAGGTCATTGGCGCGATCAATTACCTGCATGAAGGAATAAATATTGATCAGGTAGCCTTTGCCAAAGGGTTTGGATTCGAAAATGGGAATTTTTGCACCCCAGCCAATCCAGTTGGCGGTGATGGAGTAATTCAG
This sequence comes from Bacteroidia bacterium, assembly GCA_020635905.1. Classification (GTDB taxonomy): domain Bacteria; phylum Bacteroidota; class Bacteroidia; order J057; family JADKCL01; genus JACJYV01. Next base: position 751,815 of record JACJYV010000005.1, read on the forward strand.
CAGGTGCGGCCACTTCTCCATGATCTCCGCGGGAGTCATCCAAATTTTGGGGTCAAGTCTGGAAGATTTGTGCTCTTTTTTTGAAGAGTCCCTTGAGTTCATTAGTTTAACGTCCGGTCTTGAAAGGGTTTAAAAGCTGACAGTACTAAACTATTGAAGTGCTCCTAATGATCAAATTCAATTTTCAGCCCAAATCCCCAGATCGTTTTTGATTTGTTAATGCAAACTTATTCATGGTCAGTAAATTAAAACAATCTCCATCCCCCTGAATGAAGGTCAGAGAAATATATGACCTGGTAAACGCCCTAAGTTTTGAGGAAAAACGGAAATTAAACCTTCTGCTTTCCCAAAATCCATCCGCGCATCTTTCCCTTTTTCAATTGATTCAGGGAGGCGCATCGTTTGACCTGGAGGTTTTGGCTCAAAAATCGGGATTAACCCGAAAACTCCTCCACAAAGCCTTTATCAGGCTGGGTTCCTCAATATTGGAAACCCCTGTTTTATTTGAGGAAGGAACGGTTCCCGGCGTATTGGTGGTGGCACAAAGACTTACCAGCCTGGGTTTGTATAAACTGGCTCTTGAACAAATTGAAAAAGGCCTTAAAATGGCCCTCCTGAAGGATCGTTTTGAACTTGCTTTCGATCTTTTGGAGCTTCAAAAGATCATTTGTCCGAACCAGAAAGATGAAATCAACAAACAAAAAGATGAAATCTGTCTGGCCAAAGATGAACTGGTTCGGCTTCAGTTGCTCAAAAGCAATGCCTTTGAACTGAACCGTGAACGGGTGCGGGGAAAAGATGTATCGCTGCCTTTTGCAGCGGTAAAAAAAAATGCCCTTTTGCACCAGGCAAGTTTTAAGAGTATTTCGGCAAGGATTATTTCACTCAAGGTAAAGTATCGCCTGGCTTTATGGGAAAGTGACGATGTACGGGTGGTTGAATTCGTAAACCAGATGATTCCATTGCTTATAAAGATGGATGACCCGGTGATGGAGATGGATTTGGTCACGGCCACAACTTCCAAAGCCATCTCAATTTTGAGATTGGGCTGGTTTGAGCAGGCAGATGCTGCCCTCGCTCAGATTATTCTGAAGCCAGTTTCATCCGCTCCAGCCCAAAAGATGCAACTCAATTTATACCTTTCCACCGCGCTGGCCTATGCAGGTGATTACGGCCTGGAAAAGGTGGCCACCCCGGCTTTCCGCATTCTGGAAGAGCGCAAGGATGAAATTGAAGGAGAAAGTTACTATCCCATGATTTGTTTCCTGGCCGCGAAAGCTGCCTGGGCATTGGGCAAACCTGAGGTCGCCATGCGATACCTTATTCCACTTACGCCTGCCTCGTGTAAGTCATTCAACCAGGACATTTACGGAATGAGCCGTTTGCTTCGCCTTCTTTTCATGCTCGATCTTCAGGATCTGGACCTGCATAATGACATTCAGTCTGCAAGCAGATATTTTAGCAGAAAAGGCAATCAAAGTGTGGCGATAAAAACCTTCCTGCAAATGGTCGGGGAAATCATTCGCACAGAATACAGTGCAAGACCTATTATTCTGAGAAAATACCTTCCCCAATTTACCTCACTGAAAAAAATCAAACCCGAATTCCTTTTCTTCGATACCGTTGAGATTGAGCCCTGGATCGAATCAAAATTGTCAGGTAAAAGGATAAATAATATCCTGCTTGAAAAGTGGAAGGAGTCTAAAAGGGAGGCTCCAAATGGCCGGATTTCTTCATTTTAATCTTCTGAGTCTAATCTATTTCTGAACTAAAAAATTACAGTTGATCCAAATTTCTTGGCTATGTTTTTATCTTTATAAGGCTTTGTTAATTTCGCGCCACCGTTTTTATTCCAATAGATTATCGTTTTTTATCACATTGTAATCTCTCATTAGGTCCTTTAGAATATAACCACCAGGCCCTTTCGGCGAGTTTCCGATATTTAGAACTTTGGCCATAGCAAATCCTCCTAAGGCTCCAATACACAGTTGATTCCCGAGTAAAATATCCTCGGCAAATCCATCTGATTTCCAAAATTGGATTTGTAAAGTAGCTGCAACTACTAAAAAAACACACAAGGACAATTGAATAAAGAAAAATTGTTTTTCAGTATAGCTAAGAAATTTAGGATAGCCTTTTACAAAAAGGAAATTGCCTAAACCTACCCCAATCGCACTTACGACCACCCAAATCCAGTGGCCAGGATTAAAAAATACTTTAAGTATAAGGATGTTTGAAAAAATTAGGTTGAAGAAAATCAGGGAAATCGTAATAACTATAAGTTTTCTAATAATCCACTGCCAATTTTGAATAAAATATACTTTGAATCGGCCTCCACGGGGCAAATCCATAATATTTGCATGGCAAATGAAGAGATTTTTGACAATATAAAAAAACAACAAAATTATCAGGAAAAAGCCAGCAATATTATTTGTCCATAACTTTTTACTGTTTGGAATTTGAGAAAAAAAACCATTGTCATTTGCAAGAATCTGAAGAGCATTTTCTACACCATATTCCTTACCATCTTCATATCCCTTTTTATATCCTTCTGCATTTCCAATTATTTCCCCCTCGACAAAACCATCCTCATAACCTTTTTCCAATCCATGATTATATCCAATATTATAAATGTAATAAAGGAAAGCTGAAGTAAGGATGACAATTATCACACCAACCCATGCAGCAAAATTTGAATCATTTGATTCCAAGTTTATTCTATTATTTCGCCTTTGTTTAGTTTACATCTAAGATAGGAAAATTTGTAATGTTAAAATTACAAAAAACTCCTTTTCTTATTTCTCATAATAAACCACTTATTTTTTCTTTTTGGGTGGGAAACTTTTTGTTATTAATGGTTTAAATCCATTTTTCATTTACTTAAAGTTCTCAGGTTGTCCAAAAGTTAATTGACCTTCATTAAAAAACTTGCATTCCAGAATTAGGTATTTCAAGATTCCTTTTCACGCACCAACCGCATGTACTACTCTTAGAACGCCCAATTCAGATCCTGTCAAATCAATGTGAAAAATGTGATCTCCAGTTGCCTTGTAAGTTTTTTGATTGCCTATTAAATAAAAACAATTGACAATCATCAGCAAATTTCCTCAGTCTTCGCTCAAAAAAGTTGGAAATAGTATTTTGTATTGCTGGAATCAGTATCCCCCACCTCGTTACAGTTCCTACGCTATAAAATCACCCCAAAGGGCTTGCCATTGATTGTAGCCTATCCTGACCCTGCTTTTTCAATCTGAAACCGAGTGGATTAAAATATTCGAATTCTCAAATACGTCTCATCAACCCCCAAGTTCATTTGATTGAATGGAAAGCCCTCCATGAACCAGGTGATCCAGTTCAAAATCCCCATTTACCTCGGTGACCCTCAAAACCGCATCTGAATAATCCCCCCAAAGATCCTCAACCGAGGCTGGCCATTTGGTGGAGGCAATCTCAAATAACTGGTTTAAAGTTTCATTATCCAGAGATTGAACGGAGGCAGTCTGGGCGTGAATTTGGCCAGAAAGCATGGTTGAAATGGGAGAAGTGGCAACCCCAACGAAAAGAAGGGCAAATAAAATAGCGATACGTTTCATTGCATTTGAATTATTGGTTTGCCCAAATAATACATTTGCAGGCACTTGCTTTTGGGTTAGTCCACATTGGACAATTCAGGATTTAGGACGGTGGATAAAATAGTTTCGGGGTATTTGTGAGGCTCGCACAGGTCTTGCAAGGAGATTCCCGCAAAATTTTTCCTCCTTTTTGGGTTGAATAAACTCAAAAACCTTACTTGTTGAAATCCTGCTCAGGAAGCCTGTTGAGGGTGCTTTCTCCCCTTTCTTAATTCCAGACCCCAAAATCCCCTCAATTTTCTCCAAAAATCTTAATAAAGGGGGTGCGGGAGTCGGTTCCCTCACCCCCCGTCAACCCCTGCACTATGGGGTTTTGTTTGCGCCCTTCCAAACGGTGATTTGTAGCATCAATCTTCAATGAAAGAATTCATGCTACTGAACTTTCCCACTGTCAACTCCCTGGTCCAATCCGTGAAACGGGTATTGCAGGGGCGCAAAATGGAAGATCCGGTCACCCTGGGAGATTTGGTTTCCTTTCAAACCTCACTGCTACGGCTGGTTGATTCCAGGATGCGCCTGTGGTCTTCCCTGCCCGAAGGAAAGACCATGACCCCAAAGGAATTTGCCCATTGGAGTGGCCTCACAGATGCCAAAGTGAGGATGATGTGCCGCAATCACGATCTGAAAGGCGCCCAGTACAAAGATGGAGCGGGCTGGATGATTCCCACCTCCGAACTGCTGCGCATCCTCCAGGAAGCTGAAGACAACCTCCTGCCTCCAGATTTGAGAAATCCAATATTCCCCGACTGATATGTACCTGATCAATTTCAGCAAAACGATTCCCCACCTCTCCAAAATGGCCCAGGAATATAACCAGGATCACATCCTGGGAAGGAGTAAAAACGGGAACCCCAGACATGACCTGAAGGCAATATTGCGTGAACCCCACCAAAACCTGCTTGGGAAAATGGTCGTGCTCTATGGCCACCAGCTCCTCAACTTCAAGCTGATCAGGGTTGGAAAGGATTTGCCTCCTTTCCGCACCAACAGCCCGGCCCTGGCCAAAGCCCTGGGATGCAGTGAGCGATCCATTCGCAACTACCTTTCACGCCTGATTGCAGCAGGGTTCATTACAGGAAAAAAAGGGAAAGGAAGGAACAGAAATTACGCACTGACTTTCCGTTCTGACCTGCTGATTCTGAATCTGAAGGCTCAAAGGGAAGAAAATGAGCGCCTTTTGGAACAGGCAGATAATGAGGCTTTTGCAAAGGAACTACGGCAAAGTTTGCCGCCATTGTATCCCGGAACAATCAATAAGGAAAAACAAGTGCCGTGGGAAACTGCTCCCGGAATTTGCGAAAGGCTTGCCAACCCCGGAAACCTTCCCGGCAACCCCCGTTCCAAGATGCGGGAAATCGAAGGGCAAAACCCAGAAAACGAAAAGGAAAAGGGGGCGGCGGCCCGGCCCGAAATCGCCCAGGAAACCCGTTCCAAGATTGCGTTGGATGGTGGGGAGGTCGTTGCACCTTCCCCCATCCCCAATCTTTCTGTGATCATGGAGTACGTCCTGCGGCTGTTTTCCCTGGTTGTGTCCACCCTTTATCAGGACACGCCTCCCAAACGGTCCCAGGCATATTACATCAAGCTGTTTTTTGCCCAGGAGTTTGCAAATCTTTCCTTAGAGCAATTTCGGGAACGGTACACCCAGCTCGGAATTCGCATCATGCTGGTGCAAAAATACCTGCGAAAGAACCCCAAAAGGTTTATTCCACCGCCCCAAAAGTACTTTGACCGAAACTTTGAACACGGGTTTGTGGCCACGGAGGAATGGTATCAAAACATGATGCACCGAACCCGCGAAATAGAAAAGCACGAACGAAGCAGCCGTTTGATGCTGAAAGCCTGGGGTGGATTCTGCCAGGTCTGGCAAAAGTACCTCCCTGAAGGAAACCTGCATGCCTACGGCCAGGGACGTTCGGAACTCGAAACCAAATATCCTCAACTGCTGGAAGTGTACGACTACCTGTTTGTGGATCTCGTTCAACCCCGAACTCCTACCCCATGAGGTACTATTTCATTCGTCCCGATCTGGCGGCTTTCAAAGCCTGGATCAAATTCAAGGACGGCAACACCCGCATCTGGTGGTCCAAGGATTACGGACGCAAACGCATGGAAAACTACAACCCCAGGGCTGGCTTTGCCTCCCTGGTGGAAAGCCTGACCGCCAACGACAACTACACGCCCTACATCGAATGCTTTGAAATCTACGACAAGCGCGAAGGAAGGGATGAAGTGGTCAGACGCTGGCACAATTACCAATGGGAAATCCACTCTGACCTAACCTTTTAATCCAAAACCCATGAATTCAAATTATTCCCGCTTCCAAAAAGAGACTCCCCGAACCAAGGGGCCAGAATGGGCCAACCACCACATTCTGCAAAGTCGCTTCTTCAAATTGATCCATCCTCCCCTGGAAGATTTCTCCACTGAGATCCGCATAGGTCGCCTTGTAGGTGGGCCTGATCGACTGGAATGGCTGGCCTTTCACCGTGCATACCAACTCGGTCCCAAAGGCCTGGCTCACCTGATCCAGATCGCCGAAAAAGATGGGCTGGATGCAGCCTATCTCGCCCTCAATGAATACCAAAAACGCAAATAATCAATCCTATGAGAAACTCTGATTTTATTCCGCTGACCGACCTGGCCCTGGAGTATCCCATCGCGGACTCCCTGGGCATCGACATCCCAGCCATTGAATACCTGCACACCCTGGGCATGGTACCCATTGAAACCAAAGGAGGAATCCGGGGCATGTACCGCATCTGGATCGCAGGCCTGATCGACTTTTACCAATCAGGTGAAGCCGACACCTACCTCAACTTTGAATGAGTATGAAAGCTTTAAAAATCATCTTACTGGCGGGTGGCTTCATCTTTTTGGTGGCCACTCTCTACCTCCCAGCGATGGAAGTCCTGGGAAGGAAATACATTGGCGCGGGCTGGCCCGTGCTCAATGTGGCGGGACTTTGGGTGATCTTGTACCTGCTGGATAAAGTGAGCAAGCAGGGAAAACCCGGAAAGTCCCAAAGTGATCGAGATTCTCAACCTACAAGAAACCAGAAAAAATAAGATTATGAAATACGAAGGATATGAAGGCGAAATGATGTTTACGATACGGGATTTGGCGAAGCTGATGGGGGATGTGAGTGAGCGGACGGTGAGGCGGCATCACGCGAAATTGAGGGAGGAGATTTTGCAGGGGAAGAATCGGGGGTTTATTACGGTGAGAGAGTTTTGTGAGTATAAAGGGGTGGATTTAAACGATATTTCAAGCCATTTGAAGAGGGAAAAATTCTCTTAATTTCATACCATTACCCTGAAATCTCCTTAATTTTCCAATTTTGGTTTTTTGTTATTTAATTTTTGTTTGATAATTTGATCTATCTCCAAGTCGGGTTTCAATTTTCTAACAAAGCTCTTTTTACATGAAGTACACTTTCCATTATTCAAATAAAAATCACAACTTGGACAAAAACTGGATAAATTTTTTATTTGATATTTCCCGTTATCTAATTTTGTCCACTCCCATTTGTACTTTACACCTTCTATAATGTCATTTGTAAAATCTAAAATTACTGACGAATTATCTTTTTTGAAAAAGATTTTTTTTATCATCCAGTGTAAAAATGAGGGGAGCAAAATTAAGAACGGTAATGATATTATGGGTAACTGAACTCTTTTCGTTAGTATATTCACAATATCCTGGAAGGTTGATTGCAATCCATCTATTTCCTCATCTTTCTTAAATATTATTGCTGTGAGGAAAGAAATGATGAACGCAAGAAAAATTTTTGGTCCATTTTTTACAAAAAAATTAATTACACATTTCATGATGATTTTAAGGGATTATTTCAGAAAGTTTTTTTTCTCCGGGTAAATATTTTCCATTTTTTATTTGAAAAATAACGTTTTTATTTATTTCCGCTGTCACAGATTCCTTTCCCCAATGCTCTTGATTTAAGATTTCATCAATTGTTAATCTGCCATGAATCACCCTATTAAAGTTATTGTACATGCTTTTCACCAATTCCCTTAATTCGGCATTTTCTGATTTTAGCTTTTCCATATCAGGGTTTTTAGGGGAATTGACTGTTTTTTTATATACCTTCCTTTCTTCTTCCTCTGTTACGGTATGCGGGCGTGGCTCCAGTAGATCAATTAGGTTTTCCTTTGCCTTTTTCATCGCGAAAGTGTCTGAAAACCATAATTTTATCCTGACAATAATACTTCCCACTCTAATCCCTTCAATTTCTGTTTTCGCATTTTCAACTGAATCAACACATTGAGTAAGTGCCAAAATTAATCTTGAAAATCTAGGTGGTGAAATATTCCCTGCATCAGTTCCCTTAAAGAAAAGATCAAGAGTAGAATAGTACATTTCTTCGATGATGAGAAATTTACTGTCAAAGTTTGACCATAATAGCTTTTTAGCAATAAAGCCATCACAATACACTAATAATACCTTTGATTGAACCTGAAATGTAAAGTCGATTCGAACTTCTTCTGTTTCAACGCCAGAAAGAACAAACCCCTCTTCGTTTTCTTCCATAAGTTCTACTTGTTCAAAATCTGGCTGCCCCTCATATACTTTCTTAGTATTTTCCGAAATGGGAATTTTTATAATCCCGATTTCTTGGGCAAACTTGGCTTCAAAGCGGTCAATCCCATAATAATATTCATCAGGAGGAACTAAGAATTCCTTTATGATATCTATGACAAATGGGGATTTTAAGGAAGGAAAATAATGGAAAAAATTGTGTTCAAAATCCTCTTCAATTTGAAGAGAAGTTGAATTTTCAGTCAATACGCCCAAATATTTTACAAATACGCTGAATGCACCTAACAGCAAGTCATGCTCAAATCCTCGAATTTGAAACATTCTAAAAAACCTGTATAAGAGGTTCCTTACCTCTTGGTTGAATTTATTTTCTGATGGGTCATTTTTTTGCTGATTCGCCAAATCTAGGAAATCCTCCAACTCCTGTAAGGACTGATAAAGGCTTGTAAGGGAGGAAAATAGGTGTGGTTTGACACTACGTGATTCAAAAATGAGGTTGTAAAATAATTTGAAAACGTCAAATTCTCCTGTTTCTATGAACTCACCCATGAAAAAAAATGTTAATCGAGAAATTTTTGGGTAAGATAGTAATTTGTAATAAGAAAAAGCGAGTCGTTCATAGAAAAGTGACCATCATAAATTCGCAACCCAAAGGTAAAAACAATAATAAGACCAGATTAAGAAGGAAAAATCCATCTAAAAAAAATTGCTTTTTTCTGAGTATACCTGAACATTTCTTTAGTTTTTTCTGTATTTGTTTAATGGAACGGCTTCCAATAACAGATTCGTCCAATAGACTCCTGGTTCCCTCTTTTCTTAGACACTTTTACAGAGATTTCCTTTGTTGATAGGGCGAACTTGACGGTCTCAAGGAACCAAAAAATTCAAAACCACAAAAATTTTGAAAGGTTCGCAGAATGTTAAAGGAATAGCCGGGGTTTTATTATTGTAATGGAGTTTTGTTAGTTTAGAGGGCTTGATTGTAATGAGGTGAAAAAGGAGTTTTATTGACCAAATTAACAACACCACACAAACAAAGTTTGTTCGTAACCAATTTTATAAGAAAATTTTATTCTAATTTCATTAATTTCGAAAACAGGAACTTAAAAAAAGATAAATCGTACTATTTTAAATGGAAATCAAAAAAATCTTCTGGAAATTCGCCATTGGCATTCCAATTGCAGTCCTTGCTGGTTTACTTCTGAAGCTTGTGTCGACCGAAACTTCGGATAAAACGAAGGTTGACACATCGGGTCTTTTTGAGGTTTCTGGGAACCAAGGAATAGGAGTAGTAAAACAAATTAACCAGGTTATTTATGTAAATGGAGATTATGAAGGTCAAAAACTATCAGAAATCCCCCTTGATTTCAAATCTGATAAATTTTCTGTGCAAAATCCACTACCAAAAGGGAAAGGGGTGTTTAATACTACGGTTAATGGAAACGAGACTGTGGTTAATAATGTAGAGGGAAATGTGAACATGACCATTGATTTTTGAAGTGAAGAAAATCTTAATTTTTATTACTGTATTTATTTGCGCAGTTTCCGGGATTGCCCAAACGAATGATACTTTAAAACCATCCTTGCTCTCAGGTTCACTTCCCAAAGTTGATACTGTCTGGATTCAAACTGTCACCAAGTTAAATTTAACTGAGGGGCAGGCTCTGTTCGATACTGATATTAATGGCTCAAAGGTCATTGTGACAAATTCTACCGGGGAGGTGAATCAGATTTTTATTACAAATGCATGGTCAGAGCAATTAATGCAGCTAAAAAAGTTAGAAGAGATCCTCTCAAAGAGAGAAAAAAATGTTAACGAAATTGAGGAAAACTTCAAAAGGTATGAAGCAAAATCAAGAGCAGAAATTGATCAAGAAAAAAAGGAACTTCGTGACTTTGTCATTTTAGTGAAAGAAACTCAAAGGGTGGATCCGTCCTATTTGAGTAAAGTCCCAGAGTTGGCCAACCAAATCTCCGATTTCTTAGAAATGGATAAAGGATTAACTGTTTTTTTCTCGGTAAGCCCAAAGGGGGACACCCTTTTTGGAATAAAATCAAGGGATTCAGTAATTATTAAACCAAAATATCAATTCATTGGAAATTATGGAAAAAATGGTTTGGCACCATATCGAAAAAAGAATAGAATGGGATATTTGAATCCATTAGGTTATGAGCGAATTTCTCCTAAATATGAAAAGGCGAGGCCGTTCTATGATGATCTTGCACTAGTTTCATATGGAAATCGTTATAAGTTTATCAATGCCGCTGACTCAACAGTTATTGAACTTGGAAATCAGTTTGCAGAAGCAAGATCATTTTCTGAAGGAAAAGCATGGGTTAAAAATAGAGATGGCTCTGAGGCCTTTATCGACAGGACAGGGAGAGTTGTCTTCAAAGCACAAAATTGCGAATCGGAAATTGGAGATTTTTTCTATGGATTTGCCACCTTCAAACTGGGGGATTGTTATCAGAGAAACAATTCAAATGGAAAATACGGATATTTAGATGAAAAAGGGTCTTGGAGAATTTATCCAACCTTTGATAAAGTTTTTCCATTTACCGAGCATAATGTGGCTGTTGTCGAAAAAGATGGAAATGCAGGTCTAATTAATAGAAATGGACAAAATGTAACAGACTTTGAGTACAGAGAGATTGGAGAATTTCACAATGATATTGCCAGATGTAGGTGTCAGAATGGGCTGATTGGTGGAGTTGATTCAAAAGGAGTAAGGAAGGTTAGCTGCGATTACAAGTTTTTGGGTAATTTTTATAATGATTTTTCAGTTTTTGAAAAGGAAAATGGGCTAAAAGGAGTTGTCTCGAAGTTTGGGTTTGAAATTGTTGAAGGAAGGTACGACTCAATTTCGATAATTCTTGGGGGCCGACTAATACTATATGTTGGGAAAACAAAAATTATTGCTGATGAAAGAGGTAATTTTATAGAAAACTCTCAACTTGCTCAACGAATAAATGGATCGTCTCAGATCATTGAGAAAAGGTCTGATTATTTCGTGGCCATAAATGGTGATAGCCTTCAAATGTTTGGGCTTGATGGAAAAATCATCAGAATGGACATTTTGTCCAATATTACAACTTATGAGGGCAATAACCTTATTTGTGGATGTGATAAAAAGAGTTTGAAATTTGGATGCTATGATAATAATCTAAGCATTGTGATTCCATTTGAAATGGAGGACCCTCCCAAATTGATTAGTGGAATTAATTATTTGGTGAAAAAGAATGGGTATTTTATATATTCTACGGGCCTAAAAGCTCCAATTTCTGATACATACAAATCTGTCAGGCAAAGCCCAATCCGCAATATTTATATTGTGGGCAAAGCTGTTAAAAATGGGAAAAATCCTCTCAGATTTGGCTTGCTATGGACAGATTCAGGCATTGAGGCGGTTAAGTGTAAGTATTTAGATATTCATTTTTGGGGTAATTCTTTTTGGGGTAAAGAATGGGTTGGAATTGGAATAACCCAAGATAAAGAATTGAAATTAAAGTAGTTATTGTGCGGTGTAAAGAGCTATCCACTTTCCATTTTCAATTTTCACAATTATTCAGTTAAAACAGCTGACCGGCGATTTTTAATAGGAAAATCCAGCCATCCCCGGACAATCCGGCCACTCCCATCCCCCCGCCCCCCTACATTCGAATCATCGCGACCTAAAGCACGCGACTTCGAATGGAAAAAACCACTGAACTCCTTCTCCTGATCAATTCCGGCCTTCTGGTGCTCATTGGCATCTTGTCGGGCATTGTTGCTTTCTGGCTCCGAAACCTCTTCCAGGAGTTCAAGGAAGCCATGAAAACCATCACCCAACTGGGAAAAGATGTTGCGGTCACCAAGGTGAAACTGGAGAACCTGGATCAGGAGGTGGATCGGCTCAATTCCCAGGTATTCAAGGGCACCAAAATCAAATCGGCATGAAGAAGTGGCTGATTTTGGGCATTCTGGGCCTGGGGGGAGTTTATGGCAAACGCGCACTGGACATGGCCAATAACCTGGAGGTGGACATCGTGCCAAAATTGCCTCAATTCAAGGGTTTGACCCTGAAAATTGTGGTGGACATTCTGCTCAAGAACCCAACCAATGGGAGCCTCAAACTGAAATACCCGAATGCCAAACTCTTCCTGAAATCCCGCAACGGGGAATTGATCAGCATTGGCCATTCAGACCCCGTGCAGAAAAACCTGAAAATCCATCAGTACAGCATTCTGAAGATCGAAAGCTTTACCCTCAACATCCCTTTAATGAATCTTGCGGCTGCTGCGGCGGATATTTGGGATTATATCCAGGGAAAAAGTCAGGCCCTGCCCCTGGTGGCCGAGATCAAAACCACGCTCTATCCCTTCGGGATTCCCATTCCTGTGACCCAGCGCAAGGAATTTGCCATCACCAAACAACCCAACCATGCAGGCTAACCAGGAAGGCCCCAAAAAAGACCGATCCTGGGTTACGCCCCTGGTCCCGCCTGCCCGGCTGGAAACGATTGTACTCAAATCGGGTGCAACCGTCATGGATACCATGAAAAAGTTTCCTGGGGTGATCCGCGAAAACATGCACCAGGCCAAAGAGGTCGCCAAACACCTGAAAGGAGCTGATCTTTCCCAAACCTGCACCAACATATTTCGCTTTCTTTTCGATCATTTCAGGTATGTGGAGGATGAAAAGGGCAAAGAGCAGATCCGCACCTTTTCCCGGCTGGTTCACGATGGATACGGAGATTGCGACTGCTTTGTGTGCAGTGCCTCTGCACTTTTGCTGAACCTGGGCATCCGCCATTTTCTCCGGGTTACCAAATACAGAAGGGACGCCAATTATTCCCACATCTATGTGGTTGTGCCCCTCAACCAAAGATCTACCCTTTCCGGCCTGCGAGGCCGCGATCCCTACCTGACCATCGACCGGGTGGCCGGTCTCAATAATTTCGAAGTACCCTATACAGACAAAACCGATATACCCATGGATTTAGAAGTGCTCAACGGATTGCCCTCCCGCCCCACCATCGACCAATTGGAATTTGCGTACCAGGATCGGGATGGATTTGCTGTTTTCCAGGATCCCACAGCCCTGGGAGCCGTAGCCACCAAAGCAGAAATCGCGGCCCAACAAGCAGGTATGTCCGTGGCTGACTGGGAGGCTAAAAACCGGGCTGAATTTATCCAAAGGACGGGTATGACCCCTGAACAATGGGCCAAACAGGTGCAGAATAATATGGCTGCCACCCAGGCGGCCAATGCCCAGCAGGACAAGGACATTATCAAAAAACTGCGGGACGAACTGTTGAAAAGGGGGGTGAATATTCCCTCTACCGTCACCTCCAAAGACGATCTGATCAAGTTATTGAATCAGAATCCGCCTCCCAAACCTGCCGCCCAATTTGCAAACGGAGTCAACAAGTATAATCCGCTTGCCATCACCCTCAGAACCGGGGTTCTGCTGATAATGAAGGGAAACCTGATGAAGATTGGCGAACACCTTCGCTGGGCCTACCTCAGCTTCACGGATGCCATCCGCAAAGGGATTGACCCGGAAAAGTACAAGCAGCTGTTGAAACTGAAGGACGTGGTGCAGAAGATCTATTTCGCCGCGGGGGGAGATCAGGCTAAACTCAGGGAAGCAATTCTGGGTGGAAAGGGTAACGGGGACAAACAAATCCCTTTCTCTCCCACCCAAAAGAACCTTTCCGGGCTGGCTGGCCCGGTTGAACCCGGCTCGGTGCGGGCGATTCTGGGCGATGATCTTTATTTCAGCGAAGGGGCCAACATGTTGCCGCAAGACAAAGGTTTTAACGGCCTGGGAGAAGTAGTGGCCGGGGCAGCCATCGCGGCTGCAACCGCTGCCCTGACCACGGTGGCGGCAATCATCAAGCAAATTGGGGATCTCAAGGCCAAAGGGGGCAATACGGCCCAAATAATTGGATCAGCCCTGGAGCAGGCTGCGTCGGGAGCCTCTGCGATCAGCACCGCCCTGGATAAGGGAGAGGGAAATAATGCCAAAGTTCAGGAAGCAATCCAAAAGGCACAGACCAGGATTCAGGCTTTCCAAACTATCTCATCCGGGTCAGATCCATCTCAAACAGCCAATACCCAATATTCCCTCTCAACCGGACAGAATGACACCACGGATTATTCCAATTATGGAGAGGCCGACAAGGTTGCCACGGTGAATATGGGTGAAAATAACGGGGAGAATGGAGATCAGCGCACCCTGAAAGACAAGATCATGGATAACATTGTGCCCATTGGCATTGTGGCGGCCCTCGCCGTTGGGGGAATTGCGTACGCTGCAACCCGGTCAGGGAGTGATAAATCCCTGAAGGGAACTCCACCTGCACCCAAACCCAAAAGGCGGAAAAAGAACCAGGCAATGGGTAAAATCCAATTGAAGGCCAAACTATAAGTAACTCATCTTCTCAACCATTCAAACAACGAAAACAATGGACTTTTTTGAAATCAAAACCCCAGGCGGGCGATCGAAGAAAGCCACCCTGAATGAAACTCACGGCCAGGGGAGTGTCAAGGGAACAGGCTTCGGCTTTGTCCTGGACCTGGTGGCCGGTATGGTAGGCATGTTTGCCGGGGCCTTCGTGGGAAATGTGCCCTCGGTGATCCTTGGATCTGCAACCATGCTGGCCGGACATTATTTCAACCTCCAGCCACTTCGCCCCCTGGGGTTGATGATGGCACTCACGCCTTCCCAGTCACGTGACAAAGACGGAATCAAAACCACCCAGCCCTGGAGCAAGGGTTTTGACCTGGGAACGGAAGCCAGCAACGGAATGAACAGGGTGAAAAATCTGGTAGGAAATGTAACCAGCAAAATTTCCCTGATGGATTATAAACAGGGGGGCGGCTCCGGGGGCACAACCCAGGATCTGGAAGGTTTTCTGGCCGGATTTGCAGAAGACCTGCAAAAACTGGATGCCCTGGCTGCCGAGCAAGTTGCAAACGCCGTGGCTTTCAGCAAAACCTCAGGCATTTTGCCTTCGGGGCAATCCACCATTCCAATGGATGCATACAGCATGCTGGAGACGAATCTGGAAGACTTTTAACCCGATTCAACGATACAAAAAAGAAGATTTAACCATTAACCAAACAAGAATATGGACCCGCAATTTCTCGAATTAGTGAATCAGGATGGAAACCTGGCCGGAATTCAGGCCAAATCCATGTACCCTTCGCGGGGAAGCCGCGCCGAATTCCAAAAGCACTTCAGCGAAGTGGAACCCAATATCCGGGAGGCTCTGAGGACCAAAGAGCTTCACCTGGGGGATCAGATCATTTATTCTATCAAACCTTTGGGAGGAAGCAAGACCCTGAAGATGTTTGAAACCCAGGACGACAAGGAAGTGGGGCTTCGCAACGTATCCAACGGAAAGTTGCCCAAGGGAACCACCATGCTGGTGAGTGGGCTTTTTGTTCTGCAAGGACAGGCACCTGCCGCGTCCTCGGGCTCTGCCACCGTTGACGAAATCAAAGCCACCACTTTTGGCTCCATTGGAGCCACCAACCTGGGGGCGCTCTCCAATGCAGAGTTTGAACTCAAGGCCAATAAGAAAGTCATTATCCCTGAAATTTCCTGCCGGATTTTCGTCACGGACAATAACACCAACTGGCCCCTGGGATTTTACAAACTTCACAATCCCCGCATGATTCCCTCGGATGTGCTGATTGAGGCCACCTTCGAATTGGGCACCACAGAAGGAATCCCGGCTGACACTTATGTCTATCTGGGATTGTTTGGAACTGTGACTACTCCCTGATACTGAGTCTTTCATTTTTGCCGAAGGAAAGCCTGCACCCGCCCGGGTGCGGGCGGACCTTGGGAAATCCCTCAAAGTAATTCAAAATGGCAAGAGAGCAATCAGACAAAATCATTTATAAGCGATTCGACCTGAATGTCAATTCTTCAGAGGCAACGGTGAAGGAGACCTTTGACCTGGACAAAACCATCATTCGCATTACAGGTATAAAATTCACGGCGGACCTGGAATCCAAACTTTACTACCGTGGAACGGCAAAGGTGGTGCTGGGTGGAGAAGAGGTTTTTCCGGACAATTATCACTGCCGCATCCTGATGGCTGGTCTGGCCGTGGCTCCAAAGGATCGTTATACTCCACTCGATCATCCACCTGGAAACTTCCAGGTGAAGGTGGATTATTTTGACAAAAATCACTCTTCAGAGGCTTTTGCCCCTTACGTGGTTCACCTTTACCTGCGAATGGAAACCGAATGATCTGCACCGGGCCACATACCAGGGTGGAAATCCAATCCCACGAAATTACCCGGCAAGGACAGCAAATCGGGTTAAGCATTGATATTCCCTACGGAGTTGAGAGAGCCATTGGTATTATGGCCATTGCTGACGCGCCTCCCCTGGTAATTGCAGCCCAGAAAATGACCAAGTGGAGTGAAACGGTGGCTGGAAAACTTTGGTTCAAATGGAATGCCCCTGTGCCCTTCTTCCATTTCCAAAAAGTGGACCTCCTGGACCAGTTTGATCAGCATTCCACTCCATTTGGGATCAGCCCTGTTTCACCCCTGGCTGCACCTGATTTTAGGTTCAATGGAAAAAGACTGGAGCCGCATCCCGTCGATATACCCTCCAGCCGGGGCTATTGTCAGGGTTGGTACCGCGATGAACTGCTCGCATCCACGGGGCTCGATGAAAGCTATCTCCTTTACCTGTACATCTACTATCAGAACCAATAATGACCCAGGACTTTCTGCTCAAATACATTCCCCGTTTTATGCGGGATATTGGATACCAGGAAGGTGAATACTTCATGGATTGGGTGGAAATTCCCATTCCTGCGAATTCAAAACTTGTGCATAGGGGAGGAACTTCATTTTACTTTTTTCCCCTGGAGAATGCCTATAACTCACCAGAAGTCACCGTGGAATCCCCCAACGGCCTCTGCAATTTTGTTCACGCAGATGAACAAAACGCCTATATCCATGAAGGAAACATCATCCTGACCAACTCCCACCCGACCGACACCAAAAAGACGATGTGGTTCGTCGCTTACCCGGCAAGAGATTAAACCATGATAAAGAAAGAAAAAGACGTCATTATTTCTGATTATACACCAGGAAGGGCGAATGGACTTTTCGTCGTGATCAGAAACGCAGCCCGCGCTGGAAAACCATCGTGGTATGAAGTCAGGGTGGACGATCAACTGGTGATTCCAAAAACGGATGATCCTTCCTTTTTTGACAGTCACCAAGAATACATAGAAGAACTTTCTCAATTCATTACCTTCAGGCTGTTCAAGGGAAATTCGCAACACTCAGATCTTTACCATTTTTCTCTCGAAAATTATGATCCTGCCCAAAAGGATGCAAGCCTGAATGGAATTGAAAAAAAGACCGTTCAGGACCAGGTGCAGGAGGGGATTCGTGAAGCTTTGCGGGAACAGGAATATCAAAATACCCTGAAGGAAAATCAGGAATTGAAAAACCTCAATCAGCAACTTCGTGAGGCAAACGACAACTGGAAAGAAACCTATGACGACCTCCAACTGGAATACTCCAAACTGGAGGCGAAAAAATACACCAATGCCGACCTGAGTGAGTTGGCCGGGTTTGTGTTCCAGGGACTGACCCGCCGCAATCCTGAAGTGCTGAGAAAGATACCCGGCGGTCAGTTGCTGGCCGGACTGATGAATGCACCTGCTCAAGCGGGTGGAAATTTTCAGCCACCCGAATCTCAAGAAGTGGAATTCGAGGCCATGGACGAAGAATCCAACATGGATTATCCCCAGGAGGGTCAGGAAAGTGCCAATTCCGCCGATCAGGCCCAGGAACTGAAAATGATTCACTTAATCCGCCTCCTGCATGCCAAACTCAATGCAGAAACCCGCGCGCATTTGACCGGGCTGCTGCTCAGTTTGTATCACAACCCCTCACTGGTGACCCGATACGCAATTCAAATTCGCACTGAAACCCAAGTAAATCATTAATCCTATGGCAAATCCAGTTTTCCCTTACACCATCAAAATCCCCGCAAGGGACAAATCCGAAGGAAGGATGAAAATCCAGGCCCTGGCAAATCTGGCTGGAAGCCTGGATGGAAAGACCCTCCAGGCCATTGGCAAAAAGCTGCCCGAAATCCTGGCTGATCCCAACCTGAAAGACGCAATCAGCGGATACCTCGATCTCTAACCCTTTGCCAATTAACTACCTGTAACTACAAACCCCAATCCAATGGCAGACCTTGGAATTTTACCCGCAATTGTCAGTGCCCTGGCCGTGAATAAAGCGACCCATGCGGGCAATTCGGGTAATTCCAATGGTCCGGCCAGAAAACCAGTCCTTACCCTGACCCGCAATCAGCAGGACCAGACTTTCAACGCCCTTTATTCCCTGGGAAAGGCAGTCCTGATCCTGGGAGGAGTTGGGGGTGCGGTTTGGGGTGGCCGGAAAATCTATCTCAATTGGAAGGCGAATAAGGAATCCAATCAGGGGTTGAATGAGGCAAATCCAAGTTCCTTTGCCAAGCAAATACGCCTTGCTATTGCCGGGCCTGGAACCAATGAGGAAGCACTCAGGGAGGTATTCAGAAAGATCCCTTCTTATGCTTTCTGGCTAAAGGTCATTCAATCCTATAACGCTCAATATCATCCCCGAAAAATCATCAACGACCTGGAGGACGACCTTGGACCCACGGAGTACGTGGAAATGATGGCCATCCTCAACGCCAAAAAGGACATAACCGCCGCTCAAAAATTCAATTTCTGGGCCGAAAGACTGAAAGCAGCCTTTGATTACCAATGGATGGGAATTCCTCAAACAGATGAAGAGGCTGTTTACAGCGTCTTTCGGGAATTGCCCAACAGACAATCATTTGTTGTCCTGGCGAAAGTATTTGAGGTCAAATACGGGGAACCTTTAATTGACGCGCTTCAAAGCGAGCTTGACCAAAGCGAACAGAAAAAGGTAGCCCAAATCTATCAATCCAAAACAAGCTAAACATGGCCAAAACCAATAAGCAACCATTCTATAAAAATCCCTGGGTATTGGGTGGGGGAATTGCCCTTGCCGTAGGCACTGCGGGGTATTTTATCTTTTCCGGGAATGGAAAGGATGAAAAGAGCCCAGGCAACATAACCAACCAGGTGGATTTGGACCTCCTGCTCAATCAGTCAGGAAGTTCTCCTTCGCCCAAACCCACGGTCCCAGCTTCCACCGTGGCCAATGATTCCTTTCCTCTCAGGTTTGGAAGCAAGGGATTACGGGTTAAGCAACTTCAGCAAGCCCTGATCAAGGCTTACGGTCCATCCATCCTTCCAAAGTGGAAAGATGACGGAGACTGGGGCAATGAAACCCAGACCGCACTTTCCAGCAAAGGGTGGCCTACCCTTTACAATTCCCAGGCTGAACTGGATGCAGCCATGCAAAAATCCGCTCCCGGAAATTCCAGCCGCTTCAACCCAGAATTGGTCGCAAAAACTATACGAAACGCCATAAACAGCAAAAATCTCAGCAGTTTTACCATCACCAAAGATCAACTCATTCTGCTGAAATCCCCTTCTGATTACAAGGCTGTTTCGGACAGCCTACAGACCGGGACCATTTTGGGGGTTCGCAGGAATCTGGTAAATGCCCTGGTGGGCGACTCCATGCCCTGGCCAGTGGCGGCAAAAACCTATTTCAAGGGTGAACTTACCCGGATGGGGTTGGAATATGACGCAGGCAATGACCGCTGGAGCCTGCCCGCCCTGGGCTTTGTTTCTCCCCAAATCGCTGGGAGAAGACTGATTTCTGCTACCAATGCCACCGTTTGGGACGGAAACAAACATTTGTTTGAAGTCCCTCCCGGACTGTACCTGGGCGTGGCCACCCGCCAGGAAAACGGAGTCACTGAATTCCTGACCAGCAAAGACCGCAAGTTTTACGCACAATCAAATTCTCTCTCCGTTGTCTGAGGATTTGAAATCTATATTGAAGGTCATGCAGGAACGGCGATACCTGATCGAGCGCCTGCCCCTCAAGCTCAATATCGTTGGGGTCAGAAGCGAGGACACCCTTCCCAATACCTTCAATGACGAGATTCACGTCTTTACCCGTCAGCCCCAGGGGAATCAGTGGTATCACTGGAAATGGGCGGCGACCACTGATCCGGGCACCTATTGGTTGCGAAATCCCATGCAGCCCCAGGGAACGGCCATTCTGAAAGAAGGGCAATACCCAAATGCGTACCAGATCGACAAGCACCTGGATTTATACCCGGCGCTTTGTCAAAGGACGGGTAAGGTAACTATCCTCAGGGATTATGACCGGGACGCGATTCTGGACTGGAATAACGGAACGGAGGAAAGTGGATACTTTGGAATCAACATTCACCGGGCTCTGATTGAGGGAACCACTCTTTATGTGGACAGACACAGTGCCGGGTGTCAGGTTTTCGCAAATGCCAGCGATTTCGACCTGTTTATGAAACTGTGTGTTGCCTCGGAGAAATTATACGGCAACAGCTTCACCTATACCCTGATCGACCACCGGTCCATGTCCCGCAAAAGGTTAAGAATCCGGGCGGGAAAGGGCCTGAAAGTAGCTGCGGGAATGCTGCTGCTATCCCTGGCCTGGAAGGGGATACAATCTGCTCAAAATCAAACCCATTAAGCATATATCTGATGAACCCAATGATCAAAACCAGTTTCAGAATAATCCTCCTTTCGCTGTTCATGGAAATGGGCAGGTTTGTCAGGGGAATTTTCCAGGACAAAGAGGGCAATTACTCTCTGCGGGAGGTTTCCACCTTCCTTTTCACCGCCCTGGCCGGGTGTAGTTTCTTTTTCGAAGCCATCTTTTCGATCGAAATCAATCCCGTCTATTTTCTGGCCTTTGCAGGTCTGGCCGCAATCGGGAAATTGGCCTATTCCCTGGAACGATCACGAAACCCCAAATGGGAACTTCCCCCTGCACCCTCAAGATTCGATGAACTGGACTTTCTGAGTTCAGAATTTGAATCATCTGACCTGGAATCCCGGCCCGTGGCTGTCTGGGAGGAATCGCCAGAAAGCCACGCAGCAAGTGAGCATTCAGAAGAAGATTTTCCCGAATACTAAAATCCCATTTCATTCAACATAAACCTCAAAATCATGGCAGAAGTAAAAACCCCAACCCTTGTTACCCAATTGCAGGATGAACTGACCCAGGCTCACCGTACCTGGAAGTTTGCCAGTTTCAGGCTTAACCTGGCCAAGCGTGCCCTTGCCGCAGGCGTAAAACCAAGTGCCCTGGAAGGTTTCCTGGCCAACGCTTTTCACCGCCCTGAAAAGGCAATCAGCAATGTAACAGCATTCAGATTAAATCCTGAAGACGCGGAAAGGCTCAAAGCAAGCATTACGGAAATCACTGAATTTCAAAAGTAAACCGGGCAATCCGGGAATGAGGCCATTTGTCAAATGGCCTCATTCCCAACCCTTTTCCCAATCAAAATTCCACTAACTCAAAAAATGGCCGCTTCAAATTCCCTTGCCGCGAAAGAACAATTTGAACTGAACCAGCAGGTGGTCGAAATCATTACGCAAAAGGAGGGAAAGGAAGCCTATTCCCATTCAGACCTGGATTTATTTCAGAGATTTACGGGCTCTGGTGGGTTGGGTAAACAGGGAGCCAATAACGCAGGTGTATTAAATGAATTTTATACGCCTGCCTGGATCGCAGAAATCATGTGGAACCTCGTGGACAGGCACCACCACCGGCGGGGCAAGATTCTTGAACCAGCCTGCGGAATTGGAAGGTTGATTGCAGGTGGAATTGAGACCGCCGACCAGGTGGTAGGGTTTGAAATGAACCAGGTGAGTGCGGTCATTGGACGGGAGCTTTACCCCCAGGCCACTATTTATCCTTACCAGTTCGAAACGGCTTTCCTCAAACCTCCCCGCTTTTTCGAGCATTTGCCTCGTGCCCGGTCAGGGAAAATCAAAATTGAACACCACCCCGATGGAGGTTCGCAAACCGTCGAATCCAGCCGGGATGCAGAGCGGTTTGCAGATACCTGGCTCAGGCAGGCTCCCTTTGATACGGTGGTGATGAACCCTCCCTACGGGGTGCATCGCAATCGCTACACCTCCTTTTTTAAGGGAAAGGACAAGATGCCGAACATCGAAACATTCTTCCTGCACAAAGGACTTCAGTTACTCAAGCCAGGCGGGCTCCTGATTTCCCTTCACCCCCAAAATTTTATGCGAAACGGAATCACCATGAACCCAGCCAAGGAAACTCTGAGCAAAATTGCTGATCTGGTGGAAGCCTTTCGACTGCCGCCCATTTTCAAATTCACCAAAGTACCCACAGACATTATCATACTTCGCAAAAAATAATCCATGAAAATCAAGCGCAAAACCCCAAAGCCCAAAGGCAAACGGAAACGTGCTGCAAAAAAAGTCCAGCCAGTGAATCGCCCCTTGAGCGGGGTCGAAATGAGGGAATTGGATTGGGTTATCAATCAGGCCCTGGACCAATGCGACCCGGACGCAACTCCCCGGATTTGTGCTGCACTTGGAACCCCGGACGGTAGGCAACGCATGTATGAAATGACCCTGGTTTTAATGGGTCGGGATGGAATTAGCGCCGGGGCTGCTTTAGCCCAGATTGATACTGAACTTTTGGGATGATAATTGAAGGACGGATTAGCGATTGGAAATTAAGGGAGGCAAAGCCTCTGGATTTCTCGTTGGAGGAACTTGAGCGCAGGAGATCCACCAACCTGTATCGTAATGCAAGGGAAAGAGCCTTTCACTCCAGAATGGCCGAATTGAACAGCCATAAACCAGATGAAACTGACAAAGAGAAATACCAGCATTGGAGCCGGGAACTTGCCCAACTGAGATGGGGATTTTGGCCTGAAGGGATTGAGCACGAGTATAAATGGGTTGATTTTTTTGAACTCCCGGAGATCGACAGCAAGGTTATTTATCGCTGGATTTATGAGGGTTTTGATGAACCTGCCCAGGGATTTGAACAGCTCACCCGACTCAATAATTATTTCCTGCAAAACCCGTCCCGCGTGCTGGGGACTGAAGCAGCCACCACCTCCAGGGAATTTCCGGTCACGGTCAAAGGATCAAGGGAATCCGTAACCAATTTTTTCAAGGAACTGAACTCCAAAAACAAACCCAAAATCACGGAAATGGACCTCCTGAAACTCAAAGCCAAAGCGACCGCCACCAAACTCAGGCTAATGAATCTCAATCAGGACGAGAGGGGCTTCAATGGCCTCGGGGCTCTGGGGAATATCCTGGGCCAGGTCGATCCAGGCAAACTTTCCCAGGCCTTGAAGAAATCAAAACAGGGCATTAAAGGTGCCCATGAAAAATTGACCTTCGATCAGGTGGATGAATTATACAACCAGGGAATCACCACTTCTGAAAAGCAAGCCTGGGTTTGGTACAAACGCTCCCTGGGTCTGCCTATGACTGGCTGGAATAAATATTACCTCCACGGAGACGCCAAAGCAGAATATGTGGTTACCACACGCAGCACCACCATTCGCAAAGGCTTCAACGCCTCAGATTTGCTGACCGTTCCAGCAGGTGAAAACCTGGGAAAATTTACGGGGAGAATCCGCAAGCAGGCCCACCTCAATCTGGTCGAATTCCGCAAAACGGACGGAACTTACTTTGTAAACCAGGAAGCGGTGGAATTGAAAAAGGGCAAGGTCGGGATTGCAGACGCCGACGATTTGAACCGTTTGGTCAGAGAAGGAGCACTCTTTTACTCAGGGGGCGAGCTGCTTCCTTATGCCGTTTTTGCCTTCGGCAACATGTACGACCGTGAACTTGAACTGCGCAAAGACAAAAGCGAAATCCTGACCCGGTTTGGAGAAGAGGTTTACCAAAAGCATCTTCAGGCCATTGCGGACGCCAAACCCAGAGTTTTATCCATTCTGAACCCGGACAAACGCGAACACCCCAAAATTCTGGCTATTTCTGATTTCGCCCGCGAATTTACCATATCCAAATTTGCCGATACTGTGCCTGCCCCCCTGGATATTAGCACTGCCGTCCAGGACGATAGCGATCCCTATGAAGATCCTGACCTGCAACGCCTCCACCAGGAGTTTGCCCAGGCTGCTGACCGGCAAGCCGATCAGCTGATACCCAGGATTGCCCTGCACCAAACAGGGGGAGTGAGTTTGTTTGAAGCCTTTAAACAATGGCTGAACCAGCTTCCTGCTACGGATTTCAAAGATTCCTCTGCATACAATATTGAAAACTATTATCTGCGGGGTGGCAAGATCACCGACGAACCCGACAAGGCCAAAAGGGATCAGATTCGTTCCAATGCCCGCAATGAGGGTGAGGAATTATTCAGCCGTTTCCTGACCGAGGCCCTTGAATTTCGGGACAAGCAAAGGCTGGATCTGCATTGGAACCGGGTCTATAACGGGCAAGCCAGCATTCAGCACCACCGCGTCCCTGTGGGATTCGAGATCAGTGCCCGCTTCAAAGAGTTTAACCTCGAACTCAGGCCCGCCCAACGCGAAGGAATCGCCTTTATGAATGCGATGGGGAGCGGGATCATTGCTTACGAAGTGGGGGTTGGAAAAACTATGACTGCCATCGCGGCCCTGGCCGATGCCCTGTTTTCAGGCAAAGCCCAACGCCCGCTGGTCATTGTCCCCAATGCTGTTTACAATAACTGGATACAGGAGTTGGCGGGTCACTGGGTCAAGACAGGGAAAGGGAAAAATGACCGAAAATTCATTCCTGGAATCCTTTCCAATACGGGCATCAAAATCAACGAATGGTATAACCTGGGCAACCAGATTCTGAAACGAATCAAACTCAAAAAAACCGTTGAGCCCAAATCCATCACCATCGTCACCTACGAAGGATTCAAAAAGATCGGATTCGGGGCCTCCGTGGAAAAGGAAATGGTGGAGGAACTATCCAACGCCCTGGGACAGGCTGAAAATGCAACTGCCCGCCAGGAACAGATCAATTATAACGACTATTGGGAGAAAATTGGAGTGGGCCAAAAAGGAACCGTGGCCGAAATCGACACCCTGGGCATTGATTATATCGTGATGGACGAGGCCCACATGGCCAAAAACATCTTCGACGGGGTAAAAGCCGCCCAAAGAGACGAGGACGAACTCAAAGCCAAACGCTTTGGCATCCAGGGCCAGATCAGCGAAACGGGTCTGAAAGCCTTCTTTCTCTGTAATTACATCCAGCGGAAATATGGAAGGAATGTTTGCCTCCTGACCGCCACGCCCTTCACCAACAGTCCCCTGGAGATTTACAGTATCCTATCCCTGGTGGCTTACAACCAGTTGAAGGAAATGAACATCCTGGGACTGCGCCAATTCTTCGAACTCTTTGTGCTGGAGGAAAATGAATTTGTGGTGGACGTCAAAGGGCAGTTGACCTCCAAAAGTGTGATCAAGCGTTTCAACAACCGCCTGGTTCTGCAAAAACTCATTTTCAATCACATCATCCACAAGACGGGTGAGGAAGCCGGGGTGGTCAGGCCCTGCAAAGTCAGCATTCCCCGTATCAATGCCACCAACGAGGAAGGCAAACTGGTGCGCCTGAATCCCAAAGACCAGGTGCTTTCCTTTTTGTCCGGAACTCCCGCCCAGGTGCAAAATCAGAAGGAAATCGTTTCTGATATGCAAAGGGCTCTTTCCGGCAAGCTGCAAAAGGGCCTCCTTTTCCAGGCTATGGCCTCATCCCAGGACAATGCACTTTCTCCCTTTCTCTATAAAAACGGCGGGGAGCCTGTGGATGCGTTTGATTTTGTGAGCAGTAGCCCAAAAATCAACTACGTCTGTGAGTGCATTCGCACGGTAAAGAAATGGCATGAAGCCCGCGGCCAGGAAATTTCCGGGCAGGTCATTTATATGAACCGGGGCAAACGTTTCTTCAACCACATCAAGGAGTATCTGACTTCAGAAATTGGCTTTCGGGAAAATGTATCCTATGGCAGATCCAAAGTAGATGAAGTCGAGATCATAACTGGCCAGATTTCCCAAATCCGGCGGGAGATCATTCAGGCTGCTTTCAACGAAGGAGTGGTAAAAGTGATCATTGGAACCTCCACTATTCGCACCGGCGTAAATCTGCAACGCAGGTCCACTGTCCTTTACAACTGTTACCCGGATTGGAACCCGACCGACCTTCGTCAGTTGGAAGGACGCATCTGGAGGCAGGGCAATAAATTCGGCTTTGTGCGCATCGTTATGCCCCTGGTCGAAAACACCATGGATGTTTTCGTTTTTCAGAAGCTGGAGGAAAAAACCGCCCGCATCAATGACATCTGGTACCGCGGAGACCGGGGAAATGTGCTGGATCTGGAGAGCCTGGACCCTGAAGAAATCAAATTTGCTCTGATGACTGATCTGGAGGCCATCGCCCGCATGGAGGTCGAAAAGCACGAAAAAATTGCCGCCCGCAAGGTGGAAAGACTTGAAAGTGATTATTCCCTGGTAAGTCAGCTAAAAACTGTGCAGACCTCGTATGAGTATGCCCGCCCCAGGCTTTTGGATTCCCTGAGTAATTATTGGAACAGCCAGTTTGAAGGTAAACCCGAAATCGAAAACCCGAGCAAAGAAGAGGTTGAATCCTGGACGGATTGGAAGATCAAAAGTCAACGCCTGCACCGCCAGGTTTATCTGAAGCTCAAACGCCTGCTGAAAGAAAACCTGGAAGTGCTGGATGCCGATATTATCAATGCCGCCAATTCCCTCAATGCCTATTACCAGACTACCTATAATCAATCCCATTTCACCCAAAACCGCCTGATTGGATTCATTGAATCCGTGAAGGTGATCCGTCAGGCTGAAGGCGGCATTCTGACCCGGTTGAACCTCAAACCCGACCAGATTGGAGAGGCCCTGAGCCGCCTTTCGCGTGAACTGGAATTGGCCAAAGAAGAAGCCAAACGGGTAAACGAAACTGATTTTTTCCAATCCATTCTGAAAGAAATCAAGGAAAAGAAACGCAAGCTGGCCATTACCGGGGAGGACGTCATGCAAAGGGTAAAGGAATTTGAAAGCCTGAACCACCTCCTGGGAGTGCTCCAGGGAGGAACTGCCAATTGCCTGCTTCCCGATCCAAATTCACCCTTGCCCGAACCTGCAAAAAGCCTGGACAACCTGGCCCTGCTCAGACTCAAAGCCAAGGCAGTGGCGGTTAAACTTCGCCTGCTTGATTTGAAAATCGCATCCTAATTCTGAAACCATGGTAACTCAAACAAATTACTTCAACACCATCACGGATTACGGGCTGAGCAAACTGCCCGCACCCATGCAGGAAGGCCATGAAATCCTTCAGCAACTCTACGATTCAAGTGGGGACTGGTCAGTGATCGACGGAGACAAGGATTTCAAGGGCATGCTGGACCTTCAATTGCAGCGTTTGAATGAACTCGTAAAAAAGAAGGATGCAAAGCCAGCGAAAAAACCTCAAAAAGTTACGAAACCCAAAGCCGCAAGCCCAAAAGCAATTCCACCCAAAGATGGCCCTCACCGGGATAAGCCTGTAAAAATGGGCTGGGCCATGACCAATACAGAGGGGAATAACTGGCCATTTTGGGGCAAAGTTGGACTCGAAAACCAGGGCTTTGTCTGGCATTCCTCCATGGTCCCTCAAAAAAACGGGGACGTGATCTCGGTAATGTGGAACCAAAACAACAACCTGGTTTACGCCTGGATCGTTTCCCTGGAAAAAGGCACCCAGTTCAAACTTTACACCATTTGGGATGGTGGTTTTCCCATCCAGAAGAAACTGGAACTGGCAAAAATGATGCTGACCAAGCAGGTAAGTCTCCACCTGGCCAATCATAAAAAGCACCGCCTGGGCCACGGTTTCACCCACGGGCCGCTCACTCAATCCGCGAAAGGCTACCAATGGGAAATTCGTCCCGAATGGGTCAGGGACCTGGAGAATGGGTTTCCCTTCAGTTCGACCCAATGGGTATTGAAGGATTCCAAAGGGAGAATCGCTGGAGGGATAAAAATGACAAATCTAAACGCTGACTATGAACCGTGGTGGGTGGCAGTGGATAAGGACTTTCAGCAAATTGTGGAAGGGAAGGCAAATGAGAAAATCCCGGAGGTAATGAAGTTGGTGGAGATTGCACAGCAGGCTAAAGTCAAAACCCCAACCCAACCTAAGCCAAAAACCACAAGCCCAGGCAGAAAGCCTGCCCCAAAAGCCACCCGGAAACCTGCGCCCACGAAAGCTCCCGAAAACCTGATCAACGAAGCCAACCCTAGCTTGCGCATCCTGCGGAGGTTCCGGAATTTTGATGGAAAGGACACCACGGCAAAGCAATTTTACAACTTCATCAAGGCCCTCGAACAGGCCATTCTCAAGCAGCGCATCCGCAAGACAGACAAGCATGCCGACCTGATCAGAGCCATCCAGGATAAATCTCTGGGATTTTGGAACCAAAGTCTCCACGATAAAGAGCCGGAAACGAAGGTTAGGATTGACCTGACCCCAAAACTCAGGCAGGAAGTGGACGAAGTACTTGCCGTTTACGCCATCCGTCCTTCCGTACGCCTGATCAACCGCTATCTGCTTGTGCAGGGGCAGGCTCCCGACCCCGCGAAAGCCCAGCGTCTGCTGGACAGTATAACCAGGGCAAAAGTTGCCAAAAGTGATCCCTATCACCAGGAACTGACAGAAGTGCAAAAATCCCTGCGGGATTTTCTGGGTGGGAAAACAAAGCGGCTCGAAATGCAATCCCAGACCCTTTCCGGGTTGCAGGGTATCCTGGCGGGTTGCGGTTGTGGAGGGTCTGCGGTCCCCCAGCTCGCAGGTCTGGACGAAAAGATTATTCCCGCCTTCGACCAGACCGTACCCATCAAACCAGGTGAACTGCGGGCGCTGAACTTTGTATCCATCCCACTCCCTCACACCCCAATGGGAGCCTTTCTGGGCAATCTGGACCCGAATATGCTGGCCATCGCCCTTACGGGTGACACCACGGCTGGCAAAAGCACCTTTTCCTTTTTTCTGGCCAAACTTTTCATGGAGGCTGGCATGAGCGTCAAATACTTTTCCCTGGAGGAAGGGGTGGGGCCGCTCACCACCAACAAGCTCAACCTGGCAGGCATCGCCGACAACGACCCCATGGAACTGGTGGGGATGGGTGACCTGGCTGCGATCCGCGAAGCGGCCAGGCTCTTCGATGTGGTATTCATCGACAGTTGGTCCGTGCTCAATGAAAACCCCGAAGAGTACCACAAGCTGCGGGAGGATTTTCCCAATACGGTTTTTGTGGTCATTTTCCAAAAGACCACCACGGGCACCATTCGCGGTGGCAGCCGCATCATTTTTGATACTCCCGCCTGCATCAACGTGTACAAAGAAGAAGGCAAACGAATGGCCGAAATGCGCAAAAGCCGCTACGGCACCCAGGGCTGGATCTACTCCATTACCGACGATAAAATCACTTCCAAATAATCTCAAACCCTAAAAATCAAACTCCCATGAATTCAAATGTAACCGAACTCAAACGCATCGTTCACGGCAAAGTCCTGGACCCAACCAGTACCCGCGACCTGACCGGGCTCACTCCCGAAGGGGTTTTCCATCTTTCCGTAGCATTCATCCAGCTCATTCAAATGGCCGACCTCCTCAACTCCCTCGACGAACCAGGCAAAGCCCAACTGATCCAATATGGCCAAGACCACCTGCCCGATACCCTCCCCGACGAACTCCTGCAAGCCAAAGTCGAATTTGAAAAGGTACCCGTCAAAGACCAACTCGCCCAGATCCAGGAACTGGCCACCTTCCTGAAAACCCTGCTCAACCGCTACGTGGCTCAGGGCTTCCAACCCAACTGGACCGACATGACCGGCGAAGAATTTGCCCACCTTATCAGCGGCCTGCAAAACGGCATTGGTGCGGCTATGACTTACGCCCACACGCCTGAACCTCAGCGAAGCGAATGCCTGGGAAGAGTGAGGGAAATTGCCATTGCCAATGGGGTAGCGGCTGAGTTTTTTGGGCAGTATGACTCATTGGATGATTTTCTGAAAGATCATTTGGATGCGCTGCACTATCACCTGGCGGTGGCGAATGTGCCTTATGGGGAGGAGGAGGTGTAGGGGGGGCGAGTTTTCCCAAATGGGATTTTGACGAGAAATTGAAATAAAATGATTAGAATAGTACTTAAAATACTACAAGTCATTTTCGTCCTAACGTCTGGAAGGCTATTTGAAGGAAAACCAGATATAGAAATTGCTATTTACTCTTATGATACTCATTGGAAATCCCTTAAGTAACAAATTAACTCTAATCTAAAGGTTGTTTATGAAAATTTACTTTGCCCATCCAAAAACCGAGGAATTTGAAGATGTATCGAAATCAATTAGGCAGGCTGTGGAAAGGGCTGGCCATATATTTATTGCCAACGAGGAAAAAGGAGACTCATTAACCCGTAATCAAATAGAGGCAAATATAAGGATGGCTGATTTTATGATTGCCGATGTTTCCCAAGCGAGTTCCAACGTTTTTTTTGAGGTGGGATTTGCGCATGGATTAGAAATACCCATTTTGTTGATCAATCAAATGGATACAAATATTGACTTTGATCCCTTAAAGTTTCAAACCCATTATTATGATCGAGAGAAACTTTATGACACTTTGATTTCCAATTTGACAAAGATTATTGCTCGTGACGATTTCAGACTCTTTATGAAAAGGGAAATTGCAAAGTTCGAGGAGGAAAGAAAACGGAAAAAAACCGTGTTTGTAAGTTATAGTAGGAACGATATGGATTTTTTGGAGCGCCTAAAGGTTCATTTAAAACCATATGAGAAAAAAGGAATTATTGACCTTTGGTCCGACACAAAAGTAAATGCCGGGGAAAAATGGAAGGAAAAGATAACAGAAGCATTAAATAAAGCAGCAATTGCTATTTTGTTGGTAAGCGCAGATTTTCTGGCCTCGGATTTTATCGTTGACAACGAATTGCCTCCCTTGCTTAAAGCATCGCAAGAAAAAGGGACCAAGATTCTTCCGGTTTATATAAAGCCTTGTAGTTTGGTTGGTCAGGAAAATATCTCGGCTTTTCTAGGTATAAATGACCCTCGTGTTCCATTGAGTAAATTAGATATTAATGGCCGGGAAGAGAAATTCGTAGAAATAGTAAATGCAATTCACAACCTACTCAAGTAACAAGGTATTATGAAAGAAAAACTTTTTTTTACTAAAATTTTGTTTAGCAATCTTGATTCAAAAAATCCGTGGGTGGAATACCATGGAAATCTTTCAAGCAGGTAATCAGTAATTCCAAACTCCTTGAAATTCCAAACTACTTCTTTGATAAGTTTCCCATGGTAGCACCTTTCTAATGGAGGGTTGTCATTTTTCATTTAAAAGAGATATTCTTTAATAATTGAATGTAGGGTGGGAGAAATTTCATCAAAGAGCTTTTCCTTACCCTCTTTTAAATCATTCTTTTCCATAGCAAGGAAGAATACAAAAGGCATCGGCAATTCTAATTGTTCGCAAATAATGCGAAGGGTTGAAAGATGTGGCTCCTTTTTACCTTGCTCAATTTGAGACAGATAAGTTTGGGAAATATTACATCTTTCAGCTAATTCAAATTGTTTAATACCTACCTGGTTTCTCCTTTTCTTGAGAATAATACCGATTTTCATTTTAATGATCCGTTTGCAAGGAGTCGAATTTCTCAATTAGGAATCCTCAATCCATTCTTTGAACCTTTCAAAAAGTCCTTCATCAATTAATAATATCAGGATATCTTGAACCATTTTGCTAGCCTCATCCATATCCGCATTATTATTTGCATACGAGTGAAGATCGAGAATTACCTTTTCTAGACCACTCAGTTCCTTGGGATTTAAATTATTATTGTTCTCGGCACGGAATTTTTCTAACAGCCGAAGGAGTTCTTCGAAGTAGTGCTGCTTCATTTCTAACGTATTTTGGGATGAAGTAAAAGAAAAGGGAAGAAGTTGTTTGTTACTGGAAATTAGTTTTTAGTCTATGGGGGATGGAAGGAACAAGACCTTACTATTTTTTTCATATTAGTAGAAATTTTTTGGTGAGAAAAATGGAATTGCAATTCATTTTAGCAATTCAGTACTTAAAAAAATCTGGGCTTACGCTCCGTTTGTTATAAGAACGAAAATCCAAAAGGCCTAATTTCGCCAAGTTCAATTCCTCGGAATTAAGGAACCCCCTTGGATTTACTTTGACATCGGTCAGGCCTCTAATAACCCAATCCTTAGTCGCTTTCAGATTTGAAGAAATTATCGCAAAAAATTGGGCTAAAAATCTATTAAGGTTTCGGCAGCAAACAATGGGATATGATGCAGAAGCAAGGCCACTCAATAGGGTATTAATTGTCTGGTTATTAATTACCTCATCAAGGATGTTGATCATTTTGGGCAATAATGCAGAAAAAATCCCAGGATTATTTTCGTTTGGCAAGGATAGTCCAAGATCACCTTCAAACTCTTCCCGTGGAGAAAGATTTATCCTAAAATTTTCGGCATGAACTTGGGTTTTAAGCATTACCACCCGACCTCCAGTATTTGCTACTATTAAGCCTTTTTCGACTTCCCCTATATACCAATCCTTGACCCTATCCCAATCACTATTATTATTTAAATTAACTTCGGGTTTTGGGAGGAAAGTTTCCAGGAAAAATCGATTTAGCATACTTCGACAAAAATCGATGAGCATTCTTTTTTTAAGATGGATATTTTTCATTGTCTTATGATTTTAATGGTGAAAAATAAAACTTCGAAGTTTATCCATTCCTTTTACTTCATACGTCAAAGAGCTATATTGCTCTAAGATAAAAAATATTCCTGACAGTTAAATAATTTTTCTTTAGAGTAAGATGGATTCCCCAGAAAACTAATCCTCCTTAAGATTCTTTAATCCAATTTGGCCGATTACTCTCCCTTTTCAACTTTTTCCCGTAAATTTCCAATTGCCATCGCGAGCGTCACCCCCCTACAGGAAACCACTAAATGACTTTCAACGAAGATTCAAGGGTAAAAATCCCAACCATACTTCACCTCACGCGATTGGGGTAAGAATACCTGCCTTTGAAAAAGGCAGTTTGGAACCCTGAAACGAACATATTCACCGACATCTTCACGGAAAGTATCCTGCGGATCAACCCGGAATTGCGCCCGGACGATGTACCCAGATTGCTCAATGAAATCAGCAGACTGCTGGACTATGAGGACCTGGGCAAAGCATTTTATGAAAAGCTGGTCAACCGCTCTGTAATTAAGCTGATTGACTTCGGGGATTTTAACCGCAACTCCTTCCATGTGGTGACGGAATTGCCCTACCAAAAGGGAGACGAGGTTTTTCGTCCCGACATTACCCTGCTGATCAACGGGATGCCCCTGGTTTTTGTGGAAGTAAAGAAACCCAATAACCAGGACGGAATTCAGGCGGAGAAAAATCGCATGGATATGCGGTTTTCCAATTCCCATTTCTGGAAATTTGCGAATCTCACCCAGTTGATGATTTTCTCCAACAACATGGAGTATGTGGACGGTGAACGCCCTCCGCTGCAGGGAGCTTTTTACGCAACGCCATCCTACAATCAGACCATATTCAACTATTTCAGGGAAGAGGAGGATCTGGATTTATCCTCCCTGCTCCAGCCCGAAAATGAAGAGATTGAAAATCGGGTGTTGAAAGACAATAACCTGGTTTCAATCAAAAATCAGGCTGAATTCAAAACCGCCAAAGATTCTAATTCTCCCACCAGCAGGATTTGTACTTCCCTCTTGAGTCGGGAAAGGCTTGCCTTTTTTCTGTGTTATGGAATTACCTATGTGTGGGAAGAGGAAGGCCTGGAAAAACATGTCATGCGCTATCCGCAGTATTTCGCTGCCAGGGCCATTGAAAATGTCCTGAACAGTGGAATTCGAAAAGGGATCATCTGGCATACCCAGGGAAGTGGCAAAACGGCCCTGGCCAGTTATTGTGTGAAATTCCTTACGGATTATTACACCCGCCAGGGAATTGTGCCCAAGTTCTATTTCATTGTGGATCGGCTGGATCTGGCCGACCAGGCCGCAGCCGAGTTTGGAAAAAGATCCCTGTTTGTGCAAAGAGTAGAATCCAGGGATGATTTTGCCAAAACTATCAAGTCGCCCAAGGCAATCGAAAATGATTCAGGTGTTCCCGAAATAACCGTGGTCAACATCCAGAAGTTCAAAGACGACCCTGATGTAGCCAGGAATTCAGATTACAACCTCAATCTGCAACGTATTTATTTTTTGGACGAAGTTCACCGCAGCTATAATCCTCAGGGGAGTTTTCTGGCCAACCTGCGCGAATCAGATCCCAATTCCATAAAAATTGGCCTGACAGGTACCCCTTTATTGGGCAACGATTATAATTCAAAAACCCTCTTTGGGGATTACATTCATAAATACTACTACAACCGCTCCATTGCAGACGGGTACACGCTGCGTCTTATCAGGGAGGACATTGAAACCAGCTACAAACTCGTACTGGCCAAGGCCCTGGAGGAACTTGAGATTCTGAAAGGAGCAGGAAACCGTCAGGTGGTTTTTTCCCACCCCCGTTTCGTGGAACCCATGCTGGATTATATCATTGAAGACCTGGAAAACGACCGCCATACCAAGCAGGATAATACCATCGGGGCCATGGTGGTGTGCGATTCCTCTGACCAGGCCAAAGAGATGTTCCGGATATTTCAGGAGAGGTACCAGCCAGGCTCGCCAAAATCTCAGGTTCAACAATTGCCGCAGGCAGCGGAAATGACTGTGGTTTACCGCGAAGGCAGCAGGGTAAACAGCGCTGCTCTGATCCTCCATGACGTAGATTCCAAAAAAGAAAGAGAAGATCGGGTCAAAGAGTTCAGAAATGGCAAAATCGACATTCTCTTTGTGTACAACATGCTTCTGACCGGGTTTAATGCCCCACGCCTCAAAAAAATCTACCTCGGGCGTGTGATCAGGTCTCACAATCTCCTGCAATGCCTCACCCGGGTGAATCGCCCATACCATGAATTCCAGTTTGGGTATGTGGTGGATTTCGCGGACATCCGCAATGAATTCGAAAAAACCAATAAGGCCTATTTCGATGAATTGCAGTCAGAGTTGGGGGATGAAATGAAATACTACTCTGATCTCTTTTTGACTGCTGAGGAGATTGATACCCAGATCGGGGAAATCGCAGAGGCCCTTTTCGAATTCGACCTGGAAAACGGGGAAATATTTTCCCGGCAAATATCAGAGATCAGCGACCGCAAGCGTATGCTGGAGATCGTGAAGGCCCTGGAGCAATCCAGAAACCTGTATAATGTGATTCGCAGCACAGGAGCCTATGACAAACTGGAGCAAATGGATTTTCGCAAGTTGTCCATTTTGCACCTCAGGGCAAAAGAAAGGCTGGCCCTGATCAATGCCAAAGAGGCATTGGAGGGCAAGGTGGACGGCACCAATTTGCTCAAAGTAGCCCTGGAAGAGGTGGTTTTTGCCTTTACCCTGGTGGGCCGGGAGGAAATGCTGATCGCCGACCAGTTGAAAAATACCTTGAAACGGACCAGGGAAGCTCTGCTGAACAACATGGACCCCAAAGATCCTGAATTTATCACCCTCAAAGAGGAGTTGGAACGCCTCTTTAAGAAGAAAAACCTGTCGGAGGTGACCCAGGCCGACATGGAAAGCAATATCAAGGAACTGGATTCCATCCACCTCAGAGCCAAAAAACTGGAAATGGAAAACCAGTTGCTGCGGGCCAAGTACCTCCACGACGCAAAATACGCCCGGGTTCACAAGCGGATTCTGGAAAAGGGAAATATTGCCCCCGGGAAGGTTCAGTTATCCAGGGCCTTGATGGGATTGAAAGAAGTAGTGGACGAAAAAATCCTGCAGAATGCGCACCTGCTGGAAAATGAAAGCTATGTGACCCAATTGGTCCTGAGGCTGGTCATGGAGGAATTAAAAATCAAGGCAGGATTTGACCTGAATGCCGATTCCATTAAGTTTATCAATAACTTAGTGGTCCGGGAATACCTGGATGAATTTTACGGAAGAAGTGCATGACCAGTCAGAATTTTACCATCCAAACCAAGGCCCTGATCGACGAACTCAAAGGAGTTTGCGCGGATTATGGATTGGGAAATGATGGAAACGAGTTTAAAATCATTACCCAGGTTTTTCTCTACAAATTCCTCAACGACAAATTCGCCTTTGAGGTGAAACAACTTGAGCCCAAACTGGCCAGGGACAAGGATTGGGAGGAAACTCTTACAAAATACAGTGAGGAGGACTATGAGATGCTGCTGCTTGGGCTCAACCCTGGGACCGCGCGTATCCTGCCTGCCCAGTTTCTCGGCAACCTGTTTCACAAGCAGGATTTGCCGGAATTTGCCAGGCTTTTCGACGATACCCTGGAGGCCATCGCTAACCAAAACAGCGATATATTCTCGGTCAAAACAGACGGGGGAGCCAAGGTGGTGTTGTTTGACCGGGTAAGTAACTTTATTGCAGATGGCTCGCGGCGTGATGCATTTTGCAAAGCCATTGTGAACAAACTGATCAATTTCAGTTTCGAGCATATCTTCAACGAGAAATTCGACTTCTACGCCACCATTTTTGAGTACCTGATCTCTGATTATAACAAAGACAGCGGCGGAAAATATGCCGAGTACTTTACGCCTCATGCCGTGGCCAAGATCATGGCCGCCTGTCTGGTCAATGGGGAGGTGTTCAATGTGACCTGCTACGATCCCTCTGCTGGGTCGGGAACGCTGTTGATGAACCTGGCCCATGCGATCGGGGAGGAAAAATGCAGCATTTACTCCCAGGACATTTCCCAAAAGTCTTCCAGCCTGCTGCGTCTCAACCTGATCCTGAACAATCTGGTGCATTCCATCCAAAATATCATTCAGGGCAATACCATTTCTCACCCTTACCATAAAGGACCGGATGGGAGCCTGCAAAAGTTTGATTTCATCGTATCCAATCCGCCCTTTAAACTGGATTTCAGCGGCTACAGTGCCAATCTGGAAAGTAATGCCAACCGGGACCGATTTTTTGCCGGGATACCCAATGTGCCCAAAAAGGACAAGGATAAGATGGCCATTTATCTCTTGTTTATCCAGCACATCATGCACAGCCTGAACGCGACGGGAAAGGCCGCAATTGTGGTACCTACGGGATTCATTACTGCCCAAAGTGGGATAGAGAAAAATATCCGCGAAAGAATGGTAGCCCAAAAGATGCTGGCCGGGGTGGTTTCCATGCCCAGCAACATCTTCGCTACCACGGGTACCAACGTAAGTATCCTCTTCCTGGATGGAAATAACAAAGGAGATGTAGTGCTGATTGATGCCTCCAACCTGGGCACCACGGTCAAGGAAGGGAAAAATCAAAAGATACTGCTGAGTACGGAGGAGGAAGAAAAGATCATTCGCACCTTCAACGACAAGGTTGCCGAGGATGACTTCTCCGTGGTAGTGTCTTACGAGGAAATTGAAGCCAAAAACTACAGCCTGAGCGCAGGACAGTATTTTGAGGTAAAGATTGAGTATGTGGATATAAGTCAGGACGAATTTAATGCTAAGTTGAAAGGATTTGAAGATACTCTGACAGGGTTGTTTGAAGATTCTAAAGTTTTGGAAGCTCAAGTTCAAGGAAATTTAAAGACGTTGAATTATGAATAGTGAGTTTAGCGTCTATAAA
>JACJYV010000006.1 GCA_020635905.1 Bacteroidia bacterium
CAAAAATGGGCCATACAGCCTATGAACAGGGTGGTTGCTCAAGAGTTTGGTGGGATGGAGTCCCGCTGGGGCTTCTCACCTGTTCCAGGGAACAGGGTTTGACCTTGTAGCCCAGATTCAAATTAATTCTCGCGGTTGAACCATGTTCAGAAATGCTCTTTTCCAGATTGTCCGAGCTTTTCTCTCAAGCTACACCCAAATCTCGATTGCATCTGCTGTTACCCGAAGGTTTTAGCCGAACCCAAGGGGTTCGAAGGTAGTCCCGGAGGGACGCCACATTTGTAGCCTGGGGCGTGAGCCCCGGGTATGATCGCACGGTGAAATGAGCCCCGTAGGGGCGGCACCTAATCCTTATTTTCAGAAATCCATCACCCCGGCAGCAGTTCAAACAGGATGGCGGGTACCCCATCGGGATCTTCCTCTGCGCTGATGTGTTTCAGCACCTGAAAGCCGTTGCGCTGCAGGATGCGGATCGATTTTTCATTTTCCGCGTGGGTATAGGCGCGGATCACCTGCATGTCCAGTTTGCGGAAGGCAAACTGGATGATGGTTTCGAGGGCCTCCTGCATGTAGCCTTTGCCCTGGAAGGCTGGCAGCAATTCGAAGCCCACATCGGCTTTTTCCCGTTCGAGGGACAGGTTCCAGAGGCAAATGGTGCCAATCATTTCGGGTTGATCTTTGAGGGCCATGGCCCAGTAATACCATTCGCCCCTCTCCACGCCGCGGTTGATCTTCTGGATGAATTCGCGTGCGCCCGCCAGTTCGACCGGCAGCGGCCGGTCGAGGTACTTTGTGACCTCCAGGTCGGTATGCAGGGCAAAGACCGTGCGGTCGTCGGACAGGTTGAGGGCGCGCAACATGAGGCGCGGCGTACTCAGCAAAGGAAAGGCCTGGGGCCGGGAATCGATCATGCCCAAAGTTGGTGAATCCGGGGTGGGTTTGCAAGGGGGGGATGGCGAGAACTGGCTTGCGGCTTCAGTTTAGGCCACTACCTGTCGTGGCCTAACAAAAGGGGGGAACCAGCGCTTGGTAGCTCCTTTTGAAATGGAATCAGGGGCTTCAAGTCCTTTTTCCCCTATTTTGATAAAAGTCATTTCCCCGGCTCCATTCTTTTTCTTCCTTGACAAAAAATTGAACATGAAAAAATTAACTCCACTACTTCTTTGTATGCTATGGGTGTTTGGTTGCGGAAACCCTGCTGAATCGCAATCCAAAACAGAAAAAGGTTTACCCGCCGAAAGTCCTCCCTCCGGGAAGGATTCTGTTGAATATTACTATTCCGGGGTTACTAATTTTTTTGAATTGGATGAGGAAACAGGTTTTCAGGAAAAAACCCTATATGCACAAAG
Organism: Bacteroidia bacterium; assembly: GCA_020635905.1. GTDB lineage: Bacteria > Bacteroidota > Bacteroidia > J057 > JADKCL01 > JACJYV01. The sequence goes on from JACJYV010000006.1 coordinate 1,350, forward strand.
AAATTTTCCGCCCGCAGTAGGTTTTACATTTATTTTTAGCTCATTCAATTCCGCCAATGACTTTATTGCAAGATCAAATGCACGAGATATTCCTGATCTCGGGATTTTCGAAGGGGATCGGATAGCCTCCCACGAATTTGATCTGGAGGGGATATTTATCGCCAGCGGCAAGGACACATCCGAATTTTTACCTAAAGCGAGGGAGGCATCCAGGCAATTATCCCAATTCATCAACTATTACGAAATCAATGATCCTGCTTTAATTTGCGCATTTTATGCTTACAGCCCATATTCCTGGGATCACTTTTATCAACGATTCGATTACATTGCCAGAAATTTTTCAGAAGAAGTAGCTGCAGCATTAGCGGCAAGTAAAGAAGAAAATTTTGAATGGTTACAAAACAACGAATTTCAATATGCTGTCCGGCGGTTATGGAAGGACAAATGGAGGAATTACCATGATCTGGAAGGCCCATTTGACCAATAGAGTAAAATACTTTCTTCATTCTCACTCATTGAGCAGGAGGAAGCGACCTTTTCGCCAAGCCCGCCCATTGATCCCTACCCTTCCAATTTACCCCTTTTTGGAATTCCCCTTCAGGGATTATTTCCATAAAGATTTTCTTCGTTTACCCTGACCATACTGTCCACCTATTTTTTGAAATATCCCTCCGGGTTTTCCTGGCGAAACTCCCAGCTTTTATTCCCGTTTCGCCAAAATTTCATTTTCCCATTAAAGATTATTTCCCTTTCAGGGGAATCCCCGAGAAATCCATCGATCCGGGTGATCACGGTTGCGCTATCCTGATCAAGTTGTACAAAATTAATCTCTCCGGACAGAGAATGGTAATCTTTAGGTGGGGACCATGCACTTTCAAACTGTGCCCTGAGGTCAAATGATGGATGATGGAGGGGATAATTGAAACCTCTTTGGATGGATTCAGGATTGGGTAGGGTAATGATCAAAGATTTCGAAAACTCTTCATCCTTCGCCAGCCAATCATCATAAACCAACTGAAAAAATAATACCTGATTTCCTTCCGTCAGCTTTTCAATTTCCCATCGGCTCTTCACCAGGGAGGAGTCATAAATTCTGCAATAAATACTGAGATTGGGTGCGGGGCAAATGAGCGTAGGATCCGCCAGTGGAGTCGTTGGCTGTTTTGGGTTTTCACCACAGGCTATTATGAAACAGCTAAAAAAGAGACAGAGGAGATGGACTGGGTATTTCATGGGGTTTTCAGGGGAGCGGGGGGTGAAGAGCCAGCAGTTGTTTGATTAAATAATAATTTCTGTGTCTTGCTATGACCTTTTTGTTTTTCAACCTTCATCTGGCTTGTTCGAGGATTACAACTCCAAATCACCGTTTTCCTTTTTTTACTGATTCACTTTCCTTGATCAAAACTGGCCAATACAAGCTTTGGTGCTATTTTATAATAAAGTGCATTGGACCCGTTACCTCCCCCCCAATTTACAAAACCCACCCCAACTTCCAATCGCCTGAACCCCAAATCCCCCCTCAACAAAACCTTCCCTATCCCAGCAAAAATCCCGATATTCAAATCAGAACCCTCAATTCAATCCTTTATGAACAGCTTCCCAATTCAATCCCTGATCCTGTTCCTGCTGGTTATCTTCGGCATGGTAGCTTGTAATCAGGGTTCAGCCAGTAAAAACGCTCACCCCGTCGGGGAAAATGAAAATGTACCAGAATTGAGCGATTCGCCCGAAAAATCAGAAAATCAATTCCGCAATCGCTCTCCCCTGAACGATACGCTGGATTTTTATTATTTCCCATATGGCGAACTCTGCGGAAAATGTCAGACCATGGGAATTCCCTTCAGAAACCCATTTGCGCTTTTCTTCAAAGGGGGCTACATGCTTTTGCACTATACCTTGTCGTTCAAATCCCAGTTTATTGTCCTGATCACAACCTCCGCAGGGGTGGAAGAAATTCAGGTAAACGGAAGCAAATTGGGCGGAGCAAGAGGGGATGCAGGTCCTGTGATTGAGGCGGGATTCGTAACCTGGTCCGATTCGGGCGTAAAAATCATATATGAAGGGGTGGATCGAAGCTATGACCATGAAAAACTCATAAATTCCCCTTACAAATCCTATCACCAGGTTGAAAGGAAAGGTGGATCCGTGTTTCACTTCATTTTTGAAGATTATCTGTCTCCCCAAAAAGAACTAAACTTTGAAGATTGGAAAGACGAGGCACTGGTCCTTGAATTTACCAATTACCCTTACGCAAATAAGGTTTTTGTGAGGTATAAAAATGAGGAAGTGGAATTTGAGAACCAGCAATAAAAGCGAGAGATTGCTGATTAGTATGAAAATGTACGCAGGCCGCTGGCCCATCCTGAGAAATCTGGCTTTGAAAAACACCCTGGGTGCTCTGCTCATGTTGATATCCGGACTCCTTTTAATGGTTGGCTGTCGGGAATCCAAACCAGAGACCGCAGAAATCCCTTTACCTGAATTAACAAAAATCCTGAATTCCCAAATTTTGCTCCTGAAGTTTGAACACGGGATAATTTTCAGGGATTATGAGGGGAATAAGGCTAAAGCGGATGTTTCCGAACTGATTTCAATTCTCAGTGCTTTGAAGGAATTTGAGATCAAAAAAGCAAGGCTGGAGGAGTTTACTTTTCAGAGCAAAGAATGTGGAGGAAAGCTCACCAAAACCTGGCTGGGTCCTGATTTTCAACTGAGAATTTCGCAGTTGATGGTCAATAAAATCAGAATTCAGGAAATCAACATTCGGGCAGAAGGCTTGAGGGCTGAATTTCTGTTTGCCAATGATGGCCCTCTGGATTACCTCAAGGTAAATGAAAAGCGGTATCAGGCAATTTACGAATCCAGGATGATCGGACTCGATGAGGCGATTTCCTTGTATTGGGCAACCGGGTGTTGAGGGGGAGAGGAAATTTTGCTTTTTGTTTATTATAACGGCATTTGAGAACAATTTGTCTCTCAGGATTAACGGGTTTCCTGCAATACCTCACAAACCTCCCCGGTCCGTGCGATTTTCCTGACAACTAATCCTCTACTTCCCTCCCAAAATCCCCAAACTGCCCTCCAGGCCTTCCTGGGCACTTTTTCAATACTTCCGAAGTCTGCTAAAGTACTTCCGAGCTCTGCTAAAGTACTTCCGAAGTCTGCTAAAGTACTTCCAAGCTCTGCTAAAGTACTTCGGAAGTCTGCTAAAGTACTTCCGAGCTCTGCTTAAGTACTTCGGAGCTCTGCTAAAGTACTTCCGAAGTCTGCTTAAGTACTTCCGAGCTCTGCTAAAGTACTTCGGAAGTCTGCTAAAGTACTTCCGAGCTCTGCTAAAGTACTTCCGAAGTCTGCTAAAGTACTTCCGAGCTCTGCTAAAGTACTTCCGAGCTCTGCTAAAGTACTTCGGAGCTCTGCTAAAGTACTTCGGAGCTCTGCTAAAGTACTTCCGAAGTCTGCTAAAGTACTTCCGAGCTCTGCTAAAGTACTTCCGAGGTCTGCTAAAGTACTTCCGAAGTCTGCTAAAGTACTTCCGAGCTCTGCTAAAGTACTTCGGAAGTCTGCTTAAGTACTTCGGAGCTCTGCTAAAGTACTTCAGTAAGTACTTAAAAGTACTTTGGAAGTACTTTCAGAATGCCGGGTCAGGCGGATTCAGGCCGGGCTTCCAATCTCCCATCCACTCCATTGCCCGCATAAACCCCAAAAAAACATCCCCATGGCCGGCCGACCATGGGGATGCTGTGATAGGGTAAGACTCCGGCTTACTGCTGATCAATGATCAGTTTTTGCAGTGCATGGCCCGTGGGGGTGGTGATGCGCACAAAGTACACCCCGGTAGCCAGCTGGTTGAGGTCGAGTTCGACCACCGACTGACGGGTAAAGCTCACCTGCTGCAGACGCTGTCCTTGCAGGCTGAGGAGTTCCAGAGTACCGTTTTCGATTACCTGAGAAAGATCCACTTTCACCTGGCTGCGGGCCGGATTGGGATATACCTTCACCGACAGGCCTGCCTGGAGGGGGGCAGTACCCAAAACGATTACCGTGGTGCAGGCCGAAGTGTCCTCGGTACAATTATTTTTGTTCATAATAACTGCATAGGTACCGTTAACAACCGGAGTAAACGACTGGTTGGTGGCTCCCGGCACGGCTGCGTAATTGTCATTGCAATCAACCCACCGGTAAGTAACCCCGGTGGCAATTGCAGTCAGGGTCACGCCATTCTGGGTTACCAGGGTGTTGATGGGGGTGCCATCCACGGTTGTGATCACGATGGAGTCGCAGCCCATGGCCGAGGTAAGCATGCTGGTGTGAGATACCACGCCCGTGATGTTGGTGGCGGTAAAGCCATCCGGGAAGACGTAGTCCTCCCCGGCACACACTTCTATGTTTTCCGTGGTGGTGGTGGGCAGAATCACATTCACGGTGGTGGAAAGGGTGCTGTCACAACCGTAATTGGAGTAAAACTGGCTCACATAGGTCACCGCGGCATTGATACTGTCCATGGTGGTGCTGTCGGCAAAGGTGTAGCTTCCGCCCTGGCAGATCCAGACCGTGTCAAAGGCACTGTACACCGGATTGACCGTGATGGATACGGTGTAGCCAGGGCAATCCTGGATGGTGTCGGTGCTGAAGAGGCTGTAAATGGTGGTGCCCAGCGGAGGAGTAAATACCGCGCCATTGGTTACGCCATTGTCCCAGGTGATCACTCCTGAGCCGTTGGAAGTACCGGAAAGGGTGATGGTATCGCCCTGGCAAAGGGTGGTGGAATTGCTGAAGGTAACCTGGGGTTGAGCACAGAGGAGAGTGACGGTCACTTCGCCGTTGCCGTTTTTGTAACCCTGGGTGTGGGTCACGTTGGTGGCCAGGGTAGGGTGGGAATAGCTGCTGCCGCCGCCGCCGCCTGCCCAGGAACCGCCGCCGCCGCCGTAGAGACCTGCGCCGCCGCCGCCGCCTGAGGTACCGCTTCCCCCGTCTCCGCCGGTGCCAAGGGATCCGGCTGAACCGGGATTATAGCCGGTATACACCCCGCCGGCGCCGCCGGCGGAGGGAGAACCTGCTTTGCCTGCATAGCTGGCGCCTACGTTATTATTGGAGGCGCCATCCTGACCGGTGAGGTTACCGCCGTCGCCGCCGTTGTCGCCACCGGCAAAGTAGTTGAGGGCTGAGCCCCCGCCGCCGCCTGCGACCAGTACCCGGTCGCCCAGGGCCGTGCCGCCGATGCGGATGTCAGAGGCGCCGCCGCCGCCGCCGCCGTTGTAGGTGCCCTGCTGTCCGCCGGTGCCGCCGCCGTTATAGCCGCCCGCTCCGGACAAACCTGTACTGGCATCGGTACCGCGACCGCCCACATAGATGTTGAGCACCTGACCGGGAGTCACCGCCAGGGTGGCCTCCACCCGGCCCCCGTCACCGGGAATTTGCAGGGTACCTTGCTGGGTGCCGTTGATACTGTAGCCCCCGCTGGCACCCGACATATCGATCAATACCGAATAGACGCCTGCAGGGATAGTGTAGGTTTGCATCGCTCCGGTATAGGAGAAGGTGGTCGAGGTTTGAGCAAAAACCTGAACCATCCAGAGCAACGCAATGGACAATAAAATTGTAAATTTTGTTTTCATAAAAATCCTCTCTTTTAATTTATTATCCCTGAAATTAAAAAATTTCACAGGAAATAGGGCAGAATTCTGGAAATGAATATCCACAACCTATATATATGGTTGACAGAAGACATTTGAGTTGAACAGGTGGGGAAAATCTCTTCCGCACAGCGTTCAGGACTCTTTCACAGGAGAGCATTGCCCCCATTGGACAAAAACCCGAAAACTTCCAATCAAAAAGCTTTGTGTCATGGGTAACCTTTTAACACTTTGTGATTTCTTGCGGTGAATTTTTGGTCCCGAGTCCCGGGTTTCCCCAAAAAAAATCTTTTCCCATTAGAAACCTCCTGACCACTACAGTGTGCTCTGTGGCCCTGTGTTTAAAAACCTACTCTGCATTACCAGAATTTCCCCAGATAATAAAAAACCGGCTTTTGCAGCCCCACCTGGCTGGTGACCACATCCAGGTCCACATCGTAATCCTTCACATTGCGGTCGGAAACAGTCTTGCGCTCTCCTTTGTAAAGGCCCTGCAGCCGGCCATTGTAATCCTTGTAGGCAATCACCTCATTGTCCATCTTCCAGGATTCAGGCTGATAAGACTCCATGGTATAGATATTGCCGTCGTAATAGACTTTAAACTGATTTCCCTTGTCGATCCAGGTGAGGATGTGGTCCTTGACCGTGTACTGGCGGGGCGGAATGATGTCGAGTTCGGTAAACATACCCCGTTCAAAAACCTTGAATGAGCTGTCCTGGGCCACATAGGCCACCATATCGTCGCCCGTTTGGTAGGATTTGGGCGGAAAAGACTCGACCAGAATGGGCATCCCGTCGTGCCAGATCTTGAAGCGGGCGTAATTGTCCACGTAAGCCACCAGATTGCGGCCCACCTTATAACTTTCCGGCGGCACCGCCTCGATCATTTCGGCCACTCCGTGGTAAAAAACCTTGAGTTGGTCCACATTATTGATATAGGCCACAATGGTCTTGCCGACCTTCAGTTCCTTGACCGGGAAGGTCTCCAACTGGCGCATCTCCCCTTTATACCAAACCATGAAGAAATTAAAGTAATCAAACATGGCCACAATGGAATCGCCGTAGGCATATTGCGGTCCCGACCAGGCCCCCAGACGGTTGATCTTGCCGTTTTCGAAGGTATAGAAGGTACTGCCCAGTCCGAAAAAGAGCAGGTTGTCGGTCACGTGGTAAAAATCGGGGATATTCTCAGTGAGAATGCGGGATTTGCCCTGGTAATAAGCTTTCAACTGACCCACTTTGGAGATATAGGCCACATAATTGCGGGAGACCACATACTCCTGAACGGGTTGGGTTTCAAGTTTGGTGAATTTACCCTGGTCAAATACCCAAAAGTAATTCTGGAAATCCACATAGGCGCCCAAACCCTGGGCAGCCGAGGTTCCGGCAAACAAGCAAATCAGAAGCAGGGTAATCAATGAAATTCTCATCCCGGTAAAGTTCTGCAAGGGAATAAAGAGGGAAAATGGAAAACGTAATGCACTTCTCATCGGGATTTTTTGAATGAGTCAAAGCAAAAACCGCACCAATTCGCCCGTTCAGAATCCATAGGCGGGGTTTTCATCGGAAAAATCAAGCTCAGTAAATCCGGGATTGATCTTCACCTGCTCGTAATCGTAGGCTTCGTAAAAACCCTTGTCGTCGTGGATCTCGATGGCCTCGGGCAGAAAATTATCCTTGTTGATGTGCAGAATTGCCTTTTTGCAGTAGTGACTGGGCACCTGAATGGTCTGATTGGGACGCATATCGTCATAAGCATCCCAGCCGTTCAGTTCGAGCAGACGGTAGGCATTGACACCATATTTGTCCGCCACGCTTTGCACCGTTTCGCCCTCTTTGGTATTGTGGGAGAGAATGGCATAATAGGGATTATTGATCACCACTTTCCAGCAGGGAATACCCTTGCCGGTCACCACTTCCTCAATCTGACTCACCTGCTCAAATTCTCCCTCCAGGCTGGCCAGTTGATTTTCCAGATAGCCCACCATGCGGCGGTAACCGTTGTCGAGAATGGTGTGGTGGTTGCCCTTGCGCACCCGGTCACTCAGGGGCGGAAAGCTCACATTCACCCAGGGAAATCCGTTGGGATTGATCAGCATTTTATTGCTGTTCCAGCCTTCCCGGTACAGTACTTCCACTCCCCCGTCGCCATCGAGGCGTTTGAGGTAGGCCTGGTAAGGATGTTGGGTTACCTTGATCAGGGATTTGCTGTTGGTGATCTCGCCAAACATCCTTTCCCGCTTGGTCATGACGTAGGACATGGAATTCACGCCTTTGGTTTTGGTAAACATCTGGTTGACCACCGACCAGGCGTTGGGGCCCGAGGGGGCAGGTTTGGCTGCCAGGAGCAAAAGCACACAAAGCGGCAGCAGGGCCCGGGAAATTTTGTTCATGATTGTCGAAGTTTCAAAATGACTCTTAAGATAACAAAGGATAGCAAGGCGGGAAAATAAATTCTGAGAAAAAATCAGGAAGCTTGTAAATTCGCCCCATGTCATTTGAGGTCCCCTACCACCGTGCAATCATTGGAAATGAGGAGATAGAAGCGGTTACCGCCGCCCTGCGGTCGGGCTGGCTGACCATGGGTTCCCGGGTGACGGAGTTTGAGGAGCGCATTTCCCGCCTGAAAGGCGGCTGCCCCACGGTGGCAGTCAGCTCCTGTACGGCCGGGCTGTTCCTGGCCCTCAAAGCCCTCGACCTGCCCCCGGGCAGCGAGGTCATCACCACCCCCTATACTTTCGCGGCAACCGCCAATGTGATCCACCAAAACGGGCTGGTGCCTGTCTTTGCCGACATCGACCCGCTTACCCTCAACCTCGATCCTGACCAGGTTGAGGCCCGCATCAACCTGCACACCCGGGCCATTCTGCCTGTGCACCTGGGCGGCAACCCCTGCGACATGGAGGCCTTTAGCAGCCTGGCCGACAGCTATGGCCTGAGCCTGATCGAAGATTGCGCCCATGCCCTGGAAGGAGAATTTGGAGGAAAGCCCCTGGGTACCTTTGGGGTGGCTGGTTCATTCAGCTTTTATCCCACCAAAAACATCACCACCGCCGAGGGAGGCCTGATCACCACTTCCAGCGACGAGTTTGCCCATAACCTGCGCCTGCTGCGCAACCATGGACTGGATCGTTCGGCCCACGCCCGCGAAAATCTGGAAAACAGCCACCAGTACGACATCCTGTTGCCCGGCTACAAGTACACCCTTTCCGACCTGCAGGCTGCTCTGGGTCTGGCCCAGTTGGAACGGCTGGAAGCCATGTATGAGCGCCGTGCCCAGATTGCCCGGGCCTACGATGCTGCCTTCGGCGACCTCAAAGGGGTATCTTTGATCCCCACTCAGCCGGGCGGAAAGTCCGCCCTCCATTTGTACATGCTGAAGCTGGATTTGGAGGCCTTCAACCTCACCCGCAACCAGATCATGGCCCGCATCAACGCCGCCGGAATCCAGCTTTCGGTCAATTATCAACCCGTTCACCTCTTCACCTGGTACCGCCAAACCTACGGACATCAGCCCGGCGATTTCCCCCAAACCGAACTGGCCGGAGAATCGACCTTCAGTCTGCCCTTCTACCCCGCCCTCACCGACGAACAGGTCGGGATGGTGACCGACCGGGTCAGGAAGGTTCTTTGCGAAGCGGCGGGTTAAGAGTAGCGAGCTCTGAGCTACGGGCGGCGAGCACTCAGGGCGGTTGGCCCATTTTCCCCCATTCTCGCAACTCGCAACTCACAATTCGCTACTCGCTACTCAATAACCAGCCTGGACTTGCGGTTTACTCCTCCGGCCACTACTTGTATAATGTACATACCGGGTCCGAGGTGGGAAAGATCCAGTTTGGAGACTCCTTCAAGGGGAAAATCGGCCCGCAGGCTGCCACGCATATCCACAATGCGGACCCGGCCGGGACCTTTGATCGTACCCGGATCCAGGGTGATTTGTCCCTGGCTGGGGTTGGGCCAGACGGTGATCTGCGGACCTTCCTCAGGTTCCAGCACCAGGGTCCTGACCTCTGAGAGGCTGGTATTGCCGCTGAGATCGGTCTGGAGAATGCGGAAGAAATGGGTCCCGGGAGTCAGAGCGGGAACTTCTGCCTGATAATAATTCGACCCGGCCTGTCCCTGGGCGGGCACAAAGGCTACTTCTTCGAAGTCAAGCGCATCGTGGCTGTGTTCGACCGTGTAAAAATCATTCTGGTATTCCGCAGTGGTCTCCCAGTTGAGCAGGGCATCCTGACCAGACAGATCCGCCGTAAAGGACACAAACTCCACTGGAAGGGGAGCGGGAATGAACAGGTAGGCATAATCCAGCACGCCGGGGCCGGTGCAATTGCCGTCCATGATCTGCCCGATGATGGCGTTGCCGGCTCCGGTCCAGTAGAGGGGCCTGCCATCGGGACCGTCGAAGGACCAAACCAGCAGACCGTCGGCGAAAATTTCCGACATCCCGTTGGCCATGGTGTAGAGGTAGGTGTATTCGTGGATCTGATTGTCGGCGGGCATGTTGTAACCCGTGGGGATGGGTCCGTTGGGCAGGGGACCGCCTAAACCGTTGTCAACTGCCCAGTTGATGTAGATCTGGCTGTTGCGGATGTAAAATTCGAACAGGCCGCGCTTGTAAAAACTTGCAAAGCCTTCCATGGCGCGAAAGGCGAAAGTCATCCCCATTTCGGGTTGATCCAGCACGCCGCCCGTATTGGGCACCACCAGATCCAGACCTTTGAGGGAGCCACAGTTGGCGCCGATCAGAAATTCTGAGCCATTGGTGGTGGCGTCAGGATCGGCCGAAAGGCCGTTGGGGCCTACGGTGGCGTTGGTGAGGGGCATGGAGTTGAAATCAAACTGGCTGATGATGGTTTGGGCGGAAAGATAGTTGGCGAAGAGAAGTAAAAGGACAAGCAAAACAGTGATAGTAGAGCTTCGGTTTTCCATAGAGTTGGGCTTAATTTGTTTTTGTTTCGGGAAAAGATACGTCCGGAGTGCGAAGGTGGATTTTATATCGTTTCTCACTTTAATTTCCCTAAAAAACGGCCTAAAAACTACCCCCTGTTAGGTTTTTGCCCGGATAAGGCGATAATTCGGGAGTTTGGGAGATGTCAGGATTTCCGTGAATTGGTGGGGGTCAAAAGGCCAAAGGATCAGAATTTCGGCCAAAGAAAAAGTAACCGGACAAATAAAGGCCCCGGGAAGCCGTAAGATTTTTTCATATTCTTCGGGGAAATTTCAAAATCCGGAATGAAAGAGATGTAAGAATATCAAAAGCGGTTTAAATTCACGAAAAAGGGCGATTTTTAGGCAATTATTAACAATGGCTTTACAAATTGATTAATTCAGGGATATCAGAAAATCCTAATTTTACTCGTTCCAATCTTATCACCTGAAAATTGAAACTATCGGATGGCCTGGACCAATTACCATAGTCATACTCATTTTTGCGACGGCACCAACGAGCCCGAGGATTACATCATCCAGGCGTTGGAAGATGGCGTGGCTGCTTACGGATTTTCCACCCATGCCCCCATCCCCTTCCATTGCAAATGGGCCATGAAAAAGGAAAATGCCGCCAGGTATTTTGCCCGGGTGCGGGAGTTGAAGAAAAAATGGGCGGATAAGATCGAAATTTACGCCAGCCTGGAAATTGACTACGTGCCCGGCCGTATGGGCCCCGACCACGCCGACATTCATGGCTGGGAACTTGATTACACCCTGGGCTCTGTCCACTTTGTGGACGATTTTCCCGATGGCACCCCCTGGGAAATCGACGGCACCCACGACATCTTTCTCAAGGGTCTTGAAAAAATCTTTGGCGGCGATGCCCGCAAAGCCATTTCCCGTTATTACGAACTGACCCGCTGGATGGTGATGCTGGAAAATCCGGACATTGTCGGGCACCTGGATAAGATCAAGATGCAGAACAAGAATAATTTCATGTTCCATGAATCTGATGCCTGGTACCGCGAGGAAGTGATCAAAACTTTGAAATCTATCTCCAACGCAGGCAGCATTGTGGAGGTGAACACCCGTGGCCTTTACAAAGGTGTAACCCTTGAGACCTATCCCAGCCGCTGGATTCTCGAGACCATGTTCGACATGGGCATTCCTGTGCAAATCAACTCAGATTCCCACCATCCCCGCGAAATCGTGGCTGGCTTCGAGCATGCGGCCCGCATTCTCAAGCAGATCGGCTACCGCCAGGTGAGGGTGCTGGCCCAGGGAAAATGGCAGGATCTTTCATTTGATGAAAACGGGATTGATTTTCCCCGCTCCAAACGCGGCCTGATCCGCCAGGCCAAAGTCTGACAGGTTATCCACATCTGACTTAATCTTCTCACTGTTCAGGAAGTCTTTCTGAAACCTCTCTTGTAAGGAAAAGATGAAAATTAATTGTGAATAATGCACTTTGTCATTGTTTATAAACTCTGGCAAATGTATTTTTAAAAGAGACAATCCACATCCTTCTTTCAATTGGCTATTATTCAGGTCGCAGCTATGAAAGAAGAACATAATTTTAATCGCCGTAAATACTGGTTTGCACAGTGGTTCAGGAATCGTTTATTCCTGATTTTGCTGCTTGCAGGGGGCTTTTGGGCTCCGTCCGGTCTGTTTGCCTCCCACAACATGGGGGCCAACCTCACCTTCGAATGCCTCAGCAATTGCGTGATCCGGGTCAATCTGCGGGCCTACCGCGATTGCTCTGGTATCACCAGTATGGCCCAGGGGGTCACCTTCACCGGGCAGGGAGTGGGCTGCAATCAGCCCGTTGCCGTAGGCAACTGGTCTTCCTGGAGTATTGCGGAGGTAACCCCAATCTGCCCTTCCACCTCCACCAAGTGCACCAATAATGGTGCGGCCATCAACGGGGTGCAGGAATACTATTCCTGGCGCGACTATAATATCTGCGGGCTCAATTGCACCATCTACACCATGTCCTGGACCGATTGTTGCCGCAACGGCGCCATCACCTCGGGTGCCACGGGCGGGATTTATGTCAATTCCACCCTCAATACCAGCATTACCCCCTGCAACAGTTCTCCCCAGTTTACCAATCCGCCCATTCCTTACATCTGTGCGGGCCAGCCCTTCACCTTCAACCAGGGCGCCTTCGACCCCGACGGGGATTCCCTCTCCTACCGCTTCGGCCCCTGCAACACAGGCGCCACCACCACCGTGACCTACGGAGCAGGTTACAGTTACAACCAGCCTCTGGGAGCTTCATGGAACATTTCCATCAATGCCTACACGGGCGACATCACCATCACCCCCAATCCCGGCAACATCGTGGTGGGTGTATTTTGCGTGTATGTGGATGAATGGCGCAACGGAATTCTGATCAATACCATCGAACGGGATATTCAGACCACCGTAATCAATTGCGGGGCCAATACCGTACCCACCGTAACGGGCATATCCGGCCTCAGTGGCGGCACCGCAGTTGGAAATGTGATCACCACCTGCCTGGGCAGCGCCATTTCCTTTAACCTCAATACCGCCGATCCCAATGCAGGCCAAACCCAGACCTTGTCCTGGAATCAGAATATCGCCGGGGCCCAGTTTTACCGCTGCGGCAACCCCGCCATTCAAAATTCGATTACCGGGGCACTCCCATGCGCCACCTTTTCCTGGACGCCTTCCGCCATTGGCACTTATTTTTTCACCGTGACTGTGCAAGACAATGCCTGCCCTATCGTGGGTACCAACCAGTACACCTATACCATCAATGTGGGCAATATGCAGGTGAATGTCACCGATTCGGTGCCCGGCTGTACCTCAGCAGACGCCTTTTACTGCGTAACCCCCACCAACGGAGTTCCCCCATACGGATTCACCTGGACCGGGCCCGGCAACCTCACCTCCAATCCCAATGCGACCGATTCCTGTCTTGTCCATACCTATCCCGGGCCAGGTAATTACAGCTATTCGGTCACGGTTTCTGACGCCTTTGGCTGCAATGTCGTTACCAACGGCAATGTGGTAATCGACTTTGTGCTGCCCTCCATTACCGGCCCGGCAGATGTGTGTACCAGCGCCCCCACGGCCACCTATTCCACCCCCAATGTGGCCGGCAACAGCTATGCCTGGTATGTTTCCGCAGGCGGCACCATCAATTCGGGTCAAAACACCAACAGTGTAAACGTGACCTGGTCCGGCGCGGGGACCGATACCATCCGGGTGACTGAAACGAATACCATCCTTTGCGACTCGACCGTGGAACTGGTGGTAAATGTGCATGCCAATCCTGTTCCGGTCATTGCCGGACCAGCCACCGCCTGTGAATTTACTCCAGGCCATGTCTATTCTGTGGCCAACAGCGGCAATGCCTTCAACTGGAGCATCACGGCAGGAAATGGGGTGATTACGGCTGGGCAGGGGACCAACTCGGCCACCATTAAATGGCTGGGCAACGGGGCTGGTACCATTCAGGTGACCGAAACCGACCCGTTTGGTTGTGCAGGCACCGCCACCTTTAACGTAACCGTAAACCCCAAACCTTACCCGGTGATTGCTGGTCCGGCCACTGCCTGCCAGTTGACGGGGGGGAATACCTACTCCGTGGCTGCCGCCGCTGGCAATGCCTTCCTTTGGTCCATTTCCGGCGGAAATGGGGTCATTACTTCAGGACAGAGCACCAACAGCATCAATATCAAGTGGACTGTTCCCGGCAATTATACCGTCAACCTCACCCAAAGCAATGGATTTTCCTGCGACTCTACGGTAAGTTATGCCGTGACAGTCAATGCCAAACCCACCCCGGTGATCAATGGCAATCTGACTCCCTGCGCCTACACCAGCGGGCTGGTGTACAGCGTCAACAATAATGCAGGCAGCACTTATAACTGGTCTGTGGGGGGAAGCGGTAATATCGTCTCAGGCGGCAACACAAATTCCGTAACCGTGGATTGGGGCGCTGGCGGAGCAGGTAGCCTCACTGTGACGGAAACCAATGCCTCCAATTGCGACAGCACCGTTTCGGTCCCGGTCGGGGTGATCCCCAATCCTGCGCCCGTGATAAGCGGACCCGCCAACGCCTGCGAGTTTTCATCCGGACACGTGTACTCTGTCACCAATACCTTTGGCAGCGCTTACAACTGGAGCATCATCGCAGGCAACGGGGTCATCACCGCAGGTCAGGGCAGCAATTCCATAACCATCAAATGGCTGGCCAATGGGGCAGCCACTGTGCAGGTGACCGAAACCTCCCTTACCACCTGCGACACCACCGTGACCTTCAATGTGCAGGTCGATCCCAAGCCCTACCCTGTGATTGCAGGACCGGCCAATGCCTGTGAATTCACCTCCGGACACACCTATTCCGTGGCTGCGGCGGCAGGTAACAGCTACAACTGGCAGATCACAGCTGGCAACGGGGTCATTACCTCAGGCCAGGGCACCAATTCGATCGACATCAAATGGCTGGCCAACGGCCCAGCTACGGTGCAGGTCCAGCAAACCAATGCGGCAGGTTGTGACAGCACCGTTTCTTTTGCTGTCAGCGTAGATCCCAAGCCCTACCCTGTGATTGCCGGCAATAATGCGCCTTGCGCCTTTACCACCGGGCACGGGTACAGTGTGACCAACACAGCAGGCCATACCTATGTCTGGACTGTCACCGGGTCAGGCACCTTGGTTTCGGGCCAGAATACCAATTCCATCACGGTGGATTGGGGAGCTTCCGGGGCAGGAACAGTCTCCGTGCTGGAAGCGGTGAACGGATGCGACAGTTCCGTGACCCTCAACATCAATGTGGTGGGCAATCCCAATCCCGTGATTGCCGGTCCTGCCACGGCTTGCGAGTTTACTGCAGGACATGTGTACAGCACGGCCAGCAACGCTGGCAGCAGTTATCTCTGGAATATCCCTTCCGGGGGAGTAATCACCGCAGGACAAAATACCAACTCTATCACGGTAAAATGGCTGGCCAATGGCCCCTACACCGTGCAGGTCACGGAAACCTTTGCTTCGGGTTGCGACACCACGGTGGACTTTGCAGTGGTGGTCAATGCCAAACCTTATCCGGTCATTGCCGGGCCGGTCACGGCCTGTGAATATACCGACGGCCACACTTACAGTGTGACCGCAGCAGCCGGCAACAGCTATGCCTGGTCTGTTGTGGCGGGTTCTGGCGTGATCTACGCCGGTCAGGGAACCAACGCTGTGGATGTAAAATGGATGGCCAACGGAGCGGGGACGGTGCAGGTCACCCAAACCAATACCGACGGTTGCGACAGTACGGTGACCTACGGGGTCACGGTTCAGGCCAAACCTTATCCCGTAATTGCGGGCAATACACAGGTTTGCGAATACTCGACCGAAACCTATGCTCTGCCCAATACGGCTGGAAACTCCTGGTCGTGGACGGTGACGGGCAATGGAAACATTGTTTCGGGCCAAAACAGCAACAGCATTTCCGTGAAATGGGATGCCAACGGATCGGGGACAGTTTCCGTGCTGGAAACCAATGCCCAGGGCTGCGACAGTGCTGTCACGGTCAATATCAACATCAACGCCAAGCCCTACCCGGTGATCACGGGTCCGGATTCGGTCTGTGAATACACCGCAGGTCATACCTATTCCACTCCCAATAATGCCGGGAATAATTACCTCTGGGCCATTTCGGGTGCAGGGGTGATTACTTCGGGGCAAGGCTCCAACTCGATTGGGGTAAAATGGATGGCCAACGGAACCTATACCGTTTCGGTCACCGAAACCAATCCTGCAGGCTGTGACAGCACGGTTTCCTTTACTGTGGTGGTTACGCCCAAGCCTTACCCGGTGATTGCAGGCCCTGCGGTGGTCTGCGAATTCACGGATGGGCACAATTACAACATCACAGGAGCGGTGGGCAACAGCTATCTCTGGACTGTGACCCAGGGCTCGGGGTTCATTTATGCCGGACAGGGTACCAATGCAATTGAGGTAAAATGGATGGGCAACGGTCCTGGAACGGTTCAGGTGCAGGAAACCAATACCTTTGGTTGCGACAGCACGGTCTCCTTCAACGTTACGGTGGATCCCAAGCCCTATCCTTTGATCTCGGGACCGGCCACTTTGTGCGAATTCACCAGCGGCCACACCTACGCCATTGCTTCCTCCGCAGGCAGCGCCTACAACTGGTGGATCAGCAGCGGAAACGGCGGAGGCATTACTTCCGGGCAGGGCAGCAACAGCATCCAAATCCAGTGGCTGGCCACGGGGGTGGATACGGTCTGGGTGAACCACACCAATGCCCAGGGCTGCGACAGTACAGTATTTTTCCCCGTACAAATTGATCCCAAACCCTACCCAGTCATCTCGGGGCCGGCCACGGTTTGCGAATACACAGACGGGCATAATTACTCGATTCCCCTGAACCCGGGCAGTTCCTACGCCTGGAGCATTGTGCAGGGCAACGGAGTCATTCAATCCGGACAAGGCACTTCTTCCGTTCTGGTCAAATGGCTGGCCAATTCCTTCGGAATTGTGCAGGTGACCGAAACCAACAGCCAGGGCTGCGATTCGACCGTGACCTTCAACGTTACCGTAAATCCCAAACCTTACCCCACCATCAGCGGACCATTGACGGCCTGCGAACACACCAGCCTGCATGTTTATACTGCAGTGAATGTGCCGGGGATGACTTATTCCTGGAAAACCAACGGAGGCAATATCCAGGGATTAAGTACAGGATTTACGGTGAATGTACACTGGCTGGGGGCTGGCACAGGCACTTTGCAACTGACCGCCACCAATCCCATTACGGGCTGCGATTCCACCCTGAGCATCAATGTAACCATCCATCCTGCCCCCACTCCCCAGGTCCAGGGGCCATCCAATCTATGCGCCTGGTCCAATTCCATTACCTACCTGACCCAGCAAAACGGAGGCAGCAGCTACGTGTGGAATATCAATCCCGGAAACTTCGTTTCCGGACAAAACAGCAGTTCGACAGTAGTCAACTGGACGTATGGCACGGGCAATGGCACCATCTGGGTTACGGAAACCAATGGATTCGGCTGCACTGCCACCGACCTTCTCAATGTGACCCTCATGCCCGCTCCCACTCCCGACATTGACGGGCCGATCGAGGTTTGCCAGAATGTAACCCATTATTATCAAACCCCCGCTCAAGTCAATAACCGTTATGTCTGGTCGATCCCGGCCAACAGCGGCACCATCAAAAATGGCCAGGGAACCAATCAGGTGGGTATTTACTGGACTTTACCCGGCGTTCGCACCCTGACTTTGTACCAGCAGGATACGGTAACAGGCTGCGACACCGTGGTCAAGATTGACGTGGAGATTTTCCCCGCCATCTTTGCTGATCTGGAACCAGATACCATCCGCGGTTGCGATCCTTTACTGGTCGAATTTGACGGAAGCCAGACCCCGGGCGCGGTAGCCTACAAATGGTTTTTCGGCGACGGATTTGTTTCCCTGCAACCCAATATCGGCCACCTGTACCAGGGCCCGGGCACTTACATTCCCACCCTGATGGTGGAAAACAGTTATGGCTGCAAGGATACAGTGGACGGATTTGTGGAAGTTTTACCCAGCCCCGTGGCAGATTTTCAGGTGATTTTCCCCCAGAATAAAGACTTCTTCTACATGACCACCGACACGTTCTCGGCCATCAACCTTTCCCAGGGGGCCATTAGTCAGTTGTGGGAGTTTGGCGACGGAAGCAGCGACACCTCCTTTGTGCCCTGGCATGTGTACGCCTCAGACGGGGAAATGGTGATCAGGCTGACGGTACGGGCAGAAAACGGCTGCACCAGCTATAAGGAGGAGGTCATTCTGGTAAAAATCATCGACGACATCTGGATTCCCACTGCCTTTTCGCCCAACGGGGACGGGGTGAATGATGAATTCAGGATCGTGGCCCATAATCTGCAGAAATTCTACATTGCGATTTATGACCGCTGGGGCAAAATGATCTTCGATTCCTACGATCCCAATTTCAGCTGGAACGGATTTTTCCGCAGTGAAGCCGTGCAGGAAGGGGTGTACACCTACATTTGCACTGGCACGAAGTACCGCGGCGAAACCTTCAAACGAGGCGGGACTGTTACCCTGATCAGGTAGGGAGGCAATAGATTATACCAGGGAGCTTCAAAAACAAAGAAGATCAAGGCGGACGCAGGTAAAGAAAGCGCAGTTTACTGAGGTAAATGAGCATTTCTGAACCAAGTCCAACGCAGAGATTCGAAGTTTTTGGAGCTCCCTACTCGACGGCTTTCATTTGATCATTGAGCCGCTGCAAATCAGCGATGCGATTCAGCAAAACGCGGTTGTAATCATAAGCTGCGCGGCAGCCCATTTCGGCGGATTTCTGGGTCCATTTAACCCCGGCTTGCAGGTCGCCTTTCATTTCCTCGGCCAGGGCCAGGTTATAGGCGGCTTTGCTGGGGATTTTCTTCTTGGGATCTTCCAGAGACTCTTTCCAGAGCTTTTCAGCCAGTTCCCAGTTGGAAACGCGCACTGCATTTCGGGCGGCTTTCATGGTGGGAGTTCCGCCAGAGTAATACATGCGGTTGACCCAGATCCAGTTGGGAGAAATGCGGCGGGCGTAGGCATCGCCAGCTTTGGCGCCCAGATCCTGGGTCATATTTTCGCGGGAAGGAAGGTTATTGCGGGCCGCAGCCTGGTTGGGGCCTTCGGCATTGAAGCCCATGCCTTGCTGCATCATGAACTCGTCGAGCAGGGAGCCGTCAATGGCACTGTAAAGGCGCCAGCCCACGGTGATGCGCACATTGGCGGTCACGGTATGGATGGTGCGGGTGACCTTCTGGCCTTCCTTGGTTTTTTCCTCCACCTGGCGGGTGCCGTATTTGAGGTCGCTGTCTGAGTCAAAGGCCTCCACCGTGACCATGGCGTGAGAATTGAATTGATTGCAAATGCGCTTTACCTCGTCGCTGCTCAAAGGAGGGGGAAAGGTGCCCAATCCTGAACCCGGCACTTCAATATTGGCCTGGGTGGTGGAAAAACGGGGAGAATTGCGCAAAACATTGGAAAGACCAAACAGGGAGGCTTCCGCTCCTTTGCGGTCTTCGCCGATGCCTTCGCCAGTCAGCAGGCCTTCCATGAAATTCCAGAATTTCTGGCCTTTGTCGGGACGGTAACGGTTGACCAGGACCAGACTTTTCACATCCTCACGTACATTGATCTGGGCAGGTTGTAACAAATTGAGGGAAACGGAAGAAGTTCCGCATCCGGCAGCAACCAGCAATAAAAGGAGGGCGCTGGCGGCAGTAATCAGACGGCGATTTGCTTTCATATTGATTTTGTAATGGATAATCAGGTGGATAATTTGCGAAATTCTCCTTTTAGTTCCCACTTTCCAAATTCTCTGGTTTCCCAGACATGCACCAATGGCACGGTATCAGATTGGGCCTGGGCAAATTTTTCGGGGGTAAAATCCCACATTTCATAGCCAATCAAACTGTCTTTATCGATCAGGCTCCACAGGTTTTGCAGGATATTCTGGGCCTGGGCCACTGCCTTTCCGACCTCATGGTCCAGGCCTTCGGCAAATTTGGAGACTTTCTCGGCAAAATAAACTTTGACTGAATTTTCGATGTCGTGAATGACCACCCGGCGGGGATCAAAACCCAGGAGGGCAGAATTGACGGCTTTTTCCACAAATTGATTGAGAAATTCGTGACCAGCTTCCGCGCCTTTATTGGTGAGATTATTTTGCTCCATCAGCACGGAGAGTACCACCACCACCCCGCTGACCTCGGCTTCAAAATAAGGGAGCATAAAGGGGGTAATGCGGGTTTCCCAGCGGCCAACCTGGGCCGGAATGCGGACCACTTGTCCGTCGTGTACGTTATCGGGGGAGAGATTTCCGTGGCTCCCGGCCGAGAAGTGGTAAATTCCCTTTCCCTCCAGGCGAAATTCATTGGTGATCTTAAGACCTTCTCCGTCAATTCTGAAAAAAACATTCCAAAGGTAAGGGCGGGCCCCCTGTGGACCTTCTTCCTGCCGGTGACAGGTGAGGGTTTTTAGTTCAAGAACGACCGGAAAAGACTGCAAAACAACTTATTTGTATACGTTATGGGTTTGATCGCATTCAAGCAATACAGCCACATACTTCAGGGCACACCAGAATTTCTGGATATCTGTTTTGGGTTGTTTCAGGTTGTTTTTGGCCGTGATACAGCTGAGATAAAGGTAGCTGCCATCGGCGTAGCAATCGCTGACCTGTTCGTATTGAAGCACGGTGCTCTGGCAGTCGGCGCGTCCGGCCAGGGGACCGCGGGAATCGCTGGGAGGAGTTTCAATTTTGTCGCCCGGCTTGAAGCCCAGGTATTCGTTGCAGTATTGCACTCCAGAGGCGGCAAGCGCATTGCGGGCTTCGGGTGAGAGAGAGGAATAAGTGGCTCCCCTTTTGACGATGCCACGCATTTTATTCAGGAATAATTTCCGCTTGATCTCGTTTTTGTTGATGTCGTCGGGTGAAGGATAAACCTGAAGCAGGTTTTCGCAGGCAACCTGAATTTCCTTGGCGACCGGATCTTCGATTTTGGTCATTTCACACCAGGCTTTGCGGGGTGTCATTTCAACCTGGGCAAACAGGATGGTGGAGAAGAGAAGGCCAAGGGAAAGTATAAGTGCTTGTCTCATTTTTTGTGTTTTGATGGTGTTTTCAGATTGAAAACAAAAACCATTCCAAAATTAATCATTTTCAAATAAATATTTCAGGATCGGGCCGGGAAAGTAAAATTGCCTTAACCATGAGCTTCAATTCTCCTGCGAAATTTCATCCAAAATGCTCTGCATGGTGCGGTCCATGCTCGCATACGGTGCATATCCCAGGGAAACGGCATATAATTCCTGACTGTTTCCGAAAACCAGGGTGGGAAATCCAGTCACACCCACCTGCTTGGCCCACATGAAATCATCCACAGTTTCCTTGCGCACCTCCTCTGAGTCAAAAGCCTGGTCAAAGTCCGTAGGATCAATGTCCAGAGCCTTCAGCAAAGGGTAATAGGTTTCGAGCCGGTCTGTGTGTTGATTTTTGTGGTAAAATGCATCCTGAATTGCCTTGAAAAATGGCCACTCAGCCCCGGGTTTGAGCCTGCGAACCGCGACCACCGCACGGCAGGGCATTTCTGTATTGTAAACAAAAGGGGGCGCATCTGTTTCCAGTAAAGTATAATCAAAGGGCTGGCCCGTGGCTTCCTGCACATGTTCCCAGTGGTCGCGCAGCATCGTCTTAAGTTTTTGGTCCATGGGCTGGGTTTCATAAGGCCGCAGGCCGCCGAGCACCACTTTGAGGGGAAACTGAGGATATTTAGCCAGAATCTGATCGAGAGCGGGACCAATGCCGTAGCACCAGGAGCACAGGGGATCGCCCACGTAGATGAATTTGTAGTCATTCATGGGGTAAAGTTATAGGTTTTGAATGAAAGTTGGATTTGGATTGGGTCTTTTGGGAGATCAGTTCAGGTGAGATTTGTTTAAATTTGCCCCATGTCGGAATTTCTGATTTACCTGGGTCTGGGATTTGAGCACATCAGCGATCTGAATGGCTACGACCACATGATTTTCCTGCTGGCCCTGGCCGCAGGTTACAGGCTGGCCGACTGGCGCAGGGTGTTGGTGCTGGTCACAGCCTTTACCCTCGGACATTCCCTTACCTTGGCGCTTTCCACCCTCAATTGGATTCACCCTCCCTCCCACTGGATCGAATTTTTGATCCCTGTCACGATCCTCTGCACAGCTGTGCTTAACCTGTTTCAGGCCTTCAAAAGGAAAGATTGGGAGCAAAATCCCCACTCTGCGGGATATTATGTGCTGGCCCTCGGCTTTGGTTTGATTCACGGCATGGGATTTTCCAATTATTTGAAAGCCATTCTCGGACAGGAGGAAAGCATTTTCCAACCCCTGCTGGCCTTCAATCTGGGGTTGGAAGCAGGGCAAATTCTAATCATCCTGGTCATTCTGGGGCTCAATTTTATCAGCCTGCGCTGGCTTTCCCTTACCCAAAAAACCTGGATGATGGGCACTTCTGTCCTCGCTTTGGTTATCGCCCTGGTGCTTTGTTTTAGAACATTTCCCCTCTGAAGAGGGGATTGAGTGCTGCTCAGAAGTTCAATTCTCCATCAAAATATTTTTTAAATTGGAGGCAGAAATCCATTCAAACCCGAATCCGTGAAAAAAATCAGTAAAAATCTCCTCCTTCTGCTGTTGCTTTCCAGCATTTTTATGGGCTGCAACGGCCAGGCCACCCCTGATCAGGGAAATATTCCACAAAAAGATGAGGCCTTAACTACAAGGAAGGCTGTTTCTGAAATTCCCATCATTTACAGCGATGCCTATAATTATCTGCCCGAGGATTGGAAAAAGCCGCCCATCAACGCCGCAGTAAATCCTCTTGACACGGCCGAAATCGGCCGTTGTGAGAAGGCCTCCCTGGTCGCCATGGCCAAATACCATCCTGACGTGCTCAAGTGGAACCTGGATTATCTGGTTTGGGTGAAGTCGCTGGAGTTTTATGGCGCACCTTACGGGGGTACGAATTCTACCAAAAACCTTTACCTGGCCAATGACGGGGAGGCCGAGGGCTACTCAGAACACTATCTGGAGGGCTCATTTCACCACGAGTTTTCCAGCATTTTGCTGCGCAATTATACGACCTACTTCGACCAGGGCGCATGGGACAGGCTGCTGCCTGTGGGATTTTCTTACGGCGAAGGCGGGACCCAGGCCATTCTGGATGGCAAAGCCAGCCAGGGTCTGGACGAAAGTCTGAACGAATTGGGCTTTGTGGATCAGTACGCCACTTCTGATGCAGAAAATGATCTGAATGAGATTGCCCAGAATCTGTTTGCCCCTGAAGAAGTATTTTGGGAACGGGTGGACAAATATCCCGCCCTGAAAAAGAAGGTCGCCTTTGTGATCGATTTTTACCACCAGATCTGGGAAGTTTGGAACGAACAGCTTTTCCGGACTTACGATGTGAAGTAGATTTTGATGGAAAAAATTCCCCTGGTTTTTTCACCCGGCTATGATATGTCGCTGCTGGGGATCGAAAAATTGCATCCCTTCGACAGCACGAAGTACGGGAAAGTGTATCGTTTTTTGCTGGAGCACAAATTATTCCAACCCGGCGAAACCCATGAACCAGAGGAAGTTACCCATGAATTTCTGCTTCAGATTCACGGAGAAATGTATCTGGAGAGTTTGAAAAAATCCGCCAAAATCGCTCAGATCGCAGAGGTGGATTTCCTGAAAAATGTGCCTGCTTTCCTCTTGGACAGATTTTTCCTGAAACCCATGCGGCTGGCCACAGGCGGCACCGTGCTTGGAGCAGAGCTGGCCCTGAAACATGGCTGGGCCGTCAATCTGGGAGGCGGCTTTCACCATGCCAAAGCCACCCTCAGTTCGGGATTCTGCTTTTACGCTGACATTCCCCTGGCGGCTTACGAACTGCTGAAACACCATCCTGAGGTAAAAAAGATCATGGTGGTGGACCTGGATGCGCACCAGGGCAACGGATTTGAGGACATTTTTGGTGAAGATCCCCGCATAGTGACCTTTGACGTTTACAATGGCCAGATTTATCCCCTGGATTACGAAGCCCGCAGGTTTATAAAGTATAATTATCCCGTTAAACCCAAAATGGCCGACCCGGAATATCTGGATTTGCTGGCGCAGGAACTTCCCAAAGCCATAGACCGCGAGAAGCCAGAGTTGGTCATTTATAATGCAGGCAGCGATATTTATAAAGGTGACCCTCTGGGCGGATTTGATATTTCGGCTGTGGGGATTCTGCGGCGGGATCAGTTTGTGTTTGGGGAGGCAGTGAAGCGAAAAATCCCCTTGCTGATGTTGCTGAGCGGGGGATATCATCCTGCAAGCTGGGAAATCATTGGCTCGGCCATTCTGGCCAGCCTGAAAAAATGGAAACTGGCCTGAGCGGCCTGCTTTGAAAAAAGGGCGAAGAATTCGCCCGCCAAACCCTTTGGTTTGGACCTGTTGCGAAAAAACAGTTGAAGGATTTTTCGAAAAAACGAAGTAAATTGCGCCGGTTTCGGAAAAAGGCCTCTCATTTATCAAAAAATGCCCGGCAACTTTCCCGAAAAAGGTTTTTGAGATTAAATTAGTTGTATTCTATAAAAATTGAATATGGATATTTTGGACAACCTCCATGTGAGTAAGGGTGCTTTTGGCGACGTCGCCGCCATTGGGCATGGTTACATTACCTTCCCCAAATTAAAGGGCCCTCTCTCCACCCGTATGATGTTCAACGGAAAAGAAAAAATCGTGTGGAGCATCAACGATTACCTTGGCCTGGCCACCCATCCTGAGGTAGTAAAAGCTGACGCAGAAGCAGGTCAGAAATATTCCATGGCCTTCCCCATGGGTTCACGGATCATGTCTGGTCACCAGGACGAGCACGAGCAACTTGAGCAGCAACTGGCTGATTTTGTTGGCAAGGAAAGTGCAATCCTTTTCAACTTTGGATATCCCGGCGTATTCTCCTCCATCGACGCCATCCTGGGCCGCCGGGATGTGGTGATTTACGACGAGGAATGTCATGCCTGCATCATTGACGGGGTGCGACTGCACCTGGGCAAGCGCATGGCTTTCAAACATAATGACATTGACCACCTGGAAAAACAATTGCAGAAAGCTGAAAAAATCGCTGCTGAGACTGGCGGCGGTATTTTGGTGATCAGCGAAGGTGTGTTTTCCATGCGTGGCGACCAGGGTCGCCTGAAAGAAATCGTGGATCTCAAATCCAAGTACAGTTTCCGCCTGTTTGTGGACGACGCCCACGGCTTTGGCGTACTTGGCAAAACCGGCGCTGGTTGCGGCGAGGAGCAGGGTTGTCAGGACGGAATTGACTTTTACTTCGCCACTTTCGCCAAATCCATGGCTTCCATTGGTGCCTTCCTGGCTGCCAAAGATCATGTGGTGAAATTCCTCTACTATAACGCCCGTTCTCAGGTATTTGCCAAATCTCTGCCTATGGTGCTGACCCTGGGTGCAATGAAAAGGCTGGAAATCCTGAAAAAGCATCCCGAACTGAAGGATAAAATGTGGGAAAATGCCAAAAAACTCCGCGATGGTCTGGCCGCCCGTGGACTGAGCGTGGCAGGTGGTGAATCCCCCATTACCCCCATTTACCTGCATGGTTCGCTGGAAGAGGCTAAAAACGTATTGCTCGACATCCGTGAAACCCATAATATCTTCTGCTCTGGTGTAATTTACCCTGTGGTTCCCAAGGACGTGATCCTCTTCCGTCTCGTGCCGACCGCCCGTCACACGGAAGCCGACATCAACGAAACCCTGGATGCCTTCGAACAGGTTTCCAATAAACTCAAAGCAGGTTACTACAAAAGCGTTAATCTGATGCCCCAGGGCGTCTGATCAGGCGGGTTTTAAGTTCAAAAAACACCCCTTCCGGGACTCGGGAGGGGTATTTTTTTTGAGAAAAACCATATCCATTACCCCATGAATCCAGTCCAGGCAAATTATAATGCATTATCAGTAAACAAATACTGCATTGAGTGATTGTGAAGACGATTTAAAAAATATCTACCTTGGTGAAAACAATCCCCCACACGCCTCTGACGCAAGCGCAATTTGTGGGGCTTTTTTTACTCACTTCACCGTCAATACTCCCTGCATCACGGTCACGGCTTTGCCCTGCAACAGAGTTCGTTCGCCGTTGACCTTTACCTTCACCATGCCGCCGCGGGGAGAAGCCTGGTAGCCAATCATTTCCTTTTTGCCCAGTTTTTCCATCCAGTAGGTGCCCAGGCAGCAATGTGCGCTCCCGGTCACAGGATCCTCGTCTATACCAGACTGAGGGGCAAAAAACCGCGAAACGAAATCCTTCTGGCCGTTGGCGCCCCGGGCCGTGATCATCAGGCCGCGCGCATCCAACTCGCGGATCAGGCGAAAATCAGGACGATACTCCCGCACCTCCTGCTCAGAAGCCAGCTCAATCAACAGATCAAACTTACTTTTCCCCACAAAAACAGGCTCCAAACCCAGTTTTTCCAGCCAGTCAGCGGAAACTTCCGTTCCTTTCACGGGAATAGAAGGAAAGTCCAGGCTGATCCAGTCGCCTGCCTTACTGGCCCGTAAAATCCCACTCCGTGTATCAAAAACCAGTTCGCGCTCCTCAGACCTGAGCTCTGTTTCCCAGATAATATGAGCCGTGGCCAGGGTCGCGTGACCGCACAAATCCACCTCAATGGTTGGGGTAAACCAACGCAGATCAATGGTGCCATCCCGCAAAATAAAAAAAGCCGTCTCAGCCAGGTTCATTTCGGCCGCCACCTGCTGCATCCAGTGGCTGGATTTGGATTGCATGAGGTAGCACACGGCCGCAGGATTACCCTGAAAAGGTACGTCCGTGAATGCATCCACCTGAAAAATGGGAATTATGGGTGTTTTTGTGTGATCAGACATAGTGCACAATTATTCATATTTTTAAGCCATTCTCATAGGACAAAAATTTGACACGAAAATGAATTTGAAAGACAAAACTGTACTCCTGACGGGCGGAAGCCTGGGAATTGGCAAAGCAACTGCTGCCTTATTGATTGAAAAAGGCGCCAAAGTCGCCATTACAGGCCGCGACGCGGCCCGGGTTCAGGCTGCTGCCGACGAAATCGGGGCTCTCGCCATTTGCGCTGACGTGGGCAACCCTGACGACATTGACCGCACGTATGCTGAATTTCTGCAGGCTTTTGGCCACCTGGATGTCTTGATCAATAATGCGGGCATTGGAGGTTCATTTGCCCGGCTTGAAGCTGTGGAATGGGATGATTTTGAGCAGGTTTTCCGGGTGAATGTATTTGGCGCCGCCCTCATGGGCAAGCATGCTGCCCACTTGTTCATGGCCCAAAACCATGGCAACATTATCAACATTGGATCCACGGCCTCCCTCAAAGGCTTTGCCCGGGGCAGTGTTTACTCAGCCAGCAAATTTGCCCTTCGCTCTCTGAGCCAAAGCTGGGCAGATGAACTTCGGAAGCACAACGTGCGGGTCATGCAGATCAATCCCAGCGAAGTAAAAACTGCCTTCGCCAATGCAGATCGGGTTGAACGCCCGGAGGAGGACAATAAATTACGCTCTCAGGAAATCGCACATGCCATAATAACAGCCCTGGAAATGGATGACCGGGGATTTATCCCTGAATTAAGTGTCTGGGCCACGAATCCATTCTAACTCAGATTTTCCTGAATTCCGTCAATCTATTGACTGAATTAACATTAATTGCGTCAATATAGTGACGGAATTAGCTATTTTTTAATTGATTGTCCTCATTCTCCTCCCCTGTTTTGGCTCCCGCTGTTGCTCAGAGAGGAAATGGATGCTCCAAAAGCCCAAGCAAAGGCCTCAATCCCTGCAATTGGGCTTTTGGAGTTGGCAAGTGCATTTTCTGCGGCAAGCTATCAGAGGCTGATGCCCAAAAAACAGGAAAAATCCACATCGCATTTTGATCAATTCCGTCAATTTATTGACGGAATTAACATTAATTCAGTCATTATAGTGACGGAATTAACGAAATTTTCATAAAAATCTGAAGTACCCAACCTGAGATCCGGGACACACTCTCCTGATTTACAGACAAATACATGCTAAAACAGAGCATTTTTTAGGAAAATCATTAATTACGTCAATTAATTGACTAAATTAACGTTAATTGCGTCAACAAGATGACTGAAATGAGCATAATTCAGAGGGCAATAAAGAAAACCATTATCCAAAGCCTGATCCCCAACAAAGTGATCATATTGGTTGGACCACGCCGGGTAGGAAAAACAATTTTAATCAAACAAGTCATCACGGAATTAAATGAACCCTTTTTGCTGCTAAATGGGGAAGATTTTGCAGTTCAGGAGCTTCTGGCCAGAAGAAGCGTACAGAACTACGTCAATATCATGGGAGACAAGAAGCTTTTGGTGATCGACGAGGCCCAAAAAATCCCTGAAATAGGATATATCCTGAAATTGATGGTAGATGAAATCGAGGGCATCAGGATTTTAGTAACCGGGTCTTCGGCCTTCGACATTGACAATATGACGGGAGAGCCGCTTACTGGCCGAAAAAAGACCTTCAACCTGTACTCACTTTCAGAGCAGGAGCTGGACCAGATAGAGAGCCCCATTGAAAAAAAAGACAACCTGAGATCCAGGTTGGTGTACGGAAATTATCCTGAGCTCCTCACCTTGAATGATCCCCGCGACAAAGCAGATTATTTGAAAGAAGTCGTTAATTCCTATCTCCTCAAGGACATTCTGACTTTCGAAAATATTCGCAATTCAGATAAATTACTCAATCTCCTTCGCTTG
This sequence comes from Bacteroidia bacterium, assembly GCA_020635905.1. Taxonomy (GTDB): domain Bacteria; phylum Bacteroidota; class Bacteroidia; order J057; family JADKCL01; genus JACJYV01. Next base: position 30,278 of record JACJYV010000006.1, read on the forward strand.
ATTGCCTTTCAGATTGGGGGTGAAATTTCGCTTCAGGAATTGGGACAACAACTTTCCATGAGCAAAAACACGGTGGAAAAATACCTCGATCTGCTCTCCAAAGTATTTGTGATTCACCAGGTTAGCGGCTTCAGCAGGAACCTAAGGAAAGAAATAACCAAGAGCAGTAAATGGTATTTTCTCGACAACGGGTTGCGGAATATTTTGATCGCCAATGTGAACCCTATCGAACTCAGAAATGACCTGGGGCAGCTTTGGGAAAATTATATCATCAGTGAAAGGATCAAGCACCAGACTTATAACAGGGTTTTGGTCAACAATTACTTTTGGCGAACCTACGATCAGCAGGAAATTGATTGGGTGGAGGAAAGGGAAGGAAAATTATTTGGCTATGAATTCAAATGGAGTCCTAAAAAAAGGCCCAAAGCACCCCTGGCCTGGACAAAAAATTATGATGAATCTGAATTCGGGGTGATCAGTCAGGAAAATTACCTCGAATGGATCAGATAAACTGAAGCAAATTTGTGGGTGAAAATCAGGCCCGCTTTTTGAAGGTTAATTTCAGATTCCAATGAAATTCAGAAGGACAAATGAGGAAAATCTCCCTGGCAAAATTAATTCTCTTGTGGCTGTTGCTGTTGCTTCAATTTCCCACCAAAATCACTGCCCAACCAAAAGGGCAAAATCCCAACACAGTTTTCGAACAATTCTGGACCATCATGGACCAGAATTATGCCTTTTTTGAGCTCAAAAAGATTGACTGGGAAGCTGTTCACGAGGAATATAGCCACAAAATAACCGCCCATACAAGCGAGGACGAACTATTCAATCTTTTGGTGGAAATTCTGCGCCCTTTCAATGATGCGCACATCAAACTGAAAACAACGGGAGCAAACAGACGGAGCTTCAACGGCACCCGCTTGTCGGGCTTCAGTGAGGAATTTCCAACAGACAGCCTGAAAACCCAATATTTCGAAACGGTGAAAAATAGCCTCAGTTCCATGGGATTTGATTCGCTAAAATTTCTGGGGCCAGTGCTGAGCGGGAAAAATGCCATTTACAACCACCACACCTTTGAATATGCTGAATCAGGTGAATTTGCCTACGTGAAGATTTCCTGGTTTTTCTACGATTGGCTGGAAATTCAAAAAACAGGAGCCCGCAAAGACGGACAGAAATTTCTGGATGGATTTCGTTTGATTTTGGATAAAATGGCTTCTCAAAAGGGTTTGATCCTGGATCTGCGCAATAATATTGGTGGGGTAAGTGGCTTGCCACAGCGCCTTGCGGCTAATTTTGCAACTGAAAAATTCATTGGAGAATACACTTGTGAGCGCAAAAAAGCAGGGCATGAGTCCTTCACCAAAGTCAAATCTGTGTGGGTAAAACCCAAAAAGGAAAATCCCTGGCTCAAGCCAGTGGTTTTGCTCGTTAACGACGAAACGGTCAGTGCTTCAGAAGAATTTGTCCTGATGATGAAAAACCTGCCTCAGGTAAAAGTGGTGGGAGTTCCCTCCCAGGGCGCCCTTTCTGATATTTACGAGCAAAAATTGTCCAATGGCTGGAGCCTTTCGCTCTCCAATATGCGTTTCTATTCAAGCGAAAAGGTATGTTATGAAAATGTGGGCATTCCCGTGGATGTTGAAAGCAAAAACACCCGGAGGGACCTGAATAGCCAGGTTGACGCTGTGTTGAAAAAGGGGTTGGAAACCCTCAGAGAAATGCTTGCTTCCCCTTGAATTCCAGCTGATTGAAAAATAATGGATTGAATCAAATGGAAGTTGTATCCAAATTCAACCCCAAAAAGGGTTCTTTCCCAAACGGAATTTCAGCTATGAAATTTCCACGGTAAAATGGGTAACTTTATCGTATGAAAAACGACCTCAGCAACCCCTGGCACAAGGTTTCCATCGGGGACAAAGTGCCCCAAATTGTCAATGGAATCATTGAAATCCCCAAGCATACCCGGGCCAAATACGAGCTCGACAAAGATTCGGGCCTGCTGAAAATGGACCGCGTGCTTTATTCGTCCATGTATTACCCGGCCAATTACGGCTTTATTCCCCAAACCTATTGCGACGACGGCGACCCGCTTGACATTCTGATTCTTTCCCAGATTGATGTGGTGCCCTTATGCATCGTTTCGGCCAAGGTAATTGGGGTGATGCGCATGCTCGACGGGGGCGAAATGGATGACAAAATCATTGCCGTGGCCGAAAATGACATGAGCGTGAACCACATCCAGGATATTTCCGCCCTGCCTGAGTACTTTTTCAAGGAATTGAAAAACTTTTTTGAGGATTATAAAAAGCTGGAAAATAAATCCGTGGCGGTCGATGAATTTCAAAACCGGGAAATTGCCATGAAAATCATTGAGCAAAGCATGAAAGACTATGCTGCTCTTATGCAATCAGTCTGAGGATTGGAGAATTGAAACCAAAGGCAAAAACACAACAAATTCGCTTCCTTCACCCGTTTTACTGGTCACCTGAATTTTACCCCCGTTCTTTTCCAGAAATTCCTTCACCAACAATAAACCCAAGCCTGAGCCCTGCTCATTGGCCGTTCCGTAGCTCGAAACATGCTCATTCCCAAATAATTTTGCCAGAATTTGTTCTGACATCCCAACTCCCGAATCCCTGACCCAGACTTTCGCTTCGCCGCCATCAACCAGACCAGTAATCTCAATTTTACCACCTTTTGGGGTAAATTTGATGGCATTTGAAATAAGATTCCTGAACACCAGTTTCATCATTTCGGGGTCGGCAAAAGCGGGTAAATTTCCCTGTAAACGGTTTTCAAGCACAATCCCTTTCGCTTCAGCCTGCGGCTTCAGCAATTGCACTACCCCCGCCACCAATTCGGCCAGATTCACCTCCCCCGCCTGCACCTGAAACCCCTCCAACTGGCTCCTCGACCAGTTCAACAAATTGTCCACCAGCATGGTGGTGTGATCCACCCGGTCGATCAGACTCGAAGTCAGGCCCCTGATTTCAGATTCAGACAGCGCTCCTGATTTGATCAAAGTCAGGATGCCGTGCAGGGAATTCAACGGACTACGCAAATCGTGGGAAATGATGGAAAAGATGCGGTCTTTGATCTGGTTCAATTCGCCCAAACGCTGATTCTGAGCCTGGATTTGCAGGTTTTTCTCCTCAATTTCTCCATTTTTGGCTTGTAGAATTTCATTGGCGGCCATTTTTCGTTTGCGGCTTCTGTTCACCTGAAAAATTCCCAATAAGGCCCCCAGCAAGATCAGGCTAACCAGCAAAGTGGTCACAAACAAAATGGTATTCTGCCGCTCGGTCAGCACATTGTCCTTGCGTAAAAGTTCGTATTCCCGTTCTGACCGCTCCTTTTCGTAACGGGCATTCATTTCTGCCATTTGCCGGGCACGACCTTCGTTATAGAGCGAATCCTGATAGATGTTGACCAGAGTCTGGTAGGTAAATGCATGCTCAAAATCGCCCTTTGCCAGGTAGGCCTTGGTCAGCACACTTGCCGCCCAGTGGACATAAGGCTTCACTTTTTCCTTTTTAGCCAGCTCAAAGCTCTCCAATCCGTACCTGATCGCTTCGTCGTAATTTTGCTGTTGCAAATAGGTGGTGGCGATATTATTGAGGACATTAGGAACGTCTGTCTGATTTTTTCGAAATCGTTGAATTTCAAGTGATTGGAAAAAGTACAACAGTGATTGGTCAGGACTGTGCCAACGGGCTATGGCGCCCAGCAAATTCAGGTTATTGGCGGTAAAATCTGTATCTGCCAGTGATTCAGTGAGTTCGAGAGACTTTTGGGTGTAAATCAGAGCCGAATCTTCCTCCTTGGCTTCGTAAAAAACTGCTCCAAAACGGTTCAGGATGCGGGCCAGCAACAGACTGTCTCCCAGGGGTTTAGCCAGGCGACTGGCTTCACGCAAATGAACCAATGCTGGTTCAAATTCCCTTCCCGCGCGGTAAGCATCCCCAATCAGACGGTGACTGTTGGCCTCACAGGCAGCATCGCCTGCGGTGCGGCAGGCTTCCAGCAATTGGGAATAGTATTTCAAAGCCAAATCCGTATTTCCCTGATTATACTCTTCCAGTCCCTTTTCACGCAGGGAATCGAATCCTGACTGGGCAAAAATCCACCCGCCAGGCAAGAAAAGCATAACCAGGATAACCGACAATTTCATTCCCCAATCATAACGAAATAAAATTTACTTTTTTGGGAATATTTTTGAAAATGGAATTTATTTTGATTCATTTCTGATCTGAATTTTCTCTGGATTTCAAACCTCGTACTTCACTGCAAACTTTTCCAATTCTGCCCTGAATCGTCAAAAAAACCACAATTTGACCGATTTACTCTACGAATTCCCCGGAAAAGTCGATAAACGACATGCCTTTGCACTGAAATAATACCTAAATTTACGAGTCGCACTTTTTTTGGAATGTCCGCAGCAATGCGGGAATAAAATATCGGGATAATGAAGAAGTTATTGCTCCTTATGGCAGTCGCGTGGACTGTACAATTTAATCTGATCCAGGCTCAGTCCGCTGGCAATCAGGAATCTGCGCCCATCCGTTGCTACACCACTGAGTACGAAGCACAACGCCATAAAGCGAATCCCAACCTGCCTACTGACCAGCAGTTTGAAAGCTGGATGGCCCACGAAATCGCCAAATTGCCCCAGCAATCTGGTCCGCGGGCAACCCGGGTGATCCCCACTGTGGTACACGTGATCTATTCCAATGCCACGGAAAATATCTCCACGGCCCAGGTCCTTTCCCAAATTGACGTCCTGAATGAGGACTTTCAGCGCCTCAACCCCGACGTGGGCAATACGCCCTCTTCCTTTCTGCCCGTGGCCGCCAATTGCGACGTGGAATTTTGCCTGGCCACCATCGATCCCAACGGCAATCCCACCAACGGCATCGACCGCATTTCTATGTCTGGCTCACCATTTTCCACCAATACTGTGGACAATACCATCAAACCAGCCACCATCTGGAATCCCAACAACTACTTCAATCTCTGGGTTTGTAACGTTTCAGGAGGAATTTTGGGCTGGGCCCAGTTTCCTGAAGCAGCTGGTCTGGCAGGCATTGGCACAGGAAACGGCGGCGCCAATACAGACGGCGTGGTTTGCCTTTATTCCTCAATCGGACGCCCCCCGGCCAATCCATTTGGCGGGGCCTATAACGGCGGAAGGACGGCCACCCACGAAGTGGGCCACTGGCTCGGGCTGAGGCATATTTGGGGTGATGGCGGCTGCTCAGTGGATGATTTTTGCGCAGATACCCCTACCTCAGATGCGGCCAATTTTGGCTGTCCCACCACCCACGTATCCTGCTCCACCACAGATATGGTGCAAAACTACATGGATTACACAGACGACAACTGCATGAATATTTTTACCGCCAACCAGAAATCCCGCATTGACGTGGTGCTGGGCAGCAGTATTCGCCGGGCCAGTTTGCTCACCAGCACCACCTGCGACGTTTCGCCCGTCATTTCCTTCCAAACCACCTCCACCACAGCCACGGAAAACAGCTCTGGAGGCACTTCTGGCTGCCGCGGTTATCAGGACTACAACATCACCCTGGTGATTGGCGGCCCTCCCACGGGCAATGCCACCGTGACCCTGACCACCGTTTCTGGCACCCTCACTCCCAACGTGGACTATTCCGTGTTAACGGGAAGCGTGGTTTTCCCCACAGGTTCCACCTCCAGCCGTAATTTCGTGATCCGTCTTTTCGACGATGGCAGCATTGAACCCACGGAGAATCTCACCATAGGTTTCACCATTTCAGGAACCACGGACGCCACAGCAGGCACCCCCAATCAGCATACCATCACCCTCAACGACAACGATGTGGATCCAGCCCTTGGCAGCAATTTTACTTTGCTAAACGAGGATTTTGAATCAGGAGGTGCAGGTTGGACCCTGATCAATAACGGGGGCATCAATCAATGGGTCATTGGTGGAACCCTGGGCAGCATGAACGGAAACAGAAGTTCCTACATCACCCGCAATACGACCGGCCAGACCTACCGTCGCAGCGAGACTTCATCCAGTCGCCTGCGTAGTCCCCTTATCAATGCCGTAGGCATGACGGGCCTGAATCTGAGCTTCGTCTGGCACTCAGGTGGCGAAACTGGCCGGGATTTTGGCTCACTTGCCTACTCCTTTGACGGAATCACTTTTACCACCTTTCAGACCCCTTTTCTCAATCAAACCACCAATACCACTTACACTGGAACCTTGCCTGTAGCCGTGGAAAACACCAACTTTTACCTGGGATTTCAATGGGTGAATGACAATAATAACCAGGGAACGCAGCCGCCCTTTGCCATTGATGATGTTTCGATTACAGCAGCCGCACCCATTCCCGTGGAAACGACCCTTAATTCGCTGGATGCGCAATATCTGGGTCCAAATTCCACCGTCTATTGGTACGATAATGTTTCAGGCGACCTCATGGTGCGCATCGACAATCCAACGGCCTGGGATTACGGCTGTACCAGCGTGCAAATCGACCGTGCCGGCACGGGAGCCACCCTTTACGAGACGTCCAATACGCCTTATTCCCTCACAGATAAAACCTTCCTGATTACCCCCACCAATAATAATTCTGCCGGGCAGTATTCCATTCGCCTGTATTACACCTCTGCGGAAATCGGGGGCTGGGAAAGTGTCACCAGCCAGCTCAGAGGCAATATTAATGTTGCAAAAACTGGGGGACCAATCTCCAACATTACCCCTTCCACCCCCACGGCCAACGGTCCCACCAATTATTTTGGCACTTCTACCAGCACGGGGACGTATAACACCACGGAATTCTGGGTTCAGGCCGATTTCAGCACGGGATTTTCCGGCTTTGCCGCTGGAATTCAGGATCCCAATCCACTGCCATTGGATTTTCTGGAATTTTCGGCTGAATGGTCCAATCGTGATGCACTTTTGACCTGGCAGGTGGCCAATTCGAAAGATCTGGACTATTTTACCCTGGAGAAAAGTTTGGATGGTAAACAATTTGAAGTGCTGCATAAAATGCAAGTTTCCAATGGCAAAGCCAGTTACTCCTATCTTGATTATGATGCAGGTTTGAGTGAATCCCCTGAACTTTTTTACCGCATTCGTTCACATGATCCTGACGGTCATACCAATTTATCTGAAACCAAAAGGCTGCAAATCAGCCGCGGACCTTCCATTTCTGTGCATCCCAACCCTTTCAACGAGTCCTTTAACCTGACTTTGTCAATCAATTTTCCCATGACCATTCAGGGTGAAATTCTCAACAATCTGGGACAAGTGGTTTCGTGGGAAAAACTCGATTTGGAAAGTGGGGTATTTCAGCAAAATCTGGGGCAAAACCTGAAACCAGGCATTTATTTTATCAGACTTCAATCTGGAAGCTGGAACCAAACCCTGAAACTGGTTAAAATGTAAAAAGGCAAAAAATTGAAAAAAAGGATAATTCTTTCTTCAAAAACTGCCTGCTTTTCTCTATTTTTCGGATCAGCCATTTTTATGGCCTTTTGGAGTATTTTTGCAACCTAACCCTCTGCAAATCATGGAACAAATCATTCAAAACAAAGAGAGAGAAAAGAGTAGCAATAACGAACTGACACAAGCCAAAGGAGAAGCTGGAGGCATGGAAAAAACCATGGCCCCCCCGGTTTTTGACCTTGTTTCTGCCCCCGTACAACAAAAAGGTGAAGAGGAAGAGGAATCGCTCCAGATGAAGGGCGAGGAGGAGGAAGAATCGCTCCAGATGAAGGGTGAGGAAGAGGAAGAATCGCTCCAAATGAAGGGTGAGGAAGAGGAGGAATCTCTTCAGATGAAGGGTGAGGAGGAAGAGGAATCTCTACAGATGAAAGGCGAGGAGGAAGAAGAATCCCTGCAAATGAAGTCGGCGGAGGAAGAGGAATCCGTGCAGAAAAAAGAAGCGCCTGCGCCTGAAGTGCCCGTGGTGGCCGCCGTGCAAAAGAAAGGCGAAGAAGAGGAAGAATCCCTCCAGATGAAATCCTCAGAGGAAGAGGAATCTGTCCAGAAAAAAGATGCTGGCTCGCTCACTCCTCCCGAATTTTCCGTGGAGGAAGGCGGCATGCCTCTCCAGCGCAAATCCATTGAAGACGAAGAATCCGTACAGAAAAAAGAAGCGTTTGGCAGCAATCTCGGAGCTGCCCAGCTCAAAGGCACGGAGGAAGAAGAATCTGTTCAGAAAAAAGAAAGTGGAAACGGCGAGTCCTTCTCTCCTGCCGCTGAAAGCGGCGGCTCAGGCGGACTCGGGCCCGTACAGCATAAAATGGAAAGCGCCTTCAACAGCGATTTTTCCAATGTAAATGTGCACGAAAACAGCCAGAAAGCCAGCGACATTGGCGCTTTGGCCTATACCCAGGGCAATGACGTGCATTTTGCCCCCGGTCAGTTCAAGCCCGATACCCAGGGCGGTCAGGAACTCATCGGCCACGAACTCACCCACGTGGTGCAGCAACGCGAAAACCGCGTCACTCCCACCACCCAGACCAAGTCGGACATGCCCGTCAACGACGACAAAGGCCTCGAAGGCGAAGCCGATCACATGGGCGCCAAGGCCGCCCGTGGTGAAAATACTGGCATGAATGGCGGCGCCAGCAATGCCGCGGGTCCCGAAGTGCAGGCCAAAGTGGCCTCCGTGCCCACCTTCCTGCCCGTGGCCGATCCCATTCAGCAAAAATCTGACGGCGAGGAAGAGGAAACCAGCCAGAAAAAGGAAGCTCCTTTTTCTAAAGAAGTGGACATGGGCGATGCCACCCCTCCCGCGGATGCCAATTCCAATCCCGGCCAGTTCAAAATGGCGCCCTTCCAGCTCAAAGCCCAGGCGCCCGTGCAAAAAGCAGCTGGCGATCCCCCTGCTACGGAATCCGCTGCTCCCGCCACCGTGGTGCAGCTCGCCAACGGATTCAATCCGCCGGCAGATGTGGCTGGCTACCTCAACGAAAATCACAAAAAATGGGTCACCATCAATGCAGCCATGGGCTCCATTGCCAGCGGTCCCCTCAAAGTGCGACAGAAAACCAAACCTTCTGAGGATGGTTCCACCCCGGGCACCTACGAAATCAAATCCGGTCAGGGACTCGACCTCAAAATGGGAATATCCTTCCTCAATCCCCTGGCCGCCAATGGCATTTTGCCCGTCATTGCCCTCAACGCCTCAGATGTAAATAATATCACAGGCTTCCTTTCCTTTAGGGTGGGCGAAACTGTTATGCCTGATCCCCGCGCCCTCATCACCCAGATCAACCAGAATCTGGAAATGTTTGGCCTGATGGGCGTGACCCCGATCACCGTGCCCGACTACCAAAACGAAGTGGTGGGTGGAATTCTCACCCTCATGGCTCCCACCCTCAACACCCAGGTGGGCGGTTTCATGAATGCCACGGGTAATTTTGGGCTGGTGGATGGCAATTTCGTCTTCCACATCGAGGCCGACGTCACCATCGACGGTCTGGCTCACGGTCTTTTGATGATCGAGCGCAACGAAGAAGGCCATTTTAATGGTGAAGCCGACATTGATGTGACCGTGCAAAACCTCTCGGGTAATGTGAAAGTGGTCTATGCCAATGGTTCTGTGACCGGACGAGGCACCGCCAATATCCAGTCTGAAAAATTCAGCGGTTCGCTGACCATGATTTACGACGAGGAAGCCATTGCCAATGCGGCCGTCCACGAAGGACTCGGCATCGAGACCATGAGCGGCGGCGAAGGCGAAGTGGCAGCGGATGCGCCTTCGGGCGGCAAGAAAGTGATTGCCGGCTTTGGTTCGGTCACCGTGCAACTGACCGACTGGCTCACCGCCACGGCCAATGTGGGCGTGGACAGCCAGGGCCACGTTACCATCCACGGCCAGTTGGGCTTCCCCGACCAGGTCGAACTGATGGAGCAGCAGGACAAGAAAAAAGACCTTTTCAACGTCGAAATCAAAGCTGGCTATGGCATTCCGCTGGTGGGACAGGTATTCCTGTTTGCCTCGGTGGGAATGTTTGTCAAAGGCGGATTTGGTCCGCTGGTGCTCAAAGACATCATCATGGAGGGTACCTACTCCACCGATCCCAACGTATTGCAAAACTTCAAGATCGGCGGCACGCTGGCCATTGGGGCCTATGCAGCCCTCGGTCTGCAGGTTCGCGCCGGGGTGGGACTCACCCTGCTCGGCCACGATATCAAGGCGGGCATTGATGTGGACGCCATGGCGGGCATTCAGGCCTATGCCGAGGCCACCCCGACCTTCGAATACTTTGAAAAAGATTCTGATGGCCAGAAAGTGGGCGAAGCCCACCTCAAAGGCCATTTTGAAGCGGCCGCCCGCCTTTTCCTCGAACTGGCCGGCGCCTTCTTCGTGGAAGTGGATGCTCCCTGGTGGAGCCCTTGTCCCGACAAAACCTGGGAATGGCCCTTTGGCAGCGTGACCTACCCCATTGGCGACAGCCTGGGTGTGGGCGCGGATGTGGACTGGCTGGTGGGTTCGCCCGATGTGCCTGAAGTGGCTTTCTCACCCGTCGAGTTCGATCCCGACAAATTCGTCTCTGACATGACCAAGGAGCCCGATGACTTTGGTGCGGACGGCCCTGGGGGCGATCAGGAGCAGCAGGGTGAATGGACCGACGCAGGTGGCGGCGAAAATCAGCTGGAAGGCGATCCGCAGGCTCCCACCGCCGAAGGCGGGGGGCAGCCCCAGGAAGATCTTTCCAAGCTTTCATCCGAAGAAAAATACATGCGGGCCCTGGGCGAGATCGGTGAAATTGCCGAAGGATGTAACACCAAGCCCGTGCCCGACGCAGTGCTGCGCACCCGTTGCAACGCCATCAAATCCAAATATGGCATCAACCAGGTGACCCTGCGCAACCGCCAGAAAGATTCCATCGAAATTTACGTTCAGCACGGATCGCAAAACAACCGCGACAACGTCATCAAGTGCAAAGTCATTTCCGAGCACGAGCGTGACCTGCAGTTCCAGAAAGCCGTGGACGATCTGAACAAAATGCTGGAAGTATTCGGCGCACCCGAAACCGGAGCCGTCACCCGCAGCCAGATCACCACCGCCGCCAAAGAAGTGGACATTGCCCACGAAGTGATCGTCGATACCGAGGTCCGCGACCAGGGCCAGGATTGGGTGGTCTTCGGCGACATTGAAGAAACGAAGCGGAAAATGACGCAGAAGCCGAAGGCTGAGTTGTTGGGAGTTGAAGATGGGACTTCTGAGACTTCACCAAGCTCGGAGGAAAGCTATTTAATCAACGAAAACGAAGGAACAAATAATGGGGAATTAACTGTTGAAACTACAATGTCTCAGGTCGTCTCATTCTACATGAATGGTGCAGATCATGAAATTACCATTACTGATCAAATGGGTGAATTGGAGACATTAATGGCCTCCAACATTCAAAAAACAATTACTACCAAAATTGCAAATCAAAAACGATCTACGCAACATTTGATCAATGCATCCACCGATCCCGCTGATATCGCCCACTATCAGAGTTTACTTACTATGCTTACAAACGCAGAAAGTCAGTATAATACTGAACGCTCTCAGGCAAAATCCAATTATGATGCGAAAATTGCTGCCGGCCTTGATAGAAATGATCAATTAAGATCACTAAGAAATAAATACCTCAAAGCCGCACAAAGAATTGGGGAAAAATTAGCGGAAATTGGGGATTTATTTGGAATCAAAGACCTTGAAACAATGGAAGCCCATGTGGCAATTGAAATGTTCAATACAGCAAAAAGAGAACTGGAAAAATCCCTCAACAAATCAGTTGAAGGAGGTGATGGGCATAATAATACAGCTGCAGCTGCCGAGCAACTAGGATGGGTTCATTCAAGTGGAGCAACTCATGATACCCGTCTTGGAATTGAGTTGGTGCGCCTGAACGAGGCTAAATCAAAAATTGATGTTCTCAATGCTAAATTTGGAACCCTGATTGCTGATCATATTTATGATGAGATTAGAGACCTGATTGGTGATTGTAACCTAGCCTTGGGAAGTCCCCACCAGTATCTGGTATACAACAGATTCAGAGACAAAAGAAACCTTTACATGCTATTCAGAGCAAATCCTGCGACCGGTTTCTCCGGGTGGGATACACTTTCGGAAGCAGATTTCAGAAGACTTTAAGATTATTTCATGAATAACTTCAGATTGCATTTATTAGAGGCGAAAGGGCAATATGTCAACGGAAATATTGCTGAATTTTTCAATGTTCTGAACAGTTATTTCCTGAAAAATCATGGTACAGTTTTCTTTGATAATTATTCAGACCCAATTATTCCTGACCAAAATCAAACTATATCTCAGTATGTTTGGAAATTGCTGAAGGAAGGTGTCAACATTAAAATTCCATTGCGCGTTTTGTTTGGCGAGTGGATGAATGCAGACCCATCACAATATTGGCTTTATTGGCTCTACGTAGGAGATTTAGATGAATATTTACTCTCATTTGATCCCAATGATGAGGGGGATCTAAACAGAAAGGGTATATTAGCTACAATATTAACGTTAATACAAAAAGGGGAAATTGTAACCGATGACGAGAATCATTTTTGGTTAAATAGGCCCATCCTGAACTTGAGTGAATTTTCAGAGTCTCCGGCAGCCTTTTATGGAATTGATGATGATCTGAGAGAAATGGTTCCCAAAACTCTGAAGGAAAGGTCTGGGAATTTTCTGGAAATCCTCGCTGAAGAAAGTCCGGAAGATTACGTTTATTGGTATTTAAAGTATGAATACCTTGATCCCATTCTTGAAAACCGGATCAAAAAATTTCGATGGGATATGGTTCAAAAAATGTACCCCGAATTCTTGAATAATCTGATTATCGCTTTATATAACTTCAAAGAATTATCTAGCAATCAAAGGAAATCTTCCTTTATTCAACCTTTCGCACCAAAAATTACTAAACCAGATATTTGGATTGAAAAAGAAATTAGTAACCTAAAAAAGCTATTGTAGCAATAGTCTTCGGGAGCCACTCACAATCCTGAAATAAGCACCTAACAACAGGATTAGGAGTTACGAAAGGAATCTGCAGGCGATGACATGACACAATTTACCAGGCTAAAATCAATAAAAACGGGCAAGGTCGAACTCTTTTAAATGGGAATCCCGTTTCGCCTCCTGACCGCTGGATATATCAATTTACCTTGCCCGAAATCGACCAAAGGCTTCGCGATTGGCTCATTGGAAAAGGGGTTGACGAAGTCAGAACAGGAATCTAAAACAGAAATAATGTTATCAAGAACTCATATCGTAATAATCTTTAAGGATGGCAGGGATGCATCTCCCTCAATTGATTTGGTTAATAAGCTATTAACATCCGAGGGATTTAGTATTGAGGTAGGAGAATTGTATTACTTGAATGATATTAATAACTCAAACAATGATCCTGAAGTAATTATTTCGGGCGAGGAATGCCTAAACAAAATAAAAAATTGGCCAACATCAGGATGGATACACTACTCCTTTCGAAAAATCTCATTTCTGGTATCATTCCTTTGTTATTCAGAAGGAAAAATTGGAGGAATTTTCTTTAGCGCATTTTCCAACCAGTATTCTTTATATCCAGAAGAATTAGATCGTTTTTTTGTCCAACTTTTCCATAAATTAAACGGCGTTCGAATTATCCGTGGAGATGACCTGTTTGAGAATTTCGAACCTGAGGATGAAATGAGAAGGGTTCAATCAGGAATCTTTGAAGGGAAATTTGACCTGGACTTGTCCGTGAATTAAAAATATTTCCAGCTCTCTTATTTCATTCCAAACTAAGATTTTTGGGGTTCTTCACCAAGAAAAAGCTATGCCAATGTAAGCACCCGGCTAACCCCATCTAATTTAGCGGCCTGATTTTCCGGATTTTTGGTGCATGGAAAAAACAACGCATTTAATCCCTGCCCTGGCCGATTCCCGGCTTGGCAGGCGAACCTCCGAAGAAATGTTCCCTTTGATTGAGTCCCAGGCGTCAAGTGGTTTGAGTCAGCGGCAGTTTTGTGAGGAAAGTGGGATTTCTGCGCACGTTTTCACTTACTGGCTGCGCAAATACAGAGTAACCCGAAGCGTTAATTCTGGCTTTTTGCGGCTCCCAGCACCTTCAAGTGGTCCTTCAGCCCCGATTCTTCTGGTTCTACACGGTGGGCATCGGTTGGAGTTTAGTGACAGGATTTCTCCCTGCTGGGTTGCTGAGTTGGTGCGAGAACTGAGCTGAAATGTGGGTCTTTGGAAGTCGCCGGTTTTTTCTTTGGCGCGGGGTTACGGATATGCGTAAGTCCTTCAATGGTCTTTCTGCAATTGTTCGCAATGAAATGGGTGGACAATTAATGAGCGGAGACATATTTATTTTCGCCAATCGCCGCAGGGACAGGATCAAGCTTTTGTTGTGGGATCGGACGGGGTTCGTGATCTGGTACAAGCGCCTGGAGCAGGGAACTTTTGAGATTCCCCAAAGCGGGACGGGAGAGGTAAGCGAAGCTCAGTTGGTGCTGATCCTGGAAGGGATCGAACTGGGGTCGGTTAGGCATCGGAAAAGATACATTCATCATTGATTATCAACGATTTTTGTTGAAAAATGGGCAATGAAAATCATTTTTAAACAGCCAATTTCAGGCTGTGAACGCAGCAGTACTGGTCCAGGAAAACGCCCGATTGGTGGCCAAGGTATCCCGGCTCGAAGCCCAGGTATCGGAGTTATTGCGCATAATCCATGGCCGTTCCAGCGAGCGGGTTGTCCCTGAGCCGCCCGCAGGGCAGATGGCTTTGTTTCCCGCCGATGGGGAAGCAGAAAAAACCGCAGCTCCTGCTGAGAAAGAGGAAATCAGCTATGAGCGAACCAAAGTCCGCAAAGAGAAGCCCTTCCGTCAGTTTCTTCCCGACGACCTTCCGCACGAGGAGATCGTGGTAAAGCCCGATTTCGATACTGCCGGACTGGTGATCATCGGCAAAGAGGTTACCAAAGAACTGGAATGGATCCCTGGTAGTTTTAAGGTGGTTTGCTACATCCGCTACAAATACGCGGATCCGAACCGGGAGGAGGCTGGGGTGAAGATTGCCCCCTTACCATCGCGTCCCATCGAAAAGGCCATCGCAGGGGCAGGTCTGCTTGCGCAGATCATCATCGACAAGTTCGTTGACCACTTGCCCTTTTACCGGCAGGCCCGGCGATTCCGCCGGGCGGGATTCAACATCCCGCTTTCTACTCTGGAAGGCTGGTTTAACCAATCCTGCGATCTGTTGACTATGCTTTATGACCTGCTGCTTGCCCATGTTTCCGGAGCGGATTACCTTCAGGGCGACGAGACTCCGCTCAGGGTAATGTGTAGCCTGATAAAGGGGAAGACCCACCTGGGGTATCACTGGATTTACCACGCCCCGGCAAAAAAGCTGGCAGTATTCGACTACCGAAAGGGCAGAAACCGGGCAGGCCCGCAAGAACGACTGAAGGAATTCAGAGGTTGGCTGCAAACCGATGGTTACTCCGTTTATGATGGGTTCGAAAAGCAGGACGGCATCCGCCTGATCGGTTGCTGGGCGCATGCACGCAGATATTTTGAACGCGCGTTGACCGTTTACCCGGATCACGCCGGGAGGATGATCTCATGGATCCGGGCGCTGTACGCGATTGAGCGCAGCTCGAGGGAGGGAAATCTCCCGCCCGAACAACGAAAGAAGCTCAGGGTAAGTCTGTCACTTCCCATCCTGAAAAATATCGCCGGATGGTTGGTGGAGATGGAAATCAATCCGGTCTTCCTGCCTAAAGACCCATTGGGGAAGGCGCATACATACCTGCGCAACCGCTTCGATTACCTGCTCCGCTACCTCGAAGAGGGAAGGCTGGAAATTGACAATAATCTTGCCGAGAATCTGATCCGCCCCATTGCCGTCGGGCGGAAGAATTACCTGTTTGCCGGTTCCCATCGGGGGGCCAAAAGGGCCGCTATGATTTATTCCCTTACAGCATCCTGCAAACTCAACGCAATAGACCCCTTCCTCTACCTAAAGGACGTGCTCACACGACTTCCCAACCATAACATCCAAAACCTGCACGAATTACTCCCCTGCAATTGGGAACCGCTCAAAAATTGACCGTTATGTCTAAGAAATACATCTCCTATTCTGATCAACTCGCCAGATTTATTGAACCCATTCTGGATAGGGAGGGGGAAGACCAGGAATCACTCCTCTTCAAAGCTCAGATGGGCATGGTGGCCTGGAATTACTGCCTGTCCCAGGACCATGACTTCATACCCTACGCAAAGATGGGAGCAACCGATGCCTACCAAAGGGCTGCTGCACAAAGCACAAAATGGGAAAAATGGATGAAGGGGTTGGTCCTGCGCAAACGGGCAAAATTCTCACAGTACACAAACTTCCTCGTCCTGGCGGAGATCAAGGACAAACCCGATGGGTCACAAACACTATATGTAGAGTCTGCTCCGCTGGAGATTATGATGGGAAGACTACCGGAGTAGAAAATTAAGGGGTGGGGTTGGCCGGGTGCTTACATGCCAATGAATTAAGTCTGGCCTTTTTTCATGATGAAAGGTTCTTTTGATTTCATTGAAAAATATTTATGACCTGGCAATACTTTAAATTACAGGGAGTGGAAGTACTCCCATTTCCGAAAACGCCCTGGGGATTTGAAAACCAGATTCGTTATTATAATTCTGAATGGAGGCGACTCATAAGGTTTGAAAAAATGAAATTTGGAGACAGCCTTTTGGAACCCATTTCAGCGCCAGATGACATTTACAGGAAAAGCCTTGAGGTAAACAGAAGCGAGGAGGATCTAAATCAGATTCTATTAAGAATTAATTCATTGGAAGCGGAGATTGGAAGTGCAGGGTTAGATTTACACGAGTTCCTCCCTGATGAATCTGATCTCGAATTTGAAAATTCTGAGTACCTCAGAATGTTGGATTGCTTCAAAATACTCCTGATACACTCGAAAAATAATTCAAACAAACTTCTTGCGTGGCAAGTTTGAGTTTATTGGGTCTTCATTTCAATCTCATGCCCTGACCTCCCCCAACCTTATCTACTTTTCAACAATCTTTGGGCCTAAGCCCAACACTGCCGATGAGGATGAATAATTTTTCAGGGGCTTCATATTGGTATGAGGCATTTTACCTGGCTCAGAAAAAAGATTGGTTAAATGCACTTTACCTTCTGACCGAAGTCTTCAGAATTGAATACGGGAATGAAGCCTTCGCATTTGAACAAAGAATGAGTTCAAAGGGGCCGAATTACTCGAATTTCGATTCGTTCTTATTATCACTATTCGGACATCCGCAAACCCATCTTATTTCTTTAGGGGAAATCTTCAGACTGGGTTGGGAAATATATCCTGATCAATTGTGGATGTCTATGTTGGTTAGCGGCCAATTCGACTCCCATTGGCATGACACTTCGTTTGAGCGTATCACCTTTCCCGCGTCCAGTTCTTTGAGTTTCAATCAGGGATACAGAGGAGAGGCCAATGAAGATTGGGTGACAAAAACTATTCTTGCATTCGCAGAAAATAGGCTAATTCTTTCAGGAAAGGAAGGAAGTTATTGGCTTAATTTCCCTACCATTATTAACTTTCGCTGGCAGGTCTTCTTGGAGATCTAAAAACCTCATTCTATTGTGGCAGGAAACTTCTGGAGAAAAGGTATCCAAAATGTGGTGAGTGCTATGGCGCCAAATATCACAGTTAACCAGCGGATTATCAGTCAGATGAAAGCCGCGGGAGATAGTACCAATAATTTCGGACCAACAGGAGATGATTTACAATGTCAAACCTGCGAAAATGAGCAGGGACCTTACTCATTAATTCAAAGAAGGGAAATGGCGAGGACTAGCCACCCAAAGGTAAGCGGAAATCCCGCCAGTTTTGAGGGACAGAACTTTTCAAGTATGTCTGATGAATTAATTGAGGCCATAACTGATGAAAAAATCCAGTCCGTATTAGATGACATTTTGGACCGCTTCTTCCTGTCAGGAGTTATTAACCCGGGAGATGACCTGCATACCATTGCTTCATCTGACAATGCCACGATGCAATTTTTGGACAATATCCGAATTGAAGTAAAAAGATTAGTAACAACCTCAGTACCTGTTTGAAATGGAACTTAACCCTGATTACAATCTGGAAAGAAGTATTGCTTACATTTTGGACAAAAGCTGGGGATTATTTGATAAGATTAACCCCATTGACCAAATAGATTTGAAAGATGATTCGATTCCTCAAATTTTTAAGGAATTACCCGGAAAGTCCAAAATGGAATCTTTGGAACTAATTTGGAAGGATGCATTTTTGTACTTACCTGATTTTCGAAAACTCCTTGAATCATCCCTGATTGGACTCTTTGTTGGAAATGGCATCATAGGACCTGTTTTGGTTTATTTTCTTGAAAGGTGGGATCAAAGGAGCGGGGCGGATGGTATAATGATGGCTTGTCCTCCTACAAACGAACAAGATATCACGGCATGGGAAGCAAAAAATGGCACCCTCCCTGATTCAATCAAAAAGATTTGGAAGGCACATGGATTTCTTCTATTGAGAGGTGGCGTTCCTTTTACGTCCTTATTGCCCAGCAATCCATCCATTATATCTCATCCCGTAAATTTTGGAGAAAAACATAATCTAAACGATCCCAAGCAAAAACTTGAATGCCTAGGAATTGCCGGGATTTCTGCCGACTATCCATTCTGCCTCACCAGACAGATAGGAGAAAAAATTTGGACGGATAATTTAGTGGATGTATTTAGATTTGGAAATACCTGGGAAGAGGGCGGTCATTCCAGTCTGGATAGTTTATTTGTTGGATATGAATAAAAAAAGCAATTAAGGAGTTAATCAAAGAAAGATGAGGTCAGTATCCTTATAGCGAATCTGGTTACATTCATTAGGTTTGGCGGCTCATAAATGACGGGAACAAATTTTCTACTCGCCCCCAATGCCATCATGAAATATACCCTCAGCAAGGGGTTCAATCCATCCAACCTGAGCGAAAGCGCCCGAATATTTTATGGGGTCGCTCTTGCCTGACCTCCCCCCAACCTTATCCACTTTTCAACAATCCTTGAGCCTAATCCCAATCCTGCTAACTTTGCGAAAACTTAGCCGCGTATGCCACTGGATACTTCTATTAAATCTGTGCTGATCATCGGGTCGGGTCCCATCATCATTGGTCAGGCATGTGAATTTGACTACTCAGGCTCTCAGGCCGCCCGCTCCCTGCGGGAAGAAGGAATCGAAGTTTCCCTCATCAACTCCAATCCTGCCACCATCATGACCGACCCGGTCACGGCAGACCACGTCTATCTGTTGCCCCTTACCCGCAAATCCATCATTCAAATCCTCGAAGAGCGCAAAATTGACGCCGTACTGCCCACTATGGGCGGACAAACCGCGCTCAATCTGGCCATGGAATGCGAACAGGCGGGCATTTGGCAAAAGTATGGCGTCAGAACCATTGGAGTGGATTTTGCAGGAATTGACATGGCCGAAGACCGGGAAAAATTCCGCCTGCTCATGGAAAGAGAAGGTATTCCCGTGCCCCGCGCCCGCACTGCGGCCTCCTTTCTGGAAGGCAAAGAAATCGCCCAGGAAATTGGCTTTCCGCTGGTTTTGCGTCCCTCTTATACCATGGGCGGCACGGGCGGCGGCTTCGTCAAAGATCCCGCCGATTTCGACAAAGCCCTCACCCGGGCCCTGCACATGAGTCCCGTGCACCAGGTGCTGATCGAAGAATCCATCTTTGGATGGAAAGAATACGAACTCGAAGTGCTGCGCGACCACGCCGGCAACCACATTGTGATTTGTTCGATCGAAAACCTCGATCCCATGGGCATCCATACGGGTGATTCTGTGACCGTGGCCCCGGCCATGACCCTTTCTGATCCCCACATGCAGCGCATGCGCAACATGGCCTTTCAGGTCATGGACGCGATTGGCGAGTTTTCAGGAGGATGCAACGTGCAATTCTCCATTGATCCCAATTCTGAGCGCATGATCGTGATCGAGATCAATCCCCGCGTGTCGCGCTCCTCGGCCCTGGCTTCCAAAGCCACGGGTTATCCCATTGCCCGGGTTTCTGCCAAACTCGCAGTGGGTTATCGTCTGGATGAATTGCCCAACCAGATTACCCAGACCACCTCTGCCTTCTTCGAGCCCTCTCTTGACTACGTAATCGTGAAAATTCCCCGCTGGAATTTTGCCAAATTCCGCGGTGCGGACGAATCCCTGGGCTTGCAAATGAAGTCCGTGGGAGAATCCATGGGAATAGGTCGCAGCTTCAACGAAGCCCTGCAAAAGGCCATTCAGTCCCTCGAACTGAAACGTAACGGCATGGGCGCAGACGGCAAGGAACTCACCAACCTGGAACAATTGATGTACTCCCTGGAACATCCCTCCTGGGACCGTCTCTGGCACGTCAAAGACGCCATGCTGATGGGGGTTCCGCTCAAATCCATTCAGAAAGTCACCAAAATCGACCGCTGGTTTCTGGAAGAAATCTATAAGCTGGTCAAACTGGAAAAGCAAATTTCCGCTCATACCATCGCTGATCTGCCCCGAGATCTGCTGCTGGAAGCCAAACAAAACGGATTTGCCGACCGACAGGTGGCCCACATGCTGCAATGCTGGGAAAGCGAGGTCTATGCCCTGCGCGAAAAGCTGGGCATTCAGCGGGTATATAAGCTCGTGGATACCTGCGCAGCCGAATTTGAAGCCGTTACGCCTTACTATTATTCCACTTTTGAGGATGAAAACGAATCTGTGGTCAGCGACAAAAAGAAGGTCGTGATCTTTGGTTCGGGCCCAAATCGCATTGGACAGGGGATCGAATTTGACTACTGCTGCGTGCACGGGGTACTGGCCGCCAAGGAGGAAGGGTTCGAAACCATCATGATCAATTGCAATCCCGAGACCGTCTCCACTGACTTCAATGTTTCGGACAAATTATACTTTGAACCCGTTTTCTGGGAACATATCTACGACATCATCCGCCACGAAAAACCCGAAGGTGTGATTGTGCAGTTGGGTGGACAAACCGCGCTCAAACTGGCCGAGAAGCTGGATCGCTACAATATCCCCATCATTGGCACGCCTTACGATGCGCTGGATATGGCCGAGGACCGCGGTCGTTTTTCTGAATTGCTGAAAGAACTGGGCATTCCTTATCCTCAATTTGGGGTGGCCGAAAATGCCAATGACGCCCTGGATGTGATTCAGGATGTGGGTTATCCAGCCCTGGTGCGCCCTTCCTACGTACTTGGCGGACAAAGCATGCGCATCGTGATCAACGACGAGGAATTGGAAGAGCATGTGGTGAATGTGTTAAAGGAAATTCCCGGCAACCGCGTACTGATCGACCATTTTCTGGATGGCGCAATAGAGGCGGAATGCGATGCCATTTGCGACGGCGAGGACGTAATCATCATCGGGATGATGGAACACATTGAGCCTGCAGGCATCCACTCGGGTGATAGTTCGGCCGTGCTGCCCCCTTTCAGTCTGGGCGATTTGCACAAAATGAAAATGGATGAATATACCCGCAAAATTGCCGTGGCACTGGGAGTCAAGGGGTTGATCAACATCCAGTTTGCCATTCACCGCGACGAAGTTTATGTGATTGAGGCCAATCCAAGGGCTTCCCGCACTGTGCCCTTCATCGCCAAAGCCTATGGAGTGCCCTACGTGAACATGGCCACCAAAGTGATGCTGGGCACCCACAAAGTCAAAGACTTTGATCCCAAACCCATGCTCAAAGGCTACGCCATCAAGGAACCCATTTTCTCCTTCGACAAATTCCCCAACGTCAACAAAGAACTCGGCCCCGAGATGAAATCCACCGGCGAGCGCATTTACTTCATCGAGGATTTGAATGACGAGTACTTTTTGAAGCTTTACAGAGAGCGGAATTTGTATTTGAGCAGGTAGATGGGGATTCAGGTGTGTTTTTTCTTTGTTTTCCAGAATTCGTGATCCATATCCAGAAAAACAACATAAAAAACATTTTCCTCGAAATACCCAATAACACATTCCTTTCCCTGAATATGCATTGAACACCAAGTAACCTCGGGTAAAATGTGCCTTGGATGCACAAAACCTGATTCTGGAGGAAAACCAACTTTGGTATAGCGTTTGATTACTTGTTGAGAAGTTGCCTCTCCTACCGTCAGCTGACAAACTGCATGGAGTTTATTTACTGCAAGGGCTAATAACTCTGCTTGTTCCCATTCTTTAAAAGATTGTCCCTGATTTCTATCAAAGTCTTTAAAACTTAAAACAATCAGAGGCTCCTTTCGCCCCTTTCTTGTTTCTAGAACATTTCTTTCCCTTTGATAGGAAGAGGATTTTCGGGGGTTAAACTTGTTCTGCTTACCTTTTCCCATAAAGAGTTTCTATCAATTCCTTTTCATGTCCAAAATATGGAATTGCCCCAAATTTGCCCTCCAGATAATTTTTATCAAAAGCAGACTTATTTCTTACTGTATCTGTTTTAAATCCACCAAGCGAATAAAGCTCTGAGGCCCCAAACTGGTTCTTCTCAACAAACCAAATCTGATCTCTTCTGAAGGTTTCTTTATTGAGAAGGGCCACGTCATGTGCCGCGAAAACCAACTGAGCGTTACTAAAATTAAACTGATGGAAAAAATCTATCAACCTCAAAGTCAATTGAGAATGTAATCTTGAGTCCAGTTCATCAATGACCAAGATTTTTCCATTTTGAAGAGTATCAAACCAGGGACCAAGAAGATATAACAGTTTTTTCGTTCCCTCCGATTCCTGCGTGTCAAAATTGAAGGGAATGGTATCCACAAGAATATTGTTTTCATCATAAATTCTGTGAAATGTTACGATCTGGTCTCTTTTCCTCTGCCTTGATTGAATTTTGTTAATACTGGTCAGTAAATTGAGGATTTCCTCGTCTTTCTCTTTCTCCTTCAGATTCTCTATGTTAATTTCACTAAAATCCTCCTCTATCGTGGATATGTTGGAAATTTCCAGTTCCCTGAGGAATCTTAGCACCCAGCCCAGAAAGGTTTTATCTGACTTTAACCTCTCAATTGTATAAAGCTTGTGCCCAAGGTCATGATTTCCGTTAATAAAATTTACCTTCTTAAACCACTCCACTATTTGGGTTGAAAGTGGTTTTCCAAGGGTGGCCAAAAGTGAAAGAAACAAGACATTTTCCTTTATGTCTTCCTCCTTACCCAAAGCTTCATTAAAAGCTGATTTGTTTATTTCGATTTCCTGGCGATTTCTTTTGAAAAGGTAAACTTCCTTCGTAGTTGAATGAAAAAGCCATTCCGCAACTACCAGATTATAATCAATTTCAAAACCATACCTGTATTTAACTTTATTTTGAATAAATGAAACCTCAAAAAAGCTTGAGTCCTTGAGTGATTGGGTATTCAAAGCAAATTTTTCCAGAGGAAATCTTTTTTCATTTTCTTCAAGCAATGCATCCCTGAACGAATTTAGAACCATTGCTTTCATAAAACCCAATGCCTCCAGCAGGTTACTTTTTCCACTTGCATTATTTCCATAAATAACCGCAGATTTCAATAAGTCAATGCTGGTGCCCAGGGAAATAACATGGCTTTCCATATGCTCCTTAAAGGGTTTGGACGCAACCATGGAAAGGGTGGTAAAATCCTTAAATGAAAGGAAATTTTCGATATTAAATTCTATTAGCATGGTTGAATGGGATTGTTTTTCCAATCAAATATATATCATAAACGAATTTATGCAAAAAAATTGCAAAAAATTAATTTGTAAGAAAAATATCCCCCCTACCCCAAAAACCCTTCCTGCTTAAACTCGGCCTGGGGATATTTATAAAACCCCTCCCCTGACTTCAAACCCAGTTTGCCTTGGTCGAGCATGGAACGAAGCAGGGCGGCAAAGCGCACACTTTTTTCGTCTTTGCGGTTTTTCAAAACGTGCCAGGCCGTATCCAATCCAATTTCATCTATGATGCCAAAAGGACCGCTGGGGGTATTGAAATTGCCCATCCAGGAACGATCCACCTCCTGCACGCTGGCGATGTCGTAGGTGACCAAGGCGCCTGCCGCACCCAAAACGGCCATCAGAATAGAGTTGAAAATATAGCCGGGCGACTCGCGCTTCATCACCACGGGAATCTGATTCAGGCGTTTGCCCATGTCCACCAAGAGGGGAATCATCCAGTCTGCGGTGCCGGGATGGGGCATGATATCCACTACCCGGGCAGTAAATACGTCGTGGAAATGGAAGGCGCAAAAGCGCGCGGGTCGCCCAGTGGCTTCCGCCATTTGGGAAGGCAATAAATACGAAGTATTGGTGGTAAAAACGGTCCTGGGTGGGCAAAATTCACCCAGCTGGGCCCAGACTTTCTGCTTCAGAGCCAGTTCCTCAGTCACAGATTCGTTGACAAAATCAGCATCCCTGGCCGCAGTTTTCAGATCTGTGCTCCAGGTAATTCGATTTCGCACTTCATCCAGTTCAGCAGCCTGCACGCGCCCATGTTTGACCAAATGCCGCAGAATTTTCTCGTGCACCACTTTGGCTTTTTCATTGGAGGCTTCGCTCACATCCACAATCGTGGTCTCAAATCCACTGACTGCGGCCTGCAAACCTACGCGCAAGCCGAGGGTGCCGCTGCCCAGAATCAGTACCTTACGGATATCTTCGATTTTCATTTCCATGCTTAATACAAATTGCTGATGCGATTGAATTGAATGGCCAATTGCGCATTCTGACCACAAGCCCGCACGGAATGAATCAACATCCCAAAACGGGGATCTTTGGTGAAACCCTGCTTGAAGCGGGCGTAAATCTGCTGGGCAATAACTCCCACTTTGAATGAGCCAAACACATAATAAAACAGCATATTTCGGTCTTTCAGACCCATTTTATCCGCATAGCGTTCCACGGCTTCCTCACGGGTGAGGTTGCCCGGCAGCCAGGTCAGACTGAAGGGTTTGAGCGCGTCGCTGTCTTTGGCTTCAATCCAGTAGGCCAGGCTGGTGCCCAAATCCATGAGCGGATCGCCCACGGTGGCCATTTCCCAATCCAAAACGGCAATAATCCGGGACAGATCAATGGGATCAAGCACCAGATTGTCGTATTTGAAGTCGTTGTGGATGAAGGCAGCCTGGCTTGCTGAAGGAATATTGGCTTGCAACCATTCCGCGGCAGCATTCATTCCACCAACCTCATCTGTCTCAGCATTAAAATAGCGTTTCACCCAACCTTCCACCTGCCGCTGCACATAGCCTTCAGGCTTGCCAAAATCAGCCAAACCACTTTTCTCCAGGTCAAGGGAGTGCAAGGAAGCCAGGTGATCAATGGTCGCACGGGAGATTTTACCCATCAATTCAGGTTGCAAATCAATGCCTTTGGGAGGGCGATTTCGCAGAATAATTCCTTTCACCCGTTCCATCACATAAAAAGGAGCGCCCAGTAGTTCTGAACTTTCCTCATACAATACGGGGCTGGGAACAAAAGGATAAACGGGTTTGAGCAGGGAAAGCACCTTAAATTCTCGCCCCATGTCGTGGGCAGATTTGATATTGGCACCACGGGGCGGTTTGCGCAACACAAATTCCTGTTCGTCCAGACGGATCAGGTAAGTGAGATTGGAATAGCCTCCCGGGAACTGCTGGATTTCAATTTCCCTGAATTTTTGTCCCAATTGATGCTCCAAACAGGCCTTAATTTCCTGTTCAGCCAGATTTTCACCTTCGCGTACCTGGGTTGCTTTATCCAATGCTTCCTGATTCATGATCCCTGATTAAGTCCGTAATTTTTGAGGATGGATTTGGCCAACGAGGCCTTGTGGACTTCGTCAGGACCGTCGTAAATGCGGGCGCCCCGTTCGTGGCGATACCACCACGAAAGCACCAGATCGTCCGTAATGCCGAGTGCGCCGTGGGTCTGAATGGCACGATCGAGCACGGTCATCATCACATCAGCCACGAAAAATTTAATGGTGGAAATTTCCAGGCGAGCCGCCTTGGTACCTTCCTGATCCATTTTGTGGGCGGCATGCAACACCATGTAACGGGCGGCATTGATAGAAGCCCGGCTCTCGGCAATCCAGTTTTGGATGGTTTGCTTGTGGCCCAGTTTGGTGCCGTCGCCCATGTCACGTGAGGCAGCCCGTTGGCACATGAGGTCGAGGGCCCGTTCTGAAATGCCAATCCAGCGCATACAATGATGGATGCGACCGGGTCCGAGGCGCTCCTGCGCCAGCAAAAAGCCCATTCCAGGTTTTCCAATGATATTTTCGCCAGGCACCCGGCAGTTCTCATATTTGATTTCTGCGTGACTGACGTAGCCAAATCCCGCCTCGCCCATGATGGGAATGTTGCGCACCAGATTGAAACCCGGGGTGTCCGTGGGTACCAAAATCATGCTGGCCCGCTGGTACGGGGAGGCGGCCGGGTCTGTGACCGCCATCACAATGGCAAAGGCAGCTCCGTCGGCAGAACTGGTAAACCATTTATGCCCGTTGATGACCCATTCGTTGCCTTGCAAAACTGCGGTGGTGCCCATTTGCACTGGATTTGATCCTGCAAAATCGGGCTCGGTCATTGAGAAGCAACTGCGAATTTTTCCCTGGATCAGGGGTTCGAGAAAGGCATGCTTCAGGTTATCAGCTGCGTATTTTTCCAGCAATTCAATGTTTCCAATGTCGGGAGCCTGGCAATTGAGGGCATAATGACCCAGGGGAGTCATAGCCAGCAGTTCGCTGAGCTGAGCAAATTCGACCAGAGAAAGGCCCAATCCACCTTCATTTTCAGGCAGATAAGGGGCCCAAAATCCAAGGGATTTGGCTTTGATCCGCAGCCTCTCCAGCCCATCTTCCACTTCGTTCCGGGTTCCGTGAAGTAAGGACATCTCCATGGGAATCAATTCCTCCTGCACAAACCGCTGTACCCTGGGGTAGAGTTCTTTTAATTTATCTGTGGCAAATAATTCAATCATTTTGAGACTTGATTTCCCTAATCATTACGAAACTTATCAACCTTTCTGCCTCATCAAAATCAGTTATGATCGAATCCAGATTTAAGAGCCCAATAAGCCTGGGACCATCTTTTGATTTTGAATAGCTTTTAGCTTTTGGCTTGGGTTTTCCTCCCCTGATTTTTAATTCACTGAAATACTTTCTGAAAAGAGTATTCAATTTTTCAGAAGGGTTCGAAATTTCTTCCGGGTGAATATTCTTGATTAAGGAGTCATCAGACAAATTTTCATCAGGTTTTTTAAAATTCAACCCCTCAAATTTGGCATAGGTGCTCAAAATTTCTGGTTGAGACAATATCCAGGACTCCATTTCCTGAACCATAAAAAACAATCTGGAAGTATCCAACGGCTTATAATGTTCGAGTCTTAACCCCTTTTCACTTTTTGGCCCGTCAAGATCAATCAGAATAATTCCAGCGTTTTTTCTGAGGGATAGTTTTTGCAGGTAGTTTCTGGTTTGGGTTACTGAACCAATGGGCTGAATGATCAAATTAAAATGGTCTTCAGACAATTTTTGGGAAAAGAGTTTATGAAATCCCTCTCTGAAAACCTGGCTGTTATCTATGGTCAAAGCAGCATCTCCACCTGCACTAATCCATGCGCCCCCCTCCACATAAATCGTTAAATCTACCATCTTTTCCCTCCCAATTGCCCCCTTAACCAAAGTTGACCTGGGAGTAAATTATCATTCCAATCCTCAAAATCCTCCTCAGACTTGGTCCTTACCAAAGTTTGATTTAATTCGTCCTTTTCGAAAATAAGGATTTCCTCCAGATCAAATGAATTTAGCAGTAATGGAGAGTGAGTAGCAATTATTATTTGTGAATTATCTAAGGAAGCCATTTTTATTGCCTCTCCAATTGAATTGATCATGTCTGGATGCAAGCCAATTTCTGGCTCCTCAATACATAAAAGACCTCCCCTTCCTGGATTAAAAAAAATTGCCAGGAGTAATATATACCTCAATGTCCCGTCTGAAATATGCTCAATGGGAACCGCTTTTGCCAAATTATTTTCCCTAAGCACCAAATATTGCTTTGACCCGATTAATGAAAAACCTATTTCTTTAAACTTAGGATTGACTTTATTGATATACCTCTCGATGTTCTCGTAGTCAGTGGAATAATTATTTTGGATCTTGCTCAAGATGGAAGTAAGATTCTGACCGTTAAATTTCAGCCTTTCTGCGATATCAAATGAAGCTGGCTGCCTGATCGTGCTTTTGAGAGAAGTGTCAAAATATTCATACAGGGCTAGTTTTTCAATTGACCTTTTGAGGGTGAACAAAGGGATATATCTGCCTGGATCAGAAATTTGCCTTAGAATCAACTCCGTTGATTTGAAAGAAACCTGGCCTTTCTCCCTTGAATATCTTTGGATTCCAACTTTTCCATCTTCTCTTGCAGATATTTCCCCTTCAGAATTCTCCATTTCCATGTAAATGAATGGAGATTTCCCGGATTCAGGTTTACCAGACGCATATATTTTTTCCTTCAGGTAATAGCCAGTTCCACCAGACGGAAAAATAGTAACCTCATAAATAAGATTTCTGTCGAAATTAAATCCATATCCCTCCAATGAATCGCTAATAGCCTGAAAATCAAACTCGAATAAAAGTCTAACAAATCTATTTTGTCCTTTTATTGAGTTTGAAACCGTATCGAATCCTCCCCAATCCTGTAAAAAAATCTTCTCAAACCCATCCCCTGCCACCCCTTCATACAGCAATTTTATGGCTTTCAGAAAGTTCGATTTTCCACTTCCGTTTATTCCTACCAGAACATTAATGCCCGGATTAAGCTCAATCACTGTGGGCTGACCAAAGCTGAAAAAATTCTCTAAAGTAATCCGCGCTATCATACTTTTCCCCGAATTTACTGAATGTATTTGTCCTCCCCAACTATCTCCTCTCCATTCAAATCACATATCCACCATCCGCCACATACACCCCGCCCGTGCAAAAAGACGAGGCATTTGAAGCCAGAAAAAGGGCCAGGCCGGCCATGTCAATGGGTTCGGCAACCTGAGGAAGGGCCTGTTTACCAAGCACATGCTGCAAAATCTGATCGTTGGAAGTAAGGGCTTCGCTGAATTTGGTGCGAACCAGTCCCGGGCAAATTACATTCACCCGGATATTGCTCTTGCCCCATTCACGGGCCGAAGCCTTGGTCAGAGAGATCAAAGCTGATTTGCTGACAGAATACAGCCCCAGGCCCTGCCCGGGGGTGATACCTTCAATGCTGCTGATGTTGATGATGGAGCCGCCGTTTACTTTCAGCAAGGGATAAGCCAGGTTGTTCAACAACCAGGGGCCCTTAACGTTGACCTCCATGATTTTATCAAATGCTTCGCCGGGTGCTTTGTGCAGGGGGCCAAAGACGGGATTGGTGGCGGCATTATTGACCACAATGTCGAGTTGGCCATATTTTTCCTGAATTTTCTGCACCATTTGAGCGATCTGTTCTTCTGAACCCATGTGACAAGCCACAGGAAAGGCCTCCAATCCCTGAGCGGCGAATTCGGCCGCCACCTCGTCGCAAGCCTCCTGCTTGCGACTGGAAATCACCACCTTAGCGCCCTGCTGGCCAAAGGCCAGAGCGATAGCCTGGCCAATTCCTTTGCTGGCTCCCGTTACCAGGGCCACTTTTCCAGTCAGGTCAAATTTTTCAGAAATTTTCATTATTCAGGGGATTAAAATTTTTCCGGAATCCGAATTTATTAAAATTGCGGTCCCCTTCATAAAATTAAACAGATGAACAAGCGATTACTCCTCGTCCAGCGCCCCACGGGCCTTCCTGATGCCTCAACCTGGCAGCTTGAAAGCCAGCCAATCCCCGTTCCAGGTGAGGGCGAAATGCTGATCCAGCACCATTATATTTCACTGGACCCGGCCATGCGCGGCTGGATGAATGACACCCGTTCGTACATTCCACCTGTGCGACTGGGTGAGGTAATGCGGGCAGGGTCACTTGGCAAAGTGATTCAGACCCGGGGAGATACCCGCTTCAAAGTGGGTGACTTCGTAACTGGCTGGGGTGGGGTGCAACAATACACAATTTCTGATGGCAAAGGCTGGCATCAGGTTGATCCGCGGTTGGCACCCCTGACGGCCTATCTGGGTACTCTGGGTATGCCGGGCATGACCGCCTATTTTGGTTTGCTGGAAGTGGGGCAGTTGAAGGAAGGTGATACAGTGCTGGTTTCGGGTGCAGCTGGCGCAGTGGGCAGTGTGGTCGGACAAATCGCCCGCATCAAGGGTTGTAAAGTGGTGGGAATTGCAGGAGGTGCGGAAAAATGCCGTTATCTGATCGAAGAACTGGGTTTCCATGGGGCAATTGATTACAAAAACGAAGATCTGAAAGCTGGGCTCAAACGGGAATTGCCCGAAGGAATTGATGTATATTTTGATAATGTGGGGGGTGAAACCCTCGATCTGGCCCTGTCCCGCATCCGCATGCATGCGCGGATTGTAATTTGTGGGGCCATTTCGCAGTATAATAACACCACCGCGGTCAAAGGTCCGTCCAATTATCTGGCTCTGCTGGTTAATCGGGCCCGCATGGAAGGCATGGTAGTGATGGATTACGCCAAAGATTATGGAAAAGCGGCCCGCGAAATGGGTGCCTGGATGGCCGCAGGCCAGCTGAAAAGCCGGGAGGATGTGTATGAAGGGATCGAAAATTTCCGGGAAACTTTTTTGCGTCTGTTCAGCGGGGAAAAACTGGGGAAATTGATTTTGAAGGTGTTGGAGGAGTGACTTTGTCGAATTTTTCCCACAACCCAAGCATTAGATTTATTTCAGCCGAAAATGCACTTGTAATAAACTCTGTCAAACAAATACTTCAATTTTTTCGTACCTTTAAGATCATTATGGCATTAGATATTAAAAGATCACCAGAATTATCGGGAGAAAGTGCCGAGCGCTTTCTGAAGCGTATTGAAAACCCAGTCATTTCGGGTATGAGTAAGAAGCGGATTCTGGCAGCGATGGCCATGGCAAAAATCATGAAAGAGTCCGACAGGTCAGGCAAATGATCTCCCTTCAAAAGGACTGCGAATTTAACATTATCAGGCAGGACAAAGGAATTTTTGATTTTGATTGTGGAAATCAGGATTTGAACGAATTCTTTGCCCTCGAATCCTTTGAATATCAGGATAATCTCCTCGCCGAAACTTCATTTTCAACCTAAAAACTGACCCCAAAAAGGTAGTTTGTGCTTTTTCTATTTCTAATGATAGCGTCAGGGTATTTGATTTGCCCAACTCAAGAAAAAAGAAAGTGGAAAAAAGCATAGGAAGACACAAAAGATCAAAATCGTTCCCAGCTTTACTAATTGGTAGGTTAGGTGTTTCAGGTGATTTTGCAGGCAAAGGCCTGGGAACCCAGTTGATGGATGTAATAAAACTTTTCTCCCTCAATGATTCCCGGGCAAGGTTTCTTCTGGTTGACGCTTATAACACAGAAGCTACTCTTTCCTTTTATTTGAAGAACGAATTTTCCCTTCTTTTCTCCTCAGAAGACCAAGAGGCTGAGTATTTCAGGCGAGATACCACAGAACCACTGAAAACCAGGATGATGTATTTTGATTTACTGGGGCTAAAAAGAAAATTAGAGTCACTTTCCTAACTTCTCATTTCTCAACCAATTTTTCCACTCCCCCATTTCTTGACTTTCGTCAAGGTCCATTGCCATTCCTGCACTTTAGCTTTGTGCATGGAAACAACAATACTGAAATCTACCCCCCAAAAAGCCGATCTGAGAAAGGTAGCATTACTCACTGGCAGCGCCATTGTGATCATGGCCGTAGTCGCAGGCTTGACCATGGGCCTGGTCTTTACCCCCATTTTTGAACTGAATTCTGATTCATTTTCCACCCAATTTTCAGGGATGAAATCCGCCTTCCAACTGGGCATCCTGGGTTGGCTGGTGATTCTGATCTGTGATCTGGTCGCAAGTTGGGGACTGTTTCGGGTCTGGGAAGGTAAAAACAGGAAAAAATCTATGGCCATGGCCGCCTTTCGCCTCATTTACTCCCTCATTCTGCTGGTGGCTATTGGGCATTTGGTACTGGCTCTGGTAAATTTCACCCAGACTACGCCAGACTATGGCCAGATCTGGGAGCAAATCCTTGATTTTCAATCTATCTGGCAATTTGGCCTGATCCTTTTTGGGGTGCATTTGCTGTTGCTGGCTCCCCTGGTTTTTGAAAAAGGGTTTGTTCTGAAAGCTATCAGCATTCTGTTGTTCATTGCCGGGATTGGATATGTGGCAAGCAATACGGCCGACCTGTTTATCGCTGATTACGAAGAAATTCGCTTCAAAGTGGAAGCAGTTTTCATGGCACCCATGGTGCTCGGGGAACTGGGGCTGGCCATTTGGCTGCTGGTGAAAGGGGGCAAAAAGTCAGATTTGACTACGAAATAATCCGTTTCCTGATTCTGCTCAGGGACTCGGCTGTCATACCCAGATAACTGGCAATCTGATGCAGGGGAACACGGTTGGAAAGGTCCTTGCGGGTCTCCATGAAATGCACATAGCGGTCGGCGGGGGAGGAAAGAATAAATCTTGCGTGATCCTCTTTGGAGCGATTCAAATCTTGCTCCAGCATGTGGCGGGTAATTTCTCTCAGTTCGGGAAACTCACGGTAATTGGCCTCATCAATTTCCATATTTCCCGCGATCAAAAGGCAATCCTCCATGCACTCCAGGAAAAAAGGTGAAAGCGTTTGTTCGGTATAATGACGGGACGAAACGATCCCGTGAGTTTCCGTGTAAAACTCGGTTGTGCGTTCATTTCCGTCGATGAATTGATACTGACGCACCAGGCCCTTCAGGACAAAATAGCAATCCGCAGGCACCTCCCCTTCCCGCACCAGAATGGTTCCGCGGGCTGGCGCAATCACGGGAATCATCTCCACCAACTTTGAAATCAGCACCTCATTCAGGGCTGGGAATCCACATAGGAATTCGATCAATTGTTTTCTGGGAGAGGGATTCTGAGTCATTTACGGGTGTTTTTTCTAAGGATAAGATTCGACCACTTTTATCAGACCTGCAATTTGGACATTAAATTCTTCTTTCCTTTCACGAATTTTAAAAAAACCGCTCCACTGATATGTCAATAATTTTGCGAAGTCCGTTGAGAGGAATTTCTTTATCCTGATTCAAGTTTTTCCTTCTCTCCTTATTATGCAATTACCTCCTTCAGGACACCATTCTATGGCTATCTTTCGTTGATTTTGGAAAAGAACCCAGTAAACATTTGATGAGACAGTTATTCTTACTCATTGCCCTGACTTTCAGCATTCTGCACGGCCAGGCGCAGTCCCTGCGCGTGGTGAAAGACAATATCGCCTGTGCCTACGGCCTCAAAAATGAGGCCGGCAAATGGGTGGTCCCCGCCTCCTATCCCCTGATTTCGACCACAATGGAAGGATATTTCTTGCCCAAAACAGAGCAGTTCATGGGCCTGCTGGCCCCCGACGGAAAGCAAATCCTTCCCCCTGAATATCTCTCCATCAGCCCGGCAGGCGGCAGATTTAATATCCTTTATCCCGACCAAACTGGGGCCACAACCCCCAAAAAAATCAACATTCTGATGGTCAAAAAAGGGGAAAGGTATGGTCTTTACCACATTCAAAAGGCCCGTTGGATCGCACCCATTGAGTATTACAGCATTCAAATGGATGGGAACGCAACCTTTATCCTCCAGGGCGCGCTGCCTGAAGAACAGTATGGGGTAATCACAACTTTTGTGGACACCACAGGCAAGATCGTTTTTCCTCCCACCCGCGGCACCATCCTTCCCTTTGGAGACCGCCCACGCACCCTGATTGGCAATTACCGTGATTCTGAGGGAGTCAGGGGACATGCTGGCATCATCGACCGAAAAGGGAACCTCATTTGTGAGCGGAAATATGATCAGTTGCGCATTTGCGGGATGTATGGCATCGCAGCGAAGCTGGAGGAAAAAACGGGCAAAATCGACTGGGATGGCAAGGAATTGATTCCTCCCAGATATTTTATACCCCCCCTGCAATACTCGACCGAATCTATCTCCTGTCTCTATGGCGATGACCTGATAAAGATCAGTGAAAATAACCTTTGGGGCCTCATGCGCAATGATGGTACAGTGGTGATTGAACCCCAGTACGAATTTCTGGATAAAGTAAACGGATGGTACGCCAACCTTGAAAATTATGGTTGGAAAGTGAAGAAAAATGGCAAACACGGAACCGTTTCCCAGAAGGGAGCCTCCGTACTGGAAGCCAGGTACGACACCCTGGTGCGGTTGGTAACCCCGAAAAAAAGAGAATACTGGCAAGGTTATGAGGCCGCCCACGACCATTTTCTGGGTAAAAAAGATGGCAAATATGCCCTGATTGCAGGTACGGGAGGAGAAATCACCCCTTTCCAATATACTGCCTGGGGAGCCGCCACCTGGGGCCTGCCCAACCATTATTTCCTGATGGACGGTTTGAAAGTTGATGCCTACGACCTCACCAGCCTGCCAGCACGACCTGTCAGGTCGGAATTGGTGGCTGATCAGGGAAAAATTGTCCTTTACCGAATTGAAAACCAGCTGATTCCCTTCCTATCCAAAGGGTCCGGACCCGATCGACGACTTTGTCACCATCCTGATTCCATTCAGTACCAGGGCTTTGGCAACACCCTGATCGTGCATTTATGGCCCAGATCGTATGTATTCAATGCCCTGGGCAAACCCACATTTCCCTTCGAAGTCATTTCATTCCAAAAAAATTTCGCCTCCATCATTCCCCTGGAAACCAGATCCCGCAACCAGGCTTTTATGAATTTGGCTTCAGGAAAAGTCTTCACGGATACAATTTATTGCGGGTTTGAACTTACCAAAGCACAGCTTCCCCACCTTTGGGTCTTGAAATCGGCCAAACTGAAGGAGCCCGAGGCGGGAAAATGGGTCATGATTGATACCACAGGAAAACAGGTTCTGCCTGGCGCGTATGATCAGCCTTTCTTACCCGGTGACACCATAAATTCTTATCAAAACGGACTGATTGGCAGGATGAGCACCCGGGACATGAAATGGTTGATTCCGCCCCGCTTTCTAAAAATGGAATGGATTGGGGCCCATACCCTGCGGGTTACGGGCAAGGACAATCTGGAAGGCCTTTACACCTCAGACGGCAAAGAACTTGCACCTCCCATTTACGAATCCATTCTCCCCCTTTGCCATTTTTATCCCTTCTACCTGAACCAGAACAACAAATTCGACAGGAAGGGATGGTGGCAATTGAAAAAGGGAAATACAATCCAACTGATTTCAGGTACGGGTACCCTGATCAGCCAACCCGAAACGGTGACAAAAAAACTGATGGACCTTACCTTTGAAGATGTGCCTGGAACTGAGCCCTACGACTGCAGGTTTTGTATAATGGTGGAAATGGCCGACAGTCTGAAACCCAACCTGAGAAAATCGCCTCAAAGGACCGCACTTTGGAAATTGATTATGGAACAAGGCAATTGCCTGCCGGTCGAAAAGAGCAATAATGCCCACGGACGGCCCAACCAACAAACAGCAAGGTTGGATTTTATTTCTGACCGCGCCTTTTCTGTCGCCTTTTACACACCATACAATGGTTTCGACATGGAAATGCCCGTTCCCGGGGCGGGAGTGACCGTTTGGCACAACTATCTTTTGACTGACAAGGGATTGGTTCAGGTTTCTGCCCGGGATTTTTTTCCCGACCAGGCTGCTTTTCTGCGGGAATTTACCCGCATTTTGCAATCCAGAGAAGACATTGACATGGGCTATTGCGCTGCGCCTGAGGTGTATCTGGAACAGGTGACCCGTGATTTTATCTTTTCAAGGGATGGCCTGATGCTCAAACTGGCACCTTCTGAAAGGACGTTTGGTTTTTATGACCTGCTGATCCCCTGGAGTAAATTGAGAGAATCAGAAGCTGGCAGACGAATGGCGGATTTTTTTCAGGGAAAGTAACGAAATATCTCCCCCCTGTGCATAAACGGATCATTTAGGGATCAGGATAGTTTCAGAATCTTAATCCCACTTCTTCTTCCTGTTTTTCAATGCTTTGACTGCGTCGTCCAACCCAGCAAGCGTAAGGGGAAACATTTTATTTTGAAATTCCTTTTTGAGCAGACCAATGCTGGGGGTAAAATCCCAATATTCGGGCGGAATGGGGTTAAGCCAGACCATGTCTTTGAAATGGTCTTTCATGCGGCGCAGCCAGACCAGGCCGGGTTCGTCGTTCCAGTGTTCCACGCTGCCTCCTGCATGGGTAATTTCATAAGTACCCATGGAAGCATCTCCCACAAAAATCACTTTATAATCGCTGTTGTAGGTATGCAAAACCTCCAAAGTGGGCGTACTTTCCGACCAACGGCGCACATTATCTTTCCAGACTGATTCATACAGGCAGTTGTGAAAGTAGAAGGATTCAATGTGTTTGAATTCGTATTTCGCCGCAGAAAACAGCCTGGCGCATATCTCAATGTGGTCGTCCATGGAGCCGCCAATGTCGAGCAGGAGCAGCACCTTGATGTTATTGCGCTTCTGCGGCACCATTTGCAAATCCAGATAACCTGCATTCTCCGAGGTTTTGCGAATGGTTTTATCCAGATCCAATTCGTCGGGGAGTCCCTCGCGGGTGAGGGCCCGCAGGCGTCTGAGGGCCATTTTCATGTTGCGGGTATCCAGCTCGACGGCATCGTCGAGGTTTTTGTACTGCCGTTTTTCCCACACTTTCATGGCCGAGCGATTGCCCCCTTCTCCCCCAATGCGAATCCCTTCGGGATTATAGCCGCTGTTGCCAAAGGGCGAAGTGCCACCCGTTCCAATCCAGCGATTGCCGCCTTCGTGCCGTTCTTTTTGCTCCTTCATCAACTGCTTCAGGCGTTCCATCAGCTTATCCAATCCCCCCATTTTCTTAATCAGGGCCTTCTCCTCTTCGGTCAGCATTTTCATTTTTTCCCGCCTGAGCCATTCCTCGGGAATCTTCATGAATTCTTCCGTGTTGATGGTCTCCAATCCCTCAAAATATTTCCCAAAAAGCACATCAAAACGGTCCAGATGCTGCTCATGCTTGACCATTGAGGCCTTGCAGAGGAAGTAAAAATCTTCCACATTATATTCCACCACACCTTTTTCCAGCCCTTCGAGCAGGTCAAGGTATTCTTTGAGCGAGACGGGAATGCCGTCGTTTTTGAGGAGCAAAAAGAAATCAAGAAACATAGCGAAGCTATTTTAGCACATAATCAACTTGAGCACTCTTGGTTGAGAACGTGTCTCGCGATCTCTTTACCAACCATGCGGGCTCTCTGTGATCTCTGTGGTTCATTCATTACCTATCTGAAACGCTTTTGCGCGGCTGAAAGCCGCTGCAGGAGGCCGAAATCCTGCTCATTTTTGATCAGGGCGCCGGCATAAGGAGGCAATTCCTCCTTGAGATTAAAACCCGCGAGTTCCTCAGCAGCAATCTGGCCAATGACCAGCAATTTGATCCAATCCACCAATTCGCTGGTGGAAGGGCGCTTTTTGAGGCCGGGCATTTTGCGAATTTCGTAGAAGATATCCATGGAAGATTCCATCAGCCTGGTTTCGAGGTCGGGATAATGAACCTCCACAATCTGGCGCAGAATTTCGCGGTCTGGAAAGGCGATGAAGTGGAAAAAACAACGGCGCAGAAAGGCGTCGGGCAGTTCCTTTTCATTATTTGAGGTAATAATCACAATGGGGCGTTGTTTGGCCTGCACAGTTTTCTGCAATTCATAGCAGTAAAATTCCATCTTATCCAGTTCCAGCAGGAGGTCATTGGGAAACTCAATGTCGGCCTTGTCAATCTCGTCGATCAGCAGCACGACCTGTTCGTCTGAGTCAAATGCTTCCCATAATTTACCTTTCACAATGTAATTGGCGATGTCGTGGACCTTCTCTGAACCCAGTTGGGAGTCGCGCAGACGCGAAACTGCGTCATATTCATACAGGCCCTGCTGGGCCGTGGTGGTGGATTTGATGTGCCAGGTGATGATTTTCTTGCCCAGGGCTTTCGCCACTTCGAACGCGAGCATGGTTTTGCCCGTGCCTGGCTCGCCCTTTACCAGCAAGGGCCGTTGCAGCCGAACGGATGCATTGACGGCCACAGCCAAATCGCGGGAGGCTACATAATCCTGTGTTCCTTTAAATTCCATGTGTTATTAATTGAAATTCTGCTTGTCTGATGTAATATGGTTAAAGTTAAGAAATTCAAATTTGTTCTGACCTGTCTAAAATTTTCCAAAACACAAAAAAACCGGGCTCCGTTCAAACTGAACGAAAACCCGGGAAAAGTGGTTGTGTTGGGTAAAAAAACGGTTAAACCAGATCAGAATTTTTGGATTCTTACCACCCTTTCACCCTGATGGATCAAAAAGCAACCCTGTGTAAGACCAGAAATATCCAATTGAACGCTATTTTCCAGCAGCGAAATGGGCTTTACCAGCCCTTTCACATCCCGGCCATGGAGGTCGGTAATTTTTATTTTATCCCAGTTCAATGATTCGCCTGCCAGGGTAAGCAACCTCAGACTGGGGTTGGGAAAAGCCAGCAAAGCTGGCTCCAGACTGGTCTGAATGGAAATGGTTTCCACTTCTGAATAAACCATTTCTCCCGTAGACAGGATCGCTTTCAGGCGGTAAAAATTCAATCCCTGAATTTCCCTTTCATCCGCGAAAGACCTGACTCCGTGGCCCAAATCCATCCAATTTTCCCCATCAGCCGACCATTGCACCCCAAATCCGGGTTCTGTAGTGGGGAAAGGATTTTTCCATTGCAAATCCACCCTTCGGGTGGAAGGATCATACTCTGCCTCCAGGTCAAAATGGCCCGAGGCCAGCGAGACATCAGGATTGAACTTGAGCACAAAGGCATCCAGCCCCCCTGCCGAAGTCATATACACCCCTCCGGGTCCGGGATCAAAATCACCCGTCGAGGTAAAGCGACCCGAAGCGTAAATATTTCCATTTGCATTTACTGCGATGGCCCGGCCCACGGTTTCAAAAGAAGTGCCCATCATGCCTGCCCACAAAAGATTTCCCAAGGGATCGTAGCGTGCGATGAACATATTGTGAACTCCGTACCCATTCAAAAAGAAATTGCCCGGGCCGGGATCAAAATCCACACTGTCATTGAAATAGCCAGTAATGTAGGCATTGCCCAGAATATCCGTAGCCACACCTTCGGCCACGTCCACGTAGTTTGCACCAAAACCCAGCCCCCAGACAAAATTGCCCCCATTGTCCAGTTTGACCAGAAAAACATCGTCACTTCCCTGCGAAAGG
This sequence comes from Bacteroidia bacterium, assembly GCA_020635905.1. Lineage (GTDB taxonomy): Bacteria > Bacteroidota > Bacteroidia > J057 > JADKCL01 > JACJYV01. Next base: position 69,620 of record JACJYV010000006.1, read on the forward strand.
TGGGGAAACACGCCCGGTCCCGGGTCAAGGTCGGTCGTTCCGCGGAAAATTCCGGTCACCAAAATATTGCCGGCAGGATCAAGAGAAAGGCCGTTGGCCTCCTCCTTCATGGTCCCCCCAAAACTTACGGCAGCGACAAAATTGCCTCCTGCATCCAGGTGGGTGACAAATACATCGTTTGAGCCTGCAGACGTGAGGGTAAAAGTGCCCGGACCCGGATCAAAATCGGCCGAAACGAAATAGTGGCCTGTGATATATACATGACCCGCAGCATCTGCTTCAATACCGTAACCTTCGTTCCAGTTGGCCCCGGCGAAATTGCGGGCCCAGATAAAATTACCGTTGGAACTGAGTTTCAACACAAAGGTATTATGGCCTCCCACGGAGGCAATGGAATTATTTCCCGGTCCCGGATCAAAATCCACCGTGCCCTCAAACCAGCCCGTAACCAGCACATTGCCAGACGGATCCAGACAAATCCTGTGCCCCTCGCAACGGTTGGTCCCGATCAGCGCTCTCGCCCAGATCAGGTTCCCATTTGGGTCAAGTTTGACCACCAATCCGTCCTTATAAGCAGTAGGACCAAAATTCAAAACTCCCGGACCGGGATCCATATCCCCTGTACCCTGAAAAACACCTGCAATGTAGCTGTTGCCACCCCCATCGGTCACAATATCGTATGCAGAGCAGATTGAAGGGCCATATCCCAGTTGTTTGGCCCATACAAAGGCACCTGATGCGTCCAGTTTGGACACATAAATATCAGAGGAAGTGGCGGCAGTCATGTTGAAAGTGCCCGGGCCCGGATCAAAATCTGCAGTAGCACGAAAACTACCCGTGGAAAACACGTTTCCCGCTCCATCCACGGCCACGCCAAAAGCCTCCTGGGTATCGCCCCCGCCCATGCGTCTCGCCCAGTCCAGAGTTTGGCCCTGGAGGCCCGAATTACAAAAAAACACAGCCAGCAGCAGCCATTGAACTAAAAATTTCCCACTATCAGGAACGATTCGCTTCATCTTGCCTCAGTTTTACCCCGCACAGGGACTTAAAAATTCCTTTGGATTGAACAAAAATGATTCCCTGCAAAAGAAAAAGTACGGGTGAATGAACCAACAGCAGGTTTGGCCCTATGAAAGACAGGTACGGCTTAACGACCGGCAAGTGACCGTTTCCCTGAAATCCCACAAGACCCGTTTTTCACATATTTGAGCAGAGAATTATGAAAAAAACTTCCCGTTTATGGTTTCTCTCCCCGTTTTATTGAAACTTAGCAACCTTTTAAAAATTTAAAGGGTTCTATTACGTTGTAAATTTGTTTAACTTTAATCGCAGGCCTAAAACGGCAAACTATTGATAAGAAAATGATGAGATCCAGATACACCGCCGCAATTCTCGCCATCCTGTTTTTCACTTTGGTTTCCTGGAATTTTGTAACCGGGGAAAAGGGCGAATTACTAATTAATCTGATTCTGCAAGGCCTTGACAGCAACCATTATACCGCCCTGCAAATTGACGATAAGTTCTCTGAAGACGTCTATGACATGTACGTGGATCGTCTGGATGTGAGCAAACGTTTCCTGTTGAAAGAGGACGTGAAAAAAATGGAATTTTACCGCAAGCAGATTGACGACGAGATCAAAGTGGCCAGCTATGACTTTTTTGAACTGTCTGAGAAATTGCTGGTCATGCGCACCAAAGCCGCGGAAAAATACTGGCAGGATATTCTGGCCAAGCCGTTTGACTTCACGATCAAAGAAGATTATGAAACGGATGCCGAGAAAATGGGCTATGCCAAAGACGAAAAAGAGTTGAAAGACCGCTGGCGCAAAGCTCTCAAATGGCAAACCATGCAGCGCCTGATCGACATCATGGAAGTGCAGGAAAAAGCGATTGAGGACAATGACACCAGCGTGACCCGGCTTTCTGCAGTGGAAATGGAAGAAAAAGCCCGCGAAAAAGTGCGCAAATCCCACGAAGACTGGTTCCGTCGCCTCAATAAACTCGACACAGACGATCACCGCGCCACTTACCTCAATTGTGTGGCCAACGTTTACGACCCGCATACGGGCTATTTTCCGCCTGAAGACAAAGCCAATTTTGACATCAACCTTTCAGGGCGTTTGGAAGGAATTGGAGCAACTCTTCAGGAAAAAGCTGGCTACGTCACGGTCAATCGAATTGTGCCAGGCTCGGCCTGCTACCGCCAGGGACAACTGGAAGTGGAGGATGTGATCCTCAAGGTGGCTCAGGGAGCAGCTGAACCCGTGGACGTGGTGGACATGCAACTGGATGATGTGGTGAAGTTGATTCGCGGCAAAAAGGGCTCAGAAGTACGGCTGACGGTCAAAAAAGAGGATGGAACCATCATGGTGATTCCCATTATCCGTGATGTTGTGATTTTGGAAGAAACTTATGCAAAATCCGCGACCCTCAAATCTGATAATTACGAAGGCAAAATTGGCTATATCAATTTGCCCAAATTTTACGCGGATTTCCAGAACAAGGATGGCCGCCAGTGTGCCATTGACGTGGCCACTGAGATCGAAAAACTGAAGGGAGAAGGCATTCAGTCCCTGATTTTTGACCTGCGTAATAACGGAGGTGGCTCCCTCAACGACGTGGTGACAATGTCGGGACTGTTTATTGAAACGGGACCCATCGTGCAGGTGAACAACCGCAATGGCAAGCCCCAGATCATGCGTGACCGCGACCCATCTGTGCAGTACGATGGTCCTATGGTGATTCTGGTTAATGAATTCAGCGCTTCTGCTTCTGAAATCATGGCCGCAGCTATGCAGGATTATCACCGCGCGGTGATCGTGGGATCGCCTCAAACGTACGGCAAAGGAACTGTACAGCGCTTTTTTGACCTGGATCGCATGGTTGCATCTGGCGCAGACGAACTCAAACCTTTGGGTTCGGTCAAACTGACCACCCAGAAGTTTTACCGGATCAACGGGGGCAGCACCCAACTCAAGGGCGTAGCTTCTGACATTGTGATCCCGGACATTTTCTCAAAGCTGGAAGTCGGCGAAAAGGAACTGGAACACGTGATGCCCTGGGATGAAATCGCACCCGTTAGCTTCAATAAATGGAATGCGAAGTGGGATGCCAAAGAGCTGGCCCGCAGGAGCGCAGAAAGGATTAAAAATAATCCCCTTTTCGCCACCGTGGAAGAGCAATCAGACATTCGCAAAGCGAATTCTGATCAATCTGTCTATTCCCTGCATCTTGAAACTTATCGCAAGGAAATGGAGATTCGAAATAAGCAGGCCGAAGAGTTGAAAGAGGCTTCCAAGCCCATTGACGGACTCGATCCCGCTTCTCTGCTGGTGGATATTGAAGCCATGGGTACGGATACGGTCAAGACCAAGCTGGCTGAGAAATGGCGCGCCAACCTGAAAAAGGATGCGTACATCTACGAAGCCTGCGCCATCCTGCAGGACATGAAGTAAGCGGGAAAGGGCTTATTTTTCCTTGTGAAAAAACACTTTATAATAGTGCATGCCCTTTTCCTCATCAAATCCCCGTTCCACAAAACGGTTGATGCCCATATTCTGATCGTCTGATTTGAGGCGAATCTCAATATTGGTATCCAACTGGATCAGGTTTTTGAATTTGCGCTTCATTTTGGCCACTTCAGGAGCTGAAATATCAAAATTATCCTGAGGCTCAATGGCCCGTTCCTCTTCGTAGCTCTGTTTGAAGGATTTGAAGGTCTCTTTGTATTCTTCCTTTTCAATCACCTGCTCTGTAAATTCCTCCACATCAAACTTCTCGTTGGCGCTGAAATACTCAATGGATTTGTTCAGAATTTCGATTTGTTCCTTCTTATCTTCCTGAGGAGCAACCACTTTCTTCACAAACTGACGGCACAGGTCGAGATAGGAGTTGGTATAAAATCCCCCATCCTGGATGCGCTCCACCTTGAGAAAATCATCCAGCCAGAAACGGGCCGCTTCGCCACTGGCGCGGTCCACGCTCAGAACGCGGTAGCCATCGCCCTCCTCCGTGTTGAAAATCAGGCAGCCTTTGTCAAGTTTACGGGTGGGAACACCTTCAACAGCGTCAACTTTGAAACTGTCGTCGTCGAAATGCAGAAAAACGTCCTTATTTTCTGACTTGAAAATCCCGACCGCTTCCACCATTTCGTCGTTGATGATGATATTGTCGAAAAAAGCCACACAAACCTCTCCCCGCTTGATATTGGGGTGATTGGAGGACTCATACAAGTGGTTCACGATATGCACAGACTGGGTCAGAAAGGAGGAAGGGTCTTCAAAAATATTCCCACAAAAGGAAAACATCTCGTTCAGACTGAGGTCGGCCGAGTGGAAAAAACGGTGAAATTCATTGGGTTGAAAGGGATCGAGAAACCAATTCCTCAAGATGAGCACCAAATCCTCGTCTTCGAGGGGAAATAGCTCGCGTGAAATGCGCACGCCTTCTTCTTCAGTTTTGGACCCAACTTTGTGAATGGCCAGACCTGAAATTATTGTGGGGGAAAATTCTATCAGCATGGCGCGAAGTTAGTAAAAACAAGATTTAGCAGCAGGCGAAAGCTAATTTATCTTATACAAAAACACCTTCCAGCCTCCATCTTTCAAATCAAATTCCTCCCGGGAAAACTGACTCAAATAATCCCCCAATGCCCCTCCAGGAGCTTCAGGGCGCACCACAGCCAGATAATTTGCCCCCAAACCACGCAAATCCTCCGTCACCTGTGCATTGAGAAATTTTTCCATCACAGACCAGCCATAGCGCCTCGCACGATACAGGATATGAGGTGCCCGAATATCCAGTCCGCCGTAAGAAACGGCCACCAGGGCATCCTTGGGGGTATTTTGCTGAATCATATACCCTGCCCCCACAGGAATAAATCCCACCTGATAGTAATTTTGCTCTGCAAACCTGAAACCATAAAAGGCAAAGCCCAAAAGCATGACCAGCCCCGCCATTCGTCCAAAAGCGTAAAGACGGCCTCCCAAAAGTGAGGAAATCCTTTCCATACCCAGTCCTACAGCCAGCGCCAAAGGCGCCATCAGGGGAATCTGATAATAATTGTGGACGGCATTCAGGTTGAAAAATACAAACAAGGACAAAAAAGTAGCCAGGAACCAAATCCACAGAGTTTTTCGCTCCTTTCTACCTGCAAAAATCAATCCCACAGGAGCAAGCAAAAGCCCGGGCGTGCCCAGGATTTCGTACCTGATCCGTTGCAAAATCAGTTCCCAGTTTTCCCAGTCAACGCGCTGAAACCAACTGCCCAGATACCAGTAAGCCATTTTATCAAAACGATGATACTCAGGCAAAAAACTCCAATCAGGCGCCTGTCCATTGACCCGAACCACATGCCTTTCCCAAAGTATAAACAGGATTACGGGAACAATCAGGAGGGGAATTCCCTTTAACAAAAGAGTCCACTTTCTTTGAGAAATCAGGTAAATCCCGAGGGGCAAAGCAAAATACCAGGCATAAGGCACCTTTACCAGAAAAGCCAGCGACATAAAAAGGGCTCCCAAAATTAACTGAAGGGGATTTTCATGCCTCAGCCATTGCCACAAATGGTAAAACATGGCGTGGGCGAAAAAGACCGCACAAAAGTCAATGTGGATGGCACGGCTGAAATAAATGCCCAAAGGCATACTCAGATAAACCAGGGTGGACAGCTTCGCGGCGAACGTATTGGGCAGGATCAAGGTAAGAATACGGTAGAAATAGAAGGCAGCTCCACAGAAAAATAGCAGGGTTACCAGCCTGGACCAGAAATGGGCGGGCCCAAACAGGCGGTAAAGTATCGCTGAAAGGGCTTCGGGCAGGGGAAATTCCAGAATGGTGGTTTTATAACCTCCCATCCAGCAAACGGAAGGATGAAGAATATCAATGCCCTCTTCGTAAAAAGACCAGGCATATTGCGCGGTGTCGCACTGGCGCCAGGTGTGGGGCCCGTCGATCAATTCCCCAAAATGCAAAAAGCGCATTCCCACCAGAATCACAACCAGAAAAAGGAACCACCAGGGTTGAAAGATTTTGCGCAAAACTCATTCAAATTGAGGCAGGTAAGTTAAGGGAAATCTCCCTGAATATCCCTATTTTTATATCAGACAGTACACAATACTTAGCCACATGTCCAAGAGAACAATCCGGGAGATCCTCGCCGAAACGAAGATCTTGTACAAATTTCACGTGCCTGATATGCTGGAGCAAAAGCTCCCCGTCACCCCCCTCAGCGAGGCCGAATTGAGCCTTTGGGAAGCAGAAGCCAACGCCCCTTTCCCCCCTGATTTCAGGTCATATCTGGGACTTTGCAATTTTTTCATCCAGTTTGAATCCCACTTTTCCACCCTTTCAGGCAAAGAAGCACATCAGATCTGGAAAAAGCTCAACGAGGATCTGAAAATGGGAAAATTTGCAGGTTTGGCTGATCTCAATGAAATTGAATTCAATAATTACGGCATTCAGGAAAAGAAAATCAGGAATACCTGGTGGCATCCCAAATGGATTCCCTTCGCCCGCGACACCCACGGCAACCTCAAATGTGTGGACCTTGATCCCCAGCGCCAGGGGGTGAAAGGACAGATTCTGGAAATGAATTTCAAAGATGGAATCGGGCCCTACATCACGGATTTCGAGTCATTTTCCGACTACCTTGAATTTCAACTGGATTGTCTGATTGATCACCGTTACCAGGTGATCAACGGGGAAGTTTCCATCGAAGAGGGCATTTAAAAGGCAGTTTTCTCAGAATTTTCCTACCTTGGCAGGCAGATGGATCAAGATTTGCCCATGCCCAAATACGCACTTATTCTTGGCGCGACTTCTGACATTGCCCGTGCAGTTTCTCAGCAATTTGCAACCCATGGGTATCATTTGTACCTGGCAGGACGAAATTGGGAAGCCATTCACGCAGAAGCCAGCGATCTGAAGATCCGTTTTCAAGTTGAAGCTGTTCCCGTGCGTTTTGATGTGCTCGATTTTGATTCCCATGCCGCCATTTGGAATGGATTGAATCCCAAACCCGAAGTGGTGGTTTGCGTGGTGGGTTATATGCCAGAACAGGAAGATTCTCAAAAGGATCTGGCCCTGGCCCGCAAAGTGATGGATTCCAATTTTACGGGATGCGCCAATTTTCTGAACCTGGTAGCCAATGATTTTGAAGCTCAGAAAACCGGAAGCATCATTGGAGTTTCCTCCGTGGCAGGTGATCGGGGAAGGGCGAAAAACTACCTCTACGGGGCCGCCAAAGCAGGATTTACGGCTTATCTCAGCGGGCTCAGAAACCGCCTTTCCAAATCGGGTATCCAGGTTTTGACGGTCAAACCTGGCTTTGTGCAAACCCGCATGACAGAGCACCTGGAACTCAAAGGTGCACTGGTCGCCACGGCTGATCAGGTGGGAAAAGATATTTGGAATGGATTTCGCAAAAAAAAGAACGTAATTTATACCAAGGGGATTTGGAAATATGTCATGTTGGTCATTCGCCACATTCCTGAGAGGCTATTTAAAAAAATGAACTTATAATCCATGGAGCCCGGGGGGCACAAATACAAAATCACCTCTGAAGATGGCTACAGGCTGGCCGGGATGCTCCTTTTTTACCTTGGCTGGGTGCTTTACCATTGGGAAAAACCCTTTTTCTGGGATACCATTCTCCATGCCAAAGCAGCTTCCTGGTATGTGGAAACTCATTTTGAATCTTTGGTTTTGCCTCAGGGGCTGGATGCCGGGCATACGCCCGGGTTCAACCTGTATCTTGCAGCAATCTGGTCCCTTTTGGGACGAAATCTGCTGGTCAGTCACCTGGCCATGCTGCCATTTGTACTTGGGGCGGCTGCCTCCTATTTTCTGCTGGTGAATCGGGTTTTGCCTGAAAAAGCCCGTCCATTTGCCCTGATTCTGTTCCTGCTGGAACCTGCCTGGCTTACCCAAACCACCCTGATCAGTGCAGACCTGGGATTGGTTTGTTTTTTTCTGTTATGCCTGCATTTACAGGTTTCCGGCCAGCGAAAATGGCTGGCTTTGGCCCTGATTGGGCTGGCATTTGTCACATTCAGGGGAATTTTTGCCGTTGGGGCGTTGGTTTTGTTGGATATTTTTGAAAACGGAGCCAAAATTCAGGTCAAAGAAATCCTCAAAAAAGCTCCCTCCTACCTCCCCGTGGCCGTTCTGATCAGCCTTTGGCTGATCTGGCACCACCAAAAAGCGGGCTGGTGGCTGGCCCCTCCCGCCGAAACTTATGGCGAACATCGCCAGTTGCTGGGGTTGGGCGGCATGCTCAAAAATGTAGCCGTGATTGGCTGGCGCTTCCTCGACACAGGACGGGCCTGGCTTTGGCTCTTTTTGCTCACCATGCTTACCCTGGGCATCTGGCGCAAATGGAATCCAGACCCTGAATTCAAAAGGCTGGTACGCCTTTTTATCCTGCCCAGCCTGCTGCTCGGGCTAATATTCGTTCCCTTTTCCAATCCCATTGGCACCCGCTACTTCATGGGCAGTTTTCTGCTGTTTGGGTTGTTGGTAGCCTGGATTTTCACCCGCATCCAATCCTCCAAAATTCGCCTCGTCCTGATGATTGGGCTGGGTCTGGGCCTTTTGAGCGGACATTTCTGGATTTATCCTGATTCCATTTCCAAAAACTGGGATTCCACCCTGGCCCACACGCCCTACTTCAATCAAAGGCAGAATATGGCCGATTTTCTGGCAGAAAACAAAGTGGATCCCAGCCAGATTTGTACGGACTTCCCCAATATCAACGGCTTTCAGTACACGGATTTGCAAGGACCTGACGCACCCTTTGGCTCTAAATATGAAACAGGCTGGACCAATTGCCAGTTTGTCTGGTATTCTAATATTTTCAATGGATTTTCTGATCAGGAATTGGAGGATTTGAAAAATCCCAACCAATGGAAACTGATTAGAAAAATGGGAAGCTGGCCTGTCAGAACTGAATTGTACCAGAAAAAATAGGTTCGCTTTAAGGTAAAGTATCCTGAGGAAGATTTTCCAGTGGAATCAAATGCCCCACACTGTACCAGCTATCCCCCTGACGGCCTTCCAACAGTAATTCATCATATCCCCCTTCAACCAGATCAGGAGGCAGGGAAATATCAAACACATTCAGGCCTCCCAGAGGGGAAATTTCAGGCAGAATTTCCATTTTAAACAATTTCTCACCCTCTTTCAGAAACTTGAGGGTGTAAATGTCATTATTGTCGAGGGCGATGGAAAAGAAGGCAAAATGCACCACCCCGGGCATCTGAATATGCAGGGGACGATAGCGCCAGATTCTCACGGACCCGGGCGAAAGAAAGGCGTCGCCTTTCTTTTTGGGAACCTGAAGGTCTTCCAGTTTCACAAACATGGGCCCGGGATTGCGGTAATATTCCTGGTTGATGAGGTGGTTATACCTGCCCAAATTCATTTTCACTATTTCCTTCAACCGCACCCCAGACCAGATGGGCCCACGGGTAATGACCTTCAAATGTTCGTAAAATTCGGCCAGATTCTGGTCAGAAAGCTTGTTTTCGTCTGTGGCCAGCGTTTCCAGAAAGCCGTCAGGCATGATGCGGGTAAAATGGCCGATGCGCCAGTCGGGGTCTTCCATCATGGGCAGGCGGGAAATGAGGGCGCTGCTCAGCGCCCAAAGATCGGCCACATGGGCCTGCGGGCCCTTGCTGTAACTGGAAAAGCCCATGGTATCGTAATATTTCACCTCGCGAATGGTCTTGCCCATGGGCGCCTCATCCAGCTGCCGCTCAGATTTCAGCGCCAGCATTTCATCGTTCAGGTAAAGCAAAGCAGCCTCTTTCAGATACCAGCCCCTTTCGTCCGCCACCCCGTGGGGGTCGATCAGGCCCTTGCGGGGAGGATCGGGCACTGCCCGCACATACAAGGGGCTGCGCGGATTGAGCAGCCCGGCCAGCGCAAGTATCCCAAAGGGAATCCATTTGACCTTTCCAACTGGAAAATGCAGCCCCAGCAGGATCATTCCCAGCATAAAAGGAGCAGAAAAAAAGCGGCCAGACATGAAATCTCCTCCTATTTTCAGCACATAAAGCAGATACAACAGCAAGCCCAGGGCCAGAGCCAGGCTTTTTCTGCCCGATTTCAAGCCCAGAATCAGGCCTAAAAAAATCACCAGCAGGGTGACCGGGTCCCAGCGCAGGGAATTGGCATAATACCAAAAGCCTTGTCTGGCCAGATCAAGGGCAGAAATATCTGTATTGAGCTTGGCATAGGCCGTATTGGGAAAGGGAAATCCGTAATAAATGAGGGCGAAGCCCTCCCAAAAAATAAAGGGCAGAAAGCCCGCCAAACCAGCCAAAAGGCTTTTCCACGAACGGACCTGCCACCAGGCAAAGAGCAGGGCAGGCAGATACAGCAAAAGCGTATCCATGCGATTGAAAACCCCTAAACCCGCGATCAGGGCCAGCAGAAAAACTGATTTTTCATCTGCACGATCCCCCAGAAAAACCGCGGCAAAAAGCACCAGCAACAGGTGATTGAGGGAATTTTCCAATCCTGAGGTAGAATATTCCACAAAGGATTTGGATAGGAAAAAGAGGATCAGAATTCCCAAAAAGCCACTTCCAGTCAGAATTTTCCGGCCAAAAATCCAGAAAGCGATCAAACTGATGCCTGTGCCCAGCAAAATTGAGGTGAAATAAGCTTCCCCCGTGAAGGCATAAAAAAAGCTCATTACCAGCATCCAAAGGGGATTGGTAAAAGTTTGCACCCGCTCATCAATATTGAAAACGGGGCCGTAGCCATGCAGAAGGTGAAAACTGGAACGAAAGGTAATGTAGGCGTCGTCGCCTGCCCAGGCATTGCGCAGCACCACCACCACAAAAACCAAACCCAGGCCAGATATCCAAAACCAGGGATTGTCCCAGGGCCTGGATCGGACGGAAAGAGTTTCTGTGACTGGCATTTTCAGGGTTGACTGGTGTTTCTTGGAATCTGGAAATATCTGGGCGTAAATTTAAGGAAACTCCCCATCCAAACCCTCCCAACATGGATATTTTGGCTAAATTGGTCTGATGAAGTCTGAAAAAGGGAAAAATGGCTTGTACTGGGCCCTCTTTGCGTGTCTGCCCCTGCTGTATTTTTTTCTTTTTGGACGGTCAGGTTGGTCAGACACCGATCAGGGCTTCATTCAGGGTCTCAGCTGGAGAGTTATTTGCGGACAAATTTCCTACCGCGACTTTTTCTACGTCAGACCCCCTCTCAGCCTGTATTTGCATAGCCTGGAACTGAGATTATTGCCCGAAAACCACGCCATTCTGCTCAGCAGACTCAATTGTTACCTGATGATGGCGGCCAGCGTGCTTTTTTTCAGCCTTTCGCTCAAAAAAGTCCTGTCCAAAGAGGAAAATATGTGGAACTGGCCCCTGTTTGCCAGCCTTGGCTTTGTGATTTCCGTGCACAACTATCCTCCCATGCCCTGGCACACGGTTGACGGCATTTTTTTTGCCTCACTGGGCTTCTTTCTACTCATTTCATTTCCAAACTGGAAAGGAATGGTGCCCGGCATGGCAGCCCTGTTTCTGGCCGCCCTCTGCAAGCAACCCTTTTATCTGGCTCCCGTTCTGGGATGCGTCTTGATGGCCCTGCAACCTGATTTTAGGGTGATTCGCCTGGTGCCCCCCTTGGTGACATTATTACTTTGTGTGGGAATTTTTCTGGGCTCACTTTACTCTCTGGATTCTCGCCTGCCCGGCCTGTTTCTGGCCCAAACCTCTGGTTCCACCTCCCTTCAGGATCTGTTTGCCGCAGGCATTTCACCTTATTTTGTGCCATTTCTTTTGATTTGCGCCCTTCTTTTTACCCGTTGGATTCTGTTGCGCTGGTTTCCCAGGCAAAAATGGATGGGCCAACTTTTGCAATGGAGTCCTGGATTTTATTTTGCGCTGGCACTTACCATTCTCATGTACCGTGCTTACAAAACGGAGGCATTTCAGGCCCCTGGACTGGGTTACAGTCAGCTTTTGCTGTTGGCTTCTGTCTTTTGGGGAACCCATTTTTTCCGTGAAAAACGCGAAGCAGCCACCCTGATTCTGGCGCTGACGGGCATTTCCTGGGCCGCAGGCATCAGTTGGGGCTACCCTTTTCCCATCATGGCGGCCACGCCTTTGCTGGCGGGTTCCCTCATGTTTGCCAGAGTGCTTTATCCAGAAAATTTACCCCGTTTCACCCTCCATCTGGCACTGGGATTTTGCATTCTGGTCTCCTTCTATTTGTACCAGTTTCCCTATCGCGATTATCCCCGGGCTGAATGTGTGTACAATCTGGGAGATCATTTTCCAAAATTGTCTGGCATCAAAACGGGACCTTTCTTTTACGCCAAATATGGGAATCTTGCAGAGGAACTGAGCAAACTGGGTCAGAAAACCTGGATGGTGATGCCCGCCATGCCCCTGGCCCACTATCTTCACGGCCAATCTCCCCCTCCCATTGCAGACTGGGTGCACAACGCGGAAATCAACTGGGACAAAAATAGGGCTGAAATCACCCGACGCCTGGATCAGGAGGTGGAAACGGTGTTTCTGGAGTTGGATAAGCTGGATGAAGCAGAAAAAGGCGGGAAATATGGCGCGAAACTTGCAAGGTATGTGAAGGAAAATTGGAAATCTGCCTATAAAACTCCCTATTTTGAGGTTTACCAAAACCCGTTTCGTTAAATTAAACCAAACCTAATGTCTTCATTCCCTTTCAAAATCATGTTTTTCATCGCCTGTTTTCTGGTGGTCCGTCCCGTGATACAGGCCCAGAATGAGGAGGTGGATGCGCGAAATGGCTGGGGAATGGCGCCCTACGGGCATTTTCACGTACTGGTCATCTTTGCCGAAATTGATTTTGATTCCTCCTACGGCCACCTCAATCCTACCCCTAAAGGGGGCTCCAAAGACTGGAAAGAGGGCCAATTGCCCTGGTGGCGCAATTCCCTGTTCGACAAAGACACGGACCGCGACGCCTTCAACGGATACATGACCCAGTATTTCATGGAGGCTTCTTTTGGCAAATTTCACGTTACAGGCGATTACATAGATTCCCTGATCAGCATTCCCATCAGTTCCATTCGCAATCAGGCTGGGAAAGTAGTGACCCAGGAACCGTTTGGGAATAATTTTTACCGCAAAGCCGTGATCGAGCGGGTGAATCAGATTGGGTTGAAAACGGCCTATGGAAGCACAGAAGCAGATTTTGATCGCTGGACTCTTTCTGGCGCTGGCCTACCCAAAAAGGAAACTCCCAACGAAAACTGGGACATGGTAATGATCATCTGGCGCAATATTCACGTCAAAAATCTGGGCGACCAAAGTGGATTTGTGACCCCTGGAAATTTCGGCAAGATTCTGGGCCGCGATACGGACAGTTACAGCATGTTCAGAATGAGCTTTTTTGTACCCAAAACCATCATGCGCCACGAATTTTCGCACATGTTGTATGGAGGAAACAACTTTCACACCGCGGCCGCAGGCGTGGGTGCACGCACCTTTCTGGCCCCTGCGGGAGGTTGGAGCAATATGAGCAACGCGGGCCGCTGTTCGCCCACCTGGAATGCCTGGGACCGGGAACGCATGGGTTGGAAAAACCCGGAAAAAGCCTATCTACTGAGTGCCATGTGCGAACTGGGCCGCGAGGAAGTGCCCACTTCCCTTGAGTACGGACAGGAATTTCCCTGTGGTCAGGGCAAATTTATCCTGCGGGATTTTGTGACCACGGGAGATGCAATCAAAATCAAATTGCCTGTTTCAGAAGGCCAGAAACAGCAATATCTCTGGCTGGAAAATCACCAGCTTTTGCCCGGCAGAATCGACCATAATAAGGCGATGTCCAAAGGCATTTATGCCTTTATTTCTGTGGGCAAGGACGATCTGACGGGTTCTCAGGCCTATGGCGAAGCCAATAATTACACCTGGCCTTTGGTCGCAGAGGGAAATTTCGACTTTGGCTACCGCCCCTCAGACAAAACCCTGCTCATGGATGACGCAAACGCCAATAAATTCACGGGCATCAATTACCTGATCACCCACGCCGCCGACCTCAATAATGACGGGATTATTCAAACGGCTTCCATTGGTGAAAATGTTGAAAATTTTCGTCCTGAACGCCTGGAAATCAACGGAGTGGCACCACCTGAAGAATATTTTTCCTACCGTACCCTGCCCGAATTTGGCACCAGTAAAATGGCCTGGGGTTTGGGGAAATACAATAAGATTGGTCTGGACGAAAACCCCACTGCCGTACCCGTGCTGACGCATTTTACCCCGGGAGATCAGCCCCAAAACACGGATATGCGCAGGATTTTGCTCAACGGCATTTCCGTCACGGTGACGCAGGAAGATTTCAACGGGGATGTACATGTGAAAATTCGCTGGGATGATTTTGATCTGAGCCATGATGCGCGGTGGTGCGGAAATATCCTGGCCCGCGAAGGGTTCAATCTGCGCAACGGGGCCAAAATCAGTCTGGAACAGGGCCTGACCCCGCAAAATCCACGGGCTGTGCAGGAAATTGAAGGAAAGAAAATCTTTGCTGAACCCACCGTGCTGGAAATCGGGTCGGGCGCCACAGTAGAAATGGCCTCCAACACGGAAATTTTGGTAAAAAAGGGCTCCACTCTGCTGATCAGGGCGGGTTCCAGTCTCAATATGGAGCGAAATGCAAAAATCACGGTGGAGGAAGGGGGATTTCTGTACGTTGAAAAGGGAGCATCCATTTCCCGCAAGGGTCCGCGTACAGGATTTATTTATGAAGATGCAAACGTGGGCCTTAACACGCTGATGGAAGCCAAATTAGGGCCAGTGCTGCCCATTGATGCTCCACCTTCGGGGCGATAGCAGATCACCCGTGGATTTCTCGTCCGTCAAAAGAAAAACTTTTTAGTATCTTGGCATCCAAATTCAACTTTTTACCCGCAAATGCTGCATACGGATTCCCAAAAACCGAAAAATTGTTTAGCTGCCTTCGATTTTGACGGGACCATCACGACCAAGGATTCAGGGATTGAATTTATCCGTTTTACCCGGGGTACCTGGCGTCTTTTCTGGAGCGGAATTTTCCTCTCTCCCACCCTTCTCTTTTGGAAAATGGGCCTTTACCCACGGGAAATGGCCAAAGAGCGTTTTCTGAAATGGCATTTTGGGGGTAAGACGATCACGGAAATGAAGCAAAAAGGGCAAGCCTTTGCGAAGGAGGTCATTCCCAACATCCTGCGACCTCAAGCCATTGAACGCATTGAATGGCACAAGGAGCAGGGCCACAAAATTGTGATTATCACCGCTTCCCTCGATTTTTGGGTCCGTCCCTGGGCCGAATCGCAGGGATTTTCCTGCATAGCCACCGTGCCCAAAGTGGAGCAGGGCCGTTTTACCGGGCAATTGGGCTCGCCCAATTGCTATGGGCAGGAAAAGGTGGACCGCCTCAAAAATTCAGGCCTGCCCAAATGGGACTTCCTTTTTGCCTACGGCGATACCGCAGGCGACAAGGAATTGCTGGCCTTTGCAGATCAGTCTGAATTTAAGCCGTTTAGGTAGGACACCCTTCGTCCTTCTGATTTGAGGAATAAGAATTCTTCTCAGTATTGCCGGATAATTTATTTAAAACTCTTTCGTACTTTGGGAAATGAGTGCACCTGAAAAAAGATTAATTAAGGCCTGCTGAAAATTACATAAACATTTGACTGTTAGTTGCTTGTATTGATATTCCGGATCTTGAGTGCAAACTTTCCGTTGAAATTAGGCCAAAATTCCTGCACATGATTCGGTACAATAGCCCCAGGTAACTGAAATTCGAGTTTTTCAAAACGCCATTTGACCGGGAGTTGGATATGAACAACCGTTGGGTTCGGTTGGCAGCGGTCCAGCCCTGGGATGAGGTGGCCAGCATTTACTATCATTGCCTGATTAGTGGTCATTGAGCCCCGACCAAAGATGCACGGCTGGTGATCATCAAGCATAAAATGAAGCTTAAATACTAAATTTGAAATTTATTTCTGTATGTAGAAAAGATATGACAAGAGTTTCGAGTGTTTGAGCGAGGCAATGAAGTCCAGCAGATCAAATACCTGGCTCAGAAATGTGCTGACGACGCTTTTCGCCTCCTCCCCTAAAGCCCGGCATTACGAAACGAAAGGAGTAGATTATTTCCCCCTGAAGTCTTCAACTATCCTTTAACCGCATTTTCACCCCGAAAATGGTTTTTTTGATTCAATAAAATTGAAGCTATAAAACCCTTTCAAAAGGATCATTTGCAATCCCCATTTCGAATTATTGAAAGATTATTTGGAATTGGGAGATTATATTCTGGTTTTGGTCGCCCTTGTATGGATAAAGGGAGTTGCGAATTATAATTTTGAATTACTGATTGTAGCAATTCGTAAGTGATAAAAGATTTATTACGAATTAGGTGAGTTATGTGGCCAACCTCGGGATTTGATTTGAATGCTTCAAAATCTGTTAAAATTTCCGGAAATTGGTGTTGTTTCCCATTAATTCGGTCAATCGTTTCTTTTGAATTAGTTGATGTGAGATGGCGAGAAACTGGGTCAAAATATTCAATATCATCTGGATTTCCATCTTCACCTAAATGGTCAATTTCTATTGGGAAAAGTGGAAATTCTGGTATTATCCACCATCCACTTACTGATTGTTTTAGGCTTTCTATAGTGAATGGTTTTTTTGAATAAAGAATTGCTCCTTGAATTAGCTTATATTCAGTTCCAAATTGGGAAATTCCACATTGACGAAGGCCTATAAGATTTAGAATGGGGGAATCTTTCTGTCTGGAATAAAAAAACTGCCACTCGGGAGAATACTGGTTAACCTTTACATTTTGGCTATAAGCTTTGGTCTTCTCGTCAACAACATTAACTAATTCTTCCTCTTTAAGACAAGCATTCCATTCTCCCAATACGAGACTGGGCGATTTCCCTTGATTTGTTGGCGGTAGGATGCCATTTGGAACAAATAAGAACTCAGAGCCAAAGGCTAATTCCTTGTTGAGATTAATTGGACGCCATGTAATTTCATATCCAAATCGGTCCTGTGTTGGAAGGCTTATCTTTTGAGTTGAAGTTAAAAAGGACTTCTTAGCATTTAACCCCAAGTCGGGCAAGGGGCTAGCAGGTTGAAAATTGAGTCCCTGGTTGGCATCCAATGCCTTTGACAGGGATTCGTCCTCTCCTGCACCAACCCCAAGAGCCTTCGAGATATTTGATAAAAAATCAAACATTATTTGTTTCTGATTGCGCCTCTGTAGTTTGAGAAATTGCCGAATTTCCAGTCACAATAGGGGCCGCAGGAGGCCAAAATGCCTTCGCTGCAATCTTTGCCTTTGTTAGTTCAACTTCCTGCCGATTTTTTTCCGTTTCAATATTTCTCCGATCCTCCAGGTATTTTTCGGTCGCAGGCTGCCTTCCCACTTCAGATTCCATATAGTAAGCCCCGGCATTTACGGCCACCTCGTCTTCCTGCAAAAGCATCGTATCCTGAAATAAGAATGGGATTTTTTTGAGCTCATCCAAAGCAATTTTAAGCTTATCAATTTCCGATACCTTTGGCTGAAGGATGGTTTCAAAGGTCTCCCTCGATAGGTTTGTACCTTGCAAAACGCCTAATGCACCATTACCCGAAAGCAGTCCCGGCAGAAAGTTCCCATAATGCATCATTGCTTTTCTTGCTACGATCGCCGAAAGAATGGCCCAACGCGGAGATTGGTCTGAGTTTGGAAATATCTTTCCAATTTCTTCCAATTCAAATACCCGCATATCGGAAATACCAGTGCCAGCAACCATTTCAACCCCGGTGTCAACCACAATCTTTACATCTGCCAGATGCATTTTAATCCCGTACAAATTTTGGATCTGAAAAAAATGGTAATTAACGCTGCGACCCATATTGGGGTTTTCAATGTGAATTGTCTCTTTATTGGAGGAGGTTTCCGAAAACTCCATATTACTCACGGTCGAAAACTCCAGTTTATTATTAGAAGATGTTTCACTGGCAACCTTTTTGATAGAATTCCGACTGTTTTTGATGAGGGAATCCGAACTTTGGTTGCTAAGTTGGCGCCCTTCTTCTGAAAGGCTCAGCCCAAGGGCATTTTCCCCCGACTGGGTCCAGGTCGAAGTATCCGTCCCGCCCCGCTTATAGCCTCCATCCATGCCGGTTTTAAATATCCCAATGTCAAATTTGGTATCTGCATTGATATCATATTCGAAGGTCCGGGTGGTGGTATTTGTGGTTGATGCAGAAGATTTTGACGAGGAATCCAATTGTGATTTAGATTTATTTTCCTGTTCACTGCTTTGCTTTGCCCCAAACGAAAACTCATTGGCCAGGTTTTCCTCAAAAGAGGAGGATTGCTTTGAACCTACCTCCTGGGAGCCGCTTTGAGACTGGGTCAATTTGCGTGAAATAGTGGTTTGTTTTTCAATCACCAAATCCTTGACCTCTCCAGGGAAAAGGTTAAAGGAATGGCTTAGTTCCCCTAGGGCATATCCATTCCAACCAATGGTCATCACATAGGTTTCCACAAACTTGATGGTTGGCATTTCCGGTGGGGCATTAGAAATCTGAGGATTTTTCACTGCCTTGGCCACCTCATTCGAGATGCCTCCTGAACCACTAAAAACCGGGAGAATGGCAACGATGTCATTCATGCTTTCTGGGGTGCCTCGATACATAAAATCGGAAAGATACTCTCCAAACTGACTGACATATCCACCCGGGGTAAGCGAAAATACCTGTGTATTTCGGGTAAGATTTTTTCCCGTCAGGAGGCTTTCAGAATCTACCAGGAATTCCGAAAGTGGGTCCTTGTCAGGAAATACAGTAACCTGATTCACCTTGGCGAGCAGGGGATTATCAGCCCTGTTCCAAAAATCTACAAATGCCTTGCGCTCAATGGAATATTTATTGGAAAGGAAATCATCATTTGCTTCTCTGGCGACTTTCAAGGCATACTCAACATCCGTCAATTGCCTGTTAACCTCACCGACACTTGCCATGGTCCTGGCATATATAATATCAACTAACCTAATAGCTTCTCCAAAAAAGGGAATTCTTGGATCCATATTATAATTGGTGGGTTGATCATTCCCAATTCCATACCTATCAAAGTACCCCCTGATAGCGCTTGAACTGTAATGTAGAACATAATTGAATCCTACTCCGGAAGGGGGATCAAAGAAGTCTACGATAAAAAAAGTGTCATTACCATTTCCATCGGGGTACCTCCCATTAAAATGAACCCCATATTCAAACATTTTTAATCTCCTTAGCGAGGGAGAACTGTTAAAGGGGTATCTCCAGTTGAAGGGATAAGGGGCGGTATCAGGGTTATGAGGGGGCGAATTCCTATCATTAACAAAACTAATGAAATTATTCACCAGCTCCCCGATTTTACTACCCGGCCAGGGGCCCTGTGGGATCAGCCTTGTCTGCCCGTCAATAAGGGTGGCCCGGTCATCCCACCACCATCCAGCTTTGGCCCGCAATTCATTTTCCCTTTGCTCCAGGGCATCCCTTTGAGAAGTTAAAGGAAAAAGACTTGCCTCTTTTTCAATTCTCTCCGCTTCAAGATCTCCCCTAAGCTTTGCCAGGGAATCCAGATATATTTGTTTCATCTGATTAGAAAGCGTTCCATACTTGAAAATTTCGTCCTCCATACGGGCGATAAGGGCATCAAATTTTGCTTCATCCGCGTAATCAAAATTGGGTTCCACCTGCATAGGAACCCATTCGGAGGCATATTGCCTTGGTACGCTAAGATGAAAATTATAGCCTAGTGCTTTAATTTGCTCACTGTTTGTTGCCTCATTATAAGTGTACCCATTGGTCGAAACATCTCTCAAAATAAGATTTTTGGCATCAGTCAGGCTATCCAATCGCATTCTCTGGTCATAATAATTTGCCTTGGCAATTAATATTTCCTGTTGCAGCAAGCTATAATCATCCGTTGAAAGGTCTGACTTTGAAGTCGCCTTTACTTGCAAATCTGTTAGACATTTCCTGGCAACCTGTTTATCATTGGCAACAAATTCCAGTTCCTCGTCAATATTTTTCAGTTGTCGATACCAAGACAACGGGCGCATATCGATAAGTTTTATTTCTGAGAAACCCGAGCTACCCCCAGATTTGGTCAGAGCAGAATGCCGGTAAAGTTGGGAATAAAGAGAATCCAATGGAGCTGTAAATATTTTGGGAAACTCTATGGTGGTTTTCGAGTCAGGAGGTTGAATCTCCAAAAAGTCCATCAACTTATTTAATTTTGCACTGTTCGTGGGAACCTTGGGATTACCATTCTTATCAGTACCGGGATTTTCAATGGATACCCCCTCGTTGGAAAGGGGCATTTCGGCGGGTTTTGGAACACTATTCACATCCGCTTCCATTGATTTTAATTCCCTAAACAAGCTGTCCTTGTTTCCACGGGTGTAAAGCCCAAATTTGCTCTGAAAATGAATTCCCTCTGCTCGGAATTGCAACTTCCCGTTGTAATAGAACTCAAGTCCCTGCTCTTTATTCTCGATTGAAAGCGTGGAATCCAAATTGGCATTACCCACCTGAGATTCTTTAAATAATTCAGAATCTCTTCCTCCGGAAACATAAAGTATCTGGATGGAATGGTTCTTCGAACCTGATCTTCCCTGGTTTATTACAAACAGGGAAAAATTGTCTTCATCAATGAAGTTAAAAACCAACCCCGAATGCCCCGTTTTTCCAGGTTGAAGGCCCATGAAAAGGGAGGAAACCAGACCATTTTCACCTTTCCAAACCAAAAAGCTCCCGGATTGGGTGGAAGTACCTCCGGATACAGCTGATTGTTGGATTGAATCCGGAAGAATTATCCAGTTGGCCTTCCTATCCGACTTTTCATATATAGCCCAATTTTCAACCAATGATTGGCGGAGGATATCGGTTGTCAAATATTTATCAGACATAAAAGTTTTTTTATGTAAAGCAATCTAAACTGTGATCATTACCCTGATAAAGGAAATTCGATCAAATCAGAAACAGTCACATGTAACAGCATTTAATATAAATAATTCATTGGTCAATAAAAACCTTTAAATTGTCTAATTGGGGCTTTCCGAAAATTCCATAAACATTTGACTGTTAATTACTTGTATGGACACCCCGGATCTTGGGTGCAAACTTTCCGTTGAAATCAGGCCAAAATTCCTGCACATGATTGGGTACAAGAGCCCCAGGCAGCTGAAATTTGAGTTTTTCAAAACGCCATTTGACCAGGAGTTGGATATGAACAACCGTTTGGTTCGGTTGGCAGCGGTCCTTCCCTAGGATGAGATGGCCAGCATTTACTATCATGGCCTGAATAGTGGTCATGGAGTTCCAACCAAAGATGCACGGCTGGTGATCGGAGCAGTGATCATCAAGCATAAAATGAAGCTAAGCGACCGGGAGGTCATTGCCCAGATCCAGGAAAACCCCTATTTGCAATCCTTTGTGGGCCTGGAGAAGTTCACGACCCAACCTGTTTCCGATCCGAGTTTGTTTTCCACAATCCGTAAGCGGCTGGGCGTGGCTGAATTTGAAGCGTTGAATGAAGCCTTGCTGGCGAAGGCGGGCATGGTAGAGGCAAGCAAAAACGAGGAGAGCGACTCTCAGGACCCCATTGATCCTCCCTCGCATAATCCGGCAACCGAGTTGTTAGCGGAACCCCGGCCGGAAGAACCCTCTGCGGCTCATCCGGGCAAGTTGTTGATTGATGCGGTTGTGACAGAACAAATGATCAAATATCCCAATGACCTGGAGCTATTGAACGACAGCCGGGTGCAGGCAAGGCGCTGGGCCGTCCCAAAAAGAATCCCGAAATGGAAGACTTGGTTCTGGAAGAATTGAAACGAAAAGAGCAGAAGCAACGCAGTCAGATTGAAGGGAAATTTGGCCAGGAAAAAACGGCTACAACATGGCCAAAAGCAGAGCCAAATTGATCCCAACCAGTGAAAGCTGGCTGGCAGCCATCTTCTTTGTAATGAACTTAATCAAGTTCTTATGCCATTTTTTGATTATCCAGCCGCTCCGTAACAGATGGAATGAAATAATTGCGCCCTGGTTAAGCCATTTCAGCCTCTCAATCCAGAAATCACGCAATATTCATGACCAGATTGGACATCAAATCACCAAGATTTTGGGGCACCGGATGTCCGGATTTGCTCAGGGATAGGTGGAGCGGGACTTATTCAGCAAGCCCTAATAATACCCAGGAAGAGTACCTGACCCTTGAGGAGGGATCGGATTTTAAAAGTGAGTTTTTCCGGGGAGAAATATTCCCAATGTCAGGTGGAACGAGGAATCACAGTGTGATGGGTGCAAATATCAGTCGGGTGCTTGGAAATGCTTTGCTGGACAAAGATTGTACTGTCTTCAACAGCCAACTTAAGGTGAAAATCCAGGGGGTGGATGCAGGTTTCTATCCTGATGGGATGGTGATCTGCGGACAGGAAGAGTATTTTGGAGGCCGCAATGACATAGTGACCAACCCCAGGGTAATCGTGGAGGTGCTGTCAGATTCAACTGCGGCCTGGGATCGGGGGGGAAATTTCGGGAATACCAAAAGATTTCGTCCTTGCAGGAGTATGTCCTGATTGAGCAAAATGAAGCCCAGGTCGATGTACTCAGAAGAAATGAGGAAGGCCTTTGGGTGCTGGAAGGGTATGCAGGTTTGGAAGCGAGCGTGGATTTCAAATCCCTCGGGGTGACTATCCCCATGACAGGCATCTATCACAAGGTAGAGTTTGAAACGGGCTCAGATCAACCCAAATAATTTCAGGGCATTCTCAGAAGTAATTGCGGCCATCTGGTCAAAGGAAATTTCCCTGATTTCGGCCAGTTTTTCACCTACATACTTCGTATAGCTGCTTTCGTTGCGCTTGCCGCGAAATGGCACAGGCGGCAAATAAGGGCTGTCCGTTTCCAAAACAATATGATCCAGAGGCAGGTTTTTGAAAATTTCCCGCAGGTCGTCGTTGGCTTTGTAGGTTAAAATTCCCCCAATTCCCACCATAAAATTAAGATCAATCACCTCCCCTGCCTGACGTGCATCCCCATTGAAGCAATGGAAAATCCCCTTTAACCGTCCGTCCTGCCCTTCCCTGACCAATTCGATCACATCGTCCATGGATTCCCGACAATGTAAAATCAGGGGTAAATCCATCTCTTTGGCCCACTCAATCTGAATGCGCAGGGCTTCCTTTTGCTGGGGAATGAAAGTTTTGTCCCAATAATAATCCAGCCCCGTTTCGCCTACGCCATAGTATTTCCGTTCTTCAAACATGGGACGCATTTTATCCAAAACCTCCTGATAATCCGCAAAGGCATGGCAGGGATGCAGGCCCATCATGGGAAAAAAGAACCCGGGGTCCCGCCCGGTCAGGTCCAGCATCTGAGGGATGGAATCCAGATCCACATTAGGTAAAAACACGTGTGAATTCACCTCTTTGGCCCGGGAAATGACCTCCTCAACGTCGGCAGAAAATTTACTGGAATAAAGATGAGAATGGGTATCAATCAGTTGCATCATAATCTGGAAAGTAATTCCTCCTTTTTTTCTTCGTATTCCAGGAGAGAAATTTTGCCGTCGCTGAATTTTTCGGCCAGCATATCAATGGTTTTCATTACTTCGTCTCGCATCAGCAGCCAGTCAATGGCTTTGCCTTCGTAGGCGCTGTAATCGGGAGCCACCTCCGTGGTACTGGCCTGGGGATCGAAGCGGGAAAGGTCGTTGAACACTTTGCGAAAGGCATGGGCCGCCTCGTCTGAGCCCACTTTGAAGGCATGGGTGACCAGCGATCCCAGGTGATTGACATGCACGGTGACCCTGCTGCCATCTTCCTGGGCTGATTTTACATCCTCCAGCAGAAATGATCCACCCGGGTAGAAAAACTCTGTATCCGTGAAAATGGCGTAGCCCGAGCTCATCATGCTGCTGTAAAAGTGAACTGCGACCACGTCGCCGGGCTGGCTGATGCGGGTTTCCTTCATCAGCAATTTGCCCAGTTTTACTGCAGGCAGGGCCGGAAATTTGAAAAGATTGCTTTTCTCGTCGGCCGGAAATTTTTCCTGTAAAAATTGTCTGTACATATCAGTATTCTCTTCCTTTCCAGATCACTTTGGTGGGCAATATCTGGTTGACGGGACCAATCAGGGCAGCCAGATTATAGTAAATTTCCCAGGGAATGAACCAAAGCAACAGCCAGAATTTACGCAAAAATAAGGAAGAAACTGTTAAAAACACGATGTCTGAGCCCACTTTCACCAGGTAAAGCGCAAGACAAATTTGCCAGGGAAGGAGAAAAAGTCCCACAAAAAGAATGGGCAGGACCATGGAATTGAAAAGAATGAGGGAAATATTATACCAGGCCAGATCTTTTCCGCCCTTGAACCAGCGTTTGCGCTGGCGAAAAAGGCCGGTCAGGTCGGTCACGGGCAAGGAAGAACCAAAGGCCTCGGGACGAAACAGCATTTTGAATTTCCAGGGCCCCTCTTCACAAACTTTGCGAAACAGCATGTAATCCTCCGTGATGGAAAAGGGGATTTTTTCGTACCCCCCTGTTTCCAAATAAGCAGATTTCAGCACCGCGGTATTATTGCCAGAGGCGGTGAGAGGGATGCCCAGGGTGGAATGGGCCATGTTGATGGCCATGCCCATGAGCCAGTCGAGGGACTGCATTTTGGCAAAGAAGCCTTTGCCCTCCACCAAGGTCGGGCCTGAAACCATGCCCGTTTTGCCCTTTAAGGCAGCCGCCAGGGTGCCGATCCAGTCGGGGTGCAGCTCGATATCAGCATCTGTGATCAGCAGGATTTCCCCGCTGGCCCGGCGGGCCAGCTGCGCCAGCACATTCTGTTTACCCCTGATTCCCTTCCAGTTTCCGTCAATATAAACGTAACTGAACTGAGGATGCTTTTTGCAGAATTTCCTGACCAATTCGCCCGTGCGATCTGTCGAGCCATCGTCACCAATCAGGACCTGGAGGTTCTCAGCAGGATAATTTTGCCGGGCCAGGGATTCCAGACAACGGATAATGCAATTTTCCTCGTTCCTTGCCGCCACCATGACCGTGACTTTGCGACTGGTTTCTGGCGGCAATTTTCGGGTTCCCGCCAGCACTGAGATCGAATAGAGCAATTTGAAGCCCGCATAAAGCCCAAACGCGCTCCCCGCAATATAGATCCACCAATGCACCTGAGATTGTGTTCAGTTTAATCTTCCAGGGTTGAGGTATCGCCCAGTTCTGTGCCCATTTCCTTGGCTTTCAGTACCCTGCGCATGATTTTTCCCGAGCGGGTTTTGGGTAATCCTTCCACAAATTCAATTTCATCAGGTTGGGCCAGTTTGCCCAGTTCTTTGGCCACGGAATCCTTCACCTCCTGAATCAATTGATCCGTTACCTGCACCCCATTCATGGCAATCACAAAAGCTTTGATGCTTTCCCCCTTGATCGGGTGGGGCTTGCCAATCACAGCAGCTTCTGCAATCGACTCGTGAGCCACCAGGGCGCTTTCCACCTCCGCCGTTCCAATCCTGTGCCCGGAAACGTTGAGCACATCGTCAGCCCTGCCCAGAATGGTGATGTAACCGTCCTCGTCTTTGGTAGCAAAGTCGCCAGGGTAGTAAAACCCCTTCATTTCCATCCAGTAATTATTGAAGCGCTCGGGTTCCCCGTAGCAGGTGCGCAAGGCTGAAGGCCAGGGTTGGCGCACCACCAGAAATCCTACTGCATTGGGCGCCACGGGATTTCCCTGACGGTCCACCACGTCCGCATCCACCCCAAAGAAAGGCAGTCCTGCCTTGCCTGGCTTCTGGTCCATGGAAGGCATGGTCACGATCATGTGGCCACCCGTTTCGGTCTGCCACCAGGTATCCACCACGGCCACATTTTTTCGACCAATGGCTTCATAATACCATTCCCAGGCCTCTGGATTGATGGGTTCACCCACAGAACCCAGGATGCGCAGGCTGGACAAGTCATATTTATTGGGCCACTCGGCCCCCAGTTTCATAAAGAGGCGCACCGCGGTCGGGGCCGTGTAAAAGACATTTACCTTGTATTTTTCCACCAAAGCCCACCACGATCCCGGGTTGGGAAAGGTAGGCGCCCCTTCTACAATCACGGAGGTAACTCCCAGAGAAAGAGGACCATACACGATGTAACTGTGTCCCGTGATCCAGCCCGTATCTGCCGTGCACCAGAAAATATCTTCCTCATGCAGGTCGAAGGAAACCCGGGTGGAGAAATGGGTGAACAGGTTGTACCCGGCCTGGGTGTGAAGTACGCCTTTGGGCTTGCCTGTAGTGCCCGAGGTATAAAGGATAAAAAGTGGGTCCTCAGCATCGAGAGCCGGGGCTTCGTGGTTTTCTGAGCCGCTTTCGAGCAGAGTCTGATAATCAAGCTGACCGGATTTGAAGGAATAGGAATCCCCTTTTCTGACGTGTACGATCACATTTTGCACACATTTCAACCCTTCAACGGCCTCGTTGACCACGTGCATGAGGTCTATGTCATTTCCGCGACGGGAGGTGCTTGTGCTGGCAAATACAACTTTGGCTTCGGCAATTTCGCAGCGCATGCGCAGGGCGTTGGCGCTGAATCCTGCAAAAATGATGGTGTGCACTACGCCAATGCGGGCACAGGCGAGAATGGCCACGATCTGCTCCAGGGTCAGGGGCATATAGAAGGCTACCCGGTCGCCCTTTTGCAGACCCAGGTTTTGAAGGGCATTGGCCATCTTTTTCACCCGCGTCAGCAGCTGGGCGTAGGAAATTTTCTCTTCTTCGTTCTTCTCATTATTATAAATGAACGCAATTTTATCTCCCCTCCCGTCGCGGACATGGCGATCCAGGCAATTGTGGGTGATATTCATTTTGGCATTCAGAAACCATTTATAGTTGGGATAATTCCACTCACGCACTTTATCCCATTTCTGAAAGAATTCCAGTTCCTTTTCGGCAAGTTCTCCCCAAAAACCTTCAGGGTCCGTGACAGACCTTTTGTGCATTTCGTGGTAGGCCTCAGGAGAAATCCAGGCGCGCTCGACTACGTGGAGGGGCGCCGGGTACACACTGCCGGATTGGGAGAGAATTTGATTGCTTTCAGCCATAATTTTAAAAATTGCGTAGATATTAGGGCCTTCAATTTAGGAAAAAAATAATTTTTCTTCGACTTGCTCAATTTTCTTAATTTGCTCCCTCATGTCCTGGAAATGCGATAATTGTGAAACATCCAACCCTGCAGATAATCTGACCTGCGAGGTTTGTGGTATGCAACGGGTGGTAAAAACCCACTGGGTTTGCCCCAACTGCGAAACTGTCAACCCGGATTATGCGGATTTTTGCGAGGTGTGCATGATGGAGCAAACTTCGGCCGCACTGATTGTCGAAAAGACCAAAAAAGAGGGCAGAATCACCCTTTCAGGCACCTACACGAAGCCTTCCTGGGAAATTCCGGGCAATATCAAGATCAAGGAAGTCAGTAAAATCCCGGTTTACAAGCCCACCAAACCCGTCAAATTTGTAGACGAAAAAACCTGGGGTCCAATGGCGCCCGCGGGTAAAGTTTATAATAAATTTCTCACCCTGCCTGCTAAAAGCAAGAAAAGATGGCTCGTGGGTGGAGCAGTTGCCGGGGGAATTCTGATCAACGTGGCTTTCAGTGGCGGGATGCTGATCCTTTACCTGCTGGCCATGGGTTGGCTTTTTATGAATTACCGCTACGGGGCTTCTTTCCGCAAGCGGGCCGACCACTGGCTCGACCCTGACTATAAGGAAATGGAGGGCTACCGCGAGGAAGTGAAATACCTCGACAAGTACGAGGACGGCCATAATGCCAGCATTATTGGCTTGGCTTTTTCTGCCACGGGCGACCAACTGGTGAGTGTGGACAAAAACGGGATCATGATCCGTTGGGATCTGGAACTGGGCGAAAAGCGAAAGCGTCGCAAACTGCTGGAACCCGGCTTTTTCAATATGGTGATTGGCAAAACAAGCGCTTACGCGCGGGAATTCAATCAGGTAAAGGCTTACCGCCCCGACGGATCGCTGAAAGGCACCATGAAAGTGCCCATTCCTGCCGCACCTGAAAACGAGCTGGTTATTTCCCGCGAACAAAATATGCTGGCTCTGGGCTCCAATCTGGGAGATATTATCCTTTGGAATACCCGCAATTTCACCCAGAAAATCCTGAACAGCGATGTGAAGGAACGGGTAACGGGCATTGATTTCTTTTCCGGCGAAAAATATGTGGTTTCCGGAAATGAAAGGGGCGGAGTGATGGTTTGGGAACTGATGCGGGGCTCGGTCATTTTCATGGATGTGCGCAGCGGCGTCTATGTGACAGGAGTGGCAGCCAGCCATACGGGTAGCCATTTTGCCGCCGCCTATTCTGATGGCGAAATCCGGGTATTTTCTTTTGCTAATTTCAAGGAAGCCCGTCGTTTCAACATTCGTGAACACATTGAGGGAGGCGACTCCAATCAATACGCAAAACTGATTCAGTTTTTGCCGACCCGCGATATTCTGGTCACGAGTGACCAGCATGGTCTGGTCCAGCTTTGGGGCTGGCGGGGTACGGGAGAGGAGGAACTCGTGAAGAATTACGCAGGCCGCAGCGGACGCCTGCGGGCCATGGCTATTTCGCAGGCTGGTCGCTGGATCGCCGTTGGCGGCGATGACGGCATTATCTCCATGTTCGACCTGTCAGGAAGGTCGAGGCTTATTGGTTCTTAGGTTGTTGAGCAAACCTTAAAGGAGTTAAAATTAAATCCTCTCCTAAAGCGGCCTCCATTTTTGCAATTGATTTCAAGGTCAGGTTATGGAGACCACTTAGCCATTTACTCACTTCTGATTCACTTTTCCCAAGCTTTTTGGCGAGATCCTTTTGATCCATTCCTTTCTTTTGTAAAATGGCATGCACCTGATCCGAGATATCCAGGGCTTTAGCTATTTGTATTTTGGAATGGCCTGTGCTTCTTTCTGCAATCCTGTCAAATGCTTTTTGAGGTTCCATTTTTTAAGGTTTCAATTTATTTATGAAAGGACTTTCTACACTATCTGAAACGAAATCATCCTGATTTGAGTAAATTCACTCAAAAGTGAACTGATTGCAAAATTTGCAAAACAGACCTAAAATTCAAAAACTTTTCTTCTTCCTTAAGTTAACTCACAAAGTTCCGCTCCACAAAGTACATGTCAATGTCGCCCTTGTTTTTGGCGGCTACTTTGCCCCTGTATTCGGTGGTGAAGAGGTCTTTGACCTCTTCATAGGTATCCCCTGAAACGTTCACTTTCCCCACTTTCCCACTGGATTCCATTCTGGAAGCCGTGTTTACCGTATCGCCCCAGATGTCGTAGGCAAATTTCTTGATCCCGACCACGCCAGCCACCACTGATCCTGAATTCACACCAATGCGAATGTTCCATTGGGGCTCGTCGGGACGGAGGTGGGCATTGAAGCCCAGAATGTAATCCCGCATTTCAAGGGCGGATTCGACCGCTTTGCGGGCGTGTTCCGGGTCGGGAACGGGCAGACCCGCGGCTGCCATGTAAGCATCCCCAATGGTTTTGATGCGACTCAGGCCGTTCCGTTCGCAAATGAGGTCAAATTCCTGGAAGATCTCATTCAGGGTTTTGACCAGGTCCTCAGGACTCAGGTTTTCGGCAATCTGGGTGAAGCCCGAAAAGTCCGTAAAAACCACAGAAACGTGGTTGAAAGCCTTGGGCGAGGTACTGCCCTTTTCTTTCAGTTCCTCTGCCACCTCGGGTGGCAGAATGTTGAGCAGCAGCTTGTCTGACTTGTCCTTTTCTTCCTGAATGATCTTTCTGTCTTCCAGAATGATGGAGTTTTGCTGGGCAATTTTGCGATTCTTGGTGCGCAGTTTGACCAGACCAAAAATAATGGCGCCCAGCAAGAGAATCAGACCGCCCACCAACACAATCAGGTTGCGGTTCTCAGCGGCTTTGCGCTTGAGTTCCAATTCTGTATTCCTTTTCTCAGATTCGAGCAGCTGGCTTTTTTGCTCCTGCAGCACAGAGTCCTGGCGGGCTCTTTCGAGCCGCTCCATCTGGTATTTACGCTGCTCGTTGAGCAGCCCGATTTCGCTTTCCTGCAAAAGGGTCTTTTGCTGCTCCTGCTCCAATCTGGCCTTGGCCAGCAACTGATTGGCAGTCAGTTGTTTATTCCTGAATTCTGAATCTTTCAGTTCTGATTCCTTCTCCAGAGATTTGATTCGCTCAGCCTTGGCATCGCTTTCGGCCAGAATACGGGCTTTCTCCAGGGCGTTGATCTCCTTGTCCACATAAAACAATTCCAACTCCGTTTCCAGCTTTGACATTACATTTTGCTGTTCACTGATCTTGCTGCGGCGGGCCCGTTCCTCAATATTCAAAGAATCCCTCAGCCCCAGGTGTCGCTTGTGGGCAGCCAGGGCATCCTCAAATTCATACCAGGCCTGACTGATCAGGGACTTGGTTTTGTAGGCATGCATCAGGAGTTCACGATCCCGGGTTTCGTTCCCCTTTTTAATAGCTAATT
Source organism: Bacteroidia bacterium (assembly GCA_020635905.1). Lineage (GTDB taxonomy): Bacteria > Bacteroidota > Bacteroidia > J057 > JADKCL01 > JACJYV01. The sequence goes on from JACJYV010000006.1 coordinate 100,176, forward strand.
TATTGAATTCCTGTGCATTATGCAGATCGTTATTATTCAGATATACCAGGGAAAGAAAATCATACACCGTGCCCTCTGCCTTGGTTTCTCCTGCCCCACTGTACAATTTTGCCGCAGCCGCCAGGGCTTTATAAGCATTTTCAAAATCATTGCGATTATTATACAGAATGCCCAGATTTTGCAGGGCACCTGCCCGCAATAAGGGCTCCTTGTCGGCGGGGGCATTCTCAAAAACCTTGACGTAGGTCGCTTCTGCATCATTGCCATTCCCCAGGAAATTATAGGCATAAGCCATGTTATTCATGGCTACCAGCTTGTCTTTGGGACGATTCAACTCATTGGCCAGATTGAATACCTTCAAATATCTGTCCACTTCCTCATTATAATTGCCCTTGGCATGCGCAATTTCCGCCAAATCCTGGTGCAGGGTCATTTGGGCGCTTTTTTCTCCCAACCTTACCGCAGACCCGAGGGCATTTTCATACAGGGTGGTAGCCTTTGCATAATGTCCAAGGGCCTTTTCCGTGCGGGCCAGACGAATCAAAATGGGGAAAGCGAGCCCGGGGCTAACTTTCTCAGCTCTGCTGAGGGCATTTCCATAGTGCTCACTGGCTTTCAGCAACAACTGGTTGCTGAAATACAGATCAGCAATTGCGACCTCGTTATTCACTTCAACCTGTTTATTGCCTTTCTCGGTCAGAAAATGCTTGTAACGCAGGCGGGAAAGGAGTTGCGAAGACAAATTTCCCTCTTTGGCAAAATAATTGATCTGGGCATTATAGCCCCGTTCCACCCCGGGATCAAAACCCAGTTTTTCAGCAATAAAAATCGCCTTTTCCAGGGTAAATGAAACGCTGTCAGTCTTTCCGGCAACGGCCTCATCGATGAGGTAATTGACATAGGCTGTATCCAACTCGTCGTTTCCAAGCACGAAGTCTGGGGAATCAGGCTGGGCAGCCAGGGTCCCCGCAAAAGTAATCAGCAATATGAATATCAGGGATCTCAATTTAGTTCGAAGTTTAAGCCAAGAAGAAACATGAATTTCGTTTGAGGGACATAGTCCATATTATACCCCGTGATGGAGTTGGTGTAGATTCCTTTGGTGACCGTATTGGTGAGGTTGGTCAGTTTGACAAAACCATCCAGACGCTTGACAATTCTTCGCCCCAGCGTAAAGTCTATGTTGTAATAACCTGTTGTTTTTTCATTGATTTCCTCGTTATAAGCAATGACGGCAGAGCGAATGAAGGAGGAATAATACTGCCCATAGATCGAGAAATAGAATACTTCAGGAAAATCAAAGTGAAAGTTGGCATTCAGCATAAAACCTGGCACGGAACGGTACCCATTCACCACAATGGTGGTTGGCACCCCCTTTTTCACGGTCACAATGCTTTCACTTCCCACATTCATCTGTGCGCCAATTTCGGCCGCAAACCACTCCACATCCAGTTGCAGACGGGCCTGAAAACCCTGCAGTTTCGATTTGGAATCTGCATTACTGAAGCCAATCAGGGCCATGGTATCCACATCCAGGGGTACAGGACCAGGCTGAATCGGGCGAATGCTGTCCAAAACAGGAAAAAGGGAGTTTTTCAGGGTCTGATTGAAATAATGTAAATGCAGGGTCAACCCTTTTGTGATCAGAATAGAGGTTCCTGCCTCAATGCTGGTCAGCTTTTCGGGCTTGAGCAATTGCTCTGTCCGGGTATAGGTATTGCGCCACATCCAAAGTTGAGGTGGCAAGTTTTGATTCTGGGGATCAGGAAGCACATTGCTGCTCCCCCGGTAATTATTGAAGCGATAATAGGGCGCGGGTACCCGGAATGCCTGGGCAAACTGGCCGCGAAAGCGAATCCATTTGGCGGGCTTCCAGAGAATTCCCACCCTGGGACTGAGGGCAAAATCGTCTTTGGTTTTTTCTTCAGCGGTCGGGTGGGGAATCAGACCAGCCTTATCCGCCCTCAAACCCAATACAAAGTTGAATTTGGGTGAACTGTACCAGGTTTGGGCAAAAAAGCCAAAGTCATTGAAAGTGTACATGTTGAAAGGCGACAGCGGGGTCAGATTGCTTCCATTGGCTCCTGTGGTGGGAACCGTCTGAAAATTTCCCGTGCTGTCGTCATGCACAATGCGGGGATTGTACGGATTAAGCAAATAGGCCTGATAAGCCGTCCCACTCCTTCGTTGGTAAACGGCTCCTGCCAGGAATTTAAATCTTTTCAGGGAGTAGGTAAACATCTGCTCAGCCAGCAGGTCCCTGGATTTGGCATAGGTAAAATTCATCGAGGCAGCCAAGGGATGCAGGACAGCGGTAAAAGAAGAATTGGGGTCCTGGGTATAAAGCAGGTAGCTGAGGTTGGAAATGATCCCAAAGTTCCCAAATTCTTTGGCGTAGGTGAGTTTGTGGTTGCGAATGGCTTCAGCCACAAAGTTATTGGGATTGTCGTAGGCAATTTCTGATGGTGACGAGCCAAGGGCTGCATGATCTTTGCGGTAAAATGACTGGGTGGTGAGGGTGAAACCCTGCCAGTTCACCTCAATTCCAAGCAAACGGCTCTCGTGCCCCATGTTATTGGTAAAAGCTACCCCGTCTTCGCCGTGGAAGTCATTGATCGTGGCCGCCACCGAGTCCACGGTGAGGAAGGCAGTATCCAGCCGCATGGTCACGTCCTGCATGCGCTTGGCCGAGGCATAGAGCCTGTATTTGAACACATTTTTTTTCTTTCCCGTTTTTCCACCCAGAAAAAGGTGGATTTCATCCCGCCAGGTATTACCAAAACCAAGACTGGCTGTGGCTTCCAGGGGGCGCTCCACTTCGGGCAAAACAATATTGATTACCCCGGCCATGGCATCGTTTCCGTAAAGAGAGGAATTGGGACCAATGATAATCTCGATCCTTTCTGCCTGACGGATGGGTAGCTGGGCCCCCAGGGGCAAGCCAGGTGCAGCTGAGGGACGAATGGGAACCCCGTTGATCAGGATTTTGGTGTAAATATTTCCCACCAGTCCCCGCATGAGAAAAGTTTCTCCCAATTCGGCCGAACCTGGTTGGGAAACCCGAAATCCGGGCACGGATTTGAGCACGTCAGTCAGGGAGGAATAGCCATTTCGCTGAATTTCTTCCTTGGAAATGATGATGGTGCGGGCAGGTAATTCGTCCTGGTAAATTGGAATACGGCTTCCGCCAGAAATCTCTTTCTTTTTCTCCCTGCGAACGGTGTCTATGTCATTATAACCCAAATTTCGGGGCACTAAAGCTGTATCTGAAACCTGGGCCCGCAGGTCGTTCCCGGTCAGATTGAAAAGAATAAAAACTATCGCAAAAGGAGTCAGGACCTTATAAAAAACGACCCTGAATTGGTTGAAATTTAGCATTACCTCCATAAATAAGAATTCTCACTTTCGTTGCTCAGAAAGTTAAGCAATTTATCTTATCCTCAGGTGCAGTAAGCAGTATGATGCTGTTAAGTTACGAAACTTGCGGGAAAATGGTTGATTTTTTAAGCAGGTTGAAAGATTTCCCCTGTTTCTGTGGTCATTTCCTGCCTGATTGCTTAACGAATAATCAGCAGTTTTCGGTTTATGATTCCGTGTCTCGAATCCAGTTTGAGGTAATAGGCGCCAGCGGAAAGGGCCTGAGCAGGAATACGAACCTCGTTGAATCCTGTCACAAATGAATGTTCCTGTTGCAGGATAAATTTGCCCAGCACATCAAAGAGGGTAATACGCACCTCCAGATCTTCATTGAGCTGGTATTGCAGGGTAAAATCCTGTCCCTGACCCGCAGGGTTGGGGAAAACGGTCAGGAATTCCTCAGCATTGGCCTCCAGGGTACGGTAAAGGGTCACCACGTTGGAATATTCGAAATTTCCATTCAAATCGATCATCCTCAGCCTGTAGTGGAAAGTCTCCTCGTGAATGGTCCGCACTTCCTCGTCGTAATGGTGGTAGGCGTTGATGGCGGCATAATTTCCTTTGGCACTGTAAAAGGCAATGGAATCAAAGGAGAATCCATCCAGAGAGCGCTCCAGGATGTAACCAAAATGGTTGTGCTCTTTGAGGGAATTCCAGTACAAATAGGCATCCTCGTGGTCCCAGTTTCCGTCAAATACCAGCAAATCCAGTTCCAGAGGGGGATTCAGCGGCATGAAAGTGAAGTCAGAGAAGGTATCGTTGCGAATGGTTCCCGTATTATTCGGCAAATCCAGGTTGTTGGAAATATCCAACGGGGAAAGTCGCCAGCCGCCCGGCTGGGTATAGGCCGGGTTGTAAACCCCGCCCACTTCCACCTGGGGGAATTCAATGGCAGGCGTAACAGGAGGATTGGGCAAATCTGCATCGTCGTACTGGAAAACCCCGTCATACTCGCCCTGATAATCAATCGTCCCCTCGGTCATAGTCCAGTACCTGAAGATAGTGTAACGGGTGGGATGCTGGGTTTCACGCACCCGTCCCAACATGGTCCCCGGCGCCAGCACCGTGTCGAAAATGATGGTCGCAGGCGAGTAATACACGCCGCCCAGCGGAAATTTGTGGGACTGCAAAAGGCCTGCATTATAATTCCAGACGCAATATCCGTTATTGGTGGCGATCATGTAACCTGTGTTTTGTCCGGGAGTCAGCACGGCACAATTGGGCCCCATCTCCATGTTGAGGTTGGCCAGGTTAATTTTGGAATTGATAAAATTCAGTCCCGTTTGCACATAGGTATTGCTGCCACCTAGCGATTTGACCGTACCCGCATTGGGAAGTGATCCATCCACATACAGCCAGCCATAGAAACCGCTCCACATCATCTGGTTTCCACCGTTATAATGCACAATGGAAGCAGGATCGTTGACCAGGGTGGCGGGCCCCATCACGGTGAAATCACCCGTGATTTCAAAATAACCGTCATTATCCAGGTCCATTGTGTTGACCATGGTGGGAAAATCAGAGCCAGGACCATCCACCAGAATCAGATTGATCCCCGCAGGTACCCGCAAATGAGCCGTGGAAGAAATAGAAACCTGATCCACTCCAATGGGAATGGTAAAGTCGTACAGCACATTATGGCGCACCTGCACGGTCAGGCTGGCGCTGGTGGGATAGCTGACCAGGCCGCAATTTCCATTCACAAAAGAAGCTGCCACCCAACCCATACTCACAGAGTCATACACTTCCCAGATATTGATGTCTGTCCAGTTGCCGTTGGCAATGGTGCGGTAATGCAGGCCATCCAGCTTGCAACTTCCCACGGAGAAGGGTCCTGTGCCCGTAATTCCTGTGGAGAACTGGTGCCAGGGATCCACCACCGTGCCCGAGCCTGCGGCCGGGGTGAAGGGATCCAGCCTGTTCCATCCCGTGCTACCCAGATAGCGGCCCACCGTGCAGGCATTGCGGTCAAAGGCAAAATTTTCATGCGGACTTACCCAATACAAATCCAGGGTAAAATTCGATCCCCCTGAAACTGCCTCATCCAGGTGCCAGGTACGATTCACAGAACTCGTGTCCACCAATTCGTCGTTGGGGAAGTTGGGGTTGAACTCAAATGTGGGAGAAACACGGATCAGGAAATTGTCTGTGGTGCCAATGTTGGTGATAATGGCTTTGTTATAACTGCTGACAGAAGGCCCAATGGGCATTTCAAACACGGTCACGTTGGCCGGGCCAATCCGTCGCTTAATCAAGCGACCAAAGGCATTGGTAATAAAATATCCTGAAGCAAAAGAGGCATTCTGCACCGTGCAGTTGGTATCCAGGGTAATATTCTGATTGGTCAGCTGAATGTGCGCACCCAAAAATTCTACCTGATTTCGCACCAGGGTCGAGTTGCCACCCACATTCTTCAGGCCGCCCGTGGAAGCTTCCAGCCGCCCGTATTTTCCATTCCACATGGTCTGATTGCCATTGCGCAGATATTCAACCGTACTGGCAAAGGAATTCACCAAAAGTCCAGTGCCCACGGGGGTGAAATTTCCCTCAATCTGCAGGCGTCCGTTATTTTGCAAATCAGCGGGATAGGGCGAAAGACTGCTGTCAACCAGGAAAAAAGTATTGCCCAAAGGAATATGAATGAGGCCGCCATACACAGGATTGTGGGCGCTCACGGGATCAATGGTGCATTCGTCAATGCCAATGGGGATGGAGTAATCGTAATAAACACTGTCCCGCACCTGAATGGTAAGGCTGCGGTGGGTGGGATAAGGCACATTGAGACAGGTGCCGTACAATTCTGCGTTGACCCACATCATGGACACAGAATCAAACACCTGCCAGGTGGTCAGATTGGTCCAGTCGCCATTCTGGCGACTGCGGTAATGGAGGGCCACCTCCGTGCCAGTAGTCACAGAAACCGTGTCAATACCTACTTCCCCGCACAAATCCACATGTCCATGCACGATGTAATTGCCCGGATGAGTGACCTGCAGGGGATTTCCCAGGGTCATTTGGGGAGCCGTCACCACGTCCACCCGCATACCAATGCCGCCTGAGGCCCAGCCAGCAGGATGAAACCGCACATAACGTGCGGTTACAAACCCGCTCAGGAACTGACTCACAATGGTATTATTATCAGCATTTCCCCCAAAAAGCTGGACGGATGCTCCGTTTTTATAGAAATACCAGGTGATTCCATCCAAACTGTAGGAGAAATAATAAGAAGTCACCCAGCGGTTGAAAAAGGTTGAGCCGCGGGTTTGCAGTTGGTAAATGGGATAATTTGCTCCCAGATCCATTTGAATATATTCTGCAGTGGAACTGGCAGTGGGAATCCAGCCTGAGAAATTGGAAAGGGCCGCATTTTCAGGATTGGCGCCCGAGGAAGCCGAGAAATTGGGAACGGGGAGCCCGTTGCTTAATCCTGAAGCCACAAATACGGCTGTGTCTTCGTACCAGATGTAGGTATCCGCGCCGCTGGCACTCAGGTAGGCGGTGTCACCCGGGCAAATCACAGTGTCGTTGCCGGCCACCACGCTGGCCGCGGGCTCAACTGTAAATACCATGCTGTCGCTGCTGTCCGGACAACTTCCTCCTGCGGAGACGGTCAGGGTGTAGGTGGTGGTGACCAGGGGGGCCGCCACAGGCTGAGCCAGGGCTGGGTTGCTCAGACCTGTGGCCGGCGTCCAGGAATAGGTAAATCCATTTATCGCTGGCACGCCAATGAGTGCCCCCTGAGGGCCACAAACGGTGAGATCGGGTCCCGCGTCGGCCACGGGCAACTGATCAATTACAAAAATGAATATGTCCGCTTTCAAATCACCGCAGCCGTTGGCTGGCGTTATCGTTACCTGATAAAGGGTCGAAACCGCAGGTGCAACCTTAATCGTGTCCGTAGTTGCACCCGTGCTCCAGAGAATCGCGGATGCAGAAATTCCGTTGAAAAGCCCGGCATAAAGGGAAACGGAATCACCCGCACAAATGGTGTCATTCCCCCCGGCTACAATTCCAATAAAAATGCCTTCATCCGTGGCATCTGCTCCGTCAAATGGTCCTCCCACGAATACCTGAGGCGTATCACATTCTGAAAAATCTCCCCTTGCCCCTCCGTCATAAGGTCCACCCGTAAACACGGTATCCTCATTACAATCTTTGAATTCCCCAAAATCACCTCCGTCATAAGGACCACCTACAAACAGCGTATCCTGAGCGCAGGGCGATTCCTCACCCATGTCCCCGCCATCAAAAGGCCCGCCTGCAAAAATAGTATCCTGCGCACAGGGACTGTATTCTCCCATGTCGCCCCCGTCCGAAGGACCGCCCGCAAAGACGGGCTCCAGCCCCACCATGATGGTATCCGTGGTATCGAAGGCACAAGTGCCGTTCATGATGGTGAGGGTGATCACGTGGGTACCCAGACTGGAAAAATAAATGCTGTCCGGGGCAGAATCAGCCGAAGTCTGGCCATCTCCAAAGTCCCAAAAATAGGTACTGGGCGGACTCGAAATGGTGTCAGAAGGATTGGGATGGAAATTCACAGGCACCATGCCCGGAATTGTATCTCCATCGTAAGGCATATCCCGCGTAATGTAGCCCGAAGGCTGTGGAAAAGTGGTTACCACAATCAGAATGGTATCAGCATTGCCGGTCGAGGTGTCGGTCGCAATCAGGGAAACTGAATAGCCAGTCACAGTTCCCGTGGTTGGATACAGGTGAACAGGGTGAACGGCATTGGAGGAATTTCCGTCGCCAAAATCCCAGGTGTAAACCATGTTGGAGCCCTGGGTGGATTGATTTTCAAAGTAAACAGAATCACTTTCGCAGCCAGTCTGGAAGGTAAAATTGGCCACAGGCTGATTGGGATTCAGGGGGGTGCAATTCTGATCCAGGGTTATGGTGGTGCTGGCTTCAATGGTCACAGATCCCTCAGCATTTTCAGGAGTAATGACCTGCACGTAGTAGGAACCCGACTGCATGCAATTGAGGGTAAATTCGGTCAAAGCGTCTGTATTACAGGGACCTGCGGTCATGGCGCCACAATTTCCATACAAAATTCTGTACCTGATCTGACTGGCTGAAGCCGTTGTGTTTTCGGTCATGCGGAAAGTTAAATCCACCTTTTGTGCAGTAGTCAGATCCACCCTGAACCAGGTGGATTTATAGCCTCCCGGCCCGAAAAGACATCCCATATTTGAGCCGTCTTCCCCAAATGCCTCTCCAATCGTGTGACAATCAATGTTTCCAGTCGCATTGACCGTGTCTGCATTGGTCATGGCCACAGAAATTGCGTTGGTGCAGTAATCGCCCGGGTCCTCTTCCAGCCAAAGGCGGGGATAAACATCCTGGGTGGTGTACCAGCAGCCTGTAAGCATGATATAATAGCGACCTGCGTAAAAACAGGATTGACCCCAGTTTTGGGAATTGAGGTACACATTGGTCAGGGGAATTTGCTGCAGACCCAATGAAGTGGAATCCCCCGCGATAATTTCCCTGAACAACATTACATTCTGGGTATTGAAGAAAGTTCCGCTGTTGACGATCGAATAATTGACCCGCAGTTTGCCTGAAGTTCCCACGTCAAATCCATACCAAAGGGTGCGGGTGCCACAGGTATTCTGATCTGAAGGAGCCTTGGTAGCGCAGGCAAAGGTGGCACTGTCACCCGTAAAAACGCCTGAAATCAGGTCCACCTGGGTATAAGGTCCAACCTTCTCATTCAGTCCGTTGATCACATTATGATGGGCAAAATGGTCGTAAACCACAGGTTTGTCGATCACCCAGACATAGGGAGTCACCTGTTGCTGGGTGTAGCTGCAGCCGGTCAGTTGGATGTAGTAAATGCCGGGATCAATGCAGGTTTCGCCCCAATAGCGTCCGCCCGAGGTGATCTGATACATGGAAACGGGCACGATGGTGGTGGAATCGCCGCTCACGGTTTCCTGGTACAACAGCATGTTGGATGCATTCCAGGTTGTGTCGCCGTTGGAAGTGCCAAACTGAAGTCTCAACAGACCTTCCACACCCAAATTTACCTTATACCAAAGGGTATTCGTACCACAGGGATTGGTTTCAAAACCTGATCGGGTAGCGCACAGGTAGCTGCCTTCGGCCCCGGCATATATTCCGTCGCCCAGACTCACGTTGGTATAAGGAGGCGCGGTTTGTCCCAGCCCGTTCACCTGATTGGCATGGGCAAAATGATCGTACAGCACGCTGATGGCAGGCACAGAATCATAGCGAATGCCCACTTCTACCTGATTATTGAGCTCCAGCAAGGCATGATGATCGACCACTACGTAGTAGCGGGTGGGTTTTCCGTCACAGGCATCCCGTGTGAAACTGATGGATTGGGCGCTGCCCGTGCAACCGCAGTAATAATAGAATTGGGAATTATTGCGGATGTATTTGAGGCTGTCAGCATAGGTCGAATCCACCTCACCCGTAGCCTGAATGGTGGACCAGGGCAGATTGGCATCCACGTCGCTTGAATAAACCGTGAACGGATATTGGGAGGTTTGCCCCGTGGTTTTATTATAGACAGATACATGCACCGTCCCGGGTCCGTTGATCACAAAAGTGTACCACAAATTCCGTCTCAGGGGCGGATAAGTGGTGTCTTCCGTGGTGGGATGGTATTCATAAACGGCATAATCATTGGGCATGGGATAGGGCACGGTGGCCGAATCAGGGTATTTGTAAATGCCTTTCCAGCAGAGGTAGGCTGCATCCGTGAGGCCGGGATCTGTGGGCTGAGCACCCACGGTGCAGGTAAAAAAGTCATTGGAGGCCGCCCGGCCTGCATTCAGGGGGTTCACGTCCCCCACTTTGCCCAGGTGATTGATATTATCCCCCGGAACTGCGCCAAAATCATAGGCCTTCTGGGCATGATCAAAGCGGGAATTTTCCACCTTTTCGACCCACATTTCCGGGGTCAGGGTGGTGCCCACGTGGGCGTCCGTGGCAAAAATGGCAAAGGTATAGGTGCCAGGTTGCAGGCGGCAAAATTCGATTTCTCCATACCAGGTGGTGCATCCGTCAAAGTTGTAGGAACGGCGGGTAATGCAATTCTGAATGGGGTTGGTGGAGGGGAAAAGGGTGGAATCCGTCCGCACATCGAGGCCGTAAAGCTGCACTCGCATGTTGGAAGGGATATTTCTCAGGCGAATATAACTTTCCTGGGTAAGGGTAAATACATAATAGGCAACCCGGTTGAAGGTAGCGGGAGTAGGATCACAGGCATTGATGGGATGGGCAGAAAACGGGGTGTCGGGAATACAGTTAAAATATTCTGTACCAAAGGTATAAGGCGCTTTGGTCACGGGATAAGCTCCCACGTCGCAAGCCAGACAGTAATTGGTGGTGCCTGCAAAATACGCCTTGTAGGGACGGTTGTACTTGGGCGGGGTGGGGAAAGGTAGAATGGAAATGGTGATGTTGGTCGCCTGATTGAGGTTGGACTGATTTCCATAGGTCACCACCGTGTACCAGCCCGCAGGCAAGGGGTAGCAATCGTCGGCTGTTTTGCTGTAAAAACATCCCCAATCCCCATAAAACCCGTCCGAATAGGCGGTCAATCCACCCGTGCCCAGGGCGCTGTTGCCACTGAACAAACGGACCTGACCCGCGCCTGAAACAGAAATGGATACTTTCCGTGGTGCTGACAGATAAAACGTACGGTAAATCTGCTTTGTGCCGCTGTTACAGGGTGCCTTGCCGTCAATGGTAAGCGGATTGTCCAAACAGGAAAAATGATCCACCGTGCCTGTGCCACCCGAGGAGGTCACATTGCCCAGACTGTCGGGATTGAGGGGATCCCAAAATTTGGTCGTGACCGTGTCCAGCCTTATGTAAGGTTGGTCAGAAACTCCCACCATGCTTCCGTTGCCAAAACTGACCAGCGTATATACCCCGGGAGTCACGCACACAGACTGAGGATAATAAAGGGAATTGCACCCGATTACTGAAGTTAGCCCTGAAATGGTCTGAGGATAATTGAACACAGACTGGCCGGTGGCCAGTGCGTTGGCGTCGCCGGCATACAACTGGTACTGGACGCCTGCGGCCCAGTTTCCACCTCCAATGGTGATTATGCCCGTGACACCCACCGTAAATTCGCGGTAAATGGCCCGGTCAATGCTGCCGCCACACACATTTCCTGCAGGCAAAACGGTGGCGCGGCAATCAAACAGGTCGGTATTGCTGTTATAGGTCGTGCCCGGATTGAGGGGCAAAGTATTGTTGACGAAGTTGACAGAGTCAGTGGCTTCGAGATTGTATTTGCTGTTGTAAGCCGTGAAACGGATCCAGGGTTGGTCGGTCTGGGCTACATCATTGTCGTCACCGAAGGTGACGAGGGTGTAGGTACCCAGGGTAATGCAATTCCAGAAACTGGTGGGCCAGGCCGTCTGGCAGGTTATCAGGGGCGAAAGCCCGGTAAAAATGTCGCCTTCGGCATGCTTGTTCTGGGCAGTAGCCAGGGTATTGGCATTGCCTGCATAGATACTATATCTGAAATTCGGGTTTCCATTTCCCACCCGAATCGTGCCTGTCTTGTTGATGGTGAAAATGCGGTAAATTCCGCGGTTGTGGGCTGCCCCGCAAACGTTGCCCGAGGGAAGTGGAGTGCCGTCACAATCAAATACATCCTGGGTGGTGTTGTAGGTTAATCCACTCAGCAAAGGCACCAGATTATTGATTTTCTCCACTGAATCCTGACCTGATAAATCAAATTTCTCATCCAGGCGATCAAAACGCACCCAGGGCTGGTCGCTGCGGGCAATGTCTGCATCATCCCCAAAGGAAACCAATGTATAAATTCCAGTATCCACGCATACAATGGCCGTAGTCCAGAGGGTCTGGCAGCCAAACATGTCGGTCAGGCCAGTAATCAGGTCACCGTAATTGTGCTTGTTTTGGGCATTTGCCAGGGCATGGGCATTGCCCTGGTAGAGACGATAACTGAAGTAGGTATTGCCGCCCCCCACCGTCAGGGTGCCCCTGCCGTTGATGCGAATGATGCGATAAATGGCCTTGGTATTGGTTCCGCACACATTTCCCGCAGGCAAAACGGTATTGGCACAGCCAAATTGATCGGTTTGGGAATAAACATTCACCCCGTCGGGCAAAGGAAGGTGCATGCCTCCAGAATTGATCAGGGTGTCCACTGCCCCGGAAACTGCCAGCGAAAACTGGTTTCCCTGCACCACATTGGTCACGCGGATGCCCGCGCTGATGGTTTGAGCCAGATGGCTTTGGTTACAGGTCAAAGGTGCGCTGGTCCCTTCAATACCCAGAATCTGCAAACTGTAAGTCCCGGCGGGCAGGCAGGTGAGATCGTAGGTACCGCTCCAGTCCTGGGTCAGGGAGAGATTGCAATTTCCGGTCACATTTCCCGCATACAATCTGGCGTAAATAGGCAGACAGCCCGAGGACTGGGTAAAGCGTACATTCGAAGTCTGGCTCAGGGTAAAAGTCCACCAATCGTTCAGATTGTAGGTATTTCCGCCGTAGGAATAGCTGTTGGGCACCACGCTGCCGCACAGATTGTCCACCATGCGGGCATTGCAGGCAAACACATCATTCATGTAGGTCCAGGTGCCGCCCGCGCTTCCAGGCAGAGCCCCCAGTTGGTGCGAAGGCGCAATGGATGTTGGATCAGGCGCAACTGTCTGTCCAATGCCCCGTTCCGTGATGCGCACCCCCGTGGTGGATTCCAGATCTTTATGGTAAAAAAGCTGGATGGAATAGGTGGTATTGGGCAGCAATTCGCATTTGTACCCCACTTTGGGACTACCTGAGGTCAACACCTTGCACCCGTCAATCAGGGGGAGTGTCTGCCAGGGAGTGGGAAAAGCAGAGGCGTCACCCTGAAAAAGGCGATAGCCCATTTTCCAGGGATTTCCCGTGATGATGTTCTGCTGCCTGACCTCAAATTCAATATAATCCACAAAATTGTCTGTGGTAAAAGTGTGCCACGAAGACTGAACATATTCCCTGAAATTGGCGCCCAGGGCATTGCAACTTTCCGTGGTGTCTTCAATGGTCAGACATCCCACATCAAAATCCGTCCAGTTTCCATTGCCCGAAACCGTACCAAAATTTTGGGGCGAGGTGTTCAGGTCGTAAGAATTGAGTATGCCAGGATAGGAGGTGGTGATATCCAGAAAAATGCTGCTGTTGGTATTGGGATTATTCTTGGAGGAAACCTGAATCAGATAATCGCCCGGCTCCAGACAGGGGTTGAAGGAATTCCCGAATTTGTTCAGCGGGGTGAGTTTGGCAGGAATAATATCTGACAGGCTGGGCAGGCAGCTATTGGTATAATACACAGTAAAACCCACATCAGCCTGAGGAATGGCATTACCAGGCTGCTTCAGTTCGACCCTTACCCCGCGGTGGGTAGGCAGGTGAAAGGAGTACCAAACGGACTTTTTATCTGTTCCACCCGAAACCTGGATGCTGTGGAAAGGTTCACCAAACTGAATGGTGGCCCCAGTCAGGTCGCTGGAAGGAGTGGTGTAAACGCCCAGTCCAAAGTCGTTGGCACCAAAGGGAACCGCGATGGCATTGACGCAATTGTCATTGGGGGACTGGGCAAAAACTGCGCTGGGCACAAGCCAGGCCAGCAACCCCAGAAGGATCGTCAGGCGAGGCCATGCCAACAGCGAGTGATCAATAAATTTTTGCAATCCCAAAGACATTCGGAAAAGGATTATTTCTTGAGGGAATGATGATTAACGTGCGCCGCGTCCGCCAATTGAACGGTTGCGATTGACCAGCTGACCGCCCCCAAACAGGGTGTAATAGCGGTCTGATACCCGGCAATAGATGTCTGAATAATCCCAGGCACCTCCGCGCCAGCCATTGGGACGGATGGAGTTGAAGTCGGCGACCGGCCAGTTGGCCGTGTTCCAGAGCCCGCCGACCGTGAGGCGACCATCGCCCCAAATGCCGTCATAGGTGGAGGCCGAGCCGCAGCCCGAGGTGCCGTAGGTGGTGATCACGGGTTCGCCCACATTGCCCGAAAGTTCCATTACTCCGTAATAACTTCCTCCCGTGGTCTCACGGGTCTGGGTATTGTCGCGGGCAAAAATCCCGCAACCTATGGGCCCCTGGGTCAAAGGCAGGTTGGGAGTTGCATTGTCGCCGCCCAGAATATTGATGTTTGTGCCTGAAAAATGCATGTTGGCGTTCACATCCGTGACCGTTTCCGTTCCGTTTTCTGGCGAGGTTACATTGAGGGCTTCCACATAGGCTGCATCCCCCCAGGCATAGGCCAGCGGCCCAAACACCCCGTTTCCCTTGCAGGCTTTTTCATATTCCATTTCCGTCATGGGCCGCAGGGCCGACCAGTCCAGGTAGCTGAGTACATCATCCCAATTCAGATAATTGGCGGCCCGGTCCTGGCGTGCAGTCACATACTGACCTCCTGAAACTGAAAGTCTGTGACGGTAATTATTGTCGAAGCCGGGATAGCGCTGGGCCGCGGTCGCACCTGAAAGGGTATTCAGAAAATCTGTGTATTGTCCCAGAGAAACTTCATATTTCATCAGGTAAAAACTTCCATAGCCCTTGGGATAATTGGCAGGAATGGTGCGGTTGCCGCAATAAGTATCGTAAAGCGGCAAAGCCGCTTCTGAGGTCACAGGAAGGGGTGCACTGTTGCTGTTGGTGGTTTGAAATTTATAATTGGTTGATCCGTTATCGCCAATGGCAAACACACCTTCAGGAATATAAACCATTTCAATGGCAAAAACCCGGATATCATAATCAGTGACATTGGAAAAGGTGGCTCCGCCTGCACCGCCCACCACTTTGAGGGTGCAGGGCAGGGAAACCATATTTCCCGTGCCCGTATTGGCCCGGCGGATCATGGCGCCCGAATTATAATCACCGGTTGCGCCCAGGCGATTGAGATTGCTGATGGTATCTGCCAAAGTGAGGCTGGGATGCAGCACATGGTCCACATGAGCCATGGAAAGCAGGGCATGGTCCCAGTCGCCTGAGCCTCCACAAGGACGATATTTGATAAATACCCAGACCGCGTCGTGGTTGCCGGGTGTGCCGGTCACATTCCAGCTGTTTTGCCATGAAAGCTCAAATGCGATTTTGTCGCGGTTGGGATTGGTCAATCGCTGCACATTGGCCACTTCCACCCCATTTGCCAGGGCCAGATTTCCCAAAATAAAAAACAGCCCTGCGGTCAAAAGAAAGGATATCTTCTTTTTCATGCTTTCAGATTTTACAAATACTCAATGGTTTATTCCTCTACAATTTACAATCCCATCGGGCCAGAGGGAAAAGAAATTAATTCATAAAACAGGTTTATTAGAATACAAATTCAACCCCAATTATCGCCAAAATAATCTCAAATCAAATTTTATTTCTGGTTAAAATAGGTATATTCAATTGTGAAAACTCCTTCCCGCGACCTTTTCCAACTCATTCAATCCCTCAGCACGGAGGAAAAACGCTTTTTCAAAAAAGGCATTCACAAGGAAAATGGACTTTATGAATCCCTTTTTGATCAGATCGCGCGCCAACCTGAATATGACGAGGAAGTTCTCAAGCAAAAATTCGCCTCCCAACTTGACGCCAATGGATTTTCCTTCGCCAAACAATATCTCTACCAGTCTCTGCTGAAATCCCTGGAAATCCTCTACCGCGAGCAGGGCGCGACCCGCCAGATTCGCATCGAGCTCAATACCGTGGATCTGCTTTTTTCCCGCGAATTATACCATTTATGCCGCAAACACCTGAAAAGGGCCAAAAAACTGCTGACAGGGGTGGACAATCCCATGCTGTGGCTGGAATTGCAGGATTGGGAATTCAAACTGGAAAGGGCCGTTTACTGGCAGGGTGTTTCAGACGAGGAATTTGAAAAAATGTCTTCAGACCTGGAAGCTGTTTCGGGCAGAATCCGTACCTATCTGGATTATTTCTCACTGAATCAGCAGTTTATGTACCTGTTGAGCCAGTCGGGATTTGTGCGGGCCTCCACAGATTTTCTGGAAAGTGCGGGGGAATTACTAGACCGCGAGATTTTTTCAGACGAACAATACGCCAATTCCATTCCATCCAGGGGCATTTTTCACAATACCTGGGGCGTATTTTATTATTTGAAAGGAGATTTTTCCAAGGCTTTTCACCATTACCGTCAGCTTTTTGGGATGGTGGAACGCAACAGAAACATTGTTTATGACAATCCTCAGTTTTATGTGGGCATGTTGTTCAATTACGGGGTAATTGCCCTCCAGTTGCGCGATCTGACCGCGGTCAATGAGGCCATTTCTAAGCTGGAAGACCTGCCCAAAGGCGCTTCACGCCTCAATGCAAGGGTTTTTTACTACAAAACCATTCTCAAATCGCGCATCTTCCTGGATTCCCTCCATGCTGAGCAACCCGACATCCTCAGTTCAGAAATTGAGCCTCAGGTTCCAAGGTTCAGGGACAAGCTCAATAAGGTGGAATTTTATGCCATTTACTTCAATTTATCGCTGATCAATTTTTGTTCAGGCGAGTACAAAAGGGCCCTGCATTTGTTGGGACACATCCTCAATGACGACCAGATCCCCCAGTTTCCCGACATTTTTCTCATCGCCCGCCTGATTCGCCTCATTATCCATTTCGAACTGGGAAATCTGGACCTGGTGACCACCATGGCGGGGAATATTTACCGTTTTTTGGCCAAACGGCAGCTAAAATACAGGCTGGAAAGCCTGGTGATGCAGTACATGCGCAAAGCGCCTGACTTTACGGACCGCAAAAGCGTGATCAAATACCTTTCAGAGTTGAAAACGGAACTTTCTGAGTTGCGCAAGGACCCGGAAGAAGGCAAAATTGCTGCTTATTTTGATTTTACCATCTGGATTGATGCCAAAATCCAGCATAAGTCTATGCTGGAGATACTAAAGGAGAGAAACAAAGCCGGTTGAAAATAAGATTTCCTACTTTTTCAAATGCGAAACAATTTATCTGTTTGAGATAATGAAAGAACCTCATAGTCATCCACTTGAATACTCTCAGGGATTTTATCCCTTAAAATAGGCACGATATATTGACCGTTGATTTCGTTAGAAACTTCGACCAAAGTATTTAATTGATTGTCATGAATATTTTCTATCTGGTCGTGCATTACGAAGTGAAGGCAATTAATATCCAGCGAATCTGCAAATTGGATGTATGAGAAATCAAATGCTGCAATTTGGCCCTTTTTTTTACCTGTACTTGGATTTCCCTCAATGTTATTTACAACTAAATCATAACCAGAATCGTTAGGCAATGGAGTCAAAATATAGTTTTCCCCATAAAGATTGCTGGACATTTTCGTAAAAAATTTATTGAACTGAGATACCCGACTTTTAATTAAATCATCTTGGGAAAAAATCTCATCATTTATTATCCCAAGCTCTTCATCAAATCTTTTCAATTTTTCATTCGATTCTTCCCACAATCTTTTGATCTCGTCCAAGGCTCCCTTTCTTTCATAATTGAGGTTTAATTCTGAAACTATCCTTTCTAAATCCTCCGCAATCCCCGATTTTTCTAACTTCCTTGTAAGTTCGAGTTCTTTTTTCCTCAGGTTTTCAAACTCCCTTTTATGTAAGGCGAGGTCTCTTTCCAATACGGGCAATTCTTGTACAATAAAATCTAATTTCTCTGAAAGCAAATCATTATGAAATTTAAGTGTTTCTTCAAATGTGACCTGAATTCTAGGAATCAACGTATTTGCTATTTCGTAAAGACTTTTAATTTGACTTGCATCAATATTATTAAATTCCTTTTCCAAATCTTGCTTACTCTCCAAAATCAGTTCCTTTCTAATTTCCAGCCGACTTAGTTGGGACGATACACCATTAATATCAATTTTGATTTTGTTAAGTATTTCAAGATCAGATGCATAATTTTCATTCAAATTGAAGATCTTTTTTGCCCTTTCAAGTGCCAAAATTTTTTCTTTATGAAATTCAATTTTTTGTTCAATTAAAGGCAATTCTCCCTCTTTTTTCAACCTGTTTCTAAAAGTAATTTCCCTTTTCCTTTCCTCAGAAATCCTTCTTTTTTCTTCAGCATTATCCGTATTAATTCCCAACCAAAATAAAAATAATGCCTCATAAACTTCCTTGCCAACAAAAGCTCCAAGCACGCGAACTATGTTGCTCATTCTATCCTTTTCAATGCGAATATTTTTGGAAATGATTTGGCGGAAGGTAGGCTTATCCACTTCAGTTTTAAAAATTGCTTTTTTAAGGGCGAGGTCGAACTCCTGGTTGTTGTTAATATTCTCTCCATTTAAGGATTGAATTTTTTTCCTTCTTTTTAAAAAATTCCTTTTTATTACAACGGATTCCCCCTTTTCATCTTCTAAACTTTCTTTCAGTTCCAAAGAAATTAAAACCTCCTTGTGATTGAGAAAATTCTCCACTTTTGTGTTTGGTTGACTTGAGAATTCTGTATCCTTATAAATGCTATCCCCTTTTCCTCCCAGGCAATAATCTATCAATCTTAATACGGTTGTCTTTCCAACATTATTTCCAGAAGATTCACGCGTTTGATTTTCCGGAGATTCATCAATGATAAAATTTAATCCCTTGTGAAAAGGAATATCCCGGATTATTCCGTCAAGATTTTCTATGATTAATCGTTTTAAAAACATTTTTGGATCATTCCTTTCTTACCATTTTTTATTACCCCAAGGATAAAAAGCCAATCTAATACCAACGAAAACAAATTAATTGAAATATTTTTCTTTAGATTAATGCTTTGATGCAATTCAAAAAAGTCAAACTCACTTGCCTCTGAGGAAGCTAAAATCTCAATTACCTTCCCACCCAAGTAATAAAGATCCCTTTCAGGGTTAGTATTTTTACTTACGATCATTTTGAAAGCGGTTTTTCAAAAATTTCACACCTTAAAAAGGCATCAACAATTATTACTAAAATAGCCATTTCAATTGCTTCTATGGGTAGATTCTGATCCAATCGAGGATTTTCATCAATCCTCTTCAACAATTCCCTTTCAATATTCTCGATTATTTTATCAGCGTTCTTTACCACACCCCCAGCTTCCCGAAATTTACCTGCTTCACGCAAATAAATGGTCCTGATATTCCTTAAAAGCACCTCTTTTCGGGTAGATGCCTGGCCTTCAATTTCTTCATATATCTTGTTTAACTTTCCCTGATAAACCTTAAACTCATTAATTATGGGTTGATATTCAATAATATTATTATGCCGTATTTTCTCCTCAGGATTTGCAACAACCAAAATATTCTCTGGTCCAGAGCCCTCAATCAAATTTCCTCCCAATTCATTAATAACTGTAATTAAAGCCGAAGGATTATTTCCCAAAAGATTGGTTCCCGAAAGAATTTGAAGGATTTTTTTCTCATGGGCTCGTTTCATTTCTTTTAATGTATCAACACCATATTTATCAGGGTCATTAGTTTCTTCATGATGGACCTGACAAAGAAGAATCAGATTTTCATAATCCGCTCTTTCTTTATCTGTCATATTTGGATTATATCTGTCTTTAGTATTTGGGCTTTGATTTGCATCCTCAATATGGCAAATGTTCGAAAAGTTATTATCGTTTTCCCAATGCAAAAACGTTCGATTACATCCTGGAAATGCACAACGATTTCCAGAAAGGCCATAAAGCTTTTTCAGGGTTTTATGGGAATACGCTCTTGGACTTGATTTCTCAGGATTATTTGCACTTT
Organism: Bacteroidia bacterium; assembly: GCA_020635905.1. Taxonomy (GTDB): domain Bacteria; phylum Bacteroidota; class Bacteroidia; order J057; family JADKCL01; genus JACJYV01. The sequence goes on from JACJYV010000006.1 coordinate 120,316, forward strand.
TCATTTGCCAAACACCTTTTCACTTTTTGACGGGCAAAAAATTCATTTTCCAAAAACTTAATTAGTTCAATTTGAACCCCCTACTTTTTCCCTCCCAGCAGGGTACCACGCAAGCCACCCAGGCCAGGCGAGGAATCATCTGATCCCCGTTTTTCGACGAAACGTTCTTCCAGACGGCCTTCATCTTCGGCCGGCAAAACCGTGGGCACATCGGCCAGATCCACCATTTTTCCTTTCAATTCAGTGCCAATCAAAGGCAAAGGATTGGGATTGTGTACCTTTTTGGGCTCGATTTTCCTGGGCATCTCTGCCTGGGGCGCCTCAGGAAGTGGGGCAGGCTTGGTCACCATTTTTCTCAATTCGAGAAAAACAGTTTCAATGTCGGGACGGGCCTCAGCTTTGGGAGCCAGCATGGCTTCCAGCAGCTCTTTGAGCTCGCCGGGCAGGTCTGGATTGTTGATTTCCAAAGTATGACCCTGCAAAACCCAGATCCAGGCATACTTGTATTTGCTCAGATCAAAATTGGGCAGCCGCCCGGACAGGTAAAGCGAGTAAAGCAATCCCAGGGCAAAAATATCTGATTTGACGGTCAGGTCTTCGGGTTTTACCCCTGGCTCCTGCCGGATATAGCGGGCCAGTTCGGGCGAGTAAAACACCATGTCGCCTACCACATTTTCCACCAGGGTAGGTGGCTTCTGATTGAAATAACTGCTGTCAAAATCGATCAGTTTGGTGGTATAACTGCCCATGCGGGTCTTTTTGATCAGGACGTTGTCGAGCTTAAGGTCGCCATGCACGATGTTGAGGCTGTGCAGGATTCTCAGCGAATGGGCCGTGGTGGTCATGATCAGAATGCGCTGGCTGAGCGGCAAACTGGCAATCTGGGCCGGCTTCAATGCGGTCATATCGACCTTGTCAGTGACTTTAAAGTATTTGGCGCCGTAACGGAAAAAATCCAGGGCCGCAATCAGGTTGCCGCCGGGAATGGTTTTGGAGTCCATGGCCGATTTCAGGGCCTGCTGGTGGGCTTCAAATTTTTCGCATTCTTCCCGCTTGCGGGCCTTAACCCGGGCGCTGCCCGGAGAATCAGCCAACGGAAAAGTGGGGTGAAGAAATTCCTTGATGAAATATTCCTCCCCGTTCCGTTCGGCAAATGACCATTTACTCAAGCCTCCCCCTGCAGTTTGAAAATCCTGCAGGATGCGGTATCCATTGATAATTTCGTTGAGTTTCATGCTTGGTTTAATTCTGGTTTTTTCATCAGGCCTTCATAACCCGGCCCGTAAATGGTCCACAACTGCTTGCGCAGGGAATGCCTTTCCTTCAAAAGTTCTCCTTTTTTGTCCTCCTCCACAACCTGAAGGCGTTTCTCATAGTCATCCATGGGTGAGATAAAGGTTTCCTTCAAATAAACGTGACGCGAGGCAAAAGCTTTTTTCAATTCCTCAAAATTTTTCCAGCCGTGGGCCGAAAGTCCCAAAGCTGTGTCGTCTGAAGCAATTTCGCGCAGACGGTTGGTCAGATCCTGCTGCCAGGCATCCAGACTGTTATTGTCCATGAGCGAATCCACGACCATGTACTCCCAATGAGCGGGAAAGGGCACATAATCAAAACAACCATCTGTGGCTGAGAGAAATATAACGGGAGAATCCACAGAAAATGGATAGGTATTCAACTGAAAACCTGAGTCTGCATTGATACAATTGGATATTTTGGAATCGCCATACAGATTTTGAAAGGCGTCCCCCCCACCCGTCAGATCGTCCACAGAAACCTGCTGCAGGCCCTCCTTGGGCCGCAAAACGTAAGAGCGGGAATCTCCCGCGTTGATGGCCGTCGCCCTGAATCCGTTGCTGTCATTTGGCTCGTAGTAAATGCCGGTCAGGGTGGTGGGAAAGCGTTTGTGGAGATTGCTTTTGAGGCGGGATTCGTTGGTATCCAGCTTTTTAGCAGTATGTTTTAACACAATATTCATGACCTCTTCGAGGTCTTTCAGGTTGGCGATAACATCATAAGGCTCCTTCCTGGCCTTTTTTTGCTTGAACCAGGCCGCAACCACGGCTTTCATGATGCGGGAGGCAAACCAGGCCCCGCTGAATTGTTTGCCACCCAGTTCGTATTGCTGACTTCCTGCCCCGCCCATGCCGTCGAAGACAACGACCAGGCCTGAACCATCCCTGAAATGAAGGATAATCGGGTGAGAATCCTCCCCTTTTTGGTCAATTTTTTCTAAAAATACTTTCAGATCGATCATTCGAAGTTGTTATTGACGAACCGACAATGTAGCATTTCCCGGCTTTGGTTTTGGCGAATTTTCCCTCCAAAACCCGGTTTGGGTGCATAAATTACGAAAAATCTCGGGAAACGGTTGAGTAATTGCAAAGGATTCGAAGGGGTAATCAGATTTTTATCAGATCAGGGCAAAAATCCATCGAAAAACCGTTGGTGGAATGCAGGAAATTGGAGACATTCGACCTGAGTACCGGACCTGAATTCCCCGGACCTGATCCATGGATAAAATCAACCTGCCACCAGGCAGGGGCAGAAAAAAATTCCTTATTGCTGGGCTGGTCATGGCGCTGGGTGCACTTATTTTTCTTTACGCAAGACATCCCTACAAAGCTCCTCCCCCACCACCCAAACTCCCTGTTTTACCCTTTCATTTTGCATTTCAACAATTGGAAAATTCCCTGAAAAAAGTTCCCTCGGGCAGCCTCCAATACCACAAACTGGTGGTGAGTTTTGCGGGTGCTTTCACCATGCGGGTGGGAGCAGAAACGCCTATGTTTTGCGCCAATCATGGAAATTTCACCAATCTGAATGCGCAGGGCGAATGGGAATTATACCAGCATCAATTATATGGGGGAGTTTGCGACAAATTTGCCCATACGACCAGCCTTTTGTACCGCGAACTCGGCTATCCTTCGGCCCAACTCCACTTCTGCGTGCCGCCTCAGCAAGAGGGTCTGGACACGGCCTGGCACACCATGACGCTTTTTCAGCAGGACAGCATGACCTATCTGGCTGACGCAGACCATTGTCGCCTGTTTGCAGACAAATCCAAAAGCCAGCTTTTGCCCGCCCGGGAGGTGTTTCAATTTCTCGAAAAAGGCCAAAAAGACTCGGTCAAGGTATTGTATTTCCCCGCCATTTCTCAGTTCATTTCCAAATTCAGAACCCCGTTGCTGGGAAATTGCTATACCCTCAACGGCAAAAGTTTTATCTACGGCACCAACGGCCCTTTCCAGGGGTATTACCTTCACCTCAGCCTGCGCGACACCACCTGTCTCAGGGAAGATTGGGGCCAGGTTTTTCCAGGTGCAACGGACGGAAAAGCCCTTTTTCAGCCGCAATTTTTACGCAAATGCATTGGCGACACGGCCGTTTGCAGCTGTTTTTTCAGGGAATTGCAAATTCCTACGATTCTTCAGGAAGGGGAATTAAGTCTTCGACCAAAACAGTGAGCCACCCTTGGGATTGCTTGCTACTTATCGCTAAAATTCCTCAAATCCTTATTCAGCCCAAAACCCTTAAACAGAGTTGGCGATGGCGTCCAGAATAGTCTGGTAATCCAGGCTGCTGAGGCCGTACCCGGCAGTAGATGGATACTGAATGGTATTGCTCCAGTGAGACGAAATATCAGACCAGGCAAATTTATCGGGTGCATAAATGATCAGACGCTTGGTGGAGGCGTGCAGCGCAGGATTATCTTCCCAGAGATCGGTCAGTTCGTTGAGGTTTTTGACCATGTCGCTGGGGTAATAACGGGGCTTGCGGCCCGCGTCTTTTTCCAGGGGATGGGTGCTGGCATCGGTCCAGACCACGATGATGTGGCGTTTTTTGTCACCATGCACAGACCAGTCAGATTTCATGGCCAGGGCAATGGCTTCCAGCCCGTTTTCGGGCAGGTTACCCCCACCTGAGGCGCGAATGGCACTGACGAAGGTCACAAAACGCTCCTGCTCGGCGGGCAGGTTGAAGAATTCAGACTCGATCATGGCATTTTTGCCGTCGTGAAAGTAATCCCTGAAGGAAATGACTTTCACCCGCAGCTGATCGATGGATTTGGATTTGGCTTCCATTACCCCTTTGAGGTCGGCATAAAAGCCAATTGCATTATTTTTAACCTGATCAATCAGGTGTTTCATGGAAGCGGTAGAGTCGATACACATGACAATGTCAACCGTGTAACGAAGTCCCTGCATGGTCCCCAGATCGTCGTCGTAGGTAGATTCCGGGGCGCCAACCGGGTCGGCATCCACATAAACGCCCATGTGACCGCAGCTGTCACAGGAGTATTTCCCGTCAGGATCAGTGAGGCGAATCTGGCTGCTACAGGCGGGACAAGTGATGTATTTGATCTTCATCAGGCTATTTTAATGGTGAATTCGGGCGAAATTTAATAAAAGTTTAGTTAAAGCACCAAGGTTTAAAGTACTTCAAACCCTGTCATTTGGCATCTTTGGAGAAATAAAATCAGCCTGGGGTAAAGTAGCTCAAAATAAATTTTCTAAAATACTTTTTCAGGGAATCAATTCCCCTTCCGTTTCTGTTTTCAGGCGAAAAATCTGATTTATCCGGGCCAAAACTCCCTTTTTTGTACGGTCCTGAATGAGTCGTCCATCAATTTCCCGAACCGGAGTCAGCTCACCCATGGTTCCCGTAACAAAGACTTCGTCTGACGTATAAAATTCGACCACGGAAAGGCGCCCTTCCCTGACCTCTATCCCAGCCTGGCGGGCGATTTCCATCACCAGCCCGCGGGTAATGCCGGGCAGACAAGCCACCGCGGTTGGAGTTTGCAAAACTCCGTTTTTGACCAAAAACACATTCGTGGCATTGGTTTCGGCCACAAAACCGTCCTGGTCGAGCATGAGGGCATCGTCCACCCCGGCAAAATTGGCCTCAATTTTGGCCAGAATGTTATTCAGGAGGTTGTTGTGATGGATTTTTGAATCCAGAAACTGCGGCCCGTTGCGGCGGATGGAAGAAGTCACCAGGCGAATTCCACTTTGATCGTAAACGGGTGATTTCCACTCAGCCAACACGATCAGGGTGCAACCTTTGGTATTCAATCTGGGATCCATGCCTGAGGTGATTTTCTCGCCCCGGGTCAGGGTAAGGCGAATGTGGACCCCGTCCCGCATTTGATTGGCTTGCAGGGTTTGGAAAATGGCTGATTTTACGTCCTCCCGCGAAGGAATCCCCTTAAAATCAAGGGCATGAGCCGAATTCATCAGACGATCCAGGTGCTTGTCGAGACAAAAAATACGTCCGTTATACACCCGCAAACCTTCCCAAACCCCGTCGCCGCCCTGCACAATGGAGTCAAAGACCGAGACCCGCGCGGCATCCCGTGGATACAGCTTTCCATTGATGAAGACCTGGATGTTTTCGTTGCGGGGATCGAATTTTTGCAGCATAAACTGATTTTACCTCGAAGTGAGAATGTGTCGTGACAAATTCTTCTAAGTTCGTTTTTTTTGTGTATTTTCCATTATCCAATCTGCCTGCCAACCCGACCTTTTGAAAATTTTGATTATGAAAAAAGCAAATTACCCGATTTCCCTTGCCCTGTTTTTTAGTATTGCAGCTTGTTTGGGAATGATTTCGACCCTGAATGCCCAGGTGGTGGTCAATGAATATTCTGCCTCCAACCTCACCTCCTTCACAGACAATTACGGGGATTACGAAGACTGGGTGGAATTGTATAACCCGGGCACAGGCTCCGTTTCCATTGGCGGATATCACCTCAGCGACGATCCCACCCAGCCCATGAAATGGGAAATTCCTGCGGGAACCATGATTGCAGGAGGTGGCTACCAGGTATTCTGGGCTTCAGGCAGGGATGAGGCTTCGGGCGGAAATTTTCACACCAATTTCAAATTTGCCCAGACCAAGTCAAATAAGGACTGGATTGTATTTGCCGATCAAATGGGCAATATCCTCTGGCAGGACAGCCTCTCAATCACTCAGTTGGGACATTCCAACGGACGCATCACCAACGGAAACAACAGCTGGGCCGTGTTCACCAACCCCACCCCCGGCTGGTCGAATAACAGTTCCACGCCCTATACTGGCTACGCCAGCAAGCCCACGGCCGACTCATCCTCAGGATTTTACTCCTCGGCCATCACCGTCACAGTGACCAAAACCCAGCCCAATTCTGTCATCCGCTACACCACCAACGGATACGCGGTCACGGCCTCCTCTCCTGTACTTTCCCAGCCGCTGACCATTACCCAAACCACCGTGCTAAAAACCCGGGTTTTCAGCAATAATGGCAGCATATTGCCCAGTTTTGAAGATTATAAGACGTTTTTTATCAACGAAAATCATACCCTGCCTGTGGTTTCCATCGCTGGCACCAATCTGGACAGCCTGGCCGACGGAAATACCTTTTACCTGCCTCACGGCACCCTCGAATATTTCAATGAAAATGGTAAGCGCAAAGCCAAAGGTTATGGAGAATTTAACCACCACGGCAACGATTCCTGGGCCTATGACCAGCGCGGACTGGACTGGATCACCCGCGACGAAATGGGCTATGAGCGGCATTTGAAAGAACAATTTTTTATCCAGTCGCCCAGAAAAGAGTTTCAGCGCCTGATTCTGCGCCCTGAGGGCAACGACAACTATACAGGCTCCAATGGGGGCGCTCACATGCGCGACATGTACTCTCACCGCCTGGCCGAACGATCCAACATGGACCTGACTGTGCGTCGGGCCCGAAAATGTGTGATTTACCTGAACGGAAATTACTGGGGCGTGTATTCCCTGCGCGAAAAAGTGGATGACCACGATTACACGGATTATTATTTTGGACAGGATAAATACCACCTGCAGGTGATCAAAACCTGGGGGGGAACCTGGGCAGAGTATGGTGGATTCAATGCCCTGAACGATTGGGACAATCTGCACAACTTCATCATCAATAATAATATGGCCGTACCCGCCAACTGGGAGCATGTGGATACCCTGCTTGATGTAAAGAGCGTGGCCGATTACTTTTTGCTCAATTCCTACACAGTTTGCGCGGACTGGCTGGTCTGGAATACTGGCTGGTGGCGCGGCCTCGACACGGCGGGCACCCACAGAAAATGGGGGTTTATGCTCTGGGATCTGGACAACACTTTTGGCCACGGCACCAATTACACAGGCATTCCCACCCAGGCCGCCACAGCTGATCCCTGTTTTCAGGACAGTTTGGGTGGATTTTCTGATCCCGAAGGCCATGCCGAAATGCTGCAGGCCCTGCGGACCAATCCTGATTTTGACAATTATTACGTTTCCCGCTACGCCGACCTGCTCAACACCCAGTTCAGCTGCGACAGCATGCTGGTGGTGCTGGACAGCATTGTAGCCCTGGTGGATCCTGAAATGTCGCGCCATTCCCTGCGCTGGGGCGGCACCTATGCAGGCTGGATGAATAACGTGAATACCCTGCGCAACTACATTCAGACCCGTTGTGTGCATGTGCAAACGGGCCTCAATCCCTGCTATAACCTGAGCGGCCCCTATGACCTGGCTTTCAATGTGGATCCTCCCAATTCAGGTTCCATTCAGGTCAATTCACTCACGGTCAGCAACTTTCCCTGGCATGGAAATTACTACGAAAACCTGCCCATTTCCCTGGAAGGCGTAGAATCCAATCCCCAGTACATCTTTGATTTCTGGGAGGTTTTCAACCATACCGTCACCCCCAACAGCAGCACCAAAGCCGTGCAACTGAGCATCACCCAAGCCGATTCTGTGGTGGCCCACTTTGCCTTCAATCCCCTCGCGACCGACCCTGTGATCGTGTCGAAACCTGAAACGCAGATTATGGTCTATCCCAATCCCTTCTCAGAAAGCACCCATATTCAGGTGGAGGGCGACGCCCTGGCTTCCCAGGTGGTTGTATTCGACCTGTTGGGCAAGCCTGTGCGCCAGCTCAGCCCGACGGGCAGCAATCATTTTGAGCTGAACCGTGAAGGGCTCAGCAATGGCATTTACTGGTTTCGAGTACTGGACGATGGCGGACAGATTTTGGGTACGGGAAAAGTGGTGGTGGAGAGGTAAGGGATGAAGGGCTGGGTAATACTTGCTTTCATTTTCATAAATGTGTTTGGGAGCACGGAACAGGATTCTTGTCTGCGACTACCCCACGAGCCAGCAACTGAAAATGATGGAAAATTCCCATATGAGGAATATCATCATGTAAGTTCCTGGTCCCTGAACAGAAAGGGAAGAGCTGAATTGGAGCAAAAATACATCGATCAAATGGCATGGTTTAAGAATCATCCAGAAGAGAACGATCCAGACAAAATAAAGGAATTGGGCCGCCTGGCAGAGGAATTCTCTTTAGGGGAGAGAAGCCTGATTTTGGAGGGGAAGATGGCGCGGACAGCTGAAAAAATAAAAGATTTGACCTCTGATGACATTCAGGCTATCAATTCCATCTTGAAAGAATACAGGAATAATAATGATCCCTCCCCCAACTGCATGCCATTTTATCGTGACGGCTTGATTTTTTATGGTGAGGATGGGCAGGTTGTGAGTTACATCAACATTTGTTTTCAATGTGGATTCATAGATACTAATCCCAGGTATGCTTTTATTTACAATAGCGACCAACTGCGCAGACTGAAATTTTTTTTCAGAGAAGGTTTGGGACACCCTGTTGAGTGAAGTAATGATCTGGAATTTTAACCATTTACTTAGGCTAATCCCCTAAAAATTCCCCTTATTCGCCCGAAAGTGCTTTTTTAGTTTCTATCCATATCCTCTTAATCACAATATTTATTATTTTACCACTGCAACTCAAAATAAATATTAGGTTTTATATCTCAATTAACTTTCATTTCGTTATTTTAAAGATATAAACAACAACTTAGCATGCAATCAGATTGGGATATACTCAAAAGATTCTCGCAAATGGATTCACCCTGCTTTTCTACTGAAGAGGTCAGGAAGGAATTTCCAGCTTTAAATGCATTATCCCTCAATAACACCCTTGCACGAATGGTCAAAAACAAAATGCTCATTCGACTCAGCCGGGGATTATTCTATATTATCCCACTCAATCAATCTGCCAATAACTTTATTCCAGACTGGCATCTGGTGGCCAAATACCTCCTGCGCAACAAAAATTACTACATCGGGTACTATTCTGCCCTGCAAATTCACAAACTGATTACCCAGCCTAGTTTGGTGGAAATTGTAGTAACTAATGTACAAATCAAACCCGCCATCACAGAAATCCAGGGCATCAGATTTCAATTCGTCTATCACAATCAGAACAGGTTTTTTGGGGAAAAAGAAATGTGGATCGACGACTTTAATAAGGTGAAATGCAGCGACCTGGAAAAAACCCTGGTTGACTCCTTCATTAATCCACAGTACAGTCAGGGAATGGTGGAGATTGCCAAGGCAGTTTACGAATCACGAAACAAAACCAATGTGTCCAAAATGGCAGAATACTTTGCCCGATCGGGAAGCAAGGTTGCAGCAAGGAGGTATGTTTTCATTTGTGACACCCTGGGCATAAGCACAGATTTGCATGAAAGAATTTTGCAAAACAATCTTTCCGGGTCTTTTCTAAGGCTTGACAATTCCGCCCCCGACCAGGGAAAAATAAATATGCGGTATGAACTGAAGATCAACCGTGACCTGACCACCCTAAAAGAGGCCATCCATACATGATCAAGCCAGGAGAAATTGATCGAATTGCTCACCAAAAGAAAGTCAGGGCAAAGCAGATAGAAAAAGATTATGTCATTTCCTGGATTCTGTGGGGGATTTCGGGCCATCCATTCCTTAATTCCAACCTTGTTTTCAAGGGAGGAACCTGTCTCAAACAACTCTATTTTGAAGATTACAGATTTTCTGAGGATCTTGATTTCACTCTGCAAAACGATTTCGTTCAGGACCAGAAAATCGTTGAAGAGTTTGAGAATGCATTTCGGGACGTTTTTGAAACCTCAAGGATCAGAGTTGCAATTATGCCTGAAACCGTTTCAAACCATGAAGGATCTGGAAGCCTCAAATTCAAATTAGCCTACCATGCCACCCACGGTTCCGATGAAATCAAAGTGGATATTACCCGGGGAGAAATCATTGAGTTTCAGCCAGAAAAAAGGGCTTTGATCGCACCTTATTCTGACTTACTGGAGGACAATCCTTTGGTCATTTGCTATTCACTGAATGAAATTCTGATCGAAAAATTGTGTGCCCTGATGGGAAGAACCATTCCCAGAGATTTATATGATTTCTTCTACCTGGTTGAAGATGAGGGAATTCTCCTGAAGGATATTTATATTGAATTTTCCCGCAAAGCTGCCCATAAAGGCCATGTTCCTGCCAACTTTTGGGAAAAAGTAAATCCCAAAATGCAAACGTTTGAAAGAGACTGGAAAATTAGTCTGGCAGGTCAAATGTCGCAGGAAAAGCTACCTGATTTTAAAGAATTGTGGCGAAAATCCTCAGGACATTTCAAATTTCTGACGACGTTACTGGAAGGTTAATCCCCCTAAAAATTCCCCTTATTCGCCCGAAAGTGTTCCCACATTTGCAAAAACTTCTCTGACGCCCGTTTCACGGGCGTAATGTCAACCCCTTCCTTCTCCAGCAACCTCCAGTTGGATTCGAGCAGGCCGGGATGCGGCATGCCAATCAGCTCAATCTCCTCATATTGAGCGCCATCCAGGGCCTCGCTGCAGCCGTCCTTGCCATAACGGGGGCGACTGTGGTTGAGCCAGCCATTGAAATCCGTCTGAAAGCCAATGGCCAAATCCACTTTTTCATTCTCAGACAGATCCTCGTAGGTGATTCCAGGACGATTCAACAGTTCAGCAGCATGGCCTTCCACCAGTTCTTGTACCAGTTGATAGGTCAGTTTGTAGGAATCAATCGAACCCGGGCAGAAGCACTTCATGGTGTCGATGCGCTGCTGAATTTCGGGATAGGGATGGTAAGCGTGCAGGGATTCGCCTGAAATAGGAGGTGAATACAGTCCTCCACCACGGTACACCCGCAAAAGGTCCTCCTTTTCCATCCCGCGGGGATTATTTTGCATGGGTTTGTACAATTCATGGGTCACCAGGGGCGGAATTTTGTGTTCTTCCATCAGGGTGAGGGCGTCTTTGCGGGCCTGTTCTGACATGTGAGTCAGGTCGGTCATGATGCCTGCATTGGCGAGCCAGAGAATGGCCTGCTTGCCTTTTGGCGTCAATCCGCGGTACTTTTTGGGACGAAATTTCTTGCGCATCCAGCCCTTCAGGTTGATCAGGTTGGTGACCAGGCCCGGGCGGATGCCCGATCCGCCAAATTCATCATCCACGAGGTGGATCAGGGTCATGAAGGCGATGCCCTGTTCGGCCCAGAAATTGGCGTCTGTCTGGCTGTTCACGAGGCGCTTTGCGCCTTCAATGGAGTGCACAATGATGGTTTTGTCCGTATTTTCCACCAAATAGCGCACCTCCTCTGGCGTACGGGCCACCACAAATTTTTCCGACCTGGCCCGGGCAAAATCATTGATATAGGCCATTTCCTCCAGAATCATGCGCCGCGCTTTGCGCTTATTTTTGATGTACTCAGGCGAAAGCGCCCCTGTCACGATGATACGTGCCCCGGCGTTGTCTTCCCAGAAATTGGCATAATTCACATTGGTAAATGTGTGTTTCCAGGTCAGTTTGGGGGGATGGGCAGGATCAAAATACTCAAATCCCGGGCTGAAAAAAGAATAAACCATGTGCATGGTAGGGTGCATCTGCAGGTCCATGTACTCGCGGATCTGTTGCTGGCCCTTCGCGGGAAGAAACATCCCCAAAACCAGCAGCAAATACAATAATCGGACAGTTTGTTTCATTGAGTATAAATTTCTCCTCGAAAGGGGGTAAAATTAAGGAAAAATAACCGGGAATCTGGCTTAATCCCAATGCTGAATCTCGATAATATTCCCTTCGGGATCACGGACATAGGTAAAAGTCAGCCATCCTGCCCCGGGTACCTCACGTTGCACAGTTTCACCGTAACGGCTGCCACCATGCGCCACCACCTGATTCACCGTGGCTTCTACATTTTCCACTTCAAAAGCCAGGTGGCCCAGTCCTTTGCGATTGGAAACAGGTAATTCTGAAGGTAAATTCTGCGCATACTGAAAAATTTCCAGAGTTGGTCCGTGGGGACCATGGCCCGGCAGACGCAGGTGAGCGCCCTGCAACGCCGCGTTGGCCACAGAGGTCCCGCGGGCCAGCCATTCTCCCTGCAGATCGCGCACAGGTGGCACCAGTTCGCAGTCAAATACCTGAATATAAAAATCAACCAGGGTGCGCCAGTCGTCACTGATGATATTGGTGTGGGCAAATCTCATGGGATCATCATTTTTTGTGCAGAGGAATGTCACCTTTCCCTTTCAGATTGTCGCAATGCAAAATCACCTTTTCCTCTCTGTATCCATTTGCCCTCAGGGTCAGTTCCACCTTTCCTTTGGCGGGCAAAATCAGGTTAAAAACGTGCTCTCCATGCTCCAGGACAGAATTTACTTCCCCTTTTGCCCCGCCTTCCACCTGGTAAATTACAGTCACGGGAATGGATTTCCCTCCGTCCATGGCGCGGCCGCGAAAAGTCTGCATGGACTCGGGACGGGCTTCCCGGACCAGTTTGATCCTGAAAATATCCGTGCCACGGGTACTGTCAGGTTCCCGCGAAAAATAGGCGTATTCCCCTGCTCCATCCACGGAAAGATAGCCTTCCCAACCCGCTGAATTTACCGAAGGCCCCAGATTGAGGGGCTCGCTCCAGTGGGTCCAGGTGTCATCGAGGCGTTTGGAAACGAAAATATCCTGACTGCCATATCCGCTGAATCCGTTGGAAGAAAAGTAAAGGGTTTTGCCGTCAGGAGCCAGGGTGGGGCCCATTTCTGTATTTGCGCTGTTGATTTCAGGTCCCATGTGCAAAGGCACCGTCCAGTGATCTCCCTCCCGAAAACTCACATACAAATCCTTGGCCCCGTAGGAATCAATGCGCTGGATGGCCAGAATCATCACTTTTTCATCGTTGCTGAGAAAGTATTCCCCGAATTTGTTTTTGTTATAAAACTGGTTGATTTTCTGGGCTTCAGGATCACTCCAGCCTCCTTCAATCCGCCTGGAAATGGAAACCCCATAGGCACTGGCCCCGTCGGGGAGATAAATATTGGCCAGCAAGAGGGTATTCCCATTGCCTGCCACAGCAGAAACAAAATTATGGCCCTTATTATTCAAAGGAGCGGGCATTTTGCGGGGATCTCCCCAACCATCTGCCTCACGGTGAGACACCCAAATATCGTCGTTTTCAGGCCCGGGAGTATTATCAGGATGATCTTTGCGGTCAAAATAGAGCCATTCACCGTCAGGGGAGAGAACGGGCATAATCTCGTCGTAGGGCGAATTGATATTTTCCGGCAGAGGCTCGGCCACCCCGTTCATCATTTCGGGCACCAGGTTGATTTGGGCTTCAAAAGGTTCGCGGGAATCTGCGATCCCAATTGCATCAATGTGGTTCCAGCCCTCCACATTTTCCGTATTCAGAACCAGAGTCAGGCTGCTGACCAGATATGAAGTCCGCGGAATCTGGATGCGCAGCATCCCGCAATTGGAGCGCATGCCTTTGGAATAAAAAGGATTTTCAACCACATGCTGCCCGTCATTTTCATCAAACAACAAAACACGCTCCACCGCGCCGCAATTCTGGGATTCAGCGATCAGAATCTGCTGAACCTGAATCATTTTGGGAAAAGAAACCTGCACATATTCATTTTCCTTCGAACTCTGCGTGGCCGGCGACCAGGCGCACATGCTGAAAACCGTTTGGGGCAGAACGTTGGGCTTGCCCAAAACCTGCACGGCGTGGTAGCCATAGAGGCTGTTTTGCCCCTTGTATTCGGTCGAAAAATCGATCAGGTGGTCGGCCCAGAGCACTTCCTGACTTTGCACAGGAAGTGACCACAACAGACAAAAAATGGCGGTAATAATGGTGGGAAAAATTTTCATAAAATCTGGTCATAACACCCTTGCCACAAAGTAAACAATTATCCTGATAACTGCCTGAAATATGGATTTGAACAATTTCTTTGAATAAATCCTGTTATCTTTAATCTCCAATTTTATTCCTATGGATTACAGTCATCTTATTGCCAGCATTACCCCCGGAAAGTTAGAAAACGGGGTGAAGGACAAAGCTCCTGCAGTTGAAACAAGCCTTACCATTTCTCACGGAAGAAAAGATCTCGACCTGGCCGAACTGGTCGAATACAAAGCGGGGAAAAGGGAAAATCTTTCCCTTCAGGTCAGTTTCACCCTCAAAGATGCGGGCGACAAAACAGAAAGATCGGCCATCGGCCAGTTGAATATCCAGCTGCCCGATTATCCGGGCACCTTTGTCTTTGGCATCCCGGCCCAGGGCGGGAAACATTTCCCCCAGGTTACCCAGTTTATCACCCTGCAGGTCAATGAGCCGTACGTGGACGGACTTACCTTCGAGCTGCCCGAAGGGCGGGCTCCCGGCCTCAAAACCATGCAAATGGCCCTGGAAAATGTGACTGAACTCAATGCCCTGCCTGAAGCGGCCGAAGACCGCAAACCCATTTCTGACAAGATCAAAGCCATGGCTGGAGCGGCAGAAAGTCAGCGCAAAGGCATGGCAGAAGTGGCCAAAGCGGGCAATAACCGTCACAAGGAAGTGGAAAAGCGCTTTCAGGATACGGAGAAAAAGCTGGCCAAACTGAAGGAGGACGAAGGAAATCTGCCCACCTGGCGCGACCAAAGCAACGAACTGAGCAAGCTCAACCGCGAAATTGGCAAGCTGCGCAAGGAATTGAATAAAAAAGCGGCTGCCCTGGCTGAGGGCGAAAAAGCCCGGCACACCATCCAGCGGCTGGCCAGCAAACTCGGCTTCAAGGCCATTCCCGGGGAGGAAGAATTCGAAAAAGAAATGGCCGAGGTCAATGAGCGCCTCAAAAAACTGAATTACAACCGTTATAAGCAGGTGGAAGAGGCTTTGGGCGAATATGTTTCCAAACTGAAGGAAGAAATCAGCACGGTTGGCACCCAGCTGGAAGCAGCCCGTCAGGCCCTCCAGTCGAAAAATGACCCCAAAAACGCAGAAAAAGTCACGGAACTGGAAGCTGCATTGGAGCAAAAAAGTGCCGAGATCAAAATGAACGAAGAATCCCTGGCCGGGGCCCGCAAAAAAATTGAGGAAGTGGAGGCCAGCGAGGACGGACAGCGCAAAAAAGACCTGGAAGAGTTGAAAAAAAGCCTGCAAAGCCAGCAATCTGGTCCGGGGGATGAATTGAGAATCAAGCAGGATAGTCTGGCTCAGATGCTCACTCAGCGTGAATCCCTCCTTAGCGCCCTGCAGAACGGGCAAATCCAACTGGAAGAAATGTCTTTCCGTCGCAATTTGCTTGAAACGGAGCACAAGGAAGACAGTCGCCAGCTCAAACAACTGGAAAAACTAGCCCAGAAAATTGAAGCAGAAACTTCAGCCTGGCAATTATTGGTGGATCAGTTTAAGACGGAATACAAGCGGCTCTTTGAAAAAGAATTGCGCGATCTGCCCAAAGATCCCAAATATGTGGGCGAGGACTCGCCCTGGGTGACCCTGCTCGGCAAGGCTGCCTGGTGGAATGCCAAAGCCGACGACCTGGCCGGCCTGGCGGCCGCCCTGACCCCTGAAGGAGCAGATCTGCCCGATCTGAATGCCTTTTCAGATTCGGCCAGCCTGGCCCTCTACCTGGGACAAATTGCGGTCAATAACCAGACCAAGGAACTGGATAAACTCGTTCAGGCCCTCGGCCTGAACAAGGAAGAATTGCTGGCTGCAGACCGCATGGTTTCCCTGCAAAAAATGGTTGTAAGTGCTCTCAGGAGCGAGAAAACAGATCAACGGGAAATTGAATCTGCGCTCAAAAAAGGGCGTCGCGCCTTTGAACGGCCCGCGGCACCTGATTTCCGCAGCCCGGCGGCTGCGGTGGAGCAACACATCGCTGATTATTACCGTGCTCTGCCAGGCCTGGCCAAATCCATGCTGGAAGCCAGCCTGAAAGGACTGAAACTTTCAGGTCCTGCCGCAGAAAGCCTCAACAAGTTGCTGGACGGCGACATTCTGTATGCCGTTTTGCACGGAAATGCGAACCAAAAAAGCGCCGCCACCCGTCTCTTGCTTCGCAACTCGGCGGAACAGGCTGCTGGAAGCATAGCCGACAACCTGCTGCAAATCCTTTTGCAGGAGGGACTGGAAAGCCTGAGCAAAGAGGTTTCTTCCAAAATCAAGGAAATCAAGCGCAATTTCCCCGAGCTTACTTTCAATGCTGACCCCGTTCAACTGGAAGAACTGGGCGGCAGAACGGGAGAATCCCAGTTTGTATTTTCGGGCGAGGATGCAGGCCAGGGACTGGCCCTGGCTGATGCCCTTCTGGCCCTCCATCTGGGTGCCCAGTGGTCCAAATACCTGAAAACCAGCTTTTACCTCGATACCCTGACCGATCACCTGCGGGGACTGGACAGCAACGAAGAGGTCAGCCCAGAGGTAGCTGCCGCCTTTGAATCCCATAAAAATGAAAGTCTGGCTGAGGTGCTGCGCAGACTGAACGGCGCAGGCCAGGAGCTGGCTCCTGTGGTGGAAGCCTGGAAAGGCCTGACGGCTCCCTAAGGGCAAAAGCCCTGGCGGCCCATGCAGAAAAATATGCTCAGGCGCTTTTGAAAGGGATGAAAAATATCGCTTCTGGAAGCTTTCTGCGGCACCTGCCGACCTCGAAGCCTTCCTGAAGGCCAGCCGCAGGGCCATGGCCCCTGGGGCGCAGCCTATATTTCAGTGGGCGGACGCAAAACTGCTGCTGCAACAACTGGCCGAATGGAAAAAGCCCTCAACCGGGCCTAAAACTGGGCTGAGGAAGGCATTTCTGAGGTGTGGGAAAACTTTCTCCCGTGGCTCCTGAAGACAACTTTTCCTTTTTCCTGAAAATCTGGACCCAGGCCCTGACTCAGGTGAAAGCTGCGGGCAAAAAACCGCCCAAGGCATCCTGAAAAGCTCTCTCTACTGGGAACGGACCCTGCGTTGTGCCTTTCTTTCCGCCTGTCCGCGGTCGATCTGAGCAAGCTCAAAGCCCCAAAACCCAGACGGGTGCCACCCCAGACCAACTGGCGCAGTCGCTGACTGCGCAGGGGAGCTACAATCAGCCAGGTCCTGGCTGAAGCTTTACCCCCAGGAGCGAAGCTCCTGAAAAGGATTTCCTGACCGATCTGCAAACTGCAGCCCTGAATCTCATGAAGGAATTGGGAAAAACCAGCAGTGAGAGATAAGTAGCGAGCGATAAGTTACGGGCTGCGAGCCTGTTGCGGCAAACCAGCTCCTGCAAGATTTGAGGTTGGTGGATTCTATGATCTGCCCTCGTTGGCTGGCCTTCTTTTAGAAAAGAAGCAAAAAGCGCAAAACCTAAACCCTGCCCCCCTTCACACCACTGACCCAGGCACGAGGCCACCAACCCCCCTCCTGATAGCTATCCGGGACCCCAGCACAAGGTTGCCCCCCAAAGCCAATCCACCATGGTTGGCTTCGCCAAAAATCCCCTGCTTGGGTTTATGCCAATCTTCTATATTTATACGATTTCAAAGGGTTATATGTCTGACAATTCGTTGCCGCAAATCCCCAATCTCTGAAATCTAAAATCTAACTGTCTGAAATCTAAATTTTCAGAATCAAACTAAACCTCGATCCCTGTCCCAGTTTGGTTTTATAGCGGATTTCGCCGTCGAGCTTGTCGGCCAGGGTTTTGACGATGGCCAGGCCAAGACCTGAGCTGCTTTCGCCGCCCGTAGGGCGGGCGGTCAGTTTCTGGAATTTTCCAAACAACTTTTTCTGATCCTGGGCACTGATCCCCGGTCCCTGGTCCTGCACCCAAATTTCAAGGAAATTCAGGTTTTGAGCCAGGCCCACCGTAACTTCTGTGCCCGGGTTGGAAAATTTGATCGCATTCGAGATCAGGTTATCCAGAATACGGATCAGGTAATCCTTGCGGGATTCGAGGATAATTTCATCCTCCAGCATATTTTCCGTAATGGTGATATTCTTCTGTGCTGCCGACCCAATATGCGTGCGAATGGTCTCCTGCATCATATTTTTCAGGTCAAATTTGCTTTTCACCGCAGGATCCTCACCCAATTCAGCCGCATTCAGATCCAGCAGGTCACGCACCAGGCGGGCCGCATTTTCATTTACCTGCTTCACCATTTCCACAAATTGCACCTGGTCGGCATTCAGATTTCCCGTCAATCCCACCAACTCAATCAGACCCAGGGTTTTATTGAGGGGAGCTTTCAGGTCGTGGGCCACCACATTGATCAGACCGTCCTTTTCACGGTTCAGGTCCTCCAATCTGCGGTTATTGGCTTCCAGTTCGCGATTCTGGTTCAGAATATCCATCTGCTGCTCACTGATCAGCTTATTTTTTTCCTCCAGCACCTTATTGGCGTTCTTGCGCACGCGATTGATCCGTATCAGGCCCACCATCCCTACCAACAACAGCAAAAGAAAGGCCATCAGGGCAATATTGAAGCTTTTCTGGGTCTGTTTTTTAGCCGTTTCCAGATTTTTGAAGTTCTGCAGATTGTCAATTTCCCTGCGTAAATCCTTGTCCTTGAACACGGCCAGAAGAATCTCCAAATTTTACCCTCGTTGGCCATTTTCACGCTGTCCGAATTGTGGGCAAACTGACGGTAATATTTGAGCGCACTTTCAAAATCACCTTTAGCTTCGGCCAAATCAGAACGCAGGTCAAGATTATCATTGAGGGCCTCGTTATTTTCTGAGATTTGTGCCTTTTCCCGGGCCAGATCAAGATAGAATTCAGCCTCCTTAAAATTCTTCAGCTTCAGGTAAGCGCGGGCGATGTTATTGGCCGTATTGGAAACCCCAAACCAGTCTTCCCGCGTCTTTTTGATCTCAAAAGCCTGCTGTAAATACTCGATTGACCTTTCATAATCCCCCCTTTCGCGGGAGGCATTGCCAAGATTATTGAGGGTGGCGGCTTTCCAGCCAAGACTCAGTTTTTCACGGTTGATGATCTCCAGATTTTTCAGGTAGATCTTTTCGGCCATGTCAAAATCCCTGCTTTCAGCAAATTCCACTGCCTTATTATGGGTGGGCATAACCGCGCCCGCCGTATCTCCAGACTCCAGATAAAGCTGGGTGGATTTGTCAAAATAAGCAATGGCTTCCTCCTTGAGGCCATTCTCCGCGTGGAGCAACCCGATAGAATTGTAGGAATTGGCCAGATCTTTGTCTCCGTTTTTGACTTGCAGGGTGATTGCTTTGTCGAAATACTCCAGAGATTTGGAAAGAAATTTCAGCTGCAGGTAGATATTGCCAAGGGAAGTCCAGGATTTAAGGGTTCCCTTTTCGTAATGCAATGAATCAGAAATGGCCTCGGCTTCTTCGGCATAGCCAATCGCGACCCTCGGATCCTGGCGCCGCACAATTTCGGCCAGGCCCAACAACGCTTTCACCCTGAATGTATCATTCGGGTAGGTGCTGACCACTTGCTGCAAGCTGTCGCGGACGCTTGCCTGAACCTGGCAAAATCCCACAAAAATCAACAAAAACAGTAATATTTGCTTTCTCACAGTCAAAAGTTGGTCCCCAAAACTCAGATAAAAATCATCAAAGGTTCCACAAATTTCACATGGAATGAATAGTTACAGATCAGGATTTGAATGGAGAGTTAAGTTGATTAAGCTTAAGTTAACGATCGGGATTCGAATTTCAATAAAAAATTAATTTTTTTATCAGCATGTCGATGAATTACCTGTTTTGGGCCAATAATTCAATCAAATTCAATATGATAAGGCAATTTGGCAAACGACATTCCCTGGCTTTGCAAACGGACCATGAAAGCAGATAAAACCTGCTGATTTTGGGCCCAGGCCGCGGGAGAATCGTGCAAAACCACCACCGAACCTGCCCTTGCCAAAGCAAGCCTGTTCTGCAGCTTTTCGATTTCCAGATGGGACTCAAAATCGCCGGGCATGAGATCCCACATCACCACCTCGTACACTTTTTTCAAAGCCCGAAACTGGGAAAATGTCATTTTCCCAAAGGGCGGACGAAACCCTTTCCAGGTGATGCCAAATTCGCTTTCCAGCAGTTTGGCGGCCATTGCAGCATCTTCCAGATAGTTCTGTATGGAGGCCTGACGGCCATTCAGGTGCCGCATTCCGTGGCTGCCCACCGCGTGACCGCGGGCCAGGATTTCCTTTACCAATTCAGGAAATTGGCGGGCCTTTTCACCCACCACAAAAAAGGTCGCCTTTGCCTCAGACTGGTCAAGCAAATCGAGCAAAGGAAGGGTGGAAACCGGGTCGGGGCCATCGTCAAAAGTGAGAAATATCTCCTTTGACGAACCTTTCACCCGCCAGATCGCACCCGGGTAAAGCCTACGCACCAACCAGGGCGGGCGTACAAAATAGAATGACTTGTTCCGGGGGGTTGATGGCATTAAATTTGTACAGGTTTTCGCAAATATAAATAAAAGCCATTCCATGAAGTTCCTCAAATCGTTTCTGCCCTTAATCTGCCTCATTTGTCTGCTCTCCACCCGGACTCAGGCCCAGACCCAGGTGATCAACCCCGACGAGGACTACGGCTTCATGGATTACAAATTGGGGGAAAGTCCCGAATCCATGCCCGAACTGCGGGCCGACGGCAAATACCAGAAAATGAAGCGCTATCGCCCGGCCAATGACAGCATCGTTTTCAACGGCATTGCGGTCAAAAACATCCGTTTATTTTTCTTTCAGGGCCAATGTCACTCCCTGATTGTCAAGACATTTGAGGGCGAAAGCACAGAGGCCATGTTGGCTTATTTTCAGAAAAGATACGGCGAAGGGGAGAAACAGGACGCGATGGGCACCCAGTTCTTATGGAGAGGAGAAAAATGTCAGGTTTTTTATGAGAAAAATCTGGTCATGAACGACGGGCAATTTCATTTTACCAGCATTCCAGTGCACCGCAAATACGAAAATTATCAATACCAGCTCAAGTACGGCGATCAGAAAGAGTAGGTTCCTCCGCGGGTTTGGGTTGGGAGGCATGCATGTGAATGTCGCGCTGGGGAAAGGGAATGCGGATTTTATTTCGTCTAAAGGCATCGTCAATGCTGAAGCGCAGGTCACTTTTCACCTTCTCGTGATAGAATTTATTGGGTGAAAAGTAAAACAGTTTCACATTGATGCCAGATTCTCCAAAATCATTGATCCAGACAAAGGGCGCAGGCTCAGAAGTCACTTCCGGGTGATTGGTGGCACATTCCAGCAGGGTTTTGCGCACCAATTGCATATCTGAACCATAAGCCACATTCATTTTCACATGAAAACGGGTCAAAGAATTGGTGCGGCTCCAGTTGATCACATTCTCAGAAATGAGTTTCGAATTGGGCACAATAATCACAATCATATCCTGGGTTTCCACCGTGGAGGTGCGCAGCCCGATGCGCTGCACTTTGCCCAGCAGGTCGCCCACCTCAATGATGTCATTCACCTGGGTAGATCCCTCAAAAAGCAAAATAATGCCGCTCACCAGGTCATTGAAGGTATTTTGCAAACCAAATCCCACCCCCACCAACAGCGCGGTCGAGCCCGCCACCAGCAGGGTAACGTCGATGCCAGACGATTCCAGGGAAATAATAATGGCAATGGAATACAGAAAGTAGGCAATCAGGCGTTTGATGGAATATAATTTCCCTTCATCCTCTGGTTTCCCCCCCGAATTCCTGAATCTGCGCCGCAAAATCGTTCTCACCCCAATGTAAATCAGGTGCGAACCTCCAATGATGGAAATGATCAGCGCCAGATTGCCCACAGTAAATTTATAATCTCCGTGTTCAAAAATGACCAGACTGAGGAATTCCATCAACCGTTTCATGGGGGCGAAATTTAAAGAAAAAAGCCGTAAAGGGAAATCTGATAAAAAAATCGCCAAATCGGGGAGGAATGTTTTAATTTGAAGTCTGTCATGCAAATCAAGCACCCCAAACTACGAAACCACCACCTCCTTCACCTGGGAATCCTTTTCTCAGTCCTGTTGAGTGCGATTTCGTTGCGGGCCCAGCAATTCAACCTGCAAACTTTCAACGTCAGTGCGGGACTTGCCCAGTCTCAGGTGTATGCCATGCTCGAAGATCAGCGGGGTTACCTCTGGTTTGGCACCTGGGGTGGGGGCCTCAGCCGTTACGACGGCACCAGTTTTCGCACGTTCAATGCCCGCGACGGACTCACCCACAACTACATTCATTCTCTTTACGAAGACCACCAGGGAAATATCTGGATTGGCACGGATAAAGGGGTCAGCAAATACGACGGGCGAAAATTCACCAATTTTCCCGGCGAAAATAAACTGAGCTGGCTCAGAATCAACTCCATAACCGAGGACAACCAGGGCCGCCTGTGCTTTGGCACCCAGCAGGGAGCCATTATTTACAACCCCCAAACCGGGGAGCAAATTCTGCTCAACAAAGAATCTGGCTTGCCTCACGGGCTGGTTTTTGCCTTTATCCAGGACCAGAAAGGTCAGTATTGGGTGGGCACAGACGGTGGATTGTGCGTGTTTGCCGCCACAGTGCAAAATGGCGATCAGCCCCTGGTGACCTTTCTGGGCAAACAGGGCCTGGCCAGCCTCCAGGTGCGTTCCCTGCTCGAAGACAGCAAAAGCCGCATCTGGATTTCCACCTACGGGGGCGGAATTTCCATGTTTGATCCGCGGCGCTATGCCATCACCCACCACGCTCCCTTCGACAACCTCACCACCCTCGACGGCCTGCCCAGTTCCATTGTGACCTGCTCCATGGAGGATAAGGCCGGAAACCTGTGGTTTGGAACCATCTATGGCGGCGCCTGCCGCTACGACGGCAAATTTTTCTCCTATTTCACTGAGGAAGACGGCATGCGAAGCTCGCTCGTGCATGCCCTTTTGGAAGATTCCTGGGGCAATATCTGGTTTGGCACTTCAGGGGGCGGGGTAAGTAAGTTTGTAGGAGAACAATTTGTGCACTTTACTGAGCGCAACGGAATCAAGGGAAACCGGGTGTATTCAGTGGTGGAGGACCAGGAAGGATACATTTGGATGGGAACTTCAGGCAAAGGAATCACCCGCTACAACGGACGGGAATTTGTGCGCTTTGGAGCAGAGGAAGGGTTTAAGGATGTCCTGGTGAAGGCCCTCGAAGTGGATACTGCGGGTCGCATCTGGATTGGCTCTGAAGGGGGAGGACTGGCCCTGAAACAGGGGGATAAATTCAGATTTTTCGGCCAGGAATCGGGCATATCTTCCTCTTTTATCCGCGATATTCACCGCACCCGCAAGGGAGAAATCTGGATTGCCACCGCAGGTGGCGGCATCTGCCGCCACGATTCCAGCGGTTTTACCTGCTACAACAAAGACGACGGCCTGCCAGGCGACCGCATCAATTGCATCATTGACGCACCCGACGGCACCCTGCTGGTAGGCACAGACGGCATCGGCCTCAGCCGTTTTGACCCGGTAGCGGCCCGCAGTGGCAAGCCCGCCTTCACCAATCTGGGCACCTCCTCCGGACTTTGCTCCAACATCATACGTTCATTCAGCTACGGTTCCAACGGCACCATCTGGGCAGGCACCGCCGAAGGATTGGTCAGGATTGATCCGGGTGGAAACCTGACCTGCATGGGAGAGGCCGAAGGCCTGAATTCATCCAATATCTACCTGACTGTGATGGACAACGCAGGCAACCTGTGGGCGGGATCGGAAAAAGGGGTGGATAAAATCGGGCTCAATGCAGAAGGAGTGATCACGGAAGTGAATGCATTTGGACGCACGGAAGGATTTGGCGGGATCGAAACCTGCCGGGGCGCCAGCGCCATCGACAGCTATGGCCGGCTCTGGTTTGGCACCATTGATGGCATCACCCAGTACAATCCGCGGGAAGAAGAATTCAATCCCATGCCGCCCAAAATCCAGATCACGGGCATTGACCTTTTCTACGAAAAGATCGAACAAACTGGCTTCGCCGATTCCCTCACGCCCTGGCATCCCCTGCCCGTGAAACTGAATTTACCCTGGAATCAAAATCACCTCAGCTTTGAATTCATTGGCATCAACCACAAAAACCAACCCAAAGTGCGCTATCGCTGGCGCCTGGCCGGGTATGAAGAAGAATGGTCGCCCGCCAGTTCCAAAACGGAAGCTACCTACTCCAACCTGCATCCCGAAAACTACACTTTCGAGGTGATGGCCGGCAACGAGGACGGGGTCTGGAATGAAAATCCGGCAACTTTCAGCTTCACCATTGAGCCTCCTTTCTGGGGCACCTGGACCTTTCGCATCCTGGCCACGGCCCTCCTGATCCTGCTGGTGGTGGTCTTTTTCCAGTTGCGCATCCGCCAGATCAAAAAGCGGACCGAGGCCCGGCAGAAGGAAATTGAACAGGAGAAAAATTTGCTGGAGCTTGAACAAAAAGCGCTCAGGCTGCAGATGAATCCCCATTTTATCTTCAATGCCCTCAACTCGATCAAAGGTCTGATTGCCTCCAATGACCAGGCCGCGGCCCGCAAAAATCTGGTGAATTTTGCCCGCCTCATGCGCCTCATTCTGGATAATTCCCGCGAGGCCTACATTCCCCTGAGCAAGGAAGTGCAAACCCTGCAATATTACCTGGATCTGGAAAAACTGAGCCGCGGGGACAAATTCGACTATGCGATTGACCTGGCCAAAGACCTTGATCCAGAGACAGTTTCCATCCCGCCCATGCTGGTGCAGCCCTTTGTGGAAAATGCCGTTTTGCATGGAATATCCCCCCTCAAAGAAGGCGGCATGATCAACATTGCCTTTTCCAAAGCGGGCAACGCCCTCGAATGCAGCATCCGCGACAACGGAGTGGGCCGCAAAAAATCGGGTGAAATCCAGAAAGGCCGGGAAAAACTGCACATATCGCGGGGCGTATCCGTTACAGAGGAACGCCTCAACCTGCTTTGCGAATCAGAATCAGACCATTTTGGTATCCGCATCCTCGACCTGACCAACGAAAACGGAGAACCTGCAGGAACAGAAGTAACTGTGAATATGCCCTTTAAATAATGACCTCAAATCCTGAATTATGATCACTGCCCTGATTATCGACGACGTTGCCAATGCCCGCGCTGCCCTGCGGGCCGACCTGGAAGATTATTGTCCCAATGTGGAAATCCTGGGCGAAGCAGAGGGGGTACAGACCGGCATTGAGGCCGTGCGCAAACTGAAGCCTCAACTCATTTTTCTGGATATTCAGATGGACGATGGCACCGGATTTGACTTGCTGGAAGCCTTTCCCGCGGCAGATTTCAAGGTAATTTTTACCACGGCCTGGAACGAATATGCGATCAAAGCCTTCAAGTTCAGCGCGGTGGATTATCTGCTCAAACCCATTGACGGGGAGGAACTGAAGGGAGCGGTTTTGCGGGTCGAAGAAGAATTGAAAAGCTCGCCCGGGGGAATCAACCTGAATCTGCTGATGGAAAATTTCCGCAAAATCAGACAGGATGGAGTGAAGAAAATCGCACTCAATACCCAGGAAAAGATCCACATTGTCAACATTGACGAGATCATTCGCTGCGAATCCAGCAGCAATTATACCATCTTCTACCTCACCAACAACCGCCAGATCCTGGTCACCCGCACCCTCAAGGATTACGAAAACATCCTCTCAGACCACAGTTTCCTGCGGGTGCACCATTCTCACCTGCTCAACCTCAATTTCCTGCGGGAATATGTAAAGGTGGACGGAGGCTACGCCATCATGACCGACGGTCAGCAGGTACCTGTTTCCACCCGCAAGAAAGATGTGCTGCTGAAAGCCCTTTCTGACCTGTAAAACCGCCTTTCCATGTCCATCACCCGCATTCAACTCTGGTCCTGTCCCCGCAACCTTTCCACCGCGCTGATGTACTCCTTTGCCCAGCGGGCCGATTGTACTGTGGTGGACGAACCCTTTTATGGGCACTATCTGCAATTTTCGGGCGTGGATCATCCCGGCCGGGATGAGGTATTGGCCACCATGGAAACGGACGGAGAAAAAGTGGTGCAGCAAATGATGGGCCCCTTCCCCACCCCATTGGTCTTTTTTAAGCAGATGACCCACCATTTGGGAGAAGTGAAAGAGGATTTTATGGCCGATTGCCTCAACCTGATCTTTATCCGCGATCCGCGTGAGATCATTGCTTCCTATGGCAAGGTGATTCCCCGCCCTACCATGCGCGACATTGGGGTGCAGGAGCAATTTGATTTATTCCAACGCCTGCAAAAAAGGGGCCTCACTCCCCTGATTCTGGACGCTCTTCCCCTGCGCAAAAATCCCGAAGCCACCCTCAGGCAGCTTTGTGCAGATCTGGGCATTGCCTTTGCCCCCAACATGCTGTCCTGGAAAGCAGGCGCCCGCGCGGAGGACGGAATCTGGGCCAAATACTGGTACACCAATCTGCATTCCTCCACCGGCTTTCAGGCTTACGAACCACGGGAAATCCATCTCACTGATTACCAGGAAAATCTGGCCCGGGAAGCAGAGGAATATTATCTTTTTTTGCGGGAACAGCAGCCAAAACAGGGTGAATCCAGTAGCCAGTCAACTTAGTGGGGGAAGGGGCTAAAATGGTCAGTATCGCAATCCCGATGCATGCGCGTCAACTTAAGCGTTTTTCTTAACCACGGAGGACACGGAGAAGGGTTGAACTCATATTTCCGGGCACAAAACCGAAGAGGTCACAGAGCTATACTGGTGAAAATACTCTGTGTCCTCAAATTTAAAGCATTATCTTTATTCTAAAAACAATCATAAACCACTGATTCTCTGTGCTCTCTGTGTTCTCTGTGGTAAAATTCACGCTAAGTTGACACCCATGCTGTAGCGCATGACTTCTGAACCTTAGTTGACTCAATGCGTAAGCAGACGCAGGCTGTCAAAACAGCCGCTCAAGTTAAAACCCAAATCGCATGACAGATCACCTTACCATGGCCCAACTGGAAGCAGGCATTCCCCACATTTTGCAATCACCCAAGGATGGAGGCACCCTTGAAATGGTGGTGCGCCGCCCGGCGGTAAATGACCGCGAGGTGCTGAAAGTGGGCGAATTGAACCTCAGAGAGGGCCTGGCCGGCGACCGCTGGATAAACAGCCGCAGCAGCAAAACCCCCGACGGTTCTCCCCATCCCGACATGCAACTCAACCTGATGAATGCGCGGGCCATCGCTCTGATTGCCCAAAACCGCAGCCGCTGGCCCATGGCCGGCGATCAGCTCTTTGTGGACCTTGATCTGAGCGACCAAAATCTGCCTCCCGGCACTCGCCTCGCCATTGGAAGCGCCATCATTGAAGTGACCGCCATTCCCCACAACGGCTGCAAAAAATTTACGGAACGGTATGGAATGGATGCGGTCAAATTTGTGAATTCACCCGTGGGAAAGGAATTGCATCTGCGCGGCATCAACGCCAAAGTGGTACAACCCGGCCAGGTTCGCCCGGGAGATGTGATCCGGAAACTTCAGTCCTGAGAGAAAGGTTGACCCCTGAAACCCCAAAAGGGCACCCCTGAAACCGGATGCCCCTGAAAATAAGGGTGATTTAAGATCGCTTTTCGAAAAAAAGGGTCAACAATTAAAAAAAATCAAAAAAAGCTGCTGTTGTTATCACACAGCACGGGTATATAGTTGGATTGTTCGATCATTTATTATGCGCCGCGGCCACACCCGGGGTCTCAACTTCGATCGTTTCCCAGGTTTCGCTGCCATCAAGTTTGAAAGCAGCAGAGGAAATCCGCGAGGTGACCGAAGCAGCCGGGTCGATGGTGATCACGATCACCGCCAGGCCGCCCGAGATATTCAGGTGGGTGTCGGTCTGGGTGCCTGATTGCTTGATAATTACCGTAGCGTTCAGGTTGCCGTTGGATTGCACTTCTGAGGTTCCCACCCAGGAATAACCCGGCGAAAGGGTAAATTCATTGACAAATGGCTGCCCCAGGGGGGTATTGGTATAGGTGGTGGAATTGGCCACCTCAAATTCAATTTTGATGGAATCAAGTTCGTCCAGGCAGGAAGCTGCGTTGGCCACAATTTCCAGATCAAAGCTCTGCATGGCCTGAGTCACTTCAATCAGACCGCCCTCGGTCGCAGGTGACACATTGCGGTAAAAAACGACGTGGGCCGAGTCAACGTGCGATGACGGATTCACCAGGTGATTGTTACTCAGGGTGTCCACTTCAGATTCGCGCAACGTAAAGTTGGCTGAAGTCAGTGGATCTGTACAATCTTCGGTGACCCTTTCACCCGCATTGGCCTTATTACATCCGGCCAAAAAAATCGTCAACCCCAACGTCAAAAGTAAAGCTCCCCCCAAAATCCGTACAGGAAAAATCTTCATGTTCAGGCGTGTAATTAGTGTATAGTTGCAAATAGTTACCCGAAGAAATCTAAATTTTACGACATTTGAAAAGACAAAATGAAAGGGTTATTAGATCAAATTTGCCTGCGGCGACCTCGTCCTGAAACAGATTCCGGTCCAAATCACTCTAAAAACCATATTTTACCCCTGTTTTCTGCGGTTGGGAAATTGGGAAAATTAGGAAAATTAAAATTGGGTCTGACTTGAATAATGGAAAAAAGTAAGCTCGCCGCAAGGTTACAAAGTCTGTCTGGTAAAGAATTCAAGGCATTTTCATTATTCGTCAATTCCCCCTACTTCTCTCAACACCAGGAGACAATCGATTTTTTTCGGGTGATTGAGCCACATTTTCCCCATTTCAAAATCACGGATGAGGAAGTTTGTCACCAACTCAATCCTCAGAATCCCCCCGATTTACCGCGCCTGAGGGTTTTGCGCACCTACCTCACCGCCCTGCTGGACGACTTTCTGGGCGAGCAAAAATATCGCCGCAACGATTCCCTGCGGCGCGAACTCACGGTTCAGGCCCTCACTGAAAAAGGCCTTTATAAAGAAGCTCTGAAACTGGTTTCCCTGCAAAAGCAGGATTCGGGCGCCCTGGCACCTGTGGATATTCAGGAAAATTACGTGGAGCACCGCATGTGGATCGCCCTGCTCGATCTGCGCCTGCGTAACGGAGACCGCATGGCCGACCTGCACATTCAGGAGCTGCTCCTTTCGCTGGACAGCTATTACTGGGCCACCCGCCTGAAGTATTTGTGCACTTTGGTTTCACAGGGTTCCCTTTTCTCCATTGAGATGCCTGAGGGACTGATCAGCACCACGCTGGAACTGTACGCCCGGTTTGGGGGAGAGGAAATGCCGCTGGCTGCCATCTATTTTCATCTGCTCAATCTGCTGCTGGGCGAATCTCATGCCCTGCATTACCAGCAGTTGCGGCAGTTGGTGGACCAGTTTGGAGGGCGAATCGGCAGGGACGAGCAGGTCAATTTCTTTGGATTCCTGCAAAACTACCTTACTTCGCGCTACCAGCGGGGCGAAGCGGGTGCCCTGCGGGAAATGTTTGAATTGTATAAACTGATGCTGAAGCAGGAAATCCTCTTTGGCCGGGGCGATTTTTCCACCCACAGTTTCCGCAATATTTCAGTGATTGGGGCGCGCTTGGGCGAATTTGAATGGGTAGAAAGTTTTATCGACGAAAATTCCCACCAACTCGATCCCGAAATGCGCAGCACCA
This sequence comes from Bacteroidia bacterium, assembly GCA_020635905.1. Taxonomy (GTDB): domain Bacteria; phylum Bacteroidota; class Bacteroidia; order J057; family JADKCL01; genus JACJYV01. Next base: position 150,009 of record JACJYV010000006.1, read on the forward strand.
TGGAGAGCTACTGCCGCGGCTATCTGGCTTTTTCGCGGGAAGAGTATGGCGACGCCCTCCGCCTGCTGCAAAATGTGTCCTTTGTGGATCCTTTTGTGCGCACGGGTCACCAGGGATTGCTGCTGCGCATTTATTACGAAACCCGCGATCCCGAACCGTTTTATTCCCTGGCCAATACCTTTCGTCGCTTTCTCAACCGCAATAAAGACATTTCTGAAACCCACCGCGCCTCCTCGGGGAATTTCATTTCCATGGTACGCAAACTGATGGCCTGCCGGGAACTGGAAGGAGCGGCCCGCATGAAGGAGATCCGGAAGATCCGCGAGGAAATGGCCCAGGCCGAATTTCTGACCGACCGCACGTGGTTGAATTCCAAACTGGATGAGCTTAGTAGTTAGTTTTTAGTTGTTAGGCTCTTAGGGCGTCGTAAGCGACAACAAGTTGTCGCAAAATTTAAATTTGGTGGTTAGTTTTTGGGGTGCCCTGGCCGGGCTGGCCTTCTTTACTCGTAGGTTTGTTAGTTTCAAAGGCACTCGTGAATCTCCCCTTGGTCGATTTGTTAAAAAAAGAAGCAAAAAGCGCCAAAACCTAAACCCTGCCCCCTCACACCACTGACCCACCGCACAAAGCCCCCAGCCGCCCACCCCTCGCTCAAGGCCGCCCCCTGGTTTTGGCAAGGCCACCCCACCCTGGTTGGCTTCGCCAAAATATACCCCCGCTTCGCGGCTTCAATCCTCTGGATTGATTTAGTTGTTAGTTGTGAAATGTAAGTTCTGAGTTGGTTGGTGGTTGGTGGTTTGAGTTGTGAGTTTCTCAAATCACTTTGCAAACTCGCCACTCGTTACTCCAAGCTCGTTTCTTTTAAAAAATCTGTAACTTCTGACTGGATTTGCATTCTGATCTGGTGAAAAGCTATCCTTACGCACTTTTTATTCTCCTGGCGACTTTCATTTGGGGTTGTTCGTCGGGAAATGAACGGGTGCGGGACAACGTGATTTATGACCGCACGGTTTACACGCCTTACAGTGAGGGGCCCAATGCTTATCTGAATTTTGATGCTCCCCGGGCCATCAATGCGCTGGCCAAGATGGAAAACCATTATTTCCGCCATTACACCCGCGGCATCAGTCCCTTTTACGGAACCGTGTGGCGGGAATATGCCGAACTGGACAGTCTGCCGGGCCTGCAAAAGAGCCGCTTTGATTCCTACCGCGACCGTCTCACCCAACTGGGAATGCGCCCTGACAGCATGCATTGCACCTTATATGCGGTGCGGGCCCTGGAAGCTGGCATGGGTGCGAACTGGAAGGTACTGGAAGCGGCACACCGCAGCATCTGGAAGGAGCGCGAACACGCAGGCTGGAGCCTGGGCTACCTGTTGGTGCGGGATTTTGGCTGGCGTGCTTTCCTGCTGATCGACCGCGATTCGCGGGAATTCGATCATTGCCTGCGGGCCTGGCAGGGTCGCAAAACCTACCCCGTCTGGCGGCAGCCAGAGATTCCGCTGAGTGGGTTTTACATTCGGGGAGAAAATGACAGTGCCTTTTACAAATTGCTGGCCCAAAATGAATTTGGCTGGGGCTTCAGCGAGCAGGGCATCCACACCTGGATCACCCGTTTTGGGGAACTGAAAGAGTGCAACTGGCAGGGCGCCCCCGGCCAAATTTATGCCCAGCAACCTTCCTGGGTGGATCAACACCTGTTTCTGACCATTCCCATTCAGCATTACCAACGCTACCTTTCGCATGTGGTGATCTTTGCGCCCAGGGGCGAATAAAAATCACCTCCTGTCTGGCATGAAAGGCAAAATATTCTGAAATTGGGCACATGAAAACTACCTTATTTTCCCTGGCAGCCGGACTCTTGATTTGCCTGTCCGGTCTGTTTCTGCCCCATGCCGCCAAGGCTCAATCCCTTCAGTTCAGCCGCGTAATCCTGGTACAAGGCGCAGTCGCCGATACGGTTCCCGCAGGGAAGGTTTGGAAAGTGGAGGCCATTCTCACGGATAATTATTATCAGTCCAGCGGTGGCAGCAGTTGCTCTCTAACCTACGGGTATAATAAACGATTGATCCAAATCGACGGCCAGCCCAGTTTCATTCAGGGACAAGGCCTTGGAACTGGCTCAACCTCGGTGTATATGAACGGCTATTCCATCCCCCTGTGGCTGCCTGCAGGCACTACGGTGCAACCCGAGTGCGCCAGCACGCGCCTGAGCGTGATTGAGTTTACGGTGGTGCCGTAAGGGTTCGCATGTGCGTCAACTTAAGCGTTTTTATTAGCCACAGAGGACATGGAGAGGGTTTGAACTCATATTTCCGGGCACAAAATGGAAGAGTTCACAGAGCTATACTGGTGAAAATGCTCTGTGTTCTCAATTATTTTGCATTATCTTTATCTGGAATTAAAACATAACCCTCTGATTCTCTGTGTTCTCCTCCAAAGGAGTGCCCTTGGCATGTGGTAAAATCCCAACTAAGTTGACGCCCATTTTTAAGGGTTCGGGGACGGGTGTGGTGTTCGGGTTGCTCAGGCCCGCCTGCTTTTCAGCACAATCATCTGATTTATTAAGAACAGGGGGCAATCCCATTCACCTCCATCCTGAAAACTGCCCAGGCGAAGCCTGATTTTCCCCTACCCCGGTCCTAAACTGACCCCAGATTGGGGCTTGCCCCCATTCACCTCCATCCTGGAAACTGCCCAGCCCCATCCTGCCTTTCTGGAATTCCTACAAAAAAGTAGACAATTAGTTTAGTCATGCCACCTTGGCATTTATTATCGACTCCAAATACTGTTGTGGGCTCCGATAACCGAGGCTTTGATGTAGACGTGCCCTATTGTACCATATTTCTATGTACTCAAATATTACCCTTTCCGCGTGGTTTCTTGTAGGAAAGTGGACTCCGTTTATCACCTCAGTTTTGAGTCCTTTGAAGAAAGCTTCCGCTACTGCATTATCCCAGCAATCTCCTTTTCGGCTCATGCTTTGTCTGAATACCGAAATTTGGGCAAGCAGGGTTCTGAACTCTTCACAAGCGTATTGAACCCCCTGATCTGAATGGAAGATGGTACCATCTTGTGGCTTTCTGTTATTCATTGCCATTCTGAATGCAGCAACCACAGTGTCCTGAGCTGTCATCACTTTGCTCATAGACCATCCAATCACTCTTCGATCTCCCAGGTCGATGATTACAGTCAGAAACAACCACCCCTGGTCTGTACGGATGAAGGTAATGTCCGAGACCCAGGCACGGGAGATCTGGCCCGGTTGAAATTGGCGTTGAAGCAAATTGGGACTCCTCCTGAAATTATGCAGGCTATCGGTGGTGAGCACATACTTACGTCTGTACTTTGACTTAACCCCAGCTTTGCGCATTAATCGTTCAACTCTGGGAAGGGAAACACGATATCCATTCATGCGCAGAGTTTGGGTAATCCTGGGAGCACCGTAACTCTGCCTGGAAGCAGTATGAATCTTCTTGATCTGCCTCGTAAGTTCAGCATTTTCCAACTCTCGTTTGGAAGGGGGCCGATTCAACCAACGGTAGTATCCCTGGCGGCTTACTTTGAGGACTTTGCACATCTTCTCAACGGGGAAAAATTTTACGTTTGCCATTATAAACTTGAATTTTTCCCGTCTTTCCTGGAGAAGATGGCGATGGCCTTTTTTAGGATCTCATGCTCCAATTTTACATCGGCCAATTCTTTGCGTAAGCGATCAATCTCTCGTTCCTCTTCGCTCATGGCCTTATTTCCGTTACCTGGAAAACTCTTACTCTTTCCATGATTAGCTAACTCGGAACGCCACCGGTAGATCAACTCTGGCCGAATCCCAAGTTCCTTGGCTAAATCCGTTACTTTTTCCACTTCAAAACTCCGCTCTATTACGCGAAGCTTGAACTCTCGATCAAATTTTCTTCTGTTTGTAGACATGGTGAAAAATATTAATTAATGGATTAATTCACTGTCCACTTAAATGTAGGTATTCCATTCCTTCACCCCAGTCCTTACCTGTATCCAGTCCCTGGGTGCGAACCGTTTACCTCGCCCCTGTGAACTACTCAGGCCAAAGCTGCCTCCATTTCACCCCGGTCCACAGGTGTAGGGTGGTCAGGGGTGCGATGGATTCAGCTCCATCCTCCGGGTGTCTCAAGGTCGGGTTGGGTTTGTTGCAGGGCAGGGGTATGGCCTAAACAGGGCTGGCCTGCGTTACGTGCAGGGCTGGCCTGAGTTACACGCAGGGCTGGCCTGAGTTACACGCAGGGCTGGCCTGGGTTACGTGCAGGGCTGGCCTGGGTTACATGCAGGGCTGGCCTGCATACATCGCAGGGCTGGCCTGTCTATATCGCAGGGCAGGGGTGGAACCATCGCAGGGCTGGCCTGCATGGATCTGACCCCAGCCCTGGAAGGATCGCACCCTGGCCCTGGAATAAAGCCACTTCCGGGCTGTTTGAGGCTTTGGATTTGAGTAGTGAACGCGATAGAGAGTCAGTTTGGGAATGCTTTTAAGGGTTTATTCAAATTGGAGTGATTAAGGGTTCTGCTTGCACTTTAATTTTGGGAGGGGGGAATGTCTGTCAATCCTCCACTCAGATCACGACTGCGCCTTTCTTCCTGGGGGGCCAGTTTGGTCTCTTTCTGGGGAAGCTTCTCATCGTTTTTCTTGCCCGCTTTCATCGCACGGGTATCTGCCCAGTCGCGAAGAAACTGGATTCGCTCCTTCATGGTTGCGGCCAGGATTACGGTTTCCTCAATGGCAGCCACCAAATGCTTCAATTCGAGTTTGGGACTTTCGGGATTGGTTGAATATGCCGAAAAAAGGGCTTCATTTACAACTTCTTCGATTTCTGCCCCGTTGAATCCTACAGTTTTCCGGGCGAGAAGCATACGATTGCTTTCATCTATGGTCTGGCCCCTTTTGCCGAGATGGATTTCAAATATTTTGGCCCTTTCCTCCAGGGTGGGAAGGTCCACAAAGAAAATCCCATCAAAACGACCTTTTCGCAAAAGTTCCGGGGGTAGATGCTCAATGCTATTGGCAGTGGCAACCACAAACACAGGTTTTTGCTTTTCCTGCATCCAGGTCAGTAAGGAGGAAAACACCCTTGAAGTTACTCCCGAGTCCGTGGAGCCGGAAGATCCAGTGCCTGCCAAACCCTTTTCAATTTCATCGATCCACAATACGCAGGGAGCAACGGCCTCGGCGGTTTTAATGGCAAGCCTTACATTTCCTTCACTACTTCCTACCACCCCCTCGAATACTTTCCCGATATCGAACCTGAGCAAGGGCATATTCCAAAGGGAGGCTATGGCCTTGGCAGTCAGGCTTTTTCCACAACCAGGGATTCCCAGCAGCAGGATTCCCTTAGGCTCGGCAAGGTGGAACATTCTGGCTCCAGGGGAGAAGGACATGGCGCGTTTTTCCAGCCATGTTTTCAGATAGTCCAATCCTCCCACGTCTTTGAGACCTTCTTTCTGGCGAAAGAATTCAAGAATTCCGCTTTTTTTGATGATTTGCTCTTTCTCACTGATAACGACATCCAGAGCATTTTTACCCAGTTGAGTTCTGGACCAGGCAAGACAAAAGGCCAGATCGGCTTCCAGTTCCGTCATCCCAAGGGCTGCCTCCACCAATTTGTCTGACAATTGGGGCTCGATTTCCGTCCTGGCATCATTTATTACCTGATTCAGGGTCTTTTTCAATTCGCTTTTATCCGGAAGGGGCAACTCCAGGATGGTAACAGCTTTTTCGAGTTCAGGCGGAAGATTACGAACCGGGGAAAGCAAAATGATGTGTTTCTTGGCTCTGGTAAATTTTAACTCCTCAGCGAATTTGCGCAACCAGGTTTTTACCCGGATGTTTCCCATAAAATCATGGAAACTTTCCAGGACAAAAATCTCATTTTCGGGGGTGTCCCTGCGGTTGTTTATTTCCTGAAGCACCTGTTCCTCGTCTTCCAGGTCATCCCCGACACGGGTCCGGGCTGTGCCTTCTGCGATAATATCTATCTTCTGCAATGAATCCACCCTGTTCCAGGAAAACAGTGAATAATTTCCCTGGGGAGCGATTCCCTTCAGATTGCGGTACACCCGGTCGAACTCGGCGGTTTCCAGATAAATCACGGGATACCTTGCGTTCAACATGTTTTGCAGGTTTGCAAAAAATTCTTTGGATCTGCTCATTTTCTTCCTTGTCTTAATTTGATTACGTTGTGATTATTACAAAATGCCTTATTCCTATATTTTGAAGGGATTTCCTTGGGCCGAATGATCCTTTCATGTCCCATGTGGAGGGCGATGGCATCCATGGCCTGATCTGCCAGCTTGTGCACATCCTCAGGAATATAGTTTGAGTCGGTCTGAATGGCCCCATCTGCCAGAATGGTAAACCTGATGCGGGCCAAAGGTTCGTCTTCCCCGGCAAGTTTTGAGGTGGCTTTCATTTCAAAACGATGCTTTTCGTTTTCGTTTGGGGCAAAATGGGTGTCCCTGAGGTAGGAAAAGCCCCGGCTTTTAAATTCTTTTAGCACAGTTTCCAGGGAGTACTCCACCTGAAGATCCAGATAGAGGCTGTGATACTCAGCCTGCAACTGGTTTGCTTTAGCCTTGCCATCCCGCAAATAATACCTGTTCCATACGACCTGGTTTCCCCGTATTTCCAGGGCTGGTTCCCCGTGCAAACTGACCTTATTTCCCACGCCTTTGACGATGAGTTTCTGGCCCACTACCTCATACTCCCAACCTAATTTAGCACAGGCCTGGATGAGTAATTCCTGATTTACAACTTCATGGTTGCGAAGGAATTCAGAACGTTCAAAACATGACATATTACCTCCTTTTTTTGTTTTTCTTTTTGTTTTTACCCTTTTCAAACTGGGTCACATCAATTTTACCTACCACCTTTAAACCCGGGGCAGGAGATTTTTCACTTATCAGTTTCCGAATTGACTCTGTTTTTGAGGATATCAGATCCTGGCAAATATTATTCCCTACCGGGATGGCAGCCAGCAGGTTTTCCATCCTGGTTTTTGCATCTGATACCAATGGGGTATTCAGATTTATCAGGTCCCTCTCGGCTTTTTCGAGTTTTTTCAGGAGTTCAGCTTCCCGGACCAGGTGTGCTATTTTTTCCTGTAGAGGTTGAAACGCATCTTTGCTCAAAGCGGGAAAAAGGGCCAGTGCTTTATTCATTTCTGACTGCAAACTTTCGACCTGCCCGGGATTCTCTCGGATCAGGCTCTCCCCCATTTGATTTATTTCCTTCAATTTATGCACGATCAGATCTTTGCTTAACCTCAACTTTAACTCATTGATCTCATCCCATTTGGGCAAATCAGCTTCCCTTTTTCCCAGCCGTTTGATTTTACTCCCCAGAAATCCTATTTGCTGTTCGAGTCTGTGAATTTCCGAGGGGCTTTGAACTTCGTCTTTGTGGGCCCATTCCTGATACAACCGGGTGAAGACTGTTTTTTGCCTTTCAACAAAATGGGTGCGGTAATTCTGGTAATTAGATTCAGAATCTTCTCCCCATGATAGCCTGCGCATATTTTCACTCCCAAATCTGAATTTGCCAGTGGCGGAAAAAGAGAGGATGTTGAAGCTGCCCGTATATTCATACTTTTCCCCGTTTCCAAGGTCAACCATCATGATTTTCTCATGAAAGGGGGGAAGTTCGGCAAAGAAAAAACCCTCCTCCTCTTTTTCCCAGAGTGTCAGCAGGTTCAGAATTTCGGAGGAAATTTCCTCGTCTCCTCTGCGATAGGGGCTGGAATAGCCAATCATCACGGAGGCGCCCTGCTTCAACATTTTTTTAATCTGTTCCTTTCGCTTTTCAAATGCTTTAGGTCTGACCCAGGGTGAGATCATCCAACACTCCTTTCTGCACATGCTGGCGATTCTCTCCAGTTCAGCTTCGAATTGCAGGGTGTTAAAGCTTTTTCGCTGGCTTTCTGCCTTCTCTTTGATTTCCCTTTCTTTTTCCTTCCGGGTTCCTTCAGGGAGGGCAGGCAGTTGACTTTTCAGGTCAACTCTTTCCATTTCTTCTTCTTTTTGGGCAGGCAATTTCTCTTCATCTCTTTGGTCTGCAAGATGTTCAGAAGTGAATTTTTCGAATAATTCCTGCCTCAGATGTTCAAACTCCGGGTGATTCAGGAGCTTAATCAATTGGGGGATTGTTTTTCCGGTTTCAGGGTTTAGGGCATAGAAAAACTCCTGGTGAGCATCAAAATCTTCTATAATTCCTATCAAAACCTCCACTCCCAAAACCCCGCTTCCTTTCTCCTGTACCCCGTCAAGATAAAATCCTTTTTCGGGAAGATGAACTGAGGGTTCCTGCGATTCTGCATACCTGAGGACCTGGGAAAATTCGAGGGGATAGGGCTCCTGGTCAGGAATTACCCCAGGCTTCCCCAAGGCATTTATGAGATTTTCACCATGGAGGTCGACCGGGTTTTGCAAATCAAGGATCAGGGAAAAATCTTTCGTAAACTGCTCATATTTGGACCCTTCTCTGGCATACAGCCTGCCTTTTTCTGTCAGGGAGTAATAGCTTGAATCTCCCGCAATCATGCTTTCCTTAAGTGGAGCAAGGAGTTCAAAAAAGGCTTTCTGTCCAAGATCGTCGTCAAGACCAAGCAAAGACTGTAATTTTTGGGCTGAAAGGCCATCCTTTTGCAGGAGGAGTTTGCAGATGACATCATCAAAAAGTTCGAAAGGCTTTCGCCTCGTTCCACCACCATGGTAGTCATACCGGGCGAATTTCCATTTGTAAGTGGTAATGCCAAGCACTCTTTGGGTAAGACCACAGAGATTTTCCAGGGTTTCCCAGTTTCTCAGTTCCCGGGAATCTGCATTTATGTTTTGGTCAAATATCATATTATGCCTTTAATTGAGTGATATCCAATCGCCCACCCATTTTGCCGATTACTTTTTCTATTATTTTGTAGTGCCCGTTTCCTGAAGAAAAATGGGCTTCATTTCCTACGATGATCAAAAGCCGTCTGGCCCGGGAAAATGCTACGTTGATGCGTCGAAAATCCTTTGCAAAGCCTATGCTTTTATTGGGTTTGGCATTAACCTCCAAGCCACCTTCCAGAACCTGGGTATCACTCCTGACCGTGGAAACGATCATAATATTTCGCTCCATTCCCTGGAATTTGTCAACGGTTCGCAGTCTGACAGGGATTTTCCCAATAAATTCCTGCCGCAAATCTTCAAGCTTTTCGACCTGCTTGCCATAAAAGGAGATGATCCCTATTTCCCGGTCTTCCTCTTTGGGCCAATGGGCCATATACTGTTGAAATTCCAGAGAACTGGCCAGGAGGGTCAAAATTGCGCGAATTGCATCCACCTCTCCCTGATTTGAGAAGGATGGATTGTGAAATGTTTCGGGAGTCTGCACATCCACCCAAAGCACATGTTGGTTGGGCCGGAGAACATGGGACAGTGAGATTCCATGGTGGCGGGATCCGCGGTCTGTCAGGTCTGGGTTGTCCATTGACCCTTCTATTCCACAGATCAGACCTCCTTCGTCCTCATAAAAAGCGTTAATCACCTGCATGATCTGCTTATGCATGCGATACTGGGTTTGCAGGGTGACTTTGGTGGATTCAGGGGCTTCCATAAACAGCTTTTCGAATTGGGCAGTTTTAATTTCATCCATTTCCCCCGCCAGTTTTTCTTCACCCAGTTCCTTCAGCACTTCGCCGATCTCTTTGTCATCGATCATAGGAGGAAGTTGTTTATGATCACCTATAATGATCACTTTGCGTCCCAGGATAAGGGGAAGCAGCATTTCGGGCGGGGTGGCTTTGCTGGCCTCATCCACAATCACGCAATCAAAACCTCCCCTGAATTGCTCCTTGAAATCTTTCTGACCGCATTCAAGGCAGGTAGCAGCCACGATGTTTACATTATTCAGGTAAATTTCTGTGAAGAATTTTTTGATGTCCGGGGCTGGATTTTGCAGACGTTTAGCCCAATCAATCTGAATGGAGGCAAACTCCCCTTCTGGCTGAGCCATTTGGCTCACCCTGTCCAACCAAAATTTTACCGCGTTTTCCTGATTATCCTGATTCTCTTTTGATCCTGGCGCTGCCCTGGCCCAATCCTGAATCACTTCGGCCACATATTTTTGCCCTTCGGGCTCAATGGATTTTTTGGCATATTTGGAGGATGCGACCCGCAGAGGACGAATCAGGTTCTTTTTGTACAAACGCTCCAGCGCATTATCCACTGCCAGATGGGCCTGAGAGGAAATTAGAATTTTCGAATCAGGGTTTTCCTGAAGCATCTGCCAGATTATCTCGGCGATGACCGTGGTTTTTCCCGTTCCGGGAGGTCCCTGAATCAGAACCATATCCTTTGCATTTATCGCTTTCCAAACTGCTTCCTTTTGTTTTTCGTTCAATCCCGCTTCATTGAGGGCATGTTTCAATTGCCAATACTTGTCCGAGCGGATATTTTCCAGGATTTCAATCTCTGAAGCGGCCGAGGGATTGAAAATAAAATTAGCCAGATTACGGTTTTTGGGGTAATCACCACCTGGCCTTTTTACGGTATTGATGGCCCACTTGAGCCGGTTCAGGGTTGCAAGGTCACCCACAAAAACGGGCAAAAGGAAGCCTTTTTTGTAATTCGGGGAAAATTTCTCCTCTTCCTCTTTATCTGCTCTGATCCTGACTATTCCTCCCCTCAATCCGGAAAGTTTTCCCAGTCCAATTCCTCCTTTATAATTGCCCCCTTTACCTTCCGCCTCAGCAATATACTCTACCACTTCCGGGTAGCTGAGAAATTTCATCTCCTTATTTTTCAGATCATGCCAAATGCTTTCCAACTCGTCGCTCAGGCTTTGGTCTGAAAAGTGGAAATGCATTTGAAGGGTCCCGGATTTATTGGGAATCAGGACATCGAATTCGGGAAATTCTTTTTCCAATTCCTCAAGACCTTGCAGTCCTTGGGAAAGCTGACTTTCCTTGCTAAACTTCAGGCCTGCCTGAAATCCCCAATGCTCCCCTTTTGGGTCGGAAACAGAAAATGCCCCGGCAAACTTACCTGTAAGTTTGCCCTGCAGAGCCCGTATTCTATCCTTCCTGTATAACCCGTCCTCCACCAGAAATTTGTAGTACAGGTTTATCCCATCGACCAGAGGAATGGTATCATTTTTCCCAAAATCAAGTTGGTCAAATACCTCCGCAAGCGCCTGTTCATCAGCGGTTCTTATTTTAAGTACGGGAAAGTTCAAGGTTACTCCCTTCTGTCCCTGAACAGCTCTTTCAATTCCCGCCTGCCAGTTTTTTCTGAGCCAGGGCCTATCCAGCTTTATTTTATAATTTATTTCGAGGTCAGAATCTAAATCCAGGGGTTTGAGCTTTACCCTGTCAATTACTTTCTCCCTCAATTTCTGAAGGGATTCCCAGCTATCTGCCTGGAAAACATAGGCATTTCCCCGTTTTTCCGCCTCTTTCAAATCTGGCAGACTACTGCCTTTCTCCGGGGCGGGAAATGAGACCCTGCCCTCCAGTTGTTCGATTTCAAAATCTGAAAATTTAGTTTTGAGGGAAATCTCTAAATTTTTATCAGAAGTTATGGATATGAGGTCTCCTGGCTCCCGTACTATTTTACTCACCCTTTCATCCGTTTTCAGGCCTTCCTCTGCTTCCCTGAGCATTTTTTCTCTGGTTTCAGGACTTTCAAAACGATGCCTGAGATTAATAATGACCTCGGGCATGCCGTTGACGACCAGGGCCTGAGAGAACTTTTCAATTTCTGACCTTACTGTTGCAAGAGAATTCCAGTCTTTACAATAAAATGACTGCTTTTTGCGGGTGGGTTTCGAGAACCTAAGCCCGCGGTCCAGTTCCTTCATTAATTGTTCCTGAGACTGATTATCCCGGAATTTGAGATTGGCCCAAAAATCCAGATGCCAGGTACAACGACGTTGCTCCGGGTCAAACTGAAAGTGGTTTGAGTTTAGCTTTTGCTGCCATTCCTCCAGAACCTCAGTATCAGGATAGGCATTTCCAGGCAATTTCAGGACTCCCCTCTCTTCCTTTATCTGCAAATCTGCTCCTTCTAATTCACCGAATTCCTTCAATATCCGGCTGGAATATTCAGATTTGTCTATCTGATACTCAATTACGGTCTCCCTGAATTTCCTTTTATTATTCCATTTTTTGAATTCTTTCCCTTCCCTGACCGGGATCAGCACGGATTTGTCTTTCATTACCTTTTCCAAAGCCAGCAGGTATTTATTCCAGATTTCAATTTCTGCATTGACTTCCCGGCTTCGACGAACTTTTGTCAGGGGAAGCGATACTAATTTCTCCTGTAATTCCCAAAAAGAGTCAACATCTTCAACTTCCTCCCAGACTTTCAGGAATTTCAGTTCATAATTATCTACAAGCGCGTTTTTGAATTGATTTGGATTGTTCCGCTCAATTGCAAGATAAATCACGAAAAATCCAGGCCCGCGATCATCTGGTCGAAAAGTAACCCTAAGCCAGGCACCTTGCACTAAGTGGAAGACAGGTATAAATGCCTGAAACAGGTTATTTCCCCGATCATCCAGCCTGCGAATAAACACTATTTCAAAAATCTGATATTCAAGCCTTTTTATCAGGTGCCCCCATTTTAACCCTTCACCCAAATACCCTTCATCAAAATTCTCCCGGGTCTGTTCCGTCAATTTGAAACTTACAGTCTTTGAAAATGGGTTTTCCGGCCCCCATTGTCTGTTGCGAAAAAAATCCATAATCTGTTCCTTTCAGTATTTTCTCAATCTCTCCGTTTAAAAAAGTTCGGTCACCCGCATTTCGTTTGCGGTGAGTTTGTTGAGCAGGTTGACCACCTGGCTGTGAAATTCCCCCTGCTCCTTTTCGGTCATGGAGACTTTAAGGTCGTTGGATTTGTTGCCCCAGTCTTTGAAGCCGCGGCGGGGAAATTCCTTTTTGATGTACTCCAGGACTCCCAGGAGGCGGTCAAACAGTTTTTCCTGAAGCAGGATTTCGTCGTCGAGGAAGGCTTCGTAAACGATGAGTTCCAGGAGATAGGACGGAACTTTTACATTCTTGTGAATTTTCCATCCCTTGAGCAGGCGGATGATCTGTTTTTTTCGGTCATCCATCTGCCGGAGGCATTCAACCTGCCTCTGGAGATTGGTTTTGATGGGCCGGGAAATCGCGGAATTCCAAAGCTGCAAATCCTGGGTGGCCTGAAATCCGTTGGGGACACAGTCCATGGCCGGGACCACTTCAATCCGGATGGGTTTGCTTTTGTGGGTAAACACAATGCGGTGTGATACCCGCTGGCGGCGGTAGGAAAGTCCCTGAAACTGCCTTTGCAGGGACTTTCCTACCTGGTCAAATATTTTTTCCAGTCCGCCCAGCGCCTGGTGGTGGAAAGGCACCACCACATCCAGGTCATATCCGAGACTGATGGCCGTGCCTTTTGCCAGGGAGCCTGAGGCAAAAGGACTGCCAGCCAGCTCTTTGCCATATTCCTTTTGCAAAAAGGTTATTACCTCGTTACGGCGGCGGTTGCAGGCCTCCTGATAAGTTTTCTGCAGGGTGGAGGTTGAATAGCTCTTCAATACCTCGCTGAGATGGGTGTTGGGATTACTTTCCATTTTTCTATGGTTTCTTTTCAGTTTGGGACTGGTTCAAAGTAGCTGCACCAGCAGACATCCGTTTTTGGTGACGGTCACGTACCCGCTCCAACTCGTGCCAAGAAAGCCCTGTTCATTGGCGGTGTAGTTGTAGGTGCCGGGTGAAAGGGCGAAATTTGCACAACCACTCACGTCGCAGCTGTGGATTCCGCCTGCATAATCCAGGGAAATGCTACGCGTGATGCCTCCAATGGTCACGTCCGTCACATTATAGGAGGGGTTGCCCGATTGCCAGAAAGTGACTTTGCCCTGGTAAATGCAGGTTCCATCGTCGAGGGTCGCATTGGGATTGTAGTTGATGGCCGTAGGGTCAGTGCAGCCCATGATGTAGGAACAGGTTCCGTTGTCGATGGTGGCGTCGGGGTTGTAGTTGGTGGCCAGGGGGTCGGTGCAACCGCTGATCTCGCGCTTACAGCCCAGGTTTGCCAGCAAAAGCAGGCACAGCATGGTTAAAATTTGTGTGGTTTTCATGTTACTTGATTTTAGATTAAAGGATTATTTGGAATCATTGCTCAGGATGTCGTCCCCCGGGCCAATTTGGTACAGATCACGGAAGCGAACGGCTTCTATGATGCGCGGCCACAGGGTGTGGACGTTATTTGAGGCAGAGAATCTGTCCCAGTATTTTTTCAGGAATTCGTTATTGGTTGGGCCATAGTAAATGAAGCGGGTGTCCTCGCGCCATTTTTCCAGATAATTTTCAAACTCGGCACCTTTCATTTCTGCTTTGGCGTCGGCAAAGATGATGATCTCATCAAGTTCAAATGAGGCATCCTGGGAAACGGGACTGATTCTGATTTTTTCGAATTTCAGCTTCCTCAGTAGCTTCTCCATCTTCTCGCCGTCCCTCCTTTCCCGAAACAAGACCAGTAACGGCTGACTTTTCCGGGTCTGTTCCTCAAAGGCAAAGTGAGCGGCTGCAAGATTCAGGTCATTAATTTTACTCCTAACTTCCCGCCTTACTGATTCTCTGATTTCAGGAACAACCTTCTTATCTACCATTTGGGGGATTCGCTCATCAATGACTTTATCAACCTTGGAATCCACTTCTTTACGGGCACGACTCAGAATGTCTTTGTAAGCAATTCCAACCAAAGCGAGGAGCATTGCCGCCCCACCCAAAAAATAATAGATCCGTTCCTCGTTTGCCTGCTTCAATTCCTCAAATCTCAATTCCAGAGATCTTTCTTCCAGGTCAAACTGTTTCATCAGATCATTTTCTATTTCCAGGCGTGCCTTTTCAAGGTCGTTTTCGGTCAACTGCTTTTCGGCAACCTGAGCGAAGACGCTCCAGGGAAAAAGCAAGCAGATCAGAATGGTAATTTTTCCTTTCATGGGTTTAATAGGATTTATTTTCACGTTGCAATACTTTGGTCAAACAATGCAGGCTCCCCTGGGCTTTGGCGTATTGCTGAAAGCTGCCCGACACAAAAATCACCCTGAAGCCCCTTGCGCTGAATTTGCGTTCAGCCTGGCAGGTTACACAGCCACATATACTCCCTTCAGGATCATGAGCAGATTCAAGAGAGTACTCGGGCAGGTAAACCTTTTTCACATTTCGATAGACTTCCACCAGGCAGTTATTATAGCTGTAAATGACCATGTCCGTTTGCCCAAATCCGATTTTCATAGGCAGTCGAACCACTTCGAACTCGGGTCCGTGCAGGCTGTCGGTATAGGTCGTTATCTGGTTGGCCACTTCGTCCAATGCCGTTTTCAGCATGCCAAATGCCGTTTTCTGGGATTCATTTTTTGCATCTTTCAGGTCGGCATCCATTACCTGACCCACAAATACCAATTCGGCGCCGGGAGTTTCCGTTGAAGGACCGCCCAGAGTAACAAACAGGTCCAGGTGAAACAGGGGCTGGCTTTTTTCCGCTCCCGCGTTCAGCAAGTTCCCGGGATATTGCACAGGATTTTCGTTTCCTATCCAGAAGATGTGGTCCATGCCAAATAAGCGGCGAAATTCAGCTTCCAGCCAGAGCTGAGCATTTTCCAGAGACTCATTCGGGCAGTATTTTTCTGCATTTTTCAGTAAAAGATTCCTGCCCACAAGCATGTAATCGTCACCCACCAGGATATTTCCTCCTTCCAGAAAGTATCGGGTTGAACGCAGATTCAGCCCCAATCCATCGCTGAGGTGCTCGGCAATGACCTGATTGGCCCGGTGGGCAAACTGGAATGGCTCCAATAGCAGGGTGCTTCCGCCAGGCTCTGAAAGGGTGCAAAATGGATCCTGCGCCCAATGGTTGGGAAAGTTATCATCCGCCCCCCTGATGATTTCGGGGAACAGGGATAGGTCCACCACATCCAGCTGAATCTGTTTCTGATCGGAAAGGGAAAGGCGGGAGGGAATCAGGCCTTGCACCCTTTTCCCCTCCCTTTCACTTTCGCCAAAAGTAAAATCGCCCAGCACCACAAATGCCACCCGGTCTGACAGGGCCTGGAAGAGTTTCCCAAAGCGCTCTCTGATATTACCTTCGTCGAAGGTACGTTTACCGTCGGAAGGGATGATCAGCAGGAGGCGCCTGATCTTTCCATAAACGCTGGAAATTGCCTTCATTCCTCCACCTCTTCGTAATCCCAGCAGTCAGGAGTAGGTTCAATGCAACCACTTCCATCACAGGGACTGTCCACAGAAAAGTTGAAGGTTACCCCGCTCTCATAGCTGATTGCAATGGGACAACTGTCCAGGTGGAAGGTGATCTTCGCCCGCAGAGTGCGGGTCCCGTTAGGGGCGTTTGGGTCACGAATGTCGATCGTGCACAATCCCCCACCAGCCGATTTGTCGGATTCGAAATCGAATTCGAAGGTGTCACTGGTCGAGATGTCAAAGCCCTGACGATGTACATTCCCGCTCAGACTTTCCTGAGAAAGGTGGTATTCGCCAGAAATAACTTCAATTTTAACGGTGACCGAACTCAGATCATGAGATTCCGCCACATCGCCCGAACTCCTTTCCTTGACATACAGGGTTTTGTAATCTCCGCTGAGTTCCAGGCGATAGTCATCAATGTCGTAAGCCATAATAATTTGATTTGGTTTAATGGCTCAAACATAATTCCATGGGTTCAGGATAGACAGCCAATTTGAGGACGGTTTTTTCCAATCCAAATGGGTGAACGGGGTATTGTTTTGATCTAATTATCCCTTAAATTGATCCCAATTAGCCCTTTTTGATTGTGTCAAAATTTCCATTCCATGCTACAAAACGATGACCTTTTTGAGCTGATCCACTCACTAACCAAAGCTGAAAAACGGTATTTCAAATTATTTTGTGACACCCAGGGCAAGGAAGCGGTCAAAAAATACCTGGATATTTTTGATGCCATTAACCGCATGGAAGTGTATGAAAAGGAATCGCTGGAACGGAAATTCGAAAACCTGGGGCCAGCCAAAACCAAACTGATAGACAAGATTCTGGAATCTATGCGGGCCCATTATGTAGGCAAGGACTTTGAGCTCGATCTGAATGACCTGCTTTTCCAGGCAAAGTTTTTGCGTTCGCGCAAGCTGTATGACCGCAGTCTGAAAGCCCTGAAAAAAGCAGAAGCAAACGGCGAAAAATTTGAAATCTGGGAAGTCCTGCTCAAGGCAAATGAATTGAGGCGAATGATTGTAAAAGAGGTGCAAAAAAAGGGTTACGAGAATGAGGTAGCCCAATTGCGGAAACAACGGGAGGAGTTGCTGGAGAAAATCATGGTGGAAACCCGCTATTTCAATCTGGTGGATGATTTGCTGATCCGGGTCAGGCAAAAGACCGCAACCCGCACTGAGGCTGAAGTCAGGGAAATCCGCGAAGTGATGAGTGAGCCTCTGTTTCAAACTGAACAACTTGCGGTTTCCTTCAGGGCCAAAAAGGACTTTTATTTTGCCAGGTACCTGGCCTTTCAGGCCATTGGAGAAAAAAGTAAGGCTCATGATGCCAGCATTTCATTGATCAACTGGTGGGAAAATCATCCTCACTTCATCGAACACCAGGGAGCCAGCTACAAGATTACCCTTTCCAATCACCTCAACAGTTGCCATTCGGTGGGAGATTATTCCTCTTTTCCTCAAATTCTGGAAAAGATCAAATCCAGGCCAGTCGAATCCCTGGACGAGGAAGCCGAAGTTTTTCAGAACATTTCCTTTCTTGAACTCATTTATCTGGTTAATCAGAAATTTTATGACAGAGCCTGCAATCTGGCACAGGATATTGAATCTGGCCTGGCCCGGTATGCTTCCAAGATCAATCCGGCCCGTGAAATGGCATTCAAACACAACCTGGCAGTCGCATTTTTTGTAGCCCAAAGGCCTGGAGAAGCCCTTTCCTGGATCAACCAAATCCCCACTGATCCCCATTTCTCGGTGCGAAACGACATCCAGGATTTTGCTCTCATTTTCAAACTGATTCTGCAATTGGAAAAAAATGGACACGTGGACGACTACATGCTCCGCAACTCCAAAAGGGCACTAAAAAACCGCCGCAATCTTTTCCCTTTCGAAGACATTGTTTTTCGAATTCTGGAAAGGATCGGGAATATTACTTCCAAAACAGAGGAAGCAACATTTTTGGCTGATTCACTCAATGAAATTATTGCCCTGAATCAGGTTTCAGGAAATCAAAATAATTTCGGTCTGGCAGAAATCATTCATTGGCTGGAACTTAAAACCGGGAAAAGCAGTTCACCTGTTGGACCAGTCAATTAGGCTCTGCGCCATCTTCGCCTAACCCTACTCCCACCTCCTGAAGTAATCGATCACCCAAAGATCATCGGTGCAGAGGCGCTGGTAAAGGTCGCTGACTTCGCGGAGAAATTGTTGCTGCTCTTCTACGCTGATGGAGGTTTTGAGGTCGTTGGAAGTATTGGCCCAGTCGCGGAAGCTGCGGCGGGGAAAATCGTGCTGGATGTACTCCAGCACCCCCAATAGCCGGTCGAACAGTTGTTCGCGCAGCAATCCCTCCTGGTCGGGAAAGGCAGATTGCACAATCAGGCCAAGCAAATAGGTGGGCACCCGCACATGCTTGTGGCTTTTCCAGCCGATCAACAGGCGAATGATTTGTTTTTGCCGTTCATCCATCTGGCTGAATCCCTCGGATTGGCGGTTCAGGTTGGTTTGGGCGGCGATTCGGGTGGTGGAATTCCACAGCCATACATCCTGAAAGGGCTTGAATGAACCTGGCCGGGTAGCCATGGCGGGCACCACTTCAAAGCGGATTTGCTTGCCCCCTTCCATGAAATCGACCGTGTGCGAAACCCGTTGGCGGCAGTAATAATGCTCACTGAAATGAGCTTCCAGGGCCTGGCCCGTCCGTTCGAAATAATCTTCCAATTCGTTGGATTCGAGGTATCTGAAAGGCAGGACAAGGTCCTGTTCAAAACCTTTCCCAGGGATTCCCACGTGGGTAAATGCTCCCGAGGAAAATGGTTCTCCCGCCAATTCGTTTCCAAATTCACGGTGCAGAAAAGCGGCAATTTCTTTTAGGCGGAGGGTGCAGGCCTGCCGGAAAGTCCTTTCCTGCAAAGGGGAACATAGCTCGCCAAAACTTCAGTCAGGTGTACATTGGGGTTAAAGTTCATAACTCATTATTTTGCTTGCTCTCAAATACTTAATTGAAATAGGTTCGTTTGAGCACTTTGGTCAGACAGCGCAGGGAACCATTTCGCTCCACATACCGGTCAAAGGCATTGTCCACGAAGGTGGATTGAAAACCCAGTCCATCCAGGGTATTTTTGATTTCCTTCTCCGCTTTAATGAAAGGCCCATTATCCAGATCAGGCGGACGGTAACAGGGGAGGTACATCCGCTTGATGCCCATAAACCATTCCACCTGTGAATTATTATAAGAGTAAAGGATGGCTTTCCCCTTATCGTCAATTTGAATGGGAAGTGGAAAGCGTTTCAACTCAAACCGCGGGCCGGGAAGTTTGGGAAAGTCTTTTTTGAATTGTCTGGCTATTTTATTTAAGGCTGCCCTGAATTCCTGCAGAAACTTCGTTTTTCGATCCTGATCCTGATCAAAAATGAACTCCTCCCTTACCTCAGCAAGAAAAACAACTTCTGCCCCTTCTGCATTTTTGCAACCAAGGGTTAAAAAAAGGTCCAGATGAAATACTGGCTGAAATTTTTCCTTTCCCTGCGGGACGTCCACCACAAACGAAATCTCCTTTCTCTGGCCAATAAAATAGAGATAATGCACCCCCAATTCCTTTTTCATCAGGCTAATCACTTCCCTGTCCATGACCGGGCGACCTCCCTTCTCGTGAGAAATTTCCAGGCGGTTCCGTTCCAACAAATTCCTCCCCACAAAAGCATAATCGTCACCTACCAAAAGATTCCCGCCTTCAAGATGAAGGCGGGTTGGTTTGATGAGAATGCCAGTAGCAGAAGCCACCTGTTCAGCAACCATTGCATTAAACGAATGCAATTGGTATATGGGTTCGAGCAGGGCCGTGGTACCATCCGGACGATTCAGGACCGCAAAGGCATCCTGGGCCCATTCACTGTGATTGTATTTGGGGGAAATCTTTAATTTTCTTGCCTTCAGATTTGAAAATGACAGTGGGGAGGGAACACAAATAACATGGTGATGTGGAACCAAATGGGAATCACGCAAGGCACCCTCAAAACTTTCCCTCGCCTCCCTGGCCAGCCGCCTGAATTTGTTTTTACCCCCGTCAAATTTCAGATTTACCAGGATAACAAATTTTACCCGATCCCCAAATGCCAGAAACATGGGCCCGTAGCGCTTTTTGACCATATCAAAAGTCACTTCACCTGCACCCCCGGGATAGGTCAGGAGCAGGGTATCGATCTTGCCATATACTGAAGAGACCGATCTCCAGGAACTGTTTCCGGCCAGAGAGAACATTATTCACTTACCTCCTCGTAGCAAACACCTTCATTGTCAGGGGTCTCAACCAAAAAAGCAAACTGGCCTGAGCCATCATGACTGAGGTTGATTCCGCAGGACTCCAACATAAAATCGTATCCCTGAAAGGGTTTTCCAATGTCACGGATGTCCAGAATCCCCAGCCCCCCGGCAATTGCTCCTTCAATGGTGAAATACCCATCTCCTGAAACATCAATCAATAATCTGAAACAGGTAGTACAGGCACGGTCACGGTGAATCCTGTATTCCTCTTCAAAAACATCCAGAAAAACGGGTGGGTCGATATCCGTCAGATCATAAGTGGCGTCTATCGTACCCTCTGCCAGATTCTGAACTTTTAAGGTTTCATAATCATCAGAAAACACCAATTGATACTCTGAAAGCGGGTAAGTGTCCATAATTCTATTAATTTGTAGTATATTTGAATTGACCTTTAATGAGTCCTTTGCAATGAAATAAGGACTTTTGCTGCGGGTACTAAAACCACTTGTTTCCGATTTTTCGATTTCTGGTCAGGACGCAGGCATTTGACAGGCGGGGACATTCAGGGTTTTGCCGCTTGCTTCTGAAAACGGCCCTCTTTAATTTGAGGGGTATTCCAGGTGGGTGTTCACAATCTGATCCTTATTGTAAAAAATGTCACAAACTGATGATCTGTTTGAGCTGGTCAGGGGGTTGTCCTCCACTGAGAAACGATATATTACCCAGTATTGCAGCGCTTTTCGGGATGATGCCATTTATCTGAAACTATTCGAAGATCTTTGCCAGGAAAGCGATTATGACGAGTCACTGTTTAGGGAAAAGCACGGGGATAAGCCCTATATTCAACGTTTCTCGGCAGTTAAAAACCAGCTCAAAAACCGTATTCTGGAGGCTTTAAAAGAATTGAGTCGCAAGGAAAGGGGAATCGAGTATCAGGTGATGGAAATGATAGGCAAAGCCGACATTCTGGTGACCCGCGAATTTCGGGATGAAGCCCTGCAATTATTGGAAAAAGCCGATAAACTGGCTACCACCTATGAACTTTTTGAATACAGGGTCACCATCCTGAAAAAACAACGTGACTTGATTATCAATTCCCGGGCCGGTCATTCAGGAATCATTGAGGAGAAATATGCCACGCTTAGCTCTGTTATCGGGCAATTGGGAATCAGGCAGCAATATCTGGAATTGAAGGACAAATTTTACCTGCTGGCCCGCAAATCGGCCGTCCATGTGGACCCGAAGATGATCGGCCAGTTAGAGGAATGGATTCATCACCCCCTGTTGCAAGCCGAAACTGAGCCTCAGGATTTTGATGCGAAGAATTATTTTTTTGCTGCTCACGTACTTTTCCACCAGCTTACAGGCGATCTGATGAACAGTTGGGCCTGGCAGCGGAAGGCAGTGGACCATTGGATGAAACATCCCGAAATCCGAAAAGACCGACCAGGTTTGTTTTGTAATTTGCTGAACAATTATCTGCAGGTTACAAATGAACTCGATCTGGATGATGATTTTCTCAAATACCTCGATATCCTGCGGGCCATTAAGGCAAGTAAACATGAAAGTCTAAATCTTCAATTAAACATCCTGATCAACGAACTGCACTTCCAAATCCGCACGGGAAACTGGATGGGAGCCCTGCGCAGCCGCGATGAATTTGACGGGATAGACGACGCCCATTTGCCCCAATCGAGGCATTTTGCCTTTAATTTCCTTTTGTCCTGCCTGGGATTTATCCTGGATGATTTTGACGAAGCAAAACGTCGGATGGAATCCATCAAACGACTGCGGGCGTTCGAATCCAGAAAAGATCTTCATTTTTTTGCCTACATGATGGGGATTTTCATTTCGCATGAGACGGATGGTGAGTTTGACAAGGAATTGCGCGCCGTAAAAAGGCAGATCGGGAAGAAAAATGAAATCTGGAAATGGCAATCCATTCTGATGGAATTATTCTCCAAACTGCTCTCCGCCTCGCCCCATGATCAGAAAAACTTGTATGCAGAAGCCCTGGCCCACCTGCGCGAAGTGCAGCAAAATTCGTTTGAGCAAAGTTCGGCCGGATTCTGGCTGGCGCTTAAATGGCTGGAAAGCAAAGCCCACCAGATTCCCCTGCGGGACTGGATTGGGAAAAGGGAGTAGTTTTTAGTTCTGAGTTCTGAGTTGCAGGTTCCCTGGTATTAAAGTGATACTATATGTAAACAGTCAATTTTAATATTGCTTCCGGGAATATTTATTATTTTATTGAAGGGAATAAACCTTGGGCCTCGGAAAGGGTCAAAGGGTTGGGTTAATGATAAGCTTATGAAAAATTTTACCCTGGGGAGTCTGCTCCTGTTACTTACCTGCAATTTGTTTGCCCAGTCCTCCCAGGTGGTCACCTGGTCGGATAATGTGGCCTGCATCATGTATTCGCATTGCACCTCCTGCCACAATCCCAACGGGGGCGCCCCCTTCTCTCTGGTCGATTATGCAGATGCCCAGGCTTACGCCGTGGCGATCAAAAGTGCGGTCGAAGACCGCCGCATGCCACCCTGGCCGCCCAATCCAGATTACAATAAACTGGCCCACGAGCGAATCCTTTCTGCAGATGAGATCCAAAAAATCTCTGACTGGGTCACAGGGGGAGCCGTGGAAGGCAATCCCGCCAATGCCCCTGCAGCACCCGTTTACTCCTCAGCCTGGACCATTTCCAGCCCTGATCTGACTGAGCGGATTCCCGATTACGTGGTGCCCACCATCAGCCAGGACCTTTACCGCTGCTTCACCATTCCCACCAATTTCTCCACGGATATGTACATCACGGGAGTGGAGGTAATCCCGGGCAACAAGGAAATCGTGCACCACGTGCTGGTTTTCCAGGATACTTCCAATATCGTGCTGGGCTTTGACAGCCTCGATCCGGGTCCGGGCTGGACCTCCTTCGGGGGCACGGGTTCTGGCACCTCCGAACTGGTGGGAGGATGGGTTCCCGGCTCTGACGGCGAATTTATGCCGGCCGGCATGGGGATGTTGCTGCCCGCGGGCGCCAACCTCATTTTGCAAATCCATTACCCCAATTTCAGCTCTGGCCAATTGGATTCCACCCGCATCAACCTGCAAATGACTGCCTCTCAGGTGCGGCCCATGCTCAACAAACCTGCACTCAATCACTATGGACTGACCAACGGCCCGCTTTTTGTGCCCAAAAACACGATCAAGACTTTCCACGCTGAATATACCATTCCGTCGATCTACGATGTTTCGCTGGTGTCCATTGCGCCTCACGCCCACCTGATCTGTGAAGCCATGTGGGCCTATGCCGTGACTCCCACCAACGACACCATCCAGCTGATCGAAATTCCAAAATGGGATTTTCACTGGCAGGGAACTTATCAGTTTCAGAAAGTGATTCACCTGCCGCCCGGGACGGTTTTGCATGGTTATGCGCGGTATAATAATACCCAGCTCAATCCCAATAACCCCAATTTTCCGCCCAAGGATGTCTCGGTGGGAGACGCCACCACGGACGAAATGCTGCTCTTTTATATGACCGTGACTTTCTATTTACCGGGCGACGAAAACAAAATCATAGACACGGCTTCCCACCCTGCACATTACCTGGGCTGCGACCCGCTGGTGATCGGTCTGGAGGAAGATTTGCGGGAGGAAGAAATTGCCATTTTCCCCAATCCGGCCCAAAACTGGCTCAACCTGAAGGGAGAAATTCCCCAGGGAGGCAGCTTCAGCCTCCTTTCCATGCAGGGCCGCGAAGTGGCCCGCTTCTCCATTCAGCCCGGACATACCCTGCTGGATGTTTCTCCTTTTGCCCGCGGACTTTACCTGGGGGTAATCCGCGATATGGAGGGGGTGATGTTGCGCAAGAAAAAGGTGGTTTTGGGCAATTAGCCTGGATCAATTAACAATTAGCGGAGAGCAATTATCAATGAGAAAATTGGTGGGTTTTAACCCAACCATTAGCAAAGGAATTCATCCACGGGAAAATCCACAATTAGGTTGGTAATCCTACAATTTTGAATCAGTAGGGGTGGGTTTTAACCCGGCCCTCCTAAATCAATGATCAATTAGCAGAGAGCAATTATCAATGAGCAAATTGGTGGGTTCTTTAGGCTCTTAGGGTGTCGTAAGCGACAACAAGTTGTCGCAAGATTTAAATTTGTGATTAGTTTTTGGGGTGCCCTGGCCGGGCGGGCCTTCTTTTTTAGAAAAAGAAGCAAAAAGCGCCAAAACCTAAACCCTGCCCCCTCACACCTCTGACCCGTCGCACAAGCCCACCAGCCGCCCACTCCCCTCGCTCAAGGCCGCCCCCTGGTTTTGGCAAGGCCATCCCACCCTGGTTGGCTTCGCCAAAAAATACCCCCGCATAGCGGCTTCAATCCTCTGGATTGATTTAGTCCCTTTGGGATTAACCCGGCCCTCCTGGGTCAATTATCAATGAACAATTATCAATGAGCAATGAACAAATTGATCTCAAAGTTTTTGAGGTCACCAAATAAAAATGGCCCCGAATCTCTTCGGGGCCATTTTTATTTGGTGCAATCTCCCCTTACTGGATCACTACACACATGATATTTTCATTGGGAAGGAGCACGGGGTTGGAAAGCTCTTCCACCGTTTTGCCGTCCTGATAAGCTGCATTATACTGAATCTCAATGATCTGAGGAGTCAGGTGGGTGTCTTTGTCGTAGATGGCCACTTTGACCTGGGCCAGGGCCTGCAAAGCGGCAGCCACAGAGGTGGGGCTGATTTCGGCATTGAGGGGGAATCCGCTGGTAACTTCTTCAGACTCAACGCCCATGATGCTGAGGGTGATATTGCCGGAAATGCCGCCATTTTTGGCTTCCACACCCAGTTGGTAAAGGTCGGTTACGTTGATGTCCTTTTTCTTGGTTTTGATGGTGGCTTCGATGCGCAATCCTACCCCAACCCGGCATTTGCCAATCACTTCTCCACCAGGAGAGTCTTTTTTGAGGGGAACAGAAGTGTATTTCAGGTAATCCGTGCGGACGATGTAGGTATTGTCTTTCTGGGAAAGCTCAATGGATGAAAAGCTCATATCGTCCTTTTTGGGGATCATGATGATCGACTTGGCGATGATTTCATTGGGGTGAAGATTCAGCAGTTTCTCATTATTGGATTCCTCCATGGACATTTCAGACATGAGACGACCGTCAAATATCTTGAAATCAACTGGCAGGGGACCAACCGGAATCCATTCGATATAAGACTGGGCCTTCAGGCCCGCAAAGCTTACCATAAGGGCCAGTATGGCCACTAAAAATTTCTTCATGATGTTCGGAATTTGATTCAAAAAACGATGATTGAATTCGAGGTCCTAAAATCGGTGAATGGGGGGAGAATGCAAAGTAAAATCTGTTTTTTCTGGGAGGAAACCCGGGACCGCCCCACGCCTTGGAGAACCTAATTTCCTGAAAATGAAATCCTCCCACAGGTGAGATTCATCGAAACCCTGTACGGGTTCGTCGAGAAACCCGGGCTTGATGCCTGAGTAAAAATAAATTTGCTGGAAATAAATCAGAATAATGATCAACCCACGAAAATTCATCCTTCCCTTTGTCCTCGTTATCGTGCTCTTTTCCTGCTTCGCCCCCAAAAAGAAAGAGCCCGTTTCCATCACCGAAAAGAATATTCAAAAAGATTCAGCCAAATCGTCGAACGATCAAAAAGTAAGCCGCTGGTACCCCGCCCGGGATAAGGATACTTTTTGAGCTGCAAGCCTCAGGCTTCAAGCTGCGAGCTGCC
The DNA here is from genome assembly GCA_020635905.1 of Bacteroidia bacterium. GTDB lineage: Bacteria > Bacteroidota > Bacteroidia > J057 > JADKCL01 > JACJYV01. The sequence continues at coordinate 176,296 of JACJYV010000006.1, forward strand.
ACAAAGTGGGGCCCATGGCCCGAGCCAAACTAACCGTAAACCGTAAACAGTAAACTGTCCTGTAAACCGTAAACCGTATAGGGTTTACTCAAACGAATCCAGCAGGGGCACGCTCAGGCGATTGATTTTTTCCTGATAAGGCTTCCAGGTTTCACGCCAGAAACGATTGATCCGGGTATGGGCCTTCATAATCTCCTTCTCCACCGTCTGGTAGGCATTGATGGCATTTCCCCCCACTTCCCCAAACGAGCTTGAAAGGTAATCATTGGACCTGAATAATTTGCCGGTCAGCCTTTCTGTCACATGGTCATACCCCTCTTCCTCCCGTGAACGATAAAACAAATCCAGCAGGGCCTCAATGCTGTCTGTCACGGCTTTTCCATCTTTGGTCAGGGAATCCTTCACGGCTTCATCCAGCCGATCCAGCACAGGAGCCAGGTCCTGGCTTTGTTTTTTGGCTTTTTTCAGATCTTCCACTGCCTTCCAGGCCGTCGAAGCCAGTTTTTCCTGCTTTTTGAGCCAGGTGCGTTTCCTCAGCAACTGTTCCTGATCATATTTCACCCGCGGATCGGGATGCACGGTGATCCAGGTCGAATCTTTGAATTCCCCAAAACCCAGAAACACTTTGTACTTGCCAGGCATGGCATCCATGCCCTGAGGATGGTTGTCGCTGTCTTTGGGAGAACGGGGAGAAGGGTAATAAACGCCTTTTTCATTCAGTCCCCAGCCAATGCGATTAAGACCTGTGTCGGGTTTATGGGCAAAATCCCAGATGGTATCCCCGACCTCGGTGATCAGGGTCAGACGTACTTTTTTATTGAATCTGGGATCCTTCTTTGCCTGGGATTTGTCGGCGCCTTCACCCTCATCCTTCTTATCTTCTTCGCCTTTTCCATCCTCCTTTCCTTTATCTTTTTGGGTTTTGGGTGGATTGGGATCTTTCAACCAAAAGCTAAAAGTAGCATGATTGCCCTTGTTTTTTCCGGCATAACCTGCGCCCGCGCTGAAACGAATGCCCGTAAAAGACTTGCGGGAGACCTGCCAGGCATCTGGCGGCCCAAAAAGAACCAGTGGCTTGTTCAGCAATTCTGTTCCCTCAGCAGCGATGCGCCTCAGGGGACGGATATCGTCCATGATCCAGGCCGCCCTTCCAAAGGTGGCCAAAATCAGGTCATGATCCCGCTCATGGATTTTCATATCAAAAACGGGCACTGACGGAAAATTCTGGTCCCAGTGCTGCCAGTGCTGGCCGCCGTTGAGGCTGAAGTACAAGCCCTGCTCCGTGCCCAGAAACAGCAAATTGGATTCAATTGGATCCTGCACCACGGAAAGGCAGTGACCGGTCACTTCCTTTGCAGAAACCAGGCTGCGCCAGGTTTTGCCGTAGTCGCGGGTATGGAACAGGTAAGGGGCCCAGTTATTCCGGCGATAATCGTTCATGACCACAAAAGCCTCCCCCGCGGCATGGCGGGAGGCCTCAATTTGAGGTATCCAGGCGCCTTTGGGGGCACCCGGCAGTTTTGCAGAAAGATTGGTCCAATCCCGGCCCCCGTTGGTGGTGAGTTGCAGGTTGCCATCGTCGGTACCCACCCAGATCACCTCCGGGTCTTTGGGACTGGGGGCAATGCTGATGATGGTGACGAAATTTTCGGCCTGGGTCGCGTCGATGGTCAGTCCTCCGCTTTTGGCCTGCTTCATTTTGGTGGAATCATTGGTGGTGAGGTCGGGGGAAATGATTTCCCAGGAATTGCCACAATCTGTGCTGCGGTGCAGAAACTGGCTACCAAAATATACCGTGCACGACTCCTGGGGCGATTGGGCAATGGCTGCATTCCAGTTGAATCTCAGGGGCAAGCCTGCAGGATGTACGGGCTTGATAAACTGGGTGGCACCCGTTTCGTAATCGTAGCGGCTCACATTGCCGCCCTGGGACATGGCGTAGCCAAAGCGGCTGTTGCCCGGCTGGGAAACCACGTCAAATCCATCTCCAAATAATAATTCCTGCCATTCAGAATTCTTGATTCCGCCGTGCTTCCAGACCTGGGAGGGGCCCCGCCAGGATCCGTTGTCCTGCATTCCCCCATACACATTATAGGGAATTTCCAGATCGTAATTGATGTGATAAAACTGGGCCACGGGGATGTTTTCCGCAAAGCGCCAGGTTTTGCCCCGGTCGCGGGAGATGGCCAGGCCACCATCGTTGCCCTCCAGAATAAAATCAGGGTCATGGGGATGCACCCACCAGGCATGGTGGTCGGGGTGCACTTCCTCCCATGGTAGCAGGGTCTCGAAGGTGGAACCACCGTCTTCACTCACCGTTACCACAGAATGGAGGTTATAAAGGCGGTTTTCATTGGCCGGATCCACAAAAATGTCTGCATAATAGAAAGGCCGGCTGCCAATATTTTTGTCTGTGATTTTGGCCCACATCTGGCCACCATCGTCAGAGCGATATAAGGCCGTCTTTTTTGCCTCTACCAGGGCATAAATCCGTTTGGGTTGGGAGGGGGCAATGGCCAGCCCGATCCGGCCCAGGTTGCCCTCGGGCAATCCCTGCTTATTGCCGCGCTGCTGCCAGGTTTTTCCGCCGTCGAGGGTCACGAAGAGGCCCGAGCCTTTGCCGCCCGAGGTAAAGGTCCAGGGCTTGCGCCCGTATTCCCACATGGCGGCCAGCAGTTTATTGGGGTTGGAGGGATCGGCCACCAGATCGGCGCAGCCGGTCGAGTCGTTTACAAACAGGACCTTTTCCCAGCTTTCTCCCCCATTGGTGGTTTTGAATACACCCCGGTCAGGATTGGGTCCCCAGGCCGAACCCAAAGCCCCCACATAGACGATGTCGGGATTGTCGCGGTGAATGATGATGCGGTGAATGGTCTTGCTTTGCTCCAGGCCCATCAGTTTCCAGGTGCGGCCGCCGTCCAGACTTTTGTAAATGCCTGCGCCGCTGCTCTGCGAGTTGCGGGGATTTCCTTCCCCTGTTCCTGCCCAGATCACATCCGGATTGCGCTGATCGATGGCCACGGCTCCAATTGACTGTATGGGTTGACGGTCGAAAACGGGTTCCCAGCGTATTCCCCCACTTTCTGAACGCCACAAGCCGCCCGATGCAGTACCCACAAAGATCACATCCGGGTTGCTGTGCAGGGCGTCAATGCAGGTAACCCGGCCACTCATGCCTCCAGGCCCTATATTGCGGGGAGCCATGGATTTAAACTGATTCAGGTCGAGATCCTGGGCCGGAAGCAGCAGGGAAATCAGCAGGCCAAGGGCCATAAAAAAGATTCTGGCGCGCATTTACTTTGGTTTTATTCAGGTAAAAGTAACCATTTATTAAAGAGCATACCTAATGAGAGCCTAAATTGGTGATCTCAGGACATTTCCAGATTTTTTCCGTTACCTGATCCATAATTACCCCCCAATCGTACCTTAGACTATGGCGGCAGGTTTTTCAAACCAAAACAAATTCCTATTTTTCAGGCCGGATCGGATCGCAAGGCTCTTTACAAAATTGCCAATTAACAGCAAAAAAGGCAATTCAGTTAGATTTAGGAACATTTTACCTGTAATTTATGCAAATGCAAACGGCTTTTGAGCTCCCCCCCTATCCCTCGGGGTGGTATCTCGTTTGTCTCACGGAAAAACTCAAACCCGGAGTCATAATTTCTGAAAAATTTTGTGGGGAAGATGTGGTCATTTTTCGGACGGCCTCAGGCGAACCTGTGATGATGGGAGCCTATTGTCCGCACATGGGGGCTCATTTTGCCCACGGGGGTAAGGTGGAAGGAGAATCCATTCAATGCCCTTTTCACGGATTTTGTTTTGATAAAACCGGCGCCTGCGTCAAAACGGGATACGGCACCAAGCCACCCCCGCAAGCTGTGGTCAAGACCTGGCACCTGCGTGAGCAAAACGGATTGATCCTGGCTTTTCACCACCCCGATGGCATTGCGCCCGATTGGGAAATTCCCGTGCACGACGAGGAAGGCTGGAGTGAAACCCGTTTCAAGGAGTGGAAAATCGAAAGCCATCCCCAGGAAATCGCAGAAAACAGCGTGGATTTTGGCCATTTTTCCCTGGTTCATGGGTATGAAGAAGTAAAAGAGTTTGAATCCCCCCGTGCCGATGGGCCCTACCTCAAAGGCAGGTATGGCATGGCCCGTATCGCCAATTTTGTGGGGAAGGGAGGACGTAAAGTTCATGCTGAATTTAATTTCACCCAGTTTGGGGTTGGATATGCTTTTGTGGAGGCTCAGGTGGTGGAATTTGGCCTGAAAAGCCGCCATTATGTATTCCCGACTCCCATTGACGGCAAGCAAATTCACCTGCGCATTGCCACTTCCGTCAACCTGGGATATCAGCCCAAAAACATCCATCCCCTGCTGGCCGTAATTCCCAAATTTATCCTCACTCCCTTTTTGCTGGCTGGTTATTACCGCGAATATCAAAAGGATGTGAGCGACGATTTCAAGATCTGGAAGAATAAGATTTACGTCCATCCTCCTGCCCTGGCCAAAGGTGACGGGCCTGTGATTCTGTACAGAAAATGGGCTGAGCAGTTTTATCCCGGCGGGTTGGGCATTCCCAAGCGGGAAAAAGGCGTGTTGGTCGGCCAGTAAGGTTGACCGTCCGGGTTGGATTTCTCCCCGTTCAGGCAGATTTTCTTAGCTTTGTGCTTTCTCTGGTACACCCTTTGCACTTTCCGGAGAAAAAGATAAGCCATGGAAAGAAACCTTTACTTTCGCATCATTTTTCTGGCCGCCCTGATGTGGTCGGGAAAACTATTTGCCCAGGAGCAAATCATTTTCGACAAGGCCGAAACCAACAGCTTCCTGGTGCGCTCCAACAGTCCTGGTCCCGACCGGGCATTGCTGGATGAAATGATCACCATGATTGCGGTCGGCAATAATAAATCTCCAAGCCAAACCGAGTTTGTTTTCCAGTTCGAAAAACAGCTTCGCCTGGTGCAGCGCGACCCGCAAACCCTGGAAGTTTCGGCGGCCCTGGCCAAATTCCGCTTCACGGGCGACGTCAACTACCGCACCTTTCCCCTGTACGACGTGCTGCGCCCGTCGTCCGTGGATGCCCTGATCTCGGTAAAAAGGAAGTCAGGAGAAGAATTCTACCAACAAAAATTCACGGGCATTTCCCTGACCAACGATCCCTCCTATCTGGCCCGCTTTACCCTGACCGACTCGGGCAAGGGCCTTGATGGCATGACCCTGGAGGTAAAAGAAATGCTGTTTCGCTACGATGCCAACGCCAAAGCAGCCTTCAATGCCAAGGTGAATCTGATCGAGGATTATCACCAGGATATACAGCGGCTCAAAGAAGTGAGGGAGCAATTATTTGCCCTCAATCCCGACCAACTGGAACAATTGCGGGCTATGCTCGCCACTCTGGATAAGCAGGACGATATTTTGATGGCCGTGGGCAAAGCGGGCTATATGCCCTGGCTGCAGGCCGACCCTTCTCTGGATTACCGCAAAGTGGCTCCCAAACAACTCGAATTAACCCAGATTTCGGCCCGCCTGCGGGCTGAGATCCAGGATAAGCTGCGCAATCTCCCGGCCCTCCACACGGAAAGGGGACGACTTTTCCTCAAAAACGGCAACCTCGTGACCGCCGCCCGGGAATTCAACCTGGCTCTGGAGGCCGATCCCGCCTACCCGCCTGCTCACCTCGAACTGGCAGGGATGGATCTGATGGCAGGGAATCGTCCGGCTGCTTCGGGCAGGTTGAAAAATATGCTCAACCACCTCAATCCTTCTCAGGACGTGCGTCAACTCGGGCTGGTGCTGGCCACCGACATCGTGGAAAATTATATGCAGGAATCGGCCCTGCTGACTCAACAGGGAGCCCACGAGCAAAGCTTGCTGGGACTGATGGAAGCCTATGCTTTTGCCCGTGATCTGAATGGATTTTACCTGCCCAATTCCTTCCTGGTGCAATTCGACAAAGCCAAACAAAATGTATATCTGACCTACCTGCAGACCTCTTTTGAGTCCCTGACCCAGGGAGATCTGGCGGCTTGTGAAAGCTGGCTGGACAAGGCTTATGCCTTTCAGCGGGTCAATCAGCAGGCTATTCCCACCACGGAGGAGGCCGACGAACTGAGGCTGCGGCTCAAAGAGGCCCAATATCAGCAGCTTATTGCAGAGGGCCGGGTGGCCCTGGAAGGTCAGCGCTATGAGGAGGCCCGCGACAAATTTACCCTGGCCCACAATCTTTCTTCAGATTTTCCCTTCGAAAAAGATCCTGAACTACCCGAGCTGGAACAACAGGCCGCGAAACCCCTGCTGCTGGCTATGGGTACCAAAGCAGCCGAATTTGCCCGGGTGAACCAGTTGCAGCAGGCTTTCGAGATGAAAAAAGTGATGGAATCCTGGCGTGAAACCTACGATCTGGGTGATGATGCAGAAGTGAAAGCTATTCTGGACCAACTGAATCAGGCCATTTCAACCAAGGAATGCGAAAATACCCGGGTGAAATTTGTGAGCGAATTGCGCCGGGCCCAGGACCTGGTGCGGGAGAAAAAGTACCTGGATGCAGAATCCTTGTTTGATCAGGCCCTTTCCACCGCCAATCTGGGCCCTAACTGCGACATTGATTACCAGGCTGCCATCGAGGGCAAAAAAGCCATTCTTCCCGTGACCCGGTACCTGAAAAAGATGCAGATCGTGGAGGAAAAGATCGACAAATACCGCTTTGACGAGGCCGTCCTTTATTATAACGATGCGGGCAATCATTTCCAGCAGGAAAATATCGCCTCGTTTGGCCTGGTCCATCAGTCGCTGGAGGAATACGGACTCAGCAAATTCAGGAAGGAATTTGCCTTCTACCTGGCCAAAGAATTTGCCAACCAGCAAAAATACGCCACGTCCATGAAGCTGGTGCGCAAACTGCTGGACCGCCGCTTCAACCGCGGGCGCCTTACTCCCCTGCTGGAACAGCTGGGCGAGGCCTATGCCGAGGCAGATTTCCGCAATAAACCCGGGGAGAATTATAAAATTCTGCTGAGCGGACATGTGGGCAACACGGTCGGTATGGGTAAATTCAAATCTGCCTACAAAAAGCGTTGGAAATATTTGAAGAAGAAGTAAACGAATCAATCAGCTAAGAAAAAAAGGGAAATGGATCTGCTTCATTTCCCTTTCTTTTTGCCCCATGATTCTCATTCCCCTCCCCTTTTTCCAAAATTTCCCGACAATTCCCTTCTGCACTTACCCAACCTTCCTTCGCACTTACTCATTTAGCGACTGCACTTACGCATCTGTCCCATCTTTTGCGCAACCGGGCCGTACATTTACTCACACAAACACTACACGCATCTGCAAACCCAAACTAACCAGGATAAACAATCCTAACGTCCTCTGGAACGCGTTCTTTGTTGAAACTATCAATCGGGAAGGGCCGATTAGGGAAACAAACAGGGGCTGTCTGCAAAGGTGGCTTCTGTTCCTGTTTTTGGGGTAGATGATAGACTGTTAGATAATAGACATTCAGATGATAGATGTCAGATGTCAGTTGTCAGATGTTAGACGGTTAGATTACAGATGCTTGTGTGTCCTTCCCTAAAATAACTATACAACCTTCTTGTTTAACACTAATATAACTATACATTTTTATTTCCTATTACTGGAATAGCTAAACACTTAAAATCCCTCTTACTAAAATAGCTATACAGGGACTTCAGGATCAGTGGCTCTGCCCGCGGGCAGAGCCACTGATCCTGTGGTTTTTTCCTGCGCCTCCTTTCGCTGGTTTCTTGTGCGCGTATTTTTCCATCGTTTTTTTAGAGGGCCCGAGGTTTGGTGGGCTTCGGCAGGAGCCATCATATCGCAACTCAGGTGGGGCCGATCATGGTTGTAAATGTCGATTTTGCGCCCCGATGCCCGCTTTGCTCCAATGAGAGTTTCGAATTTAACGTTCAACCCCATTTCAACCTTTAGGATGCCATTTACCCTTTCTGCAACTGCGTTTTCGCGTGGATCACCGCTTTGGGTCATACTGACAGAGATCCCGGCTGCCTGAAGCGTTTTAACGTAGTTGTCACAACAATACTGGGACCCACGATCTGAATGATGGATCAAGCAATCCTTGCGGTCCTTCCACTGATTTAGCGCCATTTTTAAAGCCGTAATAGCCCCTTCATGGCCCATGGTCATCTCCAATGCCCAACCTACAATTTTGTGCGAGTAAGCATCTGTGATAAGGAAGAGAAAACAAAAATCACCTTTAAGCCTGATGTAAGTGATGTCAGACACCCATAATTGATTGGGGCCGTTCGTTTGGAAGTCTTTAATCTGGTTGGGCCACTTTCGCATCCAGTGGTCGCTCCAGGTTGTCTTGGGACGATATCGCCTCAGAGGGCGAACCGTCATCTGGTATGAGGCCAATAGAGCATGTAAACCATCTCGTCCCATTTTGATGCCTTCTAATTCGAGCTTAGTTTTCAGCATGTGATGCAACTTCGGGGTGCCAATCCGGGGTTGGTCCTTGCGAATTAGCCGTACCATTTCAAGAACCAAGGTGTAATCTTTGATTTGTGCATTTTTGCGCCTATTTCGGTCATAATATGCCAGGCGACTTTTACCAAACAGTCCACACAATCTCTCTATGGAGAGCTGGGAGTAACGCTCTTTCATTTTTTCAACTGTTTGGTACCAGACTTTTTTCTGATTTTTATCTCAAGCTCCTCCTCAGCCACTTCAATTAGGGACTCAAGGCCCAGAACTCTTAGTTTGGCATCTTCAAGTTCTTTGCGCAAACGTGCGTTCTCGGATTCCAAGGATTCTGTTTCAGGCTTCTCACTGCCTGTTTGGGACGGTTTTGACATAGGGGAACAAGATGATAACTCCGCTGCTTTCATCCAACGGTGAATTACTTGCACATAGTTGATATCGTACTTCTTAACAGCCTCTTCAATAGTCAACAAACCAGAATTAATCTCATGAATTATCCGCAGCTTGAGAGCTTTGTCGTATTGCCGAGTAACCAGGCTACGTCCCGCAGCGACCACAGAACGCCACTGCTGAATTGCATACGTACTGACCCCGTATTTTTGGGATGCCTCAATGCCAGTCATTTTACCTGAATCTACCAACTCAACAATCATTCGCTTAACAGCAGGCGACTTTCGATGTTGAACACTTAAATCTTTTTTAGAATTTGAATTACTTTTTGATTTTGCCATCACTTTCAAGGTTGCGAAAGTTGTATAGCTATTTTAGTAAAAGACAGCCGTAAGTCCGCAATCTCTAATCTCTAAAATCTAACTGTCTAACTGTCTGAAATCTAAAACCTCAATCAAAATGCATCACATACATGGTATCCACCCCGAGGCGGTGCACCAGGAATTCACGCATGGTTTTTTCTTTTTCGCGGCGGGCTTTGTCTTTCACTGACTTGTCCCATTTGAGCACGGCGGTGAGGTGGGTTTCGTCCTTGTTTTGGAAGTCGGTCGAGGCCATTTTGGTGAGGGAAAACTTCCTTAACTCGGGATACAGAGATTTGATTTCCTTCTTCAGGTCGGCAAAGGGGACAGTATCCCGGGCAGGACCCAGAAGTTTCAGCAGGGAGTCGATCACGATTTGCTGGCGCTCGTCCTGCTCGTTATTGAGTTCGACGATCTGACGCACCTGTTCCATTTCTGAATCGTATTCGTTGAGTTTGGTGGGATCGAACTTGGTCTGCACCACCTTGAGGGAAGTATTTTTGAAATTGTGGTCTGAAAGATGGGCCGCCAGGGTATCTATCTCAGGTTGAGGAATGAAATCCCCCGCCAGGGTAATGCGCAGATAATTGGTGGAATCTGTTGGCTGATATTCCCACCCCATCACCTTGGTCCCTTCGCGGGCGCCAAAATTCATCTTCACAAAGGTCTCCACATTCCGCTTCTGACTGTGCTCCTTCACCAATTGCACCAACAGGATCACGCTTGGCACCACGATGATCAGCACAAACACAGTCACCACCCCAAATATCCTGCGCAGAAAGTTGGAAGAAATCCGCTGAACCAGCGGAAAATCGAGGAACCTGACCATCAAAAAGGTGGAAAGGGCGATAAAGACCGCGTTGAGGAAGAAGAGATAAAAGGCGCCAAAGAAAACACCCATATTGAAATGGGCCAGGCCAAAACCAGCGGTACAAACCGGCGGCATGAGTGCAGTTGCGATGGCCACCCCTGGAATGGCATTGGTGATATCCTTTCTGGAACCTGCCACGATGCCCGCTACGCCCCCAAAAAAGGCAACTCCCACATCCAGCAGATTGGGCTTGGTACGGGCAGCCAACTGGGGAGTCAATTCGCCCAGCGGTGTAATCCAGAAATAAATGGTACTGATGGTCAGGGAAAGGCAGATGGCAATCAGGAAATTCTTGAGGGAATCGCGCAGGGTGTCCTTGTCGTACATGCCCACCGACAGCCCGATCCCCAGAATGGGGGACATGAGCGGCGAGATGAGCATGGCGCCAATGATGACCGCCACTGAGTCCTGGTCCAGACCAATGCAGGCAATTACTGCAGAAGCCCCCAGAATCCACATATTATATCCCTTGATCTTGATCCCCTCCTTGATCGCATTGATGGCCCGGTTCTTGTCCGTGGTTTCGGTCAGATCGGCCACCAGCATCAAAAGTTTCCAGAGGAAACCCGGCAGGATGGTAAGGATTCTCCACAACAGGCCCAGATTTCTCGAAAGCTGGCTCTTTACCATTTCAGCCTCTGAGGCAGGTGAAGCAGGGTCCGCTTTGGGAGTGTTTCTTTTTTCTTCTGAAGGATTAGTCATGAATAGTTGTGAGTTCTGAGTTGTAAGTTCTGAGTTCTAAGTTCCAGGGGTTGGGCTTTGGATACAAGGCATCCCTTATTAGTAATAAATGGGGGTTTGAGTTTAAAGTTATCAGATTTGAGCTATCTGGGGGGCGTTTTTCGATCAATTTCGCTTCTCAGCCGATAATTTTTTGCGTTCGGTATCCGAGTCTTCGTAAGCCGCAATAATCCGTTTCACCAGACGGTGGCGCATCACATCAGTGGGTTGGGTACGGATCACGGCGATTCCTTCCACCCCGGTCAGGATGCGGGCCGCATGCACCAGGCCCGAGCTTTGCTTGCGGGGCAGGTCGATCTGCGAGTCATCACCTGTGATGACCGCCTTGGAGTCGCGGCCCAATCGGGTCAGGAACATCTTCAACTGGTTTTCAGTGGCATTTTGGGCCTCGTCCAAAATCACAAAGCAATTGCTGAGGGTGCGGCCCCGCATGTACGCCAGGGGAGTGATCTCGATGATGTTTTTTTCGAGGTAGCTTTTCAACTTTTCGAAATGCAGCATATCCTCCAATGCATCATAAAGTGGACGCAGGTAAGGATCCACCTTCTCTTTCAGGTCGCCGGGCAAAAAGCCGAGGTTTTCGCCCGCTTCCACCGCCGGACGGCAGAGGGCAATCTTGCGCACCTGCTTCTCTTTGAGGGCTTTCACCGCCATGGCCACCGCCGTATAGGTCTTGCCCGTTCCCGCAGGCCCGATGGCAAACACAATATCGTTGTGGGTCACGGCATCCATGATTTCCCGCTGCCCTTCGGTGCGGGCACGGATGATATTGCCCCGGCTGCCATGCATGATCAGATCGCCCCCTTCCTCCGGACCAGAGCCGTTACGGCTCTGGGTCATGATGCCCGAAATGATCTCATTGAAAGCCTCTTCAGACAGTCCTCCACCTTTTTCGATATACCTTACCAGCCGCTCCACCACGCCTGTGGCCCGGTCAATTTCATTTTCCGGCCCCCGAACCTTCAGCTCGTTTCCTCTGGCGACGAATACAACATCCGGGAATTGTTCTTTTAGTTGCCTGAATCTTAGGTTGTTGACTCCATAAAACTCAAGTGGGCTCACATGGCCCAGTAAAAACTGTTTTTCGGTCAATTTTGTAATCTGTATATGTGCAAAACTCAATCTTTGGTGTCTGCAAAAATAAATAAATTTGCTAAACACTTTTTGCATGTCGATAATAACCCTGACTACCGACCTGGGAATCCGGGATTCATACGCCGCCTCCTTGAAAGGGGTTCTGCTAAGCAGATGCCCCACCGCGACCCTTATCGACGTTACCCACGAGGTTCCGAAGTACAATTTAATGGAAGCTGCGTTCATTTTGAAGCAGATTTACACACATTTTCCGGATAACTCCATTCACCTCATCGGGGTCGATCCGGAACAGCACAGCCGCAGCCGCGGCGTGGTCATGTACTTTCGTTCTCACTATTTTGTGGCCCCCGACAACGGCGTGCTCAGCCTGATCCGGGAGCGGGAAAATGCCGAATTTGTGGAAATCATGCATCCCGACATCCTCGACCAACCCTTATTGCGCACCTTTCGCAGCCTGAGTGTACTGGCTCCTGCGGCTGGCATGCTGGCCGCGGGTATCAGTTACAAAGCCCTCGGCAATCCTGCCACTGATTTGCGCGAAAACATCTGGGGACATCCCACTTATTCCGAAAATTCGTTGCGGGGCACCATCATTCACATCGACCATTTCGGCAACGCCATCACCAATATCACCAAAGAGGAGTTTTTGCAGATCAAAGGCCAGCGATCCTTTCAGATATTTATCCGCAATGCGCGCCTGCAGCGTATCGTGTCCACCTACGGCGATGTCACCCGGGGCGAAGCCCTGGCTATCATCGGACTGGGAGGACACCTCGAACTGGCCATCCGCGAGGGCTCGGCCGAACAATTGCTCGGCCTCAGCACCGGCGATATGCTCACCATAGAATTTTACGGATGATTACCCGCATCGTACGTATGGAGTTCGATCCGGAGAAAGTCGAAGACTTTCTGGCCCTGTTTGAGCAAAACAAATCCCTGATCCGCCATTTTCCGGGCGTGCTCCACCTCGAACTGCACCGCGACGCCCAACTTCCCCATGTATTTTATACCTGGTCGGTCTGGCAAAGCCCCGCTGATCTGGAAACCTACCGCCACAGCGAGCTGTTCAACCGGGTCTGGACCCGCACCAAAGCCATGTTTGCCGGCAAACCCTCCGCCTTCAGCCTGGAAAAGGTGATGGAGGTTCTTTGAGAGGGCGAGCTTCAAGTTTCGGGCGGCGAGCGGCGAGCGGCGAGTCAATAACCCGGTACCCGATACTAATATCTCACCACTCAAACCCAAGAACTAAAAACTAACAACAACCAACCAACTTGCATCCCGGCAAATTAATTCTTACATTTGTGCCCGTTTTAGAATGACATTAGCCAACAAGTGATTTTTAGCCAAAACCAATTGCTCCGGCAATTGCCAACAACCATGAAACACAACCTGCCTGCCCCTTCCGCCTTGCTGCGGATTTCTTTCCTGCTTGCCTTCCTGAGTCTGGTATTCCTGCCTCAGTTTACCCAGGCCCAGACGCTTAACCTGCTGGCGTACAGCCAGGTCAGCGACGAGACCCCTTCCATCGAATTTCAGTTCAAAGACCTCGGCAACCGTGAATTGCTGTCCGAAACCGACCTGGAATTTTACTCAGACGAGGAAGTGACCCTTGAATTTCGCATCACCATTGGCCCAGACGGCAATGTGAAGTACGTCAAGCCCGGCTTCTGTCCTTCCGGGCTCAGCGAGCACCGCAAAAGCGGCATTACTGCTCTCTACCAAAGCCGATTTGCCCCTTCAGGCTCAGCCCAGGACCAGCAGGTAACCGTACAGGTTCTCTTCCGCAAAATGGTTTGACCGGGTTCACTCTTTTGAGCATACAAACTCCCTGAAACGGGTTTTTTGAGGTGTTGGGGGCGATCTCCCACTGAAGCGGGGTCGGCATTCCCCAAGGGGGCCACTCGTCACCCTGAACGGGAGCCAGCCCCACACTGGCTCACACACTGGCCTCAAGCCTACCGCGAGCGGGGTTTTGAGATTTGCTCAGTTTTGAAGATGGAAATAATTAAAGCCTAAGGATGACCTATAAGGCATTAGTTGGCAAATCAGGAAAATTCGCCCGAATCATTCCCGCGAAAGGGTGATTGGATTTTGCTCCATTCTTTGCAACTTGAAGTGTCTGAACCAAAATTTCTTCTAACTCTATATCTGAGATTCCTTGTTGATTAATAGCTTTTTTCAACTCAATTTTTTCATTTGTAGAAAGAGTTGAAAAGGGTGTTTTTTCAATATAGCTGGCAAGAATTTTCCCTAATTGAACATTTTGCAGACACTCCCTTCGGGCATCATTCAGATCCTTTCTTTTAAGTCCCAAAACTGAAATCGATTTTCTCCCTTTTTCTGAACCGTCCCTGGGTTTGGGAATATGCCCTTCAAAAGTAATATGGTCCTCAGGATTCTCGAGAGTTGGGTGAATAAGAAGGGTGTCTTCGACTGCTTCACAGGTGGCAGACCGGTGATCCCTGACCCTTTCTACGCCTTCCTTTAATGGAAAAATGTTCTTCTTCCATGAACGGTTACAGATTTCACAGGAATAAAAAAGGTTGTCCCAATCATAGGCCAGCCAATAATATCCAGGATATTCGAGACGGCCTTTGGCACCTTGCTTTACTGCTGCTTTGGGACGAAAGTGCTCTACATCGCCAGGACTCGTGTGGCTAAAAATTGCCTCACAATACACGCATTTATTAAACTGATCGGCCTTCAATTGCTCTTTTACTTCCTGAGCGCCATAAATGCCTGGATCGAAGTTCAGCCTATTTGGATTGGTTTCCTTGTGGTAAGGTTTTTTGTATGACTCAGGATTTAGGTCATATTGGTCCTTTAAATTTTCCAAGGCTTTCTTACCTGCACCTTTGAGAATTTCAGGATTGGCGGAGGACTTATTTATTCTGATCACTTGCCTCTTTTTGCTTCAGAATTTCAATAATCTTATCTACCGCAGAATAGGCCTGCTTCTCAAGGGGGGAGGAATACATAGGCAAATCTGAAAGTCGTTGATTCAGCTCTTCCAACCGGGCTTCCTCTTTTTTATTTCTTTTGGTTTTGCCAAGTAACTTTTCCTGCTCGTCAATTAGTTCCTGAGTTCTGGGGGCTCTGGCCGTTTTCAACCCAAAAAGGTCACTGGTCAATAATTGATCAACTCTCCAATCCTCCACCATTTCCGGTTCATTATTGACCCTGATGTGGTCTCCTTCTTTCTCAAGTAAAATCAGATTTGCCCCAATGGCTGCCTGAACCACCAGTGGACTGTGAGCAGTTACAATAAATTGGGTACCAGGGAAAGTGGATGAAAGGAAATCCATCAATCGCTGTTGAAATTTAGGATGGAGGTGAAGATCAATTTCATCTACCAAACAAATGGCAGGCATTTCCAAAGGGTTTTCGACACTGGGATACAAATCAAATAACCCTTTGGCAAAATCCACCATCCAGGCGATCAGGGTTTTCTGCCCCAGGCTGAGGTTATGCAAATCCACCCATCCAAACTGGGTTTTGAAAAGAACTTTGGCAGGATCGTATCCTTCAATTTTGATATCTTCAATTTCACCCCCAAATAATTTCTTCAGGATTTCAACCACCTTATTGTATCGGGGACGAAGTTCAGGGTTTTTAATCGCTGCATAGTCTGTCCGCACCAGCCACTCCTCTGGATTTGTCAGTTCAGCGTTTTCATTGATCAGTGAGTTTGGAGATTCATTCTTGCCCGTTGACAATCCACTGATTCCTATTCTTCGTGACGCACCATAAGCGAAAATGTGCAGGTGGTATCTGGGGTTTCTTTCAAATGGCCAGGCAGACCTTAAATTTTTCTCGATCAAATCTATTTTAACCGGAACTTGCTCCCATTTTGGACCCGAAGAAGTGTGAAAATAAGAATCCAGAATACAGGTAAATTTTGCCCCCTTATCCTGACCACGGTTAAAATACTTGGCCTTATCCCTGAACGTATCAAAAGAGTCATCCTGAATAATATTCAGGCATTTCAAAACCGTAGTTTTACCCGTACCATTATCACCCACAATCACATTCCACATCGAAGGCTTCCCCTCCTTATTCAAAAAATCGAGGGAAACAGGTTGCTCCCCGAAACTTCTGACATTTTGCAAGGTGAGTTTTCGGAAATATACCCTCGGAGAATTGGGAGTGACAGACTTCATAGAATAGATTTTCAGCAATTTAGGGAGATCAAAAGACTTGGCAAAGCTATAATCCTAACCCCCAACAAACTGCTCATCCAAAATCCCCCCTACCACACCATAATCAATTCAGGCACGGTATAAGTCTTGGAGCAGTTCTCATTCAGGAACACGGTCAGCTTTACTTCGTAAACGCCGGGCATTTCGTATTTGTGCTGGGGCTCCATGTCGCGGGAGGTATTGCCGTCGCCAAAATCCCAGAGGAAGGCGTCGCCTGTGCTCACAATGGCCTTCAGTTTGAAGGCGCGGTTGACGTAAGCCGTGTAATTTTTGAGGCTGAGGTACACGCTCATCTCCACATCCTCGCAGGTGCGGTCCTCGATACGCAGCAGCCAGAAATCCAGCTTTTTATTGCGCTGGCCGGCCAGTTCAAAGTTGTTGTATTTGGAGCCCAGGGCATAGAACACGCCCGGTGAGTATTCGATCACGTCCATGCCCCGCTCGTCGTCGCGGCCGCCATAGGTCTGGCGCCAGATCACATCTCCCCTCGAATCGAGACGAATTACCCAAAAATCCTCCCCCCCTTTCACGTACTGGTTGTCCATCGCATAATAGTGGGAATAGCCCGTCATGATGTAACCTCCGTCGGAGGTCGGGTCAATGGACATAGCGTACTCGTCCTGGGCCAGACCAAAAATCTTTTCATAGATTTTTTTGCCCTCGGGAGTCATTTTGAGAAACCAGAATTGCTTGCCCAGGGCTTCAGATTCGAAATTTCCCACCACCACCAGGCGCCCTTCCTTGTCTTCCTTCACGCTGGTGAAAAAGTCCTCAAATTTTCCTGAATATACCCGTTGCCACTTGCGGGTACCATAACGATCCGTGCGCATGATCCAGGCGTCACCGTTGGTGCGGCGCTGGGTACCGTCGATGTCCTCGCTGTTGGTGAAGCCTGCATAGACAAAGTCGCCGTTGGCGCATTTGATCACGGAATAGGCCCAGTCGGCCTTATTGCCACCATACACATAGCTGGTCTTTTTTTCGCCGTTGGGCAATACCTTCAGCACCCAGAGATTGGCCATGCCCAGGCTGGTATTGACATCAAAATTCTGGGAATTGGATACCCCGGCCACCACATAATCCCCGTTGCCTTCACACACGGCAAAAGCCTGATCCACATCCAGCCCGCCGTAGGCCTTGATCCACTCGATATTGCCCTGCTTGGTGACCTTGCCGATGAAATAATCTCCCTTGAAATCATCCTGCCCCTTTTCGGGATGCCCGATAAAGGAACTGGTCAGTCCCACGAAAATGACACCCGAATCGGGAGTCACCACCAGGTCGCGCAATTCGTCGCAGCCGCTACCCCCGATCTCCCGCTCCCAGAGGATTTCCCCTTCGGGAGTCACCTTATAGATCATCACATTGGTGCATCCGCCGGGTTTTCCGTCCTCTTCGGCCACATCGCCACCCAGCAAAAGATTGCCATCCAGAGACTTGACCAGGGCCTTGGGCGTGTCGTTTCCCCGGTGTCCGTAGAACTTCTGCATTTTGAGTTGTGGATATACCTGAGCGTTGGCGGGCAGGCAGGCGCCCAAACTCAGGCCCAACCAAAGGGCAAGATTCAGGAAAAAAGACGGTTTATACAGATGCAATTTGCGCATTTTCATGGTGTTTGGACGGATGAGAAAGCCCCGTGAAGCCATTTTGCCCTCATTTTCAACCAAATGATTCAGGCGGCTCACTGGATTTTCCTGCATACCCATCCCGGCCATTTCTCTTGAAGAAACAAACGGGAAAGCAAATTACTTAATTCGCAGGCCGTCGCCCGATGATCTTTTCAGCAATATCCCGGGCCCTTTGTACACAATTGGATACAGAAATTCCCCCCAACCAGTTTCCTCCCAGGTAAATCCGCTTCAATTCCATTTTCCGCAACCAAACCCGGGAAGCCAGGATGGCGGAATCGTATTGGGGAATGGCCGCAGGCTGGCGGGTAATCTGCTGAAAGAGGGGATCCCCGGACAGACCCAGCGGCTCCAGGGCAGTCAATACCTTTTTTCCCAATTCGGCATCGCTCATTTCCAACCATTCAGGTTGGCGGATACCACTTACATAACTGGTCAGCAGGACTTTACCTGAAGGCGCCTGTTGTGGAAAGAGAGAAGATGAAAAAATGGTGTGAAAGGCGGGACCATCCTCGGTGTGGGGAAACCAAAGGCCTTGTCCGTTGAGGGGATGTTTGATCTGGGACCTGTTGAGGGCGGTGTGTACCACCGCCAGCGAAGCGTAATTCACCTGAGACATGCCCTCAGCCACTTCAGGGAAGCTGCTTCGAGGCATTTTTCCCAATTCATGCGCAGGCAGGGCCAGCACCACCGCCGACGGGTGTTCCACCCGGTCGCCAAATTTCAGTTCGATTCTCTCCCCAAATCCGAGTGAGGTCAGGGGGCAATTCAGCTCAATGTGGCCCTGCAGGCGTTCGCCCAGGGTGTCCGTCAGTTGCTGCAGGCCTTTGGGAAAGGAAATCCGGCCACGGTGACGGTTGGCATGGCGGGTCCGGGACCACCCTTTGCGCACCGAGCCATAATCTTTTTCAAAGCGGGCAAGCTGGGGAAAGGCTTCCTCCAGCAATAATTCACCTCCGTTTCCGGCAAATTGGACTTCCAGTAGCGGTAACAGGGCCTGCCGGGTAACTTCCTCTCCAAATCTGCGGCGGCAAAAGGCTTCCACAGATTCCCGCTGCACCCAATTTCCCTGCTTGAAGCGCTCATTCCAGATCATTTCCTTTGCCTTTCCTGAAAAATAATTTCCCAATAAGACAGAAATTATCCCTTCAGGCAGAGGCTGAGTCCCATTCTCCCGCACAAAAAACTTTTTGCGGGCACCAGCATAGGCATGAATCATCTGATTGGATAACCCGATCCGTTCCAGAAAGCCAAACAGATTATCGTCCAGATCGAGAAATGAAGGACCGTTTTCCAGCAAAAATCCATCAGACTCAAGGGTATGCAATCTGCCCCCAATGCGGTCGCTGGCTTCATGGATGCGGAAAGGAATATCTGCCCACTGGAGGTATTCGCCCAACACCAAACCCGTGATGCCCGCCCCGATGATGCTAACCATGGGCAACCTCTCTTTGATTGGATTGACGGGGCCGGAAGACTTTCAATTTGCAGGTGAATTGGCAGGTCCAATATACAAAAAACCGCCATGAAGGCGGTTTTTGTTATCGTTTACAACCCGAAAATGCAGTTCAGCAGATTCAGGCATGTGCTTTTTTGGATTCTTCCAGGGCACGGGCCATGGTGGCTCCGATGTCGGCCGGGCTGGCTACCACGTGGATGCCGCAGGCGGCCATGACTTCCATTTTGGCAGCGGCGGTGCCTTTGCCTCCTGAAATGATCGCTCCTGCGTGACCCATACGACGGCCGGGAGGGGCGGTCTGGCCGGCGATAAAGCCAACCACAGGTTTTTTGCAGTTATCTTTGATCCATTCCGCGGCGATTTCCTCGTTGGAACCGCCAATTTCACCGATCATGATGATGCCTTCGGTGGCGGGATCTTCGTTGAAAAGTTTGATGATATCGAGGTGGGTGGAGCCGATGATCGGGTCACCGCCGATGCCCACGCAGGTGGACTGGCCGAGGCCCTGCTTGGTCACCTGATCCACGGCTTCGTAGGTCAGGGTGCCGGAGCGGCTCAGGATGCCGATCGAACCGGGACGGTGAATGAATCCGGGCATGATGCCGAGTTTGCATTCGCCGGGGGTGATCACGCCCGGACAGTTGGGTCCGATCATGCGCACTTTGCGGTCGTCGATGTATTTTTTGGCGTACACCATATCGCGGGTGGGAATACCTTCGGTGATGGTCACAATCAGGCTCACGCCGGAATCAGCGGCTTCCATGATGGCATCCGCCGCAAAAGCCGGGGGCACAAAAATGATGGATACATCAGCTCCGGTTGTTTCAACCGCTTCACGCATGGTATTGAACACGGGCAGATCGAGGTGTTGGGTGCCTCCTTTGCCGGGGGTCACACCACCCACCACTTTGGTGCCGTACTCGATCATCTGAGTTGCGTGGAAAGTCCCTTCAGCGCCGGTAAAACCCTGAACGAGAACTTTTGAATTGCTATTGACGAGGATACTCATATGCTATATGGGGTTTGGGCCGTAAAAATAGGGAAAAAATATCCCTATGTGAAAGGGTTCTTTCAATTTAACCGGGGGAACCTCTAAAAACTTCTCATCTCCACCCTGGACCTGGTTCAGAAATGTTCATTTACCTTGGTAAACTTCGCTTCCTTTCCCTGCGACCGACTTGATCTTCATCGTTTTTAAATGTCTCCATTTAGATGATGGGTTAAGCGGCTTCAGCTGGGTCAGATAATGATTGAGTCAGGTACCTGGGGCAATGAAAAATATTTTGTCACATTTCACCCCGGATAATTGCGCAATCAGCCTGCAGGGGAATGGGTTGGTTTTCCGAACTTTAGGTTGTGATCTGATTACTTAAGCCCATTAGAATCTAATCGGGATTGCGATACCCGAAACCAATCAACCGGATACCATTAGAATCATTTAATAAGGAGGAAAATCAAATGAGAAAAATAATCGTTTTTGCCATGATCACCCTGGACGGAGTCATGCAGTCGCCAGGAGGGATGGAGGAAGATCCTTCAGATGGATTTACCTATGGAGGTTGGGTATTCCCTTACTGGGACGACGAATTTCAGCAGGCCGCTCAGGGAGATTTTCACCCGGCTGATTATTTACTGGGCCGAAAAACCTTCTCGATCTGGGCTGACTACTGGCCTGATCACGGCGATTTCTGGCCGGCCATCATGGAGGGCACCAAATACGTCTTTTCCAAAAATCTTTCCCCTTCAGATCCACGGCTAATGGGTTGGAAAAATTCAGTGGTAATCTCTGACCTGGAGGAAATCAAAAAGCTCAAGTCAGACCCGCCCGCTGATCCTTCGCGTCCTGATTTTCACGTGTGGGGCAGCAGCAAATTGATTCAATTGCTCATGCAACACGATTTGGTGGACGAATTCAGGCTCAAAATCTACCCCCTGACCCTGGGCAAAGGCGTCAAACTATTTGACCACGGCACTATTCCCGCCGCCTTTACCCTCACCCAACACGTGGTGACGCCCAAAGGAGTGATCATCGCTACTTTCCAACGGGCAGGTGAGGTGGAAACGGGGACTATGGGGGTTTAGGGGTTCGGGTTTGGAAGGACGGGTGCGGGGTATGGGTTCGGGTTTGGAAGGACGGGTGCGGGGAGGTTCGGGTTTGGAAGGACGGGTGCGGGGAGGTTCGGGTTTGGAAGGACGGGTGCGGGGAGGTTCGGGTTTGGAAGGACGGGTGCGGGGAGGTTCGGGTTTGGAAGGACGGGTGCGGGGAGGTTCGGGTTTGGAAGGACGGGTGCAGGGAGGTTCGGGTTTGGAAGGACGGGTGCAGTGGGAGGTTCAGGTTTGGAAGGACAGGTGCAGGGGGAGGTTCGGGTTTGGAAGGACAGGTGCAGGGAGGTTCGGGTTTGGAAGGACGGGTGCGGGGAGGTTCGGGCTTGGGAGGACGGGTGCGGGGAGGTTCGGGTTTGGAAGGACGGGTGCGGGGAGGTTCGGGCTTGGGAGGACGGGTGCGGGGAGGTTCGGGTTTGGAAGGACGGGTGCGGGGAGAATGGAATTGCTTCCCTCCCTTACAACTCACCAATAAAATTTCTACCTTTGCGGCGTAAGTAAAAACCGCCCATGTATCCGCGCATTACAGACCTTCTTCACGACTTATTTGGCTTGAACTTCACTTTTCCGGCCAACTCATATGGTTTTTTCGTGGCTTTGGCCTTTCTGGGCGCTTACCAGATGCTGCGCTGGGACATGAGAAACCGTGAATCGCAGGGCCAGTTTGCCCTCAAACGGGTCAAAGTGCGGGTGAGCGGTCCCGTGGCGATTACAGAAGTAGCCATTCAGGCTGTCATCTGGGGACTGGTGGGCTACAAACTCGGGTACGGGCTGCTTCACTGGCACGATTTCAGTACCCAACCCCAGGAAGTCCTCCTGTCCGGCGAGGGTTCCATCATTTTTGGTCTGGTGGGTGCAGCAATCGCAGGTGGCTTGCGCTACAACCTTTACCGCAAGAAAAAGGACGAAAAGGAAGTATTCGAAGAACAATCCGTCCCCCCCTCCACCTGGCTGGGCACGGTGCTCACCATCGCTTTTGTGGCCGGGCTGCTGGGTGCCAAGGTGTTTCACCACCTCGAATATCTCGACGATTTTCTCCGTGACCCGGTCGGGCAATTTGTCTCTTTCAACGGACTCACCTTCCTCGGGGGACTCATTACAGCTGCCTTTTTCATCATTCGCTTCTGGATCAAAAAGGGCTACAACATCCTGCACATGGTGGATGTATTTGCCCCCTGCCTCATTCTGGCCTACGGCATTGGCCGCATTGGCTGCATGGTGGCGGGCGACGGCGACTGGGGCATAGCAAATCCAGATCCCCAACCCGACTGGCTGGCCTGGCTTCCCGAATGGACCTGGGCCTTCGATTTTCCCAATAACGTGAATGGCGAAGGCGTGCCTATCCGTCCCGAAGATGGCCTCCCCTGCATCGAAGGTTTTTGCACCCACCTGGTACCCAAGGTATTCCCCACACCCTTTTACGAAACCAGCATGGCCTTTACCATCTTTGGTATCCTGGTGATTCTGCGCAACCGCTTCAAATTTGCAGGCCAGATGACCGGCACCTACATGTTCCTGATCGGGATCGAACGCTTTCTGATTGAGAAAATCCGGGTCAATTCCACTTACAAAATTGCAGGTTGGGAAATCACCCAGGCCGAAATACTCTCCTCCCTTTTGATTTTGGGGGGAATGGCCATTTTTGCCTATGCCACCTTCAAACTGAAAAGGTACCCCACCCCCGACGGAAAGCCCAAATCTGAGGCTCAAACTACCTGATTTTCTTTCCCTTCAGGTTAATTTCATTTGCTGATTGTGAATTGGCTCAGGTTCCTTTAATTTCGTAATTAGTAAGGAGGCAGGACTTCATTGGGAGAAACTGAAGAAAATAACGTAGAACAACAAGGTTTTGAAAACCAGGAAACCCTGGAGGAGCAGGAAATGCTCAGCCGGGACAATCTGGACGGAGACGACGAATTCTCCCAGGCGGATGATATGGAGGGTTCGGACGAGGAAGAACTCGATCAAAATCAGCTTCAGCAGCTTTTCGAACACCACAAGCTCACCGCAGATAACGGCCAGGGCCTGATGCGCATCGACCAGTATCTGCCCCTGATGCTGCGCAATGTGACCCGCTCCAAGGTAAAACGGGCTGCCCTGGCGGGCTGCCTGCTGGTCAACGGCTCCGTGGTGAAGGCCTCCTACCGGGTAAAGCCCGGTGACAACGTCACCTTCCTCCTGCCCTATCCCCCTCCGCCCGACATCGAACCCGAGGAAATCCCGCTGGAAATCCACTACGAGGACGATTCCATCTGCATCGTCAACAAATCACCGGGCATGGTGGTGCATCCGGGCGTAGGCAACCATACCGGCACCCTGATTCATGCCCTGCTGTACTATTTCAACCGCAATAAACTGCACACGGGCGAGGAATATCTCTGGCCGGGCCTCATTCACAGGATCGACAAGGATACCAGCGGTCTGCTGATCGTGGCCAAAGACGAGGAAGCCCTCTATAAGGTGTCCAAGCAGTTTTTCAACCACACCACCCAGCGCAATTATAACGCCATCGTGTGGGGCGACGTCAAAGAGGATGTGGGCAGGATCGAAGGCCACATTGCCCGCAGCAAGCACGACCGCAAGCGGTATATGGTTTATCCCGACGGTTCCCAGGGCAAGGACGCGGTCACCCATTACGAAGTGCTGGAACGATTTGGGGCCGCCACGCTGGTGAGATGCACCCTGGAAACGGGCCGTACCCACCAGATCCGGGTGCACATGAAGCACCTCGGCCATACCCTGGTCGGAGACAGCTTTTACGGGGGCGACAAGCCCCTGGCTGGTCCGGTCAATTCCTCCAAATACCGCGCTGAAGCCCAAAGGTGGCTGGAGATCATGCCCCGGCAGGCTCTGCATGCCAGGACCCTGGGCATCGTGCACCCCACCAAAGGAGAATTCATGCAATTCGAAACGCCCCTGCCCCAGGATTTTGAAGATTTGTTGACTGCCCTGCGGGAGTTTGCGGGGCGGAAATGAGGCTTTCACCCACTTGCGGCTGCCCGCTCTCGCTAAAGAAGGCCCTTGGGGTTTGGAAATTCCTCTAAAAACCCACCAGGTTGTTCATTGGATTGGTTGAACTCACCCGCCTGCGGCTGCCCTCTCTCGCGAAAGAGGGCCCTTGGGGTTTGGAAATTTTTCTCGCAATCCCCCTATTTGTTCATTGCTCTTTGTTCATTGATTTAGAAGGGCCGGGTTAAAACCCACCCCTATGGATTCAATAATGAAGGTTTTCCAACCTTATTGGGGATTGCCCCGGGGATGGACCTACTGGGCAATTGGCGGGTTAAAACCCACCAATTTGTTCATTGATAATTGCTTACCACAGCCTCTGTGCCCTCCTCCATTTCGTGCCCAAAACAATGGAAACCAAAAAACTCTGTGATCTCGGTGGATTATACTTTGCTTTCACCGCGACATCCAACCGTTGATTGGGCATTGTTCCTTGATAATTGATCCAGGCTTAGCGCCAGGGAAAGGTGACCTCGCAGGGGTCAGCCGCAGAATGTTCCATGCTGAAAAAAATTACCGTCACCCCATTCACCTGCTTGCCACAAGGGGCAATCCAGACCGACCCCAAGGCGATGCCATTATGGTAGTCATGGATGGCAAAATCAATAAGATTGATAATTGCTGATTGATTGTGAGCTGCAGGAAAATTGACTCCTACCTGGTTATTCTGAGCACTGCTCAGGTACTTCCCGAAGTACTTCTTAATACTTACTTAGGGTCCACTGAAAAAGTCATAAACAATTCAATGTGAATTAGTTGTGTTGATTTTTATACCTCAAAGTGCAAACTTATGGTCATCAGATGATCAAAACCTTTGCACATGATCCGTTATAAGAGCCCCAAACAACTAAGTCTTGAGCTATTCAAATCCCCTTTTGAACGGGGTTTGGATGCTAAAAATCGCTGGGTAAAGCTGTCCCGAAGCCTTCCCTGGGACGAGATGGCCTCCATCTATTATCACAAGATGAGTTCTGACCAGGGAGCTCCAGGCAAGGATGCCAGAATCATGATTGGGGCAGTGATCATCAAACACAAGCTAAAGCTATCAGATCGGGAGGTGATTCAGCAGGTTCTGGAAAACCCTTATTTGCAGTATTTTCTTGGTTTGGAGCGATTTACGAATAAGCCTGTCTTTGATCCGAGCCTGTTCCCAACCATTCGTAAGCGATTGGGAGTAGCGCAGTTCGAGGCTTTGAATGAAGAGATTTTGATCAAGGCGGGCTTGGTTGAGCGCAAAGAGGATGAACCTGAACCACCTAAAAATGACGGAGGTGGGACCGATTCAGATGATGATCAGGAGGCCGAAAAGAAAGAGGCGGAATTACGTGAAAAGCCAAGAAAAGGCAAGCTGCTCATTGATGCGATGGTTAGCGAGCAGATGATCAAACACCCTACTGACCTGGACCTGCTCAATGACAGCCGCGAAGAAGCAGAACGCTTGATTGACCTCTTGTATGTCCCAATTCCGGGAAAATTGAAGCCCAGGACCTACCGCAAAGCAGCCAAAAATAAATACCTGGCTGTGGCCAAGCAGAGCAGGAAATCGAAGAGGACGGTTCGAAAGGCGATCCGCAAACAGTTGGGCTATCTCAAGCGTGACCTGGGCATTCTGGATGAGATTTTGGACCAATATCCCGATCGATTTGAGCGCTTTACCCAACGGGACTTGAAGATTTATTGGGTGATTCAACACATCTATCAGCAGCAAAAGTCCATGTATGAAAACAGAATCCACACCCACTCAGACCGTATCGTAAGCATTTATCAGCCCTGGGTACGTCCCATAGTGACGGGGAAGGCTTTTCCCAAAGTCCAGTTCGGATCGAAAAGCTCGGTCAGTCTGGTTGATGGATTTGCCTCAGTACACAAAATTGATTGGGACAATTATAATGAAGGGGGCGACTTGCAGGGCCAGGTCAAAGATTTTGTCGAACGGCATGGTCATTACCCCGAATCAGTAGTCACAGATCAAAAATATGGGACCAGGGAGAATCGAAAATGGCTCAAGGAACGGGGCATCCGCTATTCAGGCAAGGCCCTGGGCAGACCCAAAAAGAACCCGGCCCCCGAAGAGATCCAGCTCAAAAAGCTCAAAAAACAGGAAAACAACATGCGCAGCCAGATTGAAGGTAAATTTGGCCAAGGCAAAAATGGCTATGGCTTGAGAAAGATCCGGGCCCGCCTGTCTGATACCAGTGAAAGCTGGATTGCAGCCATCTTCTTCGTAATGAACCTGGAATGGTTCTTACGTTCGACTTTTTTCAATTACCTGATCCATATCGGGACCAGAGGCAACCTTTGGTCAGCCTTTTTGAAATTGAAAGCCCAAATCAGGGAGATATTTGGATATTTTGAAGTCACAGCCCATATAGAGCCGAAATTTGGCGGGGTTCGTGGGTGACTTTTTCAGCAGGCCCTACTTAAGTACTTCTTAATACTTCCGAAGTACTTCTTAATACTTCCGAAGTACTTCTTAATACTTCCGAAGTACTTCTTAATACTTCCGAAGTACTTCTTAATACTTCCGAAGTACTTCTTAGTACTTCCGAAGTACTTCTTAGTACTTACTGAAGTACTTTTTAATACTTCCGAAGTACTTCTTAATACTTCCGAAGTACTTTTAAGTACTTACTGAAGTACTTTAGCAGACTTCCGAAGTACTTTAGCAGAGCTCGGAAGTACTTTAGCAGACTTCCGAAGTACTTTAGCAGAGCTCCGAAGTACTTTAGCAGACTTACTGAAGCACTACTAAGAAAGTGCCCGGGAAGGCTTGAAGTGTCTTTTTGGGGTGTTTTAGCAGGATGCAAACGGACTGCAATCGGACGCTGGCCAGCGGAGAGGGAGGTGATTACAAATCACCGATGGCCATTCAGATGAAAAGAAACCGGGTCATTTTTTTGCTGCGCCACCCGATTTTTCCCATGGGTTCGGTAACTTTAAACAATTCATTGATTACCGTGCGCAGAACCTCCATATCAGCAGTAGAGTCTCTTCAAGGTGATTACGAGCCAGATAAACCCGCCTGTCCCTTTGGGAATCCACATGTGGATCCACTGCCCAATTATGGTGGAGAGAGTTTCGGGCGTACACCCGGGGATAAGCTTTATGAGCTTAAAAACCACTTGGGTAACGTCCTTGCTGTGGTTTCAGATTTGAAGCTGGGACAGGATGACTTTGCAGTAGATACAGCTCAGTATTATTATGCGCAGCTGATGTCGGTGCAGGACTATCCCACAGGGACCACCTTGTGGTTATCCTTTCGGTTGGTTACAACCGAACAGGAAGTGGAATAACCCGGATTACAGGTATGGGTTTAATGAGGAGGAGAAGGACGATGAGTGGAGTGGGAATGGGAATAACATGGACTTTGGGGCCAGGGTGTTGGATTCGAGAGTGGGGCGGTGGTTGAGTGTGGATCCACTTACTAAAGAGTATCCTTCTCATAGTTCATATTCATTTGCTCTAAACAAACCAATAACCTGCATTGATCGGCTTGGGGAGTCGGTTTATCTGATTGTAAAAAAATATGAGTTTGATGAAAATTATAATCTCATCTGGACAGGAGGGTTAATGAAAATAAAAGTAACCAAGGACTTTAATGTCAATCAATTAGTCGAAGAGGAATCTGAATTCCAGCTTTTGCAAGCATATGGAAATGCGCAGAAGGTTAAATTCGGGGATTTGGGGTTTTTCGAAGAAAGCACTTCTGAAGATATCTACATTTTTGTTGGTGATTTCACTGAATTAAATGCCATTTTGGAGGAACAGGGGGAAAAACAGGGCAGGGCAACGGGAATTACCAATACAGAATTTGAAGACAAAAGCTCAAACGGCATTGTTGATCTGGAAGAACTCTTTACCACGGGTGAACAATGGTACCGGGAGGGAAAAGTTTATGAACAGATATATGGTCTGGAAATCGAGGATACTGATAGAAAGAATTATTTCGTATCCATAAGCAAAGAGTTGCTTGAGGGACAGCTTGTTCGAAGAGGAGAGTCTCTGAACGAATTAAAAAAATTGAATGTCGAAAGGGAAAGTGTAAACACTGTTTTACATGAAGTTCTATGCCACGTTGTTTTTGATTATTTGGGTGTGCCCAACGATAAAACCCAATATCATGACATCTGGCAGGATGATCTTGGTGATGATACAACGCGATCATATAAGGACAAGCTTTATGATGCTATTGATGAATCTATGGGAACCGATGAATAAAAAAGTAGAAAAATTTTTTGCTACAGTGCTTCTCATTATATTTAGCTTATGCTGTAGTTGTTCTCCTCACCCGATTATTAAGAGAGCATCTTCCGAGAAAGCTGCCTCACTCCGATATAATTGTACTTGTACCAGTTCTAATAATCCAGACTTTTTTGTTCAGGTTGAACAGTACGATACCATTATTGAGCACCAAACTTATAAGTCATTATGGATTTCGTTAACTGCAAACCCCGAAAGACAGCCTGATTTTTTAAGAGTTTCAAATGATTCTATTTTCATGCGAAACAACTTTTCAAGTGATCAGCTATTTGGCCTTTTTAATAGCTATAGTGAACAGCCTCGACCAGTTAAAAGCTCTGGGCTATTAAGCGGTTTAATTTTAAGTGAAAATTCAAATGAGAGTGCTAACGGGGCTAAAGATGTTTATTTTTTTTCACTACAGAACCCTGGCCTTTCTTCTCACACTCACAGAATTACATCATTAGAAATAGATTCGAACCTTTTCCTGAAAAGTTTCCGTTATTATAATGGATTTAATAAGTATTCCTGCACTGCACCATCCTCGCACCCCGAGGAATAACCCCTGCACCACCCCCGCAAACTCTGGAATAATGCGTCTCTTACAAGGACAATTCCTGCACCACCTCCGCAAACCCTGGAATAAAGCGCCCCTCACAAGAACATCGATGTAAAAACGCCAGATTTAGACCACGAATATTGAATTTCCCTAACTATTTTTCCGGCCCATTACTGTTGTACCTGGTCCAAATTTTCCGGGCCGAAAATGAAGGGGAGGTCGGGGTTGAGTTTGAGTTCGGGTGCGGGTGCGGGTTTGAGTTCGGGTTTGGGTGGAGGCTTCGCCTCAGTCGTCCCCCTGACGTTTGATATAAAAGGTAGCCTTCAGGCGGATTTTATCTCCTTTGGCCACGGCTGTTCCGCTGTCAGAATTGATGGGCTGCACCATTACATCCAGGTTGGCTTCGTACTCCATTTCCTTCAGCCACTCCTCGCGGCCGGCCTCGATGGTCACCGGAAACACTTTGATGGTGCCGCTTACCGCCCGGTAATCGACGGATTCATAATAAGATTGGTACTCGTACTCGGTCGGGCCCTTATTCCGGCTCAGGAATACAAAAGCCTTGCCATCGGGCGGGGTGCCCTCCATTTCGCCCAGGTCGCCGGGCAGGGCAATGCTAAGCCGGGTTTCGCCCTTCACGGGCGGCATCAATATATAAAATCCCCATTCGCGGGCCACAAACAGTTCCTGCAATTCATCCACCGGGCCGACATAGCGCATAAAAAGGTAGCCTTTGGCCGTCTCGTGCACATCATTCACAAAGCACAAATCATTGAAAGGAAGGGCCGCCGTGTCGCTGCTCTTCACATAAAACATATTGCAATAGCCATATTTGGTTTCACCCTCATCTGAGACCGTGCCCCGCCCGAAGCCATTCAGTCCCTGAGCGAAAATACCTGCAGGAAGCAGGCCCAATAGTGCGACCCCAAGGAAAATAATCTTTCCCAAATTTTTCATTTGCCTTTCTTACTGTTGACCCAATTCTTCCACCCCGGCCTGTTCCACTTTCATAATCCTGAATCAATTTACTAAAATTCCAACGAATGAGAAAGATTCCCGTTTTTGAGCGAACAGCGGTCAGCATTCAGCGATCAGCGGTCAGCGATCAGCGGTCAGCGATCAGCGGTCAGCGATCAGCGGTCAGCGATCAGCGGTCAGCGATCAGCCAAGCCCCGAAAAGCAAAGCTTTTCACTCAAAAAACCTCCTGACCACTCCTATTGACTCCGTGGCTCTGTGTTTAATCTAAACAAAGAAGCGAAAGCTTCCCCATCAAAAAACTTGGTGATCTTTGTGTCTTTGTGTTGAAAATTATCCCCCCAGGCGAAAGCCCGAAATTCAGGTTTCCGTGAATTTTCACCCGACAATTAAAATCAGGCGATCCACTTCAAATAATGGACAAAATCCATAACTTTGCGCCTAAATTTTCTACAAAATGAACGAGTTGTTTCTTTCAGATCAGGAGCGTGAACGCCGGGACGAATTGCGTCAGTTGAAGGAGTTGGGGATCAATCCCTACCCGGCCGAAGGCTACCCGGTCACCCACAAAGCAAGTGAAATATTGCAGGGCTTCTCTGCCAACGAAGCCGCCTTTCAGGAAGTCGCCATTGCCGGCCGCATCATCCGCAAACGGATTATGGGCAAGGCCTCTTTTGCCGTTCTGGCCGATTCTTCCGACGAAATCCAGATTTACATCAGCCGCGACGACATCTGTCCGGATGAAAATAAGGAACTCTACAACGCCGTATTCAAAAAGCTGGTCAGCCCCGGCGACATCATTGGGGTGAAAGGGTTTGTGTTTACCACCCAGACCGGCGAAATCACCCTGCATGTGAAGGAAATGACCTTCCTGTCCAAGGTGCTCCGCCCCATCGAATTTCCCCGCGAACTCGAAGACGGCCGCCTCTACGACACCTTCAGCGACCAGGAAATGCGCTACCGCATGCGCTACCTGGACATGATCGTGCACCCCAGGGTGCGGGAAACCTTCCTTAAGAGGACCAAAATGGTGCAGTCCATGCGCAATTTCCTCAACGAAAAAGGCTATCTGGAAGTGGAAACCCCCATTTTGCAGCCTTTGTACGGGGGAGCCGCCGCACGACCTTTCAAAACGCACCACAATACCCTCGACATGACCCTCTATCTGAGGATCGCCAACGAACTGTACCTGAAAAGGCTGATCGTGGGTGGCTATGACGGGGTGTACGAATTTTCCAAAGACTTCCGCAACGAAGGCATGAGTCGCTTTCACAACCCAGAATTTACCCAGGTGGAATTGTACGTGGCTTATAAAGACTACTTCTGGATGATGGATCTGGTGGAGGAAATGATCGAAAAAGCCGCCCTCGACACCACGGGCAGCACCGAGGTGCAGGTGGGAGAGCACCTCATCAACTTCAAACGCCCCTGGAAACGCTACACCATGTTTGAAGCCATTCAGGAATACACCGGGATCGACATTTCAGAAATGGACGAAGCAGGGCTGCGGGCCACGGCTCAAAAGCTGAAAATCGAGGTGGACGACACTATGGGCAAGGGCAAACTGATTGACGAAATTTTCGGCGAGACGGTGGAGCACAAGCTGATTCAGCCCACTTTCATCACAGATTATCCGGTGGAAATGAGTCCATTGGCCAAAAAGCACCGCAGCAAAGAAGGATTGGTGGAACGCTTTGAAGCCATCTGTAACGGAAAGGAAATTCTGAATTCGTTTTCCGAACTGAATGACCCCATTGACCAGCGGGAGCGCTTCATGGAGCAACTCGAACTAGGCAAGCGCGGCGACGAGGAAGCCATGGTGCTGGACGAGGACTTTTTGCGGGCCCTGGAATTTGGCATGCCGCCGACCGCAGGTCTGGGCGTGGGCATCGACCGTCTCTCCATGATCATGACCAATTCTCCTTCCATCCAGGATGTGCTGTTCTTTCCGCAAATGAAACCCGAGAAAAAATCTGAAGTGTCCTCCCCGGCTGATTTTGCCGCCGAAGGGGTACCCGCAGAATGGATTCAGGTACTGCAAAAAACCGGGGTCAGGAATGTGGAGGAACTCAAAAAAGCCAATCCCAATAAAGTCTTTCAGGACCTTTGCGGGCTCAATAAAAAACTCAAACTGGGACTGACCAATCCCCGCAAGGAAGAGGTCGAGTCCTGGATCGCATAATGGGGCCTCTAAAAGCAAAGAAGGTCAAGGCGGACGCAGGTGAAGAAAGCGCAATTTACTCCCGTAAATGAGCATTTATGAGCCAAGTCCAACGCAGAGATTCGCTGCTTTTAGAGGTTCCCATAATTTACAATTGCCAAATCATTTGGTATAAAACTGTACTATCCTTATCTTCAAAGAAGATACACCGTCATTAATAACTTCGACATGCATCATGACAACATGAACGGCAACGATCCACTGGAAAACAGCGCAGTTCCGGAAACTGAAAAGGAATCCGTAACCCCTGAAACCCAGGAAGAAGCCGTGCACCAGGAAACCCCTGAGATGAACTCTGGCAGCGAGCAGGAGACCGAATCTCCCGCACCTGAAACCGAGCCCCAACTGGAAGAAACCCCTGCTGAAGCCGCTCCTGAAGTGACTTCAGAAACCCCTGAAACTCAGGCTGAGGAGCCTGAAACCGCACCCGAAGCTCCCGCTCCTGAACCCGAGCCTGTGGCCGAATCCTCTGAGGAAGTTTCTTCAGACGAGAAGGCTGAAACCGCCCCTGAAGGCGAAGCAGAAACGGGTGAGGAAAGCGAAGAAGAGCCCAAAGAAAAGGTCATTTCCCCCGAAGACAAGCTCTTCAACGACCTGGTGGCCGACGAGGATGCTTTTGAAAAGCACGTTGACAAAGCCAGCTTCCAGGAACTGATGTTCCTCATGGAAAAGATCCTGCAGGTACCCGACATCGGGCCCATGATTTCGATGGTCAAAACCATCAAAAAGGCTTTCGACCAGATGCGCAAAGACACAGACGAAGCCGAGCAGGATCTGCAGTCATTTGGAAAATTCAGTCTGGCCCTTTCCCGCTTCAACCGCCGTCGTCAGGAATACTTCCAGAAACAAGAAGACGAAAAAGCCGCCAATTCTGCCAAAAAGCAGGAATTGCTGGACCGCCTGAAGGCCATTGTCGAAGAAGAACGCGTGCAGGACATTCAGGAAGTAAGGGAAATTCAGAATGCATGGAAAGACACGGGTTACATCCTGCAAAAGGATGTGATGCCGATCAATACCATGTACAAATATTACCTGGACATCTATTATAATCTGCGGGGCCAGTACCACGAATTGCTGGACACCGACCGCAAATATAATCTGGAACAGAAGCAGGGAATTATCGAGGAAATCAATAACCTCGTACCTGCGGATGAAACAGCCACCCGCGATATTTGGCGGGCCAATACAGATAAAATCAAGGCACTGCAGGAATTCTGGAAAACGGTTGGTTCCGTGCCCCGCGAAGACCTCGACGCCAATAATGCCGCATACCGCGAAGCCCTCGACAGCTTCTTTAGCAAAAGAGGGGCCTTCTTTGGCAATCTGGATGCGGAACGGAAGGAAAACGGAGACAAAAAACGGGCGCTGCTCGAGGAACTGGGCTCCTACGAATCCTACACAGCCAACCAGGCCAAGGAGTGGAATCAGGCCACCAAGCGCATCCTGGCAATTCAGGAAAGATGGAACGCCATCGGGCCGGCCACCAAAGACGATAACAAGATCCTCTGGAAGGCCTACCGCAACATCTGCAATACTTTCTTCAAGAATAAGAGCGATTACTTCGCTTCCTTTGATGAAGGCCGCAATAAGAACCTGGAGTTGAAAATGGCCATCATTGAGAAGGCCGAAGCGCTCAAGGATTCTGAAAATCTGAAAGAAACAGCCGATGCCCTCAAGGCCCTTCAGGCCGAGTGGAAAGCCATTGGTCCGGTGCATGACCGGCACTCTAACCGCATCTGGAAACGCTTTCGGGCCGCCTGCGACCACTTTTTCTCCCGCAAGGAAGGCAAGAGCAGTTCTGACCGCGAAGAATTTGGCAAGAATCTGGAAGCGAAACTGGAGCTGATCAAGAAGCTGCATGAGTTGAATAATTCAGAAGAATTTGACGAAAATTCACTCAAAACCTTCAAAAAGATTCAGGAAGAGTGGAAATCCATCGGGCATGTGCCTTTCAGGCAGAAAGACGACGTCAACGAAGGGTTCCGCAGCGAGATCGACACCTTCTTCAAAAAGGCCGAATCCAGCAAAAAGATTGGTCAGAAACTGAAGACGGAAGCCCAGATGAACCTCATTGCCGACGACGAGGTGCGCAACCGCAGGGCCAAGTCTGACATTCATAAAATTCGCCTCAGAATCCAGGAAAGTCAGAATAAAATTGATTCCTACGAGACCAACATCCTTTACATTGCCAAAGGCAAAAAAGGTGATGCGCTGCGCAAGCAGATCCGCGATCAGATCGAAGCCGAAAAGAAACAGGTGGAGAACATGAAAGCGAAGATCAAATCCATGCGCGAGATTCTGGACAAACCCCGGGAAGAGAGTCCCAAACCTGCCAAACCAGGAAAATCACCCGCCTCAGACACAGACGCGGGCGGGGAAGAGGAATAAAAATCCTCCCATAAAAAAAACCGGCAAAGCGAAAGCATTGCCGGTTTTTTATTGCCCTGAAAAATCAGGGTCTGGGGCCGCGTCTGAAGCCCC
The DNA here is from genome assembly GCA_020635905.1 of Bacteroidia bacterium. GTDB lineage: Bacteria > Bacteroidota > Bacteroidia > J057 > JADKCL01 > JACJYV01. The sequence continues at coordinate 211,091 of JACJYV010000006.1, forward strand.
GGCCTTGTCCGGGGCCCTGTCCATCGGGTCCGCCCTGGGGACCGTTTTGCAGGCGCTCCATCAGCTGATTTTTGAATCGCAACTCGGCCTGAAATAATTTGGCGACCTTCCTGACCGGCAAAACCTTCTGAAATTCCCCGATATACTTGCGGGTCAGGTCAAGTTCGGCCTGCTTATTGTCCACCATCTCGTTCAGCATGCCCTGCACCTCCTTGTCCGACATTTCGTCGAAATTCATCTGGGCCTCCACCTTTTCCAGGCGGGCTTCTTTGCGCAAGGCCTTGCGTTCATTCTGAAACTGGTCGTACACCGGCCAGAAGACCTTGGCTTCGTCAGAAGTAAGGCTCAGTTCGCGGGTCAGGTAAGCGATTTTGAGCGCCTCAATGCGGTCGCGGCGGCTGCCATCCGCGGGCTGGGCCAGCCCGGGCAGGACAATTCCAATCAGAAACAGTCCCAGTATCAATTGCTTATAATTCATTTCCATTAATTTTTGAGTCTAACCAATCGAGATCGTCTGGCTGAAGGTCGAATTCAAATCCCTCAGGCAGATCTTCCCCTGAAAAATATTCCGAAATAGATTCGGGTGGAATTTGCGATTCCAGATCAAGAGAAGCCAGGGCCTCATCCCCCATGGCATTGATGAGAAACTCTTCATCCAGGTACGCGACCTCCAGTTCGGCCAGAATTTCTTCAGGAGTGAGCTGAGAAAAATCGGGCACGGGGGTGCGTTGGGTGGTGAACCAGGCAGAAACAGAAAACAAAACCAGGAGAATCAGCACCGCAGCCAGGCTGACGGGGATCATTTTCCGGTTGAGGGAGGCTGCTCCCCCATTTCCCGAAGGCTTCTCCTCCGCTTTCACCTTTTCCATCAGCCGATCCGCAAACGAATCAAAATAACCCTCTGGCGCAGCCAGGGGCAGGGGTTTGCCCTGCAAAGCCGCCAGCCGGGGAGCTATTTCCTTCAGATCGGGATCGTCGTGATATGGGATTTTTTTTTCCATTTTATGCTTAGACTGATTTTCTTTCTCCGGGTTTAATCCCCTGTCAAAAAACTTTCAATTTTCTTAACTGCATGGTGAAAACTCGCCTTCAGTGACCCCACCGTTCCCCCCAGAACTTCCGCCATTTCCTCGTATTTCATCTCGTCGTAGTATTTCATCTGAAACACCAACCTTTGCTTTTCGGGTAAACTGATGACGGCCCGTTGCAGTTTCACCTCGATTTCATCCCCGCTCATCACGGATTCCTGCTCCAGACTGTGCAACAGGCTGTCCTGAATATCGGCGAGTTCGCCCAGGTTGCGGCTTTTTTCCCGCCGCAGGTGGGTGAGGGCTTCGTTGGTGGCAATGCGAAAGAGCCAGGTTTTCAATTTCGACTCGCCCCTGAATTGCTCAATCCCTTTCCAGGCCTTGACCAGGGCATTTTGCAAAACATCATCCGCATCATCGTGGGAAATCACAATCTTGCGCACCTGCCAGTACAGCGCCTCCTGGTACTCTTTTACCAACAGCCTGAAAGCAGACTCACGGGTCCGCGCATCCTGAAGTTGCCGTATTAAAACCTGTTCATCCAAAGGAGATGCTTTTCGATCTTTGGTTAGACCGCGGTTTGGCCAAAAGGTTTAAGGGACCTCAAAAAAACTTTGGATCTCTTCAACTTGCCCGGTCGAGGGAGTCCACCATGACCTTGATCATGGAAAACATACTGCTCTGGTAGGGTTTGGGCAAATCAGGATTTCCCATGGAGTGCGAAAAAACGAATTTCAACAGGGGTGCCTGGCGGCTTTGCCGCATGAATTCGGCCACCCTCTTCTCTCCTTCTTCGCGGCCTTCGTTGCGCTTGAGCGAATTGAAAAAGTCGAACGTTTCCTTTTGCACCCGGGCAATCACCTCCGCAGAAACAAAGACGGGCTCGGGATTGTCGCGCCTGAAGGCGTCGTAGGCCACCATAGCCACGGCCAGCAGATAATCGAAATCTGAGGGTTCCGCATAGAAATCCCGCACTGAGAGCAGAAATTTGAACAGAAATGGCTGCTCATCAGCCAGTTCATTGGTCATATTCCAGGTTTCCCTGGCTTGCTTCAGGTTCATGCGGGCAATGGCCGCATCAATGGATTTGGGGGTGACAATCTGGGTGGAGGACAAATTTTCGGGCATGGGCTCAGGGCTCGATGATCAGCTTTTGAAGATATTTCCCCTTCGGGGATTCTACCTCAATTAAATAAATTCCAGCCGTTAATTCAGACAAATTCACCGAAAATTTCCCCTGCTGATCCGTTTTGTGCATGGCCTGATACTGAATCCGTCCCAACAAATCCACCAGCCTGCAATTCAGATTCTGATGGATTGCCCCTGAAACCTCTACCTGAACCTGATCATGGGCCGGATTGGGATAGATTTTGATTCCGCTCACCAGATAATCCTCCAGTCCGTTCGGGCCCACGGTAATGGATTGAGACAGGGTGTCCGGGCAATGTCCGTCCGTATTCACAATCAAAACCACAGTGTAAGTACCAGGTGCAGCATAAGTATAGGTTGGATTTTGACTGGTGGCAGTGCCGCCGTCCCCAAAAGTCCATAGCCAGGCAGTGGCGCTGGTGGAATTGTCCGTGAAAACCACAGTCAGCCCGTTGACAGCCGCAGTAAAGGAAGCCGCGGTCGATATGACGGTCACCTGGGCGGTGGGTGAGTTTACGGTCGGGCAAAACCCGTTGCTCAGAGAAGCCTGAAACCAGGTGGTCTGGGTGAGGGGGCCTGTATTCAGGGTGGCGCCGTTTCCGCTGACCGGCAACCAGGAGGTACCGTTAATGGAGGATTGCCAGCTGATTGTGCCCTGGCTGTTGGTCAGGGTGAGCACAGCGCTTTCCCCAACACAGATCGTGTCGGGATCGGCCGAGAGGGTGCCCCCCGAGTTGAGCGGGTACAAGGAAATATTCAACTGATTGGAGGTGTCAGTCCCGCAAAAGTTGGAGACAATGGCATGCACCAGGGTGGTGGAACTGCCGGGCAGCAGGGAAAAAGTCGGGGTTCCTGAACCAGTTGGAATCCAGGTTGTCCCGTTGGTGGAATACTCCCAGGAAATACTGCCTGTATAGCCTGAAAGAGTCAACAAAACTGTATTTCCGGCACATACTGAATTGGATTGGGAAGTAAGCAGGCCTCCTGCAACCTGGTTCACGACCGTGACCGGGAGGCTAACTGAGAATACATCCGGGCAAACTCCGTTGGAATACACTGCCCGGTACCAGGTCGTCTGGGCCAGGGGACCCGTGTTGAGGGTGGGTCCATTGCCCGTCGCCGGGCTCCAGGTGCTTCCGTTGGGGGATGTTTCCCAGCTGATGTTCCCGCTCCCGCCGGCAACCGTGATCAGGGTTGAATTTCCTGCACAAACCGTATCTGCACTGGCCGAAATCCCCCCACTCACATTGGCGGGAAACATCAGGATATTCAACACATTCGAGGTATCCATCCCGCAAAAGTTAGATAATATGGCCCTGACCTGGGTCGATGGGCTGCCGGGATGCAGATAAAAGGACGGATTGCCTGAACCCGCCGGGTTCCAGGTAATGCCATTGGTGGAAGTTTCCAGAGAAATATTGCCCGTATAGCCATTGAGGGAAATCAAAACAGAATCACCTGCGCAAACAGAATTTGTGGGGGAGGTGAGTTGTCCCCCGGCAACCAAAGGAATAACCGTGACTATTTTCACTCCCGAATACAAATCCGGGCAAACTCCATTGGAAAAAACTGCCCGAAACCAGGTCGTCTGGGACAGGGGGCCGGTATTCAGGGTGCTGCCACTGCCTGTCGCAGGGGTCCAGTTGGTTCCATTGGGTGAGGATTGCCAGGTGATGTTTCCGCTTCCGCCCGCTTCAGTAATTGTCACTGAATTTCCCGCGCAAACGGTGTCCGCACTTACAGCCAGGCTTCCAGCCTGAATCTGGGGGACTGTATTCACGGTGACCACATTGGAAGTGTCCAGGCTACAACTGCTGGAAAGGGTGGCCCTGAAGTAGGTCATACCCGAAGGAGCGTACTGAAAGGTTGGCACACTTATCCCCAGAGGAACCCAGGTGCTGCCGTTGGTGGATGATTCCCACTGAATATTTCCTGCAGAGCCTGTCAGGGTGAGCGTGGCAGAATCCCCAAGACAAATGGTGCTGCTATTCACACTTGCGGTTCCTCCCACAGAGTATGGGTCGATCGTAATATTCAGTGGGTAGGTAACTCCTGTAATGACCGCACTGCTCGAATTGACTCTTATCTTATAGCCACTCCCGGGTGGAGTTCCTGGTGGAATAATACCTGCAATTGTACCTGCATTTACCGAGGTCAGGGTACCCAGATTGATGGGGTTGGCAAAACTTCCATTTGCGTCCGAAAGTTGAGCGGTAAAAACATTTCCGGAAAAAATGGGATAGTTAGGTGCGGTTATGGTAAAAGGAATAAATATGGAATCACCCTGGCAATAAACTGAATCCAGGGCAGAAACTTCTATCAAGCCCAACAAATTCCCGGTCACTTTAATATCGTCCAGGGAAAAGACAGGATCATCCGCTAATCCAATAACTCCGGGATGATTAACAAAACGAAACCCAAAGCGCAGGGTACTCTGATTGTCAAAAGCAGGCACATAAAAACTATCCTGAACCCAGTTCGATCCAAAATTGTATTGAGGAGATCCATATTGTGTCCAGGTTGCTCCGCTGTTAGTACTGTAAAATATATCACCTCCATATTCCAACCCCGCTTTACACAGCCAGTAAAAACTGATGCTAACCCAGTTATAACCTGCGGTTGAAATATCTGAGGTCATGGCAAAATAGTTTTCTTTCAATGGGCAAGGAAACCAACTTTTTTCAAAACATGAATTGAAAATTCCCTGAGCATTGGCCGCCAGGCTGGTTATATGCAAATAATTACTGTTTGGGTAATTGAAAATTGCAGTTGGCTGGTCTGGCGTATTGGGCACAAAATTTGCCACATTATTTGGGCAGAATAAAGTATCATATCCCCCCGCGTAAGCATTATTCACCACCCATTTATTTATACCATTGGTTACTGAGTTTTTATCCGGGGTGTTGAGGGTAAATTGATGTGTGCTTCCTTCAAAATTCTCGTAAAACAGGGTGGATTGCCCGGATACGAAAACATGAAACGTAAGGCATGCTACGAAGAGAAATAAGGTCCTTTTCATAAATTCTGAAATTGAGTTGAGCAAAGAAAAATACGACCATCCCTTTCTTTTCCAAATCTCTTTGAAAAAGCGGGTTCCCTTTAACCTGAAAGCCAAAAATCTATTCGACCTTCAGCAGCTTTTGCGTGAAATGTTTACCCTGAAAATTAAATCTAATTAAATATGTTCCAATTGCCAAACGATCCGCCAGATAAAGTTCCTGCGCAAACGCCCCAGACGGTACCTCACCCTCAAAGGCATTTACCAAAATCCGCCCCATCAAATCAACCACCTCAATTTTGAGCATTCCACCGCTACGCAATTCCAGATTGACCTGTACCGTTTGAGTGAAAGGGTTGGGATAAATTCTAATTCCGGTCGCCAGGGGATCATCCACCCCGATTCCAGTCAGAGAAATGGTCTGCGAGGTGGTGTCGGGGCAATACCCGTTATTACTCACGATCAAAACCACGGTGTAGGTGCCGCCTGCAGAATAATTATGGGTGGGATTCTGGGTGGTGCTGGTATTTCCATCCCCAAAATCCCATTGCCAGGTATTGGCATTGACGGAATTGTCATTAAAAATGACGCTCAGGGCGTTGGAGGAGCTCGAAAAGGAGGCAATGGCCTGGGGCAGCACGGTTACTTTGACCACTCCCGAAAAAGCGGTCGGGCAGATGGAGTTGGTCAGGCGGGCTCGGTACCAGGTGGTCTGGGTCAGAGGCCCCGTATTGATGGAAGGCCCCACCCCGCCAATAGGCGACCAGGCAGTACCGTTAGCAGAAATTTCCCAACCAATATTGCCCATGCTGTTGGAAATGGAAATGGTGGCGCTTTCGCCCGCACATATGGTATCCGGGCTGGCTGATATGGTTCCCCCCTGATTGGCCGAAACCAGCACAAAGTGCAGCACATTGGTAGTGTCGTTTCCGCAGGAAGACCCCAGAATGGCGCGCAACCAGGAATTTGGGCTGCCGGGTTGGTAATAAAAAGAGGTTATGCCCGAGGCAACAGGGCTCCAGTTTGAATTGTTTGTAGAATGCTCCCAGGAAAGCGTACCCACTGAACCCGTCAGGGTAATCAGCACAGAATCTCCTTCACAAACCGAATCTGTGGAGGCACTTGCCACCCCTGCCACAGCGGCGGGAGAAACCGTTACCGTTTGGGTCGCGGAGATCACGGACGGGCAAAAACCATTGGAAACAACCGCCCGAAAGTATGTGGTTTGGGTTAATGGCCCCGAATTGACCGAGCTACCACTACCCGCCAGTGGGCTCCAGATTGTACCGTTCAGCGAGTATTCCCAGGTAATATTTCCCGTTACCCCTCCCACACTGATCTGAGTCGAACCGCCCGCACAAACCGAGCCCGGGCTGGCAGAAATGGTCCCCACCTGATTGGGGGTTATGGGCACCACGGTCAGTACATTGGAGGTGACGGTGCCACAAGGATTGGTCAGTTGTGCACGGTAATAGGTAAGCACGGTGGGTGCATGGTCAAAGGCCGCGGAGGTCACCCCCAGAGAAACCCAGCTGGTTCCGTTGAGGGAATATTGCCACAAAATGGCCCCGGCAGAGCCTGAAAGATTGAAACTTGCCGTGTCTCCCAGGCAAATGGTATCATTGCTCACACTCGCGGTACCCGCCACAGCTCCCTGATTGACCGTGATATTCACGGGGTAAGTGATCCCTGTGAGCATGGGATTGCTGGCGTTCACCCTGATCTGGTAACCGGTCCCGGCAGGAGTTCCTGGCGGAATAGTGCCCGAAATGGTGCCCGAACTCACCGAGTTCAGGGTTCCCAATGTGGCCGGACTGCCGAAATTTCCATTTGCATCGGATAACTGGGCCGTAAACACATTCCCGGAATTGATGGTTCCCGTCACGGTAAATGGAATGGAAATGGCCGCCCCCGGGCAATACGTGGTGGGATTGAGGCTGGTCACCGTAATGGTGCCAGAGGTGCTTCCCGTAATTTTGACATCGTCGATGGCAAAGGCGGGGTCAGAACCCGTGGTTCCGTTGCTGTTCACAAAGCGAAAACCAAAGCGCAGGGTGCTTTTATTGTCAAAGGCGGCATTGGTGAGGGTGGCCTGGGCCCAGGTCGAACCACCCGAATAATTTGAAATCGGACTGGTAATCTTGGTCCAGGAAGTGCCGCTGTTGGTGCTGTAATATACTTCGCCATAGTAAGTAGGTCCGCCAGAATTTACCCAGTAAAAGCTGAAATTCACTCCCGTTAAGCCCGTGGTGGAAACATCTGAGGTCATTCTGGCAAAATTATTCTCAGCGGCCGTACAGAAACCATCAGCAGCCAGAAAGCAGGAATTCAGAATCCCGGCATTGGAAGCCGCCGAACTGTTCAGGTGCATGTACTTGCTGGTGGGAAAATTAAAAATACTTGAAGGTTGGGTCGCGGTATTCGGCACGGTAAAGGTAAAAGGGAAGCCAAAGCAAATGACCGATCCCGATCCACCCGTGTAGGCATTATTCACCACCCAGCTATTTGAGCCGCTGGACAACGAACTCATATCTGTGGTGTTGAGGGTGAATTGATGGGTTGTTCCCTCAAAATTCTCCGTAAATACTGTGACCTGTGCTGAAAGGGCTGAAAATGCAAGCAAAAGCAATAAAAAGGAGGTAATAGTTCTTTTCATAAAGGGGTGTGAATTAACATTAAAAAATACACAAAACCCTCCGCTTTTCCAACCAGAGTCAGAAAAGCGGAGGGTTCCTTTAACCTGCTGATCAAAAGCTTAATTCACCTTCAGCAGCTTTTTGCTGTAACGTTTCCCGTTAAAGGTAAAATTCATCAGGTAAGGTCCATCTGCCAGTTGATCAGCCAGATTAAACTCCTCCACAAAAGTCCCGGCAGGAACCTCGCCTTCAAAAGCTTTCACCAAAACCCTTCCCAGCAGGTCGGAAAGCTCAATTTTGAGCACTCCCCCACTGCGCAAATCCAGACTAACCTGCACCGATTGGTTGAAGGGGTTGGGATAGATTTGATTCAGACCAAAGTCATTTTCCTCAATTCCCACAAACTCAACCGCCACATCCTTGGTCACGGTATCACTGCACCCGTTGGCATTGGTCACAATCAGGGTCACGGAGTAATTTCCGTTGGCGCCGTAGGTATGAACGGGATTTTGCTGGGTGGAGCTGTTGCCATCCCCAAACGACCAGTCCCAGGTCGTGCCTGTGCCGGTCAGATCGGTAAAGGTAGCGTCCAGGTTATTGGTGGTAAAGGAAAAGTCCGCCACGGGATTGGCGTTCACCGTCACCGTGACCGCCGACGAAGTCGCGTCGCAGCCATTGGCATCCGTAACCATCACGTCATAATTTCCTGAAGCGGTCACCACCACAGATTGAGTGGTTGCTCCATTGGACCAAAGCCAGCTCGTGCCATTGCTGGCGGTCAGTTCCACTGATTCTCCGTCACAGAAGGCCAGAGGACCATTGGCGGTGATGGTTGCAGGTACCGGCTGATTCACAGTCACCGGGGTGGCGGCTGATGTGGCCGAACAACCGTTGGCATTGGTAACTGTGACGGAATAATTTCCAGATTGAGTCGAGGTAATACTGCTGGTGGTGGCCCCGTTCGACCAGAGGAAGCTGGTTCCGCCCGTAGCCGTCAGCACTACTGAGCCTCCATCGCAGAAGGTGGTGGGGCCAGAGGCGGTAATATTGGCGGTCGCAGGCGCATTCACCGTTACCACTGCATTGGCAGAAGTGGCGGTACAACCGCCCGGGAAGGTTACGGTTACGGAGTAAGTCCCCGTATTCATCACGGAAATGCTTTGCGTGGTGGCCCCGTTGCTCCAGAGATAAGCGGTACCTGCGGTTGCAGTCAGCACCAGGGTATCTCCCTGGCAAATCGAAGAGTTACCAGCCGGGGTGATGTTGGCTTGCGGCGTATTCGAAACTGTGGTGGTAACCGGGGCCGAAGTCCCAGTACATCCGTTTCCATCCGTAACTGTCACAGTAAAAGTGCCCGAAGTGGTGACCGTGATGGATTGGGTGGTCGCTCCGTTAGACCAGTTGTAGGCAGAAGCCGTGCTGGCGGTCAAAACGACACTATTGCCCGGGCAGATGGTGGTCGGTCCATTGGCAGTAATGGTGGGGGTCGGCGGTGCATTTACGGTTACCTGGGTTGCCGAAGAGGTGGCCGAACAGCCAGAAGAATTGGTCACAGTTACAGTGTAAGAACCCGAGGTGGTCACGGTAATGGATTGCGAGGTGGCACCCGTTGACCAGAGATAAGAGGTTCCGCTGGTCGCGGTCAGGGTCACGCTGCCGCCCTGACAGAAACTGGTGGCTCCGCCCGCAGAGATATTGGCAGTGGCCGGGGCATTGACCGCCACGGAAACGGGGGCGGAAGTGGCGCTGCAATTGCTGGAATTGGTCACGGTTACGGAGTAATTTCCGGTCGAATTTACCACAATGGACTGGGTGGTTGCCCCGGTGGACCAGAGGTAAGAACTGCCCGAACTGGCGGTCAGGGTTACGGTGCTGCCCTGGCAGAAAGTCGTAGGTCCACTGGCCGAAATGGTGGCTGTGGGGTTTTGGTTTACAGTAACCACTGTCCCGGCAGAGGTAGCTGAGCAGCCTGCGGCGCTGGTTACGGTTACCGAATAGGTACCTGCGGTGCTGACGGTGATGCTCTGGGTGGTAGCCCCGGTTGACCAAAGCCAGGAACTTGCTGAGGGTGCGCTCAGAGTCACGCTGCCGCCCTGACAGAAGGTGGTGGGACCGCCAGCAGTAATGGTGGTTGAAGGCAGTGAATTCACAGTTACAAATACCGCACTGGAGGTTTTGCTGCAATTATTCGCGTTGGTCACGGTGACAGAATAGGAACCTCCCGTGGTCACGGTGATGGACTGTGTGGTTGCCCCGTTCGACCACAACCAGGAAGTGGCTGAACTTGCGGTCAGGGTGACGCTGCCGCCCTGGCAGAAGGTGGTGGGCCCGCTGGCCGATATGGAAGCGGTGGGCAGGGAATTTACCGTCACACTCACTGCGGAAGAAGTGGCGCTGCATCCACTGGAATTGGTCACTGAGACCGAATAGCTACCTGCCGTACTTACTGTGATAGATTGGGTGGTGGCCCCGGTGGACCAAAGGTAAGATGAGCCTGAATTTGCGGTCAGGATCACGCTGCCTCCTGAACAGAAAGTGGTCGGCCCGCCAGGTGTGATGCTGGCCGTGGGAGGAGCACTTACGGTCACCGAAGTCGCAGAGGAAGTAGCGCTGCAATTTCCAGTGGTCACGGTTACGGAGTAATTTCCGGTCGAATTGACCACGATAGATTGAGTGGTGGCTCCAGTGGACCACAAATAGGAACTGCCCGAATTGGCGGTGAGGGTCACGCTGCCGCCCTGGCAAAAGGTGGTGGGGCCACTGGGGGTAATGGTGGCGGAGCCACCTGAATTCACGGTTACCGTGACTGCGCTGGAGGTTGCCGAACAGCCACTGGAATTGGTGACTGTCACCGTATAATTGCCGCTGGTGGTGACGGTGATCGCCTGGGTGGTGGCCCCGTTGGACCAACTGTAACTGCTGCCTGCGGTAGAGGTAAGAGTAACTGATCCGCCCGTGCAGAAGGTGGTGGGGCCGCCAGCCGTAATGTTGGCCGTGGGCAACGGATTGACGGTTACGGCAGTGGGAAGGGATGTTTTACTGCATCCATTGCCATTGGTGACCGTCACGGTATAATTTCCGCTGCTGGTTACGGTAATTGACTTGGTGGTGGCACCCGTTGACCAGAGGTAAGAGGAAGAAGTGGTCGCGGTCAGCACCACGCTTCCCCCCTGACAGAAGGTCAGGGGACCGTTGGCTGTGATATTGGCGGTTGGAGCCGAATTTACGGTCACGCTCACTGCCGTTGAAGTGGCCGAACAACCATTTGCATCGGTCACGGTGCAGGTGTAATTGCCTGAAGTGGTCACCGTAATGGAAGAGGTGGTTGCGCCATTGGACCAGAGATAAGAGGTTCCGCCCGTTGCACTCAGGGTCACGCTGCCGCCCGAACAGAAGGTGGTGGGCCCCGAGGGCGTTACCACCGCCGAAGGCACCTGATTTACGGTGGCAGTTACAACCGTTCTTTCGCTGATGCAGGAAGAAGGTTGAATCTCCCAGTCATAGAAAAAGTAGTAGAATCCGGGTTGCCCGGCGTCGCTTCCTGTGATGGAAACCAATCCAGCCAGGGTATAGGGATAAACTGCTCCCGAATTATTGCGGTACAGGTCGATTGCGCTGTTAGGCGACAATCCCAGTTCGTAGCCAGCACCTGGTACCAGATCAAAATTGAGGGTTACCCGCGATTGACCTGAAGGAATATTGACTGTGGTATCCTTGATCAGAGACCCCAGACTGGTCCGCCACTCAATGGTGCGGTTACCTGCAGTTTGGGCATATACCAAAACAGAGACCAATTTACAGGAGGATGCAACGTCAAAAAAGAGGTTGCGGGTGTTGTTGGTAAAATTACTTCCCGTGCCAAAGTTATTGGTGGGCGGTCCGACTTTTTGAGTGGTTTGTGGAACCTCCTCTTCCACGTAGTAGTCGGTGGTGGTTGATATGACCGGGGTGGTAAAAGAGGAACCCGTTCCTACGGGAGTGGTCCCATTTTGGGTATCATACCATTTGAAAGGTCCGGATCCTGTTGCGTTTAAGGTGGCAGTGCCTGTTCCACAAATTGAAGCGCCAGTGGCGGCTGGTCCCGCGGGTTTATTCACGGTAACATACGCAACCTTAATCATGGTATCGGCTCCAATACTGTTGACCGTAGCCAGGGTCACGGTGTAAACTCCGTTTGATGTATAGGTATGGATTGGATTTTGTAAAGTGGACAAAGATCCGTCCCCAAAATCCCAATGCCATGAATTCGCCCCCCCGGTGGTCAGGTCAGAAAACTGAATAATCCCTGAGCAGGTAGTGGTTTTATCCGCTTCAAAGTCGGTGCTTGGAGGTGAATTTGGCATTACGCAGGTCCAGTTCAATTGAAATCCGGTTCCATTTACGAACGGATCCGAAAATTGACGAAGGGTGACAGATCCTGTTGTACTGGTTATCGTCCCGCCATTAGGAAGGGTATTTCCTGTATATGAACCAATCAGCGGACTTGCGGTGGATGGTCCGTCGTAAATGTAGAGGAAGTCATAATTTGCTTCAAAATCAAACGACTGAAAGGTCAAAACCACGGAAGAGGCCCCGGGAGGAGATATTGTAATCGCGGTATTGGTATTGTCCTGGTAATTGGCTGAGGGGCCGCCTGAATCAAACAGGGTACCCGAACAGGAGGTTTGCAATCCGTTGGGACCGCTTGGATTGAGATTGACGCTGCAGGAGATATTCGAATCCACGTGCACATAAGCCACTTTGAGCATGGTATCGTTTCCACAAGCCCCACCGTTGGCAATCAGGCTGACGGTGTAGGTGCCCCAGGTCGCATAAACGTGGGTGGGTGAAGCGACTGTACTGGTGTTTCCATCCCCAAAATCCCAGGTATAGGTCCCGGCGTTGGTAGAAAGGTTGGAAAAATTCGCCGTGGCGGGAATGGAGCAGAAGTTGGCCGCATCAACTGTGAAATCAGAGTTAACGGCATAAGAGAACGGACCTCCCACTCCCACTGCATACCAGGCATTGGTGGTGGCAATCACTTCGGGACTGCAAGGACCGTACAAATCAATCGCGGCCTGAATGGCATAATAACGGGCATCCGCGTATTGAGAATTGGGAGTCAGGTAAACCGTGAGGTTCCTGAAGGCGATTTTGGAAGCTTTCAGAGTCCCCTGGCCGGTCACGCTGTATGAATTACTGTTGTCATTCGTGCCAGATCCTCCCTGAGACAAGAGGTAAAACCAGAAATTCTGCACGCCTGAATTATAGTGAACCCCTCCATTATCTCCTGTGCCCGTGTACCACATGTTTCCCAAATAGGTATCGGGCTGGCTGAACTGATTGGGATTGGCCATATTCCGTATCCCGCCCCCGCCCGGGGTCATATCCTCCCCGATCTTCCAGTTCCAGTTGGAGGGGCGGCCAAATTTTTCCACGTTGGTTCCCTGGATATCGCTGAAAGACTCATTCAAAGCTCCTGACTCGTAGGAATAAGTGAGGTTAGCTGAAAATGTGGTCAGACCGTGGCCAATTTCGTGACCCGCCACGTCAATCGCGGTCAGGGGAGTGAATGTGGTGCCGTTTCCGTCTCCATATCGCATCCGTTGTCCATCCCAGGAAGCATTATTATAATTGGTACTGTAATGCACATAGCTCAACAGTTTATAGCCCGAACCATTGATACTGTTGCGTCCATGCACGTTCAGGAGATAATCATAGGTCATTTCTGCCCCCCAATGGGCGTCAGTGGCAACCTCATCCTGGTCGGCATTCACATTATTCCAAACGTTATTGCCATCTGTAAAATCAACTGCGCTGCCAAAATTGGTGGATTTATTCAGGTCATAGGTCTCAATGCCAAGTCCACGGCCAGATTCACGCAGGCGATAGGTTGAGCCTGTAAAATCTGCCACCATAGGCTGGGTTCCGCTGTATCGGGTTACTGCAGATCCCGTCACGTCGGCAGTATGAATGCGGTTGATTTTCCAGTTAATATTTCCATTCTGGGCATCCACGAAGATGTATTCACGGGATTCAGGCTGGTGAGCGTAAACATCAAATTTCCAGGCCAGTTTAAAATTGCCCTGGTCATAATTTCCCTGATCTGGCACAATTACCAATTCTCCTTTCGGGAAATAAGTGGCAGAGAAATCATCTTCCTGATACCTAAGGGCGGCTTCCTCGCCAGGAACCTGCCATTTGTACAATTGGGCACCTACGTGATCGAGGGCTTTTTGCAAGGCCTGGGCTTCAGACAGGGCAGGCGAAACACTGAGGGAAAGGGGAAGATAAATTTCACCATTCACTGAAACCACCTTGCTCCCACGTGCGTGAGCCAGATAATTCGCTCCTTCCACTGGCACGCCCTGATAAGTTTGCTGCATGCGGTAGTGGGTGAGTCCCAACTCATCCCGCTCGGATTTCATCAGAACCAGATTATCCTCTGCCTGCATGTGCAGATTGTGGCGGATCCATTTGGGAAAATATTGATAGGGAATCTCAGAACCCGAACGCATGCGGATGTGTTTGGGAGCAGCCGAACGACTGGAAAGCCAGATTTCCTCCGCGTTTGGAACCAGGTCATTCGCCTGGCTACCTTTGAGTACATCCTGAGAAAAAAGAGAACTGGCACTTGTCAATACAAAGACCAGCAAGGCAAAATAGTTTTTTTTCATTTCCCAATTTTGATTATTCCACCAATAAACCCCGGGTGGGGCTTTTTCACTTAGTTAAGTTTGTTGTGGAACCGATTTATTCCGACATAAACCGTCCCGAAAGTCAGAGAGAGAATCAATTCCGGTTGCAGAAAGTTACGAAGAAAGAGGATAATAAAAAATGGCTGCCGCAAAGCGACAGCCATTAATTCGGGGTTATGCCAGAAAGAGCAATTACTCTTTGGAGGCAGTTTCTTCATCGCCACCTTCTTCGGTTGCGGGAGCATCTTCAGCCTGTGCTTCAGGAGCGGTTTCGGCGGGAGCTTCTTCCACAACTGCAGTTTCAACCACCTCTTTGGCTTTGGCAGCAGGAGCCTCAGCTTTGGGCTTGGTGGAAGATTTGCCGCGGCGGCTTTTCTTCTTCTTGGGAGAATCCTGGATGAATTCGTTGAAGTCAACAAATTCGATCAGGGCCATTTCAGCAGAGTCACCCTGACGGGTTCCCAGTTTCAGAATACGGGTATATCCACCGGGACGGTCACCAATTTTGGTGGCAACTGCTCCAAACAGTTCATTCACTGCTTCTTTGTCCTGCAGGTAAGCAAAGACGGTACGACGTGAATGGGTGGTGTTGTCCCGTGACTTGGTTACCAGGGGCTCAATATAAACGCGGAGCGCTTTGGCTTTGGCCAGGGTCGTAATGACTCGTTTCTTATCGCTTTTAATCAGGGAAGAAGCCATGTTTGCCAGCATCGCCTTGCGGTGAGCTGTCTTTCTTCCGAGTTGATTAAATTTCTTACCGTTTCTCATTGTATTACTTATTTCAATGCCCCGGACTCATCGCCAAAGGCCAATTAATATCAGTCTTCGTCCAGATTATATTTTGCAACATCCATTCCGAAGCTCAATCCTTTTTCAGCCACCAGGTCTTCCAGTTCGCTGAGGGATTTCTTACCGAAGTTGCGGAACTTCAGCAGATCAGCAATGTTGTAGCTGACCAGATCACCCAGGGTTTTCACCTCAGCAGCTTTGAGGCAGTTGAAAGCGCGAACAGAGAGATCCAGATCGGTGAGAGGAGTTTTGAGGATTTTCCGCATGTGCAGGTAATTCTCGTCAACTTCTTTCTTCTGAACGGGTTCTTCAGATTTGAGTTTGATGGTCTCGTCTGAGAACAGCATCAGGTGACGGATCAGGATATTGGCAGCTTCTTTCAGAGCGTTTTCGGGATCGATGGTACCGTCAGTGGTAACTTCGAGGATCAGTTGCTCATAGTCGGTGCGTTGCTCAACCCTGAAGTCATCCACCGTGAAACGAACGTTTTTGATGGGGGTGAAGATAGAGTCGATGGCAATTTCGCCAATGGGTGCACCCTGAACGCTGTTTTCTTCAGCAGGGCGGTAACCGCGACCTTTACCAACCGTCAGTTCGATATCAAACTGAACGCCTTTGTCGAGGTGACAAATGATGTGGTCAGGGTTGGTAATTTCGAAAGCATTGGTATGCTTATCAATATCGCCAGCCGTGAAAACATCTTTACCACGTACGGAAACGAAGATTTTCTCGTCGCCATCCAGTACCTTTTTCAGGCGTACGCCTTTCAGGTTAAGGATGATATCCACTACGTCCTCAACGCATCCTTCGACAGTTGAGAATTCATGGTCAACACTGGGGATTTTGATAGAGGTGAAGGCATAACCTTCTAAGGATGAAAGCAATACCCTGCGAAGAGCGTTGCCAACGGTAATACCATACCCGCGCTCAAGCGGACGGAACAGAAACTTCCCGTAGAAGTCCCGGTCTTTGTCCATTACAACTTTTTCGGGTATTTGGAATTCAAGTAATGCCATATGAATGCTTAGGTTGCCCTTATTAAAATTATCTTACTTAGAGTACAATTCCACGATGAGGTTTTCCTTGATATTCTCAGGAATTTCATCACGCTCGGGGTAATTGAGGAAAGTGCCGATGAGTCCTTTGGGATCCACATCCAACCAGGGGAAGCGGTTCAGGCCAGCTTTCTCATTTACAATTTCCAGCGCTTTGGAGCGCTCCCGAACTTCAACTTTGTCTCCGGGACGGAGCAGGTAGGAGGCAATATTCACAATGCTTCCGTTCACTTTGATATGCTTGTGACCAACCAGCTGGCGGGCAGCGCGGCGGGTGGGAGCAAATCCAAGCCTGAATACGGTGTTATCCAGACGGGATTCCAGCAATTGCAGGAATACTTCACCGGTAACGCCTTTTTTACGGCTGGCTTTTTTGAACAGGTTTCTGAACTGACGCTCAAGCAGACCGTAGCTGTATTTGGCTTTCTGCTTTTCCTGCAGCTGAATAGAGTAGTTAGAGGGTTTTCCTCTGCGGCCTCTACCATGCTGACCAGGACCGTATTTTTTCCGCTCAACTGCTTTGCTGGGGCCAAAGATCGGCTCCCGGAACCTGCGGGCAATTTTACTTTTCGGGCCTCTATATCTTGCCATTTTCTGTTATTTCTATTTGTAGATTTTAGACTTTTAGATTTTAGATATCAGACAGGAGGAGATCACTCAATATCTTAACCTCTAACATCTAATAATCTGCTACTTTTTTAATTAGACTCTTCTTTTCTTGGGAGGACGGCAACCGTTGTGGGGAAGCGGGGTAATATCTTTGATGATGGTTACCTTGATTCCACAGTTGGCAACAGAACGGATGGCAGCCTCACGGCCGGCACCAGTACCTTTAACAAAAACCTCCACTTCGCGGAGACCCAGGTTATGGGCTTCCTTGGCAGCTTCGGTTGCAGCAACCTGAGCAGCATAAGGGGTGTTTTTCTTGGAACCGCGGAAGCCCATTTTCCCGGCACTTGCCCAGGAAATAGCGTTTCCACTGCGGTCAGTCATCGTAACGATGATGTTATTAAAGGAAGAAGAGATATGAGCCTGGCCGACAGCGTCAACTCTTACCTTCTTTTTAACCTTTGCTTTTACTTTTGTTGCTTTTGCCATTATTCAATCTTATTCAGACAAAAATGAATGCTAATGATGATTATTTAGTTGCTTTTTTCTTACCTGCAACTGTTTTCTTACGTCCTTTCCGGGTACGCGCGTTGGTGCTGGTCCGCTGTCCACGCACTGGCAATCCTTTACGGTGACGCAGGCCACGGTAACAGCCGATGTCCATGAGACGTTTAATATTAAGTTGGATTTCGCTTCGCAGCGCACCCTCAACTTTTATCTCAGCGATTTCAGCGCGAATGCCGACCAATTCGTCGTCAGTCCAATCTTTAATTTTGGTTTCATGGCTGACTCCTGCTCTGTCGAGGATTTTTCCAGCCTGGGTTTTACCAATGCCAAAAATGTAGGTCAATCCAATGACCCCGCGCTTATTTTTGGGCAAATCTACTCCGGATATACGTGCCATTTCTTAGCCTTGTCTTTGTTTATACCTTGGATTCTTTTTGTTGATGACGTAGAGTTTCCCCTTCCGTCTCACAATTTTGCAGTCTGCGCTGCGCTTTTTTACAGATGCTCTGATTTTCATCGCTCTAACTAATTATTTCTGTTGCTTCAACACTTTCCACATAGTCAAATGAAGAAAGTATTTCACCTTTATCTTTTCTGATCACAACCGTGTGCTCAAAATGGGCAGAAGGTTGTCCGTCGGAAGCCAATACGGTCCAACCGTCGGTATTACTCACCCTGATTTTACGCTTTCCGAGGTTAACCATGGGTTCGATCGCAATCACCATGCCTTCCTTCAGCTCAATTCCGGTCTTTTTTCTCCCAAAATTAGGCACTTCCGGCGGTTCATGCAAATCCTGTCCTATACCGTGCCCAACCATTTCTCTCACGATGGAGTAGCCATGGGATTCGGCGTGGAACTGAATGGCCTGGGAGACATCTCCAATAAAGTTTCCGGCTCTGGCCTGCTCAATTCCCAGGTAAAGGGATTCTTTGGTAACCCTGAGTAAGCGTTTACGCTTGGATGAAACCTCCCCAACTGCGAAAGTATAAGCTGAATCACCAAAATAGCCATTCATCAACACTCCACAATCAACGGAAACAATATCTCCCTCCCTCAAATCTTTTCCTGCAGAAGGCATCCCATGCACCACTTCCTCATTTACCGATATGCAAAGGGTAAATGGAAAAGGAGGAACTTCGGAACCCGAAGGGTAATTTTTAAAGGCTGGCACTCCACCATGGTCCCGGATAAACTCCTCTGCTACTTTGTCAAGCATCAGGGTATTTACTCCGGGTCGGATCAGTTTTGCAACTTCACCCAGCGTTTTTCCAACTAACAAAGAACTTTCGCGGATCAGGTCAATCTCCTGTTCCTGTTTGATTTTAATATTCATTATATAGAAACGCCGGGACCAACCCTGCTTTTTATTCTTCCTGTCTTCATGAGTCCGTCATAGTGACGCATGAGCAGGTAGCTTTCTATTTGTTGCAATGTGTCGAGGGCCACACCGATCATAATGAGCAGACTGGTTCCTCCAAAGAACTGTGCGAAACTTTGCGAGACACCAAAGGCCTGAGCAATTGAGGGCAGAATGGCCACAAAAGCCAGGGCAAAGGAGCCCGGTAAAGTTATTCTGGTAAGAATGGCATCAATATATTCTGATGTCTTCTTTCCAGGCTTTATTCCCGGCACAAAACCTCCGTTCCTTTTCAGGTTATCGGCGATTTCAGTGGGGTTGATAATAATTGCGGTGTAAAAGTAGGTAAAAAGGATGATAAGCAATGCAAAAAGAAAATTATACCAGAAACCGGTGTAATTATTGAACTGATTACCTGCTACCGTCCAGAAGGTGCTGTCAGAGAAAAACTGAGCTACCGTGGCGGGAATGAACATAATCGACTGTGCGAAGATGATGGGCATTACCCCGGCAGAGTTTACTTTCAGTGGAATGTACTGACGGGCACTGGTGGTCTGACCTCCGGCAATTTTATTTCCCATTACACGACGGGCGTAGTTGATGGGGATTTTGCGGGTGGCCTGGGTGAGAGCAACCACGGCCATGGTTACGATACCGAGGCAGATGATCTCGACAAAAAAGATCATGACCGGATTGGCCTGGAATTCATTGATGATGGAGCTGGGCAGAGCGGCGATGATCCCGATCATAATCAGCAGGGAAACCCCGTTGCCGATTCCGTTATCAGTAATACGCTCACCGAGCCAAACCAGGAACATAGTTCCGGAAGTAAGGATAAAAACAGAAGTCAACCAGAACCATGCGCTGTCAACCGGCACTGCTCCGGGGTACATGGCCTGAAGATTCACCACATAACCAGCTGATTGACCTGCGGTAATCAATACCGTGAGGTAGCGGGTAAGTTGGTTGATCCATTTCTGACCACTGTCGCCTTCCCTTTGTTTCTTTTGGATCATGGGAACGGCGGCACCCAGTAGCTGAACAATGATGGAAGCGGAGATATAGGGCATGATTCCCAGTGCAAATATTGCACCGCGGGAGAAAGCTCCTCCCACAAAGAGGTTAATCATTCCCAGAATCCCGGTTCCTTGTCCGGAAGCAAACTGCTCGACAAGCAATTTCGAATCGATGCCGGGCAAAATCACATAAGATCCCAGGCGGAATACTGCAAGCAACGCAATGGTGTACAGTATCCGGGACTTGAGTTCCGGAATCTTAAAGATGTTCTGTATTTTTTCTATTAAATCCTTCATCTATCAAATTTCGATAGCGGTACCTCCAGCGGCTTCGATTGCCTTACGGGCAGATGCGCTGAATTTATTTAATTTAACGGTTACTGCACTGGAGAATTCTCCTCTTCCGAGAACTTTCACCAATTCACCAGCACCCGAAATAATTCCTTTGCTGGCCAGTACGTCGTGATCGATTTCAGTTGCCTTGGTTTCCTCGGCAAGTTTTTGCAGAGAATCAAGGTTGATTACGTTGTACTCGACCCGGAACCGGTTTTTGAATCCAAATTTAGGAATTCTCCGGTAAAGAGGCATCTGACCACCTTCAAACCAGGGGCGGTAGTTGTAGCCGCTACGGCTTTGAGCACCTTTGTGCCCTTTGGTACTGGTTCCACCTCTTCCGGATCCCTGTCCACGTCCAATTCTTTTCTTGTCCCCGGTGGATCCGTCGGCTGGTTTTAACGAATGAAGTTTCATTTTTTATGCCTCCTCAACTTTAATCAGGTGACTGATACTGCGTACCATCCCGATTACGGGAGGGGTTGCATCCTTAACGATAGTGTGATTGATACGACGAAGGCCAAGGGCTTTCATGGTTCTGATCTGACGGGCAGGCCGACCAATCACGCTTCTGATCTGAGTTATTTTAATCTTTGCCATGAGAATTATCCGTTGAATACTTTAGCCAACTCAACGCCGCGGGTACGGGCTACTTCGTGGGCTGACCGCATACTTAAAAGTGCATCAATGGTTGCACGGACCACGTTATTGGGATTGGAAGATCCCTGAGATTTACCAAGTACGTCCTTGATTCCGGCACTTTCCAGAACGGCACGCATTGCACCTCCGGCGAGTACTCCCGTACCAGCAGCAGCTGGTTTCAGCAGAACTTTGGCGGCGCCGAATTTGGACATTACGGGGTGAGGAATGGAGTTTTTCAGAATGGGAACCTTAATCAGGTTCTTTTTGGCTTCATCCACACCTTTGCTGATGGCATCGGTAACCTCGTTTGCTTTTCCGAGACCGAAACCAACAATGCCGTTGGAATCACCCACAACCACCAGCGCACTAAAGCTGAAACGACGTCCACCTTTTACTACTTTGGCAACCCGCTTGATCTTTACAACCTTTTCGACGAGTTCAACGTCGCTGCTTTTTACTCTAGCACTTGCAATATTTGCTTTCATTCTAAATCTGATTAAAAGTTCAAACCACCTTCACGGGCACCTTCGGCCAGGGCTTTGATGCGGCCGTGGTATTTATAACCACCGCGGTCAAATACCACAGAGTCCACGCCTTTTTCCTTGGCACGACGGGCAACTTCCATTCCTACGAGCTTGCTCTTCTCGGATTTGGTGCCGGCGGCGGAAGAAATTTCCTTGACCAGTGAAGAAGCACCCACCAGGGTAACTCCGTTGGTATCATCAATTACCTGGGCATAGATTTCGCTGTTGCTGCGAAAAACAGCCAGTCTGGGGCGTTCAGCAGTTCCACGAACCTTTTTACGAATTCCGTTACGAATTCTCTCCCTTCTATTTGTTTTATCAGTAGCCATTTTTTCTTATTTTTTAGCAGCTGCTTTACCAGCTTTCCTTCTGACATCTTCACCAACGTAGCGAATACCTTTGCCTTTGTAAGGCTCGGGAGCTCTCAGGGAACGAACTTTCGCTGCAAAGTGACCAACCAATTGCTTATCTACGCTTTCCAAAGTCACTTTGGGGGCACGTCCTTTTTGAGTCTCTGCAGAAACGGAAATTTCTTTGGGCAGAACTACAATTACCGGGTGGGAATATCCAAGCGATAGTTCAAGTACCTGGCCGTTTGCTTCAGCCTTGTAACCCACACCAATAATCTCCATTTCTTTTTTGAAGCCCTGGGAAACGCCGGTAACCATATTATTGATCAGCGTGCGATACAGCCCGTGCATGGCGCGGTGCCTTTTTTGCTCAGTCGGACGGGTTACAGTTACTGTTCCGTCTTCGATTGTTATTCCCAGATCCGGATCAACCTGCTGTGAGAGTTGTCCTTTGGAGCCTTTTACAGTGACAACATTGCTTTTGTCAACGGTAACGGTCACTCCTGCGGGAAGTTTTACTGGTGCTTTTCCTATCCTGGACATCGTTCTGAATTAATAAATGTAACACAAAACCTCGCCACCAACATTCAGGGCGCGAGCCTCCTTATCTGTCATAACTCCTTTGGAGGTTGACATTACTGCGATCCCGAGCCCGTTCTGAACACGTGGAATGCCGTCAGCATGCACGTATTTCCGCAGACCAGGCTTACTCACCCGGGTAAGGGTGGAGATAGCTGACCTTTTGGTTACCCGGTCATATTTCAAAGCAATTTTGATCGAATCCTGGGGAGCTCCTTCCACAAATTTATATTTGCGGATATATCCTTTGTCGAACAATACTTTAGTGATCTCCTTCTTCAAATTTGAGGAAGGGATTTCCACAATCCGGTGCTTTGCGTTGATCGCGTTCCGGACCCTTGTGAGGTAATCTGCAATAGAATCGGTCATATTCTTACCAACTTGCCTTTCTAACTCCGGGAATACGGCCAGCGAGAGCCAATTCACGGAATTTAATCCTGGAAATTCCAAATTTTCTGATGTAGCCTTTCGGCCTGCCGGTCAGGGCACAACGGTTTTTCAACCTTACGGGAGACGAATCCCTGGGTAAAAGAGCGAGGGCACGATAATCGCAAGCTTCTTTCAGGGCAGCACGCCTTTCAGCGTATTGTGCCACCATTTTTTCTCTTTTGCGCTGCCGTGCGATAACTGATGTTCTGGACATAAAATTACTGTTAATCCTTTTTGAAGGGCATTCCAAACAATTTCAACAATTCAAATCCTTCTTCATCCGTCTTGGCGGAGGTTACGAAGGTGATATTCATTCCGGCGATAGACTGGATTTTATCCACGTCGATTTCGGGGAAGATAATTTGCTCTTTAACGCCAAAGGTAAAGTTTCCCCGGCCATCGAAGCCTTTGGAGGGGATTCCGCGAAAGTCACGTACCCGAGGGATAGCAACGTTCACCAGGCGATCCAGAAACTCATACATTTTTTCTCTGCGCAAAGTTACCCGACATCCAATAGGCATTCCTCTGCGGAGCTTAAAGTTTGAGATGTCTTTCTTTGACTTGGTGATCACTGCTTTCTGACCTGTGATCGTGGAAAATTCTTCTACAGCACTCTCGATGAGTTTTTTGTCGGCAATTGCTTTGCCAAGACCTCTTGAAATGCTGATCTTTTCCAGCTGGGGCACCTGCATTACGGAGTCATAGTTAAATTTCTCCATCAGCGCAGGCACGATCCGTGCTCTGTAGTCCTCTAAAAGTCTGGGTACGTATGACATTTTACTTAATGATTTCTCCTGTTTTCTTTGAATATCTTACCCAACCTTTGCCGTTTTCATTGGGTTTTCTTCCAACCCGGGTAGGTTTGCCACCCACCAACAGCATCAGGTTTGAAACATGGACTGGGGCTTCGGTTTCAATGATTCCGCCCTGAGGATTCTTGGTATCCGGACGCTTGTGTTTTGAAACCATATTTACACCTTCCACAATGGCTTTTCTCTGGACGACGCCGGTACGGGCATCTTTTGAGGAAACGATCACCTGAACTTTTCCTGTTTTGCCACGATCCTTGCCAGAAAGCACACGCACGGTATCTCCGCGTTTGATGTGCAATTTTGGGATTTGATTATTTTTTCTCAGCATAATAGTGGATGTTACAGTACCTCAGGGGCAAGTGAAACAATCTTCATGTATTTACGCTCACGCAATTCACGACCGACGGGGCCGAAAATACGGGTTCCTCTGGGTTCACCTTCAGGGTTGATCAAAACGGCTGCGTTTTCATCAAAACGAATATATGAACCGTCTTTGCGACGCATTTCTTTTTTGGTACGAACCACAACTGCTCTTACCACGTCACCTTTTTTCACGTTGGCGTGAGGATCAGCAGATTTAACTGAGCAAATGATCCTGTCACCAATCCGGGCATAGCGGCGGCCGGTACCACCAAGGACACGAATGCAGAGCAATTCCTTGGCCCCACTGTTGTCCGCTGCGCTTAACCTTGACTCCTGCTGTATCATTTTACTTGGCTTTTTCTATGATTTCAACCATTCTCCAACGCTTCTGGCGGCTTAGGGGCCTGGTTTCCATGATGCGTACGGTATCGCCTTCATTGGCTTCATTTTTTTCGTCGTGAGCCATCAGCTTGGTGGTTTTCTTCACGAATTTTCCATAGATGGGGTGTTTTACTTTACGTTCAACAGCCACCACAATGGATTTATCCATTTTGCTGCTCACAACTTTTCCGGTCCTTTCTTTCCGAAGATTCCGGGCTACGGTATTTAACTCTTCGCTCATACTTAATTCTTGTTAGTAGTGGAGTTACCCTTACGCTCCCGCAGTACGGTGTTCAACCGTGCAATGGTTTTGCGTGATTCCCGGATCTTGGCGGGACTTTCAATTGCCGAGATCGCGTTATTGAGACGGAGTTTGAGCAGGTGGTCTTTTTCTTCCCGAATCCTTGCTGCTACTTCTGCGTCAGTCAATTCTCTGATATCTTTCGTTTTCATAATCTGATTATGCCTGGAAATCTCGTCTAACGATAAATTTGGTTTTGACCGGAAGTTTCTGAGCAGCAAGACGCATAGCTTCTTTTGCTGTTTCCAGATCCACACCGTCGGCTTCGAAGATGATTCTCCCCGGACGGATTGGAGCAACCCAGTATTCAGGAGATCCCTTACCTTTACCCATCCTTACTTCCGCAGGCTTTTTGGTAACAGGCTTGTCAGGGAAAATCCGAATCCAGATTTTTCCTTCCCTTTTCATCCGGCGGGTAACCGCGATCCTGGCAGCTTCAATCTGACGGCTGGTAATCCATCCGTTTTCGAGCGTTTTTATAGCGAAGGAACCGAAGGCGATCTGGTGTCCCCGCTGGGATTCACCTTTCAAGCGCCCTTTTTGCCGTTTCCTGAATTTTGTCCTCTTAGGTAATAACATGACTTATATACTTCTTCGAATGATCAAAAATTTTCTTAGCGTCTGTTTCCACCGCCGCCGCCACCACGGGGACCGCGATTTCCACCGCCACCTGCACCACGACCGCCGGGAGCACCGCCACCGCTGTTACCTCCAGATCCACCAGGTCCACCGCCTTTACGACGTTCCTGCTGTCCTGAGTTAGGGGAGAGGTCGGTTTTACCGTAGATCTCACCTTTGAAGATCCAAACTTTCACGCCAATGAGGCCGTAAATGGTGCTGGCTTCAGAGAGGGCATAATCAATGTTAGCCCGAAGAGTCTGCAAAGGAACGCGTCCCTCTTTGTATTGTTCGGTACGGGCCATCTCGGCTCCACCCAAACGACCTGCACACATTACTTTGATCCCTTCTGCACCCATACGCATGGTAGAGGCGAGAGCGGTTTTCATGGCGCGACGGAAAGAAATCCTTGCAGCAAGCTGTGAGGCAATCATTTCTCCCACGAGTTTGGCATCCAGTTCAGGACGCTTAATCTCGAAGATATTGATCTGAATCTCTTTGTGAGTAATCTTCTTGATTTCCTCTTTCAGTTGGTCAACTTCTTTACCACCTTTTCCGATCACGATTCCCGGACGGGAAGTGTGGATGGTGATGGTAATTCTTTTGAGGGTCCGCTCAATTACGATGCGGGAGATCCCACCTTTGGGGATACGCGCAAGCAGGTATGAACGAATTTTCTCGTCTTCAACGAGTTTATCTGCATAAAACCTGCCTCCGTACCAGTTGGAATCCCAACCTTTGGAAATGCCCAGTCTGAGCCCGATAGGATGTGTTTTTTGTCCCAAGAGTGCCTCCTTAATTTAAATCTTCTTTGGTATCCAGAATCAGTGTAACATGGTTGGAGCGCTTTCTGATTCTGTGAGCACGGCCCTGGGGAGCAGGACGGTAACGCTTCAGCATACGGGCGCTGTCAACAAAAATTTCCTTAATGTAAAGCTCGCTTTCGTTTACCCTTTGTCCTTCGTTTTTGGCTTCCCAGCTGGCGATTGCTGAACGGAGAAGTTTTTCGAGTGGACGGGCAGATAAATTGGGAGTTACTTTCAGGATGTGAAATGCTTTTTCAACATTTACTCCACGGACCAGATCGGCCACGAGGCGCATTTTTCTGGGAGAGGTAGGATACTGATTCAGGGTAGCCTTAGCGGTCTCCTGTTTTTCAGCTTTGAGCCTTTCAGCGTACATTTTCTTACGCTTGGGAGCTTTCTCAGCGCCGGCGGCAATCTTCTCCTTGCGGGTCAATTTTTTAGTCGCTTCAGCCATGATTATTTCCTTCCTTTATCTTTTTTGGCACCTGCGTGTCCACGGAAAGTACGTGTTACCGCAAATTCTCCAAGTTTGTGACCTACCATGTTTTCAGTGATGAAAACAGGGATGAATTTGTTTCCGCAGTGCACAGCGATGGTGTGACCTACGAAATCCGGTGGAATAAGTGAGCGCCGGGCCCAGGTTTTAATTGTTCTCTTTTGGCCGCTATCGTTCATTTTAGAAACTTTCATCTCCAGC
Source organism: Bacteroidia bacterium (assembly GCA_020635905.1). Classification (GTDB taxonomy): domain Bacteria; phylum Bacteroidota; class Bacteroidia; order J057; family JADKCL01; genus JACJYV01. Next base: position 237,748 of record JACJYV010000006.1, read on the forward strand.
TTGGGGTCGATAAAAGGGCCTTTTTTCAGTGATCTAGACATGGTTCACTTATTATTTTTTCCTCCGGCTGATGATCAGACGTGAAGATGCTTTATTCTTATTACGTGTACGATATCCTTTGGCGGGCAGACCTTTGCGGGATCTTGGGTGTCCACCGGACGACCTTCCTTCACCACCACCCATTGGGTGATCCACCGGGTTCATGGCCACACCACGGGTGCGTGGACGACGTCCGAGCCAACGGCTGCGTCCGGCTTTACCCAGGGTGATATTCATGTGAGATGAGTTTCCGAGTGATCCAATGGTAGCCATGCAGGTGCCGAGGATCATGCGGGTCTCGCTTGAGGGGAGCTTAATGATCACGTAGCGACCTTCTTTGGCAAGCAGCTGTCCGAAGTTTCCGGCGCTGCGAACCAATACCCCACCCCGTCCGGGATGCATTTCAATGTTGTGAATAATGGTACCGAGCGGAATGTCCTTCATTTGCTTGGCGTTCCCTACGGCGGGAGCTGCATCAGGACCAGAAAGTACGGTTTGGCCAACTTTCAGTTTATCGGGAGCCAGGATGTAGCGCTTTTCTCCGTCTGCATAGTGAAGCAGAGCGATGCGTGCGGTACGGTTTGGATCGTATTCGATAGCGGCAACGGTAGCCGGAATTCCTGTTTTATCGCGCTTGAAGTCAACGATACGGTAGCGTCTTTTGTGACCACCACCTCTTTGACGAACGGTCATACGTCCGCTGCTGTTGCGGCCGCCCGTTTTCGTGATCTTCTCAATCAGTCCTTTTTCAGGCTCGCTTTTGGTCACATCAGCAAAATCTGAGATGGACATAAAGCGCTGCCCAGGAGTAATCGGTTTTAATTTTCTTATACCCATTTTTCTCTCCTAACGCGATTAAATGTTCTTGTAGAAATCGATCGTCTGGCCAGAGGCGAGGGTCACGATTGCCTTTTTGTACTTGGGAGTGCGTCCTTTGAGGAATCCGCTCCGGGTCATTCTGGCACGGGCTTTACCTGCGTAAACCATGGTGCGAATTCCGGTAATTTCTACCTCGTACACTCTTTCAATTTCAGCTTTGATCTGCTGCTTATTTGCTCCGTGGTCAACAACGAAACCATACTGGATGGTTCCTCTGTCCTGGAGCCCGGTCATTTTCTCTGTGACCAATGGTTTTTTGATAATGCTCATCTTATTAATTGGCTAAGATGTTTTGTTCAATTACCGAAACCGCATCTTCGAGGATCACCAGGCTGTCAGCATGGAGAATGTCAACGGTGTTCAAATCTGCTGCACGAATCACTTTGGCTTTGGGCACGTTGCGACCGGACAGATAGATATTTGCGTTATCACCAGGGAGAACGAGCAGCACTTTCACTCCGGAAAGAGCCAGCGAGTCGAGGATGCTGATAAACTGCTTGGTTTTGGGGGCATCCATGGTGAAGTTTTCCAGCACAGTGATTTTGCCATCAACGGCTTTGTGGGTCAGGGCACTGGCGCGGGCAATGTTTCTGGCTTTTTTATTCAGCTTGAAACTGTAATTGCGGGGTTGGGGTCCGAATACGGTACCACCGTGACGCCAAAGGGGAGACTTTCTGTCACCACCACGGGCTCCACCGGTCCCTTTTTGCTTGAAGGGCTTTTTATTGGTACCGTGAACTTCTCCACGGGCTTTGGTTTTAACGGTGCCCTGGCGACGGTTGGCGAGAATGAGGCGCACGTCCTGATAAATCAGGCTGTTGCTGGGATTCTCGAGGCCGAATACGCTGTCGTTCAGGCTGACTTTTTTGCCAGTATCCTTCCCGGATGTATTTTTAACTGCGATTTCCATTTTACTTCTCCACGTAAATGTAAGCACCACGGCGACCAGGAACGTTCCCGGAAACTACCAACAAATTCTTTTCAGGAATGATTTTGAGCACCTGGAGGTTCTGGATGGTAACGGTTTGGTTACCTGTACGGCCTGCCATGCGCATTCCTTTGAATACCCTTGAAGGGGTAGATCCAGGTCCGAGAGATCCGGGAGCACGACCACGGTTGTGCTGACCATGGGTTTGTCCACCCACACCACCAAATCCGTGACGTTTAACAACGCCCTGAAATCCTTTTCCTTTGGACTTTGCAGTTACGTCGATGTAATCTCCAACCTGGAAGATTTCAACGGTTACTGTGTCACCGAGTGAATACCCTGAGTCCTGAGGGAATTCTTTAAGAAGACGCTTGGGAGTAGTCTTGGCGTTCTTAAAGTGTCCCTGCATGGCTGCAGGCGTATGCTTTTCTTTCTTTTCACCGAAACCCAACTGAACGGCTGAGTAGCCATCAATTTCTTCTGTTCGTACCTGGGTTACGATGCAGGGACCTGCTTCAATCAGGGTACAGGGGATATTCCTGCGCTCGCTGTCGAAGATACTGGTCATACCTATTTTTTTACCAATTATGCCTGGCATATCGTTTCCTTTCAGTTACAGGTTAAACCTTAATTTCTACATCAACACCACTGGGCAATTCCAGTTTCATAAGAACGTCCACAGTTTTCGTGCTGGAGCTGAAGATGTCGATAAGCCGCTTATAAGAGCACACCTGAAACTGCTCGCGTGATTTTTTATTCACGTGGGGAGAGCGGTTTACCGTGATCACACTCTTATCAGTGGGCAGCGGAATCGGACCACTCACCACAGCACCTGTGGTTTTCACCGTCCGAACGATCTTCTCGGCTGATTTATCAACCAGATTGTGATCGTAGGATTTTAGCTTGATTCTAATTTTTTGATTCATGCCTCTATTAATAATTATGCGTTCGTGGGAACACTTTTGAATTTTGCTACTACTGCTTCCTGAATGTTGTTAGGAGTTTTTGCATACTCGGAGAACTGCATGGTGGAAGCGGCACGGCCAGAGCTGATGGTCCGGAGGTTGGTTACGTAACCAAACATTTCAGACAATGGAACTTTGGCTTTTACCACCTGATCGGTACCACGGCTGTCCATACCTTCGATCTGGCCACGGCGACGGTTGAGGTCACCTACTACAGATCCCATGTATTCTTCAGGAGTTACAACTTCCACGTCCATGATAGGCTCAAGGATGATGGGGCTGCACTTGATGGCTGCATGCCTGAAGGCAAGGCGGCCTGCGAGTTCGAATGAAAGCTGGTCAGAGTCCACATCGTGGTAGCTTCCAAAGTGGAGGCGGGCGCGAACCCCGTCAACCGGGAAGCCAGCCAGCACTCCGTCGGCCAGAGCAGAGCGGATACCTTTTTCAATCGAAGGAATAAATTCTTTTGGAATAACCCCGCCTTTGATTTCGTCCACAAACTCGAAACCTTTGCCAGTTTCAGTTGGGCCAAATTCAACGTGGATATCGGCGAATTTACCACGACCACCCGTTTGCTTTTTGTAAAGTTCGCGGTGATCGTAAGATCCGGTGATGGATTCGCGGTAAGCAACCTGGGGAGCTCCCTGGTTTACTTCTACTTTGAATTCACGCTTCAGACGATCCACCAGAATTTCCAGGTGAAGCTCACCCATTCCGGAGATGATGGTCTGACCTGAGTCTTCGTCGGTTTTCACTTTGAAGGTCGGATCTTCTTCAGAGAGTTTCAGCAGAGACTGGGTCAGTTTATCCATGTCCTTGGTGGTCTTTGGCTCAACGGCCAGAGAGATCACAGGCTCGGGGAATTCGATGGATTCCAGCAGGATGGGATGATCCAGGTCGCAGAGGGTATCTCCGGTACGGATATCTTTGAAGCCTACGGCTGCAGCGATATCGCCAGGTCCAACCATGTCAATCTGATTTTGCTTGTTGGCGTGCATTTGCAGCACGCGGCTGATCCGCTCTTTTTTACCACTGCGGGTATTCAGGACGTAGGTTCCCGAGGGAAGCTCTCCTGAGTAGGAACGGAAGAATGCCAGACGACCTACATAAGGGTCGGTCATGATTTTGAATGCGAGAGCTGAGAAAGGCTCGGTAGCCAGGGGCTTACGAATTTCAGGCTCCAGGGTATCAGGATTGGTTCCTTCAACCGGGGGAATATCGAAAGGTGAAGGAAGGTATTCGCACACCGCATTCAGCAGCATCTGAACCCCTTTGTTTTTGAAGGCGGAACCGCACATCATGGGGGTGATCTTCATGTCGATGGTCGCTTTGCGAATCGCTTCGATCATTTCCTCTTTGGTGATTGACTCGGGATCTTCGAAGTATTTCTCCATCAGTCCTTCGTCGTAATCAGCAACGGCTTCAACCAGTTTCTCTCTCCACTCTTCCACATCAGCCATTACGTCAGCGGGCACGGGGATTTCGGACCAGGTCATGCCCTGATCTTCTTCATTCCACACGTAGCCTTTTCCGTCGAGCAGGTCAACTACGCCACGGAAGGTTTCTTCAGCTCCAATCGGGATCTGGAGAGGCATTGCGTTGGCGCCGAGGCGCTCACGCACCTGGTGTACCACACGCAGGAAGTCAGCACCGGAACGGTCCATTTTATTTACGAACCCGATGCGGGGAACTTTGTATTTGTTAGCCTGACGCCATACGGTTTCAGACTGGGGCTCAACACCACCTACGGAACAGAACAGGGCGATAGCGCCGTCGAGTACACGGAGGGAGCGCTCCACTTCCACGGTAAAGTCAACGTGGCCTGGAGTGTCAATGATGTTGATACGGAATTCTTTGTCCTGAAATTTCCAGTGAGTGGTGGTAGCGGCAGAGGTAATGGTAATACCACGCTCCTGCTCCTGCTCCATCCAGTCCATGGTGGCAGCGCCATCATGCACCTCACCGATTTTGTGCACTATACCGGTATAGTACAGAATACGCTCGGTAGTGGTTGTTTTACCGGCATCAATGTGAGCCATGATGCCGATATTTCTTACGAGTTTTAAGTCCTTTGACATTATCCTAACCTGATTGGTTTCCTGAATCGTTCCTTAGAATCTAAAGTGGGAGAAAGCTTTGTTGGCTTCTGCCATGCGGTGGGTATCTTCACGTTTTTTAACGGAGGCACCTTCGCCTTTGGAAGCTGCGATGATTTCGGCAGCCAGTTTGTTTTGCATCCCTTTCTCGTTGCGCTTGCGTGAGTAGGTGATGAGCCAGTTGAAGGTAAGGGTCATTTTGCGGGTCGGGCGAACTTCCATAGGAACCTGAAAAGTGGCACCACCCACACGACGGCTTTTTACTTCAACTGAAGGCATGATGTTATCTACAGCTGCCTCAAATACTTCAAGGGGATTAGAATCAGTGCGTTTGGCTACAATATCCATTGCGCCATAGAATACAGTATAAGCAGTATTCTTTTTGCCATCTGACATCAGGTTATTTACAAACCTGGATACCAACTGGCTATTGTACCGGGGATCCGGCAGAAGTTTGCGCTGTTTTGCTCTTCCTTTTCTCATTGCTATTAATGCTTACTGGATTCTGATTACTTCTTCTTGGGACGTTTGGTTCCGTATTTGGAACGGCTTTGCTTACGACCTTCCACACCAGCAGTATCGAGAGAACCACGGACGATGTGGTAGCGCACACCAGGAAGGTCTTTGATCCTTCCACCACGAATCAGAACGATGGAGTGTTCCTGGAGGTTGTGACCTTCACCCGGGATGTAGGCAATAACCTCGAATCCGTTGGTGAGTTTTACCTTAGCTACTTTGCGAAGAGCTGAGTTAGGTTTTTTGGGAGTGGTAGTGTACACACGAGTGCACACCCCGCGTTTCTGCGGACAACTTTCCAGTGCTGGAGACTTGCTTTTACGAGTCTTGCTCGTACGTCCTGTTCTTACTAATTGCTGTATCGTAGGCATATTTACCCCTTATTATTTCAAAAGAGTTGCAAAGTTAGATATTTGATCCCAATCAATCAAGAGGGATTATTATTTTTCAACATTTTTATTCACAAAGAACTATTTGCCCTATTTTTAGGCACGGTTATTCAACCATTTTTTATCCTAATTTCTATGAGTCTTACGTCTCAAAAACTCGGAAGGACCGCAAAGATAGTGTGTTCTCGTCTAATTTCCATCTATTCTCAGGAGGAATCTCTCGCAATTGCAAGAATTATTATTGAGGAGATCACCCAATCTCCTTATTTACAATCAGTTATGCATGCAGAAAGATTACTCACAGAGCAAGAAAAAAATATTTTTGAGTCAATTATGGCTCGTTTGGAAAAAGGTGAACCCATTCAGTATATCATTGGAAAATCCTGGTTTTACGGGCGCGAATTTATGGTAAATCCCTCTGTATTGATCCCCAGGGGCGAAACGGAAGAATTAACGGACCTGATTATCCGGGAAAATGAACACCTTAACCCGGATTCCATCCTTGACATTGGGACAGGGTCAGGAGCGATGCCCGTGATTCTTTCCCTGACTTTTCCCCAGGCCAATGTGCATGCCCTTGAAGTAAGCCCCGAAGCCCTCGAAACTGCCCGGAAAAATGCAGATTTTCACCGGGCCAAAATCACCTTTCACCAGACAGATATATTAAAGGCAGGGGATGATCTGTTTTCCAATCTGGAAATCATCGTTTCCAATCCACCCTACGTCACAGAAGAAGATCGCCCGCTGGTGCCCGATCTGGTGATTAAAAACGAACCCCACCTGGCCCTCTTTGCCGGGGGCGAGGATCCACTCCTCTTTTATAAGGCGATTTCCCGGCTGGCCATGCACTGGCTGCGGCCGGGAGGAAGACTTTATTTTGAGATCAATGAGACCAAAGGTCCAGAAACCCGGGAGGCGGTCCAAAAAGCAGGCTTTGTGGAGGTGAGATTGTTGCAGGATCTGAATGGAAAGGACAGATTTGTAGTGGGAAGGCGGCCAGATCAGTTGCGGGGATGAAAAGTGCGGTGCACTTCTTTCAGATAATCGCGGTCGAGGTGCAGATAAATTTCCGTGGTGGTAATGGATTCGTGACCCAGCATTTCCTGCACGGCCCGCAGGTCTGCGCCTCCTTCTATTAAATGTGTGGCGAAGGAATGTCTGAATGTGTGGGGGCTTACATTTTTATTGATGCCCGCCTCCTTTACCAATTCCTTTAAAAACATGAAAACCATATTGCGGGAAAGTCGTCCCCCCCGCCGATTCAAAAAAAGGATGTCCTCATCGCCTTTTGCAGGACTGGCCTGATTGCGGTAATGCTCCTTATATATAAGAATGTATTTGCGGGCCGAGCTACCCAGGGGAACCAGCCGCTCTTTATTTCCCTTACCAATCACCCGCACAAATGATTCATCAAAATAAATCATGCTCATTTCGAGATTTACCACTTCGCTCACCCGCAAACCAGAGGAATAAAGTAATTCCAGCATGGCGCGGTTTCGGGTACCATGTGGGGTGGACATGTCAATGGCTTCAAAAATCGCATCCACCTCGGTCACACTGAGTACGACAGGCAGTTTGCGGGTCAGGCGGGGTGCATCGAGCAATTCCGTGGGATCCTGATCTGTATAATCCTCCGTCACCAGAAAATTATGAAAGGAGCGAATGGAAGAAATATTCCTGGCCAGGGAGCGCTCATTCAGGTAGCAATCCTCAATCAGGTATTGAATAAAGGTGCGCAACTGGCCAATGGTGATGCGTAAAGGAGAATTTAACCCCAAAACCTCCTCGCCAAACTGGTGGTAACGTTCCACGTCGTGGACATATCCCTCAAAAGTATGCTCGGAAATGCCCTTTTCAATGCGCAAATGCCGCTGATATTCCTTTATGAGTATTTTCCAGTTCAATATATTGGGGCAGGATTCGTACCTTTGAAACGGAGGGCTGAAAAATTTGCCTTTTCTGACCCCAAGGGAGCTTTTTTTGCGGATATTTCCGAATAAAACTTCCCCACGTTTCCGCAAAAGCTGACAATAAAACTGAACATGAAAATCCTGATTCTCAATGGTCCCAATTTGAATTTGCTGGGCAAGCGTGAAGAAAAATTCTACGGACGGGAGGATTTTGAAAAGATTCTGGAGGAATTGAAGGGTCATTTTCCTGAAATGGAAATTGATTATTTTCAATCCAATTCAGAAGGCGCCATTGTGGACAGGATTCAGCAAACGGCAGACGAACGATTCCAGGGAATCGTTCTGAATGCAGCGGCTTACTCACATTACAGCATTGCCATTCGGGACGCCATTGCGGCCATGCAAATCCCTGTGGTGGAGGTACACCTCTCAAATATCTATGCGCGGGAACCTTTCCGCCACGTTTCCGTGATCTCTGCCGTGTGCGCAGGCACCATCACAGGATTCGGAAAAGACAGCTATCGCATGGCCCTGGAGTGGTTTGGATACCATCAGATGGGCAAAATCGGATTTACAAAACGCTAATCACCATGAAAATCATGTTTCACCATATCACCCGTCTGCTGCCCCTTTTGGGGTTGGCTGCAATCCTTTTCGCCTGCGGAGGGCAAAAAACCCAACAGGACGAACCAGAAGCCAGTTGCACCCAACTGGACAGTATCTTTACTGATATTCACACTTTGGAAAGCCAGCTCAGTGCCCAGGCGGCAGATTGGGCTCAGATCGATCAACTGAGTGCAAAAGTGGTGGAGGGAATTCGCCTCAATATGGCCTCTCCCCAGGTGGAATGCCTCTTTATCAACCAGAAATCTCACCCCAAAAAGGAGAGATTTGGCTTTCTGGAACCCCTTTCGTCGGCCATAATCCGCGAAAAGCAGGCCGCTTCCATTATCCATATCTTTCAGTTGGGCCGGATTTTCAAGTCTGACCCTGAAATTTCCGAATTTATCGGGGAGGAACTTGGGCATATCGCCTACGATTCACCCGAGACCTACTCTCAGTTTCTGACCAATCAGGAAGCCAGCTCCCGTGATGTAATTCAGGACACCCGCTGGCGGGTGGAAGGTTCTGACTCAATGGCCCAGGTTTTTCAGGGTTTGGGCCAGGAAGCCGTTTCTCAATATCTGGAGGAGAAATTTGGCAGCCAATAATCGCATATTGAAACTGATCCGTCGCATGGTACTTGCTGCAATTGCCCTCTACCTGCTGATTTCCCTGGGAATTTATTTTGGCCAGGACAGTTTCATCTTTCAGGGCGCATTTCTCAGCCAGGACCACAAATTCAATTTTCCAGGTGAAAACTTCGAAGAAGTTTTCCTTGAAGCTGAAGACGGGGTAAAAGTGAACGGATTGCATTTCAAAGCGGAAAATTCCCAGGGAATCGTACTCTATTTTCATGGAAATGCAGGCAATATTGACGGGTACGGACAGGTAGCACCCGATTTTACCCAAAACGGCTGGGATATTTTTATGATTGATTACCATGGTTATGGAAAAACTCCAGGTAAAGCGAGCGAAAAGAATATGTACGCCGACGCGGAATTGGCCTGGAATTATGCAAAAAGTAAATTTCCCGCGGAAAAAATCGTGATCTACGGACGCTCTCTGGGCTCCTCCCCTGCCTGCCAGATGGCGATCAACCATCCTGAACCAGCCTTGCTGATGCTGGAAACTCCTTTTTACAGTCTGAAAAAAATTGCCGCAGGAACTTTCTGGATGTTGCCTGTGCCCCTTTTGCTCAAACATCCCATGCGCAACGACCTGAAGGCACCCCAGGTAAAAATGCCCGTGGTCATTTTTCATGGCACGAACGACGAAGTCGTTCCTTTTGAGCAGGGCAAAGCCCTCACTGACCTGTTTGCAGGCGAGGTAAGCCTCTTCACCATTGAGGGTGGCCACCACAACGACCTGGGCGAATTTCCCGCTTATCAGCTGGCCTTGCGGGAAATGCTTCCCCATTCTACTCCAACGGATTCCCTGCCATGAGCCCAACGGGCTCGCCGCGGATTTACCTTTTGCCCGGCCTGGCTGCCAGCGAAAGAATGTTTGAGCCTTTGCGGGAAACTGGATTGGAATTTACCGTCATTACCTGGCCTCAACCCCAAAAAGGTGAAAAATATAGCTCCTACCTGAAGCGGCTGGCGGACCAGATTGATCAAAGCCAGCCATTTTATCTGGGTGGGGTTTCATTTGGCGGCATGGCCGCGGTGAGATTGTGTGAATGGGTTTCTCCCGAGAAATTATTTCTCATTTCCACCGTAAAAAATTCAGCAGAATTCCCCTTTTACCTCAAGCTATTTCGCCTGATTCCCCTGCAAAAACTCATTCCCGGGCAAACATACAAGTGGTTTTCCAACCTCATTTTCCCCCTTACCGTCGGCAGCCTGACCCCAAAACTCCATGAAATCAGGAATGAAATCATGAAAAATTCTGACCCATATCTCATCAGATGGTCCATCAATCAGGCCGTTTACTGGAAAGCCAGTTCCCCCAAAGTCCCTCTGGCCCGCATCCACGGCAAAAAAGACATTGTCTTTCCCCGTTTTCTGATCGGCAAGGCCAATCTCATCCCCAAAGCTGATCACCACCTGATCATGAAACGGCCGGAAATTGTGGCAGAATTTTTACAACGGGAAATGGGTTCCGGGGCCTAAAACACTCAATTTGAAATTTTCACATTGGGATAAGAGCGTTCCTCATTATCTTTATTGTGGTCCCGACCCTGATGATTGAATGAAGTTACCCTCAACTGAAAACCTGAAAGCGCTTTACCCCGCTTTTGACGTTTCCACCGACCTGATTGCGGTGATTCCCCTGGTTGGGCCAGCGGATTACATCAATCCTGCAGGTCGCAGGTTGCTGGGCGTGGGCGAGGACGACGAAGTCTTTTTTTCCAATCATCGTCCGGACTGGGCCACCAAAATCCTCAAAGAAATCATTTTTCCTGAAGCCCAAACCCGGGGCAGCTGGGCAGGTGAAAATTATTATCTGGATTCCGCAGGCAATGAGATCACGGTTTATCAGACCATTATATTCATTGGAAACAGCCGCGGGGAACGCAATACCATTCTCACCACGGCCCGCAGACTGGAGCATAACTGGAAAAAGAAGGAGAAATTTTCCCGCAATGATTTCATTTCCAGACATTTCTTTTACAAGTCCACCCAACCCATTTACGTTTTTGACTATGAAACCCGCATGATCCGCGAGGCCAATCCTGCCTTTCTGGAATTGCTGGGCTATACCCACGAGGAACTGGACCACCTGAATATCTATGACATCGTGAGCCAGGCCCCGGATTTGATCGAGAAAAACATTGAAAATGCCCAGCAATACAATATCAATGACCACATAAGGGCTGGCTGGAAGAAGAAAAGCGGTGAAATTGTGCCCGTTGAGGTCAGCCTAACCCGCCTGCAACTCGACCAGGATGTGATTGTGGTGATTGGAAGCGACATTTCAGATCAAATTCAGGCGGAAGAATCCATCCGTGCCAGTGAGGAAAAGTACCGTACCCTGGTGCAACACCTGAGCGAAGGCCTGTTGTACCTCGATCTGGAGGGAAATATTCTCTTTGCCAACGATCGTTTTTGTGAAATGACGGGCTACTCGTTTGAGGAATTACATCTGAAAAATGCCTGGGCTGTGCTGTTGGCTGACTCAGAAAACAGGGTCAGTCTGGGCAATAACCACGGGGAAAGTTTTTCCCGGGATATCCGCCTCCGTCGGGGCGACGGAGAATTTTTCATGGCCAGGATTGGCAAATCCCCCCTGGCCGATCCCGAAGGCAACCTGAACGGCTCCATTTGCCTGTTTAGCGACATTACCAACCAAAAAGAGACCGAACGGCAGCTCACCTATAAAAAGAGAGAACTCGATACCTTTATATATCGTGCCTCCCACGACCTGAAAGCGCCCCTCAATTCCCTGCAGGGACTGGTCAAAGTAGCCGGGTTGGAAGTAAAGGACCAGGTGGCGCGGGAATATTTTGGCCTGATCGAAAAAGTCGCCAATAAGCTGAATAATTCTCTGGTGGGGCTGCTCGAACTGACCCTGCTCAACGAAGGCTTGCCTTCGTTGCAACCCCTGAAAATCCGTGATCTGGTCGAAGATATCTTCATCGCCCACTCGGGCGAAGCCCGCCTTCATTCCATTGAACTGGTCAACAACCTGCCTCCTGATCTGGTTTTCCATTCAGATGAAAAATTGCTGCGGGTTATCCTCAATCACCTGTTCCAGAATTCCCTCCGCTTTTTTCGGGCCGATGAAGACCACCGTTACCTCGAAGTCAGGGGCGCCATGCAGGAGAAAAAGCAAATCCTCACGGTCATAGACAACGGACAGGGCATTGAAAAATCCGCTCAACCCAAGGTTTTCGACATGTTTTACAAGACCGGCCAACTTGGGGCCGGCAGCGGCCTGGGCCTTTACATTGCCAAAAACGCAGTGGAAAAACTGGGTGGCTCCATTTCCCTCACCAGCACCCAGGATTCGGGCACGGAATTCAGGATTGAATTGAAAGGAGAGACGTAAGTCGTTAGTCCTGAGTCCTTAGTCGTTAGAGGTGAGCCCTTAGAGGTGAGATGTTAGATTTTAGAGAATAGGAAAATCTGAGTGGCTCGTTTCTCGCAACTCAGCACTCGAAGCTCGCAGCTTCTCTAAACCACTTCCAAAATCGTTCTGAAAGCCACAAAGCGATCTTTGTACCGCTGGGTATGATCCGCCTGCAGCGCAGGCGCTGCATTTTCCTGATATTCCCGCAGGGTGGACAAATCCTGACAGTGATACTGTACATTATAAGTAACTGAACCTTCCTCAGAAGCTGGCTCCAAAAGCCTGTGCAGATTATACTTCAGGAAATAACCCGTAGCCATCACATCGGGAATGTGGTGGCTTTGCATCCAGGAAACCCAGTCATTTTCCAGACCAGATTCAAGAGCAATTGTGACGCTGTAAATAATCATATTTCAAAGATAATACCCTCTTTGAAAACCCAAATTCTATAGAAAAGAAAAAACCCGGAAGCGGGCGCCTCCGGGTTCTTAAACGATAGCATGCGAGTGATAATTAAGCGGAATAATCAGTAGAATTGGATTAAATTTCAAGATTATGAATAAAAAACTCTTACACTCACATAGAATAATAAAATACAATAAAAATATTGGTCGCACACAAACATACTATTAAAGCCAGAAACAAACAACAATCAGGACTGATTTTTTGTTCATTTTTAAATGGGAATATTACCTTCTTAATTTTATGAATTTTTATCACAAATGCATTCAGGAGACACCCAGCAGAAATTTCCCCGCGTCCAAATGCCGAAAAATGGAAAGATTTTCAATCGAATTCCCGGGGAAAAAAAGGCTTTTTTCCGTAAAAAGGCATCGGATTTCTGATGAACCAGTCCTCAAATCTGTCGTAAGATTCCTGATTTTTGGAATACCAATCCTGAAATTCAGCGGGTGACCCATCAAACAAAAGCCAGTAATGGTAGGCTTCCAGCCCCTCCGTCCCCATCAACTGGCGCAACCACTGAAAACAATCCAGCTTGATTCGATTCGCAAACCAGTCAAACCAGTTCTCCAGAAAAACTTTTCTCAGCTGATGAAACTCCGCCAGGGAAAATCCCTGCTCAGGCAGACGGTTCCTGAAAATCCAGCTGAAAGTAAAAGCCTGGGTAAAATCAAATTTCTTAACCTGTCTGAAATCATAGCCCGACAGAGAGTCGGGCGAGTGAACTGAGCAGCCAAAGGCCACACTGCTGTCGGCCAGGCCCACCAGCGAGCCTGCATACACCTCGTACAGCAGCCTGCTGATTTCCCGCGTGCGCTCTCCCGAGCGCTCCAGATTCAAAAACAACTCACCATAGACCATGGTGCGAATCAGCTCAGGCGTTTCCGCATAGCTTTTGGCCGCCCAATAATAATTTCCCGCAGATTGCGGGTCCTTTTTGATGCCTTCCTCCCAGTACTGACGGGCCAGTTCGTCATTCTCACGAGCAAATTCTACCACCCCCAACTCCATATACAAAGGTCCTGGATGGTCAAATTTCCGCAAACCCTCCTTATAAACCAGCACTGCCCGGTCCGTGGCGCCCAGCATATCCAGGCTGTTTCCATACAGCTGATAAGTCTTTGAAGTAGCCTGGCTGTTCTTGATCAGCGGAAAAACCGTGGTCATCACCTCCTCATACTTCTTCTGCCCAAACAAAATCTGGGCAATGTAATGCACATATTCAGCCTTGCCCGGGTCCAGTTTGGCCGCAATGCGCAAACTTTTCAGTGCCTCCTCATCCTGTCCCTCATCCGCATACTTCAACCCTTCCCTTGCAAAATCCAGCGCCAGTTGTTCGGGCGCAATAGCCTGACCCCAGCCCCAAAAAGCTGCCAAAAGCAGGAAAAGTGTAAGTTGAATGCGTAACATGGACCGCAAAGATAACAAATTCAACCCATAAGATTCACGGCTTAAAATTCCCCTGACACCCCTTCTCAAAACTTTTGTCCGCTCAAATCAAACCGTGAGTAAGTAACAGCAGCCAAATTTTAATTTTCCATTCCTCGCAATACTTTGTTAATTTCACATGAACACAAACCTTACGCACCCGTTATGACCCTCAAACGCATTTACCTGCTCCTTTTCCTTGGTCTGGCTCTCTTCTCCTGCAAAGACGACGATCCACAGGGACCTCCCTACGATTACGAAGGCCACTGGGAACTTCAGGGCGCCAACCTCGCCTCCACTAAGAATTCCATGGCTTACCGCGCGGACATCAATTCCGTATTTGCCATCCTCTCAGAAAGTGGAACAAAAACCGTAAAAAGATTCTCCATGAACAATTACGGCGTATTTACCACCGAGTTTGAAGCCACCCTCGACTTTGATCCCCTGCTCATTGCGGCCAATGTGCCTGCGACCGAAGGAGTGATCGTGGCTGGCACCGTGGAAAGTGGCGGCAATACCCTCATCCGTATTCGTGCCTACGACAACAGCCTTACAGAATCATGGACCAGCGACTATGCAGGCGGCAATATTTTCCGCCCCTTTGATCTTACCGTATTGACGGACGGCGGCATGTCAGTTTCCGTGCGCTCCCTCAACGATTACGACAATTACCCCAATTTCTCCCTCTATCGCTGCAATTCGGCGGGCGATACCGTCTGGAGCAAGTGGAGTAATTCCGCCCAGGACGACAGCTACGCCGTGGAAGCAGCACCCAACGGAGGTACTTTCGTGGGACTCGAAAAAAATGGCGGCGTACTGGGTACAGGAACTCCTACCTTAGCCTTACTCGACCCCAATGGCACCAAAGTCTGGGATACCACCTACACCACGGCCGACGACGATCTGCAGTTCATCTCAGACCTCAAAATGACCACCTCGGGCGATCTGGTCCTGGTTGGCGAAACCTATAAGCACGGCTCCATCCTCATCCGTTACGATGCCAATGGCAACGAAAAATGGCGCAAAATTGGCCCCAAAGCTGGTTCCATCGCACTCAGCGCCACTCCTGACGACGGCGTGGTCGTGCTGGGCAGTTCCATCTCAGAATGGATCGAGCGTCAGATCGAGGTCTGGAAAATGGATGCCTCTGGCAACTTTGAATTCACCTCCACCCTTGGCGGACCAGGCACGGACAATCCGGGCAATATCGCCACCCTGGCCAACGGCAACTACCTCCTGTCCGGCCTCACCAACGGCTTTGGCGGCACGGGCGAAAGCAATTTCCACACCTTTTATATAAGGGTAAACAACGAAGGCGAAATCATGCCCTGAGTAATTGGGGTTTGTTTTGGGAAAATAATCTGATTTGGCCCTGAAGGGCAGGGAGTCCGCATTACCGCACCTAAGGCTGTGCTGCCTGTCCCTGCAAGCCCCCACTGCTGCATGTCGCGCCGCAAAAAGCACGGCGGCGCGCCAGCATCCCACATGCAGCAAGGCCCGGGACAGTTTACCGTTTACAGTCCACAGTCCACAGTCCACAGTCCACAGTTTACAGTTTACAGTTTACAGTTTACGGTCCCGGGTACCACCCTGAACTAAAAGTGGCAACTTAGAACTCAGAACTAACAACTAACAACTAAATTAATCTCCCATTTTTCCACCCTTTTTATAATTTTGTACCCGCAATCCCTGTTAATTCTTCTGAATTACCCCTTTTGACCGCCTATGGCTATTTCTGTCCGGAATCTTACCAAAATCTACGATACCCAACGCGCGATCGACGACATCAGCTTTGAGATCGCAACCGGGCAGATTGTAGGTTTTCTCGGACCCAACGGAGCGGGCAAAACCACCACCATGAAGATCATTACCAGCTTCATGCCGCCCACAGAGGGCACCGTCGTCCTCGACGACCACAACATTTTCGACCATCCGCTCGAGATTCGCAAACAGATCGGGTATCTCCCCGAGCACAATCCCCTGTACCTGGACATGTACGTCCATGAATACCTCCACTTCGTGGGGAAATTATTCAACCTCAGCCGCAATTACCTGCACAACCGCACCGCCGAAATCATTGAAATGACTGGCCTGGGAAGGGAGCAGCACAAAAAAATAGGCATGCTCTCCAAAGGCTACCGCCAGCGGGTGGGGCTGGCGCAGGCCCTCATTCACGACCCAAAGGTCCTGATTCTCGACGAGCCCACCACTGGCCTCGATCCCAACCAGATCGTGGAAATCCGGGCCCTGATCAAAGAAATAGCCAAAGAAAAGACCATCATTTTTTCCACCCACATCCTGCCCGAAGTGGAAGCCATTGCCGACCGGGTGATCATCATCAACCGCGGCAAAATCGTGGCTGATGAAGCCACGGTCAACCTGCACGCCAAAGCAGGCGGCGAAAATCTCCTGCGGGTGGAATACGAAAACGAAGGCTTTGACTTCAAAGCCCTCACTGAAATGCTGGGCGTACTCGAAATCTCCAACGAAATTGGAAATCAATACCTCATCCGCTCAGAAAAAGAAGTGGACGTGCGCCGCAAAGTATTCGAGGAAAGCGTCAGGCAGGACAACCCCATTCGCAAGCTCATGATCGTGGAAACCAGCCTCGAAGACATATTCAGAGATTTGACCAAATGAAAATAAGCTGCGAGATACGAGCTGTGAGCCACGAGCCAGCCCAAAACCTATTTTGGGGAGGGCAAAATTTTGGAAGCTCGCAGCCCGAAGCCCATAGCCTGAAGCTACAAAATGAATAGCATCCTCACCATATTCAGCCGCGAAGTTGCCTCCTTCTTCAACAGCCTGATCGCCTACATCGTGATCACGGTGTTTCTGGTGGGAGTGGGCATGTTTTTCTGGGTCTTTGGTGACAACGTGCTGGTGCACGGGCTGGCCGTCATGGACGACCTGTTTGCCTTTGCTCCCTGGTTTTTTCTCTTTCTGATCCCGGCCATCACGATGCGCTCCTTTTCAGAAGAAATGAAAACGGGCACCATCGAATTGCTCCTGACCAAACCCGTCACAGACTGGCAAATTATCCTGGGAAAATACCTGGCTTCCGTGTTTCTGGTGGTATTTTCTCTGGCTCCAACCGTGGTTTACTGGCTTTCCCTTTCCTCCCTCACCCGTGAGGGCGTCAGCCTTGATAATGGACCCATCTGGGGAGCCTACATCGGGCTTATCGCCCTGGGAGCCATCTTTACTGCGATTGGCATCTTTAGCTCCTCCGTCTCACAAAACCAGATCGTATCCTTCCTGCTGGCACTTTTTCTGTGCTTTTTCTTCTTCATGGCCTTCGATTTCATCGCTGACCTTGACCTTTTTTCCTCAGTCAATGAGATCGTACTGCGCATTGGCATTTTCGAACATTTCCGCAGCATCAGCAAAGGAGTGATCGACAGCCGCGACGTGGTTTATTTCCTCAGTTTTGTGGCCGTCGGCCTGATCGCCACCAAAATCGCCCTTGATACCCAGAAAAACTGATGAAAAAACGCAAGCTCAATAACATTCTGCAATGGGTTCTGGTGATTTTCATCATCATCGTGGTCAATTTCATTTCTGAAAAATTCTTTACCCGCATTGACCTGACCGAGGAAAACCGCTTTTCTGTATCAGATGTGAGTGTGGACCTCTTCCGCGAAATCAGGGAAAAGGCCTTTATCACGGTATATTTTGCGGGAGAAATGCCTACCCGTTACAAAAAAATGCAGTCCGACCTGGAAACCTACCTCAAGGAACTCAGCATCCAATCGCGAGGCAAACTTGATTATGAATTTGTGGATCCTTCCCCCAAACCTGAGTTATACAATAAATTTGGCAAGGCAGGATTTCCCTATTTTCCTGTTACTGAAAGGTTATCTCCCACGGAGAAAAAGGATTATAAACTGCTTCCTTACGCCGAACTCAATCTGGGTACATATAACGGCATCATCAACCTGATCAAGGGCTGTGTGTACGTGACCCAGCAACGCACCTATGAAATAGACGTGCAAAAAGCCACCCAGAATTTTGAATATAATATCATCACCAAAATCTGGAGCTACACCCGCGAACGCAGCAAAGTGGTGGGTTTGCTCAAAGGGCATGGCGAATATACCCGGGCCAATGCGCCCGACCTTTTCGAAGAACTGGAACGCTACTACACCATTCTGGATGTGGATGTCAGCCAGGGCGAAGCCATCAGCCCCAGTGTGGATGTACTGCTGGTGATGCAGCCCAACGAGCCCTTCCGCGAAAGGGAAAAATACGAGATCGACCAGTACATGATGCGGGGGGGCAAGGTACTCTGGCTCACAGATAATGAGATCATCAATTTTGACATTGGAGCCCAGCAGAGCACCCTTACGGCCCTGCGCAGCCTCAATCTGGACGACCTGTTCCTCAAATACGGGGTGAAGAT
The DNA here is from genome assembly GCA_020635905.1 of Bacteroidia bacterium. Lineage (GTDB taxonomy): Bacteria > Bacteroidota > Bacteroidia > J057 > JADKCL01 > JACJYV01. The sequence goes on from JACJYV010000006.1 coordinate 256,376, forward strand.
CAATTACGATATTCTGCAGGACATGTACTGCGATCCCATTGAGGTGCAGGAGGAAAATCCCAAATTTCCCCAAAGGAAAACCGTGAGATGGGTGTTTCACCCCTCTCTGGAGGCTTTTCCCGACCATCCTGCAACCCGAAACCTGGACCAGGTTTCGATCCGTTTTGGCAGCACCATCGACACGACCCACATTGAGGGTATTCGCAAAGAAGTGGTTTTGCAATCCTCACCCGCCGCCAGAACCATCCAGGGAACCCAATTCATTGACATTAGCCAACTGGTGAGCCGTCCAATTCCCCCCAACCTTTTCAATAAAGGACCCTACACCCTGGGGCTGGTTTTGAGCGGAAAATTTGAATCTCTATTTGCCCGTCGCAACCCTCCCGTGGACAGCCTGGCTCCCACCCCGCCCACCGCGGCCAAACTACCCGTGAATGTGGACCTGGAAGTGCCCAAAATGGCCGTCATCTCTGACGGGGAACTTGCCACGGGCATGCTGGTCAAAAATCAGAACCAATATGTGCCTTACGACAATAAGGCCCTGGTAATGAACCTACTGGATTATCTTTCAGGAGACAATGTAATTTCTCAAATCCGTTCCAAGGAAGTGGTTTTACGAAAACTGGACGGAAATAAGGTGATTGGAAATCAGGCTTTTATTCAGTTCATCAATATCGTGATCCCTGTGGTGATGATCATTGCCTTCGGGCTGATCAGGGCCTGGCTGCGCCGGCGTAAAAATCTTTCTTTTCAAAACAAATCTGCATGAAAAAGACCATTATCCTCGGTGCCATACTGCTGCTTTTGATTCTGTTTTATTTTCTTTTTCTCCACAATTCGGGGGGCAGTTCGGTGAATCCCGCAGAAATCGCCTTTGCCATTGAAGACACGGCTGCGGTCACGGAGATCGAAATGCAAAAAATGCTCAAAGAGCAGCCCGCAGAACGTCTGGTGCTGGACAAGCGCCCCGACGGAGTCTGGATGATCAATGGAAAATATGTGGCCCAGCGGGGAAAAGTGACCAACCTGCTGAAAACCATGAACCTCCTTCAGCTGAAGGAAAACATGACCAAAGAGGGCCGCGCGGCCTCGCTGGAAAGGCTGAAAGCCTACCACATCCTGGTTACGATCAAAGGAAAGGAAGGCGTTTTGAAAGAATACCTGATCGGCGCCACCAACAAGGAGCAAACGGGAAATATCATGATGCTCAAGGGCAAAGACACGCCTTATATCATGTCAAGGGGCGATATGCTGGGCTATGTTTCCATTTATTACAGCACGGAGGTGGTCAACTGGCGGGAAAACCTGCTTTTCAATATCCCGCTGATCGACCTGCAAAAGGTGGCTTTGGAATACGCAGATGCGGGCGCATCATTTGCCCTGGAACGGGAGTCTCCCGAAAGCAATTTTACCCTGACCGGCAATGTGCCGGGAGATTCCACCCGAATTTCGGCCTACCTGTCGGCTTTCAAAGGCAAAACCTTTGCCGAGACCTTCGCTGGCGAGGCCAATCCTGGCCTGCTTGATTCCCTCAAAGGCCGCCCGGCCGACGTGCGTTTTTACTATGATCTCTTTGACGGCACCACAGATACCCTGCGCCTCTATGAGCGTCCTGAAAACCCCAACAACTTTTTTGGGTGGCTCAGTTCAGGCAATGATTTGCTCACCGTGCAGCATTTTGTTATGGATAAATTCCTGAGAAAGAAGGAATATTTTGCATTGCCCACCCTGTAATTTATTCTTAGCTTTGCGAAGAAGTTTGAGCGGTCGGCCTCAAGCTGCATGCTTCAAGCCAAAACCCTTTTAAATTTGATGCCTGAAGCCCGCAGCCTGAAGCTTGCAGCTTTTCAAAACAAGTACACACTATGAATTTTATAGTATCCTCCTCCGAATTATTGCGTGCCCTGAGCCGCGTTTCTGGTGTTATTCCCAGCCGTTCTGTATTGCCCATCATCGAGAACTTCCTGTTTGAAATCGAGAAAAGTTCTCTCACCATTTCCACCACCAACCTGGATATGTCGATGCGCACCAAGCTGGAAATCGAAAACAAGGGAGGTGAAATGAAAATCGCGGTGCCGGCCAAAATCCTGCTGGATATCCTCAAGCAATTGCCCGAGCAACCCGTGACTTTTTCTATTGACGAAGAAACCTTCGGCATTCAGATCAGCTCTGAGACCGGAAAATATAAACTGAGCGGCGAGAATGGCCTGGATTTCCCCACCATTCCCACTCCCCAGAAAACCCAATCCGTGCAGATGCCTTCCAACGTACTCTGGAAAGCCATCAACAAAGCCCTTTTTGCCGCTTCCACGGACGAGGACAAAGCTGCCCTGAACGGCATCTACTTCAACCTGAGCCCCAACGGACTTACCTTTGTGGCCACTGATGCGCACCGTCTGGTGCGCTATCGCCGGGTGGATATCACAGTACAGGAACCCGCTTCCTTCATCGTACCTCAAAAGGCCCTCAACCTGCTCAAAGGAGCTTTCTCCAATACAGATGAGCCCGTTTCCATCGATTATAACGACAGCAATGCCTTCTTTCAGACCGAGGAAGTGATGCTGGTGTGCCGTCTGATCGACCAGAAATATCCCGACTACGAAAACGTGATCCCGACCGACAACCCCAACAAACTGATGGTGGCCCGCAAGGATCTGCTCGGCACCCTGCGCCGGGTAAATATTTTCTCCAACAAAACCTCTCACCAGGTTCGTTTCAAAATTTCAGGCAGCGACCTGACCATTTCCGCCGAGGACATCGACTTTGCCAACGAGGCCAAGGAAAACCTCAAATGCCACTACGAAGGCAGCGATCTGGAAATTGGCTTCAATGCTGCCCTGCTGATCGACATCATTTCCAATTCTGATACGGATGAAATTGTGGTGGAACTTTCCACCCCCAACCGCGCAGGAATCGTACTGCCCAATGTGCAGGAGGAAGGAGAAAACCTGCTGATGCTGATCATGCCTGTGATGTTGAGCTCCTACGCCTCTGCGTAGAACAAATCCCCCTGACGGGAGTTATTTTCCAAAAAGCCGCGTATGAAAACCCAGGACTTGCTGTCCAGAGCACGCAATCTCGAATTTCTTTCTCTGGAAGAAGGGATTTTTCTTTTTGAGCATGCGACCACAGCCGAACTGATGTACACTGCCAATGAGATCCGCAAGATCAAAAAGGCAGATACTCCCGGCATTGTGACCTGGCAAATTGACCGCAATGTCAATACCACCAACGTGTGCGTGGCCAACTGCAAATTTTGCAACTTTTTTGTGCCGCCCACCAAAAAATACGCGGACCGGGCCTACATCACAGACGACGAGACCTACAAGCGTAAAATTGAGGAAACCTTCGCCCTTGGCGGGGACCAACTGCTGCTTCAGGGTGGCCACCACCCTGATCTGGGGATTGATTTCTACGAACAGCTTTTCAAACGTCTCAAATCCTGGTACCCCAATCTGCGCCTGCACTCTCTGGGCCCCCCGGAAATTGTACATATTTCTGAATTAAGTGGGCTCACCTACCATGAAACCCTGCGGCGGCTGCAAGCCGCCGGGCTGGATTCACTTCCCGGCGCGGGCGCCGAGATTCTGGATGACCGGGTGCGCCGCATCATTTCCAACGGAAAATGCCTGGGCGAGGAATGGCTGGAAGTGATGCGCCAGTGTCACAAGCTTGACATTACCACCAGCGCCACCATGATGTTTGGACATGTGGAGACCATTGAGGAGCGGTTTGATCACCTGTTGCGCATCCGGGCTGTACAGGCCGAAAAGCCCGAAGGAGCCAACGGCTTTCTGGCTTTTATTCCCTGGCCTTACCAGGACGACGGAACCCTGCTCAACCGGGTAAAAGGGGTGAAAAACGAAGTTTCACCTACAGAATACGTACGCATGCTGGCTCTCAGCCGCATCATGCTGCCCAATATCACCAATATTCAGGCTTCCTGGCTGACGGTTGGACCGAAGGTGGCCCAGGTTTGTCTGCATGCAGGAGCCAATGACCTGGGCTCGATCATGATCGAGGAAAACGTGGTTTCTGCAGCGGGTGCACCCTTCAGGTTCACTTCAGAAGAAATTCAGAAATGCATTCTGGAAGCTGGATTTACTCCCAGATTGAGGAATCAGCTGTATCAGTTCAGGGAAATTCCCGCGGTGCTCGAAGGCCAGGTACTGGCCTGAGTAATATTTCTCCAAAAATCTCCATTTTTTGAATTTTCCGGGTGCCTTACCTGGTGTAAGGCATTTTGGCTTTAAGCAAGTTGTGGAAGATTTCCACCCGGGCGCCAGGGATCAGAAGGGCGCAAGGCAGTGGGTGGTGCGTTTGGCCCGCAGCGGTCGGGGCGCGGGTGAGGCCTGACGAACGCGGCCCGACGGAACCCCTGGCAGAGCCCGGCCCCCCCGGTAAGCGAAGCTGGGGGGAGGCGCCCAAAAACTCCATCCTATCCTGTCGAATTTTCGGGGAAGGTTGGAAGAGGGGAAAGACTTGAAGCTTGTAGCTTGCGGCCAGAGGCTAAAAAATTATTTCCACTTGATGCTGCAGCCGACCGCGTCGGTATTGGCAGTCTGGGGTGCGCCGCCGCTCAGGGTTTCGGACAGGGCCTGCTCCAGGTATTTTTTCTGGACCCGGTCGGACATGAGGGCGTTGTCGTCGATGAGGCCTTTATAGACTACTTTGAAAGCGTCGCCAGAAGGCACAAGGACGAAGGTTTCGGGCGTTTTTTCAGCTCCAAAGGCCTTGGCCACAGTCTGATCGTCGTCTTTGAGGTAAGGAAAGGGGTAAGCTTTTTCGGTGGCGCGGGCCTGCATGCTGGCAAAATTGTCTTCTTCAGCGAGTACTCCGTCGTTGGAATTGATGAGGATAAACTGGACGTTATTGGCCTGTTGTGCTTTGGCAAGGTCGATGATGCGGGATTCGTACTTTTTGGAATATACGCAGTGGTTGCTGGTGAATATGACCACCACGGCGGCTTTTCCTTTGTATGAATTAAGGCTCACGCTGGACCCGTCCACATTTCGGAGGGAAAAATTCGCGATGTTTTGGGCGAAGGCCGAGGAGGCCAGGACCAGGGTGAACATCATCGTGAAGTAAATCTTTTTCATGGCTTTTCTCTAAATAGTTTGGTTTCGGGCAATGATCATTTCAACTTCGGCCCGGTCGGTGAGCCCCATTCCTTCGAGGAGATTTCCTTCCTGATCAAAGAGCAGGTTGAGAGGAATGGTTTTGCGCCAGGTGGGATAAAGCTTTTGAATGAACTGCTCACTGCCGGAGGTTAAGGTGTAGGATTTGAATCCTATGTTATTTGACTGCAAAAAGCCTGCCAATTTGGAATCAACCACTTCCTGATCGTCGATGGAGACCAGGAGGACTTTGACTTTTGAGTTGGGATCGTTTTGGATGGCCACCAATTCGGGCAATTCGACCCGGCAGGGTTTGCACCAGGTGGCGTAAAAATTGACCAGCACGTAGGGCTTTTCTGATTCGTGGATCAGATTAAAGAGCAAATCGTGGGAGATGGGCTCAAAGGCGGGCGCCTCGCCCGACTCCTGAGTTGGATGCGAGTCCTGGGATGGGCTGCACGAAAGCAGGCCCAACAGTATAAGTAAGCAGGATACCCGGGAAAAATTTATAGAAGATTTCATACAGATTTCGTGTTCCATTTAAATCCAAAATTCCGGAAACGGTGCCTTCCTCTTCCAGCCTGTGGGGCGAATCAGAGCGAATAAGGAGGTTTTCCTTGAAGACCAGTCCACGGTTTCCATAAATTTTGTAAAGCGTTTCCTTTGAACTCCAAATGAGGAAAAAAAGTTTTCGGTCGCCGAGCTGATCAAACCACTCCAACTCTTCGGGCTGCATGAAAAGGAAGCGGGTGCGGTCGTTGCGCTGCTTGCTGAGGTCCTCCAGGTCCATGGCCACGGAAATTTTGTTGGAGGCGATGGCTCCAGAGTAAAGGTTGGAGTGTGAGTAGGAAATGTTGAATGAATTGTCGGAAAGGTAGGGTTTGCCTGTGTTTTCGTTGAGGGATTCTACCTTGTGGGTGATTTTGAGCAGTTCCTTGAGGCACAACCTGCTGGAAAGCCATTCCAGCCTTTTGTGGGGATGGGTAATCCTGGCCAGAATCTCTTTTTCATTTTCATAGATATTGAGGCGTGAGTGGAAGAAACTTTCGTCTTCTTCCACTTTCCACATTCCTATGGAAATATCTTTGTTGTTTTGATCTAACGGGATGAATGGCATCCGGGCGGTCGTGAATTTCAGGTTAAAGGCACCTCCAAAATCTTTGAATCTCTGGGTTGGATCTGAATCAGAAATGTGCATTTACTTTTGTAAACTCCGCCATCTTCTTCAGCGCACGCCGCGATCTTCCATGATTTTTGAGGTGCCCTCATCTTAAATATAACGAAAAAAGGGGAACTGAAGTTCCCCTTTTGCAAAATCTTTGTTGACGGATTGTCTTATTTTCCTTTACCCTGGCGTGAGATATACTGCCGGGCTTCCTCGTGGGTCACACGTTTTCCATCAATGAGCGGGGTAATCCAGGCATCTTTGATACCCATTTTCTGCACATCCTTTTTGAAGGCTTCGGCCACTTCGTATTCACGGAACTGACCCACGGTATATTTATTCATACCGTCTTTGTTTTCACCTTCGAAGGCTTCGCCCGTATCTTTCAGGTATTTATTGATGTCAAAATGGACAAATGCCCCAAGTTGTACTTTGTACACGAGACCAGGAGTGATGTTCTTCTCGGTCACGTTTTTCTGGGCTTCGTAAGCCACCTGCAGCTTTTCGTACTTGGCGTTGAGGGCGGCCAGTTCGTTGACTTTGGCGCGGTTGACTGCTTCAAGGCTGTCAACGGATTTGTTGCAGGAAGCCAGACGGTTCATAAGCTCCTTATTTTTGGCGGAAAGCTCTTTGAGCTGCTTATTGGTATTTTCGAGATCGTCGCGGAGTGAAAGTGGGGCTTTGGAATAGTTTTTGGCTTTCTTCTTCCAGAGCTTTTTCTCTAATTTTTCTTTTTTCTTTTCTTCCTTGGCTTCTTTTTTGGAAGCCTTTTGGGCGTAAGTTGCCTGACCAGCCCCGATCATGAGGCCCATCAATAATAATATGGATAGTACTTTTTTCATAGGAATTTGACCTTGAATCTTATTGCAGCTAAAAATAGATGAATATTTGTGATTTGCAAAATTTGGAAACTTCCCCAAAGTTGTGAACCTCTTTCGGGGATTGCAAACGGGCTTTTAAGCAAGTTATCAATGGAAAACTAAGAAATGACCTATTTTCCGGACCATTTTAGAAATCTGACCTTTGAATTTGGCTTAAGGGGTATTATTTTTGCGCCATCTTAATCCGTTTATCCCAATTTATAAAAAATACCCATGAGTAAAGTAACTGTGATTGGAGCTGGTGCGGTTGGTGCAACCTGTGCCGATACTTTGGCCCAAAAAGACATTTGTAAAGAAGTTTGGCTGCTGGATATCAAGGAAGGCGTTGCCGAAGGCAAAGCCCTCGATATCTGGGAAACCTCCCCCATTCACGGATTCGACACCCGTGTGTATGGCAGCACCAACGACTACAGCAAAACAGCCGGATCAGACGTAGTGGTAATCACCTCTGGTGTGCCCCGCAAGCCCGGCATGAGCCGCGATGACCTGATTTCTATCAATGCCAAAATTGTAAAATCAGTAACTGAGCAGGCCATTGCCGCATCTCCCAATGCCATCATCATTGTGGTTTCCAACCCGCTGGACGTAATGACCTACCAGGCCTGGAAATCTGCCGGCGTGGATTCCAGCCGCGTAATGGGCATGGCAGGTATCCTCGATACCGCCCGCTACCGTTCCTTCCTGGCTCTCGAGCTCAACTGCTCGCCCAAAGACATTCAGGCCCTCCTGATGGGCGGACACGGCGACACCATGGTTCCCCTTCCACGTTACACCACGGTGTCTGGTATTCCATTGCTCGAACTGATGGACGAGAAAACCCTGGAGCCCATCATCACCCGCACCCAGAATGGTGGAGGTGAGATCGTGAAACTCCTCGGCACCTCTGCCTGGTACGCCCCTGGCGTGGCAGCAGCTCAGATGGTGGAAGCCATCCTGCTCGATCAGGACCGTATTTTCCCCGTTTGTGCTGGTCTGAACGGCGAATATGGCATCAAAGACATCTTCCTGGGTGTGCCCGTGAAACTGGGCAAGGGAGGTATCAAAGAAATCATCGAAGTGGATCTCAACGCTGACGAGAAAAAACTGCTGGCCAACTCTGAAGCCGCAGTTCGTTCGGTGGTAGATGCCCTGAAAGCAATGGATCTGGGCTGAGCTCAACCCTTTTGAAATTCCCAGAAAGGGACTCGCGACAGCGGGTCCCTTTCTTTTTTACCTAAATTCAAACAAGGTCCGAAATTTATTAAAAGCAGGATTTTCAAAGACAGAACCGCCTAATTCAACAAAATAACAACCCTCCGCGACGATTCTGAATTCTCACCAAAAAAACTATTCGCAAAAATTCCAAAAGAAGGAACAAAACCCCCCAATTCCTTTCATGATCCCCAAAATATTGGAGTCGTTGCTTATTTTTAAAATTACTGTGATAATTGAAAACTAAAGGGTTGGGAAAGCACTGGCTGGTCATATTTAGCCTTTTTTGGGCTGCGAATGCATTTGCGAAGCAATATCACTTCACGAATTATAATGTGAAGGAAGGGCTCGCACAATCGCAGGTCAATTCCCTGTGCCAGGACCGCAGAGGCTACCTCTGGATCGGGACCAACGGAGGCGGCGCCAGCCGCTTCGACGGACGCACCTTTCGCAATTACACCACTGCCGACGGATTGCTCTCCAATCAGGTGCAGGCCATCCTTGAAGACAGCAAAGGCAACCTTTGGTTTGCCTGTTACGGGGAGGGCATCTGCAGGTATAACGGCAAAAAATTTGATTACTGGACCGAGGTGGAAGGCATTTCCTGCACCACTCCCTCAACCATCCACGAGGACAGGGAAGGAAATATCTGGGTTGGGCTGCAGGAATCGAAGGGGGTGATCAGATTTGATGGCGAAAAATTCAGTTTCCCCGATACCTCTGCCTTAATGAGAAAATCCGTGGTTTGGTCGATCGCGGAAGACCTGGAAGGAGGAATCTGGATTGCCACCACAGGGGGACTTGTATCGTGGGACGGAAAAACGGCTCAAAATTACCTCTATCCGGGTGACCAACCCAATTACCGCATCCTTACCCTGAAATTTATGCCCGACGGAAAACTCTTTTTGGGCGGAGGCGGAGGAATTTTTGTCTTTGAAAATGGAAAAATCAACCGCATTGGCCAAAACCAGGGCTTGCCTGAGGCCAAAATCAATGCGCTCCTCGTGGACCGCGAAGGAGAACTCTGGATCGCCACTGAACTTGGATTGGGACGTTACAAGGATGGAAAATTTTCTTCCCTGACCGAACAGGAAGGCTTGTGCGGTAATTCGACCAGTTGCCTGCTGCAGGATCGCAATGGCAATATCTGGATTGGGACCAAAGGATCAGGGATTTGCAAATTTTCTTCTGTTTCATTCCTCCACTATGGTCCCAAAGACGGACTGAAATCCACGGGTGTCTGGTCTGTCAGCCAGCGACCTGATGGAAAATACTGGATGTGTACCCAAAACGGGATTTTTGAATTCAACGGAGAAAATTTCAGTCCCCTGGAAATGCCAAAAGATTTCAGGAATTCATTTGTGCCCCAGGTCCTCGACGACAGCCACGGGCGCACCTGGCTGGCCACTTCCTACGGATTGATCAAGTATGAAAACGGGAAATATGAACCCGTCATGCGACCCGACGGAGGCACTTATCGCCCCATATATTCCATCGGGGAAGACACAAAAGGAGACATCTGGTTTTCCGTACCCATAGGCTACCACGTCATTCACGGCGACAGTGTGAACGAAATCTGGCGCAAGGAGAAATTTTTCCAGGGCCCCTCCCTGCAGGTCACCACAGACAGCAAGGGAAGGGTGTGGGGAGCCAATATCACGGCCGGCCTCATGATGTACGATGGAACCACACCACGCCTTTTTACCACCCGCAACGGCCTGATCAGCAATAAAATCATTAACATTTGCGAAGACCTGAATGGCAATATCTGGATTGGAACCTACGAGGGGCTTTGCAAATGGGATGGTAACTCATTTTGCTACCTCACGTCCAGCGAAGGCCTGACTTCAGATATCATTTACCTTTTGCAACTCGACAGCGAGGGAAATTTGTGGGCAGGCACGGAAAAAGGACTGAACAAGATTTTTCTGGACAAGAATTCAAATCCCGTACGCATCAAAACCTTTGGCGAAGAAGAAGGATTTTCGGGTCTGGAATGCAATCAAAATGCCGTTTACGAAGACCGGGAAGGCAATTTCTGGTTTGGCACCATCGAAGGGGTAACCCAGTTCAATCCCCGCAATGAATCCGTCAACCCGGACGTGCCGCAGACCTTCATCACCTCGGTAAAATTATTCCTGGAAAATGTGGATTGGGAGCGCAAAGCGGACAAAATCACTCCCTGGAGCGGCCTGCCCGAAAATCTGGTACTGGATCGCAAGGACAATCACCTCCGTTTTGAATTTTCGGGTGTGACCATGAATCTGCCCCATAAAGTAAGGTATCGTTACCTGCTTGAACCCATGGAAACGGAATGGTCGCCCGCGGTAGAGGAAAGTCACGCCACCTATCCCAACATTCCTCCTGGCGAATACACCTTTAAAGTCAAATCCAGCAACAGCGAAGGCATCTGGAACGAAATTCCCGCCACCTTTTCCTTTGTCATCACCCCGCCTTTCTGGCAGAAAGGCTGGTTTATTGGCGGGGCCATCTCCTGCCTGATCATTATTCTTATCCTTTTGGAGAAAAACCGGGCCCAGATCCAGCGCAGAAAGCGCCTGGAACTTCAGCACATGGTGGATCTTAAAACCCAGGAGTTGCGGGCAGAAAAGGAAAAGGTTGAGCAGGCCAATAAGGAAATTCTCCTGCAAAAAGACCGGGTGGAATATGCCAATCAGGCAAAATCTGAGTTTCTGGCTACCATGAGCCACGAAATCCGCACCCCCATGAACGGGGTGATTGGTATGACCGACCTGCTGATGGATACTCCCCTCAGTCCTGAGCAGCGCAATTACCTGAAAAATATTCGCCTCAGTGGGGAGAATTTGCTTCTGATTATCAACGAAGTACTGGATTTTTCCCGCATTGAATCGGGCAAAATGCAGCTCGACAATTCAGTCTTTGAATTGCGGGTGGTGGTGGAGGAAATCATCGAAATGATGGCTTTCAGCGCCCAGGCCAAAGGTTTGGAATTGTTTTATGACATCCACCCTGACACACCCGCCGCCATCACAGGTGATGCGGCCCGCCTGAAACAGATTTTCATCAATCTGATCGGAAATTCCATCAAATTCACTCCCAAAGGCCACATTCTTCTTTCAGTCACTCCCGAAAAAGTGGAAAATGGACAAGCCGTGCTCAAATTTTCCGTTCGCGATACAGGCATTGGCATTCCACCCGAAAAAATTGGTAACCTCTTCGAAAAATTCACCCAGGTAGAATCCTCCACGGCCCGCAAATACGGCGGATCAGGCCTTGGCCTCAATATCTGCTACCAACTGGCCAACATGATGGGCGGGCGCATCTGGGCCGAAAGCCAGCTGGGCAAGGGTACAGAAATATTCTTTACCATCCAGGCCCCCCTTCCGCACGAAGAGGAAATCAACCTCGCTCCCCTGCCCGACCGCAGTTCACTGCTGAACAAAAAAGTGCTGCTTATCATGGCCAATGACCTGAGAGCCAGGCTCATTTCTGTGGTGTTGCAGGACAGCGGCATGACCTGGACCCGCATGACCAGCCTGGCCGAAGGGCTGAGTTGGCTAAATTCATCTGAAACCTGCGATCAGATTATCATGGATTGCGACATGCTCGCTTCCTCAGAAACACTTCCCGTTCCTCAATTGAGGAGCAAACCTGGCAGGGAGGAAACACCCATCATCTTTGTCTGCTCACCCGAAAAAACCATCCTCTTTTCAGGTTCCCGCTTCAAAGGTATTTCTCTCCTGCTTAAACCCCAGCGCCTGGTGCCCCTGCTGGAAGCTCTGCTGGGCAAAACCATTCTTGCTGGCAAAGATACGGGCAGTCTGGAAGTCGAATCTGGTCTGCAGGTATTGGGGCAAAAATATCCAATCCGCATTCTGGTGGCCGACGACAACTCGATCAACCAGGAAGTGATCAGCGGCATGCTGAGAAGAATTGGCTACGCCCCGACCATTGTTTCCAATGGACGGGAAGCCCTGGAAGCCGCCACCAGCCAGCCTTTTGACCTGGTGTTCATGGACGTGCAAATGCCTGAAATGGACGGTATTGAAGCCACCAAAGCCATTAAGGCAACACTTTCACCTGAAAAAACACCCCGTATCGTGGCCATGACAGCCCACGCCATTCAGGGTGACCGGGAAAAATTCCTGCGGTCTGGCATGGATGGATACATCAGCAAGCCCATCAACATTCGCGAACTGGAAGAAATTATCATGGATGTGGCCGGGGAAAATGAAATTCCTGAAGCAATGATGAACCAAAATTCAAATACCCAGCAGCAAATCGATACCGAAAAAGTAACCGATCTGGCTTATCTGAACGAAGTTTCGGGCGGAGACCCTGCTTTCATCAAAGCCATTCTGCAAAAGATTATTATCAAAATGCCCACGGAACTATCCAGGATGGAAACAGAAATGGCCCGTGAGGCCTGGGATACGGTTGGTTCGATCGCACACAGCGTAAATTCCACCTCTTCCTACGCAGGATCCCCCAAACTTCAGGAACATCTGGGCGCCATTGAAGCTTTGGCCCGCGGCAAAAAAAATCTGCAAAAAATTCCTGATATTTTCCGTGAAGTCAGAGAAATAAGCGAAAATATTATTGCAGAGCTCAAAAACCACCTGGATTCCCTTAATTAAGTAACCAATTTCTTTTCACAGGGTACACAAATACTTTAAATTGTGGATTAGCGGATGCAACTTTTTATCTTTGAACAAGTCATTCAGACAGAAAGTACTTTTTTAGGCCCGCTTATCAAACCAAACCTGATAGAATTACCTTGAATATGTCCAAAAATCGCATCCTTCTTATAGCCGCAGGCGTAGTTCTGGCAGGAATAATCATCTGGTTCATCAGCCGTGGCGCCAAAGAAGAAAAAAAGGATGTGCTGGTAAAACCTTCGCGCGGTACGTTTGAAGTAAGCGTAACCACCACAGGCGAACTCAGGGCCAAAAATTCGGTCGATATACTGGGACCCTCAGGAGCACAAAAAGCTCAAATCTATCAGTTGAAAATCACGGACCTGGTCGACGAGGGGACGGTGGTGCTAAAAGGGGAATATGTTGGCGAACTGGACAAATCTGAAATGATGGGCAAACTGAAAGATGTGGAAGCCAACATGCAGAAAAATCTTTCTGAACTGACCACCCAGAAACTCGACAGCACCCTGACCCTTTCTGAAGCAAGGGAAAGCATCGTCACCCTTATATATCAGTTGGAAGAAAGCAAACTGGAAAAAGAACAGGCCAAATTTGAGGCCCCCGCGGTGCAAAGGCAAAAAGAAATTGCCTACGAAAAAGCCGCCAGAGCGCTGGAAAGAGCCAAAGAGAATTATGGCACCAAAGTAAAGCAGGCTGAAGCCAAGGTAAAAATTGCCGAATCAGAGCTGGATAAAGCCACCCGAAAATACGAGGAATTCAATGAAGTGGTGGGCGAATTTACCATCAAAGCCCCCGAAAATGGTATGGTAATTTACGACCGCGACTGGGATGGCCGCAAAAAAGTGGTGGGATCAACCGTGCGCTCCTGGAATCCTGTGGTAGCTACCCTGCCCGACCTTTCTGTGATGGAATCCGTGACCTGGGTCAACGAGGTGGATATTCAGAAAATCAAGGAAGGCCAGGCGGTCAAAATTTCCCTGGATTCAGATCCAGACAAGGTTTTGGATGGAAAAGTGACTTCTGTGGCCAATATTGGCGAGCAAAGGCCCAATTCTGATTCCAAAGTATTTGAGGTGGTCATTCTCATTACCAACCAGGATTCGACCCTCAGACCAGCCATGACCACTTCCAATGTGATTGAAGTATCGCGGGTGGAAGATGTGGTTTATGTGCCGCTTGAATGCCTCCATTCTGAAGATTCGATCAGTTTCGTTTACAAAAAAGAAGGCGGCTCCCTGGTCAGGCAGGAGGTGAAAGTGGGCATGATCAATGAGAATGAAGCTGTCATCCAGCAGGGTCTGACCGAAGAAGATGAAATCTTCCTTTCCATGCCAGAAATGCCAGAAGGGCCCGAAATGGTAAAACTTGTAGGCATCAAGCCCTGAAATCCGGCATGGTTTCCAAACTACTATACAATTTTGCCATTGGGATCAACGCCATTGCCCAAAACAAGCTCCGCGGTTTTCTCACCTCGCTGGGGATCATTTTTGGGGTAGCCTCTGTGATCACCATGCTCGCCATTGGCAAGGGTGCAAAAGAGGAGATCATGGAGCAATTGAAGATTCTGGGCACCCACAATATCATCATCAAGCCCATTGACGAGCAAAATGAAGAAAATATCGCCTCAGAAGGCGACGAGAAAGAAGAAATAAATCGTTTTTCACCCGGACTATCCCTCAAAGACGCAAATTCCATTCTGAGAGTCGTACCCAATGTGGAATCTGTAAGTCCTGAAATCGTGCTGGAAACCAACCTGATCCGTTCAGGAATCAAGCGTACGGGCAAATTGATCGGGGTCAATAATACCTACTTCGAGCTGGGACAGTTTGAACTGGAGGACGGCACCCTTTTTACGGAAAATCACGAGGAAAATTCCGATCCCGTCTGCATCATTGGTTACGGCATCAAAAGTCGTTTTTTCCCCAAAGAAAATCCCATTGGCAAACAAATCAAATGCGGCAAACTCTGGCTGACCGTGATTGGAGTGATGAAAGACCGTAAAATTTCAGGCAATAATATCAAAAGTCTGGGCCTGCGGGATTTCAACATGGACATTTACGCCCCGGTCAAAACTGTATTGCTGCGCTTCAAAGACCGGGCCCGCCTTACCACCCATGACATTGAGGAAGCCGCAGAAAACGCCATGTTCGCTGACGAGGAAAATCCTCAGCCCAAACAAGCCGTCAATTATCACCAGATCGATCAATTGACCGTGCGAATCCACGAATCTGAATACATGATTCCCACCGCAGAGATTCTGACCCGCATGCTGGAGCGCCGCCACAATAATAAAGTTGATTTTCAGATCATTGTACCCGAACAACTGCTCAAACAAAAGCAGGAAACCAGTGACCTTTTCAATAATGTCCTTTTTTCCATTGCTTTTATCTCTTTGTTGGTAGGTGGAATCGGGATCATGAACATCATGCTGGCCTCAGTGCTGGAAAGGATCAAAGAGATCGGGGTAAGGCTTGCCATTGGAGCCACCAAACAGGATATCATCCTGCAATTTCTCAGCGAAGCGGTCGCCATCAGCATCACGGGAGGTTTCATTGGGGTTTTTATGGGAATTCTCTTCAGCTATCTGATCGAAAATCTGACTGGAATCACCACCATCATTTCAGGATTTTCCATCGTTCTTTCCTTCTTTGTTGCCTTCACCATTGGGGTAATATTTGGGATCTTCCCGGCCCGTAAAGCGGCCAAATCTGATCCTGTGGTCTCACTCAGGTACGAATAATATGAGATACATTCTGCTGATCCTGCTGCTTTTTCCCCTGGCCCTTCCCGCCCAGACCTTTACCTTTTCGCTGGGCGAATGCATCTCTCGGGCCCAGGCCGAAAGCCCCATGTCCACCATCAATCGCAAATCCTACGAAATTGCCCATTGGGATTACCGCGCCTACAAGGCCGGGCTCAAACCCGGGCTCATGTTGAGCGGCCAGGTTCCCAATTTCGACCGCAGCATTACCCAGATCATGCAGGACGATGGCAATTACCACCCGGTCAGCAACAACCGCGACTATTCCAGCCTTGATCTGGCTATCAGCCAGACCATTGTGCCCACAGGCGGCACCCTGACCCTGCGTTCGGGCGTGGGCCGTTCGGAAATATTTGGCAGCGCCGGGCAGATCGCCTGGAACTCCACTCCCATGCTGGTCACCTTTCGCCAACCCATTTTCAACTACAATTCCTACCGCTGGGAAAAGAAATTACAACCCATTCGCTATCGCATTGCCGAAGCCAGATACCTGGAAAGTCAGGAAGATCTGGCGGTGGACATTGCCCGCAAATTTTTCGACATGTACATTTCTGGCATCGAGCTGGAAAATGCAGAATTCAACGTGGCTGTAAATGACACGGTATTCAAAATAACTGAGGGCAGGTTTAATGTGGGAAAAATTGCCGAAAACGAATTGCTTTCCACAGAATTGGCCCTGATGAATGCCCGGTCGGCTGCAGAAACGGCTCGTCTTGATTTTCGTGAAAGGGAGGAAGACCTGAAAATCACTCTTGGATTGCCACAGGAAGCCCGCCTGAAGCTCATTCCCGCCACCACCATCCCCAAACCAGAGGTTCGGGTGGAGGATGCCCTCAAACAAGCCCTGGAAAACCGCAGCGATTTTCTCGAATTTCAGTCGCGGGCGATTCGCGCCAACAGCGACCTGGCCCAGGCCAAATTTGGCAATCGCTTCAACGCCAGCCTCAATGCTTCATTTGGTTTGAACCAAAGTGGCAACACCCTTACTCAGGCGTATCAGGCCCCCCTCGACCAGCAGTCCGTGGGACTTGGATTCTCTGTCCCAATTTTCCAATGGGGCAAAGCCCAGAGCCAGATCAAATCGGCCGAGGCAGCCCGCGATCAGGAAGTGGAGCAAATCGAGCTGGATATGCGCAAACTGGAAAAGGAAGTGCGCTATCAGGTAATGCGCTTTATGCTGCTCCAGGACCAGGTTTCTCTGGCGGCTAAATCAGATACCATTGCCCAGCGGCAGTTTGAAGTGGCCACCAATCGCTATCTGATCGGAAAAATTGGCATCATTGACCTGCAAACGGCCCAACAACAAAAGGACAGGGCCCGTTCGGCCTACATTCAAACCCTTAAGAATTACTGGGTATCGTATTACGGCCTTCGCCGCGCCACTTTGTATGATTTTGAAACCCAGACTCCCATGGAAATCTGGAACCGCCTGGATTGAAGAAGTTTTAGGGGGAAACGGCTAAGGGGAATCTCAAAAAAGAAGAAGACCAAGGCGGATGCAGGTGAAGAAAGCCCAGGTTGTTAATTGATAATTGTTACTTACCATTTGTCTATTGAGCCAGGTCCAACTCATAGATTCGAAGTTTGTCAATTGCCCAAGGAATCTCTAAAAACAAAGAAGGTCAAGGCGGACGCAGGTGAAGAAAGCGCAGGTTGTTAATTGATAATTGTTACTTGCCAATTGTCTAATGAGCCAGGTCCAACGCAGAGATTCGAAGTTTGTCAATTGCCCCAGGAACCTCTAAAAACAAGAAGATCAAGGCGGACGCAGGTGAAGAAAGCGCAGTTTACTACTGTAAATGAGCATTTCTGAACCAAGTCCAACGCAGAGATTCGAAGTTTTTAGAGGTTTCCTTAAATCTTCCCGCCCAGGACCACACTCTTCTTAATCAGTCGTTTTTGGCCGTCAGGGTGGGTCAATTCGATCATAATCACATAAATCCCGATATCAGCCTTTTTGCCAGCCTCGTCCGTGCCATACCAGGTAAAAAATCCTGCGTCTGTGCCAAGCAGGGTATTTTCCACCAGAATATTTACCAGCCTGCCACGGTGATCGAAAATGCTCACTTTGGCATTATAGGAAATATCAAACTGGTAGTTGATGGCCACAAAATCGTCGATCCCATCTCCGTCGGGCGAGAAAACCTCAGGCTGAATGGTCACTTCGCCTGGCTCAGGATTGGGAATAAACAACTGGGAATTTTTGTACCCGGGCGTTCCATAATGCACCACGCTGGCCGCAGAGTGCCAGTTGTTTTGATCCTGGGTCAGGTCTGTAAAGCTCAGCCTTTCCAGCGAAACCCCATTTTTGTCGTCAAGATCTGGATAATGCCAGTCTGAATAATAATGCAGGCGATCGATGAACGAACTGTCGGTAAAAATGACGCATTCTCCCTCGCTGTCGTCATAGGAGGGGAAGGAGGACATTTCAAAAATGGCTTTAGGATCAATGGGAAAATACTGATCCAACTGAAACTGTTTGTTGGGTGTGAGACAAACATAGCTCAGAGGCAGTAACAAATAGCTGGATTCAGTAATGTGATCTGAATTAAACACAGAATCTGTTTCAGGGTAAATCTCTCCAATCCTGAGGTCCCGCAAATCAAAAATCCGGGTGGTGGACAGGTTATACAATTCCACATAATCACTTCCACCTGTTACAGGATTAAACAAAATCTCATTAATCACCAGATCGCCAGGTTGAGGGAAGAAGGGAATGCCAAAATAGGCAATATTATTGGTGGTGAGATTGAGGCCAGGGCAATCTGTCAAAACCGTATCTACGACCACATTATAAACCACATTCTGAGCCATTTGAGGTGAAAATACCAGATCAACTGCCAGCAGATCAGGATAAACTGGCAGGGCAGAATCTGGTTGATTGATTCCTTCGCTGATGAAATAATTGGCCGTATTGCCCAGTTCCTGGACATCCATTTGCTCTGTGAACCAAACCCGGATTTTGCTTGTAGACAAGACTTCTGCCCGGAAAACCTCGGGTCTTTCCTGATTCACAATATTTCCCAAAACGGAATTGATGGCGCCAGGCGTGCCGCCGCTGTCAGCCACAGAAAGCCGCCAGTTGGCGTCGTCCTGACAGGAGAAAGCCGTATCCACCCGCTCCAGGGTACGGTGGTAGTTTACCGTTCCCCCGTAAATATCCGTGTTATAGCAAACCCGGTCCACGATTCCCCCCGTACTGTCTGAAATTTGCAGGCATTCGCCAGAATTGGAAAGGCTGGGCAGAGAGCCCTCAATAGCATATCCATTGCCATAAGGCAGAAAATCATTGGCATGGCCGACATCACACAGCACCACGTAGTCGTAGGGAGCCAACGTTTGGCCTGCGCTAAAGGTAAAATCATCAAATGCACCATCGTAAAAAGTCACGGTGCTCAAATCCAGCAATAGGTTGCTGTTATTATACAATTCAATCCACTCAATTTGGGGGATGTTAGCGGGATAGCTTGAACTTCCCACTGCATATATTTCATTGATAATCAATTGGCCCGCTGCAGGCATGGCTCCCTGACCCAGCGATTTGGTCACTCCCGTACCAATGTTTCCATAGCAATCCACCAGCGAATCCATGGTCAGGGTATAGGTAATGCCCGGGATAAAAGTACCCGCATAATTCAGGGTCACGCAGGTATTGCTGTTGGAAAGGGTCGCGGTAAATATCAAAATTCCACCGCTGAGACTGTAATTGGAAATATTGGACATAAACCCGGGATCCAAAGGTCCACTGAAACAAAGCTGAATGTACGCTCCCACCACACAAGAAGTCAGAAAGGGCGGCGTAGTGGGCAAATTGGGATTGAAAACGGAATTGACCGCCCCTGGCGTTCCCCCCAAACCGTTGGTGGAAGTCTGCCATTCCCCGTCTTTAAAACAGGTGTCGTACGGATTCACCAATTCGAGGGAATGATCGGGCAAGGTCTGTAAATCAGGATCATAATGCACATAATCAATGGTGTCGCCGTTGGCGTCCATCAGCAGGAGGGGTTCCCCGTCATTATCATAAAGGGTGATGCTCCCAATTCCCAGCACAGGATAGCCGCCTGCAGCGTGGAGAGAGGGATTGGCGGTCAAAACCAGATAATCGCCGGGCAGCATCAGGTAGGTGGAAGTGGTGATCACCGTGGGATTGTAACCGCTGGAGGTACTGTCCTGAAAGACCCAGTCTTTCAGGTCGATTGCCTTTTGAGAAATATTAAATAATTCGATGTACTCGTCCTGCACAATGGGGTCCACCCCGCCCTGATCAAAATAAATTTCATTGAAAATCACATCCCCCGCCACCGCCGCCGCAGGTACAAAATAACTGAAAGGCAGGGTATCGCAAACCATGGTATTGGGGACAGGAGCCAGATCTTTCACCCCGCAAACTTTCAGATCATAGGTCTGAAGATTCTGAAACGGATTGATGAATTTCAATCCCACTTTACTAAAATCAACACCATTTCTGCTCGCCACATTCGGGCTGCCAAAGCCCAAAACCACATAATTTCCCACGTTCTGGGAAGTGGTCAAATCCACATTTTCGTCGAACTGGACGGTGAGCGAATCGGGGCCCTCCACCGTCACGGAAGTCAGTTGAGGGGGAGTCTGATCCACAAAAATATTGCCCTGCACATTGACATTATCAAAGTAGAAATTGGTGTCGTTGGAGGTGGTGTAGCGGCAATGGAAGCCAAAATAGGACCCTGAGGTCACGCTATTGTCCACGAAAGTCCCTTCAGGCGCAAAATTGGTACCTCCCGTGGAATCTGCCTCAATAAACCAGGTTCCTCCCGGGTAACGGGTCACGCGGATCCGGGCATGTGGCGTAGTGCCATAGCTTGCACCCGTACAATCCCCGATTTTGGAACCCGTGGTGGTGCCAGTCTGGCGCCAGAATTCGATTGGGTCCAATGCTCCTGATGCACCAATGCGCAAATGGTAACCCGAAAGACCCGCAGTCAGGTCGGGGTTGTCGCTGACCAGGTAAATACGCGGCTGATTGGAAGTGGAGGGATTGAAAAGCACCTGAAACTCAAATTCCCAGGTGATCGTGTCGGTGAATAAAAGGTTACCAAATCCTGAAGAGAGGTAGGCAAAAGTGGTGGCAGTAGCCGTGTCCTGAAGTTGAAGACGCCCATTGTCCACCTCAAAATCTGCGACATTTCCTCCCCAGGTAGCCATTCCCGTGGTAAAATCACCATCATTGAAATCATCCATCAATTGAGCGGGAAGCACAAATGGAAGCGCGAGCAAAAAAACAGCCAGAAGAATACGTTTAAAAGGCATTAATCCTTTAATTTTGGGTCAACCAATACGTTACAAAAAGAAGAGGGAAGATTTTGTCGAAATTTTCCATGTCAATTTAGAAAATTTAGGAATAAGAAACATAAACAGAATATGAAAGTTGCAGTGGTCGGCGCGACAGGTTTGGTGGGCAGGGAAATGCTGAAAGTCCTGGCCGAAGAAAATTTTCCGGTCAGCACCCTGATCCCGGTCGCATCTCCCCGTTCAGCAGGTTCCCAGATCGAATTCGGGAACAAATCCTGGACCGTGGTGACCCTGGAAAAGGCGGTGGAAATGCGTCCCGAAATTGCGATTTTTTCTGCGGGCGGCAGCGTCAGCAAGGAATGGGCGCCGCGCTTCGCGGAGGTGGGCTGCACCGTGATCGACAACTCGTCGGCCTGGCGCATGGAACCCGAAATTCCTCTGGTGGTTCCTGAAATCAATCTGGAAACGGCCCGCGGCAAAAAAATCATTGCCAATCCCAACTGCTCTACCATTCAACTGGTGATGGCCCTCGCGCCCTTGCATCGCCGCTATGGCATCAAAAGGCTGGTTGTTTCCACTTATCAAAGCGTTTCAGGTACAGGCAAGGAGGCAGTGGAACAATTGTTTTCAGAAAGGGGAGATTTGCCTGTAAATCAGGTTTATCCTCACCCTATTGACCTCAATTGCATTCCCCATTGCGATGTTTTTCTGGAAAATGATTACACCAGAGAGGAAATGAAGGTGGTGAATGAAACCCGCAAAATCCTCAATGACTATGAGATTGCCATTACCTGCACCGCGGTTCGGGTACCCGTGATCGGGGGTCATTCTGAGGCCGTAAATATTGAGTTCAAACAGGATTTTGACCTGAACGAAGTGCGGAAATTGCTGGCTGCCATGCCCGGAGTGGTGATAGCAGACGATCCCGCTTCCAATATTTATCCCATGCCCGCCCTGGCCCATGGCAAAAACGAAGTTTTTGTAGGCCGGATCCGCCGCGATCCAAGCATCCCCTACGGGCTCAATCTCTGGGTCGTGGCCGACAATTTGCGCAAAGGCGCCGCCACCAATGCCGTGCAGATCGCTCAGGGCCTCTTTGTTTCTGCCAATTCCCCCGCCTGATGCAGGAATATACCCGCAGCCAGCTCGCCCTTCGCAACGGACAGGACCGTGAGGAAATCTGGGTGGCTTACCAGGGAATCATTTACGACGTAACCAAGTCCCGCCTTTGGCGTAATGGAACGCATTACGAACACTGGGCAGGGCAGGATCTGACCGACGAATTACCCGACGCGCCTCACGGAGAAAATGTTTTTGAACGTTGGGAAGTCGTGGGTAAATTGAAATGAAATCCTGAAAATTGAATTTATTTATACAAATTCACCTTCCTGACCCTCCCAGACCTCAATTTCAACCCAAAACCCAACCCAATGCAATCCCTCCAGGACTCAAAAAAATTCAAACAATGGAAAGCCACCCTTGACGCCAACGGCGTTGATCTGCGCGAGGTGGAAGAGCTTCACACTGTTCGCAAACGCAATGGGGAAGTCCTTTTCAGCCTGATTTCCATTGACGCATACGACAAAAACGGTCAAAAATTTCTGCCTGTGGTTTTCCTCAAAGGGCATTTTATTTCCGTGGTCACCTGCCTGATCGACCAGGATACCCAGGAGGAATTTCTTCTGCTCGTGACCCAGCCCAGGGTGGGCGACGGCAGTTTGTTTTACGAGCACCCCGCCGGCATGATGGACAGCGCCAGCGATCCTTATGAAATGGCGATCAAGGAAATGGAGGAGGAAACAGGCCTGGTGATTACCCGGGATCAGCTTACGTTGATGAATCAGGAACCCATTCTGGTTTCGCCCGGCGCCATGGATGAAGGTGGATGGTTTTTCTTTTGTGAGGTGGAAATGAGTGGCGAGGAAATCCGTTCCTATCATGACCGCGCCACGGGTGCAGCCGGCGAAAATGAATTCATCCGCACTTACGTGGCCACCATTCCTGAATCTTTCAAACTGATTCGCAATTCCAATGGTCTGATGGCCAACTATATGTTTGTGGAAATGAGGGCCCAGGGTTAAATATCCTGTCTTCAAGTTTCACCCCTTAAATTGAGCAAAATGTATTCATTGAGTAATAAATTTCCCCAAAAGCGGGCTTTCATCACGGGAGCCGCTTCCGGGCTGGGTCGGGCATTGTCGTTGGAATTGGCTGCAGATGGCTGGAATCTGGGCCTGATCGATATTGATGAAAAAGGTCTGACGGAAACGGTTGAAATGGTGAAACAAAAGGGTGGCAAGGTAGCTTCCTGGAAGCTGGATGTTTCTAACCGTGAGCAGTACCACCAAGTAGCAGCAGATTTTCTGGTTCAGTTTGGGGGAATTGATTTGCTGATCAATAATGCAGGCGTGGGTGACGGGGGCCTCCTGGGTGAATATCCTTTGGAAAACTGGGACTGGATTCTCAGCATCAACCTGATGGGAGTCATCCAGGGATGTCATATTTTTCATCCTGCGATGAAAGCCAGTGGATCAGGTCAAATCATCAATATTTCGAGTGCAGCGGCTTTTGGCTCTGCGGCCTCCATGGGGCCCTATAATGTGGCCAAAGCCGGGGTTCTTTCCCTTTCTGAGACCCTGCGGGCAGAACTGGCACCCCAGGGGATTGGCGTTTCCGTGGTCATGCCTACTTTTTTCCAAACCAATATCATGCAACACAGCCGCACCAAAGGTGTGGTAACGCAAACGGGGGAGAAGATGATGACCATTTCGGGTCTGTCCGCGACCAAAGTGGCTCGTGAAATCCTGCAAAAGTCTGGTAAAGGGAAATTTTACATCATTTTGCCCGCCCAGGCCAGATGGTTTTGGCGCATCAAACGGCTTGCCCCCAATCTTTTCCTGAAAATCACTACTCACATTCACAAAAACCGAGAAAAAAGCGAGGCGCGGGTAGAGCGGATGTATCAGAAAGCCCTCAAAAAGGGGACCTCAAAAAAACTTTGAATATCTGCGTTGGACTTGGTTCAGAAATGCTCAGGAACCCAAATTTTCCAATAATCTGGGTACCAAAAACCATTTCAAGCCGCAATTTTCAGGGGCGATTTGTTTCCAGGAATTTACCCCCACATCCAGGGCCACCATGGAGCCTGTGGGCATAGCCAGGGAGGCGCGGGCGCCCAAAATCATGCGTGCCAGGGTCTCCTGGGTAGGATTGTGGCCAAAAACCATCACGGTTTGCAAATCTGGCGCCAGGTCCTGAATCAGGCCGAGGAGATTGCCCGGACCATCGTCGTAAATGCTGCGGTCAAACCTGATTTTTCCGGGGTCATACCCAACCTTTTTTGCTACAGCTTCCGCAGTAGCTTTGGCTCGTGCGGCAGGCGAACTGATGATCAGATCAGGTCTGATCCCAAATTCTGCCACTGCCTCGCCCATGCGGGGCGCATCCCGCTTTCCACGCTTGTTGAGCGGGCGATCAAAATCAGGAAGGTCATAAGACCAGTCAGATTTAGCGTGGCGGCAGATGATCAGGGTTTTCATGTTGAGGGAAATTGAGGAATTATTTCTGCATTAAGATAGCGAATTGACCGCGAATCGCCAGCAGGGCGCCTTAATTCTCCAGATAATTTCCCAACCAGGCACGGCGCAAATTCAATTCTTTTTCGGTCGGCTGGCGTTTGGGACCAATATAATCTTCTTCCTCCCTGATTTCTGTTTTCAAGGCTACAGAGACTTTCAGTTTCTCCCATTTGCCGTTTTCCTTGCGTTTGAGCATCATTTCCAGACGATCCCCGGCCTCAGCATCTGCAAAGTATTTATTCAGCAAAGTCCTGAAATTACTCCACTTCACCCGCTTCCCATTGAATTTTGCCAAAATATCTCCCCTCCTGTAGCCAATCAAATCCCCAAAATCATCCATGTCCCAGGTACTTCCCACTTCGACCGCGCCTTTCTCTCCTTCTTCAAATTCCACCCCGCCCATGGAAAATACTTCCCGACTCACCTCCTTGTGATACTCAATGCCTGCCTCATCCAATAATTCGGTCAAAGGCAGGGGATTGGGTCCTCCCACGTAGGTCCGCAAAAATGTGCCTGCTGCGGGATTGGTCAGGGCCTCGATTTTTCCAAATAAAAGCTCGTCGTCAAAAGGAGTATCCTTGCCATATTCTTCCGCAAGCTGGTCCATGAGTTGCTTCAGACCATATTTCCCGTCAGATTCGCGCAATAAAATCAGATCCAGGCACATGCCAATCAGGGCTCCCTTTTCATACACATTGGGATACTGATCCTTGTATTTATCCAGACAACCCTCACTCATCACTGTAAATGGCAGACTGTCCTGATACTGGGAAGCACTCTGAATCTTGTCGCGCAACACGTCCAGAAATCCGTCGAGGGGCACGAGTCCTTCGCGCACCTGAACCAGATGAGAAGTGTATTCGGTCACGCCTTCGTACAGCCACAGGTGCTTTGACATGTCGGGATTGCTGAAATCAAAGTTGTGAATCTCCTTGGAATGGATGCTGAGCGGGGTGATGATATGAAAAAATTCGTGGGCCGCTATGTCACGGATGCTTTGCGCAATAAAGGCCGCAAAGGTTTCGGGCAGGAAATAGAGAGAGGAATAATTGTGCTCAAGAGCTCCATACGAGCCTGTGAGGCCAAATCCGTCAAATAAATAGATGATAAACACGTAACGTTTGATCGGCAATTTTCCGCCCAGATAGGCCTGCTGGGCCAGGAGCACTTTGGTAACTTCCTTCTTGATAAAAGCCGCACTTACATAGTCATGAGGCGAATAAACTGCGAATTCGATCTCTGCACCTCCAATATTCACCAGAGCAGTATCAGGCAGATTATACATAATGGGGGCATCAACCAGGTCAAAATACCTGCTGGTCTCAAACACGTCATACTGGTCCGTACTTTCAATGGGAATGAGAGAGGTTGCACCATAAAATCCCTGAAGTTTGAGGTATTTCACCGAGTAACTGGTCTCCTGCTGCCCGTCGAAATAGCCAAAAAGGCAGTGGGTGTTGATCGTGAAGTTCTTGTTTCGTTCAAAACCCGATCCACCAGGTTCAAAGACAGATTCACCCTCCACTTTTGAATCCCAGGTATCCTCCACCTGGTATTGAATCTTAGCCAACTGACTGGCTGGCTCAATTTTCCAACTGTTGATGTCCTCACGGGTGATTTTCAGCGCATTACCATTCGCATCAAAGGCCTCAAAATCATGGACAAAACGGCCGAAATCGTAGATGGCGTAGGTGCCGGGCACAATCTTGGGCAGACGGTAGATCACGGCTTCTCCCTGTTGCCGGGGCGGAAGACACTCCACTTTTATTTTGTCGTCCACTACATTGACAAGGTCCACTGTAAACTGATATCCCTGGCCAAAAGCAGGTGAAATCAGCAGCAACCCGAGTAGAAAGAAAAGGGACTTTCTCATGCAAAGGTATTTAAGACAAAAAAGAAGCATCCTGCCGACGGGGAAGGATGCTTCTCTGGGATGATCCTGTAAAACTTATTTTACAACGATCGATTTCATGGTTTTAGTGAATTCTCCTTCGCTGTTTTTCACAGAGGCTTTCACCAGGTAAATTCCTGCTCTGAGATTGGCGGAATCGAAAGCAATGTCGTGGGTTCCCACTCCATAAGCTCCATTGGCCAAAACCCCAACCAGCACACCCGTGAGCGAATAAACCTCCACCTTCACCTGCGAAGCTTCGGGAAGTTGAATCTCCACCTTGGATACTCCTGAAACAGGGTTCGGGTAAAGTGATGCACTCAATTGCAGGGGATCGACCATCACATCACGGGCCACCACGGTGGAGGATTTGTAAATCCCGCGTCCATGGGTTGCAATAAATACAGTATGATCGGGGGCGTAGGAGTAATTATTGCCTTTGATATTCATGTAGTATTTACGAATCTGAATGTCGTAAACAGGCACAGAACTCATGCCATTGGCATTTTCATTATTCCAGGTAATAGTGGAAGTACCAACTGTATAGTCGTCAGTAGTGGAGTAAACTCCGTCTTCACGGCCAATCAGGATGGCGCCAACATTGGGATCGGGGTGAATGGCTGCGCTGTAAATGGGCACTGGGGGAGTATTGGTATTGTCAATTCCTCTCCAGGTAACTGCTCCCGTGGAAACGAGGGCGTTATTCGTCAGATAGATCATCTGGGCATCCCCTCCGTCATAACCACCGTAGGTTACCACCAGGTTATTGGGATTGCTTGGATCAAAGGCAAAGGAGGTAATCCAGCGCTTGGGCATGGAAGCGTCGTCCACCCGGGCAAAATAAGCCACATCACAAGCATCCAGATTTTCAGGATCGTCTGCGTGAGCAATGCGGAAAATCTTACCGTAGTTGGTTCCAACGTACAGGGTATGTGTATTGTCACCAGAAACGGCGATTGCGGTCAGGTATTCTTTAGGACCATTGGGACGCACGAGATCAGGTGATACGCGGGTCCAGCGCGGAATGGAGTCAATCGAGCCAAAAGGCGAGGTTACCTGCCAGACAAAGTTACCCGAACACATGAAAATGTAGGTGGGATTGCTCTGGATGGTGCTGTCAGCGCCAAGAGTACCCGGAGCCAGCACTTCGTCAAATACCCAGGGAGTAATCGGGGCACCAGCATCGTCGTACAATCCTCCACCTGCAGAGTTGGAATCAGCGCGGTCGATGTAGAGCGAGTCGTCTCCAATACAGGGGTGAGTAGCATTCGGGGGACCGTAAAATTGCTCCCAGGTATCTCCGTTGGTAAGAGAACGAACCAGGCCGCCATCGCTGCCCTGGGCAATCACCAGATTGGGGTGGGTAAGGGAGAATGCAGCACGACCGACAATATTGTAACGGGTGGCAAACTCCTGATAGCCAATTGAACTGGAGGCATTATTCTTGTAAACAACTCCTTTGATGCGCTCAGAAGCAATGATTTTGTAATTGGGAGCAGCATTGATGGAGTAGTGGTGGCCGCAGTTGAAACCTTTGGTTTTCATGGTATAGGTTTCGCCACCGTCAGTGGTTTTCACGATTTCCTGATCCGTTCCAATGTAAAATACATCAGGGTTATTGGGATCGTGGGCAATGGTATGAATGGAAATGGGCACGTAATTATCAATGAAGCCCGGGAAATACAACTGGCTGGCCGCAGTTACCAGACCATCCACTTCGTCGAAAGAGTAAAGAGTCTGGCCGCCGATCAGGAAGGCATCAGGATCTGAAGGATCTACAGAAAGAGCCAGCGCATAGCGACCTTTGTTTTTGAGGGGAGAGAATGCGGTTGATCCTGCAGTTTCAGCAGGGGCTTTCTGTACCCAGGAGTTTCCATTATCTGTGGATTTCCAAACCCCGTTGCAGTTTGAATTTACGTCAGATGCACCCGTTACATACACGGTAGTAGGCTGAGAGGGAGAAACTGCAATTTCCACCCGATATCCGCCCAGACGATTGTGGGGAGCAGGTGCAGTGTTGGGCAGTTTGGAATTGATGGCTTTACCAAAATTGAGCCCTCCGTCGCTGGAAACATACAGCGAATCCATGGTAGCGGCGTAAACATAGTTGCCATCGCCAATTTCCACGTCCAGAATGGGATTGTTTTTGAAATAATTGGTCCCATTGGATTTGGTTACGGTAGCCAATGCGTCTGAAGACCAGTAAAGTCCTTCCAGGGAAGCGACATAAACTTTGCCATTTTTGGCAGCCAGCTTCTGGATGGACATGAATTTATCATTATAATCAACAGAGGAAGAGTTCCAGGTACCGTTATTATGGGTCCAGGTTGAACCTCCGTCAGTGGAAACGAATACGCCTTCGCCGGGAGAGCCCGCATACTGGTGAAACGCATTTTTCACGGTGGAAATTTTGGTGTAATCCCATCCGCTGAAAGCAGCTTCGTCGGGGGTGTAGAAGAATGTTTCTCCCGTACCCACGTACAAATTATTGCCGTCTGCTGCGATGGCCCCTACAGCCAGATTATCAGCCACACCGCTTTCCAGCACCCAGGTCAATCCTCCGTTGGTGGTTTTCCAAAGACCGCCACCTACAGAACCTGCAAAAGCCTGATTGGTTCCCGTTACCACAATGGAGCGGCAGATGGTTCCCATGTTATTGGGCCCAACTTCTTCCCAAACCAGGTTAAGCGAAGCTCCCTGGGCTTTATTGGCCTGCTGATTTCCTCCGTTCTGGTCACCTTTTCCGGGCGAAAAACCCATCAGGTAGATCGAAACGGCAGGAGCAAGCAAAATCAGAACTGCGTAAAATAATTTCTTCATAACTGCCTGTTGTTTCCTTTTATAACGGGCTAAAATAAGGATATTTACCCTATTCAACCAAAAATTCCCGTTATTTTTATTCTGGTTGAATGCTCAGGCAAGATAATTATTTACCTCAGAGAATTTTAGCGAAATAATCCGACCCAATTACACGATTTCAGACAATCAATTCCAGCAATTCAGCACGTCATGACCTCATTGGGGATGATTTTTTCACAGATTCGTTACGCACTAAAAACGAAACAGGCTCCCCGAAGAGAGCCTGAATCAATATTTTTTTGACCTGCGGTCAGACCAAATGTCGCTCGGAATGGTAGCTCGAACGCACCAACGGACCACTTTCCACGTACTTCAGTCCCAAAGCCAGTCCTTTTTCCTTGTAGTGGGCAAACAGGTCGGGATGAACGAATTCCTCCACGGGCAGGTGCATTTTGGTGGGCTGCAGGTACTGCCCGATGGTCACAATGTCGCAGCCGTTTTCGGCCAGATCACCCAGAATCTGATATACCTCTTCGGGAGTTTCGCCCAAACCTACCATAAATCCTGATTTGGTGCGCATGCCAGCTTCTTTGGTGCGTCGAATCTGCTCCAGGGAGCGATCGTAACGGGCCTGCGGCCTCACCCTGCGGTACAAACGACTCACCGTTTCCATGTTGTGGGAGATGATGTCGGGGTGCTCGTCAATGATCAGCTGCAGGGCGTCCCATTTGGATTTGAAATCGGGAATAAGGGTTTCCTGGGTAATTTCGGGCACAGCCCGGTAAATTTCACGTACAGTGGCGGCCCAGATGGCGGCCCCGCCGTCCTTCAGTTCGTCACGGTTGACGGAGGTGATGACTGCGTGCTTGATATTCATGAGGGCGCAGGCCTCGGCCACCCTTTTGGGCTCCTCCCAATCCAGTTCAGTGGGGCGCCCTGTATTTACGGCACAAAATCCGCAGGAACGGGTGCAGGTATTGCCCAGAATCATGAAGGTCGCGGTGCCCGCTCCCCAACACTCCCCCATATTGGGACAGCGTGCGCTTTCGCACACGGTATGCAGCTTGTGTCCGTCGATGATCTGGCGCACATTGCGGTAACTTTGGCCATAGGGCAGTTTCACCCTGAGCCAGTCCGGGCGCTTGCCATCGCCGGGCAGATTTTTTGACTGTATTACAGGTAGTTCAATCATTTCCACCAGATTTTACCAGGCACTTCCAAATAAGACCCCGATTGAGGCGCTCAGAAATACCTGGTTATTTTTAATCCCGCCACCTTCCATGATGGGTACAGGACGGGCATAAATGTCAGCGTTCACCCCGGCTTCTATCCCGTGGATCACTTCAGAATTATTGGAAAAATTCAGAATGGCGCTGGCACGGAGCTGCAATCCCATCTGAACTTTCATTTCGTCAATTCCCAGAAAAGGATCTCCCAACCCTATGATGTTATTTGCATCGTGGCGGGTGGCGTCGAATGGCTCGTCATCGAGCTGGACTGAAGTGGAGCCCGGAATCTGGGTGCCAATGCGCAAATAATAGGGCTGCAAAAGCCCGATTATGGGACCAGCCGAGGCAGTACCACGGATTCCAATGCGATTGTGAGGAGAATTTTTCAAAATGACCCTCGAAAGACCAAAGGAGGGCACCAGGGTATAAAAATAATTTTTCTTAAAGGGACGATAATCTTTGCCCCCGTAGTCCTTGTATAAGGAGGCGGTTTTTTGCTCTTTTTTACTCCTGACCGAAGAAAATGCCACCGAAAAAACGAAGTCGTTTCGCTCACGGAATTGGTAAAAATTCAGGTTTCCACCCACACCAAAGGTATGGGCAAATACCCCAAGGGCGAAGCCGTTGGTCAGTTTCGGGCTCACTTCCAGGTCGAGCTGCCCCATTCCAATCGCTGGAAGGATGAGCAAGAGAAGGAATTGAGCAATTTTTCGCATAATTTATAGTGGATTAGAAAGAGCCCAGCAGCTCCACATAAAATATTAACGGCGAATTGGCCGGAATATTTGGCCTTTCCATGGCGCCGTAAGCCAGATCTGCTGGTACAAAAAGGATTGCTTTTGAGCCAAAAGGAAGTTTGGCGATGCCTTCATCCCAACCTTTGATCACCTGGCCTACTCCCAGCTTAAACTGAAAAGGCTGTCCCCGGTCAAACGAACTGTCGAAAACGGTCCCGTTTTCCAGGGTGCCATGGTAGTGAACAATGACCGTGGTTCCGTTTTGGGGAAGGTTTCCCGGGCCTTTCAACACGGTGTAGATCCCCAATCCTGACTCTGAACGTACTATTTTGGAGGAATCCTCTACCGTCCAGGGGGTAAATTTTGCTGGCGTCTCAGTGATGGTTGGCGTGTTATCAAAACGGGGTTGATTGCCGTTCCCAGAATTTCCTGAGTTTCCGCAACCCACTGCGAAGGCCGCCAAAAAAATCAAAAAAAATACCTTTTTCATATATCCTGATAACTCAACTTGTCTTTGTACTGTTCCAATAAAGATAGAAATTTTTTCTCTGTTTCTTCCAGAGAATCAAGGCTGAAGCCACCCGAGGCATTGTGGTGTCCACCACCGTTAAAATGCGCTGCAAATTCGTTGCAGGGAAAGGAGCCAATGCTGCGGAAACTGAGTTTCACTTTGTCGCCCCGGTCGATGATGAGCACCCCGAAATTGATGCCGCGAATCGACAAATTATAATTGACCAGTCCTTCTGTATCGCCGCCACGGATATTGAACTGCAGCAATTCATCCTGGGTAATGGTAAAATAAGAGGTGTGCAATTCGGGCAGCACATTCAGTTTCTGATACAAAACATAGCCAATGAAACGCGTTCTTTGCTCGCTGAAATTATCAAAAACCAGGTTGTGAATGCGTCCCACGTCAATGCCTTCTTCCAGTAATTCGGCTACAATGCGATGAACCTCAGGGGTGGTATTGGAAAAACGGAAGGAACCCGTGTCGGTCATGATGCCTGTATAGAGGCAGGATGCCTCATTTTTTCCGATCAGGTGGCGCCATCCCAAATCCACCACCACTTTAAATACCAGTTCGCAGGTGGAAGAAGCGCGGGTGGAATGAACCAGAATATGGGGCCAGGGCTCAGGATCAATGTGGTGATCGATCATGATTTTGAGGGCGGGCGAATTGATGAGGTACTTTTCAAGAGTATCCACCCTTTGGGTGGCTCCAAAGTCCAGGCAGAAAATAATTTCTGCATCCATCACAGCCTTGCGGGCTTTTTTGATGCGGTGAGAACCCACCAAAGCCAGGTCGGCACCGTGCATCCAGCCCAGAAAATGATCAAAAGGAGTAGGAATGACCACCGTGACCTCGTGGCCAAGTTTCAACAATACATTATAAAGACCCAATGAGGATCCCATGGCATCGCCGTCCGGTCTGGCGTGGGTCGTAATGACAATCTTTTTCCGGCTGGAAAGTGCCTCTGAAATGGCCTGAATGGATTTTTTCTCAAACATCAGGCAAAGCTAAGGCTTTAAGGACAATCAACAAAATATGAAGTTGGGCCCTGCTTTCTGAAATTGAAGTTAAGAACTCAAAAAGGGCAGGTTTATTTTGCCCTAAAATTTGAATTGCTCAGGGAGAGGACTATTTTTGCGGCAAAATTAATATCAAAATGGGAAACAAGACTTTTACAATTATCAAACCCGATGCAGTTCGTAACGGGCATTCTGGTAAAATCATTGACCACATCATTCAGGGTGGTTTCAAAATCAATGCCATGAAAATGGTACAACTGACCCAGGACACTGCCGGCGGATTTTATGACATCCACCGTGAGCGCCCCTTCTTCAAGGATCTGGTGGCTTTCATGACCAGCGGTCCATGCATCCCCATGATTCTGGAAAAAGCCAATGCGGTTGAGGATTTCCGCAAACTGATCGGGGCCACCAATCCCCAGGAAGCAGCTCCTGGCACCATCCGTAATCTGTATGCCAAATCCATTGATGCCAACGCTATCCACGGTTCAGACTCTGATGAGAACGCCGTTCGCGAAGGCAGCTACTTTTTCTCCGAATTGGAGATTTTTTAGGAAGTAACCCGCACAGGGTTTAGTTCCATTTAAAAAGGCTGTTCAGACTGAGGCAGGCAAGCTGGCGAAACGCCATTTTTCGAGGATTTCGAAAAAAGCCCCTCTTTCAGAACAGCCTTTTTCTGCGAAAAACACATTTTAAATACTTAAATATATTTGGCTATAAATTGGAAGCCCCCGGGCGGGGGCTTCCTTCTGCAAACTAACGAACGTAAAAAAACAAACTTCTCTTTAGCAAAGATTAAACTATATCTTAATCAGCTTTTATCTTCTAACTACTTAACAAAGAGGCTAATCGAGTCATTAACATAGTTGTTGGCTAACAAAGATCGTCTAATATTTGCTCTCACAGCATTGCAATTTGTGAGATTTATTATAAATTTAGAGGAGAGCATCGGTGAATTAATTCAAATGTGTGTCAGTTACCATTTCAAAAATAAAGAACGGGTCCGATGCATCTCCTGCTAATTCCTTCAATCTACGGTTTCGTAGGTCGGATATAGCAGTTGTCTTATTGACATTGTAAAATTATTTGATTTTGAAGAAATTGCTCAACCTTTTTTTTTCAAAACTTAGCAAGATAAATTTTCGCAGTACCACAAGTCAACGTACCTTTAACTATCATTAACACTAAAAATTCGCCTCAGAGACCAACTACTAAAAAACAGAAATGAGAAGTTCCGATTTTCTCTTCCAATTGATTAAATCCCTTTCCAAAGGGGAAAGAAGAAACTTTAAGCTTTTTTCAAAGCTGCAGGAAGGCGATAAAAATTATGCTTTACTGTTTGAGGCTATGGACCGCCAGGACGATTACGACGAACGGATTATCCTGAAAGAGTTCCAGGGCGAAAAGTTTACCCGGCAGTTGTCCGTGGCCAAAAATTACCTTTACAATTTCATCCTGCGGACCCTTCACATATTTGACAAGGGCCCGTCTGCAGAATTGCGGACCCTGTTGCACCAGGTAGAGTTGCTGCTGGACAAGAATCTTTTTGCCCATGCCGAGAAAATTCTGCGCAAAGCTACCCACATGGCCGAAAAGCAGGAAAGCTTTGAGGAGTTACTGCAGGCCTTGCGATATCGCCGCCGCATTCTGATCCAAAGTTCACGGATGAATGAGTTTACGGTCTTCTTCCAGGAAATTCAGGAGGAAGAAATGGCTGTTCTTGAAAAAATTGCCAATCTGCAGGCTTACCAGCATCTGGGTGACAAAATATATGTTGAAAAGGAAAAAGCTGAGGAAGCCAGAGGAGAAAATGAACTGGATAAATTTAAGGAGGTCCTAAAATCTCCTCTCATGCAGGATGAAAAAGCACCGCTTTCCATCCGGGCGCAGATTTTGCGCCTGCTAATCATGGAGGACTGCTTCAGGTTTATCACAGACATTCCCGGCTGTCTTGATTCTGTCCAGAAAGCCATTCATATTTTCCAGACCGAACCTTTTATAAGGGAAGAACTTAACCTTAAGTATATTCATTCCCTGACCAATTGTGCTGTTTATCATTTCATCCTTGGGGATTATGACAAGGGGGCGGAACTTTTGGAGGTTCTGAATAATGTGGAGGCAGAGAATCCGCAGGAAAAGCTGGCTATTTTTGAAAGGTATTATTCCCTCAAAATTGCGAATTGCATGGATTCAGGGAATATTGAGGAAGGAAAAAGGGTTTTGGCTGGCTTTGAACGCCAGTATCCCGAAATGGAAGGCCACATGCGCAAGGCACTTCAGTTTGCGTTGTTCCAGCGAATTGCCAATTTCTGGCTGATTGCTGGCGAGCCCCGTGAAGCTCTTGTTTGGATTAATAAAATCCTGAATGAGCCCAAAACGGAAACCCGGGCCGACATCCAGTGCTCTTCCCGAATTTTGAATCTGGTAATTCACTACGAGTTGGGAAATAAGGAACTCGTGGAATACAACTGCAAATCTGCTTACAGATTTATCTACAAACGCAAAAGACTGTTTGGCTTTGAAAGGGTTTCACTCAAATACCTGAGGAAACTTGCCACAACATTCAACTACGAATCAGAACAGGAGTTATTTGTCGAGTTCAAAAACGAACTGACCGAGGCTCTGAAAAATCCATTTGAAGAAAATGGTCTTTCCCTTTTTGATATCGACCTTTGGTTAGAATCAAAAATTAAAGGGATTCCTATGTATCGCATTCGAAATGAGGAATTCATAGAAAAGGTTACTAAATAAAAAACTGGCCTGACTCTCACGAATCAGACCAGTTTTTCCACGAAACCTTATCAAGCCCCGTGTCCGGTGCAAATACTTATATAAACACTGGATCCTCCACCACGCTCAACCTGATAAGTCTCAGTCGCGATTTCGGTTACGGTAAGTTCGCCATCCTCATACTCCTGTCTCAGCTGGGTTACCGGGATATCCCAGTAATTTCCCGCGTCTTCAAGCACCTTGTCAAGGCATTCCTGCGGAACCTCGTCCTCGACTGAAAGTACCTGAGTAATAACAGGCTGGTTAAAGAAAGCTTGATCATTGATTTGAACATGAGAAAACATAGTTCCCAGATTCAACAGCATGGCTGCTGCGATAACATTTAACAACATAACTCTTCCTAATTATAGTGAAACAATACTGCCCCAAATATCAGAATTGAACGACCTCGTTTGCGCAGCAGCTATCAACAAACAATTCAGAATTATGTCAATTTTATAGTACTGTGAATTTCTTTTCTTGAAGAAGTTAACAATTTGAATACCAGCGGATTTAAATTAAATATCCTGAGTTTTACAAAACTGGAAAATCCAAAGCCAGAATATTCCAAATTTCATCTATTTATAGAATTTGAAAAATTTTATATTGATAATGTCAATATGTGTGCAATTCTCTGATTTTTACCTGAGTCACTAAGAAATTTGCCAATCCCGAAATTAACATACAACTGATTATCAATACTTTAAATGCATTTTTCACCCTTTTTCAACAAAAATTTAAACCTAAGAAACTAAAAAAAGAGAATTTAGAAAATAAAACTTTCTTATGAATTTAGATCAGAATTTATTCCTCCCAGCAAGGAAATTCAACTATCAACTATTAAGATGATCAGGAATCTGCCAGGATTCCTGTCTTCTTTTATACCAACCTCATTTTCAGTGATTAATACCCTTTCAGCAGCTTTATTGTGGAAAGGAAATGCAATCCCGCCGTTTCTGCCCGCAGCCTGTTTTCTCCCAACGACACAGACAAAAACCCGGCTTTCATAGCCAGGTTCACTTCAGCTTCACCAAAACCGCCCTCGGGGCCCACCAGAACCCGGACTTTTTCCGCAGATTTTATCTTACTAAAAATTTCAGAAACGGGGAAACTCTCCTCGCACCAGCCAATCACGGAAACTCCTTCAAATGGTTCTCCAATAAAATCCTCCAGCGAAACGGGTTCCTGTATTAAAGGCAGGCGCGAGCGCTTACATTGCTTCATGGCCGAAAGCATGATCTTCTGCACCCTTCCAATCCGCAAACCCGACTTGACCGTGCGGTCAGAAAGAATGGGCTGCAAACGGGTCACTCCCAATTCAACTGCCTTTTCGGCCAGCCATTCAAAACGATCGGGTTGCCGCAGCACGGAAATTCCCAAAACCACCTCAAAAGGATGCTCTCCCCAACCAGGATAAGCCTGCACCAGCGCTAGTTCAACCCGGCCTTTCGTCACTGACTCAATCCGCGCATCGTACATCGTGCCCGCGCCATCCACCCCATGAATCAACTCCCCCTGAAGGTTTCTCATCACCTTGATACAATGGCGGGACTCATCCTCATCCAAAAAGGCCTTTTCTGGCGAAATCAATTGAAAATGATACAAATTCATCTTGTAAAATTTATGGATAAAATAAGTTTACATTGAGGAGAGGGATTCCTAACTTTGCGCCTCACAGTCAGTCAATTTACATATTCAGAAACAATCTCAAATTACTATGATTGAAACAGGAATCAAATCTAAGGTTTTCGGGCTTGAAGCCACAGGCATTTCCAATGCCGTAAAGGTTAACTGGAACCTTGATCCTGCCGAATTGGTGGAACATACCCTGCTCAGGGGCGAGGGTCATCTGGCGGATTCGGGCGGACTTTGTGTTCATACGGGCGAATTTACGGGACGCTCTCCCAAAGACAAATTTGCCGTGCTGGACGACAACACCCGCGATACCGTTTGGTGGGGAGATGTCAATCAGCCTTTCTCTACTGAGAATTTTGACAAACTGCACCAGAAAGTTCTGGCCTACCTCCAGGGACAAACCCTCTACGTACGCGACGTATATGCTGGCGCTGATCCAGAACACCGCATTGCAGTGCGGGTGGTCAATCAAAACCCCTGGCAAAATCTCTTTGTTTACAATATGTTTATCCGGCCAACCCGGGAGGAGAAAGAAGCTTTCACCCCCGAATGGACCATCCTGGCCGCTCCCGGATTTTTTGCAGACAAAGCCATTGACGGAACCCGTCAGCACAATTTCACCATCGTAAACTTCACCAAAAAGATCATCCTGATTGGCGGTTCCGCTTACACGGGCGAGATCAAAAAGGGGATTTTCACGGTAATGAACTACATCCTGCCCCTCAAAGGTGTGCTGTCTATGCACTGTTCGGCCAACATCGGCAAAGCCGGCGACACCTCCATCTTCTTTGGACTTTCAGGAACGGGTAAAACCACCCTTTCTGCTGATCCTGAAAGAGCTCTGATCGGCGATGATGAGCACGGCTGGAGCAATAACGGAGTTTTCAACTTTGAAGGTGGTTGCTACGCAAAATGTATCGACCTGACCCAGGAAAAGGAACCCCAAATCTGGAACGCCATCAAATCAGGAACCCTGATCGAAAATACCACTTTCTATCCTGGCACCCGCACTGTAAACTTTGAAGATGAGTCAGTGACCCAAAATACCCGGGCCGCTTACCCCATTTTCTACATTGACGGCGCAGTTGAACCTTCTGTGGGTGGAATTCCCAAAAACATTTTCTTCCTCACTGCCGATGCCTTTGGCGTGCTGCCTCCCGTTTCCCGTCTGACCCCGGGCCAGGCCATGTATCAGTTCATCTCGGGCTATACTGCGAAAGTTGCGGGTACAGAAGCTGGCGTGCAAGAGCCCAATCCCGTATTTTCCGCTTGCTTTGGCGCACCTTTCCTGCCTTTGCATCCCACCAAATATGCCGAAATGCTGGGCTCCCTGATGAAGAAACACCAGGTAAATGTCTGGCTGATCAATACAGGCTGGACGGGCGGACCTTACGGAGTGGGCAAGCGCATGAAACTGCCTTTCACCCGCGCCATGGTTACTGCCGCTCTCAACGGAGATCTGGACGATGCCAAATACTCCAATGACCCCATTTTTGGACTGGCTATTCCAGACGCAGTGCCCAATGTACCTTCTGAAGTGCTGGTACCCCGCGAAACCTGGGCTGACAAAGCTGCTTATGACAAAAAAGCCAATGAACTGGCTGGCTTGTTCAACAAAAATTTCGAGAAATATTCGTCGATTGCCAATGAAGAAATTCTGGCCGCGGCGCCCAAAGTTCTGGCCCGTTAATTCAGGCAGAATTTTTCTGAAAAAAGACGCAAAAGGTGGGTGAAAGCCCGCCTTTTGTGCTTTTAGCCCCCCAGAGTTATCCACAACCAAACATAGCCAAATCAGACTTAGGCTAAATTTTCAAACAATGCCTTGCAACTTTATCCACAATCAGCTATCTTCATAGACGGATAAAATTTATCGTATGAAAAAAACCATCCTCAAAGGCCTTTTTTTCGGTCTCTTTCTGGTAAATCTGGCGGCCTTCCTGCAGGCTGGCGGCGGCAATTCGAATGAAAATTCAAGCGTCAAAGTCATTTATGCTGAAGGGAAAATTTTCTACGATGAAATCTATGTCACCTGGACCACAGAATACGAGCGGTCAAGCTGTGATTTCATCATCGAGCGCAGCGTGGATGGAAAGGATTGGTTTATCCGGGGAAAAATGAAATCCAAAGGGAATGATCAGGCCCATGCCGAATACAAGTACGTGGACATGCGGGACGATCATTACAAATATTATCGCATCAAAGAATTTCATCCTCAGCGGGGCACCCGCGTGCTCAAGGAATTCCAGTTGGAAAATTATTCTATCCAGGTTGATC
The DNA here is from genome assembly GCA_020635905.1 of Bacteroidia bacterium. Lineage (GTDB taxonomy): Bacteria > Bacteroidota > Bacteroidia > J057 > JADKCL01 > JACJYV01. The sequence goes on from JACJYV010000006.1 coordinate 295,844, forward strand.
TGAATGAGGTAACAATTGACAACACAAAGAAGTTAATCATTCAGTATGGCATTGACCAGGACCAGGAGATTTTGCTGAGGATTTATAATCGCATTGGAGAGCAGGTTGTTACCAAACTGATGCCCTTCTCCAAAGCGGGTGAGTATCTCTATCAGCTGGATATTGGAGGCCTGAAGCGGGGAAATTACCTGCTCGTGGTGACCCAAACCCTGCTGGACCGGTCAGTGGCCGAGAAACAATTTAGCATTAACTGATGAGAGATATTTGGATTTACCAACTTACCCAACCTGTTTCAGCCGCTTCACGGCAGCTTATTGAGAGCGGAATTTCCCAATACCTGAGCAACTGGAAATCTCACGGAACCCCTGTACCTGGCAGTGCAGAAATCCTGCACGATCATTTTGTCGTGGTGCGTTCTGCGCCAGGATCCACTTCTGGCTGCTCCATTGACGACATGAATCGCAATATCAGCACGGTGATCACCCAGGCTGGCTTTGAGATTGCTCCCCCCAACCAGGTTTTTTACCAAAACGGAAATGGTCCCATTTCCCAGATTGATTTCCGCGAAATTGGCGCGGCTATCCTGAAAGGCGAACTTGGCCCTCAAACCACCATTTTCAGCGTTGCAGTCAGTTCTGATGCAGAAATGGAAAATTTTGCCCTGCCCCTGGAAAGATCATGGGTGGCGAGATTTCTGCCCAAAGAAGCCTGATTTCCCTTTTTATTCCACCCAATGGGTTTGATGCGCCTCCCAGGGATGGGGCGTAAAAAAATTTTTATACTGATTGCGAATCAATTCCTCAGAAAGAGGAATATCACGTTTCAGATTGCGCTGCAACAACTCCGTCAGGCGGGATTCAAAGACCAGATAATTGATTTCAGCATTGAATTCGCGCAATAATTCATTGATGCGCTTGCGCAAAACTGAATTGACATTGCGGCCTTCAATCACCACCACCTGGTGGCGGCGGTGAAATATCTCCAGCATGTATTTGAATTCCACCAGCTTACGATCCAGCAAAAATTTATCCTCCACGATATCATCCGTAAGCATATACTCTTCCATATCCATGCGATAAGAGCCGGGAATAGGGTCGCGTTGCAGATAGGTGGTTTTACCAGAAAGGGGCGGACCTACGGTCAGGTAGATTTTTTTGGAAAAATGGAGGGGATCCGAAATGCTATCCGGGTTTTCAATCAGCTTTTGCAAAATGTCCATTCTTTCCATCTGAATGGCTTTCCAGGCCGCATTTTTTCGCCTGATATCCCAGCTTTTGAACTGTTCCTGCATATCATTGAATCTGCCCAGTTCATATTCCACTTTGGGAACGTGCAACTGGCGAAATTCAGCAATCATGCCCAGGGTTTCCTCCTGATCTTCTGAAATTCTGCCTCTGAAATCAAATTCGGCAAAAATGGCCAGTAATCTCAAATCCAGACGGGTGCCCAGAGCCTGCAACTCAGCCTGCGGCTTCCTGAGTTTTACCCACCAAAGGGGCAATCCGTGCCAGCGCACGAGTTCAAGAATCCTGCGACGGGTATCGCCGTCGATTTCGGGGTGCTCAAGGAGCACCTCACGGGCCAGGGGCACCCCGGCCTTTTCGTGCCCGGGCGAGCGCCAGCGACCATTCACCAGTTCCGTGGTTTCGGGCTTGCCAATATCATGCAGCATGCAGGCCCAGTAGAGAATCTCTTTTTCCTTCTCTGTCAGACCAAATTGATCCTGGGTTTCAAGAAACTGATTCAGAACCATTTGGGTGTGTTGCAGCACATTCCCCTCTCCATGGTACTTTGGATTCTGTTGGGTTTCTTCCAGCCTTTTTAAATGGTGCCCGGGGAGCAGAATATTATTCGTCGTCATCCTTCGTATCGTCTGGTTCATCCTCGTTGCCTGACCATTCAGGATCAGTAAGGTCGTCCAGTTCAATATTATCAAATTCCTTCAATAATTCTGCATCTTTTACAGGATCAACTTCCCATTCCTTTTCATCCTCATCCAAATCCCAATCCCATTCAAACTCTGCATCGTCCATTTCAAACTCTCTCATAAACTCAGGATCAAGCAGTTCCTCGTCTTCCAGGTCCAGTTCGTCGGCCATGGGCAGGATCATATCCCCTTTATAATTGGGATCCAGGGTCAGTTCAAATTCCACCCGACGGTTTTTTCCTTTGTTTTCTTCCGTGGTATTGGTCACCAGAGGCCGGGTTTCTCCATAGCCCAGCGCGTCAATACGGAAATCGGGTAAATCGCCCTTGGAAAGGAGATACTTGCGAATTTTGGTGGCCCTTTTGCGGGAAAGAGTCAGGTTGTAAGCTGCATCCCCGTCTGAATCCGTGTGACCGGAGATTTTCAATAAAAACATGGGATAGCGGCTCATGAAATTGGCGATATAATCCAATTTGGGCTCAATGGATTCATTCAGTTCAGCACTGTTATCCTCAAAAACCAGGGATTCAAAAACCAGGGCTTTGCCAAATTCAAAGCTTTCCGCAAATATTTTGAAGGTGGTATCCTGGCCTGCGATCAGATCTTCTTTGATGGTGAGGAAGTTATCTCCCTGAACATAGATCTCATAATAGTTGTTATTGATCAGGTCAAATTCAAAATAACCATTGCTGTTGATGTATTTGGGCGCAACTTCCACCCCTCTTTCCTTGTCAACCACCAAAACGGAGCCTGTAAGCGGGTAACCCGTGATGGAATCAATCAGGTAGCCACGCAGGCGCACAATGGCGTCGGGGCGGGCCTCCATGGGCATGGGAAAGGAGTACAGATCAAAATTCTGGTTTAATTCGTCCTTGATTTTGTCCTTCGCCATGGCGTAAAACAGGCGGGTTCCATCCCCATCAATGGAAAAATAGTACTCATTTCCTTTGGAATTGACCAGCGGGCCAAGATTCTGGGGTGATTGCCAGTGATCTTCCAGCCAGCGTGATTTGTAAATATCATAGCCACCCACGTTGCGCAAGTGGCCCGTACTGCTGAAATACAGGGTATTATTGATTTTGTGGTAGAAGGGTGTTACCTCATGCTCGACCGTATTGATCATGGGTCCCAGATTACGGGCCGGGCTCCAGGTGGAATCGTTCAATTTGAAACAGACGTAAATGTCCGAACCTCCAAATCCCCCTTCGCGGTTGGAAGTAAAGAAAAGGGATTCTCCGTCGGGTGAAATGTGGGGATGCGAATCCCAGTAAGGAGAATTGACATTGGGGCCCAGATTGCGCACATTTTTCCAGCCTCCCCCGCTAAATTCCGCAGAATATATGTCACAGGAACCAAATCCATCGTCAGAATCGCAACGGGCAAAGAATAATTTTCTTCCCCTTGGGTCGAGGCTGGCCGATCCTTCATTGAATTCGCTGTTGATGTCTTTGGAAAAACGGCTGGCAGCCGACCAGGTGCCATCAATAAAGTCCTTCTCCACGTAGTAAAGGTCTTCGTTTTTCTTCCCGTAGATGTCGTCGATCACGATTTCCTCGTCGCGGCGCGAAGTAAAGATCAGCACAGAGTCTGAGGGGTGCATGTAGGGCGCATAGTCGGGTTTGGAGGAATTGACCTTGGTACCCATGTTGAGCATCACGCCACGCGGGGGAATCAGGGGATCAATTTTGCGACGGGCCTCCAACAGACGGTAGTAAAATTCCAGATTGACCCATTCTGAACGGAAACGGTAGGTAAGTGAATCGTACCTGGATTTGATGCGCTGGTAGTAATCGCGGTGGTGATTGAGCCCCAGTTCATAAAACATGAGAGCGCCCATGGTATCGCGCAGCCCTTCGCGGGCCCGTCCTGCATCCCAGAGCAGCTTGGAATCCAGTTGGAAATTGCCCACGCCAAAGTTGGAGACATACAGGGTCAGAATGGAATCCTGCGCACGGTAATTGTCCGTTCCTTCCAGCTTTTTGAGGGCATCAAGGGCCTTTGGATTGTGATAAACGGCAATTTTGTTGAGGTTGGGGAAATCCAGAAAGGGATCTTTGGGTGCAGTCACGTTCCCCGTTTCGCGCAAATAAGTGCTTTGGTTGAGCTTCAAATTGAGCTCATCCTGAACCTGCGCATTGCCCTTCTGAAAAATCGTGCTAAAGGCAAGGAGGATTGCAATAATGGTTATGCGCGGCCACATGGCAGCTGGTTTTGCTGGTGTCAAGGTACGAACCTGCTGAGATTCCGCATGAAATCCTTTGCTTGCAAGTATCCCTGCAGATTTTCCTCAGGTTCAAGGTAAGCGCCACCTTTAATTTTAAAGGTGGCCCTGATGTTGGTATCTGTTCCGTCTGATTTCAGCCTGAATTTGATTTCAAGCGGGCGCTCGTGGATTTTGGCCACCTGGACGCTGTTATACTCAAGATCGGGGAATTTCTCATCGTACATGAAGCCATTGTACAGCATGAAGGCGGCAATCTGCCTCTCTGCTGAACGGTAGCCCATGGGCAGGGTGTAGTTGAAGGCATAGATGGTCTTTCCATCCTCAATTTCCTCCCGCAAAATAGGTTCCTCCCCCGGTCCCACAAACCTGGCCTGAGCGGGGTCCACACCCACGGTTTCCTTGCGCAACTGATCGACCACTTCTCCCGCTCCCTGCTGACGAATCCTCTGTTCAAGCAATTTCAGCTGGTTTTCGTAATCCTTCAGGATTTTCAGCTTTTCCTCACGTGATTCAATGTCTTTTTTGCGGGTTTCAAAATTGCTTTCCCGCTGGTCGAGCAGCTTATTTTTATCACGGATTTCCTTCTCTTTGGCCTGCAATTCATTATTCAGCTGGGCCAATTCCTGCCGTTGCTCCCGCAGAAATGCTTCCTGTTCCCCTGCAGGCAGGGAAAGGTTGGACAGACTGTCCACCCGATAGCGAAGGCGGGTGATTTTCATCGCCAGTTCCTTCTTCTCGTTATTCTGGGCCCGGATTTTACGATTAAGCGAATCGATCACCACAGGATCGGGCTTGCCCGCATTTTCAAGTTCTGAAACTTTCTTTTTCAGGGCAGTGTTGGCCTTTACGTAGGTCTGAACAGAGTCCCGTGAGCGGTCCAGTTTTTGCAGCACCTGACGCTGAGAAGTAGCAATGGATTCGTTTTCAGCCTTTTGGGCAGCAATATCCTTCTGGCTTTTCTCAACTTTGGCCAGGAGCTTTTTGGAAGTTTCCTCCAGATTTTTTTGGGTAGAGAAAGAAGCATCCAACCTGGATTGTAATTCCTTCTTTTCGGATACCAGGCCTGAATTCTTGTCCTTCAGCTCATTGATCTCAGCCCGCAGGGCAAGCATTTCCTCCCGCGTTTGCTGGTCAGAAGCCACGGTGGTTACCTGTTTGGCCTGGCTCGTATCGGGCACATTGATATAAACAGTATCGGGTTTGGCATTTTCCAGCAAGGCAGCCTGTTCAGAAACTTTGGACAGATTCTTTTCCAGCTTTCCAATGCGCTTATTGAGGGTTTTGAGGCTGTCGTTGAGGTATTTATTCTCAGCTTCCAGCTTCAGATTGGAGGCTTGGGCAAAGCCTTCCTGGTCGGGATTTCCATCCGCCCCCGTGGTGGCATAGACCTTGGATTTGAACTCCATGTACTCGGCCTTGAGATCAGAATTGGCTACCCGCATTTGCTTGAGATCAGCCAAAAGTTGCTGATTATCAATCTCCGCCAGCTTAAGCCTGGTTTCCTGAGCCTGCAGTTTTCGCTGCATGGAATCCAATAAGGCCGTAACCTTGAATACTTCAGTTTGCTTGTCGATCAACTGATCTTCCATCAGGGTAATAGCCTCGTGATCCTCAGCGGAAACAGAGGTCTCGTCTCCCGCCAGTTCGGTCATGACCAATTTACCCAGACGGTGGTTGAGCAACTTGATAGAATCCCGCAGCATTTCGTTTTGCTGGGCAGTTTTCTCCACAGATTTGCGTTTGATTTCCAGTTCCTGCTCGGCCAGGTTGAATTTTTCCTCCATGAAAAGCAGACGCTTTTCTTTCTCATCCAGCTCGGCAATGCGCAAAGCCAGCTTTTGAGCCATGGTCCCTTCGTCTGTTTCGTCGTTACTGAAGGGGTCGTTTTTAATGCGGATGGAATTATTTTCGACCTCTTCTTCCTGGAAAAACTCAATATTGCTGTCAGAAATGGCTTCCTCGACCAGGCGGTCGTTCATTTCTCCCAGCATCTCATCATCAAGCAGGAGATCTTCAAAACGAATCACATCCCCGGAAATTCGATTGACCAGCTTGGCAATGTCAGCCAGGAACATGAGGGCCAAATCAGGAAATTCTTCCGTATTGATGGACCGTTTATAGTCATACATGCCCACCACGGTCATTTCAGAAAACCCTCCCGGGAGGTCGTGCAAAAGGTAGTAAAGTGAAATTTCCTTGCGCTCCGTGACGGGCGGGTAAAAAATATTCTCGAAAATCACGGTCCTTTCAAAGAGAAAAGGCTTGTGATCGTACTTTCCAACATGTTTCAGGATCTGGTTAATGACCGTTTTATTGGGTTTATCCAAAAACAAACGGTAACCTACCACGGGTTTGTTGAAGAGGGAGATCTTTACTTCCTTGATATTGATCTCCTTGGCAAAAAATTTCCCGGTCGCTCCAAAAAGCAACAACAGAAACAGAGCAGTTATTTTTATGACCTTCATGGCCGGGTTTATCCAATTGGTTGCGACACGTAGTGTATGACCGCGGGTTTATTTCCTAAAATTAAGAAAAAATGGCGTCTTTCACCGCTGATAGAACGATATTCCTGTGGATTTATGACAGGAAACGAAGACTAATCCATACAATCGGGAAGGGAGAGTTCAGGATTGGCGCAAAGCACCCATTTGTTCTTCCTCGGCGATGATCCTTTCGAGCAGGGTCAGCACATCTTTGCCGGGTTCATTATGCTGCAATTTCTTCAATTGCAGTGACTCAATCATGGTTCTGAGGTCCTGATCGAGGTTCATTTCGCGAAAATAATCCTTGTAACGAAGTAAAATCCAGAATTCGAGGGTCCGTTCAATGCGTGCCACCAGTTTCTCGGGAAAAAAGGCTGAAACCAGCCCAAAGAAATGCCCCGTGAGATAAAAAAAACGGGCGTACCAGGCAGGGGAAATCCCTCTTTTACGCAATAAGTCCTTCAAAAAGGCCTCGTGCTTGGCTTTTCGCTCCCGCAGATACTTGACTTTGTCTTCCGTAAATCCCCACTGACGATACCAACCCAAACGCATGGACTCCCGGGCGTGAAGGTCTTTGATAAAATAAATCGTCCTTTTTTCGAGATCGTTCGACATTGAGTCAGAAATTGGAGTTCAAAGTTAAGTATGAATTCTTTTCTTTGAAACAAACGGGAGGACAAAAACTCCCTGAAAATTTGTAATTTTTAAGGTTAGTGAATTGATTTCCCGAACAAAGGTCCCAAAGGGGCCGTCAACCCGGCAAAATCCGTAGTCTCATGCAAAAAATTCTATCCTTTTTCCTGCTTTGCCTGTCATTTCTGGGCCTTTCTGCACAGAACTTTCAAATCAAAAATTCCGGCCAGTACCAATCCTGGTTCGCGGAGGCATACGCCCTTTATCCGGCCGTTCCCAAAGGGATGCTGGAAGCGGTGGCTTTTTCCCGCACCCGTATGCAGCACATCACTCCAGATCCCACTCAACCTTCCTGCACGGGAATTCCCCAGGTTTTTGGGGTAATGGGGCTGGTGGAGGATGGAAAAGGATATTTTCGCAATAACCTGCAAAAGGTAGCCAGCCTTTCAGGATACCCTGTGGCGGCCATCAAAGCAGATCCGCGCACCAATATTCTGGCTTACGCCGCTGCCTGGTCGGCCCTCAACCAGCTTCGCTCACCCGATGCGATCAAAGAGCAAAACTGGTATTGGATGGAGGAAAATTTATCTGAATTGCCTCTTAACCAGGGGAAAAATGCTCTGAACTATTCTTTCATGTCTCATTTTTACCAGGTTTTGCAGTTCATGAGTTCGCCCGAAATGCAAAAAGCCTTTGTCTTTCCTGATCATCAGATTGATTGCAGGGAATTTTTCGGGGAAAATAATTTTGCGGTTTTGAGCGCCTCGCGGGTTACCCTGACGGATAACCGCATTTCGGGAAACGGCCATGAGCTGGAAGCTTTTGCAGTGACAGGCCCGGATTATGCCCCTGCCCTTTGGGATCCGGCTCCTACCTGCAATTACAGTTCGCGCAATGGCACCTCCATCAGCGCGGTCACCATTCACGACACGGAAGGGTCTTATGCCAGCGCGATTTCCTGGTTTAAAAATTGCAATTCAAGCGTTTCAGCCCATTATGTAATCCGTTCCTGGGACGGGCAGGTGACTCAGATGGTGCTTGAGCAGGACAAAGCCTGGCATGTGGGCAGCGAAAATCCGTACACAATTGGCATTGAACACGAGGGATTTTATCAGGATGCGAGTTGGTATTCCAACCAGATGTATGCGGCTTCTGCGGATCTGGTGAAAGACATTATTCAAAGTGGATACGGGATCAACGGCCTCAAAACCTATTATGGTCCGCCTACTTCAGGCATCCAGACCCTTTCCCTGAATTGCTATAAAATCAAAGGGCACCAGCATTATCCCAACCAGAGCCACGTGGATCCGGGTCTAAACTGGGATTGGGAACGCTATTACCGTCTGATCAATGGCACACCTGCCCCCACCACTTATACTTCCTGCTCGGGAACTTTTTATGATGCAGGAGGCAGTTCGGCCAATTATGGCAATCAGGAGCGAAAAACCTGGCTGATCAGCCCTTCTGGCGCGGCCCAAACCTCCCTGACTTTCTCGAGTTTTGACCTGGAAAGCAATTATGACTACCTCTACATCTACGATGGCAATGATACGGAAGGGGAATTACTGGGAAAATTTTCGGGAAATACCATTCCAGGCCCTTTCACCGCCAATACGGGCTCATTTTACCTCGAATTTCGCTCGGATTGCGCCACTACCAAACCCGGCTGGGCTGGCAGCTGGACCTGCACCAGCACTACATCCTCCTGCCCTACCCCAACGGGACTGGCCATTACCAACCTGAATCCCTTTGGAGCAACAGCTGGCTGGAATGCAGTCAGCGGGGCTACTTCTTATGAATTGCGCTACCGTCATTCTCTGCAAACCACCTGGACCACGGTGGCCCTTAACGGCACCACCCTCAACCTGACCGGACTTGCCTCAGACGCTGAATATGTCTGGCAGGTACGCACTTTGTGCGGAACGGGGATTTCTTCCTGGGATGGAGGTACTTTTCAAACCCCAAGTCCCACCAACAGCACCAACCCTTCCTGCGCGGGCAATTTCCGTGATTCGGGAGGAGATTTGGGAAATTACACCAATTCAGAATCCTACACTTTTACCATCAACCCGGCAGGTGCCAGCAGCATTACCCTGACTTTCAGTCAGTTTTCGCTTGAAAATAATTATGATTTTCTCACCATTTACGACGGCCCGGGAACGGGATTTCCTTCTCTGGGGACCTTCACAGGCACTAACTCTCCCGGCACGGTCGTCTCCAGCGGCGGCGCCCTGACCGTGAAATTCACTTCTGATACCTGGACCACCAAATCGGGCTGGGATGCAGTCTGGCAATGTGGGTATAATCAGGCGCCAAACACGCAAATCAGCATGACCTATCCGTGGGTGAGTACGGATTTTGCGGCAAAATTTACGGATACAGATAATTCAGGGCAGGGAATTGCCTCGCGGTTTTATCAGGTGATCGATTTTGATGGGCAAGTCTGGGATGCAAACCGCGGAAATGGTTTTCTGTTTGAGACTTTTACAGGCGGCTGGAACAGCGCCTGGACAGAAACGGCTGGCTATGCCTACCTTTTGAACGATGCCCTTCACCAGACGGATACGGTGGTCACCAACTCAAACTGGTATATTGATGTGGCCCAAAATGCGGCCACGGACTGGCTTTTCAACTGGAAAGGTCGCATGTGGAATGGCGCTCAGACAACCAACCGCAGGTTTGGGCTTCACTTTTTTGTGGACAGTCCCACGGCTACCAACCGCGGCAACAGCTACCTGGTTTGGTTCAGGGCCGACAACCAAACGGTGGAAATCTACGAAACCATCAATGATGTGCTTTATGTGCGGGCTTCGCAGGCTGTGACCATAGATCCTTTTGTTTGGTATGATTTCAAAGCGACATATTCACCAGCCACAGGAAAAATCAAGGTGTATCAGGAAGATCAGCTTTTGGTTTCGTGGACGGATACCTCTCCCCTGCAAACGGGAAGCCATGTTTCTCTGCGCACCAACCAGGCCCATTGCGATTTTGACAACCTGCGGGTGTTCAAATCCCGCCCTGGCGGGAATAATCCTGTGAGCCAGCAGGTGCTGGTGGGGCCTGCTTCCAATAAGGATGTGCGCTACCAGAGCCCCAATCTCACGACGCCCGCCGGGCGGATTTTTTCGGAAATTGTGGATGTGACTGAGCATTGGTCCAATCTGGATCAGCACGATATTTTTGTGGACTGGACGCCCCCTACCCTGCCCAATCCGTTGGCCGACGGCCCAGGAACTGATATTGATACCACCTGGCAAAACAGCAGCCTGACCGCCAACTGGGGCGCTTCCGTAGATACAAATTCGGCTATTCAGAACTATCTGGTGGCGATTGGCACGACCGCGGGGGGTACAGACATCCTCAACTGGACGGATAATGCGGACACGATTCAGGTTACGGTGAATGGTCTGAGTCTGACTGCGGGGATCTGGTATTATTTTTCGGTGGAGGCCTTCAATTTGTCCGGGTTGGGCTCGGGTGTGGTAAACAGCGACGGGCAGGTGGTGGCCACCCCTGTGGGACTTGATCCCGGGGATGAAAGCTGGCAATCTATGATTCTGTATCCTGTTCCAGCAAAGGAAAAGCTTGCGGGCAGGATTTCCACGGGTAATATCGTGGAAATCGGGGTTTATGGGCTGGATGGAAAGTTACTGAATCATGGTGGTTTGGTGAAGGGGAATGCCTTTGAGTTTCAGTTGGATGGCCTGCCTGGGGGAATTTATTTTGTGCGGGTGAGGGATGATCAGGGGAATTTGTTTCAGGGCAAATTCCAGAAGTTTTAGTCCCGTAAAGGGTTGGGTTTTCAAAAAAGCGTGGGGCGGCGTTGGTCCCGAACGCTTTCGGGAGGGTGGGGCGGCGGCAATAGGGATGTGAAGGGCCGCAAGGGTAGCTTCGAGTTGGGAGCGGGAGCCTGGGGCGGGAAACGAGAAGCTACGGAACCCCGGAGCAGCCCGGCCCGAGCGTGTCGGCGAAGCCGGGCTCGGGATTGCCATTATCAGATGTGAGAGGTTAGATTTTAGATGTTAGATATTGACAGTTAGATGGGAGATTTGAGAAAATAGATTTTAGACAATTGGGGAAATAAAAAAGCCGCCCTGGGGTCAGAGCGGCTTTTCTTTTGATGATTTCGCTTAGCGAACGATTTTCATCTCTTTGATCAGGTGGCTGGCGCCGGCGTACTTGTCGATAATCCAGAGTACGTAGCGAATGTCCACGCTGATGGTGCGGACCACGTTTTCGTCGAATACGAGGTCGGAGGTCATGGACTCCCAGTTGCCGTCGAAGGCCACGCCGATGAGTTCGCCGTTGCCGTTGATGACGGGTGAGCCCGAGTTACCGCCAGTGATATCGTTGTCGGTGAGGAAACACACACGGAGTTCGCCGGTCTTGTCGGCATACTGCCCAAAATCTTTTTTGTTGATGAGGTCGAGCAGGCCCTGGGGCACGTAAAACTCTTTGTCGTCGGGATTTTCTTTTTCGAGAATACCGTCGGTGGTGGTGTAAAAGTCGTAGCTAACGGCGTCGCGGGGATCGTAGGGAATGACTTTTCCGTAGGTCAGACGCATGGTGAAGTTGGCATCGGGGTAGTAAAATTTGCTGGAATTCATCTCCCTGATTCCCTTCATGTATGTTTTCATGTAGGCATCGTCATTGGCCTGGAAGGCGCCGAATCCAGCCATCATTTTGGTGCGGTACAGATCAATGATGCTGAGAATGTACTCCATGCCTGGATCTTTGGTGAGCACTTTGGAGGAAGGCTTGGCCAGGAATGCCTCCAGTTTGGCCCGATCGGCCAGGATGGTTTTGGCAAATACGAGGCTGGCATAGGAGTCGTACTGGCTCATGCTGCCTTTGGCTTTGGACTTTTTGAAGGTGGCGCCATTGAAGAATGAGGGATGGAAATCAGCGGGAAGGTCTTCGCGGATCAGCTGGACCATTTTGGCCAGGATATTCTGGTCCACGGAAGGTACATAATCTTTGAAGTGATCGTCGAGCATGCCCTTGATGGACTGAATCTGGGGTTCCCAGGCAGATTTATCATCTGGCTTGGCGTCCATGGTACGCTGCAAGCGGAAAAGCTGAATTCCCAATCCTGAGAAGGCGGGTCCAAATCCGGCTATGTTAACGTAATTGCTTACTTTTTTGTAAACTTTGCCATCTTCATAATTCTTTTTGATGTCGGCCAGCACGGTGCCATATTCTGATTTGCGGGCTGCATTTTCGTCCACCCATTTGCTGAATTTAGCTTCGAATTCGCGGCGCTCATCACCCAGGCCTCTTTTGCGAAGTCCGAGGTTTTGGCCATAGAAATATTTATGGGAGTTGGCCAGGCTGGCATAGTTGGAAGCCAGCTGGATGCGAACTTTGGGATCAGCGTCCATGCCTTCTTTCATGATTTTGAGGCGGGCGTCCATCAATTTGATGTAATCGGGATTGCTGTTTTCGTAAGCAAAATCAATGGCAGTGGAGGTCAGATAGCGATCCGTACTGCCGGGATAACCCATGATCATGGCGTAATCGCCTTTTTCAACCCCTTTCAGGGACACGGGAAGGAAATGTTTGGGCTTGTAGGGGACATTGTCTTCGGCATAATCAGCGGGCTTGTTGTCTTTGCCGGCATACACGCGCAGCATAGAGAAGTCGCCCGTGTGGCGGGGCCACATCCAGTTGTCGGTGTCGCCACCAAATTTTCCTACTGATTCCGGGGGAGCGCCAACCAGACGGATGTCGCGAAATACTTCGTACACAAAGAGGAAATGTTCGTTGCCGTAGAACATGTCTTCCACTTCGGCGCGGTAATCATTTCCATCTGAGGCTTCGGCGATGATTTTTTCAATTTCTTCGCCCATGGCATTGTCAGCTTCTCCCTCTGGAGCGGAAGCGCCAGCTTTGTTGACACGGTCGGTCACATCTTCCACCCGAACCAGGAAGGATACGGTGAGACCTGCGGTGTAAAGTTCGTCTTTTTTGGTTTTGGCCCAGAAACCGTTGGTAAGGTAGTCGTTCTCAACGGATGAATGGCTTTGGATGGCGTCGTAGCCACAGTGGTGGTTGGTCATCAGGAGGCCCTGATCAGAAATTACTTCAGCGGTACAAAATCCTCCCAGTTGCACAATGGCATCCTTGAGGCTTGAATTATTGATGCTGTAGATGTCCTCGGCGGTCAGTTTCAGACCGAGTTTTTTCATTTCATCGTATTTCTTGCCGATAAGCAGGGGCAGCCACATTCCTTCGTCGGGAGTGGTCGCCTTGAGGCCGGCCGATACGAGTAAACAGAGGGCGATTAACGCAGAAAATATTTTCCTCTTCATAATTACGTGTTAAATTTAAAATGAGCGGAAATTTAAGAAATAATCGGTATTAACTGAAAGTGATTGCAGTACACTTGGACTTTTTCGCACTTTTTTTCAAAAAGCAGGCTGGTTGGCTGAAGGAAGACAATGTCTGGTCAGGGATTTTGAATGGGGACGTTTCCTGAAACATCGAATTTTATGGATGATTTGATCCGGAATGAGATTGATTGGCTTTTGAATGGCCCTTTCCTGATGGATCATTTGCCAGGTTTGGGGGAAGGTGTTTTGTATGGGGACAATCTGGTTCCTGAGTTTTTTCGGGGAATTTCAGATTGGGATATGGCAAATTTTCCCCAAAGAAAGGATTTCAAGCGTCTCGGCAAATATGCTGAAAGTCTGATTGGCACTTTCATTGATTTGCATCCAGATACTGAATTGCTGGCCAGCGGCCTGCAAGTGCGTGCCGGGGGGCGGACTTTGGGTGAATTTGATTTTATTTTCAGGGATCTGGCTAACGATCGGGTGATTCACCTGGAGCTGGCCATCAAGTTTTATCTGGGAAAGGGAGCAGGAAAAAATTGGGCAGATTGGGTGGGGCCTGCTTCGCAGGACCGTCTGGATCTGAAGCAGGAAAAGCTGCTGAATGCTCAGGTCGGCCTGGCTGACACCCCGGAGGGGAATGCAGCATTGCGGGCCATTGGGGTGGAGGAGGTGGAAAAGAGAATCTTTTTGAAGGGGGGATTTTTCCGCAGGTGGGGCAGGCAGGATATGGGTCTTCCTTCCGGGGCGCATGCCCCGGGGCGGGATCTTTGGTGGGTTCCGCTGGCGGAACTGGATGAAATCGGGGGTTTAGGGATGGAAGGCTTCAGGATTTTGAGCCGAATGGAATGGATGGATTTTCTTTCAACCCGGCGGGAGCCGGGTTTGAGTTTTGGGGAGGCGAAACGCCAACTGGGGATTCATTTTGCCGCCGGAGGCGGTCCTCAGATGTTGGTTGTGGTTGGTGGTTGTTGGTTAGTTGTTAGTTCTGAGTTGTAAGTTCCTGGATGTTTTATATTGCTGGTAAAAAAGAAAACCCGATCCATTACTGGACCGGGTTTCTTAAGGCTGGCGGTGACCTACTCTTCCACGTTTTACCGCAGTACCATCGGCGCTATGGGGCTTAACTTCTCTGTTCGGAATGGGAAGAGGTGTTCACCCATGCAATAACCACCATAATATTTTTAAGAGATGTCAGACTTTGAGATTTTAGATTTCAGAGAGGAATGCAATTTATGTTTGCCTGCCGTCTGTCATCTAAAATCTGATTGTCTCAAATCTCAATCGACATATGTAAAAGGGAAGTAATGTGGAAACGTTTACAAAGAAAACTTCTTACAGAATAGAAAGCTACGGGTAATTAGTACTGCTCAGCTCAAGCCATTTCTGACATTACACTTACAGCCTATCGACGTGATCATCTCTCACGACCCTTATAAAGATACCTCATCTTGAGGCGAGTTTCGCGCTTAGATGCTTTCAGCGCTTATCTCTTCCGAACATAGCTACCCTGCGATGCAGCTGGCGCCACAACAGGTACACTAGCGGTTCGTCCGACCCGGTCCTCTCGTACTAAGGTCAGCCCCTCTCAAGTATCTAACGCCCGCAATAGATAGAGACCGAACTGTCTCGCGACGTTCTGAACCCAGCTCGCGTGCCACTTTAATGGGCGAACAGCCCAACCCTTGGGACCTTCTCCAGCCCCAGGATGTGACGAGCCGACATCGAGGTGCCAAACCTCCCCGTCGATGTGAGCTCTTGGGGGAGATCAGCCTGTTATCCCCGGCGTACCTTTTATCCTTTGAGCGATGGCCCTTCCATTCAGAACCACCGGATCACTATGCCCAACTTTCGTTCCTGGTCGACTTGTAGGTCTCGCAGTCAAGCACCCTTATGCCATTGCACTCTACGCACGATTACCAACCGTGCTGAGGGTACCTTTGGAAGCCTCCGTTACGCTTTTGGAGGCGACCACCCCAGTCAAACTACCCACCATACACTGTCTCCCTTGCGGGATTAGGCAACAGATAAAGGAAGGGTGGTATTTCACCAACGGCTCCACAGATGCTGGCGCACCCGCTTCATAGCCTCCCACCTATCCTACACATCCTGTACCCATTGTCAATGTAAAGCTGTAGTGAAGGTGCACGGGGTCTTTTCGTCCCATTGCGGGTAGCCGGCATCTTCACCGGCACTACAATTTCACCGAGCTCGTGGCCGAGACAGTGCCCAGATCGTTGCACCATTCGTGCAGGTCGGAACTTACCCGACAAGGAATTTCGCTACCTTAGGACCGTTATAGTTACGGCCGCCGTTTACTGGGGCTTCAGTTCAGAGCTTCTCCCGAAGGATAACCCCCCCCCTTAACCTTCCAGCACCGGGCAGGTGTCAGGCCTTATACGTCTTCTTTCGAATTTGCAAAGCCATGTGTTTTTGCTAAACAGTCGCCTGGGCCATTTCTCTGCGGCCT
This sequence comes from Bacteroidia bacterium, assembly GCA_020635905.1. Lineage (GTDB taxonomy): Bacteria > Bacteroidota > Bacteroidia > J057 > JADKCL01 > JACJYV01. The sequence continues at coordinate 311,913 of JACJYV010000006.1, forward strand.
CTCCGTCATAATAAATCACAACGAAGGAGGCGTCCCTTTTCCCGAAGTTACAGGACTAATTTGCCGAGTTCCTTAGCCACGGTTCACTCGAGCACCTGAGGATACTCTCCTCGACTACCTGTGTCGGTTTGCGGTACGGGTTTTTCATGTCTGAAGCTTAGAGGTTTTTCTTGGCAGTATGATTACCTGCATTATCCACTTGTCCGCAGACTCGTGGTACTTTCGGATTTCAGCTCAACCGGCGGATTTGCCTACCAGTCTCAACGCCTACTTCCTTCAACGAGCACTTCCGTCCGCTCGCAGCAGTGTCACCCCTGCGTCACCCCATCGCAACATGAAAAAGTATCGGAATATTAACCGATTTTCCATCGACTAGCCCATCCGGGGTCGCCTTAGGTCCCGACTAACCCTGATCCGATTAGCGTTGATCAGGAAACCTTAGTCTTTCGGTGGGCGGGTTTCTCACCCGCCTTATCGTTACTTATGCCTACATTTGCTCTTCTGTACTCTCCACAATGCCTCACAGCACTGCTTCCACGATTACAGAATGCTCCCCTACCTACCGACTTTGTCGGTACCACAGCTTCGGTAATATGCTTGATGCCCGATTATTATCCATGCCCGATCGCTCGACCAGTGAGCTGTTACGCACTCTTTAAATGAATGGCTGCTTCCAAGCCAACATCCTGGCTGTCTCAGCAATCAGACCTCGTTAGTTCAACTTAGCATATATTTGGGGACCTTAGCTGGTGGTCTGGGTTCTTTCCCTCTCGGACAAGGACCTTAGCACCCATGCCCTCACTCCCATGGAGCATGTTATAGCATTCGGAGTTTGTCAGGGTTTGGTAGGATGTGACTCCCCCTAGCCCTATCAGTAGCTCTACCTCTATAACACTCCCATGAGGCTGCTCCTAAAAGCATTTCGGGGAGTACGAGCTATTTCCCGGTTTGATTGGCCTTTCACCCCTACCCACAGTTCATCCAAACACTTTTCAACGTATACTGGTTCGGTCCTCCAGCCTGTTTTACCAGACCTTCAACCTGACCATGGGTAGATCACCGGGTTTCGCGTCTACCCCCAACAACTAAACGCCCTGTTCAGACTCGCTTTCGCTTCGGCTCCGTTCCTGAAGAACTTAACCTCGCTGTTGAGGAGTAACTCGTAGGCTCATTATGCAAAAGGCACGCAGTCACCCCGAAGGGCTCCCACAGATTGTAGGTACACGGTTTCAGGTTCTATTTCACTCCCTTGTTCAGGGTGCTTTTCACCTTTCCCTCACGGTACTTGTTCACTATCGGTCATTCAGGAGTATTTAGCCTTACCAGATGGTGCTGGCAGATTCACACAGAGTTTCACCGGCTCCGCGCTACTCAGGATACAGACTGCTTCGATTCATTTTCACTTACGGGACTATCACCCTCTACGGTGCCGCTTTCCAACGGTCTTCAATTAAATCCACTCGGCGTATGTCTGTCCTACAACCCCAGTAAGGCCGTAACCTCACTGGTTTGGGCTAATCCCTTTTCGCTCGCCGCTACTTGGGGAATTCCTATTGGTCTCTTCTCCTCGGGGTACTTAGATGTTTCAGTTCCCCCGGTTTGCTTCCCTTGCGGGATATCCCGATAAATCGGGATGGGTTGCCCCATTCGGAAATCTACGGATCATAGGTTGTTTGCGCCTACCCGTAGCTTATCGCAGCTTACCACGTCCTTCTTAGCCTCTGAATGCCTAGGCATCCGCCATGTACCCTTATTTACTTTCTTATTCCACTATCATTACAATAATGAAATTGCCTTTGTATAATTTTACCTTTTATAACTCGAAGAATTACAAAAAAATACAAATTATGCTTCCGCATTACTTTTTCCCCTTTTACTATTATGTCAATTAACTTTTTAAAACGAGTTATTAGTCCTTAGCCTTTAGTCGTGAGGGGCTTGCGCCATCTCATTCCCTTAAACTATCTTCAAATAACTCATCCAGAAACTCTCACTAAAGGGCCTAAAGGGAGGTCTTCTTTAGTTCTGGTTTCTTTTTTGTGGAGAATGTCGGGGTTGAACCGACCATCATCGAACGGCCAGGCCGTTCTCTTAGTGCTCCGGTAGCACAAAACTCCTGTGATTGTTGTTGGAGTGGTAAACCTGCAACAACAGCACTTTGTTGTGGGCCTACGTGGACTCGAACCACGGACCTCTACATTATCAGTGTAGCGCTCTAACCAACTGAGCTATAAGCCCGATTTCAATCTTTAGTCTCGCTGACTCCTTTGCCAACTTAACCATCAACTGGTTCGTCCATCGTAATGGTATATATTAAATAGCAGCGTCAAAGAGCCCAAATCAAGGATCGACCCCGTTTTATCCCGAATCGCTTCGGGACTCTCTAGAAAGGAGGTGATCCAGCCGCACCTTCCGGTACGGCTACCTTGTTACGACTTAGCCCCAGTCACTAGTTTTACCTTAGGCGGCTCCCAATAAGGCCACCGACTTCAGGTACCCCCAGCTCCCATGGCTTGACGGGCGGTGTGTACAAGGCCCGGGAACGTATTCACCGCGCCGTAGCTGATGCGCGATTACTAGCGATTCCGACTTCATGGAGTCGAGTTGCAGACTCCAATCCGAACTGAGAACGGCTTTTTGAGATTAGCTTACCCTCGCGAGTTTGCAACCCTTTGTACCGTCCATTGTAGCACGTGTGTAGCCCTGGGCGTAAGGGCCATGATGATTTGACGTCATCCCCACCTTCCTCGCTGCTTGCGCAGGCAGTCTTGCTAGAGTCCCCGGCCGAACCGCTGGCAACTAACAATAGGGGTTGCGCTCGTTGCGGGACTTAACCCAACACCTCACGGCACGAGCTGACGACAACCATGCAGCACCTTGTTTTGTGTCCGAAGAAAGACCCCTTTCAGGGTCGGTCACGCACATTCTAGCCCAGGTAAGGTTCCTCGCGTATCATCGAATTAAACCACATGCTCCACCGCTTGTGCGGGCCCCCGTCAATTCCTTTGAGTTTCATCCTTGCGAACGTACTCCCCAGGTGGATAACTTATCGCTTTCGCTTGGGCACTCAGGTATCAATTTACCCGAACACCTAGTTATCATCGTTTACGGCGTGGACTACCAGGGTATCTAATCCTGTTCGCTCCCCACGCTTTCGTGCATCAGCGTCAGTTACGTCTTAGTGATCTGCCTTCGCAATCGGTGTTCTGAGTGATCTCTATGCATTTCACCGCTACACCACTCATTCCAACCACCTCAGACGTACTCAAGACCAGCAGTATCAATGGCAGTTCTACAGTTAAGCTGTAGGATTTCACCACTGACTTACTAATCCGCCTACGCACCCTTTAAACCCAATGAATCCGGACAACGCTTGCACCCTCCGTATTACCGCGGCTGCTGGCACGGAGTTAGCCGGTGCTTATTCATGGGATACCTTCAGCCGTGCTTATAGCACGGGTTTATCCTCCCATAAAAGAAGTTTACAATCCAGAGGACCGTCTTCCTTCACGCGGCATGGCTGGATCAGGGTTGCCCCCATTGTCCAATATTCCCTACTGCTGCCTCCCGTAGGAGTCTGGCCCGTGTCTCAGTGCCAGTGTGACTGATCATCCTCTCAGACCAGTTAGACATCGTAGCCTTGGTGAGCCGTTACCTCACCAACTAGCTAATGTCACGCATGCCCATCCCTTAGCGCCGGAACATTTAACTTCAGAAACATGCGAATCCGAAGTGTTATGAGGTATTAATCCAAATTTCTCTGGGCTATCCCTCTCTAAGGGGTAGGTTGCATACGCGTTACGCACCCGTGCGCCGCTCGTGTGTCTCCGAAAAGACCTTACCGCTCGACTTGCATGTATTAGGCCTGCCGCTAGCGTTCATCCTGAGCCAGGATCAAACTCTCCATTGTAATTAACTTTACTCAAGACCCAACATCGCTGCCGAATCTCAAGAAGGGTCTGGTTTATCCTTAATTCTTAAGGCTCCTTGACTATGCTGCTATTCTAATATCATTTTCTCAAAGAACAACGACCCCAAGGCCGTTTCCCTTTCCGATTTCTCTCTAAGGGACTGCAAAGATAGGAGGTTTTCTTTTCTGTGCAACACCTTTTCAAAAAAAATTTAAAATGTTTTCATTTCAAATCCGTGTTTTCGAATTGGGACTACAAAGATAGTGGATTTCCCTGATTACAAACAAAAAGATTTTTATCACTTTTTTCTAAAAGGCTGAAATTGAAGAGAGAAATTTTTCGGCTCCATGTTTTTTATTTTTCCGCCATCTTCTTTACTCTTGAAAAAAGGCCTCCAACTGGCAAAAAAAAATTTCATTTTTTTTCATAACTGTTTCCCAAATGGCAGAATCACCCTCAAAAAAATTCCATTTTTTTTCCGGGAGTGGATCAATAAATGCCTTTTTTCAGGATGGTTTTTTCCATTATTTTATCTGAAAGATTTTAATTTTTACCCATAATTTTCCGGACAGGCTTTGAAACGCCGTCTCTGATTTCAAAAAACAAACGAAAAGAAAACAAATTATCTAATTCAAACCCCTTGGAAGATTTCAAACCCCAGACCCCAAACGCACCTTTCAGTTGCAGTTATTCCGCCCAAATTCCTGAATTACTGCAAAAACTCAATTGCAGCCTGGCGATTACCACCTACCAGGCCGGAAAAGTGATCTTCATTTCCCCCAAAGATGCCGATTCCCTGGTCCAGCTTCCCCGCACCTTTTCCAAACCCATGGGCCTGGCTCTGGACCCTGAAAAGGATAAAATGGCTCTCGCGGCCCGGGATGAGATCATTATTTTTGCAAATTCTCCCGGTCTGGCCCAAAATTATCCCAATTCGCCCGGCAAATACGACTCCTTATATATGCCCCGCGCTACATTTCATACAGGAGCGCTCGACATTCACGACCTGAACTGGGGCAAAAACGGCAACCTTTTTGCGGTTAACACCCTCTTTTCCTGCATTGTAAGTATTGACAGTGATTATAATTTCACTCCTTACTGGATCCCTCCATTTATTGACCGCCTGGCTTCTGAAGATCGCTGTCATTTGAACGGAATGGCTATGCAGAATGGTCTGCCAAAATTTGCCTCTGCCTTTAACCGGGGCAATACCCTGCAAAGCTGGCGCGAAACGGTGACCACCAGTGGTGTAATTTTTGACCTGGATTCAGGAGAAACTGTGGCCGAAAACCTGCCCATGCCCCATTCGCCGAGAATATTTGGGAGTGGTCTTTATGTGCTCCTCTCAGCCACTGGCGAGCTGGCAAAAATTGACCTGAATACAGGGAAATACGACGTCATCGCCAAACCCGGCGGGTTTGTCAGAGGCATGGCCCTGCACGACGAATACCTCTTTATTGGACTTTCCAAACTGAGAAAAAACTCCTCCACTTTTGCCAAACTCGACTTTGCCCAAAATGCAAACGTCGCCGGGATTGCCGTCATTCACCTTCCAACTGGCGCTTTTGCAGGAAAAATCGAATACCAAACCTCGGTCGATGAGATTTATGATGTACACGTCCTGCCGGGCAAGGTGCGGCCCAACATCCTCAACACCCTGAAAGAAGATTATAAAAACGGTCTTATGATCCCCAATGCAACCTATTGGGCTCAACCAGTATCCAAAGAAAATACTTAACAAAGAATCTTATGAAAACACAGCCATTTTCCCGCAAAAAGAAACAACTCAGGCAGATTGCCCTGGAATTGCACCAGGCCATTATGCTGGAAAAGGGAAATATTTCCCCCAAAATCGAGCAGCTCATCCTGCAGATTCGCAGGCTGACCCGCGAACTGATGAATGTATTCAGCCAGGCTGAACTCAAAAAAGTGTTGGGCGCAACCGCCCTCTTCGTAGGCCTGGGCGTTACCACCACCCAGGCTCAGGTGGCCTTCACAGGGCCCATTACCCACCCCTTCGGGCTGGATACGGTGAACGGGGTAGCCATTCCTACATTTGCCGACCTGGACGGAGACGGAGATTTCGACATGCTCGTGGGTAGCTACTACGGTGTGCTGCAATACCATGAAAATATTGGCCAGGATACGGCTCCCAACTTTGCTCCCGGCATAATCAACCCCTTTGGATTGGTTTCGACCTATTACCTGGCTTTTCCAGCCTTTGTCGATCTGGATGGGGACGGCGATTTCGACCTCATGGTAGGCGAATACTATGGTCATTTTCAATTTTTTGAAAATACGGGTACAGCCACTGCTCCAGCCTTTGCCGCTCCTTTGAAAAACCCATTTAACCTCACTCCCAACTACGGCTGGGCCTCACCCACCTTTGGGGACCTGGATGGAGACGGAGATTTGGATCTGCTGGCAGGCGAGTATTACGGCAACATGAATTATTTCGAAAATACGGGTACGGCGACCTCACCCTCATTTGCCGCCCCGCAAAAACTTCCGTTTGGGATCGACTCAACTTACCTGTTTGCCTTCCCTGCATTAGGTGATATCGACCTCGACGGCGACCTGGATTTGCTGGTGGGAGAGTATTATGGTGATTTCAAATTTTTCGAAAACCAGGGCAGTGTCACCGCGCCTCAGTTTGGCCCTTCATCCACCAATCCCTTCAACCTGCATGTGGTTTCTCAGATTTCCTTTCCCGCATTTGTGGACCTCGACGCGGACGGCGATCTCGACCTGATGGTGGGCGATTACGACAGTTTGGGATTTCTGAATTATTGGGAAAATCAATTGCCCATCCCCATCAGTAGGGCCCCTCAGATTGCCAGATTGCCGCTGAAAATATTCCCCAATCCCTGCACAGATTTCCTCGGACTGCAAAGCTCTGAAGCCATCAGCGAGGTGGAAATCATGGATATTCAGGGTCGCACCCTGTTGAAACTGGACTCTCCTGAAGAAAAAATCGATCTGCGCAACCTGCCTGCGGGACCCTATCTCCTTCGGGCAACCGGCCGCAACAAAGAAATCAGTATCCAAAAGCTGGTGAAAAAGTAGCCCATTATACTCAAACAAAAAGAAAAAGCAGGAACGGAGTCAAATCCATCCCTGCTTTTTTGTTTTTGAGAAAAAGTTTCTTCCTAATGACCTGCCACCAACCTCTGACATCTAAAATCTCTAATCTAAGGACTATAGACTAATGACTCAGGACTCACGGCGCCCCGCTCAAAACTTATTCTTCCACATCATCGACTCCACTGGCTTATCCGTGCGCTGGTTATACTTGGCCCCGTCCTTGCGATTATACAGATTCTCCACCTCGCCTTCCACTTCAAAATAAATCAATTGCCCCACGGGCATCCCCGCGTACACGCGCACGGGCTGCGTAACTGAGATCTCAAGGGTCCAGGTATTGCAAAATCCCACATCTCCCTTGCCAGCAGTAGCATGAATATCGATCCCCAGGCGTCCCACACTGCTTTTTCCTTCCAGAAACGGCACATGGCGATGGGTTTCCGTGTACTCGGCCGTCACCCCCAGGTAGAGGGTGGCGGGTTGCAGCACAAATCCCTCTTCGGGGATTTCCAGATACCTGATCTGATTGTGTTTGCGGGCGTCGAGCTCCTGATTTTCATACAGAGCCAGGTACTTTCCCAGGTGCACATCATAGCTGTTGCTGCCCAGACAATCGCGCCTGAAAGGCTCGATCACAATGCTTCCCGCTTCAATTTCCTCAAGTATGCTTTTGTCCGAAAGGATCATTTTTTTCCTGTAAGTTGAATTTGACCGGCAATTTCGAAAAAAAAATCCTCCCCTTGCAAATTAATCACAAAGGGAAGACTGCTGGTAAAAGGAATTTAAGCTGAGAATCTGAAAATCCGGGCGAAACCAGACGAAGAAAGCGGAGTTTACTTTAGTAAATGAGCATTTCCGAAACAAGTCCAACGCAGAGATTCGAGGATTGTTAATTGTGATCTGCACATTTCTAATTGAATCAGGGACCTCGAAAAACAAAGAAGGTCAAGGCGGACGCAGGTGAGGAAAGCGGAGTTTACTCTAGTAAATGAGCATTTCCGAAACAAGTCCAACGCAGAGATTCGAAGATTGTTAATTGTGATCTGCACATTGCTAATTGAATCAGGGACCTCGAAAAACAAAGAAGATCAAGGCGGACGCAGGTGAGGAAAGCGGAGTTTACTTTAGTAAATGAGCATTTCCGAAACAAGTCCAACGCAGAGATTCGAAGATTGTTAATTGTTATCTGCACATTGCCATTTGAACCAGGTACCTCGAAAAACAAAGAAGATCAAGGCGGACGCAGGTGAGGAAAGCGGAGTTTACTTTAGTAAATGAGCATTTCCGAAACAAGTCCAACGCAGAGATTCGAAGATTGTTAATTGTTATCTGCACATTGCCATTTGAACCAGGTACCTCGAAAAACAAAGAAGATCAAGGCGGACGCAGGTGAGGAAAGCGGAGTTTACTTTAGTAAATGAGCATTTCCGAACCAAGTCCAACGCAGAGATTCGAAGGTTTTCGAGGTCCCTACAACTCTTCGACCATTTCATTGATCATGGTGGAAGGATCGCCCCGCTCCAGCGAAGAATCAAAAAACGACTCCGTAACCTCCACCGTTTCGGACATTTCGGGGCGCTTGCGCAGTTGGGTCATTTCCTGCTGCTCAAACTTCTTCAGACGCTCGGCCTGGGAGTGCAGAAACAGGTTCAATTGCTGCAAAATCTCGTCCCGCTGGTTGATCAGGGCGCTGATTTCCATTTCCACCCGGGCTTTTTCCTTCAGGGCGTCAGTCAGCATTTCGCGCGAACGGCTTTCGGCCTCGGCCACCTTCAGTTCGGCATTTTTCTTGGCATTTTCGATCGTAGATTTCGAAGTTTGCTCGGCCTGAAGCAGGGTTTTATGCAACACAGACTCCACCTGTTTCAGGCTGTCCAGATTACTTTGCGTCTTATCCAGTTCGTTTCTGGTCTTTTTAAACTCCTCCAGCACCTTCTCCCACTCCATCGAGATGGTATTCAAAAAATTGGTCACTTCCTCCTTATCGTAGCCGCGCAGGCCTTTTTTGAAGGTATGTTGTCTGATTTCAATCGGTGTGATCATGCTAAAATCTTTTAAACTCTAACGAATCAAATCGTTATGCATTGTGAATTAGGGATTTAAGGCGCAAAATAGACATTATTTAAAAGGCAGCACCTGCCATTTATGCACAGATTGCCGCGGCGACTGTCCAAAAAAACATGAAATCCGCAGACGCATGCACAGAGGGAACGCCATCAAATTCTGTTAACCTAAAAGAGAAATATCCAGATTGGGAAAGTAAACAGGAATCTTTGCACCAGAATTTCCTTTGCGCCCTTTGCTCCCTTCAACCCACGAAACTCGGGAAACACCTCCATTGCGATCTTCGCGTGACCCGCTTACGCATTAGTTTGGATTTGGGCCTGTCCCGGCAAGGGCTTCGCCCCCCGGCCGGGCCGGTGTGTTCCGGGGTTCGCTGCGCTCCGTAGTCCCGCCCGTCTGCCTGCCTTATCCCCACCAAAGGCGGGCGGCAGCCAGTCGCGCGTGCCTACCGGGGCCCTTCACCCACCTCAGGCCGCCGCCCCACCCTCCCGAAAGCGTTCGGGACCAACGCCGCCCCGCACACCTCAGAAACCCCGTTTCGCCAGCAGAAAACTGCCGAAATTTTCCATTACATAGCCCCTCCCTACCAACTCATTTTCAATTTCGGGCAAATCCTCCAGCAGCAAAATCTGCTGCCCGTTTTGCAAAGCCTGTTCCCAGACTTCGCGCATATCCCGGTCACCATTTCCTTCCAGTTCCCGCGTTTCCAGCAAAAAATCCTGGTTTTTGCCGCTGTAAATCTCATGGCGAAACGCTTGCCACATTTCCAGTTTCCCCAGCACCAGTGTCCCTTCCCCTGGCTTCCCCGCGGCTTGTACCTTGTACTGCCGCTCCAGGGCAAAATTCCTCCAGAACACAATCCGCAGACAGCTGTGCCAGGCCACCAGTCCTGCCAGCCCCAGGGCCACCGCGATGCGCACCAGCCCATTTCCCGCCCACCAAAATCCCAGGCTGACCAACCCCACCGCCAACCCCAGACCAGTCAGGATCGCCCCCTGACCCACCACAGGTTTCAGGTGAAACGACCACGAAACCCATTCCAGCAGTCCCATCAGCGGAAAAGCCAACCAGAAACCCGCGGGAAACCTTTGGTTTCCCCGCACAAATGTCTCCAGGCCCAACCCGGCGGGCAATGCCAGCAGACACCAGGTCACCAGGTTAACTGGCACATCATAAAACCGCTGCCCCAGCAGGGTCTGAGGCAAAAACAGCACGAACATCATCAGCAGAAACCACCTCAGCTCTTTGCGTTTCCAGATTTCCACCAGGCCCAAAGCCGCAAAAGGCAGCAGGTACAAAAATCCCCTCACCACCTTGTGAAAAGTGATCAGCACAGCCCGGCCGGGCATCCAGTTCAGGGCCATGGCTCCTTCCATTTTCGGAGAAAATAATGCTTCAGGATTCAGGCCCAGGTAAAGCCCCAGGCCCAAAGCCAGGCTCAGGGCCAGCCACCCCGCCTGCCTTTTGCTGCGCAAAAGCAACAGGATCATAGGCAAAGCCAACAGGCTCGAGGGACTCATGGCAAAGGCCGCCACAAAACAAATTCCCCCCGGAAATGACCTATCCAGCAAAACCAGGTACACTGTGGCCAGCAGAAAACAGGTTTGCACCACGTAGATTTCAGGGAAAAAAGCATTGAAGGCAAATACAAAATTCATTCCCAAAACTGCCGCGGCCAGCAATCCAGGTTGCCACCTGCCCCACAGCCGCCAACCCAGCAAATACACGAGGCTCAGGCATCCCCAGCCAAAGAGCGCATTCAGCAGATTCATGCTCATTTCACCCGAAAAAGGTGAAATTTTCAGCCAGCTTTCCAGCAGCCAGATAAATCCCAAATGCTCCGCATTTCGCGGCACCGCTGGGTCGAGGGCCTGGCGGTAATACTCGTACATGTCGGCATTGAGGATGGCTTTGGGCATCAAAGCCAGCAGGACCAGGGCGGCCGTCAGGCCGCCTGCAACCGCCACGGCAACCTCCTTCAGACCCGGCTGATGCAGTTTTGCGGCGACAAAGTCGCCGCGGAAGGCTACCAAAAAGCTGACCAGCTTTTTCATCAATTATTCCCCTCCATTGGAGCCTCAGTTCCCTTCTCTTCAAACACCAGGAAAGTCCAGTTTGCACTTTCCAGCCTGCGACTGATCTGTGAAGAAAGTCCCAGGTCGCTTTCCAGACCATGGTCCAGCATCACCCAGCCCCCCGGGCTGGACAGAGGCTGCGCAATTACTTCCCAGTCTGGCCGCTCGCGGCCAGATTTCAGATAATAATAAGCCAGCATACATTCTATCTGCCAGCTTTGAATGGTCAGAGATTTCCCTTGGGGCAATTTTTCAAGTTCCCCCATCAAGGCGTGGTAATCTTCCTTTTCCTGGATTCTGGGCTGAATTTCCCTGCTCACCTGCACTCCATTCCAAATCAAAAGCAGGGTCAGCAGGGAACAACTTATCTGAAAAGCCCATTTCCCCTTTACCTGCTCAAAAGCCATTCCCCCCAAAGCCAACCCAAAAGGAAGGAGAATAAACAACCTTACGGGCGGAAAAATTCCACTTGCCAGCCCCAGCAACAGGGAAAGTAATGCCGCAGCGCCAAAAAATGAGAAGGATTTATCATTCACCTTCCTTTCACTTCGCCCGGCCAAAACCACCAAAAGAATGATCAACGGCCATTCCACCCAAATCAGCCATTTCAATTGCTCATTACCCACATAAATCCAGCCTAATTCATTGCCCAGGGCAGCCAGCCAGCTGCCAAAGGTTTGCGACTCGGCCTTTGACATTCCCTCAAAATATCCACCCAATTCCAGCAATAAAGCCGGGCCGTAAAGACAGGCCAGGGCTGCGCCCAGCCCGAAAATCCAACCCAGAATTTGGAAAATTCTGTTCAGATTGAGCCTTGGCCTGGTCCACACCCAAAAAGCCAGCAGCAATCCTCCTGCGGAAAAAACAAATCCCGGATTTGACCAGACGGAAAGGCATAAAAACAGGAAAATCCAGACCAGATATTTTCCTTCATATCCTTCGCTTTTCGATCCTGCTTTTTTCAGCAAAATTCCCCCGAAAACCAAAAACAGGAGGGCCAAAAGATAGGATTTTCCGTCCAGGCTGTACAACATCAGGGGAGCGATGATCTGAACGGAAAGAGCAGCCAGCCAGGCCGCCCGCTCTTTGCCTTTGTGCCAAAACCAGATAAAAACCACCCAGGAAAGGGCCATGGAAGCACCCAGCGACGGCAGTCGCAATGCCAGTTGGTCGGGCAGGTGAATTTTATTCAGCAGCGAACTCAAAAACAGGTGCAACGGATGATTATTCAGATACACCAAAGGTACAAGGGGACTTCGCCGCACATGGGTGTAAAAGAAGGCGGCTTCGTCGCCAGAAAGTGGCATCAAAAAGATAATAATCAATTTCAGGGCGAACAGAAAGCCCAGCCCAATCCCAAAAATCCAGCGGATTTCTAGAGGAATTTCGCTCCAGATTTTCCCTGGAAGCCTGGTCAGATCCAGCGATTCCTCCCAAACCTGAATTACTTCCTTTCTGAATCTGATTAAAACGATCAAAATTCCACCCGAAATCACTGCCATTCCCCCCAAAAACCACAAAATTTTCTCAAATTTTTCCCCCGTCAATAACTCTTTGACTTCGTCAGGGCCTCGGTCTGCCAGGAGAGTTGCCCCCAGCCTGGAAACCGTTCCCTCATATCCCCCTTCCGCCAGAAAAATCAGCCCCAGCACAGCACCCGCGACCCAAAGTCCCGGCACCCAAAACGGAATCCAACGGAGGAGGCTGCGCATGGTCCAAAATAATGGTTTATTCCACAAGAAGGCACAAAAAAAGCCTTTCCATTACAGAAAGGCCTTTATGATCAATTGGTTTACTTCAGTTTAATCCACGTTGTCGTGGAGAAATGAATTGTTGTCGTTCAGTTCGTAACGATTCTCAACAATCTCATCCAGGGTAAAACGGGAAAGTTTCTTGCTGTCGTCGCGGTGATCGTTCTGGGCGAGGTCGATCTGTTTGCGCAAATAGGCAGGAATATTCTCCAGGTTTTTGAGGCTGTCGTTATTGTGGTAGTCATAATCCGACTGCTTGAGCTTGCGGATGCGGTCTTCCAGCACCCGCTGTTCGCTGGGCTGGTCTTCCTGCTTCCGGGTCGAAGGCGTATCAAACAGAGTCGGCTCTACCCGTGAGGTAAACTCATCCTCGAAGTGCATGGGCGAAACCATGGCCGAAAGGCTCAGGTCCTCGCGGGGCTGCTCCTTTTTGATCACAGGTTTTTCCTGAACCTCGTAGTGGTCGCCTTCCTTTTTGAAACCTGTGGCAATCACGGTCACAGACAGCTGGTCGCCCATTTCGTTGTCGTACACCGTACCAAAAATGATATCGGCATCGTCGCCAGCCGCTTCCTGGATGTACTCGATGATGGTGGTGGTTTCATCCAGACGCAGGGAGTCTTCCGTGGCGCAGATGTTGACCAGAATGCCCGTTGAGCCCTGAATGCTGACATTGTCAAGCAAGGGAGAGGAAATAGCTTCCTCGGCTGCACGGATAGCGCGGTCCTCACCTTCGTAGATGGCAGCGCCCATGAGTGCGGTTCCGCCATCTCGCATGATGGTTTGCACGTCGGCAAAGTCCACATTGATGTAACCTTCGCGGGTGATGATCTCAGCAATACCGCGGGCCGCGTCGCACAATACGCTGTCAGCGTCTTCAAAGGCACGCTTCATGGTAACGTTTTGCCCAAAAATGTGGGTCAGATTGTCGTTATTGATCACCAGCAGGGTATCAACGGCTTTTTCAAGTTCTTTGATCCCGTCTTGTGCCTGGCGAATTCTGCGTTTGCCTTCAAAACGGAAAGGCAGGGTCACGATGGCCACCGTGAGGATGCCCATCTCCTTGGCCAGACCGGCAATCACGGGAGCGGCTCCCGTGCCCGTTCCACCTCCCATACCAGCGGTTACGAAAACCATTTTGGTATTGGAAGAAAGGATGTCGCGGAGCTGCTCCATGGATTCCATGGCAGCTTTGCGGCCTACGTCAGGATTGGCGCCCGCGCCCAGACCTTCGGTCTGGTTTACGCCCAGGCGGATCTTATTGGGCACAGGACTCATGTCCAGGGCCTGCATATCTGTGTTACACACGATAAAATCGACGCCTTTGATGCCTTTGGTAAACATGTTGTTTACTGCATTTCCGCCGCCGCCCCCTACACCGATTACCTTGATGATAGAGTTTTTATGTTTAGGCATTTGAAATTCCATAATGATTGTCTCTTTTTTGGTGTCGGTTTACAGTTTACGGTTTTCAGTTTTTTCCCTTCAACCGTAAACTGTAAACTGTTTTTATTCTATAAAATCCCCCGAATTGCTCATGGTATCCTCAAACCACTCTTTGATCCTGTAGATAAAGTTGGTGGTGGGTTTCTCCGTTTTTTCAACTTTGGCCGCTGTGGGCGCCGCGGCTTCAGAAGTTTTGTGGCGGGTGAGGATGGTGCTTTTGGATTCGGCTTCGTGTCCGTAAGAGGTCTCCTTGAGCCCGTAGATCACCAGACCTGCGCCTGTGGCATACATGGGACTGTTGACTTCTTCCACCATACCAGAAGCCAGGTGCTCGCCGGGCAGGCCAATGCGGGTGTCGATGCCGGTCACGTACTCGATCAACTGCTTGGTGTGCTGCAACTGGGAGCCGCCTCCCGTCACCACGATTCCACCCACGAGTTTCTTTTCATAACCCGAGTTTTTGATTTCAGCAGCCACAAATTCCATGATCTCTTCCATCCTGGACTGGATGATATTGGCCAGGGTCTTGCGGCGGATTTCTTTCGGCGGACGGTCGCGAAGGCCGGTAATGGTGATGATTTCGTCTTCGCGGATCTCGGTCGCGAGGGCGCTGCCAAAGCGAAGCTTCAGTTGCTCGGCCTGCTTTTTCATTACGCCGCAACCCTGCTTGATGTCTTCGGTGACAATATTGCCCCCGAAAGGAATCACTGCCGTGTGGCGGATGATATGATCCTCAAAAATGGCGATATCTGTAGTGCCGCCCCCGATGTCCACCAGGCAGACGCCTGCTTCCAGTTCCTCGTCCGTAAGGACGGAGGCGGAAGAAGCCAGCGGCTCCAGCACCAGTTCGCTGGCCTCCAGGCCAGCTTTACGCACGCATTTGTAAATGTTATTCGCAGCCGTGGTCTGACCGGTCACGATGTGGAAGTTGCCTTCCAGGCGCACACCCGACATTCCAACCGGATCCTTGATCCCTACCTGGCTATCCACGGTGTACTCCTGGGGAAGTACGTGGATGATCTCTGTGCCGGGAGGAGTGGCGATGCGGAACATGTCGTCGTGCAAACGCTTGACGTCCAGCATGCTGATCTCCTGGTCAGGATCGCTGAGGGTAATGATTCCTTTGTGCTGCATGGAGCGGATGTGCTCACCTGCAATCCCGACGTGGACCACCTGAATGTCCACCCCTGATTGCTGCTCAGCCATGCTCACTGCTCTGCGGATGGCCTCGACAGTCTTGTCGATGTTTACCACCACCCCACGGCTCACGCCGTCTGATTCGGCTTTTCCAAAGCCGAGAATGTTAATTTTGCCGAATTCGTTTTTCTTGCCAACAATGGCACAAACCTTTGTGGTTCCGATGTCCAGCCCTACGACAATTTTTTCTTTGTCCATGGTTGCGGTTAAGTATTAATATTTTAAGTCTTCAGCGTTCAGCTATCAGCTTTCGGCGGTCAGCTTTCAGTCCAAGATTCTGAAAGTTGAGAGCTGAGGGCAGATAGCCAATTGCTCTAAATTTTTTCAGCCACGACCTGTCCTTTGTATTTGAGACAGATCCTTTTATATTTTTTCCAACCCACTTTGTTCAGTACCTTTTTATAGAACAGAAAAAGGTTGGTAAATTTTTCTTCCAGATTTTCCGGTTTTCCAAACTCGATCGGCGTATTGCCCACTTCGGGAAATATGATCAGTTCACCCCGCGCATTGATCACCACTTCGCTCACCTGCGCCCGGAGAAATTCATCCCGGTCAATGAAGCTCAGCACCGGCAATACACTCTGCAATTCAGAGGTCTTGATGCTGTCCGAAGGATAATCGGGCTCGAAAATGGCCCCGGTCAGCAGGACGGTGTTTGCGGAAAATTTGTGGGTCAGAGGCACTTTGTGAAAGGTTTCATCGAGATAAAATCCTTTCCCGCTGATGGGTTCCACCCGGGCGATGGGACGCCGCAGGGAAATTTCAGCCACCAGTTTGCAGGTCTGATCCTTGTACACCTCCGCATGTTCAATGAACGGGTTCAGACGGAGGGAATATTCCAGGTCTGCGACCTTGATTTCCCCCATCATGCTGCCCTCCAAAGGCTTTCCGTACACCTGGCGCATCTGATTTTTCACATCGTCCAGGTCGAGGAAGTAATTATTCTCCTGGTTGTTCATCAGGACGCGAAACTCCACGCAGGGTTTGCTCCTTCTGTATCCGGAACTCACCCCCACCAGCACCCAACTCACGAGGATGATTCCGGCATAAATGGCGATCTTTTTTAATCCGAATTTCATTTACCAGGTGGCCACCAGGGCCTTTACTTCATCTATCTTTGTATCAATGTCACCAGCTCCCACGGTCAGAATCACCTGTTTGCCGGCTACTTTATATTGTTTCAATTCCTCAATCAGTCCTGCCTTACTGGTCACTGATGCCTTTTCCACCTTCAGCAGGTCAAAAATCATCTCACTGGTCACACCCTCCATGGGTTCTTCGCGGGCCGGATAGATATCCAACAGAATTACCCTGTCCGCAATGGACAGGGATTCCGCAAATCCCTGAAAGAAGTCGCGGGTGCGGGAATAAAGATGCGGCTGAAAAATTGCCGTCACTTTCCACCCTGAAAACTGCTCTCTGACCGAGGTCAGAAGCGAGCGAACCTCCTCCGGATGATGCGCATAGTCGTCAATATAGGCGAGACTTTCCGAAATATAATGCACTTCGAAACGACGCTTAATGCCCAAAAACGTACTTAATCCACGT
The DNA here is from genome assembly GCA_020635905.1 of Bacteroidia bacterium. Taxonomy (GTDB): domain Bacteria; phylum Bacteroidota; class Bacteroidia; order J057; family JADKCL01; genus JACJYV01. Next base: position 328,989 of record JACJYV010000006.1, read on the forward strand.
TTCAGGCCAGATTCCGTGGCTCCCGCCATTCTGGCGGCCGTCATGGCCCCTACTGCATTCTCTGCATTATACCTGCCGGGCATGTTCAGGTAAAGACCCTCAATCCGCTCATTTTCAGACACATACTCAAACTCTGTACGCAGGTGTTGAGAATGCACTTTTTCGCCTCTGAAAAGCCCCGCATCAAGTCCATAAAACAGGGCACCGCGGTTCAGGCCCTGTGCAAAACTATCCAGCTTGTGGTTGAGTATCAGGGCTCCCCCGTCCTTCAGCCGCTCAGTAAACATTTTGTAGCCTTCGCGGATGTTGTCGCCCGTTCCGTAGATGTCGAGGTGGTCGGGATCAACGGAAGTCAGGACTTCTATGTCGGGATTGAGTTGCAAAAATGAACGGTCAAATTCATCTGCTTCAACCACCAGCCAGTCAGATTTTCCGAAGACAAAATTGGAATCATAATTCTTCATGATCCCGCCCACAAATCCAGTCACATCCACCCCGCCTTCGCGGAGAAAATGGGTCAACATGGCGGAAGTTGTGGTTTTACCATGCGTGCCCCCCACAGCGATGGTCTTATAGTCCCGGCTGATGATGCCGAGCATTTCAGAACGCTTTTTCAGGGGAATAGCCAGCTCTTCGGCCTTTTTCAGTACAAAATTTCCTTTGGGAATGGCCGGGGTATAGATTACCAGATCGGCCTTTTCCAGGCCTTCCACCGTCATTTCGTACTCCACCCCGATGCCCTCGGCCACCAGTTGGCGGGTCAGGGGAGTTTCCGTGCGGTCATAGCCCCACACAGTTTTTCCTTTGAGGCTGAGATAGCGGGCCAGGGCGCTCATGCCAATGCCGCCAATTCCCATCATGAAGACGCTATGTACTTCATTCAGATTCATCCCAGTATCTTGTATATTTCGTCCACAATCTCTTTGGCCGCGTCATGCTTTTCGACCGCTTCAATGCCCTTTCTGAGCTTTTCCAGGTGAATTTCGCTTTTCAGCAGGGCCACCGTTTCATTGACCAGCTTTTCCTCTGCATCCACATCCTTGACCATCAGGGCTGCGCCACGCTCCACCAGGGAAAGCGCGTTTTGGGTCTGGTGATCCTCAGCCACATTGGGCGAGGGCACGATGATGGAGGGTTTATTCAGGAGAATCAATTCTGAAATGGTGCTGGCGCCCGCCCGGGAGATAATCACATCAGCAGCCGCATAGGCGTTGGCCATGTCGTCGATGAAGGGCATGAGCCGGATGAGGGTGTTGTGCGGAATGCGCGGCTTCAACTCGTCGTAATAGCGGCTGCCGCACTGCCAGACCAGCTGGATTTCATTGCGCACAAACTCATTGACGTGCTTTTCCAGAGCCCGGTTGATGGTGCCCGCCCCCAGGCTTCCGCCCAGGGAAAGTACCACAGGTTTATTGGGATTCAGGCCCAACTTTTTCACTCCTTCGGCTTTGGTGCCGGTCAGCAGGCTGGCCCGCACGGGATTGCCCGTGACTTTGGTATTGGCCCCGGGAAAATGTTTGGCGGCGGCTTCATTGCCCAGCAGAATGATATTTGCCTTTTTGGAAAGCCACTTATTGGTAATGCCCGGATAGGCGTTCTGCTCGTTCAGCACCAGGGGAATACCCCGACTGGCCGCAGCTCTTCCCAGGGGGCCGCTGGCGTAGCCGCCCACTCCCACCACCAAATCGGGTTTGAAGGAGCGGATGATTTTGCCCGCCTGCATCAGGCTCGAAATGAGCTTGATGGGGAAAGACAGGTTTTTCAGGATATTTTTAAAGGACATGGAACGGGCAATGCCGCTGATCCAGACTCCTTCGATTTTATAGCCATGTTTGGGCACGAGGGTCATTTCCATGCCTCCTTTGGCGCCTACAAACAGAATTTCAGTTTCAGGATCGCGGGCCTTGAGTTCGGCAGCAATGGAAATGGCCGGGAAGATATGTCCTCCTGTTCCACCTCCTGATATGATTATTCTTTTTGCCATAAGGTTCGCGAATTTTTAACTTAAATGGCCGGTTCGACTTCGTCGAGGGCCGGATTTTTCTTCTGGTCCAGCGGACCGCGGCTTACGCTCAGGATGATCCCGAGTGACATGCCTGTAAACAGGATGCTGGTGCCGCCCATGGACAGCATGGGCAGGGGCAGACCGGTCACAGGCAGCAATCCCACGGTTACCCCCATGTTGATGAGGGCCTGAATCACCAGCAGGAAGGATAGTCCAGCGGCCAAAAGCGCACCGAAGGTGCGGCTGGTGGTCACAATGCCCACTGCCCGGATCAGCAGGAGCAGGTAGAGAATGATGACAATGATACCCCCGATCATGCCGTATTCTTCCAGAATGATTGCGAAAACATAGTCAGAATAAGGCTGGGGCAGGAAATTTTTCTGGGTACTTTTGCCCACTCCCTTGCCAAAAAATCCTCCCGTGGCAATGGCTATATTGGACTGAATGGGCTGATAATTTCCGGCTTTATGAGAATTGGCAATCAAAACTTCCGTATCCTGACGTTCCACAAAGTCTTTCCAGCGCTGTTTCCAGGTTTCAGCCCGTTCCACAGTATTGAAAAGAACCACCAGTGAAACTGCGCCAATCAGAAAGAGAATGCCCAGATATTTCAAATCCACCCCGGCGATAAACATCAGGGTGACGGAGGTAATAAATATTACGGCAGAGGTGGAAAGGTCGGCAGGAGCAATAAGCAGACAAATCAATCCCACCCAACCTATCACAGGAAGGAATCCTTTTTGGAAATCCTTGATCACGCCCTGTTTTTCGGTCAGAATTTTTGCCAGAAACACCATCAATGCCAGTTTTCCAAGGTCAGAAGGCTGAAAGGACTGACCAAAAATATTGATCCAGCGGGCTGCCTGATTGATATTGGAGCCAAATAACAGCGTGTAAGCCAGCAAAGGAATGGAAATATAGAGCAGGGCCTTGCTGAGCTTCGCAAAGATGCGGTAATCAAACAGGTGAATGGCGTACATGACCCCGAAACCCAATCCCAGCAGCAAAAAATGTTTGATCAGATAATACTCCGTCTGACCGCTCTTCAGTTTGAAGGCGAGGGCGCTGGTGGAACTATACACGGCAAGCAAACTGATCAGGGAGATCAAAAAGATCAACAGCCAGATAAATTTGTCACCTTTTAGCTTATTGAGTGTCCAGGCAATCATATCAATTAGATTTAAGACGATTAGATTTTAGATTTCAGACTTGGGTTTTCAGGTTTAGTCTGACATCTGACATCTCAAAATCTGACCTCTTTAGAGTTCTCTAACGTGCTTTTTGAACTGGCGGCCGCGGTCTTCGTAGTTTTCGAAGAGGTCGAAGCTCGCACAGGCCGGCGAAAGCAGCACGGTATCGTTTTTATCGGCCAGGTGGTAGGAAAGCTGCACAGCATCTTTCATGGAAAGTGCATTGATGATGAGATTCACCTTGTCGCTGAACGCTTTGTGAATCTTCATCACATTGTCGCCGAGGGCAACGATGCTTTTCACCTTCTTTTCCACCAGAGGCATGAGTAAGGAATAATCATTTCCCTTGTCAACTCCACCCACGATCCAGACGATGGGGGCGTCAACACTTTCGAGTGCGTACCAGGCTGCGTTGACATTGGTGGCTTTGGAATCATTGATAAATTGAATTCCACCCACACAAGCAACTTTCTCCAGTCTGTGTTCAACATTCCGAAAGTCAGAGAAAGACTCGCGAATTGAGTCTTTGCGCAAATCCAATACCCGGGCCACGATCGAGGCTGCCATGGTATTGTAAACATTGTGGCGTCCCATCAGCTGGGACTGGTCGTAATTGTAGCTAAAGCTGTCCTGCTCCATTTGCAAGTGAATTGTGTTTTCAGTGTGATCAAACCATGCAACATTTCCTTCTTTTTTTTCGAGCCCGAAAGGAAGAATGCGGGCCTTGATATTTTTGCCGGGGAGGTACTTCATCGTCAGCGGGTCGTCCGTGTTGATGATGAAATAATCCTCTTCGGTTAAATTTTCTGCGATCCTGAACTTGGCGTCTGCATACTTGCTGACGTCGTATTCGTAGCGGTCGAGGTGATCCTCGGTGATGTTGAGCAGCACCGCGATGTGGGGACGGAAAGTCTCGATGTCATCGAGCTGGAAATTGCTGATCTCCAACACGTAGTGTTCAAATCCCCCCTGAGCCACCAAACCAGCGAAGCTGGTGCCTATATTTCCGCCGCAGGCTACATTGAGCCCACCCTTACTCAGGGTATGGCACAGCAGGGAGGTGGTGGTGGTCTTGCCGTTACTTCCCGTGATTCCAATCAGGTTGGCCTTGGTGAACCAGGAGGCAAATTCCACTTCAGACACGATGCGGGCGTTTTCTTTGCGCAACAGTTTGATAATGGGAGCCTTTTCAGGAATGCCCGGGCTTTTGATCACCACATCAGCTCCCATAATTTTACCCTCCGTGTGGCCTCCTTCTTCCCATTCCACCCCCATTTGCACCAGCATTTCGCGGAAATTGTCCTTGATCTTGCCAAAATCAGACACAAAAACCTCGTATCCCTGTTGCTTTGCCAGCAGGGCGGCTCCTGTGCCGCTTTCGGCGGCTCCCAATATGACGGCGCGTTTGCTCATCTGAGTTTAAGGGTTGCGAAGGCCAGTACTGCGAGCATCACGGCTACAATCCAGAAGCGGGTCACAATCTTGGATTCATGCAAGCCTGAGAGCTCGAAATGGTGGTGAAGGGGGGCCATTTTGAAAATGCGCTTGCCCTCACCCGTTTTGCGTTTCGTGTATTTGAAATAGCTGACCTGTATCATCACGGAGAGGGTTTCAATCATGAATACCCCGCACATGATGGGAATCAGCAATTCTTTCTTTACCATAAGGGAAAGCACAGCAATCACTCCTCCCAGGGCCAGACTGCCCGTATCGCCCATGAAAACCTGGGCCGGGTAGGAATTATACCAGAGAAATCCCACGCATCCCCCGACCAGCGCGGCGCAAAAGATTACCAGTTCCGCAGATTGGGGGATGTAAAAGATGTTGAGGTAATCCGCGAAGATGATGTTACCCGAAACGTAGCAGAAGATGGCCAGGGAAACGCCCGTGATGGCTGAAGTTCCTGCGGCGAGCCCGTCAATTCCGTCGGTCAGGTTGACTGCGTTGGAAACGGCGGTGACAATGAAAATCACGATCAGGATGTAAATGATCTTGCCAGCCCAGCCCCCGTCTTCTTCCCAAAAGGCGATTTTAGAATAATTGATCGCGAAACTTTTGAGGAATGGAATGTTGGTGCGGGTGGCAAAATGCTGATCCTGGGTTTCAAACATTGCCAGAGCCACGGCTTCCCTGTTTTCAGCGGGAATGGTCACTTCCAGCACTTTTCTGTGTCCGGGAACTTTACCACGCTCGACTTTGTAAGAGGCCGCAGATGCGTAATTTTCGGGAGAAGGAATGGCCAGGGTGTCAGCTCCGTTCATGCCAATCAGGCGATCCCCAAAGACAAATCCCGCTTCCAAAAGATTTTCACCCGGGCGAATGGAATTATCAGGAAATAATGCCCCTTTCTCCCCTTTGAAATCGGGATGGGTAACCATCACCAACCCAACCAGCAGTCCCAGTCCCACCTGGCCTACAATTTTGAATTTGCCTTTGAGCCCGGCTTTATTTTTCCTGAATACCTTGATATAATCGTCCATGAAGCCAATGAACCCAATCCAGATGGTGGAAACGAGGATGGTCAGCACATAGACATTGGTGAGGTCGGCCCAGAGCAGGGTGGGCACCACAATGGCCGCAATGATGATGAGGCCGCCCATGGTGGGGGTTCCAGCCTTGGATTTGTGGCTGTCGGGCCCTACATCGCGGATACTTTCCCCGATCAGTTTCCGGCGCAGCAAATTGATGATGCTTTTCCCGATGATAAGGGAAATGATGAGGGAAAATATGACCGCCATGGCCCCGCGGAAGGTGATGTACTGAAATACACCAAATCCGGGGATGTCGTACTTAACGTCTAACCAATGGAGCAAGTGATATAGCATGGTCCTGGGTCTTAGCTGAGGGTTTTAAATGTTTCGGTTAATACCTGACGGTCGTCGAAGGGGTGTTTAATCCCTTTGATTTCCTGGTAGGTTTCGTGGCCTTTGCCGGCCACCAGTATCACATCGTTTTCGTGGGCGAGACTGCAGGCCACGGCAATGGCTTCCTTGCGGTTTTCGACCGTAAGCACCCGCCTGCGGCGGGTGACAGGCACCCCTGCCACGATTTCCTGGATGATTTCCGCAGGATTTTCATCCCTTGGATTATCCGAGGTAAAAATGACCTGATCGGACATTTCAGCGGCGATTTTGCCCATTACCGGGCGCTTGGCTTTGTCGCGGTTGCCGCCGCAGCCCACCACCGTAATGATCCGGGCTTCGCCCTCGCGGATATCCTGAATGGTCTGCAGGACATTCTGCAGGGCATCGGGCGTGTGGGCGTAATCCACGATGGCGGTAAATTTGCCGCCCGGGGCCTTCAGGGCCTGGAAACGGCCATTTACCCCCTGGATTTTGCTCAGTTCCAGCAAAATTTCATCCACTCCCAACCCCAGCAATACTGCCACTGAATAGACGGCCAGCAGGTTGTAGGCATTGAAACTGCCCACCATGCGGAACCAGACTTCCAGCCCACCAATCTCCAGGTGGAGGCCGGAAAAGGTATTGCCCAGAATCCTGACCCTGAAATCGGCCATGTGCTTCATGCCGTAGGTCACTTTGCGGGCAATGGTATTCTGCAACATCACTTTTCCCTGCTTGTCGTCGAGATTCACGAGGGCAAATGCGCTGGAAGACAGGCCGTCAAACAGTAGTTTTTTGGCGCGGATGTATTCTTTGAAATCTCCGTGAAAATCGAGGTGATCGTGGGTCAGGTTGGTGAAAACACCTCCCTCAAAGCTCACTCCTGCCACTCTGCCTTGTACCAGGGCGTGGCTGCTCACTTCCATGAAGCAAAATTCGCAGCCTTCCTTGACCATGCGGTGAAAGGTCTTGTGCAGGGATTTGGCGTCTGGCGTGGTGTGGGTGGCAGGCACGATTATTTTGCCGATCCTGATTTCAACCGTTGAGATCAAACCAGAAGGATAACCCAGGTTGGTGAACAGGTCGTAAAGCAGGGTTGCAGTGGTGGTTTTGCCATTGGTACCCGTTACACCCACCACTTTCATTTCGCGGGCCGGATTTCCAAAGTAATTTCCTGCCACGTACCCCAAAGAAATGGCGCTGTCCTTTACCTGAACGTAGGTGACATCGTCCCGCAATTTTTCAGGAAATTCTTCGCAGATTACAGCAATGGCCCCTTTCCCGATCGACTGATCGATATATTTGTGGCCATCCACTGCCGTGCCACGCACGGCAACAAACAAGGACCCGGCCATCACTTCCCGCGAATCGAAGAAAAAGTCAGTGATTTCCACCGACAAATCCCCGTGCACGGCTGTGATCGGAACTTTGTATAATATGTCCTGCAGGCCTTTCATCAGTTCATTTCCAGTAAAATCTCCGTTCCGTCCCCCACTGCTTTGCCGGGCTCGACGGATTGCCGCACCACTTTTCCATGCCCGATCCTTCTCACCTTGAGCATCCTGCTTTCGAGCAGGTTGACCGCATCCCGGGCCGACATTCCCTTCACGTCGGGCATGACACCTGGTCTGAGGGTAATGGGCTGATATTCTATTTTTTCACCGTTGCGGGTGGTTTTCACCCATTCAGCTTCGGGGCTGTCAGGGGTGGAAATATCCAGTTTGTTATAGACCTGATCCGCGTTGTGCTGGCTGATGATGCGGGTCACAGGGTACTGGGAAGATTGCCCTTCCGCTTCGCGGGGATTTTTCGCCAGTTCGAGGTCCATTGCGTAAATCTTGTCGGCAATTTCCCTGAAAATCGGGGCCGCTACAGAGGAGCCGTAGAAGGAGCCCGTGGAAGGTTCGTCCACCAGCACAAAAACCGTGTATTTGGGGGCATCCGCGGGGAAATAGCCGCAGAATGAGGCACGGTAAATCTTTTCGTACTTGTCTTCCACCACTTTACGGGCCGTACCCGTTTTCCCTGCAATGGCGTATTGGGAAGATTTGATATTTTCTGCGGTGCCTCTTTCCACCACGCCTTCCAGCAGTTTGCGCATGGTTTTCAGGGTGCTGGCCGAACAAATCTGCTTGCGCAATACCTGGGGACCATATTTTTCGATCACTTTGGAATCCTGACGCAGCTCACGCACAAAGCGGGGCGCCACCATTTTTCCATCGTTGGCAACCGCATTATAGAGGGTCAAAAGCTGGAGCGGGGTGACGCTCAGGTTGTAGCCAATGGCCAGCGAAGGCAGGGTGGTTCCCTTCCAGATGCGGGTATCGCCCGGATTGGGGATGTAGGGGCGCCCTTCTCCAATCATCTGGCTGTTTACAGATTTGGTCAGACCGAGCTGATCCAGACGGGAGATGAATTTTCCCGGATCGTCTTTGTAGGCATTCTGGATCATCTTGGCAAAAACCACGTTGGAGGATTTTTCAAATGCCTGCTGGTAGGTGATTTTACCCATAGCCACGTGGTCGCTGATGGTCACGTCGTAAAACTGGACGAAACCCTTGCCCGTGTCGATCGAATCTGAGATGCTGACCGCATTATCTTCCAAAGCGGCGATCATGCTGGCCAGTTTGATGGTGGAACCAGGCTCAATGGCGTCGGCCACCGCGTAATTATAGTCCTCAAAGTAGGTCTTGCCATCCTTGCTTTTTCTCAGGTTGGCAATCCCCTTGATCTCACCTGTGCTGACCTCCATCACCAGAGCTACCCCATATTTAGCTTTATTGGCAAACAGGGCCTTTTTGAGAGCCGTTTCAGCAATGTCCTGAATCTCCAGATTGAGGGTGGTGACCACATCGTAACCGTCCTGGGCCTGGCTGTCGCCAAAGTTTTCCAGGGGAATTTCCTGTCCGCCGCCCAGCTTTTGCATCAGCACCTGGCCATCCTGGCCGCGCAGCTCCTTGTTGAATGAATATTCCAGTCCTTTCTGGGCCAGGGTATCGTCGCGCAAAACGCCCAGGGTGATTTTTGCAAGGTTTTTGAAAGGATAGAAGCGCTTATTGCTGAGTTTTTCCCCAATCAAACCACCTTTATAGGGGCTCGCCTTCAGAATGGGCCAGTTCCTGGCCATTTTGTATTCCCGGAAATTGACGGGGCGCTTGAGCAGGTAAAGGTGGCGGTCCTCCCGTTCTATGGCACGGTTCAGCTTTTCCTTAAAATACAGCTCCCCAAACTCTTCGTTTCCGAAATGGGCAGCCATATTCTTGCAAAGGGTGTCAATTTGCTCCTCAAAATTCGCGTCACCCTTGGTTTTGATTACAGAAGGATCAATGGAGAGACGAAAATAAGGCTGGGTGGTGGCCATGATGGTACCGTTGTCCGAAAGGATGGATCCACGGGTGGCAACCACTTTTTTGTAGTAAACGCGTTCCTTTTCGGCCTGATTCTCCCAAATGGCCCGCTCAAAAAATTGCAGCTTGACCACTTTGAACAGAATGGCGCCGACGAAGAGAAACATCGCTCCGACAAGCAGATAAACTCTGAAAAGTATTTTATCTGAAACTTTCTTAGTCACGGCCAATTTCCAGTTTGTAGGGGGCGATTTTCAGTTGTTTTAATCCAAGTGTATCCACCTGCTGGGCAATTTCAGACTGGCGGGTGCCAAAGCTGAGTTCTGCGCTCAGGGTGGTGTATTCAGATTTCATTTCATGGATTTCTTTGGTGAGGGCATCCATGGTGCGAACCTGTTTCTGGGCGTGGGAGGAATTCCAGATATAGACCAGGCCGATACCCGTCAGGAAGAGGACAAAACGGAGGGCTTTGTCCACGTCGCGGGCAGAAAACCTGCTTTTTTTAGCTGGTTTGGGAGCTGCTTCAGGTTCTGCGGTTTTGGTACGTTTAATCTCGTTTTCCATTTCTATCAGGTGTGCCTTTCGGCAACACGAAGCCGGGCGCTTCTCGCCCGGGGGTTAGCCAGTATTTCTTGTTCAGAAGGCACAATGGCCTTGCGGGTGATCAGTTTCAGCGGGCTGATCTGGTTGCCGTAAAAGTCACGGCGGTCTTCGTAATTCAGGTTGCCAAAGCGGAAGAAGTTTTTCACCATGCGGTCTTCCAGCGAGTGGTAAGACATGATGACGAATCGTCCGCCGGGAGCCAGGAGCTTCAATCCGCCGGTCAGCAATTCCCTCAGGCCGTCCATTTCGCTGTTTACCTCGATGCGAATGGCCTGAAAGACCTGAGCCAGTACCTTTTTCCGCAATTTCTGCGGGGTGCAGGCCTCGGTTGCCTCAACCAGTTCGAAGGTGGTCTCCAGGGGCTTGAGTGCCCTCCTTCTGACCAACTCGCGGGCGATTCGCCGCGAGGCCTTGACTTCGCCCCATTGCCAGAGCCATTTGGCGATGTCGGCCTCTTCGGCCTGGTTGAGCAGGGTGGCGGCGCTTACTTCCTGACTTTGATCCATCCGCATGTCGAGGGGCGCGTCGAAGCGAAAACTAAATCCCCGCTCCGGGGCATCGACATGGTGGGATGAAATCCCGAGGTCAGCAAGGATGCCATCCACTGCTTTGATCTCCCTTTTTCCCAATTCAGCCTCAATGAACCTGAAGTCACTTCTTATCAATTCAAGCCTCGGGTCTTTGATCAGATTCCGGTGTGCGTCGGCGTCTTTATCAAAGGCCAAAAGCCTTCCTTCATGCAATTTTTCCAGGATCTTCCCCGAATGGCCGCCGCCGCCGAAGGTGACATCAACATAAGTCCCGCCAGCTTTCAGGTTGAGGTGCTCCAGGCATTCCTCCAGCAGGACCGGGTTATGATATTCCTTCTCCACCGCGCTGATCTTCATCTCCCATCACTTCTTCAGAGAGCTTCTCGAGATCGTAGCGGTCATCGGCCAGCCAGGCCTCATACACCGCACTATCCCAGATCTCAACCCGGTCAAAGGCGGCAACCAGCACGATGTCTTTCGAAATGCGGGCGTGGTCGTTGAGCCGCTTTGGCAAGAGTACCCTCGAGTTGCCGTCGAGCGTAATCCGGGTGGCGCCATTCAGGAACTTCCGGGCAAAAGCCCGGTTTTTGGCGACGAATTGATTCTTGGAATAAATTGTCTGCAACTCGCGCTCCCACACACTCAAAGGATACAGCACCAGACACTGATCGATCCCCCGGTTTACCACAAACTCCTCCTGCTCATTTTCAGGCAATTGCTTCTTCAGCCCAGAGGGAAGCAAAAACCTCCCCTTGGAATCGATCTTACAATCGTATTCGCCGAATATGGGCTTCATCGCCATTTTTCCTGTTAAAGGTTCAAAAGTATAAATTTTCTCCCACTTCTTACCACAAGTTACCACATATTCCCACCAATTGTGGATAAATTCTACGCAACAAGCGTCGCTTTATTGTTGAAAACCGTGAATTTTTAAGAAAATCGCAGATTTTTCCAGGTGGAGGGAAGTGGGAATTCAGGATCAGATTTTGCAAAATAAAGGCCCAATCCGGCACATTTGAGGGGAATTGAGGTGATTGGGGCCAGAGAAAGCGGCCCCAGGGGAAAGGATTAAATAAAATTCAGGTGGGAGAAAGTGGTGAACAATCCCCTTTAAGAAATTGGTGGGAGAAAGTGGAGGAAAAATCCCTCAGGTGGAAGATTGTGGGAGAAGAGGGGAACCTTTTGAGGAATTGAGTAAAATTTTATGGAATTCTACCCCAAACTGCATCCATAATGCAGACAAACCCAAATAGTTATGAGAATTTTTCTTGACTCCCGCCTTTACCTGATCAAATGGATGTTTTTACTCCTGGGATTGGTTTTGATGCTGATTTTCTGATCAGATTAATTCAATTTCCCCGCCGGGCGACACCATGATGGTCCTCACATCCTCCACAATGGAAATGTGGAATTTTCCGTAAACGTGGGGGAATTTGTTGGCGGGATCACTTCCCTCCCATTTCAGCTGATCCTTGATCCGCTTCTCCACGATCAGCAATACCAGTAATTCGTTTTGGCCCGGAAAGTGCTTTTGCACGGTTCCCTGTAATTGTTCCCGGGTGGAACAATGGATAAAACCTTCGGTTTTGAGCGAAGGATGTTTGTAAAACTCATCGTCCAGGGCTTTGGTCCAAAGGGCGTGATTGGTGATGTGGTAAATCATAGGGAATCGGGTTTCAAATGGAATCAAAACCGGGATTGGGGATGGTTAATTTCTAAGCGAAGTGCCTGATAATCATGGATAATTTCCTTCACAATTTCGGCCGCTGGCAGGATATTTTCAATGGCACCCGAGATTTGTCCAATCTCCAGTTCTCCTTCCTCCAGATCCCCTTCCAGCATGCCTTTTTTGGCTCTTCCCCGTCCCAAAAGTGCAATCAGTTCTTCCCGTGACGCACCTTTGGCATAGGCTTCCTCGACTTCCTGATAGAATTTATTTTTCAGCAGGCGAACGGGAGCCAACTCCTTCAGAGTAAGGCGGGTATCGCCCGGCCCGGCATTGACAATCAGTTTTTTATAGGCAGGATGGGCGCTGGATTCGTCTGAGCAAACAAACCTGGAGCCAATCTGCACGCCTTCGGCGCCCAGAACCATGGAGGCCAACATGCCGGCCCCGGTCCCTATCCCGCCTGCGGCGATCAAAGGCAACTGGGTCGCTTTGCGAACCTGGGGAATCAGCACCAGGCTGGTGATTTCGTCGCGGCCATTGTGTCCGCCCGCCTCAAATCCTTCGGCCACGATGGCATCCACCCCCGAGGCTTCGGCCTTGAGCGCAAAGCGCACATCGGGCACTACGTGCACCACGGTGACCCCGTTTTGTTTCAAAACAGGGGTCAGTAGAGCGGGATTTCCCGCTGAGGTAAAAACAATTTTCACTCCCGCTTCCAGGATCACCTTCACATGCGCCTGAATATCAGGATAGAGCAGGGGCAGGTTCACTCCAAATGGCTTTTCAGTTGCCTGCTGACATTTCAGGATTTGCTCACGCAACATGTCGGGGTACATGCTGCCGGCCCCAATCAGGCCCAGGCCGCCTGCATTGGAAACGGCAGCCGCAAGTTTATAGCCGCTGCACCACACCATCCCGGCCTGGATCAGGGGAAATTGGATCCCAAACAGGTCGCAGACCCGGTTTTGCCGAAAGGAATCCCGCTCAGTCATTGAAATCAATCTCTGTATTATCCCCGATGTTCACGCTGTGGGAATGTCCGCGCAGGGAGGCATCGCTGCCGATCACGGAATTTTGCAAAACAATCGCATCCAGAGAAGAATAGGCTCCCAAAATGGAATTTTTCACAATGGAATTGCGGATGATGGTGTTTTCGTCAATGGAAACGAAGGGCCCGATGATGGAGTTTTCAATCGTGGTGCCGGGTGAAATCTGCACGGGAGGCAGGATCACAGTATTGACGAATTTGTACTCTGGCGAATTTTCAATTCGCTCCAGCAAAATGCGGTTGGCTTCCAGCAGGGTTTCCTTTTTCCCGCAGTCAAACCAGTTGTCAACCCGGGTGGAGCGGATTTTCACGCCAAGGGAAATCATGGTGCGAAATGCCTCAGTCAAATGGTATTCACCTGTGTCCGACGGTTCACCCGCCAGCAATTGATCCAGAGATTTCAGGAAAACCCCGATTTCCCTGATCTTATAGACTCCAACCAGGGCTAGGTTGCTTTTGGGAATTTTAGGCTTCTCAACCGCTTTGAGCAGGTATCCTTCCTCATCCAGAATGGCCACCCCAAAATTGCGCGGGTCCACCACTTCCTGCACTCCCACGATGGACTCGCGGGAATTGATGAAACTGACGAGGTCCACGTCAAAAATGGTATCCCCCAGCACAATCAATACCTCGTCTGCTTTGCGAATCTCCTCCTTGGCCGACCAAAGGGCGTGCCCCAGGCCTATGCGTGGCGATTGTACCACAAATTCAAAGTTGATTTTCTCTGCATAACGCTCCTCCACAAAAGCCTCAATTTTTTCACCCAAATGCCCAATGATAAAGACGAAATCACGGATGCCAGCTGCCATCAGGTTGTCGATGATGTGCCCCAGAATGGGTACGCCAGCCACGGGAATCAGCGGCTTGGGCTGGGTATGAGTGTGGGGCCTGAGTCGGGTGCCCACCCCTGCGACGGGTATTACAGCTTTAATCATGGGAGGAGGGTTACAATTAACAATTGGCAATTAACAATGAACGGAGGGGTGGTTGGTGGTTATTGGTTGGTGGGATGTCGTGGCCTTACAGCCTGTGTCTTTTAATAATCTATTTTCTGGTCGAGGTTGCTCCAGGCTTCGAATACCTGGAGGGCCTCGGGCGAATGGAGGTGCAGCATGGGAATTTTCCTTTGGTCAAAAGGAATGGCGATTTCATCGTAGATGAGCTGGTCGTCAAAGCCGATTTTGGCGGCATCTTCCCGGCTATTGGCGTAATACACTTTCTCGGGTCTGGCCCAGTAAATGGCACCCAGGCACATGGGACAGGGTTCGCAAGAGGTGTAAATGGTGCAGCCATCCAGCTGAAAACTGCCCAGTTCCCTGCAGGCATTCCTGATTGCGACCACCTCAGCATGGGCAGTTGGGTCGTGGTCGATTGTGACCCGATTGCTTCCGCGGGCAATTACTTTGCCGTCTTTGACCACCACAGCTCCAAATGGGCCACCAGTCCCATCCTCCAGGCATTTCCTGGAGAGTGCGACCGCTTCCCGCATAAATTCATTCATTTGCTAAAGCTTAATTTCTTCTCCTTTGCTATTGATATAGCGTACTTCGGTAAATCCCAGGGAGTTATCGTCCAGCACTTTGACTTTGCGCCAAAACTGGAAGAACCATTTCCGGGGATAATTCCAAACTCCCTGACGCAGGAATGCACCCACGTAAGGGTTCACCAGCAAGGTCAGCACTTTCTCTTTATTTTGCTTCATGAGAAAGTCCACATTATTGGCGATATCATCAGAGATGAGGATACTTGACTGCATTTTGCCTGTTCCTGCACAGGAGGGGCATTTTTCAGTGGTAATGATGCTCAGTTCGGGTCTTACCCGCTGGCGGGTGATCTGTACCAGACCAAAACGGCTCATGGGCAAAATGGTGTGTTTTGCCCGGTCAGATTTCATCTGATCCCTGAAGTGCTCGTAGAGCGCCTTCTTATTTTCTGGCTTTTTGAGGTCGATAAAATCGATCACAATGATGCCCCCCATATCCCGCAGGCGCAGCTGACGGGCAATTTCTGAGGCCGCCTCCATATTGGTTTTGAGGGCGTTATCTTCCAGGGTCGCACCCCTCAGATTTTTACTTCCGCTGTTGACGTCAATCACGTGCAGGGCCTCTGTGTGCTCAATCACCAGATAGGACCCGTTTTGCATGGTAACCGTCTTACCAAAGGAAGCTTTGATTTGCTTTTCCAGATTCAGGGACTCAAAGAGAGGCACTTTGCCTTTGTGGAATTTCAGAATCTTATTGCTGTCGGGCAGGGTGCGGCCGAGATAGCTTTGAATTTCCTCAAAGGTATCAGGGTCATCAGTATGAATGGCATCAAACCCGGTTTGCAACATGTCGCGGATGATGGAAGTGGTGCGAACCTCTTCCTTCAGCACACGCTTGGGCGGCTTGGCTTTCACGATGGAATTGGCCATGTCTTCCCACTTGGTAACCAGGTCTTTCAGGTCCTGTTCCAGGACCTTCACTTCCTTGCCTTCGGCTGCGGTACGTACAATCACCCCAAAGTTTTTGGGCTTGATGCTCTCCATCAGCACCCGCAACCGCTTCTTTTCAGCCGCGGAGGGAATTTTCCGGGAAATGGAAACCTCGTTGGAGAAGGGCACCAAAATGACGTACTGCCCAGGGAGGGATACCTCACAGGACAGGCGCGGACCTTTGGTGGAAATGGCTTCCTTGACCACCTGAACCAGAATAAACTGGTTGGCTTTCAGGACCTGGGCCATTTTGCCGTGTTTGTTGATGTCGGGCAGCGTTTTCATCTGGCCGATGGGCCGGATATTATTTTCGCTGGCATGCACTGCCTTCACGTACCTTTGCAGGGACATTACCTGAGGACCAAGGTCCAGATAATGCAGAAAGGCATCCTTGGGATGCCCAATATCTACAAAGGCGGCGTTGAGGCCGGGCACAAGCTTTTTGACCCGACCCAGGCAAATATCACCGACCGAGAAAAGTTTATTGGTTTTTTCGTGATGAAGTTCGACAATCCTCCTGTTTTCGAGGATCCCAATACGCAAACCTTCATCGTTGGCACTAACGACTAATTCATTCACAAGAATAAAGTTAAGTTCCTGCTGCAATCTCGCCCATACTCACTAAGGGCTTGCATTCCTGGGAATGCAAACGAATCCAGCAAAGAAGCTTACTTCTTCTTCTTGTGACGATTTTTTCTCAAACGTTTTTTACGTTTGTGGGTAGCGATCTTATGTCTTTTCCTTTTCTTTCCGCTAGGCATAATTCAACGTATTATATTTTTTCCAATAGTTCTCTGGCAGCATCAGTTAATTCCTGCTCAGAAGAATTTTTAATGATTTCATTCAATAAAGGCTTCGCCTCTGCCGTTTTACCCATGTCAAGGTAAGTCAGCGCCAGGAAATACCTGGCCGAATGATTTTGCGGATCCACCCTCAATACTGTTTCGAACCGCTGGGCGGCTTTTTCCCACTGTCCGGTTTGACGGGAGAATAAACCAAGCTGGAAGGCTGCTTCGCTGTTATCGGGATTCAGTTCCATGACTTTCAGCAACTGCTGAATGCCTTGCATGGAATTTTCCGGCTTGCCGGACCCGATATAGGCCAGTCCCAACTCAATCAGGGCATCCTCGTTTTCGGAATCTGCTTCAACCGCCCGGGGGAGGTAATTCAGACTTTGCTCAACAAAAGCCCCAAAAACTTCCGGATTCCCGTTTTCTCCTCCATATCCCAGGGCTGCTTCACGTGCCAGAGCACCAGCCACCAGCCAGTTTCGGGGCTCCTGCTCCAGGTCAGCCAGACGGGCGGCATAAACTGCAGCTGCGTCCAGTCGGCCATGATCACGTAGAAAAACCACGGTTTCCCGCAATTTTTCGGCCTCTTCGGGGCTTCCTTTTGAAGATGCAAGACCCATCCTTACCTGATCCCAGCCTTCCAGGCCAGTCAAAGGAGGGATTTTATCAAGCAAACTTTTCTCCTGAGAAAGTTCGGGTTTAACGGCTTGTCCGCGGGTGCTGATGGCACCGCGGTCGTTATCCAGATTGGTTTTATCCGCAAAAAATAAAAGAACGAAAACCAGCAGCCCCAGTCCCGCAACCGCTCCATGAAGGAGCGTAATTTTGGAAGGTTCTGCAGATTTATCCATTAAGAGGCTTAGTTAGCGCCTACCTTTTCAGTTTCTCCGTAGTTGTTTTTCACCCTGTCAACAAAAGTTTTGGCAGGCTTGAAGGACGGAATGAAGTGAGCTGGAATGGTAATAGATTTGTTTTTGGAGATAATCCGGGCAACTTTCTTGGCGCGCTTCTTTACGATAAAGCTACCGAAGCCACGGAAATATACGTTTTCTCCATCAGCGAGGCTGTTTTTCACCACGCGAAAAAATGCTTCCACAACGCTGGCAACATCTGATTTATCAATGCCAGTTTTTGATGCGATTTCCTGAATAATTTGTGCTTTAGTCACGGTACTAATCTTTATGTTTCAAAGGGTCAAAAAATTAACCTAACATATCTAATTCTTTAATAGTCTGAATGTTAGATTAAAACAGAGTTTGCAAATTTAGGAGATAAAATCTATTCTGGAAACATTTTTTTTAGTTTTGTGTCTAAACCTTTTCAGGAGGCTTTAAAACCATAGAAAAAAGGTAAATCACTATGCAAAAATCACCTGTAAAGGACTTATTGGAATGGTACGCGGTCGAAGGGCGAAATCTGCCGTGGCGCGAAAGCAGTGATCCGTACCAAATCTGGATATCTGAAGTGATCCTCCAACAAACGCGGGTCGCACAGGGCCTTTCCTATTTCCAGCGTTTTATGGAGCGTTTTCCCACGGTCGAAGACCTGGCGGCAGCCAGCCAGGACGAAGTCCTGAAATACTGGGAAGGACTGGGATATTATTCCCGCGCCCGCAATCTGCACCAGGCAGCCCGAACCCTGATCACCCAATTTAAGGGAGTATTTCCCCCAACCTGGGAGGAATTACTTGGCCTGAAGGGCATTGGTCCCTACACGGCACGGGCGATCGGGGCATTTGCCTTTGGCAATGAAGTGGGAGTGATCGACGGAAATGTATTTCGGGTGGTGAGCAGGTACACGGGCGATTTCAGTCCCATTGATCTGGGCAGTACCCGCAAAAAATTTCAGATTTTGGTGGATAAATGGGCGGCAGAAGGTGACCCCGCCGATTATAATCAGGCCATGATGGATCTGGGCGCCACGGTTTGCCTGCCCAGGAATCCTAATTGCGCAGCCTGTCCCGTGCAGGAACATTGTGTGGCGCACCAGAAAAGTATTCAACACAGTCTGCCGGTCAAACAAAACAAAGTCTCCCGCTCGGTGAAGTACTTTAATTACTATCTGGAATTTGACCCAAAGCAACAAATCAAGGTGCGTCAAAGGCCCGAAACGGGCATTTGGGCAGGTTTATGGGAAATTCCCAATGAAGAAGTGGAGGCCGAAGCCTGGAATGAAAAGGCATTTTCCCAAAGGGAAAATCTGCTTGGCGAAATGAAGCACGTCCTGACCCACCTCGACCTGATGATCCGCGTTTACAGAGCTGATTCGCCTTTGCCTGAAGGGATTGGAGCGGGAAAGTTTATTTCAATGGATAAAATTTCTATCTTTGCCTTCTCAAGGGCGGTCTTGAAAATTTTTGACAATTATTTGCCTAAAAATTCTTAGATTTTAGCTCATTAGGCTTTATTAACGCATGGCAAGTCGAGGTATAAACAAAGTAATTTTAGTGGGAAACCTGGGAAAAGATCCTGAAATCAGGTATCTGGATCAGGGGATTGCAGTGGCCAATTTTTCGCTTGCCACCACTGAAAGTTTCAAAAATAAAGATGGCAACCGCGAGGACCGGACCGAGTGGCACAATATCGTAATGTGGCGCGGGCTGGCCGAAACGGCAGGAAAATACCTCAAAAAAGGGAATTCCATCTACCTTGAAGGCCGGATCGTAACCCGCAGTTGGGATGATCAGGCCAGCGGCCAGAAAAAGTACCGCACCGAAATCGAAGCCTCCAATATGATCATGCTGGACAGCCGTCCGGGGAGCGGCCCAGAAGACTCAGTCCATGATCCGGGAACGGCTTATAATCAGCATTCTTCCAGCACACCCTCACCACAACCACAACCTCAGGTATCGGCCGACGATGCCGCGGATGATCTACCTTTCTGACACCATGGATCAGCCGATGATTTCACCCAAAAAACACCCGCGTGGACCCAGAACCTGGTAGTTTAAGCCTGTTTCTTTCATCAGGCCTCATGCTGACCATTGGAATCAATCTGGTGGTTATTCTGGTATTGCTGATACTTTCAGCCCTCATGTCAGGGTCAGAAGTGGCCTACTTCTCGCTTTCCAAGTCGGAAATCGAAGATTTCCGGGAAAAAGACAAAAATGTCTGGGATCTTCTGCAAAAGCCCCGCAGGTTGCTGGCTACCATCCTCATCACCAACAACCTGGTGAACGTGGCCCTGATTATCCTCAGTTCATTTACCCTCAAAGCCGCAGCCGACTTTTTCGCTTGGACCCAGCCTGGCTGGCCCACCTTTTTGCTGAGTTTCACGGAAGTGGTGGTCATCACCTTTTTGCTGTTATTTTTCGGGGAAATCACTCCCAAAATATTTGCCACGCAGCAACGAATCAGACTGGTGAAGATGCTGGCCAGCCCGCTCAAAGTGCTGCGTCTGGTCTTTTCGCCCATGAGTTGGGTGCTGATCAATTCCACCCGCTTCATCGACAAACGCATTCCCGTCAACCACGAAAGCACCAGTTTCGAGGACATCAAGCATGCAATTGACCTGACTTCTGAAGAAGATTCGCCCGACGAGGAAAAGGAGATTTTAAAGGGAATCGTGGATTTTGCCAATAAACCTGTGCGCAGCATCATGCGTTCGCGGGTGGATGTTTCGGCCATTGACATCGAAACTCCTTTTGCTGAAGTAATTGAGATCATCAACGAATACGGCTATTCGCGCATCCCGATCTATGCTGAAACCCTCGATCAGGTCAAAGGCATCCTTTATATTAAGGATCTGCTGCCCTTACTGAAGGAAACGGAAACGAATCCAGAATGGCAAAAGCTGATCAGACAAGCTTACTTTGTTCCTGAAACCAAGAAAATCGACGACCTGCTGGATGAATTCAAGCAGAAAAGGCTGCACATTGCAATTGTGGTGGATGAATTTGGAGGAACGGCCGGCATTGTGACCCTGGAAGACATCATTGAGGAGATTTTTGGGGAAATCAACGACGAATTTGACCTGGATGAGCTGGTTTACTCGCGGATTTCGGAAAATATCTTTGTGTTTGAAGGCAAAACCCACCTGACGGATCTGGTTAAGATCACGGGGCTGCCCGATCATGTGTTTGAAGAAGCCCGGGGCGAAAACGACAGCCTGGCAGGATTGATTCTGGAAATTCACGGACGCATTCCTGAAAAAGGCGAAACCATTGAATTTGAAAAATATTTGTTCACCATTGAATCCGTCTCCAAAAACAGGATAAAGCGGGTCAAATTTACCATCCTTCAGGAAGAAGAAGTCAGCTCTGCCAATGGAATATCTTAAAAATAATTCCCCCTTCAGGGCCTTGCTTACAGTTGCAGGTGCGATTCTGATATTATGGGTCACAGGTTGCAAGAGCGATCCATTCCCCCGTCCCAAGGGCTATCCGCGCATCGACCTGCCTGCCCACACCTACCAGACTTTCGACAACGAAAATTGTCCTTTTACTTTCGAATATCCCTCCTTTGGGACCATCAACCGTAACCTGAAGGATTCCTGCCTCACGGATATTTACTTCAAACCCTACGATTTTTACTGGCATCTCACCTACCGCAACATTCCAGGATCGGGCAAAAGCCGCGAAAAACACGAGGAAGAGTACCGCAAGTTGGTGTACAAACACTCAATCAAGCTGTCGCACATGAGCGAATTTGACCTGGAATCAGAAAACGGGACGGGACTGATGTACGAATTGCACGGCACGGTGGGCGCTCCTGCCCAGGTGATTTTCGGGGACCGCGACTCGACCCACCTGATCATGGTTTCGTTTTACTTTCAACAGGCAGTCAACCAGGATTCGCTGCGTCCGCTGATTGATTATGTAAAGGAAGATCTGGAGCACATGGCCGGGTCTGTGGTTTGGAGATAGGACAAAAAAAATCCCCCGAACCGCCTTGGGTGACTGGTCCGGGGGAAAAACACAAACCACTTTAAATTTCAATACAAATTGAAACAACACACATTATATTAAACGTCCGGCAAGGTAAAAAGTTTTGCCCTGAATCCCTGATTTCGCCTCACTTTCATCCACATTCTTACTTGTAACAATTGTTACAGATTGAAACCTTTTTCGGGCCAGGGTCCCAGCCCGGGCCTTCTTCCCAACAGTCGTTGGATGTAACGGTTTGAAGTTTCCTCCAAAAAATTTTCCGACAGTTTTACTCAAATTCTAATTACTCAGGTCAAAGAATTTGTAAGGAAATTGAGCCAAATAAGCCCGGAATTCAGGACCAAAATGGCCCTGCCTTTGGAATGAATATGAAGGAGGCAAAATCTTCTTTCCCGGATCGTGTTAGATCGCGCGGCCTTTTGCTGGTAAGCCAAAAACAATAATTATGCATTTCCACGTATTGTTTTTATGTTCGCAATCCCAGACAGATAATTAAGCGGTAAGAATCTCATGGGTAAGAAAAATCAAGCCCTGTAAGTCACCTGCTCTGTTTTTTCAATATTCTGGTCGATTTTTATTTGTCTTGCAGATTTTTTTGAAACGAAGCCTCCCAATTTCGGGAAATCAAACAACACCTTTTAAAACGACAACGATGACCACCGATTTGAATCCAAACAACGAGCCCTCGCCTTTTACGAAACCCTCGCTAGCCAAATTATCACGTACCATTACGTTTCTGCCCCGTCTGGATGAAGATTCTTTTCTGACCCGCGCCAGCGACGATGAACTGGTGCGCAGATACAAAACGGATTCCTGCATGAACTCTTTTGGAATTCTGTTTGAACGGTATTCTCATCTTGCGCTGGGGGTTTGCATCAAATACCTCAAGCATGGGGAGGAAAGTCAGGATGCAGTGATGGATATTTTCGTGGAATTGCTGGACAAAATTCAGCGGTCGGAAATCAGGATGTTCAAAGCCTGGTTTTACCAGGTGGTCAAAAATCACTGCCTGGGCAGGCTGCGCAAGAGGGTGGAAACGGCCACGGAGGATTTCAGTGGTCTGCAAATCCCCGAGGATGCTCCTGAGCATCCGGGTTACGACCGCGAATTGCTGCGCATTTCGCTGGAACTGATCAGCCCTGAGCAGAAAAAATGCCTGGAGCTTTTCTACCTCGAAGGCATGCGCTACAAGGAAGTGGCAGAACTGACGGGCTTTTCAGAGAAAGAAGTAAAAAGTCATTTGCAAAATGGCCGCCGCATGCTGGAAAAAAACATGCGCAAAAGCGCCTGATCCAGGTTCACACCTGGTTTCATCCCAGACCAAAATAAAACAGCCGCTCCGTAAACACGAAGCGGCTGTTTCTTATAGAAAATTTTTTATTGCTTTTTAGAAGCGCAGCAGGCTTTGGTGCAGCCAGGCCCACAAACTGTGTGAACCTCGGTATTGGTCACCCGCACATTGGTTACGTCTTTGGAACCGCCCATGGAGGAAGAAGTCGTGTTTTCACCGCCATTGGTTTCTTTTTTCACTTCTTTATCAACTGATTTCTCAACTGATCTTTCAGCATTATTTACCTGCTTTTCAGGAGCCGTGGTGACGGTTTTTTCTGCTTTATTGGCTGTTTTTTCGGGAGCCCTGGTGATTTTCTGAGTACTTGTATTCACCTTCTGAGTCGGATTTTTGGTCACGCTTCTCAGGGACTGAGCCTGCAATCCTTGTCCAACGAAGATCGCGCACGCGAAAATCAGGGTCAGGAAGAGAGATTTTGCTACTGTTTTCATATCTGATTCTATGATTTGTTTAAGTATTCTGTAAAGTTACTAAAATCTCCCCGCAAATTCAGAGCCAGTCTCAGCCCGGGCGAAATTTATTGGACGAATGGAGACAATTCCCCGATAAATTTTCAGGCCCGCTGGTTTTCTTCCTTCTTTTTGGGTGGATTCAGCACATAGGAGACCAGGCTGATGACCAAAGATCCCAACACGGCCGGCCAGAAGCCATTCACCTCAAAACCAGGGGCAATTTCACCCGCCACCAACAGCAATACCGCGTTGATCACGATCAGAAACAAGCCAAAGGTGATGACAATCAAAGGCAGGGAAATAATGGTCAGCAGGGGTTTGAGGAAAAAATTAACCACAGCCATGATTACAGAGACCCACAAGGCAGTCCAGAAACTGCTGATTTCAATGCCCGGGATGAGCCAGGCGGCAAAGTAAATGGAGGCTGCGTGTACAAACCACCTGATGATGGATTTCATGGGACGGATTAATTTGTTTTCCTCAAGATACGAAAAAAGGCGGTATCAGCCCTTGACGTAAGTCAAAAACTGATTGCGCACGGCTTCGTCCTGAAATTTGCCACTGTAACTCGAAGTCACGGTGATGCTTCCCTGATCCTGCACGCCGCGGGATGAAACGCAGAGGTGTTCTGCCTCCACCAGTACGGCAATGTCGTCGGTACCCAGAGCTTCGCGCAACTCAGCTGCAATCTGCATGGTCATGCGTTCCTGCACCTGCGGACGGCGGGCAAAATGGTGTACCACCCGGTTGATTTTGGACAATCCCACCACTTTTCCGCTGGAAATGTAGGCCACGTGGGCTTTGCCAATGATGGGCAGGAAGTGGTGCTCGCAGAAGGAATGAAATAAAATTTCCTTTTCCACCAGCATCTCACCGTACTTATACTTATTGTCGAACAGCTTAATATCTGGCTTATTTTCGGGATTCAGTCCACTGAAAATCTCCTTCACGTACATTTTTGCCACACGGAAAGGCGTACCAGAAAGGCTGTCATCCTCCAGGTCGAGACCGAGAATCAGCATAATCTCACGGAAGTGCTTTTCGATCAGTTCGATCTTGAGATCGTCATCTCTTTCGAAAGCGTCGGGGCGAAGAGGAGTCTCAAAAGACGTCCCAACATGGTCATCTCCCATAGTTTCTGCTCTCATTTTACTTTCTTCAACCTGCAAATTCAACGAAGTTTCGTTCGGTTTCATACAAAATTACTTTAAGTTCCAGTTGGTTATTGATTAACGGGCGCAGTATATTCCAGATAACCACCACAATATTTTCAGCGGTGGGGTTGAGGTTTTTGAATTCGACCGTATCCAGATTCAGATTTTTGTGGTCGAAACGAGCCTCTATTTCATTTTTAATCAAGTCATTCAGTATCTTCACATCCATCACGTAGCCGGTTTCGGGATCAATTTCTCCCGTAACTTTTACCGTAAGATCATAGTTATGACCGTGATAATTGGGATTGTTACACTTGCCAAAAATCTCCAGATTCTTCTCAGCCGACCATGCAGGATTGTGCAGGCGGTGTGCTGAGTTGAAGTGGGCTTTGCGTGCGACAGTAACTTTCATTGGCTGTAGATGTAAACAATACGAAAATAACTTTGTTTAAGTTTTATTAAAATTTCTTGCACAAAATTATGAAACCCCCAAAACGGATTATCATCATAGGCAGCGGCATAGGCGGACTAACCGCGGGCTGCCTTCTTTCCCATTGGGGCTTTCATGTAATAGTTGTTGAGCAAAATTGGCTTCCTGGTGGCTGTTCCAGCTCCTATCCGCGAAAAAAGTTTGTCTTCGACACGGGAGCTACCACACTGGTAGGAATAACCAAAGGTATGCCTTTAAATTTTTTGTTCCAAACAATTGGCGTAAATATTCAACCAAGACGCCTCAAAATCCCCATGAAAGTCCATTTTTCGCCAAAAAAAATTTTGACGCGCCACGAAAATCTACCTGATTGGATCGCTGAAGCAGAGAGGTTTTTTGGAAAAAAAGGACAATCTGCCTTCTGGAATGAGTGCTTTTCTGTGGCTCAAAATGTGTGGTCCACCTCGACCGAACAACGGACCTTCCCTCCCACCCGCCTGAGCGACTGGGGACCGTTGATGAAAGGCGCCAGCCTCAAACAGGTGGCCATGTTGCCCCGTTCCTTTCTCAGCACGCAAAAACTGCTCGAAAAGCACGGGCTGGACCAAAATCCAACCTTTGTGGACTTCGTAAATGAACAATTGATGATCACGGCCCAGAATACGGCTGAAGAGGTCAATCAGCTGTTTGGAGCGACGGCGTTGTGCTACACCAATTTTGGCAATTATTATCTGGATGGAGGCATGTATAATCTGGTGAAACCGCTGGTGGAATACATTGAAAATCAGGGAGGAAGTGTGCTTTTGCGCCATGAGGTGGATGGCATTCGCAAGGAGCTGGGGGGATATGTGGTTTCGACCAAAAAACAGGGTGAATTTCGGTCAGATCTGCTGGTTTCAGGGATTCCCCTGAATAATACCCTTGCCTTATTTGAGCCTCAGGAGGCTCAAAAACTGAGGGGAACGGAATTGCCGTCTGAAAAGCTGGTATCAGCTTTTCAAATGGGGATTGCCTTCAAAAAAAGTGGTGAGTACGATTGCCTGCACCACCAGATTCACCTCGAGGAGCCCCTGCCTGTGATTGGCTCAAAAAGCATCTTTTTGAGCCTTTCGCATCCTGAGGACCGCACCCGCTGCGGCCCGGACGAGGCCATTGCCTCCGTTTCCACCCACATTCCCCATCCTGAGGCCACCTTCATTGAGGACAAATCAGAACTGGAAAACAAAGTGCTGGATACGCTGGAAAAACATGGTTTTCTGAGGCGGGAAGACATTCTTTTCATGCATTCCTCCACCCCCAAATCCTGGAAAAAGTGGACGGGACGGGAATGGGGATTTGTAGGTGGCTATCCTCAATATCTGGCCACCAAACCCTGGCAAATGAACGATGCCCGGCTCGACGGGGAAGGGGCATACTTGTGCGGGGACAGCGCCTACCCGGGTCAGGGCATACCCGGGGCTTGTCTGAGCGGCATCATTGCCGCTGAAAAGCTCATGCGGGACTGGAGATGAGCAATCCTGCAAAAGAATTGATTAGATTTAAATACCTTATTGAGGTTGTCTAAGAAGTATGACTACAATCCAATTAAAAAATGAAATCCAAAATCTTCTGCAAACTGAGCAGAATGAACACGTTTTGATGGAGGTTTTGAAAGTTTTGGTTTCAGGGGAGGATACTTTCATGGAGGAAGGAAGTGAATTTTGGCGGAGTCTTTCTGAATCTGAACGGGCGGAAATTCTGATTGCTTACGAAGAAAGTTTTGATCCCCAAAATCACATTGATCCTGAGACCATGTTGAAGGAAATTGATAATTGGATAGAGGAAAGTGAAACTCTGGAATCCTTGCTGGAATTCGTTCGGGATTTAGTCTCTACTGAGAACGAATGGGTTTCCAGGGAACTTTCTGAGACAGAAAAAAAACTAATCCATTCCGGACTTGCTGATCTTGAAAAGGGAAATACCATTTCAGATGAGGAAGCCTGGAAAAGGTTCGAAAAATGGGGATGAAGGTCGAATGGATACCCCGCTTTAACGAGTCTTCATAGTAATTTGGGGAGACATCCTACGGGGAACCTCTAAAAACAAAGAAGATCAAGGCGGACGCAGGTGAAGAAAGCGGAGTTTACCTGGGTAAATGAGCATTTCTGAACCAAGTCCAACGCAGAGATTCTAAGTTTTTAGAGGTTCCCTGCAATAAATTCACCTTTTCCTTCCCTGCTCCCAACCCTTCTCGTAAATTGCAGTCAATTATAATAAGGTGAGGCCGACTGCGTTACAACTGCAATCTCTTCCCCTTACACATTTTACCAGATACACCATGCTAAAGCAATTCTTTACCCTGTTGCTTTTGTTGGCATTTGTACAGATTTCATTTGCCGCAGAAGACGAAAAAAACATTGATTCTAAAATCAGGGAAGTGACCGTTTACCTTTCAGGTGCGCAAGTCATGCGCACGGGAAGCGTACAACTGCCCGCAGGCGAGCACAACCTCGTATTTTCGGGCGTCGCCCTGGGCATCAATCCCCAGTCCATCCAGGCCTCCGCCCCGCCCGAACTCATCATTCAGGCCACCACCCTGCGCACAAACTACCTGAAAGTCAAGGAAATTGATCCCAAAATCAAAGTCCTGAACGACTCTCTCGAACTCCTGCAACTCATGATCGACGAGTCAAATGACGAGGCGGCCATTCTGAACCAGGAAAAGACCATGATCCTGGCCAACCAATCGCTCAAAGGCAACGACGTGAGTCTTTCCATTGACGAACTCAAAAAAGCTGCCGATTTCTGGCGTAGCCGCCTGACCAACATCTATGACCTGCTGTTCAAGATCAAAATCAACCAGAAAGATCTCAACGAAAGCATTGGGCGAATCCGTAACCAGCTCAATCAATTGAATTACAAACGCAACACGCCCACTTACGAGATCCTGGTCAAAGTGCTGGCCGAAAAAGCAGGCACCTTTCCCGTGGAAATCACCTACTTCACGCCGCATGCCCGCTGGACACCCCGCTACGACCTGCGGGCAGTGAATACTTCCAGCCCGGTCAAACTGGCCTACCATGCAGATGTGTTCCAAAATACAGGCATTGACTGGAATAAAGTGCCCCTTTCACTTTCCACTGGAAATCCCAACCTGAGCGGTACCCCACCCGAACTTTCCATCTGGAACCTTTCTCTGATGGCGCCCATTTCCTACAACCAAAACAAAAAGATGGGAGCCGTGTACCAGAAAGGAGCCGTTATGCAGGAGCAATCTGTGGGGTACGATAATGCACCTGCGACCAGGTCGGCTGACGAGGAAAGCGATGATTACTATTACGGTGGCGACGGGATGAACGCAGGAGTCCCCGCCGGGCTCAGCGGCTATACCCAGGTAAAAACCAATACCACCACGGAAGTGTATCGCATTTCCCTGCCGCAAACCATTCCCGCTGACAATCAGGCCCATCAGATTACCATTCGCAAAACGGAACTTCCTGCCTTCTATGAGCACTTTTCTGTGCCCAAACTCGACGAAGACGCCTTCCTGCTGGCGGGCATCATGGGTTGGGATACCCTCAATCTGCTGGCCGGACCCGCCAATATCTACTTTGAAGGTACTTTCCTGGGGCAAACCAGCCTCAATCCAGCCCAAACGGAAGATACCCTGTATTTCTCTCTGGGTCGCGACAAAGGAGTGGTGGTTGCCCGCGAACAGCTGAAATCATTTACCAAAGTAAAAACCCTGGGCAGCAGCAAGGAATGCACTTTTGGCTATGAAATCACGATTCGCAACGGCAAAAAAGAAGCCGTAACCCTGGAATTGCAGGATCAGATTCCCATTTCTCAGGACAAGGACATTGTGGTGAAACAACTGGAGATCTCTGAGGGGGAACTGGACGCGGACCGCGGCTTCCTGACCTGGCGCCTGGAACTGAAGCCGGGCGAAACCAAAAAGATCAAGCTTGCATTTTCTGTCAAACATCCCAAAAACCGCAGGGTGAACGGATTATAACAGGAAAATCATACAATTTCAGAGAAATTCCCTTTCTTTACAGGAAGGGAATTTTTCGTTAACAAAAGGGGTATTTATGATGAACAAACGATTTTTGGGACAAAAATTAACCCGTTGGCTGGCCCTCAGTTTGCTGGCCGGGGTGATCTACCTGAGTTCGTGTGCGCCAGCCCGTTTTGTGCGCCCCCTCGAAAAAGGACAAAGCGCCGTTTCCGGCACTTTTGGCGGCCCCCTGATTGGATTTGGCGGCCTCACGATCCCAATTCCCTTCACCACGGTGGGCTACGGCTACGGTCTGAAAGAAAATCTCACCCTGCAGGGCCACTTGCACACCACTTCTCTCCTGTTTGGCGTGGTGCAAATGGACGCAGGCGCCACTTACGGGGCACTCAAACCCAGCGGCTGGAAGCCCGGGCTTTCCGTGACCCCCGCTTTCAATTTTGCGGCCAGCACCTGGGACGGCAAGGCCAAAATCTGGCCTATTCTCGATCTGAACGCTTATTGGGAATACGGCAAAGAGAAAAACCATTATGCCTATCTTGGCCTTTCCAACTGGTTTGAACTGGCCGGAACCAAGGCCCACGGCGAAAAAGTTTCCCAACACTGGCTCCCCAATATTCAGGCTGGAAATGTGTTTTCGCGCAGCAAATGGGATTACATTCTGGAAATCAAATACCTGGCTCCCGGGGTGCAAAGCCAGAATCTGGTGGTGGAATACAAATCATTTGGGCAGACTGGCGCGGTGGGGATCAATATTGGGTTTGTCAGAAAATTTTAGGAGGCAGGAAAATGAAACAATACCAAAAATACCTGGGTCTGATCGTGCTGCTTGGAATTCTGCTGAATGGATGTTTCCGCCTGGATTCCAACCTGTTCAATCCCGATTCATCTATCACGGAATACAAATTTGAGGCCTTTGACGACTGGCTCGAAACTGGCCCGGCCTACACCGTGGACGACTCCATGATCCACCTTTTCACCCTGCTGTCGCAGGGTGAGGATGAAGCGGACCCAACCACCATCTATGCTGCCTACATTGGTGATACCCAGCAAATTGCGACCGACACCGTGATTCTCTACCTGCATGGCAACGCAGCCCATATGGACGTCTATTATCACCGGGCCAAGTTGCTGGCTCATCTGGGTGGCAAGCACCGTTTTGGGCTGATGATGATCGACTACCGCGGCTACGGACTTTCTGACGGGATACCTTCAGAAGAAGGTCTCTATAATGATGCAGATGCTGCCCTGAAGTGGCTGCAAAGCCACGGCCTGACCGGCGACCGCCTGGCCATGTACGGCTTCAGCATGGGCACGGCTCCCGCGACCGAACTGACCGCCAATCCACGGACTTTGACCCCAAACTGGCTGTTGCTGGAAGCGCCCTTTGCCTCAGCCGAAGTGATGGTGCAGGATGGTTCGGGGCTTACCATGCCGGGCTCTTTTTTTACCAATCTCAAAATCGACAATGCCGAGGAAATCAAGAAAGTGAATCAGCCCTTTTTCTGGATTCACGGCATCAATGACAACTTTTTGCGCATTACGACCCACGGTGAAGTGGTTTGGAAAAACTACCACGGGGTGCGCGGCGTAGCCGTGCGGGTGCCGGGAGCTGATCACAGCACCATTCCTGAATTTACGGGCGTGGATGGCTATGTGCAGGATGTGGAGGATTTTTTCTGGCCGTAATGGTTTCCAGATTTGAGATGGGAAGATTTAAGATTTCAGAGGTGAGTCCTGAGAGGTGAGTCCTGAGATTCCAGACCACTACCCCCCAAAAAGCAGGAAGTTGCTCCTTGCGAAGCAACTTCCCTGAATGGCCGACGGCTTTATTGCCGAATCAGCTTTCTGACCATTTTGGGTTTGCCGGGGATTTGTATCTCCAGGAGATAAATTCCGGCGGGTTCGTGGGTCAGGTCGTAGCTGGTTTGGAGCTGGGTTTGATTTTCTTGGAAAATCAGGGCGCCGTTCAGGTTGAGAATGCGAATTTGAGCTTCGTCCGTGCCTTCTGGCAGGAGAATCTGAAATTCACCCCTGGTGGGGTTGGGCCAAACCGTGATTTCGTGGTCTTCATCGGCCAGGAGATTCGTTTTGTTGAATCCTGAACGTTCGTCTGCACCCATGTCAGGGGCAAATCCCTGTGGACGGCTTTGCAGGTCAATGTCTTTGGTCAACTGATTGGCTTCCACTGGATAGAAGGTGAACAAGGCGTGGTCAATTCCGGGAGAATTGGCCTGAAGATGGAGGTCTGTGGAGGAGATGAAAAGTGGAATGGCATTGATTCCATTGGCATCAAAACCAGTTGCGCTTTGCCACAACCCCAGGGACAGATAGGTATTTCCTTCATACTGGGCCGTGAAGCCCCAGATGGTACCCGAACCGTCGTAAAGGTTGTAATTGCTGGAAGCCAGGCACTGACATTGAATGTCCAGGTTAAAGCCATTGGATTGGTTGGAAAAGATGTTGTTGTACATTTTCAGGTCGGTCATGCTGCCCGAAGGATCTGAGGCCGACATGGCAATGGGGCCCACACCATGAGTTGGCCAGCCGCCAAAAAGGTGAATTGTATTGTGATACACCCGGGCATTGTCAGCGTCACGGAATTGCAAAGCCCGGGCCTGATTTTGCTCACATTCCATGGAGATGGTGTTATTTCCCACCCAAAGAGGTTTGGGATCTGCCGTTTCATCCTGAGAAGGTCTGTTTCCCCAAAAATCAATCCCCAGGCCGTCATTGGTATTGATTTCTGCGATGCGCAATTCGTTATTGAACACCCCAAAAGTGGAACGACGAATCACTCCCCAGGCTGCAATTCCCCAAATCCGTCCGGCCTCTCCTCCTTCCATGATGAGCTCGTTGAAATTGATTTGAGTGGGTCCAAATTCGTTAAACGTGCCATATCCCTGAACCAAAATCCCCATCAGCCAGGATTGGGCATCCACTTCACTGCTTTTTTGGTTGAGGTGATTTTCTGTAATGGTCAGGAGGTCTGTTCTCCCATTATGTCCGCCCACAAAAATGCCTGACTGTATAGATCCAGCACGGCTGAGGAGATTATTATTTTTGATTTCAACGGAATTGGTATGCAGGCTGCCGTTTTGGTACAACCCTTTTACCTTGATTCCTTCAAATACACCGTCAGCTTTCCGCTCAGTAATTGCAAACAGCTGATCAATAACATTATACTGAACCACCACCTCGTCCACCTCACCTTCTGCGTCAACTCCAGAAGTGTATATACAATCCTGAAAATTCATATTATTCTGGATCACGGTCAGTTTGGGACAATGGGTTTCAATGCCTTTGGCCAGGTCCTTATTTTCGATCAGGAGAAAATTGGAGTTCATCTGGCACTCGCCCTGAGTAGATTCGTACAACACTCCAAAATACTCTGGCGCACTGTTCATGGAGTAAAACTGGGAGTTGGTCACGCTGACCATTCCCCCCTGAAAATTTTGATTGATGCGCACACCCTTGGTTTCGTTGAAGGCAAAGGTGCAATAATCCAAATTCAGATTTACCGGGTGGGTAGCCCCAGGGCTGTTGGCCAATACGCCCACAGAACCAGCCGCAAATACGCAATGCGAAAAGGCGAAGTCGTCGCTTGCATTCCTGATCCAGCAGACGGCATAATTATAATCCTGCAGAGAGCCAATGTTGCCCGGCGCTTCAAAATTACAGTTGGAAAAAGTAATGTCGCCAGCGCCCAGTTTGGCTTCCACGACCTGCCAGGTAGTACGCCCCGTAGCAGGGAGCACATTGAAGGTGATTCCCTCAAAATCAATGTGTTTGGCGCTTTCCAGTAAAAGGGCTTCGTGGATGTTGGGATTGTCGTACATGTAAACCACGTCAGCAGGGTTGCCCGTGACGGAACGAATGGTCAGTCGTTTGCCCAGTTTGCCTGTGGTCACCTCAGGAAAAACAAGGTGTTCATTCCAGCGGGTTCCAGTGCAAATCTCAATCACGTAGTCATTGGTCCAACCATTGGCAACCACGTCATTATAGGCGCTTTGCAGGTTGGGATGGGTAGAATTGCTGCAGGGTCCCACCCGGTAAATGGTCTGGGCGAACAAGGGACCTGCGGCTGCCACGAGAGCAAACAGCAGCAGAGCGATGAGGTTTTTCTTGCTTTTTGTCAGAAAGGCTGATGATTTTTTCATGATGCTTTGTTGGGTTAATGTTTAAAAAAATCTTTCACAAAGCTGCCTGAAACGGCCTTTCTGCACATCCCCCCGAAGGGGGAATCTGGTCATCTTATGGGGGGATTCTGGCTGAATGGAGGGGAATTTCACTCAAATTCGCCTCAGGAAGCGTGTTTTCCTTTAGGCAAATTCAAAAGTCAGGTAAAATCATTTTTAACTGGCCAAACCAAAATCGTGGGCCATTTTCACGGCCATGCTGCGGTTGCTGATCCCAAGTTTGGAATAGATACTTTTGGTGTGACTGCGCACCGTGTCCACGGAGATGAAAAGTTCGTCTGCAATGGTTTTGTTGGGCAGGCCGTTGGCCAGACAGAGAAAAACTTCAATCTCCCGTTTGGAGAGGGTTTCAAAAAAGGGCGGCAGCCCGGGCGTTT
Organism: Bacteroidia bacterium; assembly: GCA_020635905.1. GTDB lineage: Bacteria > Bacteroidota > Bacteroidia > J057 > JADKCL01 > JACJYV01. The sequence continues at coordinate 362,330 of JACJYV010000006.1, forward strand.
CCAGGGTCTGGGGTTTAAATTCCCGCACGGTATCGTCAGAGGATTTCTCCAGCCTTTCTGCCTCAATTTCATTGAGTTGCTTCAGCCTGCCCGTCACCTCGGCCAGGGCGACCGCAAGATCGAAATGATCACGTTCCAGACTGCTTTTGCGGGTATTCAGCCTGTGAATGGTTCGTTTTTGTTCCCAAAGATAGATCAGACCTGCCAGCAGAAAAAGAATCAGGATGCCCACAGCAATGATCAATCCGCGGCTCAACCTTTGGCTCTTTTGATTTTCCTCTAATTGCTGCGCCAGCATTTTGGCTTTTTTATCCAATTCGTAACGGGTTTCCAGTTCCACCAGATCCCGCAATTTTTGCTCATCCAGCAAGCTGTCGTGGATTTGAATGTATTTTTTCTGGTAAAGAAGGGCCTCAGCAGGATTGCCGTTTTCCTCATAAGCCGTGGACAAATTCTGATAGGCAGTTTCAATACCAGCCAGATTGGCGGTACGCAGAGCCACTTCCAGTGCAAGGTGAAAATATTCCAGTCCCTTGGTTGGATTTCCCTCCTGCAAATGACAACGGGCCAGGTTATTGAGGGTGGCGGCCTCGCCTTTGGGGTCTTTCAGTTCCTGAAACAGGGCCAGCGCTTCCTCATAACGGCTAATGGATTCGGGAATTCTGTCCTGGGTGTTGAGAATGTGGGCCAGGTTATTCAGGGAAATGGCTTCCAACTGGCGCAAACCATTTTCACGCGACATGGCCAGCGCCAGGCGATAACTTTCCAGAGCCCTTTCAGGTTGCCCGGCTGCATCCTGGGTCAGACCCATATTGACAAGATTGGAAATCCTGAGTTCGGGTTTTTGGATGCGCGGGTTTAATTCAATGGCTTTTTCAAAGTATTGCAGGGATTTTTCCGTGTCATGCCGCTCCTTGTAAAATCCCCCCAGATTTCCATAAACGGCAGATACGCTTTCCCAATCCTCCATTTCCTCAAATTTTGCCAGAGCATTGAGTTGGGCTTGCAGAAATTGGTCAAATTTTCCCAGAGCTTTCCAGGCCAGAGCCAGATTATTATAAGTCATAGCAATGGGACGGGGCTGGGAAAAATATTCCAGGGCCTTTTCAAAGCAGTTGATGGCCTCTGGATATTTGGCCTGGGTAAAAAAGAGGATTCCAGTTTTGTTCCAGCATTTCCCAATTCCCGCCTGATCTTTGAGCGCCGTGTACTTTTCGCGGGATTGCTGCAGGGATTTTTCCGCCTCTTCCCATTTTCTTTGGTTGGTGAAAATCACGCCGCGGTAAAGCAGTACCCGGGCCAGTCCCGGGTTGAAGGCAAGCTTTTGGGACAGGATCTCTGCCTCATGGAGGCTGGAAAGTGCCTTTTCAGGATTTTGGGTTTTGAGTTCCCAGGCAAGTTTGCATTGCAGCCCCACCCGATGCGTGTCTGGATTCGAAACTGCAATCTCCCTTTCCAGACTGTCCACCACCCCAGCCTGAACAGAGGCAAAGGGCAAGATCATTCCCCAAAACCAGATCAGCAGATGGATTTTTTGCACTTTGAGCATGGTTGGTCCCGGGTTTTAATTCCCTGGATTTTCAAAGATAAGGAGTTCTGCCCGAAAATAACTGGCTAAGGAGAGGAGGGAAATGGGGCTAAGAGAGATTTCCGTTCTGCTCAAAATACCATTCAGACAGCAACTTCAAACCCGTTTCAAGGTCGGTTTTAGGAGAAAACCCCAACAGTTTTTGCGCTTTGGAAATGTCGGCCAGCCTGCGGCGCACGGGATTGACGGTGCTTTCTTCGCGGTGCCCAGGGGTAAGGTTGCTGTGGTTGATTTTCAGCATGAGTTCCAGCAAATCCTTCAGGCAAATTTCCTGGCCGCTGCCAATGTTGAAGACCTGGTTGGTAACGGGTGAAGTCAGGGCCGCCAGATTGGCTTCTGCCACATCTTCGATGTAAATGCAATCCAGGGAGGTCAGTCCGTCGCCAAAAATGAGGGGCGGCCGCCCCTCGCGGATACAATCCAGCCATTTGACCATGACCTCGGTATATTTGCCCTCTATGTCCATGCGGGGCCCGTAAATATTGAAATAGCGCAACGCGACGAAATTGAGGCCGTGCATGTCGTGGTAGGAGCGCAATAATTGCTCGCCGAGCAATTTGGCCGCCCCGTAAAAGGTTTTGTTGTCGTAGGGTGCCTCGCTTTCCGGGGTGGGAAACTGGCCTGCCATGCCGTAAACAGAGGCAGAGGAACTGTAAATCAGCTTTTTAAGCTGGTGATTTTTGGCGGACTCAATCACCTCAAACAATCCCCGGATCATGACTTCGTAGCCTTCCAGCTGGTCTGCAGCACAGCGGTTGATGCGCAGGGCGGCCAGGTGAAAGCAGTAATCTGCACCCTGCATGCCCCATTCCAGCAATTCAGGATCGCGGATGTCGCCTTCCACAAAAACGACCCTGGGGTCGTGCAGGAAGGATTCCATGTTTGCGCGGGAACCGCGCAGGAGGTTGTCCAGGATGCGGATTTCCTTTGGATTGTGGAGGAGAAGTTTCTCCACAATGTATGACCCCACGAAACCGGCACCGCCGGTGATGAAGATGGTTGAGTTTTGGATGGGGAAGGGGGTCATTTAAAGGGATTAGCGAAACAATCGGTGATCAAAAGGAAAATCCTCTGCCGAAACGATCTTTATTTTTTCGAAATCCTTGTGAAATGGATTGATCAGGAAATTATAATCCCCCTTCACCACGGCTGAAGGGACTTTCAGGACGCAGAATTTGCGGGATTCGATAAACTCATCTCCTATCTTTTGGCTTTTTAAAGAATGAGGAAAGGTATTCCACTCCAAAGGAAGTAGGCTTTCGGCTAAAGTTTCAATGAAAATTTCATTGGGTATCTCAATTTCAATCATTTGATAATCATCAGGCAAAGTTGCGATAGTCAAATGAACGACGACCTCTGCCATTGCAAGAGCGCGGCTTTGGGCACAATAGATAATCTCTGTTCCCTTTGAATTCCAACGGTTTCCTGATTTTGCTGCTCCTTTTCCCGAAAGTTCAGAGGCATACTTTTTACGCGACAACCTGAATACTTCCATTAGACAAAAATTCCTTGATCAATGCGGTTAAGTTCGTTCATCACCATTTCTTTTCCATAAGAATCCTTCAACAATTCAACTGGTTTCATGTTGCCAATGGCAAAAGAAGGAGTCTTTAACCAGCGATAGAACTTTTCTTCTGAACCAAAAACCTCTAATCCCAGGATTGCAACCTCGGCCAATTCGATAATTTTTTCTGATTGAGAACTTTTGAAAACGTGCTTCCTCTCATTCTGGTAACGTTGCAGGGATTTCGTGGAAATATCAAGAAACTCAGCCCAATCGCTTTCGGAAAAGGGAGTTATTGACTTTAGAGTTTTAAATAGCGAAAAAGGTAACCCCTGCCTGATAGAATGGACGATCAACATCCTGTCAGACAAAAAATCCTCCAAGGTCATTCCACTTGCCCTTGATTCTTCCAGATCAATAGTTCCTAAATTTTTCAGATAGCCTTGCAAAGCCTTGTTTATCTGCAAATGGTCTTTCTCCTGTACAATAAATCCCCTTGTTGCTTTTGACATACACTAATTTCATTATCACGGACATTTGTCTATAAATTTACGAAAAAAGTCCCTGCTTTATTATCAATAAAATTAATATTCGAAAAAGTTCCCCCTCATCCTTTTTCAGATGATCATGGGCGAATTTGATCAGATTTGAAGCAACTTTTTCGGGAGAATGGTCCTTTCCGTTTTCAACAACCCTGTTGTATCGCTTAAGGAAAAAGCTCCCGTCGATTAATATGGCAACTTTCATACTTGGTTTTTGAGCAAAAAAAATGCCCTTGGGTAGGCATTTCCGCTATCAGGTAGGGAAATACTTGGCCAAGAGCTTTATGATATTGTAAAAATACAATTTTTGATTCTGCCGTCAAACCTGATTTGAGAAAAATGGCACTTTGGGAGCAGCTACTTCTTCTCAATCACCTCGTCCACCGTAAAGGCGGGACGGCGCCGGGCTGCGTTCAGAATACGCCACAGGTACTCACCCAAAATGGCCAGCGATATATTGGTGAAGCCAAATCCAAGCAGGAGAATGGCAATGATAGTCGAGGGAAATATCTCCAGGCGAATGCCGGCCAGCCAAAGGATGGTAAAAACCACCGGCCAGAGCAGGCCCAATCCCGTGAGTAAAAGACCCACCAGAGAAATAATCCTAACGGGCAAATAGCTGAAACTCACCAGAATATCAAGCGAAGCTTTGATTTTATTGGAAAAGGACCATTTGGAAACCCCGAATTTGCGCTCGACTTTGTCGTACTGGATTTTGCCCTGACGGTAGCCCGAACGCAGGATTTGCATGAAAATATTGGAATCTGCCTCAATATTCTCGTTCAGTTTTTCCTTGATGGCACGGGTAAACATGACCACATCAAATCCTTTTTCAGGAAAAGTTTCCGCCACAAATTTGCGGATCATGCGGGCATGCAATTCGGAAAAAAAACGGTCGCTGAATCTGTACTTCGTGGTTTTTCGTTCGGCCACCACAATGTCGTAGCCTTCCTTCATTTTTTCAAACATCCTGGGAATGAGCCAGGTCGGGTCCTGCAGGTCAGCATAGAGGAAGGTCACGATGTCGCAGGAGGAATGAAAAACTCCCACCCGCAGGGCATTATAGGAGCCATAATTGCGGGACAATTTCACCACCTTCCAGACCAGATCCGGGGGCAGACTGTTTTTCAGCAAGGCAAGGGAATTGTCCGTGGAACCATCGTCCACAAAGACAAATTCAAAGGAGATTTGTGCGTATTCACGCGCCAGTTCGTCGATCTGGCGGACCAGTTCAGGAATATTTTCTTCCTCGTTGAGGAAGGGTATGACCACGCTGATTGCCGAACCATTATTCATCTTCAGGCAGCAATTTAAGGGATTTCGCGGCTTTTGGAAGCCCTTCCAAAAAAGAAGTCCAGGAAAAGCCTGCATGCAGGCTTTTGAGCAGGTAAATGCCCGCACTTCCAGGCAGGCCAAGGCCTGCCTGATAGGAAATTTGGGGCGTTTTGCCCAAAAGATCAGCCATTGCCTGCACCATTTCGACCAGGGTCATTTCGTCGGGGCCAGCCACGTTGAGGGTGCCTGTCCATTGCGTCGCCATGATCCAGCGCAGCAGCAGACTGAGGTCGGGCATGAATGTGGGCCTGAAAAAGGCCCGCTCCTGGCCTTCGGCCAGGGTCAGAGGCTGGTCCTGCGCAATGCGCAGGAAAATTTTGGCCACCAGATTATCTGGTGGAGTCTGCGCATCAAATCCGTACGGATAATACAGGCGCAAAATGGTGAGCGGAACTTTGCCGCGGATTTTCTCAAAAATTTCCTCTGCAGCCCGCATACTTTGTCCGTACGCATCGGCCGGGCGGCAAACCGTGGACTCAATGGGGTCAAAAAGACCGGGACCATAAACGCTGCCCGTGGAAATAAAAATCAGGTGGCCAATGCGACGGTCCCAGGCATAACGGGCAAGATTTTCAGCCATGGTCACATTGGCCTGATAATCAGCATCAGATCGGGCTTTTTTGGGCACGATGGCTGCCCCATGCACCACGATGTCCGCCCGGGCGGGTAAAATGTCGTTGGGATTGGCTACTGAGAGGTCGGCCAGGAGGCTGGAAAAGGGAGAATCACCTGAAAATGAAACACCAGAACGGCTGATGGAACTGATTTCAGTTCCAGCGAAGGTGCCCAAACGCAACAGATTTCCAGCGGTGGAACCGCTGGCCCCGGTCAGGAGGATGTGTGGCGACTTCATGGTTGAATGAAATTAGGAAAAATTTTGCGAAGGCGAAGCCTTTGCTGTGACCTTCAACCTTTGTTTCCAATCTGATTTCTGCCGAAGTTTGATTTCAGCCATGGATTTTGACTTTTCCCAACTTACGCAAAACCAAAAACGCAGGCTTTGGCTTGTGGCAGGAATCCTTTTTCTCCTGGGTTCGGGCATCCTGACCTTTCTGGCGCTCTGGCTGGATGATACGACTTACGGCACGGGAAACGGGCTTTGGAAGGCAGTCTGGATCCGGGATTACATAGAAAAAGGAGTTGATTTTTCCCATTTGCAGGAACTTTCATACGTTTCAAACCTGCTCTATTTCCCGGTTTATGCAGCTATTTCGCAAATTTTACCCTCTGGGCTGGCTATGGTTACCAAAATGGCCATCATCAATGCCTGGTTTGCGGGTCTGGCTGGGGCAGCCTTTTATGTGCTTGCTTTTTTGCTCACCCAAAACTGGAAAGCAGCCCTGGGAGGCTTTCTTTTTCACCTGGCAGGGGCCAATTTCCTGACCTGCTCCACCAATTCAGAAGACATCATTCCCGCTTACGCATTTTTCGTATGGAGTCTGGTTTTCCTCGTTTTATACCTGCAACGGCCTGTTTATCAATGGCTTTTGCTGACTGCATTTTGCTACGCCCTATCCTGGGGCTTTCACTGGACCATGGCCATCGGGCCCGCGCCAGCATTTTTGCTGGCTTTGCTATGGAGACAGGAAAGCTGGCGCAAGGCGCTCACAGACCTGATTTTGTTTGCCACAGTAAATCTCATGGCCATTACAGCCGCCTGGATCATATTTGGAGTGCCACCCGACCTTATGATCTATCCCAATAAAGGAGAGGGAGGGGCCTGGTTAGGCTTTGCTTTGGAAAAATTTCCCCTGCTTTACTCAGGCATGGCTTTGTATGTTTTGGGGGGATTTCAATTCAATGGGTTGGAGATTTTTCTGGAAACTATCCAAAACCGCTGGTACGGACCTGAATTTGTCTTCAGCAGCCTCATTTTAATTATTTCCCTGCTGGTTTCCATCGTCTGGTGGAGAAAAAAACGGAAGGTCAAAGGCGTGCGCATTTTCAATTGGTACCTGGTTGCGCTGTTCTTTTTTGCCCAGCTGATGAATGTATATGAATTTGGAACGGATTTGCAGTTTCACATTCAACCTATGATCTGGCTGCCCATCGCCTGGGTGCTGCTGTTAGATTCGCTGACTTCAAAAAGCTGGCCTTCCTGGTTGAAAACGGGTCTTTCCTGTCTGATTGGAATTGCGATTCCCCTGTTTATGCTGGGGTGGAATGTGGGGAAATTTCGTCTGCCGACCCAGGGCAAGGATCATTTTTACCTGGCCCAGATTGCCAAAGTGGATGAAAAAGTGGAAGATTTTTCCAATATGTTTTGGCTGACCCGGGGGTGGGATGATTTTCGCAACTGGGGATACGCCCAGTGGGGCGAGAAATTTAGGGCACATACCTATGTGCTGGTCGATTACCTGGCCGACCGGCCAGATGAGTCAGTAAAAGAGGCTTGCGCCAGACTCAGGGAAACCATTGAAAATGAGCTGGATCAGGGCAAAATCGTGATTGCCGGGCCTGAGATCATAGATCGCGAAGCCTGGGAAATTGTGGACACTTTCAGTGGGTTTGGCCAACGTGAAAAGTGCGAAGCATTGCTGAAAACCGTACGGGAAGAATTTTCCCGCGAGGTGTGGGTGAAAACAGAAATGGGCAATTTTTACCGATTGGGCAGAGGGACATCTCCTTCTGCGCTCTGATTGGGTATGCGCTCCTGCTTTTTATAAGCCAGACCGCCCAGTTCGGGCACCAGTTCCCAGGGTTCTACCTTTACTTTGGAAAGCAGGCCTTCGGCCTTGATCCAGGTGTCGTAGCGGGTTCCCGCTTCGTTATTTTTGCCCAGTTTGCGCTCAAACACGCTTTCGTGGACAATTAACTCCCCGTTTTTCTCAAAATCCCAGTAACGGGTGGCTTCCTTGTACAATTTCCCGAAAAAACCCACCCTTTCGAGGTGAATGGGCGCTTCAATGTCTGAATTGGAAACGCGGGAAAACCTCTCCTGCACCCGGCGATCGGGGTAAATGCGCAGGCCCTCATGCAAAGCTTCTTTGAGCATCCACATGAGGGGAATGCGCGACAGGTCGTCGTTGTCGTAGCCGCCGCCCACGTCTGTGTGGGAGCCGCAAAACCAGACCTGTTTGAGGCGGTCGGCCGGGCCATGCTGCTGTTTTTCCCACAAAACAGGCAAAAAAGTCTTGCGGTCTTCGTCAATGGAAATGGCATGGCGGGCCACTTCCACGCAATCGCTCAGTTTGAAGTCGTGCATGGGCTGGCGGGTGTACTGATCGACAAACAGAGCAGCTTTTTTGCCGGGAAAGCCCAGGGCTGCCACTGTGTCCCATACGCCCAGAAAACGTACTTTGGCCCACATGGTGTGGTGCTGTTTGACAAATTCGGCGGCCAGGGCTTCGCGCCTGGCTTTGTTTTTCATCTTGTATAGCCTGAAAGCCTGCGGAATCAGGTCGGGGCGGGAGCGGGGCAGGATGCCAAACATGTGAATAAAGCCTGAAAGGCTGCGCACGGTAGCCGCGCCGCGGCTGAAGCCAAACAGGTAAATCTGGTCGCCAGCTTCAAAATTGTTGTAGATTTCCCGGTAGCAATCCAGGATGTTTTTGCCGAACCCTGAGCCAAAAGCCAGGCCAAATACGCTGCGCCAATCAGTTCCCAAACCAGGATCGTAAAAGGCGATCTGCTCTTTGGTGCGGTTTTCGACCATGTTGAAGAGCTTATATACGTTGGAGGGATTTCCTTTGCCGCCTTTCTGGGCGGTGCCGTCGGCAAAAATGACAATGTTTTTGGGCATGATTTAGTTGGGTTGGATTGCAAAATATGATTCTGTCTCCAATTTAAGGCTTTTTGGGATTTTTCTGGCTGCGAAGCAGCCAGATTGGGGATTTCATTTGGCGGCGGCGGTGAAGGGAGGGGTTGCAGGGCGGGGACGGGGCATGAGGGCGCAGGGCAATGTTTGAGCCCGTGTGGGGGTTCTGTGCTTGCACAGGTGCAGATGGCGTTGGGGCGAGTGCCCGGAGACCGACCGCGCCGGAGTGCGAAGCACCGCGCGGGCATGCCCTTTTTTTTAGTCGTTAGTTAGTCGTTAGATTTGAGATGTTAGATTTTTAGAGGTTAGATGATAAAATTTAGACAGAGATGCTTGAGGCAAAACGGCTTTACCGGGGTTGGGAAAGGGTGGAATCTATGAGCTGTTGCAGGTGATCGGCGTATTTTTTCATGCCTGAGTTGTTGAAATGGTCGTCGTCGGGGCGGTAATCTTCGGGGGTGAGATTGGGTGGGACGTGGTAAGTGACGTGGGGGAAGTTTTTGGGAGCGCTTTCTTCGAAATTTTCAATTTCGCCGGGGTAGCCGGGCAACTGCCTGTGGTAAGGAATGAGGGATAACAGCACGGGAATGCCATTCTGCTGGCCGATTTTTTGCATTTCAAGAATATAATATTCGGAAATGGGAGGATCGTATTTGGGATCGCACCTGGAAGGGTGACTGATGGTGGTGGAATAATTGGGGGTGGTGGCAAACCAAATACGGGTTCCCAGCACGGTGTTGCGGCAAAATCGTCCCCACAAATCTGGCCCTGAAGCCGGGATGCAGAAGCCCTGCAGGTTCACGTCGTAGCTTTCCTGTGCGGTGACGTAGCAGCCCTCAATGTAGCCACCCAGCCAGCCTGCGTTGGAGATGTAATTCATGGGGTGTTCGGGTGAGGGAATGCGAATCCAATCCATCTGGTCGTTGCCCATGAAAAAATTGATGATGACCAGATCGGGCTGGATGCGGGGCAGATATTTTTGCATAATGGCCAGATACTGAGCAGGATCTGCCCCAACTATACCTGTATTGTAGATCATATAACCGCGGGCGGAAAGTCGGTCGGCAAAGGAATTGGTGATGGGATCGCCGGCTATGCCCCAGGTGAACGAATCGCCCAGGAGGAGAATGCGCTTTTTGGAGGTCTGGTGGCGGGCAAAGGGTATGCTACGGAAGCCATCTGCGTTGATGGGACAGGCAAAATATTGCAGATAGGCGGAGTCGGTCTGGGTGAGGGAATCAGGAGATTTGGACAGAAAGGATTGGTAAAAAGCCACAAATTCCTCGTCTTCGAGTTCGTTGGTGCCCAGGCGGTCAAACTCTGCCGCGGCCTTGTCGAGGGAATAATCGAGCTGCAGATCCTCGAGGCGCATGGGTTCCAGGGAATCGTTGTGGAGAAAATAGCAGATTTTGTCGCGGGCTTCAGGGGAAATGTGAAATATGCCCAAAGAGTCGTTTTGGTAGTCGAATTTGAATTCAAGCTCCTCCACCAGTTGCATATTGGTGGGAATGCTCCTGAATCCGGGTTTATTTCCAGCCAGTCTGAGGGCGATCTCGATGAGACTAAGGCCAATGATGAGGAGAAAAATGAAAAAAATGGCACCTGCAAGGCGGGGATGACGACGGTACCAGTACTTTTTTTTCTCCTTCATGGGATTTCTGCGCAGGTTTTGCAGGTGGAATTGCGCCTCAAAATAAACACATAGCTCTAATTTTACTAAATTGAGCCGCGCGAATGCAGGATTATTGTGAAAGCCCCAGGGAATTTGAATCAGAAGGAAAGTATTGCAGTCATTTTGCCCATTTTGAATGAGCAGGAGCATATTTTGCCTTTGCTGGAAGGCATTGAATCTGCCCTGGCGGGCCGGGATTTTACGATTTTTATCATTGACGACGGCAGCCGCGACGGGACCCTGGAAAAGATTGAATTTGCGCAAAAAACCCTGGGCAACCGCCTGCAACTGATGCAAAGGGTGAAAACCCTCCCGGGTTGTCAGCGGGGCAGCGCCCTTTTTGACGGGATGAAAGAAGCCCTGAAACGAACTGCTCACAGGATTTTTGTGGAGCTGGACGGCGACTTGTCGCATCGCACGGAGGAACTGACGGTGGGCATTGGTCTGATTGAGTCGGGCAAAGGGGAAGTGGTGATTGCCTCCAAATATCTGCCCGGGAGTCAGGTGGTGAACCGTTCCCAGGGCCGGACCCTGGTGAGTTCGATCAATACAGGCCTGATGCGACTGGTGATGAACCCCAAAATCACGGATTACAGCAATGGTTACCGCTTTTATACCCGTAAGGCGGCCTCTATCCTGGCGGGCTACCAGATCCGCTACGGGAGTCCCATTTACCTGAGCGAAGCGCTGGGGATCTGGATGAATAATCAGCTGAAAGTGGTGGAATTTCCGAGTACCTATATTGGGCGGCAGGAAGGTTTTTCCAAGGTAAAACCCATTGACCTGATCAAAGGCATGCTGGCCGTGTTTGAGATCGGGTTTCGTTACCGTTTTCGCAGGTTTAACCGCAATTCCAATTGAAAACAGGGCGCCTGGTTCCTGATCCTGAAAAAGCAGCCTTCTGGCTGCTGGCCGGCTTTTTGGTTTTCATGTCAGCGGTGCTGGCTTTTTTTACCCCGCGTACGGAAATGCTGGATGAAATCAGCCTTTTCAATCCCGTTTACACCTTTGTGCAAACGGGTAAAATGACCTACCCGGCCCATGGTTTTTTCAATTCCATGGTTCCCCATCCGCCCACCCATTACCTGATCATCGGGCTTTTGATCCGGCTGGGGATTCCCTATTTCTATGCCCTGACTTTGCCTTCATTTTTGTTGGTTTTGGGCATAATAGCCATGCTTCGCAGGGGACCTTTCAGCTTTCCCACCCGTCTGGGCCTGCTGGCTGGGCTGGCAGCTCCTTTTTTTGTGGGGGTTTTTGTGATCAATGTACAATCGTTGCGCCCGGATTATACCCTGGCTCTGGCCTGGTATGCGGGTTTGATCGCCCTGGAAAGGGGACGGTTGCAGGGCTGGCACAAGGGCTGGTTGCTGGGCGGCAGCATGCTGATGACTTTGGCAGCTTCGCTCCATTATTTTGCTTTTCCCGCCCTGGCAGGAGCGGGTATTTACCTGCTTTGGGCCTGGAAGGAACTGGGCTGGAGGGAGACTTTGCGCAGGGGAAAATTTGTGGTGGCAGGTGGTTTGCTGGTTGGATTGCCCTTTTTGCTGGGATTTGTACTGCCCAATTTCAGGGAAATTTTGGGCCAGGTGCTGAGCAAGGGAGCCGCCGAAGGCGGCGGGCGGAGTGTGGCCGCCCATTGGAACATGTACGAAATGTTTCACATTACTTTTCCCGCCATTGACGAGTTGCTGCTCCCGGGAATTCCCCTTTTTCTGATAGGCATGGGGCTTTTGGCCCTTTCTGCTCAAACCAGGGCCCTGGCCCTGGGTGGGACTCCCCTGCTGCTTTTCATATTCTTTTTTGCGCCCCTCAAATCTGCCGGGTATTTTTTGCCCGAAATGTTTGTGCTGTTTGCAGGCATCTGGTTGATGGTTTTCAGCATAATTGATGGGCTTGCCAGGAAAAGAGGATGGGTGAAAACAGCTGGCTGGATGAGCTTTTTTGTGGTTTTTGTGCTGGTCACGAATGGAATTTCGGATAATGCCACCGCCCTGAAAAGAGAATTCAGCTGGAAAGCGCGAACGTCAGAAATGGACCTGGCAAGGGCCTGCACCAGGCAAATTTTGGGAAATGAGGCCAAAGTGGCCGGGAAACTGGGTCTTTGGTACATTGGCGGGGGAGCTGTCTGGCACGACCTGACAGCCGAATTCCTGGTCCGTGAGGACCTGGCAGGCTGGGAAGAAAAGGAATATTTTGCCCGTTTTGATGCCATTGCCGAGCATAATGCCCGCTCGAATTACAGCCTTTCCCGCCAGCAAAAAACCATTTCTTCCTGCTACGCCGACGGAACTTTGCACCTGCGGGGCTTTTATGCCACCCACAACGGATTTACGGATTCTGACCTTTCCGCTTTACTTTTTTCGGCAAACTCAGATTCCCTGGTGGAAGGATTTGCATTTCCCGGGCAGGACGAAGTCCTGCATTTAGCCCCTGACCCGCAGGGAAGCATGGTTTTTTATTCTTTTGTGGCTGATTTGGATCAGGATTGGCAGGAATGGCGGCGGGAAGCCGCCTTTTATAATGTCCTTTTTCTCCCCGACCCTGCTCAGGAGCCCGGGCAGGAAGATTTTCAGGCCCGCGAAGCGGTGGTTTGGGTGATAATGGACAAAGAAAAATTCAATGCCCTGGTGCAAAAATCTCCCCCAATCAATTCAACTTTGGATCTGATTTTCCTGAAATCTGAAAAAATTTTCCAAAATGACCTCCTTCAGGAGCTAAAAGTCAGTGATCGCACCATTATTTTTGAAAGATAAAATTGCCCCAAATTCAATTTTTTTTTGAATTTTTGGTGACAAATATGTCACTTGAGACCAAAAAGTGACCGAAAACCGCCCAAAAGTGACCGCTTATAAAACGGTGCCAACTCTTGAGTTGTGGTCATTATACATTTGAAGCGACAACAATATCATTTTTTACACCTATTAATCTTAAATGAAATGAAAAAATTAACCTTTACCTTAATTTTGCTTTTGACTACCTGCTTTTTTCACCAAAATATGCAGGCTCAGACCAATTATGTCCTCCTTTTTGATGGAGTTGATGATTATGTGGACCTTGGAGACTCGGTTGGCGACTCAGTTCGTACAGTGGAAATGTGGTTCAAACCCTTGTCCAGTATCACTCCCAGCCTGGCTACCACTCAAAGCCTGATCATGCGCAGTAACCTCGGCAATAACATTGACGAATTTGGTCTCTGTTTTCCCCAGTCAACCTGGGCTGGAGCTGGCAGGCTTCGTTTTCACTACACAGATTTCACCCAGAATTTTCATGCTGCCTATTCTGATCAGGATACCTGGATTGAAGGCCGCTGGTACCATGTGGCTGGCGTGATCGACCCCGTGAACGGAATGAGGCTTTATATCAATGGAATTTTGCAAAATGTGGCTGATCCAACCTTTACCAAGGCGACTGATCCCTCCAGCGATTTTCTGGGGCTGGGTGTTTGGGGAAATAAATACGATCGTTATTTCAACGGGGAAATCGAAGACGTACGGCTGAGCGGTATTGCAGAATACAACGCCAATTTCACCCCACCTTGTCAGCACCTGGCTTTGGGAACGGGAAAGGCTGTGTACAATTTCAACGAAGGATCTGGTTCAGTCGCCTATGACGCAGGTCCGGGCAGCTTTGATGGAATAATCGTAGGCCCCGTTTATTACAAGGATTCCTCCTGTGTCAATCCACCTTTGGCCAATGATCCCTTGATCAATAATGAAGGCGTAAAAGCCTACCCGAATCCGTTTACAGGCGAAGCGACCATTTCCGTGGCTGAGGACGGAACTTCCTACAATTTTGATTTGTATAATGTTTTGGGAGAATCTGTACGGAGAATTACAGGAGTCAGAAAATCCACCCGTCTGAATGCGGCTGGCCTGGATCCGGGCATTTATTTCCTGCGTTACTCCAGCGACACGGGTCGTGTGGGATCGCAAAGGCTGGTGATTCAATAGATTTTCAGGTCTGAAAATCTTCGGGGGCCCAAAAAATCTTTATCTTTCCCCTATGATCAATGTGGGAATAATCGGATACGGATACTGGGGTCCCAACATTACCCGGAATTTTGTCAGCCATCCCGGCTTTCAGGTACTGAAAGTTGCGGATAACCGGCCAGAACGACGGGAGAAATTAAAATCTCTTTACCCTCATATTGAAGCTGTGGCCACCGCCGAAGAAATCCTGCATGACCCGGGAATTCAGGCGGTGGCCATTGTTTCTCCCGTTTTTACCCATTATCAATTTGCCAGGGAAGCCCTGAAAGCCGGCAAGCACGTTATGGTGGAAAAGCCCATGTCCAGATCCAGCATGGAGGCCCTCGACCTGATCAATCTGGCTCAAAGCCTGGGCAAAGTGCTCATGGTGGACCACACCTTTTTATACACAGGGTCGGTTGAAAAGATCAAGGAGTTGGTGGATGCGGGGGAGATTGGGAAAATCGACTATTTTGACGCCACCCGTATCAATCTGGGCCTTTTTCAACCAGATGTGAATGTAATCTGGGACCTGGCTGCGCACGACCTTTCAGTCATCAATTATCTGACTCAGGAACGCCCCCGCAGTGTACAGGCCATTGGCAAAGCCCATACCTCCTCGGGCCAGGAAAATATTGCCTACCTGATCCTGCACTATGAATCAGGCATGATTGCCCATATCAATGTAAGCTGGGTTTCGCCGGTCAAGGTGAGGCAAATGCTGATCGGGGGCACCCGGAAAATGATTGTGTTCAATGACATTGAACCCACAGAAAAAGTAAAGATTTACGACAAAGGCTTTTCAGTCAAGTCTGACGAGGACAAGGACAAACTCCTGATCGATTACCGTCACGGGGATGTTTACATTCCCAAAGTTCACATGCGCGAAGCGCTGGCGGGCATGGTGGATGATTTTTATCAATCCATCAAAAGCGATAAAGAGCCCCGTTCAGATTACCATTCCGGGCTGGAAGTGGTACGCATTCTGGAAGCGGCAGAATTGTCGATCAAGGAAAATGGCAGGGAAGTAAAATTAAATTGAATTCAACCCTCAAACCCATTCACCGCCTCAATCACCCTTTCCACCTGAGCATCCGTCAGTTCGGGGTACATGGGCAGGGAAAGGCACTGACTGGAAAGCAATTCAGCATTTGGGCAATCACCTGCTTTGTATCCAAGGTGCTCATAAGCTTTCTGCAGATGGCAGGGTACAGGATAATGAATCCCTGGAAAAATGCCCTGATCGTTCAGGTGGGTCATCAGGCCGTCGCGGTTGGGGTGCATGATCACAAACAGGTGATAGACAGAATGCGAAAACCCGGGATGGCACTGCCATTTGCCCTTGCCTTTGGTGATTGCGGCGCGGTAACGGTTCGCAATTTCGATTTTTCGCTCGTTCCAGGCATCCAGGTGGCGCAATTTCACACTCAGGATGGCTGCCTGCAGGCCATCCATGCGCAGGTTATGGCCCACTTCGTCAAAGTAATACCTTTGGGGACTGCCATAATTGCGCAGCCTTTTCATGCGCTCCGCCAGACCGACATTATCGGTCAAAACAGCCCCGCCCTGGCCGTAGGCGCCCAGATTTTTGCCTGGATAAAAGCTGAAACAGCTCAGTACCCCAAACCGGCCCACTTTTTCTTCCTTATACTCAGCCCCATGAGACTGGGCGCAATCCTCCACCAGCCACAGATTATGCGCTTCACAAATCTGCTGCACCGCTGCCACATCAAAGGGCGCACCATATAAATGTACCCCAATCACACCCACAGTCTTATCTGTAATCCTGGCCGCAATGGCCTGAGCATCAATATTCCAGGTATCGCGACGACAGTCCACAAATACAGGTTTGCCCCCCACCAGACTCACCGCAAAGGCAGTAGCAATAAAAGTATTGGCGGGCACAATCACCTCGTCGCCGGGTCCCACCCCAAGTGCATGCATGGCCAGAATCAGGGCTGATGTGCCGCTGTTGACTGCCACCGCCTGACTGGTCCCAATGTATTCTGCAAATTCTTCTTCAAAACGGGCCACAAAAGGACCATCCACAAAGGCAGTTTGCTGAAAAACCTCATCCATGGCGGCCCTGATTTCTCCTTCAATTTGCCTGTACTGCAATTTGAGATCAAAAAAGGGAATCATTTCCTTCACTTCTGCGCTCATACTTTTTCCTCCAGAATCAGATATTGAAATAACTCCCCGTAACGGGCCCGCAATTCCTCCACCACCACCTCGCGCTCACGGATCATGACCTGGCGACCCGCCCGGGCCAACTTTTCGGCCAGGGCCAGTTGTTGGGATTCGATCAGGAGAATGGAGTCCTTTTTATAGGTGACATAGTCAAACAGGATGGGTTGATCCTCCTTGAAATTGTCCATCCAAAGTTGGAACTGAAAATCCAGGTGGCGGCGATTGACCTCGTCTGTCGCTTCGCTGATCAGCAGGTCGTAACCCGCGTCGCGGGCAAATTTGCCCAGTGCGCGGTTGTCGCGGGGAAAACAGGGCCCCCCAAATCCGTAGCCATAGCCCAAATACTTGCCGCCAATGCGGCTGTCAGAGCCAATGGCCTGCAGAATTTTGTCGGGCTCGGCCCCGACCAGGGTGGCCAGATCGCCAATGGAATTGGCGAAGGAGATCTTGGTGGTGAGGAAACAATTGGTGGCAATCTTGCAAATTTCGGCGCTCAGGCGCCGCATGCGGCAAAAAACGGGCTCGTTTTTGCACATCTGACGGTAAACGGCCTCAATTTTTTGTCCGGCGATTTCGTCGGCCTCCCCGATCAGGACCTGATCAGGATATTGCTGGTCGTGGATGATATTGCCCTGGGCAATAAATTCGGGATTATAGCTCACCCGCCAGTTGAGGGGAGACAGACGGGCGGATAGCTCGTCGCAATAGCCGGGCATGGTGGTGGCCACAATGACCAGGTGCCTGGGATTGGGATTGGGGCCAAATTTTTCGAGTTGATCTGCGATGCCGTCGATCTGGTAGTGATCGTAGCCGCCACCCGGGGTGGAAGGCGTGGCCACACAGACAAAAAACATCTCAGCCTCGCTCTCCAGGGCTTCATGGAGTGAGGTCGTGGCTTCAAAATTGCGGGATTCCAGCAGGTATTCTTCCACCCGCGGTTCGAAGGAACGCAGGGTTTTGCGGTTGACCGTTTCAATGTATGCGGGCGAAATATCGACCCCCAGGACGGCGTAGCCTGATCTTTCCAGGTTGAGAGCGAAGCATATCCCCAGCTTTCCGATCCCTAAAATTGCTATTGTTTCCAAAAAATCCGTTGCTAAAATGAGTCAATTGATAGGCGAAGGTTCAGGTGAATGAAGATAATTCCTTTCTCCTGATTCTCCCAAAATTCGGGAGAATTTAGCGAAATCAACATAAAAATAAGGGCAAAAATGGCTATTTTTATTCCCATGAGGCACTTTCTCTTTTGCATGCTCATTTTGACCGGGCCGCTTTTGCAAGCCCAGGTGACGGTGGATAGCTGGGAGCTTCAGGAGGAAAAAGGAACTTTCAGGTACCAGGGTCAACCTTTTACAGGAACTGCGCAAAAATGGGAAATTCAAGGTGCAACAGAGGAAAAAAGGGGGCATTTGGTTGGAATACTGACTTTTGAGAAAGGTCATGCGCAGCGTGAGACCTCGCTTTTGTATCATCACAGTTCGGGTGTCAAAACGGGGGAAGAGAACCACCTTTTTACTGAAACAGGTAAGGTCGCCGATGGTATCTGGCGGCAATGGTATGCGAATGGCAGGTTGCGCAGTCAATCTGTTTATGAAAATGGCAGGCTGGAAGGCCTGCAGGAACTTTGGTACCCTGAAGGCAATAAACAGGGCGAAATCCATTACAAAAACGGCGTAAAGGATGGGATTTCGACCTTTTGGAACGAATACGGGCGAAAAAGCGGGGAAATTCCCTATCAAAACGGACAGATTCATGGAACGAAACGGTCCTGGAACAAAGAGGGGATTCTGACCATGGAAGTGGATTATGGTGAGGATAAATTGAACGGACGGCGGAGGATCTGGTATGAAACAGGAGAACTGCGTTCAGAAGAAAATTTTCAGGAAGGGATTCTGGAAGGGCAGGCGAAATATTATTTTTTGAATGGGAATCTGGAAATGGCTGGAAATTATCATCTGGGGGAAAAGGATGGCTATTGGGAACATTTTTACGAAAACGGACTGAAAGATGCTGCAGGAAATTACCGCGCCAACGATCGTTGGGGGGAATGGTCGCTGTGGACCTGCAGCGGCCAATTGGTGAAGGTGAAATATGAGGCGGGATTGGCGAAAACTCCTCTTCCCCATGGAGTGGAGGAATTGGAGATTGAACAGATTTCAGGGCTCAAAAAGGGGCAGATCAAGGTGGAAGGAAGGGTTTTCAAGAAAAAAACCTGTGATGTACTGGAGGGAATTTCGCTCTTTTTGCAGGATGTAGAGGATAATCTGCTGGATAAAACCCTATCAGATGCAGAAGGCAGGTATGCTTTTGATTTTGATCCCAAAAAGGGATACAGGATCAGTACGGCTGGCCAGCCGTACGAGGCGGTGATGGTTTTTGATTTCAGGGCCGAGCCGGGCCATAAAATGGGCCTGAATTTTTTTCTGAAAGAGCCAGGATGCGGGAAGGAATAGCGCGGACCCTGGCGAAAAGTGCGTGAAGGATGCGAAGGGTTTAGCCGGTGTGGGGGATGGTGGGTTGGCGCTTTAGCGGCCGCAGCCCGAAGCAGCCTGACCCGCAGGGGCACGCCCATTTTGAGTCGTTAGAAGTGAGAGATTAGATTTGAGATGTTAGATTTTAGAAAATAGATGTGAGATAGGAGTGGGGGAATTATATTGGCCAGAACATAAGACTAAGGACTCCTCTCTACAGACTAAAGACTTTTTCCGCCTTTGAGGGTGATTTCTTCGAATTCGATGCCCTCGAAGCCCCAATCGGGGGGATTGGCGTTGAAATGCATGGGTTTGGCCAGGGCCTCCATGGCAGTTTCCCAGACCAGATCGAAGCCAATTCCGGGGCGTTCCTGCACAAATTTGATTTTTTCGAGGGGCGTCATGGCCTCCCAACCCACAGGGTGGTCTATGTGGTAGGCAAAGGCATTGACGGGAAAAATTTCCTGTTCGTAACCCAGGGAAGCGGCTGCCACCAGGGCCAAAGTATCGATGTGGATGGAGTACAAATCCAGCTCCAGATAGCCCTGAATGTCGATCCAGGCGGCTTTGGTCATGAGGGTAAAATCGCCGCAGGCGTTCTTGTCGAGCAGGTTGAAACGGTACTTGGCGTAGGGCTTTTCGAGCCTGGGAATGAGCCATTTGAAAACCCCGTTCAGCAATTTTGCCAGCCAGCGATGGCGGTAAATCCAATTGGGGACGGCCCTGAGGTAACGAAAATCAGGATCAAAGCCCAGCCTGCGAATGACGTGGTTTTGGGCAAAGTCGAGTTGCTGGTCGAGGGGCCAATCCTCGGAAATCTGGTCGGGAACGTCCACGCGGTTGGCGCGGTAGAATTTTTTGCCGTCCAGGGTTCCTGATTTGATGCGCTCGAATATCTGGTTGGTAAAGATCAGGTCAATGTTGGTGCAGAGCACCCATTCGCCCCTGGCGCGGCGTATGCCCACATTTTTGCCGATCATCTGGAATAAGGGGATGACGTCGCCCCGCTGGTAGCGGTCGTGGATGGCTTTGGGCACAATGATGTAGCGAATGGTGAGCAGGTCTTCGGGGCCGGGTGCAGGCAGTATTTCTTTGAGCAGCGGCCGGTCTGCGGGCGGATTCCACTCTACCATGATCAGCTCTGCCTGCATCTGGTGGCGCCGGGTTTGCTCCAGCAACCCATTGACAAAGAGGCGCATGCGCCGGGTGATGTTGCCGCCATGCCCGTCGTTGCGTGAGACTGATATAATGCTTAGATGTGAGATTTTTAGATTTTAGATTAATAGATGTTAGATTTTATATATCAGACGGTTAGAGAGAGATTCATTGCTATCTGACATCTCCCCATCTCATATCTCCCCTACCATTCCTCCTCGGGTAATTCCATTCCTTTCAGGCCCCAGTTGTCGTCGTTGACGATCATGGGCTTTTTTTCGGCCATCATTTTGCGGCCGTTGGCCTCGTAGATTTTATAGGCTTTGTCCACGATGGGATTGGCCTCGGTTTCGTCGCAGGAGTAGCGGCGATCGTGATTTTGATGGTAGGCGGGCCAGGGCAATACGACTTCGCGCAAGCCTGAGGTGGCGGCCACGATCACCATCATGGCATCTGTGTGGGCAGCCACGATGGTATTTTCAGGATTTCCCTTCAATGCAAACCACTTGTCGCGGTGCATGGTCATGAAGTCGCCGCTGCAATTGCAGTGGTAGGTGAATTCTGGCGGGGTATCCCAACTGGCATTTTCGCGTTTGAGCCACAATTCATTTTTGCGGCGGAGCCACCACCAGCGCAATTTGAAAAAATTGGGAAAGGTCAGATCGTTGTAGCGATGTCCTTTGAGGAAAGCGCGGAAGGAATTTTCCCGACACAACTCTATGGTATTGGGCGGGAGGGCGCCATTCACTTCAAAACGGTGAAAATCGACCCGGTCGAGGCGGTAATATTCGTCTTTTTTGAGGGGACGCTTGCTGAGCCAGGTGAGAATTTCAGGACTGTAAATGATGTCGGGGTTGGAGGCGTTCAAATATTCTCCTTTGGCCCTGCGCAAAGCGATATTTTTGGCAATGTACTCGTACAGCGGCACCGTTTCCCTGATTTCGGGGTTAACGAAGGTCTTGTGAACTTCGTTGGGGGTGGTGATCATGCGAATTTTGAGGTACTCGCGCCCTTCAGGCCATTGAATTTGCTCCCGCAGTGATGGCTGATCCGTGAGGGGATTATAATTGGAAATGATGAATTCTGAAGGAATTTTGTGCTTTTCCAACTGGCTGGAAAGCCACTGCACGGAGCGTTGCAGACGTCCGTTGAAGTCTTCTCCGTAATTGTCGTTGCGGCCGGCGACGATGAAGGATATGTAGGGGTCAATTAACAATTAACAATAGCAATGAGCAATTAGCAATTGGGGGTTAGGTTATGGGTATTAGGTGTTGGGTTTTGGGTATTAGGATTTGGGATTGGGTTTTGGCATAATGTAATGTAGGGCCAGGACATGTCCTAACCTTACCCTGGGTTGTAAAACAATCTTTTCCGTCTTTGCTGAAATGTAGTTTCATCAAGATCCTGGTTATTAGCCAAAAGCTAAGACCTGTTTTCAACCTGTTTCGCCACCCATTCATAAGTCAGTTTCATGCCGCGGGCGAGGTCGAATTTGGGCTCCCAGCCTACTTTTTCGCGGATCAGGTCGTTGTCTGAATTGCGGCCACGCACGCCCTGGGGACCGGGAATATTGGTGATATGCAGGTTTTTTCCTGAAATTCCAATGATCATTTTGGCGAAATCGTTGATGGAAATCATTTCCTCTGAGCCAATGTTGACCGGGCCGGAAAAATCAGATTGCATCAGAGCCCGAACCCCGTCCAGACAATCCTCTATATATAAAAAGGAGCGGGTCTGTTTTCCGTCGCCCCAGATTTCAATATTTCCTCCCTGAGGAGTCTCCGCGACCTTGCGACAAATGGCGGCGGGAGCTTTTTCGCGACCGCCCGTCCAGGTGCCTTCCGGACCATAAATGTTGTGGAAGCGGGCTACCCGCACCTGGATGCCGTAGTTGCGGTGATAAGCAAAGTACATGCGCTCGCTGAACAGCTTTTCCCAGCCATATTCGCTGTCGGGTTCGGCCGGATAAGCGGTGTTTTCCGTGCATTTGGGATTGTCGGGATCCATCTGGTTGTACTCAGGATAGATGCAGGCCGAACTAGAATAGAAAATTTTCTTTACTCCTTTTTTGACCGCCGCATCAGCGGTATTGAGGTTGATGGTGGCCGAATTGTGCATCACATCTGCATCATTTTCGCCAGTGAAAATGTAACCCGCGCCCCCCATTTCCGCAGCCAGCTGGTAGATTTCGTCCAGATCAGCAGTTACCACCCGATCCACCACCGTTGCATCGCGCAAATCCCCGATGACCCAATCATCGGCCTGAGTGGGAGAAAATTCGGGATTTTTCAGATCCACACCCCGTACCCAGTATCCTTCTCTTTTCAGCCGCTTCACCAGGTGACTTCCAATGAAGCCGCCAGCGCCCATGACCAGTGCTTTTTTCATTTTTATCCTTTAAAAAGAGGCTCAATTTAGGAAAATTTTGGAGGTTGGGCTACTCTAAAAGCCCTTTTGTAATCAAGATTGCATTTCTCTGTGCAGGGCCTCAAATCGCTTCAGAACGGCCTTTTCCCACAAATACGGACTCAACGCTGCATAGGCAAGTTCGCCTTCGCGGTAAGAAACGCCCGGCTCCTGAATGATGCGGGTAATTTCTTTTTTCACGGTTTGGACGGGGATAAAATCAGATTCCATAAAACTTTTTTCAGCCAGCAAATCCTGAAAATACTCCTTCCAGGGGCCTTTGAGCCATTCAACGATGGGGGTTTGGAAACCCATTTTCCATTTGCGCTGATAAATAGGGGGAGGTAAATAGGGCCGCAAGGCATCACGCAATAAAGCTTTGGTGGCTCCATGGCGAATTTTGCTGCTCCAGGGCACAGAAAACAGGTAATTCACCACCCTGTGGTCCAGAAAAGGCATGCGAATCTCCACCCCGCTTCCCATAGAATAGCGGTCGTAATTGCGCAACAGGGTAGGCAGGTTTTGGGTGTGAAACAGCTGATACAAGCCCTGGTTGAGGCTTCCCAACTGGCCGGGATCCGTAACTTTGTTCTGCCCGGGACGAATGGGACGCTGGTCGGCGAAAGCTTTTTTCAGTTCAATTCCCCAATGGCCTTTCATTTTGGCCCAGGACTCAAAATCTGTAACCCAACGGAGATAATCCTTCCAGCCTGCGGCTGGCTTGGCAAACTGAGGCTGATCTGGAGGAGCCAGATTGCGATAGGCCTGCAACAGGTTGTGAACCGAGAACGGATTGAGCCCGCAATCTCTGAAGGCATGAAACAAAAAAGTATCGTAGCCGGCAAAAAGTTCGTCGGCCCCGTGGCCGTCGAGGGTGACAAAAACCCCGGCCTGGCGGGCGGCACGGTAGGTTTGCATCATGGGCACAGGACTGGTGATGTAGATTTCTTCGCTTTGAAAAAGCATGTCTTCCAGTTCCAAAATGCCCTGAATGGGATCAATCTGCACGAAAGTGGCGGGGATTTTGAGAAAATCCGTGACGATTCTGGCCTCCCTGCTTTCGTCGAGGGCCGTGCCGGGCAGACTGGCCACAAAGGCATGCTGCCATTGGTTGGGATAGCCGGGATTGCTGCCCGAACGGGCTACCTGGGCCATGCCACACATGGTGGCCGAGGAATCAATTCCGCCCGAAAGGGCGGTGCCCAGGGGAACATCTGCCCGCATGCGAATGCGGCAGGCGTCGAGGAAAATTTCCCGAAATTCTTCCACCTGATCACCATACGATTTAGGAACGGCATGGATGTGATCCAGGGTATTCCAGAAAGATTGGGTTTTGAGTTGATTCCCCTCCAATTCGCCCCAATGACCTGCTGGAAAGCGGGAAATACCCTGGATCAGGGTCTTTTCTGTGGGCTCATAGCCAAACAAATCGTCTTTGAGTAAGGAAAATTCCTCTGAAACTTCCACCTTCTTCAGGAAAGGAACGAGGGCTTTCATCTCAGAGGCAAAGGCAAATCTGCCTTGCCTTTGGTGGAAAAAGAGTGGTTTTTTGCCAAAACGATCCCGGGAAAGGAATAATTTTTCCTTTTTCGCATCCCACAGGGCAAAGGCCCACATGCCATTCAGGCGGGGGAGGCACGCCGGCCCCCATTCCTGCCAGGCAGCCAGCAGCACTTCCGTATCTGTTTGGGTATGAAATTCATGCCCCAGCTTTTGCAGTTCGGCCCTGATTTCCTGATAATTATAGATTTCCCCGTTGCAGGTGATGGTTAGGTGGCCGCGGGTCATGGGTTGGACGCCCGCCTCTGAGCGGTCGATAATGGCCAGCCGACGGTGTCCGAGGGTAATCCTACCTTCTGGCTCCTGCCAGATGGATTGTCCGTCGGGACCGCGGTGAGCGAGGATTTCCAAAACCCGCCCGAAGGGCCGGGAATCCAGGGCGGGCAGTATGCCGAGTATGCCGCACATGGATCAGGCTGGCGGCCTTTTCAGGACTTTCTGGTTGGTGGGACGGTGATTCTGAATGAATTTGGTGGGATCTATATAGTAACTGACGTCGTCGCCATCGCTCCAGGGAATGGGCATGTTGGGTTGGTCGCGCATTTCAAAATGAAGATGTGCGTGGTATTTTCCTTCGGCCGAGCCTATGGTGCCAATCGGGTCGCCCCTTTTCAGGAAATTTCCTTCTTTCACCCAGGTACTGGCGAGGTGAGCGTAAAGAGATTCCACATATTTGGGTTCCTGAGGGGTGCCATAATTATGCAGAATTCGCACCACCTGTCCCCATCCAGCCCGAAAATCCTCTGCATAAAACACCACCCCGTCGGCCACACTGTAAACCAGGTCGCCAAAATCCGTGTTTTTACCCCCATTTCCGTTCCAATCCTCCCCGTAGTGTTCGCCAGAAATAATGCCTCTGGCTTTGAAATACCCTACAGAATTGGGAGGCCCGACGGGATAATCAAATCCATCCGTGGGACGCTGGACGGCTTTTTTTAGAATGGAATGAGGAATGCTGTCAATGGGAAGTATGTTGTAAACAAGGGTATCTTTTTTCCGCCTCAATTCTTCAGGGCGAAACTTCGTGCCTTCCTCGTCTTTGCCGCAGGCCAGCAGGAGGAAAAAGGCCACCAAAGTAATCCAAACTTGTTTCAACTTGCTTCTTCTCATTTCCAATTCTGCTGCAAAACAAGGTATAAATATACGGAAACTGAAATATTTTTGCTTTTTCTAAGGCTTATATACGGAAAGAAAACGGGTTGGATTTCGGTAACCTGCGGTGTCAGGGCTGTATCCCCCACCAATATCCATGCCCAGGCTGTCGCGGATCTCGAAATGGAGATGGGCTGCATAGATTCCGTGGGCATTGCCAATGGTGCCAATTTGCTGGCCACGGGCAACGCGGTCACCTTCCCGCACAAGCAGGGTATCGCAATGGGCGTACAGTGATTCAAAATAACGCGACTTTCCCTCTTCGCTGATCTGATGCACGATTCTGATCACATTTCCCCAGCCACCATAAATATCCTGAGCAAAGAAAACCACTCCGTGAGCTGAAGCAAAAATGGGCAAGCCCAGATCTGTATTGCCGCCACCAGTGCCGTTCCAGTCGTCGCCCAGGTGGTAATTGGGCCCGCCAAAAGGCTGGGCATTATAGTACCCGCGACCTTTGGGCGGGCCAACGGGAATCTGGAAACCGTCGGCCAGGGGAGTTTGGTTGAGGTAGGGAAAGGGATTGCCAAAGGGAAATTCTTTCGTTGACAGGACTGGCGACGGATTGATTTCTGGTGGAGGAACGGGGCCAGCTGCTCGTTCACGGCAGGAGAGGGCGAAAATGAATGAAATAATGAAAAGGTAAATTTTGTGCATGATTTTTTAACGAAAAATTTCCCGCAGGTAACATGCTAAGGGTAAAAAGGAATTGGAAGGTAATGCCTGGGTAACGCGGATTTTTTCTCAGGAATCTTATTTTTACCTTTCATAAAAATTGGATCGCCATTAAAAACAGGGCCTTATATACTCTCTTTCTGATTGCCTTTATTGATTTGCTGGGGGTGACCCTGGTAATTCCTATTTCTGCGCCCCTGATTCTGGACAATGTGACGGGAATTTTTCCGCCGGGTTCTGAGGCCAACCGTGATGTAATTTTTGGTTTTCTGGTGGGCAGCTACCCGATTGCGCAGTTCTTTGGCGCTCCTTTGCTGGGTACGCTTTCGGACAAATATGGCCGCAAAAAGATTTTGCAAATCTCTCTGGTGGGTTCGTTGCTGGGCTATTTGTTGTTTGGCTACGCCATTTTGATCAATAATCTGCCCCTGATGTTTCTCAGCCGGGTGGTGGACGGATTTACGGGTGGCAATATTTCTGTGGTCTATTCTGCGGTTTCTGATGTCAGTGACGCCCAATCCAGGACCAAAAGTTTTGGCCTGATCGGGATGGCATTGGGACTGGGCTTCATTCTGGGGCCCATGAGTGGAGGCATTTTGTCAAATTCTGAATTGGTGGGTTGGTTTGATATGGCAACGCCTTTCTGGGCGGCAGCCCTGATCTGCAGCCTTAATTTTCTGCTGGTCACCTTTGATTTCAAGGAAACTTTCCAACCCAGCGCACAGGCGCAGGTACATTTGCTGGCTGCTTTTCGCAATCTGCGTGAAGTTTTTCACCTGCCCGATCTCAAGGCACTGCTCATTGCCCGCTTCTTTCTGATGTTTGGATTTGCATTTTTCACCCAATACTTTTCGGCCTTTCTGGTACGGAAATTTGGATTTGGTCCGCCAGAAATTGGCTGGCTGTTTGCCTGGGTGGGACTTTGGGTGGTATTTGCCCAGGGCGGCCTGACCCGCATTCTGGCCAGGGTTTTACCCCCTGAATCCATTGTGAGAATTACCGCAATTACGCTGGGTGTAACCCTGATCTTTGCTATTCTGCCCGATAAGGCCTGGTTGCTCTACCTTATCTCTCCTTTTATTGCCATTTCTCAGGGCACCCTGACTCCCAACATTACCGGGATCATTTCTTTTCAGGCGAGCCGGGAGCAGCAGGGAAAAATCATGGGGATAAATCAGTCTGTGATGTCACTTGGACAGGCCTTACCGCCCTTTGTGGGTGGTTGGCTCAGTTCGATGAACGCTTCTTTTCCGACCGTGGCGGCTGCAGTGCTGGTATTGACGGGGGCAGGGGTGTTCATAATTTATTTTAAAGAAAAAAAGGGACCCCTCTGAAATTTTAATTTTTTCTTTGTATTTTTGGGTCCTGTCAACCCATTTCCACAAAAATTAAATCATTAGTAAAATAATTGTGTAACTCTGGTTGCGCAATAGGTTTAATTCTTTTTGTAATATTGAAAAGTATTACGTAGTGAGCTAAAATAATATATAAGAATTAGAGGGTGATTTTTGATTCTTTTCAAGTGTCCCCCGGTCTCTCAGGCCGGGGGCCTTTTTTTTGGAAATGCCGAAATTTCTGCCTAATTTAAGAACAGCAAACATGGGCTAAACCAGAATCAATTTTGGTTTATCGGGAAAAATGTGGCATTCATCGAAAAAATTCGATAATCCGTCTAAACCCGGTCGTAATCATCAATTAATTTTATTTACTTTGCAGTGTAATCTTGATAGCACTACTATTAAACGTAGTAAAAATATATTTAGAGGGTGATTTTTGATTCTTTTCAAGTCCCTCTGTCTCTCAGACAGAGGGCTTTTTTTTGCCCGGAATTTTCTCCAAAGGAATAATGGCGGCCCATTTCAATAGCCCAATTCATCGGCAATCTGGCGACACTTATCGAGGATTTCAGATAATTACCCGAAAAAAGAAATCCAAATACCTTTTTCTTTCGTAATTTTACCATGAGGAAAACAAAAAGCAGTTTGACTCGTTAGATAAGAAAAACAGCCCGAAAGGGTAAAAGAATATTTAGAGGGTGATTTTTGATTCTTTTCAAGTTCCTCTGCCTCTCCGGCAGAGGGCTTTTTTTTTGTGCCAACTTTTGAAAGTTCTTACCCGGTTATTCCCCAGTCCCTGGATTTCGAAAATCCAACTCCATTACCTCCAATCCTGAATTTCACAGCATTTCTTCTGCCGCAACCCGAAATTTGATCCTGGCAATTGAAAAATCAGGGAAAGTTTGGGGATCGGCCGCCGCCATGCAGCTGTTCTAAAGGAAATCAGCCACCGCATTGGGCGAAAGGATTGGGGATACATCTGAAAAAGGATGGAATTCGTGGAGGGTTTGGGAGCATTCGTCCAAATCATTCAACCTTAGCTCACCCGGGGCGTAAACAAGAATGAAAGCAAATAAGAGATAGTTTGAAAGTTCTTTTCCAGGCTTTCAGCCATGAAAGCAAAAAAATTAGAGGGTGATTTTTGATTCTTTTCAAGTGTCCCCGGTCTCTCAGACCGGGGGCCTTTTTTTTATGGGGCCCGCAGGTTTTTGAGCTACCTGCGAGGACCCGGAGCAAAAGTGAATTAGAGGATGATATCTGCTTCACTTTAGAAAAATCTGCCGACCTTTACAGAACCAGCAGAAATGTTTTATGCGAAGGAAATTCATTTGTAAAAGCAAATGAAGGGTCAGGGTTTCTGAGTGAATTTCCTTCTTAAGTTTTTTTAGTTCCAAAAAAAACGGAGGAAGTTAGCCGCTTCCTCCGTAGAGACAGTAAAGAACAATCCAACAACCAACTAACTATGTGACTCGATTTTTAGCTCTTGCTAAAATTTCTTATATACCAAAGGTACTCTGAACCACTGCAAAAATACTTTCAAGAACCCCTTCAAAGTAACATTGTAAAAAACACCTCTTCACAAGGATTATCTCATCAATCAAGTCCAATTTTCCCTGATTGCATGCTTTTTTGTCACAAAATCATTGAAAAGTAACATTGAAAGGAAAGCCATGACAGGCAAGCCGGGGCATATTCAGGACATTTTTTCCTTAAAAAGTGCAAAAAATAGTCAGGAAATCTTGCCTGGGTAACATTGGAAAGGAGAATTTACTTGATCCCTATTTTGAGGGCGAAGGTCATGTAACGGTGAATCCAGGGCCACCTGCGTACATTCTGGGTTTGGAAATTGATGTTGAAAAAGCTCAGACTGTTGGTGTACGAAACTCCAATCAGGGGATTGAAATAATAAGTAAGTCCGGCATGAATGCCATAATCAAGGCGCTTGAAATCATGGGTGGCGTTCGCAATGACCGGCCGCAGGCCTTTAACTACAGAAATGGTGTACCCAATGGAAGGTCCTGCCTGAAAAACCAGTTTATCATCTGCAGGAGAGCCTGGATAAAGGTTGTAATTGAAAAAAACGGGAAATTCCACATAATGAAAACGGTAATGAATCCCGGGCACAAAAGCCGTTTCACGGCTCCCCTTTTCTGAATACCTGATCTCAGGCTGAATGGAAAAATTATCCGTGAAATCATAAAAAGCATAACCTCCAAACAGCAATCCAGCTTTCTTATAGCCGCCCACGCCGTCTCCGTCAATCTGGGCCACATTCAGCCCCAGAGAAAGACCTGCTCCCACATTTTGCGCCTGCAAGCCCGCAAAGGCCAAAAAGCCAATCAGAATAAGTGTGATCCGTTTTTTCATCGAACGAATTTACAAAATCAGCCTGCCCCCGCCAACCTTTAATCCAGTTTGCAAAACTTAATCCTTATTATGTATGTTTGAGTATCACGCGGTAACCTTATTAAAAATGAAGAAATTTTTCCTTTTAATCCCTTTGCTCCTGGCACTGCTGACCATTTCAACTCTCAACGGTTGCAAAGGGGGAGGAAAATCCCGAAAAAATCCCGTTGCAAAAGAAGAAGAAATCCCGGCTGAAATTTTGAAAAAATACCGCGACGATGCCGCCAGGCTGGCCCTGCGTGATCTGGTCGCTGGACGAGCAGGCACGGTTACAGCCGCTGACCTTCCAGAAATCAGGATTGAATTTTATCTGGATAAGCTCAAAAAAATCTATGCTCTGATCCAAAAAAATCCCGAACTGGCCCAGATTTCCACGATTCACACCCATCCCAATCCAAGCCTGCATGAGGTCATGGTGGTGCTGGAGGCCAATTGTGCCTGGAAAGACCGCTGGAAGCAGGGCATTATCTCTACGGAGGACCTGAATCTCAATCAGTTGACCAGTCGCTACAACCTGAAAATTGAGGGTTACCGCGAAGGCGCCCTGGGCCCTACCCTGAAACTGGTTTCTTCCCGTTATTTTAATACTACTGAAATGGCCCGCCTGCTCGCGGAGGTTGAGGGCATCAGAATGGCTGAACCTGAAGGCGTGGTGGGCGACGGAGACAATATCCAGACCGCCATGTCAACGAAGGAGAAAAACAAACTGGCCTTCAGCAAAGGTTGGGGTGATTGCCCATCGGGCTGCATTCACCGGGCCTACTGGTCATTTGAAATTCAGCCAGATGGCTCGGTTGTTTACCTGGGTCAATCGGGGGATACCCCGCCAGCTATGGCCCCGCAAAGCGGGGGAGAATCCACTGAATAAGCTGATTAAGAAATCAAATCAAACTAAGGCGCATATTTTCCGTATTAAGGGCTCAAACTGCTTTTTCATGGCCCTCCCGTATCACTTGTTGCTTGGTTTACTGCTTTTGGCAGGTCTCAGGGGAAATTTATTTTCCCAAACCTCATCTACTTCAGTTTTACTGGATTCCATTGCAGTCTGGGCCGAAGCGGCCCAACAACCCGGGATTGGAATTGCAATTATTCGGGGGGATTCTGTGCTTTATGCAGGCGGGGTGGGTTATGCCAATCTCGCTGAAAAGCAGGCAGTTGAAGCCCAAACCAATTTCAGGGTAGGCTCTGTGAGCAAAACTTTTGTCTCGCTGGGGATTTTGAGGTTGGTGGAAGCGGGAAAAATCAGCCTGAACGACAAACTGGCTGACCTGGCGCCCGAAATTCCCTTTACCAATCGCTGGGAAAAGGAGCACCCCGTGCGGGTGGTTCACCTGCTGGAGCATTCTGCGGGATTTGACGACATGCATTTCCGCAATTTTTATAATACAAAAGATGATCCTTTCCTGCCTTTGGCAAAGATTCTGGATCGCAGCAAAGCTGCGATGACTGCCCGCTGGGAACCCGGCAGCCGCCATTCCTATTCCAATCCTGGCTATACCATTTTGGGCTATCTGATCGAAAAAATCTCGGGCGAATCTTATGAAGATTTCCTGCAAAAAGAGGTTTTGACGCCCCTTCAAATGGAAAATTCCACCCTCAAAAACACGCCTGAATCTATCCAAAAGCTGGCTACGGGCTACGAGGGCAAGGAAAATCAGATTGTGCCCTACATGCCCATCTACCATCGCCCTGCGGGCTCGCTGGAGGCTTCCCCCCTGGCCCTGGCCCAGGCCCTCAAAATGTTTCTTCACCGTGGCATGGTGGATTCAACCCACTTTTTGTCGCCCGAGCTGATCGAACGGATGGAACGCACGGAAGCAACCTGGGCGGCTCACCTCATGCCGCGGGGTTACGGACTGGGAAATTACAGCACAGAGGATCACGGCATGCTGAGTCAGGGGCATAATGGCGGCATTGACGGGTTTTATTCCCAAATCAAATACTATCCCGGGTTGGGCTGCGGCTACATCACACTCTACAACCGTCTGGATGTGCCCGGCAAGCTGAGAGACAAGGTAAACAAGGCGATTCAGCAATTCATTTTTCCTGATTCCCAACTGATTACCCCACCGCCCTTTCCGCTGAATCCAACCCAACTGGAAGAAATGGAAGGCTATTTTCAGGAAGCCAATCCCCGCAACCAGATCATTGCTTTTCTCTCCAACCTGACCAACTTTCGCCAGGTGAGTTTTTCGGGTGATACCCTGCAACTTGGCGGGTTGATGGAGGACGATGAAAAGTTAATTGCCCTGAGCCAGAACACCTTTCGCACCCTGGAAGGAAATCAGGTGAACACGGTGCTGGAAAAATTCACCAACGGACAAATTTACCTCCAACATGGCAGCCAGTTTTTCCTGAAAACCTCAGGCGGCAAGGTGTACACCTGCTGGATTGGCACCCTTGTCTTTATGTTATTTCTGCCTGCTGGCCTTATTTTTGGACTGATTTCTCTGATTTTCAAACTCAAGGGCAGCCTGAAAGGCAGTTTTATTCCGCGTGCACTGCTGGGCGCAGCTCCCCTCTTTTTCATTTGTGCTGTCATGTCAGCCTTTTCCATCAAGCTGGTCACAGCCGGAGAAATGAACGCAACGGCGATCATCATCTTCCTGGGGTTGCTGGGTTTTGGAATATGCAGCGTTTTTGGATTGGGCAGTACCATCTGGCAGGTGATCAGGCTCAAATTCAGTTCGGCCCGGGTATTTATGCTGATTCTGGGCGGATTTTACGTGGCGGGAACCATTTACCTGGCTTCCTACGGCCTCATGCCCCTGCAGTTGTGGACCTGGTGAAAGGCCTTTGGACTGGAATTTTTCTGAAAAAAGGCTACTTTTACCCCAGATAATTCCAAAAATCATGAAAACAATTTCTGTAAGGATCTTTTTGATGGCCTTTCTCGCCTTCGGCCTGTTTACGTTTAACGGATGCGGAAAGGGGCATTCACACGAGCACGAACACGGTCAAAACGTAGAAAACGGCGAAAACCCCGGAGATTCAGATGCTTCAAAATCCAAATACATGTGTCCCATGGAATGCGAAGGCAGCAACCTGGAAGAAGCAGGTCAGTGCCCGGTCTGTGGAATGGACCTCGTGTTGCGCAGTGATTGGGAGAAAGAACTGGCCAAAGAGCGGGGCGAAGAAGAGGAAAGCCACGAAGGCCACGATCACTGAGCGAAATTCACTTTTTACTTCCCGGTCGCGGATGTCGCCTCCCGGCCTTTTGTACATTAAGCCCGGCAAAAGATTTACATTCCGTGAATTTTTCGTAAATTACTACCGCAATAAATTTTGGACAGATTTTTATCAATCAGATCAATATGAAAAACAAATACGCATCTTCCCTCGCGGTATTCGTATTCGCAATTTTGTTTAGTTTGAGCGTCGCCAATGCCCAGTCAGCTTTCTCAGTTGATCCAGGCACTACAGTTTCTGAAACTGTCACCGTCAATCCCAATGACTCTGTGTACACAGACCTGACGATTCACCTCAAAAACGAAACCAATAATCCCCTGGTCCTGGAGTGGAAGACCATGTCAAATACCCTTCCATCTGCCTGGAACCTCCAGCTTTGCGACTGGACCAAATGCTTTTCTGACGTGATCCCCGGCCGGGTTATGGATACCATTGGCGTGGGCGTTACGGGCTTCATGAAATTGTCCATTGGCCCAATTTACCCCAATACAGTTGGTTCTGGTTCCTGCATCTTTGATGTGTGGGTGCGTGGAGATACCAACGACAAAGTAACCCTCCACTTTGATATTGATGCATTGGTAGGTTTGGAAGAAAATATTCTGGAATCCAATGTGGTGGTTTACCCCAACCCGGTTAAAAACACCCTGTTCCTGAATTCTGGAACCATTTCCCTGGATCAGGTAACCCTGTATGACCTGAGCGGCGCCAAAGTGGCCCAGATCAATACCCCTGTGACCGGCGATGCCCAGCTTTCCACCTCTGCACTGGCTCCCGGCCTTTATCTGCTGGAAGTGAAGTCAGGTGCCCAGGTAATGACCAAAAAAATCCTGAAAACGGAATAAAGATATTTTGGCTTTGATTGTGAAAGTACCTGCCCCTTGAGGACCAGGTACTTTTGCTTTTTTAGGAGGCTGAGAATCATGAAAAAATACAGCATTTTAA
Source organism: Bacteroidia bacterium (assembly GCA_020635905.1). GTDB lineage: Bacteria > Bacteroidota > Bacteroidia > J057 > JADKCL01 > JACJYV01. The sequence continues at coordinate 396,182 of JACJYV010000006.1, forward strand.
TCCTTTTTATCCTGTTGGGGCAAATGACTTTTGCCACCCGGGTTAGCTATACCCTTTATCTCAATCCCGGCACTTTTCTGGCGGTGGACAGCCTGACATTTCCGGCTTACGCCTTCAATCTGACAGGCACTTACAACCGCACCAATGCCGTTCTGAAGGTGATGAAGGGCGATACCCTCGACCTGATTCTGGTCAATACGGATACCCTGCCCCATATTTTCGAAACCCGCGGCATGGGAGTAGGTCAGGTAACCTTGCCCCCCCTGGGTACTCAGTCACAATCCATTCCCTGCCCTGACTTTGGAGTCTTTCCCTACCTGGATGTGCAGGATTTTCCCAAATACCAGGCCATGGGCGCGGCTGGCATGATTGTGGTCCGTGAAGCGGGAAATTTCAAGGAATTTTACTGGAATGTGCGGGAATACCAGAAAGACTGGAACGAGGATCTCAGCCTTGGGCTTCCCGTGGTTTGGAATGAGTATTACCCCACCTACTTCACCCTCAACGGCCAGGGAAAGCCCGACATCCCCGGCGATGCGACCGCGGTGGTTACGGGAAATGTGGGCGATACAATTCGAATTTATGTGATGAATTCTGGTCTGTCCGTCCATTCACTCCATTTCCATGGTTACCATGCCACCATCAAATTTGCCTTGTCAGATCCTGAAAAGACCAACTGGAGCAAGGATACCGTGCCCTTCAAGACCCTCAGCACCAAGGTGCTGGAGGTGATCCCAGACAAGCCTGGCATGTACCCTGTGCACGATCACAACCTGATCGCGGTAACAGGTGGCGGAATTTATCCTAACGGAATTTTCATGATGATGCAAATCCAATGAAAGCCAAACTTATTCTTCTGACCCTGATATTTGTACTGGGCGGGCTGATCCCGACCCGGGCCCAGAATATTGTGACCCACAAACTGACTGCCTGGACGACTGGCACCCACACCCTTTGGGATGGAAATCAGGTGGAATACTGGGGATTTGGAAAAGGATTCCTCAAGCCACCCAGCTTTCCCGGCCCGACCCTCTATGCCAACGAGGGGGACAGCATCATCATTATGCTGCGCAACCAGAGCCAGGGCGCCCCGCACACCATGCACTGGCATGGCATGGACGTCAATCAGGCCAATGACGGGGTGCCGCAGACCTCCTTTGTCTTTACTCACATGATGGATTCGACCTATAATTTCCGGGCTCCCCATGCAGGAACTTATTTGTACCACTGCCATGTGGCAACCGTGGTGCATGTGCAGATGGGCATGTACGGAAATTTTGTGGTGCGTCCCGCAGATGGCAGCCAGCGGGCCTGGACAAATGGGCCGCCTTTCCACCAGGAAAAGGTGTGGCTGATGTCTGAATTCGACAAAAGCTGGCACGACAATCCCCCCAAGCACAATCAGTTGGATTCATTGTATGAGAATTTTCACATTCCCAAATACGAACCCGATTATTTTATGGTAAACGGACTTTCCCACCAGCAATTGCCTGATTCGGGAACTTCCATTTATGCCCAGGCTTACATGAATATTTATGTGAGACTGTCCAATATTGGCTTTTTGCTCAATAGAATTCATTTCCCACCTGCCCTCAATGCCCAGGTCATTTCCTCAGACGGGCGCCCCCTGCCCAATGCCCTCATTCAGGATACCCTGATGATTGCCCCGGGCGAAAGGTACGGTGTGATGCTCCACCCCACCACGGAATTTCTGGATTCTGTGCAGGTTTCCTATCTCGACATGAATACCCTGGTGCCCCGTGACACGGAATGGGTGAGGGTGGATATCAAAGGTTTTGTGGGCCTCAATTCACCCATTGAACCAGAGGTGATACTTTTTCCCAATCCCGGAAACGGGAGTTTTTCACTCTCGTGGCAGGGTTTGCCACCCGGCCAGGGCCAGGTAGAATGTTTTGACCTTCATGGAAGGAAAATGCAGACCTTTACCCGTAATTTTGCCCACGCAGGCACGGATTATTTCGAAATATCTGATCTTACCCCGGGAATTTATCTGATCAAAATCCGGGTTGCAGGAAAGGAGATCTGTAAGAAAATGTTGGTGGAAGGCCGCTGATCAGCGCCATTTGAACAGGGTATTCCCGTTCTCGTCCTTCTCCTCTTCGTCGCCGCCCAGATTCAATTCACCGTCTTTGCCGTTGGGCTTGGGGGCCTCCACTTTGGGCTCGATGATTTCTCCAATCACCTTCACCTCCATTGGCTTGGGACTTTCGCCGTTATAAAAAACCAGCAGGTTGCGGTCTGTGTGGCCCCAATCCTTGTCTTTGGTATCAAATTCAATTCTGACCCAGCCCTTTTCGCCAGGTTTGATCGCTTCCTCGGAAAAATACCCTTTGGTGCAGGAACAGGAGCCCTTGGCCCGCTCAATGATCAACGGAGCATTGCCTGTATTGATAAAAGAGAAAACATGTTTAACCGTATCTCCTTCCTCAATTTGCCCCCATTGCCATTCTGTCTCTTCAAAGGTCAAAACTGGAAATTTCTCGTCTGCCTGGTCGGGGGGACCCTGGGCACGCACGGACAAAGTCAGCAATAAAAGCAAAGCAGAATAGAAAATTGAGCGTAATCCTGTTTTCATAGATGATGAAAATTCACACAAAGGAACGGTTTGCAAAAACTGTTCCATTTCCAGAATTAAAGATACGAAAAAGGGAGAAAATTAGTGTAAACTGCTGCTCCGTGGAGATCATTTACCTCAGGGAACCTCTAAAAAAAAGAAGTCAAGGCAAACGCAGGCGAAACTCAGTTGACGACCAGTCTGAGGCTCGAATGGGTATTGCCCTTGCGAATACGCAGGAAGTAAATCCCGGCCGGGTTGCCGCTCAAATCCAACGCAATTTGTGACTGGCTTTGCAGGGTGGTAAGATTTTCCTGAAAAACCACCTGACCGCCTGGGTTGAGGACCAGCAATTCAGCCGTATCGTCATTCAATCCCGAAATTTCCAGGTTGAATTTTCCCGCGGAAGGATTGGGCCAGGCTTGCAACACAATCCGTGAAGTTTCCCCCAGATTTACCTCCACCAGGGACGAAAAAGTGAATTTTCCATCAAAATCCGTTTGCCTGAGGCGGTAATAGGAAATGCCATTGAAAGGCGCATGGTCCACAGTTTCATAAGAACGAACACTGAGTGAAGTTCCGGCGCCATCCACCTGAATAACAGGCTGAAAATCAATCCCGTCTAATGATCTTTCCACCGTAAAATAGTCGTTATTCAGCTCAGAAGCGGTCACCCAGGTCAATTTTACCTCAGATTTCGCCGCCACAGCCTCAAACTGGACCAATTCCACAGGAAAGCCATGAGAGCCAGGTCCCAGATCGCCCGGGGTAGCAGGAGTTTGTCCATTGATCAGCGCAATGAAAAGGTCGTCCTGGTTACGGAAAATCATGTCATTCACCCCGGCAAAATCAGCTGCGCCTCCGTTCAGGGCCGTGCCGCCCGCATTGGTGGTGCCAATTGAAATCCTGAATTGCTGGGCAGGGCCAATCCCCAGATCAGACAGCTGCACATAAAAGTCATGGAAAACAGGATTTCCAGTGCAGGTTGCTGAGCCGAAAAATGAATAAGCCTGGGCATAATTGGTACTTAAAGGATAAGTCGCGACCAAAGTGCCTGAGAGAGAACCATCCACATTATAGATACTCACAGAAGGCCCTCCGTTGGTTCTGACCCGGATTTCGAGCTCAAAGCCTGGATTGCCAGGAATAGCATTGGGGTCTGCATTGGGCCCTGAAAATCCCAATTTCAGGTCTGTATCGATCAGGACACTGATTCCCAGGTTGCCTGACAGAGATTCCTTTGAACCCCGCAAACGAAACATCAGCAGATCATTGCTGTTACCCGAAATTCCATCCACATTATCGAAATAGGCATAGGCAGCCGCAGCCTGGTTGGAGGGATCAGAGGCCACATCCAGTTTTCCGCAATTTGGGCCAATACGCTGGTCGCCAGACCCTTCGGGCGTAAGCACAGGCAGGGCCTTCCACCCGATCTCAAATTCGCTGTACTCGTTGGTGGTAAAAGGATTGCCCGTGAGGGTCACATACCCATCTCCATTGGGGTCGAACGGGCTGTTTCCAGAAGGAGGGGCAATGGCAAAAGATCCGGGAGTCTGGGCAAAAACAGCAGAGAAGATGAAGAGCAAAAAGCTGGAAGTAAGGATTGTTTTCATAGGTTTTGGAATTCCTGCAAAAGGGATTCACGGCACAATCTTACGAAGGATTTCAACTTTGGAAAGGTGAATTTAGATGAAATGAACTTTCCTGGCGACGAGTGGAAATTTGTTGTCCTAATTCACTGAAATACAGGAATTAAAGCATTAATCTCAAAGCAATCCCACTCACTGAAAAAGTGAGTGAAAGGGGCTGGCCTTGATTGACCAGCCCCGCATCACATAGTTGATTGATTGTTCCCACGTCACATAAAATTTGACCCCTGAAGGCTAAATTCAGAAGTCAGGAGAAGCACAAAGGTCCCGGGAACTGGGAGCGAAGAAAAATGTAGTATTGAATCAAAAAATAATAATAAGGAAAGAGTTGTTGTATAAAATACGTTTCCGAATGAACTACGGATCAGTTGGAATTGTTTTATTCCAAAAAAGGCAAGCGCGAAAGGAAATTTCCCGATCAGATCAGCATGATCTGCGGGCCATGGGATGGATTTTATTTCAATTCCTGTTTTCATAATTCCTTCAGACAGAGGTCGTCATTTCCAATCTGAACGAAAAAACAGGCGTCAGCACTCCCGTCAAAGAGTAACTGGTTAAAAATCAGGAGGGTGAATCAGCGAAGCATTAAAGAAAAGACCTAAATAATAAAGAAAAAATTGAGTGGTTGATTAACTGCACAAAGAAGTGGAGAATCAAAAACGCAAAAAATCCAAAATCAGACAGAAACTTAGAAGAATAACCCTCATTTTTTCAGAAAATCCGGGCCCGGATAGCAGAGAAAATACTTCACCACAGGGCGAGAAAGGGCGTCAATATTGCGGATATCTGAGGCCTCAGTGATGTCTGAGGTACTCCCGTCCTTGTTTAGAATGGTAATGGGCTCTTCCTTGCCCTGCATGTAGGCCAGATTAGAAACATCTCCCTTGAAAACAAAATGGCTGGCTTCCGTTTCAGAGATTTTCAAAATCTTCATCACCTTTTCCCGTTCCTGCATCACTTCTTCCCTGGAAAAGGGCTCATTTTGCAGTTTCACCTTCAAGAGACTCCTTTTCAGAAGGTTGCTGCACAGCACATTCAAAACCTTGTCATCACTGAAACGCCATTGCTTCATGGCATATAAAATGTCCTCGTCGTCGAGGCGAATGAAATTCTGAATGGTTTCATCGTTCACATCCGTGTGCATGAGCGCATTCTGGCGAAAGAAAAACTCCAGCAAATCGTTGGTCCAGATATTTTTTTGCGCATACATCAACTCGCGGGCCCGCTCCAGGATGTGCACCATCATGTACTCAGCGCTCAGCACGGCACGGTGGAGGTAAACCTGCCAGTACATGAGTCTGCGGGAAACCAGAAAATTTTCCACGGAATAAATCCCCTTCAATTCCACCACCAGGCGATTGTTGCGCACATCCAGGGTCTTGATGATGCGGTCTGCACTGACCAGTCCTTCCACTACTCCCGTGAAATAGCTGTCGCGCACCAGATAATCCATGCGGTCCATATCCAGCTGGCTCGACACCAATTGATGGAGAAAAAATTTGGGATAGTCTCCTTTGAAAATTTTAATAGCGAGGTCCAAAGCGCCGCCCATTTTCTTGTTGAGGTAGCGCATGATGGCCATGCTCATGCGCTCGTGGTGCAGGCCCTGCAGGATCACACTTTCGAGGGCATGGGAAAAGGGACCGTGGCCAATGTCGTGCAGCAAAATAGCCAGCAAAGTGCCCTCAAACTCCTCATCTGTCACTTCCACCCCCTTACTGCGCAAAGCAGTCAGGGCCTGATCAGTCAGGTGCATGGCCCCAATACAATGGTTGAAACGGCTGTGCACGGCCCCGGGATACACCAGATAAGACAGCGCCAGCTGACGGATCCGCCGCAACCTTTGATAGACGTCCGTATCAATCAGATCGAGGATGATGCCCTTGGGAATCTCAATAAATCCGTGAACGGGATCGTTAATGATTTTACTGCCTGACAATTTTTTCAAATTAGATTTGAGATTTTTGATGGTCAGATGATAGAGAATAATCCAGAAAACCCCGCCTCTCTGACATCTAACATCTGAACGTCTGACATCTTATTAAATCAAAATTAACTAAATTCGCTTGATTCTTTAACCCCTACAACACTTTTATGCAGAACGCAAAAATCCTCTGGGCCGATGACGAGATTGATTTATTGAAAGCCCACATCCTCTTTCTGAAGGCCAAAGGTTTTGAAGTTGAATCAGTTACCAATGGGGCCGACGCGGTCGATGCGATCAAATCCAACACCTTCGACATTGTATTTCTCGACGAAAACATGCCTGGAATGGGTGGACTGGAAGCCCTGGCCGAAATCAAAACCATTTCCCCCCAGACGCCCGTGGTCATGATCACTAAGTCTGAGGAGGAATTTATCATGGAGGAAGCGATCGGGGGTAAAATCTCTGATTATCTGATCAAACCCGTGAATCCCAACCAGATTTTGCTGGCCTGCAAAAAGATTCTGCAAAACCGCGAACTCGTTTCGCAAAAAATCCAAAGTGGCTATCAGCAGGATTTTCGCCGCATAGGGATGCAGTTTTACGACGATATTGACCACCAGGACTGGGTCGATATTTACAAAAAACTCACCCACTGGGACATGGAAATGGAGCAGAATGAGGACAAAACCATGGTGGAAATCCTCTCCAACCAGCGCACGGAGGCCAATACCAATTTTTCCAAGTTTGTGATGGACAATTACCTCCACTGGATCAACAGCAAGGATTCCTCGGACCGCCCCCTGCTTTCCATGGACGTATTACCCGAGACGGCCCTCAAATCCCTGGACGACAATTATGAAAGTGTATTTTTCATCCTGATCGACTGCCTGCGTTATGATCAGTGGCGTGAATTTCGCTCCCTGATTGCCCAGTATTTCTATATCAACTCGGAGGAATGCTACTATTCCATCCTGCCCACGGCCACCCAGTACGCCCGAAATTCCATTTTTGCAGGCATCAGCCCGCTGGAGATTTCCCGAAAATTCCCCAAATACTGGAAAAATGACGAGGAAGAAGGGGGTAAAAACCTCTATGAATCCAATTTCCTGGAAGAAATGCTGATTCGCAAGCGCCTCAACATCAAGCATTCCTATAATAAAGTGATCAAAAATGAACAGGGCGCTTCACTGGTGGAGAATTATAAAAACCTGCTCAAAAACGATCTCAATGTGATCGTTTACAACTTCATTGACGCCCTCTCCCACTCCCGCACAGACGTGGACATCATCCGCGAACTGGCTCCCACGGAAGCGGCATATCGCTCTGTTTCGCGTTCCTGGCTCGAATTTTCTCCCCTGATGGACCTTTTGAAAAGGCTCAACGACCATAATGTGAAGGTCATTCTCACCACGGATCATGGCACAGTGCGGGTGCAAAAACCCGTTAAAATCATCGGGGACCGCAATACGAGCACCAATACCCGTTACAAAACGGGCCGCAACCTGAGTTACGACGAACGGGCCAAGTACCTGTTTACCATCTCACGTCCTGAGGAGGCCATGCTGCCCAAAACCAACGTCAGCTCCTCCTACGTATTCACCACGGAAGATTATTTCTTTGCCTACCCGAATAACTATAATTACTACGTAAATTACTTCAAAGACACCTTCCAGCACGGAGGGATCAGCATGGAGGAAATGATTGTGCCCATCATTGATTTGAGCGCAAAAAGGTAGGTCGAATTTCTCATTGAACATGGAAAAATTCCAATTCCTCAGCCACTCGGTGGAGGAGACGCAGAATCTGGCGAAAAAAATCCTTCAGGCTTGTAAAGGCCGCAAAATTTTCGCAATTTATGGTGACTTGGGAGCGGGTAAAACCACTCTCATTCAGGGCATTTGCCAGGAACTTGGATCTCCAGACGCAGTCAAAAGTCCGACTTTTTCGATTGTAAATGAGTATGAGTATCCTGGCGGTCGGATTTTTCATTTTGACTTCTATCGGATCAAACACATTACAGAAGCATTTGACCTTGGTTATGAAGAGTACTTCGATTCAGGCGAATTTTGCTTTGTGGAATGGCCGGAAAAAATCGAAGGCCTGGTACCCGATGAAGCCGTGCATATCCGACTTACAGCCCCGGACAGTTTTAGCAGAAATATCGAGGTTTTTTTCGATTAGAAAATAAATGGGTGGTATTAAGTACTCTGAAGGATCAAGCCTGTTTGGCGAAATGCATCCAACTTCCTGGGTAATCCCTCAGGAAAAAACGTTAAAGACCAAAAAGGACAAAAAAAACCTGAGCATTGGGGTTCCCAAGGAAAATTCGTCCCACGAAAACAGGATTGCCCTTACCCCCGAAGCAGTTGCTGTTTTGGTGGCCAATGGTCATGCCGTTTATGTGCAAAAGGGCGCGGGGGTTGCTTCCAGCTACTCAGACCGTGAATATTCTGAGGCTGGGGCCTTCATTTGCTATTCCCTGGAAGACATTTACGTCAAATCTGACTTCATCGTCAAGATTTCGCCCCTCAGCGGGGAAGAACTTGATCTGCTCAGACCCAACCAGGGCCTGTTTTCTGCGGTCAACCTGGGCAGCCTCACCCCCGACTACCTCAAAGTCCTGATCAAAAAGAATATCACGGCCATTGGATTTGAATTCCTGCAAAGCCGTGACCGCTCTCTGCCCATCGTGCAAATGATGAGCGAAATTGCGGGGGTTTCCTCCGTGCACATAGCGGCCGAGTTGCTTTGCGGCACCAACGGTGGCAAAGGCATCCTCCTGGGCGGCATCACGGGCGTTCCGCCCGCGGTTGTGACCATCATTGGTGCAGGTACCGTGGGTTATAACGCAGCCCAGACCGCCCTTTCCATGGGCGCTCTGGTCAAGGTGATCGACGAGGAAATCCACAAACTGAGACGCCTGGAAAAGGAACTCGGGGTCAATATCTATACCGCGGTCAGTTTGCAAAAATACATTGAGGAAGCCGTGCTCAGCTCAGATGTGGTTATTGGTGCAGCCTTCAAAAAGGGTTACCGCGCCCCTGTGATCGTTTCTGAGGACATCATTTCGCAAATGAAGGAAGGTTCTGTGGTGGTCGATGTGGCCATCGACCAGGGGGGCTGCATTGCCACTTCGCGGGTGACCACCCACGAGCGCCCCACCTTCGTGAAACACGGAGTGATCCACTACTGTGTGCCCAATATTGCTTCGCGTGTGGCCGCAACTGCTTCTGCAGCCATCAGCAATATTCTGGGTCCGCTGCTGGTCAAGATCGGGGATTTTGGAGGAATTGCACCTTTTATGAAACAGGACGAAGGATTCAAGCAATCCATTTACGTCTATCGCAAGCACCTGACCAAGCAGTCGCTCAGCTCCCTGTTTGGGATGGATTATGTTGATATTCGACTTTTGATCGCCAGTGATCTTTGATATTTTCAATTTTCACAAAGTATTCATGATAATTACTTGAAACTTGGCATCGAATTTGTTAATTAACACCAGGGAACCTCTAAAAACGATGAAGTCCAACGCGGAGATTCGAAGTTTTTAGAGAATCCCAATACCAAATTGGAATACTAAAACCGCAATTAGTTATGAAAAAAAACTATTTTCTCTCCCTCTGCCTGCTTCTGTTTGCATCCATGGCCTTTGCGCAGCAGCCCAAAGCCACAGAAGGTTCCGGAAATATTGGAAAGGGCGAAGGCACCTATATCTCCATCACCTGTCTGGGTAAGCCCAATAACGTAGAAGACCTCCTGAAGGAGAAAATCAAGAAGATGAAGGGCAAAAAGGGCTCAGAAAAAGGCTGGGAAGTGATTGAACAAGCTGTTTGGCCAGAAATCACTGACAAAACCCTTGACTATTACTATCGGGTGGAAAAAGCCGGCAACGACGAATCTAAAATCATGTTTGCCCTTTCCTTTGGCAACGCCAACTTTATCTCTGCCAAGGAAGACGGTGGCGCCATCAACGGAGTAAAGCAAATGCTGGAAAATCTGGTGGAAGAAATCCGCGTGTATGAGATTCAGCTGGCTATTGACGCTCAGACCAAAGTGGTTGAAGGAGCAGTAAAAGATGAAGAAAAACTGGTAGGCGAAGGCGAAAAGCTGACCAAAGATCAGGCTAAGCTTGAAAAAGAGCTGGAGCAGAACAAAAAAGACCAGGAAGCCAATAAAAAGAGTCAGGAAGAGCAGAAGAAAGTAGTTGAGCAGGAGAAAAAACTGCTGGGCGAACTTCAGAAAAAACTCGGCAACTGATCCTAATAAAAAGCATAAAAAAGGCGGCCCGCAAGCCGCCTTTTTTTATTTGCCCACCCGGGTTTTCAAATCCGGGAGCTTGAGTTTCGCCCGTTCATTGAGCTGGAAATTCGTTTCGAATTCCTTTAAAACCTCACCCGCTTTCACCTTGTCATTGAGTTTGAGGTAATCTTCCGTCAGGGTTTGGTACAGATTGATGCGGAAAAATCCTCCCAAATCGAAAGTACGGGCCTTTTCCAGGTAGATTTTCGACTTTTCGGGATCTGCTGGAAGAACCTTATTATTCTTCCAATCCACCTCAGAATTACCGTAAAACACGCCCAGGCCCGCATTGGCATAATTGGCAAAAATGGTGGAACCATGGTCTTTGGCTACCATTTCCAGGTTGGTGACGGCCTGGGTCAGGGTATGACCGCCGCCCGCCCAGAGAAATAATCCTACCTCGTCCGTGAGCATCAGATTGGAGGCCGCCTTGTCGGCCGCTGAGGGCGCGGTGATGGTCAGAGTCAGGATGTTGGATTTCAAATCCTGGTGGCTCACCTGGATTTTGTAGGTGCCCGCAGTGGGAAAAGTCGCTCCGTTGCCCCCGTAAAACAAATACACGGAAGTGCTCACCTCCTGGCTGGCGGCCAGGGTGATGTAGGGATTCTCAACTTCCGTGAACATAAAGGCACGGAAAGGAGTCACCTTACCTTTGGGATCCGTGATTGAATACTGGTAAAATCTGTATTCAGGATCCAGCAAATCGGGAAAGTTCTGCAAAGCAGTTGCGCCTTTGTTTTTGAGGGAAACATTGACCGAAACGGGCTCTCCCAGGGCAAAACTCGTCTTGGAAGCGCTGATCTTAAGTTCAACATTTTTGGCATATCCCTGGGCCTGCAGAGTTGCAGTTGCCCCTCCCAAAACCAGGAAAGCCAGCAACAGAAGGGTATATTGTAAATTTTTCATGGGTTTCATCATTGGGTTATTGGTTAAAAGCAGCATCTTCCTTCCACCCGGGCTGCGCTGTTGAAGCCCATCTGGCCTGCACCCGGCTGAACCTCGTTCAGACTATGGTTGGTCAGGTGATTGGTGCTGGCCGCAGAAAAAAGGTAGGTCCAGGCGCCGCCCAGGGCCAGGGTCTGGTTCATGATGGTGGTGCCGTTGGCATTAGGCCCGGGACAGGGAACGGCAGGCGTGGCCGCTGGCACGGTGGCATCGCCTTCGCAATGTGAAAGGTTGAATCCATGCCCGATTTCATGGATCAGGGTGCGCAGGGCGCCCTGGTTATTTCCCACAAAACTGCCCATAGCCACGGCCAGCCCGCTGCGATTGGCCGTATCCCACATTTTCCCCAGGGTAATGCGGCCTGGATTGGGATTGGCAATGGTGGTCACCAGCATGGTGTGAAAGTACCATTCGTTGGCAAAGGTATTTCCCGAAAGACTGCTGTTCGAATTAAACAAATTCACCAGATCCGCATCCGTGTAATCAGCGCCCCGTCTGAGGTCCCTGACGGATTGGTCATAACGGGAATCAATCAGCAATCCTGCATTGGAATAGCTTCTGCGCAGGGTATTGACACGGTTATTGCGAAAGATCGCGACCGGCACCCAGCTCACGATGGTGGTGTCTATTTTGTCAAATTCCACCAAAACCCTGCGGGCAGGAATGCTTACTGCAACCTGATTGGAAAGGGCATTGGTCACTGTATTCCTGACCCTCACATTGAGGTTGGCACCCAAAGCAGGCACAGGAATGCCTGCATTTTGGTTCAGACGGGCGATCAGCCCGTTGGGATACAGATTGGCCGGGTAGCCCTGCATACTCGACCCGACTTTCAGTGCTCCCAGCAGACTTCCCGCGGGAACCCCGGGCAGGCCCGTATTGGAAATGGCCGTACCATTCACCTCGATCACGCAATTATTATCGAATCCTGTGCCGTAAATCACCAGTTCGTAGTCATCCTCAACCGCTGCCCGACCCAGGTTGAAATAACCCACTTCCCAGCCTTCAATATTGGGATTGGGCCCGGCCACCGTGGAGGTCACGTTGAAATTGACAGAATTCGAAGAAAATCCCTGAATAACCACCTTCACGGAGTGGTTTCCCGCGGCCGCATTATAAGGAACTGTAAACACAAGCGGATCGCCCGTTCCCTGGGGAATGAGGGTATCCGCGTCCCAAACCACTTTGCCACCCGTACCAAAGCGACTGCCGTTGATGGTCACAATTGTAGTGGAATTGCCTGCCGCGGGCGAAAGGGAACTGATGTTGGGTGGATTGGAGGCTGATGGGTTGTCGCAGCCCACTCCCAAACCAAGGAAGAGGAGCGCATAAACCCATGCCAATCCTCCCCCTGAAAACCGACTTTTGAATCGTTTCATAGTGTGATGTTTAAAGGATGAAAAAGGGGATTGATCTCTGCCTGTGAGATAAATTTACGAAAACAGAACTCAATAAAAAATGACTGTCAAAGGGACTTTTAAAAACAAAGAGGTTTGATCAGAACGAAGGTGCGGAAGTCGCAGTTTACATCCAAAATCAGCATGTGTGAACCAGATCCAACGAAGAAATTCGAATTCCTTGAAGTCCCCAAAAGAAAAAATCAGTGGGGCAGGTTGATGGCATACACCTGTGAAACTTCAGGCGCAATTCGCTTAATGGCTTCCTCAATGCCCGCTTTCATGGTCATGGAACTCATGGAACAGGATTCGCAGGCCCCGAGCAGTTCGAGTTCGACTGTTCCGTCTTCCAGAATGGCATGCAAACGCACGTCACCACCATCCGTGTTCAGATAGGGGCGGATGTTTTCGAGGGCCTGCTCAACTTTGATTTTCAGCGTTTCCATGACTTCAGGGCATCGGGTTTAATTGGTAAGGATTTTCACCTGTTCGGTCGGCGGAACCTGTGCATTGCGCAGGGCTACCTGCTGGGCCACATTTTCAGCCAGACTGGCAAATGACTTTCCAAGGGCAGTATCAGGATCAGCCGCAGGCGGCTGGCCTTTGTCGCCCGACTCGCGGGTTTTTTCCACCATGGGCAATTCAGCCAGGAGAGGCACTTTCAGCTCAGTAGCCAGCTTCATTCCTCCCCCTTGTCCAAAGAGAAAATACTTCTTCTCAGGCATATCTTCGGGCGAAAAATAGCTCATATTCTCCACCACACCCAGAATGGGCACATTGATCTGAGGAGTCTGGAACATTTGGGCGCCTTTGCGGGCATCTGCCAGGGCTACATCCTGAGGTGTGGTGACCACCACCACGCCCGTCAAAGGCAGAGCCTGTACCAGCGAAAGGTGGATATCGCCTGTGCCGGGAGGCATATCAATGATCATGTAGTCAAGTGGTCCCCAGTCTGTATCAAAGATCAGCTGGTTCATGGCACGGGAGGCCATGGGCCCCCGCCAGACAATGGCCTGCTCAGGCGCAACCAGAAATCCAATGGAATTGAGCTTTACCCCTTCCTTGTCGAAGGGGATGATCATGTCCTTGTCGCCGACTTTGGCCACGTAGGGCCTTTCGCCCTGCAATCCAAACATGATGGGCATGGACGGACCGTAGATATCAGCATCCACCAGGCCTACGCTGGCGCCCGAACGGGCCAGGGCTACGGCCAGGTTGGTGGCAATGGTTGATTTTCCCACCCCTCCTTTACCTGAAACGACTGCAATCACATTTTTCACCTCGGTCAGTCGCTGATTTTTATTTTGCGAAGTGACTTGTGAAGTCATATTAATCTGAATTTCCACCTCTTTGCCCACCACCTGGCTTACCGCATTCAGGCAATCCTGACGAATCTTCTCCTTGAGCGGACAAGCGGGTGTGGTCAATACCACGGTGAAAAAAACCACCTTACCCTCAATCCTGATATCCTTGATCATGTTGAGCGTCACCAGATCCTTTTTCAGGTCCGGGTCGTCAACCGTTTTCAGTGCGGTAAGTATTTGATTTTCAGTGATGGCCATATTCTCAAAACAAAGGAACCAAAGTTAATTAGATTCGTTCTAAATAAAAACAAATCTAAGTCCCTAAAGTTGGGCAATCAAGCAAAAAGATATTCCCAGGCCATCCCTAATTTGATGCCCGATCTCATTTTTATGAGTTTTTGAATTGATTCTTTGCTACAGGATCAAATTGTCGCGGCCGTAATGATTGCCCCGATCACGCCAAAAACAATCAGCAGCGCATAAAGGGACATGACCACAATCATCATGATGCCCATGTATCTGTAATGCGATTTGAGCGCCCTGAAACCCTCTGTAATGACGGCTTCATCCTCACCTTGCAGTCCCGCATTCATTTTTTGGGAGAATTGAAACAGGTAAAGAACGGGCATAAAATAGATTGCAGCGGAAATAAGGTAAATGAGCGTAAAAACGAACCCGGGAAGGTGAGCTGTATTCATCCCGGGAACAGAATTCACAATCGCACCCATGGCAAAAGCCGCAATTACCATAAATCCTATACCTACAAAGCCCAGTATGGAAAGGAATTTTGACCATTTGGCTGTTTCACGAAGAAAATTACGCGCCGTGGAGTTGATGTGCAGTCCATCCTGCGGGGAACCCTGTCCCTGATCGAAAAAATCGTCCATAGTATTAAATGTATCAGGTTAAATAAAACGAGTGAGAAATCATGGCAATATATTCAATAAATCCATATCCCAATGAAGGGTAAACAATATCCTTACCCAAAGTGAAGAAAATATATAAACGAACGGCTGGTCAGGAAATAGAATTCCTGTTGCGATTTGGACGTTGAATATTGTAAATTTACTTCCCCCATGGCCAAGCGAATTCCCCCGGAAAAGGTAGAAGAAATCTACAACGCGGCCGACATCGTTGAGATCGTCGGGGACTTTCTGCAGCTCAAAAAAAGGGGTACCAATTATTTTGCCTTATCCCCTTTCACCAACGAAAAAACCCCTTCATTCGCCGTTTCTCCCTCAAAAAACATTTTCAAGGACTTCTCCACGGGCAAGGGCGGCAACGCCATCACCTTCCTCATGGATCTCGAGGGCATGACCTATGTGGAGGCCCTGAAATACGTGGCTGACAAGTACAACATTGCCCTTGAACTGGAGGAAACTTACGAGGAGGTCGAAAGCAAGGATGTACGCGACAGCCTCTACATTCTCAATGAATGGGCCGCCAAATGGTTCAATCGTCAACTCACGGAAACGGAGGATGGGCGCAAAATCGGGTTGAGTTATTTCCGCGAACGGGGCATGCTGGAAGGTACAATCAAGGAATTCATGCTGGGCTACGCACCTGATCAGTGGGAAGCCCTGAGCAACGAGGCCCTGAAAAATCAATTCAACGAGGAATATCTGGTGGGGACGGGCCTTTGCTTCAAATCTGACAAAGACGGCAAATTGCTGGATCGCTTCAAGGGACGGATCATGTTTCCCATCCACAACCACCTGGGCAAGGTTTTGGGTTTTGGGGGGCGAATTCTGGACAAATCCCAAAAGGCAGCCAAATACATCAATTCGCCCGAAACGGAGATTTACCACAAAAGCAAGGTACTTTACGGGCTATATTTCAGCAAAAACCGCATCCGCGACCTCGACCAGGCCATTCTGGTGGAAGGCTACATGGATGTGATCAGCCTGTACCAAAATGGCATCACCAACGTGGTGGCCACCAGCGGCACGGCCCTGACCGACGATCAGATCAAACTGCTGAAGCGCTTTTCCAAAAATGTGCTGCTGATTTACGATGCAGATAATGCGGGAATCAATGCAGCGCTGCGCGGGGCCGACCTGATGATCGAGCAGGAACTTGCGGTGCGCGTGTTACTGCTGCCGCCGGGCGACGACCCTGATTCCTACGTCAAAGCCAACGGAAAAAGCGGGTTTGAAGCCTATTCACAGGAGAAAAGCAAAGATTTTGTAGAATTCAAAATCGATCACCTGATGGCTCAGGCCCTGCCCAACGATCCCATGGCCAAAACCACGGTGATCCACGAAGTGGCCAGCACCATTTCCCGCATTCCAGACCCCGTCAGGCAGTCTGTTTACGTGCAATTCACGGCGGAAAAACTGCAGGTGGCCGAGCCCGTGGTGGAGAATGCCCTGCGCCAGGCCCTGCTCAGCAAAGCCAAAAATGATGAGCGGCAGGCCCGCTTTGACAAGGCCCGCAAGGACCGCGAATCAGCGCAAAACTCCCAATTGCAAATTGGGAAATCGCCTCCAGCCAACGATTACCCGCCCGATATGCCTCCTTTGGAGGTATTGTATCCCGAGGCTTTTGCCAATGGCGAGACTGCAATCGTCACTCCTCCCAGGGAGATTCATTCCACGGGACTGACCATCAGCCAGGAGCGGGAACTGCTCAGGTTATTGTTCAACTATCCTTCTGCGCCCATCAAAATTGCCGAAGGGCGGGTGGAAGGACAGGAAGTCAAAGATTATATTTATGAAGGCCCGTTGGCAAATTATCTGATTCAGGAGCTGGAAGACATGGATTTTGACGATCCTGTTCTGAACAAACTCAAGATTCAGGTCACGGAACACATTGCCCAAAAAGGGACCATTGACGTCAATCAGTACCTTTCGCACCAGGGGCCTGACATGATCAGTCTGATCACGGAATTGCTGACCATCCCCATTGAGGTGAGCAAAAACTGGGAAAAATACGACATCAAGGCCCCCAAAATGGATGAAAACCTGGATGATGCAGTATATTCTGCCGTAATGCACTTCAAACTGAAAAAGATCAAACAACTTTTGAAGGAAACCCACCAGAAAATCAAAGAAAATCAGGATCTGGAAAAGCTGGACGACCTTTTGAAAGTGTATGCACATCTTAATAACCTGAAACAGGAACTTTCCAAAGAACTTGGCATTGTAATCCACCAATAATTATGAATGATCTCGTCCCCGAAATAATTGAAGCGCTTAAAAGCCGGGCCTGCGCCAAACAGCAGATTTACCGCAATACTCTGGCCACTTTCCAGAATATGAAAACCATTTGTCAGGCCCTGGTGGAGGATTTGTCCAATCAATTCAAAGACATTGATCCCAGCGTGGTCATTGATTATCACGACACCAATGAGTTTGAATTTCAGGTGAAATTCTCGGGTGATTTGCTGGTTTTTACCATGCATTCCAACGTGGTGACTTTTCCCGAAACCCATATTCTTTTCAAAAGTCCCTACATCCGCCAGGATGACAAGCGCAAGTACTTCGGGCACATCATGGTGTATAATTTCATGGCGGACTCGGTAAAATACAATCGTTTGGATGATCCAGGCTACCTGATGGCGCGCCTGCTGATCAATCTGGAAAATAAATTTTACATTGAAGGGGTGCGTCCCCTCAACTTTTTGCACCCCGACATTGAGCAGAACGACATGGACGACGACTTTATCAGAAGTTTTATCCAAAGCGCCATGCTCTCAGCCATTCACACTGACCTTCAGGCCCAACCGTTCCAGCAAATTCAGGTAATTGCGCTGGCCCAAATAGTGGCCAATCAAATGGTCGGTTTTGGGGAAAAAGTTGGATTTAAGATGTCATTAGATAGGGATAATCAGTAATTTTTTAATAATTTGCCGCTTGAATCGCCGAAATCTTTTTACATTTAGTTTCAGATCGGCGTTTACCCCGAATATCTTGTAGAATGAAAAAAAAGGTTTTTCTTCTGGTTGCAATTCTGGTTTCCCTTACGCTCTCTTCCTGTTCCATCTACGAAGAAGGTCCTGGAATCAGCTTTAATTCAAGAAAACAAAGAGCCATCGGGGACTGGCAGGTCGATGTTGCCTTCGACACTGAGACTGAAAAAGACGTCACTGAAGACTTCGTCAATGTTTCTTATTCCCTGCTCGGGGACGGCACTCTTTCCCGTTACACTTACGTAAAATCTCTGGATTCAACCCTGGTTACTTACGGCCTTTGGGATCTGGTTGATAGCGATAAGCAACTCCGTTTGCTCTTCACTGATCCTCCCACCTGGCCCGACCGTGATTTCTGGACCATCCGTCGCCTGACTGAAAAAGATCTTTGGGTTTACAATACCATAGATTCCGCCACGGATACCACCCAATACGAAATCAGGTTTATGCCTGGTAAGGCGGCTACCAATCCTTTTTAGTCGTTAGTCTTGAGTCCTTAGTCCTGAGTGATCAGGGGGATTAGCCGTGGATTCGCTCGTCTTTTCCGAACAGGCCAATTACTTTCTTTTCGTATTCCAGCCATTCCTGCCACCTTTGATCGACCGCGGCAGGGTCAGCATATTGCTTCGCAAGTTTGATAAAAAGGGTGTAATGCCGGGCTTCTGAGGCCATCAGGTCGCGGTAAAATTCGGCCAGAGGCTGATCTGAGATGTGGTCTGAAATCACTTTGAACCGCTCGCAACTGCGGGCCTCAATCATGGCCGCAAACAGCATATTGTCGATGAATTTCTTTTCCTCCCCTTCCCCTTTGCGCACAAATTTCATCAAATAGCCCACATAATCGTCCTTCTGCTGACTCCCCAGCACAAACCCGCGTCGCTTGATCTCTTTGTGCACCATGTCAAAATGGGCCATTTCTTCCCGCGAAAGGGCCACCATTTTGTCCACCAACTCCTCCTTTTCGGGGTAGCGCACAATGTAGGCTGCCGCAGTGGCCGCTGCTTTCAGTTCGCAGTAGGCATGATCCGTGAGGATCTGCTCAATGTTGTTTTCCACTGCATTTTTTACCCAACGGGGATCAGTATCAAGTTTCAGATTCAGCATGGGGCAATTATTTTAATCCCAGGGCCTTTTCCAAACCATCTGTATGCAATTGCTTAAATTCAGAAATTTCACCCCAGTTTTCGCCATCCACCTGCACATTTCCGCTGGTGACGTCTCCCAGATACAGCAAGGGCACATTCTGACCTGCCATGGCCAGTTTCAGGGCTTTTTCCTGTCCTTTTTTCACGGTGATCAGGATTCGGCCCCCGGCTTCGCCGTAAAGGAAAGCATCTTTGCGCAGCGCAGGATTGGTTTTCAGGGTAAAGCCCAGGTTTCGATGAAAACCACTTTCCATCATGGCCACGATCAGGCCGCCTTCTGAAAGGTCGTGGGCGGATTGAATGGCCCCATTTTTCAGCAGGTTGCGCATGCAATGGTACAAATTATACTCCTCATCCAGATTGAAATACGGCGCTGGACTGTACTTCACATTGTGGTAGCGATAGAGGTATTCTGAGCAGGCAATGTCATTGGGTTGAACCCCCAGCAGGTATATCTGGTCGCCTGCGGCCTTGAAATCAAGGGTCATGCGGGATTTCTCCACGTCATCCACCAGGCCCACCATGCCAATGGTTGGGGTGGGATAGACAGGTCCGTCGTAAGACGACTGGTTGTAAAAGCTCACGTTTCCGCCCGTGACGGGGGTTCCAAACTTTTCGCAGGCATCTTTCATGCCCAGAATGGCGTTGGCAAACTGCCAGTAAACTTCAGGGTTGTAGGGGTTCCCAAAATTGAGGCAGTTGGTCACTCCCAGGGGAATTCCACCCGAGCAGGTGATGTTGCGAATGGCCTCGCAGACGGCCATGGCGCATCCTTTTCTGGGGTCAGCGTTTACGTAGCGGGAATTGCAATCCGTGGTCACGGCAATACCTTTGGAGGTACCCAGCACATGCACCACGGCCGCGTCTGAGGGATAATTGGTAGAAAGATTGGCCCGACCCACCATGGAATCGTACTGGGTGGTGATCCAGTGTTTGTTGGCAATAGAGGGCAATTCCAGCAGGAATCTGGCAACGGCAGGATGATTATTGGGCTGAGGCGTCGTATCTGAATCGAACCTGGCAATTTTTCCCAGATAGGTTGGCTCCTGCATCTCACGGGTGTAAACGGGGGCGCCGCCACCCAAAACCAGGGTTTCCGCGGGAACTTTACCCACAGATTCACCTTCCACGAAGTACTCAATAATACCCGTGCCATTCACCACCCCAATCTGGGCGCAGTTGAGGTCCCATTTGGCAAAAATATCCAGAATTTCCTGTTCACGGCCTTTTTCCGCCACGATCAGCATGCGTTCCTGGCTTTCAGAAAGCAGAATTTCAAAGGGCTTCATGCCCGGCTCGCGGGTGGGAACTTTGTCCAGCCACACTTCCATGCCAGAGCCGCCTTTTTCAGACATTTCGCTGGTGGAGCAGGTGATCCCCGCAGCACCCATGTCCTGTATGCCCACCACGGCGCCCGTCTGAATGGCTTCCAGGGTGGCTTCCAGCAATAATTTTTCGGTAAAAGGATCGCCCACCTGCACGGAAGGCAGGTCTTTGTGGCTGTCTTCGTGAATATCTTCAGAGGCGAAAGTCGCCCCGTGAATGCCGTCGCGGCCGGTCGAAGAACCCACAATATAAACTGGGTTTCCGTTGCCTTTGGCCACCGCAGAAGCCGTTTGGTTGTGCTTCACAATGCCCACAGACATGGCATTCACCAGGGGATTGGTGTTGTAGCATTCATCGAAATAGACTTCCCCGGCCACGGTAGGCACGCCGAAGGCGTTGCCGTAATCGCCAATGCCTTTGACCACGCCTTTGAGCAGGTGGCGGGTTTTGGGCAGGCTGGGATCGCCAAAACGGAGGGAATTAAGGGAAGCAATGGGGCGGGCACCCATGGTGAAAATGTCCCGCTGAATTCCTCCCACGCCCGTAGCGGCACCCTGATAAGGCTCAATCGCGGAAGGGTGGTTGTGGGATTCGATTTTGAAACAAACCGCCAGTCCATCGCCAATGTCCATGAGGCCAGCATTTTCTTCTCCCGCGCCAGCCAGCACATGGGGACCTTCTTTGGGCAGCTTTTTCAGCCACAGGATCGAATTTTTGTAGGAGCAATGCTCGCTCCACATGACAGAATAGACGCTGAGCTCGGTGAAATTGGGCTTGCGGCCCAGAATTCCGCAGATCTTGTCAAATTCTTCGGGCAATAATCCCAGCTTTTTTGCTGTTTCAAGGCCAACTTCCTGGATTTCCGTTTTGCTCATGGATTCAATTTTGGGGCTGAAAGATGGCGCAAAATTAAGTAAAAAAGAGAGCAGGACAAGCGAGTACAGATCAATTGTAGATAAGTGAACCTCTAAAAACTTTGAAGCTCTTCGTTGGACTTGTTTCAGAAATGTTCATTTACCTTGTTAAACTGCGCTTTCTTCAACTGCGCCCGCCTGGATCTTCTATTTTTTAGAGGTTCCTGGAAGTTATTGGAGATGAATTGGAGAGAGAAATCATAGAAAGAAGAAACAGTTTTTTTAATCAACGTAAAAATTGCATATTGCAAATTGAAATAATGAATAAAATGAATCTGAATAAAGGAATAAAGCCTCAGGATGTAGGGATTCTCCTGTTGATGCTTGCCTACCCCCAAAAAGAATGGCGACAGGTGGATATTGCCATGGCCTTGGGAATCAGCCAGTCAGAGGTGTCGCATGGATTGGAGCGGGCAGTCTTTTCGCGGTTGTTGTCCAGCGATAAAAAGACTGTTTTCAAGCCAATTCTGTATGAATTCGTTGTTCACGGCCTGCCCAGAGTATTTCCTGCCAGGCCAGCTTACTCCACCCGTGGGGTTCCCACTTCTCATTCCTTTGCCCCCCTTAGTCAGGAAATTCTTTCAGGAGGGCAGGAATATGTGTGGCCAGACCCTGATGGCGAAGTGATGGGAGCCGCAATTGAGCCTCTGTTTCCCGGGGCCCCAAAAGCTGCTCTCAATTATCCCAGGTTGCATGAATTGATGGCCCTGGTCGATTCTCAGCGGGTTGGCAGGGCAAGAGAGGTCAATTTGGGGAGGAAGTTTCTGGAAGAAAGAATCTATGCCTGATGCACGCATTTAATCTCGGACAAATTGAAAAGGTAGCTCTGGGGCTCGGCGATTTAGGGTTAGAAATGGTATTTCTGGGAGGTGCAGTTATTGGGTTATACCTCAAAAATCCTTTTGTCCTGAATCTGCGGCCAACCAGGGACATAGACTGCGTGATGGAAATTGCAGCCAGAGTCAACTATTATTCTTTGGAAGAAAAGCTCAGATCAGCAGGTTTCAGGAATGATCTTTCTGAGGATGCCCCAATTTGCAGGTGGGTTTTCCAGAATATCAAAGTGGATATTATGCCAACGGACCCCTCTATTCTGGGATTTGGCAATGAAAATTATCCCGAATGGATCAGACAAAATCAGTCCGTTAATATTTCTGAATCGACAGAAATTAAAATCCTGAAACCTGAATATTATTTTCTGACCAAACTGGCGGCCCTGATGAACAGAGGACTTAACGATCTGACTATCAGCACAGATTTGGAGGATTTGCTAATTCTAATCTTAGACAGGGAAAGTATAGGAGAGGAAATGAATTCCCTACCCCTGAAGGAAAAAACTAACCTTGCCTCCTCAATCAGAGAATTAACCAAACACAGGGATTTTGATACTGCACTACTGTACCTTCTCCCTTACGACACCTCTGAGAATGTTCAGTCCAGAGTCAAATCCTTCTTCTCCAACCTAACTGCTCAGTGAAATTCGTACACGAATCTTGAGCCCCAGGCAGTACCATCATCCTGGTTGTACATAAACCAGATTTTGTTGCCCCACTCGTCGTATTTGTACTCGTTGGTAAAGTTGTTGGTACTGCAATCACCCGTTTCTGAGTCGCAGGAAAGGGTCTGGTCGGCGACCACCTCACCATACTGGTTATACTTTCTGATTTCTTTGTAAGAAGGGTTTTTCTCCCCGTACTCGTAAGAAAATACGGTGACCAGATTTCCAGCTCCATCGTATTTGCGAACTTCTTTGTCCGTTTCTGAGCCATCTTCGCGGTAGCTGTAGCTTTCAATCTGGCGTCCTGCGTCGTCAAACACATATTTCTTCCAATACTGCATCAGGGGCTCAGTTCCGTCCGTGTATTTCTCCCACTTTTTCTCTTCAATAATCCGCCCCTGCGGGTCGTAAGAAATCTCACGGGTGCGGGAAAAATCATATTTCCCTTTGGCATCATAATACTTCGTTTCAATCAGCTGGTCGTGGTCGTCGTAGGTCATTTCCTCAGACGCTCCCTCGCCATTGGCCCGGGACCAGGCAGCTTTAATCTGGCGGCCTTTCTCGTCGTATTTATAGGTGTTTTTGGTCTTGCCATCGTTCATTTCCAGGCAATTTCCCTTCTCATCATTTTTATAAACGGTAGAGGATTCCAATTCACCTGAACCATAATAATTATAAGAGGAGTATTTCAGTTTGAATCCATTGGCATCATATTCCTCCACATTGAGGATCGTGCCTTCCGCATCGTCTGGACTGATTTTGTACTCGGTCATTTTGGCAATTTTCTTGCCTTCAGGACGGGTTCTGTTGGGTTGAACGGTCTCTTCAGGAGTGGTTTCCTGCTTTTTTTCAGGATCTCCTCCGTTGGAGGATCCGCAGGAAAATACCAGCAAAGAGAGGAGGATTAGCGCGGCAAAGGGCTTCATTTTTTTCATGTCAATTGTCTTTAAAGTCTCATTTCCCAAAGCTGGGACCATGAAAATAATAAAATCAGGTAACAGGGAAAATGACCTTGGTCAAAATTTGCCCACAACCCCGGGAAGGATCAATGGGGAATCAGTCCAAACATGAGGAAATAGACGGCCGCGCCAGCAAAATAGCCAGCCAGAGCCAGCAGGCTCATGCGTTTGAGGTACCAGATAAAATCGATTTTCTCGATACCCATGACGGCCACGCCCGCAGCCGAACCTATGATGAGCACGCTCCCCCCTGTCCCTGCACAATAAGCCAGGTATTTCCAGAGAGAATGGTCCGTGGGGAAGGCTCCCATGTCGTACATGCCCTGTGCAGCTTTGACCAGCGGCACGTTGTCCACAATGGAAGAAAGCAGGCCAATGGCGGTCATAATAATATTCTGGTCGCCGACTTTCTGGTTGAGCAGAGTGCTCAACCCGGCCAGTTGGTGAGTGGATTGCAGGGTGGAAACGGCGAGGAGAATTCCCAGGAAAAACAGCACACTGGGTATATCAATTTTTTCCAGCGCATACGCCGCGGAGACCTTGGCTTTGAACTTGTCTTTTTTATTCTTGTGCAGCAATTCTGTAACTGCCCAAAGGATGCCCAAACTCAGCATCATTCCCATGTAGGGCGGCAGGTGAAAGAGAATTTTATAGACAGGTACAAAAATCAATCCCCCCACACCAAGAAAGAAAACCAGGTTTCTTTCTCCACGGGTGGTTTTGTGTTGACCTTGTTCCTGCACAAGATCAGGCGCCTCCACCTCACCCTTGAGCATGAAGGTCACAATGATCAAAGGCACCACCAGACTTACCAGCGCGGGCAAAATGAGGTGAGAAATGATATCGCCTGTGGTAATCTGTCCCTCGATCCAGAGCATGGTGGTGGTTACGTCGCCAATGGGAGACCAGGCGCCGCCACTGTTGGCCGCGATGACGATCATTCCCGCATAAATCAGCCTTTCCTCTCTGGTTTTGATCAGCTTGGAAAGGAGTGAAACCATCACAATGGAAGTGGTCAGGTTGTCGAGCAGGGCAGAAAGGAAAAAAGTAAGGATGCAAATGATCCAGATGAGTGAACGCTTGTTTTTGGTTTTGATGCGGCTGGTAATGACTTCAAATCCTCCGTGAATGTCCACCAACTCAACAATGGTCATGGCGCCGATCAGGAAGAATAATATCTGGGAAATTTCGGCCAGGTGGTGGCCCAGTTCCTCTTCCACATACTCCATTTTAAATCCCATTCCCTCGGCGCCCACCGCAAACAAAGTCCAGCAGACAACCCCCGTAACGAGGGCCGAAGCTGCTTTATCTATCTTAAGGGGGTGCTCAAGAGCAATGGCGACATACCCAAGGACAAAAACTAAAACTATCGCTAAACCCATCGGGTCAATTTTATTAGATTGAAAATAAACTTCTACGGATAACTTAAAGAACCGTTTTAGGTTCGTTAGATTCCTGCATTAATTTCCCAAGGGCAATTTTCAGACCCGTTTGCCAAAGGCCGACCGGACGTTGATCTTCGCGGTGAATATCCTCCAGTCCGCGCCGCACGGCGGCGGAAACGTCATTGAAGATATCCTCTTCGGTCAGAGGCCCCATATCGCCCATGAAATAGGCGAAAGCCCTGGCCATGCCGCAATTCGCGATGAAATCGGGAATCACAGACAGGTTGTCGTCCGCATGGACGCTGGTTTCACCCATGAAAATTTCGGGATCGTCAAAAGGAACATTGGCACCAGATGAAATCACCTCCAGGCCGTTGGCCAGCATGGCATCCACCTGCTCCGTGGTCACGATGCGGGAAAGAGCGCAGGGCAGGAATACTTCCGCACCCACTTCCCAGATTTTCTCATTGGCTTCGCCAAAGGGAATCAGGTGATCAGCTTTCAGCTGATTTCCGTCGCGGGAAAGGAGCAAATGGGTAATTTCTTCAGGTGAAATTCCTTCAGGACGAATGATTCCGCCCGAAATGTCAATGATTCCCACAATTTTATAACCTGCCTGCGAAAGGTACCAGGCAGCCGCCCCAGCCACATTGCCAAAGCCCTGCACAATCACCCTTTTTCCGGCCTCAGATTTATTCCAAATTTTATAAAAATGGCGCACGGCTTCGGCCACACCCCAACCTGTGATCATGTCTGCACAGGTAAAAAAGCCCGGTTCGGGCGTGTATTTCAGGTTGTGGAGGGGCAGTGAAACCCCGTCCTGCAGGCGCTTGATGATGCGGGCTGTGCCTGCATCGTCGTATCCAAAATGGCCCACAGCGATTCCTTCCTGACAATGGCGCAGCCCCAGTTTGCCCGTAATGGGCAGCACCTCGCGGATTTCATCCACATTCACATCCCCGCCTGTGCCATAATAAGTTTTCAGCATGGGCAGCAATGCTTTGTACCAGCGTTGCAAAACGCCCTCTTTGCGCGGGTCCTTGGGGTCGAAATTGATCCCAGATTTGCCGCCACCAATCTGGGGGCCACAAACTGAGAATTTCACTTCCATGGTTTTGGCCAGGGAAACGACCTCATGCAGATTCAGGCCTTTCCGCATCCGGGTGCCACCACCCGCCGCGCCGCCGCGCAGGGAGTTGATCACCGCCCAACCCTCGGCTTCCGTTTCAGGATCCTTCCAGTTAAAAATTATCTCGGGTTGTTTGTGTTCAAAGGCAGAGATGCGTGTTTTTAGTTCTTCCTGCATAGCAAAGGGGTTAAAAAACTCGTCAAATCTAAGGAAAATCCCGGATAAAAGGGCCAATCTAAAACGAATCAAAAGGCAAAAGGCGCGAATGTCGTGCCGAAAAATGAATGAATTTGATGGGTAAAGTATCGCTAAGGCCGCAAAGAAGGTGTTTTCCGCAATTCGTGGGTTGAAGTGAGCCAAGAGCGCAAAGCCAAAATGAATAAATCCGCCAAGCTTTGGGATCTTTGCCATCGCACCCCACGAAATGCGGACCCAAAAATCTTTGCGCACTCTGCGTTACCACACGTCCCACCATCCCATTTCCCATCCAAAACAAAAAAATGCAGCTCCTGGCTTTCGAATCAGGGGAATTTTAGCAAAATTGACCTCACAGTTACCCTACCCGATTTTGAGCTACTTTCAGGACCTTTTACGCCTCATTTTCCCCCGTGAATGCCCGGCCTGTAAGCGCGAACTTACCCGCCAGGAGGGCGAGGTCTGCCTGACCTGCCTTACGGACATCCAGGAAAGCGAATTCCACCTTTGTCCCACAGAAAACGAACTTTACCTGCGCTTTGCGGGCCGCATCCCTTTGGAAGGTGCAGCTGCCTTGTTCTTTTTCGACAAAAAGGGAAAGTTCCAGGCCATCATGCAGGAGATGAAATACCACAATCAACCCCGCATAGGCAGTTTTCTGGGCGATTATTACGGGGCAAAATTGCAGGGAACGGATTTTGTGAGCGAGGTAGAAAGGATTATTCCCGTACCCCTCCACCCTTCCAAAATGCAAAAACGGGGCTACAACCAATCCATGGCCATTTGCGAGGGACTTTCCCGCGCCTTGAATCTCCCCGCAGATGACACACTCCTGTTGCGCACCCGCCGCACAGACACCCAGACCCGCAAGGACAAGGACGACCGCTGGGCCAATGTGGAAGGAGGATTTGAGTCTCCCCGTCCCGCCAATTACCACCTCCTGATGGTGGACGATATCATTACCACAGGCGCCACCCTGGCGGCTGGAATTCAGGCCCTTTATGCCAATCCTCAGCCTCCCAAATCGGTCAGAATACTTTGCCTGGGCATGGCGCGAAAAGAATAATTGAGGCGGTTAACCTTCAGCCAAATGCGGGCAAAATTGGCCTTTTCGGCAATTTAACTTAAATTGGAACCCCATTTTTAACCCAACATTCCCAAATGCCTTCACTTGCCCACGGCATCATTGCCCTGTTTTTATTTCTACTCGCAGACACAGAGCCTGGTTATCACCGCAAGGATCTGGGGCTCAGGGGCAATCTGAAAGCGTACCGCGAAAAGAGCTTTTTTGCAGAAAAAGGCAAAAACGGCCTGGTGACGGGCGAACCCTTTCAGGGGCAATCTCAGGTGGCAGCCTTATTTAACCCCAAAGGCAGGATTATTGCAGAAAAAACCTTCACAGATCAGGGAGAAATGGAATACCGCGAAGAATTTTCCTGGAATGAAAAAGGCAAAATCCAGGGTTCAGTAAGGTGGGATGAGGAGGGGGAAATTCTGCAAAAACTGACTTTCAAATACGATGAATTGGGCCGCATGACCGATCAAAAGGTGGTGGACGCCAACGACAAGGTCATCAGCCGCAAGGCTTTTACCTTTGATATGATGGGCCGCAAGGTACGGGAGGCCACTTTTGACCAGAACGGGATGAGAACCTCGGCCACGGAATTTTCCTTTGGCAAGGATTCCAAATCTTATGAAGAGTATGTGTATGAAGGCGAAAATCTGCTCAAAAGCAGCAGCAAGTGCAATCTGGGCGCTAATGGAAAGCTGGCCGAACGCATTATCAATGACCCCCGTGGCTGGCTGATGGAAAAAATCGAGTACCAGTACGACACAGAAGACCGCCTGGTGCGCCTCAAAAAGTACAACAGCGACGGCGAACTGACCTTCAAATGGGTCAAAACTTTTGACGAATTTGGCAATGTGACGGATTACAAAACCTACCACAAGGGCCTGTACCTGCAAAGCGAACTCACCACGGATTTTGAGTACGACGAAAATGGCAACTGGACCCGAAAAACGGAATTCAAAAACAAAATTCCCCACAAAATCACCGTGAGGGATTATTTTTATTTTGATTAATATTTTGAGCAACGAGTGTTTAGCTGCGAGTGGCGAGGTCCAGAGTGGAAGGTTCAGCCGCTCTAAGAAAATATCATCCCGCCCGATTATTTCCGCACCGCCACCTGCGAAAGTCCACCACCCTGGGGCGCAAAAGTAAATTCATTTTCAGACCAACTCTGCACTTCATAATACTCCTTCACCCAGGGATCATTGCCGTCCTTGAACCCCCACATGAGGATATCGCCGGGCTCCAATCCCCAAACACCCGTTCGGGTGCCGCTGCTATCCGTGTATTCGAGCCCTCCGTGGTCGAAATGCTCAAAAGTGGCGGAGGAAGTCTGCCATTTTCCGATCAGGGTATCCGGGAGGGTAGGGGTCTGAGAACCATTGCAGCCCAATAAAGTGGCCAGCAGGGTGAAGGAGAACAGGTAAAATCGTGCGAATTTCATATCAATCATTAAGTTGAGTTAAGGGGATCTCTAAAAACAAAAGGATCAAGGCGGACACAGGTGAAGAAAGCGGGGTTTGTAATTTGATAATTGCTGTTTGCCAATTGACTATTGAGCCAGGTCCATCGACGAGATACGAAGTTTTTAGAGGATCCTTTTAAAGATAATTATTTCTTAAATGTTTAACTTTATCCCGCCTGAATTGAAATTCACGGAAATGAAAATAAGCTACATCATTGAGGCCAAAGATTTCCTGGCTTACCAACTTTACACCGCCTCCCGCTCTGATGCTGTGATCAAAAAAAGACGGCGCACCCGTTGGCTGGTGCCCATCCTTTACCTGGCCGTGGCGGGCGTGATTTCCCTGACCACCCAAAATGGGTTTTTCATGCTTCCCTTTGCCCTGGTGGGAGCTCTCTGGTTTACCTTTTATCCCTGGTATTCACGGGCCCAGTACAAACGGCATTACCAAAAACACATCAACAGCACCTACGCGGCCCGCTTTGGACAGATGACCAGCATGACCCTGGAAGCGGATTTCCTGCATCTGCACGACGAAGGAAGCGAAACCAAAATCAAAATCAGGGAAATAAAACACCTGGTGGAGATTTCCACCCACTTTTTCCTGGCTTTGCAAAAAGGCCTGTCTGTGATCATCCCCAAAGACCAGCTTCAGTCCGTGGATGCGGTCAAAAAGCATGTGACCGAACTGGGGATCAAAATCGTGGATGAGACCCAATGGAAATGGAAATAAT
This sequence comes from Bacteroidia bacterium, assembly GCA_020635905.1. Lineage (GTDB taxonomy): Bacteria > Bacteroidota > Bacteroidia > J057 > JADKCL01 > JACJYV01. The sequence continues at coordinate 426,007 of JACJYV010000006.1, forward strand.
GCAACCTTATGAAAAGAATTCACCTCTTTGAAGTCGAAGATTTTGCCTGGTTTCCGGGCTGGCTGCGCGATTGTGGCACCCGCTACATTGTGACCATGCACAAAATACTTGGAACAGCGCCCCAGTTGGCCGAAATTCTGGCCCGCGGACTGCGTGCCACCAATCAAAACGAAATTTTGGATTTGTGCTCTGGCGGAGGCGGGCCCATGCCCGAAGTGGTGAAATTGCTGGAAGAAAAACACGGTTTCAAAGACCTGAAGCTGACCCTCAGCGATCTGTATCCTCATGCTGCATTTTCGGCTGAAGTCAATGGCAAAGGAGATCCAGATTTCAAATACCTGACCACCCCGGTCAATGCCGCCGAAGTGCCTGATAACCAGGAAGGATTGCGCACCATGGTCTGCTCCATGCACCACATGCGCCCCGAGGTGGCCAAAAGCATCCTGGCCGATGCCAAAGCCGACCGCAAGCCCATTTGCATATTTGAGATCAGCGACAACAGCTTCCCCAAATGGATCTGGTGGACGGCCATTCCCGTCAATTATATCATGACATATTTCATAACCCTGCTGGTGCGCCCCATGACCTGGCAGCAGTTGGTATTTACCTACCTCATTCCCCTTTTACCCGCCTTCATCGCCTGGGATGGCGCAGTTTCCAATGCCCGCACCTACACCCTCGACGACATGAAAATCCTGCTTCAGGGTCTGGAAACGGACGATTACAAGTGGGAAATGGGGGTTATCAAAGGAAAGGGCAAAAAACTTTACCTGCTGGGCTTGCCCGTCTGAATCCAACTTGGGAAAAGAAGGGAAATTTTATAATTTGGGGAATAGTTCACCCCTGCCCGCTTGTTTTACCTCCGCTCCGTAAATCCAAGGTTTTAATCGAATTTGCTGCTGTATGGAAGCGAAGACCAAGGCTATTTATGCGAAATTTATCACGGAAGACATTGTAGAAATTTCGGGTAACCCGGAATGGGAAGGCAATATCACCCTGGAAAATGCGCAGGAATTCTGGCCCTTGTTCAAAGAAATGGTGGGCGACCGCATCGTGGGCTCTCTGACCTTTCTTTCTGAAAATTACATTGACGGCGATGCCCGCGACTACCTGATGACCAGCGAGCCAGTGGCCAAAGCGACCGCCATTGTGGCCGATTCCTTTATGAAATCCATGATCGGAAACTTTCTGATGAAGGTGCGCAAATCAGAGATTCCCACCCGCATCTTTTCCGACCCCGAAGAAGCCAGAGCCTGGATCCGCGAGTGCCTCGCAGAATATAAATCCAGAAACCCTGGGTTGTAGTTGTTGGTTGTTAGTTGTTGGTTTTTAGTTCCCACAAGGTGGTGCCTTTGGTATGAGTTTTTGGTTGGATTAACTGTAAACCGCATACTGTAAACTGTAACCGTAAACCGTATTTTTTTTCGAAAATTCTTACCTCGACCCCTGAAATATTATCTTTTACTGAGGCATTCCTCCCGCCTGATTCCCTGAAATTGGGTAGTTCTTCTAACGGAAAACCGGGAGCGATGTAATACCGGAAAAAATATTGTAATTCTTCCGGGGCGGGGAGTTCGTACCTTTGAGACAGCAACAACACCTTTTTTTAAACCGTATTTTTCAGACAGTAAGAATCCTGCGGGATTCAGGCAACCAAAACCAAACAATGAATACCATTCCTAAACTGTGGATTCGACCGGCAGATTCGAATCACCTCGATGAAATTCTTGCCCTGTGGCAAAACGATCCCTCTTATCCTTCCTGTACCCTTCAGCAAATTGAAAACGCCTTTTGGGGCCATTCTCTCAACCACGGATTCCTGGTCGCAGTGGATCTCAACGGCCAGGTGAAAGGCTGGGCCGCTTTGCTGCCCATCATTCCCCCCGATGGTGCTTCTCAGTTCGAAGCCCGCCTGGTGGTTTTCAATCACCCCAATACCGAGGCCTGCCTGCGGGCCCGCCTGCTGAAATCGGCCTGCGCTTTCGCCATTTCCACTGACCTGAGAGCCATTTATTGCGGCGCATCGTTTTTTAAAGGAGAGGAAAAAGAGACAGCCCTTAACCTGGGATGGGAAGCCCTGGGCGAAATTTCCCCTAACCACCAGGAAGATTTGTGGGCATTTCGCGTGCCCAAGGTGAGCGAAGGGCCGGTCCAGTTGGGTCACACCCGCCTCTTCACCTCCCGCAACTCCTGATAATTACTCAGACAGGTCCAGAAAAATCTCCCACACATCGCTCCACAACTCGTCGAGCGGAATCAGATATTGCTCAAAAAAAGCAAAAGCCGAGCCCCAGCTTTCCTGGTCGTACACATTCACACCCTCCGTCTCCACATAAATCCGGGCAATCTCCTGTCCTGTTTCCGTGACAAAAAGGTCCTCCCAGGTCCATTCTGCCTGGGTTTGGCTGTGCAGGAGCCCATCCAGTTCCTGAAATTGCTCCCAAAACAAATTTCGCACCCCCGGATCGCGGTGATGCAGCTCAATGCTTACCCGTGCCCGCCGGGTATCTGCATCCAGGCGAAAATAAATGTCCTTCACCCCGGTCTTGTAATTGAGCCATTTGATCTTATCCCCCCGCAAAGAGATATGCCGGGTCATGTACCGCCCAAAAGCAGTCCAGAATAATTTGCGGAGTTCAGCCCCCTCACTTTTGGAAAACATAGGGCGAAGATAAAAGAAATTCCCGTTCCGGGGATTGAAGGGGATCTGATAGGTGGCTTGGGTCTATTCAGGAGGCAAGGCATGCCCTGCCTCTTTCAATCAGAAAACTGTTCTACGTATTCTCACGACTCACATCTAACCTCTATCATCTAAAATCTAATCTCTCACATCTAAGGACTAACGACTCACATCTAACATCTCCCCGTCTAACATCTCAAATCTAAAAAAATTGCTATCTTAACTTTCAGAATCACCAGACACCCTTTAAATCATGAACAAAAGTAAAACTGCCTTACAGATTGTGGTGGGACTTGTGTCCGCCATTCCCGTAATCGTTGGCTTGCAGGGCATCATCGGGGGAGTGGGAAGATACTTCCCCGGCACCACGCCCGACATCAACCTCGACAGCGAATTCAGCTTCCTCTCGGGAGCATTTTTTGGCTACGCCCTCCTCGCCTGGTGGGTTATCAAAAACATCGAAACCGCCGTCTGGCCTTTTCGGCTCCTCACCATTGGCGTCTTCATTGGCGGGCTGGCCCGCGTGGTCTCCATCCTCCATTACGGACTTCCCAAAACCGGACTCCTGATCTCCATGTCGGCCGAACTGGCTTTTCCCCTGCTCATCCTCTGGCAAAATGCCGTGGTGAAAGCTGCTTCCAAACCCTGAGGAAAAACCCGGCTTCCAGATTGCGGCCATCGCCGATTCTCCGCCCGTACGGGCGGAGCCTGATTCCCATTGAATTCACCCCCAAAAATCACCTATAATGTCATTCAAATCCATTTTCCGCACCCTCACCGGACAAAACAAAGGCCTTCACCAACACACCACCGGCCTCAAAAACCTGAAAAATGATTTTCCCGCCGAACACCCAGGACGCGATTGCATCGACGATCTGATCTGCGAAATCCTCGAAGGCGATGTGGAAATCATGAAGATTCCCGCCACGGACCGTTTCGACGTTCCCCCCACAGGAGCACGGCAGATCTGGGAAAACCAATATGCCAACCAGAAAGTCGAACCCCTGCAATATTATTACCCTGAAGGTCTGTTTACGGGCAAAAAAGAGAAGCCGCTGGTCGAAATCCTGCGCTTTGCGAAGGCCAATAACTACAAAGTCAAAGCAGCCGGGTCCGGCCATTCCTTTTCCGACGTGGCCACTACTTACGACCTGTTCATCAACACCCACGGTCTTTGCAAGGTATCTTCCGACACCACCATCCAGTCGCGCAACATGAAGCCGGGCGACGATCCGGTCATCATCGCGGGTGCCATCGAGGGAGCCATTCAGCAAAGCTGGCTCGTGCCCAACGTAACCCTGGCCAATAAAGCCGTCAGCTGGGACGGATACGAGCCCCTCAAAAACAAAACCCTGGTGGAAATGCAATGCGGCATCCGCCTGCATTACCTGAATGAAGTGCTGGAAGCCTGGGACCTGGGCCTTTCCAACATGGGCGGCTACGATGGACAGACCATTGTGGGTGCCACCATGACTTCCACCCATGGCACGGGCATCACCCTGCCACCCTTCCCTGACTCAGTCAGGTCGCTGGTGCTCTGCACCACCAGTCCCTGGACGGGCAAAGCCACGGTGCATGGCGGGGGAGGCTCACAGGGCAAAAATGGCGAAGTATATCTCTACCGCCTGGAAAGCGCCAGCAACCCCGTTTGCCAGGCCGACCGCTACAACGATCCCCAAATTGGCCTCATCCAGGACGACGAGGTTTTTCATGCTGCCATCTGCAATATGGGCACCTTCGGGATCATTTATTCCTTTACCATTGAGGTCATGCAGAAATATTACCTGCGCGAAACCCGGGAAATGACCAATCTGGAAAGCGTCCTCCATCGCCTCAAACCTGTGGACCCCACCCCGGAAAATCCCATGGGTTACCCCAAACTCCTGACCGAATACCGCCATGTGGAGCTGATTGTACATCCTTACCCCCTGGACGAAAACGGAAAAGTGGTCGAAATGACCGAACCCGATCCCACCAAATATTACAAGTATTTCAAGGTCATTCTGGAAAAGTGGAACATTGCCAAACCCGATGCGGTCAACAATCCCAAGGACGGGCACCGCAATTACCTTTCGGGCTTTCTGGGCAAATTTCGTCTTTCATTCGACGTCACCACCACCATCTTTTATAATTGTCCCAGCCTGATCCCCATGCTCATCACCAAGGCCATGACCTCCCTCGAAGACTGCGACCATGTGGCCGTGGCGCCAGAGATATTTGTCAACGGCATGAGCCAGTACTCGGGATTTGGGAACGAAATTGCCTATCCCCTCGAAGACGGAAAGGGCCTTTACAGCAACCAATGGTTCGAAGCTTCCATCAACCGCATCCACAAACTGGCTCAGAGTAACCGCCTCAACGGGCAGACTTATCAGAGCAGTCCTTTTTCGGTGCGCTTCGTAAAAAAATCAAATGCCCTGCTCTCCATGCAGCATGGGATTGATACGGCCATGATCGAGCTGGATCTGGCGTACGGAGATTATGGTGGGATGGAATTGCTTTACCGCCTGCAAAGCCAGGAATACAGCCACGGGGGCATCCCTCACTGGGGCCTGGAATTCGACCAAATGACCGGCAGCAACGACCTGATTTCCCGCCTGTATCCCAAAACCCTCTCCCGCTGGAAAGCCGTTTACGACATCTTCAATGCCGACGGCCGCTTCAATAATTCCTTCACCGACCGGGTAGGGTTTTCAATGGTGGATTTCAGGAGGTAAGAAAAAAGCCCCTCCGGGGCGGATTATTGGTCGCACAAACGGATTGGAGAGGAGAGCCCTGGAGGGGCGGATCATGGGTAGAACAAACGGATTAGAGAGGAGAGCCCCGGAGGGGCGGCTCCTCTGCCTTGTGCTGGATGGAACCGCCCCGCCGGGGTCGGAAATTTCATGCCTGCTTCCCAGGCTACAATAATGTGACCGCGCTGCAGTCAGCCCACTTTGCCGCCATAACCGTAAGGATGTCCCCAATCTCAACCGAGCCCGAAGGGCGAAAATGGACCCCAGCGGGGTCAAATTATTGTAGAAATACCATCCCAAATTTCCACGACCCCGGCTCCGCAGGAGTCCCGCAGGGAAGGGGTCGAATTATTTTTCCTCCGGACCCTATTCCCGCGAAAAATGATTATCAAAATTAATGGCCAGAGCGCCGCTGGGTAAATAATGCGACCGCTCTGCGGTCGTGCCCCTCACCTCCAAATCTTTGGCTACAATAATGTGACCGCGCTGCGGTCTTATTATTCCGGGCCTGGGCCCGGAAAATGTTATGATCCCTGGCCACCTGCGGTAAGGATTGCTTTGCGATCCCGAAAGCTTTCGGGATTGCACCCTTCAACCCACGAAACGCGGATAACAACCCCTTGGCGATCCCGATAATTATCGGGATTGCGTGACCCATGAACCCTTAAGTTTATGCCAGGGAGCGACTTCATTGCGGCCTTTGCACCCTTCATCCAACGATCTGCGGAAAACAACCCCTTTGCGGCCTTTGCGTGACCCTTCAAACCCAAAAACCCACGCACCGTTTATCCCGAATTTTTCCTATTTTTAAAGTTGACGATACAAATCACCATCCATTGAAATCCCCCGGTCGCTTCAAATACGCCCTCCTTGCCCTCTGTCTCCTCCTTTGCTGCGGAGCAAGCCAGCTTTTTGCCCAAACATTTCTCCATACCTACGGTAAGCCCGGCATCAACGAGGGTGCCTGCACCATCGTGCTGGCTCCGGACGGCAACTTTTTTGTGGGCGGTTACCAGGGAGACAGCGCCCTCATCATGAAAATGACTCCTTCGGGGTCCTTTTTGTGGGCAAGATCCTATAAGTTTACCGCAGCTTCCGACGCCATTTTTGACCTGGAAATTACCCGCGACAGCTTTCTGATCGGGGCTGGAAACGGCATTACTTCCATCCTGAACCAGCAGGGATTTGCCTTTAAAATGGATTTGAATGGAAATCTGATCTGGGCCAATGCGGAAAATTCAGGCTCAGTTTTCAAATACTATAAGCTGCTGGAAGGGAAGGCAAATGAATACATTCTGGTAGGGAATCGTCTCAATTCCAACACGGATGGATTGTTAATCCGGATGGATGCGGCCACCGGCAATCCCACCACCACCCTTCCCATTTATGGCTACACCACCTATACCAGCGAGGATGCATTCATCGGGCCACTGATTTACCAAAACCGGCTCTATATAGCCGGAAGGTCGTACATTCAGGCCGGATCCTTCAGCGCCATGCGGGGCCGGGTTTCCAAATTCGACCTCAACGGGTCCCAATTATACACCCGTCAATACACCTACGGTCCCGCCTCGACGGTGAGGCTGTATACCAGTTCGGTATTGGGAGACGGTGATTCTCTGGTAATGACCCAATGGGGCAATTATTCCGGGACCAGTCAGAATTTTTCAGTTGGGTTTTTCAAAACAGATACCCTGGGCACCATCGGCTGGTCCAAAATGCTGGACCTGACCGGCTATTCCCAGGAATTATTCCGGAATGTTACCTCTGTGCCCAACGGATACCTGTTTTCGGGACATACCCAGGCCCCCAACTTTGACCTGATCATGGTCAGGACCGACCAGCAGGGAAATGTGCTCTGGGCCAACGCCTACGGCGGGCCCGACACCGACCAATTGGTGTTAAATGCCAAAGATAATGTGATTTACCACCAGGGAAGTATTTACCTGGTTGGGGAAAGCAACAGCTATAATCCGGGATCTGATCTGGACATTTTGATCATGAAAACAGACCCCAACGGAAACGGTACCTGCGTAAGCCCAACTCCCCTCAATTATTCGCTGACCTCCATTCCAAATCCTTACGACGGGTCCCACCCTTTTCTGACCAAATTCAATGGCCTGACCCAGTTGGTCTCCGCCCCGGTCCCCATCCCGTACCCCCTCACCGGCGGCTTTTCAGCCGGCTTCACCGCCGACACCGTCTGCGCCGGGTCGGCCACCTCTTTTACCGATACCTCGGTCAATGCCACCGGCTTCAGCTATTTCTGGGATTTCGAAAACGACAATTCCTTCGACGATTTCACGGCCGGCAACACCTCACACACCTATCCCGGCCCCGGCACCTACACCGCCATGCTGGTCGTGGAAGATACCTGCGGCAACCGCGACACCGCCTACCAGACTGTGTTGGTCAATGTGTGTACCAACATCATCAATATCTACACCCCGGTCAGTGCCATCAATGGCTGCAACCAGGTCACGGTGGGCTCCAGCGCAGGCTTTTTTGTGGGTGGAAAGGTAATGATCATCCAGATGAAGGGGGCCAGCGTCAACCTGACCAACACCGCTGCCTTCGGCAGCATCACCAGCTATAACGAGGCCGGAGACCACGAATTTGCCACCGTAGCCGGCATCAGCGGCAACGTGATCACCCTGCAAAACGGGCTGCTCAACACCTACAATCCTGCCGGAACGGTGCAGTTGCTCACCGTGCCCACCTTCGCCAACCTTACCCTCAATACCCCGCTGACCGCCCAGGCCTGGAACGGCAGCACGGGCGGCATCCTGGCTTTCGAAGTGAGCGGCACCCTCACCCTCAATGCCGACCTCGATGTGAGCGGATTGGGATTCCGGGGCGCCAACCGGGTGAATATTGCCGGAGGATGTTCTCAGACGGGATTTTTCTATAATAATGTCAGTTTGGATGGCGCCATCAAAGGCGAAGGCATTGTCAATCTGGGCACTGCTTTCGAACGGGGGCGCGGGGCTCAGGCCAACGGAGGAGGGGGTGGCAACACCCACAACTCGGGCGGGGCCGGTGGCTCTAACTTCGGGGCAGGCGGACAGGGCGGCAACGAGTACACCGGCTGCGCCTCCATCGTCAACGGAGGATTGGGTGGCTTTGCCCTTAATTATGTTGGCAGCAATAAAATCTTCCTGGGCGGCGGCGGCGGTGCAGGACATGAGAATAATAATAATGGCCGCGAGGGTGAAGACGGCGGCGGCATTGTGGCCCTGCGGGCCGGAACGGTGATCGGCAACGGACACCTGATCCGGGCAGACGGCAATAATAACGTACTGGTATCGGGCAACGATGGCGCAGGCGGGGGCGGAGCAGGTGGAACCCTGGTGCTGGAAGTCAGCAATTTTGTGGGAGCCCTCAACCTGCGGGCCGATGGCGGTGACGGCGGCAATACCAATTACACCCCCACCTGTGTAGGTCCGGGCGGCGGCGGCGGAGCAGGGGTGGTCCTGCACAGCGGAGCGGTACTGCCCGGCGGTGTGGTTACTTCCCTGGCGGGCGGACAGCCCGGCCTCCACATTGCGGCCGGTTCATCCTGCTTCAACAGTTCCTACGGAGCCACCGCAGGTGCCAATGGCGTTACCCTTGGCAACCGCAACATTCCGGAAAGCAATTCCCCCATTCCGACCGTATCCCTGGGCAACGACACTACCCTGTGCGCCCCCAATTCGGTCCTGCTGGATGCAGGCAACCCCGGTGCCACCTATCTCTGGTCCACCGGAGCCACCACCCAGACCCTCAATGTGAGCGTCAGCGGCACCTATTACGTGGACATCACCGACACCCTCGGCTGCACTGCATCCGATACCATCGTGGTCACCATCAATCCCCTGCCGGTGGTCACCCTCACCCCCGACACCACCATCTGCGAAGGCGATGTGCTCCAGCTCAATGCCACCGGGGGTAGCACCTACCTCTGGACCCCGGGCACCGCCCTTTCCGCCACCAACATCGCCAATCCCGTGGCCACCCCGGTCACCTCGGTGAGCTACCAGGTGCTGGTCACCACCCCCCAGGGCTGCCAGGATTCGGCCACCGTCAACGTGACGGTGACGCCCCTCGCAGCCTGCCCCGTGCCGGTGAGCGGCATCATCAACATCTATACCCCGGTGGCCTCGGTGGACAGCTGTAACTCTATTACCGTGGGTTCTTCGGCAGGATTCAATGTGGGCGACAAGGTGCTGATCATCCAGATGAAAGGCGCCACCACCGACCTGACCAATACCGGAACCTACGGCACCGTCACTGCCTACAACGATGCCGGCAATTATGAATTTGCCACCATTTCGGCCATTTCCGGCAACAGCATCAACTTCCAGTTTACCCTGTTGCGCACCTACGACCCGACGGGTCTGGTGCAGATGGTGAGTGTGCCACAGTATAATAACATTACCGTGACCGCTCCCCTCACCGCCCAGGCCTGGAACGGCAGCACCGGCGGGGTACTGGTCTTTGAAGCCACCGGCACCGTGACCCTGCAGGCCGACCTCAATGTGGACGGCACCGGCTTCCGGGGTGGAAACCGCAGTGTGAACTTCTATTCCGGCTGTTCCAGCACGGGCTATTTCTACACCTTTGCCTCCGGGCTGGGCGCCCAGAAGGGCGAGGGCATTACCGACGCCGGAGTCAACCACGACGCTGGTCAGGGCTCACGCGCCAACGGCGGAGGCGGCGCCAACCACGTCAACTCGGGTGGCGGCGGCGGCGGCAACTTCGGCCTGGGAGGCGAAGGCGGCAACCAGTGGGGCGGCTGCCCCGTGATTGCCATTGGCGGAGACGGGGGCAAGGCCCAAACCTATAATAATGTGCTCAACAAAGTATTCATGGGCGGCGGAGGCGGCGGAGGCCATCAGAATAATAATAACTCCACCTCCGGCACCAATGGCGGAGGACTCATCATCTTCCGGGCAGGTTCCCTGGACGGTCAGGGATTCCAGATCTCGGCCGACGGCCTCGATCAGACGGCCCTGGGCTCCAATGACGGAGCCGGAGGCGGGGGCGCCGGAGGCGCCATCCTGGCCGAAGTGGGCGCATACGCCTCCCCCGTGACTTTCACCGCCGACGGCGGTGACGGGGGCGACCTGCTCGCAGCCAGCCACGGTCCCGGAGGAGGAGGCGCCGGAGGCGCCATCTGGTACAGTGGCGGGGCCCTGCCGGGCACCGTAACTGTGACCGTGGCCGGCGGAGCCGCCGGACAGGATGCAGCCGCCTCCCCCTGGGGGGCGCTCCCCGGCGCAGCCGGGGGGAGTATCGCCAATCTGGTCATTCCCGAATCCAATAACATTCCCGTGCCCCTCAACATCAACCTGGGCAACGACACCACCCTCTGTGCCGGAGATTCCATCACCTACGATGCAGGCTATCCCGGCTCCAACTACGTCTGGTCCACCGGGGCCACCACCCAGACCATTACCACCGATACCGCAGGCACCTACATCGTGAATGTATCCCAGGCCAATGGCTGCGCCTACACCGACACGGTCATGGTCAGCATTTCGCCCAACCCGGTGGTGAATCTGGGCAACGATACCAGTCTCTGTGCGGGCGATTCTGTACTGCTGGACGCTGGCAATCCCGGCCTGACCTACCTCTGGTCCACGGGAGCCACCAGCCAGACCCTTACCGCGGGCGGTACCGGATTTATCTGGGTGGATGTCACCAATGCCAATGGCTGTACCACCCGCGACAGCATCCAGCTTACCACCCTGCCCTACCCGGTCGTAAATCTGGGCAACGACACCAGCCTTTGTGCCGGAGATTCCCTCCTGCTTGATGCGGGCAACCCCGGCTTTACCTACACCTGGTCCACCGGGGCCACCACCCAGACGATCACCGCAGGCGGCAGCGCCACCTTCTGGGTGGACGTATCCAATTCCATCGGCTGCACCACCCGCGACAGCATTACCCTGCTTACCTTCCCCTACCCCATCGTGAACCTCGGCAACGACACCTCCCTGTGTGCAGGCGACTCGGTGCTGCTGGATGCCGGAAACCCCGGTTTCACCTACCTTTGGTCCACAGGAGCCACCTCGCAAAGCATCATTGCCGGAGGCACGGGCCCGGTCTGGGTGGATGTATCCAACTCCATCGGCTGCACCACCCGCGACAGCATCGTGCTCACCACCACCCCCAATCCGGTGGTATTCCTCGGCAACGACACCATCGCCTGCCCGGCCGACAGTCTCCTGCTCGATGCTGGCAATCCCGGTTTCACCTACCTCTGGTCCAATAATGCAGTGACCCAGACCATTCTGGTACCTGCTCCCGGCACCTTCTGGGTCGAAGTGACCAATCCCGTCACCGGATGCAGCACCCGCGACACCATCACCCTGGCCCTGACCCCCAATCCGGTGGTCAATCTGGGCAACGACACGGTCTTTTGTGTGGGTCAGTCGGTGGTGCTCAATGCGGGCAATGCCGGATCCACCTACCTCTGGTCCGACAATTCCACCGCCCAAACCCTGACCGTCACCGGGGTAGGCACCGTCTGGGTGCAGGTCACCAACCCCCTGGGCTGTGTTTCCAGCGACACCATCAACCTCAATGTGGCCGGTTATCCCCTGGTTGATCTGGGGCCCGACACCATCCTTTGCTTTGGGCAATCCCTCTTTCTGGATGCCTCCAACGTGGGCGGCACCTACCTCTGGTTTAACGGAGCCACCGCCCAGACCCAGACTTTCACCGGCACCAAAACCATCTGGGTAGCCGTGACCAACCCGACCGGATGCACCAGCCGCGACACGCTGCAACTCACCACCCTCAGTTTCCTGGGGGTCAATCTGGGCAACGACCGCAACCTGTGCGAAGGCACGCCCCTCACCCTCGACGCCGGAAATCCGGGCATGCTCTACCAGTGGTCCACCAACGAAGCGACCCAGACCATCTCCGTCAGCGCTTCGGGCACCTACTGGGTGGTGGTTTCCCATCCGCTGGGATGTCCCAACAGCGATACCGTACAGGTCAATTTTGCCCTGCGCCCGGTGGTCGATCTGGGACCGGATACCGTGGTGTGCGACCAGGAATTTCTGGCCCTCGATGCTGATCCCCTCGGACAATTCCCCAATGCGACTTATACCTGGTCGAATGGCGACACCGGCCCGGCCATCCTGATCGATGCCAACGGCAACTACTGGGTCAAAGCGGTATCCATTCCCGGCTGCTTTGGGCGCGACACCCTGGGCGTCACCTTCAGCCGCGTGCCCGTGGTGGAGCTCGGCCCCGACACCACCCTGTGTGGCAAGGTGGATTTTACCCTCGACGCCGACCCCCTGGGACTGTTTCCCGGCGCCCAGTATCTGTGGAATACCAACGAAAGCACCCCGCAAATTCAACCCCTCGAAACCGGACTCTACCAGGTCTGGGTGCAGAATGAATGCGGCATCGGCAGCGACTCCATCGGAGTGGAGGTCTTCCCCACCGCCCGCGGACCCTTTGTACCCAACGCCTTCAGTCCCAATGGCGACGGCACCAACGACCTGTTTCTGCCCGTGGCGCCCAATGTGATGGGCTATTCCCTGCAAATCTTCGACCGCTGGGGACAGCTCATTTTCCAATCCACCACCCCCACCCAGGGCTGGGACGGCACCCACGGCGGCAAAGCTGTCCCCGAAGGGGTGTATGTGTATCGCCTCCGCGCCACCGATTGCACGGGCGATTTGCAGGACCGGGGAGGAAGTGTGACGCTGATAAGGTAGGGTTTTTAGCTACGAGCTTCAGGCTGCCACAAAGTGGGGCCTTTGGCCCGAGCTGCGAGCAAGTTTGCGACAGAGCCGCCTGGGTGTTTTGAATTGGGAAAGCATTTCCTTTTCCGGGGGAAAGTGGTAGATTGGGGGGGAGAAAAGAAATCGTGAATAGCCCCTCCCATAAACTGCCGGACCAGCTGCCCTTTGGAGAAGTAAGGAACCTCCTGCCGGGGATATTCAGCAATACCTCCACCTCCTATAAATTCTTTTTCTACCTCGCTTTGATGGATGCCATCCACAAAACGGACGATCTCAAAATCCCTATCAACGACCTTCTTATTGACATGGTGGCCCGGGTATGGTATCCGGTCATTTTTTTCAAGGTCAATTTTGGTTGGCAGGATCAATTGGCAAACGTGGTGCTGAAGGTGAAAGAGGTTTCAAAACTGAAAGACGATGCCAATGATGAAGAAATCAAAAAGGCCATCAAGGCGCATCAGGAAAATCCGGAAGTACGGCAGGCGCTGAAAAATTTGTCTCTCTTTGTGCCCTACCGACTGATTCGGCCTTGGGTCACCGAGCAAATTGGAAAGGTAAAAGACAGTCAGATCAACCATGAAATTGCCCGGCTGGCAAAGGCGCAATTTGTGGACCGCAAAACTGCCCCGCCCTACTACCTGCTGGAAGACAGTTTGTTTCTGAATTTGCAATGGGTGGCCTATGTGAAAGAGAATTATAAAGTACTGGTGGATTTTGGCTACTGGCACCTGCTGGAATATCTGCAAAAACGAAACCCCAATGTGCCCGGACTGGTGAGCAAGCTGTTTCGCCCCGGATCGAGGGCCCTTGGCCCGGCCCGCACCTATTGGAGGGAATTTATCCTGGCGCAGCCTGATTTCAAATGTATTTTCTCTGGAAAACAGTTGAATCCGAAAGGATTTGCGGTGGATCATTTTCTTCCCTGGTCATTTGTGGCCCACGATCAGTTGTGGAACCTGCTGCCCATTGACAAATCTGCCAATTCCTCCAAAAGCAATAACCTCCCCGCGGTGGATGCCTACCTGCATGATTTTGCCCGGGTGCAACGAGATTTTTTTCAGTTCAATTATACCCACGAGCATGTCAAACGGCTGGAAGACTTCAGCCTGTTTTTCAAGGAGAAACCTGCCGAAATATCCCTTTGGGATGAAAACAGCTTTTTCGAACGGATGAAATCCGGCATCCTCCCCCAACACGAAATTGCCCTCAACATGGGTTTTCAAAAAGGATGGAAATACACCCCATGACCGACTGCCCTTTCTGCTCCCTCAACCGTGAACTGATTGCCGAAAACTCCCTGGCCGTAGCCTTCTATGATGCCTACCCGGTCAACCCTGGCCACGCCCTGGTCATTCCCCGCCGCCATGTGGCCGATTATTTTGACCTCACCCCGGCCGAGCGCCACGCCTGCTGGGACCTGCTGGATGAGGTGAAGCAAATTGTGGATGCAAAGTTTTCACCCGATGGGTATAATGCGGGAGTGAATGCAGGCACCGCCGCCGGACAGACGGTGTTTCATGTGCATTTGCATTTGATCCCGCGGTATGTAGGGGACGTGGAGGATGCTACGGGTGGAGTGCGGAATGTTGTGGATGGGATGGGGAAGTGGTGAAAATCCTCTCAGATTGAGAAATAATATGTTATTATTGTATCACAACAAAACGTAATCAAAACACCATCGAAACCCTTTTTCAAATTGACCCCAAGAGGTCAATAACAACTCAGATAATAAACCTGAAGGACAAAGACCTTGAACGGTTTGCGGCTGCCTGCTTCTTTTTTGCGGGGTATTTTGTTCAGAGAAATCTTAAAGTTCGCTTTAATGGACATGAAGTTGCAGAACTGGACCTCCTTGCAACTTATTTTACCCCGTTAGCGGAAACCAGAATTGCTGTAGAATGCAAAAGTGGAAAGGCTCCCACAAACGATATTCGTAAATTTGCCTCATATAAGCCCTTATTAGAGTTCAATGATGTAGAGTTATTTTTCTACGGAAACGACATGGTGGATGAAAAATATCGACAACTCTCAACCAAACTTCAGGTAAAATTATTTAAAAAGGAAGAGTTAGGTAGATTAGTGTTTCCAATTCAATGGGAAGATAACCCAATGCTTTCAGGTTTGTTAAAATCAGATAGCGAGATTTCGAGAAGAATCATTTGGCTAAACAAACTGATGGCCCTTTTTTATATTAACGATCAATTTATTAACAATTTTAGCAACAAAACCAAAGGAAACAACCCCAAGGAGGCGCTGGACCACCTGAAAAAATATTGGAGTTTCCTGAATGGGGAAGTTTGGTCAAAAGGGAACCCAATTGAACAAGTCAAAGTATTCTTCTCTAATTATAAAGACAATTATAAGTTTACAACTGGGAAGGTTGCCGAATTTTGTAAGGTTGATTGGAAAAAGGAACTTCAAACTCCCCAAAATGATCTTGTTCAATCCGCAATGTTTTTAGAAACCTTGAATAGGGTAGAAAACTTAATTGCGTTTTCCAGGGCCGCCATTTGGGGACGAAGTGACAGTATTGACGATGTCCTAAAGTATTTTGAGACGAAAAACTCCAAAGGTATAATCGAGGAGTTTTGTGAATACAATTTTCCAATTGAAAAGTTTGCAAACCTCATTTACAGGTGGGTTTTTCTTTGGGGTGGGGTACTCATTTTCGAAGACGAAGAAAGGGAATTCAGCAAGGATTTAGACCTTCTTTCCAAAGAGGTAGGGCTATCCTATGAAACAACTGAGAGAATGCTTGGGATTTTTGACAGGGCCTACAGTTCGGGGGCTGGGATGTTTTCAAGGAAAGAAGGCAAAATAGCACTGAAATTTGTTCCTGCAGCCCACAGAGCTCTTGGACTTTTACATAGAAAATCTATTGATTCTGAATATTATAAGGACTTTGAGATGTTTTCAACCGACCAAGCTTATTTGGATTACCTTAACAAAATGTTAGCCCCCATCGGTGGGGTCAATGGCTTAAAATTTACATGAAACCTAAAAGATAAGCTGATGAACTTTAGAGAAAACAATTTAGAATTTGGGCAAGTAGGCTCAGTAGATGGCAAAACGATAAAAATAAAAGCTGAAAAGCTCGAGATCCTACAGGAGCCAGGAAATCCCAGATCAATGCTGATTGTAGAAGTGGGTGCCTTCGTCAATTGTGGGGGAAGCCATGGGGACACAATTTGCATAATCTCCCGGGTTTTGTTGGAGGAAGTTGTGTTAAAAAATCCAGAAACAGGAAACATCGAATTGGGCGACAGGAAAGTAGTTGAATTATCCGTAGTAGGGAGTCTAAAAAACCAAAAATTTTCACGGGGAGTTGACCGGTTACCTACCATTAATTGTAAGTGTTATTTACTCATTGGGAACCAAATTCAACACATTCTTGGCGTTGATCTTTCTGAAGAGGAAGATGGCCGACCCAAAAAATACTTTAAGGTTGGGAAAAGGCCAATGTTGGATTCTGGTGATGTTTATTTCGACCTTGACAAATTCCTTGGGCGCCATGTTGCCATTTTGGGAACCACGGGAAGCGGAAAAAGCTGCACAGTCGCAACAATTGCTCAATCTATTCTTAGGGACTACCCTTATCCAAGAATGGTATTTTTTGACATTCATGACGAATATGCTGCTGCTTTTCCAGCTTCTGGCAATAAATCAAATATCATTCCATGGAAGGACTTTTCACTTCCATATTGGTTTCTGGACTTTGAAGAGTTTATGGCAATTTTCTATCCAGGCGCTGGAACAACTCAGGTTGCTTTTATCAAATCTGAAATTGAGCGCCTGAAGAAGGAGCAATTTGAAGATAACCAAATTTTGTTCGACAGGGTTTCAGTTGATTCGCCCGTTTTTTTCCTTTTTGAGGACCTTTTAGAAGTCATTAATACAAATTCTGAAACCGGTACAAAGACTGAAAAAGAGCCCTGGATAAAAATACAGATGCGCTTCAATTTGGTCCGAAATGACCCGAGATATTCATTCCTTTTTCGAGAAATTGATGCAAAAACGAATTTAGAGGACTATTTCAAAAGGTTATTATCAATCGCAACAGATGATGAGAGGTTTATTACCATTCTGGATTTAAGCGGACTACCTACTGAGGTGCGAACAGCTTGCGTTGGCGTGCTTGCACGCCTCTTTTTTGATTTTCGATTTTGGGATTATGATCCAGAGAATTTGCCAATTGCACTTATCCTCGAAGAAGCCCATTCCTATATCCCCGACGAAGGAGAAGCAAAATATAAAATCGCCCTGGAAAGAATTGAACGGATTGCCAAAGAGGGAAGAAAATATGGAATCAGCCTGGTAGTTGTTAGTCAAAGACCTTCAAATGTATCCTCTACGGTTCTTTCGCAGTGTGGAACATTTGTGACCCTAAGGCTTACAAATGATAAGGATCAAAATAAAATAGGAAGGCTATTGCCTGATACCCTAGGAGACCAAACTAACATTCTATCAGGTTTAAGGGATGGAGAGGCCTTGGTTAGTGGTGATGCCATCAAACTCCCAGGAAAAGTCTATTTTGAAAGGCCAGATCCTGAGCCCAAAAGCAATGATGTGAAATACCACAATTCATGGACCTCTGGTATCAGCGAGGATTATGACCTTGCAAGAATAATTTATTCATGGAACAAAGGGGAAAAAACCGAAACGACAAATGAAGATCAACAAAATCAGGATTAAAGGTTGGCGTTCTTATGATGACACAGATGGAATTAAGATTGACTCTCTCAAGAACATCAATCTATTTATCGGCCCAAATAATGCTGGAAAATCCAACTTATTTTGGTTTTTTCATGAGCTTCACAATGCCATCGCAAATAAATTGCAAAATTTATCCTCGACACCTGCAGGTTCCATTAACTACATCACCTCGTCAAATTTTTCAACTTTCGACTTCTGGGGACACAAGGGCCAGCAAATAGTAGCAAATATTGAGGTTACTGATTTACCTGATCCATTTCCTCACCAAAAGTTTAAGGTTGATCAATCATTATGGAAGTCAAATCTTGTAAACCTTGGGGTACAAATAAAAGTTGAGGAGGATAAGAAGTCTACTCTTTCTTGTTTTTCCTTAATGCAGCCCGGAACAGAAGAAGAGATTTTGGAGGTATTTAAAACAAGTCCCAAAATTTTTGAGCCAGGGCAAGGTTTTGTGGAGGCTAACGATACAAACGCTTACTATTTTGCAACAGAAGAGGTTTGGAAATTCTTTTCGAATACATTTTTGTTTGTTGATGCGGTAAGGCATCCCAAAGGAAGAGAGGAGAAAAATGAATCCCAATTTCAAGTTGGTCAAGAAATCATTAAAAAAATTTATCAAAAAGCGATTGATAAGAAAACAGGGAAAGAGTGGAGGGAATTTAGAAAGTCAATTATTTCTTTGATTAGCAGGGTTATTGGGGAACCTATTGCGGATTTTGATATTCCAGGGGGAGATCCAAGATTTTTTCTTCGACGGGGAGATTCAGAAATTGATTTTGAACTTTCAATGCTTGGAACGGGGTTTTCTCAAGTTTTTATTTTGGTTGCATTCCTTCTGCTAAACAGACAAAAACCCTATAACATTTTCATTGAAGAACCCGAGAATAACCTTCACCCTTCTGCCGTCGTTAGACTTGTAAAATTGATCGAACAGTTTCCTGAACATCGGATTTTCATAAGTTCTCATTCTGCATATCTCATTGACCAGGCAAATGAAAACTGGACAATTCATCAGGTCACCCAAAAGCCAACCGGGGCTTCTGTAATTACTCCATGTTCAACCATTCCCCAAAAGCACAATTTACTTGACTCAATGGGTATCAGGGCCTCTCAAATTCTCCAAAGCAATATTATCATTTGGGTTGAAGGGCCAAGTGACCGTGTTTACCTGAAGAAATGGATTAGTGACCTTTCAGGAAATGATTTTAGTGAAAATGAGCATTACTCATTTCTTCTTTACGGTGGATCAAACTTAACCAGTTTCGATGTGCTTACTGATGATGAAAAGATTGACATTTTTAAATCCTCCCGATATAGCTTAATAATTTCTGACTCGGACAGGAGAAAGGATGACGACGAACTCAAACAAAGGGTATTAAATTTGAGGAAAAAAATTGAAGGAAATTCAGAAATGAATAACTTCATAAAATTCGGAATTACCCCCGGAAGAGAAATTGAAAATTTAATCCCTTCAGAAATATGGAATCTTGTGGCATCAGAATCCCGATTTCAAAAGAAATGGTATAAAGAGGATAAATCGAAAATTCTCCTGGAAACGAAGGCTCCAACACCGACGCCTCAACTTGGCCCCAATGATATTTTTGAAAAATTCCTTGCCTCAAAATATTATTTAAGAAAAGATGGCGATACTATTTCCAAATCAGGCCTCAAGAAGATTTCTGATAAATACAACCAAAACAAAGTCCCCATTGCAAATTTTGTTTGTGAAAGTTGGGGAAATGGTCATTATTCAGAGGAAATAAAGTCATTCGTCATTCCAATAATTGAGCATATTAAAGTGGCAAATGGTTTGACCTGATTCTAAAGTGGAAGGAAAAGAAAAAAGCCCGCCCCGCATTGAGGTTGATACCAACCACTACTTTGAGTTGCCCTCCTGTCCTGCGATCTCACAGGAAATGGTGAAAGAATTGGGCTTATCTCCGGGCCAGGAGGTCATTGCCTACATGCCGCCTGACAAGATTGACGAATGGAAGGGCATTGTTCGCTATAATCCCAACCTTCAGCATAAATGGCAATGGTGGGTTGAATTGCTGGATTAAGACTCACACAAGCCTTCCCAAGGGGCTATCATTTCAATCTGAACTGATGCATTTTTCAAATCAACTTTCCCCAAAAGAGGGCACTCCTTTCCTTCCAATCCTAAAAAAGGAAGCAATCCCAATTCAAAAATCATTGAAGAAGGTCCTTCAACTCTTTTAGAATTTTCTCCGCTTTTCTCCCCTTGGGTATATCCATAAAAACGATGGAGCCAGACTGATTCTTGGGCATATCCATCAGTGCTGGATCAGAAATGCATGGCCCTTTGATGCAAATAAAGCTAATGATAATCCTTGGTGGGCAAATATCTGCACACCCCCGCTCTTCTGGCCGTTCTTCACTTTCAATGGTCACATCTTTCAGATTCAATTTCAATCTCCCGGTAGAAGCTGTACCCATATTTATTTCAATATTCCCGTACTCATCAACCTTGTCATCATCAAAAATTCCATGATAATAAATGGCCGCATCTTCAAAATTATCAAACATTTTTGCACCTGCATTTTCCTTCGGGGAAGATTTCTCCCTGGTCTTTTCAGTTTCAACCTGGGTTTCATTTCCATTATTATTACTCCCGGGATTGCAGCCAAAGCCCAAAGCAATTACAATACCCATCAAGAAAATTATAAGTTGTTTTTCCATGAAAAATCCAATTACAAGTGCTAAACATTCGCCGGTCGAACAATGACCAAAGCTATCAGAAACCCGGTTTCGATACAAACTTTTCCTCTCAAAAACCCAACCATCAGTTTGAGTCCCCCACCAACTCCCCCATCTCAACCCCAAAAGCAGCTGCCAGCAGCTTCAAATTTCCAATTGAGGTATTCGTTTCGCCTTTCTCGATCCTGCGCAATTGACGAATTTCGATGCCGGTTTGGACGCTGAGGTCCAGTTGGGTCCAGCCTTTCTCCTTGCGGTAAAATTGTACACGTTCGCCAAATGCAACCAGAAATTCGGTGAGGTCGGGTGATGCCATGCCCGAAACTTGAAATATTTTTCCTTAAACATGCGGACATATTTGGCCGATTGATTATATTTAGGACAAATAAGTCCTAATTATGCCTCCAATCCCCACTCCCCCCACCCTATCTCTCCAGCGCCTCCGTGCCATCCTTGAAGCGGCCAGTCCGGCGGGGCTGGATGATCCGGCCTGCGCCTTTACCGGGCGGGAGGTGGAGGAATGCCTGGATCTGCTGGAGGAAGTGGAGTTTTTTCTGCAATGCGCTCCCCAACCGGCCAATGCGGATGGCAAGCCTGAAGGGTAAGGGCTTCGGCTGGGTGCGGAATATGGGGGTTGGCGGAAAAAATTTCCCTTTACACGAAATCCTTCACTTCGCACATCAGCACATCCGCCAGCTTATACAACACCAAAATGGTGGTATTGGTCTCTCCCTTTTCTATTTTGGCCAATTCGCGGGTGGTAATCAAGGCTTTCCCGGCAAGATCATCCTGGCTCAGTTTCCTGGCCTTGCGGATCGATTTGACCCTTTCCCCTAATACAATCAGGTAGGCTAATTTTTCGGATTCAGTCATAGGGCTAAAGTTAAGTGGAAATTTTTTCTTTCAAAAAGTCAACTTTCATGGATTTGTATTGCGTGGCCGTGATCAACCCGCTGGCGATCCCGTTTTGGGTGAGAAAATCTTCCTTTCCGGACCCATTCCGGGGTGATTTACCCGTTTTGGGAGGTCCGAGCACCACAAGAAAAACGCCAAAACGAGCTTTCCAGGCCGTTTTGAACCTTTTACCATAGTTACCCCAAGCCTTGAGCCTGGACTATCCTGGCCTGAAGCCTGACCCCCTCAACCTTTAAGCTTGGGGTATCCTGGCCTGAGGCTTGCCCCCCTCAAGCCTGAAGCTTGGGGTATCCTGGCCTGAAGCCTGGCCCCCCCAAGCCTGAAGCTTGGGGTATCCTGGCCTGAAGCCTGACCCCCTCAAGCCTGAAGCTTGGGGTATCCTGGCCTGAAGCCTGGCCCCCCCAAGCCTGAGGCTTGGGGTATCCTGGCCTGAAGCTTGGCCCCCTCAAGCCTGAGGCCTGGGGTAATTATGGTTAGGGGTTGGCCAACCAGGCTTGAGGGTTGGGGTATCCAACCTTTAGGGTTCAGTTTCCAACCTTTAGGGTTGGGGTAACCAACCTTCAGGGTTGGATTTTGAACCTTTGGGGTTGGGGTAACCAACCTTCAGGGTTGGATTTTGAACCTTTGTTGGGGTAACCAACCTTCAGGGTTGGATTTTGAACCTTTGGGGTTGGGGTAACCAACCTTCAGGGTTGGATTTTGAACCTTTAGGGTTGGGGTAACCAACCTTCAGGGTTGGATTTTGAACCTTTAGGGTTGGGGTAACCAACCTTCAGGGTTGGATTTTGAACCTTTAGGGTTGGGGTAACCAACCTTCAGGGCTGGATCTTGAACCTTTAGGGTTGGGGTAAGCAAGCTTCAGGGTTGGATTTTGAACCTTTAGGGTTGGGGTAACCAACCTTCAGGGTTGGAATTTGAACCTTTAGGGTTGGGGTAACCAACCTTCAGGGTTGGGTTTTGAACCTTTGGGGTTGGTTTTGAAAAAACCGATCGGAAACCATCAGCCTGCCAACCATGCGGTCAGGACCTGTCCTGACCTTACAGAAAAACATAACCCGCTGATTCTCTGTGTCCTTCGTGTGCCTCTGTGTGCTCTGTGTTAAAAAATCCCCCCAACATACAATCCGGTCAGGACCTGTCCTACCTTACACAAAAAACATAACCCCCTGATTCTCTGTGTCCTTCGTGTGCCTCTGTGTGCTTTGTGTTAAAAAATCCCCCCAACATACAATCCGGTCAGGACCTGTCCTGACCTTACAGAAAAAACATAACCCGCTGATTCTCTGTGTCCTTCGTGTGCCTCTGTGTGCTCTGTGTTAAAAAATCCCCCCAACATACAATCCGGTCAGGACCTGTCCTACCTCACAAAAAAAGCATAACCCCCTGATTCTCTGTGTCCTTCGTGTGCCTCTGTGTGCTCTGTGTTAAAAAATCCCCCCAACATACAATCCGGTCAGGACCTGTCCTACCTCACAAAAAACATAACCCCCTGATTCTCTGTGTCCTTCGTGTGCCTCTGTGTGCTTTGTGTTAAAATTCACACCCCCAACCTCATCACAATTTTCCCCAAGACCTCCGAAAAATATTTTTTCACCCCGACAATTCAGCCCTCTGAACCAGGGCCACCATCCCAAAATCGGCCTAAAAACAACTGAAAGGCCATTTTTTCAGGTTTGAAGAGAGGGAAAAAAGGGTGTCAGAGGCCCCAAAATCATCCTGACATATATGTCAGATGGGGCAAAAAAATGACCGCTTATTTCTCCAGGGGTACCGTTCGTAAAACGGTGCCAACTTTTTATTTTTTTCTGTTTTAGCTTTGAATCAGTTCTTTCAAAACGCGCGTTTTTCAGCTCTCTGCTTTTACAGGTAATTCACTTTTTCTTTAACCTATTTATTTTTTGTTCTTATGAGTACTAACTATATGAACAACCGGGTGAGTGTAGCACTCAGCCCGAAACAGATCAAGGATATGAAATCCTATCTGGATGCGTTCACTGGCGCAATGCCCTTTCTGGTGGGTCTCACCGATGAAGAACGGGTTGGCCTGATGAAAATGCGTCGCAACAACAAACTGTTTGTGGAAGACTGCCTGCTGGTGGCCAAAGATTCTCCCCATTTGCTTACCGAGTACATTACGGAGGAAGAAATGCGGAAGGATTATGACCTTTACCAGATTCTGGATGAGTTTGAGCACCTCCTGTTGGTTATGTACCAAAAAGTGCGCGACACCCGCATCCTGGCAGGTTCTGAGGCCATTGTTTGCGCCCTGATGTTTTACAAAATGTGTAAAATTGGCGAAGCAGCCGGGGTTCCGGGTGCAGCTGCCGGGGTAAAACGCATGGCCAAGCGCTTTGAGGGAATGGGCCGCAGCATCGAACAGATCGTGATCGATGATGGCACCAGTTCCGACGAGGAAAGCGATTCGGGAAGCAATACGCCCACCGATTCCAATCCCGACGGCAAAGCCGCCTGATCCGGCCCGGTTTTCCGCCTGCTTGTTTTTGATTTTACACCTGAGTATGGGCCTCCCGCAAGGGGGGCCTTTTTTTGTGGGTGGTGGGGGAAGTGAAAAGGGTCAGTATCGCAATCCCGATAGAAATCGCATTGGTGTCAACATAGTGGAAAAACAGCCTAAGATGATCAGTATCGCAATCCCGATAGAAATCGGGAGCGCCAAGATTTTTGGGCCCTCCCGAACGCTTTCGGGATTACGTTGGTTGGGGTGGCAATCCCGATAGTCAATCGGGATCGCTAAGCTGGACGTTTTACTTTCATTCAGCTTTGGGATCTTTGCTCCCTTCAACCCACGAAACGCGGAAAACAACCCCTTTGCGATCCCGGATAGCTATCGGGATTGCGTGACCTCTAAACCCATAAGTTGACGCGCATGCTATTGTTATCGGGATCGCCAAGTTGAACGGTTTAATTGGATTTTAGCTTTGCGTACCGAACGCTTTCGGTATTTGCTCCCTTCAACCCACGAAACGCGGAAAACAACCCCTTTGCGGCCTTTGCGTGACCTTTAAACCCCCAAGTTGCCGCCTATGCAATGATTATCGACTTTCTTGCAGCCTATTGGCGTGACCCAAATTAACATCCCACCTACAAAAAAGGCATATCCCGGGGCGGGCGCTCTCCAAGCAGTTCGCTGACTTCGGAGCCGAATACATTGGCCAGCCGCACCAGGACCAGAATGGAAGTATTGACCTGTCCCTGCTCAATGCGGA
The DNA here is from genome assembly GCA_020635905.1 of Bacteroidia bacterium. GTDB lineage: Bacteria > Bacteroidota > Bacteroidia > J057 > JADKCL01 > JACJYV01. Next base: position 450,740 of record JACJYV010000006.1, read on the forward strand.
TCAGTTGCCGCTTGGCAATCTCGGCCCGGGTAGCCAGGTCTGATTGGCTCATTTTCAGGGCCATCCGTCGGTTGCGCACCCGGATGCCCACTCGCCGCAGGTAATCTTGTTGATCGGACACGGTCATGGGCCTGAAAATGCAAGGAAAAAACCAAATCATTGGTGACCTATCCGGCACCATCGCCTTGTTTTTCAGGATTTTATGATTTTTTTACCGCCGGATGGGCGGTCCCGGTTCCGACCGGCTCCTGCCTGCTCAGCGCCTGCCGATAATTTCGACCAGGGGAATGCTCATGGCCCGGGTTATTTTGAGTAACACAAGGATAGAGGTATTGACCCTCCCCTTTTCCACCCGGATCAATTGGCGGGTGGTGATGCCGGCCATGGCCGCCAGTTCGTCCTGACTCAGTTGAAAGTAACTGCGAAACGATCTGATTTTTTGCCCCAGGGACTGCAGGTATGCAATCTGCACTTCCTCGGTAAACGGTTCGTATTGGATTAAATCAACCATATTGTTTCGAAGATAGTTTTTTTAGTGGCAAGTTACGAGTTCTTAGTTGTGAGTTCTGAGTTCTGAGTTCTGAGTTGCGAGTTGTGAGTTGTGAGTTCTGAGTTCTGAGTTCTGAGTTGTGAGTTGTGAGTTGTGAGTTGTGAGTTGCGAGTTGCGAGTTGCGAGTTGCCAAATGGTGGGGCCTTTGGCCTGAGTTCATTGAAAGCAATTTGCCTATCCCCTCCAACCTCTGTGCCCTCCTCCATCCCGAAAAGAGTAATCTTTTAAGAAAAAAAACTGACCACATTATGGGCTCAGTGATCTCAGTGGTTTATTTTTAGCTGCGAACAACAACATGCCTCGTAGCACGAGGCTTAAGCCTTCCTGTACCCCTCATGCACCGCACTCACCACCAGGTAATTGATGACCTGCTTTTGCAGGGCAAAGAGGGGAATGCGCAGCAATACCCGGGCCAGCGCCTGCCAAACCGGACGGGTCAGCCATTCAAAAAAGCGGTCTTTCAGCCGGGGGGAGTGACATTTATAGACCCAGTAGATGCGGTCGAGTTCGGGAAATTTGCGGGTGATGTAGGGCAGGCCGGTGGCGCCGTATTCGCGCAATTCGGCCAGGGCTTTGGAAAGCGGCTTTTCCTGCACCGTGGAAACCACCGCCTGGGCATTGAAGACAAAGCGCGGCTGAAACCGCTGGTGCAGCCGCACCCCCAGTTCCATGTCCTCCCCTCCGTAGCGGTTGATGGCCTCGTCGAATCCGCCCAAATCCTCCACCCAGGCCGCAGGCAGGGCGGTATTGGGGGTGATGAAGTAATTGTGGGGCACCGCTTCGCCATGGGCAAACTTGCAGATGCCCCGCACCGAAAGATAACGGGCCCAGAGGTTCTGCCCCTGGTTGCGGTACTCGACCGGGCCCAGGGAAATGGTCGGTCCGTTTTGCAATACCTCCAGGTGACGGTCCAGCAGATCGGGGCGGGCCTCCATGTCGGAATCGAGGAAAAGCAGGTACTTTCCGGAAATGCGGCCCAGCGCCAGGTTGCGCGCCGCGGACCGGCCGTGATTCAACCCGTCCGGATGGGTGAGTACTTTCAGGGCAAAGCCAAAGTGCGCCTCCTGCAGAAATTCGAGGGTCCCGTCGGTAGATCCATCCACACACACCAGCACCTCAAAATCGCGGTTTTCCAGCAAATCCAGCGCTCCCAGACAAGTCTCAAGCTCCTTGAGGTTATTGTAAGTGGGAATGACCAGACTGAAAATCATGCGTTTGGGTGCGGTTGATTGAGGCCCGTAAAAATCAGAAAAAATCTTTGTAGCTACAAGCTTCAAGCAGCGAGCCACGAGCTACGAGCGGCGAGCAGTTTGATTTGGCAAGCCAAATGATTTTAACCCAGAAATGAAGCTTCCCAGTTTTAAGCGATCAGCAGTCAGCCCAACCAAAAGCGGAAGCTTTCCATACCTCCCAAAAAAACTTTGTGTACTTTGTGCCTTTGTGTTGAAACCCCCTAAAAAGCGGAAGCTTTACATCCCCACATAAAACTCCTGACCACTTCTATTGACTCTGTGCCTCTGTGTTAAAAAACCAACCCCAAAAGCGGAAGCTTTCCATACCTCCCAAAAAAACTTTGTGTACTTTGTGCCTTTGTGTTGAACCCCCCAAAAAAGCGGAAGCTTTCCATCCCCACATAAAACTCCTGACCACTTCTATTGACTCTGTGCCTCTGTGTTAAAAAAAAACCACGCCCAAAAACGCCCTTTCCACCCCTCCCAAGCCCATTCCCACCCCTCCCACCAAAAATAGTTGAACATTTATTTGCATACCTCGTAACTCTATGCATACATTTGCATAGAACATCGATGTATATCACAACACTATGTATTCAGCAGAACTACTAAAAGGCACCCTCTCCACCATCATCCTCAAGCTCCTCGCCGAGCATGGCAAGATGTATGGCTACGAGATTGCCCAATGTGTCAGACAACTTTCCGATGAAAGGATCCTCATCAAGGAAGGTTCGCTCTATCCCGCACTGCACAAACTCAAAGACGACGGACTGGTGCAGACCGAATCCGAAATGGTGGACAACCGGGTACGCAAGTACTACTCGCTCACCAATAAGGGCAGCCAGACCTCGACCGAGAAAGTGCAGGAACTCTTCGAGTTCATCGAGACCATCAAACAGATCCTCAATTCCAAACCTTCCTTCACATGAGCACCCTCACCCAAATGCAGGTCAACCTGATCCGGGGTGACCTGCGCCGCGAAGGCATCGAAATGACCGATCTGGAAGACGATCTCCTTGACCACATCTGCTGTGCCCTGGAAGAAGAAATGGGAAACTTTTCCTCCTTCGAACAGGCCTACGATCAGATTAAGCAAGAATTTTGTCCAAACGGCTACCGTGAAATCCAAACCGAAACAACCCATTTATTAACCATAAAATTCAACAAAATGAAAAAGATCTTAAATGCAATTGGTATCGCCGGCGCCGCCATGGTGGTGTTCGGAACTGCTTTCAAATTCGCTCACTGGCCCACCGCCACCGAACTCCTGGTCCTGGGCACCACCACCCTGGCTCTGGCCTATCTGCCCCTGATGATGATCCTTTCGCTCAAAACCACCGACCGCCCCATTGGCAAGGTGCGCAACGCCATCGGCTACCTGGCCGGCTCGGGCGCCATGATCGGATTTCTCTTCAAGGTGATGCACTGGCCGGGCGCCAACGTGGTGGCCATGGGTTCCATCGTGGCCTTCTGTGTACTTTTTCTGCCGCTTTTCGTGGCTACCTCGGGCAAAGAAGCCATCCTGAAAGTGTCGCCCGTGGCCTCCTCCATCCTGGTGCTGGTCTCCGCCTGCGGACTGTTTTTCATGCTGGCTCCCAAGGCATCGGCGAGATATACCCAATCCATGGGAAATCTGACCGATAGCGTGGAAGAGACTTTTGAGGTAAACCACGACCGCCTGATCGCACACCGCACCATCTTCCAAACCCTGGATACTACCCAGTCGGGCAGCAGCCAGGCCCTCTCCGGACAGGCCGAGGAACTGATCAGCTACATCGAGGACCTCAAAACCGACATTCTGCGGCAACTCGACCTCGATCCACGGGCCACGGGCAACCGCCTTCCCTCCGACCAGGCCCTCCAGTTTGCGACTTCGGTGACCAACCCTATTTTCTCCGAAGGCAGCGCCTCCTGGCCCCACAACGGGCAGGATCTGAAAACCAAACTGGCCGCCTTCCAGAGCCAGCTGGGTTCCGATGCAGGTTCCCGACGCCCCACCATTCTGGACACCTCCGCCCAAACCGCCGCCGAAGGAGCCTGGCTCGACCGCTACTTCATCGACCAGCCCCTCTTCGTTATCTTCAACAACCTGACCCTCATCCAACTGGAAATCACCAACCTGGAGTGGGAGAGGATGGTGGTTAGGTCTTAGTTGTTAGTTCTGAGTTCTAAGTTCTGAGTTCTGAGTTCTGAGTTCTGAGTTCTGAGTGGCGGGTAGCGAGCAAACCACAAACCGTAAACCGTAAACCGTAAACCGTAAACCGTAATCCCGATAGCTATCGGGAGTAAACCGTAAACCGTAAACTGCAAACCCCAAACCCCGACGCTTCACCGCGCCGGGTTTTTGGGTAAAAAATGGCCTGGACTTCCCAGCTCTTAAATCAGGCGGGCCCACCACCCCAAAACGCCAGGATTTCAGCCTGAAATCTCCCCCAACCCTTTCCTTCCTTATTTTATCCGCGCCAAAAAACCGGCCCTCCCGTGCCTCCTTACAACTCAATATGCGTTCCCACTTCAAAAACCTGGTCGGAGGGCAGGTGAAAGAATTTGGTTGCCCGTTGGGAATTGCGGGACAGAAAGGCAAAAATCGTCTCCCGCCAGGCTGACATTCCCTTTTTACCCGAGCTGATAATTGTTTCCCGGCCCAGAAAGTAGGCCACATCCCCCCGGATGATCTCCGCTCCCTGGCTCCGCACCAGTTCCAAAGCGGCTGGAATGTCCTTGCGGTCCATGTATCCGTAATTCACGACCACCTGATAAAACCCGTGATCCAGCTTTTTCAACTCAATGCGGTTGCCGGCGGGCACCCAGGGACGGGGATGAAAAATTACGGACAGGATCAGCACGGCTTCATGAATGACCTTATTGTGCTGCAGGTTATGGATCAGTGCAGGTGGGGTACCGTTGGGATTGCCCGTACAGTACACGGCTGTACCCGATACCTGGGTGTGTTTGGCTGGATCAAAATGCTTCAGAAAAACGCCCAGGGGTTCGGTCATGCGGGACAATTGAATGCTCAGAATGCGCCGTCCGCGGTTCCAGGTCATCATCAGGAAATACACCAACCCGGCCACCAGCAGGGGAAACCATCCGCCTTCGGGAACTTTGTGAATGCTGGAAGCAAAAAAGGAAATATCCACCAGCAGGAGGGGCAGACTCACCAAAACGGCCAGCACGGGATTCCAATGCCACAATTTGCGCATGGCCAGAAAAGCCAGCAGGGTGGTGATAACCATGGTGGTGGTGACCGCCACTCCGTATGCCGCGGCCAGCCGCGAGGAAGACTGAAAGGAAACCACCAGACTGCAGGTGGCGAGAAACAAAATCCAGTTCATCAGTGGAATATAAATCTGGCCCTTTTCCTCCTCGGAGGTATGCACCACCCGGATGCGGGGCAGGAAACCCAGTTGCATGGCCTGCAGGGTAAGGCTGAAGGCCCCCGAAATCACCGCCTGGGATGCAATCACGGTGGCCATGGCGGCCAGGACCACCATGGGATACAGGGCCCAGTGGGGCATCATGTGGTAAAAAGGATTGACCGCCAGGGCCTTATTGCCAAGCAGCAAAGCACCCTGACCAAAATAGTTGATCAGCAGGCAGGGCAAAACGATGGCAAACCAGGCCAGCTGAATAGGCTTTTTACCAAAATGCCCGATATCAGCATAGAGGGCCTCTCCGCCGGTCACCACCAGAAAAACCGCACCCAGCACAATGATACCATGCCAGTGGTGGTGGCGGAAAAAATCAATCGCACAGGCTGGATTGGCGGCTTTCAGGATTTCGGGATGCTCCAGTACCGACCTCACCCCCCACACCGCCAGGGCCAGAAACCAGATCAGGATCAGGGGACCGAAGACCATGCCCACACCCTGAGTGCCTTTTTTCTGGAACCAAAACAGGCCGAAAAGGATCACCACCGTAAATACCACCACATAAGGCTCAAAAACAGGTGTGGCCACCGTCAGGCCCTCCATGGCACCCAACACAGAAATTGCAGGAGTGATCATGCCGTCGCCATACAGCAGAGCGGCCCCAAAAAGGCCGAAGGCCAGGATCACCGTGCGCCGGGTATTTTTTTTGCGGGGAATCACCAGGTCCATCAGGGCCAGAATGCCGCCTTCCCCCTCATTATCGGCCCGCAGGACCAGGATCAGATACTTGAAACTGATGACCACGAGCAGGGCCCAGAAGATCAGGGAAATCGCTCCCATGACATTGAAAGGGGTAGGCTCAATGGCAAAATCTCCGTAAAAACATTCGCGCACCGCATACAAAGGACTGGTGCCAATGTCCCCAAAAACCACTCCCAGAGCAGCAAAACTAAGGGTAAACAACCGTTTGCGATTCTGAATCCGTTCTTCCATGGAATATCATTTGCGCTTCCGCCGGGCCCGAGGGAAAAGAGAAAATCTCCTGCCGATTTCCCCCCCGCGACGGAATTATTCACTTTCATAACCACAAATGAACGGCATATGGCATAAGCGGGGGATAAAATCCTGCCCTATACGCATAAAGATTTTATAAAAATCATTGAAAACGGTACCCTACTCCGCTTTCCGTGATAAAATGTTTGGGATGATTGGGATTTTCCTCCAGCTTTTTCCTCAACTGAGCCACGTACACCCGCAAATACTGGGTTTCCTCCTGAAAGCCTACTCCCCAAATCTCCTTCAGAATATAGCGATGGGTCAAAACCCTCCCTTCATTCCGCACAAGCAGGGAAAGCAGGTTGTACTCGGTAGAGGTGAGTTTCACGATTTCCCCCTCCCGCGCCACGGTACGGGCGCTCAGGTCAATGAGCAGATTGCCGCTCGAAACTGCCGGTTTGAGCTCGTCGGTTTGTTCGCGCCGGATAGCGGATCGGATGCGGGCCAGCAATTCTCCCGTACGAAAAGGTTTGGTCAGATAATCGGTGGCGCCATGGTCGAGGGCCTGGATAATATCAGCCTCATTGTCCTGTACAGAAAGAATGATCACCGGCCGGGCAAACCACTCCTTCAGTTCGGTCAGCACTTCGTGACCGCTTTTGTCGGGCAATCCGAGGTCAAGCAGAATGAGGTCGGGCAGATGACTGGCAGCCAGAGCCAGGCCATCCTTGCCGGTGGAGGCTTCGATCACTTTATAATCATTGCTTTCGAGATTGATCTGCAGCAGTTTGCGGATCTGGGGCTCATCGTCGATGATCAGGATGGCAGATTTGTTCATTTTTCGGGGTTAAGGGTTGAATGTTCGCAGGGAATTTCCACCGTGAATTTTGCGCCACCTGCGGGCAGGTTTTCCAGCACAATCCGTCCTTTGTGGGCTTCGGTGAAGCCCCGGGCAATGGAAAGACCAAGACCTGTGCCGCCGGCTGCGGATTGGGGCAGGCGGTAAAATTTATTGAATACCGAAGGAATCTCGTGCTCGGGAAATCCCGGACCATTATCCGACACCCGCAGGCGACACATCCCATCGGCCACCTCCACCTCAATCCGGATGGTGGAATGTACGGGCGTATGTTCTACTGCATTATGAACCAGGTTGTGCAGCACCTGCTCCATCAGTCCGCGGTCGATCCGGACCAGGGGCAGGTTTTCGTTGGCTTCAAATAGGATGGCATGCCCGGTTTCTACCTCCTGGTTGTGCAAAATCACCGTATGAATCAGCTCATTGAGGTCGCACCAGTCCAGTTTGGGACTGAGAAATCCGGCTTCCAGCCTGCTCATATTCAGAAGATTATCCACCTGACGGTTCAGCCGCAGGCTGGCCTTGGCCACCTCGCCATAGAGCTCGTGGCGGCTGCTTTCCGAAATCCGGCTCCCGTTTTCGCGGATGGTGTCGATCGACCCGATAATGGTGGCAATGGGCGTCCTGAGTTCATGCGAAAGAGAACTCAGCAAAGTATTATAGAGCCTGATGGATTTTTCCCGCTCCTCCTTGTCCCGTGCCTTTTTCTCAAAATCCCTGATCTTAAAGGTCAGTACGGCATTGATCAGGGCCACCACAAAATACATCAAAAACATGAGGGCATCTTCGGTACTCCCAATCGTAAAATTGAAGGTGGGGGGAATGAAAAAGAAATTCCAGGTAAGGGCGCTGAAAACGGCCGCGATCAGCACGGGCAAAATATCATACAACATGGCCAGGACCGAAACAACCAGCAACAGCACCAGGGCCACCACCTTATAACCAATGTATCCCACCAGGAAATAACAGGTCACCGCAGTCAGCACGATCAGAACCAGACTGATCAGGTACTGGGAAGAAGGGCCATGGCTTTTGATACCGAAAAGTTTCACCTGGGGTACATTACATTAATATTCCCTCCAAGTTACGAAATGGGAGGGTTAGTTGTTGGTTGGTAGTTGGTGGTTGTGAGTTGTGAGTTGTGAGTTGTGAGTTGTGAGTTGTTAGTTGTTAGTTCTGAGTTGCCGCATGGGGAGCCCTTTAAGTTGACGCAATGCGATTGCTATCTCCAAAGTAGCGACTTCGTTGCGGGATTGCGGTAATGACCAAAATAAGGGAAGTTTCTTCCCAAAAGGTCAGCCCCGGAGGGGCGGCTCCCCGGTAGAATAAGCAATTTTTTGGAAAAAGCCCCGCAGGGGCGAATCCTCAGCGAAATGTTGAGGATTCGCCCCTGCGGGGCTCAATTTCAATGCCGGTGGCATTGGCTACCCGGGAAACGCCCCGCTGGGGCTTCTCCCTGACCTGGAAGGTCAGTACCTGGTCCTGGGTGCAACCTTCCACGAAATCCCTAACCCGCGGGGAAATGGCGGTATATTATAATGCGACCGCGCTGCGGTCGTGCTTCTCTACTCAAAATCGTTGGCTACAATAATTTGACCGCGCTGCGGTCAGTCCACCATTGCGGCAATATTTATAAGGCCGCAAGCCATTGAAATTGAGCCTTAAGGGCGATTATTGACCCCATAGGGGTCAAACATTTGTAGATCGAAGCATTATTCCCTAACCACGACCCTGGAGGGGTCGAACCTTGCGTTATGGGAGGTATTTGGTATTGATTATGTTCGACCCCTACTGGGTCGGTCTTTTTTAATTAATTTACCTATTAATGTTTGACCCCGGCGGGGCTCCATCCCACCAAACTCTTGAGCAACTACCCTGTTCATAGGCTTTATGGCCCATTTTTTGGATTTAGAAACCTGAAATTAATCATGTTGTGCAGGCCGTTTTGGTCATCGTTCTCAACTAATGGTTAGAAGTTGGTTAGACTTACAAAAACAAATTCAAATTATGGGACACAGTATTTTACCTACCGTTCATGCGCATCTGGACAGCCACAAACGCCCTTCAGATGGCTTTTCTAAATTCTGGATCAGGGTTGACATTGGGGGCGCAAAAAGGCTTTATCCTACTTCCACCAAGGGGGACCGGGAGTTATACATGGATCGTGCTTTTTGGGTGAATGAAAAAGATCCAGAAACGGGGCGAAAATTGAAAAATAAGCGCATCAGTCACAGCAAGGGGAACCGCGATTCTAAACGAATCGAACGCATCCTGAACTCGAAGATCAAGGAAATGGATGATTTGATTGAGAAACTTGCCAAAACTGAAATGGCCATTACCCATGACCTTTTACAACGACTTTGGGGAAGAAAGGATGCACAAACCTTTTCAGCCTATGCAAAGGCATGGTACGAGGATTTTGCAGATTCGCGGGGCCACAAGCCAAAATCAAGAAAATCATTTGAGACATTATTGAAAGCAATTACCCAATTTGAGGAATTTGCAGGCCCTGTAAGGTTACCCCAGATTTCTGTGGATTGGCTCAGACAGTTTCAAAACTGGCTTTTCCGGGAAGAGGGGAAAGACGAAAATGGGAAGGTGACCGGAAAAGGATATTCTGATTCTACCGCTGGCAGAGCCATGCGCAGAGTTGGCACCATTCTGCGCTATGCCCATCTGGAAGGAGAAATTTCGCGCAATGTGTTTGACGAATTTTCAATGCGGGGGTTTTATTCCCGCGAAGAGGCCTGCATTGGTTCTTTCCTCGAAAAGGATGAATTACAACGCTTGCAGGAAGCCTACGCCAACCGTGAACTGGAAGTTCTGGTGCCCCAAACCAAAGGCAGGGTTAGCAATTTTGGCACTGTGTTACATGAGAGATTGGCAATTATCCTCTTTGGAGTTTATTCAGGATTGCGTTTCTCCGACCTTCAAAAGGTTGCCAACCGCCACCCGGACGTAAGTTTTGGTAAAACGCATTTGAGTGTAACAACTGAGAAAACTGGTGCGCCTGTTCGACTGTATATCACTGAACGGCTGCGGGAGGTTGCCAACCTTGGTCAGGAAGGAAGCGTTTTTAAGGTCAAAATGGGCAACAACGCAAACCTGAATAATAACCTTCGGAAAATCTGTTCACTTTTGGGCATTACAAAGCACGTATCCATTCACAGCTTGCGGAGGACTTTTGCGACCTACCTGCTCAATGAGGGGGTACGCATGAAGATCGTTTCCACTTTGGCCGGGCATTCATCAGTTCTAACCACAGAACGCCACTATGCAAAGGTTGCAGACAATTCTTTGGACGAAGCCATGAAGATGTTTGATGTTGAGCAACCCTTAATTCAGCCCAGTGAAGTCAATCCCTTTTTGCAGGATGTAGCCGAATTGATCCAGGCCAATCCGGGTCTGAAAATCCCAGAACGGCTCAGGTTGCAAATGGAAAGACTGAAGCCAGATTCATTTCCAGAGAAACGGGTTTTGGAAGTTCCAGCCAAGGGAAAAGGTCATTTCAAAGTGGCCTGAATTCAGGAATTTGACGAGGAAGCGGGAGCCCTTGGGTTCCCGCTTTTTACAATATTGCACACGTTCGTGTTAGTTATTATCCAAACTGCAAATTGGGTTATGCATTTAATATTTTTCTTAATACGTTTGAAAAAATGACCCAATTCGCGGCTTTCGAGCAGTTTTATTAACCTAACCTTTATCCCATGAATAACAACCTGAATCCTGACCTCTATTTTCGCACCTTGAGTGACCGATACATCTCCTTTTTAAAGTACAAACTCGAACATCGTTTGGAGGAAGCTGGCGACCAGGATTACGTGCTTAAGGTAGAATTTTTAAACCTCGGCCTTCGTTCCCACCAATTATGGGATTTACAGTACTCCTGGCTATTCAGCAAAATTCTAAACACCTTCCGTGAAAATGAAAAACTTTGGAAAAATGACCCAATAGAACGAACCTGGAGGTCAATTCCCATATTGCAAAATGCGGCGAAAGCTCATGCGGCTCAATTCATATTTTCTGCTCTTGGAAACAAGCAATTCATAGAATCCCATCCCGAGTTTCACCATTCAGATCAAATTGAATTTCTGAAGGAATATCCTGTAAATAGCCATCCTGATTTCCGTCAGGACAATGGTTTAGCGGATCGGTTTTTAAAGGAATTGAATCTGGCGGGAAGATTGAAAGATAAATTGGAAATACACATTCTGGCAACCGCAAAGGGTTGGGAAATCTCTGAAAAAACGACCTCTGGGAAACCCCAAACTTTGACTTCCCTAAATGGACATGCATTTGCCCATCCCATGGATTTATTCTGGGAGGAATGCCCAAGGAAAATCATTAAGCTACTGATTCGCTTCCTGACCCTCGAAATGATCGTTGAGTTTTTTACAGAAAAGACGGGGAAAGATCATCAGGAGATTATGGAGGAATTTCAAGGTGACACAACTGGGTTGGAAGATTTGGAAAATGAATACCAGCCTGGGAATGAAGATTTGGAAATCCAAACTACTGGTGGCTCTGACCATTCCTATTTGACCACTATCCCCAGGCAAAAGTTAACCCGTTTTAAAGAGGATGGAATGACTCATCTTTCCCTTGAACAAACTGTGCTTCTGGCAAATCTGGCCCGTAAATTTGGGGTGTCGCTCAAGGACGAAAATCTTTCCAATACCTTGGCTGCTTATTCCTGGCACCTGCTGACGGGTTACAGCAAAGACCATCTCAGGAAGGGGTTTAGCAATCCTGTGGAGACACCTGCAAATCTGGAAGCTGTTCGGGTAGCTTTGAGACGGATGCTGAGGGATTTGGAGGGATAGGATTGCATTGTTTTTTGGCTTTTTTGCCATTTAACAAAATTTGTCCCCCAGCTGTCCCCCAAAAATAAGCAGCCTAATCCTTCATTAATTCCCGATTAGGGGGACAGTTTTTATTCTCTGGGGGCCAGACAGGGCAATTTTTGCACTAATTTTTCCTATGTTTTGCCTGCAACCAAGCCTATTTCTACATGCCTATGGAATCTGTTATTATCCAAAAATCCCGCCCGCCACCCCAACGGGCAGGCTTTAGCTTGCCCATCCCATGCAACACCCTTTGTTTTTCAAAAATCTTGTAACTAACCCAATTTACCTATGTCAACGATTCTTGATTTACAACAAATAGCCACCCGGAAAGACCTCATGGAACTGAAAACCGATCTGTTAAACCTGCACCGGATGCTTTCAGAAATAGCAGAAAAGTTGAAGACCAATCTTATGAAAGAGGGAGAGAAGCCCATGTTTTACTCCCCCCGCCAATTTGCAAATTTGATTGGGGTGAGTCGGCCAACTGTTTCAAGGTGGTGCCAGGAAGGCATTATCCGGGCTACCCAACAGCAAGGCCACGGAACTTGCTGGATTATCCCAGTGGAAGAATTGGAACGACTGCGGTCCGAATCAGATGATTATGGTTATCTGCGGGATTAAATTCCCTGTAAAAAACCTCTTTTGCCTTTTTCAAACCTTAACCATTCAGAATCCTATGTACAAAAACTGTAAAAATTGTAATTCAGAGTTCTTCGCTTCCAGATCAAATACTTCATTTTGTTCCCCAGCTTGCAAACAGAAGGCATACAGGCTGAGGGGAAAGGAGCCAGACGATTTCGAATCACCCAATTCGCAAATCAATCATTCGAACAGCCCATCAACTTTTCATTCACCTGAAAATGAATCCTCCATTATTTTCGATGAATTTGGAACCATCACCAGAGAGGGAAGAAGAAAATTAGGCCCAATGGAACTCCGCTCTTTGGATAAGAAACCACCTATGTTTAGTGATAAGGATTGGATTGAAGACGATATATATTTTTGCGGGTTGAAAATAAACAAACAAACCGGACTCCCCGATTTGGGGAAATATACCATTGGCTTTATTAACCAAGCCAAAAATGATTTCATGAGCAGTCCTTTGGAGTGCCTGATGAGGGACAAACAAATGGTCTCCTGGCTTGATTGCGAACAATTCGAGGGGGTTTTGGGGGAAATTTTCACCTTTGATTCTGTGGGAAGTATTTCTGTTGCTGAGATCAAAAGCCTCATTCAGCAGTTGAATATTTTCATGCAGGAAAAAAGCCAAACCCCATTAGCAGAAAAACTTCACCGACTGAAAGATGCAAAATTGGTTAAGACCAGATTGATCAATATGTGTAACCGTTCAGCCACGAATCGCAATGCAATGGGTGAAGTGGAAATTACCTCAAATGATATGGATTTTTTCGTGGGAATCTATTCTAAATCTTTAGGGAACGAAGAAGACAGAAGCACCCAATTTATTGGGTTTTATTGAGTAAAAAACCATTTTTCTCATTTACCACCACTTTATGAGTGGGAGGTTTGGGAAGAATAACAGACTTTTTAGGCAAGGCCAAAAACCCGTAACGAAAGGAAAACCTCCAATCGTTACGGGTTTACTTTTGGCTAAAGTTGAGAAACACTTCTTGTTTCATGGTGATTGAGTCGTTTTCAAGGGGAATTGCCATGGTTGTACCCAATATGTTGAGTTAGACAAGTTCCCAAAACGTCAAAAGCAGTCCCAAATCCATCCAATCGTAACGACCCGTAACCCTGTTGTAACGGAAACTCCATCAACGTCACGAACCGTAACACTTCAGGTAACGGAATCTCAATAATTGTCCAGCGCCGTAACACTTCCTGCCTAAACTTGCCGTAACAAAATCCTCAAAAACGTAACGAACCCTCACCCCAATCGTAACGCGATCCCTTGGATCGTAACGAACCTTAATGCTTCCCGTAACGGAATCCCTTGAAGCCAAATGAACCGTATCAATTACCGTAACGGAATCTCCCCAAACGTAACGAACTGTAACACCAACCGTAACGGAGTCTCCTAAAACGTAATGAACCGTAACACTTTCCGTAACGGAATCTCCCGAAACTTAACGAACCGTAACGCTTGCCGTAACAGAATCTCCCGAAAGTAACGAACCGTAACACTTGCCGTAACGGAATCTCCTGAAACGTAACGAACCGTAACGCTTTCCGTAACGGAATCTCCTGAAACGTAACAAGCCGTAACAACAACCGTAACGGAGTCTCCTAAAGCGTAACGAACCGTAACGCTTTCCGTAACGGAATCCCCTGAAACGTAACAAACCGTAACGCTTGTCATAACGGAATCCATTGAAACGTAACGAACTGTAACACTTGCCGTAACAGAATCCCCTAAAATGCATCACCAACCGTAACAAAGGTGCCAATAATCGGTAACGATCTGGTTTTATTCCGTAACGAAAACCGCGAAAAGTTACCCAAACGCTCTTTTTGAGGCTTTTGTATTAAGCCACCTTTGTTTGGTTTAAATGTTTGATTCAAACAATACACTCCCAAACGTCAGCCAAGGGCAATTTGGCTGGTAACGAAGGTGTTGAATGTTTTTTTATGCCGCCCATTCCCAGAAAAAGCACTCCGCCCCCGGCCCTGCGGGCCGGGAAGCAGAGGCCAACTAACAACTATATTTTCATGCCAGCCATTATTCCCGCTGTAAAATTGGAATAGGGAAAGGCGACTATCTCAAGCAAGCTTGGATCGGGGTCAAAGACAAGTATCTGTCCCCTGGCGGTGCCCAAAAATGCGTAGTTAAAAAATCCTTCCAGGCTGAAGCGACCAATGCCAGCCTTCCAGCCTGCCCCCAAACCCCAACCCAGGTAACTGGAACTGGCCGTTGCGAAGTCCTCGACGGAGGCATTGGCAAACTGATACTGAATATGGGAGGAGAAAAAGGGTCCGGCCTTGATTTCTGGTTGGGAATACCAGGGATAAAAGCGCACAGGAACCACCACGGCGGTTGCAAAACCGTTGATCTGGTAATAGTCGCTTCCATCATACACCTGATTGGAGGTGCCGGAAAGGCCAAGCATCGGGGCCAGACTCCATCGAGGGGCAAGGGTGCCCTCATAGCCCAGCCCTACATAGGAGGTCGGTCCGCGTGAAACCAGGTAGCCCAATTTGAGGCTGTGACCGTCCTGGGCGAAACAGGAAATAGCTGGGGCCAGGATCAGGCAGGCCATGATAAGAAAACGCCCCATGGGGGAAAACAAATGGTTTTTAATTTTCATGTTTAATGTGGTTAAGGTTTGAAATTTTATGATGGAACCTCAAAAAACTTTGAATCTCTGCGTTGGACTTGATTCAGAAATGCTCATTTACCTTAGTAAACTGCGCTTTCTTCACCTGCGTCCGCCTTGATCTTCTTTGTTTTTCGAGGCTCCATAAATGGTGAATGCAGATTCAATTGAGTGAGGATGTAGGGAAATGATTCAGCGGATCTTTGGGTTCCTTGAGCAGGTGAGGATTCTTTTCGGCGGAAAAGACCAACTGAAACTCCTCGAAAAGCTGGATTTGGAAGGCTTCAATGCGGGGATCGTCCAAAAAGATACGCCAACCCTGCCACGCCAGCATGGCCAGGGTTTTGCTGGTGGTGCGGGAACGCAATTCGGCGGGATTTTTGCCCTGCTGTTTCATTTTGAGGTGGAGTAGCCAGTTTAGTTGTTCGTGGGGCATTCAGGCTTTTTTAAGGGTTGAGGGCGAAATTTAATGCCTTCTTTTTCCAGCAAGGTGAGTTGCAGTTGATTGATCCTTTTGAGGTACTCCATTTCCCTTTCCAGGGCTTTTAATTCTTCTCTCAAGGGCTCTGAAGGGAGCGATCCTTCCAATTCGCGGGCGAGCAATTCGAAAAAGTTGAATTCCAAAGCCAGAGAAATGGCCCTCAAGAGGGAAGTATCCAGGTTTTCTCTGCGAAAAATGCCGTAGATATTTTGCTTGGAAGTGTTGATCATTTCGCCAAGTTCTGTGGGGCCAATGCGGAGTTCTTTGCTACGGAGTTTGATTTTTTCGCCGATATGCATTTTTGAGATTTTAGATGGTTAGGGGGTAGATTTTAGATAGTTGGAGCAGCTTAGGCCAAAGGCCCAAATGGAAAAGCTCGCAGCTTGAAGCTTGAGGCTCGTAGCTCTTTCCTTACCTCCTTATAGTCACTCCTCCGCTGGCCACATCGCCTTCAAGGCTGCTCACCACGTACCAATACACTCCATCGGGCAGGCCTGAGCCGTTCCAGCCGGGGGAAAGTCCTTCCTGTTTGAAAACGGGACCGCCTGCGCGGTTGAAGACGGTGATCCGGTACTGGTCGGGTTGGATGTGGTCCAGGTAGCGGATTTCCCAGCCGTCATTTTTGCCGTCGCCGTTGGGGGTGATCAGGCCGGGAATGAAAATATCCGAAATGGTGGGCATGAAGGTAATGGAAACCGTGTCAGTTTCGCCATTGCAACCTGCCTGTTCGGGTTGGAGGAAAAAGGTCACTTTGGCCGGAGTATTGGGATTGACCAATTCGAAATCCGTGCTCAGGGAAAATTCACCCGCTTTTGCCTTTACAAAAGTAGGAGAGGTATTTTTCAGGCTGGCAGCGGATTCCTGAACCTCAAACCACCAATGCACCTTGGCCGTGTCCAGATTTGTTTTCCCCGAAATGCTCCAACTGGCTTCGCTGGTTACGGTTTGGGGGGATTGCAGGTCTGTGATTTCAGGTCGGGGCCGCACGGTTACGGTAAGCGAATCTCTGGCTTCGCACCCTCCCGGATCTGCGCTGGCCAACGCATTTACCTGGGCTCCATTGGCGAGACCTTGGCCGGGTGTGAACTGGCCAACCGGGGTCCAAAGCTGGGCAATCGAATCACCCACAAAAAACAGGTAACGGTCTGCACCCGTGGCAAAAAAGGTGATTTCCTCCCCTTCACAGATCGTTTCGTTGTCAGCGGTGGAAACGAGGGCAATTTCAGGACTTTGGTGAATGGTCAGGGGCAAAATGGTTTCCTGCGAACAAACCCCGCCCGAGGTGTATTTGATGAGGTAATAGCCGGGCAGGATGTCGCTCAGGTCCAGAGTGCCCAGGGTGGAATCCACAAAGGTCAGGCCCGAATCGGCGGTGCTGAAACTTCCACCTCCCCCGGTCAGGTTTTGGGGACCAATGATCTGGTCTGCGGTGCAGTATTCGCTTTGAGGGTAATGCAGATTGAGCGGAAAGGCGTAATGAATCGTTACCAAAGAGCCGTTGGAACTGTCGGTGCAGGAGCCAGGCGGGTAATAGCGGATCAGGTAGGTGCCGGGTGGGGTGGCGGAAAGATCAATCTGCCCGGTGTAGGCCGAGGTAAATACCAGACTGGAGGGAAAGGCCTGAAAGGTGCCACCTAAAGGGCCGGAAACCACGGGTGCGGGATCGTCCTGCCAAGGGCAATAATCTGTTTGGGCATAGGTCACAGATACAGAGTTGGAGGGTTCGAGGATGGAAACCAGGGCCAGACTGCTGTCTGAGCATTGCCCGTTTTGGCCTGCCACCCGATATTGAATCAGGCAGGAATCGCCTGCCTGAGAGGCGGAGAGGTCAATCTCACCCGTCAGCGAATCCACCCAGGCATTGCCCCAGAATACAGAAAATACCCCGCCCGTATCCCCCAGTATCTGAGGGTACGGATTGGGGTCGTTGACACAAAACACCGACGGAAAATATTGAAAGGCAGGATTGGCCTGCGGATTGATCTGAAAGGTAAAAGTAGCCGTGTCGGGGCAGGGTGAAAGGGTACGGTAAGCCACCACAAAGGTGCCCGTATTGCTTAGGGATGGATCGAAAAAGCCAGTCAGGGTATCCAGGGCTAACCCGGCGGGAGTTGCATTAAAAAGTCCGCCCCCCTGACCCAGGATCACGGGAGCGCCCAGCACGTCGCCGTTGCAATAGGTGGTGTCGGGATAGTAAAAGGCTGCGGTGGTTTTGGGTTGCAGGTGAAGGATGCCCACGGAAGAATCCGGGCAGGTGCCCAAGGTGGTATGCAGGACCAGATAGACCCCCACAGGGCTGGAAGCCAGGTCGATTTCGCCCGTCTGGACATTCACAAACTGCAAGAATCCGGTGGGTTCGCTGAATATCCCGGCATTGAGGGCCAAAGGCAGGGGATTGGCTCCCTGATTCTGGCAGATCAGCGGGGGATAGGTGAAAAATGCGTTGGGGGCAGGTACAATTTTGACCTGCACCGTGTCAGTATCCGCGCAAGCAGTGCCCACGGAGTAACAAATCTCAAAAACCCCGGCGCTGGAAGCCGACAGGTCGATTTGACCTGTCAGGCTGTCCAGCAAGGGGCCGGGGCCACATGAAAAAAAACTACCACCCAAATCACCCAAAATGATAGCCGCAGGGTCGGGTTCGTTGCCGCAAAAGGAAGAGTCAGGATAAAGAATGGTGGCCTGGGCCTGGGTGTGGATGGAGACCGTAAAGCTTGAAGTATCGGGGCAGGAACCGCTCACCAGATATTGAATCTGGAAAATTCCGCTTGCCGACAAGGAAACATTTATTTGCCCATTGGTGCTATCCAGTAATAAACCTGGGGGGCCGTAAAAGACCCCGCCTGTGTCACCCAGCAAAATGGGAACTTCCACCTGTCCGGGTTTGCAGAAAACCGAGTCGCTGTAAGCGAAACTGGCATCGCTGCCAGCCAGCAACGTGACCTGCCCGGAATAGAAATTCTGGCAACTGTCATTCACCAGAAAACCGATATTATAGGTGCCGGGCGAGGAATTTGTAAGGTCAATGGCCCCCCACCCCGTGATCGAAATGCCCGGACTGGAAGCAATAAAGTAGGCATTGGGGGTGGAAACCGTATCCGGCAGGGCGGTGCCAGCGCCCAGGCAAATCGGGTTGGAATAGGCGAAAAAGGCGGGATCGCAGGCAAGGGCCTGCCCGGCCCAGGGTATGAGCAAGATAAACAATGGTATGTATTTCATTTTAGTTTACGGTTTTGGTCGCGGTCGATTAAATGGATTCCATTAAAGGAAAGCTTGCGAACAGAAAATGAAAATGATGGTTATTCAGTTACTCGGACCCAGCTTCCTTGCGGTGGTTGAAATTTCATTATCCAGTTTTGGGAAATGGGCTCTTCATCGGCTTCAAGGTCGCTTATTCGGCTTCTCATTTCAAGGGTTTGCGAATCAATCAGGGTCGAGCTACGGATTTCTTCAGGAAAATAAACAGCAAGTTTTTGGGTAGAAATTAATTTTCCTTCTTTGAAAATGTATCCATTTAACTCCCCAAAAGGAGCTTCCTGCCCAATATAATTATTGGAAACAAGCATAATATGGCCTTCTGGAAGATCTACCCGGCCAATTGGACGCACAATGCCATGAATAAAAGGCGTTGAAATGGAGTCGGGTAAATTTTCTGCTTCATAAATGAAATCCAGAGGGTAGCCAGTTAATTGAGGAAAATGGCTTTCGAACTCAACAAATGAATTCTTCTGGCAGGAAAAAGCGAGTATGGTGATTAGCAATATTATCAGAATCTTTTTCATGGCATTATTTGATTGACTCACGTACTTGCATTAAAGTGTAGCTATTGTAGGCAGGATCGCCACCTTTGATTTTTTCTTTGCTAATATACAAACGGTTCAGGTCATAATTATAACCAGCAGCATGACTTCTGCCCGGGTCGAGAAAAGTAAAAAATGAACCTTTGTCATCTTTTCCCTTGCCCGTAATCAGCACACTGTGCATAGTGGTAACCTTAACCCTCGCCACCACGACCGAGCCAGCCTTTAATTGGGAATCAATGTATGCACCACCTGTACTACCTTTGGCCTTGGATTCATCCATTTTTGTGTTCCAATCAGCGTTATTATTTATCCCCTTCACCCCTGCTTTTTGAGCCATATAAATCGCGGCGTTATGGCACCCCAACCAATGAGTAGCGGTGAGGGCTTGATCATAAGTAGTCCAAGGTTCTTTTGAATTCCAGGAGGTATGCTTTGGCCAATTTTCGGACTTCTTTATGTCCCTCGATTGTCCAGGACCGTAACTTTTGAGATCGTATGAAAATAGTTGATCCAGGGTAAGAGTAGTAACCCCACTTGCCAGGGAAGGAGGGGCTTGCGAAATAAAAGACTCCTGAGAAATCAGGGGTTTAATGACCCATGTTGCGCCACCGCCCAATTCCGGGGCTTTTATGTCAGATGTTTCATCCTTCTCTTCCACTGCATCTTTTTCTTCTCCTTTCCCATCCAACATCCCCAAAGCCTTACTCTCCTCGTTAAACCAGCCCCAATCCCAAAGTTCATCTTTCAGGAATTGTTCCAGATCCTTGTCATATAGCTTGCAGAAGGTTTCTTTCAGCTTTTTGGCCTGGTCGCCGCCAGCTTCAATCAGAGCCAGATTTTTGAAAATCTTTTTTTCGTCTGTGCCCCAGCCTTGTCCGGCTTCATAAAGCTCTTTGGCAATGCATTCATAATCAGGGGTGTTTGGAGGCAAGGCATTCCCTGTCTGTGTCGAAGGGGAAAGTGGGTGAGCGGGTTCCTCTTTTTTATTGCCTCCCTTTCCTTCCAAAAGGGCTTTTTCGGTAAACTTTCCGGGGGCGATAAATTCATCAGGGACTTTCAGGCCAATGGCAGCCTGATAGCGTTTGATAATCTTTGAAATCGCACAATCCGGGAAAGGGCCCTGCATGCCGTTTGCTTCCCAGCTTGTTTTGTCGGCTCCAAAGGCTTGCCAATCGTCCACGGTGAGGAAGCCGATCTCTTCGAGGCGGTACATAAGGGCGTACACATCTTTGGGATCGTTCGCTTTGCCCAGACCCACTTTCTG
The DNA here is from genome assembly GCA_020635905.1 of Bacteroidia bacterium. Taxonomy (GTDB): domain Bacteria; phylum Bacteroidota; class Bacteroidia; order J057; family JADKCL01; genus JACJYV01. The sequence goes on from JACJYV010000006.1 coordinate 471,421, forward strand.
TGCAATGAGGCCCTTTCCCTGAGCTTTTGCCTCTGGTTTGGGTGGTTGGGGAGTTTTCGGGGTGTCTTTTTTGGCAGGATCAAAGGGTGGCAAGCTGTCCCGCCCTGTATTGCCGAGGCTATCCAATGGATGAGTGGACAGACTGTCGGCCCCTTCGACTGCGCTGGCTGTGCCCAGATTGTCATTGGGGGGCGGGGTGAGGCTGTCGGCGGCCACTTCGAAGGCAGGGGGTGCCTGGGTCTGGCCCAGGGTGTCGCCCTCGACCGTTTCCGGGGCAAGGGGATTCTTTTTTACAGGATCGGTTTGGTATTTCATCTCTTTTACGGTTTTGGTTGCACAATTTTCCGTCGTCTCCTGCCCTCCCGCTTTCCACGGGAGGAACAGGGGTTACAACGGTATAGGTTCGCGCGTCTGGCAGTTGACAAAAAGAACGGGTCAGTTAATGGGTCAAAAAACGGTTAATTCAAGCATAGGGGTGATTCCCCCTCTCCCGAAAATCGGGAGAGAGGTTTGATCCCGAAGAAATTCGGGAGAATCAAAAATCACCCTCTAAAACACTTTTGTTGGTTGCCCACGAGGCCGCCCACGTGGTTAGAAGTTAGAAAAACGTGGTCGGGGCTAAGCCTCATGGGTCCGACAACCAACTAATATGCTTTCCGCATTACCTGGCTAAAGGTGTAACGTGGTTTCCAGCGGCCCGCAAGGCTGCCCAGACAACGAAGGGGCAACTTCGAAGCTGAACCTGCGGGGCTTTTGGCATGACCAGAAATTTTGGTAAATTTCTGTGCGATTTTGTTCATGCCTTTTTCCCCGCGCCTTACGGGCCTGTCCTTTGGAACATCCAATGGACGTTATTTCAATGTTGGTTGATTGATTGCGAAGTTCCCAAAAGGGAGCCCGAGAAGAAATGTTCTTTACTGTCGATAAAAGAATATGTTGTAAAGGTGGGAAGGAAGTTTAAGTAAATAAAACAAAAATAAGCCATGAAATAACGAAGCTAAATTCAGATACTTTAATTAAATTAAGCCAGATATTACCATAAAATGGGGAAAAGTTCCGAAGAATTATTAGCGTTTATCCTGAGTCTTACCCCGACGGAGAAACGAAGGATAAAGCAATATTCTTCCTTGACAGGAGGAGATAAGGAATATATTGATCTTTTTGATTATTTGTCGGAGGCCCAGGATTTGGATTCGATTAGGGCTCATTTTGAAGGGAGAAAATTCCTTGGAAATCTGAGTAAAGCTTTTGCCTATTTATTTGATGCCATGCTTGATGCATTGGCAACGTTCTATTATGAACCCCATTCTGAGATTGAGAAAACTTACAGGAAAGTAAAAATCTCCCTAAAAAAAGGTTCTGTTCAGAAAGCCTATAAGTTAATTCAAAAAGGAATTGAACTATCTAATGAAATTGAGGATTTTCATTTTTGTCAAAAATTTTTCTTTGAGGAAAGAAAGGTCCTTTTTAATACTTCAATAATTACCCCGAATAGGATTAAAGACAGAATAAACCACCTAAGACAGGAGATTGCTCGAATCCAGGAAATAGAAAAAGAATTTGTAGAAGTAACCAATCTTTATGATGATTTGCTCCTTGAAATTCGCTCGGAATACAGGAAAAGCGCGGGGGTCGATAAGAAAAAAATCACGGAAATTAAACAACATATTGTTTTCCGAAAAACCTTCAATGAGTTTAATTCAAAGTCCGCAAAGCTGTTTTATTCGCTTCTAAAAAGTTCAATTTTCGCCTTTGAAGGGGATTATCAAAATGGCTATGATTTTAGTATTAAAGGATTGGAATTATTTGATCAAAATAGATTCCTCCAATCTCAGTATCCTGTTGAATATTGGAATGAATTACATCGGTCTTCCATTTTTGCTTTTATCTCTGGGGAATATTCCCAAGGTCTTGCTCTTATACAAATTTTAGAGTCCATCCAGCCTTCAAGTATTGAAGCACAGCTTCAAGTTTTTTTTAAAGTATCGGAAACCAAACTTACGTATGCAGAAAATCCTTCATTTCATTATTTAGGGATTGAAGCCTGCAACGCAATTGAAAATCAGGAGAAACGATTGATTGAAACTCTATTATCGGAGGAACAAAAATGCAAGTTGGCATTTTTAACTGGGCATTTTCTTTATTGGGATAATCAACCAAAATCGTCTGTCCTATGGATTAATCGCCTGGTTTATAGATATGACAATAAGATTAGAACGGACCTTCAGGCGTTCGGGAGATTGATTTCTTTTATTATTCTATTTGAAACAAGAGATTGGGAAGCAATTGAAAACGTAAAAAGGGGTATCAAAGCTTTCATTAAACAAAGTTTACCATCTACCCAAAGTATCAATTTGATTATTAAGTTTATTATAGAGAATGCAAAAAGACCCAACACTAATCCTGATTTTGAATTTTTGGAAAGAAAACTTCGATCAATTGAAAATGATCCTCAAGAAAAGAGGGCCAGATTGTATTTTGATTATTTCAAGTGGCTTGAAAAGAAGAAGTTTGTTCGAAAAAAGTAGCTTAGGAAATTAGGAAGAGCCTTCCAATATTATGATCGCCAATCCTCCCCCATACTCAACTCTAAAACTCATATCCCCATTTGGGTAAATTGCAATACAGGAAACCTTGCAATTTTTGTTGTAATACTCATTCAAAAGTACCTGAAAAGGAGAATTTAGTGGTACCTGGGCTTCGTATAGCACCCTGTACACGTAAGAAATGGGAATTGATGGTGGAGGGGTCTGCACCTGCTGCTGCGTGGGGCCTGAGACAGAGCCTGTGGAAGTGGTGGTCTGAGCCTGAAGTGAGATAGCTGCACAAAACAGAAAGCCAAACAAGCAAAGGGCCTTGCAAAGTAACTTTTTCATCGGGTTGGTTTAAAATTTAAAATCGCATCCTCAATATCGGCAATTTTGCCGGGATGGGGAAATGATTTTGTGGGGAGGGATTAGGAGGATAAGTGGACAATTGAAACTTAAATTTTAATTCAAAAGCCAAATTCAAAATTCGAAGTAGATCGAAAATAGTCAATTTGTAGTTGACCAAATGTTTCAGAAAGGCCAGATTTTCCGGCTATTGCTGGCTTTAATGGTAGAAAGGTAAATCTAATTCAACCCAAACATTTTGAAAGGAAAATTAATAACAAGGCGTCCATCTTATGAAAAAATGATTTCAGTTTTGAAAAGTCATTTAGTTTGACGGCACTGGACTTCCTCCCAAAATGTGGATATTATTATTTCTAAAGAGGAAATAATGTTTAGTTTTTAATCTAAAAAATGGCAAACTTGACAATTCTATTCAGATTAATGCCATTATATGTTAAACTCTTTGCTACAAATTGGCGAGTGGAAAATGCTCAATTCGGGCAAATGGGACAGGTTTCTGGAATTTCCCAAAATTAGTGATACGGATAAACGGGGCAATCCTATCCGCAATATAATTGTACCAATCCTTTTGGACCTGGATTTGAAAAAAGTTTCTATTTACGAACGGGGGATTAAGTCATTTGACCCTGAAAGGGATCCTGAAGATTTTCTGTTTCTTAAGGTTAGGGGAGGAAATAACAAAGCAATCTATGCCACTTGTCCTCCAGCCAAAGTGGTTCAAATCTACAAAACCTTCTGGGGCAAAGTTGAAAACAACTTAACAATTGAAGGCGAATTGTCAGAGTCCCTTCGTAAAGCAACTAATGGTTATTTGGGCTCAGAAACCGAAAAGGCCCTAAATCAAATATTTCTTTTAAAGGGGGAATTCATTGAATTAACTGGCGGGGAAGAAAATGAAAAACCCGGCCAAAAAATAATCCAAAACCTGAGATTAGGGCAAGGGGAGAATGTGGTCTTTTTGACCATCTTTCTAAAGGGTGCCGAGTTTGGAATTTCGACACCATCTCCCTTTGCAAAGTACCCTCCATACAGGCAATATCTTTCTGAACTTTTCTTCCCGGAGGAAAATGGAAATCAATCAGGTTCAGTGGACGAACTCTGTTATGCCAGTGGAAGTAAGGAAAGTGATTCTGGGGGCTTAAATCTTGAAAGAAGATACAGCCTCAACAAAATGTTTGTTACAGAAACACGAAATTATGCAGAAGGGTTTGGGAACGATTTCAGATCAAATTATCAGGTTAGTCTGAAAAATCAGGAAATGCTCGATTATGGGTCAGTTTTTTTGCTTGACCAAATGAAAACCGACATTGCGGGAATTCCACATGTTATCCTCCCTCAATTTTTGGAAAGTAAAAAACCTAACTTCTCCATTGTATTTGACCGGATGAAGAAGGATGCAGACTTTCTATTTTCTACGAAGGATTGGAAGGAGTTTGCAGAGGATACAGGTGAAGAAATTGGCGGGGTATTTTGGCTCAATTTTCTATCTTTTGATTCGGATGGAAATTATTTCAAAACCACGGGCTCAATTAAGGATGTTAGCCATTTCTACTTTGAAAAAGTGATCGAAACCTTCAAAAAGGTTCATTGGGAATTTGCGGACGACTCCGTTGTTGGCCCAAACTGGGATCAGGCTATGCATGGCAAGGCTTTTAATATGGCCTCACTTTATCCTTTGATTCCTCTACGAAAAGGGAAAGAACTAAAAAATCAAGCTCTGGCTCTGATGAAATCAATTTTGGAAGGTCGAACAATTGATCGATCCGTAATTTTTAGGCATTTCAGGAACCTGATTCTCTGCCATTATTACAGGCGCCATAAAGCCTATTCCAATGTCAGGGATTTTGGGAATGATTATTTTTACTTTGCCGTAAGAGATTCAGTGCTAAAATACCTGGCACTTTTTAAAATTTTAGCAAAACTCAATTTAATGGATATGAAAACAGCAGAAAACCCACAGATGGAAAATGAGGAGGAATTAAACTCTTTTGATTCAGAAATTAGGGCTTTTTTTGAAAAAATGAGCTTTTCTACGGGGCAAAAAGCCCTTTTCTATCTGGGCAGGATTTTGAGCAAGGTTACCTATTTGCAAAGGGATAAAAGCAAAACCGTAATCGAAAAAGTAAATTTCAATGGCATGGATCGGGACGACATACTTCGCCTGAGAATTGACCTGTTCGAAAAGGCGAAACAATACTCTGAAATAAATAAGATTATTTTTGATGATGCCCGGTTTGCCTCCCTATTTGATTTTCATGGCTGGAATATGCCAACTGACGAAGCCATCTTTTTTCTGCTAAGTGGCTATTCCTGGTCTGCCAAAAACCCCACAGCTTCTAATTAATAATACCAATCAAAGAAAATGAAAACACCTATTCAAAACTCTTCCGACTTCCTTTTTATCTATGAAGCCATTCAATGCAATCCCAATGGCGACCCGGATCAGGAAAACAAGCCCCGCATGGACTACGATACCCAAACCAACCTCGTGACCGATACCCGGCTCAAGCGTTTCATGCGGGATTATCTGAAAAACACCCATGAGCAGGAAATTATCTTCGTGGATATGGAAGGAAATTCCAAAGTTAGCGTTGACAGCAAGTTAAAGGCAGTCGTTAGACGAATTCTGGAGAAACCAGCTATCCTGAATGAAATCTTTGCAGACAATCCTGCTTCATTGAAAAAGTATCAGGAAATTTTATCAAAAGAAAAAGACTTTGATAAAGTCTGGGCTTTTATTACTGACAAAAAAAATGCTCCCAAAGAAGCAAATATTGAACTGCTTGCATGGCTGGTCAAAGAACAATTTCTGGACATTCGCATGTTTGGAAGTGCCTTTGCAGTTGGAGGCTTTGCAAAAGCATATACAGGCCCCATTCAACTGAACTGGGGTTATTCTCTCCACGAAGTTGAACTCATGGACTCTAACTCAATTGTTACGATAATGAATGACGACAACAGTACCTTTGGAAAAGATTACAGGGTTCATTACAGTCTGATCGCTTTCAATGGTACGATTAACCACTTTGCTGCTCGTAGCACAGGGCTAACGGAGGAAGACCTTCCTCAATTTCGGAATGCCATTTGGCAAAGCATTCCTGCCACTCCTTCCCGTTCCAAACTGAACCAATATCCCAAGCTCTACCTTGAAATTGTTTATAACGATGGAATCAGCAATGGACAATTTGGAGACCTTCGCAATTTTGTAGAGGCAAAGCCCAGGGAAGGGATCACCGCCAAACAAATCCGCAAATTCAAGGACCTCGAAATTGACCTAAATCCTCTTCTTGTCCTTGTTCGGGAAAACAAAGGTTCAGGTAAAAAAATTAAGGATGTAATTCTCCATACCTCTGCTGACTGGAATTTGTCCATATAAGTCAAATTACATTGGTCATGGAAATCCTTACGTTCAAAGTTGAGGGCAAATTTGCCCACTTTCGAAAATACTTTGCTAATAATACTGCATTTAGTTTTTCGATCCCCCCCCGAACAACACTAATGGGAATGGTTGCTGGCATAATGGGCTTGCCTAAGGGAAGCTACCATGAAGCTTTTGGCAGAAAAAATCTTCGATTTGGGGTCAGGGTTCTTACCCCTCTGAAAAAGAATTTTCACCGCCTCAATTTGCTCAGTATAAAATCAACCGGGGATCTGAGAAAAAAATACTCATCCGACTTCAGGGGTGAAGGAGGCAGGGTCCAAACTCCCTTCGAAGTGGTTACGAGTCAAAATGTTCGTACAGATATGGTTGCATACCAGATTTTCATTACCCCAGCAAATCAGGGCAACCAGGAATTTGAAAAAGTGAAGAAGTCTTTTTTGAACCAGAAGCAAGTTTATAACACCTCTTTGGGCACCGCTAATTTTTCTGCTCGGATATTTGATTGTTTCCTGGCGGATGATAGCATGATAACCCCCTTAGAAGCGAAGGATTTTGTCAATATTCATACCGCCGTACCTTCCGCCTTAGTTACTGACCTTGAAATTGATCCTGGCAATGGGTTGGGCTTCAACATGATTGAAGAAGAGTTAATGCCCGGAGAGTTTTGCACAAACGGGAGCAGGAAGGTTAAAGAGATGGACCGTTTACTTTTTTCTTCTTCCCAATATCCTCTCAAACTTAAAGTAAAGGGATTATTCTGGCGTCTGGATTTACCTCAGGAGCAGATAAATGTAATTTTTATGGACTTTCAGGAAATGTACCCGTGATCATCTATTCTCATAGCGAGGAGACCATAGAAGGGCAAAGAGGAAGTAAACGCCTCATTCAGCATGTGGAAGGGATTCTGAAAAAAGCCAAATGCAGAAATTTTCCTCCTTCCGGTTGGGGGGAACCAATAGAAGGCTTGATTGAGGCAACCGTTCGGTTGCATGATTTGGGAAAGTGTACCTCCTATTTTCAAAATTATTTACTAAAGGTCGGGCCAGTAAGGCAGGATCTAAAACAACATGCACGCTTGGGAGGAGTGGTAGCCTGGAATGTATTTGAAAAATCTAACGTGGAGAGCGCATTTCTGGTGCTTTTTGTGATATTTTTACATCATACGAATCTAAAAGACATTCAGGAAATGCCCCAACTTATGGATGATTTCGAAGAAATCCATAGAAGGCAATGGAAGGACATTGGGCACCGCCTGGAAGAAGTTGCCAAAAACATTGGAATGGCTCTTGAACCCTCTTTGTTTGCCTTTTCCGGTACATCCATTATGAGAAAAACTATTCGGGGTATCCGAAAACAGGAAAACATTGAAAACTATTTTAGATATAATTATCTTTTTTCCCTGTTGATCGAAGCTGACAAACTGGATGCCTCAGAAACGGATCTCTATCATTGTATTCCCCTGAATGAAGACTGCGTGGACCTAAGATTTGGCCGTCCTGAATTCATTGAAAATTCGAATAAAGTACTTCAGATGGCGGAGACACGAAATTATTGCCGTGCCCAGGTAGCAAGGGCCCTTAACGATACAACGATCCTTGACCAGTTTCTTTTTACCCTAACCGCCCCCACAGGAACAGGTAAAACAATGGCCGCATTGGATTTTGCCCTCAAACTGAAAAATTTGGTCCGGGAAAGAGATGGATTTGAACCTCCTTTGATATATGCTTTGCCATTTATCAATATCATTGAACAAGCCCTGGCCGAATACAAATCCACACTTCCCAAAGAGGCCAGAATAACTGGACATTATCAGTTTGCTGATGTTTTCGGAAATAACAACTCCAGTTCAGAAGAGAAAAGCTACCGCCAGAAAGTCATGGAAATGGATACCTGGCAGGCAGATGTAGTAATTACTTCATTTGTCCAGTTCTTTGAAACCTTGATCGGGAACCGAAATAAACTACTCAAAAAATTCAATCACCTTGCCGGGGCCATTGTGATCCTTGATGAAGTTCAAACCCTTCGTTTGGAGCAATTACCATTAATTGGAGCTACCCTTTTTTACCTTGCCCAATTTCTAAAAACGAGGATTGTCCTGATGACAGCTACCAGGCCAATGATCTTTGAATTGGCGCAACGGGAAATTTTGGCCCCGCTGGGCAAACAGGTTTCCTGTCGTGAGCTGTTGCCGGATTTTGAAAAGGTTTTCGGTATGTTTCAACGTACAAAAATCGTCCCCCTCCTGGATTCTGAAATTGATAGCTCCCAGAGAGTGGAGGGCTTTATCTGGGAAGATTTTGCCTCAATCTGGACAAATGATAAATCCTGTCTGATTGTTTGCAATTCTGTGAATCGGTCCATCAACATTTTCGAACAACTTGGCTCGTATCTGGAACAGGAGGGCTTTCAAAATCCAGTATTCTACCTGTCCACGAATATTGTTCCCGCGGACCGAATGCAGAGAATTCAGAAAATCAAAGAGGCTATTATTGGCGGGAAAGCTCCACTGCTGGTATCTACTCAGGTGGTTGAAGCGGGTGTTGATCTGGATTTTGACCTGGGTTTTAGGGATTTGGGGCCAATTGACTCCATCATCCAGGTTGCAGGGAGAATCAATCGAAATAATCACCCAGAAAAAGAAAGTTCGCCTTTGTATGTAATAGATTTTGGGGATTGCCAAAAGATCTATGGAAGTATTACCAGCCACCAGGCCAGAATTGCCCTCGAGGACAAAGTAGAAATTCAAGAGAGTGATTACCTCGGATTGATCCGGACATATTTTGAGAATATTACTGAAAAAAGTTCATTTTTGGAATCCAGAAAGCTCTTTCAATCCATGAGAGAACTGAAATATGATGGCCCGGACTCAGAATTTCCTGTTTCAAAGTTCAGGATCATTGAAGAATCCAGGCAAACAACCTCCGTTTTTGTAGAATCAGGAGAAGAGGAGCGTACCCTACGCATGAAGTATCTGGATATGATTGAAAGAAAAATTAGTCGGGAAGAATTTGACCAGCACTACAAAGCCCGCTTTCAGAAACAGATCATAGCAGTTCCCACCTATTTGTGTCACGAACTACCCTATTTGAGCGCATTTGAGGACTCCATGAAACTCATTCCAGTTGAGCTATTTGATCAATATTATCATCCTGAAACAGGGTTTATCAGAAAACAGGAAACCATCATAACAATGCTTTAAAATAACCTATGGAACAAATAAATTTTGTAAAAATCACCTTTCCTGAAATTCGGCTGGAAGGCCGTGCCGGGCATAAATTACGAGGGTTTTTCGGGAATTATTTTAGAGAAAAATCACCACTCCTTCACAATCACTATGAAAATGGGGAATTGAGGTATAAGTATCCCTTGGTTCAGTATAAAGTAATTGAGGGAGTTCCGACACTTATCGCCCTCAATGAGGGAGCGGAAGTATTGACCTCCCTGTTTCTGAAGATTGACAAAATAGAAATTGAAGAAAGATTCTTTCCTGTTTCTGCGAAAAACCTTTGGCAAGGGAAAGTAGAAGTTGGCACAGGTGATTCTCTGAAGGAATACCAGTTTCAAAGTCCTTGGCTGGCTCTAAGTCAGGAAAATTATCGAAAATTCCAGGGCCAGAATGAAGATCAGCGACAAGCATTGCTTGAAAAATTGTTAATTGGGAATATCCTTAGCTTTTACAAAGGAGTTGGGGTATGGGTGCAGGAAAGGATTATGCTTAAAGGAAAATTCACTGGAAAAGCAATTAAATTCAAGGATCAGGCGCTGCTTGGATTTGAGGGTGAGTTTGTATCCAATGTCCTTTTGCCTTCAGGAATTGGTCTTGGAAAGTCCGTTTCGCGTGGTTATGGAATGGTCAGACAAAAGTAAATATGCAGGTTTTTATTAATACATACGGAGCTTATCTCCATGTTAAAGAAGAGATGTTTGAGATTAAGACCAAAGAAACAGGCTCAGAAAAGGTGAAATTAAATCACATTGCAGCCAAAAAAGTATCCTCATTTGTGCTTAGCAAAGGGGCGAGCATAAGTACGGATGCCATTGCCCTTGCCGTAAAACATAATATCGACATTGTTATTCTGGAAAGTGGAGGACAGCCCTTGGGAAGGTTTTGGCACAGTCGTCCCGGAAGTACAACCCGCATAAGAAAGAGGCAACTGGAGGCAAGTCTCAATCAAGAAGGATTAAAATGGGTCAAGGATTGGATTGGAGCAAAGCTGCAAAACCAGGCAGATTATATTCAGGATCTGAAAAAGCACCGACCCCATCTTGAGGAAAACCTTACAACAAAACAAGAGGCAATTCTTCAATTGCTAAAAAAGGTTAAAGAACTACAGGCATCTAATCTGAAAGAAATTGCTGAAAGCCTGCGAGGCCTGGAAGGAAGCGCGGGAAGACACTACTTCCAAAGTCTCAGCATTTCTATTCCGGATGCTTACTGCTTTTCTGGAAGGAGTTTTCGCCCCGCAAAAGACCCATTTAATTGCATGCTAAATTATGCATACGGAATATTGTATTCAAGAGTAGAAAAGGCCTTAATGTTAGCGGGGCTTGACCCCTATGTTGGATTCCTCCATCGTGATGACTATAATACCAAAAGTTTAGTGTTTGATTTTATTGAAGCCTATAGAATTCATGCGGACAGATGTGTTTTTGCACTCTTTTCAAGGAAGAAAGTGAAGAATTCTTACTGGGATGAGTTTCCAGGGGGATTTGGACTCAACAAGGAAGGGAAAATATTTTTAGGAGAGAATTTTATTCGCTACCTGGATGAAGAAACAATCCGTCACAAAGGGAAAAATCAAACCCGAATTAATGTTATCCAACTGGAGGCCCACCATTTTGCCCAGCAATTGTTGGGGAATTCAAATAATGGAGGCGAGGAATGATAGTTTGGGTTTTATACGACATTCAGGAAGACAAAAGTAGAAATTTAGTCAGCAAGATTTGTAAGCGTGCAGGTCTGAACAGGGTTCAATATTCAGTTTTTCTGGGCACTCTCAGTTTGAGTGAGGTCGATTCTGTTTCCCTCCAGATTGAAGAGATAATAAACGAAGAATTGGATTCTGTTTACATTTTTCCAATGTCCAAAAAAGAGCTTCAGGAAACCAAGCTTTTAGGACAGGCTTTTGACAAAAAGATTGTCTCAGATCAAGTGAAGGCACTATTTTTTTAATGCTGTCCATTACACCCTCCCATATAATCCAGTACCTTTATTGTCCAAGATTTATCTGGTACGAGCATGTTTTGAAAATTCCTCAAAATGAGGAGCAATTCCAAAAAGTGCTGAAGGGTCGTGAAATCCATGACCAAAAACTGGAAAGAAATAAAGAATACTTACGCAAAAAAATTGGAGTAAAGGGAAAATGGGTGGATCAGTACCTCTCACATGGAGAACTAAGGGGAAAAGTAGATGAAGTACTTTTATTAGAAAATGGCAAAATGGCTCCCCTTGACTACAAGTTTGCAGAGTTCAAAGGAATAGTATTCGAAACGTACAAACAGCAATTATTTTGTTATTCCCTTCTTATTGAGGAGGTTTTTGAAACTAAAGTTGAATCAGGATATATTGTATATACACGTTCTAAGCATCATTTGGAAGAAATTACAATAAAAGATTCCGACAAGAAAGGGGTAAAAGAATCCATTGAGGGGATTAGTAAAATTGTTGAAAAAAACCGGTACCCTGAAAGCACGAGAGTAAAAAAAAGATGTGTAGATTGCACCTATCGAAATATTTGCCCGAAGTGAACTTCATTCCTTACCCAAATTTATTTGACCAATTGCAAAATCACAGCATAATTACTTGGCTATCAATTCAATATGGGAGCGGAGGAGAAAGAAAAAAAGGCAAATTATTGGTCTTTGACGTACTGAATTCTTTAAAGAAAGCATGCATCAATTGCCTCGAACTTGCTCAGAATGAGCGAAATAAGTTAATAATCGACTTCCAGAGGCCCTTCCAACAGAATAAGGATTGAAACATGCGCTCAATGATACTGAGGAATTCAGAATCAGAGCTTCCAGAGGCCCTTCCAACAGAATAAGGATTGAAACACCCTCCAACTGTTCGCAAGCTGACCGATTAAGTCCCTTCCAGAGGCCCTTCCAACAGAATAAGGATTGAAACTCCCCTGGATTGAATTCATAAATAAATTTCTTTGTCGCTTCCAGAGGCCCTTCCAACAGAATAAGGATTGAAACTAAAATGGGCTGGTGCGCTTAACCTTCCCAACAATCTTCCAGAGGCCCTTCCAACAGAATAAGGATTGAAACCTGTCAATACGTTGTATAATTACAAAGGTTGTAATTACTTCCAGAGGCCCTTCCAACAGAATAAGGATTGAAACTAGATGAAAATTGCACAGGCAATTGTTCCGACAATCTTCCAGAGGCCCTTCCAACAGAATAAGGATTGAAACTTGTATCTGGCCCGCTCATAACCAGAGATCTGCGGCTTCCAGAGGCCCTTCCAACAGAATAAGGATTGAAACGCTATTGTCTACAAAAAAGAAATCCGGCTGCCAGGCTTCCAGAGGCCCTTCCAACAGAATAAGGATTGAAACCGTCAATGATTGAAACTTCCTCTTGTTCAGAGGAACTTCCAGAGGCCCTTCCAACAGAATAAGGATTGAAACATTTTCTCCGTAGGTATAAGGAAACCTTCCTGGACCGCTTCCAGAGGCCCTTCCAACAGAATAAGGATTGAAACCCAACCTCCTGGACCTGTGGGACCTGTGGCCCCTGACTTCCAGAGGCCCTTCCAACAGAATAAGGATTGAAACGCTTCCAGGCCCTCAAATTTGGATCGGTCCTCGGCTCTTCCAGAGGCCCTTCCAACAGAATAAGGATTGAAACTTGATCCGCGTGTTGGCCACAGCGGTGAGGTGGCTGCTTCCAGAGGCCCTTCCAACAGAATAAGGATTGAAACCGGTTTTTTGATCAGTCATCTTACTATACTTCGTCTGACTTCCAGAGGCCCTTCCAACAGAATAAGGATTGAAACTAATGGGATAACTAAATTGATCGGTGGGTTGCCCTTCCCTTCCAGAGGCCCTTCCAACAGAATAAGGATTGAAACAGTTGTTTTGGGTTCCGTAGCCCTTAGCTACGAATACCTTCCAGAGGCCCTTCCAACAGAATAAGGATTGAAACTGAAATTCGATCAGGCAAAGGCGACGCCTTTTCAACCTTCCAGAGGCCCTTCCAACAGAATAAGGATTGAAACTTCACAATCCATTCCCCGCCTTCAGCCAATACCGTCTTCCAGAGGCCCTTCCAACAGAATAAGGATTGAAACTTCCCGGATTCGCAACCCGAATTCTTTGATCAGGTCAACTTCCAGAGGCCCTTCCAACAGAATAAGGATTGAAACCCTCAGTGGAATGCCGCCAGGTGATTGTAAGGGACATCTTCCAGAGGCCCTTCCAACAGAATAAGGATTGAAACACGAAGTGATTAAGAAAAAGAAAGAAAATTTCCAGCTTCCAGAGGCCCTTCCAACAGAATAAGGATTGAAACATGAATAAGTTGATTGTACCCTGTGTGAAAGCTGCCTTCCAGAGGCCCTTCCAACAGAATAAGGATTGAAACTACGGCCCGCAGGACGCCGACGGCCTGCCTGATTATCTTCCAGAGGCCCTTCCAACAGAATAAGGATTGAAACGTATTAATTGTCATGTCTTACATATTCTCAAGCATCCTTCCAGAGGCCCTTCCAACAGAATAAGGATTGAAACTTTTCCGCATGTTGAAGCGCCTCTATGGTTACGATTTCCTTCCAGAGGCCCTTCCAACAGAATAAGGATTGAAACAGAAACTCAATAATTTTGCCCTCAACGTGAATAATACTTCCAGAGGCCCTTCCAACAGAATAAGGATTGAAACAACCCTGGGAAGAAACTGCATTTATTTGTGCAGTAATTCTTCCAGAGGCCCTTCCAACAGAATAAGGATTGAAACAATCGAGAAATCGCTACAACAATCAGACAACAAATCGCTTCCAGAGGCCCTTCCAACAGAATAAGGATTGAAACGACCTAATTCACGGCGCATGTTATAAACGTCGTAATGTCTTCCAGAGGCCCTTCCAACAGAATAAGGATTGAAACTTCGTCAGTACCTACACCTTTCATGCTCCGATAAACTTCCAGAGGCCCTTCCAACAGAATAAGGATTGAAACAGCCACGTTGCCTACCTTGGCAACCGTAAAGTAAAGCTTCCAGAGGCCCTTCCAACAGAATAAGGATTGAAACGCCATTATTGCGGTCCTCCAATATCTTTTGAATACCTTCCAGAGGCCCTTCCAACAGAATAAGGATTGAAACCCCAATCCAGCCCAATTCAGATTGGAAAATTAAGATCTTCCAGAGGCCCTTCCAACAGAATAAGGATTGAAACATCCATTCGTTGAGGCCATGGAGAATCATTCCTCTTCCTTCCAGAGGCCCTTCCAACAGAATAAGGATTGAAACTTTATTGGATCATATTTTGTCTTTCGCAAAAAGAACTTCCAGAGGCCCTTCCAACAGAATAAGGATTGAAACTTCGGTAAGTTCGGCACCCTCACGGAATGGATACAGCTTCCAGAGGCCCTTCCAACAGAATAAGGATTGAAACCGACCAGGGCCGCACCAAGCCGGGAAACATCGTAACCTTCCAGAGGCCCTTCCAACAGAATAAGGATTGAAACTCCCAATCAGATACGCCAAAATTCCCACGCTTTACCAACTTCCAGAGGCCCTTCCAACAGAATAAGGATTGAAACATAAACATCATTGGTCATTGCGCACCTCCTTTCTCACTTCCAGAGGCCCTTCCAACAGAATAAGGATTGAAACCCCATAGCTCACCCCCTGCTCTGCGCCACGCACCACTTCCAGAGGCCCTTCCAACAGAATAAGGATTGAAACTTGAGTGCCTTTGAATTGCCCATGAATTGGCGCTTGCTTCCAGAGGCCCTTCCAACAGAATAAGGATTGAAACACGGCCACATTCTGACCCATGGCCAGCGCCTGCCAACTTCCAGAGGCCCTTCCAACAGAATAAGGATTGAAACAGTCCACAAAATCGCTGGTGGATATGGCAAAGATAACTTCCAGAGGCCCTTCCAACAGAATAAGGATTGAAACAGCTTGTACCTGCCATTCCCGTAATTTGAATCCCACTTCCAGAGGCCCTTCCAACAGAATAAGGATTGAAACTTCGAATCGTCGTCTATGCCGACGTACCGGGGAATTTTCTTCCAGAGGCCCTTCCAACAGAATAAGGATTGAAACTTGTAGGTGTAGGACTTCAAAAAGTCCATGGGTTCCTTCCAGAGGCCCTTCCAACAGAATAAGGATTGAAACCAACTAAAGCGCCTTGTTAAAGGCCTCACTAATAACTTCCAGAGGCCCTTCCAACAGAATAAGGATTGAAACTGAGTACTTTTGAGGATTTTACAAGACGTTTGGAGGCTTCCAGAGGCCCTTCCAACAGAATAAGGATTGAAACTGGGGCCAGAAGGCCCGCAATGTGACGGAATCACCACTTCCAGAGGCCCTTCCAACAGAATAAGGATTGAAACTTCTATTTGTCCACCCTTTGCGGAATTTCTCATTTTCTTCCAGAGGCCCTTCCAACAGAATAAGGATTGAAACATCCGGCTGCCCTTTTTTGGGAATACCTGCCCAGCTCTTCCAGAGGCCCTTCCAACAGAATAAGGATTGAAACTTTCGTGCCTCCGTAGCCATTCATAGGCGCGGGCAACTTCCAGAGGCCCTTCCAACAGAATAAGGATTGAAACTAATGCCTCTTCTTCCTAAATTCAAAAAATAGTCTTCTTCCAGAGGCCCTTCCAACAGAATAAGGATTGAAACAAAACCCAGACTTTGCCTTTGTACCAAACTGATTGACTTCCAGAGGCCCTTCCAACAGAATAAGGATTGAAACGAATTAGTTCAGGTGGCAAGCAAACGGCGGATTCTGCTTCCAGAGGCCCTTCCAACAGAATAAGGATTGAAACTTCCAACATCACTTACCAGGAATAATGGCAAAGACACTTCCAGAGGCCCTTCCAACAGAATAAGGATTGAAACTCGTGAAGGGTGTCCAGGTTGGCGCTGCTGAAGGCACCTTCCAGAGGCCCTTCCAACAGAATAAGGATTGAAACTTAGTAGGAGGTTCCCTTCTTCGTCTCCGAAGAGATCTTCCAGAGGCCCATCCAACAGAATAAGGATTGAAACCAAGAAGGCTATCACTGTGGCTATCGACCTTACCATCTTCCAGAGGCCCTTCCAACAGAATAAGGATTGAAACTCGATTAGCTTGTCCCAGGTGAGGTAGGCGTCCGTGCTTCCAGAGGCCCTTCCAACAGAATAAGGATTGAAACCGGCTCCTGGTACCGCCAAAACCTGAAACATTATTTCACTTCCAGAGGCCCTTCCAACAGAATAAGGATTGAAACGGTCAAACAGACGGGATAAGGAATATCCTTAACCGTCTTCCAGAGGCCCTTCCAACAGAATAAGGATTGAAACATGGTGGTGAAGGTGTCGAATGCACCCAGGGTGATATTCTTCCAGAGGCCCTTCCAACAGAATAAGGATTGAATAATCCAAAATCGTGGGTTCATGGAGAATAACATTTTTACCTTCGGAGGAATTTCCACTTTTGAGGAAATTGGCTTGATCCCCCAACTCGAAAAAGGCGGGCATTTATTATTTTTATTGGACACTATGTACAAAACTGTAAACACTTGTGAGTAGCAATCAGGCAAAGTGATTTCCATTTCTTCATGTCATTCGAATTTGGTTAGAGAAAAATAATGAGAGTCAAAAAAAGGGCACAAACAAATGGATTTGGTGGGTTTGGAAAGGAATAGGATGACCCCAGAGGGGTCACCTTATTCTGGCCTTTGGCCCGAAAATGGGTGGTCCGGGGAACCGTTATTCCTTACCAAATTCGGCATCAATCCCTTAAGTTGACGCCTGCGAATGCTATTAGTTTAAAGGATTCAAATCATTAACAAAACAATGTTAATAAATTTGAAGCTGTTAATTGTGGAAAAGGGAGCAGGCTTGCGTTCTAGGCTTCGAGCCTCAGCAAAGATTGACCTGCTCCCTCCACTTGAAAAACCCGATAAAAATCCATGAACCTATCACCATACATAGGTCTGGTTAACAAGTGGCCACAATCTTAAAAAAATAATTAAACGCTAAGTTATGAAATTCAACAGTTTCGTAGGAATCGACATCTCAAAAGAGGTATTTGATTTGGTCGTTCGCAAAGAGGATGGCAGCAGTTCCCAACAACAATTTCCAAACTCCATCCCGGGGATTCATCTATTCATTGAATGGATGGTCAAGGAAAACCTAACCCAGGAATCCACTTTGATTTGCATGGAACACACCGGCAACTACATTGACAGGATTACCCGCCTGCTTAGTGGGGAAGGTTATTTCGCCTGGGTGGTTAGTCCGCTGGTGATCCATAAATTCTCTCCAGACATTCGCCGCCACAGCGATGATCAGGACTCAGCAGAGCGCCTCTGTGAGTTTGCTGCCCGCTTCAGTGACCAGGCCAGGCGATTTGAGCCCGACTCGAAGGAAGAAGCCAAACTCCGTGCCCTTTCCCTGCTCAGGAAACAATTGGTCAAATCCCAGACCCAGTTCCTTAATCGGGAATTGTCCAACCTTGACCTTGCAGATCCTTCTGCCATGGGAGCAAAAGTTTACCGGGAGACAATTGAATTTTTCCAGAATCGAATTCAACTTGTGGAGGATGAAATTGAGGCTCTGATCAAAAGTTCAGCCCAATTAAGCTCCTGGCATACAATACTCAAATCCGTCCCAGGAATTGGGAAGGTTTGTGCAACCATGATCCTAATTCACACTTGTGGCTTTAAAAAGATAAAAGACTTCAAGAGTTTCGCCTCATTCATTGCTTCGGCCCCATTCAGCAAGGGATCGGGGAAGTACAAGGTGAGACCCAGAGTCTATAAAACAGGAAACAGAAAAGCAAAATCGCTCCTATTCATGGGGGCAATGAGCCTCATCCATCCCGGACGCATATTCCATAATTGGTACATTTACCGAACGGAAGTTCAAAAAAAGCATCCTTTTTCGGTCCTGAATGAGATCATAAACGAGATCATCAAAATCGCTTTTACCCTCATCCAAAGGGGCGAAAAGTTCAACAAGGTGAAGTACCTGGAAGGGAAAAATTCTGTTAAATTTTTGGGTTTATCATAAAAATCTTTGCGTACCGAACGCTTTCGGTATTTGCTCCCTTCAACCCACGAAACGCGGAAAACAACTCCTTTGCGACCTCTGCGTTACCTAAAACCATAACCGATCGTGTGCATTCCTCTGCGGCCTTTGCCCCCTTCAACCCACGAAACGCGGAAAACAACTCCTTTGCGACCTCTGCGTGCCCCCTTAACCCTTAAGTTGACGCCTTTTGGAGAGAATTGTTAATTGCTAATTGTTCTTTGTCAATTGCTAATCGATTCCTCCCTATCTTTGTAGTCAAATGAAAGTGGAAACCCACCGTCCGATTACAGATTGGCTGCCCATCACGCGCAAGGAAATGGAAAAGCGCGGCTGGGAAGAATGCGATGTGGTGATCATTTCGGGGGATGCCTACGTGGATCATCCTGCCTTTGGGGCGGCCGTAATTGGCCGCATCGTGGAAAATGAAGGCCTGCGGGTCGCCATTGTAGCCCAACCCAACTGGAAAGACGACCTGCGGGATTTCAAAAAATTTGGGGCACCCAAAATGTTCTTCGGGGTCACAGGCGGCTGCATGGACCCCATGGTCAACCACTACACCGCCAACAAACGCAAGCGCTCCACCGACGCCTATACCCCGGGTGGGGAGGCCGGTTTCCGACCCGATTACGCCACCACGGTTTACACCCGCATCCTCAAGCAGCTCTATCCGGACGTGCCCGTGGTGATTGGAGGCATTGAAGCCTCGTTGCGGCGGGTCACCCACTACGATTACTGGCAAAACGGACTCAAGCCCACCATTCTGGAAGAATCGGGCGCCGACCTGCTGGTCTATGGCATGGGCGAACAACCCCTGCGGGAAATGCTGCGTCTGCTGGCCAAAGGGGTTCCTTTCTCCTCCCTCACCACCATTCCCCAGACGGCCATTCTGCGTCCCTTTCAGGAAGAGATTCCCAAAATCAAACTCTGGAAGGATGTTTCCCTCTCCTCCCACGAGGAATGTCTGCAAAATAAACGCTCCTTCGCGGCCAATTTCAAGATCGTGGAGGTCGAATCCAATAAACTGAAGGCCCGCCGCATTCTGCAACGGGTGGGGCCCAAAATGCTGCTGGTCAATCCCCCCTACCCCACCATGACCGAGCACGAGATGGATGCCTCCTTCGACCTGCCCTACACCCGCCTACCTCACCCCAAATATGCCGAGCGCGGGGTGATTCCGGCCTTTGAGATGATCAAATTTTCGGTGAATATGCACCGCGGCTGTTTTGGGGGATGCTCATTCTGCACCATTTCGGCCCACCAGGGCAAGTTTATCGCTTCCCGCTCAGAGGAATCCATCCTCAAAGAGGTGGAAAAAGTGACCCAAATGCCCGATTTCAAGGGCTATATCAGCGATCTGGGCGGCCCGTCGGCCAATATGTACAAGCTGAAGGGCAAGGACGAGGAGATTTGCAAAAAATGTCAGACCCCCAGCTGCATTCACCCGGTCATCTGCGACAACCTGGATACCAGTCACCGCGCCATGATCGACCTGTATAAAAAGGTGAATGAGATTCCCGCAGTGAAAAAGGCCTTTGTAGGCAGCGGCATCCGCTACGACCTGCTCACCCCCTCTTATAATAAGAAGGGCGACGACACCCTCGATGAGTACATGGAGCAGGTGCTGCGGCACCACGTGTCCGGCCGCCTCAAGGTGGCGCCCGAGCATACTTCAGACGAAGTGCTGAAGATCATGCGCAAGCCGTCTTTCAAGCATTTTCATGCTTTCAAAAAGAAATTCGACCAGATCGACAAAAAATTTGGTCTCAACCAAAGTCTGGTCCCTTATTTCATATCCAGTCACCCGGGTTCCCGGGCCGAGGACATGGCCAATCTGGCGGTGGAAACCAAAGACATGGGCTTTCACCTCGAGCAGGTGCAAGGATTTACCCCCACCCCCATGACCGTGGCCACCATCATTTACTATACAGGATTGCACCCTTACACTTTGCAGCCCGTTTATACTGCCAAAACCAAGGATGAGCGCGACAATCAGCACCGCTTTTTCTTCTGGTACAAACCTGAAAACAAGGATTGGATTCGCAAGACCCTGGCCAAAGCCGGCCGGGAAGATCTGGCAGATGCCCTGCTGCAACCCAAAGGTCCGGTGAAAAAGGAAGCCCCCAAGGGAAGCAATTTTGTGGATCGCAAGAAAGCCAAAGGCAAAAAAGCCAACCGCAAAAGCGGCAGCCGCACGGTGGGAAAACGTTAATTGAGGATGATCATGAACCTTCAGCAATTTTCCAGGGCCCTCTTCAGTTTCGCCCTGCTGACCCTTATTTTTTTCAGCGTACGGGCCCAGAAGCCGGTCATTTCCACCACCTTTGGCAAGGTGCGGGGTCAGTTCATCGAAAATACGGGGGTCTATCGTTTTGCGGATGTACCCTTTGCGCGGGCGCCCCAGGGCGACCTGCGCTGGATGCCTCCCCAGGCACCTGTGCCCTGGGATACGGTGTACGACGCCACCGAATTTGGCAATGCGGCGGTGCAGTACGCCCGCTTCTCCAAAGATACCCGCAAGACGCCCACTCCCCACAGCGAGGATTGTCTGCGGCTCAATCTCTGGGCTCCCGACACGGTGGCAGGCGCCAAAAAAGCCGTGCTGGTCTATGTGCATGGCGGGGCCTGGATCCTGGGCTCTGGCCGCTCCTACTGGTCCAACGGAGCCGAATTTGCCAAAAACGGGGACATCATCTTCGTCAATCTGCAATACCGTCTGGGGCCGCTGGGCTGGCTCGATCTGGAGGATTTTGGGGGAGCAGAATATGCCAACAGCAAAAATCTGGGTCTGCTGGATCTGGTCAAAGGACTGGAATGGGTGCGGGATAATATCGCCCAATTTGGCGGCGACCCCAATAATGTGACCCTGATGGGGCAATCTGCGGGGAGCGGCAATGTGATGGCCCTGGCCCTCATGCCCGAGGCCCTTGGCCTCTTTCACAAGCTCATCGCCGAAAGTGGCACCTACGGATTTTCGCCTACGCCTGCGGAGGCAAAGCATGTGGCAGAGGATTTCATCCGCCTGTCAGGGGCCCAGACCATGGAAGACCTGAAAAA
Organism: Bacteroidia bacterium; assembly: GCA_020635905.1. Taxonomy (GTDB): domain Bacteria; phylum Bacteroidota; class Bacteroidia; order J057; family JADKCL01; genus JACJYV01. The sequence continues at coordinate 493,003 of JACJYV010000006.1, forward strand.
GCTGTCTGAAGACGAGATTGTGGCGCTTTACAAAGAAGTGGCCAAGGCCAATAAGAAAAGTTCGGGGGTGTTTTTCGGACCCATTTATGACGGTGGGTTACTCCCTTCCGATCCTTATGCCCAAATCGAGGCAGGCCAGATGGCGCCTGTGCCGCTGCTGAACGGCACCACCGAGGACGAAATCAATATGTGGGTGGAGCTGATCCCGGTGCTGCGCAAAATTCCGGGCATTGCGGGCCGCCTGATCGTGAAACAACTGGGCAGTGACTGGGGCGACCTGGCTCCCCTGCGCAAACTGATCCGGGAAGAAAATCCGGATTTCAAGAAGGTATTTGTGCTGTCGCGGCTGGTTACCCTCATGATCTTCCGTGAGCCCCACCAGCGGGTGAGCCAGGCCTGGCTGAAACATGAGCCTGTGTATTCCTTTCGCTTCGACTGGCCTTCCCCCAATTCCGACCTGAAGGCGTACCATGCCATGGAATTGCCCTTCATTTTCAACCACCGCGACCACACAGCCATTGTGGGCGAAAATCCCCCCGGCCAGCTTTTTGATGCCCTGCATTATGCCTGGATTCAGTTTGCCAAAACCGGCAATCCCAACCACGACAAACTGGGCGTGACCTGGCCCCAGTACAGCCCCGATCAGGAGGAAACCCTCATTTTTGATGAAGTGATGAGGGTGGAAAACCAGCCTGAGAAGGCAGATCTGGACGAATGGAACCGGGTGCGGGTGAAGTAGGACAGCATTTTCCAGCCCGTGTGGATGGTGCATAATGCGACCGCGCAGGGGTCGTGGGACTACATACCCGTTCCACGGGCTACAATAATGTGACCGCCCTGCGGTCTGATTCGCGCCTGTTCCACGGAACAGGGTTTTGGACATTTACAGCTCAACAACTCTTGATTCTTCCAATCTCTGCGTTGGACCTGGCTCAATAGACAATTGGCAAATAACAAAGATCAATTAACAAACTGCGCTTTCTTCACCTGCGGCGGCCTTGATCTCATTTGATTTCAGAGGCTCCCTTAATTCTGAAAAATTAATTTTCAATTTTCGTAGGTTTTTGCTTACTTATAGGAAATGGTATTCCTCATCGACCGTATTCCCTTGCCAGGCATCAGCGAGCCGGTAAGTTCCTTTTCTCACTATCTGGTGATCCCGGTTTTCGTGGTTTTATTTGTGTTTTTGCTGCGCAAGGCCTGGGGCAAAACTCCCATTGTGTATCACATTCTGTTTGGGATTGCGGCCGTATTTGTGCTCAGCATGTCGGGCACTTTTCATTTGCTGGAAAAAGGAGGTTTTGCCAAAGCCATTTTTCAGCGACTCGACCACGCCGGAATTTTCCTTTTGATTGCGGCCAGCTTTTTTCCCGTACACGGAATTTTATTCAAAGGGGTGAAACGCTGGGGAATTTTGGTGCTGATGGGCACGGCCGCGGTTGCGGGGGTTATTCTCAAAGTGCTCTATTTCGATGATTTTTCCAACCTGATGGACCTGGTGGTTTATCTCGGCTACGGCTGGCTGGGATTGATCTCAGGGGTGATGCTGGTGCGTAAATTCAAACTGAAATTTATTTTCTGGTTGCTGATTGAGGCGGCTTGCTACTCGGTGGGTGCGGTGCTCGATTTTGCCGAATGGCCCACCCTTTGGACCGGGGTGATCTCGGGTCACGAGATTTTTCACCTCTTCGTCGGGGCGGGCATCATCTGCCACTGGCGCTTTATCTGGTCCTTCGCTGATTTCAAACCGGGCATTGTCAATGAGCAGAGAGCAATGAACAATGAACAATTGGGTGAAGTGGTTGTAGTGAGGGGAATGTGATGGGATTTTTTTTGCAAGGCATGCCCTGCCTCTAACCAAAAGAAAATTGCCGAAAATTCCTGGTTACTCCCCTCTAAGGACTAAATCAATCCAGAGGATTGAAGCCGCGAAGCGAGGGTATTTTTGGGCGAAGCCAACCAGGGTGGGGTGGCCTTGCCAAATCGACCATGGGGAGATTCATGAGCGCCTTTGAAATAAGCAAACCGAATAAAACCAGGGGGCGGCCTTGAGCGATGGGTCCCGGATAGCTATCGGGAGGGCGGCTGGTGGGCTTGTGCGACGGGTCAGAGGTGTGAGGGGGCAGGGTTTAGGTTTTGGCGCTTTTTGCTTCTTTTTCTAACAAATCGACCAATGGGAGATTCACGAGTGCCTTTGAAACTAACAAACTTACGAGTAAAGAAGGCCCGCCCGGCCAGGGCACCCCAAAAACTAACCACCAAATTTAAATTTTGCGACAACTTGTTGTCGCTTACGACGCCCTAAGCGCCTAAAGACTCCCTTCTAACGACTCATCTCTGAAATCTAAAATCTAACCCTCTGACATCTCCCTAAAGCAAATGCTTATAAACCCGTTTGTCGAGGGTGGCGGCGGTCAGTACGCCTGAGCTCATGGCGCCCACCACGCCGAGGGAAGCAACGTCCACCCCGGTCATGTAGAAATTCTTGTAGGGGGTGCGGGTACGCAGGGCCTTGCAGTTGTAGCGGGCAGGGGTGGATTCCAGCCCATAAATGGCGCCTTCGTCGGCCTGGGTAAACCACTTTGCTGAAAGGGGGGTGGACAACTCCCAAAGCACCAGTTTTTCCATCAGTTCGGGCATGGCCTTGCGCAGGGAGGCCAGCAATTTGTCTTCAATGCGCTTTTTCAAAGCCAGATATTCTTCTCCCCGCTCACCCCAGTCTGTATTTTCCCATTGTTTGAACCAACTCCAGGGCAGGAAAGTCACGCATTCGCCGGTGTGCTTTTGGCGGGGGCCGGGATCGTAAAGGGGATCCTTCAGAGAAGGGAATGAGCAATACAAAATATGGGGCTCCTCGTCGGGATTATTGAGGTCCCAGAAATACTGGTTATTGTCCCAGGTATCAAACAGCCATTTATTGGCGGCGGAGGCACCCAGGGAGGCGATATCGCCTTCGAATCCCAGGTTGAGGCAGAGATAGGGAGGCGAACTTTTGATTTTGCTGACTTCACTGGCCCATTTGCTTTCCTTCCATTCTTCCGAAATCAACTTATTCACCGTGGTTTTAGCTCCCGCCGCAGATACCACTTTGGGGGCCAGCACTTCCCGTCCGTCAGAGAGTTTTACCCCGGTCACCTTTTTGCCTTCGGTCAGCAGGCACTCCACCCGGGCTTTGGTCAGGACTTCACCCCCAGCGTCGAGAATGACGCCCAGAAGTGCGGAAGCGATGGATTTTGAGCCGCCTTCGGGGTAAAAGGCTCCGTTCCAGAAATGCACATGGGTAAGGGCGTGCATGGCAAAGCTGGATTCGTCGGGAATGGTACCATAATACCCCCAGTGAACGGTCAGGAGGGTTCTCAATTTCCCTTCAATGCCACATTCATCCAGCACTTCTGTGGTCGTTTTGCCCCAGTAGTCGGTTTGAAGCACACTTTTGAGACCAGACCCCAGCTTATCAATCCCTTCGGACATGGTTTTGAGGGCAAAAAAGCTCATGGAACTTTTCATGGCTTTGACCACGGTATCGAAGTAGCGGGTAATGCCTTCTTCCTGCTCGGGAAAGAGTTTTTTGAGGGAATCAATGTATTTGAGCCGTCCCTGAGGCAATTCGAATTCAAACCCGTCAGGAAAGACAAAACGGTCAAAAGGATCGCCCAGAGAGACCATTTTAATGGATGAATTGCTGAGCCAGTCCAGCAATTTGCGGGGAGTCTTGCCGGGTTGCATTTCCCCGATGGCATGTACGCCCACGTCCCAGTGAAAGCCCTTGCGGCCAAACATGTGGGTGAACCCACCCGGGATGTAATGCTGTTCCAGCATCAAAACCTTGTACCCATACTGGGCCAGGGCCGCGCCGCAACTCATTCCCCCCATACCTGTGCCAATGATGATCACATCAAAGGGGCCGGATTTTCCGTCCCATTTTTCGAGGGGAGTATAGGCACGTTTGCCGCGGTGGAGGGGGAGAACAGACATAAGGTCAAGTTAAGGAAATTCTGCAGAAAGATGCCTCATTGTACCAGTTTACCTTCATTTATTCAGCAACGAATCCCAGGAAAAAATGGTGCAGCCGTCAGTTTTGGTGAATTTGATTTTGCCCGAATAGATTCCGTATTCCAGTCTGAAGTCGTCGTTGGTGAAAATCTCGGACCAATCCTCCTTTTGATTCAGGATGCGGAAAGACCGGGGCACATTCAGGGAAAATTCTTCAAAGGAATGATCTGAGCGGTTGATGAACTGAAATTTCAGATTTTCCTTTTCACTGTCAAGCACCAGGCTTTGCCCGGACGAATCTGCCCGGTAAATGCCGGGCCGGATTTCCATAATAGGGGTAACCAGTTCAAATTCTTTGGGCGTGGCCATGATGATGGAAAGAATCAGGCGCCGGGATTTGGGATCGTAGGAAAACCCACCCATTGGCGTTTCCTCATCAGAAAGGCGAATCTGGTAAATGCCTTTTTCGTCCTGTTCGAGGCTGGCTTCCTTTTCAAAAATACGATCTATTTCCCCCCAATTGATCAGCGTAAGTTTGACCTGGTGGGGCCCTGAGTAGGAAAGGAGGATTTCGGGTACCGAGCCATCTGCATTCTGTCCCTTGCTTTCCTGCCCCCAAACCTTCTCCAGTTTCACGGAATAATGACCCGGCACCGGCCCCTGAGCAGAAAGAAGCCGGCAAAAAAATACAATACAGAGGAATCCCCACAGAAATTTCGAGGGTACGTGCATGTCGAAGGTTTCAAAAATAGCCGACAATAAGATAAGAAAATTCAGGCGGGAGTAAAAGTTAAAAATCAGCTTAGCGGGCCAATTTTCGGGCAAAATCAGCGCCTGACCACCACGTAACCCTTCAATTCGGGAATATTTGAAAGGGTAAGGGTGAAATAATAAGTGTCGTCGGTGAGGGTTCGACCTTCCAGGTTGGTGCCCGCCCAATCGTTTTGGTAATTTTGCCGACGATACACCAATTGTCCCCAGCGGTTAAAAATGAGCAGGGTATTGTCGCCCATTGTTTCCAGACCGGGGAAATTCAGGGTTTCATTCAATCCGTCTCCATTGGGGGAAATGCCAGTTTCGAGATTCCACTGAGGCAACTGCAGTACGACTTCGTCGGTGGTGATGCAATTACCCACTCCCACGGTCCAGAGAAAAATATTCGCCCCGGGACCAAGTCCGGTCACCTGAGAATTGTACAGGCCGGGATCGGCCGCTATTCCGCTTCCGCTCAGCAAGGTCCATACGCCAGGAGCGGGGGCTGGGTCCACGGCTTGCATGAATACCTGACTGGAAGCATAAACATCCTGATCGGGCCCGGCCTGGGCGGAGACTGTATCCTGAATGAGGGTCACAGACTGAAGGGAATCAATGCATTGAGTAGAATCATTCCAGATCCAGGTCACGGCGACCGGCAAATTGAGGGGAGCCAGGTTGGGGAAAAACTGATTGCCAATGACACCTGGCCCGCTGAAATGCCCGTTGGCAGGCAGGCCGTTGAGGGTAACGGGGGGATCCAGCCGGCAATAGAGGGAATCCAACCCGGCAAAACTGCCTGGACCGGGGGCAACCTCCACCAAAACGGTGTCTGTTCCCTGGCAAAGATTGGCATCAGTGACCGTCACCCACCAGATTCCGGCCTGATAAACCACTGCCTGAGCCTGGGTACCCCCATCCGACCAGAGAAATGAATTTCCCGAACCCGCCTGCAATACAACATTTGCCCCGTAGCAAAGCAGGGTATCTGGACCAAGATCTACTAAAGGAAGGACATTTTCTGTAATCACCACAGAATCGCGGGCCGAAGGACATCCATCCACAATCATGGCCCAGATCGTACCCGGCGCATTCACCCACAGGGTTTGAGTCGTGCTCCCGTCTGACCAGAGATAAGAAGACGCTCCTGGACCAGCATCCAGCAACACAGAATCTCCTGCACAATAGGCAGTATCGGGCCCCAGATCGAGTGGAGCGGCGGGCAACAGGCTAATTGAGATGGAATCTCCCCCTTTGCATCCACTGGAGGTGTCGAGGAAAGTGAGGGCGTATTGCTGATTGGGGAAAGCGAAGAGGGTACCTGCGGTTGATCCGTTGCTCCAGATGGTTTGGTACCCGGCCGGCGCATTCGCATTCAGCACAAAGCTGTCCTGGGCACAAAGGGCAGTATCCGGACCCAGAGTTGGAGGGGTAAAGGGGAAATACTGCAGGGAAAGCGTATCCCTGCCCTGGCAGCCATTGCTGTCCGTAACCTCAACCCAGACGGTGCCGGCCTGCTGAAGCTGAATTTGCGCAGCATTTGATCCCGTGCTCCACCACCAGGCAACCCCGGTTCCTGAAGCATCAAGTGCCAGGGAATCGCCCGGGCAAAGAAGGGTATCAGCACCCAGGTTTACCTGGGGAAGTGCCAGCAAGGTCAGAAACAGGCTATCCCGGCTGAGGCATCCCAAAGACACCTCCACCCAGATCCAACCCGGCACAGTGGCGGCCAGGCCCATTCCGGTGCTACCGTCGGACCAGAAATAGTTCGCGCCGGAATTCCCGGCATCAAGCTGGAGCGTATCACCGGTACAAATGGACGTATCCTGCCCCAGGCTGACCACAGGCGGATTCTGGAGTAGCGCTATGATGGTATCTGAGGTGAGGCATAAGCCTCCATGGATCACCTCTACCGTATAGGTTCCGGGGGTGTGTATGTTCAGACTCTGACTGGTGGCGCCTGTACTCCAAAGGTAAATATCGCCGGGATTGCCTGCGTCGAGAGTCAGAGAATCTCCCGTACAAAAGCTCGTGTCATTGCCCAGGCTCTGAACCGGGTAATTCAGCACCGAAATGGTGGGCATGCCGCTCAGGGTGCCTGCGGCACACCCCAGAGTATCCGTGACCTGCAAAAGGGAATACTGGGTGGTTACAGAAGGAGCAACCAGCCATTGGAGGGTTAAACTCGTTTGCCCCGAATCCTGCCAGGTTTGAAATCCGTCTGTGTATTGATATGCATAAGGTCCCGTTTGCAAACCAGTGATTTGCAGTTCGAGTGGGGTGGAATCGCCCTGACAAATGGTGGCATCGCCGCTGAGCCCGGCGGTGAAAACCGGACTGGATTGAATTACCAGGGTATCTGCGGAAGTGCAACCTCCAAAGTTCGAGGTCAGGGTCCAGATCAACTGGTTATAGCCCGGATTGAGCCCGCTAACTGTGGTGGAAGGTTGGGTAGGGGAAGCAATTGCCGGACCCGGCAAGGTGGTCCAAAGGCCGCTGCCAGTAACTGGATTATTGCCATTCAGGGTATAAGGTCCCACATTGCAAAGCACAGTGTCGTTTCCTGCCTGGGCAATGGGCAGTACTTCCACAAAGGAAATCACAGTGTCGCAATCACCGTACTGGTTGCAGATTGAATATTTGAGACTATCCCTTCCTGTGAAGCCCACTGCAGGCTGATAAACAAAGGTAGTGTCGTCGAAAAATGTACCTGCTCCGTTCGCCACGGAAAGTAAATTTACATTCAGGGTATCATTCTGCAACCAGGCATCGTTAAGGAGCAGATTAAAGGTATCCGCCTGGTTTTCCAGCACACAAAGGTGATCAGGAATGGCGTCAACCGTAAATTCAATGGAGCCCACCCAGGGATCTTCTTCCCCTGCATCAGGAATTGCAATTGCATCAAAATTCATGGCCTGCCAGTTGGTTCCGGCTGCATAAATGGAGCCCTGGCTTCCCACCACAAGATCCCAAAGGCGGTCATTTCCATTGGAACCGTGGGTTTTAAGCCAGAGAATTCCCCCCGTTGAGGTATCAATCTGAGCCAGAAAGAGATCCTCGCCACCCTGGGAGACAGAGGCAGGGGTTTCAAAATTGGTGGTGGAATTAAAATGACCTCCCACAAACAGGCGGCCAAAAGGCCCGGAAGCCAGAGCATGGGCTTCGCTCAGGGCTGTGTTATTGTCGGATATTCTCTTTATCCAACGGACATTTCCATTGGACCTCCTGAGTTTGGCCCAGAAAATATCCTGCCCGTTGGAGCCGGTCTGCGTGGGAAAACCAGGAAGGAACAGACCCGTATTTCCGCAATCTACTGCGCCCGAAAGGTAAATTCCGGTAGAATCCACCCTGATGCCGCCGGGTTTATTATTCTTATTGCTGTTGATCTTAATGGCCCACCTGTAGGCACCCGACTGCCCAAAGGAACACACGAAGATGTCCGTCTGGGTGGTGCCGGTAATTCCCCCTGGCGGGCCAGTCTGAAATTTGACATTGCCCGAAGAAAAGCTTCCGTGGACATACACAGAATTCTGATCTGCGGTGATTCCCAGCGCTTCTTCATTGCCTGAAACACCAGTCACGCCTCGGGTCCAGATCATATTCCCAGACAAATCCAGAGCGAGAATGCAGCCGTCCCTGGCGCCTGTTTGGTTAAGGGTGGATGCGCCCAGGGAGACATTGTCCTCAAAAAATCCCGAAGCAAACAAGCGGTTCCCCTGAATAGCCAGCGCGGTGATCTGATCTTCCTCCAAAGCGGAGCCAACATTGGGAGTTTGTACCCACTGAAATACCCCGGAAGAATCATATTTGGCGATAAAAAGATCTCCTTTTCCGTTGGAAGTCTTCAGTTGAGGTACAATTCCGCGGCCTTTAAAGTCAACCGTAGATTCAAATTTGCCTCCTATATAAACATTGCCGGCTGCATCAGTCTCCACCGCCCAGCTTTCCTGATTTGCAGTTCCTGAAATGGAAAATGCCCACAGAAAGGCTCCATTCGGGTGAAATTTGGCCAGGTAAGCATCAGAGTTGCCTGCATTGGTGAGACCATAAAGGGGCCCCTCGAAACTACCACATTGATACACAAAGCCTGCCTGATCCACTGCTACCCCATAACCCTGATTGCTTCCTGACTGCGGAAGTGAGGTTACCCAGGACCAAGCAGGGGCCTGACCTAAAAGTTTAATGCTATTCAGGCTAATTTGGCTTAAAACAATAAAAAGCACAACTCTGTATAGGGTGCACTTTAGAGGCATAGTCGCTTAGTCAGCAGCAGCGAAATTTGGTATTCCACTGCGGATCGTTGGTATGATAAAGATATTTATTTAATTTTTGAATAAAAAGCTCAAATGGGCAACGTAGCAAATGCCAATAGCATTTCCCAATCGCCTTATCTGTATATGATGACAAATTCTGGCGGTTTGTAAGGGAATTACTTACCCCCCCTTCCATTGAGAGATCTCTCCTGACAACAAATGGCCCGGAAACCAAAGAATTGATGAATGATAAATTAATTTTTTCCCGGCAGGTTGAATTTTACGGAAGGAAACTGCCAGAAATTTTATGGGCCAAAAAGTTCATTTGGGTGGCGATTTCCTGGCAAATCTGATCGTAGGTAATTGATTCATTCAGAGTTCCGTCTGACAAGCCCGGGTCTTTGAAAGGCAGGGAAATCCGGGCGGAAAGTCCGGGAATGAAAGGGCAGTTCTTTTCTGCATCAGTACAGGTAAACACTCCAATTGCATTTTCCAAGGGGTTTTTAGGATGATTGAATGGTTTTGAAAACACCCGCAAGGGCAATTGATCAGGAGAATACACCACTTCCACTGGCTGATTTCGCCCTGCGGGCTCTGAAATCTGAAAACCGGCCCGCCGCAAAGCGGCAGCGGCCCGTGGATTAAATGCGGTCACCTCCGTTCCACCCGAAAAGGTCGTAATTCCCCGAATTTCGAACAGATCGCAGCAAACCCGGGCCCATATCTGCCCAAAATGACTGCGCCGTGAATTGTGGGTACAGACAAACAGCAGTTTGCACTCGCCGTTCTGCTTCAATTTTCCCACCATGATACCCGCAAGATCTTCCAGCAACCTTTTTCTGGCGGCCGGGATCCTGCGGGTATGCTCTTTGAGGCAGGTTTCTATTGCTTTGAAAACCATCCGTTAATTTTAGTTCTGGAAGCTCAAAAAACGATGAAGATCAAGGCGGACGCAGGTGAAGAAAGCGCAGTTTACTACCGTAAATGAGCATTTCTGAACCAAGTCCAACGCAGAGATTCGAAGTTTTTTGAGGTTCCCTTAGCAACAGCCTGTCTGCGGATCACAACACACCTCCCCTTTGGGAGCGGTGTTGAGATTTTTCAGGGCAATCCTCTGCTTCACCACGGTTTTGTCTGGCTGGGTCACCATTTGGGGCGAGCAGCAGGCTTCTGCCTCGGTCTGGTAACGGGGATCGTTGAACTCGGCATCCTGGTGGAAATAATAGACTTCCCAACGATATCCGTCGGGATCCATGGCCCAGAATTTATCCTGGACGGCATAGCAACAGGCCGTGCCCGTTTCCTCCAAGGCGACCAGCCCTGATTTGCGGGCCGCCGCCAGTCTGATTTCAAGTTCCTCCGGGGTTTCAACCTGAAAACCCAGGTGACCAAATCCCGCTCCCACCCGGTCGGCGTGCTCAACAAAGGAAATGATCAGGGATGGTTTTTCAAGCACGTACTTGGCATAGCCAGGTTTCACTTTGACCGGCTCCTGGCCAAAAAAGGTGGTGTAGAATTTCCGGGAAGCCTCCAGATCGCTCACGTAAAGCGATACATGCATGCGGGGAAAGATGGAATTGTTCATGGTATTCATTGTAATATTGCGATCAATTAAGTCAAATTTTTTTAACAACAATTATTTTTGAGCTGTTTCAGATCCGTCAGATTTCCGAACAAACCCTTTAATTCTTCCATTCCTGTGGGATTGACGCAGTAGCACACCGCGGTGCCCGAGATGGTACCGTGGATGAGACCTGCGTTTTTCAATTCCTTCAGATGCTGGGAAATGGTCGCCTGGGCCAATCCAATTTCCTCCACCAGGTCCCCGTTGATGCACTGGTCGGCCTGCACGAGGTACTCAAGGATGGCGATACGGGCGGGATGCCCCAGGGCCTTGGCCAGGGTGGCGGCCCGGTTTTGCGCCGGGGTAAAGAGATTGGTTTTGCTGCGTCCCATGATCTTTATATCGCAAAATTACGATGAATGTTTCGGATAAAAAAAATTTATTTTTTTGCCGTGAACCTAAGGTTGAACACTTGTAGCCTGAAGCTAAAAAACACAGTTACAATTTGGCTTTTGGCCAAACAAAAGGGCTCGTGGCTGGCAGCTTGAAGCTCGTAGCTTTTGCCTATATTTTATTAAAACTATTCAGCAGATCAATCAGACGGGCTCTTTTGCGTTGGGAAACGGGCACGGTTGATTCGTCGGAAAGGACCAGGTAGCCGCCGTCTTTGTTCATGTAGCTGTTGAGGTGACTGAGGTTGATGATGTGAGAAAGGTGAACCCGTTCAAACCCGAAGGGGGCCAACATCAGTTCAAAATCCTTCAGGGTTTTGCCCACCAGCATTTTTTGCCCGTTGCTGAAGTAAAACCGGGTATAATTTCCCTCTGAATTGAGCCTCACAATGGTGCGCAGTTCGATAAGGTGAATGCCTTCTGAAGTTTGCAGGGCAATTTTTTTGAAAGGATCCTTGAGGGCCTGGTTGCGGAAAAAATTTTCCACGGGATCAATATCCCCCAGGTCCTGGGCCAGTTCCAGCCGGGAAACTGCTTCCCGCAGTTCCTCTCCGTCAATGGGTTTGACCAGATAATCTATGGCATTGAAACGAAAAGCCCGCAGGGCGTATTCGCTGTAGGCAGTGGTAAAAATCACCCGAAAATTGATCGTTTTCAGCTTTTCCAGAATCTCAAATCCCACCCCGTCAGAAAGTTGAATATCCAGAAAGATCAGGTCCACCTCTTTTTCAGTCAGGAGTTTCACTCCCTCCTCCACGGATCCGGCTTCGCCGATGATTTCCAGATCCGGGCACTGAAACCCGATTTCCTGCCTGAGGGCTGAACGGGCTTGTTTTTCGTCGTCGATGATGATTGCTCTTTGCATGTTACCAAATGGTTTGATAGGGAATCAAAACTTCGGCGCGGGTCCCCGCGGGACTGCCGTCGTCGTTTTGCAGATCGAAATAGGTAATGGTACTGGCAATGCCCGTACGTTGGGTAATCAGGCGAAGCCTGTCTTTGACCACCTGGGTCGAGTGAGACAAATTGTCGCTTCTGCTTTCTCTTTTTTCGGCTCTGGAACGGCCAATTCCGTCATCCTGAACCCAGCAAAGCAGACTTTCGCCCTGGCGCTGGAAGCCAATCCTGATGGTGGAGGCTTCCTTTTTGGGTCCAATGCCGTGGATAATGGCATTCTCGACCAGGGGTTGCAGCAACATGGGGGGAATGCCCGTTTCCTCCCGCGATACTGCCGGGCTGACCTCAAATTCGAAGTCGAATTTATTGTCGTACCTCACCCGGGCCAGATCCAGGAAGAGGGTCAGAATCTGAATTTCCTTTTCCAGGGAAATGAGCTGGTCGCCTGATTCCAGAATGAGGCGCAGCAGGCGGGAGAATTTGGTGATATAGCCCGAAGCTTCCTGGTCTCTGGCCTCTGCATAATAGCCTTTGATGGTGTTGAGCGCATTGAAAATAAAATGGGGATTCATCTGCATGCGCAGGGATTGCTGCTCCAGCTCCAGCAAATTTCGCTCAATTTCCACTTTCTCCTTTTCCGCCTGAATGGCCGTTTGCTCCAGTTCATACCTTTTGCGCAAAAAGTTGAAACGCACCCTCCAGCCGAGGATCAGAAAAACCACCACAAATAAAAGGATGGCAACCAGAAACCAGCCCTCTGTCCAGAAGGGAGCCAGAATCTGGAAGGAATAACTGGCCACGGGGCTTAACTGGCCCTGGTTGTTTTCGGCCCGCACTTCAAAGGTATAATCCCCGGTCGGCAAGGCCCGGAAGTTGACTTCACGGGAGGCGGTGGTCTGCCAGGTACTGTCGTAACTGGCCAGGCGATAATGGTAGGTGAGATTCCCATGGTCACGGATATGCAGGCCGAGGAAGGAAATTGAAATTGAATTTTTCAGGTAGTTGAATTCATGCACAGAATCCGGCACTTCTACCCCATTGACGTGAACCTGGGTGATGTAGATCAGTGGCACAGATTGACGCCTTACATTGCCGTCTGGGTCAAAAAAGGCCAGTCCGTCGTCAGTTGCGAGATAAACTTTGCCCTGAAAAACCTCAATATCATTGACTTTCAAATGCTCCAGCCCGATCCTGATCCCCATGTTGATAATTCTTAATTCGCCCGCCTCAAATGCACCTTTATATACTCCTTTGCGGGTTCCCAACCAGATTTCATTATTGGAAGTGGCCGCAATGGCATACACCATTTCATTGATCCCTCCTCCCACCTGCTCAAAGGTGCCATCGGGTTTTCTGATCACCAGACCATGGCCAAGGGTCCCGATCAGGAGCATGTCTTCATCAGGCAGGTAGCAGAGGTCTCCAATGGGGCAATTCACCAGGGATTCTTTATCTTCAAAGGGGATAATACTGTCATTTTCCAACAACACCAATCCTGCTACGGTACCCGCCCATACCTGATTTCCTTTGCCCTTGCAGAAGTCATTGGCGCGGGAATTGATGACATTGTCAAACCTGATCGACATCAGAGAATCGGGGGGATAGGGGCTCAGGTGACTGGCGACCCATTCCTTTTCCAGAAACTGGGTAACGTGGGTGCTGTACAGATAATCTCCCTTTTGCCTGCGGAAAAAATCATTTCCCCAAATGGGCAGATAGGATATTTTTTTTCCATTCACCAGGGCCAGGCCAGTTTTGCCAATTACCCACAATCCTTCATCTGGCTCATACCTGAGTTTGGGGATTTCCACGGGACTAAAGAAAGGGGCACAGTATGCGGTCACCTGGTCATTGCTGAGATTTCCGTAAAGGTTTCTGAGGCCCGAAAACCAAAGTCGTTCGTTATTTTCATTTTCCAGCCCAAGGACTGTATTGCCTGCAATCCCGTCTTTTTCGCGGTATTGTCGCACCCCTGGTGCGGGGGTGTAATAGACGCCATCTTCATGGGTACAAATCCATTGGGTTCCCTCCCTGTCTTCAAAAACACAAGTGACGGTATTATCCCTGAAAAGATGATTAAATGAAATATTTTCCTTGTCTTCCCCTACAAAAGTTCCTCCCCGGGTTGAAAACCAGTAACGGTCGTGAAGCAGGGTCACATGAATGGTTTCTTCAAGTTTTTTGGAAAACAGGAATTTTCTTGATTCCCTGGTTCGGGCATCGAAAGAAATGATTTGCTGTTTGTAGAAATAAAAAATGGTTTCATCCAAGGTGCAAATCCGGCCAAAATCACGACGGTAAGGGTAGCAAATCAGGGGGATGAAATTCCCCTGGGAATCCATTTCGTAAAATCCCTCCCCTTCTACTGTCATCAGACGATTTTCCTCTGAAACAATCAGTCCCCAGAAAGTAGCATTCCGGGGAATATTTTCCACGGTTCCGTCCGGACAAATTTTACTGATCCCTCCCCTGAACCCATTCATCCAGATATTGCCATCCTGATCCTCAACAATTCCGGAAATGTATGAAGCAATTTTTACCTCTTTGAGAAAGGGAGCGTTGTCTGGATTCCACATTTTACCCTCGAAGTAATAACAGGGCTTTCCGTTCCAGGTTCTGAACCAGATTCGCCCCCGTGAATCCTGAAAAAACTCAAACACATCGTTGCTGGTAAGACCGTCGTTAAGGGAGATAATTTCAAAATTATAACCATCGTAACGGGCCACCCCCGCGTTGGTACCAAACCAGAGGAAGCCGTCGCGGTCCTGAAAAACAGAGTAAACATAATTGGAAGGGAGCCCCTGCTCCATGCGAATATTCAGAAAATAGGGCTCCTGAGCCCGTAAAAAGGCACTCAGGAAGAGAAATAGTATCCCGAGAGTAATTTTTTTATTCATGCAAGCCTGACAAGTCCACCACAAAAGTAAGAGGTTTTCAAATCTTTCGTTTGAATTTGCCCTACGGATGCCTGCCGTACAGACCCTTCCAATCAGCAGACCCTATCACTGAATAAGTCGGGGCCATCACTTATCACTTTATTTGAAGTATAAATTTTCAGCCTGATTAAATTTGGGAAGAGACAGTTTTAGCAATCCAATTAAACACATACCACTTTTAAGATATTAAGCAATCCAACAATTTTCGCCGAACGACTTAGGTAGGGAAACTACAACATCAGCGAAGGTAAACTGAACGAAAAGAACCCTGTTTACCGAAGCTACTAAAGATTAAAGAACCTTGAATTTTAGTAGATTCAGCCCCGGGACCAAAGCCCCGGGGTTTTTTTATTTCTTTTCCAGGGGAGCCACATTGCCGCGGGCGGAAAGCAAAACTGCAATGGCGCGGGTTTGGGGAAATTGTCCCAGAATGATTACCAGGGTCACCACGATAGGCACGCTGAGCACCATCCCCACCACGCCCCAGATCACACCCCAGACCGAAAGGGATAGGATAACCACCAGACCGCTTACGTTCAGGGTTTTACCCATCAGGCGGGGTTCCAGCACATTGCCAACCAGAAACTGGGTGGCGCCCACTCCAATCAGGACCGCCAGAAAGGGGGTCGCTGTATCAAATTGAATGAGGGCGAAAATGGCCGGGAAAAAGGTCCCCACCAGACTGCCCAGGGTGGGAATATAGTTTAGCAAAAAGATCAGGAAGGCCCAGAAAATGGCAAATTCCACGCCCACAATGGCCAGAATCACCCAACTGATCAATCCTGTCAGCACACTCACCCCCGTCTTGATGGCCACATAGGACTTGAGAGATTGATGCACCCGCCCCATGATGCCCAGGATCTGCTCATACTGGCTGTTGCTGCTGGCCAGGGCCCTGAGTTTGCGCTCGAAGACAAATTGCTCAGCCAGAATGAAAATCAGATACACCAGCATCAGCACCATGTTGCCTGCGAAACTGGACACACCTTCTCCCACACTTTGCGCAATGGGGCGAATATCAACCTGCTCGAGGATCTGATTGAAGGTAGGAATGGTGTCCAGCCTGAACAATTTCATTCCTTTCTGAATCAGGGCCTGGAAGGCCTCCTGGTAGGCAGGAGCCAGCTCAATCATGTCTTCCACAGATACTTCAATGATGTCGATCACCGCAATCAGCAAAGCAATGATCACCACGAGCGAGCCACACATGGCAGCCCACAGGGGCAGTCTCTTGCCTTTGAAGGAGGCTTTGCGAATCAATTCAGCCAGTGAATACACCAGGTACCAAATCGAAAAAGCAGCAACCAGGGGAATAAGGAGATTTTTCCCGATGATGAGGATGTAAACCAGCAAGGTGAGGATCACCAGCCAGGCAGCGGCACGGATTGGAGACATGGAGTAAAATTGCAGATTTCTGCGCGGACAGCCTATGGCCATTTTCCACAGGAGAAGTTGATTGCCCGCGAATTCTGAACAGAATTTGCACATTTTTGGGGGTTGGGAGATTTTTTGGTGAATCTATCTGAAGGGGGCCTCTGAAAACAAAGAAGATCAAGGCGGACACAGTTGAAGAAAGCTCAGCTTGTTAATTGATAATTGTTCCTTGCCAATTGATCCAAGTCCAACCCAGAGATTCAAAGTTTTTAGAGGTGCCCTGAATTAAACCAGCTAAATTGCCGCATGGCCCGTTTTCAGTATTTCATTCTGTACAAACCGTTCAACGTCCTGACCCAGTTTACGGACCCTGTGGGCGGCAAAATGACCCTGGGTGACGTCTATCCCTTTCCAAAAGATGTTTACCCCATTGGTCGCCTGGACGAGGACAGCGAGGGCCTGCTTTTGCTGACCAATGACCCCGCCATGAATAAAGTCTGGCTGGATGCGGGAGTGGAAAAAGAATATTACGTCCAGGTGGAAGGCATTCCCAAAGAGTCTGATCTGCAACCCCTGCGTCAGGGACTGGAACTGCGCATCAAAAAGAAAGCATTTCGCACCCTTCCTGCGGGCGCCCGACTTTTGCAGCCAGCCCCTGTATTACCCGAACGGAATCCTCCCATTCGTTTTCGCCAATCTGTGCCCGATGCCTGGATCGCCATCACCCTGCGGGAAGGCAAAAACCGCCAGGTGCGTAAAATGACGGCTGCGATTGGATTTCCCACCCTGCGCCTGGTCAGGTGGCGGATGGGTCCTCACACCCTGGAAGGCCTGGAGCCTGGGCAGGTAAGAGAATTGAAAAAATTATGATTCAGGATTGGAGGATTTTTTCGAAATTTAACCAAACCTTGTATTACACCAAAATGAAAAACACTCTCTTCCTGCTTGCCGCCTTGCTGATCACCCTCTCCTGGAACCCACTTTTGGCTGGCTCTGTTCCATCTGTGGAAGCCACGGAAGGCAGAGAATTTGCCCAAAGACCCAATCCACAAGTGATGGATTTGGACGTAAGGGCCATGGAACGGCAGGAAGTCTCTGAAACGATAGTTTCTGTTCCCAAAGGGGCAAAAAGCCCCAGAGAGTCCACCCTTTCTCGGAAAGTAATTCGCAAAAATCTTTTTTCAGGCCTTAAAAAGCTGCGCAAAGCGCGGGAAAGGAACCCAAATATTTTTGGACTGCTTTCACTCATCGCCGTTGGGCTTACCTTGCTGCTTTTTATTTTATCTATTCTTTTATACTTCCTGGTACTGTACTTCGGGGTGGTTCCCATTTTAATTGCAACTTCCATCGTACTTGGAGTCATAGGCCTGACCCGCGATGAAAACCCAACCATGGCAATAATTGGCATGATTTCTGGAATTCTGATTGCTCTGTCCATTATTGGGCTGATATTATTTTTGTTTGCCTTTTTTATTTTCTGACCTCCATTCTTTTGCTTTTCCCACCCTGACCAGGAGACGGGATATTAAATTTGTGGACAGAGAAAAAAGTATTGGGATTTCGAAAAAGTTTTCGGTACTTATCGTCCTGAAATAACAAAAATTCTTACCCGAACCGCTATGTCCAGGAATATTGCCTTGGTAATCCTTGTTTTTTCCGCCTTGCTGATGGTTTCTGCCATTGGCAATGAAAGAGCAGGAGACACCAAATCAACCTTCAAACCCTCCCCCGAAAAGGTGTGTGCCTTCAGTGTGGGTGAAATGACCATCCTCTCATGTGACACACCTCTGACCGAATCCGGGGTGTTGGCTCTGGTGCCGCCCGAAAACAGATTTGAGGAATCCGCAAGCATCGCCAGGACAACCTGGAAGGAAAGATTGGCACTTAAAATCATACGGGGCAAACTCAAAAAGGAAACGCGGCAGATTCAAGCCGGAAAAAAGAGCGCAGCAAAAAGCCAGTTTCTTGCCCTGATCCTGTGCTTTTTCCTTGGATATCTTGGAATCCACAGATTCTATCTGGGCTATGTAGGCATTGGACTCATTCAGTTGTTTACGGCCGGCTTGTGTGGAATATGGACCTTTATTGATTTCATTTTGCTGATTTTTGGAGGTCTCAAGCCCAAAGGAGAGGATTTTGGATAAAATTGAGTTGAAATTTAATCTCTGACCAACAACCCGTTATAAAAAAATACACAATTTACCCGGATAAGTCATTTCAAAACACTTTAGAAATTACTACATTCAAGTTCCAAATTCGAACCACTTTTTTACAATTACGCTATGAAACAATTATTAACCTATGTCTCTCTGTGTCTGATCGCGGTAATGATGGTTGCTGCAATCGGAAAAGATCAGGCCAAAGAAACACGCGTTTCTTATGGCCCATCCCCTGAACTCGTTCAGGAGCAACCCCAGGCTGGTGCTGAAATTGCCACCCCCATTGTGGAAGGTACTGAAGCACAAAATGCAGAAAACATCAACATTCAGGAAAAAGCCCTCGAAATGCTGAATCTGACCTCCGCCGAACACCTCAGCCTGAAAGAAAAACTTGCGCTGAAAATCGTGCGTGGCAAACTGAAAAAAGATGTTCGCCGCATCAAAAAAGGCAAGAAAACCACGGCTGGCGACAATCAATTGGTTGCTCTGCTGCTTTGCTTCTTTGTAGGTTACCTGGGTATCCACCGTTTCTACCTCGGCTACATCGGCCTGGGTGTACTCGAGCTGCTGACTGGTGGTCTTTGCGGAATTCTGACTCTGATCGACTTCATCCGTATCATCCTTGGAACCCTCAAGCCAAAAGGTGGAGAATACTCCAAAACGCTCTAAACAGGTAATTCAACTTATCTGGCAAATTGGAAAAATAGGGATCCTCATTGGGGTCCCTATTTTTCTTGTTTTAGCCCCTAAGGATTACTTTGACCATGGTACCCCCATCAGTCTTTTTCAACGGATCGGGGTGGATGGCTACTACTCCAAAGGGCTGACCCGGGGCGTAATGCACCTCATTCACCTCGATTTCAAAACGGCGGCTGATTTCAATAAACTCTCATTTGTCGTTTTTCCCATCATTGCCATACTCTGGGCAGGAGCCCTTTGGAAGGAATTAAAAAATCTGCGCAAGCGCTTCACTCCTGCTCCATCCCCCGACCAAACTACCCCTCAAAATGAAGAAAAACCTGATTGACATCAGAAGATTAACAGGCAAAGAATTTTCCTGGATGTTTATTTTCATGCTGCCTGCCCTTCTTTTTGCCCTTTTCCTGGTCAAGGTGATGATCGAACACACTCCCATGGACTTTTCCGTGGCCATGCCAGCCATGGTGGTTACGGGAGGTCTTACTTTTGCGGGGTTCATTTACACCATTCGGCAATCCCCAAAATTGCGCTATTTGGCTCTGGGGGGGCTCACCCTTTTTGTGTCTTTGACCAGCTTAGGGCTTTATCTGTATTTTACCCATTTGCAAACCCAATTGCTGACCTGCCAGGTTTGCGGTTACAAGTCCCTGAGCGAAGCGGGGGATGAATGTCCTGTATGTTTTATTCCGCTTACTGCGACTTTTCAGGCAGAAAATGGCTACGAAAGCCAGGAAGACCTGATCAAAGCTGAGCAAATCATGTTTTTTATGCCCGTGGGCAGAGAAGAAATTGATTTTTACCAACCCGACCCCAGCCCTGAAGGCTTCGCCAAAGACAAAGACTGGAAGCCGGTCACTACCGCCGCCGAAATTCTGGAAATCCAGCAAATGCTGCCCGATAGTTTACAATAGTTTTAAGTTGTGAGTTATCACAAAGTGGTGCCTTTGGCATGAGTTAAAATTCTTGGGTGAAAATCAAAATCCACCCGAGTCTCTGTGTCCTCCTGAGATTAGTGCCCGCAAACGGGGATCAAAAAATCTCCGTGTCCTCCGTGGTAAAACCCCTTACTTCAACCCAAAAGCTGGTCCAGCAAATCCTCACTGGTCAAATTGGGCAGGGTGACTTTCAGGCGGGGTTCCTGCTCCATGGCGCGACGGATGGCGAAAATCGCTTCCTCGTTGCGGGCCCAGCTTCGCCGGGCAATGCCGTTATTCACGTCCCAGAAAAGCATGCTTTCCAGCCTGCGGTCAGCTTCAGCACTGCCATCCAGCAGCATCCCAAATCCGCCGTTGATCACTTCCCCCCAGCCCACGCCTCCGCCGTTATGCAGGGAAATCCAGGTCGCGCCGCGGAAGGCGTCTCCCACAAAATTCTGGACGGCCATATCTGCCGTCACAGCCGACCCATCGTAGATGTTGGCCGTTTCGCGATAGGGAGAATCCGTGCCCGATACATCGTGGTGGTCACGCCCCAGCACAATGGGACCGCTGATTTCGCCCCTGGCAATGGCCTGGTTGAAGGCGCGGGCAATCTGGATGCGGCCGTCGCTGTCGGCATAGAGGATGCGGGCCCGGGAGCCTACTACGAGGTTATTATCCTCCGCGGTTTCGATCCAGGTAATGTTGTCCTGCAGTTGCAAGCGAATTTCAGAGGGGGCATTTTCCAGCATTCCACGCAACACTTTGGCCGCCAGCGCATCAGATTTACGCAAATCTTCATCTTTGCCCGAGGTACAAACCCAGCGGAAAGGCCCAAAACCAAAATCAAAGCACATGGGCCCCATGATGTCTTCCACGTAGGAAGGATAGATGAAAGTGCCGTCGGGTTTTTGAATGTCGGCCCCGGCACGGCTGGCTTCCAGCAAAAAGGCATTGCCATAATCCCAGAAATAGGTGCCTTTGGCCACCATTTTCGCAATGGCCGCCGCATGGCGGCGCAGGGAGGCATACACCTGCTCCTTAAAAGCTGCAGGATTTTCCCGCATCATCTGGTTAGATTCCCCAAAAGACAACCCTGCTGGATAGTATCCCCCCGCAAATGGATTGTGCAGGGAGGTCTGATCTGAGCCCAATTCCACTTCCACTCCCGAAGCATCCAGTTTTTCCCACAAATCCACGATATTACCCAGATAGCCAATGGAAACCGCTTCGCGGTTATTTTTCGCCTCCAGAATGCGGGGAATCAATTCATCCAAACTCTCATACAATTCGTCCAGCCAGCCCTGATCCTTGCGTTTATGTGCCGCATCAGGATTGATTTCGGCCACGACACCCACTGCGCCTGCAATAACGGCTGCTTTGGGCTGGGCGCCCGACATGCCTCCCAAACCCGAGGTCACATAAAGCATGCCCGCCAGGTTATCCGCGCCCGGGCGAAAGCGACGACCGGCATTCAGCAGGGTAATGGTCGTGCCGTGCACGATGCCCTGGGGACCAATATACATATAGGAACCCGCGGTCATCTGGCCGTACTGGGTCACCCCCAGCGCATTGAATTTGTCGTAAAATTCAGGGCGGGAAAAGTTGGGAATCATCATTCCATTGGTCACAACCACGCGGGGAGCCTCTTTGTGAGAGGGAAACAGTCCCAGGGGATGCCCTGAATTCATGACCAGGGTCTGTTCCTCCGTCATCTGCGACAGATACTGCATGACCAGGCGATACTGGGCCCAATTCTGGAAAACCGCTCCATTGCCCCCGTAGGTGATCAGTTCCTCGGGAAACTGAGCCACGGCCGGGTCCAGATTATTCTGAATCATGAGCATGATGGCCGCTGCCTGCTGACATTTGGCTGGGTATTCCTCCAAAGGACGGGCAAACATGGAATAGGACGGGCGCAGGCGATACATGTAAATGCGTCCGTAAGTATCCAGCTCGCGCAAAAATTCGGGAGCAAGCCGGGCATGGTAAGCCGGGTCGAAATAACGCAGGGCGTTTTTCAGGGCCAGACGCCTGCCTGCGTCGTCCAGATCATGCTTGCGGCCTGCCGCATGTGGAACATCCGGGTTCAGAGGTCGGGGAAGTGGCAATTCATCGGAAATTCCGTTGATTATTTCCTTCTGGAAGAGATCGGTCTTGACTGGCATACTGCTTCAGATTTGACTACAAAGAACCAAAAGAAGGAGCAAAGCGGCAATTTTTTTTAGGTCGTTGGGTAACAATTCAGGATTAAGGGGATAAAGGTGAAAAGAAGTCCACATGAAAAATTCAAATCAACTTCGCTCCCGCCAATCTTTTGAACCAGGGCGGTCAATCTGGGGGAAATTTCCTTTAAATTTCGCTGGAATAGATCATGTGGAAGAATCAATTTCCCCAAAAAACACTTCCAAAGGAAAATTTTGCCCGGTAACCTCCATCCTGAAACAGGTTGCCCAAACCTGGCGATAATTTTCTGCAAGGCCTGGACAAAAACTATTTCCTTCAGTTTCTGACAAACCCCGTTTGACCTGACACGAGATGTCATTCGGGCAGCGTTAGAAGAGTATGGCGAGTTTGCAGGAAATCAAATCCTCTTCCCTGGCAGGTGGAATTATCTTACCCCTGACCTATCTAACCCTGTGTCTGGAATGCAGCTGGACTCCCCAGCTGCCCTGGCTGGCAGCCGTTTCCCTGGTGGGCGGCCTGTCCGGCCTGCAAATGGCCATGCGTTTCGGCTCCCAAAACGATACCGTGATCTACTACCTGCGGCACCGCGGCAGGATTGTGTATGTAGGCATCGCCTACGCCCGACGGGTGGGAATCCGGGTACAGGAGCACCGTCAAAGTGGCAAGCACTTTGACCGGGTGGACATCGGGCGGCCCCGCCCGCGGGCCGAAGCCCTCAAAATGGAATCCAAAAGGATTCGCAAATTGCAGCCCCGTTATAATCTGGCGGGGAAATGAGCCCGGGACCGGGGAAAATCTCAAAAAGGTTTTTGGAAAAAACTTCCCTACTTTTCTGCCGGGACCTGTCCTGGCTTTGCGGGTCATTGCAAAAATCCCAAAATGGTTTTTGGGAAAAACCTCCTTTCTTTTTGGCCAGAACCTGTTCTGGCCTTACGGGGCATTGCGAACAACTCAGGAGTTCACGAGATCGTGAACGAAAAATTTCACTTCATTCTATTAACATTTCAACATCGCTTTCCTTTGAGCCAGACTTTACGGTACTTTGCGCCAACACCATTCCAGCCACATGAAAAAAATTGACTCTATTGAGGAACTTCAGAAGATGGCAGCCCAGGTCCGCAGGGACATTGTACGCATGGTTTACCGGGTCCAGTCCGGACACCCGGGAGGCTCGCTCGGCTGCGCTGATTTTCTCACCACTTTGTATTTCAAGGTTTTGAACCACGATCCCGCCAATTTTACCATGGACGGGAAGGATCAGGACCTCTTTTTTCTTTCCAATGGTCATATCTCTCCCGTTTGGTACAGTGTACTGGCCCGGAGCGGCTATTTTCCCGTGGAGGAACTCAATACTTTCCGCTTTCTGAACTCACGTCTGCAGGGGCACCCCGCTACGGAAGAGGGACTGCCCGGCGTGCGGGTCGCTTCAGGTTCTCTCGGCCAGGGCATGTCTGTGGCCATTGGAGCCGCTTACGCCAAAAAGCTCAATCAGGACCCCAATCTGGTTTATACCCTGCATGGAGACGGCGAGTTGAATGAAGGTCAGATCTGGGAAGCAGCTCTTTTTGCGCCCCACCACAAAATAGACAACCTCATTTCGGTCATCGACCGAAATTCGCAGCAAATCGACGGTCCGACCGAAAAAGTGCTGGCTATGGGCGATATTGGAGCCAAATTTGCCGCTTTTGGCTGGCAGGTTATCAGCATGGATGGCCACGACCTTCAGAATATCATTGACACCCTGGCCCGGGCAAAATCAATGACTGGTCAGGGCAAACCCATCGCCATCATCATGCATACGGAAATGGGTAAAGGCGTGGATTACATGGAAGGAACCCACGAATGGCACGGCAAACCGCCGACCGAGCCTCTTTTTGAGCGGGCCATGGCCCAGCTCCCTGAAACTTTGGGTGATTTTTAATCCTGTTGATCTGAATTCCATGAAAAAATATATTTCCACCGGCAAAAAAGATACCCGCTCAGGCTTTGGAGTTGGATTGCTCGAATTGGGCAAAAAGAATGAAAATGTAATGGCTCTTTGCGCAGACCTGACAGGTTCGCTCAAAATGAACGCCTTTGAGGATACTTTTCCAGAACGTTTTATCCAGACTGGGATCAGCGAGGCCAATATGATCGGCATTGCAGCCGGGTTGACCATCGGGGGAAAAATCCCCTTTACGGGCACTTTCGCCAACTTTTCCACCGCCCGGGTGATGGACCAGATCCGTCAGTCTGTGGCCTATTCAGGTAAAAATGTGAAAATTGCAGCATCCCACGCAGGCCTTACCCTGGGCGAGGACGGAGCCACTCACCAAAGTCTGGAAGACATTGGCATGATTCGCATGCTGCCTCACATGACCGTGGTGGTGCCCTGCGATTACAACCAAACCCGCCTGGCCACCATCGCCGTAGGCGAAATGGTTGGACCAGTTTACCTGCGTTTTGGCCGCCCAAGCTGGGATATTTTTACTCCCGCTGAGGACCCGACCTTCCAACTGGGCAAAGCCCAGGTGATGACCGAAGGTACGGACGTGACCATTATTGCCTGCGGCCACATGGTTTGGCTGAGTTTGCAGGCCGCCGAACAACTGGAAGCGGAGGGAATTTCTGCTGAAGTGATCAATATGCACACCATCAAGCCGCTGGACGAAGCTGCCATTGTGGCCTCCGCCCGCAAGACGGGCTGTGTGGTAACTGCAGAGGAGCACAACCGTTATGGCGGTCTGGGCGACGCCGTCGCCCAGGTGCTGGGAAGGCAACTGCCTACTCCTCAGGAATATGTGGCCGTAAACGACACCTTTGGCGAAAGCGGCACTCCCATGGAGCTGATGAAAAAATACGGGCTGGATACACCTGATATTGTGGCCGCCGCGAAGCGGGTGGTGGGCAGGAAGTAAATCTTCCCCTCCGCTTACTTACTCACTTTCACCAACCAGTCTCTAATGGTTTTCAAAGCCAGGGGAGAAAATGTTTCGTCCAGTTCGCCATACTCGGCAGGATTGCCCGTCTGGGTGGTTTGCATCAGGTGGTTCAGGCCAGGCAGAAGGGTGATTTCAATGTTTTTCTGGCCGGATTTTTCCATGATTTGCTTCAGGGTTTCGATATTTTCCGTGGGAGGCACCTGCAAATCTTTTTCCCCGTAAACGGCCAGCACTGGCACCTTGACTTTGGCCAAAGCCGGGGCAGGATCATAGTTCAGAAAATAATGCATCCAGGGAGTGGCAAGACCACGCACCTGACCCTGAACGAAAGATTCGTGCTCTTCGGGAGTCAATTGGGCGCCCTGGGTAATGAGGTCAAGATTTTGATCCGCGAAAGCCTCCAGTTCCTTTTTGGCCTTTTCCAAATCGTCATTGGAAGTCATGATATCGAGCATGCCCTGCTGAAATTTGCCGCTGTTGGCCAGTTCGTCCTTACTGGCCCCGCTTACCTCACTGATCAGTTGGGACTGAAGATACAGGATTTTGCTGCCCGGCAAGGCGGGACCGCCCACCATGACCACAAAAGCCACCTCCTTGTTTTGAGCAGCCAGCATAGGCCCGATGATTCCTCCTTCGCTGTGACCCAGCAGCCCGATCTTTTTGTGGTCGATCTCAGGGCGGGATTTCAGGAAATCCAACCCGGCCAATACATCGCGGGATAAATCCTCTGTGGTGGCGCCCGCGTATTTTCCGCTGGATTTGCCTACTCCCCTTTCGTCGAAACGCAGCACGGCAAAGCCCTGGCGGGTGAGGTAGTCAGAAACGATCAGGAAGGGCTTGTGACCCAGCAATTCCTCGTCGCGGTTTTGGGGGCCACTGCCCGTAATGAGAATTATCGCAGGAAATTTTTTACCCTTTTCCGGCAGGGTCAGGGTGCCAGCCAGGGTCAGGTGATCTGTTTTATTCTCAAAAGTAACTTCCTCCTCGCGGTAGGGCAAGGGTCTTTTGGGTTCCTGGGGTTTGGTGGGAGCCACGTATTCCCCCTCAGATTTGCTCAGTTCAAGGGGCAGCACCAGGCCAGATTGTTTGAATTCGCCCACAATTTTACCTTCAGCATTGAGGTCACCCGCAAAGGCAATGCCCGATTTGGGCATGAGAATGGTCAGGGTGGGTGCCTTGAATTCAGTTTTTTCCACTGCAATGCCTTTTGCACCCTGGGAAGGGCTGTCCATGGTGGATTTATAGCCAGGGCCATCGGCAGAAATATGGAACACGATGGGCAATTTCATGCCCTGAATTTCGAGCTTGCCTGCCCAGGCACCAGTGATGTCCTGACCGAAGGTCAGGGATTGCAAAAAGGTGAGTAAAACGATCAGGAGGGCTGTATTTTTCATGTTAATTTGTTTTCGCAGCAGGGAATTTCCCTTGCCCCGGCAAGTTGGGGAGAAGGAAATTAATCTGAAAACAAAAGTGCCAAACGCGGGAAGGAAGATGACGAACGGCGTTCGTCATTTAAAATTGAGCCTGAAAGGCGAAATGAGGAACTTAGAGCCATGAAAAATCCACTGAGCTGGCAAAATTTCTGGCGACATCCCCGTTTCTGGCGACATGTGGTGGCCTGGCTGCTACCTATTTCATTTACCCTGGGATCGCTTTGGCTCACCCTGCAAGTGATGCCCAAACTGGCTCCAATCCTGGAAAAAGCCATCTGGGATTTGCTTCGTTTTTCCGGATTCAGCATGGTGTTGGTTTATTTTTGTTTGTACCTGTATGCCAAATTTCCCTTCCCGACTGGTAAGCGCAACTTCCTGATTGGAGCTGCCCTGGCCGTGATCCTGGTATCCTTTTTGGAAGGACTTTTCGGCCCGGGTGCGGTGCACATTGGCAATATTACAGGCTTCTGGGCCAATCTGACCGCTTTTCCTGTGGTTCTCCTGGTGGCATTTGGGGTGAAATTTGCCTGGCGGGGTTTGCAGCAAAAACTACAGATTGATCAACTGAAAGCGAGTCAGGTGGAATCAGAATTGAAGCTGCTGAAATCGCAGGTCAATCCCCATTTCCTCTTCAACACCCTCAATAATATTTACGCCACCAACCTCGAAAATCCCGAAAAAGCCAATGAAATTATCCTCGAACTGGCCGATTTGCTGCGCTACCAACTGGAAAGTGAGCGACAGCGTTCCATTTCCCTGGCCAAAGAGGTCAGTATTTTGGGGAATTACATTCATCTGGAACGGATTCGTCTGCGGAATTGTGAAGTGATTTTTGAGCTAAAAGGAGATTTTGAACCAGCCAAAATTGCTCCCCTGCTGCTGTTGCCTTTCGTCGAAAATGCCTTCAAATATGGCACGGGAGGTCCAAATGACCGGATTGAGATTCGCCTGGAACTGACCGAACCCAACACATTTCATTTTCATTGCAAAAACGGAATTGTGCAAAAGCAGGGCCGGGTGCATTCGGGGGGAATTGGTTTGGCGAATGTGAAAAAACGCCTTTCTTTGCTGTACCCGGGCCGCCACAAATTGGATTTGAAGCAATTGGAGGGCTTTTTTGAGGTGCATTTAAGCATTAAATTGGGGTAGAAAACGGTTTACGGTTTACTCCCGATAGCTATCGGGATTACAGTTGCCCCACTAACCACTGACCGCTGATTGCTGACCGCTGACCGCTAAAAACTATGAAATACAGGTGTCTGATTGTGGATGACGAGCCCCTGGCTCACACCGTGCTGGAAAATTACCTTTCCAAGCTGAGCAGTCTGGAACTGGTGGGCCGTTGTTATAACGGGCTGGAAGCCCTCAATTTCCTGCACGAAACCCCCGTGGATCTGATGTTTTTGGACATCAATATGCCTGAACTGAACGGACTGGAATTGCTCAGAAGCCTGAAAAATCCCCCCGCGGTCATCCTGACCACGGCCTATTCAGAATTTGCCCTGGAAAGCTACGAGTACGAAGTACTCGATTATCTGCTCAAACCTGTCAGGTTTGACCGTTTTCTCAAGGCGGTCAACCGCCTGATCGACAAGCCGGGGCCGCCCGTGGTGGAAAAGGCAGCGCCCGACTCGTTTTTTTTCGTGAAAGTGGATGGCATTCAGCACAAAATCTCCCCGAACGAACTCCTGTTTGTGGAAGCCTACGGCAACTTTGTGCGCCTGCATTTGCCCGAAAAACCCCTGCTGGTGGCCGGCACCCTGACCCAGATGGAGGAAAAACTCACTCCCCTGGGTTTTCTGCGCATCCACAAATCCTACCTCGTCAACCTCACCCACGTCACCCGCCAGGAAGGCAACCGCCTGTTTGTGGGGGAGATTGAATTGCCGATTGGGAATTCTTATAAGCAGGTGGTGCTGGGGAGGTTGGGGGGATAATTGATTAAAATCATCTCTCCTATTAACCTATTTTACACCAATTTCGCCCCATGAATTCTAATTCCCCCTTTCTTTTATGTATTTTCCCTCAAAATCTCCCTCCATGCAATCCGCCAAGATCACCCACTACCTGCGCCTCCTGGCTACCAAAGAATGGCCCACTTTCCACGATTTTCTGACTTCGCCTTATTTCAATAAATCCCCCGACGCGCTGCGTCTGTTTGAGGTGATCCGTGATCATTTACTGGCGCAGCCTGAAAAAAATCTGAGCGAGGAGGAAACCGCGCTCCTGATCTGGCCGGGTCAACCCTTTCCGCGCATCAAATTCCGCAAGCTCAAATCCGCATTATTGGACCTCTTTTTACATTTTCTGGCTCAGGAGGGATTGGCGCTGGAGCCGGGTAGAAAGGAGATTTTATTGCTCGACCAACTCATTGAAAGACAGGAATCCCGCTTTTTTCACCAGGTGTACCAGGATGCCTTGCAGGTTGTGCAAACGGAGGAGCGAAAGGGGGTAATTCACTTCAGAAACCTGTTTGAGATCCAACGTGAATGGGCACGAAACGGCTCCACCCTGGCCGGACGGCCCGAAATTGAACCTCTGGCCCAAAGTCTGGAAGCCCTCGAAAAATCCTTTCGCCTGGAAAAACTCATGCTCGGCCATGCCCTGCGCGAAATCGAACTCGTGACGGGGTCAAGCTCGCAGGTGGAAGGCATGGAAGCCATCCTGAATTGGGTGGACCAGCATCCTGGGCTGGAACCCATTTTCCCGGTCATGGCCTGCCTGTACAGAATGGCAAGCCAACCCCAAAAGGATGAAAATTTCTTTCGCCTGACTGCGCTTTTGCAACAATTTTCAGGACAATTTTCCCACTCTGAAGCCATGGATATGTACTCAGGAGCCCTCAATTTTTGCTGGCGCAGGATCAATAAGGGCGAAGAAAAATGGCTGGCCGAGGTGCTGGCCTTGTATCAGCGGTTGCTGGAAACGGAATTGCTGCTGGAAAATGGCAAAATTCACTTCCTCACTTTCAAAAACATTGTGGTGGCAGCGGCCCTCAACGATGCCTGGGACTGGCTGGAATCCCTGCTCCAAGATTTCAAAAAACGGATTCAGGGAGATAATCATGAAAATGCACTCCTTTATGGCAAGGCCATCCTTCATTTTGGACGAAATGAATGGCCAGAGGCAGAAAAACAGTTGAATCTGATCCTGCAAAAGGTGGACGATCTGTTTTTTGGGCTGGATGCGCGAAATTTGCTGCTGAAAGTGTATTACGAAACGGGCAACCCGGTGGGAATGGATTCCCTGCTCAATTCTTTCCGGGTTTATCTGGATCGCCATGAGCACCTTTCCAAAGCCCACAAAGCGCATTATCATGCATTTATCCGCCTTTTTCGCCGCCTGATCAACACGCCTCCCCATCAAAAAATCAGGATGCAAAAGCTGAAGCGGGATATTCAGGTCGGCAAAGTCTCGGACCGCAGGTGGCTGAAGGCAAAGCTTGACAAACTCAAAACCTGAGCTGCAAGCATCAAGCTATATTTGGTACCAAACCAAAAAATCTTTGTGAACTTTGAGGACTTTGTGTTAAACCCACAACCCAAAGCGAAAGCTTTTACAATAAAACTCCTGACCACTTCTATTGACTCTGTGCCTCTGTGTTAAAAAACCCCTCCCCCCAAAAAAGGCAACCCCATCCCCAGGTCAGGCTCCGGGGACGGGATCGCAAGAATTCAAAAAATGAATGCTCAGGGTTGAATCAGAATCCTGCGCACAATCTGGCGGCCATTGCGCAGTTGGAGGCGCAAAAACAGTAATCCCTGAGCTTCAGCAGGTAAGGGAATCCCCTGGATTGCCTCCCCGCTCAGCTCCACCTGGATCACCTTCCCCCCGGGAAAGATCCATTGCGCAACCGCCACCTGATCTGCCTGGCTGATCCAGACAAAATCACGGGCAGGGTTGGGATAGACCTGGGGATCTTCTTCCTGAGGGGAGCGCATCTTGAAACTTCCGTTATCAATGATGACCAGCCCGCCTTTGGCGGAGATCAGGTCCACAGGATCGACCTCGTCCTGGGTCGCAACCAGCTGAATGGAAAAAATCTCACCGTGGCCGCTGCGAAAATTCCCGTCATTGCGCATGCACTCAAATGTGAGCTGACGGGAAGCCGCCACAGCCCCCGAAAGGGTATCCACCAGGCTGTCGTCGGCCAGCCAGGAATGGGTCAGATCGAAGGGAATGGGGCCAGAAAATTCGGCTTTATCGGTCAGATTCAAATACACCTGAAAGCCCAGCAAACTGTCAACCGGGTCCTGGGCGTTGCCCAGCAGGATGGAAATTTGGGCGGTATCGCCCTGGTTCAGAGTTCCCGAAGGGAACTGAATTTCGAAAGGAAATTCGGAGATGTCATGGGTTTCCTGGGCCCGCAGGGTGGAAAACAGGCTCAGAAGGATCAGCAGAGCCCGGGTAATATGGAGGGCATTGCAGGTTAGGAATTGAACAAAAGAGAGGGGGTTCAGGAGGGCATACTTTGCCCGTCCAATTGAAATTACATTTTTCATTGGTTATGGGTTAAATGATGATCAGGTATTCGCCAACCCCTTAAAGTCTGTCTCTAAGGCCCGGGCTCTGCGTTATGCTTGTCCCTAAAAACCTCACATACATGAGTATGCTCACTTTTTAGGACCTGCGCATGCCTTGATCCCGAACCTTACCATCCAGACTTTGACCAAAAACAAAATTGCTCATTGGCCTGACGTCCGGGGCTGAATACTTCTTTTAGCTGTTTGCCATTAGGAAAAAATGGTGATTGATGTAAGGCAAAGTTATGCGAGGAAAACATGACAAAACAGGGGGATTTCATCCTTTTGCCAAAGGGAAAATTCAGCGGGGGATACGGGAAATTTCCCGCGGGGGGAGGGGCTTTTTCCCGTATTTGGGACTCAGGTTTAGGGCAATCAGATTATATTATTTAACTTCAAAAAGTCACTTAAATATGTTTCACCCTAAAAAGTACGATTATGGGATTTTATTCAATTGACTCCTATATGCATGAATTCGCACCTACCCGCTGGGAGCTTGCCAAGTGGGAGGCAGAACAATTTGGATTTGGAAATGAAAACCTCCTGATTATGCGCGTTGAAGATCTTGAAACCATTGTTCATCAGGCAAGAGAGTTAAAAAATGAAGGACAGAAAGCCTTTATCGCCTGCATGTTTGGGCTGGCCGACAATCAGGATGGCCATTTACCCCCAAAAAAATTAACCGCAATCCTATTTCCTGTTATTCATACTCCTCCAACAGAAGGCCAACCAAATTCATATGTGCATTATGATTTCCCACGGGATCCAGAAACACGGAGATCATATATGGAAAATCCAAAATTCATTCAACAAACCTGGATAGATCCTACAACAGCAGATACATCCAACCAAAGAAATGACATTATCAACCACTTTTTCAATCAAAGGAACACTGAGCCCTTACCAAACCCATGAAAAACTCCCCACAAGAGCCCAAAATCTACATTCCCTCCTCTAATAAAAAGGAGAATTTCAGCCCCAAAACCAATACGCCCTGCCAGAAAGCGAGGACCATTGTCAGAAACTTCGTTCAGCATGGTTCCAGCTTCGACCAAAACCTCATCATCCTGGATATTGAGGGGTTGAAAAAGGTACTTGGCAAGGCAGAAGAAAAAGGATTGCGCCACATTGCGGCCATGTATGGCAAGGAAAAAGACTCTAAAAGGGAAATTACCTTCGTCCTGTTCCCGGTAAAACGGAATAATAACATGCTCGACAACCACCGGGATTATGAATTTCCCAGCAGTCTGAGAAATGATCCTGAGTGCATGCAGGAAACCTGGATTGACCCCATCCAGCAGGATGCGGACGTCCCCAATCCTACTTTTCAGGAAGTCATTGACCATTTCTTTCCAGCAGCAGATTGTCCCGCCATTCTCGAATAACCCCCCATGCATCCCCTGAAAATCATCTTTTACATCCTGATGACTTTTTCCGTGGCAGCCTGCCTGTGGAACAGAAAATTCCTGCCCAAAAGGGTGGGAATTTTCATTCCCCTGATTTTTTCCGCCATACTTACCACCCTGGTGACCCAATTTTGGATCAAAAGTCCCGCGGTCAACCACATGTATCAGCTGGTGGCCTATCCCCTGCTGGCCATTTACCTCAGGGAAACCCTCAAAAAGCCCCTGCTCAAAAAGCTGATTCTGGCTTCCATTCCTGTTTTTTGGCTGGCGACGGGGATTTACTACCTGATTTTTCCCAACGTTTGGTCAGAGGCCCATTTCCCTGAAATGCAGCTTTACAGCCTCTTTGTGGTGTTTGCCACATTGGCCGTTTTCTATCAGATGTACATGGATGAAAATCTGCTGGAAATCAGGCGTGAACCTGATTTCTGGATTGGAGCCGCTCATTTGATCTATTATGCGGGATTTTTGCTTACCATGGGATCGTATTTTTATGTATTGAATGTGTTGGGAAACAAAGGAATGGCCACCCCAATCTTAAAACTAACTTACTACCTGAACCTGACCCTTTACGCCCTTTATACCGTCGCCTTTTTATGTCCGCGCAGGAAAACGAGTACATCCTGATTCCCATCGTCTTTGGGATCGTCATGCTGCTGGGTTTTGGGGTGGCCTTCGTGGCCTTTATGCTGGCTTTTCAACGCAAAAAATTTGCGCATTTTCGGGAAAAAGAGCGGCTGAAACTGAATTTCCAACAGGAAATTCTGCGCGCCAACTTCGAAATTCAGGAAGCCACCCAGACCATGATCGGGCGAGAATTGCACGACAGCGTGGGCCAGACCCTGGCCGTTTCCCGCCTGTATCTGGCTTCTATCCAGGATGCAGTCACGGGTGAGGCTTTGCAAAAAGCCATCCAGGCCGAGGAACTGGTGCGCAAAGCCATGCAGGACATTCGCGCCGTTTCACATTCCCTGAATGTAAGCCGCATTCAGGAAACGGGGTTCGAGACGGCGCTGAAAGAACTGGCAACCCAGATCAGCAAGTCGGGGAAAATAAAATGCAGCCTGACAAGTGAAGGCGCCCGCTTTAGGCTGGAATCCGGGCACGAGATCATCCTGTATCGCATTTGTCAGGAACTGATCAATAACGCCCTACGGCACAGTGGTGGAGATGAAATAAAAATCGGGTTGCGCTGGCAACCCGGGCAATTGCATCTGGAAATCAGCGACAACGGACAGGGCTTCGCCTGCGATCCCCTGCCAGCCGGCCACGGCCTGGCCGACATTCAACTGAGAGCCCGCCTGATTGGCACGGATTTTCGCCTCAATTCTTCGCCCGAAGGCACCCGGGCCACCCTCATTTACAAAATCAACTGACATGGAAAAAACCCTCATCATCGTGGATGATCACCAGATGTTTGCCGAGGCCCTGGCCGATATCATTGCCCGGGATACGGATTTCAAAGTGCTCTGCACGGTGCGCAACGGCAGGGAACTCCTGCAAAAACTGCAACCCGGGGCACCTGTGCCCGGCCTGGTTTTGCTGGATCTGAATATGCCCGAAATGGACGGACATGCCACGGCCCTGCATTTGCGGGAACACTTTCCCGCAATCAAATTCATGGTGCTGAGTATGAACGGGGAGGAAGATGACATTTTGAAAATGCTGAAAGCGGGCTGCTGCGGGTATATCCTGAAGGAGGCGCCCCGTTCTGAATTGAAAATGGCCCTCCAAATGGTGTTTGAGCGGGGTTATTATCATTCTGATCTGGTGGCCAATTTGTTGGTGCAATCGCTTTATGGCGGGTCGGCGGGACAAGAGGCCAATCCATTGTCTTTGTCAGAACGGGAAAAAGAATTTCTCCCCCTCGCCTGCACTGAACTGACCTACAAGGAAATAGCAGACAAAATGTGTGTGGCTGAGCGGACAGTGGACGGCTACCGTGAGTCTCTTTTTCAGAAACTGGGGGTGAAATCAAGGGTGGGGCTGGCGATTTTTGCCGTGCGAAATGGGTTGGTTGAGATTTGAGGGGATTAATTTGCCAAAAACCACTTACGGATTCCCGATCCTGATCCTGCACCCGTACCAAAGACCGTCGTAATAATCTGAAGCAGGGTAACGGGAAGCCAGGTAATTCAGATTTCCTGCCTCATCATACCCGAATTTTTGTTCAAAAACGGACTCTGTGCAACAGGAAGGGCAATTTCTGTAAGAAGAATTATCCAGGTAATAGTGAACCTGTCTGAAGTAAGTCACCTGCCCGGCCGGGTTGCAGGTAAACCAAATCTGTTCGCCACCAATACCTATGGTTTCACGGTGAAAATAAACCAGATTGCCCCGCTGATCATAGCGCAGGGTGTCCGTTTCAACCCCGGCCGACCTGAAAAAATAACCCAAAGCGTGGGTAAGCTTTCCCCCCTCATAATCATACAGTACCAGTTTACTGACCAGGTAGTCGTACACGTACTCCTTTTCCATCACGGTATCCACCGCGGAAATCTCCTCATACAATTCATCCCAGGCATCATTATCCAAATCACGTCCCCGATGACTGCGAATGTATTTTTCAACCCGTTCCCGCACAGACCGTACGCCAGGCTCGGGCAGGGTTCCGTGGTAATCCACAATGTCATTCAGAAGGACATCCTCCTTCGCAGTCAAAATACTGGAATCCCAAAAAACGGTAACCGCTATGCTACTGTCCCAAATGGGCAACAGATACCAGGGAAAATCCCCCGCGGGAGGAGCGGGCGGAACGTCCTCAACCTGAATGGAATAATTGGTCCAGTTGGGGTCGGGCACATCTAAAATGGTCAAATGCTGGTCTTTGAACCAGCTGACATCCTCCACGGAAGAATCTCCGTTTTCACAGACCATATAAACGGGATTTTCGATCTGGAAGGGAAAATTGGCTGGCTTTCCCGTTACAATTTCCACCTTCCCTTCAATGCTCAGAGAGAGCCCGTAGGGGATGATTTGGGAAAAACCATTTACAAAAAAGCAGGAGGCAAAGAGGATGTAAATCAAGCTTCTCATGGCCTGAAATCAACGTTGGAAGGGGATGAAAGTTGCCTGGAAGGAATAATATTCCGGGCCCTCTTATTCAGTTTCCTCTCAATTCCTCAACCCACTTCAGGTAAGGAGGGAAAGATTTGATTTCCGCTGAGAATTGCTTTTCCAGTTTAGTCAGAAGTTTTTCCATTTCAACCGGGTTGGATTCCTTCAGGAACCGGGCTTTCCACAGCGAAAATTCCAGCTCCACCATGGGGAATTCGGCCAGTTTTTTGGCTTTCTCAATGGATTCCAGCGCCAGATCCGTATCACCAAGGAGATTGTGGATTTCAGCCATCTGCTGATGCAGGCGGGCTTTCCACCCGGGATCGTAACGAGGCACCCTGCTGAGCGCTGCCTTAATCTCCTTCAAAGCCCGGGCATAATCCCCCATCGCCTCATAAACCTGCGCGCGGTATGCGAGCTTCAGGTAAGGCTCAAAGTGACTGGAATTACATTCCCTCAATGCATCTTCAAAGCGCCCAAGAGACTTATAAACTTCTACAAAATAATTATTCAATACCGTCTGGGTGCCCAGTTTTCGCTGCATTTCGAGATCACAAAGCGCCTCCTCCAGCCGACCCAAACGGAAAAGGGCAAAATAGCGTTGGTAATAATGGTTTTCATTTTGGGGTTCCAGTTGAATTGCCCGGTCAAAAAAGGACAAAGCCCGCAAATCGTCGCTGGTTTCAAAAACATAATGAGCTACAAACGCGTCTCCTGCCACCATCCAGGCGCCAGCCACCTCTGGGTTTTGGGCGACAAGCTGCTCCACGGCTTTCTCCACATCCTCTGGCATTTTCAGGTATTTCAACATTCCAATCATGGCCGACCAGGCTTCAAGGCACCCAGGATCGATTTTTATGATTTGCTGGTAAGTTTCAACACTGGCCAGTGAAGGATGATCACGATTCAGAGCGGCAATTTCGAGTAAAGCATTTGTAAAATTGGGTTTCAGTTCAACTGCTTTCCTGAACCATTTGAGGCCTTCGTCAATCTCACCCATCCCATTTGCACTGCACTTTCCCAACCAATAGTAAATTTCAGGATTATCGGGCTCAATCTCTGCCACTTTGTGGAGACTCTGAATGGCTTCAGGCATATAATAATCATAATCCTGGGTCTCGAAGAAAGAAGCAACCTCCTTCAGAATGTCATCAACGGTTCTCTTTTTCATTTCTCAGGATATCACACCCCCTGTTTCCCTCAATACCGCTCAACCTTCCTTTTCGTCCCGCAGCTTTTCCATTTTCCTGAAATTTCTCCAGATAATGGCCACGGCACCTATAATAAAGGCAAATACGATCAGCGCATAAAAATTGAAACGGTAGTCGCGTTTCACAGCTTTGAGATCCAGACTGGGATTGGTTACGTCGTCGTTGGGAGTAAAAGTGCGGCGGTTATTTTCATTTTCCACCTCTTTGCTCACAAAAGCCAGGGCTTCGCCCTTTTCTTTGGGCCAGTAGTCGGGTTTGTAATCAGGATAGGAGGGAGCCATGAAGGGACCATAAGCATCCAGAAAAGCAATTTCCATGTCTTTGCCCTGGGCAGCCCAGGCCGTTTCGTCCTTTTCGATCCGCTCCTGCAATTCCTGCGCAGCCTTTTGCTGGGTCAGAAAGGCCTGTTCAAAGTTGGCGTAGCGCACCTTATTGAAAAAGTTGGGATCACGGATCACCTCGCCCTCCATGGCAAAGGCCGCTTTGCGGCGGTAGGCATTGGATGCTTCCTCAATGGTCGCCAGTTGCGAGGCCCTTTGGTAGGCAAAGGCCGCCAGGTAGCGCATTTCGTCGCCCGACTGATCCTGATAGAGCAGGTCGCCCAGCATTTCATAGAGCACGGGGTTGTCCGGGCCGTCCTCCGCGATGCGGCGGATCATATTCTGCATATTTTCGACCGTCTCCAGCGCTTGTCCCGGGGCAGGAGGCAAAGAATCGTCCACAAAATTTCCGAACCCACCGTTGAAGCCCGCAAATACAGGCCCTTCAGGCGTCTTCAAAAACAAATCCAGATATCTCATCTGCAGATTCCAGGAGCGGTTGATGCCGTGTTTGCTGTGGGTGGCGAGCGGGGGACCGCTCAACTGAATATACCGGTCATAATCGCCCGCCATGCCATACAACCTGCCGAGGTGAAGTGAATCCGCAGACTGGTCAGTGCGGGGCTTTTCTTCCATGAATTGCCGGTAAAGGGCAATGCCTTTATCTGCCTGACCGTTGCGCACGTAGGCTTCTGAAAGAAAGGCCGCTCCTTCGGCGGTCAGTTTGCCTTCGGCCTGGCGTGGCTCCAGTTCGGCGATGATGTGGGCATAATAAGCCGGGGAATGGTGGGCAAAATTTCCTGCAATCACATCAAACACAGACACCTGGGCTGACAAAGGTAGGGGAAGCAGAAAAAGGCCTGCAAACAGCGCCAGAAGGGCGAATTTTACCTGGAATGGGGGAATACTTGTTTTCATCTCCTTGCTATAACCACATCATCGCACCAAAGTTGCCAAAATTATTTTGGGCAGCAAAGGTTTGGTTAAGGGAATGAGATGTATTTTTGTAAAAACGGCCGACTCCATGGGTGAAAAGAAAAAATGTTGTAAAAAGTACAAGGAGAAAGGGGGTAAATTTTGCAAGGATTGCCCTAAAAAGTCTGCTAAAAAGAAAAAATGAGTGAAAGTCTGGGGATTTCTTCCCGGGCAATATTTCTCCAACTTCCCTAATTTCGGCGCATGAAAAAATTGCTGCCCCTGCTGCTGATCCTTTTGCCCTTTTTTGCCAGCGCCCAGACGGATGCCCTGGCTTCCATCCGTAAGCATTATCAGGAAACCAAAGCCTCCGTGGCCCTGGCCAAGGACGGGGAGGAAGGCGCCCTGTATTGCAATCAACTGGTGCAAAATGTGTATAAAGCTTCCTGGCGGGCCGTGGGAACCTTCCACAAAAGCCTTACTTTTTGGTTTGACGACCAGCCAGGCATGGCCTGCGATGAGGTAAACGGCAATGAAGCCTGCCACCTGCAATTCATCATAGAGGACGCTAAAGTTAGCGCAGGAGGCTGGTACAGTGAATTTTTGTTTGACCGTGGGGTATTGATCTTTGCCTACCTGATCACAGATACGGGCGAGCTTCGTTTTTACTGGCAAAATGGCAATCTGATCCGTTTTCAGAAGGACGAAAAACTGATGGATATCAAGGAAAATGAGTCGCGGGCTGCTGCTTTGGAAGTCTGGAAAGCGGGTCAGGATTTCAGGAAAATGTATATTAGTTTGTTTTTGGAATAAGTCTCCTTTAGCTACAAGCTTCTGGCTTCGAGCTGCGAGCTTCCACAAAGTGGGGCCTTTGGCCCTGGCTTCGGGCACTGTTGCTTCGCGAGGGAAGGGTTGGACACAAAACCCCTTCCAATCACCCTACTTTTTACCTTGTCTTTCATTTAAAAAATTAAATCAGAGCGACCGCTTATAAAACGAGGGGAACCACTCATGGCTCCAGGGGTACCACTCATAAACTGGTCGTTTACATGGGCCTCTTCTGAAGGTACTTTTGTTTCGTTCAAATTAGAACAACAGGTATCACCCAAAAATCAGGACCCATGTCAAATTTCACACAACCCGAATCTTTCACCATCCAGACCTCCAATGTGGATCTGGTGGGTTTGTAATTTTCAGGAAAATAATCTGCGAACTTTTGCAAAAAATCCTCCCAAACGGGAAGAATCAACCTCAGCCGCGACAGCCTTCGCGGAATCCTCTACGGGCGGCAAATTAACCTCCAAACCAGACCTGAGCTGACCTTCGGTCAGCCAATCAAAATGATAATTTTTTACGCCCAGACTTCGCTGGCCCTTTGGGCCAGCCAGGATGTCGTATTCCATGAAAAAATCATGGGAAACGGCAAATTGCTCCACCTGATCGAAGGGCAGGTGGTCGTTGCGCCAGTAGTGAAACACCTCGGCTGCCTCGGGCACCAGGATGATGGTGGCCGCAACCCGCGCCCGGTCGCTCTGATTGGGTGGTGACCAATGCACCACCCTGTGTTCCCAGATCACGGCTTCGCCAGCTTTGAGTGAAATCTCGCGGGCAAATTCCGTCCGCAGCAGGTCATCGACCTGCTCGTAGGGGCACTTGACCCCGGGGCCCCTCACGGGGTTGAAAATCCGCTGGGTACCCGGCGCAAAAACCAGTCCCCCGTTGGTGGCGCTGGTGTCGAGCAGGGGAAACCAAACCGCGAGCGAAGTGAAGCGGGATTCATCCACATAAGTCCAGTCCTGGTGGACCTTCATGGCGCTGGCCGTGCCGGGTTCCTTGACCATGAAATTGGCGTATAGGTCGCGGTAGCCCTGGAGCAGGGCCAGGGTTTTGGCGGCGGCCACCGCCCGGATTTGGTCATCTGCGGCCCGCCTGAGGGCCGCGTCGGGTTGAAACATGGAGGCGTGAAACCCCTCCCGGGATTGCATGGGCAGGCTTTGGTAAAAAGCCAGCAAATCTTCTGCCTCGCCCCTGGAAAGCAGGGGCACGGTAACCAGGCCATCCTTCGCAAAGGCCGCCTGCAAAGCAGGATCACGGAATATGGTTTTCACAATTTGAAGTTAGGGAGAAATGTGATCAGATAGAAAAATGAAGAGTGAATTGGGGAAGAGAGTTGGAGCATCCATCCCCACCCACCTACCCCCTCTCCCATCCCAATTTTTTTCCCTAATTTGCTGCCATGAGCGAGCGCATCATCGAGGCTGGGTCCGGGGGGCTCTTTGCCTACCTGGGACGGGTATGGCAGTACCGCCGTCTGGCCCTCACTTTTGCCCGCCGCGACCTCAAAACCCAGTACGCCCAGACCCTGCTGGGTCTGTTGTGGTCTGTGATCCAGCCCCTGACGGGGCTGCTGGTTTTCACCCTCTTTTTCGACCTCCTGATCGGCCTGCGGCCTGAGCAACTCGACCACGCGCCTTATCCCCTGTTTGCCTTCAGCGGCATGATCTCCTGGTATTATTTCACCTTTCTGATCGCCCACGCAGGCACCTCGGTCACCAATTCTCAGGACCTGATCCGCAAGGTCTATTTTCCCAAACTTCTGCTACCTTGCTCGAAAGTGCTGGTGGGAGCGGTGGAATTTGGCATCTCCCTGGTGCTGCTCATTGGCATGATGCTCATTCTGGGGCACCCTTTCAGTCTGAATATCCTCTTTCTACCCCTGGCCATGCTGCTCAATGTAGTGGTGGGACTTTCCCTGGGCATCTGGCTGGCGGCCCTCACGGTGCGCTTCCGCGACTTTCACCACATCATTCCCTACCTGGTCAATTTCGGCATCTGGCTTACCCCCGTCTTTTATCCCGGCACCCTTTTTCCCGAAAAATACCATTTCCTCCTCTACCTCAACCCCATGGCGGGCGTAATCGCCCTCTTCCGCTGGAGCCTGCTGGGCGCCCCCCTGCCCTCCCCCTGGTTTGGCCTTAGCATCGGCGCCGCCTTCCTCCTGCTCCTCCTCGGCATCCTCTTCTTCCGCAAAGTAGAAAAAACAATAGCGGACCTGGTCTAAAGCCGAAGGATAAGAGCGGCGAGTTACGAGCTACGAGCATCTTTTCAAACTTTCTCTGTGTTTACCCCCATGAAGCGGAAGCTTTCAATTCCCCCTCTACTCTTTGGGTTCTTTGTGTCTTTGTGTTTCAAAAAACCAACAAAGCAAAAGCTTTACAAATAAAACCTCCTGACCACCAAACTGGGCTCTGTGTCTCTGTGTTTAAAAACCACCCAAGAAGCGAAAGCTTCCCATCAAAAATTCTCTGTGAACTCTGAAAACTCTATTTGCTCTGTGGTTAAAACCCCCAATAAAGCGGAAGCTTTCAATTCCACCTCTACTCTTTGGGTTCTATTAGTTTAAAGGATTCAAATCATTAACAAAACAATGTTAATAAATTTGAAGCTGTTAATTGTGGAAAAGGGAGCAGGCTTGCGTTCTAGGCTTCGAGCCTCAGCAAAGATTGACCTGCTCCCTCCACTTGAAAAACCCGATAAAAATCCATGAACCTATCACCATACATAGGTCTGGTTAACAAGTGGCCACAATCTTAAAAAAATAATTAAACGCTAAGTTATGAAATTCAACAGTTTCGTAGGAATCGACATCTCAAAAGAGGTATTTGATTTGGTCGTTCGCAAAGAGGATGGCAGCAGTTCCCAACAACAATTTCCAAACTCCATCCCGGGGATTCATCTATTCATTGAATGGATGGTCAAGGAAAACCTAACCCAGGAATCCACTTTGATTTGCATGGAACACACCGGCAACTACATTGACAGGATTACCCGCCTGCTTAGTGGGGAAGGTTATTTCGCCTGGGTGGTTAGTCCGCTGGTGATCCATAAATTCTCTCCAGACATTCGCCGCCACAGCGATGATCAGGACTCAGCAGAGCGCCTCTGTGAGTTTGCTGCCCGCTTCAGTGACCAGGCCAGGCGATTTGAGCCCGACTCGAAGGAAGAAGCCAAACTCCGTGCCCTTTCCCTGCTCAGGAAACAATTGGTCAAATCCCAGACCCAGTTCCTTAATCGGGAATTGTCCAACCTTGACCTTGCAGATCCTTCTGCCATGGGAGCAAAAGTTTACCGGGAGACAATTGAATTTTTCCAGAATCGAATTCAACTTGTGGAGGATGAAATTGAGGCTCTGATCAAAAGTTCAGCCCAATTAAGCTCCTGGCATACAATACTCAAATCCGTCCCAGGAATTGGGAAGGTTTGTGCAACCATGATCCTAATTCACACTTGTGGCTTTAAAAAGATAAAAGACTTCAAGAGTTTCGCCTCATTCATTGCTTCGGCCCCATTCAGCAAGGGATCGGGGAAGTACAAGGTGAGACCCAGAGTCTATAAAACAGGAAACAGAAAAGCAAAATCGCTCCTATTCATGGGGGCAATGAGCCTCATCCATCCCGGACGCATATTCCATAATTGGTACATTTACCGAACGGAAGTTCAAAAAAAGCATCCTTTTTCGGTCCTGAATGAGATCATAAACGAGATCATCAAAATCGCTTTTACCCTCATCCAAAGGGGCGAAAAGTTCAACAAGGTGAAGTACCTGGAAGGGAAAAATTCTGTTAAATTTTTGGGTTTATCATAAAAATCTTTGCGTCTTTGTGTTGAAATCCACCCCCCATCAAAAAAAATCCCCCGCTATTCCCGATATTTACCCTCCATGCGCACCTTTGCCCACCTCATCAACCCCGTGAATGCCGGTCCCGAATCCGACCTGCGGATGGCCCAGCCCATCACTTTCGCCTCCATGCAGCGGGCCAAAATGCAAGCCGAGGCCGAAGGCAAAATCTCCGTCCAGTTGCTGAGTGTGCAGTTTCCCGAAGACCACGCCATCATTCCCCCTTACTTCACCTGTACCCCCGACCTCGAACGGTCGGTGCTGGACGTGGGCCACTTTACCGTGCCCCGCAAATACCCCCTGATTGGCGACCTGCTGGAACGGCTCTACACCCATTCCACCGCCGAATACCTGATCTTCACCAACGTGGACATCGGGGTGCAGCCCCATTTTTACACCCGGGTCAATGAAATCATCGAGGCGGGCCACGAGGCTTTTATCATCAACCGCCGCCGCATTCCGGCCATTTACCCCACTCCTGATCACCTCGACGCCATCTATGCCGACCGGGGCAAGTCACATCCGGGATTCGATTGCTTTGTTTTCAAGCGGGACATCTACCCCCGCTTTGTGCTGGAAAATGTCTGTGTGGGCATACCCTTCATTGGCATTCTGACCGCCCAAAACCTGTTTGCCTTTGGGAAAAATTTCAAATTATTCGACCGCGAATACCTCACCTTTCACCTGGGCATGGAGGTTTTCAAGTTTCGCGACAATGAATTTTTCCGCCACAACCAACGCGAATTCTGGAAAGCCATTGCCAAATTGTGGCCCCACCTCGATTCACGTAAATTCCCCTACGATCACTGGTTCCCCCTGCTGCGCCTTTGGCGCTGGGGATTGCACCCCAGCATTCCCATCCGTCTGGCCCTGAAACTGGAAGGCAAGCGCCTGATGTTTTGGAAGAAAAATCCCCCCAATTAATTGCTCATTGCCCATTGTTCACGGATAATTGCCATAAACTGCCCCGCTTACTTGTGATCGTCCTCCTCACAGGCTTCGCCTGTTTGTTTAACCCGTCGCAGGCCCAACTGCCCTCGCGGTTTTTCCTGGTCAAGACCAGTGTGCTCCAGTATGTGGTGCCTGAATTCAATATTTCTTTGGAAAAATCTATTGGCAAGGGCAACAGCATCGAATTGCGTACCACCCTGATCATGCGGGGCATCTGGGCCGACCACGAATCCCGCCGACCCTACCGCGGCATCTATGCGGGCCTGACTTCAGACGGGGGCGCGGCCATTGAAGCAGGTTACAGAAGGTATTTCAACCAGGAAATTTTTGCCCAGGCCACCTTCAGGTACCGCACCTGGATCAACGAAAATTTTGTCCATTCTCTGCCTGCTCCCTCAGGAATCCGTGGGGAGCGGGTTTATCAGTTGGAAAATATCTACACCACCATCAAGGGATTCAAGCTAACCACAGGAGTAATATCAGGGCTCGACTACCCCGGCGGGATTATGGAGGTAAGCTTT
Source organism: Bacteroidia bacterium (assembly GCA_020635905.1). Taxonomy (GTDB): domain Bacteria; phylum Bacteroidota; class Bacteroidia; order J057; family JADKCL01; genus JACJYV01. The sequence goes on from JACJYV010000006.1 coordinate 537,123, forward strand.
GGATTGGGGCTAAAATTTATACACCAGGAAACCTACGCCCAGACCCGCAGCCAGAGCGCCACCCTCTGGCCACCCGATCCCACTTTTGGCTCCTACACGGAGATTCGAAGCGCGGTGCGTCCATCCATCCATTTCACCATCAACCTCGGCCTGAATTTCAAACCCAGGAAAAAAGAAAAAGCGGAATAGAGAGATTCCAGGGCAAGATCCATGCCCCCCTGACCTAAAACCTTATCCCAGCCAAAGGGGGAATGGCCCATCCTCGTGTAAGGCCAGTAAATTTCCTGGCCTTACAATTAGCGACAATTTGTAGTCGCCTTCACCCCCAGAACCTAAAAACCCCAAAAACCCAACCCCTCAATCTTGCCCCAAATCCTCCAATTGATTAAATTCGATCCATGACCTCCCGGCTCGTACACCTCCTGCTGCTGCCCCTCATCGCAGGCTTCGCCTGCCTGAGCACCCCCGTACGGGCCCAGGGGCCGTCCCGCTTCCTGGTGGTCAAGACCAACCTCAATCAGTACCTGGTGCCCGAAGTCAACCTTTCACTGGAAAAATCCATTGGCAGCGCCAACAGCATCGAAGTGCGGGGCACCTGGATCACCCGGGGCATCTGGGCCGCCCACGAAACCCTGGACCCCTTCTGGGGCATTTTTGCGGGCATGACCGCCGACCGCGGCTGGGCCCTGGAAGCCGGCTACCGCAGGTATTTCATGGAAGAAATATTCGTACAGGCCACCCTCAGATACCGCACCTGGACCAACCAGAATTTTGTGCATTCTCTGCCCTCACCTTCGGGAAATCCGGGCGAACGGGTCTATCAGATGGAAAACATCACCACCCGCATCGAAGGCTTCAAAATCACCTCCGGGGCCATTTCAGGATATAATTACCCGGGCGGGGTGCTGGAAGCCAGCGTCGGACTGGGCATCAAATTTATTCACCGCGAAACCTACGCCTGGAACCGCAGTCCGAGCCCCACCCTGTTTCCTCCCGACCCTACCTTCGGATCCTACACAGAAATCAGAAATTCGGTGCTGCCCTCCGTTCACTTCAGCATCAATATGGGGATCAATTTTAAGCAGAAGGAGAAGCAGGACAATCCGGGGAAAAATCCTTAAGTTTAGTAACCCGACCAAACAAGCCTGAGAGTCGCACACGATACTTCAAATGGCCAAAGCAAAGAAAAAGTCTGAAGCGCCAAAACAGGCACCCTCCAAGTCCATCAACCCCTGGTTTTTGCTGGGGGGAGTATTGCTCGCAACCCTGCTGGTCACGGGCAGCGCCCTCAAATACGGCTTCACCAACTGGGACGATGGCAGCTATGTGCTGGACAATTACCTGATCAAAAGCCTGAGCGGGGGCAACCTGCGGGGTATGTTTACCGAAACCGTAATGGGCAACCACCACCCTCTAACCGTACTTTCCCTGGCCATTGATTATGCCCTCTTTGGACTGGACCCGACCGGCTACCATGCCACCAATCTGCTCCTGCACCTGGCCTGTACGGCCCTGGTATTTGTCTTTTTCTTCCGCCTTTCAGGCCGCAAAGACCTGGCCGCCGGGGTGGCCCTGCTGTTTGGCATCCATCCCATGCACATGGAGACCGTGGCCTGGATCTCCGACCGCAAAGACCTGCTGTACACCCTGTTTTTCCTGGGCGGCATGGTCACCTATCTCAGATACCTGCTGGCCGAAAAAGGAAAAGTCCTCAATCTGTCCCTGACTTTGGTGCTGTTTGCATTTTCCCTCCTTTCCAAAGCCACCGCCGTGACCTTTCCTGTGGTGTTGCTGGGGATCGATTTTTTGGAAAAACGCTCCTTCAATCTGAAACTGGTGCTGGAAAAAGTCCCTTTTCTGGCACTTTCGGTCGTGGCCGGTCTGTTTGCGGTGGGTGCCCAACAGGAGGGCGAAGCCCTCAAAGAAGCGGGCAGCTATTCCTTTCTGGAAAACCTCTTTGTAGCCAGTTGGAACCTGGTCATTTATCTGGTGCGGGTGGTGATTCCCTTCAAATTATCTGCCTTTCACCCCTACCCCGCCCGGGTGGACGGGCACCTGCCCATCTACATGTATTTCATGCCCGTGGTGGTGCTGGGACTGGCTTTTGGCGTATATCGCAGCCTCAAACACAACCGGGAAGTGGCCTTTGGAGCCGGATTTTTCATCGTCACCATTGCGCTTTTGCTCCAGTTGCTGCCCGTGGGTGACGCCATTGTGGCCGAGCGCTACACCTACCTACCCTACCTGGGCCTTTTTTATTTGTTGATCTGGGGAGGGCTCAAACTTTCCGAATCACCCCGTAGATTTCTCTCGGGCAACCAGAATCTGGTCAAAATTGCCTTTGCCGCCTTTGTCCTGATCATGGGCGGGCTGGCCCTGGGTCAGTTGCAGACCTGGAAAGACAGCGGCACCCTCTGGTCGAACGTGATCAAAAAGTATCCCGAACATTACCTCGCCTATAATAACCGCGGCAATTTTTACGGCGCTGAAAGCAATTTTGACCTGGCCTTCCGCGATTTTAACCTTTCCCTGAAACTCAATCCCAATAACTCAGAAGCCCTGACCAACCGGGGGCGCCTCTTCAAATTGCGGGGCAAAAACGAGCTGGCCCTCAAGGATTTCGAAAAAGCCCTCACCATCAATCCCAAAAATTATGTCACCCTCAACAACCGGGGCAACCTCTACCGCGACCTGAAAAAATACGACCTCGCCCTGGCCGATTTTAACCAAAGCATTGCCCTCAAACCCACCTACGACCTGGCCTGGAACAGCCGCGGCGCCCTCTACCGCGATATGCAAAAACTGGAGGAGGCCCTCGCCGACTTCAACCAGGCTGTTTTACTGAATCCCGGGAATTTTGCCGCCTGCAATAACCGCGGGATTATCTATGAAATTCAGCAAAATTACCAGCTTGCCATCCGTGAATACTCAGCAGCCATCTCCATCCGCGAAAGCTATAAAGATGCCTGGATCAACCGTTCTCGGGTATTCTGGCGGTTGAAAGATTATAAAAATGCCCTGGACGATGCCCGCAAAGGACAGCAATTCGGGGCTCAGTTTGAAGACGATTACATTAAATTTCTCGAATCTCAGGTCAGAGGAGGAGTTTCCCCATGAGCAAAAAGAATTTCCTGCTTGCAGGCTGTTTAACCCTTTTTCTAATCATCTTTCACCAGGCCAGCGCCCAGCAACTTACCCAGACCCTGCGGGGAACGGTGCGCGACCGCGACTCCCAAACCTCCCTGCCCGGAGCCCGCATCATGGTCACCACCACCGATCCTGTGATGGGCACCCTGAGCGACGAGCAGGGCAAATTTGAGATCAAAGGCGTGCCCATTGGCCGGCAAACGGTGAAAGTGACCTATGTGGGGTACGAGGAGTATAATGCCAGCGAACTGAATGTGACCTCGGGCAAGGAAGTGGTGCTCAACGTGGAACTGACCGAATCCTATCACCTGGAAACGGTGGAAATCACCTCTGAAGCTTCCAAAGATCAGGCGGTGAATAAACTGGCCACCGTCTCGGCCCGCAAATTTTCCGCCGAGGAATCCCAGCGCTATGCCGCTTCCCTCAACGATCCCGGCCGCATGGCCTCTGCCTTTGCCGGGGTGCAGCCCTCTGCCGACGGACGCAACGATATTGTGATCAGGGGAAATTCGCCTTCGGGACTGCTCTGGCGCATGGAATCGGTCGATATTCCCAACCCCAACCACTTTGCCAATCCGGGAGGATCGGGCGGCGGCATCTCCATGCTCAGCAATTTCCTCCTCACCGATTCCGACTTCCTGACCGGGGCCTTTCCCTCAGAATACGGCAACGCCCTGGGCGGGGTCTTCGACCTCAAACTGCGCAAAGGCAATACCGAGCGCCACGAATTCAGGCTCCAGACCGGGGTGCTGGGCGTAGATGTGGCCGGGGAAGGACCTCTGGGGAAATCTGACGGCTCATATCTGGTCAATTACCGCTACTCCACCCTGGGACTGATGGAACTGATCGGGCTGCCCATCGTGCAGGGCGCCACCTACCAGTACCAGGACCTGGCCTTTCACCTGGACCTTCCCACCGCCAAAGCGGGGCGTTTCAGTCTGTTTGGGGTAGGCGGCATGAGCAGTCAGACCACCAAGGTAGATCCGGACACTTCCAAATGGAATTACCTGAGCGACAAATCCGAAGATACCTTTGGCACCGACATGGGCGTGGTGGGATTCAAGCACGTCAAATTATTCAAAGACAATAAAACCTACCTCAAAACCGTCTTATCTGCCTCATTTAATCAATCCCGCGACAAACGCGACACCCTCAACTTCGACTTCGAAAAAGCCAATATCTGGAAACAGCATTTCCTGCAGGGCCGCTACACCCTGTCCACCATGGTCAACCACAAATTCAACTCCCGTCACCTCATCCGCACGGGGATTTATGTGCACCAGATCTTTTACAACCTCAGTTCGGCCAGCGTTGACCTGACTTCGGGCAATCAAAACACCGAAATTTCTGCCAAAGGCTATTCCTTTCTGGTGCAGCCTTACTTTCAGTGGCAGTGGCGTATCAGCGAAAAACTGACCCTCAATACGGGTGCCCACGGCATGTATTTTGCCCTCAACGATGCCTGGTCGGCCGAACCGCGGGCAGGCCTGCGCTGGCAGGTGGCCACCAACCACAGCCTCAGTTTTGGCTACGGATTGCACAGCCAGATTCTGCCCCTGGGCACCTATTTCGTGGAATTCAATCTGCCCGGCAACATTGTGGTCGAGCCCAACCACAACCTGGATCTCACCCGCGCCCACCACGGCGTGATTGGCTACGACTTTCTCATCACGCCCGTCTTTCGTCTGAAGGCCGAAGCCTACTACCAGCATCTGTTCAACGTACCCGTGGGAAATGCCGAAAATCCGACCCTGTCCACCCTCAATACCAACTGGGGTTTTGAGCAGGTCTGGCTGGTCAATCAGGGCAAAGGCCGCAATTACGGTCTGGAACTGACCCTGGAGAAATTCTTTGCCAAAGACTATTACTTTCTCTTCACGGGATCGCTATACGAGGCCAAATACACTCCATTCGACGGAATCGAGCGCAACAGCCGCTATAATGGCAATTTTGCCCTCAATTTTCTGGGCGGAAAAGACCTCTACTTTGGCAAAGCCCGCCGCAATCACTTCGAAATGAGCGGCCGCGTGGTGCTATTGGGCGGACAGCGTTACACCCCGATCGACCTGACGGCATCCCGTGCAGCGGGGCACACCGTCTTCGACGAAAGCCAGGCCTTTCAGTTCAGGCAAAAGCCCTATTTCCGCACGGATATCCGCATCGCCTGGCACCAAAACCGCAAGCGGGCCTCCCACATCCTCTCCTTCGACGTGCAAAACCTCTTCAACACCCGCAACTCCTTCATCCAGGACTACGACGCCGAAAAAGACGAAATCCTCAACTTTTACCAGGCCGGCATGGTGCCCATCATTGCCTATCGTCTCGATTTTGGGGTGGGGAGGAGGCAATGAACAATTGGCAATGGGCAAAGAACAATGAACAATGAGCGGAGAGGGATATGCTGTGGTTGACCCCGGCGGGTCACAACCCATTGCGTAGGGAAACAAACGACCAGGTTGTTTTCCAAAAATTTTCCGTGTGGGATACGCTGCCGCTGACCCTGACTGGCGGCAACCCATCGCGTAGGGAAACGACCAGGTTGTTTTCCAAAACGTTTCCCGCTTGGGAAATGCTGCCGCTGACCCCGCAGGGGTCACACATTTGTAGAAATCGGACGATTGATAAGATCATCGACCCCGGCTCCGCAGGAGGCGGGGGGATGGAAGATCGCTTTACCCGGAAAGGTAGTAGAAATTGGGGGGATTTTGTAAATTGGAGGGGTGAGATAGGGGAAATAGCGATTATGTACTTTTCAGAATAATAGCTGCATGCTGGTATTGGTGAGTTATAGGGAATAGACCTATATCTGTTATAAAGAATTTATGAATATTCACTCAGACAAAACACAGAAGAGCAAAAATCTAACGGTGGCTAATACTGTTGCTCAAAAGCGCAACGGTGCTGAGCCTACTTTTCAATTTGTAGATAATCGACCTGAGGCGGTTGTCCAAAGAAAACTGCAAGAAAAGGCTAATAATAGCATTCAGGTTTCTAAGTTAAGTGCTCTTCAGGGAATGGCTAACAACAGCCCCCGGATAAAACAAGCAGCTCATTTACGGAATAAGCCAGAAGAATCACCTGAAATCTTGGACGTACCATTAAATCAGCAGGTTGTGCAAAGGGCAATTAAAATTACTGGTGGATCGATTGTTAGTTGGTTTACAGATAAAAAAGATATTCGATATCAGGTGGAAAAAATTTTAGGTTCAGGTGTTGATAATGAAGTGATCACTAAATTAGAGGGATATGGTAACGATGGTTTAACTCATGAATTTAATTCTTGGGAGGATGCAATTAGTTCCGTGAGAGGAGAAGAAGAGCCTCCAAAAGGGTTTGGTGACAATAATTTATACGAAGAATTTATGAGTCTTATGGCTGAGATAGATACTCTCCAAAGCCCACCTGTTGAGAGACAAAAAAATAAGGTCGATTTATTGGTTAAATTTCACGATCACCTGAAAAAACAGCCCATCCAGGAGATATATAAATTTGGAACTATGCTTCAGGGCAATATCGAAGATCACGAAAAAACAGATACTATAGAGGATGCTTATGAGCAAAACAGGGCCATCTACAGATCTTGGCACGAACCAGGACGCATTTCTGAGTCTACAGAGCTTGGAGCACAGGTTGCCGGTGGAAATGAGTTGGTTGGAGCAGATGGTCTCAATGTGACCCAGAGCCCGTACAGATTTATGAAACACAAAGCAGAAACAAAAAAACCAGAGGCTGAACTTGCACCCATTGGTGCAGTTCCATCATCCTTACTATACTCAGGTCAAAAAAATACGGTATTCAATAAAGACCGTGGGACAGCAACAGCTCTTTTACCCGAGAACCTGTATGCTGGATTTAGTGCTTATAATGAAACCGTCAAGTCGTTGCTTCGCGAGAAATCTCTGGAAGAACTGGGAAATGGAGCCGAAGTGCTAAGGGATCATGCAAAATTCATGCGGGCTTTTGTAACTCGTCCCGTATTTTACGACAAAAATGATATTCAATCTTCTACTGGAGCCTATCTGCATTCCCAAAAACCGGGGCTAAATGTACGAAAAACCCACAGTGGTCTATCAGAGGATCATAACCCTTTGATGGAAACCCTCGATCAGAAACTTCAAGACCCATTTCGAGCCAATGCGATTTTCTACCAAACCTTTACTGAACATTCCAAAGCTAATCCTTATGCTGAAGAGTGGAATGAAATGGTAGTCAAGTACAGGTCCACTGGGCATACAGCTGGCCTTCACGAAAACATCAGAAAATGGGTTCCTGGGCTGCAACCACACTCCATTATTGATCAATTAGAGGACAGTGGGAAATTCGATCAGGAGTATGCAAATCAAACAGCTAAATTCTCTGACACCACACTGCGAGGTATGGATTTTGACTAAATAAATTAAAAACCTTATTACACATCCCTATCCAGGATCCAGCCCCTACCCGCGGCGTCAGACCTGGCCCGGGGATAGCGATGTTGTTGCGAGAAACAGGAATATAGCAGAAGAAAAATGAATATTCAGGCCGAAATCAGTTGGATAAAATCAGAATTGGACAAGGTAAACGATCCTTACCTGATCGAAATCTTCAAGAATCTACTGAAGTACAGGGATAATGCGCTCAGGAACGAAATGGACCGCATGATCCTGGAAGCTGAGGACGACATTAAAAATGGTCGGATTTTGTCTGGCTCGGAATTGAAATCAGAAATGGATAGCTGGCGTAAATGAAATAAAATCACTTATCGGCTTGATAAAAACAAAAAGGTCGTATTAAGAGTGCTTGACCAAAAACAACACCCAGACAAAAACTGGTGAATTTTGAACGGGGAAAGAAGTGAAAATGGCTGCAACACGGCTGTATCGCAGACGCTCACTTCGCTCCGCGCCCCGCTTCTGGCCTAGCGTTACCTACAAAGGGAATATTCTGAGGGGATTGGGTTTGGATAATTAAATTTTCCATACGTTTTGCTATTTTCAATCATGGAATTGATACCAGTGTCTCGTCAATTTGAAAATATTTGAAGCCTTTCCCAACATTGACAATGAATACTTTAAACTTGGATTTGATGGGAAAGAAACTTACAAAAATGTCTATGCAAACAGGACTTTAGAATTCCCTGATTGTTACAATATTGGGACCCATGTTAAGGCAATTACAGCCCCAAAATACAGAACCTTACTTATTGGTAAATCCTATGAATTCGAATTTTATATTCCAAGAGGACTAAGCGTTGCAACCATTGATGCACAAAATAATTGGACATATTTTGATGGAAATGGAGGAGTGTTTAAGTTAAACTACATTCCAGCAACTGAAGGAGAGTTGAAAGTGAGTGCCAAATACGATAAAGGAGGAAAATCATATTGGGCAATAATATCTTACCTGGTGAAAGGAAAGAACACGATAAGTTGATCAAATGCTCTCAACACAGGGCTAAGGAGCAAAGACGTCAGTAGAAGTATTCAGGATTGGCCCTCCTTACATTGAAATGAAAATCAGATTTGAAGAATATAAGGAAAAGTTATTCAGCACGGTTTTGAGCGAGAACTACCATGATGGCTTTTTAGCGCTTATTGATCAATTGCATAAGAATGGTAACACCAGGTCAGAGATTTATTTTTTGTTTCTTGAGTTCCATGCTGAAATTCAAACAGATCCGGGAACTGCAGATATGGAGCTGGTCTATGACAACCTGAGTGATTTTATGGATGGATTTACCGATTGGGGAAAGACTTTTAGAATCCTTCCCAATGCGCCTGAATCATAACAAAAAGAATTTGAGTTAACCGAAAGAGATAAAATAAAACCAATGGATGATCCGATTGATTTTGAAATGATCCGCGCCCGGGCGCGGAAATTACGCGAGGTGGATACAAAGGGAGATTTTACCTTTAACAAGCCTTACTCGATGGAAGAAATAGAGAAATTCGAGGAGATTTATGATCTGAGACTTCCAATAGTATTTCGCCGCCTGATAACTGAGGTTGCAAGGTCCATAACCCGACCCTATGGACTAACCTCTGATATTTTTACAACCAGTCACATCTCAGATATTTACCATGAAAAGGATCGCTACAATCCAGGCCTGGAATTTCCCCTGACCATGCGGGCATATGCGGGAGACCGGGAGTATGATATTTTTTATCCGTACGAGACGGAATTCCTTTCTTTTGAAGAATTTGATTATCCTGGATACACCAATGGGCATATTGCGGTTTTGTACCTGGGTTGTGGGCATTCATTTTTCATCGTGGTCAAAGGCAAAGAATACAATAATATTTGGGCTGATTGCGCAAGTTCAAATGATGATTTTTTCCCCTTATTTGAAGAGGAACAAGACAAAAAAAGGATTTCATTTGAAGAATGGATTTTGAAAAGGCTGAATCTGGCGATAAAGGATCGGGAGAAATAAAAAAGGAAATAACCCTTCGATACGCCGGATAATCAACACGCACCCACGCCACCAATCCGTGCCTTTTTAGGCCTAACCCAAGATTCGCAGTAGGAAATGAAAAAAATTTGCCTCTGAATAAAATGAGATTCCCGGACCCCTTCCCTGTGGCCAGGGGGGAGATGAATCTGTTTTCCCTCACCCCCGGCAAAAGGCCCCCCGTTTCCGGGAGGCCTTTATAGAATCTAAATGATCAAACTTGCCTGGTCAGCCTCAGAGGGGCCATGCCCCTTCGGCCAGGAGAGAGCTTTTCTTTGTGCCAGGGCCGGGAAAGGCATGCCCATTCTATCAGGGATGGAATCCACCAGGCAGATCCACAACTTGGATTGAATCATAAATATGACTCAAATCAACCCCTGGTTGGCCTTTGGACAAATTGTGGCAGCTGAAGCAACTCATTGAATTGGATTTCCCCTGAAAATACGTTTCCATGGTCATATTCAGAAGAAATTTGGAGCCCTTAAAAAAGGCCGTATCATAAGGAGAGATATCATTTTCGTATGGAAATTTCCCGTCTTTGGTCCAGATTGCCCCCACCAAAAAATAGTTCTTCCGGACATCATTTGCCGGGAGCATCTTCTGAATGTTATCATTCAGCGAAAGGATCAGAGTATTGTTTTCAGGGTCAGTATCTTGTAAACTCCCCCAGGGATTTCCCCTGTAGGTGGTACTGGGAGAAATGGTTTGATTGGATTTAGCAACAATATTTTTTCTATTCAGAGCCAGAGCCATATGTACCTTATTGCATTCTCCTTCTGTGGACCCATTCCTGGTAAATACCCAATCCGTTCTGGCCTGGATATTCTCCTGAAATGTACTGGTGACAGGCTTATGGTCTGTATTTGTAAAATCATAGGTTCCATCCGGACCATTGGCCACATGCTCAAAGGTAGCCCAGATCATTTCAGGGTGTCCCTTTGCGCTGCCTACCAAATGGAAGCCGACCAACACCAAATTTTCCGGGTGATAGGTCGTTCCATCCCAGGTCCATAAAGTATTTTCACCATTGGGAACATAGGTAGGAACATCTGCCTCAATGCTTAGATACTTGCCCGGGTCACTGACCGCAGAGGCTTTCACCCAGGAGCTTTTCAGTTCTATGGCCAGGGTATTGCTGTCTGCGATTTCCTCCCCCTCGCTCCTTGCATACTCCACAATAGAATCCAGTTGGTTCCTCTGAGTTGGAAAATCATTTCCGGCCAAAGCTTTGGAAATTTTGCCTTTTACAAAACAGGCGAAGACATCGTTGGTATGGATTGCATAGTAAACCAGGGAACTGTCCTGTGTCATTAAAACATCGCCTCCGCCCGCCTGACCGGGAGCACCCAGCTTTCCGCCGCGAACCCTTAAGTGTCTGTGGCCCGTGTATTGAATCAGGGTGTCACCCACCTTATCAAAAAATGGTGGCGCACTGAACACAAAACCTCCTTTATGGGGGGAAGTAAGCCACAAAAAATCACGCCAGGCCCAAATGTAAAAATTACAATCACTGTTCAAGGGAGGGTCCGGGTTCAAACTGTTGGCCGGGGTTACGAACCCGGCCTGACCTTTCTCAAACCAGGAATTGAAGGCATCTTGCGAAACCGTACAACTCGCAAGCGGGGCCCTGTTATTTTTGGGGATATGGGGTCTGCAATTGCTGATCACAAGGGCCAGCGCAAAAATGAAGGTGGCCAGAATGGCAAGGGATGTTTTTTTTCGGGTGAGTTTCATAATGAATGATTTTTGTCTGGGATCAAGATGGGTAATTGAGTTTCAAAAACTATGTACATTTCCTCCTGATTGTCCCTGCGAAAGCGGCTCTTCCCCACCGCGTAGGGGAACGGCCCTATTGTTGCGTAGGATACGCTGCCGCTGACCCCATCGGGCCAGAACCCATCACGTAGGGAAACGACCAAACCATTTACCAAAACATTTCCCCGTGTCCCACCCGCCAGGCGACCCCTGAGGGGTCAAACACCAATAGAAAATCATCTGATTTTTTTTGATTCCCTCCCCCGGCTTCTTTGGAGCCGGGGGAGGGAATCTTGCTTTATGGATCATTCTATCCATGTGAGACCCCTACGGGGTCTTTTTTTCCCGGGGCTGATGGCCCGTGAGGTGGATTGCGCCAGCCCAAATCCTCCAGTTCACTCCAAAACCCACTTTTGAACCTTTAACCATAAGTACCCCCAACCCTTGAGCCTGGACCATCCTGGCCTGAGGCTTGGCCCCCTCAAGCCTGAAGCTTGGGGTATCCTGGCCCAAAGCCTGACCCCTCAAGCCTGAAGCTTGGGGTATCCTGGCCTGAAGCTTGACCCTCAAGCTGAGCTTGGAAGCCCCCCTCAAGCCTGAAGCTTGGGGTATCCTGGCCCAAAGCTTGACCCCCCAAGGCCTCAAGCCTGGGAGGCTTAGGGGGGTATCCTGGCCTGAAGCTTGGCCCCCTTTGGGGCCTGATCCAAGCCTTAGGGTAATTCGTTAGCACCTTTTTTCCAACAAGCTTTAGGGTTGGGGGTATCCAACCTTTAGGGTTCAATTTCCAACCTTTAGGGTTCAATTTTAGGGTTCAATTTCCAAGGGTTGGGGGATCCAAGCCTTAGGGTTCGATTTCCAACCTTTAGGGTTGGGGGATCCAACCTTTAGGGTTCAATTTCCAAGCTTTAGGGTTCAATTTTGAACCTTTAGGGTTGGGGTAGCCAACCTTTAGGGTTCAATTTCCAACCTTTAGGGTTGATTTCGAAAAAATCGCTCAGACGCGCCAGTCTATCATTCGGTCAGGACCTGTACTGACCTTACAGAATGCCAAAAACCATCCCATCACTCCGTGTCCTCCCAAAAACTCCAGCGAACCACCTGCAAAACCATAACTCCCTGATTCTCTGTGTTTTTTAGCTCCCCCAAAGGGGGGGGGGCCTTTGGCCCGAGCCACAAGCTGCGAGCTGCGAGCAATAAAACCAAAGAAGCGAATGCTTAAAATCAAAAAATCTCTGTGGACTCCAAAAATCTCTGTGTCCTCTGTGGTGAAAAAAACACTATGTGGTAAAAAAAACACTCTGTGGTTAAAAAATCACTCTCCAGTAAAAATCAAAAAACGCATTATTCCACCCCACACTACGAATTCTCCCTTCCCTTCCCTAAATTGCGCCTGAAATGGACCCAACGATGGAGAAAGCGCCCCCCAATCCGGAGCAAAAATACTTCGTTTTCGATTTTGACTCGACCTTCATCCGGGTGGAAGGACTGGAAGAATTGGCCTCCATCGCCCTGAAAGGCCATCCCGACCGCAAAAGCCGCCTCAAAAAGATCGCCGACCTCACCGACCGCGGCATCGACGGCACCATCTCCTTTACCGACGGTCTGACCCAGCGCCTCCAGCTGATCGAAGCCAACCGCGCACACCTCGAAAAACTGGTGCGCAAACTCCGCGACAAGGTTTCGGTCTCCATCAAGCGCAACCGGGCCTTTTTCAGCGCCAACCGCGACCAGATCATCATCATTTCGGCCGGATTCCGCGAATTTATCGAACCCATCGTGGCCGAATTTGGCATTCCGCCCACCCAGGTTTTTGCCAATACCTTTACCTTCAATTCCAACGGAGACATAACCGGCTTTGATGCCCACAACGTGCTCTCCACCACCGAAGGCAAACTCGATCAGATGAAAGCTCTTCAACTAAAGGGCAAAGTCTTTGTGATCGGAGACGGATATTCAGACTTTCGCATGAAGGCCGCCTCGGAAAATGTTCATTTCCACGCCTTTACCGAAAACGTGCAACGCAAAAGCGCCATCGCTGCCGCCGACCACGTGACCCCCAGTTTCGACGAATTTCTTTACCACCACCGCATGCCCATGGCCCTTTCATTCCCCAAAAACCGCATCAAAGTACTGCTGCTCGAAAACATCCACCCCGACGCAGAAGCCTTTTTCAAACAGGAAGGCTACGAAGTGGAGCGTCTCGTGCACACCCCCTCTGAAGACGAACTGATCGAAAAGATCAAAGAGGTGCATGTGATCGGGATTCGCTCCAAGACCGAACTCAACGAGCGGGTGCTCAAAAAAGCCAAAAAACTCATTTGCATTGGCGCATTTTGCATCGGCACCAACCAGATCGACCTGGAGGTGGCCCAGGAACTGGGGATTGCGGTCTTCAATGCCCCTTTCAGCAATACCCGCAGCGTGGTCGAACTGGTAATCGGGGAAATCATCATGCTGATGCGCGGCATACCCGACAAAAATGCACTCATGCATGCGGGAATCTGGGAAAAATCGGCCGATGGCAGCCAGGAAGTGCGGGGCAAAACCCTGGGCATCGTGGGCTATGGCAACATTGGCTCCCAACTGTCTGTGCTGGCCGAAGGCCTCGGCATGAAAGTGCTCTTCTTCGACAAAGTCGATAAACTGGCCCTGGGCAACGCCCAACGATGCACCTCCCTCAAGGAATTGCTGCGCAAATCGGATATCGTGACCCTGCATGTGGATGGCGACCCGGCCAACAGCAACATGTTTGGGGAAGCGGAATTCAAACAGATGAAAAAGGGATCCATCTTCCTCAATCTCTCACGCGGATTTGTGGTGGAAATTTCGGCCCTCGCCCAGGCGCTCAAATCAGGTAAAATCAGGGGCGCTTCAGTGGACGTATTCCCGGTTGAACCCAGCAAAAAACAGGAGCCATTTGCCTCAGAACTGATTGGATTGCCCAACCTCATCCTCACGCCCCACATTGGCGGCAGCACCCAGGAGGCCCAGAAAGACATTGGCACCTACGTACCCGACAAACTGGTCAGCTACATCAATTCGGGCAATACCTTCAACAGTGTCAATTTCCCCAACCTGCAACTGCCCGAGCTCAAAAATTCGCACCGCCTGATCCACATTCACCAGAACGTGCCCGGCATTTTGGCCAAAATCAACATTATTTTTGCCCAGCACGGGATCAACATTACCGGTCAGCACCTGAAAACCAACGAGATCATTGGTTATGTGATCACCGACATCGACAAGGAGTATGACCAGAAGGTTATCAAAGAGTTAAAAGACATCGAAGGCACCCTCAAATTCAGGGTCCTGTATTAATTTTCAGAAAATGGATTTAATCCCTAAATTAAGGATTGGATTCGGAATTTTCAGGTCGCAGTTTATGAATGGGAACAAGCACTTCTCTGTTTTATTATTGACTTTTTTGATGACGGTATCCCTGTCCTGCAGTTGTCAGAACAGGCCCACCTCCAAAGTCGTGATCAACGAATTTTCGGCGACCAATTATGGCGAATTAAAAGACGATAACGGGGTTTATTCGGATTGGATCGAATTTTATAACCAGTCTGACGACACGGTGAATCTGGCCGGGTGCTACCTGACAGACGATCCCAAACAGCCCACGAAGTGGATGTTTCCGCTCTACGAGATCGACATGACCCAGATCTTTCCCCACCGTTTTTTGCTGATTTTTTGCGGCACTGATTCCAGCTACATCGACGCGCGGGTGGGCTTCAAACTGGATGCAAAAAAGGGAGGCATTTACCTCTACGACCGCGACAGCACCACCCTTCTGGACAAGATTGAATATGAAAAGCAGTACGGGGGCATCACTTACGGCCGCGAGTCCGACGATCTGGGCCACGTGGGCTACCTTTATCCGCCCAGTCCCGAAGCGCCCAATCCTGAAAAAGTACGGAAAGACCGTTCTCCCAAAGTAAAATTCTCCCGTGAAGGAGGTCGTGTCAATGAAAAATTCACCCTGACCCTCGAAACCAAAGGCAAGGAAAAAATTTATTTCACCACCAATGGCGACATCCCCTGGGAAGACAAAGAGCTGCTTTACACCCAGCCTCTGGTCATAGATTCCGGGGTCGTGATTCGTGCCCGGGTGATCGAAGAAGGGGAAATTCCCGGTCCCATTGAGACCCATACCTTCATCTTCGGGGAGCACACCAAAATGCCCATCCTCAGCATCAGCACCAATCCGCGGCATTTATTCAGCACTTCCCGCGGCCTGATGATCGAAAATAACGAGGAGGCTCCCTGGGAATATCCCTGCAATGCCGAATTTTTCCTCCCCTCTGACACCTGCATTTTCAACGATGAATTTGGCCTGAGGCTCTTTGGTATGTTTGGAAAATATGCCACCAAAAAGTCGTTTGTGCTGCGCTGCCGCGACAAATACGGCAAGAAAAGCGTCAATTATAAATTCTTCAAAGACAAGGACATCACGAAATTCGACGGCTTCATCTTCCGTGCAGATGCCACTTATGCCATTCGCAGGCAGCCCGAGGAGCGCAAGAAAGCGGGGGAAAGGCTGAAAAACGAATTGATGTATCACCTCAACAAACAAATGGGTTCGCCCATGACCATGCAGGCCTATCAGCCCGTGATCATTTACATGAACGGACGCTATTTTGGGCTCTACACCATGCTGGAGCGCAAAGCTTCAGACTATATCGAATCCAATTTTGGGGTGAAGGATGCCGAGATCATCAATCCCTTCTTTGACGAAGTCAACCGCGGCAGCCTCGACGACTGGCGGGCCCTGGAAAATTACATCCAGACCAACGACATGCAGGACCCTGCGGTCTGGGATTATATCCAGAAACGCATCAATATTCCCGAATTTATCGACCACTGGGTGCTCGAAGTCTATACCTCCAAAGGCGACCCGGGCCGCAATACCCGTCTCTGGCGCGAGAACAAGGAAGGCAGTCAGTGGCAATCCATCCCCTACGACTGGGATCACTGGAAGGACGTGGACCGCAATTTTCTGGACATTGTGATCAGCTACGACGAATACGGACGCAATTCCATCTTTGTCTATCTGATGGAAAATCCGCATTTCAAGCAGATGTTTCTCAACCGCATGTCTGACTGGCTGAATACGGCTTTTGCCTACCCCAATGTGTCCGCCACCCTCGACACCATTTATGCAGAAACCATTGAGGAGCAGCCCCGCGACCGCGAATTCTGGATGTCCAAAGGGCAGGAATATGTGGAGGTGGGCGAGCAATTGCAGTGGATGAAAGACTATGCCCTGGAAAGGGGATTCTGGTTGCGGGAACAATTCAAGGAAGTGGTGGGCACGGGAGATGCAAGGCGAATTCAACTCAATACCAGCACAGGCACGGGCTCCTTCCAGATCAGTACCATCAAGGTGGATAAATTTCCCTGGGCCGGGGTGTACTTTCAGGGCACACCCTTCAACCTGACCGCCATTCCCCCGCAGGGCTACCATTTTGCCGGGTGGAGCGATCCCGCCTTTCCCAACCAGCCAGACATCATGGTCGATCTGCAAAACAATCTGGACCTGACCGCCATTTTCGAAGCGAACTGATCTGGGGAAGGAATTTTCCCGGGCGGGCATTCCACAGTTTTTGTATATTCGGGAGACATGAACACCATCTATTTCACCCCCGGTCCCTCCCAACTTTACCCCACGGTTGGTGAACACATCCGTGTAGCTCTGGAACAACAAATTCCCTCCATATCACACCGCAGCAAGGCTTTTGAATCTCTTTACCGTGAAACGGAGGTGAACCTGCGCACCCTGCTCGATATTCCCGAGGACTACGTTTTGTTTTTTGCTTCCAGCGCCACTGAAATCTGGGAACGGATCGGGCAAAACTGCGTGCATAACAGCAGCTTTCACCTGGTCAACGGGAGTTTTTCGGAAAGATTCTATACCATTGTGCAGGAGTTGGGTAAATCTCCTCTGAAAATTGAGGTAGCCAATGGCATGGGTTGGGATGGGGAAGAAGTGGAAGTGCCCGAGGAGGCAGAACTGATTGCCACCGTGCTCAACGAAACGAGTACGGGGGTCAAAACGACTTCCCTGAATATCATGTCACTGGCCACCCGTTACCCGGAAAAGCTCATTGCCGTGGACGGTGTTTCGGCCTTTCCTGTGATGGAATTGAACTTTCTGGGGGCCGATCTCACCTATTTTTCTGTGCAGAAAGGCTTTGGATTGCCCGCCGGTCTGGCGGTGCTGGTTGTAAGTCCCCGGGCCCTGGCCCGGGCGGAAGAAATACAGGCCATGGGCCTGTCTATTGGCAGCTACCACAACTTTCCTTCCTGGCTCGAAAAAGCCAAAAAGAATCAAACTCCCGAGACCCCCAATGTGCTGGGCATCTACCTTTTGGGCAAGGTCGCGGGCGACATGCTGGCCAAGGGCATGGCCAAAATCAAGGCCGAGGCCAATATCAAGGCCCTCACCCTGTACTCCATGTTTGAGGTGACCGGGGCGCTTGAGCCCTTTGTGGAGGAAGAAGACTGGCGCTCCAAAACGGTGGCCGTGGCCAAGGTGGCGGGGGGCAATGAAAAACTGCTCGAATACCTGGCCGGCTACGGCATGGTGATTGGCGACGGCTACGGCAGCAATAAAAAGGACCACATCCGCATTTCCAGCTTTCCGGCCACCACGGTCGAGCAAATCACCCAACTCGCTTACCGCATCCGCCGTTTTTATGACTGATATTTCCCGGAAACAGATTCGGGCCGCCGCCCTGGTCGGGATCACCTTTTCCCTGCTTTCCTGTGTGGCCGATCTGGCTTTGCTCTATAATCCTGAGGGCGGTTACCTGGCCGGGGATTATGCCTTCCTGCAGGGATTTTCGGCCAATCGCATGGCCTGGGGGCACTTTCTGGGCATTCTGTTCATCCCCCTGCAACTGGTGGGCCTGCTTCCCGTTTACCAGGGCCTGCGGCCCATGGGACGAAAATATGCAGGAATTTTATTCCTGCTGGGGGTTTACAACGCCTACCCGGGGGTGGCCTATCACGGTTCCGTGGCCTTCATCGCCGAAAGTATCAACCACCCGGGATCGCCGCCCGTGGAAAGCCTGAAGGTATTTTCCGAGCCTCTGGCCGCCATTTTTGTGGGCGGATTTCTGCTGCTTTCCCTGCTCTTTGTCGTACCCGTGGCCCGCGGCAAAAGCGCCTTTCCCCGCTGGATGGCCTTCTTCAACCCCATGGCGATTTATCTGATCCTGCTGGGATTATTCTTTGCCGTTCCCCTGATTGGGAATCCCCTGCTGGTGGCAGGCTTCAACTTTTCCCTGGCTGTATTTTTCCTGCTCAGCCTGCTGACCCTGCAACAGGATAAAATTCAGGAATCTGCCTGAGCCATTCACTTTCTGCTTTTCTCCTTCAGGTTGATTCCCGGGAATCATAGAATTATTCCCTTGAAATCCGTATTTTTCTGAATCGTTTGAAAATGCAACCCATGAAAAAATTTCCCCTTCTTCTGATCCTCCTCGGGCTGTTTGCCTGGCAAAACCTGCTGGCAGATGTGGTCACTCCCGGCGAAATCTCCCGGAATTTCTCCATCATCAACCTGAAGGATTTTCCCGATCTGGAATTTTATTACCTGAACCCCACCTATTATTACAATCAGGGCTACCAGCAGGGCGACCCGGTCGAGGTGGTGATTGAAGCTGGCGAAGATTACAGCGTGGGCCGTTGGGGCGATCAGGCCGTACTCAGGGCCCGTAAAAAAAGTGATTCTGAGGAAGTTGGTGAGTCAAAAATGCTGGTGGGCGGGGGTGAAAATGTCTCCAATGAAAGGATTTCCTACATTCTGGACGAGATCAAAATCGAGTCGGTCAAAGACGGCCTGATTCATTTTACGGTGCAAAAATCCTTCCAGGTATTCGAGGACGGTCACCAGAAAAAGATCAAAAAAGGCAGTGTGGGTGCGGTTGAACCCCTTTATCTGGGTTTGGCGGGTGCCATGGCCCTGGGCCTGGCCATCTTTTTCTTCCTGCGCCGCCGCAAGGCGGCCAAAGCTTAATCACCTTTGGGGGGATCGCTGCTCCTCAATCTGGGAATCACCCTATTCCTGGAATTCCTGATCCTTTGGGTATGCATGCGCAGGCAGAAATTTCTGTCCCTGCTTCTTTTTTGCATATTGATGAATGGTTTCACCCTGCCCCTGGCCACCTGGGCCTATGGTGAGTGGGGCTGGAATTATTTTGTGGTGGAAGGGGCAGTCATTCTGACTGAAGCTCTGATTCTGGCGGGTTTCTGGAAGATGAATTTGCTTCGTGCGGGGGGAATTTCCCTGCTTTCCAATGGCTTCAGCGCCCTGGTGGGCTTATTGCTGACTCCAAACGGCTTCGCCCTGGTTTTTCACCTGGCCTGACTTTTGAGTCTGCGCAAGACCAGCCAGTACAGGAGAGCCGCTGCCCCCAGAGCCATGGAAATGGCCACATTTCCAATGGATGAGGCACTCAGACCCAGATAATAGGGCAAGCCGCCTGCGGCGATGGCCAGTCCCAAAGTGAGACCGCCTGCGGTCGCTGGCGCCCGCGGCATGAGGCGATGCATGGCCGCAATGGCGACCGGGGTGGCGGCTTGCAGCAGGGCGATGCCCGGCAGCAAAGTCCAGTAGCTGCTTTCGCTCACCGCCAGCAGCAGGGCCGATCCGCCCAGAGCCAGCAGGGCAAAGCGCTTCCAGCCCAGCCAGTCGGCCAGAAATCCGCCGGCAAACTTGCCGGTGAAAGCGGCCAGACCAATCCAGATCAGCAGGTTATAATCTTCGGCATGGAGGATGGAAAACACATTCCAGATGGCCGAACGCATGGCTATGGCCAGCAAAAGCAGGATCATTATCAGGTCGTGGCCGTCCAGGCCATGGTCTGAAGGAGCCTGAGGTTTTTCGGCGGGAAAGGGAATCAGAAGTAAAATTCCACCCAAAACCACCATACCTAACAGCAAGGGCAAGGTGGCATTGATGCCCTGAAAGGCCAGAAATCCACCCAAAATCAACCCAATGACCCCGGGAGCAGCAAACATGCCCGGGCTGCCCGCCTTCCAGGGCATGGCATTGAGGCAGACCATGGCTCCGCCCGCATGAAACAAGGCCGAACCCATTCCGGCCAGGGTAATGGCCGCCAGCGGCGAGGCAGAGCGCACGGCTACCGCGGCTGCAATCAGGGCCACACTGGCCAGCACCCAGATTTTCGGGTGTTTTACCCGGTCGAGCAATACCCCGGCGGGCAACTGCCCGGCGAAGGCCAAAGCATTATAAAGGAGGATCAGCATACCTGTTTCCGCCCCCGAAACCTGTCCGGGCAGGTAACCAATGATCATGCCCGAAATGCAATCCGCAAAACCGTGGGTGAGCCCCAGCAAAAGCGGCAACACAAAGGAAACCGTGGGAATTTGAAGGCGGGAAGAGTTCATGGTCAGGCGATTTCCTGAATGAGCATAAAGCCCAGCAGGAATCCGTAGGATGCGACATTGATCAGAAAGGCGGCCAACCAGACCCGGGGAACGGAATAAGACTTTTTACGCAAAAAAGTCAGGATCAGGCCTTCAATCACAAGGGTAATGGCAAACAGGAAAATAATCACCTGATACTTTCCCTGATCCAGAAAATCAAGCCTGGGGCCAAGACTCAGTAACAGACCCGCCAGACCTGAAACCAGGTTGATGATCAGTGAATCCACCAGGGAATTTTTCAGGGGCTTGTATCCCAGAAAGTAAAGGATAAACCCTTCCAGCACAATGGCCAGGGCAAGGACGAGCAACATGATTCCCCCCAGGGTGACCAGCATAAAACCCGGGGCTGCATCCAGTATGATTCCTGTATTCATGGTGATTGAATTTACGGATTATTGCTGCAATTCAAAATGACCGTTTGGCTTTCAGGCAGTCTTGCGGGTAAATTTCAGGATGAAGGAAGCTCCTTTGCCCGCCTGGCTTTCCACTGAGATTTTCCCACCCAGTTTGCCCACCAGTTCCTTGACAATGGACAGGCCCAGCCCCGTGGAAGACTCGTCTCCCGTGGGTTTGTTGCTGAGGCGGGCAAATTTTTCAAACAGGCGGGATCTTTCCTCTTCGCGGATACCCGGCCCCTGGTCTTCAACCGTGATCTTCAGAGACTTGACCCGGTCTTCGACCGTGATAAAGACATTTTTCCCCGCCGGGGAAAATTTGATCGCATTGGAAATGAGGTTATCCATGATCCTGACCAGATATTCCTTGTGGGTGGGAAAGATGAGCTTTTCCTCAGATTTGCGCAGGTGAATGGCAATCTCCTTGGCGCTGGCCTGGGCCTCAAATCCGGCGATCAGTTCGGTCAGGATGGCAATGATGTCCTCAGAAACCAGTTCAGGCGGGGCCGCCTTCTCCAGCGAACTAATGGTTACGAGTTCCTCGATCAGGGTTTTTCCCCCCAGCAAAACGGCATCAATGCGGCCACGCAGTTCCTGAAACTGCTCAGGATCTTCGCGAAATGCGGCCAGCATTTCAGTCAGCATGGCTACCTTGGTCAGGGGTGATTTCAGGTCGTGGGCCACAATGCCCATCAGGTCATCCTTCTCCTGATTCAGTTCGCTGAGCCGTTTATTGGCTGCTTCCAGGGCTTTGAGATTGGCCTGAGTTTTCTTCTTTTGCAGGGAAAGCAGATTGGTGTACTTCTTGCGTCTGCGATTGGCCTTCCACAAAATGATGACCAGAATCAGCAGAAGTAAAGCCACCATACTGCCCAGAAAAAGCCCCCATTGCTGACGGTTGAGCATGGTTTCCTTGTCCTGGCGCAAAAATTCATTCTCAGCTTCCATTTTCCCCGCCTCAAAACGCACCTCCAGTTCACGGGCATAGCGGGTCTTCTCCAGGCCCACCAGACTGTCACGCAGGGAGGCGTACCTTTCAAAGAGGGAAAAGGCATCCTTATAATTGCCCTGCTCCTTTTCAAAAGCCATTCTGTCTTTCAAAATGTAGAGGGTCAGTTCGTAGTCCTTCAGTTCCCGGGTGAGCACCCAAACCTCGTCGTAGGTTTTGCGGGCCTTCTCCGTTTCGCCCATTTTGGCATAATAATTTGCCACGGCCAGCAATGCCGTGTGGTAGGAAAAGGAACGGGGCTGGGCGCTGGCGATATCCAGGGCCTGGAAAATGAAACTTTTTGCCTCGGCATTTTGTCCTCTTTTGAGATAAATTCCCCCCAGACTGGCCAGGGGATAAATGGTTCCCCACTCGTCTTCGTTGTCGAGGGAAACAGCAATGGACATCTGGTAGTAAATAATGGCAGAATCCAGTTCGTCGGCCACTTCATACACAGAGGCCATGTTATTATAGGCAATGGAGAGATTTTCCTTCAGATCTTTGGCCTTGAGAATGGGAATGGCCTTGCGGTAATAATAAATGGATTGCTCTTCGTTGCCCATGGAATCGTGGGTGTGACCCATATTGACCAGGGTGGCGGCCACATTGGCGCTGTCGTGCAGGCTTTCGTAACCTTCCAATGCGGCCTGGTAAAAAGCAATGGATTTATCTGTCTGGCCCATGGTGTGAAAGAGGGAGCCCAGGGCAAATCTGCTTTCAGAAGCTCCCTGGGTATCCTGGTTGGACAGGGCCAGGGAAAGGGCATTTTCCAGGTAATTTTTGGATTCCTGGTGGCGGCCCATTTCGCGGTAAATGATCCCGATCAGGAGGAGGTTATCAAACCTTTGGTTTGAAGTGCGGTCTTCTTTCAGCAGGCGTTCGCCTGCCTGGGCATAATACAGGGCGCTGTCCACGTCAGCATAGACAAATTTGCGGGCCAGTTTGTCGTACAGTTCAAACTTCTCATCCTGACTCAGGTCAGGATTGCGCAGGGCCCTGCGCAGGGAATCTTTGGGATTGGAGGAATTCTGGGCGAAGCCCGCGGGAAGGAGCATCAAAATTAACCCCAACAAAAACAGGCCCCGAAAAGAGGGGGTAAAATTCTTCCAATGGAAATGTGGCTTTGATTGAATTGGGATGTCCACAGATTGATTCTCTCCCACAAAATTACTAAAAAAAAGTAAATCTCAGGCCTTTTATCCCCTTCCAGCCGCTGCCCGTTCAGACCCAACCTTTGACCAAAATGGATACATACCAATCATTGCAATACAAAAACGGCCCGCAATGAATACTGCGGGCCGATAATCCGGGAGGGAAAAGGCAGAGCGAAGCGGGAATTGTCATGGGGATTCGAACCCTCCACCCAGGTCTTGCGACCCGGATGTGCCTTCCCAAATGGTGACGATGGAATTCTCTCTTACGCCACTCCGTTATCCTGAAGGTTCAGGCTTTTAACAAAAGTCTCACGGGTAATAATTGGCAGTCATAAGCTTGGTTTTCTATCGAAGTACGACTATTCAACGACACCGTAAGATTATACTTTGCAGGGCAAAAACCAGAAAGGCCTGGAGTTCAGTTTCGATGAAGTAAGCCTTTCTTACGGCACCTGCATTTTTTTTCGGGAAAAAATCTTTGGGTATTGGGCGCACAGCCTGACATTTGAACCTTAATCGAAGCAAGGCTGCACTAACGACACCAAAAATATTTCCTGGTTAGATTTATTATTTCAAAGAGAACGGTCTTTTACAACTCAATCGATTCGATCGTGCCGAGGGCATCTCCACCCTGATCCAGGGCTTTCAGCACCTCGAAGACCTTGTCTGACCAGCCGGCCAGCAGATGCACCCCTTTTTGCTCGATTCTGATGGGCGGCTTGCCGTAGCCCAACAGATCGAAGAGGTATAATTTCGCTTCAGGCGCAACCTGGGCGCGGTATTTATCCCAGGAGGATTTCAGGGTGGAAGACCCGCCAGAGCTGTCCCACATCTGCAAATCCGTGAAAAACATCACTTTGTCGGCCACGTATTTGCGCTGGATGAGGTGGTTGATCACTTTCCAGCCGTTGGTGGAGTAACCTACCGTGCCTTCGATCTTGCGCAGGTGCATGGTGTTGGCCAGAATGCTGTTTTTAGGCAAATTCACCTCTTTCCAGTCGCTTCCAAAGATGCCCGTGATCACATTGCGGCAGCGGCTTTGCAGCAGCATGCTCATGACCAGGCCTATGTCGTAAAACTGGATCTTGCTGTTGGGCGAGACCGGTTTGAACATGGAGCCTGAGACGTCCGAGGCAATCACCACCCGGGTTTGGGCGTCAAAGCCGGGAATATTCTGCGCACTGGCCTGCATGGCGCCTTCCAGCGCTTCCAGCAGCATGCCCGTGAATCCACTCTGGATGGGCTGCAGCTCGCGGTAGGCCGACAAAAAGCGGAATGGCAACTGTCGGGAGCGGGCCACCTGAACAGGATCAGCCAGTCTCTTAGCCACAAGCTCCAGGGCATCAGCCCGAACGCCAGCTTCCAGCATGTTGCGCAGGTTGCGCATCAGGGCCATATAACCCAGCTTTTCGCTGAAGATCAGTTCTTCCCATTTTTCACGGAAAGCCACATATTTTTCCATTGCCGTGGCAAAGGTCAGCTGACCCAGGCCCGACAATTCGACCTCCCAGGTGTAGGGAACCTGCAACCCGTCATTCACAATTTTGGAGAAGAGCGCCTGCTGGTTTTCATCTTTGGCTTTGGGGTGGGTCAGAAAGAGCGCATCTTTCAGGCTGACCACCGTTTTGCGGTTGTATTTGGCGAATTGGTATTCATCGAAGCGATTGAAGGCGTCACTGATGCCCTTTTGCATTTGCTTGGACAGTTTGTTCAGCTTTTTTTCGCCTTTGCGGTGGTTCAGGGTCTGAAAACAGGCCAGCAACTCGGTGATTTCATCGGCCCGCTGGATCACCCGGCGGGTGGCTTTGCGCACCAGATCGTCGCCCTGGTGGATTTTGGCCAGCTCGGTGACCAGTACCAAAGGCAGGCTGCGCAGGTTCATTTCCTGGCGGGCATACACTGCCAGTTTGGCTACGAAAACAGGCTCCACCTTTGCCATCAGCTCGCGGATGCGCTTCAGGCGGTCACTTTCTCTTTCATAAAAAGTCGGAGACAGACTGGAAGTCACCACGGCCGTGTAGAGCTCCATTTCGGGAGACATTTTGAAGGCGGGAGCGCCTGCATGGTTTTTGGTTGGGGTGAGCGATTTGATGATTTCGTTGAATTTCATGATGGTCTCCTTTCTGTGTTTGTTTGTTGCGGGACACATCACAAAGCAAAAGGGCCGGTGCGCAGTGAATTTGCGCACTAAATTTATTTTGCTGATCTTGGTGAATTATTTTTCCAACCAACACACAAGCAATTGATTTACAGCAAATTAAAATTCAAATACTTTTTATAGAAATTTTAAATTCTCATGCCTACCAACCGCAATGCCCTGATTCGCTACCGCACCATCGATAAATGTCTGCGCAACCGTTACCGCAAATGGACCCTCAACAATCTGATTGAAGCCTGTTCTGAGGCGTTGTATGAGTTTGAAGGCATCGAGAAAGGGGTCAGTCGCCGCACGGTGCAGGCCGACATTCAGGTCATGCGCAGCGAAAAGCTGGGCTACGAGGCTCCCATTGTGGTGCTTGAAAATAAATATTACACCTACTCTGACCCTGACTACTCAATTGTAAACCTGCCCCTGTCCGAAACAGATCTGGAGGTTTTGAACGAAACAGTGCTGATGCTGAAGCAATTCAAGGGATTTTCCCATTTCCGCGAATTGGAGGAAACTATTCAGAAACTGGAAAATAAAGTTTACACGGAAACCACCCACCAGCGTCCGTTGATTGATCTGGAAAAGAATGAAGACCTGCAGGGTTTGCAATATCTGGACGAGTTGTACCAGGCTATTTTGCAGAAAAAAAACATCAAAATTACCTACCAATCCTTCAAAGCGCACCGCGCCGCGCCCCTGGTGATTTTTCCCTATATCCTCAAAGAGTACCGCAACCGTTGGTTTTTGGTGGGCAAAAAACCTCAGACTCAGCCCCTGATTCATCTGGCCCTTGACCGCATTCAGGCCATTGCGCATGAGCCCGACACGCCCTATAAAGAAAATCCCAATTTTGATCCCCAGGAGTATTTTGGAGACATCATTGGGGTGACCAAAAATCTGGGGTTGGAGCCCGGGGAAATCATTTTTTGGGTGAGAAAAGAGGAAGCTCCTTATCTGAAAACCAAACCCATGCATCATTCTCAGATTGTGGTGGAAGAACGGGAAGACGGCACCCTCTTTTCGATTTTTGTGCGTCATAATTACGAATTGGAACGCGAAATTCTGGGTTTTGGGGAATCTCTGAAGATTCTGTCCCCGGCCAGACTGCAAAGGCGCATGGCGCTGCGGGCAAGTAAAATGGCAGAATTATACGATCCACAGGTCCCAAAGTGAGATTCAAGGATTTGGGAGACTTCCACTACCTTTTGTTAAGAATTAATTAACATAATGCCTAAATTAAGCCCTGAATAAAGTATTGCGGGGCTTATGCGAAAAATTCAGGGAATTCTGTTGCTCGTTTTGGGGCTGTCCATGCAAAATCTTGGAGCTCAGGTGGTGGACCGTTACCCATTCATCCAGCAACCCACAGAGACCAGCGCCATGATCGCCTGGCGCACAGATGCTGCCCAAACAGGCTACATCGCCTGGGGAGAGTCGCCCAACCAGCTGAAGGATACGGTTTGGGATGGCGCGGCCACCCAAAAACACGCCCATACCCTGAGCGGACTGCTGCCCAATACCCGCTACTGGTATCAGGTCAAAAATGTGGGTGGGGATACCTCTGAAGTGGAATATTTTTACACGGCCAAGCCCCTGCCTGAAGAAAAGCTGTCCTTTTTGCACTATGGCGATTGCGGGTATAATAATTCCATTCAAAATGGATTGGCTGCGCTCATGGAGCAGGAGGAGGTGGATTTTGCTGTGGTTTCGGGCGATGTTGACCAGGGCGATGGCAGCGATTACGACGATATTTTCTTTGGCGTTTACCGCAATATGCTCGCCAACGAATGCCATTTTACCGCCCTGGGCAACCACGACATCATCTACGACAATGGCGCCACTTATCTGGATGCCTTTTACCTGCCCACCAACAATCCTCAGCACAGCGAGCATTACTACACTTTTACCTGGGGCAATGCCAAATTCATCGCTCTGGACTCGAATATTGACTATTCGCCCGGCTCTGACCAGCACAATTTTCTGCTCGACGAATTGAAATGCAATGAGCACCAGTGGCTCTTTGTGTTTTTTCACCATCCACCCTGGACCAACGCCTGGGACCCTTCCTATTACATTCCTTTTCAGCCCTTTTACCAGTACGACGGCAACGATGACATGCGCACGGAACTGGTGCCTTATTTTGAGCAATATGGGGTTGATTTTGTGTTAAACGGCCATTCCCACTGCTACCAAAGGGGCGAAATGAATGGGGTGCAGTATGTGATTTCGGGCGGTGCGGGTTCCCAGATCATTGATCAGCATACCTGCAACACGCCTCCCTTCCTCAATTCTTGTTCGCCCAACCTGCAGGTAGAGTATTTTGTGAATCACTACGTGAGATTTGACCTTGACGGAGACTCTGTCTCCTATTCTGCCATCAACACCAGTGGACAGGTTTTCGATTTTTTCCATGGAAGCAAAGCCTGGACGGATTACCAGTTGGTGCTCAATGCCACGCCCGCCAGCGGAAATTCCACCCCCGACGGAGCCCTTTCGCTCAGTGTGACGGGACCATTTCCGCCCTACTCCTGGCAATGGTCCACGGGCGACACGACCTCAGGCATCAGTGGACTGGCGCCTGGCTGGTACACAGTCAGCATCACCAACGGCAAAGGCTGCACCACCACAGATTCCATTCAGGTTTCGGGGCCTGTGGGCTCGGACCTCTCCCTGGCTGACCGCCCGGACCTGGCCGTGTTTCCGGTCCCTTTTGCGGAGGAATTGCATTTTGAGTGGAATTCGCCTTCGGCCCAACCTTTCCACCTCGAACTCCTTGACCTCAACGGCAGGCTGCTGCTCACCCGCCAGGGCAAAGGTGGCCGGGCCACCCTTTCAACCGCAGGCCTGCCT
The DNA here is from genome assembly GCA_020635905.1 of Bacteroidia bacterium. Lineage (GTDB taxonomy): Bacteria > Bacteroidota > Bacteroidia > J057 > JADKCL01 > JACJYV01. Next base: position 565,447 of record JACJYV010000006.1, read on the forward strand.
GCGGGGGTGTATGCCTACCGCTTGAAAAGCGGGGGGTATTATGTGAGTGGGAAAGTGTTGAAGGAGTAGGGGAATTATTCTTCCTGATCTGAAAAGTACATGGGGGAAAGGAGGTTCTCCACATCAAGGTAAATTCCGCTTAACGGAATTTCAATTCCAAGCGAGGTGAACTTCAAAAATCCGTCCAAACCTGCCAGCTTTTCGAAGGACCATGTTCCATCTTCCCGTTTGGAATAGGAATGGAGAAAAGGTTTTTCCTGCCTGATCATTACCAGCTGAGTCAAAGTTGGAATGGTCATGTACTTATCAAACTTATCAAACCGATCATACCTTTCAGTTGAGGGAGAGAGGATTTCAATTATCACGGTTGGATTGATTATTGAATGTTTGTCCAGGGATGAGTACTCAGATTTTCCGCACACAACCGTAAGGTCAGGATGCAAAAACGAATCCACCTTCTCAATCCTAACCCTCAATTCTCCCCCATAAACCCGACAATCCCCTGGTTTAATCCTGCTCCCTATCTCTCTCGCCAGATTTCCACTGATCAGCGCATGATTTGGCGTCGCTCCTGACATTGCCCAAACCAACCCCTGAGAAAACTCAAATTTTTCCCGTGAAGATTCCTCCAAAGCCAGGTATTCCTTGATCGTCATTTTCTGATGTTTCAGCGGCTGCATTGGGTTAAAGATACAAATTTTACCCCAAATTTATTCCCACGATGACCAATATCAACCCTCAGGTCAGGGATAATTTCCTTAATTTGCCAATGAGAACTACGGCCAACCTTACCACCTAGAACTCCTCGACCTCAACGGCAGGCTGCTGCTCACCCGCCAGGGTAAAGGTGGCCGGGCCACCCTTTCAACCGCAGGCCTGCCTGCGGGGGTGTATGCCTACCGCTTGAAAAGCGGGGGGTATTATGTAAGTGGGAAAGTGTTGAAGGAATAGGGGAATTATTCTTCCTGATCTGAAAAATACATGGGGGATTTCAGGTTGGTGATGAATTTGTAAATTTCCCGCAATGCTATTTTAAGATTTTTGGAAGGAATTTCGAGATCTGAGTTTAATCCAACTGATTTATCCAGGCTCCAACGGCCACCTCTTTCCCTGGTAAAAGATTCAATAAAAGGCTTGTCCTGGCTAATCAAAACATACTGAATAAGGTCTGGAATCAGTGAATACTTATGAAATTTTACCCCCCGATCATATCCCTCCGTGGAATGAGAAAGTACCTCAAAAATAATTTCAGGATTCACCAAACTGTTTTTATCCTTGTTTGAATACTCAGGTTCTCCACAAACGATGGAGGCATCTGCCCTCAAAAATGAATCAGATTCCTCAATTCTGATGCGCAAATCTCCCCCAAAAATCCTGCAACCCAGCGGGTCGGTCAGGTTTCCAATTGCCTTAATCAGATTGGCACAAATTAATGCATGATCAGGCGTCGCTCCTGACATTGCCCAAACCATCCCCTGAGAATACTCCAACTTTTCCTCAGAAGATTCCTCCAAAGCCAGGTATTCCTTGATCGTCATTTTCTGATGTTTCAGCGGCTGCATAGGGTTAAAGTTACGAATTTTACCCCAAATTTATTCCCACGATGACCAATATCATCCCTCAGGTCAGGGATAATTTCCTTAATTTGCCAGGGAGAACTACGGCCAACCTGATTCACGAGTATTCGCCCACTGCCAATTGAATAAAATGCGTCCAGTCCTCCAGGATTCCCAACTCCAGCAACTTTACGATCAAAACGGGTATGTCATGATCGATTTTCTGGATGAATCTGAATTTGGGGCCTTATTTCAATTGATGGAAGAGCTGAAAGAGGAAGGCCGCCAATTCGAAATGAACGTCGAATCTGAGTACAAACTCAGCTTTTTTGCCAGCAGCCCCGAATGGCGCATGAAGGTTTTTCAGCGGGTCAGTGACTTCTTCACTGCCAAAGCCAATCGCTTCCTCGACGATTACGTTCCACTGATTATCAACCTCTTCGACAAGGAACCTGGCGGCGGCGAAGTACCCGTCCACCAAAACTGGAGTTTTGTGGATGAATCCCGCTACCGTTCCGTTTCCGTTTGGATTCCCTTGTGCGACGTCAGTCGCGCCAATGGCACCCTGGAAGTGATCGCTGGCAGCCACGACACCCTGACCGAATTCCGCAGCCCGTCTATTCCCTGGGTTTTTGACGGATTGTGGGATCCCTTGAGAGAAAAATATTTGCAGCCGCTCAACCTCCGTCGCGGACAGGCAGGCATCATTGACGATGCCATCATTCACTGGTCGTCCGACAACGACACGGATGCAGTCAGGTCCACCATCCAGCTGATCATGGTGCCGCGGGAAGCCACGCCCATTCACTATTACCGCAATCCCGAAAACCCTGAGCAACTGGAAATCTTTGCGGTGGATGCCGAATTTTTTACCCGCTTTCAAATGCATGAAAAGCCAGTTGGGGTGCAAAAAATCGGCGAAATCAATGGGTTTCACTACCACAAACTGAGCGAAGCCGAACTGGTGGAGAAGGTTTCCGTTCGCAATCCCCACATCAAAGCCCTGGTCTGATGCGCAAAACCTTCCTGGATCCCCAACTGCAGGCCCGTTTCGAATCCGAAGGATTCGTGAAGGTGCCATTCCTGGACCAGGAAGCCATTCAGCAGTTGCTTGATTTTTACCACCAGATGGACCCGGGCGCAGCCAAAAATGCCTTTCATGCCACCATGCACATCGACGATCCCGCCTACCGCAAAGCGGTGGACCTGGGTATCAAACGGATCATTGGCCCGGCAACCCAGGCCGTTTTGGACCGCTACCAGCCCCTTTTCTCCAACTTTCTGGTCAAGGAAGGGGGTCAGCAAAACGAGGTTCCCCTCCATCAGGACTGGAATTACTGCGATGAAAACCAGTTTGTTTCGGTCAATATCTGGATTCCCCTGGTGGATACAGGCCCCGAAAACGGCGGACTTTATGTCCTGCCGGGCAGCCAGCGGCTGAAAACGCCCATCCGTTACACCCCATACGAGGTGCCGGCCCACGAATACCTTCGGGAAACCCTGCATGCCATGGGTCACCCCATCGAAACCCGGGCAGGTGAAGCCGTGATCTATAACAGTTCCCTGCTCCACTTTTCCAAAGCCAATTTCAGCCCCGATCTGCGGGTCGCAGTTGCCTATGTAAATCTGCCCGAAGAGGCCGAACCCCTGCATTATTTCCACGACCAAACTGACCCGCATCATCTGCACATTTATCAGGTGGATGTACGATTTTTCTGGGAAAATCCCCTTTACCACAAACCCGAAGGGTTTGAATTCGTGGGCAAGATCCCATTTGACCCCTCGACATTTGCTGAAGAGGACCTGGAAAATCTTATGGTACACCATTCTCTGACATCTGCCCATCTCAAATCTAATCTCTGAACTTGTCTGATGTAGAAAAATATTACGACGAATGGACCTCCCGCTACCTGGAGGTATATGGGGATGTGATCCAGGCCTATCGCCCGGCAGAAACGGAAGCCTTGCTGGATTACACCCTGGAAAGCGCCCAAATTGAGGACGGGATGCACATTCTGGATGCAGGATGCGGGGTTTGCGGCCCTGCGGTCCATTTTGCCCGGCGCCTGCCCCACCTCAGGATAGAGGCCGTGACCATATCTCAGGTCCAGGTGGAAGAAGGCAAGAAACGCATTGACAAATGGGGATTGCACGACCGGGTGCATGTGCGCAAAGGCGATTATCACCACCTCGACCAGTATTTTCCCGAAAATCACTTTGATCTGGTGGTATTTTTGGAAGCCCTGGGCCATGCCGTCAATCCGTCGCAGGTCATAGAAGGGGCTGCCAGGGTGGTGAAGTCGGGTGGATTTATTTACATCAAGGACTTTTTCCCCCTCGAAACAGACGACGAACACTTGCAAAAGCGGGTGGACGAAGTGGTGGGCAATATCAACGATATTTACACCTATAATACCCTGGATCTGCACGAAACCATCACTGCCCTGCGCAAAGCGGGATTTTTGCTGGTTTACATCAAGCGGCCCGGGTACGAAAGTGACATAAATATTCGCAGGAACTTTGAAGACAAATTTGGGATTGATACCCACGGCGGAAAACCTGAATTTATGCCGGCCGAATGGCTGGAAATCAAATGCCAGAAAATCTGGTGGAATAATGGAAAAGAGGAATAAATGAGGCAAATATTTAGCGACGCTAAGCTGCAACTGGATCTGGAAACGGATGGATTCGCCCAGATCGCGCTCCTCACACCCGAGGACTGCCGGGAGTTACTGGACTTTCACGAAAGCCTGGCCCCCGAAAATGAAGAAGGATTTTATACTTCTATTTGGTCTTCCAACCGCGAATACCGCGAAAAAGTGGATCGAAAACTGAAATCCATCCTGCTGCCTGGGGTCAATCAGTTGCTGGACCGCTACAAGCCGGTTTTTGCAAATTTCATGGTCAAGCGGGCCGCGGAAAACAGCCACCTTGGCCTGCACCAGGACTGGACTTTTGTGGATGAATCGCAGTTTGTGGCTCTCAATTGTTGGGTTCCTCTGGTGGATACACATGTTGGGAACGGCCCCTTGCGCATCGTAAAAAGGTCGAATACCTTTCCCAATGTGATCAGAGGACGAAATATCCGCTCTCCCTACGATCCAATCCAGGAGCAGATTCGGCAAAAATACATGACTGACCTGATTGTGCCTGCGGGCACGGCCATCATATTTGATGAGCGCATGCTCCATGATTCTGAGCCCAATACTTCAGATCAGGACCGGGTTGCGGTCTCGATTGTGATGGTGCCCCGCGAAGCGGAAATGCAACATTACCTGCGCCGCGAAGGCGTGGAAAATCAGGTTGATATACTGAAGGTGGATTCGGGATTTTTTACCGAAAATGGCCTGTTTGATAACCTCGACCACCTGAAAGCAGACCGCCAGGTGGACTATACTTTTAAAGGAATTTCTGAGGATGAATTTGCCAAAATGTACCACAAAGCCAATCCTGAAATGAATCCCATTGCGAAGTTTTTTGTGAAATTATTTTCCTGAGTTGCGAGTAATGAGTTGTTGGTTGTTGGTTAAACAAGCGGATGGATTTCCCAAATGCTATTTGATAATTGCTCACTGATAATTGTTAATTGAAATGTGCCCTGTTTTCAAAAACCCCATTCACCAGCACCAATTTGAATTGGATGGGTACATTGTGGTTCCGGATTTTCTCCTTCCCCAGGACATTGAGCATTTGACCCGCAATTATTATGAATTGAAAGATATTTCGGACGTGGGAGTGGGATTTCATTCCACATCTCATTCCAAAAACCTGGCTTATAAACGGGCGGTCAATCAGTCCATCCAGGAAATATTCATGCCCAAAGCCCACCTGTTGATCCACGATTACCAACCCTTGGTGGCCAATTACACCGTGAAGGAGCCCGGACAGGCCAGCTTTTTCGATTTTCACCTCGATTGGAGCATGGTCAACGAGCGGGAGCATACCTCCCTCACCATCTGGACCCCATTGGTGGATGTGAATGCCACGAACGGCAACCTCTGGGTTCTGCGGGGCAGCCACAAACTGGGATACACCCTGCGCGGCGGCCCGGGATTATTTCTGTTTGCCTCAGACGAAGTCAATCAGCCGCTGGCGCCAAAATTCGAAAAAGTGGTTATGGCATTGCGGGCTGGCACTGCCGTGATCTACGATCACCGCCTCTTTCACGGCTCGCCTCCCAATCTCAGCGGCGAACGCCGCCTGGCCATCAACCAGACTTTGTGCCCTGCTGCCACTCAATCCTGGCACTACCACCAGCTCAGCGATTCGCTGCTGGAAGTCTTCGAAGTCGATCCCGACTTCTACTGCCGCTACGACATGGGCACCCGCCCCTCGGATGTGAAGTCGCTTGGAACCCTGCGCATTGAACCCCGTTTCCTGGGTCAGGAAGAGGTAAACGGGCTGATCAGGGGTGAGCGGGTGTTTGAGGGGGAAGGAAAAATCCCCCCATTTTCGTAATTTCCAACCTCTATGAGCCCATATCGCCAATTCTTATATAACCAAACAAGGGAAAAGCAACTGCTGGAAGATGGCTTTTTCGTGCACGAAAACCTGCTTTCAGCCGCGGACATCCAAGCCTGCCTCACCGCCTACCAGACCTCAGACCAGGGGCAACAGGACGACCTTTACAACACCCTCAATGTGGACGGTTATGAGCATCGTTTGCAGGTGCGTGACTCCCTTTGGAGCGTACTTGGGCCGCGGATCAAGCCTGAATTCATCGATTATGACGTGCTGGGGATCAATTTTGCGATCAAAAAACCAGGACCAGAAACCCAGTTTCCGCTCCATGTGGACGACATCCACCTCGACCGTTCCCGCCATGTGGCGGTCAATATCTGGATTCCGCTGGTGGATGTGAATGAAGAAAATGGCGCCCTTTATGTGGTGCCACGCAGCCATTTGCTGCCCCAACCCATTGGTGGACTGGGAACCCCCTTTCCCTGGCCCCACTTTGCGGACATTATCCACCGCAAAAAAATCAGCATGAATCTCAAAGCGGGCGACGCCCTGTTTTTTCATGACTCCATCATCCACGGCTCTCCCCATAATTCTACCCTGATTCCCCGTCCGGCCATCATCTCGGCCATGCTGCCTGTCGAGGCCCAACCCATTTGCTACATGATCCACGACCAGCTTGAGCCTGGCAAAATTGAATTATTTGAAGCCCCGCCCGACTTTTTCCTGAAGGTTGCGATTGGGAAAAGACCCGATTTCACTTCCAGTCTGGGCATTTTTGACTTTGAGCCCAGCCAGTTGAGCGAAGCCGAATTTCTTGCTGTGCTGGAAGGGGAGCGAGTGCTCAAATAAATCCCCCAATTTCCCTAAATTCGTCTGAGTTAAATGGGCAAATCCGCCGAAAATATCGCTATCCGCGTGCAGCGGGTTTCCAAAGTCTATGACCTGAGCCTGCGGCACACAGACAAATTCCGCGATGTGCTGACCCGGGGTTGGGAAAATTTGCTGGGCAAAAAACCCGAGTCTCTGCCTGGAGAAAGGTTTCAGGCCCTGAAAAATATCTCTTTTGAACTGGCTCAGGGCGAAGTATTGGGGGTGATCGGGGATAATGGGGCAGGCAAAAGCACCCTGCTGAAGCTGCTGGGCGAGGTAACCACTCCTACTGAAGGCAGCATCGTCCTGAATGGAAGGGTTTCCTCCATTCTGGAAATTGGCACGGGGTTTCACCCCGAATTGAGCGGCAAGGAAAATATTTTCCTCAGCGGGCAGTTGCAGGGCATGGAGAAGGCCGAAATTGAGGAAAAATTCCAGCAAATCGTGGCTTTCAGTGGGATTGGAGACTTCATCAACGTCCCGGTCAAGCGCTACTCATCGGGCATGTTCATTCGCCTCGCATTTTCAGTGGCTTCCCACCTCGATGCAGACATTGTCCTGCTGGACGAGGTGCTTTCAGTGGGAGATGCCGAATTTCGGGTCAAAAGCCTCGAAAAGATCAAACAATTGGCCAAATCCGGCTGCACCGTGGTCTTGGTTTCCCACGATCTCAATTCCATTGACAGCCTTTGTACCCGATGCCTGGTGCTCGAAAACGGCGAAATGAAGGCCTTTGGCTCTCCCAAGGAGATCACGGGCGCCTATATCGAGCGCACACTGATGGACCTGGAGGGCGAAAAGGAGCAAAAAGGGGAGGAAGATTCTGCCAAAGAACCCGTCCCTGAAAATACATCGCAAGCGGACCAGGCCGATCCCGAGGCTCTGACTCAAAGTTATCTGGAGCAGGCGGAACGCCTGAAAAATGCCCGCCTGATTCCCGTTCGCCAATGGAAATTGGCGGAGGAAGCCCCGGGAAATGAAATTTTCAGGGTCAAGCGGGCCGCTTTACACGATTCGCAAGGCGAATCAAAAAGCACCTTTCGCAATGCAGAATCCATTTTCATTGAAATTGATTACTGGAAATTTGACGCTGAACCCAGCTGCCTGGCCTTGGTGATTCTCTACCAACTCACCTTGCCCGCCTTTTTTTGCAATCCCATGTTCAATGCAGCCCAGGACGAATGGCAGTTTGATGCAACGCCCGGACGCTATTCCCTTTCCTGCGAAATTCCTGGCGAAATCCTGAACAGCGGCATTTACACCCTCGACCTGTTTGTGGTGGGACCCGGGGTGAAGGAAATACTCAATGTGCCCCGTTTGCTCAATTTCAAAATCGAACTGGAAGCGGGATACGCGGAGAAATACAATTATTCAGGTGGATTTCCCGGTCCCATGTTTCCCCGTTTTGCCTGGAAAAAAGCTTCTGTGCAACCTTTGGAAATTCCCCCGCCCCCCGCGGATCATGCCTGAAATCCGATCACATAGCCACTGGAAATACAGCGCACTCGTCTGGACGGGTTATTTTGCCTTTTTTTTTCTCATTTTCCTGCAATATCCGCTCTCAGGAGCCCTGACGGGCAATACTGACACCTGGTATAACCTCAGCATTTTCAACGATTACGGCAACCGTATCCTGGCTTTTCTGACAGGTACGGAACTGGGAAATGCGATTTACCCGGAAACCTCCAACCAGATTTTTGCCGAGCCTTATCTGGGCGAAGCCCTGACCTTTCTGGTTTGGAAAATCTTTGGAATTTCAGACCTCTGGGCCTACTTTCTCTTCATCGTCACGACTTATGCCCTCAACGGCCTGGGTGCCTTTTTGCTGATCAGGCGCTTTGTCAATGGATTCTGGCCTGCCGTTGCGGGTGGGTTTGCCTTTGCTGCCTCCACTTTTGCCTTCAGTCAGGTGGAATTGCTGAATGGAATTGGGTGGAGTACAGCCCTTTTTTGCCTGTATTTTTTCCATCGTTTCGTGCAGGAAAAGCGAAATGTCTGGCTTTTCTGGAGTATGTTTTTCGGGGGAATTCAAATCTATTCCTCGGCCTATGTCTTTGTCTATCAATGCATTTTACTCGTGTTAATGGTATTGACCGAACGAAAAATTTTCCTGCAGGATCGCCAGATGATAATCAAAACAGGCCTGGGAATCGTGAGTATGGCGCTGTGGATTTTCCCCTTCGCCTGGTTTTATGTGCTGCACAGCCAGATTTCAACTTCCTGGAATCCCTTCGCAGACGACCCAACCCTGATTGAAAATTTCAATCTCAAGCCCTCAGACCTGATCCGTTCCTTTGATCACAACCTTATTTACCCCCAGATCAAACACATCGAGTACGGCACGGTAATGCGCAACCACAACTACGCCAACCTGGGTCTGGTCATCTGGGCGCTGGCTGTATTGGGGTTCTGGAAGTACAAAAAAGTGCGTTGGTTTTGGGGAATAACCATTTTGATTGGCTTTTTGTTTGCCTTTGGGCCTTCGCTGCAGGTAGGAGAATTGAAATTCCCATTACCCCTGAAATTACTTTACGAACACACTTCCCTGATTGACTTTTTGCGCATTCCTGCACGGGCATTTTCCCTGGTGGTGCTGGGTCTGGCTCTTTTTGCCGCTCTGGGACTGGAAAATCTCATAAAAAAGTGGAACAAAACTGCCTTAATTCTTCCCCTGGCCTTCATCCTGATTTTCACGGTCGAAAATGTACCCTGGAAATTTTACAAAATTGATGCCCTGCGCTTCATTGAAGCCCCTTCATATTATCAGGAAACCCTTTCCCAACTTCCACGCTCCACGGTCGTGGCCAACCTCCCCTCGGGCTTATTTACTGACAATCAGGGCTATGTGGAAGGTTTGAGTGTATTTTCCCGGGAATATATTTATGCGCATTGGCAGACAAAATACAAGTGCAACACCCTGAACGGTTCCTGCGGCTATTTCCCAAAATCCCGCCTGCGCAATAACGACTGGATGAAAGCCATCAACCAAGGGGAAAATTTGCAGGAACTATTGAAAACCAACGGAGTACAAATCGTGGCCTGGCACGAAAAGCTGGTTCTTTCAGACTGGGAAAAGCCTTTTGGCGAATTTTTAGCTCAATCTCCTTACCTGGAAAAAATAGGTTCTGGCGATGGGGTTACCCTTTATCAATCCAAATTGCCATGAAAATCCTGGTTTGCCTGCCTACCTATAATGAAATTGCCTCTGTAGGCACAATGGTGGAGCGCATTCAGGCCCTTGGACTGGAAGTTTTTCTTTCTGACGGAGGTTCGCAGGACGGAACGCGGGAAAAAGCCGCGGAACTCGGGGTAAAAGTCGTGGATCGCAAGGGAAATGGAAAAGGATTTGGCGTACAGGCCGCTTTGCAATATGCTGCTAACCAGAAAGCCGACTATCTGGCCCTGATTGATTGCGATGAATCCTATTTTCCCGAAGATTTACCTGAATTAATTCAATTTCTCCCCAACTTTGACCTCATTGTGGGCACAAGACCCTTCAAAAATATCACTTTTGCCCGTCGCCTGGCAAATTTTCTTCTCACGGCCACCCTTGACCTCCTGTTTTTTTATCCGTACAAAGACATTGCCTCTGGCTTACGCATTCTGAAGGTGGATTTATTTCAAAAAGAACTGGATGCAGCGGGTTTTGAGATTGAACCTCAGATCAGTGCGGTGGCGGTGAAACGAAAAATGAGAATCCGCGAAGTGCCCATTCGCTACGGAGAGCGGGCAGGAGAAAGCAAAATCCGTCCCGTGGACTTTATCTGGGCGGTAAGGCAAATGTTGCGGGACCGTTTTCGGAAATAAATTTTAACTTTACCCTTCAGCATAAAATTCTGCCTGGATGAAGAAAATACTCGTTGCCAACCGTGGTGAAATCGCCTTGCGGATCATGCGATCCGCCAAAGAAATGGGCATCAAAACTGTGGCCATTTTTTCCGAAGCTGACCGCCATTCGCCTCACGTTCACTTTGCGGACGAAGCATACCTGATTGGGCCCCCGCCTTCCAGCCAATCCTACCTGCAGGGCGACCGCATTATTCAATTGTGCCTCGACAAGCAGGTGGACGCCATTCATCCTGGCTACGGATTTCTTTCAGAAAATTCCGCTTTTGCCCGTAAAGTTACCGAGGCAGGCATCACTTTCATCGGGCCATCGCCCGAGGCCATGGACCTGATGGGCTCCAAACTGGCGGCCAAGGCCGCAGTCAAAGAATTTGGGGTGCCCCTGGTGCCAGGTACGGCCGAGGCCATTACGGACATTGCTGAAGCCAAGCGCATTGCGGCTGAAATCGGCTATCCTATTCTGATCAAAGCCTCTGCAGGTGGTGGCGGCAAGGGCATGCGTACCGTGGATCGTGAGGAGGATTTTGAAGAGCAAATGAACCGCGCCGTTTCTGAGGCGGAAAATTCCTTTGGGGATGGACGGGTTTTCATTGAAAAATTTGTGGGCTCGCCCCGCCACATCGAGATTCAGGTGCTGGGCGACAGCCTGGGCAACATCATCTACCTCAACGAGCGGGAATGCTCTGTGCAACGCCGCCACCAGAAGGTAGTGGAAGAGGCGCCTTCCTCTGTGGTCACCCCTGAAATGCGCAAAGCCATGGGCGAAGCCGCGGTCAATGTGTGCAAAGCCTGTAACTATACCAATGCCGGCACGGTGGAGTTTCTGGTGGATGACACCCTCAATTTTTATTTTCTCGAAATGAATACCCGACTCCAGGTGGAGCACCCCGTAACCGAAATGATTACGGGCCTGGATTTGGTGAAGGAACAGATTCGTATTGCGCGGGGTGAGTCTCTGAGCCTGCGCCAGAAAGATGTGCCCATCCATGGACATGCGATCGAGTTGCGGGTTTATGCAGAAAATCCGGCCAATAACTTCCTGCCCGATATTGGGAACCTGAAGGTGTATCGCAGGCCCCAGGGCCACGGCATCCGGGTGGACGACGGTTTTGAGGAAGGCATGGATATCCCGATTTATTACGATCCCATGATCGCCAAACTGTGCGTGCATGGGGCCAATCGTCTGGAAGCGGTCGAAAAAATGCGCCGCGCCATTGCGGAGTACGAGATTGTGGGCATCGAAACCACATTGGCCTTTGGCGATTTTGTGATGCGCCATCCCGCCTTCCTTTCCGGCGATTTTGACACCAATTTTGTGCCCCTGCACTTCAAACCCGAATTACTGGAACGTCCTCTGGATGAAATTGAAGCCCAGATCGTGGCCCTCATGGGAGCAAAGCTCTTCTCAGACCAGACCGCACCTGTGGCAGCCGTAAGTCAGGGCTCTGGCGGGCGATCCAAATGGAAACTGAAAAGGAGCTGATTTTTTATAGATTTTAGATGGGGAGATTTTAGATTTTTGATAGTTTTTAAATCCCAAATCCCTCCTGTCCAACATTTAACTCCCTTGCATCAGACATCTGACCACCTAACATCTAACAATCTGACATCTAAAAATCTAACATCTCAATAAATGTCTGATCAAAACGTACACCACAGCAATAAAGCCCCCGAGCCAGTAGGGCATTATCCCCACGCGCGCAGGGTGGGCAACCTGCTTTTCCTCTCTGGAATCGGTCCCCGCGAGCGGGGCACCAAAAAGATCCCGGGAGTGGAGCTGGATGAAGCAGGAAATATCATTTCCTACGACATTGAAACTCAGTGCCGTTCGGTCTTCAATAATGTACGCGCAGTGGTGGAAGGAGCGGGCTCCAAATGGGAAAACATCATCGACGTGACGGTTTACCTCACCAATATGAAAGACGATTTCCCTACCTACAACCGCCTCTGGGCCGAATATTTCAGTGAAAATCCCCCTTGCCGCACCACTTTGGAAATCAATTGCCTGCCTACTCCCATTGCGATTGAACTGAAGGTAATGGCAGTTGTTTAGTCCTGAGTCCTGAGAGGTGAGTCCTTAGTCTGGGGGGTGAGTTTTTGGAAAATAACTTTCCCAATTCCTAACTATACTAAGGACTCAGGACTAACGACTAAAGACTCAATAACGACTCAAGACTTTAATAAACTCTTCCTCGCTGAATTTAGGAGGGCGATGGTCCTGCATTTCAATTAAAGGATACCTGGCAGGAGGCCTTTCCTCAAATTTTCCAGAATGGAAAAAATCAATGTCCACGGAGAAAAGCTCGACTTTGCCTGGCGGGGTTTGGGCATCCATGTAGCAATGGACAAAGGGAGAAATGCAGGGTTTTACGAAGTAATTGAGGGCAAATCTGTAATCATCTGAGGTATTGACCGAGGAATAATGAATGGTTGCGCTGTCGAAAAAGCAGACTTCGCCTGCTTTCATATTCAAGGGTTTCACCAGTTGCAACATGGTCTTTTCCAGTCCCTTGAATGCCCAGGGCACATTCAGGGAGCGGTGGGCATTGCCCAGCAGGTGGCTGCCGGGAATGACATGCAAAGCCCCGTTTTCAGGCTGGGTATCGCACAGGGTGATCCAGGCATAGACGGCAAAAATCTTGGATTCGTCCACATGAGAACTGTCCTGGTGGGGCCAGAGCTCACTTTCGGGCCCGGGAGGCTTGACCAGAAAGGTGCCACCCATGAATTCTGCAATTTCAGGGTCAAAAAACTCAGCCAGACGGGCAGGAATGATTTTTTCAATGGCCTGAGCGGCAAAATTACGAATGGCAGGATCTTTGGCCCGGCCACTGGGCCAGAATTGGGTGGGCGGCCCTTCGGGCAGCAGGGAGATCAGCTCGCGGGCGTCGCGGGTGAGCTGGCCGATCTCGGCCGGGGAAAGCATGGGCGCCACGGCGTAGCCGTGGCGGGCCAGGTGATTTTGCAAATCAGCATCCCGAAACAAGGGGAATGAGTACCTTTCAGGCACCTGAAAAGGGCTTTTTTTCCGCAGAAAAACAGATTTAATGGTGTTTACAAAACCCATACCTGATGTTAGGGAATTGCGGGCAATTTTCCAATAAAGCAAAGAAGGAGGCGAATGCCTCCTTCTTCATGCGGATCTTTCCTTGAACTCCTCACGAAGTTTCCCCATCGTGGCTGCTTCCTCTGAAGCACGGGTGTTCAAAATCCGACTAAAAAAACCAGTTCTCCCATAGTCTCATAGGTAATTGATGCCCCCGGATCCCTGATAATCAGAGATAATTGTACGGAAGGATAATTATCTTAGAAAGTTTAGCTCAAAATAATAGCATGAAGTAAAAGACCTGTGTGTGTAAAAGTAACCCAAATGAATATTCAGAATAATTAGTTGTTGGCCTATGCTATCTCTTTTATCTCTGGTGCCCCGATTGATTGATAATTCTAAGTTCGAAAAATAAAATTTATTATGCAAGATTTATTAAAAAAAGTACGAAAAAAAATTTGCACGAACTCTCTCTTTGTCATTTCCTATATTTTTAATAACATTTTAACAGATTTACTGAACAACTATCAACAATTCATCAAAGACCCGCAAAGGAGGCACCAATTGACCCAATGTTAGAATTTTAAAATATTTTGCAATTTTTTAGGTGTTCAGGCTCAAAAATTCGCCCGCCTGACGGTATTTTTCCAAATATTCCCCCAACGCAGCATCTGACCCGTCCTCAATCGTGCGAATCAGGTCCGCCGTAAAATGAATGAAAATGACCGGAAATTTTCCATTGATCAGCACTTTACCCTCTCTCACCACCCGCTGATTCTCCCAACGATTCCAGTACGCTACATTACACCCTCTGTGAGTCAGTACCTCCACCCCTTCAAAGCGGGCAGGCACCAAATCCAGGTATTTTTGGTCGTCAAAAAGTCCCTGACCGGGATTTTTTTCGCATTTCCAGGCACAAACTTTCGCCCACCACTCCATGATTTCCCTCCCCTCCCGGGTTACACCCACAAAACCCGCATTGAAAACCCCGTCTTTGAAATTGGTGCAAAACCAGTCTGGATCCGTTTTGGGATCGCTGATGCGCCAGTGAGGGCACAGGAGGATGCTTCTATCTGCCATTTGGTCAAATAAAAACTGCCATTTCCCAAAGAAAAACAGGTCATTATCCAGGTAAATGACCCGCTCCAGGCCCTTTTCCAGCAAGGCCAGTAAGACCATTGGTTTCAGACTCCAGCGCAATTCGTCTGGCTGAGCCTGGTATTTTTGCAGAATTTCATTTCCCGTTTCATGCTCTGCAATTCGCTCCATTTCCAGCAAAAGAATTCCTTCGCGGATGCATATTTCTTTTTCCTTTAAGGATAATTCTTCCGTGAAAAGGGCGTAAAATTCCCAGGAATTTTCTCCCGCATGATCCGCCAGAGACTGCCTCAGGGCCCGCACGGCTGGCAAATGACTTCGGGTCGATATGGTGACAAAGGCCTTCATTCTGAGGGAATTATTCCATAATGAGTCAGCAGCAGCCAAACCCGGCCGTCTTTCACATATTCAAAATTGCCCGAAGTTCTGCACCAGTGCACCCCGATCCAGTCACGCGAAAAAGGACTGTTTACGTCGTAAAAAATCTTCAGCATTTCGGCCTGATCTGTATTGAAAAGCCCGATTTTGCGAAATTTCATCAGCCCGAAAGCCTCCACCTCCTCGTTGAGGATGCGAATGGGCTTGTCCCAATCGTCGTTTTGGGCATTGACGCTGGCCGAGGCCCGCTCGTAGCAGCGCGCCATCAATGGGCTGCCCGCGGGGCATTTCATTACATTTCCTATAATGGGAAATTTCCAATGGCTGCGAAAAAAGTAAGGCTCCTCAAAATCAAAGGGTTGCAGACAGGTCACATCCATGTCGATCCACCAGCCACCCCGGTCATGCAGCAGTTTGTAGCGAAATATATCACTGAAGCCAGCCACACTGCCACGGCTCCAGGCCAGGGGCCCGTCTTCTGAATAGTGAAAAACCTTGTTTTCAGGAATTATTTGGTTGGCATCGGCCAGAAAAACCCCTTTGGGAAGTCCATGAGGCAAGGGTTCATACACCCACAACTTCACTTCGTGGCCGTGGGCCACAAAGGAATGCAGGGTCAGTTGCTCCATTTCGCCCAGAGCTTTTCCCACCCACAATGCATTTACAACCCGGTTTTCTTCCTTCATTTGGATTTCCCAAACAGTTGCCTGAGGTCTTTGACGAACCGTCTGATCAGGTTTTGGAACAAAATAAAGTAAATTCCCACGACAAGGAAATAAGCTGGCTCCTGAATGGCCAGAAAAATCAGGATCAGGGGTGGCATCCACTCCTCGTACAGGTCGTTGAGCAGGTGCATCTGGTCGCGGGGCAGGCGGAGGTTGGTGCGATCAAAAAAGGCATATTTGAGGGCATTTAAGCAGCCTGCACCCACCAAAGCAAGCAACAGTTCACGGGGAAAATTCAATTCCTCCAACCAACCCAAAACCCCCAGCAAGCCTGCCAGCAAAGCCGCTTCCAGCGGCAGAAGAATCAGGGTCACCACCCTTTGGGTGTTGCTTTTACCCTTTGCAATCACCCAGGTATTGGTGCCCGCCGCCAGGTCACGGTCCGCGGTTTCCCATTGATGCAAATAAATGTTGCGCAGCCCCGTGGATAACTGCCAGCCCACCAAAAGGCCAAAGGCCAGATCCAAATGCGGAATTTCATTCCGCTCCAGATAAGGCGCCATGACAATGGCCGCGGGCAGGGCATGGGCATATATGCCATCCAGCAAGAGGCCGAAAAAGCCACGCTCCTTCAAGCGAAGGGGCGGGGCTGAATACAGCAGAAACAGCACCAGATGGGCAGCACTCAGAGCCAATGCGAGGGGACTGAAGCTCAATAAAGTCCAGGGAAGCAAAGCCAGGCTGGCCAGCACCAGGCAGATCAGCAGGCGCACCCCGACGGGGTGGCTGGCTGCACGGTTGGCTTTGCCAGCCCGGGCATCTTCTGCAATGTCAAAAACATCGTTGGTGTAATAGCCAAAACCCGCCGCCCCCAGCATCCAGAGCAGGCGCAGCCCTAAATCAGCGATCCCTTCGGGGAAGGGATCGCGGTGTATCAGTATCATTGCAAAGGTGAACCCAAAAAGGGGCGGAATTTTGTAATTCCACCAATCATTGACCCGCAGGGCCTGCATCACATGACGGATCGCCTCTGAGGCCATGATTCAGCCTCTTTATTCCTTGAAGATGTAGCGACTCACAAAACGGCTCTGGAAGGAATCACGATCGCCTTCTGAAGCGAGATTGAAGCGGTAGCCCTCCTCTTTCTTGCGCTTGGAAATGGCCGTGCTCAGTTCAGCATTATAGCCCTCCAGGTCCGTGGACCAGGTTTCGATCACTTCTCCTGAGAAGGAGAAATAGGCCCAGGTCAACTCGTCGAGCTCGACGTACACATTCAAGGTGTCGGTCATACGGGCGCCCGTTTTGTTCATTTTACCAAAAACATACTCGATTTTGGCGTTCATCATTTTGTTGATGGGCTGGCCATTGATGCCAATCAGACCAATTTCACCCGTATGGAAAAGGGCTTTGTATTGCTGATCAAAATGGAAATTCACCCCAGAAAACAACAGGGAAGCCTTTTCAATTTTGTTGGCAACCTTGATATCCGTTGACACCACGTTATTATTCAGGTCCTTGATCAGGGCGTTGGTGTTTTTCTCTTCCGTGCCTTTTTCGTCAATGAATTCTGAAAGGCTGTTGATCAGCAGGGGAGACTGAAAATCAATGTCTTCATTGGTAATCATAACCAGCTTGAACTTATCTGCCAGTTTGGCCCAGGCCTCTTTGGGAATAGCACCCAGATCAAGCCTCAGCACCATATTCGTGGTGCTTTCCTTGCGGTCCACCTCGTCGCGCCAACTGCCCGCCATGTCCACATTGATGGTGTTTTTCTCCACTCTGGAGGGGAATTCAAGCTTGCCTTCCGTGGTAATGGTATTGGTGGCATCGTCGTAACTGACCACGGCTCCTTTGTGTACTTTACCCAGAAGTTTGTCTTTGGGCCCCATTTTGAACTCGCCCGTCTTCGTATCCACGGTCAGACCGCCACCCGTAACCAGCACATCCATGTCCTTTTTGGGATCTTTCTTGGGCATGAGGAAGTTGGAATAGAAAACGCGGTACGCCTCGATGAAGTGCAGACCCACGCTCAAAGGATTGCCTTTGTCGTCCACAAGTTTATCACCCAATTGTACAAATACAGAGTCGGGGTTCACTACGTCTTTGAAGGGGAACCAGGTATCTTCCAGGAAGGAATTGCTGGATTTAATTTTTACCGCCCCGTCAAATTTCATGTACTTATTATAGGCATTCAGGTTGGTTTTGCCCTTGAAATAAATCTTCTCCGTGAGGAAAAAGCCCTGTTCTTCATCTATCGTACCCACCGCGAAGGTGGTTGTATCATCGAGCACCTTGATCTCCGTCATCTGAATAAACTGTTCCTGACCGTCAATGGAGCGATAATCGTATTTACCCGCACCTTTGTAATTATTGCGGGAAAGAATCTCCACATCTGCGTCGTAAATGCGGTGATACTTGGTTTTCTGGTCAGCTTCGATCACACAGGTTTCCAGCTTTTGCACAAAACCGCTGGGGTCAATGGTCACGTGCTTGCCTTTGGGAGTCACTTTGGCATCAGCCACAAAGATGTAAGGCACGCTGTCCACCTCAATGCGCTGGTTATTGACGTTATAGGCTGCTTTGGCGGCCCTGAAGTTGAGGCTGTCCTGAGAGGGCGCGGTGGATTCGAAGAAATTTTTGTTTTTGTAAAGGGAGGAAGATTCCAGGTTAATCGCTCCCGAGGTACGGTCATAATCTCCCTGTCCCAGCGAGGTTTTGTACTGGCTCATGGGGAAATAGGAGTTGGCTACGCCCGTGGTGCGCGACTGGAAGGTGGATTTGTGTTTGGAAACGTCGTAATCCACATCCACCCCTTTGGTCAGGAAGTGGGTTTTGGAAGGATCTGATTTGTCTGCGACCTTAAATTCGCCATCCAGAGATTTGATCGACATATCCTGGAAGATAATCTGATCGCTGGTCACGGAGGCTTCGCCCATGGTCAGGGTGCCTTTACCTATGACTCCTCCTTTGGTAATGGTCAGGGTGCCTTCAAACGATCCCTCCCCGCCAAACATGGTAATGGGCGCCCCGTCAATACTGGTCAACTCAACCACGTCCTGCTTGGTCAGCCATTTGTAGTTCACGGCACTGGCTTTGATCTCGGGGAAAAGTACCCCATCCCGTTCGCCACCAGGCATGAAAAACTCATTGGTAACGGCCTTAACTGAGTCAAAGTAAAACTGGAAGCTGTCAGATTTGGCCAGAGTGTGGTTAAAATCCAGGTCTCCCTTGCCTTTGAGGCCTTCGCCGTCCAGGGAAATTTCGTTATTGAAACGGCCTTTGCCGTTGAATACGGGCAAACCTGTATCGGGGGTAATGTGCTTGAGACCCAGGGTAAAATCCTCCATCACGGTCAGTTTCTGGCGGAATTTGGGGAAGATTTCGTCTGAATAAAACTCCCCTTCAAAGCTCAGTTTACTCTCGTCAAAGGTTTCGAGACTGTCGAGTACGAAGGGATCAATGGAGAAATAGAGTTTGTCCTTGGTATAAACCCCGCCTTCAATGCTTCCTTTGGCCCAATACACGTAGGAATTGGTGTATGAGTCGAAGATGGAGTATTCAGGATAGGCCACGAGGCCGTTTTTGTTATTGGGTTTGTTGATGTAAATAGCGCCCGTCACCCCTTCAATACTGGTTTTGCGCAGCGCTTTTTGCAGAGGCGTAAAGACATAGCCCGGGGGAGGATTTCGCACCAGTTTGAAGCGCAGGGAGTCGAGCGAATCGCAGTAGATTTTGTAATTGTCGTACTCGAAGCTGAACATATCGGGCTTGATTCCCCAGAAATCCAGCTTTCCAGCTCCCACCACGCCTCCAAATCTGAGGTTACGATTGCCCTCAATATACACCATACTATCTGCTGGCACGGCACGCACAAACTGGGAATCACTGAGTGAGAACCAGGCCACCCCGTCCATGGCAATTTCCTTGGTTTCCACGTTCAGATGGGCATTAGACCCCGATTCCACCCGTGAAAGAATCTGAATGGCATCGTAGTCCTTTTTGCCCTGGGCAGCCAGTGACCAGACCCTGAGTTTTTCTGTGGGTTTAATCTGATGGGTTTTCGAATCGTATTCAATAAAATCCGAACCTGCAAGGTCGGGTAGGGCCTGCAGGAAAGCGTCCAGTGATTTGGGAACTCCCATGTATTGCACCACAGCATCAGGGTAGATGTCCAGGCCAGGATTGAAAAATTCGTATTTGTGAATGGCCGTGATTGGGTTGAAAGGAAGTACGCCTTTGAACTGCTTGAAACGCATTTTGGTAAAATAATCCTGCGATTCAATGGCCCCTATCTGATGCTCCTTGTCAATGATAGCCGTAAATTCTATATCGTCTTTGGAGCGGTCCCATTTGATGGCATTGAAGTAGAGTTGGTATTTGTGATAATCACTTTCA
Source organism: Bacteroidia bacterium (assembly GCA_020635905.1). Taxonomy (GTDB): domain Bacteria; phylum Bacteroidota; class Bacteroidia; order J057; family JADKCL01; genus JACJYV01. Next base: position 585,762 of record JACJYV010000006.1, read on the forward strand.
AAAGGGGTGCGGGCCATTTTTCGGGTAAAATCCTTCATCAGAAAGATGCGGTCCGTCTCCACTTCATAAAGCAGCTCCAGGTTGGGGTGATAAATGCTGTCTCCCCCTGAAAGGTACAAAATGGCTTCTGTATTCTGCGAATGCAGGGTTTTCATGTCCAACACGAATTCATCGCCTTTCAGACGAATGATCACTGCATCGTCGCGAAGGATCATCAGCTGGGCTTTAATCTTTTGCAGCATTTTGCCTGAATAGGGATCCACAAATTCGGGCAAATCTTCTCCTCCATCTTCAGGATCGCCTTCCTCGCCTTCTTCGTCCTCCCATTCCTCGTTTTCAATGGTTTCGTTGTCGTCGGGCAGGTCATACACGCTTTCATCGTCGTAGTCGTAGTAATCGTCCCAGTTGAAAGCGTCGTCAAAAGACTTTTCTTCATCCGTTTTATTGTCCTTCACCTCTTCCACCTTGACAGGCTCTGGCGGTTCGGGGATGTCCACCCACTCATAGTAGGAAGAACCAATTTTGCGGATTCCCTTGAGCGAAAATCCGCCCTGATAACGCACGTTGGGAATCAGGTTTTCGATGGTGATTCCTCCTTCATAACTTCCAAAATAGGGGTATTTGGCCTTGTTGATGTCGCGGTAGCCGCGGTTTCTTTCCTCAAACTTGCCTTTGAGGGGCTTGTTCAAAAGGCTGTTGTAGTAAAAGGTAACGGTATCAATGTCAATGCTTCCGTAGTTGAGGTTGACAGAGTAGGCGTTGAATTCGCAATACACGTCCTCAGGGGGCAGCTGCATTTTCTCCCAGGTGATTTTACCCCGCTGTCCCACAAATTTGCGGTTCATGAGGTTGAGCTTGCCCAGGGTGGCCAAAATGGCAGATGAGTCCATTTTTGACCAGTAACGGAGATCTGTATTGGAAAAAGTCATTTCAGGAAAGGCGATTTCCTTTCCATTTTCGAGGGTGGCTTTGACGAAGGCCAGCTTGGGAGATGATTCGGTAAATCGCCAGTTGGAGGAAGAGGTTTTGTAGGCGTAGCCGTTTTGAGCGAAATACTCCATAAACTGAAAATAAGCCAGCACGGGCTTTCTTTCCAGATTTGAAATGCAGGAGTCGGCCACCTCGAATACATCATCCACGGGAATCTGGCTGAAGGCTTCAGGTGATTTCAGGGCGGCAAAAAGTTTGGCAAAATTGAACAGATCTGGATAGGAACGGTATTTTTTGGAAATCATGCGGTTGGTCAGGCGAATGAAAATCCCTTTTTCATATTCCTGAAAGGCGCCGTCTTCCCAGTTTTCTTCAAATTGTTTGAGGAATTTCTCTACATCCTTGGTGGCTGCATACTTGGAAATCTCCTTTTTCAATTCCTTGACAAACTCAACGGGATCTTCGGGCAAAGGCGCAGAAACCTGCGCAGACGCAGAAAAAGCCAACAGAATAAATCCTGCAGTTGCCAACCATACCGTAATCTTTTTGAGCATATTATTTGTCCTTTTCATCCTGAAAACCGTTGCCAGAGTTCATTCAGGATAATTTTCTTAACTTTTTACGGACCCCGGCCTTTGGCCGGGGGCGCTAAATATAATCAATATTCCCCTTTGCGCATAAGTGCAAGGGAAACCCACTCATCTTCAATGATTTTCCTGACTGCTCCCAATCCGTACTCAGCATACTTTTCGCTGAGCACTTCCACATCCGTTTCGTAAAAGCCACTCAGCAGCAGGGTGCCTCCTTTGGCCAGCCTTTCAGAAAGCGGCCCTGCTTCAGTCAGTAATACATTACGGTTAATATTCGCAAATATTATACCGAATTTGCCCTTCAGCTTTGCCGCCGAATCACCCAGTTGCACGGTCACCCTTTCGACCCCGTTTACCCCGATATTTTCGGCAGTATTGTCAGTTGCCAGGGGATCATAATCCACGGCGAGCACGGATTCAGCTCCCAGTTTATCGGCCAGAATGGCCAGAATTCCAGAGCCGCAGCCCATGTCCAGCACCTTTTCGCCCTCAAAATCCAGCAGCTCAGCCTGGCGTACCATCAGGCGGGTGGTTTGGTGGTGACCCGTGCCAAAGGCCATTTTGGGATCAATGTAAACTGTATGGAGAATGCCCGGTTCAGGTTCCCTGAACGAAGGCAAAATCTGGCAAAAATCCCCGATCCTGATGCCCATGAAGCTCTTTTCCCATTCTGCATTCCAGTCGCGGTCTTCGATCAGTTCTGTGGTCCATTTCAGCTTTTGCCCTGGTTGCACCAGGGGCGCCAGGGTTTCCTGAAAGAGGGCTGCATCATATTCATCGGGCTCAATGAAGGCATAAAGTGCCTCATCTTCAGCCTCAAAAGCATAACATCCCAGATAATTCAGCATAGCCACCCACACCTCATGTTCCGCTTCGGAAATGGGGAAGGTCAGTTTCAGGAATTTGCGGTCAGTCATGCATGAAAATCAATAAAGTACAGTCCGGAACTCCACCCTTTCTGCTGGCCGGGAGCGCAATTTACCCAGGCTAAGCCAATCGGGTAACAACTCCTGGCCGGGCCGGGAAAAGTCTGGCTTTGCAGGCCGAAAAATGCGACAAAAGAACTTTTCCAGGCCTTATTCAGGGGAGAACCTGTTAATAAGTTAAGCCAAAAATAGGAAGATATTCGATAATTTTACATCGTGGAATTTTTAAATGAACTGAACGAAGTACAACGTCAGGCTGTGACCAGCCTGGAAGGCCCGCACATGATCATTGCCGGGGCGGGCAGCGGCAAGACCAGGGTACTGACCTTCCGCCTGGCCTTTATTATTTCCCAGGGGGTGGCCGATGCCTTCGAATGTCTGGCCCTGACCTTTACCAATAAGGCAGCCAAGGAAATGAGGGAACGTATTCAGAGCCTGATTGGCTCTGAAGGCAAAAACCTGTGGATGGGAACCTTCCACTCCATTTTCTCCCGCATCCTGCGCCAGGAAGCCGAAAAACTGGGTTACACCCGCAATTTTACCATTTACGATGCCGAGGACGCCCTCAAAATCGTCAAATCCATCGTCAAGGAACTCAATCTGGATGACAAAAAATTCAAGCCCAAAGTCATTCACAACTTCATTTCAGGCGCCAAAAACAACCTGATCGACCCGGCAGAATATGCGGCCAGCTACGTCACAGATTCATTTACCAACGTCGTTTCCCGCATTTACGGGCTTTACAATACCCGCCTTTTCAACTCCAATGCCATGGATTTCGACGATCTGCTGGTCAAACCCGTGGAACTGTTTGAAGCCCATCCTGAAGTGCTTTACCATTGGCAAAATCGCTTCAAATACATCATGGTGGACGAGTTTCAGGACACCAACCACGCCCAGTATGTGATTACCAAAATGCTGGCGGCCAAACATGAAAATATCTGCGTGGTAGGCGACGACGCCCAGAGCATTTATTCTTTCCGCGGTGCCACCATCCAGAATATCCTCAACTTCAGGAAAAACTATCCTGAAACCAAGATTTTCAAACTGGAGCAAAATTACCGTTCCACCCAAACCATCGTTGGCGCCGCAAATCAGATCATTTCCCGCAACAAAAACCAGATTCAAAAGACGGTTTTTACCGAAAATTCCAAAGGGGATCACATCCAGATCATAGAAGCGGCCAGCGAAACGGAAGAAGCACGCTCCGTGGTGGACCAAATCCGCGAGCAGAAAATGCGCTACAACTACCGCAACAAGGATTTTGCCATTCTCTACCGCACAAACGCCCAGTCGCGCTCCATGGAATCTGAGTTGAGGCGCGCCAATCTGGACTACAAAGTATTTGGAGGACTCTCCTTTTATAAACGCAAGGAAATCAAGGACGTACTGGCTTACCTGCGTCTGGCCATCAATCCACAGGACGAAGCCTCCCTCACCCGGGTGATCAATTACCCCGCCCGCGGCATTGGCGACACCACTTTGGATAAGCTCATGATTGCAGCCAATGACAACGGTCTCAATCGCTGGGAAACCCTGCAACGGGTCCGCGAATGGGGTCTGGGAGGGAGAGCCGCAGCAGCTATTGAACAATTTGTACTGCAAATCCGCGCCTACGGGGCAGTGGCCCAGAAGGAGGATGCCTACGAAGCCGCGGCTTACATCGCCAAGCATTCGGGCATTCTCAAAGAATTGCATCAGGATAAAAGCATTGAGTCGCTTTCCCGCTGGGAAAACGTGCAGGAATTGCTCAACGCGGCCAAGCAATTTTCAGAAGATCAGGACAATGATTCCCACAATCTGGAGTCATTTTTGGCGGAAATCTCCCTTTTTACCGACCAGGATGAGAAGCACGAAAACACGGACTTTGTAACCCTGATGACCATTCACTCGGCCAAAGGACTGGAATTCCCCTCTGTTTTTCTGGTGGGCATGGAAGAAGAATTATTTCCCAGTTTCATGGCCATGCAGTCGCGGGCAGATCTGGAAGAAGAACGCCGCCTGTTTTACGTAGCCGTGACCAGGGCTGAGCACAGACTCACCCTTACCCATGCAAAATCCCGTTTTCGCTACGGAAAACCCTCCTTCAACGAGGTCAGCCGCTTTGTGGAGGAAATTGGGCAGGAATATCTCATGTCGGCCAGGCAGACCTCGCGGCCCATGGTGAAGCAGGAAACGGAACGCGTTTCGCCCGCTGAGGGCAGATTTCAACCTGTACGACGTTCGCTCGACAGCCGCGGCGGCGCCGCGGAAGAGATCATTGGCGACGACCTCACCCTCCTCTCCACGGGCATGGAGGTGGTGCATTCCAAATTTGGCTCAGGCAAAGTGGTCAATATAGAAGGCAAGGACGCCGACCGCAAGGCCACGGTTTTTTTCAAAGACAAAGGCCAGAAAGTGTTGTTGCTCAAATACGCCAAGTTGAAAATCGTACACTGAGAAGCTGTTAGTATTCAGGAGAATGGAAATCCAGGCGGCCCTGGCTGCCTCAACTCCATTTTGAAAATTGCCTGAATTGAATTAGCTTTCCCTCTTCCTCGAAAAATACACGCGATGCTACTGACCGTTATGGGCTGTTGGTGAATCAATTTCACGGGAAAGAAAAAGCGAATTACCTCCATGGATCCGGAAAAAGAAACGGAAAAACCTGAAGAAAAAGACCCTGCTCACTCCAAAAAGGACCCTGGAAAGCTTCCGCTTGATCCAGACGGCAACGAGCGCCATCGCAAGCGCACCCAGTTTGAGCGTCGTACAGCCCTGGCTATGGGCCTTTTTATAGGTGTTTTAGGCGCTACCCTTTTCGTCCTCTTCGGGCTCCAGTATTTCATGGAAAATGTGGCCAGCGTGGCCGCAGCGCTGCTGATCGCCATTCTGGTCATTATCGCAGTGGCGCTGATTGGCTACTGGTACCGCGATCAGATATTCAAAAGATTGTTCAAAACGCCCCGCACAAGTATTGGAGATGCGGTCGAGACCCTCAACGAAGTGGTGCAGGCTGCGGTAAAAAAGGATTTTGACGGCTCTTATAAAGCGGGGATCAAATCACTTCAGGTGGTGACCGCCTGGTATGCATGGATCAACATGCGCCGTCTTTTTGTAAATATAGTGGTCTCCATGATCGTGGCCTTTGGCGGTATTCTGGGCTCTGTTTATTTGTACAAACAAAACACATTGATCGAGACCCAAAGCGACCTGTTGCAAACCCAGAACGCGCTGATTGAAAAAGAGAATTTTCTGCTCGAATCCGACCGCAGGGCCGCACTTTTGTCCGAGTTGAGCAATGTATTCAATGAAATTGATGAAGAACTGGATGTGGTCGAGGCCAAAAATCTGCCCAGAACCCTCTCCAAACGTCTCATTGGCAGGATTGTAGCGCTTTCCAAATCACTCAAACCTTACCGCTACCTGGATACCAACGGCGACCTGATCAGCCGACCCGTAAGTCCTGAAAGGGCCCAGCTTTTCCTCACCCTGATCGAACTTGACCTCGACAACCTCAACGAACTGCTTACCAACGGCAATTTCCAGTATTGCGACCTGCCCAGCACGCCCATTTCCCAAAAGGATTTCAATGGTTTGGGATTGAATTACAGCAGTTTCCGTTACGCCGAACTTTCTGGACTGAAATTCTCCAAGGCTCACCTTTTCAAGACGGATTTTTCTCACGCCAAAATGACGGAGGTGGATTTTTCCTTTGCTGAAATGGACAGTACCTCCTTTGAATCGGCCAATATTCAGCCTACGGCTAAATTTTGGGGTGCTTTTGCCCGCGGCAGCAGGTTTAGCCGGGCCCAGTTGGTGGGCGTGGATTTCAGGGGAGCGGAACTGAGCGGATCTGACTTTTCTGGGGTGGATGCCGTAGGCATTAAAATGCTGGTGGGCGGGGCTCCCAAAATATTGAATAATCAGTTTCAGGGCGCAGGCCTGCGGGGCGTTCAGTTTATCAAGGCAAATTTGGAAAACGCAGATTTTAGTGGCGCAGACTTACGAAAAGCAAACTTTACGGACGCAAACCTAACAGATGTAAATATATCTGAAGTAACCCGATTGGACAGTGTAATCTTTTTGAGAACTCTGATCAGGCAGGATCAACTGCGCGATTTGAAGGCTGCAGGGCTGGATACGTCCGGGGTCAACCGGCAATTTATCTTTGTCAGGGAGGAATGAAAATATGAATAATCGTATCTTTTTTATCAAAATTGGACCATTTCGCGTGAAAAAACGGTTAATTTTTAAATATAATGTTTTGAAATGCGAAACATTTTTACGAGATTGGTAGGTATAATACAAAAAGTGTTTTTTTCTTACAGCATACAATTTACCTGACAAACAACAACAGAAAAGATGAATTAATATTCATGAAGGCAACCAAATTCATACACAGTTTTCTCTAAAACCCTGTTAAATGAAGGCACGATTCCTTTTTCTGGTACTCGGACTGCTGGTCTTCCTGATAGGATGCGAAAAGATCCTCAAGGAAGTTTCCACGCAAAATCAGGAGGTAACTCCTGCTGGTCCGATGTTTACCCAGAATGCGGCACCGACTGCCTTTATTCCTGTTGCCGAACTGACCGGTGATAAGCCGGAAATGATTTCCTCAGCCGCTTCTTATTCCGGGATCATCCAAAAGTACTACGATCCCTCCTTCCCCGAAAGATTCGAAGTCAACGTGGAAAAAGTCAGGGTGGAAACTCCCGGTGAAAACATGAACTACTATGCCGAAGGGCAATATTTTCTAAGTGCTTACGGGTACGATCAAATCCTTTCGAGAAACATCTTCATGCGGATGGCGCTTACCGTAAAAGGTGACCAACTCTTCTTGCGCAATCTCGACAAGGAAGCGAAAATTGACTCGTATTTCAAGGAAATTCACTGGTGTGAGTCTTCCTCTGATTGTGCCACCTGCGGTGAATTCAAAACCAAAGAAGGCATTTTCACGGGTTGCCAGGAATGTTCTGACGGAAAATTTTGCGGCCACAAATTTGAGGTCTTTGGCATAGCACATTTAGCAACAAACTGAAGTTCTAACCTTATTTAAGGGTTGAATTTTTAAAATTTGTTTACTTTTTAAGCTAAAAAAATGAAAAAGGCGGGATTTATTTTGTTACTGTTCGGACTCTTCTTCGGGTGTTCAAGGGAACTTGACATCGTCCCAGTACCAACTAAAGGAGATCTCTTTCTGGTTCAGGAAGGCAATTCCAAGAAAGCCACCCCAGTAATCGTTGCTGAGTTGAATGGCCAAACCTTGATTGCCACCCAATCAGAACCCACACTGAAGCAATACTTCAGCTACCTCACCCCGGAACCAATTAAAACGGTTTCATTTGAAAAAGTAGATGGAAACTATTATCTGAGAGGCAATGATGAAATCTCGAATTTCTACTACGACCTCCAGTTGATGAGCAACAAATTATACTTGCTCACCTCTTACAGCGGATGTTCCGGATGCGGCTTCTGTGTCATGACCTCAGCCTCATCCTGTTCCTGCAACGAGTCTTCAGGCTCATGCAGCTACAATAACGGCTCCGTTAACTGATCATCCCCTGGGATGGCTGCCATTAGCGCAGCAGCAAGAGAGTTTTCCTCCCGGATTTTTGGTTGCAACATTGGTACATTTTTCCCAATTTGCCCCCGAATCCTCCCAGGAAAACTCTTTTCCATTTTGCAGGATTTTATTTATTTCCCATTATTTCATGAAATATAAAATTTCAGACACGCCTTTAAAGCTCCGTGAGTACGGACGCAACGTTCAGAGCATGGTCGAACATGCCCGCACCATCCAGGACGATGACATGCGCAATGCACTTGTGCATTCCATCATCCGCTACATGGCCAACATCAATCCCACCATTCAGGAACAACCTGAATACGAAGCCAAACTCTGGGATGCCCTTTACTTTCTGGCAGATTATAATATCAAAGTTGATTCTGAATACCCCATGCCGGCCCCTGATTCATTTCAGTTCAGGCCCACCAAACGCATGGAATATTCGCAGTTGAAGCCTACCTACCGTCAATACGGCTCAAATATCGACCTCATGGTCAAAGAAGCTGTTTATCTGGAGGAAGGAGACCGCAAGCACCAGCTGGTCAACCTCATCGCCAACATCATGAAAATGCAGCTGCGCACAGACGAGCGCGATGTGCAGGTTGAACCTACTGTGCTGGAGCACCTCAGGGTGCTTTCCAAAGGCAAAATTGCCCCTTCCATGGAAGATATAGACTGGTACAAAGGCCCTGCGAAAAACACCTTTGCCCGACAGAATCAAATCGTGCAGACCAGCAACAAAAAACGCAAAAAAGGGCGCAAAAACCGCTACTGATCTCCAGACTCATTTAAATTCCCTTTTTCGTCCCTATCGCTGGACACCGCCCGCCCGGCAATGTCCATAAATTCCCCTTTCTGCGTTGGGAATTGGGATTTCCCGTTTGCAACTTGAATCCTGAAAAAATCCGGTTCAAATCAAACCTGTATGCAATATTTTGAAATAGAAGGCGGCCATACCCTCAGTGGAGAAATTACCCCTCAGGGTGCCAAAAACGAGGCCCTGCAAATCCTTTGCGCCATCCTGCTCACCCCCGAAAAGGTAAAAATCAGCAATGTTCCCAATATCCTCGATGTCAACCGTCTGATCGAATGTCTGGAAGCAATCGGGGTGGAAGTCGAAAAATCAGGCCCCCATGAATACACATTCTGCGCCCGAAATGTGGAGCCCGAAGCCATGCTTTCTGACTCGTTTCGGGCCAAAGCGGCCCGCTTGCGGGGCTCATTCATGATGCTGGGGCCCATGCTGGCCCGTTTTGGCGAAGGCTTTATGCCCCGGCCAGGCGGAGATAAAATCGGCCGCCGCCGGGTGGATACCCACTTTCTGGGCTTCGAATACCTGGGAGCAGAATTTGAATTCAACCACGAAGACAACTTTTTCCGGGTGTACAGCAAGGGCCGCCTCAAAGGCACCCAAATGACCCTCGACGAGCCCTCCGTGACGGGCACGGCCAATATCATCATGGCGGCCGTCCTGGCCGAAGGCACCACCCAGATTTATTATGCAGCCTGCGAACCCTACATTCAGCAGTTGTGCAAAATGCTGAATCGTATGGGTGCAAAAATCCGCGGGATTGGCAGCAATCTGCTCATCATTGAAGGGGTGGAAGCCCTGGGTGGCACCGAGCACCGCATGCTTGCGGACATGATCGAAGTGGGTTCATTTATTGGCATGGCGGCCATGACCCAAAGCAAACTCACCATCAAAAATGCAGATGTGGACATGCTGGGACAGATTCCCGGGGCCTTCAAAAGGCTGGGTGTCAAGCTGGAATACAAAGGCGACGATGTCATTGTGCACCAGCAGGACGTATGCCAGATTCAATCCTATCTCGACGGTTCCATCATGACCATCTACGACAATCCCTGGCCCGGCCTCACTCCCGACATTCTCAGTGTGCTGCTGGTGACTGCCATTCAATGTCAGGGCACGGTGCTCATTCACCAGAAAATGTTTGAAAGTCGCCTGTTTTTCGTGGATAAACTCATTGACATGGGCGGCCAGATCATCCTCTGCGATCCTCACCGCGCCACCGTGGTGGGCCACGCCCGCAACACCCAACTGCGGGGCATCACCATGAGCAGCCCGGACATCCGCGCCGGGGTGGCCCTGCTGATCGCTGCCCTTTCGGCCTCAGGCACCAGCCGCATTTACAACATCGAACAGATCGACCGCGGCTACCAGAACATCGAGGAAAGGTTGCAAAAACTGGGGGCCAAAATCCGAAGACTGGAACAATAATCCCCTGATTTCATTAGTTTTACAGCCGATGCAGCCTCGCTTCACCATGATCATTTTGCTGGCTATTTGCTTCTGGACAAAGGCCATTGCACAAAAGACTCCTCCCATGGAGTCCATGGTTTACATTGAGTCGCTCGACAAAGACGATAAGCGGCTCCATTTTGGGGCTGGCGTGATTCTGAAAAACAATCTGGTTGCCACCAACTATCACTATGTAGCCGGGGCCAGGAAGGTTCGCATCCGCCAATATGGCAAAGACACTGAAAATTTTTCTGAGGGCTACATCGGGGTGGATGAATCCAAAGACCTGATTGTGCTTTACGTAAACGGACTTTCGGGTACTCCCGTCAAAATCACCAACACCCTGCCTGGCCAGGGTGACAAGGGTGTCAGGATCGTGGAAAAGCCCTCCACCCAGAATATGGTATTCAAGGAGGTGAATTTCAGCCGCAAATACCCCCTCAACGACGAAGAACTGACCGAACTCACTTCCAGAAATATCGAGGAATGCCTGGGTGGTCCCGTTTTTTGGGAAGATTACCTGGCTGGCTTTACCGTGGCTGGCTACTTCCATCGGGAGTATTTTACCTATTTTATACCTGCCACCCAGCTCAAAACCCTGATGGGAATCAGTACCATCATCAAGTCTTTCAATTCCCTGGAAGAGACCAGATACATGGCGGGAAGCCGCTTTCAGACCGCATTAATGGAAAGCCTTACCTCTGTGCTTTGGCTTGACTTTGAAGATGCCGTACGCGAAGCCAAAAAGAAAAAGAAGAAAATCCTGATCGACGTTTACACGGACTGGTGCGGCTGGTGCAAACTGATGTTCAAAAACACCTATTCAAACCGCGACATGATCCGTTACATCAACGAAAATTACGTCGCGGTACGCATCAATGCAGAGGCCAGGGAGAAAATCAAATTCAATGGCAGGGAATTTATCTACGATCCTGATTTGCGCTGCAACCAATTGGCCTACTCTTTGCTAGAGGGGAACATGAGTTACCCCTCGACTGTGTTTCTTGACCACGAGATCAATTTGCTCACCGTGGTGCCAGGATACATAGAAATGGACAAATTGGCCGTAATTCTAAGGTATTTCAATGAAAATATTTACCTGGATCACAGTAAAACCTTTGAAGAATACGAGCAAGCCAACCTGTCTTCCGGGCTGAGGTAACTGACATTATTTCAGTTAATCTGGCAAAATTGCATATGTCAAAAGGAAAAAAGCAGAACAACAGCCGCGAAATCCCGGTTCAGGATCCGGTTGACGTAAAAGACATTGAAATGGAAAACGAAGAAATGGAGGAGGAGAATCCTGCCCATGAAAACGGCCAGAATGGCCCCAATGAACCCGAAATGGAAGGAGAAATCAAAGTAGAAGACGATGGCGAACTCATTCGTCTCAAGCAGGAAGTCGGCGAATTAAAAGACAAACACATTCGCCTGATTGCCGAATTCGATAACTTCCGCAAACGCACCCAAAAAGAAAAGCTCAGTCTGATCAGCACGGCCAACGAAGACCTCATGAAGGCCCTCCTGCCCGTTTTGGGGGACTTTTCGCGCACCATGGAGGCCATTGAAAAGACTGACAATCTGGCATCCATTCGCGAAGGGGTGAAGTTGGTTTCTCATAATCTGAACCACATTCTTGAAAAAAAGGGACTCTCCAAACTCGAATCCAAAGCAGGGGATGTCTTCAATTCTGAAATTCACGAAGCCATCACAACCGTTCCCGCAGGCGAGGACAAGGTCGGCAAAATTGTGGATGTCATCGAGCCCGGGTTCAAACTCAATGACAAAGTAATCCGCTACGCCAAAGTGGTGGTGGGTGAATAAAATCTTCCCATATTACCCTGAAAAGGTTCGGTAAAATATTAAAGCAGGAATCAAATTATGTCCAAGCGAGACTATTACGAAATACTTGAAGTAACCAAAACAGCCAACGCGGATGAAATCAAGAAATCATACCGTAAACTGGCCATGAAATATCACCCCGACCGCAACCCTGACGACCCCTCTGCCGAGGCAAAGTTCAAGGAAGCGGCCGAAGCCTACGACGTTTTGAGCGACGAAAATAAGCGGGCCCAGTACGATCGTTTTGGTCATGCAGGCCTCAACCAGGGCATGGGTGGCGGTTACCAGAATGTCAATATGGATGACATTTTCTCCCGCTTCAGCGACATTTTCGGGGAAGGAAGCCCCTTCGGGGATATCTTTGGAGGAGGCCGGGGTGGCCGTACCCGCCGCAGCCGCGGACAAAGAGGCTCAGACCTGCGCATCGCGGTCAAACTGACTCTGGAAGAGGTGGCTGCAGGAGTGGAGAAGAAAATCAAGCTCAAACGCAATGTCAAATGCGAAACCTGCGATGGAACCGGGGCGGACTCGCCCTCAGATTTCCAAACCTGCTCCATGTGTGGAGGTGCGGGTGAAATCCGTCGTCAGGCGGGAGGAGGATTCTTCCAGCAAATCCTGGTTTCCACCTGCCCCACCTGTCAGGGTGACGGACGCGTAATCAACAAAAGCTGCGCATCCTGCAAAGGAGAAGGCCGCATCCCCGAGGACGATCTCATCACCATCAAAATCCCGGCCGGGGTTTCCGAAGGAATGCAGATTTCCAAGCGTGGAAAAGGCCATGCAGGCCTGCGGGGAGGCCCTCCCGGCGACCTGATCGTGCAGATCGAGGAAAAGGAACATCCAGATTTCGAGCGGGAAGGCGACAACCTCCTGCATGAGCTTTACATCAGCTTCCCTGATGCAGCCCTGGGAACCACGGTTGAAGTGCCCACCATCGACGGGAAAGCCCGTTTCAAGGTGAATCCCGGCACCCAATCGGGTAAAATGGTTCGCCTGAAAGGCAAAGGCATTCCCAGCATCAACGGCTACGGATCGGGCGATCTGATCGTGCACGTCAACGTCTGGACCCCTAAAAACCTGAATTCAGAAGAGAAAAAGCTGTTGGAGAAATTGCAAAGCAGCAATAACTTCACTCCCAATCCCACCCAGTCCGACAAAAGTTTCATGTCGCGGGTCAAGGAATTTTTCTCCTGAAACCTGAAAAGCAAGGAAGCGGAGACCTTCTGAAACAGCTCCTGAGGCAAATTCACAAATGCCTACAAAACCCTTCCTTCCACAATATAAAGTGAATAACTAATCAATGCCCCAATACTATTTTGGGGCATTTTTTATGCATTTTTGCCCCACGAACCGAGGGGTTCGCCGGGATATGATGTCAAATTCAATATCGCTCTGTCGCATAGCAATTTTTGCCTCTGGAAACGGAACCAATGCCCAGGCATTGATCGATCGTTTCGCCACGGGTGACCTGGCCAAAATTGTACTGATTGCGAGTGACAACGACCACGCCAACGTTCTTAACCGGGCGAAAAATGCGGGAATTCCCGCCCGGGTGATGGACAAGGGTACCCGAGCCTCTGGACCGGCCCTCAACGCCCTCCTGCAGGAATACGGGGTGGATCTGGTGGTATTGGCAGGTTATCTGAAGCTGATTCCGGCCGAAACGGCTCAGAAATTTGCCGGACGCATGGTGAACATCCACCCAGCTTTGCTGCCCGCCTACGGTGGCAAAGGCATGTACGGCATGCGGGTTCACCAGGCAGTGATCGCCAACCAGGAAAAGGAATCGGGCATCACAGTGCATCTGGTGAATGAGCGCTACGACGAGGGAGGCATCCTGGAGCAGGCCCGACTCACAATTGCACCTGACTGGACGGCAGACAAACTGGCGCAGGAAATACACAAACTCGAACACCGGGTTTTCCCGGAAGTGGTGGAACGGCTATGTGGGGAAATCAAGGCGGGAAACCGCTAAAAAGAATTATTTAAATGGCTGATTTAAAAAAGATTAACTCCGCGCTGATTTCGGTCTTTCACAAAGAAGGACTGGAAGAGATCATTGCGGAATTCATCAGACTGGGCGTAAAAATTTACTCAACGGGTGGAACAGCCACCTATATCCGCGAACTGGGTGCAGAGGTCCACGAAGTGGCCGACCTGACTGATTACCCCTCCATTCTGGGTGGCCGGGTCAAAACCCTGCATCCCAAAATCTTTGGGGGCATCCTGGCCCGCCGCGAACATGCTCCCGACCAGGCAGATATGGCCGAATTCGAAATTCCCTATCTCGATGCAGTGATTGTGGATCTTTATCCTTTCGAGCAAACCGTGGCCTCCGGGGCAGATGAAGCGGCAATCATTGAAAAAATCGACATTGGGGGAATTTCCCTGATCCGCGCGGGCGCCAAAAACTTCAAAGATGTGACCATCATTGCCTCTCAGGCGGGTTATGCGCCTTTCGCCCAAATCCTGCGGGAACAAAACGGAGAAATTTCCCTGGCTCAACGCAAAGCATTTTCGGCCGCGGCCTTTGATGTTTCCTCCCATTACGACGCGAAAATCTATCGCTACATGCAGAGGGAAGGGGGAAGTTTCAAAGCATCAGAACAGGAAGCCGCCGTGCTCAGGTACGGAGAGAATCCCCATCAGCAAGGCATTTTCTACGGCGATCTCAGCAAAGAACTGACCTTCCTCAACGGCAAAACCCTTTCCTACAACAATCTGGTGGACATTGACGCCACCCTCGATCTGGTGCGGGAATTTGACGAAACCGTATTTGCCATCATCAAGCATACCAATCCCTGCGGTCTGGCAACGGGCGGCAATGTGCTGGAAGCCTGGACAAGAGCCCTGGAATGCGATCCCCTGTCAGCCTTTGGCGGAATTCTCTGCACCAACCGCGAAATCGATCTGGCTACCGCAGCTTCCATTGATAAGATTTTCTACGAAGTTCTGATTGCCCCCTCCTACTCGTCCGCCGCGCTTGAGCTTCTCATGGCAAAAAAGAAGCGGATACTGCTGCAGTGGAAAGATACCGGCGGAGATAAAAACATCGTAAAATCTGTGCTGGGAGGATATCTGGAACAGGAAAAAGACCGTTCTGTGACCAGTCCTGAAAGCTGGGAAGTAAAAACTTCGCGGCAGCCGGAAAAATCCGAAATAAAAGATATTATATTTGGAGATAAAGTCGTTAAACACTTAAAATCGAATGCCATCGCCATCGTGAAGAACGGGCAGCTGATTGGAAGCGGAATGGGGCAGACTTCACGGGTGGATGCATTAAAACAGGCCCTTCAAAAAGCCAGTGAGCGGGGATTCGACGTCCGGGGCTCAGTGCTGGCTTCCGACGCGTTTTTCCCCTTTTCTGACTCTGCTGAAACCGCTTTTGCCCATGGAATAGAAGTGCTCGTGGAACCCGGCGGCTCCGTAAAGGATAATGACACCATTGAATTTTGCGAATCTCGAAATATGTGCTTACTTTTCACATCACTTCGGCACTTTAAACACTAAAAAACCCGAACACAAAATGGGACTATTTGATTTCTTTACCAGTGAGATAGCGATCGACTTAGGCACCGCAAACACTTTAATTATGTACAATGATGAAGTGGTTGTGGACGAACCTTCGATCGTTGCCCTGGACCGCATGACAGGTAAAGTAATTGCGATTGGGAAAGAGGCCCAGCAAATGCACGAAAAAACGCACGAAAACATCAAAACCGTGCGCCCGCTCAAAGACGGAGTGATTGCAGACTTTACCGTGGCCGAACACATGATCCGCGGCATGATCAAAATGATTCACCCCGGCAAACGTTGGTTTCCTTCCAATCACAAAATGGTGATTTGCATCCCCAGCGGGATCACGGAAGTGGAGAAACGTGCCGTAAAGGACTCTGCCGAACACGCAGGAGCCAAGGAAGTTTACCTCATTCCCGAACCCATGGCCGCAGCAGTTGGAATTGGGATCAACGTGGAGGAGCCCATTGGGCACATGGTGGTGGATATTGGGGGAGGAACCACGGAAATTGCGGTAATTGCCCTTTCAGGCATCGTAAGCGACCAGTCGATCCGCATTGCGGGCGACGAATTCAATAATGACATTCTCGATTATATGCGCCGCCAGCACAACCTGCTGATCGGGGAGCGCAGCGCGGAGCGCATCAAAATCGAAGTGGGTGCCGCCCTACCCGAGCTGGACAATCCGCCAGACGACATTGAAATCCGCGGAAAAGACCTCATGACCGGGATCCCCAAAACGATCAAAATTTCCTACCGTGAAATTGCACATGCCCTGAATAAATCGATTATGAAGATCGAGGAGGCCGTGCTGAAAGCCCTGGAATTTACTCCCCCTGAATTGTCCGCTGATATTTACGACAAAGGCATTCACCTGACCGGCGGCGGCGCCATGCTGCGCGGTCTGGACATTCGCCTTTCTGAGAAGACCAAACTCCCCATCTACGTGGCCGACGATCCTTTGCGGGCGGTGGTACGTGGTACGGGAATCGCTTTGAAAAATACTGGCAAATTCAAATTCCTCTACGGCTGAACTGAAACTCTGAAAGGGAACTAACAAAAAGGCATGTGGAGAATACTCCAGTTTTTTACAAGGAATGGCAACCTGCTCCTGTTCATCGGGTTGGAGGTGATTTCCTTCGCCCTGATTGTTAACCTGAATCAGAAACAGCACAAAATATTCCATGGTTTTTCCATGGAATTTTCCGGCGGATTACATCAGATCAGGTCCAGCATTACGGGCTATTTCAACCTGAGTCATGAGAATGAAAAGCTCCTTTCCCAAAATGCCAAACTCAAAACGGAGCTCATTCGCTTTCGTGACGAACTGAACACCTATAAGTTCAGAACCCCGTTGCGCAGCAACTTCTCCCTCCTTCCTGATTCGCTGATGCCAGAACCTGGCTTTGAATTCATTCCCTGCCAGGCCATCAACAACAGCATTCGCAAAAATTACAACTACATCACGATCAACAAAGGTTCAAGAAACGGGGTCATGATGGGGATGGGGGTGATTTCTCCTGAAGGAGTGGCAGGAAGGGTGATCGCGGTGAGCAAAAATTACTCTGTGGCCCTGAGCGTACTCAATAAGCGCTTCAAACTCAGCAGCCGCCTGCTGAGCAACCGCAATACGGGCACCCTTTCCTGGGACGGGGGCGATCCTTATCATGCCATTCTCGAATTTATTCCCCAAACCTCTCCACTGGAAGTCAACGACACAGTGGTGACCAGCGGTTTTACCACGGTATTCCCGCCGGGCTATCTGATTGGGCGGGTTTCTTCGTTTGACAAAGAGACCAATGATGGTTTTTATAATATCAGGGTGGAATTGAATACGGATTTTGGCAAGCTGGAAAATCTGTACGTGGTTTCGCAAAAATTCCGGGCAGAAATTGATTCACTTGAAACTTCGTCAGTGGTAGAATGAACATTTGGCTGAGAAACATATTGATTTTTGCCGTTCTGCTGCTCTTCCAGGTGCTGGTCTTCGACCACTTTTCGCTTTTTGGAGTGGCCACAGCCCACATTTTCCTGGCTTTTCTGCTCATGTTGCCCCTCAGTCTGCGTTTTCCAATCCTCATTCTGATCGCCTTTGGGGCAGGCTTGCTGGTGGATATTTTTTCCACCAATCAGGCCCAGGGAATTCAGGCCTTTTCGTGTGTGCTGATGATGAGTCTGAGGAATTTTTGGGTGGAAATTGTAACCACGCGTCAGGCTTTCAAGGGAAATGAGGAAAGTTTCCTGCGTTTTCAGCCCGTGCAATGGTATGTCAGCTACCTGGCGCCTCTGATTCTGGTTCACCAGATTACCTTTTATTTGCTGGAAGCCTTTTCACTTCAACATTTTGGTCTCACCCTGCTCAAAATTATCTTCAGCAGCCTTTTCACCTTTTCGCTGGTTCTCGGGACCACTATGGTGATTTACAACCAATCAGCAAGGAAATGAACGATCTGAAAATACGTGGCGGAATCATGCTGCTCTTTTTCGGGTTGGTCATTTTCATTTACATTTCCCGCCTCTTTTATCTGCAGGTGATCAGTAAGGATTATGCCCTGAAATCAGACCAGAAGGACCTGGAAGAAGTGACCCTGCTGCCCTCCAGAGGCATCATTTACGACCGAAACGAAAACATTTTCGTGCAAAATGTGCCCGTTTTTGATATCATGTTTGTCCCCAACAAACTGGTTATTCCCGACACCAACCTGTTGGAGAAGCACCTGGGACTGGATCGGGTTGAAATCCGTAAGCAGATACGCAAGCATAAGGGAATTGGCCGCTATCAACCTCAGGAACTGGTCAAACAGGTACCAATTGAGGCTGTAAGCCGTTTTCAGGAAGATTTGTGGCAATTTGAAGGCATTTCTGTCCAGGCCCGTAACACCCGGGAGTACATTTATCCCGCGGGAGCCGCTTTTCTGGGCTATATCAATCAGGTGAGTCAGCGTGATCTGGACCGTGATTCAGCCAAATATTACGTTTCGGGCGACCTGATTGGCATTTCGGGCATTGAACGACAGTATGAACCCGTTTTAAGGGGAAAAAAGGGCACCAAAACCATTCTTGTGGACGCTTATAACCGGGAAGTCTCACGTTATGCTGACGGTGCGCTCGATGTATTGCCCATAGAAGGCAAGGACATCAAAATGGGAATTGACGCAGCCCTGCAAGCCTTTGGCGAGCGGCTGATGGCCAATAAAAAAGGCAGTATTGTGGCTATTGAGCCTGAAACGGGAGAGATTCTGGCTTTCATCAGCGCCCCCACCTTCGATCCCAATCAACTTACGGGTCGATCGTTGGGAAAAAATTATCAGGCACTGGTTTCTGATTCGCTTCAGCCCCTGTTCAGCCGTCCGTTGATGGCACAATATCCCCCGGGATCCATCTTTAAGCTGTTGCAAACCCTTGCCGCACTTTCTGAAGGGGTAATTGATCCCTCTACCCATTTTCCCTGCGTGGGAGCCTGGCCCCGCAATCGCGGGAAACCAGCCTGTCACGGCGCACATGGTTCGTGCAGCCTGCCAACGGCCATCAAGGTGTCGTGCAACGCATTTTACGCTGAGACCTACTACACCTTCCTCAACCATCCCAAATTTGGAGGGGACATCCACAAGTCCTACCAGCGCTGGTATGAGATCATGAGTTCCTATGGGATCGGGCGCAATTTGGGGGTGGATATTCCCAATGAAAAACCCGGCAACGTGCCTACCACAGGATTTTATGACCGCAGTTACGGTCAAAATGGCTGGGGAGCGCTTACAATTTACTCCAATTCCATTGGCCAGGGCGAAATCCTGATGACACCCATGCAAATGGCCAATGCAGCCGTTCTGATTGCAAATCGCGGCAAATATATCCCCCCCCACTTCCTCACCCATGTGCGCAACGACGATGGACAATGGGAAAAATGGGATTTTCCGCCTGTGATTCTGCCTGGAAAACGGGAGGATTATGATTTGGTGGTGGACGCGATGGAACAGGTAGTTCAGGCAGGAACGGGCACCATGGCCAAGGTTGACAGCATCGTGGTTTGCGGAAAAACAGGTACGGTGGAGAACCCGCCTTATCCCGACCACTCCGTTTTCATCGCATTTGCCCCCAAAGACAATCCCAAAATTGCAATCGGGGTAATCGTGGAAAATGCTGGCTTTGGAGGAACCTGGGCCGCGCCCATTGCCAGCCTCATGATCGAAAGATATCTGCGCAAAAAGATCAAAAACAAGGCCAAACTTGACCGGATTCTGCAGGCAGATTTTATCCATACTCCCCTAAAAAAGACCACCCACTGAGATGAGAAGGGAAGTTACCATAGACTGGGTCACCATTTTGCTCTACCTCTTTCTGACAGTGGCAGGCTGGATCAATGTTTATTCGACTTCTGGCGGCACGGATGTTTCTCCGTTCGACCTGGACACCTACCATGGCAAGCAGTTGCTTTTCATTGGGGTTTCTTTTGTGCTGGGGATCATTATTCTGGCCCTGGATACCAAGTTTACGGAATTCATCAGCTACGGCGTCTTTGGCCTGACCATGCTGGCCCTGGTGGGCGTTTTGTTTGTCGGGAAGGTGACCAAGGGAGCCACCAGCTGGTTTCAGGTGGGTGGATTCAGTCTGCAACCTGCGGAATTTGCCAAAATAGCCACCCTCATGGCTTTGGGAAAATTCATGTCACGCTATAATTTCTCCCTGGGGAAATTGTATGATGTACTCATTGCAGGCGGCATGGTTCTGTTTCCCATGATGATCATTTTATTGCAGAATGACGCGGGCTCGGCGTTGGTCTTTGCCAGTATGATCTTTATTTTCTTTCGGGAAGGGATGAACCCCCTGATCATGGTGGCGGGAATTATCGTAGCCCTGGTAGCCGTCATTTCCCTGCTTACGGCCAGCATTGCCTTTTCCTGGATCATCATCCTGGGGGTGTTGCTGGCGGTTGCCATCGTTTCCTTCGTGCTACTCAGGGGGCGTTTTCTGGGGCTGCATGTGGCAGGATTTGTGTTTCTGGCTGTGGTGGCCCTCGTTCCCAGCCAACTGCTCAAAGACTACCAACGGCTCAGGATCGAGGTACTGGTGGCTTCGGAGGAAGAAATCGGGCAAAGCAAGGACCTGCAAAAGGTCGCTTACAACCTGCGTGAATCTATGGTGGCCATTGGCTCAGGCGGCCTGACGGGCAAGGGTTACGGCAACGCGACCCATACCCGGGGCGATTTCGTGCCCGAGGAGCACACGGATTATATTTTCTGTGTGGTGGGTGAGGAACATGGCTGGATTGGCTCGGCGGCCGTTTTGGTTGCTTTTTTCCTGCTGATCTGGCGCATCATTTTCATGGCCGAAAACTCTAAAAGCAAATATGCCCGCATTTACGGGTACGGCGTGGCGTCAATTCTATTCTTTCACGTCTTTATCAATGTGGGGATGACGATTGGTTTGGTGCCTACGGTGGGGATTCCTTTGCCCTTTTTCAGTTACGGTGGATCGTCATTCATTGCCTTTTCCTGTATGGTTTTTATGATGATCAATCATTATGCCTACCGGGTGAATATTTTGGGGGATAAGGATATTCAGTAGGACCAGGGAGTCCTGAGTCCTTAGGCTCTTAGGGCGTCGTAAGCGACAACAAGTTGTCGCAAAATTTAAATTTGTGATTAGTTTTTGGGGTGCCCCTGGCCGGGCGGGCCTTCTTTTTTAGAAAAAGAAGCAAAAAGCGCCAAAACCTAAACCCTGCCCCCTCACACCTCTGACCAGTCGCACAAGCCCACCAGCCGCCCTCCCGATAGCTATCCGGGACCCCTCGCTCAAGGCCGCCCCCTGGTTTTGGCAAGGCCACCCCACCCTGGTTGGCTTCGCCAAAAAATACCCCCGCATAGGCTTCAATCCTCTGGATTGATTTAGAGGTTAGAAAATCAGATTTTAGATGTCAGAGAGGGGGAATGGGAGCGACAACAAGTTGTCGCATGGTTCAGATAGTAGCCCCAGGGCATAGTTTACCCCTATGGGGTCCCGGGGCATCAGATTACTACTCCAGGATGAATTCAAAGGATTGAAGGGAGGGCCGGGCTAAAGCCCGGCCCTATGGAACATATTTCTGAATGCCTTCAGAAGATTGCACCACAGCATTTCATGCTGATTGGGAATGGATGCTGCGCATCCACGGGGGTGGGCTAAAGCCCACCCAGACAGGAAAACCCGGCTTTTGCCGCAGGGCTCAAAACTGGCCTTTGACCAGTTCGATGAATTCCTGGGCGAGCTTGGTTTCTGAATTGACTTCAGGGTTATTAAATACGTAGAAGATTGAAGGGAGGGCCGGGCTAAAGCTCGGCCCTATGGCACATATCTCTGAATGCCTTCAGAAGATTGCACCACAGCATTTCATGCTGATTGGGAAGGGATGCTTCGCATCCTTGCGGGTGGGCTAAAGCCCACCCAGACAAAAAAACCCGGCTTATGCCGCAGGGCTCAGAACTGGCCTTTGACCAGTTCGATGAATTCCTGGGCGAGCTTGGTTTCTGAATTGACTTCAGGATTATTGAATACGTAGCGGTTGAGCACCCCTTCAGCTTCGCTGAAGTTGGGGGCTTCCTGGAGTTTTTCAAGCACTACTTTGAATTTTACGCTGCTACCCCCGAATAACTTCTGCACAAACTGAAATTGCTTGTGC
The DNA here is from genome assembly GCA_020635905.1 of Bacteroidia bacterium. Classification (GTDB taxonomy): domain Bacteria; phylum Bacteroidota; class Bacteroidia; order J057; family JADKCL01; genus JACJYV01. The sequence goes on from JACJYV010000006.1 coordinate 608,029, forward strand.
ACTGGAATGGCTTCTGAGAGCTTTTTGGCACCTCCAGACCCACCCGAAATGGATTGGTGCAGGTTGCCGTTGCCAGAAGAATGCTTGAGTTTGTCTGCCAGCGTGGGCTGATTATTGCCACTTCCAAAAACAGGGCCTTCCTCTTCATCCAGGGTAGAAAAAAGATCAATAGGAGCAGAAGAACGCTCTTTTTCGGGTTGACGGGTATGCAGTTCGAACACGGCTTCTTCCTGCTCTTCAGCTGCAGGAGTTTGCGGCTCCTCTTTGGGTGGAACAGGTGCAAAAACCGGCTTCTCAGCCTCTGGCTGAGAATATAATGGCTTGGGTTGGACGGGCGCCTCTTGCTTTTCATCCTCATTTTTGGGCGGGACCGGCGCAAAAACTGGTTTTTCAGCCTCGGGCTGGGAATACAACGGCCTGGGCTGAGCGGGAACATCCTTTTTCACTTCCTCATTCCTGGGTGGAACGGGGGCAAAAACGGGTTTCTCCTCCTCAGGAGCAGAATACAAGGGCCTGGATTGAATCTGGGGTTCCTGCTTTCTCTCTTCTGCTTTGGGAGGTTCAACCGCAGGCGGCAAATCCTCTTTTTTCTCCGTTACAGGGGGAGTAGCGGGCGTTTGAACCTGATTGGAGACAGGAGGAGTTTTAGGCTCCTCTGATATTTTCTTTTCCTCAGGCTGAGGTTTTATTTCAATGCGGGCCGAAGGCTCTTCCTTTTTGGCCTCGGGTTTGGGTTCGCTTTTGGCTCCCGTTTCTTCAGGAGTCAGGGGTGGATAATGCCGCTTGGGATTGGGCTCGGGACGATTGTATTTGAAAACGGGGGTTCTGACCTCGGGGCGGGCTTCCAGACTGGCCCCGCCTTTGGCGGGAACGGCAAGGTAGCTTTCCAGACTTTCTCCAAAAGCCTTTTCAAACAGTTTTTCCTGGTAGTCCCGAATTTCAGAGTCCTCTTTCTTCTCAAAAATCCCGATCACTTTTTCGAATTTCAGGAAGAAATCCTCCTTTTCGACCACATTGATCTCGTTTTTCTCATAGTACTTTGAAATGCTTTGGATGGCAAAATCAAAGTCTGAGAAGTAGGAGGCGTGCTTTTGGAAAAGAGCCAGCGGAATCCTTTCAGAAGATTTGAAGAAAAATTTATTCAGGGTATCCACCGGGTCCGTGATCAGGCGCAGGGTATTGTAAACGGCCTTCTCGACCAGGGGAGCAAAGTCTTCCTTTTTGACCAGAATGTGCCTGGAAAGGACATTCTGAAAATTTTTCAACGCATTTTTGACCTCTTCGTGAGAGAAATCAAAATAGGGATGCACCATTTCATTGACCTGCCCCGACCAATCCTGGTAAATCTGAAACAAAATAAACAGGTTGATTTGCTTGTGCTGGGAAAATGAAATAATTCTCTTCCCCTCAATGGTTCCACCTGGAAAATAATAGGATGACAGCAATTCTTTCAGTTGCTGGTTGATCAGGGTATTGGCTTTATGGTCCTGAATAAGGATCGGCTTCATGCTTTGGTTTTTCTCCACGAAATTCTCCACAAAATTACGGCAAAATCAACAGGGAGTTAAGCCCAGATATGCACATTCTTTAAACAAAAAACCTTTTTTCTGCCCTATTTTCCATCCTTTCTGCTTGTCCACACATGTTGAATGGAAAGGGCTTTGATAAAATGCGGAAAAGGCTAAACTTTCGACCCAAAACCCCGGCAGAAGAAATGTTTATTGAAGTCAATTCGGCGAATCGCAAGGCAGGTTGGATAGAAGTGATCTGTGGAAGTATGTTTTCCGGCAAAACGGAAGAATTGATCCGCCGCATGCGCCGGGCCCAGATTGCCAACCAAAAAGTCGAGATTTTCAAGCCGGCCATGGACACCCGCTACAGCGAAAGTGAAGTGGTTTCTCACAACAAATCCTCTATTCCATCCATTCCTGTAACCTCTTCTCAGCAAATTTTACTCGAGGTCAATGACGCCAAGGTCGTGGGCATTGACGAGGCCCAGTTTTTTGACGAAGGGGTGGTGGAAGTGGCCAATATGCTTGCCAACCGCGGCATCCGCGTGATCTGCGCGGGTCTGGACATGGATTACCAGGGAAAACCCTTTGGCCCCATGCCTGCCTTGCTGGGACAGGCCGAATTCGTGACCAAGGTGCATGCCATTTGTCAGGTGTGCGGAAGTCTGGCCAATTTTTCCTTTCGCAAGATTGCCAAAAAAGGACAGGTGTTGCTGGGTGAAAAGGACACTTATGAACCCCGTTGCCGAAATTGCTTTTTTGAAGGCATGAAGGAACAGATTTAGCCGCGAGCTATGGGCTTCGAGCAGTGAGCAAACTGAACGCTGATCGCTGAAAGCTTCCCGCTATTTGACCACAGCAAAGTAATACACTCCAGTAACTGAAATGCCGAAATTATTGACCCGGCTGCCAAGGCGGCGGGGGTCGCTGAACCAGGTGCCAGGGTTGATGGCCTGATTCACGGGGAAAAAATCTGTTTCCGTCCACTGAAACTGAAAATAGGGCCTGATCACGGCGCAAGCCCCAAAACCGTCCTTCACCCCAATAAGCAGCTGGGCAAAAATGGTATTCCCCAGGGCAAATTTGGACACCACGGGGTCGTAGGCATAGGATTTGACGTCGGGGGTGGGGCCGTAACGGTATAAAACCTTGACAAAGGCTGCATCCACAGAAGCTCCCAGCACCAAATTGACCTTTTCAGCGCTGACCACAGAATAGCCCAGACCCAGATTCAGAGAGTTCATGCGCAATTTGAGGTGAAATTCCTCCAAAAAGCCTGAACCCGAAAATCGGGCATGCGAAGTCTGGGTGCGCCCCACCCAACTCAGATCGTATAAAATGCGGTTGGAAAGCACCCCAAATTCGAAATTCATACCAATGGGCAGGTGAAAAGGAGGCAAATTATGCGAAAGAACGCCCCTGGTTTCATTGAAACGGCGGGTCACGAAATTGAGACTGTCGGGTGCCACGTAGGAAACATTCAAACCTGAACCTACGAAAACCATGTTTTGCCCGGAAACAAAGCCCGGGAGAATGACCCACAAAATCAAAAAAAACAGGAGTTTTTGCATTGGAAAACGCAGGTTGAAAGCCCTAAAAATAGCTTACATCCCTCTGATTAAAAAATTCATCGAATAAAAGGAGGCTTTTTCGCAGAGGTTTTTATATTCGTAACGAAAAAATTGAGATTTACTCATCAAATAATTTAACCACAAAAAATTTAACATGGCAAGTATCATTGACATCGAAGGAATCGGCCCCAAATATGCTGAAAGACTGGCTGAGGCAGGAATCAAAACCACGGAGAAATTGCTGGCTGAAGGCGGAACCAAAGCCGGACGCAAAAAAATCGCTGAGGCGACTGAAATTGACGAGTCCAGAATCCTCCGTTGGGTAAATATGGCCGACCTTTTCCGTCTGAAAGGGGTGGGAGAAGAATACTCTGATCTGCTGGAAGCCGCTGGCGTGGATACGGTAAAAGAACTCCGCAACCGCAATGCTGCCAACCTGTATGCCAAAATGGTGGAGGTGAACGCAGCAAAGAAACTGGTTCGCGCCCTGCCCACGGAAGCCAAAGTTTCTGACTGGGTTGAGCAAGCCAAAGGCATGGAGCCCATGGTTTCTCACTGAGAAATTTTCCTCCTCAGAAATACGAAGGAGAGCCAATTGGCTCTCCTTTTTTTATTCAGGCAGCGACGCCTGCCTGGCATCTTTTCAGCGCAGCAAGACCACAACACCTCAAAACTGCTTCTGCAGTAGTGCGGCCCCAGACTTCAAATCGCTCGCCTGTGGGCAGGTAATGCAATTTGCATTTTTTGTCGGGCACCTGGTCAAAACCGCTGATTTCGAGCTCATAGCCAGTAGCCGAAACCTGACTCAGCAGTTTGCTGATTTGGGGGCCGTGAGTGAGGGGAATTTCAGGGGAAAGCTCCACGAAAAAGGCATTTGCATACAACTGTCGCAAAGATCCAGTCAGCAAAATGAGCGGGGAAGTGGCCATTTCAATGGCAGTTGGATATGTGTTCACAGATGGTTCGTATTTTGTTTCCATACATCAATTTACGAGCGCATCATGACATCCTGCGTCAACAAAAAGAGGGAATTTCAACCCAAAATTCCCCTCCCAAAAGGCACAAAAAAAATTCCTTCCCCTGAAAATTACTCAGAGGAAGGAACCTGCATTGCGATTAAATCAGGGGAGCTGACGCTCCAGGGGATTGCTGATGAACGAGCCCGTGGAAAAATGAGCCATCATTTCCTGCCCGTTGATCATGAGGTGAGCGTGCTCTGCGGGGTAGCAAAGGCAGCACTCGGTCACTTCAATGGGTGCCTGATATTCAACATCTTCCACAATTACCGTGTCAGAAACGCCCAGAACCTGATCTTCGATCACGTAGGCAAATCCAGCCTCGACCAAAAGACCTGCAGTACAGGCATCGGCAAAGTCAAAGGTAAAAGCCAGGTCGTTGAAGTCCCCGTTATTGAAGGCGGAAACCACAGCCCGCTGGTCAAAATCAGAGGGGCAATCTCCGTTGGAGTCCACGTATTTCAAAAGTACTTTTGAGCTTTCGCAGGGATTGCAGAGGATTCCTTCGCAGGCATCCTTACAGCCTGAAAGGCTGGAAACGAGCAGTACAACTGCAATCAGGGGAAGGAAAAGTCGTTTGGAAGCGAAAAAGTTCATGGAAATTCTTTTTGGTAATTGGTTCTTAAACTCAGGCCATTTTTTCCTTCAGACGTACCAGAGGCATTTTGAGCATTTCAAAATCGGGCTCCATATCGGCCAGCATCTGGAATTTCTCAATGTACATGGAAACTGAGGTGGAATTTTTCTCCACAAAGCGCAGGAGTTTTTCGAAATATTCCTGCACAGAAGGATGGGCCTTCTGAATAACCTGTGAGAACAGTTTGTCGATCTCGAAGGGTTTCTCCACGGAAAAATAGGTCAGCACCAGTGGCTTCATGCGTTTGCATTCCACATCTTCAAAACCAGAGTTGGTGAAGGCCTGGATAGTTTCGAACAGCACTTCGCGTCCGATTTTCTGAGCCATAAACTGGGCCATTTCGCCCCAGAAGAGGTACGGAATGTAAATTCCACCAAATCTGGAGAGCATTTCTTCGCGAAACATGGCTTCTGCCTCTTCTCCTGATTCCACGGCCAGTTTATGGATTTTCCTCAACTCGGGGATGATTTTATCCCGGTTTTCATCCAGTTCTTCGTAATATTTATTCTCCAGTTGGTCTAATACCTGCGTTAAGCTCATATCCTGTATTCGTTTCTAATGAATCCGTTTTTTTTCTAAAACCCACAAATTTATAAAGGAAATGCCATGTTTGAAAGAAATAAATCAATCAGAATGCGTTTCCACGGATTCTTTTCATGTGACTTTTGAAAACAGTGAAAATCGGGTAACGGATTGAGGAACAAAGCGAAGAAAATGAGCTTATCTGAGCAAGATCCAAGGCAGAGATTCAAAGTTTTCAGCACCTCTTATTTGATAGCCATTTGACAAAACCACCCATTTCCACCCAAAATTCGCCCAAAAACCCATTTTCTAATTTGATTGCTATTTGATTATCGCACCATTCTCGCAATTCTTAATGGATTTCTAAAAGAGACAAGAATCAAGGCGGTTGCAGGAGTTGGAGGTCCTGCTTTAGCCCTAATTGAGCATTTCAAAACAGGATTCAACTCATAGATTCGAAAATTGTTAATTGTTACCTGCTCATTGCCAATTGATCAAACCCCTGTTCCACGGAACAGGTTGGAAGCCCCAGCTGGGCGATAAATCAGTAGCCTGGGGCGTAAGCCCCGGGTTAACCGCAATCGGATTGGGGAGCCCCATCGGGGCGGCACCACCCCAAGGCCAGCCAACAAGACAGGGAAGATGTCGCCCCCTACGGGGCTCTGTCCCCCATACTGTTTTTTCCCGGGGCTATCGCCCCGGGCTACAAAGGTGGCGTCCCTACGGGACTACTTTCGAACCCTTCGGGATCGTAGAAAAATCAACAGAGATTTCGAAAAACAAAGAAGATCAAGGCTGCCCCAGGTTCAGAAAGCGCAGATTACTCCCGTAAATGAGCTTTTCTGAGACAAGTCCAACGCAGAGATTCGAAGTTTGTTAATTGTTAACTGCCCATTGATAATTGAATCAAGGAAGCTCTAAAAACAAAGAAGATCAAGGCAGACGCAGGCGAAGAAAGCGCAGTTTACTCCCGTAAATGAGCATTTCTGAGCCAAGTCCAACGCAGAGATTCGAAGTTTGTTAATTGTTATCTGCCCATTGATAATTGAATCAAGGAAGCTCTAAAAACAAAGAAGATCAAGGCGGACGAAGGCGAAGAAAGCGCAGTTTACTCCCGTAAATGAGCATTTCTGAGACAAGTCCAACGCAGAGATTCGAAGTTTTTAGAGCTTCCTGTGGAGCATGGCATAGGCGGCGTACACCTGCAAAAACAAAAATAACTGATTGTCCTCGCGGTTGGTAACCAGAAAAAGGCTGGAATGCGATTCGGGATGATAATACAAAATCGAGAGGAAACCGTCCCAGCCGCCTGCATGGCCCGCAAAATTATAGGGTTGCAGATTGTGAAAGCCCAATCCCACCCAGGTCTGCTTGTCGGGGCCTTTTTTCAAGGGTCCAATCATGGAAAGCAGGTCGGTGCGGGGCAGGATTTCATTATAAACATCCATGTTTTGGAGGTCTCCCACAAGGAAATGCATGAATTTCCGCATGTCGCGGAGGGTGGTTTTGATCCCGCCGTCGCCGGTCGGGGAGGGACTTTCCACTTCGTTGTCGTGGACATTGAGGTAGGAACCGTCTGAAAGACGGTAATAGCCCCGCGAAAGGCGTTCTTCCAGGCTGTCGGGCGTTTCGTAATAGTGAGAATCATTCATGCCGAGCGGCACCAGAATCTGATTGGTCACAAACTGACCCAGATTCATCCCACTGACCTCCTCCACGATATAGCCAAGGATCACAAAGCCCAGATTGGAAAAATGGTATTTCTTGCGGGGTTTTTTGTCAATGCGGGCATACATTTCAAAACGTTCCTTGAAATCTTCCCGATTCATAAACGCCCGGTAATTGAAGGTATTTTCATAAAACTGATCCTCTCCCTGCAAAACAGCTTTGCTGAACAGCTCAGGAAACAGGTTTTCCATGCTCTGATTGATCCCGCTGCGATGCTGCAAAAGGTCCAGAATGGTGATTTCGTGGGCCCGCCGGGATTTACCACGTATATTGAGGAATTCGGGGAAATAGTAATAAATGGGGTCATCCAGCTTGATATCCTGATTGGAAGCGAGCTTGAGAATGGCAATTGCAGTAAATAATTTGGAAACGGAACCCAGATTGAAAAGGGTCGAATCTGTAAATTCTCTTTGTTGCTCGTTGGTGCAGTAGCCTTTGGTGTAGGTAAAATCCTCCTGTCCTTTCTCCACGATGCTCATGCCGAAACCCAGGAAATAATTGAGGTTGGGAGCGATCAGAAAGGTGGAAACAGAATCAGAAATGGGGGTATTTTGACCCTGAACCCGGGCGGGAAAGACAATGATCAGCATTAATCCCACACAAAGAAACAGCCTCCGCGAATTGCGAAAATTTCTGCCTGCATACTTTAGAAAATTGGGGATCAGTTTGCCACCTCCGACATGAATTTTGCCCGGATCAGCTGAATTTCCTCCCGGGTCGCATCTCCTCCCAGCTCCTTCTCAGCATCGTCCAGACTGTCGGTTTCAGAATGCATGAAATAATCCATGATATCCTCCACCAGATCCTCGTCCATCTCCTCTTTGATGTAATAATCCAGATTGAGCTTGGTACCAGAGTAAATGATCTGCTCCAGTTCGTCGAGCAATTCTCCATAGGAAATGCCCTTGGCCGAGGCTATTTCGGGCAAAGGGGTCTTGCGATCCACCTGCTGAATGAAAAACAGCTTGACCATGCTGCGCTTGGCCGCCGATTTCACCACCACTTCCGTGGTGCGTTCAATCTCGTTTTCCTCCACATACTCCTTGATCAGTTTCATGAAGGGACGGGCATATTTTTCGGCTTTACCGCGGCCCACACCCACCAGATTGGTGAATTCGTCGATGGTGATGGGGTACTTGGTGGCCATTTCCTCGAGCGAGGGATCCTGAAACAGGATATAAGGGGGTTTTCCCAGTTCCTTGGCCTTTTCGCGGCGCAGTTTGCGCAGTTTTTCGAAAAGAACCTCGTCGTAGGTTTTGAAATTTTCAGTGGGAATTTGCTCCTGTTTCTGCTTGATTTCCTCGTAATCCCGGAATTTAACCAGGTCCAGATCATAGGGTTTATTGAGAAAATCACGCCCTTTTTCAGAGAGTTTGATCACCCCGTAATCGTCAATATCCTTGATCAGAAAATCCTGGATAATGATCTGGGAGAAAATGGATTTCCACTCTTTCTCCTTGAGGTGATTGGCTTTTCCAAAAGATGGCAGCAAGTGGTGCTCATTGATGGTCACCTGCTGGTTATTGATGCCGCGCACCACATTCACCATGTGACTGATGCCAAATTTTTCCTGGACTTCGCGGGCGCATTGCAGGGCCAGAAAGACCAGATCGCGGGCCTGGAAGGTCTCTTTGGGATTGCGGCAGTTGTCGCACATGCCGTTGCAATTGACTTCGTCAAAATGCTCCCCAAAGTAGTGAAACATGGATTTGCGGCGGCAAACGCCCGATTCGCAGAAGGAAGCCATCTCGTAGAGCAGGAGTTTACCGCTTTCGCGTTCACTCACTGGCTTGTCCTTCATGAATTTTTCGAGCTTGACGATGTCGTTATAATCGTAGAAAAGCAGGCAGTTTCCTTCCAGTCCGTCGCGGCCGCCACGGCCAGTTTCCTGGTAGAAACTTTCAATACTTTTGGGTACGTCGTAGTGAATCACAAAGCGCACATCGGGCTTGTCGATCCCCATGCCAAAGGCGATGGTGGCCACCACCACGTTGATTTCCTCGTTGAGGAACATATCCTGGTGGCGGGTACGGGTGGCAGGATCCAGTCCTGCATGGTAGGGTACCGCGGTGATGCCGTTTACTTTCAGTAATTCGGCAATTTCCTCCACCTTGCGACGGCTCAGGCAATAGACGATCCCTGATTTATCCATGTTTTGCTTGATAAACTGGATAATCTGCTGATTGGGATTGCTTTTGGGCCTTACTTCGTAATAAAGATTTTTACGGTTGAAGGAAGTGATAAACAGGGGCGTCTCCATCATGCGCAGGTTGGCGCGGATGTCGAGCTGCACCTTGGGAGTGGCAGTTGCGGTCAGGGCAATGATGGGCACATTGCGAATGCGATTGAGAATTTCGCGGATGCGGCGATATTCGGGACGAAAATCGTGGCCCCATTCTGAAATACAATGGGCTTCGTCCACGGCCACAAAGGAGATATTGGCCTGGTTGAGGAATTCGATGAATTCGTCTTTGACCAGTGACTCGGGCGCAACATACAGGAGCTTCAGCTCCTGGTTGATGGCTTTTTGCTTGACCGCATCATATTCGGCGCGGTTCATACTCGAATTGAGGAAACCAGCTTCAATGCCGTGGGAATTGAGCTGATCGACCTGGTTTTTCATCAGGGCAATCAGGGGAGAGATCACCAGAGCCGTGCCTTCCATGATGGTGGCGGGCAACTGGTAACAAAGGGATTTGCCTGCACCAGTGGGCATGATGACGAAGGTGTCATTGCCTGCCAGCAGGTTTTTTATTACAGCCTCCTGTTTTCCCCGAAATTCATCAAAACCAAAATATTTTTTGAGGGCGCCTTTTAAGTTAATATCCGTCAAAACTTCCATCGAAGGGGGTCATATAATTCAGTGGTCCCAAAAGGGAAACAAGGCCCAAATGAGGGCCTTTGAATAGTTAATTTACGCAAAAAATAGAGATATATTCATAATAACTTATATTTTTTTCTCTTAACTTTGCATTCCCTTGAAAAGCACTTTCTTTCGCTGAATTCTATGGTTTTTTGAAGGAACAAAGGCTTAATGTTTGATAATCTGGTCACAAATTTTCCCCTTCAGAAATCCTTTTTTTTCGGATCAATTCCTGTTGTAATTTTACCTGATTACTTGTTTCGCAACGGGAGTTCAACCCAAAACACCAAACAACATGCGAAAAAATGATTATGTGATCATCATGGCTGGCGGGATTGGAAGCAGATTCTGGCCCATGAGCAGGTCCACCTATCCCAAACAGTTCCACGATATTCTGGGTATTGGCAAGACCCTCATCCGCATGACTTTCGATCGTTTCGACAATTTTATTCCCCATGAGAATATTTTTGTGGTTACCAACCAGGCCTACCGCGACCTGCTGATGGAGCAAATCCCCGAAATTCCCGAAAGCAATATCCTGCTTGAGCCTGTGGGCCGCAATACGGCCCCCTGCATTGCTTACGCCTGCGCCAAAATCCATAAAATTGCCCCCAAAGCCACCATCTTCGTGGCCGCCTCAGATCACCTGATCACCAATGAAACGGGATTCAAAAAACTGGCTTCACTCGCCATGGAAGTAGCCAGCAAAAACCCCTTTATCATTACCCTGGGCATCAAACCCACCCGCCCAGACACGGGCTACGGCTATATTCAATACCTGGAAGACGAGGACCATGGGGGGTATTTCCCGGTGAAATTATTTACTGAAAAACCCGAACTCGAAGTAGCCAAATCCTTTCTCGCCAGCGGCGATTTCCTCTGGAACAGCGGCATGTTTATCTTTTCCGTGGATACCATTCTGAAGGAATTCAAGGAACATCTGCCGGATATGTATGATCAGTTCATGGAAATTTCTGAATTCTACTACACGGATCAGGAAGCAGATAAAATTCAGGATGTTTATACCCGCAGCCGCAATATCTCCATTGACTACGGAATCATGGAAAAAGCAGGCAAGGAGGGCAATGTCTATGTCATTCCTTCCTCGTTTGGCTGGAGCGATCTGGGCACCTGGGGCTCTATGTACGAACACATGGAAAAAGACTATCTGGGTAATGCCGTGCAGGGAAATGCCATTCTTTACCAGTCTTCCAATAACGTGATCAAGGTGCGTGACAAGAATAAACTGGTGGTGCTCGACGGTCTGGATGGCTATATTGTGGTGGATACGGGCGATGTGCTGATGATCTGCCTGAAGGAAGATGAGCAGATGATCAAAGAATTTGTGGCTGATGTGCGCAGCAGTCAATCGGGAAAATTTGTTTAATGCCCTGAATTAATCCCCAAAAAACCAGATTAAGGCATGAAAAAGCTCCTCAACTACATCAACGGCAACTTTCAGGAAGCCATTTCAGGAAAATGGCTGGATAATTTTGACCCGGCCACCGGCCAGGTGTATGCCCGGGTTCCCGCCTCGGACCAGCAGGATGTAGAGGTTGCCGTGCAGGCCGCCAGCGCCGCTTTTCCGGCCTGGGCTGACACGCCGATTGGTGAGCGCTCCAGAATTTTGATGCGGGTGGCCGACCTGATTGAGGAACGCCTCGAAGAGCTGGCTCTGGCCGAGTGCATCGACAACGGAAAACCTCTTTGGCTGGCCAAAGAGGTGGATATTCCGCGGGCGGCGGCCAACTTTCGCTACTTCGCCAATGCCGTCACCCAATACTACAGCGAAACCTATGACATGGGGAGCCGTGGCTTCAATTACACCCTGCGCCGCCCCATTGGGGTGGCGGGACTGATTTCGCCGTGGAACCTGCCCTTATACCTTTTTTCCTGGAAAGTGGCCCCGGCCGTGGCCGCCGGCAATACCTGCGTGGCCAAGCCTTCTGAAGTTACACCTATGACCGCCTTTCTGCTGAGTCAGATTTGCAAGGACGCGGGCGTGCCCGACGGAGTCATCAACATCGTGCACGGCCTGGGCGGCGACGTGGGAGCCAGCATTGTGGCCCACCCCAAAGTGGCCATGATCTCCTTCACTGGCTCAACCCTGACGGGGAGAAAGATCACGGAAGTGGCCGGCCCCATGTTCAAAAAGCTGAGCCTTGAAATGGGTGGCAAGAATCCCAATCTCGTGTTTGCAGACTGCGATTTTGAAAAAGCGGTCAAAGGGAGTGTGCGGGCCGCCTTTACCAACCAGGGACAGATCTGTCTGTGTGGGTCACGAATTCTGGTCGAACGCAGTATTTACGACCGTTTTGTGGAGGAATTTGTACGTCAGGTGAAGGAGCTCACCGTGGGCGATCCCCTGGAAGAAGGCACCCGGGTGGGCGCCATTGTTTCCAAAGATCAGTTTGAAAAGGACCTCCTTTACATGGATATCGCCCGCCAGGAAGGCGGCACCATTCTGACCGGCGGCAAAGCCGCGGCTGCGCCCAATGAGCGTTGTAAGAACGGTTGGTTTCTGGAGCCCACCGTAATCACAGGGCTGGCGCCTCACTGCCGGGTCAATCAGGAAGAAATATTCGGGCCTGTGGTCACCATCTGGCCGTTTGATACAGAAGCTGAGGCCATCTCAGCTGCCAACAGTACCACTTACGGACTTTCCGCCACCCTCTGGACCGAAAATCTGCGTCGGGCTCACCGCGTAGCCGCAGAACTGCACAGTGGCATTGTGTGGGTAAACAGCTGGCTGGTGCGCGACTTGCGTACGCCTTTTGGCGGGGTAAAACAGAGCGGAATTGGCCGCGAAGGCGGATTTGAAGCCCTGCATTTCTTCACGGAGCCCAAGAATGTGTACATTCATTTGGGGGATTAGGTTTTGGGGGTTGGGTATTGGGTATTGGGGGTTGGGGGTTGGGGTAAAGGACGGGATTTTAATTTTCATCCAGGCGTACAAATCTGTAGCCCTGGCTTTGCAGGCTTGTAATAATCAATCTCACTGATTCCACAAAGGCTTCAGGGTCTGAGCTTTTGCCGTCGTGCAGGTAAACGATGGAGCCTGGTTTGGCATTGGCGATCACTTCCGCGGCCACTTTGGGGCCGTCGTAGGGCGTTTTATATTCTGAGGGAGGATCGTAGGTGCCGGTCACCAACACTTTGTGGAGGGAAGACAAGACCAGCGGCAAGACAATGTATTTGGACGAAAATGGAGGGCGAAAGTACTTCACTTCCTTCTGTCCCAGTTCCAGAATGAGCTTTTCCGTGCGATCAATCTGGTCTTTTACAAAAGTCGGGCTTTTCAGCACGAGTCGGGGATGATCCCAGGAATGATTGCCAATCAGGTGGCCTTGTTCAAAAACCTGGCGGGCCAGGTCGGGATGCTTTTCGATGTTTTGTCCCAGCATGAAAAAGGTGGCCTTTACCTGCAGGCTGTCCAGCAGATCCAGCAGCAGCGGGGTCCTGGCTTCAGAAGGGCCGTCGTCGAAGGTGAGGGCCATGATTTTTTCCTGAGAATCCAGCTGACAGAGCGGATCCATTAACAGCGACCGCTCCCAGGAGCGGCTGTAAAAAAAGGCTGCGATCAGGATGATCAGCAGGAAGGCAAACGCAAAACCAAAAGTTTTGAGGATTTTACGAATTTTCATGGACATGAAATTAGTTTTCAGAAGCATGGGTTGCCACCAAAAACCAGGAAGGGTATGCAAAACAAGTTACAAAATCTCTGGAAATAGGGAGAAGGGATTTGTCAGAGGGGGTTGTGAAGGGAATTGGGACATGTTAAGTAAAAGTCAGAGAAAGATTTTTTCCGGATTTTGGGAGGTATGAAAAAATCTTGAAACCGTGCATTTCTCCCCTGATACTTTGTAAATAATCTTGTAACTCCATGCGACCAAATATCTGTATTCTTGTTTTTTATGGAGAAGCAGTGGCTCTCTTTCCCCAATTCTGGAAAAAGTTCGAACTGATTCAACTCGCTCATCTACTTTATCTATTACAGCCTGAGCGTACGATTTACCTTGTTCCTTTAAAATATACTTGATCGCCCTCTCATATTGACCAAGGGCTTTTTGGGTCCAAACTACTTCAACCATTTTCTGCTCAGTTCCCTTACCTCATTATGGCTGATTACTTCGCCCCGCTCCTCTTCTTCAGCAGACTCATCAATATCATTCAACAGGGAAAGTTGCTTGTAAATATCCTCCAGGGTGGTATGTTCATTCACTCCATCCGCAATCTGAAGGAGATATTCTTTTAGTTTTAAACTATTCATTTGAATGTTCTTTACTCCAATTTACTCAAAAACGAGGAACCCTGGCAAAAATTTCCCATGCCGCGCTTTGAAATTTTCTTACATCTCAAATTCAATACACCTCAATTCAAAAGGAGTCTTTCGTCCAAATGTCCGGGCAAGGGATGGCTTTTTGGGGAGGTGAATTTCAAAAATGGGATGGTAAATTTTCATCCTGTATTTAACAAAAGGAACATAAAATTCCCCGACCAAACCCAGGGCAAGGGAATCAGTATCAACTATTTCCATGAGGCAAAATTCCTGAAGTTCGATGATGGGAAACACGTTTTCAGCAATGCTTTTTTTGAATTCTGGGGATAAATTTGCCCCAACTGTATCCCCGGGATAAAGGACAGGAGGGATGGCCTTTTCCAGGTAACCAGCAGCCTCCAGCAGCATTCGTCCTGAAAGTCGCCCCTCTTCAAGCTGTCCACGAAGCCAATTTTTTACCAGAGAAATATCCCCGGGGGTCATTTTCACCATTTGAACTGGCATTCTATCATTCCCGTACCAATAATGAAGAGGATATTTATGCAGTTCACATACTCCCGTTTTTATGCTGTCGGCAAGATAATAGCATTCCTCCTCAACTTCCAGGCAAACGGGTGGGGGAGCATTTTGCCCGGAAAGAAATGATCCCGTTGACAACAGGATCAAAAGGGTCAACCCCCATTTCCACCTTTCAAACTTTTCGTAAAAACTGATTTGCATTACTGATTTTGAGCAAAGGATTCCATTATCCCTTTGTTCATTCAATCCAATCAGGTAACCAATCAATACCCCAAAGTACCCTGCCAATCCTTCAGTTTCCCGGGGCTGGGCCGGTCAGCTGCCCAGGCTGAAACTTTCTCCCGTACGGTAGGATTTGCCCCGTTGGACATAATGATCTGCACTGTAGTGCAGATTTTGAATGTGGTCCTCGCTGAGGGGTTTGATCTTTTTGGCGGGAATGCCCGCATAGAGCCAGCCGCTTTCCAGCCGCATGCCTTCCAGTACCACACTTCCTGCGGCCACCACCACTTTGGTTTCCACCACAGCCAGGTCCATCACAATGGCTCCCATGCCAATCAGCACCAGATCATGGATCTCGCAGCCATGCACAATCGCACCGTGACCTACGGTCACGTCGTTGCCAATCCGCGTAGCGGAATGCCCGTAGGTGCAGTGCACCATGCTCAGGTCCTGAATATTCGTGCGCTCCCCAATCCTGATCGAGCCCACATCGCCCCGCAGCACACTCTGAAACCAGACCGAACTCTGGTTGCCAATGATGATGTCGCCAATCAAAGTGGCATTTTCAGAAAGGTACACCTCGTTGCCCAGTTGGGGCGTTTTTCCTTCGTAGGGTTTAATTAAGGCCATATTTTTTAGCGTTTAGCGGTCAGCTCCCGAAAGCATTCGGGACAGCGGTCAGCTTTCAGTAATTAAAATTCAAAACTAACAACTTATGTCAAAGGCACCACCATGCTGGAACTAACAACTAACAACAACTTAAAAACTATAAGTGAAAACGAATCCCGCAAACCACATACCATTCCAGGAAGGCAAACTGATGATCGCCCAATTCAGGAGAATCGTTGGCCACCAGCACCCAGGGCAGGGCCACGTAGCCGCCCCGCATTTCGCCCAGAAAATACATTCGCCGCAAAAAATCCAGTCTCAGGCCTGATTTTCCAGTGAAAGTATAGCCTGCAATGTGGTAATCGTTATTCAATCCCTTGCCAAAAACCCGCACGTCGCTTCTGGGCACCACAAAAATCCCCCCTGCACCCACCTGCGCCTGAATTTTGAAACGATTTTTCCAAAATGAAACCAGCGGATAGGAATATTCCACATCAGCTGTGATCACATTCAGACCGTCGGTATGCTCAAATCTGAGCAGATCTGCGGCCAGATTTACGGTGTCTTTGAGGTAACTCCCTTCATATTTGGGCGAAGCAGAAGCACCAATCACCCCCGAAAAAACAGCCGGCACATCATTGACCATCACGTACTTCATGTGGTCATAGCCCAGGGAAACGGACCAGCGCTCGCTGAGAAAATATCCTGCCCGAATGTTGAATTGGGGAATGGTAAAAAGTCCGGGATTGAGATAAACCGCAGGTTTGAAGGGTGATGGGCGATCCGTGGCCCGCACATCATAGACAGTGAAGTCGTAATCAGGGCCCGAGACATGGATGTCGCTGCGGGAATAAATGGAGCGGTTATAGCCCCAGTGCACATACATGCTGCCTTTATTGGGCAGGATTTCCCAGGATTTGCCCGGCCGCACGGACGATTGGGCGAAGGAAGCGCCATTTTGCATGCAAATGCAAAACAACAGCCACAGGATGATTTTGAGTGATTTCACAGGTTAATTCTTTTCCCAAAAATGGAATTGAATTTGCCTGGATTGAAATGGATTTCCCGATTTTCTTACCCGCCTACGCCCGTTCCAGGGTGAAAACGGTGATCTCAGGGCGAATCCCCGCCCTTCCACGGTAGGCATGAAAGCCAAATCCGCGGTTTACATACAATTTCTGGGCGCCTTTCTCATACATGCCCGCCCATTGCTTGTACACGTACTGCACAGGGCTCCATTTGATGAATCCAGGAATCTCGATCCCCATCTGGAAACCGTGGGTATGTCCGCTGAAAGTGGCGGCAATGTCAGGAAAATCCTTCACCACTTCGGCTTCCCAGTGGGAAGGATCGTGGGAAAGGAGGAGCTTGAGGTCGGCCTGCTCCGTGCCTTTATAAGCCTTGGGCAGGTCGCCATAGGAATGAAATCCGCGGGTTCCGCTGGTATTTTCCACCCCGATCAGCGCCAGCTTTTTGCCTTTGATGTTGAGAATCCTGTTTTCATTGAGCATCAGATCCCAGCCCAGGTCCTTTTGCCTGGCAATCAGGTCGCGCAGGTTGGCTTCCTTCTCCCCTTCTGTCCAGTCGCGCACATAATCTCCATAATCGTGGTTGCCCAGGATGGAATAAACGCCCAAAGGAGCCCGCAGACTGCCAAAAATTTCCTCCCAGCCATCCACTTCCGAGGCCCGCATATTGACCAGATCGCCCGTAAAGATCATCAGGTCTGAATTTTGGGCATTGGCCAGGTCAATGCCTTCCTTTACAGCTTCTTTATCAAAGAAACTGCCGCAATGCAGGTCGCTGAGCTGGGTGATGGTCAGCCCTTCCATCTCTTCGGGCAGACCGGGTATAGCCAGCCTGTGGCGGAAAACCTTGAAATTATACCTCCCAGCGACAGCTCCCCAGACCAGTCCTGCAAAAGGCAGGGCTGCCACCACAGTAGCCGCCTGGCTGATGAATTTGGTGCGGGAAATGCCCGCTCCTGCTGCCTGAACCACAGGTTCAGGGGGGTGAATCAACCAGGAAATCTTGTGATAAATCCAGGCCCCCACCCTGAAAATATCTTCTCCCAGCAGAAAAGCGATCAGGGGAAATTTAGGAATATACAATATGGCCAGGGGTGTAACCAGAAAGTGAAACGCCACATCAGGCAATTTTACCTCCGATTCGTAAAGCAGGAAAAAGGTGAATGTGGCCAGGTAAAAAAGGATGTGCAGGCTCCAATAGCCCCATTTCACATATCCCTTCCAGGCAAAATCTGCAGTCAGGGTTTTGACGGCCTGGAATGCGTAGAGGTCGATCAGAACCAGAACCCCAATAATTAATACAGCGCGGATCAGGAAACTCATTTTATTTAATTTCTCGTCTTAAAACAGCCTGAAAACAGAAATGTTTGGAGACTTTTTCCATGACCGAATCAGAACGCGGGTTATTGTTTTTGGAAATTTAATTCTTTCCGTCAAAGCGTGGACTGGTGTTTTCGCCGTCTGCAAAGACGCCCGAGCCACGGAAGGCAGCACCCAGGGTCAGGACCAGAATTTTCAGGTCAAGTCCGAAGGACTTGTGGTGTACATACCAAACATCCAGGGCAAACCGCTCGTTGAAAGTCAGGGAATTGCGCCCCTTTACCTGGGCCCAGCCTGTGATTCCGGGCAAAACCTCAAAACGTTGGCGGGCTTCTTCTGAATAAAGGGGCAAATAATCGTGCAAAAGCGGCCTGGGACCCACCAGACTCATTTCACCTTTGAGTACATGGATCAGTTGGGGAAATTCGTCCAGTGAAAAACGCCGCAATAATCGCCCCACGGGAGTCAGCCTGAAACGCTGATTATCTTCTTCCCGTTCGTCTGGCAAAATATCTCTCAAAGTACTGAATTTGATCATTTTGAACGGCTTTCCCCCTTTTCCTGTCCTTTCCTGCACGAAAAACACCTTTCCCTGACTCAGCCAAAGCGCCAGCATAATCAGCCCAAACAGCCAGCCCAGCAAGGCAAAGGCCAGCAAAGAAAGCATAATATCCCGCAAACGGTAGCTCATTTCACTGCCAACCTAAGCATTTCATTTAAAATTCCCATTGGCATCCTGCCCCTGATTTATTAATTTACAGGATAAAAATTTTTAGGGATCCTGTACTGTTAACCATTTAATATCCCTTTATGACCCGACAAACTTCTTTTTTTTCTTTTGCTTTTGGATTCTTGCTCGCCTTCTCCCCTTCCCTGATCTTCGGTCAGAACCCGGCCCAGCTGGGAGAAGAAATTCCCCTGGCCAACATCGCAAACGACGATCAGCTGCTCATTGATCTGGGCAAAAAACTGGGTCAGGGCCTGCCCCTGAACCCTGATTTCAAGCTGGGGTTGTATTTTGATCCCGATCATTTGCAGATTTATCCCCTCGTATTTTCACCAGAGCGGGAAGTGGAGGAAATTGCCATTCTGGAGCCCAAAGGCATCCTGAAAGACAATGCAGAATCACTGGAATATCCCTGGCAGGTGGGTGCCAAAGGCAAATATGCGCCTCGTCTGATGTTTTCCCAAACCGCCAGCGCCTGGCAGGGCAGACTCAATCTGCCTTGTAATATTTCCGAAAAATCGGCCACCATTACCTGGGCTGGCACCCTGGAAGCCCGTGAACCCGGCGGATTTATCAAAGGAAATGTTGGACTGAGACTGGCCATCCCTGCACTGGGTAGCAAAGCCTGGAAGGAAGTTGCCCTGTATGCCCGCCTCAAATCGGCCTGGCTGGTGACTTCGCACCTCGAAAAAAACGGAAACCGCGAGCAGGTAAATCAATTATACCGCGAAAGTGAAAGGGATGATAAAAAAACTGCTGAGTTGAATGCTTTGCTTGGAGAAATTCCCCTGGGAAAAGAAGGAGCAGGATATTTCAAGGATTTTTTCCCCGACGAAATTGTGCTGGCGGGCCTCAAACCTGAGTACAATTCCAATACCCACGAATTTTTCTGCAGTGGCAAGGTGGATTGGGTGGCTGCAGCAGGAACGGATATTCGCCGGGAAGTCGGGATTTACATGAATTATGCCCTGGGGGATCTGGATTCCATGGGTGTACGGGGCAGTGATGTGCTCGATTTATACCTTGAGATTGACGACCTTTCCTGGTTTTATTTCAAAATCACACCCTATACTGTGGGCGCCTTTTCTTCAGATGAAAACGGATTCAACGCCAGTCTGCACCCGGGGGGAAAAAATCCTTATGTCCAACTGCTCAGCGAGGAGGAAAAAGACGAATTTCTCAAAGATTTCGTCACCCGTCACATTTTTAAGGACTGACTTTGGTCAATTATTGTTTCCCTGAAATTTCAGACTTCTGCACGAATTTCCTTTAACAGGAACCTTCAAAAAAAGAAAATCAAAGTGGACGCAAGCGAAGAAAGCGCAGTTTGTTAATTGATAATTGTTCTTTGCCAATTGTCTATTGATCTAAGTCAAACCCAGAGATTCGAAGTTTTTAGAGGTTCTCAAAATAGAATTCACGCAAAAAATCTCCTATCTTTGCCCCCTTTGGCATGAGCATGAATTACAGCATCCACGAAGTCCGCACCGCGGCCGATGTCCGCGCATTTCTGGACGTTCCACTCCATATTTACAAATCAGACCCCAACTGGGTTTGCCCCCTGGAATCTGAAATTGAGGAGATTTTCGACCCGCAAAAAAATGGCCAGCTGAAAACAGGCTCAGCCACCCGCTGGATTCTCAAAGATCAGCAAGGCAAGCTTTGTGGCCGGGTTGGGGCGTTTGTTTCCCAGAAATATTCCACCCAGTACGACTATCCCATGGGCGGGCTGGGTTATTTTGAATGCGTGAATGACCAGCAAGCCGCCAATCTCCTTTTTGACACAGCCAAAGCCTGGCTGGTGAGCAAGGGCATGGAAGGCATGGATGGTCCCATCAATTTTGGCGGCAACGACAAATTCTGGGGTCTGCTGGTCGAGGGATTTACCCACCCCAGCTACGGAATGAATTACCACTCTCCTTATTATACCCAACTTTTTGAAAACTACGGCTTTCGCACTTACTTCGAGCAGGTGTCACGCCACCTCGATATCACGGAACCCATTCCTGAGCGTTTCATGAAAATTGCCACCTGGGTAGCCTCCAAACCCGGGGTGAAGTTTGAGCATGCCTCCCGCAAGCAACTCGTCAAATATGCCCGCGACTTTGTGGACATTCACAACGACGCCTGGAAATACCACGAGCATTTCACCCAATTGAATGAGGAGCACGCCCACAAAATGGCCGAGGCGCTCAAACATGTGCTCATCGAGCAGTTTATGATCTTTGCCTACGTCAAGGACGAACCTGCGGGTTTCCTTTTCTGTCTGCCTGATCTGAACCAGATTTTCAAGCCTTTTAACGGAAAATTTCCCCTCTGGAAAAAACTCCTTTTCAAATGGCGCAGCCGCAACGATTTTGCCTGGTACCGCAAAAAAGGCATCCTGACCCGCGGACGCGTGATTGTGATCGGGGTGAAACCCAAATTTCAGAAGTATGGAATTGAAAGCGGCCTGACCATGTTTTCTATGGAAGACGCCCGCAAAATGGGATTCCACGAAATTGAACTGAGCTGGGTGGGAGATTTCAACCCCATGTCGCGCAAGCTCCAGGACGCCACCAACGCCAAGCCCGGCAAAATTCACCGTACCTATCGTCTGCTGTTTGATCCTACCATTCAGTGGGAAAGGTCGCAGACGCTGAAAGCTGACCCGAGGTTGGAGGGAGTGGGGGAAGCCGAGTAGGGGGATTCGCCTGAGCTCAAAAAAGCGACTTTTAGTTTCAATAAGCCACTTAGTGCGATAATTTTTCGAAATTGTGCCAACAAACCCACCCGGTTCTACAGGTATTAATTGCGCAAAATGAACCCCACCAGTTTGAAATGGTTTTTCTGTCTGGCCTTATTCTTTCTGGCGGCGAATCTTATGGGCCAGGAAAAAAGAGGAATAAGGTTCTCGGGCATTACCCCTGAGGATGGGCTGGCTGGCAGCCACGTCTGCGGAATTACCATGGATGAACGCGGTTTTCTGTGGATAGGCACCAATTTTGGAGTTCAAAGATATGACGGGCTCGAATTTCGAACGTGGAGCCAGGTGCCGGGCGACACGACCTCGATTTCAGGTAACCTGGTATATACCCTGCTGGGCGATCAACGGGGAAAAATCTGGGTGGGAACATCTTCCGGGCTGAATCTCTTTGACTCCAGGACGGAGAAATTCAAACAATTTCACCACATTCCCACAGACAGCACTTCCCTGGGTGATGACAGAGTGGAATATGTGTGCAAAACCAGCTCGGGCACCATTTGGGTTGGAACACTTTTTGGGGGCTTGAATCAATTTTTGCCCGAAACTGAAACTTTCAAACGGTACAGGCCCAAACCCGAAAATTCTTACCTCAATTCAGTTGCATTTATTTGTGAGGACAAGCTGAATCCTGACCTGCTTTGGATCTCAGGAGGAGGAAATTCTCATTGGTTTTTTCCCAAAACAGGAAAATTTAAGCCTCTGGTGTCGAAAGATTTCCCAGAATTCAATGGGGCAGTATTTTTTGGAATTTTTCAGGAAGGAGACAGCCTGGTCTGGTTGCCAACATTTGGGGGTGGGCTATTCAAATTTGACCGCCGTGATAGTTCCTGGGCCCGGTTTAAGTATGCGATCGGGCCATCAGAAGTTGTGGGTGGAAATAATATGGAATCCATTTCTCAAAAATCGACGGATGAGTTCTGGGTGAGTTCAGTGGATTCGGGATTTGGGGTATTTCACAAAAAAACCGGGCAATTCTCCTGGTTCAAACATGACCCTGCCGATCCTTATTCCATCTTGCCTCAGCATCCAACCCGAAACCAGTTCAGAGATCCTTCAGGTACTTTGTGGATTTCAATGCATCAGGGAATCTCCAAAACTGACCCTCGACTTTCTCAATTCAGGGAGCACAAGCTGGGTTATTCAAATTCCAAATATCCCTATGATTTTCAGGTTACCCGGGTAATTGAAGACACATTCAGGAGAAAAATTTTCGCTGCCACCCGCAATGGAAGTGGAATCTATCAAATCGATTTGGACAAACAGAAGTACGAGTATTTTCCCAATCATATCCATCTCAAAGGAGATGCAGAAAATAATTTTGATGATCTGATCTTGACCCAATCCGGGAGAATTATCGGCCTGAACCAGGGAAAATTATTGGAATTTTTCCCATCAGAAGGTCAGTATAAGCCATTTCCTGATGAACAATTCTGGAATAATCTGAAAGATTTCCAACTCGAATCTATAATGGAAGACAGCTATGGAAACATCTGGGGAGGCAGTTCAGGAAAGAAAATCTGCCGGATTTCAGCTCAAAATCAAGAGATAACCTATTACAACACAGATTCCCTGGATAGCAAAGGGGATGGGAGGGTAGGCCAACTTCGGGAGGCACCTGACGGAACCATTTGGTTTGCCATGCAGGAAGGGGTTTATGGGCTCAATCCTCAAACCCGAAAAATTTCGGGTTATCGCTTTGACCCCAAAAGCGCCCACGGAATCAGTTCCAAATTTATTCATGGGCTTGAAATTGATGCGCAGGGAAATATTTGGATTGGAACCCAGTTTGGAGGTGTAAACAGGATTACCCCTCACGCTCCCGGGGGAGAAGATATATTGATATTGGATAGTCGCTCTGGCTTATCTCACAACTCTGTCTGGGCCCTCGCCAAAGATCGCAATGGAATAATCTGGGCCTGCACCCAGAGAGGCATCGCCTCCATTAATCCTCAAACACTTAAACTAAGAAATTTTGACCATTCCGATGGTCTTGATCCATTTTTGAATGACCCAAGTTTGAGCGCCGGACATTCTGGCGTCATGTACATTGGCATTCTGAACGGCTTGCGTTACTTCCATCTTGACTCGCTTCAGGAAAACAACTGGGTCCCTCCTCTGGTATTAACCTCATTCAAGGTGAATGGGGCCCTTTTCATGCCAGGTGGTCTTGCCATTGATTATCTGGATACGATAATGCTCGAACCAGATGAAAATTTTATCAGCATTGAATTTTCAGGAATAAATTATCAGGATCCTGAAGGAAACAAATATCTGGTGAAAATGGAAGGAGTGGACGACAACTGGAAGAATAATGGAAATAAAAGACAGGTGGATTACCCAAATTTGCCGCCTGGCTGGTATCGATTTTGGGTCAAAGTGGCCAACGAGGATGGAATCTGGAACGAAAATCCCCGATCAATTGCCATTCTGATTCGCCCACATTGGTACCAGACCTGGTGGTTTTACCTGGCATTGACGGCAATTACCCTGGGCACACTTTTCGCCCTTTTTCGCCTGAGGATGGCTGGAGTACGGAAGGAAGAACAATTAAAATCTCAATTCAATCAACGCCTTGCAGAAGTTGAAATGGCGGCTCTGAGGGCCCAAATGAATCCCCATTTCCTGTTTAACTGCATCAATTCTATCAACCGCCTGATTCTTTCTTCCAAACCACGCGAAGCATCCGTTTACCTTGCAGATTTTGCGGATCTGGTACGACAGGTTCTGAAAAATTCTGAATCCAATCTGATTTCTTTGGCAGAAGAATTAAAAGCTCTGGATTTGTACATAAATCTTGAAAAACTCCGTTTCGAGGATTCCTTTGAGTATTCCTGCCAAACAGATTCTGATATTCAGCTGGATTTTATTCGGGTGCCCCCACTCATCCTCCAACCTTTTGTGGAAAATGCGATCTGGCATGGATTGTTGCACAAGACTGGCAACCGTAGGTTGCAATTGCGGATTGTGTCTGCGGGGGGAATGCTGATTTGTGAAATCGAGGACAATGGGATCGGGAGGGCTAAAGCTGGCGAAATCAAACAAAAAAGCAGCAGTCACCATGTTTCCAGGGGCATAGGGATTTCATCTGACCGCCTCTGGAATATGAAAAAGATTTCCGATCTTGAGGCTTCAGTAGAAATAGAGGACTTGTATGGGGAAAACGGAAATCCGGCCGGGACCTTGGTAAAAATCAAACTGCCAATGTGAGGAATGGGAATTACCGCCTTATTAATTGACGACGAAGTGCATTGCACGGAAACATTGCAGTGGCAATTGGAAGAATATTGCCCTGATGTAGAAGTGGTTGGCACCTGTAACTCTCCCCGCGAAGGGTTGGCAGAAATCCTGATTAAAAAGCCCCAGCTGGTCTTTTTGGACATTGAAATGCCTTTTATGACCGGGTTTGAGCTACTTTCTCACTTCAAAAATCCGGAATTTGGGGTTGTTTTTACCACCGCCTATGATGATTTTGCCCTTGATGCTTTCCGGGTAAGTGCAATGGATTATCTGCTAAAACCAATTCGCCCCGAAAGGCTGGCTGAGGCGGTGGGAAAATTTCGACAAAGAAATATCCCCGGGTTATTTCCCGGACAGTTAGAAATCCTCAGGCAAGCCTTATTTGATAAAAATCAGTCAGCCCCTGTCATGGCGCTTCCAACCCGGGACGGCATGGAATTCGTTAATCCCTCACAAATTTTGTATTGCGAGGCTGATCACAATTACGCCAAGGTTGAATTCTCCAATGGCGGGACGCTGTTGGTGTGTAAATCACTTGGTGACCTGGAAGAAACCCTAAAAAAATTCAATTTTTTGCGAATTCACCATTCCTATCTGGTAAATACCCTTCACCTCAGGAAATATATCAAAGGGGACGGGGGGTATGTAATCCTCTCTAATGGAGCAGCTCTGAGTGTCTCCCGCACCCGAAAAGCTGATCTGATCGACTTTTTTTTGTGAATTATCCAATCAGGCCGCAAACTGTCCCTCCACGGCGGGACTTATACAATTTCCCGATCTGATTGAATTTCAGTCGCCTATTTTTGGGGAAATCATCCACGCAAATGTCCCTACACAAAATCAAATTGTTTTGTTTTTGGCTGACCTGTATTTTCCTTTTTGGATGTCAGCAAACCCTTGAGGATCCGGCAGAATTTGCCCGCCTGATCCGGGGGCCTCAATCCCCGTACCTGCGGGAAACACGAAACGGAGACTTCCAGTTTTCATCCAATTTTTTGCCTGCTGAGGTACTGATTTCCGAGGAACTGAGCAATTACAAAAACAGCCTGGGAGCAGTTGGTGAATCCACCCAAAAAACCCTTAAGCAACGCATTCAAATTGAGCTGGATTCTTACCACGACTTCCTCTACTTCAGTCTTCATATTCGCCCCCTGCAGGGTTCAGACCTTGTTTATGGAAATTCAGACTTCTTTGACCGGCTCAATTTCCTGATGTTTGGCCTTGATGAATTCATAAGCCTGCAAACCAACGAAGGGGAGGAAATTCCCCTTGAAAATTACTCTATGGACCGAACTTTTGGGCTGACAGGAGGCCGAACCTTTTTACTTGCATTCCCCGCAACCTGGAACGGCAACAAACTCGAGGATTCCGGAAAGTTGACTTTGGTTCTGAAAGAATTTGGACTACAAACAGGAGAGGTCAGGCTGAGTTGGAATCCACCCTTCAATGATGTAAAACTTAATTTTCCGATCTGAAAATCGAATAATCATGCGCCATCCTTTTATTAAAAAAACCATTTGCTGGTTTCTCTGCTTTCTCGTGATCTTTCACGCTTTCATGTGGACGGAGGCCTACGCTTTGAGTGAAGGCCCTGCCCAGCCCGAAGCTATGCAGTTTGAACCTGTTGACACCACCGACCTGGTTAATATCCCAACTGGTGATCTGGCATATTCCCTTCCCCTGATCAACGTTCCTGGCCCCGGGGGGGGGTACCCGATTTCCCTCAGTTATCACTCAGGGGTTGGGCCAAATCAGGAGGCAACCTGGGTCGGTCTTGGATGGAGCCTCAATCCCGGCAGCATCAACCGCACGGTGGTGGGTTATCCGGACGATTTCAAAGGAGGTTCAGTTCGGGCCACCACCAAAGGAATTGATTTTAATTACGGATTGGGAATTGGGGTTTCCCTGGGTGCAATCGGGTTGAATCTTGGCCTGGACAATCACAAGGGGCTTTCAATTGGGGGAAGCGCCTCCGCCTACGGCTCATCCATTTCCGCAAACAGCACTGGCTCTGTGT
Source organism: Bacteroidia bacterium (assembly GCA_020635905.1). Lineage (GTDB taxonomy): Bacteria > Bacteroidota > Bacteroidia > J057 > JADKCL01 > JACJYV01. Next base: position 634,581 of record JACJYV010000006.1, read on the forward strand.
CCGCGTCAGCAAGCCTTATGAATACTCCTGTTGCCTTGCGGGGTGGGACAGGAGCCAACGGCAGTCCGTATGGGGAAGTGGCACTGACCCAGGGTGGTGCAGGTCTGGGTTATGGTCTGACTGATGGCAATATTACTGCTGGAAATGCTTATCTGGGTCAGGTGAGTATGCGTACCCGGGGAAGTGGTGGAGGATCAGTAGCCAGTATGTCAAATGGCACAACCTCTACTGCAAGCGGAAAGGTCTTCCAGGATAATTCAGCTTTCACGGTTCCTTTTTTGTCCGAGGCAATTACTCTGAGCGGATATTTCAACCGTTGGTACATCGATCAAAGGCTTTCCAATTCTGCCTATGGCCATCTTCGGGCAAGCGATTACCTGAGCGATTATGGCAGCCTTGGCTATTACGACCACAATCCCAAATTTGACAAATCAGCCAAAGAAGACTGGGTTTTTCCGGGCCAGGACATGTTTTCTGTGCAGGCTCAGGGCCTGGCGGGGGTATTCAAGGGTTTTCAGGAAGAAGGCTATATGCTGGTAAACTTTGAGGATTTGGGTGAGCACCATGAGTTTCCTGACCTGCGAAAAGGAAAAGATGAAAGTTTCCAGGATGGAGGATTAGCTTCCAAAAAGAATGAGAAAAACAATTTTACCGACATCAACGGATTAAGCGAGTCCGGCGCCTATTCATTCAGGTTCCTGGGTGAAACGGGTGCCAATATGATCGGTTATGACGGAACCAATCCCTGGGGGCGGGATTTTGAATCTTTGGAACCGGGCGGGGTAACTCCCTCCAGACTCAGGGGCGGAGACCCGAATGAAAGGGTGGATCACCGGCAGGGGGGAAGAAAAATCCGCTCCTTTTCAAATTCAAGAACAGGAGAAATCCAGGTGGTTCACATTCAGGATGTGGATGGAAAAATTTATGAATTTGGTCAGCCCATTAATAATTATTGCTCTTATACTCAATCCACCCGCAAAGCGGGTGAAACCACGGTCAAATCAGAACATAAAATGTCCAGCCCTTATGCGGCTCAATGGATGATAACCGGGATCAAAGGTCCTGACTATGTGGATAGTAACAGGGATGGTCAGATCAATGACGGAGATGCAGGATACTGGGTAAAATTCAGTTACAGGAAATTGATCAAATTCCGCACCTGGAGGAGCCCGTTCTCTGGAGAGGCTCCTGACTTCATCAATCCTGGCTCTCTCAAAACGTACAGCACGGGTATCAGCGACCGGTTTTTCCTTACCACAATCGAAACGGCAAGTCATAAGGCAGTCTTTTCGGCTGACCAGTCCCGCAAAGACGATCGCAGCGCTCCTTTTGATGAGAATCTGGAAATGGCCGGCATGCCCGTGGAATATAGCCCGACCCTTTCACAAATCACCGCCACCAATGTCTTTTTTGATGCGGGAACGGGCTCCAAAGGCTGGATGATTAAGGGCAACTGGGTGCAACACTTCAATGACGCAAACTCAACGGATGAAGTGCTCAGACTTTATACTCCCCAGGATAAAAACCACCTGAGCTACTCAAAGGATGAACTGGACCCGGCAGTTTTCATTCCGGGCAGTTCCCCTGAAGATGTGGGATTCACCTACTTTCACCCAAAATTTCATAAAACCAATACTCCAGCCTATCCTACCCTGGCCAGAAATGCCTTTGTAAGGGTGGGGAATATGGGAAAACGTCAAACCTATTTCAATGGGGGAAATGCACTGACCAGCATCAAATTATTCAAAAAATCCCAACCCGCCGAACCCGTCAAAGCCATTGTGTTTACCTATGATTACTCTTTGTGTCCGGGCACTCCCAATTCAGAAGCCAGCCTGGCCAGCGGAGACGCAACAAACGGAGGAAAATTAACCCTGCGTCAGGTTCAGACATTTGGGAGAAACGGGGTACAAATGAAATCAGCCCCAATCCCTCCCCATAAATTTTACTATGCCAATAATGATGCTCCCGGAACCGGGCTGAACCCGGCTTTCAATGACTCAGACTGGGACCAGTGGGGTAGTTACCGCGACCCCGCAGGAGGAACTGACCGGGGTGACCAGAGCCACAATACGCCCCGCACAAAAGCCAGGGCCGACCAAGCCTCGGCCTGGTCCCTGACCAAAATCCAAACCCCGACCGGGGGCTCTATTGGAATTGAGTACGAAAGCGACGATTTCTATCAGGCTGGCCAGCATTTTGATCTGGAAGCGGTAACAACCCCGGAACCAGTCCTGAACACGCTTTATGATGTCCCTCTGACCCGTCTGGGAAAAACAGAAACCATCAAAGTTCCGGCCCTTGGTTTCAAAGCTACCTTTCCAGCCGCCAACGGCAACGCCACCAGCCTTACCTGCGATGGTGCCATGTGGGACCATTACCTGCCCAAAGCCGGTCAGTGGATGATCCTGATTGAAAGAAAAATAGATCTGCCAGTGGAAAGCACAATGGGAACTCCGACCAATCAATATTCGGTTTCCCCTGTCCTCAGGATGTATTTCCGCAAAATAAAATCCGTATTGAAGGATTCGGGTGGAACCCAAATTACCTTCGAAGGAAATTTTCCAATTCCCTGGGGATCGGCCTGGCAGGATGTAAGTGTGTTGATGCCTCCTCCCGCCACCTACGGTGGGGGAATCAGGGTGAAAAATCTTCGCCTGAACGACGGCCTCAATACCTACATCACCCATTATGATTACACAGAAAATGCCCACTCGTCTGGCACCACCCCCCTTCTGCCTCAGGTATCCAACTATTTGCATACGGAACAATCGCTTACCCTGGAAGATCTGGCCCGAATCCCAAATTACCAGGGAACCCAAAACATTACCGTGAAAAAGGGTTTTGGGGGGCTATTTGCAACTGAGACGGATGGCTTTCAGCCCCTCATGGCCTTATATCCCGGCTACAAAAAACTGTTCACCAATGCAGGTCCGGGAGTGCTTTATTCCACGGTGGGTGTCACCCAGATTGATGAGGCGGGGCATCCCCTAAGAGGGAAATCTGAATTCAACTTTTTCACTTGTGCAGATTTTCCCATTCAAATGGAAGACAAGTTCAACGGAGACAAAGATCTGATTCGTTATTCGGATAGGTCAGGAATTTACGGACAGCTAAAATCGCAAATAGTTTATGACCAATACTGGAATGAATCTGCGGGAGCGTATCGATTCAGGAAAGTCACTGAAAAAACGAATGAATTCACCTTTGGTGACCAGGCCCAGGGGAAATTCGCCCTTCGTTCACGTCAGCAAACGACCATTCCCGGGGATATCAATCAAAAACCCCTGGGGGCAATCCAGCAAAAATATGCCTTCCGTTACCAGGACAATCAGGCCGGAACGGATAAAGAGGTCAAAACAAATCGTCGAAAAGTTGACGCCGCCTTTTTTAATCCCATCAAAACCGGGGAGAAAACCATCTCCTACTTTTATCCGGATGAAACCAAAAAGGAAAAATCAGTACGGGTTAGTCAGAGCAAGCGCGACTTCCTGTTTGACGTCTGCACCGCCACTCCTCTTGCTACATTCAGTGAAAATTTTCCTCACCACCTGATTACCGAATCACGGCCAGCCTTTTATCAGTATGGAGATCAGTTTGAAATGTCCAATCAGTTGGTGGCAGTTTGCGAAAATTACACTTACGATGTTGGATATACAGACCCGGGACCATTGTTGACAGCCTATTCCTTTCCCGCCAAAGATCGCCTGAATGGAAAAATCACCACCTGGCAATCCTATTCATTTGGAACCGGAACATTTGACAAATTCTACCGGCAAAATGATGAATACGAATACAACACCTCCTTCAATACCCAGGTCATACCTCCCTTTAGTCAATGGAATTATGCTGGAGATGAATTCGAAAGCCCTCTGCAGGCAGGCCCCTACAGAATGGTTGGGAATATTACCCGCTACGATGATTTCAGCAGGGTAATTGAAGAAGTTGGCCGGGATGGGAAATACATGTGTGCGGCTTATTCCAATCAGCATGGAACTCCTGTGGCGTTGGGCTTTAACACCCGCCATGACGAAATGGTATTCTGGGATTTTGAAGAAGGAGAATGTGGAAATAATTGCACTACAAATGCATTTACGGGAAGCAAGGCCCTCAATGCCAGACTCATTTCAACCGCAACTGCTTTGCCCGTTTCCATGCCCGCGGGCAATTTCCAACTCAGTCTTCGGGTGCTCAGACCAGCTCCGGGCTTGAAATTGTTTGCAAAAATCGAGGGCGGAAAAACAGCCCTGGTTCAGGAAATTTCCATCCCTGCCGGCACCAAAAATACCTGGACCCGGGCAGAAACTGCATTTACCTACAAACCGCAGGGAAACACGGCCCGCAAGATCACCTTTTATGTAGAAGGTTCAAGCGGAAAACCCCTCGATATTCCTTCCATTACCCTGGATCATGTACGGATAAAACCCGCAGGAGCACGCATGCGAACCTTCACTTTTGATCCGGTTTTGGATGTGTTGATTTCCCTTTGTTCGGAAAATGAAACCCTCAGCTTTTACGAATACGACGAATACGGAAACCTTCGCCTCGGAAAAGACGAGGATGGCAACATTCTCACCCGTTACTCCCAACATTTCAGTGGCCAATAATTTCTTATCATGAAAAATCAAACCCAAATTCTGACGATAATACTCCTTTTTGGAATCAGCTTGTTTTTCTACGGCTGCCCACCCGTGAGTGGAACCTATCAAATTCAGCAGGTGCAATACGTTTCGGGAGAAGCGAACAAGCTGGAAGTGAAGATAAAACAAGGAAATACACCCACCAACGATCTGGAATGGTCGTTGGACGGAGGCCCCTGGACCAGGTTGACTGAAGGAGAACTCGCAAAGCTGGTCAGTTCCGGATCAATAACCCTCCCACTTGGTGCAGCTTTGGAACCTGGAAAAAGCTATGTATTTAATCTGCGTTACCAGGAAAATGGCCAGCAAAAATCCGCGTCCTACAAAATGACCATTCCCAAAAGCAATGCAGGGGATAATGAGGATCCGGGAAATGACCCCATCCCGCCTGTTGAGCCAAAAATAAATCTGGTCGTGGAAAATGGAAATTATGGCCTTGATCTGAACTGGACAAAGGTAGAGGTCCCGCTTGAACCATTTCAAAACGATGCCCAAATGGATGCCGCCATCCCCCAAAGAAAAGTAAACCGCAACATCAAATATTTTTCCGGCACCGGAAAATTGCTTCAGCGCTCAGCCATTGCCGCCTCCCCTTCAGGCAAAGACATCGTCATTCCTACCCGCTATGATGAATCCCTGGCTGAAACCCGATCCTATTTGCCCTTTGTGGCAGCTGGCTCACAGGGAAATTATTATCCCAATGCCATCGACCTTCAGAAGCAATACTATTCCTATGCCCACGATGGGTTACCTGCCTCCAATTTTCCCTGGTCAGATAACATACTCGAATCCAGCCCCCAAAAGCGGCTCATGGAAACGGGAAGCCCCGGAGAGGATTTCCAGCCTGGAACTGGTCACACCCTGAGAGTGGCTTACCGCTCCAATCTGCAGAATGAAGTATGGCACTGGGATTTTGATGCAGGCATGGATATTTGGCGGCAATCCAGAGCTTATCCCCCCGGCACCCTTATCGTTTCTGAAATTACCGACCCCAACGGAAATCATAAAACCGTTTACAAAAATCAGAACAACCGGAAAATACTTGAAATAGAAAACCGGGATAAAAGCACCCAGCTAAAAACCTGGTACCTTTATGATGCGAGGGGAAATCTGGTTTTGGTCATCTACCCTGAAGGTTCCTATCAGGTTGAATCAAGCCAATACAAAGAGTTGACCCGTCAACTAAGAGATTTGTACTGCGCCACCTATACTTATGACGAAAAAAACCGTCTGGTGGAAGTAAAAAGTCCGGGATCAGAGCCGCAATATTCCATTTTTGATGGATTGGACCGTGAAATCATGGTCCAGGATGGACTCCTTCGCAAAGGAAATACCTGGAAATTCACAAAATATGACCGGGCTGGAAGGAAGATTCTGGAAGGTTTATACATTCACCCTTCGTCCGTCAACCGGGTTCAGATGCAGGCTCTGGCTGATGCACACCGCGTAAGTGGAAAACCGCAATACCACGAGGACCCTTCCAAATCCTCTTCTTTCGAATATTATACAAATTCTGCGTTTCCTGTACTTGCCACCTGGAAGTTGCTCGAAGCTACCTGGTACGATCACTACGATGTAAACCAGGATGGAAACCCGGATTTTGCCTTTCAGTCAGACCCTGAGTTTCCTGGAAATGAACCAGATGACCTCAATACAGACCGAACTACCAAAACCAAGGTTGCCAATGTTTTCAGCGTCGGCGGTCTCACTCCAACATTTACCATCAACTGGTTTTTCTACAACAAAGAAGGGCTTATCATTCAAACCAAATCAATTCGAAACAACTGGAAAGATGATCTGGAAAATCAGGCCTATAATTTTTCCGGAAAGCCAATCCGAAGAAAACTGATACAGATTTCAGGAGGAATCTCCCTCACCCTGCGGGATGATTTCGAGTACGATGCTTTTGGCGCCCAAATACGGCATTATCACCAGGTGAACAACCAGCCCAAAATGCTGGTTTCCCACAATGTCCTCAATGAACTCGGCAACCAGACCAGAGTTGATCTTTTGGAAAAATCACCCGGATCGGGGACATTCCATCAAAGCATAACCAGCGAATACAATGACCGGGGGCTTAAAACCCACGAATTTGCGGGACCTATGCCGGGCAGCTCTGCACCCGCCCTGAGTTTGTCCTACGATTACGAAAAACCCAATCCATTGGCTGGATCCGGGATGCCTCGTTTCGATGGATCAATCTCTGGCCAATGGTGGGAAACAGCAGAATCCCCCGGCAAAAGAGGTTATTCCTTTAGTTTTGATGCATCAGGCCAGTTGACCCAGGCAAAATTTGTCGGTCTGACCCAAAACAGTCCGTTTTCTGGCCGCTATTCTGTGGATGGATTGCAGTACGACCGAAATGGAAATATCCTGAGGATCCTCAGGAATGGGGCCACCAATTCAGAAACGGGGACTTTTGGAGAAATTGACAATCTGTCCTACGTTTATCAGGGGAATCATCTCATCGGGGTAAGCGATGCTGCCAGCAATCACGATCCTGAAAACCAGGATTTCATCGACCGGGCCACGGGCGTGGCCCTCGCCGGAAACCCCACCACCCATGAATATTTGTATGACGATGCCGGAAACCTGATCGAAGACAAAAACAAAGGCATGACCATTTTTTACAATGAGATGGGAATGCCCCAGAATATCAGGTTCAGCCCGACCACCTATCTGGAATATGTTTATGATGCCAGGGGAATCAAACAAGCCAAAACAGTGCGGGAAAATAATCAGGTTACCCGCTCAGTCCAATACAAAGGCAGTGTGGTATACGAAGATGGCAAAGCAAAATACGTGATAATTCCAGAGGGTAGGGTCTTGATTAATACTCCCCAACCCGTCTATGAATGCCATTTCAGGGACCACCTCAACAACGTCCGAATGGCATTTTCACTTGAAAACGGCCAGCTGAAAATAAGCCAGGAAAAGCATTTTTACCCCTTTGGCATGAAACAGGCTGGAGACGGTACAGCATCCCTTTCCGACAACCCTTACCTTTACAACGGGAAAGAGGCCGAGACCGATCTGGGACTTAACTGGTACGATTATGGGGCACGGTTTTATGATCCTCAACTTGGTCGTTGGCATGCCAACGACCCGGCAGGAGAATTCGAAAGCCCCTATGTCTATACTGGCAATAATCCGGTTAATTTCTACGATCCCGACGGACAGGAAATCAGGGTGCATGAAAATGGAAGGGACTTCAATTTTGATACCAGATTCTTCTTATTGGTACGCACCATTGGTTCCTTTACCAAATTAGGCACCCTGACCAATCTGGCCTATAAGGGTATGAGCACAGGAGAACTGACCGCAGTGGATATTACAGGGGCAGCGTTCTCATTGGCGGGAGGAAAGTTGGCCGGAAATATCACCAAATCCGCCCAGGCCCAGGGATTGCTTTCGAGGGGATTTGCCCAGGATCACATGTTGGGTTGGTTGGCTTCCAGCATCACGGATGCACCCATGGCGGTCCTGGCTCTGCAGGAAAGCACATTGCTCGAGATTGATGAAATTTCGCTCGATTACGGCCGCGAGTTGCATATTTTGATGACCGTAAATTATGGGGGCGAATTCCTTGCGATTCAAGGATACAGGACCGTATTGCCGCTTTCATATTCCAGAAACAAATTTTTCTCCATTCAAAAAGCTTTCACCCGTGCTGCCCTCCAGACTTGTGGCGAATTGTATGACTATCAGGTGGACCGGGTGAAATTGGGACTCCAGCGGCTGTTTGATGACCATTGGACAGAGTATTTGGATTATAACTTTCCCGATGACTTAATTTACGAATATACAGATAAAGCCCTGCTTGGGGATTTTGATCCCAAATAAGCATTGAAATCATCAAAATATTTATCCCTGGTTTTCTGAGTTGAAAACCAGGGATAATTTATTACCACCCGAAGATGGTGAAAGAATTCTGGTGCCTCCCTACCTCAACAACGTCACATACCCAATCAAGGGCTTGTGCTGCTCGTTCCCGAGCAGCAGAATGTCCTCATACTCAATTACGTAGTAATACACCCCCTCATTGGCGGGGATGCCATCTGAACGGATGCCGTTCCACAATTGGTGGGGCTCAACGGGATTGCTTTGGTAGATCAGGTCTCCCCAGCGATCGAAGATCAGCACTTTATTTACCCTGACCGAACGGGTCAGGAAGGGACTGAACCAGTCGTTAAAGCCATCTCCATTGGGGGTAAAGACGTTACTGGGTGCAAAAACGGGGCAGTTCTGGAAGCAATATTCAATAAAATCAGACTCATTGCCCACCGTGTCCACCGCTGAGATTGCGTAGCAATCTGCAATGGAGGTAAGGCCGTTGATCGTGTAGGACTGCTGGCCGGGACTGAGGGTGGTGTACAGGGAATACGGACCACCCGGCTGGTCTGAAAGATAAATATTGAAATGGTCCAGATCGCCCGCGCAGGTCGAATCCAGTTCGGAGAAATAGAAATTGATGCTCAGTTCCACACAATTGCGGCTGGTATCAATGTCCGTCCCTGAAATGCAGGGCGGGGTCAGGTCCAGAGGAACGGCGCACACCTTCTGTGAGGCATTTTCCAGCGGATTTTTCACCCCGCTCAGATTCTCATATTGCCCTTTGGAAAGCACATAATAGCAGTATTCCTGGTAATTGGTCAGACCCGTGTCCAGATAGGTATGATTGGAGGCGAGGGAGCCCGGCACAGAGTCGATCAGCACGTAATTGGGGCCCTGGGAAGAATCCAGGCGGTAAATGTAATAGATTTCATTATACCAGGGCACGATTTCCCGCCAGCTCAGCTTGATTTGCTTATCCCCGGGCGTGGTTTTCAGGAAAATGGATGAAGCAGTCGCGGTGGGATTGAGTACCTGCTGGGCGTCATTCAATTGCACATAATAATTATACCCCTGTACCACCGTATTAAGGCCCTGATCCAGGAAAGTGGTATCGTTAAAGGCCAGCGGACTTGCATTGACTTTGGTAAAATTGACTCCCGTTATGCCATCTGCCCGGAAAAGATCATAAGTATAAGGTGGCGGGAAAAACACCTGATCCAACACTGAAGTATCGGGCTGCGACCAACTCAGGAAAATCGAACCCGAGGCCGCATCCGTCACATCCACGCTGTCGTTGGTCATGAGGAAAGTCTGGGTGTTGAGTACCACGCAGGCCAGATTGGAGGGGCAACTCAATTGATTTTGATCAAAATAGGCCACCACGAGATAGCAGACCTCGCCCGCGATATTCACCCCCTGCAGATTGTCTGTATAGGTGGTTTCGTCCAGCCCGTTGGGCGGCACGGTGGAATAGATCCGCTCAAATCCGGCTGACTCGGGCGTTTGATCGCAACAGACTGTATCCAAAATTCCTCCTCCTCCAAAACGCCGATAAATGTGGTATCCATAGGCATTGGGACAGGTAAATTTATCCCAACTGAGATTGACCAGGTGAGGCCCGGTCTGCAATTCAAGTCCCGTCACCCGCGGCGGGGTCACCCAGATCTTCACAATGTGATTGGCGGTCAGCATGGTGGTGTTGCTGGTGGGATTTCCGTAGGAATTATAATTGAAATTGTCGTGAGCCAGCATGTCGATCTGGTAAAAACTCTTGCGGATATCTCCACAGGTGGTAGGCCAGGTAATGGTGCCGCGGATCGTATCCAACTGCTTGCCCCTGACCGGAAATACCAGATTGCTGATGGGTGGATTGAAAGTGATGGTGGCGCCAGGCACAACAGAGGCATTGAAGGGACCATTCAGGCCGTTCCCTCCATTGTCCAGATAAAAATAAATGCTGTCCGTGGGATTGGGATCCCAGACTTTGAAATCAAAAACCAAAGTATCGCCCGCCTGCACACAGGTATCGTCCAGGGCTTCAATGATGGGGGGATCGTTAAGACAGGGCTCCACAAAAATCACCATGTCACGCACGGCTTCCCCAATCAAAACTCCATTTCTGTATTCCTCCAACACAAAAGCCACATTATATGCACCTGGTTGCTGCGGGGTGTCCCAGGTAAGTTCGCCCGTTAAAGGGTCCTGATAGAAGGCACCCCCAAACTGGCTGGGATATTTATATAAATCAACCGGGGTATTCAGGGCTTTTTGATTAGGAATCAAATGATAAGCCAGCGAATCGCCCTCCTTGTCAAATCCGCCAGGATTGTGGGTCCACAATTTACCCGTACAGGCAAAGGTAAGCGGGCTTTGCAGAAAAATCGGGGAATCATTCGACCCGACTGCATTGGAGTTGCGAATCAGGCAATTCACATGAAAGGTTGTGCTGCCAGGATTGGCCATATTAATAATGGTGCCCCAGCGGGCGTGATCAGAATAAGTTACCACATAATTTCCCGGCCCCGAAAACTTATAGGTAAATACATATACATTCTTTTTAATGGTCCCCAACACATATTCACCTGCCTTGGCAGGTGGATTGCAATTCAGATTGGGGTATTTGGGATCGTTTGCCGTGCCATTGGAGCGGGGAACTGCATTGATATTGGCCACCACAACACCATTTTGATCATAAATGATAAAATCAGCCTCACAGCGGTCCACATTTGCGGGAGCCGGGTCTGTATAAGTAGTGAGGGTGATTTCGTAGGTATTTTGGGCAGTTTTAATATAGGTGATCTGTCCGGCCAGGTTGTGGGAAGCCTGCAGGTTATTCAACCCAGCCCCAAAGGCCAGAATTACCACCAGAAAAAGCCTGAGCAACGAATTCTTTTTTTTCTCAAAAAGGGGCATTAAAAATGTTTTTGATACGGTTATTGCTGCTTTTTTTATCACCTTTGTACAACTTAAACGAAGCCGTGGTTGTTTTCGCGCCTCAAAGTGAATACAAGTTACAAAATCTTTTGTGGAAATATTTTTTTGATCCCTTGCGAAGAAAAGAGATTTTGACGTAATTGCGAGCCCGTTTTTAAGCATTATGCTGTAAAATATTGAGAATGGACACATTAAGTTATAAAACAAAATCGGCCAATGCAGCCACCGCAGACAAGAAGTGGGTGTTGGTTGACGCTGAAGGACAGACGCTCGGGCGCCTTTCCAGCCGCATCGCATTTGTACTCCGTGGAAAGCATAAGCCCAACTTCACCCCCCATGTGGATTGCGGCGACAACGTTGTAGTGATCAATGCGGAAAAAATTCGCCTGACCGGCAAAAAAATGGCCGAGAAGCAGTACATCCACCACACCACCTATCCTGGTGGACAGCGGTTTCGTACAGCTCAGGAACAAATTGGCATGGAGCCCCGCAAAGTGATCGAGGCTGCAGTCAAAGGCATGCTCCCCAAAAACCGCCTGGGAAGCAAATTGTATAGTAACCTTTATGTTTATGCAGGTTCTGAACACCCACATCAGGGTCAGAATCCTCAAACCATTGAATTAATAAGCTAATTACTTATATGGATTGGACTGTAACAGTTGGTAGAAGAAAAACCTCCGTAGCGAGGGTTTTTATCCGCGCCGCCGCCAAAGCTGGTGCCGGGTCCTTCGAAATCAACCACCGGGAATTTGAAGATTACTTTCCCGTATCTCTGCTTCGACTCAAAACCCTTGAACCTTTTGAAGTTCTGGATAAAGCCATCCAGGATTTTGACGTGAAGGTCAATGTAAACGGAGGTGGCATCACCGGACAGGCTGAAGCCATTCGCATGGGATTTGCCCGCGCATTTGTGGAAATGGACGCTGAAAACCGTTCACCCCTCAAAGCTGAAGGCCTCCTCACCCGCGATCCCCGTATGGTTGAAAGGAAGAAATACGGTAAACCCAAAGCCCGCAAGAGCTTTCAGTTCTCTAAGCGTTAATCAGGAATTTAAGGAACATGGCAGATTCAAAACTGAAAATTACCTACGAAGATTTGCTGGAAGCCGGCGTGCACTTCGGACACCTTACCCGCAAGTGGCACCCAGAAATGGCTCCATATATTTTCATGGAACGCAATGGGATCCACATCATCGATCTCAACAAAACTCTCAAAATGTTGGACGAAGCCGTGAAAGTTGCCCGTCAGCTTTCCGGATCAGGACGCAAGATTCTCTTTGTAGCCACCAAAAAGCAGGCTAAAGATCTTGTGGCTGCTGAAGCCAATAAAGTAAACATGCCTTACGTAACTGAACGCTGGCTGGGTGGAATGCTCACCAACTTCGCCACCGTACGTAAAAGCATCAAAAAAATGACCAACATCGAGAAGATGGAGTCAGATGGCACCTTCGCCACCCTTTCCAAAAAAGAACGTCTCATGCTGACCCGTGAGAAAACCAAACTGGAAAGACTGCTGAATGGTATTTCCCAGCTGAATCGTCTTCCTTCTGCTCTGTTCATTGTTGACATCAAAAAAGAACACATCGCAGTTGCTGAAGCCCGCAAGCTCAACATCCCTACCATTGGTATGGTTGACACCAACAGCGATCCCAACAAAGTTGACTTCCCCATTCCCGCCAACGACGACGCCGCAAAATCCATTCAACTGGTTATTGGCGCCATCACGGACGCGATCAAGGACGGTCTGGAAGAGCGCAAGAAAAAGCGTGAAGACGACCGGGTGAAAACCGAAGCCAATAAGCAAAAGCAGGAAGAAGAAACGGAAGTGGCAAACTGATTTCCGGCTTCTTTGCAGAATATCAAAAGCGGGCTCCATGGAGTCCGCTTTTTGTTTATCCACCCCAATCAAATCTTGTCTCTCTCCCCAAAAACCTTAAATTTGTCCGCAAATTATGGCAAAAATTGAAGCATCCATCCCCAAAGGCACCCGCGACTTCGCTCCTGAAGTACTGGTCAGAAGGGAATATATTTTCGATACCATCAAGAAGGTATTCCGCAAATACGGCTACCAGCCCCTGGAAACTCCTGCGATGGAAAATCTCAACGTTCTCACAGGCAAATACGGGGAAGAGGGCGATCGCCTGATTTTCAAAATCCTCAACAGTGGCGATTTTCTTTCCAAAGTAAAAGGTGATCTGGGCAGCCAAACTTCTGCCAGCCTCACCTCCCAGATTTCAGAAAAAGCCCTCCGTTATGACCTGACTGTGCCTTTTGCCAGGTTTGTTTCCAAATATCACAGCACCCTGCCCATGCCCTTCAAGCGCTACCAGATTCAACCAGTCTGGCGGGCAGACAATCCCCAGAACGGACGTTTCAGGGAATTTTTTCAGTGTGATGCAGACGTGGTGGGCACAGATTCACTCATTTACGAAGCAGAACTGACCGCCCTGTATCTCGAAACCTTCCAAAAGCTGGGCATTCGTGACGCCGTGGTGCTGATCAACAACCGCAAAATCCTGACTGGAATTGCCGAACTGATAGGCATGCCCGACAAACTGACCGAGATTTGCGTGGCCATTGACAAACTCGATAAAATCGGGGAGGATGCAGTTAAGGCTGAAATGGACCGCCGTGGAATTGAACCCGCCAAAACGGACCAGATCTTCGAAATTCTGAACTTTCAGGGTAATCGGGAAGAAAAACTGGCCTACCTCAAGACCAAATTTGAAAATTGCCCCACTGGCCTGACTGGAGTGAAGGAAATGGAGGAAGTTTTCTCCTACCTCAATTCCCTGCTTTCCAATCAGAACGGAATTCTTTTTGATCTCTCTCTGGCCCGTGGACTGGACTATTATACAGGGACTATTTTCGAAGTGAAATGTCCTTCCGTAAAAATTGGCAGTCTGGGTGGAGGTGGCCGCTATGCCGACCTGACTGGGATTTTTGGGGTAAAAGATATGCCAGGAGTTGGAATTTCTTTTGGAGCTGACCGCATTTATCTGGTCATGGAGGAAAAAGGGCTGTTCCAGAACATCCCCCTCGAATCCACCCAGATTCTGGTGGTTAATTTCAGCGAAGCCACCACCGCCGCCAGTCTGGCGGCGCTCGCTACCCTGAGAGCGGCCAATATTGCCTCAGAAATTTATCCAACCCCGGGAAAATTGCCCCGCCAGTTCAAGTACGCGGACCGGAAAAACATTCCCTGGACCCTGATCATTGGGGAGGATGAAATGAAATCCGGCAATTGCATGCTCAAAAACATGTCCTCAGGCGAACAATCCACCTGCAAACTCGACCACGTTATCAGAATGGTTTCTCTTTGATCCCAACGCTATGGCAGATTCCCATTTTCAGGTAAATGACGCCCCCCTCACCCTGGAGATGGTTGGGGCGCTGATCGACAACCCGCACCGTCGCATTGCACTTTCACCCTCTGCGGTCAGTTCGGTCACCCGCTGCCGGGAATTTCTCGACGAATACCTGAATGACGCTGAAGCGCCTGTTTACGGGATCAATACGGGATTTGGCTTCCTTTGCAATACGGAGATTCAGGCCAGCGATCTGGTTCGGCTCCAGGAAAACCTGATCCGTTCCCACGCCTGCGGCATGGGTGCTGAAGTGCCCACGCCTGTGGTCAGGCTGATGATTTTCCTGAAAATCAAATCACTTTCCTTTGGCCACTCGGGCATCAGTCTGGAAGTGGCTGAACGACTGGTTACCTTTTATAATGAGCAGGTGGTTCCCGTGGTTTACACCCAGGGCTCCCTGGGCGCAAGCGGGGATCTGGCTCCTTTGGCCCATTTGAGCCTGCCTTTGCTGGGCGAAGGCGAGGTGTATTTGAAGGGTGAACGCATGCCGGCCGCGCGGGCGCTTGAAATTCTGGGGCTGGAGCCCCTTCAATTGCGCTCCAAAGAGGGATTGGCCC
This sequence comes from Bacteroidia bacterium, assembly GCA_020635905.1. GTDB lineage: Bacteria > Bacteroidota > Bacteroidia > J057 > JADKCL01 > JACJYV01. The sequence continues at coordinate 649,913 of JACJYV010000006.1, forward strand.
TGCTGAATGGCACACAGTTCATGCTGGCATACGGCATCTGGATTTTGCATACTGGATTTCGTCTGGGACGCTGGGCCAATGCCCTGGCGGCCATGAGCCTGGACGCTTTTGACGGATTGACTTCTCCTTTTGATCCTTCGCTCCATGCGATCAGGGCCCATCAGGGGCAGGTAAATTGTGCCAGCGAGGTGCGTGAATTCCTGCAGGGATCGGCCATTGCAGGGCAAAAGAAAAAATATGTGCAGGATCCGTACTGCTTTCGCTGTGTGCCCCAGGTACACGGAGCAAGTTTTGATGTGCTGGATTATGCGGCCATGGTTTTTTCAAGGGAAATGAATTCTGTTTCTGACAACCCGAATATTTTTCCGGCTGAAGGTCGCATTCTTTCAGGTGGGAATTTTCATGGCCAGCCTCTGGCTTTGGCTCTTGACTTTTTGGCCATTGCCCTGGCCGAACTGGGCTCTATCTCAGAAAGACGGGTCTTTCAGTTGCTGTCTGGCAGCCGTGGGCTGCCGCTTTTCCTGACCCCTGAGCCAGGTCTCAATTCGGGTTTGATGATTGCTCAGTACACGGCCGCTTCCATTGCCAGCCGCAATAAGCAGCATTGCACCCCGGCCTCTATCGACACTATTCCCTCCTCTAACGGGCAGGAAGATCATGTTTCCATGGGAGCCAATGCTGCGGTGAAAGGTTATGAAGTGATCTTGAATCTGCAATCCCTGCTGGGAATAGAATTGCTGGCGGCCTCTCAGGCTTTGAAATTTCGGGAGCCACTGCAAACGAGTCCCCGTTTGCAGGAGGTGCTGGATGAATTCCGCCAGGAAGTGCCCTTTATCCAGCATGATATCATTATGCAGCCTGCCATGCAGGCGGCGGCGGCCTTTTTGAACCGTCCATTTGCCTGATCCGCCATTCCCCGTTTCATCCCAACCCGCCAAACCAACCATTGATCCATTCAAATTTACCATTCAGTCATTTATTATCGGCTGAGGGAAGATTGGTTGTATCTTAGTATTGTAAAAGCAAGAGCAAGGGTTAGGGTGACTCCCACATGTTGGTTGAGTCCCCTAATTTTTTTTGCCCCAAATTTTCCCCATTCCAACTCATCCTGAAATTTTTCCCGATTGATCACCTTATATAACCATTGAACAATCAATGAGGTGATTTGAGAGAAATTTTTAGTAATTTCATAACTTTCGAAAAGTGCATGATAGCCAAACCCTCTAAAGGAAATAATCAGGTACTGAATCAGACTTCAATGACTCGCCAAGGATTTTAATATGACAATAAAAAATTCAATCAAATTCTGCTCCATTGTCGCATTTTTTACAATTCTTTTTTCCATTCCTGGTCTTCAGGCCCAGTTAACCGTGACCGGAGGTCTCACTCCCAATCAATTGGCGAGTTACCTCACCGGCCCCGGGGTTACCATCTCCAACGTGACCATGACCTGCCCCGGCGGAGCTTCAGGAACTTTTAATGGTACGGCCTCCAACGTGGGCATTGGATCAGGGGTATTGCTGACCTCGGGTGCGATCAATAATGCGCCAGGTCCCAATAACACCAACAGTTCCACCACCAGCAATAACGCCAACGGCGACCCTTTGCTGAACAGTCTGGCTCAGGCTACCACCCACGATGCCTGCGCACTTGAATTTGACCTGGTTGCCTCCTGCGATACCATTCAGATTGCTTATGTATTTGGTTCTGAGGAATATCCTGAATTCGTAAACGGAGGTTTCAACGACGCCTTCGGCTTTTTTGTGACCGGCCCCAATCCCGGAGGAGGAAATTACACGAATTTCAACATTGCCCGCATTCCCGGCACCACCACTCCTGTAACCATCGACAACGTAAACCGTGGCAACTACCAGTGCCCCGGCCCTCCTTCAGGATGTGTGAATTGTACCTACTATGTAGATAATTGTGGCGGCGCGACCGTACAATACGATGGCTTCACCACTCCCCTGCTCGCCATTGCCCCTGTGGTTCCCTGTTCAACTTACCACATCAAACTGGTGGTGGCGGACGCAGGCGACTGGTCTTATGACTCTGGCGTATTCCTTGAGCAAGGTGGTATCCGTTGCTTCAGCGGACAAATCAGCATCAATACCTTCTCTTCCAATGGCTCCAATTACCTGGTTGAAGGTTGTACCAATGGTGCCTTTACCATTGTTCGTTCTGGCGACCTGAGCTTCCCCCTCACATTGCACTATTCTGTGGGAGGTACTGCAACCCAGGGTACTGACTATGCCGGCATTGGTACTTCCATTACCTTTGGCATAGGGGTTGACTCGGTGGCAATTCCCATTAATCCAACCCAGGACGCTCTGAATGAAGGCATTGAGAGCATTTACATCATTATCAATGACACGGTGTGCAGCTATATTTTCTCAGATACAGCCGTCATTCTGATCTCTGATATGCCCAATGCCCAATTTATCCAAACCACCGTTTGCCAGGGCTCGCCCACAACCTTTACGGACCAATCCACCTTCCCGCCCGGGCCCATTACTGCCTGGACCTGGGACTTTGGAGATGGCGGAACGGCCAGCACAGCCAATCCCCAGCATACCTATACCTCAGCCGGCACCTATACTGCCACCCTGACCGTTAACACCATTGACGGATGTACGGATTCTTATTCGAATACCGTTACGGTCAATCCATTGCCCACTTCCAGTTTCACCTATTCAGGAGTTTGTTTTGGGCATCCCACCCTATTTACTGACAACAGCAGCATTTCCTCGGGAACCATTACTGCCTGGGATTGGGATTTTGGAGATGCCAACACCTCCACTCAGCAAAATCCAAGCTACATTTATTCTGCCCCGGGTACTTACAGCGTGACTCTGACCACCACCAGTGGAAATGGCTGTAACAACAGCTTTACCCAGTCAATTACCATCAATCCATCGCCCCAGCCTGACTACGACGCCCTGCCTGTCTGCCTGAACGAAGTCACCAACTTCATCAACACCACCACGGTACCTGGCGGTTTCGTGGCAGGTTCTTTCTGGAACTTTGACGACGGCAGCACCAGCGTGATTGAAAGCCCAACCCATACTTACGCGGCACCCGGCACCTATAATGTGACCCTGGTGGTTACCACGGGCGACGGCTGTATCGACAGTACCACCAAAGCAGTTGTGGTTCACCCACTTCCTGTGGTGAACTTTACCAGCACAGTCACCTGCTTCTTCGACACCACTCAGTTTACTGACCTCACCACGATCCTCACGGGCAACATTTCGTCCTACAGCTGGGATTTTGGGGATGGTTCCACTTCCACCCAGCACAATCCCAGTCACGTATATCTGGAGCCTGGCTTCTTCAATGTGACTTTGATCGCCACTTCAGATAAGGGTTGTGTGAGCGAACTGACCAAACCAGCCGAGGTTACGCCTCCTCCTTATACGCCTATCGTTGAGAATGATACGGTTTGTAACGGATATGCCCCCACGCTTTCTGTGGATGCTCCCAACAGTGTTACCATTTTCTGGTACTACACTCCCGATGGTGGCAGCCCCTTCCATGTGGGCAAAGATCTGCACATGCAACCCATTGACCGTGACTTCACCTACTGGGTGGAGGCCATTGACGCCAACGGTTGCCGCAGCCCGCTCATTCCAATTCATGCTGAAGCCAACGGACCGCCGAGCGGAGGTATGATGGCCAGCGCCTACCAAACGGAAATCCCCAATGCAATCGTGGAATTCTGGCTCAACGACCCGATTCGTCCCATTGAGTTTTACAACTGGGATTTTGGAGACGGAACCACTTCCCAATCGCCCACTCCTGTGCATCAGTACTCAGCGCCGGGCACCTACGAAGTCGTACTGCACATGATCGATTTCCGCGGTTGCGAAAGCACCATGTACCTCACAGTGGAGGTGGATGAGCGCATCAGGCTGTATGTGCCGACTGGCTTTACCCCCAATAACGACAATGACAATGACTATTTCTCCATTCAGCATCGTTTGCTGACCAGCATTCAGCTGTCAGTATTTGATCGCTGGGGTAAACTGGTGTACCAAACCTATGACCTCAACTTCAAATGGGATGGTAAAGACTCCAAAAATCAGGATCTTCCTGAGGGAGTTTACATGTACGTCATTGAAGCGAATGCCTATAACGGGGCGCCCATTACCAAATCCGGGTCCGTGACCATCATCCGCTAAGCAATCGAAATAATTTAAAAAGGGGCTTCGGCCCCTTTTTTATTGACCTGAATTTTGCAGAAATTCGTCGGGATGGAATGGCTTTTGGTCTAATTAAAAATCAATTCCTGGCCTGAAAACGTATTTTTGACCGGTTTTAAATCCATTAGAAAAACCCTATGAAAAAAATCTTGCCGTCAGCCCTGACCCTTCTGCTCGCTTTGGCAATGTTTTCCTGTGGAGGCGAAGACAAAGCCGCCCAGGCCAAACAAGAAAAGGAAATTGCCACCCTGGACTCTCTCAGCAGAGAGGCAGATGCCTCCATTGAAAATGTAGAATCCAGCCGCAAGGAAGCTGATGCTGCCATGGATGATCTGATGAAGGAATTTGAAACCAAATAATAAGCCACAATCATGAAAAATATAATTCAATTCGCTGGAATCACAGCTTTGGCCCTCATGTTGATGGCACTTCCCACCCAGAGCCAGGCCCAGGGAAAAGGTAAAGACAAGGACAAAGGAGGCTGGTCTGAATCCCCCAAAAACAAGGAAGCCAAAGGCAAGGAAAGTAAAGACGACAAGGAGAGTAAGGATAAAAAAGGCTCCAACGACCACGAAAACCATTCAGCCAAAGGCCAGTCTGAGGCGCATGGCAACAAGGGTCAGGATAATCCCGGCAAATCTGAATCTGCCCACTCACATAAAAGTGAAGATCACGGAAGCGAATCCCACGGAGGGGTGAAGTCGGGGACTGAAACGGAAGAATCGCACGATCACGGCCATGGAAAGGGAGAGGAGCACAAGGAAGGCGAAGATCATGGTAAGGGAAATGCTTACGGCAAGGACAAGGAAGTGGAAGGCAAGGAATTTGGACAGCAAAGAGCTGCTGAAGCCCGTTCCAATCACCAGAGTAAAATTGAAAAAGCTGAAACGGTGGTCACGGACAATGAAAAGGCTGTAACGGAATCGCGGACCAAAATCGAGGAAGTGAAAAAGCAATTCGAGGCCCAGAAAAAAGGAGGCAAATTGTCTGCAGAGGAAATCAAAAGGAAAGAAGATGCCATCAAACGTGCGGAGGACAAAGTGAATGAACTGGAGAAGACGGTGAAGTCAGAGAAGGAGAAAGTAAACACGATCAAAAGCTCTACAGGCGGCTGAAAAGATACACGCAGAATTGATGCAGAAACGGGCCAATGGCCCGTTTTTGTTTGTCTGAAAAATTCTTTTTCAACTGAACGGTAACATTTGGATGGGCCGGGGTATCAATTCCCAAAGCCCTCAAATGCAATCCCATGAAAACCAATCCCTCAGCCCGAAAAAAAACTTCCCGATTTTTGAAATTATTTATGGAAATACCTCTACTTTCGCATCTTTATAGCCAACGCAATCCAATTTCAACCAACATGGTCCTGACCAGACAAAACCTGATTTCCTTTTTGCTCACCATACCTTCCGTGTTGCTTTTCGGCCCGGCTGGCATTTTGCTGGTTGCCCTGCAACGATTCCTCTCAGAAGGCCTGATTTACGCATACAAAGCCCTCGCCATCCGCGCCATTCGCAAAAGAGTCTGGGCATGAGTTAAATATTTTCCCTAAATTCATCGGGCATACTCAAGATGATCCTATGAATTTTCGGAAATTCCTCCCCCTGGTGCTTCTTGCCCTGATCCTTTTTCCCGCCCTGCGGGCTCAATCTCCTGTTATCCCTGACGGAGTCATGGAAAGGCTTACTGCCACTGACCGCCTGATCATTGGCTTTAAACCTGCCACTCCTTTCAGCGAAAGGGCCCAAATTGTGCGGGAAATGGGCAAATTTCACCAAATCACCCGCGAAACAGCCCAGGTTTTTGAAGGCGTGTACATGCTTACTGCCCGTCCGGGCAGTAACTGGACCCCAAAGGACTTTCCCATTCTTCAACAGGAATTACTCAGCTATCCCCAGACAGACTACGTCTATCCCGTGCTGATGACTGAGAAAAACGATTGGTTTGGGGTATTAAACCGGGTTTGGGTCAGGCTGACCGACGAAAGCGAACTGCCCCGCCTGGAACAATTTGCCCATCAGAACCAGGTTACGTATGCAGGTCCCAACCAACTTTCTCCTGCCTGGAAGCTCCTGACCACAGACAAAAATTCCCTCCTCAATCCCCTGGAAGTCTCCCTTGTTTTAGGAAAGGAAAACTGGATTTCCAGCGCCGAGCCAGATTACCTCTTTCAGCCCATTGTCACCACTTCTGATCCTTACTTCAGCTACCAGTGGGCCATCAAAAATACCGGCCAGTCACAGCAGGGAGGCGGCACCCCGGGTGCCGACATGAATGTGGAAGCCGCCTGGGCCTTCACCACAGGCAGCCCCAGTACCATCGTGGCCCTGCTTGATTCAGGCACAGACACCAACCATGTGGACCTCACGGGCAATCTCAAGCCAGGCTTCGACGGCATTGGACAAGGCCAGCAGGGTTATCCCAACACCAATTTTCCAGAAGACGGTCACGGCACGGCCTGCGCAGGCATCATTGCCGCCAAAGCCAATAATAATGTCGGCACCGCCGGCATTTGTTACGATTGTTCGGTCATGCCCATCCGGGTGTTTTACTACCTCCAGGATTCACTTCTGGGCATCATCCCCTGGTCTATCCCCACCTGGATGGTGGATGGCATCAACCATGCCCGCCTCAACGGAGCCTCCCTCATGAGCAACTCCTGGGGCGTCCCTGACGCCCTCCTTTTCCTTTTTCCCGGCGGCACCACCATCGTGGAAGCAGCCATGGAAGACGCCTTCACCCTGGGCCGCAACGGCCTGGGAATTCCCATGTTCTTTTCCAGCGGCAACGACGGCGGATCGCCCATCTGGCCCGGGCGGGTCAAAGGAGCGATTTGTGTGAATGCCACCTCCATGTGCGACGAGCGCAAAAAGCCCACTTCCTGCGACGGTGAAAACTGGGAAGGAAACTGGAAAGACAGTGTGGACATTGGCGCTCCCGGGGTCCTGATCGCCACCGCCGACATGACCGGCGCAGCTGGCTTCACCCCCACAGACATCAATACTTCCTTTAACGGCACCTCTGCAGCCTGTCCCAATGCGGCCGGGGTCATGGGCCTGATCCTGAGTGCTGACCCTTCCATTTCCCTGAAAACGGCCCGCAAATACCTGGAAACCACCTGCGACAAGGTAGGAAATTATAATTATTTCAAAACCAAAGCCAACGGCACCTGGAGCAACGAACTGGGATTCGGGCGGGTCAACGCAGGAAATGCAGTGCAGGCAGTCAGCCGCGACCGCTCTTTGCGTGAATTTGGCGCGTCCCTTTCTCTTTACCCCAATCCCGTGCAATCCACCCTCAATCTCGATCTGGAAATCGCTGAAAGCGCTGACCTGAAATTCTCCCTGCTGGATCTCAACGGTAAAATTGTGTGGCAGAATTTTCCGGGGAAACTCGGTCCGGGTCAGCACCATTTACAGTGGGAATTGCCAGTGCAGAAGCTGGCACCCGGCATGTATATTTTCCGGGCCGAAGGCCCGATGGGAGCTTTGGGACGAAAGTTGATCATCAGCAATTGAGCGACGCCGCAGATTGCTTTGCAAAAAGCCCCTGAAAAGCCATTTCAGGCCGATAAAAAGGCAAAATTCCAAATTGCTTCTATTCTCAAATAATAGTAACTTGCCCACCTGTAAATTCAAATCACACACAATATGTCGAAGGAATCCGCAGAATTTTTGATGAATCTTATGATCTTTGCCCCCTTTCTGGGCATACCATTCATCCTGGGTCTGCAAAAACAATCTGCGAAGTACATCGCATTTGGCGCCTCGCTGATTCCCATGTTGCTTTCCGTCTTCGTTTATCTGGCTTACACCGCCAATGCACCTGTCGGAACTGCCTATCTGGGTCAGCAATCAGCCGAATTCAACAGCTTCGCCCTTGATTCCTTCCTCCCCTGGTTTGGAGAAGGCGCCCGCTACAACATCAATTTCATCACAGGTCTGGACGGCATTTCCATCTATCTCGTCCTGCTGACCACCTTCCTCTTCCCCATTACCATCCTGTTCTCCTGGGGATCGGTCGAAAAACACGAAAAATCCTATTATGCCCTGTTGCTTATCCTCGAAATCGGGGTAATTGGCTTCTTTATGGCCCTCGACATGGTGCTTTTCTACCTTTTCTTCGAAATGGTACTTATCCCCATGTACTTCCTGATTGGCATCTGGGGCGGCAAAGAAAGGATTTATGCCTCGGTCAAATTTTTCCTCTATACCCTGATCGGCTCCCTGCTCATGCTGGTGGCCATCATTTATGTAGGTTTTGAAGTCAATAACTGGACTTCCTTCACCTCCAACTACTACGACATTGTTTCACGCGGCGTACGGCCCGACCTGCAAAATTGGCTTTTCCTGGCCTTTACCCTGAGTTTTGCCATCAAAGTACCCCTTTTCCCCCTGCACACCTGGCTGCCCGATGCGCACACCCAGGCACCCACTGCAGGTTCGGTCATTCTGGCTGGCGTGCTCCTGAAAATGGGAACCTACGGACTCATCCGTTTCTGTTTGCCCATCTTCCCTCACGCCTCTGAGTACTTTGCCTCCACCATGTGCACCCTGGCCGTGATTGGCATCGTTTATGGTGGCATGGCCGCCATGGTCCAGACCGACGTCAAAAAGCTGGTTGCTTATTCCTCTGTATCTCACCTTGGTTTCATCGTTTTGGGGATTTTTTCCTTCACCACGGCAGCCATCAGCGGCGCGGTCATTCAGATGATCAACCACGGCATTTCCACTGGCGCACTCTTCCTCATGGTGGGCATGATCTACGATCGCCGTCATACCCGCGCCATCGCCGACTTCCAGGGCCTGGCCAAAAGCATCCCGGTCTTTACTGTGTTTTTCATGATCACTGTGCTTTCCTCTGCCGGGCTTCCCGGTCTCAACGGATTCATTGGTGAATTCATGGTGTTGCTGGGCTCCTTCAGTTCCAGCCACGTATCGGCTGCCTTCCCCATTCTGGCTGCTTCAGGCGTGATCATCGCCGCAGTTTACCTCCTCTGGATGTTCCGTCGCGTCATGTTTGGACCGCTGGACAAAGAAGCCAACCGCACCCTCAAAGATCTCAACCTGCGCGAAGTGCTGGTCATGGTTCCGCTGGTATTGCTCATGTTCCTCATGGGCTTGTATCCCAAACCGTTCCTCAAAGAAATCGATCGCAGCAGCGACGTGATCGTGAAAATGGTGGAACAGCCTGCTGGACTGAATCATGTTGCAGGTTACTACCAGGAAGAAACCATTGCCCAGGAATAACCCCGGAAATACTATCAAAAAACCACATATAAAATACCCCGGCTTGCTGGGGTATTTTTTTGCCCAAATTTTCCATTCCCCTAAAAATGCAACAACTCAAATCCCAGGACAAAGGACTGAGGACTAACTCTCCCATGGAAGAGGTAACAGAGAATCATTAGTTAATGAATGGTTTAGAAATGGAGAAACTCCTAAAAATTTGTGGACGCAGATTAAATTTCAGCGCAATATCTCTGTGAACTCTTCCATTTTGTTCCCGGAAAAATGGGTTTAAAAACCCTCTCCATGGCCATTGTGGTTAAAGAAAACGCTAAAGTTACGCGCATGCGAAATGATTCTGGATACGGCACAGCACCCACCGTTCGCAAAAGCAGGCTCACGGCGGCCCTTCCCATCCCTCGTGCGAATTTCCAAAGGCATAAAAGGCATTTTTCAATAATTGATCACCCAACCTTTTGATGAAAACTGGCAGTGCACAAAAAATGCGCAGACCATAAGGCCGGCGCATCCGGGTTTCAATCATCCCTGTCAGCCGATGGTGGTGCCAGTGAAAATTATCCATTTCGTGCCCGTGTTTCCTTCCTCGGGGGAGATTTCGAGTGCTTCCTTCAGGGAAATTGCTCCATCTCCTGTACTCCCGTCAAGGTAAACCCGGTTTCCACCACCACTTGCATCCATGGCCCTGATGATAAAGTCTTGGGCGGCTGAGTCACCCGTCGGGATAAACTCCCAGGCATTGGCCTGGTCTTGTTCTGTAAGCGAAACCTGTCCTGTGCTGGTATTGCCTGAAAGGTATAAATTGGAATTGAATCCGACCTGAATCATGTAACCTCCCCGGGCCTGATCGTAAAGGAGATCCGTAGCCGCGGCCACCCTGAGGCGCTCAGTCAACCTGACGGATTCGTTTTTTTTATCCAACCAACGGAAACCAGGAATGTGTCCATCGCAATAAAGAACTACGTTTTTGAAATTTTTTGGAGTGCTCATAATACTAAGTGATTAATGATTTTTGCCTACTCTGTTATGTTGGATTTTCGGCTCCCTCCTGAAAAATATGAAGGTGATTTTTGATTTTCGATGATTTAGTAAAGGAAAGACAGCTGGCGGCGCAATTGCCTGGGCAGGCTGAAAGTGATTTTTTGCAATTGGGTTTCGCATTTGCGGGCCAGCATTTTGCCCAAACACAAAACCCCATTTTTCAGATTGGCCGGGGCCAGCCACATGAGGCCATTACCCCTGGAAAAATCAGGATTTTCCTGCAGGTAATACTGAAACCAGGGATTGTCTTTGCTTTGCATGCGCAGCAATTGAGCTTCGCTCATGCGAACAATCCAGCCCACTTTCTTCACGAAACGATTCGTTTCTGAGGCCTGGGGCAGATTCAGGGCCAATGAAAGCTGGTCTTTGATGGCCACAATGTGGGCCGGGGTTTCAATCCCGGGCTGGGGATAAATGATGGCCGTATCGCGGCAGGTCAGGTAATAGGCCACGGGATTGATGGGCGTAGCCATGTAATAGGCCTCGGGGATGCCGTGAAGCAGGGAGAATTTCAGCGCTTCAAGCAAAAGAGCCTGATTGATGGGAGCCCCACCCCGAAACTCCTGAATTACCCCCATTTCAGTGCGGAAAACATAGGGCTTGCGCAGTTTGCCATTCCGCTCAATTTCGGTCTGATAGACCTGGAAGGTGGCGTAGCCAACCGTTTCCTCTCTGCGGTTTTTCACCAGAAAAATTCTGGAATAAACGGTCGCAGGTTCGATCACATACGCCCGAAAACTTTCCTTGTCCACGCCATCAAAGATTTGTGCATGAACGGCATACAGTTGTGAAGTGAGTTGCTCCCGGGCTGCTGCAGAGAGTGATTTTGGATTGATTCCTTTGGAAATACTGGTCTTTTTCATGGTAGTAAGCGTGAAGGTTTTATTTGTTTCTGATTCAAATTAAATCACCAAACGCTCATCCTTGTACCCACAAAATCTCCCGGTTTATTTGGACTTATTTCCTTAAAACCAGCTTCAAAACAGCCTCATTCGTCCTTTTAACCCATTTGACCGGGAACTCTCAATCACAGATTTTAAGGTTTTTTTAAAATTTGCCTATATTGATTTTACTTTAGCCACCCTTTTTATGTCCGACAACAAGCTGATTCAGTTACTTGGGTTACTTGACCCGGGTGAGCGAAAACGATTTCAGGATTATCTCTCATCTCCTTTTTTCAATAAAAGGGAGGATGCTTTGGTTTTATTTCAGGAACTGGAATCCAGGTTTTTAAATTCTGAGAAGGGTGGAACGGATGAAGAGGTTTTCGCAGATGTCTATCGGGGTCAGGACTTTAATTATTCCAAACTCATCAACCTCAAAACTCTTTTGCAAAATCTCCTGCTGAATTTCATGGCTCAGGTTGTTTTTGAACAAAATTCAGCCCTGAGAAACCGGTTTCAGTTGGAAAAACTCAACCAGGCCAGAGACACCAAATATTTCCCTTCCTTTTACAAAAAAGCGCTGAAAGCGCTGGAAAAATCCTGGCTCAACGAATTTGATTTGTTTTGGGAGAAAATGTTGCTGGAAGAGGCTATTGCTGAAAACCATTCCCTCCTGCTTCAACGTGATCCAAATCCACACCTGCCAGAGATGTCCAAAAACCTGGAATATGCCTTTTTGTTGAGGGTGATTCGATTGATTACGCATGATCTCGACCGCCAGGCGATGTTTGGAGTGAAGCTTGATTTGCCCTTGGCCCCTCATGTAGTTGCGTATTTAGCCGCACATAAAAATGAGCTTCCCCCCATTCTCAAATGCTACCATGAATTATATTTGCTGAAAACCCTTCCTGACCCACTTCCCGCTTTCAGCAATCTAATGGCGCTTTTGCATGATCACCACCAGAACATTTCAAGGGAGGAGGTGCAATATCTTTACATTGGACTGATTAATTTTGGGACCAGAAGCCTGAACGATGGCAAACTGGAATTTCTGGAAGAAATTTTCGGACTTTATCTGGAAATGCTTGAGCTGAAAGTTCTTTTAGAGAATAATAAGATCTCTCCCTGGCACTTTCGCAACATAATCCATGTGGCGCTGCGTTGCGGGAAATTTACCTGGACTGACAATTTTATCCAGAATTATCAGGACAGGATTGCGGGCGATCACCACGGAAACCTGATTAATTTCTGCACAGGCCTGACGTTTTTCTACCAGGGAAATTTTGACCAGGCAGAATCCTGCTTCAACAGGGTTTTGGATGATTACCAGGATGTTTTTTTCGGGATCGACTCCCGGGCCTATTTGCTGCAAATCTATTTTGAAACAGGCAATTCCCTCGGGCTCGAATCCCTCGCCCATTCCTTTCGCATGTTTTTGGACCGCAACCAGTCTATCTCTGCTGAACGACGCAAGCAATACATTGCGTTCATCCTCCATCTGCGCCGCCTTTCCAATATCCCTTTGAAGGACGCCAAACGTCTTGAAAAGCTCAAAAATGAAATCATTACCAAATCAGGAAAAGGCATGGGCTCGGCCTGGTTGCTGAAGAAAATCAGCGAAATTCAGGAAATGAACTGATTGGATTTTTCTCTTTCCCCCACAAACAAAAACCATCCCGCAACCCGGAAAAGGGTGGGGATGGCAAGTCGCAATTTTGCGAAAAACGTCCTTTATTTAATCACCAGGCGGTGAACTTCACGGGCCCGTTCAAACTGGACCACAACCTGATAAATTCCCTCTTTCATTCCCGCCACTTCAAAATTTCCACTGACAATTGAATTCATGGAGACAGGGCGGGAATTACCATTCATATCGACCAAATCCACGCGCTGCGGCAAATCCATTCCCCAGCTGAAGTGAAGAGTTGAGCTGCATGGATTGGGAAAAAGGGTAGCCAATGGCTTTTCTGGCGTCATTTCAAGGTGTTTGAATCCAATATTATCGATCAGGACCATTCCCCCGCCACCAGCCACCAGATTTTCCGCAGGGGTATTGTCCTGGGTACAAACCAGGTCAATTCTGAACAGCTCCCCGTACCCGGTTTGGCCAGTCCAATCATTTCGATGCACATTGAACTTGATGCTGTTCTCTTCCTGATCTGAGGTAGTCTGAGTCACTGCCTGGGCAGGGCTGCAAAGCCAGGAATTTTCCAGTTCGAAATTGGGCTCCTCAGGGAATTCAGCGCTACTTCCAGGGGTCAGATTTATCTCAAATCCCACCACATCATCTGCCGTTTCTGCGGCGGTTCCCAACTCAATGAAAAAGGTGGCGGTATCTCCTGCATTCAAAACACCAGCTCTCGTCCATACCTGAAAGGCGAATTCTGATACATCCAGCGTGTCAGGAGACTGGGCCAGCGAGATGGAACGGATCAAAGAGATGGCCAGGAACAGGAAAACGGAGCGCTTTATTGCAGGAGCAAAAGCAATAATTTGAGCAACAGAGGATGATTTTGCAGGCGCACATGGTGCGCCGGCAAGGCTAAATACGTTTTTCATAATTTTAACTTATTAGTGGTTGTAAAAGGTGCCTGGTTCGGGCAATGCCCGTAGCAAACGGTTTGATTTTGTTTGATTTAAATCTTTTGAATCAGGCATGAAAATCCCGGTCCCCAGAAGGGGAAGTTGGCTTCATGAAAATTTCAGGAAATGGGGGGATTGGATAATCTATCTTCTCATAGGCTTTCAGTTGTTGATTTTCTAACTACTTCAAGCTACGGTTCCTTTGGTCGTTCCAAATGCGAAAATTGGATTGAAATCTGTTCCATTTGCATTTTTTGCAACTAACAGGAAACAACTGAAAAGCGTTTGGGAGATACTCAGATCAACGTGGGAGAGATTCATACCCATTATGGGATTCTGCCTGATTTTCTTGCCGGGATTTTGGTTTCTGCCTGAAAAGAAACTCAAAAAAATTTCCGACTCAATTTTCAGGCAAACCCGCCCAGGGTTTAAATTCAGGGAGGCAATTTGTTGAGAAAGGATAAACAGCAAGGAGGTCTGAAGAAGGATTGGATCGTTTTCATGATTTTTTTATTTGTTTGAGTTAATCATTTGTTACCCTACAAAGTTGCCGCAATTTTCCCGCCCAAAACAGATCATTGCTACGCAAAACAAAAAATGCGCAGCCCTACGTTCCCCATACGTAGAACTACGCACCCATTCATGAAATCTTCTTATTTTGCAGGTAAACCCTCACACAATGAACCCCATTCGCATTGCCCTCGTCGACGATCATGTACTATTCCGCAAAGGCATGGCTGCCCTTCTCAGTGAGGAAGGCAAAGTGAAAGTCGTTTTTGAAGCAGGGTCAGGACTGGAATTGCTGGAAAAGCTGGTCCTGGACCAGCCTGATCTGGTACTCATGGACCTCGAAATGCCGGGCATGGATGGCCTCGAAGCCACCCAAAAAATAAAACAGTTGTATCCCGACCTCAAAGTGATCGTGATCACCATGCACGAAAGCGACCGCTTCATTTCCAAACTCATGGAGGCGGGCGCCTCAGCTTACCTGCTTAAAAACTCAGACATGGGCGAGGCCGTGGCTGCCATTGAGTCGGTCATGGAAACGGGTTTCTACTTCAGTGAACGGGTTTCCCAGGCCATGCTGGCCGCCCTGGTCCATAAAAACAGGATTCAACCCACCTTTTCTAAAGTGGATCCCCTGACCGAACGCGAAATAGAAGTGCTCAAAAGGGTCTGCGAAGAAAAAAATTCAGAAGAGATTGGAGAAGAATTATTCATCAGTCCCCGTACCGTGGAAGGATATCGCCGCAAATTGCTCGAAAAGACGGGTGCCAAAAATCTGGCTGGCCTGGTGGTGTATGCCATCAAACATGGCCACTATCTGGTTCCTGAATAACACCCTCAATCGGCAAATTTACCCTGATACGGGTTCCCTTTCCAACTTCTGATTCAATAATCGCCTTGCCGCCCAGCACAGAGGCGCGGGCCTCAAAGTTTTTCAGACCCAGACTTCTGCTTTCTGAAGCTTCCTCAAGTGAAAAACCTTTTCCATTGTCCTCAAATTGGAGGCGCAATTCACTTCCGTCAACCTCTAAGGAAAGCACCATGCGGGTAGCTTCTGCATGCTTGAGCGCATTATTGACGGCTTCCTGCACAATGCGATACAGCCCCAGTTCCTGTTCCCCGGTCAGCGGTGGCAACTCTGACCGATCCTCCAGCACCATCCTGATTCCAGATTGCTTTTCCACCCAATCAAACAACTCCTCCAAAGAAACCATCAGCCCAAAACGCCCCAGGGTAGCTGGCAACAGGTCACGGGAAATCCTCCGCACCTGTTCAGCCGTGGAATTAAGCAATTCCATGGTTTGGGAAGAGAAATTTGCTGCCGCACTACCAGGCTCTGCCTTCTTCCTGAATTGAAGCAAACCCAGATTGATGGTGGAAATCATGGCGCCAATCTCATCGTGCAGGTCCCGCGCAATGCGCTCCCGTTCTTTTTCCTGCGATGCAATGCTTGATTCCAGCAGGTCCCTTTGGTGTTGGGCCTCAATTTCGAGGATACGGCGTTCTTTTTTGGCCAGACGGGTATTATAGACCACCACAAATGCGATGATGGCCACCACGAAGATCAGAATGAGAAGGGTTCCGAGGAGGAAGCCCTGGAAGATGTCAAAGGATTCTCCTTGCATAGAAGCGCAATTGTATAACAGAAATATAAAATAAGAAGTAAACTTATGTTGATGGTAAAAACAAGGGTACTCCTGTCCGAATCATTTCCAACCAGGGCATTGCTGTAAAAAAAGATAAAAATACTTCCCGCATAGTAGATAAATACCCCTGACACAAACCAAAAAGAAGACGTTTGGGTCAATTGATTGACATTCATTTCCCGCAGCAGTTGCAGAAAATATCCCAAAACCAGTCCAATTACCAAAATAGATTGAACTGTGCGGGTGAGGGTGGGCAATTGCCACAGGCCCTGAATAAAAAATGTGCTTACCAGGCAAAAAACCCAAAAAGCCAGGATCAATGCAGGGAGAAGCCTGGTCAATTTTCTCTTTTCAAATATCTCCATGAACACCCATCCCAAAAAAGTCAATTCCAGGGGCGGAACCTGATGAAAAGCGGGAAAGTTGTTCACCTGAAAATAAAAGCAGAAATGTTGCAAAAGCTGATTTACTCCCATTACCCCCACCAGCAGAGTTAACCTCCTTTGTACCTGCGACCCGCTTCGCCAGCGAACCAGGCCAACCAGCAAGGGAAGGACAAACAAATAGGAGAGAATGTGGATGACCCAACCCAGTGACATCATTCAATCAATCAGGGCAAATATTGGGACAAGGCTGGGCCCAATCCACATAATTATCAGCTCCCACAACACAAATGTCATTGTAGTTCGCATCAATCGCACAAACGGCCAGGGTATGCTGATAAAAATCACCTTCAGGGTTGTCATCTACCCGACTTACCCCCATATAGAACCGCAACCCTCCACCATCGGGAGCCAAATCAAGGAAGTCATTAATAATACATGCATCGTAAGTGTAGGCCCGCATCCACCTTCCCGAGCAAGCACACTTATTTGATTCTGACCAGGTAAAGGAACTCCCCTCCTCTGGCGGGTTGCCACTGTTATCCAGGGCCTGAATATAATTCCTGAAATTAGCCCGATAAAGATTCCCCTGCAAGGAACTCACATTTCCCCTCAACAAGCCCGACTCCTCAGTGTAGGCGGTCAGATCGTTTTTTCCAAACTCAAGTTGCAGGCAGGTATCATTACCCGTAGGAACATCAAAATTCCCCTGCGACCGGTCATAGCCCAGATAGCCAAAACCATCACTATTGGAAAGTACCCTCGCACACCCGTTGGTGGGATCACCCGTCACCCCGCACAACAAAACTGTCAGAGATTTATGCAATTCCAATTCCGTTTTGCCAGGTGCCAAAGGATAATCCAAAGTAAATCCAAACGTGGCATACAGCCCGGTCACAGTTTCCCCATTATAATCCTGCAAAAGCGCATCCACATCCGTCTTCTTAAACGCAAAAGCCAGACAGTATTGATCACGGTGATTCAGGCCCCAATCGCGAATGCGTAGCTTTACCACAGATTCGGGAACTGCCTTGTCTTGCCAGGTCAAATCAGAATCAGACATAATTCAAACTATTAAAGGTGATAAAAATCATTACCCTCCCAATATCAAAAGAAATCCACTCGTTTTCCATCACACTTTTCGGGCATTTTTTAAATGTCTCTTTTTCCTGGCCACAACCCAAAGTAGCCACGAGGGGTTGACTCTCATTCGTAAAAAATTTTGGGCAAATTCTCTGCTTCAAGCTGCTGGCTGCGAGCTGCGAGATACCCCAAAAAGCGGAAGCTTTCCATTTTTAAGCGGTCAGCTTTCAGCTTTCAGCAATCAGCCAACCCAATTTTCATAAAAACCTCCTGACCACTGCAACGGACTCCTTCATAGGAGTGCCCTTGGCAAGTGCCTGTGTTTTAATAAACTCAACCCCAAAAGAAATCTCTGTGAACTCCTGAAAACCTCGGTGTCCTCCATGGTTACCCCCCCAAAAGCGGAAGCTTTCAATCAAAAAAACTTGGTGATCTTTGCGCCTTTGTGTTGAAAATCAACCCCAAAGCGGAAGCTTCCCATTTTTAAGCGGTCAGCTTTCAGCAATCAGCCAACCCAATTTTCATAAAAACCTCCTGACCACTGCAACGGACTCTGTGCCTCTGTGTTTTAATAAACTCAACTCCAAAAGAAATCTCTGTGAACTCCTGAAAACCTCGGTGTCCTCCGTGTTTATCCCCCCAAAAGCGGAAGCTTTCAATCAAAAACCCTTTGAGCCCTCCGTGTCTTGGTGTTTAACCAAAACCCCGTCCCCATAAATTGCAAATTCACCTGAATTCCCTAAATTTCGCCCATGCCAGAATCCCAGTTGTACGAAATCCTCTTCTACGCAGGCATCGCCTTTGCTGTCCCCATATTCATACTTTTGTTTTTCATCAATGCGCCCTTCGGGCGCCATGGGGGAAGAAAATTCGGCCCCACCATCAGCAACACCCTGGGCTGGGTCATCATGGAGTCGCCTGCGGTCTTCTGGTTTGGCAGCCTGGTCATACTTGGCACAGGACCCAAACATCCTGTTGTCTGGATTTTGCTGGGCACCTGGCTCATGCACTACATCAACCGCACCTACATTTACCCCTTTCGCATCAAAAGCAAAAACAAGCGAATGCCTGTGCTGATTGCCGCCTTCGCCTTCATTTTCCAACTCTGGAATGGCTACCTCAACGGCGAATGGCTGGGCAATTTTGCCCACTACACTGACGAGTGGTTGACCGACCCACGCTTCATCGCAGGCGCCATGCTGTTTGTGGTTGGATTTGCAATCAATCTTCATTCAGATCAAATCCTGCTTAATCTGCGCAAACCCGGCGAAACGGGGTACAAAATCCCCACAGGCGGGCTTTATAATTACATTTCGGCCCCCAATTATTTTGGAGAAATTCTGGAATGGTGCGGCTGGGCCCTCATGGCCTGGTCGCCCGGCGGGCTCTATTTCGCAGTCTGGACCATTGCCAATCTGGCCCCCCGTGCTCTGGCTCATCACCGCTGGTACAAAGAGAAATTCCCCGATTACCCCGCCAATCGCAAAGCCCTGATCCCCTTCATTTGGTAACAAATTCCTGCCTGAAATGGGAGGATAATAATCCCATTCCAAAATATTTGCCCTTCTGATTCGATCCCCCAACCTTTACCCACCAACCTGGATGGACAAAAACTGAAACATCTTATTACCATAAATAGGTATATTTACCCTCAGAATTAAATCAATCGGACCACCAAATGAACAGACGGGAGTTCTTCAAACTTGCCGGCCTGGGTACGGGGGGATTGTTTTTCACCTCATCCCTTTTGGCCTCTGCCCTCAACGAACATTGGCAGGCCGGGGCCGCCGTGGACCTGGCCATTCAACTCGCCCTTGAAAATGGGGCCAGCTATGCTGATGCCCGCATTGGCCCCTGCACCATCCAGGGTCACAAGGGTGATTTTGCCCCGGTTAGCCTGCTCAATTGTGACCTGTTGGGTATGCGCATTGGCGGTCCCCACGATTGGCGCTACCTTTTAATCCGCGACCTGAGCGAAACCGGGATTCGGGAAAACATGAAACTGGCTTTCACCAACCAAATCGAAGATTCCACCACAGTGCCTTACATCTCTGCACAATTCGATTCTGAAAAAATGTTGGCCAGCAAAACCAGCGATCCTGAAATACTTGAGGTCCTGAAAATGGTTTCAATCAGATTCGCCATGAGGCCTCAACTCCCAATCAAGCAGGGACGCGATCTCCTTTTCTGTGACATCCTCTTAGAACAATAATATGCCGGAAACCATTTCCACCTCCATCAACGGAGTAAGCCAATCCTTCACCGCTGACATCGAAACCAGCGCCCTGGAAGTGATCCGCAATCTGGCCGGACTGACAGGCACCAAACTGGTTTGTGGCTCGGGAGCCTGCGGCGCCTGCACCGTGCTGGTGGATGGCACCCCCAAATGCAGCTGCCTCATGCCTGCCACCCAGATGGAAGGCAAAGAGATTACCACCATCGAAGGTCAGGCACAAAATGGGTTGCACCCCGTACAAAAGGCCTTTCTGGCCCATGATGCCCTGCAATGTGGCTATTGCAGCCCGGGATTCATCAACGAAGGCATAGCTTTTTACAAAAAATGGCGCAGCCAGAACGGCAAAAAACAACCCACCCGCGAAGAGGTGGCCGAGGCTCTGGCGGGACATTTGTGCCGCTGCGCGGCTTACATTGGAATTTACAAGGCCGTACAGGCCGCCTGTGCAGGAGATTTTGACGGGGACATCCAGCCTGAGGTGCGTCGCTATGACGGCCTGCCCAAAGTAAAGGGCGAAGCCCAATACACCACAGATGTACAGCTGCCGGGTCAATTGGTGGGATTATTTTTCCGTTCACCCTACCCCCACGCCCGCCTTACCCGCCTGGACCTTTCACCTGCCGAAAAAATGCCGGGCGTAAAAGCCGCTATTCGCCTCCTGGAGGGAGATATTCTCCGCTACGACGGACAGCCCATTGCCGCCCTGGCGGCGACAAATGAAAAGCTGGGCAAAGCCGCCCTCAAGGCCATTATGGCAGAATTCGAACCCCTTCCTTTTGTCATTGACGCCGTGGAAGCCCGCAAACCAGATTCTGTCCAGGTCTTTCCTGACAGCAAAAAAGAGGTTCCCAGCGCCTCTGAGGGGCTGGTCTTTCCGGGAAGCTGGGACAATAATGTGCGCAAGACCATGCTCAGCCTGACTTCAGAACAGAAGGGCAAGGCCAATCGCAAAACCAAAAAAGCAGACGATCAGCAAGTCAATGCATTTTCGGCTACCTTCAATACGCCCACTCAGTTTCACACTGCCCTCGAACCCCATTGTGCCGTGGCAGAATGGCAGGGCACAGACAAAATCAGGGTTTGGCTTTCCACCCAGGGGGTTTATTTTTCGGGTCAGGAAATTGCCAAAGATTATAAACTGAAAGAGGAAAATATCGAGGTAATTGGGGATTTCGTGGGCGGTGCCTTCGGCGCCAAGCAATTGCTGGGAACCGCAGGCCATACTGCCATTTCCCTTGCCAAAATCGCCAAAGCCCCGGTTTCTGTGGTCCTCAGCCGGGCCGAAGAACTGACGGATACGGGCTTTCGTCCACCTGCCCAGGTGGAATTTTCCGTGACCTCCGAACCCGATGGCAGCAATGCTGCCTTTACCATGGATGCCTACTGCAATTCAGGCATTGCCATTGGTTCCAATACCGCCGACATAGCCGGCCTCAACTACACGGGCATCGCCAAAAGCCTGCAGGACTATGATGTGGTGACCAATTTCTCTCCCGGCGCACCCTTCAGAGGCCCCGGCGGACCCACCGCCTCCTTCGCCATGGAACAAGGCATTGACCAGCTGGCCCACCAACTGAAAATAGATCCTCTGGAATTCAGAAAGGTTTGGGAAAAAAGCGAAGGCTATCTGTCCCTCTTCAAATGGGCGGAAAATTCACCTCTTTGGCAAAGCAGAAAAGAGACTGGCAGCCAAAACGGAAGGTTCCGCAAAGGCGTTGGCCTCAGTTTTGGGGGCTGGCTGCATGTGTACATGCCTCCCGCCGAAGTGGATGTGGAAGCTGGTCCCACGGGTTTTACCATTCGTTCGGCCATTCAGGACATGGGTCAGGGTGCCAAAACTGTGCTGGCCACGGCCGTGGCCAATGTTTTTGGGGTGCCTTTTGAGGAAATCAAAGTGGAAGTTGGCAGTTCAAAATACCCCATTGGGCCTACCTCGGCGGGCAGCCGCACCACCGTAACTGTATTTCCTGCCGCGGTGGAAGCGGCAGAGAAGCTGCAAAAAACCCTCCTGAAAAACATTTCCAAATCCCGCAACCTGGACAATGCCGAAGCTGAAGCAAGTGGCATCAAACATTCGGGTGGAAGCCTCTCCTGGAAGGAAGCCCTGGCTGATCAGCCCCTGACCAAAGAAAGCGCCAAACGGGGCCTGAATGGCAACATGAATGCCCTGGGCATGCTGCCCTTGTCTCAGGGCATGACCGTGGGCAAGGACCGTGGCTACGGCGCATACATCATTGAAGTGGAGGTTGATACGCTTTTGGGAAAAGTGCGGGTGACCAGGGTCGAAGGCGCCATGCGGGTGGGAAAAATCCACGTAAAACCACTGGCTGAAAGCCAGTGCTACGGGGGAGTGATCCAGGGGATCGGCCATATTTTGTACGAAGACCGCAGCGTTTGCCCCACCACGGGCCGCAATCTCGGTCGTAGTCTGGAAGATTACCGCATTCCCGGCATTGGCGACACCCCCGAAATCAAAATTGATTTCATCGAGGAGGGCTTTGACTTCGTCAAAGAAAAAGGAATCGGCGTGGCCGAACTTTGCACCGTGCCTGTGGCAGGTGCCATTGGCAATGCCGTTTTCAACGCCACTGGCTGGCGTCCGCTCACCGCTCCCATCCTGCCTGAAACTGTCCTCGCCGGACTCAAAACCAATTCCTAAGCCGTAAAATCATGTCTGAAATAGCAGAATCATTATCCCAGGCCCGTCAGGCAAAAGGAGAAGTCCGAGCCGGAGGAACGGATTACATGGACCGCCTGCGCCACGGCACCGCCCGGGGCGAAATTGTCGATATATCACGCATCCCAGGATTAGGCAAGATCGAAAAACAGGGCAATGCCTGGAAAATCGGGGCCATGGTTACCATTGACCAGGTAGCCAATCATCCTGAAATCCAGAAAAATTACCCCGGTCTGGCCATGTCAGCGGGTGCGCTGGCGACGCCACAGATACGCAATGCGGCCAGCATTGGCGGATCCCTTTTGCAGCGAAACCGCTGCTGGTATTTTCGGCACGAAGAATTTTCCTGTTTCAAAAAAGGCGGCAATTCCTGTCCGGCCCGCGAAGGCAACCACCAGTTTGGCGTTTGCTTCGATCTCGGTCCCTGCGTATTTCCGCACCCTTCCACCCTCGGGCTGGCTCTCATGGCTTACGGGGCCAAAGTGGAAATTTTTGAAAAAGGTTCCCGCGACCTGGGCCAGTTGTATGGAGACGGAAGCGATCCTGCCCACGATCATCAGTTAAAAGAAGGCGAGATTCTGACCTCCATTTTGTTGCCAGATCCGTTGCCTAGCGAAAAAGCGGCCTATTTCCGCAACATCAGCCGCGCCCGGGCCGAGTGGCCGTTGGTCGAAGTCATCGTGCGCTACCGTCTGGTGGATGGGAAAATTTCCAATGCATCCATCGGCTTGGGTGGTGTGGCCAATGTGCCCATGCTTCTGCCCAAAGTGGCCGAATTCCTCAACGGAAAAACGCCCGGAGATGAAATTTTCAAAGAAGCCGGAAAACTCGGGACCGAGGGAGCCAATCCCCTCCCACAGACTCAATATAAAGTGGAAATGGTGGCAGGAACCATCTACGAAACCCTGAGACGGGCCCAGGAAGGAATTTGGGGAGGAGAAGGGTAAACCATGTCTGCCTCAGCCAAAGAAATACAAAATATCCTGTCTTTTCTGCAGGATGAAAACCGGGACGAGGCGCCCCTGGCCCTGGCCACCGTGGTGGACCTGCAGGGCTCAGGGTACCGCCGCACAGGTGCCCGCATGCTCATTCAGCAAAACGGACAATGGATCGGGGCCATCAGCGGGGGATGTCTGGAAGGAAATGCCCTGCGTCAGGCCCGCAGAATCATGCTGAGCGGAATCCCCGAACTGGTCACTTACAACACCCTGACCGACGAATCAGCCCGCCAAACCGGCGCCAGCCTGGGTTGCAATGGAATTCTGCGGGTTTGGATCGAGCCAATCACTCCGCAGGTGGTTGAGTATCTGGAGGAATTGCAAAAAGCATTTGAAGGAGTTGAGGAACAATGGTTTGTGCGGAAAATTGGCAAGGATTATGGCCCTTTGCGAAAATGGAATTCTCCTGAAATTCAAGCCTTTGACCTGAACCAACAGGAAGGATTGCAGCTTGAAGAATCGGGTAAAAGTGGAGAGGGTTTTGCGGTGGAAAAAGTGATTCCAGCCATTCGGCTGTTGATATTTGGTGGCGGGCAGGATGCCCGGCCCTTGTGTAAGTTGGCCCATGAAATGGGCTGGAAAACCACCGTCACGGACGATTGTGCCGCCAAAGCCCTGCCTGTACGGTTCCCAGAGGCGGATCGGGTGATCCATCTGGATCGGGAAACTGCAATTTCCCAGCTCTCTCCTGATGCATTTTCGGCCGCGGTATTGATTTCCCATAATTTCGACTACGATAAAGCCATTTTGCGGAATTTAATTCCCCTGAACCTTTCTTACGTGGGGGTACTTGGGCCCAAAAACCGCTTTCAGCGGCTTTGTGACGAACTTGAACTGGAAAAATCGCAGATTGACCAGCTTTTTGCCCCCGTGGGACTGGATATTGGGGCACAAACTCCGTTTGAAATCGCCCTTGCCGTCATTGCTGAAATACAGGCCGTATTTTCCGGCCGGGCCGGGAATTCATTGCGCCAGCGCCAGGCCAGCATTCATGCCCGGCAGGAGATTCGTTCATGAGTCAAACCGCGGTTTTATTGCTGGCTGCCGGGGGCAGCCAGCGCATGGGAAGCCCCAAACAACTACTCAAATACCAGGGAAATGAATTGATCAGGCTGGCGGTAGAGGCTTTGTTGGATTGCGAAAAAATCAACCTGATCACCGTTCTGGGAGCCCATTTTGAAGAAATTTCCCCCTCAATTCAAAATTATCCCACCCAAATCCTGCGAAATCCAAACTGGCAAGCCGGCCTTTCGTCCTCTATTCGACTTGGACTGGACTGGATTTTGCAAAATTTACCCGAAACCCAGCAAATTCTGATCACTTTGGCCGATCAACCCCTGATAAAATCTACTCATTACCAGCAAATCCTGCAAAAAGCAACAGAATTTCCCGAAAAAATCGTCGCCGCACATTACCTGGAACAACCCGGCGTGCCCGTCCTTTTTCCCCAAAAATATTTTGGACTTTTACAACAACTGAAAGGAGATCAGGGTGCAGGCAAAGTGATTCGTCAAATGGAAAATGAGCTCGTGTGGGTGGAAATTCCCGAAGCCGCCACAGACTGGGATTCGCCCGCGGATATCCAAATCTGAAGCTCTGAAAAAATGTGGATGAAAATTCAAATTTGGGGGAAATTTCTGGCTAAAATCCTTCATAATCTGGATCGTGATCGTTACCTTTGAATATTGACATTCTTCTTCCATTTAAGGAAATACAGAAAAAAGAGTTGGATTGTGCCTGAACGTTGGTTTCGGGGTTTTATCAGAAGAATTTCCTAATGGATAAGTTTGTTTTCTTTTCTAAAACAGGAAATTGATATGGATAAAGCGATCAATCAAAAAGAAGCACTTCAGCAAAAGAAGGAATCACAGGAGACAGAAGGCAATCTGCCCAGCATGTCCCCCCCCGAATTTAATCTCGAAGCTCCCGCTGTCCAGCAAAAGTCCGCTGGAGCAGCAAGCCCCGCCTCTTTCCAGCCCGTACAAAAGAAGGAAAGCGGAAATGACTCTGGGATGGGAGAAGAAGTTCAGTCTAAGATGGAATCCTCCTTTGGGGCTGATTTTTCCAATGTAAATATTCACGAAGACTCTGATTCGGCGACCAACATGGGCGCCCTTGCCTATACCCAGGGCAATGACGTTCACTTTGCCCCCGGCCAGTTCAAACCCGACACCCAGTCAGGACAGGAACTGATCGGCCACGAACTGACCCACGTGGTCCAGCAGCGTGAAGGCCGCGTTCAGCCCAATACCCAGGTAGGCGGCATGCCCGTCAATAACGACAAAGGCCTGGAAACTGAAGCCGACAACAAAGGCAAAATGGCTGCCCAGGCTAAAATGGGGCCCCAGAACACCTCCGCAGGCTCTTCCGCTCCTTCTTCAGGCAAGGACAGCTCGGTACAAATGAAGACCGAGGATGATCCCCTGAAAGTGGATCATGGCCAGCTGACCTTCGACGTGGAAGGCCAGGACAATGCCAGCAGCCGCTATTTCTCCCGCGTGGTACACTGGCCCGAAGGAAACTCAGGTGTGACCATCGGTCGTGGCTTTGACCTCGGGGCCCGCTCCAAAGAAGCCAACCTGGCTCAGCTGAACCAGGCAGGTATCGTGGGTGCCCAGGCAACCCTGCTCGCCGAGGCCTCCGGCCTCAAAGGCAAACCCGCCGGCGACTGGGTAAAAGCCAATAAAGACAAAGTGGGCACCATCACCCACGAACAGCAAAAAGCCCTTTTCGACATCGTTTACGAAAACCACAAGCAGGATGTGATCCGCATTTCCAGCAAAAAAGACGTGGTCGAGAATTATGGTGCCGCCAATTTTGACGAAATGAATCCCGCCATCATGGACGTGCTGGTGGATCTCAGATATCGTGGAGATTACCACTCCAAGAGCCGTCAGTTTATCCAGAAAGCCGCTGCCGAAAATGATCTGCAGAAGTTTGCCGACCTGATGGCTGATGAAAACAAATGGGTTACTGAATTCCACGTTCCCAAACGCCGCTTTGAAGCCCGTCGCGACTACATCAAAGCTGCTTTGTCTGGCAACCCAACCACCCTGAAAACCGATGTGGGCGGACAGGAAGCCAAAGCTCCTGCTGCTGCAGTTGAAACCAAAAAAGAAGAAACCGGCACCCCGATCGGATCCGGAACGGTTACCGCAACCTCACTCAACGTTCGTTCGGGAGCAGGCCCCACCTTCGGAAAAGTTGGAGCTGCCCTTACCAAAGGTCAGAGCGTGACCATTTATGAAAACCAGGCCGGCTGGCTACGCATCGGACCCGGTCAGTGGGTTTCCGGCAAATACATCGACGTGGCCGCCGCCAAGCAGCAAACTGCTCCCGCTTCCTCAGGAGCATCTGCCTCCACCTCCTCTCCCATCATCATGGGCAAAGGCACGGTGATCCCCAATGGCCTGAACGTACGTTCAGGACCAGGCGGCAGCAATCCCAAAGTGGGTAGCCCCCTCCGTCAGGGCGAGGTCGTAACCGTATATGAAGAAGTAAACAACTGGTTCCGCATTGGCCAGGGCAAATGGGTGTTTGGCGATTACCTCGCCCTCTACTCTGAAGCTCCTCAGTCTGGCGGTCAGTCCAATATGTCAGAAGACACCAGCTCTTCCTCCAAAGAGCCGCTCATGAGCACGGTTGAAGACAATGTTTCTTCCTCTGAAACTGCAAATTCCTCCTCTCAGAGCACATCTTCCCAGTCAACCACATCTTCTGGTGGCAGCACCACCGCTCCTGCGGCCAATACCTCCACCAAAAAAGAAGATTCCGGAATTGTTACCGTCAGCAGCCTGAACGTGCGCAAAGGACCCGGTGGCGAATTTGATAAAAATGGCCCCGCCCTTACCTCAGGAAGCAAAGTGGACATCTTCCAGGAAGAAAACGGTTGGTACCGTATCGGTCCCGACATGTGGGTATCCGCCAAATATGTCCGCGTTGGTGCCCTCATTCCTGATAACGCAGGAGGCAAGCCACCCTGGTTGTCTGTAGCCGAAGGCGAAATCGGCGTGACCGAAATCGCTGGTTCCAAGCACAATCCCCGGGTAATTGAGTACCACTCCACTACGGGCGGATTCAAAGACGACGAAACTCCCTGGTGTGCTTCCTTCGTAACCTGGGTACTGAAGAGTGCAGGCAAAAGCTCAACCGGCAGCGCCAGCGCCCTTTCTTACCGCAGCTACGGTACCAAACTCGATAAACCCGCTTATGGCGCCATCGCCGTATTTTCACACGGCGGCGGAAAAGGTCACGTGGGTTTCGTGGTAGGCAAGCAGGGCGACAAGATTCTGGTGCTCGGCGGAAACCAAAGCAACATGGTGAAAGTCAGCGCCTACGACACCGGCAAAGTTGTGGCCTACGTTGTTCCTTCAGATTATGAAGTCCCCGCTTCCGCTTACACCCTCCTGGGTATGACCGACAAACTGGAAACGGAAGGCTACGCCCAAACCCGTTAATCAGAAATTGATAGATCATAAAAAATCCCGGCTGTTGAGGCCGGGATTTTTTTATTGATCAAAATTGATTCCATTCAGCTCAAATCCCCATTTATTCCCCAACAAACACGATCAAAGGCCCCACTATTTGGCAACCACGAACCACGAACCACCAACCATTCGCTCGAAGCCAGAAGCTCTTAGCTAAAAACTAAATCAATCCAGAGGATTGAAGCCGCGAAGCGGGGGTATTTTTTGGCGAAGCCAACCAGGGTGTGGTGGCCTTGCCAAATCGACCATGGGGAGATTCATAAGCGCCTTTGAAATAAGCAAACCGAATAAAACCAGGGGGCGGCTTTGAGCGATGGGTCCCGGATAGCTATCGGGAGGGCGGCAGGTGGCCTTGTGTGTTGGGCCCGTGGTGTGATGGGGCAGGGTTTAGGTTTTGGCGCTTTTTGCTTCTTTTTTTAACAAATCGACCAAAGGGAGATTCACGAGTACCTTTGAAAAATATTAAACCAACGAGTAAAGAAGGCCCGCCCGGTCAGGGCAACACAAAAACTAACCACCAAATTTAAATTTTGCGACAACTTGTTGTCGCTTACGACGCCCTAAGGGCCTAAGCATTCCGTTTCCGCTCCTCCACCACCGCCATCACCATCACCCCTGCCATCAGCACACAACCCACCCAAAAAGCAGGCGTTGCCTGCTGCTTAAACAAAGCATAATACAGCAGGCTGCCAAAAACCCCACCCATGATCGGCCCCACCACTGGAATCCAGGCATAGCCCCAGTTAGAATGGGTTTTCCCCGGAATCGGCAGCAAAAAATGGGCAATCCTGGGACCCAAATCCCTGGCGGGATTGATGGCATAACCCGTCGTTCCCCCCAGCGACATACCCAAAGCCACAATCAAAAGCCCCACCACCAGGGGGTTCAGCCCTTGGGTAAATTCATTCGACCCGATTGCCAGAATTCCCTGCATCAGGAAGGCCGTTCCAATAATTTCACTCATCAGATTCGACCATTTCGCATCAATGGCCGGATCCGTACAAAAAACCGCCCGCTTCAGCTCTCCTTCCTGCGTTTTGCGCCAGTGAGGCAGATAATGCAGATACACCACCACCGCACCCAGAAAGGCACCGCACAGCTGGCCCAAAATGTACAACGGCACATCCTTCCAGGGAAATTCTCCCACCGAAGCCAGCCCCAGCGTCACCGCCGGGTTCAGGTGCGCCCCACTGATCTTACCCACGGCATAAATGGCAATCGCCACCGCAATCCCCCATCCCACTGTGATCACAATCCAGCCCGCATTTTGCGCTTTGGACTTCGTCAGCACCACTCCCCCGACGACCCCGCCGCCAAGGATGATCAAAACCATGGTTCCAATCAGTTCTGCAATGAAATTTGGCATGTGTATATGTGTTTGGAAGGGAATTTACACAGAGATTGGCAAAAAACACGCGATAATTTTAACCCCCGTTCCCTCAACGCATAATATCCGCATCCACCGGAATATACCCCAGAAAACGCCCCAAAGCCATGACCTGCCCCTTATGGTGAAATTCATGCGTCGTCACATGCGTAAATAATTTCAACGGACTCGCCTCAAACTGATTCCCGTTCAGCGAAATCTGCACCATCCCGGGATTTTCCGCCGCAAGCCATTCCCAAAAAGCCAGCATCAACTCATCCACCTGCCCAAATACTTTCCGTATATCTTCCACAGATCCCACAGAATCAGGCTCAATAAAAACCATCTTCCGCCCCAAAGCATGCTGTCCGATCCAAAACAGGTACGTATTCGCCGCATGCACCAAAATATTGCGCAAACTCCCCTTCGCAAACAAAGTATCCCCTTTCAGGAAATCCCCTTTAGCCATCGTGCCGCAATAATCCAGCATCACCTCCCGTGAGCCGCGCACCCATTCATATTGAGATTTGAGGGTAGAAATCATAATCCATCCATTTTTACCCAAAATAACCAAAAATCCCCACTCCCAACTCATTTCTCACGACTAACCACTCCCCTCCAAAATCTAACATCTCAAAGTCTCAGGACTAACGACTCAGGACTAAAGACTCCTCTCTAAAATCTCCCCATCTAACATCTGATAAAGAAGGGGCTGCCCCCGCACCGCTTCCGCACGGGCGGGGTCGGGCTCAGCCAGGGGTTCCGTCGGGTCGCCAGCGTTCCGCTCCCTGCTCCCCGACCAGCCGCCAACGGGGCGGCTGCCCTTCCGATCCCTCAGCCGCGGGCCAGCCCGCCCAACATTTGCATCAAAAACCCGCAAGAAACAACCTGGTTGTTTCCCCAAAACCGTAGGGAAACGACCATGTTGTTTCCAAAATCCCAACAATCCAGGGGGCTTCAGCCCCCTGGAAATTTCCTGCATTCCATCCAACCTTGCCTGGATTCCCCATCCCGTACAGCTATCAATTGGGGTGGGTTTCAACCCTCCCCACCCCATCACACCCCCTAACAAAAAGAGCCCCGGTCAACGACCAGGGCTCTTTTCTCGTAGCTCGAAACTCGAAACTCGCAGCCCGCAGCTTTCAGCTGCCTACCTCAGCAAAATCAATTTCCTGTAATACACCGCCCCCGTATTGGTCATCAACTTGGTGATATACACCCCGTCAGTAACCTTTTCGGGCTGGAACGCCACTTCATATTCCTCATGGGCTTTCACACTTCCCTCAAAGAGCGTACTCACAAGTTCACCTCTCAGGTCATAGACCACGATGGTTACCTGCTGGTCTTCAGGCAGACTGAATCTCAGTGTGGTTTTCTCTTCGAAGGGGTTCGGATAAGCCTGGAATTGAGCACCATCCGTCATCAGATCAGAAGAAAGCGGCGAGTCACCCAGATTATTCTGACCCTGAGCAAACTTGGAACCCATGTTGCCCGCGCATGGACCACAGTTTTCACAATCGCCCAGACAGTTACCCAGGATCGTGTAGCTGGCCAGCGTATCGATCAGGTTACCCGTGCGGATACACGTATCCGTGCAGGACTCGTAGAAGCAGAACTTATAACCCAGCGTGTCACAATCGGGGTTGCCCACTGCGTTACGCTGAATCACATTCACCACCACCGTGTCGAAAGCCACACAGCTGTTCGCATCCTTGATCCGCACCACATAAGTCGTGGTCGTCGTCGGGCAGTCGATCATCGTCTGACCATTCAGGAAGGGCAGCGGTGAAGGCAGCCTGAACCAGTAGTAGCTGTACGGAGCCACACCTCCGGTCGGGATTGCCGTGATCGTCGGGCACAGGAACGGAGTATTCAGGATCACCAGACGATCCACTCCCGCATCCACGCTCAGCGGCGGAGCCTGGGTCAGGGTGATCGTGGATACATCCGTACATCCGTTGGCATCGGTCACGGTCACCGTGTAGGTACCAGCCGTCAGGCCCGTGAAGATTCTCGGGGTGCCGCCCGTTTGCGTACCCGATACGGGACCGCTCAGGGTTACGGTGTAGGCCTGGCAGCTTGCGCCACCTGCAATATTTACTGTGATCTTACCATTCGCGCCTCCGTTACAGCCGATGTTGTAACCACCTGCAAACACAGAGGGTACCAGTGAGGTGATTTGCATCACCGCAGGCTGGGTCAGGGTGAAGGACTGGGTCAGGCTGCAGCCGTTGGCATCCGTGGTGGTCACTGTGTAGGTTCCCGCTACCAGGTTCGAAATATCCTGGCTGCTGGAAGTGAACCCGTTCGGGCCGCTCCAGCTGTAGCTGTAGGGCTGACAACCACCCGTCATCGAGTAGTCAATCGAACCGTCGCTGTTGCCGTTGCAGCTGATGTTGTAGCCGCAGGCATAGGTCGGGATCACAGAGCTTCCGTTCAGCAGTGCGGGTTCGGTCAGGGTAAAGCTGTTGGTTACAAAGCAGCCATTCT
Source organism: Bacteroidia bacterium (assembly GCA_020635905.1). Classification (GTDB taxonomy): domain Bacteria; phylum Bacteroidota; class Bacteroidia; order J057; family JADKCL01; genus JACJYV01. The sequence goes on from JACJYV010000006.1 coordinate 681,742, forward strand.
GATCGGTCGCAGTGACGTTATAGGTTCCCGCCGCGATGTTCTGCGGATCCTGACCACTGAAGGTGTATCCATTCGGGCCGGTCCAGCTGTAGGTGTAGGGCTGGCAGCCACCACTCAGGCTGTAGTCGATCGAGCCGTCGCTGGCGCCGTTGCAGCTTACATTATACCCGCAGGCGAAGGTTGGGATGGTCGATCCGTCCACCAACTGAGCAGGCTCAGTCAGGGTGATGGTGCAGGTGGTCTGATCGCCTACCCCGTCGGTCACCGTCACAGAGTAGGTACCTGCGGCCAGGTTGATGGCCGTAGCGGTCAGTTGACCGTCGGTCCAGAGGTAAGTGTAGGGCAGACAGCCGCCCGTTACGCTCACCGTGGCCTGACCGTCGGTCTGGCCGTTGCAGCTGATGTTGTAGCCGCAGGCGAAAGTCGGGCTGGTTGTGCTGCACACCAGCGGATCATTGGTCACGGTGACCGTAGCGTTGCAGGTGCTCACGTTTCCATTCACATCTGTCACCGTCAGCACCACCGGGTTTTGACCTTTGTCGTTACAGTCAAAGGTGTTCGGGTTAACGGCCAGGCTGGCTACTGTACAGTTGTCACTTGAGCCATTGTCGATCTGCTGAGGCGTGATCGCTACAAATCCTGTGCTGTCCGTGTTGATGGTGATGTCCTGGCACAATGCGATGGGTGCAATGTTGTCCTCAACCGTGATACCTGCGGTGCAGGTGCTCTGGTTGCCATTCACGTCAGTTACCGTGAGGGTTACCGTGTTCGGGCTGGTGCTTACGTCTCCACAGCTGAAGCTGGTGTTGTCCAGAGCCAGGCTTTCGATGCCGCAGGCATCGTTCGAGCCGTTGTCAACCTGTTGGGGGGTGATGCTGGCCGAGCCGTCACCGTTATTGGTACCTGCACTCAGTTGAATCGTCAGATCCTGGCACAGCGCCACAGGTGCAATATTGTCTTCCACCGTCACTCCTGCGGTGCAGGTGCTCTGGTTGCCATTATTGTCCGTGACCGTCAGCACCACATTATTGGTCAGACTGTGCGTACCCAGACCAGATACCGTGTTATTCGCAAAGCTGTTCCATTCAGTACCCAGAGTCGGGAAGCCGGCTCCGTTCACGGTGTTACCAGAGGTAACATTCGAGCGGCGACGCAGGGTCTGGTCCGCTGTTACATTGCCACCCACTGACCACTGCGTGCCCGGGTCAACCCCGATCTGGCCAAAGATATCAACCTGCTGACTGGTCAGGGTATTGAACAGATCAAATGCGTCATTGCCATTCCAGTTCACCGCAGCAATCGGGAAGGAAGTTCCCGTGTAAGCCGTAGCGCCTGAGTTCGCAAACACCACCGTCTGTCCGCTGGCCAGCGTTCCGCCGGCAGCAAGTGAGCTGACCGTGGTCGGCGTTGCCGAGCCGTTGGCATACAGACGCAGGCTGTAATTGGCCAGGTTCACTGCAGAACCCGTTCCGTTGTAAATCTCAACGTATTTGGTCAGGCCAGAGCCTTCCACATACTCAGAGATAATCAGGCTGCTGGTCTGCAGCAGGGCGCTTACATTACTGCAATCAAAAGTCGAATTGCTGATGCTCAGCGACTGGATGCCACAGGCGTCATTCGAGCCGTTATTGATGGCATTTGCCGTGGTAGATCCATTGCCATTCGCGTCCAGTTGCACCGTCACATCCTGACACAGGGCCACAGGAGGTACGTTATCCTCTACCTGTACGTTGGCCGAGCAGGTAGAGACGTTGCCGTTATTGTCGGTCACCGTCAGGGTAACGGGGTTCGCACCTACATTGGAGCAGTTGAAGCTCGTTTGGCTCAGGCTCAGCGACTGGATGCCGCAGGCGTCATTCGAGCCGTTATTTACGGCGGATGCGGTCGTGTTGCCATTGCCGCTGGCGTTGAGTTGCACCGTTACATTCTGGCAGAGTGCCACCGGCGGTACATTGTCCTGCACCTGTACGTTGGCCGAGCAGGTAGAGACGTTGCCATTATTATCGGTCACCGTCAGGGTAACGGGGTTCGCGCCCACGCTGGAGCAGGTAAAGCTGGTCTGGCTCAGGCTCAGCGACTGGATGCCGCAGGCGTCATTTGATCCGTTATTTACTGCACTGGCTGTGGTTGATCCGTTGCCGTTGGCGTCAAGTTGTACCGTTACATTCTGGCAGAGTGCAACTGGCGGTACCTGATCCAGTACGGTGACCGTGGCAGTACAGGTACTCTGGTTGCCGTTCACATCGGTTACGGTCAGGGTGACCGTAGGTCCGTTGCTGTTATTATTGCTGCTGTTGGCCGTATGGCTGCCCAGTTGGGTCGCGGTATTATTCGGGAACTGCGTCCACTCTGTACCCAGAGCGGGAAAGAGCGAAGTGTTGGAAGTATTTCCTGCCGTTACCGAAGGTACGCGCACCAGGGTGTGATCCACGGTGGAGTTACCTCCCTGGGTCCAGGCGGTGCCTGGATTTTCTCCGATCCGTCCGAAAATATCGATCGGAGTTCCGTTATGGGTCAGCACGATGGCGTCGTTTCCATTATGGGTCAGCGAAGCAGTGCCAGAGCCGGGAGTGGTTTGATCTGCCTGCGCCAGGAAGGGAGCTCCCGCCAGGGAATTACAGACCACAAACACATCCCCGTTATTCACCGTTCCGCTCAGGGCAATGGTGCTGCCTATGGAACCAGACCCATTGAAGTAAGTCAGCAGGCTATAACCGCTCAGGTTAACCGCTGCACCAGTTCCGTTATAGATCTCGATGCACTTATTATTGCCGCTGCCTTCAATGTACTCAGAGATGAAGAGATCGCCCTGGGGACCGGAACCGCTTACCACATTGCTGCAGTTGAAAGTGGTTTGGTCAAGGTTTAGCGAAGCTACCGTACAGTTGTCTGAGCTGCCGTTATTGACCTGTTGCGGCGTAATCGAGCCGTTGCCACTCGCATTGAGTTGCACGGTTACGTTTTGGCAGATCGCTACTGGTGGTACATTGTCCTGAACCGTGATGCCTGCGGTGCAGGTCGACTGGTTGCCGTTGACGTCCGTTACCGTGAGGGTTACCGTGTTCGGGCTGGTGGATACGTCTGAACAGTCAAAGCTGGTGTTGTCAAGCGCAAGATTTGCAACTGAACAGTTATCACTTGAACCGTTATCCACCTGCTGGGGAGTGATGCTGGCTGCGCCGTCACCGTTATTCGTTCCAGCACTCAGCTGGATGGTCAGATCCTGACAGATCGCAACTGGCGGAACGTTATCCTCAACCGTGATACCCGCGGTGCAGGTGCTCTGGTTGCCGTTGACGTCGGTTACCGTAAGGGTTACCGTGTTCGGGCTGGTGGAGACGTCTGAACAGTCAAAGCTGGTGTTATCCAATGCGAGATTTGCCACAGAGCAGTTGTCGCTGGAGCCGTTATCAACCTGCTGGGGCGTGATGCTGGCTGCGCCATCACCGTTATTGGTACCTGCACTCAGTTGGATGGTCAGATCCTGACACAGCGCAACTGGCGGAACGTTATCCTCAACCGTGATACCTGCGGTGCAGGTGCTTTGGTTGCCGTTTACATCAGTTACGGTCAGAGTTACCGTGTTCGGGCTGGTGCTTACGTCGGAGCAGTCAAAGCTGGTGTTGTCCAACGCGAGATTTGCAACAGAACAGTTGTCGCTGGAACCATTGTCCACCTGCTGTGGCGTGATGCTGGCTGCGCCGTCACCGTTATTGGTGCCTGCGCTCAGCTGGATGGTCAGATCCTGACAGATCGCTACTGGCGGAACGTTGTCCTGAACCGTGATACCTGCGGTGCAGGTCGATTGGTTGCCATTCACGTCGGTTACCGTGAGGGTTACCGTGTTTGGGCTGGTGCTTACGTCTGAGCAGTCGAAGCTGGTGTTATCGAGCGCAAGATTTGCAACTGAACAATTGTCACTTGAGCCATTGTCCACTTGTTGGGGCGTGATGCTGGCTGCGCCATCACCATTATTGGTGCCTGCACTCAGCTGGATGGTCAGATCCTGACACAGAGCCACGGGCGGAACGTTGTCCTCAACCGTAATGCCTGCGGTGCAGGTCGATTGATTCCCGTTATTGTCCGTGACGGTAAGGATGACCGTATTGGGGCTGGTGCTTACGTCTGAGCAGTCAAAGCTGGTGTTATCGAGCACCAGACTTGCGATGCCGCAGGCGTCATTCGAACCATTATCAACCTGGGTGGCCGTGATGCTGGCTGCGCCATCACCATTATTGGTGCCGGCACTCAGTTGGATGGTCAAATCCTGGCAAAGGGCCACGGGAGCTTCATGGTCTTCCACCGTTACAATAAAGCTGCAGGAAGAACTGCCCACAGAGTTGGTGGCGGTTGCTGTGACTGAAGTCGAACCCAGCGGGAAGGTGCTGCCCGGAGCAATCGTATAGGTGATGGTCGAGGCCGGGATACCCACCGGATCGGTGGCTACGTAAGTGGCAACGCCGTCACACTGACCTGCGGTCGTGTTGACTGTAATATCTGCGGGGCAGACAATTGCAGGCGGCACGCCCACCACATTGATGTCAAACGAGCAGGAAGCCGTATTGCCTGATGCATCCGTCACCGTAAAGGTATTGGTAGTGCTGCCAATCGGGAAGGTAGAACCGCTGGGCAGACCTGCGGTCTGAGCCGTGGTCGAGGGACAGTTGTCCGAACCAACCGGGTTGGTGAAGGTGGCGGTAGCTCCTGCGGCACTGGTGGCGATCAGGTTTTGGGTGGGAGGACAGCTGATGGTCGGCGGGATATTATCCTGCACCGTCACCGTGGCTGTACAGGTTGCCGTATTCGGGCTGTTGCCGTTGCTGCCACCTGCGGTGGTCACATAGGTGCGGAAGGCCAGATCGTCCAGACCTCCCACCACGTCCATTTCTCCTCCCGCGTAGGGGTTCGTACCTGAGGCGTAGGAAATCCGGGTACTGGTGAAACCAACCAGACTGATGGTATAAACCTGTCCGGCTACCACTGGAATCGGGGTGCTCAGGGTAAAGGATTCAAACACGGAATTCGTGCTGAAGGTCAGCGTCTGAGGACCGGAAAGTTGAGTTCCTCCGGTACCAGCCCCTGCGTAAATATTCAGGTTTTTGGTATTGGTAGTGGAGCTCGCATGCATGATCAGGTCGATTTGGGTCAGCTGACCCGTAACGCCTGCGGTGAAAGACTGCCACAAGGTAGCTTTGCGGGTCGTGGTGGTCGTCTGGCTCTGATCCAGCTGCTGGCCGCCGCCGCCACCTCCACCACCGGTGGTGGAGCCGTCGGTCACGGTCAGGGTCACCTGATTGGCACCCAGGTTGCTGCAATCAAAGCTGGTTACATCCAGACTCAGATTCACGATGCCACAGGCATCGTTGGAGCCATTGTCCACGGCCTGGGCCGTGGTGCTGGCGTTGCCATTGGCGTCCAGTTGCACCGTCACATCCTGACAAATGGCAATGGGATCAACATTATCTTCCACCCTAACACTGGCGCTACAGGTGCTGCTGTTGCCGTTCACATCCGTTACAGTCAGGGTTACAGGGTTTGATCCCTGATCTGAGCAATCAAAGCTGCTTGGGCTGACCGTGTAGCTTTGGATTCCACAGGCATCAGTTGAGGAATTATCCACGTCCTGACCTGCAATGGAAACTGTTCCACCTGAACTCAGTTGCACCGTGATATCCTTACAAATTGCAACAGGTGGAGTATTGTCCTCAATGGTCACATTGGCGGTACAGATGGAGTAGTTATTATTCACGTCCACCACGGCGAGGGTTACCACGTTGGCACCAATGTTATTGCAATCAAATGTATTGGGAGGACTTACCGTGATAAACTGAATGGTACAGTTATCCGTGGAGCCCCCGTCCACCTGACCGCCTGCAATGCTCACATTGCCCGTTGCGTCCAGGCTTACCGTAATATCCTGGCACAAGGCCAGCGGCGGAATTTGATCCTCAACCGTCACACCCGAAGTACAGGTGCTGCTGTTACCATTCGCATCAGTAACTGTCAGGGTCACCTGATTGGGCGACGTATCCACGTCGTCGCAATCGAAAGCGGTCTGAGAGGCTACGTAGCTGGAAATTCCACAGGCATCCGTCGATCCATTGTCAATATCCTGGGCTGTAATGCTGGCATTGCCGTAATTATCAAGCGTAATGGTAATGTCCTTACAAATGGCATTGGGAGCCACATTGTCAAGGATAGAAACCGTACCCGTACAGTTGCTGCTGTTTCCATTATTATCAACCACCGTCAGGGTTACTACGTTGTTGGTGGTTACACTCTGGCAAGTGAAGGTCGATTGGGAAATACTCAGAGAAGCAATTCCGCAGGCATCAGATGAACCATTATCCAGATCCTGGGCTGTAATGGAAGCGTTGCCCTGGGCATCGAGCTGCAGGGTCAGGTTTTGACAAAGAGCTACGGGAGCGATATTATCCTGAACCGTTACAGTCGCAGAGCAGGTGCTGGTATTGCCACTGTTGTCGGTCACGGTCAGAGTTACAGGGTTATTTCCCACATTATTACAACCAAAGGCAGTCGCACTGAGGGAAAGAGAGGCAATGCCGCAATTATCCGTGGAATTATTATCCACTGCAGATGCGGAAGTCGATCCGTTTCCAGAGGCATTGAGTTGTACAGTTACATTCTGGCAAATGGCCACGGGAGCGGTTTGGTCCTCTACTTCAACGTTGAAAGTACAAACACCGTTATTTCCAGCTGCATCCGTTGCCGTAAGGGTTACCTGCGCATTGCCCAAAATCGCGCCTGAAAGTGGTGCGGGGCTCTGGCTGATGGAAGTAACTCCACAGTTGTCAGAAGCGGATGCACCGTTTACGGCTTCGATGTTGATAATGAATTCTGTATCGTCGCAACCTCCGTCGAATTTGGGATCGATGGAGAAATCGAGCACATCGCCACAAGCCACCGTGACCGGAACGGTAAAGTTCTGGGTCGTGGTAGGCACGTTAAAATATTGCCAGATCTCCGTGTTATTATGGAAAACCCGTACATGTACGCCGTCTCCGCAATTTCCGTCACGGTCTTTGAACTGCAGATTCAGATTCACTGAACCATTATAACTGCTGGTCCAGCGACGAACGGCATGCAACAGGTTGTCCAGATCAGGATGTCCTCCGTTGGCATCCAATTGCGGGAAGCCCAGGGTGGAACCAGGATTATTGTGCACAAAACCAGTGAAATTGGGGAGTTGCTGCCAATTGACAAGGCTGCCGTTGCTGTATCCGGCTTTGGCATACTGCCAGTTACGGAAACCCTGGGCTCCATTGAAGTCCTGAGCAGAATTGGCCAGTTTGGTGTAACCCAGAGCCGTAAAGTCGGGCAGGGTAGCCTGACAGAATGCATCTGCACACAATGTAATATCAGCCGGGCAGGTAATGGCGGGAGCCTCATTATCAACCACCGTCACATTGAAGGTACAGCTTGAACTTCCCACAGCATTGGTCGCAGTAGCCGTTACCTGGGTGGTTCCCACTGTGAAAGTAGCTCCAGGATTGATGGAGTAGGTAATGGTTGAGGGGGGAATTCCAGTCGTTTCAGTTGCAGCATAGGTAACCGTGTTACTGCAAAGGCCGGTAGCGTTATTTACGGTAATATCTGCGGGGCAAACGATAGCCGGAGCCACCCCAACCACAGAAATGGTAAATGAACAGGATGCGGTGTTACCCGAAGCATCTGTCACCTGGAATGAATTGGTGGTGCTGCCGATCGGGAAGGTTGAACCACTGCTCAGACCTGCGGTCTGAATGGTGGCTGAACCCGGACAGTTGTCCGTGCCAATGGGAGCCGAATAAGTGCCCACTGCACCTGCCGCACTGGTAGCCACCAGGTTTTGGTTAGCCGGGCAGGTAATGACGGGATTTTCATTATCCGTTACCACCACATCAAAGGTACAGGAAGAAGAATTTCCAGCTTCGTCTGTAGCGGTATAGGTTACGGTGGTGGTTCCCACAGGATAGGTACTGGAAGCATCAGCCGTATTGGTATAGTCGTTGACGACGGTCAGGGCCGAGGTAAGCGCAGGCGAACCATTGGTCCAGTTGGAGAAGCAGGGATTGGAGAGATTACCCGTGAGATCGAAATTGGACATGGTTCCGTTCAGACCAGTGGAGGTAAAGTCCAGCAGGGTGGTAACTGTGGGATTCGATCCGCAAGCCACGCCCTGATCCATGGGGTAATAAACCGTCAGGCCAGGCTCATTGCCATTCAGTTGAATGGTATTGGTGGAAGCCAGCTCAGTAGGAGTACGGGCCACGGTCCAAAGGCGAATTTCATCGATATCTCCACCAAAGAAATGACCCAATTGGGTATTGTCAATGCCATCGTGGAAGACGGCATTATTCTGCATTCCACCTACCGCGTTGGCTCCCGGGTGGAAACGAACTGCCGTTCCTCCCGAAGTCGATCCAAACAACTGGCCATCCAGATAGCCTTTTATCCGGTCGTTTACAGGCTGATTTCCGTCGAATACCAGTACGGCATTATGCCATTGACCACTGGAAATAGCTGAAGTGCTGACCCAGTCGCCATTCCAACCCAGGGAGATGGAATAAGCACCCACATACAATCTGCCATCATACACATACAGGTTCAGGCCGTTGGCGTTGCCGCCTTCTTCCCAGATCACCTGCTTTTGGGTATTGATGTTTTTGTCATTTACCCGGAAATAAACCTCAATGGTTCTTTCACTCAGGGTCAGGGTATTGATCGGGCTGGTAGCTGCTACCAGGGCAATGTCATCCACTCCGTCGAAGTTGAGGCCATTGCCCAGGGTAAGGCTGCTGCAATTATCCGTGGCATTGGGCACAGCAATGGTCTGCACGGAGCCACAAATACCAGGATCGTTATTCACACTGATGTCAGCCGGACAGGTAATAGAAGGAGCTTCTGCATCCAGGACGGTAATATTGAAATTACAGGAAGAACTTCCAATCGCATTGGTGGCCGTAGCCAGCACAGGAGTGGTTCCCACGTTGAAGGAACTGCCCGGATTTTGGCTGTAGGTAATGGTGGAAGGCGGTACGCCCACATTATCCGTGGCGGCAAAGGTAACGGTATTGCTGCACAGACCGGGCGCATTATTCACGGTAATGTCGGCCGGGCACACAATCACAGGGGCCGCGGCATTTACGACAATGTCAAATGAGCAGGAAGCGGTATTCCCTGCACCGTCAGTTACCTGGAAGGTATTGGTGGTGGTGCCAATTGGGAAAGTCGATCCGCTGGATAAGCCAGCCGTTTGAGAAGTGCTTGAGCCACTGCAGTTATCCGCACCTACAGGAGCTGTATAGGTGGCTACGGCACCCGATCCGCTGGTGGCGGGGATGGTCTGGCTGGCCGGACAGCTGATGGTGGGCGGAGTATTGTCAATTACGGTAAAGGTGGCGGTGCAGGTGGATGAATTCCCAGCCTGATCCGTGGCCGTTACCGTAACCGTGGTATTTCCAAGGCCAACCAGGGTTCCTACAGAAGGGCTCTGGGATTTGGTGATATTTCCGGTGCTGGAGCAATTATCCGTGGCGGTGGCCGAACTAAAGAAGTTAGGCACTCCGGCCTGACAGCTGGCATTGGCGCTGCTTGTCTGGTTGGAGGGGCAGGTTACCACGGGAGGCGTTACGTCGCTGACCGTGAAAGTGACCGTACAGGTGGATGATTTTCCGGCCTGATCCGTGGCCGTTACAGTTACGGTAGTATTTCCCAATCCTACCAGCGTGCCGGCAGCCGGGCTCTGGGTTTTGGAAATATTGGTCGTATTGGAACAATTGTCTGTAGCCGTAGCCAGGGTGGCAAAGTTGGGCAGGGAAGCCTGACAGTTGCTGTTGGCGCTGGCAGTTTGATTTGAAGGACAGGTCACCACGGGCGGGGTATTGTCCACCACCGTGAAGGTAGGGGTACAGGTCGCATTATTGCCTGATTGGTCCGTGGCTGTGATAGTAACCGTGGTCACACCCAGGCCTACGGTCGTACCCGCGGCCGGGCTTTGGGTTTTGGTGATGTTGCCCACGGGTGAGCAATTATCCGAAACTGTGGCCAGGGTGGCAAAGTTCGGCAAAGTTCCCTGACAGCTTGCATTTGCATTGGCGGTTTGGTTAGCCGAACACACAATCGCAGGAGGCGTATTGTCATTCACGGTGACCGTTCTGGAGCAGGTGGATGAATTTCCAGCCCCGTCAGTCGCGGTTACAGTTACCGTGGTGACGCCCAGTCCGATAGTGGTTCCAGCCGCAGGCGTCTGGGTTTTGGTGATACTTCCGGAGGAAGTACAGTTATCCGTAGCCGTGGCCAGGCTGGCAAAGTTGGGTACCGTCGAGGTACAACTGGTGCCCGCACTCACGACCTGATTTGCGGTACAGGTCAGGGTGGGAGGCGTGGCATCGGTCACGGTGAAGGTTCTGGAGCAGGTGGCAGAATTGCCGGCTGCATCCGTGGCAGTCACCACCACGGTGGTGTTGCCCAAACCAACCAGGGTACCCGCAGCAGGGCTCTGGGTTTTGGTAATTCCTGAAGCCGCTGAACAGTTATCTGAGGCGCTGGCCGCGGAAGCAAAGTTGGGCACAGCAGCCTGACAGCTTGTATTGGCCGTGGCAGACTGATTGGATCCGCAGGTAATCGTAGGAGGAGTCTGGTCAACCACGGTTACAGTCGCGTTACATTTGGTAAATGCACCGTGGGAATCTGTCACCGTCAGGGTAACCGCCGTGGTGCCCAGTGAATAGGGGCCCTGAGGAGAAACACTGAAGGTAATGGGATCTCCGTTCGGGTCAGAAGATCCACCATCAAAATCCTGATCGTCGGCATTGGCTTTACAACCAGCATCAGCGGTCAGGGTGAGATTCTGACAAACTGCAATCGGGGCCGCATTACAATTCGAATTGGGATCCGCAACCGTCACCAGCGAGGTACAGGTTTTATTATTCCCTGAAGGATCTGTGGCGGAAACGGTAACCGTCACGACCTGTCCGACATTGGAACAATTGAAACTGTTGGGCGAAACCGTCAGGCTGCTGATCGAACAGTTATCCGAGCTTGTGCTGACGTTGGCCGGGGTGATGGAAACAGATTGGGAGGTTCCAATCACCGCGGTGTAATTCGAGCAGGTAACGGTCGGGGCGATATTATCCTGAACCACAACCGTTGCATTGCAGGTCGAGGTATTTCCAGCGCCATCCCCTACCGTCAGGGTAACTGTGTTATTGCCCACGTTCGAGCAATTAAAGGAGGTCTTGGAGAGGGAAAGTGAAGTTACCCCGCAATTGTCTGTGGAGTTATTATTGACCGCACTCGCCGTGGTGGAACCTGATCCCGAAGCATTCAGGGTCACGGTCACGTTTTTACAAAGTGCCACGGGTGCATCATTGTCGATTACTGTCACGGTAAAGCTGCAGGAATTGGTTACTCCGTTATTTCCCGTTGCGGTAAAGACAACGCTGGAGCCACCCAGCGGGAAGGTTGCGCCACTGTTGAGGCCCGAAGTTTTTACCACACTGGCAATGCCAAATCCGCAGGGGTCGGTCGCCGTGGCGTTGGAATAGGTGGCCACTGCGTTACAGGAGGTGGCAGAGGTTCCTACCGTGAAGTTGGACGGACAGGAGATGCTTGGGGGAGTGAAACAGTTGGGCACCACCACATTCACCGACTTGGAACAGCCCAGGATGCCGGGGGTGGTCACCGTGTATGTTCCCGCCGTGGTGGTGGAGTAAGCACGGGTTGGATTTTGTGCAGAGGATGAGAAAGAAGATGGACCTGTCCAGCTGAAGGGACCCGTACCTGACGAAGTCAGGTTGATGGTGCCGTTGGTAATGGTGTAGCCGGCGGTCAGGGTAATATTCTCACTCAGGAAGGTGGAATTCGAGGGCAAATCCCAGGAAGTACAAATCACATTACTGGTTGAGGTATGCAGGTCGTTGTAGAGGGTAACAGCGGGTGTCCAGGAGCCTGAGTGATTGACAATATAGCAGGCGTTGGTGGGCCCAAGGGCTTCAATCAGCACATTGATCCTGAAATTTCCCGAAACAGGAAACAAAACGTAGCCATTGGTCCAGGGATAATACTGAAAGGGGATCGCCGCGTTGCCTGTGTAGGTCCGTGCAGTTACTGTAACCCTGAATGGAACAGAGGAAGTAACAAACGTGCCATTACAGGCCGAGTTCATGTGAATATAGTTGGTGGTACCTTCCCAAACTGCCACCCCGGAAGCCAGGTTGGAGGAGCATTCAGAATAGGTCGCACTGGCCCGGCCTGTACAACTCGCGGTTCCCGCTCCGTTCAGGATGGAAGTGAGCACTTTGGGCAATCCGTAATAGGTACAGGAAGGCCAGTTGGAATTGGTGTAAATAAAATCCGCTCCGCCAGGCAAAGCCAGATTTACCGCCGCGGAAGGCGTATTGGCCGTGGTGCCCGAAGGATTGGAACTTGCAGTCGGCATGGGGGTACACTGGTCCAAACCGTAGTAATTCCACTGAGCCCCGATTCCCCACTCCGTACAAATCTGATAGTTCAAATCCGTATGCAGGTCGTTGAACAGGGTGATGACCGGGGTATATGATCCAGCGTGATTGGTGAAGTAGCACCCGTTGGTCGGTCCCACTGCCTCAATCAGCACCCGCACATTGAAGTTTTGGGTCATTTGAGTGATGATGGTATTGCTGGGTCCTTCAAACAACTGAAGGGGCGCACCACCTGCAGCGGCGGTTACCGTGATCGTCAGTCGGGTGGACACCGTATTGGTAACCCAGGCATTACAAGCCGAATTCAGGGAGTAATATGCCGTGGTACCCGTGAAAACTGCGATCCCCCCATTCAGGTTGGATTGGCAATCAGAATAGGTCACTCCGCTCAGGCCCGAACAGGTTGCGCTGGGGTTATTTCCCCGCACCAGTCCGGATATCGTTTTGGGCACCCCCCAGTAGCGGCACGCAGGCCAACTGGAATTCGTGTAGGAAAAGACTCCACCCGTACCCGTGCCGATGGCCGTGCCCGAAGGCAGGCCCACCGAGGCTCCTGGCACCGAGGAAAGGGTGGAAAAAGTCTGGGCTTGCCCGAAGGAGGCGAAAACCATTAAAACGAAAAGAGCAAAGAGGGTCGTTCTGAAATTCCACGCCTGGCTGCGTTGGACTTCAAAACTGGCTAAAGGGTTGGTCGCGTTTTTCACGATGGTATGGATTTGGTTAAAACTACTCAAGAATCAATTTTCTGACCGCTGTTTCCCGCCCGGTCAGCAGACGGATATAGTAAATCCCTGAGGCAAGGCCTGCAGGGCGTATTTCAAGGTTATGGTCTCCCCTGGTCAGCATTCCCAGGTCGCGGGAAAGCATTTCTCTGCCGAACATATCAATCAGAGTCAGGGAGGCAGGAGTCGTTTCATTCGAGAAAAAATCCAAATGAATGACTTCAGAGGCAGGATTAGGATATACCTGCAGATCACTCAGCGCAGCCGTCAATTCTTCATCAACCTCTACTGAAAGTGCATCAAAGCTCAGTGCATCCAGATTTACATAGCTCGCAGAGGGTAAACTGGAATTCGCATTGGCAAACCCAAACCAGATGCTTGCGCTGTCGGGTTGGCTGCCGCTGGTAAAATAATTGATGTTCACCGAAAAAGGATCCAGGTCATAGCTTCCGCTGGAATAGGTTTCGTTTCCTTCCCCCACCAGAGAGCCATTTTGGTACATTTTCACCTCCACATTCAGCACATCACCACCCATAGGATGCAATTCCATGTAACCATTGAAGGTCTGGTGTGCCGCCGAAACCGCAAACTTCGTTTGCGTAAGGGAAGTTCCCGAAGTCAGGTATCCAAATTCGCCTTTGCGGTTGGCCAGTTTCAGAGAATATTTCCCGTGAACCTTCTTGCTGTCCCGGCTTACCGAAATTTCACTCGAAGGGCGCTCATCATCCAGAGAATACCAGTTATTGGAAATGTGGCGGTTGAAGGTACCCCAGTTTTCCAGATAAGTATTGGGAATATTGGCTCCCCCAATGAAAGCCATTTGATCCACTGTCAACACGCTGGCGGAATTGAGGTTGGAGGAACCCACAAAGGCCAGGGAGAGCAATTCCGCATTTGCAGGATTCACATAGCTGATTGGAAATTGCTCGGTCACATACCCACCCGAATTTCCGGTCAGGGTAAACTCATCATCAGCCAGCACCGTGCCGCCGGCTCCCGTCAGCTTGAAAAACACCCTGGCCGTGTCGCCGGCCGCGATGGAATAATTGACGCAGGCCTCCAAAGTATCCGGGCGAACCGTATAGCTCACGCCGCCCCCAAAGGAGTTATCTGCCAGCATATAACCCGTAAAGAAAGCGCCCGGCACCGTCGTTCCCGGCACATAATTCAGTTCGCAGGCCGAGGAAGAACTGCAACCCGTATTCAGCTTCCGCACCGGATTTCCGGTCCATGACATGATATTGAGCCGTTCAGTCTGGGTGGAATCCCAGGTTTCAAAGCTCAGGTTGGGAATCACCGTGGATTGGGTGTAAAACTGCAGGATGCCCGTATCTGTGCTGCCACTGGTACTACTGGCGGTGATTTTATAATAATAGACCTGCTGAGGGCTCAGTCCGGTCAAAACGGCCGAAACGGCCGTAATGCCATAACCCAGGGCGGAGCCCGGGGTGAGGTTGGCCGAAGTGCCGAGAGAAGTGGTTGTCCCGTATTCGAGCGTAATGGTGGTCTGGCCGCCGTTCGCATTTACCCCCGCCTGAATTTCAGCCGTATTGGGGTCAAGGATCAGCACGGGCTTGGGCGAAATGGAGGGAGCTGGAAAATCATTTCCTTTATAAATCAGACATTTCCCCAGAAAACCCACGATCATCCCCAGATTTGGATTCACAAAGCGCACCGCCCGCAAATCAAAACCGTCCATAAAAGCCGAAGGGAAAGAAACAGGGTTCCAGGTGTGGCCCCCGTCGTGGGTGGAGAAGATCACATCGTCATCACCCACCATGAAGCCATTCGAATTGCTGTAAAAGTGCACATCATTCAGCATGGGTGCAGGCACATCCCACACCACCGACCAGTTTTTGCCCCCGTCTGCCGTATGCAGCACCGTTTGCACCGAGTCCTTCCAGGGCATGCCGCCCACAATATATCCTTCATAGTAGGAATTAAACCAGACTGCATTCAGCACCCGGTTTTCAGCCAGCGGTGCAGAGACCGCATTCCAGCTCAGACCATTATCCGTAGAGCGCAGGATCACATTACTGTCTCCCACCGCAATGCCTGCCCCGCCGATCCCGGGGGCAAAAGCCACATCCCGCAGCCGCGGACCTTGCTGATCCATGATCTGGGTCCAGGAAATACCGCCGTTGGTCGTGCGGTAAATCGTTTGCATCGAATCGGGCAGATTCACCGGATCCAGTCCGGTCAGACCGCCCACCATGATCCCCAGGGTGGAGGAGATAAAATCCAGACCCAGGAAATCCCGCTGGGGACCCGTACCCGTCAGGGCAATCGGACTCCAGTGGTCGCCTTTATCCACCGTGCGCATCACAATTCCGGCCAGCCCGACGGCAAAACCTTCCGTTCCGCTCACAAATTCCATATCATGGATCTCACCGGCCATCGAATCGATCTGCACGCCCCATTGGGTGGCAGCCCCATCCTTGGTCGAAACAATCGTCAGCAGCGAGTCATTCGAAGGACTTCCACCCGCGGCCAGAAAATTATTCTCATCAAAAATATGCAGTGAATTTCCGCTGCGAAAATGGGCCAGCGGCGGATAGGTCCAGGTGCCGGTCATTTGTCCCGATCCCACCAAAGCCAAACCCAAAAAACCAGGCAAAAGCAACATTACCCGAAAAAATAATCGGGAAAGCATAACAGATCTCTTACCACAAAACTTACTCATAGTCATTCAAAATAAATTATTTACAGAGAGGAAAAGTCTCAAAGAGCGACCATAACAAACCTGCACAAAAGCCCTGGCTTGTTGTTCTCGTTCATCAAAAGCAGCCGCTCAAGGGGCAGAGCAACCACAAAATCATTTGCAGAAATGGGGACGTCAGTTGGTTAAGCTCATCGTTCAATGCAAATGTAAGAAATTTTATCTGTTTTCCGATCAAAAATCAGTCCCACAAACCCGCCAATTCGCCCCAACCACTTCAAATCAATTTTCCCAAATCCCCTTCTCCAAAACACCCTGTAAGGAATTTGCCAAAATTATCCCAAAACACCCCCACAAGGTCCCTGATTGCACCTGACCCAAAACCTCTGGGCCCTCTCCCAGTCACCCAAATGTCACGCGCCTGACAATCACCCATTTCCTTCTTCACAAAATTTCACCCTCTGGACCAAAGGCAAGCTCAGGACCAAGGACAAAACGCTCTACTCTAAAATCTAAAATCTCTCATCTCTAACGACTCCCTTCTAACCACTCCTCTCTAAAATCTCACATCTCATCTCTAACGACTCCCTTCAAACGGCTCCTCTCTAAAATCTAACATCTAAAAATCTAACATCTGATAAAGAGGTGCTGCCCCCGCACCGCTTCCGCACGGGCGGGGTCGGGCTCAGCCAGGGGTTCCGTCGGGTCGCTGGCGTTCCGCCTACTGCTCCCCGACCAGCCGCCAACGGGGCGGCTGCCCTTCCGATCCCTCAGCCGCGGGCCAGCCCGCCCAACATTTGCATCAAAACCCGCAGGAAACAACCAGGTTGTTTCCAAAAGCTAACCACTTCAAAGGGGAGGCCCGGAAAATCGGCGGGGGAGGCGGTGGCATGTGCGCTGGCAGCTTTCGATTTTCCTAGCGTTTTGGTTACTTTGGGGCAATGCCAAAGTGACGCCCCGCCGGCGAGGCGACCCAATGTGGGCAAAACCACTATCATCAAAAGGCAGTTGACAAAAAGAGCCCCGGTCAACGACCAGGGCTCTTTTCTCGGGCCAAAGGCCCCCCTCTCGGGTAGCTTGAACCTTGCAGCCTAAAACTACCTCACCAAAATCAATTTCCGGTAGAACACAGCTCCCGAACCGGTCACCAGCTTGCTGATATACACCCCTTCGGTCACATGCTCTGGCTGGAAGGTCACTTCCGTCCGCTCATTGGCTTCTACTTGCCCGTCAAACAACGTGCCTACCAACTCGCCCCGCAGGTCAAACACCAGTACCGTCACCTGATCTGCCTTCGGCAGGGTGAACCGCAGCGTGGTTTTCTCCTCAAACGGGTTCGGGAAGGCTTCGAAGGTCGGCTCACCAGTCAGAAACTCAGCCGAGGCTGCGCTGTTGCCTTGTCCGTCTTCCTCTGGCATAGCCACTTTCGAGCCCTGGTTCGCACAAGGACCACAATTGTCGCAGTCGCCCAGGCAGTTACCCTGGATCGTGTAGCTGGCCAGCGAATCGATCACGTTGCCCGTGCGGATACATGTATCCGTACAGGTCTCGAAGAAGCAGAACTTGAAGCCCAGCGTGTCACAATCGGGGTTGCCTACTGCGTTACGCTGAATCACATTCACCACCACCGTGTCGAAAGCGACGCAGCTGTTCGCATCCTTGATCCGTACCACATAAGTCGTAGTAGTGGTCGGGCAGTCGATCATGGTCTGACCATTCAGGAAGGGCAGCGGTGAAGGCAGTCTGAACCAGTAGTAGCTGTACGGAGCCACACCTCCGGTCGGAATCGCCGTGATTGTGGGACACAGGAACGGAGTATTCAGGATCACCAGACGATCCACTCCCGCATCCACGCTCAGCGGCGGAGCCTGGGTCAGGGTGATCGTGGATACATCCGTACATCCGTTGGCATCGGTCACGGTCACCGTGTAGGTACCAGCCGTCAGGCCCGTGAAGATCCTCGGGGTGCCGCCCGTTTGCGTACCCGATACGGGACCGCTCAGGGTTACTGTGTAGGCCTGGCAGCTTGCGCCACCTGCAATATTTACCGTGATCTTACCATTCGCACCGCCATTACAGCCGATGTTGTAACCACCTGCAAACACAGAGGGTACCAGTGAGGTGATCTGCATCACCGCAGGCTGGGTCAGGGTGAAGGACTCGGTCAGGCTGCAGCCATTGGCATCCGTGGTGGTCACGTTGTAGGTTCCGGCTACCAGGTTGGAAATATCCTGGCTGGTTGCAGTGAACCCGTTCGGGCCGCTCCAGCTGTAGCTGTAGGGCTGACAACCACCCGTCATCGAGTAGTCAATCGAGCCGTCGCTGTTGCCGTTGCAGCTGATGTTGTAGCCGCAGGCATAGGTCGGGATCACAGAGCTTCCGTTCAGCAGTGCGGGTTCGGTCAGGGTAAAGCTGTTGGTTACAAAGCAGCCATTCTGATCAGTCGCGGTAACATTATAGGTTCCCGCGGTGATGTTCTGCGGATCCTGACCGCTGAAGGTGTAGCCGTTCGGGCCGGTCCAGCTGTAGGTGTAGGGCTGGCAGCCACCACTCAGGCTGTAGTCGATCGAGCCGTCGCTGGCGCCGTTGCAGCTCACATTATAGCCACAGGCAAAGGTCGGGATGCTGAAGCCATCCACCAACTGAGCAGGCTCAGTCAGGGTAATCGTACAAGTGGTCTGATCGCCCACCCCATCGGTCACCGTCACAGAGTAGGTACCTGCGGCCAGGTTAATGGCCGTGGAGGTCAGCTGACCGTCGGTCCAGAGGTAAGTGTAGGGCAGACAGCCGCCCGTTACGCTCACCGTGGCCTGACCGTCGGTCTGGCCGTTGCAGCTGATGTTGTAGCCGCAGGCGAAGGTGGGGCTGGCAGTGCTGCACACCAGCGGATCGTTGGTCACGGTTACGGTGGCGTTGCAGGTGCTCACGTTGCCGTTCACATCCGTCACGGTCAGTACCACCGGGTTTTGACCTTTGTCGTTACAGTCAAAGGTGTTTGGATTTACCGCCAGGCTGGCCACCGTACAGTTGTCACTTGAGCCATTATCGATCTGCTGCGGCGTGATCGCTACCAATCCCGTGCTATCCGTGTTGATGGTCAAATCCTGGCACAGCGCTACTGGGGGAACGTTGTCCTCAACCGTGATACCTGCGGTGCAGGTGCTTTGGTTGCCGTTTACGTCGGTTACCGTGAGGGTTACTGTGTTCGGGCTGGTGCTTACGTCTGAGCAGTCGAAACTGGTGTTGTCCAGAGCCAGACTGGCCACGGTACAATTGTCGCTTGAACCGTTATCCACCTGCTGGGGTGTAATGCTGGCAGCGCCGTCACCGTTATTGGTGCCTGCGCTCAGCTGGATGGTCAGATCCTGACAGATTGCAACTGGCGGAACGTTGTCCTCGACCGTGATCCCTGCGGTGCAGGTCGATTGGTTGCCGTTTACGTCAGTCACAGTGAGAGTTACTGTATTCGGGCTGGTGCTGACATCTGAGCAGTCAAAGCTGGTGTTGTCGAGTGCAAGATTTGCAACTGAACAATTGTCGCTGGAGCCGTTGTCCACTTGTTGTGGCGTGATGCTGGCTGCGCCGTCACCGTTATTGGTGCCTGCGCTCAACTGGATGGTCAGATCCTGACACAGCGCCACGGGCGGAACATTGTCCTCAACCGTGATACCTGTGGTGCAGGTCGACTGGTTGCCGTTCACGTCGGTAACCGTGAGGGCTACCGTGTTCGGGCTGGTGCTCACGTCTGAACAGCTGAAGCTGGTGTTGTCAAGCGCCAGGCTGGCTACAGTACAGTTGTCACTAGAGCCATTATCCACCTGCTGGGGAGTAATGCTGGCCGATCCATCACCATTATTGGTACCCGCACTCAGCTGGATAGTCAGATCCTGACAGAGCGCCACGGGCGGAACGTTGTCCTCTACCGTGATACCTGCGGTGCAGGTCGTTTGGTTTCCGTTTACATCAGTTACCGTCAGGGTTACCGTATTCGGGCTGGTGGAGACGTCAGCGCAGCTGAAGCTTGTGTTATTCAGGGCCAGGCTGGCAACGGTACAATTGTCGCTGGAACCGTTATCCACCTGTTGAGGTGTGATGCTGGCTGCGCCGTCACCATTATTGGTGCCTGCACTCAGTTGGATGGTCAGATCCTGACACAGCGCCACAGGAGGAACATTGTCCTCAACCGTGATCCCCGCGGTGCAGGTGCTCTGGTTACCGTTTACATCAGTTACGGTCAGAGTTACTGTGTTCGGGCTGGTGCTTACGTCTGAGCAGTCAAAGCTGGTGTTGTCGAGTGCAAGATTTGCAACTGAACAGTTGTCGCTGGAGCCATTGTCCACCTGCTGAGGCGTGATGCTGGCTGCGCCATCACCGTTATTCGTTCCCGCACTCAGCTGGATGGTCAGATCCTGACACAGCGCCACTGGCGGTACGTTGTCCTCTACCGTGATACCTGCGGTGCAGGTGCTTTGGTTGCCATTCACATCAGTTACCGTGAGGGTTACCGTGTTCGGGCTGGTGCTTACGTCAGCGCAGCTGAAGCTGGTGTTATTCAGGGCCAGGCTTTCGATGCCACAGGCATCATTCGAGCCGTTGTCAACCTGTTGGGGGGTAATGCTGGCCGAGCCATCCCCATTATTGGTGCCGGCATTCAGTTGGATGGTCAGATCCTGGCACAAGGCCACAGGTGCAATATTGTCTTCCACCGTCACACCTGCGGTGCAGGTGCTCTGGTTGCCATTATTGTCCGTAACCGTCAGCACCACATTATTGGTCAGACTGTGCGTACCCAGACCAGATACCGTGTTATTCGCAAAGCTGTTCCACTCAGTACCCAGGGTTGGGAAGCCAGCTCCGTTTACTGTGTTTCCAGAGCTAACATTCGAGCGGCGACGCAGGGTCTGATCAGCTGTTACATTGCCACCCACTGACCACTGTGTGCCCGGGTCAAATCCGATCTGGCCAAAGATATCCACTTGCTGGCTGGTCAGGGTATTAAACAGGTCAAATGCGTCATTGCCATTCCAGTTCACCGCTGCAATCGGGAAGGAAGTTCCCGTATAAGCCGTGGCGCCAGAGTTCGCAAATACCACCGTCTGTCCGCTGGCCAGCGTTCCGCCGGCAGCAAGTGAGCTGACCGTGGTCGGCGTTGCCGAGCCGTTGGCATACAGACGCAGGCTGTAATTGGCCAGGTTCACTGCAGAACCCGTTCCGTTGTAAATCTCAACGTATTTGGTCAGGCCAGAGCCTTCCACATACTCAGAGATGATCAGGCTGCTGGTCTGCAGCAGGGCGCTTACATTACTGCAATCAAAAGTCGAATTGCTGATGCTCAGCGACTGGATGCCACAGGCGTCATTCGAGCCGTTATTGATGGCATTTGCCGTGGTAGATCCATTGCCATTCGCGTCCAGTTGCACCGTCACATCCTGACACAGGGCCACAGGAGGTACGTTATCCTCTACCTGTACGTTGGCCGAGCAGGTAGAGACGTTGCCGTTATTGTCGGTCACCGTCAGGGTAACGGGGTTCGCACCTACATTGGAGCAGTTGAAGCTCGTCTGGCTCAGGCTCAGCGACTGGATGCCGCAGGCGTCATTCGAGCCGTTATTTACGGCGGATGCGGTCGTGTTGCCATTGCCGCTGGCGTTGAGTTGTACCGTCACATTCTGGCAAAGTGCCACTGGCGGTACATTGTCCTGTACCTGTACGTTGGCCGAGCAGATGGAGACGTTGCCGTTATTATCAGTCACAGTCAGGGTTACGGGGTTGGCACCCACGCTGGAGCAGGTAAAGCTGGTCTGGCTCAGGCTCAGCGACTGGATGCCGCAGGCGTCATTTGATCCGTTATTTACTGCACTGGCTGTGGTTGATCCGTTGCCGTTGGCGTCAAGTTGTACCGTTACATTCTGGCAGAGTGCAACTGGCGGTACCTGATCCAGTACGGTGACCGTGGCAGTACAGGTACTCTGGTTGCCGTTCACATCGGTTACGGTCAGGGTGACCGTAGGTCCGTTGCTGTTATTATTGCTGCTGTTGGCCGTATGGCTGCCCAGTTGGGTCGCGGTATTATTCGGGAACTGCGTCCACTCTGTACCCAGAGCGGGAAAGAGCGAAGTGTTGGAAGTATTTCCTGCCGTTACCGAAGGTACGCGCACCAGGGTGTGATCCACGGTGGAGTTACCTCCCTGGGTCCAGGCGGTGCCTGGATTTTCTCCGATCCGTCCGAAGATATCGATAGGAGTTCCGTTATGGGTCAGCACGATGGCGTCGTTTCCATTATGGGTCAGCGAAGCAGTGCCAGAGCCGGGAGTGGTTTGATCTGCCTGCGCCAGGAAGGGAGCTCCTGCCAGGGAATTACAGACCACAAACACATCCCCGTTATTCACCGTTCCGCTCAGAGCAATGGTGCTGCCTATGGAACCGGACCCATTGAAGTAAGTCAGCAGGCTATAACCGCTCAGGTTGACCGCTGCACCAGTTCCGTTATAGATCTCGATGCATTTATTATTGCCGCTGCCTTCTATGTACTCAGAGATGAAGAGGTCGCCCTGAGGACCGGAACCGCTCACCACATTGCTGCAGTTGAAAGTGGTTTGGTCAAGGCTCAGGGAGGCAACCGTACAGTTGTCTGAGCTGCCGTTATTGACTTGCTGAGGCGTAATCGAGCCGTTGCCACTCGCATTGAGTTGCACGGTTACGTTTTGGCAAAGCGCAACAGGCGGAACGTTGTCCTGAACCGTGATCCCCGCGGTGCAGGTGCTTTGGTTGCCATTTACGTCGGTCACCGTCAGGGTTACTGTGTTCGGGCTGGTGGAGACGTCGGAGCAATCAAAGCTGGTGTTATCCAGTGAAAGATTTGCCACAGAGCAGTTGTCACTGGAACCGTTATCAACCTGCTGAGGAGTGATGCTGGCTGCGCCATCACCATTATTGGTGCCTGCACTCAGTTGGATGGTCAGATTCTGACACAGCGCCACTGGGGGAACATTGTCCTCAACCGTGATACCTGCGGTGCAGGTCGACTGGTTGCCGTTGACGTCCGTTACCGTGAGGGTTACCGTGTTCGGGCTGGTGCTTACGTCTGAACAGTCGAAGCTGGTGTTATCCAATGCAAGGTTTGCAACTGAACAATTGTCGCTGGAGCCGTTGTCCACCTGCTGAGGAGTGATGCTGGCTGCGCCATCACCATTATTCGTTCCCGAACTCAGCTGGATGGTCAGATTCTGACACAAAGCAACAGGCGGTACGTTGTCCTCTACCGTGATACCTGCGGTGCAGGTGCTTTGGTTGCCGTTTACATCAGTTACGGTCAGAGTTACCGTGTTCGGGCTGGTGCTTACGTCGGAGCAGTCAAAGCTGGTGTTGTCCAACGCGAGATTTGCAACAGAACAGTTGTCGCTGGAACCATTGTCCACCTGCTGTGGTGTGATGCTGGCTGCGCCGTCACCGTTATTGGTGCCTGCGCTCAGCTGGATGGTCAGATCCAGGCACAGAGCAACTGGCGGAACGTTATCCTCAACCGTGATACCTGCGGTGCAGGTGCTTTGGTTTCCGTTTACGTCGGTTACCGTAAGAGTTACCGTGTTCGGGCTGGTGCTTACATCTGCGCAATCGAAATTGGTGTTATCCAATGCCAGGCTGGCCACCGTGCAGTTGTCACTCGAACCGTTATCCACCTGCTGAGCTGTGATGCTGGCTGCGCCGTCACCATTATTGGTGCCCGCACTCAGCTGGATGGTCAGGTTCTGACAGATTGCTACTGGCGGAACGTTATCCTCGACCGTGATACCTGCGGTGCAGGTGCTCTGGTTACCGTTTACGTCAGTTACCGTCAGAGTTACCGTGTTCGGGCTGGTGCTTACATCTGAACAGTTAAAGCTGGTGTTGTCGAGCGAAAGACTTGCCACAGAGCAGTTGTCGCTGGAGCCGTTGTCCACCTGCTGAGGAGTAATGCTGGCTGCGCCATCACCGTTATTGGTACCTGCGCTCAGCTGGATGGTCAGATCCTGGCACAGCGCAACCGGCGGTACGTTGTCCTCAACCGTAATACCTGCGGTGCAGGTGCTTTGGTTGCCGTTCACGTCAGTTACCGTCAGGGTTACTGTGTTGGGGCTGGTGGAAACATCCGAGCAATCAAAGCTGGTATTGTCCAGTGCCAGATTTGCAACTGAACAGTTGTCGCTGGAGCCATTGTCCACTTGTTGAGGAGTGATGCTGGCTGCGCCATCACCATTATTCGTTCCCGCACTCAGCTGGATGGTCAGATCCTGACACAGCGCCACGGGCGGAACGTTGTCCTCAACCGTGATACCTGCGGTGCAGGTGCTTTGGTTACCGTTCACGTCAGTTACAGTGAGGGTTACTGTGTTCGGGCTGGTGGAAACGTCTGAGCAATCAAAGCTGGAGTTGTCCAGAGCCAGGCTTGCCACGGTACAGTTGTCGCTGGAGCCATTGTCCACCTGTTGTGGCGTGATGCTGGCTGCGCCATCACCGTTATTGGTACCTGCACTCAGCTGGATGGTCAGATCTTGACACAGAGCCACGGGCGGAACGTTGTCCTGAACCGTGATACCTGCGGTGCAGGTGCTCTGGTTGCCGTTTACGTCAGTTACCGTAAGGGTTACCGTGTTCGGGCTGGTGCTTACGTCTGAACAGTCAAAGCTGGTATTGTCCAGTGCGAGATTTGCAACTGAGCAGTTATCGCTGGAACCGATTTCCACCTGCTGGGGCGTGATGCTGGCTGCCCCATCACCGTTATTGGTGCCTGCGCTCAGCTGGATGGTCAGATCTTGACACAGAGCCACGGGCGGAACGTTGTCCTCAACCGTAATGCCTGCGGTGCAGGTCGATTGATTCCCGTTATTGTCAGTGACGGTCAGGGTGACGGTATTGGGGCTCGTGCTGACATCTGAGCAGTCAAAGCTGGTGTTGTCGAGCACCAGGCTGGCGATGCCGCAAGCGTCATTCGAACCATTATCAACCTGGGTGGCCGTGATGCTCGCTGAGCCATCACCATTATTCGTTCCTGCACTCAGTTGGATAGTCATATCCTGGCACAGGGCCACGGGGGCTTCGTGGTCTTCCACCGTTACAATAAAGCTGCAGGATGAACTACCCACGGAATTGGTCGCGGTGGCGGTCACCGTGGTTGAGCCCAGCGGGAAGGTACTGCCGGGAGCAATCGTATAGGTGATGGTCGAGGCCGGGATACCCACCGGATCGGTGGCTATGTAAGTGGCAACGCCGTCACACTGACCTGTGGTCGTGTTCACGGTAATATCTGCCGGACAGACAATCGCAGGCGGTACGCCCACCACATTGATGTCAAACGAGCAGGAAGCCGTATTGCCTGATGCGTCGGTCACCGTAAAGGTATTGGTAGTGCTGCCAATCGGGAAGGTAGAACCGCTGGGCAGACCTGCGGTCTGAGCCGTGGTCGAAGGACAGTTGTCCGTTCCCACCGGGTTGGTGAAGGTCGCGGTAGCTCCTGCGGCACTGGTGGCGATCAGGTTTTGGGTGGGAGGACAGCTAATGGTCGGCGGAATGTTGTCCTGCACCGTCACCGTGGCTGTACAGGTTGCCGTATTCGGGCTGTTGCCATTGCTGCCACCCGTGGTGGTCACGTACGTGCGGAAAGCCAGATCGTCCAGACCTCCAACTACGTCCATTTCTCCGCCTGCGTAGGGATTGGTGCCTGCGGCATAGGAAATTCGGGTACTGGTGAAGCCCACCAGACTGATGGTATAAACCTGACCGGCTACCACCGGAATCGGGGTGCTCAGGGTAAAGGATTCAAACACGGAATTCGTGCTGAAGGTCAGCGTCTGAGGACCGGAAAGTTGAGTTCCTCCGGTACCAGCCCCTGCGTAAATATTCAGGTTTTTGGTATTGGTAGTGGAGCTCGCATGCATGATCAGGTCGATTTGGGTCAACTGACCCGTAACACCTGCGGTGAATGACTGCCACAAGGTAGCCTTGCGGGTCGTGGTGGTCGTCTGGCTCTGATCCAGCTGCTGGCCGCCGCCACCTCCTCCACCACCGGTGGTGGAGCCGTCGGTCACAGTCAGGGTGACCGTATTGGCACCCAGGTCGCTGCAATCAAAGCTGGTTACGTCCAGGCTCAGGCTCACGATGCCACAGGCATCGTTGGAGCCATTGTCCACGGCCTGGGCCGTGGTGCTGGCGTTGCCATTGGCATCCAGTTGCACCGTCACATCCTGACAAATCGCAACCGGGTCCACATTATCTTCCACCCGTACATTAGCATTACAGGTACTGCTGTTACCATTTACATCCGTTACGGTCAGGGTTACAGAATTTGAACCCTGATCAGAACAGTCAAAACTGCTCGGGCTGACCGCGTAGCTTTGGATTCCACAGGCGTCAGTTGAGGAATTATCCACGTCCTGACCTGCAATGGAAACTGTTCCACCTGAACTCAGTTGCACCGTGATATCCTTACAAATAGCAACTGGCGGGGTATTGTCCTCAATGGTCACATTGGCAGTACAGATGGAGTAGTTATTATTCACGTCCACCACGGCGAGGGTTACCACATTGGCACCAATGTTATTGCAATCAAATGTATTGGGGGGACTTACAGTAATAAACTGAATGGTACAGTTATCGACTGATCCTCCATCTACCTGACCGCCGGCAATACTCACATTGCCCGTGGCATCCAGGCTCACCGTAATATCCTGGCACAGCGCCAGCGGCGGAATTTGATCCTCCACCGTCACACCCGAAGTACAGGTACTGCTGTTTCCATTCACATCGGTAACCGTCAGGGTCACCTGATTTGGAGAGGTATTAATATCGTCGCAGTCAAAAGCAACCTGAGAAGATGCATAACCGGAAATTCCACATGCATCCGTCGAACCGTTGTCAATATCCTGAGCCGTGATGCTGGCATTACCGTTATTATCCAGTTGGATGGTGATATTCTGACAAACTGCCACCGGGGGAACAGTATCCAGAATGGAAATCGTACCCGTACAGGTGCTGCTGTTGCCGTTATTATCAGTCACGGATAAGGTTACCACGTTGTTGGTGGTTATATTCTGGCAGGTGAAAGTCGATTGGGAAATACTCAGAGAAGCAATTCCGCAGGCATCACTGGAGCCATTATTCACATCCTGGGCTGTAATGGAGGCATTTCCGCTGGCATCCAGTTGCACAGTCAGGTTTTGGCAAAGAGCAACAGGGGCGATATTATCCTCAACCGTTACATTGGCAGAACAGGTGTTGGTATTACCATTATTGTCGGTCACGGTAAGGGTTACCGCATTGCCTGTTGCACAACTGGGTGCAGAAGAAGGAGTGTTGAAGAATGCATTGTCAATCAAGGTACCAGTTGCACCCACAGGGCTCAGGTCACCGATCGTCGTTCCCGTTCCTTCATCCATGCGGAAACAGGCAACCAAATTGGCTTCAGATCCGCTGAGACATGCATTCATATTGGCACTGATCTCTGACTGAGTCCGGGCGTCATTCCAAACCCTGAAGTCATCGACCATTCCATCAAAGTGCTCATGGGTGTAACCAGGATCATTGGGAGAACCAATAACCAGGGGTTTACCGAGAGCCCCGGCGTTGAGACCATTACCCGTGAATCCAATCGAAATGCCATTGACAAATACCTGGGTGTTGCTGGTTGTCATTACCGCCGCAACGTGGTACCAGGTGTTGGGTACAAAGTTGAATCCAATGGTTTGGAAAGAAGATCCATTCCAAAGTCCAATTGAGTTTGCGGCTTCGTTCAGGTGGAGGCTCCAGCGGGTGCCTGTTCCACCTACGGTGGTCCGCATCGAGGCATAAGCCCGGTTATTACCATTGGCCCGGGGCATCAACCAGGCTTCGACCGTGCCTGTGGTAAATTCGTAAGCTGAATTATTGGGAATGGTTACCTGATCCACAGATGCATCCAGATCAATGGCAAAGTTTTGTGAAGAACTGGTAACATTGCTGCAATTGAATGTATTTGGATTCACACTGAGACTTTGAATACCGCAAGCGTCATTTGAACCATTATCCACCGCCTGAGCGGTGATGGATCCATTTCCGCTGGCATCCAGTTGCACGGTTACATCCTGGCAAAGGGCCACAGGAGGAATGTTGTCCTCAACGGTAACGGTTGCAGTACAAGTACTGGTATTGCCTGACGCATCAGTCACGGTCAGGATCACAGAGTTGGGGCCTACATCCTCGCAGGAGAAGCAGGATTGTGAAGTGCTGAGGGTCACTGGTCCACAATTATCTGAACTACCTCCGTCGATAGCCAGGGAGCCGGTTACCTCGGTAAGTGAAATATTGTCGATGATGGTTCCGCCTGAACTGGACGTACCCAATTCCTGGAAACGGATTTTCACCGTCTGATTGGAGGTGGGTTGCAGCACAATCTGATGGCAGAATTCCTCCACCCCCAAATCTGTCGGGCTTACGAACTCTTCAGAGTAATTACCCACGGTAACGAGCACCCTGTTGTCGGTACTGTTATTGAAGCCATTATTGGCCTGCTCAAAGTGGAGCAAATAAGTTTGTCCAGCCACCAGGTTGAAGCTGGCCTGGGTTTCGATCGTGGCGCTGGCGTTGGTTCCGTCGAGGTCAACGGCTTTACCGCCGGCCATGGCAGTATAGGAAGGAGCGGAGAAAATATCCACGTTTCCAGCAAGCACATTCCAGTTGGGGACCGAGGTTGTGCCACCAGAAGCAGGGTAGGATTCCCAATCCTCAGAAAAGAGCACGCTGGAATTGGTAAAATTGCCCAGTTCAGCTTCGCCGCTGGCATCCAGTTGCACAGTTACATTCTGGCAAACCGCGCTGGGGGCCTCATTGTCAACCACCGTAATGGTAAAGGAACAGTTGGAGCTACCCACTGCGTTGGTGGCGGTGGCGGTCACCGTCGTGGTACCAATTTGGAATACACTGCCGGGCGCATTAGAGTAAGTAATGGTTGAAGGCGGAATTCCGGCAGGATCACTGGCTGAGAAGGTTACTGCCGTAGAGCACTGGCCGGGATCGTTACTGACTGTGATATTGGCCGGGCAAACAATGGCAGGAGCAGCCCCGGAAACCTGAACCGTGAAGGAGCAGGATGCGGTATTCCCGGAACCGTCTGTGACGGTGAAGGTATTGGTGGTCGTACCGATCGGGAAGGTTGAGCCACTGGCCAGACCTGCAGTCTGAGCCACGCTGAATCCGGGACAGTTGTCACTGCCTGAGGGAGTAGCGAAGGTTGCAGCCGCACCTGCCGCACTGGTCGCAATCAGAGTCTGATTGGAAGGACAGGTGATGGTGGGATCAATATTATCGATAACCGTTACATCAAAACTGCAGGTAACCGAATTTCCTGAGGGATCGGTTGCAGAATAGGTGTTGGTGGTGGTACCCAGTGGGAAGGATCCGCCCGAGGCAATTCCATTTACCAGAGAGATGGTCGGTGAGCCGCAATTATCTGTTCCTGTGACCGTGTAGCCGACCTGAGCATCGCAGGTGGCAGAACCTCCGTTGTACAGGTTGAAATTGCGGATACATCCGTTAAAGGCTTTTGCATTGCTGAAATCGTTGGTGGTGAAATTCAGGTTCCCTCCGGTTGACAAAGCGCCGGTATTGAAGCTGCCTACCTGAGTACCATTCAGATACAGGGTAGCAACTCCGCCGGAGAAGGAAACTTTTCCGGTGTACCAGACATTGGTGGTCAGGGTGGTAGTGGAGAATGCTGTATTGGAATTATTATACTTGATTCCCATCAAACCTGTGGGAGATACATAAATCCCCAGCCAACGCCATCCGCTGCCTCCGATTACAACCGGGTATCCGGGATTGGAAGCAGGCAAAGCGCTGAGTCTGAAATCAACTTCGAAAGTAAAATTATTGGTATTGAGGCTGCCGAAGTTGGGGAATAATACGTTCTGACCTCCCACATCATTTTGGTAAATTCCATTCTGGCAAAGCGGGTTGCCTGAAGTGGGCACTGAAGGAGGAGTTGGATTTCCGGTGAGGTTAGCTGCTGCAAATGAATTATTCGCTTCAGTCAGATTGGTCAGCAATGGATAACTGGCCAGCAACGTGCCGGAAGATACATTCGTGGTGATGTTGGCCGGACAGGTAATGGTGGGATTCTCATTGTCAATCACGGTCACGGTAAATGAGCAACTGGTACTGCCCACCGCATTGGTGGCAGTTGCAGTCACGGTGGTGGTTCCCACGTTGAAAGAGCTGCCGGGATTTTGAGAATAGGTAATGGTTGAAGGTGGAATACCCACGTTATCAGTGGCAGCAAAGGTTACTGTATTGCTGCACTGACCGGGAGCGTTGAATACCGAGATATTGGACGGACAGACAATTTGGGGTGCCAGACCAGAAACATTCACGGTGAAGGAGCAGGAGGCGGTGTGGCCGTTGGCATCCGTGACGGTGAAGGTATTGGTGGTGGTGCCGATCGGGAAGGTTGATCCGCTGCTCAGACCTGCGGTCTGGCTGGTGAGGGCACCCGGACAATTGTCCGATCCGCTGGGAGCGGTATAAGTTGCCACGGCACCAGCAGCGCTGGTGGCAGTCAGGGTCTGATTGGCAGGACAGCTGATAGTGGGATTCTCTGCATCAATCACGGTGACGCTAAAGGAGCAGGAAGCCGTATTTCCACTGGCATCCATGCCGGTGAAGTTGTTGTTGGTGGTACCCACACTGAAGAAGGTACCGCTGGCACCGCCAGCAGTCTGGCTGATAGAAGGACCAGACTGATAGGATATGGTAGCCAGGCCGTTTCCGGATTGAGTTCCCTGGGTATGAATCACATTGGTTGCGGTGGCAATGGTGTAAGAGCTTCCGCCGCCGCCTGCACCCAGACCGCCGCCGCCGCCACCGTACCAGCCGCCGCCGCCACCGGCGGCCCCGGCAGGACCTCCGCAGCTTGCGCTGTTGCTGTTGCCGCCCTGGCCAAAAGTACCCGCAGTTGCATTACAGGTACACCCCCAGTCACCAGCTGCTCCGCCTCCGCTTTGGTCTCCACCCAATCCACTGGGAGGGCAATTACAAATTAAACCCTGCTCTCCCTGGGCCCCAATCAAACCTCCGCCTGCTCCACCAAAGAGGGGATTACAGTTACATCCGTCGGAACCGCCGCCGCCGCCGCCGCCTGCAACCAGGATGCGGTCATTGAGGCTCACGCCATTCAGGCGGATGTCAGTGGCTCCGCCACCTCCACCACCTCCGTAGTAGGTATATTGGGATTCATTCAGGGCATTACCTCCTCCATTGAACCCTCCAGCTGCAGATCCATTCACATCGTCGCCGCCTTTTCCTCCCACATAAATTGAAAGCACATCGCCGGGCACCACAGAAACCGTGGCCTGAACCCGGCCGCCAAGGCCGCCTGGCTTATTTGTCCCACTGCTGCACCCAATCGGGCTGGTTCCTCCCTGGGCCCCAAAGAGATCCACATTGATGGAGAAAACCCCGGCCGGAACAGTCCAGGTCTGGACACTGCCCGTATAGTTGAAAGTCTGAGATCCGTTTCCACCGCCAGAGCAGTTGTCGGTCACAGTCGGAGCGGTATAAGTCACGTTGGCGCCGCACTGACCTGCATCGTTATTTACCGTGATATTTGCCGGACAAGTAACCACAGGTGCCTGAACGTCCACCACGGTCACATTGAAGGAGCAGGTGCTGGTATTGCCCACGGCGTCTGTTGCCACAAAAGTATTGATGGTAGTTCCCAGCGGGAAGACGGCGTTGTGGCCAAGTCCGGCGGTTTGATCTATTCTGACTCCACCTTCCAGTTCGAGTACGTGACGGAGATTCAGGCCACCACTTGGGCGGTCATTCCACAATCCCGAGGTGTACATGTGAAGATAATCTTCATTGCCTGCGTTATTGGGCTCACCTGTATTCCAGTTGGTGTAGGTAACGGGTTCGCAGGTTTCCCAAACAAAAGTTCCTTCGACCACTTCGTCCGTAAAGCCCAGCCAGATATCGCCGCTGGTTCCATTCAGGAGAAAGCTGTTTTCAGCAGAGCTGCCTACAGTTGCAACGTGTCCGCCTGCGGCAATGGCCTGAGCCCGGGCCGTCAGGTAATCGGTGCCCGAGTTGGAAACATAATAATAATTACCACCAAAGGTGCCAATAAAGGTATAGCCCGCAGGAGTCAAAGGAGCATTATCGTCTGAACCAGTCACTTTGGGATAACAAACCCGGGCACTGCAATTATTGGGATCGTTATTCACGGTAATATCTGACGGACAGGTAATGGAAGGAGGCACCAGGTCCGCAATGGAAAGGGCAAAGGGCGAAAAGTTATTCCAGCCCGATTTGCTGATACCGCTCATACCAAAGCCAGTGACCGCGGTGGTGGGATTCATATCTTCCCAGCGGGGCTGGCCCTGCCAATGCACCATATTGGTAAAATTACCGTCTGTACCCGGATCGAAATAAATGGAAACATCCGCAGGATTGGATCCGGAGGTGCGGGTAATCTGATGATAAAACTGATCGTTAATGGCAATCTGAGACCCATCGTTGACGCTGCGCGGATATCCCTCTGCATTGGGATCCACGTTGGCCATTCTCACCTCATAAGTCTGGGTGGAGCTTACGCTGGGGGTGACTTCCACGGGACGGAATCTGCCTGCCGCCCCAACCGGAAATACATAAGTGGATACAGCTGCCGTGACCCGCGACACGCCTCCGTTAAGCAAACTGCTGATGAAACCTGTGGTCCAGGTGATGGCACCCGTGGCCGGATTCACCATGTAGATGGTGTACACATCCGTGGCAAGCTCCCGGTCATTGAGAGCCAGGGTATTGGTCACAGTTGCATCCACCGCCAGGGTTTTCACCCCACTTCCCTGAAGAGTCAGGTTGTTGAAGGTGGTGGATGTGCTGCCGCCGATGGTTTCGTTACCACCGCTGAGCACCACCGTACCCGAACTGCCGTTAATGAGGCCGTTGGCATTATTGATCCAGTTGCCCTTGATGTCCACGGTTCCACCGTTGTCCATCCCGCCCGAGTTGTCGATCACGACCCCTCCGTCGGTATTGAAAAAGGTGCCGCCGGGAATGTTGATCACGGCGTTGTCCACGTTCACTTCCTGGGCGAAAGTTGCGCCAAATGGGGAAAGGAACAAAATAGAAAGACAGATGGCCAGCAATCCAGCGGATTTGGAAAGGCGGGCCCTGGATACTGTCAGGATGGAGTTGAATAACGATCTCATCATTTTATGCAGATTTATTTCCAAGTAAAGGAGATGCTAAAAAAGAAGACGCGGTAACTGAAATAATTTCCAGTTGCCGCGTCTGCAGGGGGGTATCAACCTGAATGGTTGAATATTGCACCAGTGTTTCAGGGTTCAGCTGAATGGCCGTTCCTTCACTGGCAAAATTAAAGTTAATTTCTTCATGATTCCCGTGGTGGTAGATGCTTTGCAGAATTCCCCTTAACTGAGAACGGGATTCCTGAAATGCACTTCCGGGATTATTTGTTGCAAGGTTGCACCTTGCCATTTCTGTTCTGGTTGTGTAACTGCCGGGAGCGGAAATGGAGGAAATTGTTTCCTGGGTTCCGGCTGAAACTCCGGCAAAGGACAGAAGATCGGACCCATTTCCCGAAAACGGAAAAGAACCGTTTCTCCAGGTCAGTTTCTTTTGGGGAGAATTGATGTCCTGCAGGCTTTGAGCATTGGCCCAGGCAAGATCAAACCGGGAAACCTGATTCAGCACAAAGGCATGTTCACCAGTCAGCAACTGGCACTGTATGGCGGTAAAGTTTCCACTCACTTCAATATCAGCCAGTAATTCTTTTGTCCCCGAACCTTCGAGCTTCAGGTGATGAAAGCGGGTGGGATTTTCTCCCCCAATCCGCTGATCCTCTCCGTTCAGAACCACGGTTCCCTGACTTTCAGGTAACAACCCGGCCCCGTCATTGATCCAGTCGCCTTTCAGTTCGATGATTCCCTGATTGGCAACAGAGCCCGCATTCTGCAGGGTAATTCCCCCATCTGTGGAAATGACCGCAGAGCCTGAAATGCTGATTACTGCATTGGAAACCGTAATTTCCTGGGCAAAGAGAGCGCCAGGCAAAATCAATACAGCCCAACACAGGCTCCAAAGGCTCCGCCAATTGAGGGTGTTCCCCACCATTGGTCTGGCCTTCAGAGATATGTTGGTAAAAGCGTTCATTTCAAGGGTTTCGGGTTCCTGTTATCTACTTATTATTTTTGCAATTTTTCAATGATAGCCTGCTGGGCATCAATCAGTTCGCGGAGTTCTTTGATCTGAGCCTGCTGCTCTTTCACGGCTTCCACCAGTACAGGAATTACTCCCTGATAATTGACGGCCTTCAGGTCTTTCTCCGTGTCATAGGAAACCAGATTTGGCAATACCTCTTCCACTTCCTGAGCGATGAATCCCGACTGATTTTTGAGAGAGTTGGAATCATATTTCTTTCCTTCAGCAATCTCACCCTTCATGATGATTTCTTCCTTCCAGTCAAAGGTCACGCCCCTCAGCTTCATAATCTTATCCAGGGCATTTTCGTAAGTCTGGACATTGCGCTTCATTCGCGAATCTGAGATGTTGTTATAGCTGCTGGCAAAGGTATTTCCACTTCCGTCGATGTACCAGCGCTCGGTCATGCCGTCTTCGTCCCACACTCTCAGCAACCTGCCGCCATCGCCAGGGCTCCAGATATCGGCCTGGTCTGCATCAGCATGGAAACCGCCACTTTCAAATCCGCTGTTTTCGATGTGAACCCCCCGGGAACCGTTGGAGGCGGAACCGAAGGCAAAACCTGCGGCCTGGCCGTAAAGGCCCACGTCTGAGTTGCGGAAATCAGCCCCATAGGATCCGTTTCCATCATATGTGGAGTAAACGGATCCTGCATCCGTATTGAACTGCAGGGTTATCTGATTGTCGTTGTCGCGCATGTAAAACCAGTCGTCCACCCGCAACTCAGCCTGGCCGTTGGTACGGTAAAACTGGCCGTCGTAGAAGGTGGGTAATCCGTTATTCCACTGCCCGAAATTGAAACTCGAGGAATTCATGCTTGCGTCAGCCTGCATCGTGGATGGGGTATGAACAGATTTACTGTTATAAGCCCGGATCCAGGTACCGTCGGTCATGTACCAACCGCCACCGTAAGTTCCGTTATACCAACCTGTATTGCCATAACTTCTGTGCCAGCCTGCGTCACCGTCAATGACAGTATTTCCATCCACATCAAATCCTCCGTCAGAACGGAACAAATAGGGTGTGTAGGTGCCGCTGCTAAATGCATTATCCTGATTGAGGCGCAGCCAGGAGTCGTTGGAGCGAATGGCGTGTTTTCCGTTCAGGTAAATGTCTCCATTGACGGTCACGATCCGCATGCGCTCATTGACCCCATTGACATCCCGGAAAGAGTGATTCCCGTCGGCGGCGTAAAACAGCGTACTGCCATTGATTCCAAGCCCGTAACCGCCCCAAAGCTGAATTTTCAGCAGGTTGGAGGTGTTGGTGTTGGACCAGATAATCTGATTATTACCGTTAATGGTAATGTTATTGGAGTTCATGTTGAGGGTGGTGGTGGCGGTATGGTTCCCGAGGTTGTCCACCGGTCCTGAAGGACCGGCTGGTCCCTGAGGGCCCTGGGGCCCTTGCGGGCCGGTTGCACCCGTGGCGCCGGTAGCGCCTGTTGGACCTGCAGGCCCTTGCGGTCCCTGGGGACCAATGGCTCCGGTCGCACCCGTGGCACCCGTGGGTCCGGCGGGTCCCTGGGGACCAATTGCACCGGTGGCGCCGGTAGCTCCCTGGGGACCGGCCGGGCCCTGAGGTCCAATAGCACCCGTGGCTCCCGTGGCACCTGTAGCGCCGGTCGGACCGGCGGGTCCTTGTGGGCCGGTGGCACCCGTTGCCCCGGTAGCACCAGTCGGGCCCTGGGGCCCGATGGCCTGCACCCAGGCTGTACCATTATAATACCAGAATCCGGAAGTCAGACCGTCGGTCTGATAAACGAGCAACCCCTGAGCCGGGGAAGCAATGGCCAATCTTTGGGCAGTAGTCATGCGGGGGGCCAGAAAACCTTTCACGGTCGAGACCACATCCAGCATGGCTGAAGGGTGGGCGGTTCCGTTGGTTCCGGCAATCCTGACTCCGTTTTGGCTAAAAAGCGGTGCCGTGGCCAGGAGGAAAAATCCCACCAGCGCAATTGAAGAAATCCTGTTGCTAAAATTAAATCTCATAGTTCCCATTGGTTTCAATTCGAAGAATACTCCCAAATTATCTCATGCCTTACGGGCAAAGATTGAATTCAGGGAAGTACAGACAGGAAACAATGAATGAGAAAATGCAGACATACCCGTATTACTCCCTGTTAATGGAATAATCGTCTGACATTACATCTGGAAAAAATCTCAGTTGGTTGAATTGCTCTCTCATATCTGTTCTCGTCCTGAAAATATCACTAATTATTAATCTTTACAAATTTCCTTTCATCTTCTTTTGAGCACAAACTTTTGCCTCAACAAAGCAAAACGGCTCCAAATTCATTTATGCAACCATGCAAAGCACCCCATCCTGCCAAACCCCATGATTTCAACCCAAATTCTTACACCCAAATTCCTAA
Source organism: Bacteroidia bacterium (assembly GCA_020635905.1). GTDB lineage: Bacteria > Bacteroidota > Bacteroidia > J057 > JADKCL01 > JACJYV01. Next base: position 718,189 of record JACJYV010000006.1, read on the forward strand.
TCATGGGGCCTGGCCAGGGGATTAATCTTTCTTCAGCTTAGTCTCTTTGGAAAGCTCTGCAGGAGCACCTTCTTTGGAGGGATTGGCTTCACCCAGGGTACCAGATTTTGCAGGTGCATCTTCCATAGCATTCACTTTGCTTTTCAGCGCTTCCTGACCCGCTTGGGCTTTGGCTTCCATTTCTTTGGTCACTTTGGCCTGATCCTGCTCCGCAGGCACAAAATCGGCGCCTTTCAGCTCAGCAGCCCGCTCCTTTTGCAGTACCACTGCATCACGACCTGCTTGTTCTTCCCATGCTTTCAGTTTGGCCGGGCCTTCCACCGTCCAGTAATTGATCACCTTCTGCTTCACCCCTTCATCCACACGAATGCGGCTCATCACCTCGGGTGAAATCGCTTCTTTGGGTTCAACCAACGCATTTTTCACTTTGGCCATGGCGATATAATCGAAGGAAACAGATTTATTTCCGCTGGATACCACTTTGAAACCGCTGGCGGTTTTCTCCGTTACAGACAGGGTAACCGAAGGATCATTGGAGGTAACCGTAACGACGGGCAAGGAATTTCCGAGTTTGGAGGCGAAGGCGGGATCAAAAGCAACCCTCATTTCGTTGCCCTGCATTTGCATGGACCCAAAATCCTGGATATTCATGGTCGCATCATTCAGACCAATGCTCTCTTTGATTTGCCTGATCTCCTCGCGGTTGTGCTTGCCTGCGGCAACCCCCAGGGTTGCCACCGAGTAAATATCCACTCCCTGGTAGGACTGTGACTGTATATAATCAGGAGTTTCATCCAGAATCAGGCCCAGGTGAACACCAGGACGATACTTGGCTTCTTCACCTTCCTTCCAATCATCCGTTTCAACTTTATAGCGGTAGAGATAGGGATGGAGTTTGTCCAGATCGTTCATCACCAGATCACTCAGTGAACCTTCCACGGAGGAAATATCCTTTTTCAAATTCCTCATTGAGGCATTATTGAAGCTGTAGGCCCACATTTGCCACCAGGAAATCCCTGACTCACCCACCAATCCCCAGGCATTGGTACCTGTGGCGATTCTTCTGTCACCCAGGCTGTTGCCGTTATAGTCGTACATATTCAGCGTGATCCCGGTAGTGGTATTATTGGTAATCACCTTGAGCCCGGTGCTGGCGCGAAACTGAATCCAGGCATCGTTATAATCAAAAAAACCACCGTCGTCAGCTACCATGATACCCCCGCCGCTCACGTTGTCGTAGTTGGCATAAAATCTGGGGTTGGCTCCGTAGGGTGAACCAAAAGCGTAGTTTCCATAGCCTGCAATGCCACCCGTCGCAAGGATGGGACGGCTGTTATAGGCCCGGATCCAGGTACCGTCCACCATCTGCCAGCCTCCTCCATAGTCCTGAAAGTAGAAACCGCTTTGACCCTGGGCCCGGAACCAGTTATTGGCATAGATGGAATAGGTTTGAGAATAAGCATCGGGATCCAGGTAGTAACCCGTATTATTTCGGTCATAGATAAATCCGATGTAAGAGGTCGGCGCATAGAAGCCATTGCCGTATGCTTCAGAATTGCTGTTATCCCCCCTGAACCTCCAGCTACCGTTGGGGGACAACACCCCAAAACTGGAACCGCCGTCGTGGTACACATAGCCCATCACCGAGCCGGCATGGCTGTTTCTGAAAATCAACCCGTTGGCATCTGCCACGGTCCAGTAGCTGTTGCTTTCACTGTAAAAGTGGCGGCCCGTGGCCTGATTGTACAGGCCGGTGTTAACATTATTATTTCTCCACCAGCCATTGGTGTACGCATCCGAAATATTCACAATGGCTTGACCATTCATGTTCAGGGTGGTGGTGGCAATGTGGTTTCCCAGGTTATCCACCGGTCCGGACGGACCGGCCGGGCCTTGCGGCCCCTGGGGACCCTGTGGGCCGGTGGCACCAGTCGCACCCGTAGCTCCTGTCGGACCGGCCGGGCCTTGCGGACCCTGAGGACCAATCGCCCCGGTTGCACCCGTGGCACCCTGTGGTCCGGCCGGACCTTGCGGGCCGGTCGCACCAGTTGCTCCTGTGGCGCCGGTTGCACCCGTTGCTCCGGTCGGACCAGCCGGGCCTTGCGGACCGGCAGGCCCCTGAGGACCGGTTGCGCCAGTCGCACCCGTAGCCCCGGTGGCTCCTGTCGGTCCCTGGGGACCGATAGCCTGCACCCAGGATGTACCATTAAAGTACCAGAAACCCGAAGTGAAGCCGTCCGTCTGATAAACCAGCAAACCCTGGGCCGGTGAAACAATGGCCAGGCGTTGGGCAGTGGTCATGCGCGGAGCCAGAAATCCTTTGACCGTCGATACCACATCCAGCATTGCCGAGGGGTGAGCCGTACCGTTCGTGCCAGCGATTCTGACCCCATTCTGGCCAAATAACGAACCTGAACACAGAAATAACATTCCTGTTATTGTGGCAAGTATGAGCTTTGTTTTTTTCATTTTTCTCGGGTTTTATCTTCCTGCGATTTCTTTTCTATGATGGGCTCAATTGAAGGATCAACTGCCTTTTTGATGGTCGGGTGGGTCTCAAACGCCCCTTCTTTCGGAGCGTCAGGTGCCATTCCCGTTTTGACGATCTTTCCTTCAGAATCCTTGATGGACTGATTTACTTTTGCGGCTTCTGCCTGCATTTTTGCATCTCTTGCATCATCCTCTTTGGACCTGGCCGGAGTTTTATCAGGGGCGTTGCCAAAGCGGATTTGTGATCCGTCATGCCACATAGACTGTGCGCTCTGCTCCTTGTTGTTCTCATTGAACATGAATCCGCTTACATTTTTGTCAAAGTCTTTGGCGGCCACCTCTTTGGGCAACACTGCGGTGGAGGCATCAACCCGCTGTCCGATGACGATATAGGTAAAGGTCAGCGAGTTGGTACCGCCGTTATTTTCTTCTATGGAAAATCCCTTACTGGAAACCTCCACGAGATGAATTCCATTACAATTTCCGATCGGGGTGACAGTTACCACCGGGATACTGCCTTTGTCCAGCAGGGCGGCAAAAACCGGGTCGAAGGTGACCGTAGCCTTGCCATTCACCAATTGGCCGGTTGCAGCTTTGGTGACCTGTACATCCGGTGAGGTGCTGGCATAGGCGGCCACCCGGGAATTGTCAACTGCCACAATATCTGCCTGGTGGCCACTGGTGTAAACGTTGCCTACGTTGTACTGGGCCATCAGCTCTCCCTGATTCATGCTGCCGATGATGGAGCTTTTTGACCAGCTTCCGACAACTTCTCCCATGAATCCGCCACCTACACCCACTTTTTCTACTTCCTCGAGGTAACCTCCGCCTGAAGCGTAACCGCCGGAGCCATACACTCCGTAGTAAACCGAGTTGCTTCCTTTGTATCCGATAGACCCCCAGCTGGAGGTTCCGCCGGCCGAACCCAAAACTCCGCCGGTACGGGTATAGTCACCGTAGGTGGCTCCATGAACCCCAAAGGTGTAGAGGTCTCCCCAATAGTTATAACCCGTCACCCCGCTGTTGGTATAGTAAATCCCGTAGCCGCTGCCGTCAGCTGCCCCGGAGCGGGTGCGGAAGGCATAAATATCTGCCTGCCCGGTTCCTTCAGAAGAGGTATGTGTGTCATACACGTTTAGCATATAAGGCGTGGAAGGAGAGGTGTTGATACCGGTGTTTCCGGCTGCCCAAACCTGGAATACATCAGAAGATGATCCGTTGCCAATCCGCAGGGTGGAGGTGTTTCCGGTGGTGCCGTTGTCCCAGTTGAGGATCACTGCGTAACCTGGGTTGCTGTTCAGGTGCAGGTTAGGGGTGAGCCTCACCATGTTATTATTGGGAAAATTTCCACTCATACCGGAAATGGGACCGGAAAAATTGGTGGTTCCCGAGGTACCACCGGCAATATTCAGATCGCCAGCCGCATCGTTGTGAATACCACCGCGGCACTGGTACTGTGCCTGGGTGTAAACGGTTCCGCTGTTGAAATAAGCTCCGCCGGGAGCCACAAAATAGGATGATGCCGTGATATAGGGATTGGAAGCATCAAACCTGAGGTTACCCGCTCCGGTCGAGCCGCTGGTAATTTGCAGGGAGGATGAGTTATACAAGGTCATAAGGTTGGCGGATGGAGAGTAAATCCCCGATCCGGTGGCCTGGTTGTACAAACCCCTGCCGGCAATGTCGTTCCGGAACCATCCCCCTACATAAACTTCACCATTTGCCCGGCTGCTTCCACTGATCCAGTGGTTGGCACTTTGTGCACTTCCAAACTGATTTTGAATGTAACCAGAAGATGCAGCAGCGGTGGTCAGGATTTGTGACCAGGCGGTGGAAGCCGAGTTATTGGTTTTCCGGAAATAAAGATCCTGGTCAAAGAAACTGCCTGCGATTTGCAGGGCGTAGTTGTTTCCGCTATTGCTGTGGCGCACGTCTATCATGTGTTGCCAGCTTGAGGCACCCGGGTACCAACTGGAAGCGGGTGAAGGCGCGGATGTTTCATAAAAACCACTTCTTGCCCCGGCATTTCCCTGAAGACCGGCGTTATCGCGGGTTTCTGTTCTGCTTTGGCTGTTGCCCCAGTAAACAATACCATCAGCCCGGATATTTCCGGTAGAATGGAGTTTTTCGACGGGGCCATTGGTTCCAATCCCCACATTGCCGCCATTATTATAGATGTTGTTGCTGTTCAGCACCCAGGTGCTGCCATTCCAGTAGGTGGTATTGCCGGCTGCGGTTCCGCTGCTCAAAAAGCCAGCCGGGCCTTGCGGTCCAGCCGGGCCGGTTGCACCGGTTGCACCAGTGGCTCCGGTTGCACCTGTCGGGCCGGCAGGTCCCTGTGGACCGATTGCACCAGTAGCTCCTGCTGGGCCGGCAGGCCCTTGTGGCCCGATTGCTCCTGTAGCTCCTGTAGCTCCCTGTGGGCCGGCAGGCCCCTGTGGGCCAATTGCCCCGGTAGCTCCCGCAGGACCGGCGGGACCTTGTGGGCCGATTGCACCAGTGGCCCCAGTGGCTCCGGTTGCACCTGTCAGACCGATCGGCCCCTGAGGACCGATTGCCCCGGTAGCTCCCGTAGGACCGGCGGGACCCTGGGGGCCGATTGCACCAGTCGCTCCAACAGGACCGGCGGGACCCTGTGGGCCAATTGCGCCAGTCGCACCCGTAGCTCCCTGTGGGCCAGCAGGCCCCTGGGGACCAATCGCTCCCGTGGCACCCGTAGCACCTTGCGGCCCGGCCGGGCCCTGGGGTCCGGTTGCACCCGTGGCGCCTGTGGCTCCCGTCGGTCCCTGGGGACCGATAGCCTGCACCCAGGACGTTCCGTTAAAGTACCAAAAACCAGAAGTCAGACCATCAGTCTGATAAACCAGCAAACCCTGAGCCGGTGAAATAATGGCCAGGCGTTGTGCAGTGGTCATGCGCGGAGCCAGAAACCCCTTGACCGTCGATACCACATCCAGCATCGCCGAGGGATGGGCAGTGCCGTTCGTTCCCGCAATCCTCACCCCATTCTGGCCCTGAACGTTACCCATGACAAGCAACAGCATACACCCCAAAACAAACGCAATAAGCCTTGTGTTCTTCATTTCAATACCATTTTCAGATTGAAAAATCATTTTCACCGAACGGGAAAACAACCAGAAAAGCATCCTCAGATTGCTTTGCAGATAGGTCATTGCAGAACATAACTTGTCCATGCTGTGATTCATGCAAATCCTGACCTGTCACACAATTACATTGGGGGAATAATAGCTTTCTTGTTCCTTACCCAGCTTAAATATAAACAGAAAACTCGTTTTTTACAAAAAATCTTTCATTGCCCAACCCAACCTCTCTTTCCCCAAAGACAAATAAAAATATAGAAATTCTCCCATTCCTGCCCCTAACCGTCCCAAATCCGCGGCTCAATTACCATTTTAGAAAGAATATATCCAATATTCTTACATGCAATATTCCCAACCAAATCACCCATTCCCCGGATCCCAATCCCAAAACCTGGAATACCTCCCAACTGTCGACTCCCGTCTAAAGACTAACGACTCCCCGCTAAAATCTAAAATCTCACACCTCATCTCTAACGACTAACGACTAAGGACTCATCAGGAGCTGCCCCCGCACCGCTTCCGCACGGGCGGGGTCGGGCTCAGCCAGGGGTTCCGTCGGGTCGCCAGCGTTCCGCTCCCTGCTCCCCGACCAGCCTCCAAAGTCTCGGCTGCCCTTCCGATCCCTCAGCCGCGGGCCAGCCCGCCCAACATTTGCATCAAAACCCCGCAGGAAACAACCTTGTTGTTTCCAAAAGCTAACCACTTCAAAGGGGAGGCCCGGAAAATCGGCGGGGGAGGCGGTGGCATGTGCGCTGGCAGCTTTCGATTTTCCTAGCGTTTTGGTTACTTTGGGGCAATGCCAAATCGAACTTGAGAGATTCATAAGCACCTTTTAAAACCAAAACCTGCGAACTAAAGTGACGCCCCGCCGGCGAGGCGACCCAATGTGGGCAAAACCACTATCATCAAAAAGCAGTTGACAAAAAGAGCCCCGGTCAACGACCAGGGCTCTTTTCTCGGGCCAAAGGCCCCCCTCTCGGGTAGCTTGAACCTTGCAGCCTAAAACTACCTCACCAGGATCAATTTCCGGTAGAACACTGCTCCCGAACCGGTCACCAGCTTGCTGACGTACACGCCTTCGGTCACATTCTCCGGCCGGAAGGTCACTTCCATCCGCTCATTGGCTTCTACCTGTCCGTTGAACAAGGTAGCCACCAACTCGCCCCGCAGGTCAAACACCAGCACCGTCACCTGATCTGCCTTCGGCAGGGTAAACCGCAGCGTGGTTTTCTCCTCAAACGGGTTCGGGAAGGCTTCAAAGGTCGGCTCATTAGTCAGGAACTCAGCCGAGGCTGCGCTGTTGCCTTGTCCGTCTTCCTCTGGCATAGCCACTTTCGAACCCTGGTTTGCACAAGGACCACAATTGTCGCAGTCGCCCAGACAGTTACCCAGGATCGTGTAGCTGGCCAGCGTATCGATCAGGTTACCCGTACGGATACAGGTATCCGTGCAGGACTCGTAGAAGCAGAACTTATAACCCAGCGTGTCACAATCGGGGTTGCCTACTGCGTTACGCTGAATCACATTCACCACCACCGTGTCGAAAGCCACACAGCTGTTCGCATCCTTGATCCGCACCACATAAGTCGTGGTCGTCGTCGGGCAGTCGATCATCGTCTGACCATTCAGGAAGGGCAGCGGCGAAGGCAGTCTGAACCAGTAGTAACTGTACGGAGCCACCCCGCCGGTCGGGATTGCCGTGATCGTCGGGCACAGGAACGGAGTATTCAGGATCACCAGACGATCCACTCCCGCATCCACGCTCAGCGGCGGAGCCTGGGTCAGGGTGATCGTGGATACATCCGTACATCCGTTGGCATCGGTCACGGTCACCGTGTAGGTACCAGCCGTCAGACCCGTGAAGATTCTCGGGGTGCCGCCCGTTTGCGTACCCGATACGGGACCGCTCAGGGTAACAGTGTAGGCCTGGCAGCTTGCGCCACCTGCAATATTTACCGTGATCTTACCATTCGCACCGCCATTACAGCCGATGTTGTAACCACCTGCAAACACAGAGGGTACCAGTGAGGTGATCTGCATCACCGCAGGCTGGGTCAGGGTGAAGGACTCGGTCAGGCTGCAGCCATTGGCATCCGTGGTGGTCACGTTGTAGGTTCCGGCTACCAGGTTGGAAATATCCTGGCTGGTTGCAGTGAACCCGTTCGGGCCGCTCCAGCTGTAGCTGTAGGGCTGACAACCACCCGTCATCGAGTAGTCAATCGAGCCGTCGCTGTTGCCGTTGCAGCTGATGTTGTAGCCGCAGGCATAGGTCGGGATCACAGAGCTTCCGTTCAGCAGTGCGGGTTCGGTCAGGGTAAAGCTGTTGGTTACAAAGCAGCCATTCTGATCAGTCGCGGTAACATTATAGGTTCCCGCGGTGATGTTCTGCGGATCCTGACCGCTGAAGGTGTAGCCGTTCGGGCCGGTCCAGCTGTAGGTGTAGGGCTGGCAGCCACCACTCAGGCTGTAGTCGATCGAGCCGTCGCTGGCGCCGTTGCAGCTCACATTATAGCCACAGGCAAAGGTCGGGATGCTGAAGCCATCCACCAACTGAGCAGGCTCAGTCAGGGTAATCGTACAAGTGGTCTGATCGCCCACCCCGTCTGTCACCGTCACCGAGTAGGTACCTGCGGCCAGGTTAATGGCCGTGGAGGTCAGCTGACCGTCGGTCCAGAGGTAGGTGTAGGGCAGACAGCCGCCCGTCACGCTCACCGTGGCCTGACCATCGGTCTGGCCATTGCAGCTGATGTTGTAGCCGCAGGCGAAGGTTGGGCTGGAGGTGCTGCACACCAATGCATCGTTGGTCACGGTTACGGTGGCGTTGCAGGTGCTCACATTACCGTTTACATCCGTCACCGTCAGTACCACCGGGTTCTGGCCTTTGTCGTTACAGTCAAAGGTGTTTGGGTTAACCGCCAGGCTGGCCACCGTACAGTTGTCACTTGAACCATTGTCGATCTGCTGCGGCGTGATCGCAACGAATCCTGTGCTGTCCGTGTTGATGGTGATGTCCTGACAGAGTGCGATCGGCGGAACATTGTCCTCTACTTCCACACTGGCGCTACAGGTGGAGACATTGCCATTCACATCGGTCACGGTCAGGGTTACAGGGTTTGCACCCACATTTCCGCAATTGAAGCTGGTCTGGCTCAGACTCAGGGAAGCAATGCCGCAAGCGTCATTCGATCCATTATCAACCGCAACCGCGGTGGTGGATCCGTTTCCGCTGGCATCCAACTGAACCGTGACATCCTGGCAAAGCGCAACCGGAGCCACATTATCTTCAACCTGAACGTTGGCGGAACAGGTGGAAATGTTGCCGTTATTATCGGTCACGGTCAGGGTTACAGGGTTAGATCCCACGTTACCGCAATTGAAGCCGGTCTGGCTCAGACTCAGGGAAGCAATGCCGCAGGCGTCATTGGATCCATTATCAACCGCAACCGCGGTGGTAGATCCGTTTCCGCTGGCATCCAACTGAACCGTGACATCCTGGCAAAGCGCAACCGGAGCCACATTATCTTCAACCTGAACGTTGGCGGAACAGGTGGAAATGTTGCCATTATTATCCGTCACGGTCAGGGTTACAGGGTTAGATCCCACGTTACCGCAATTGAAGCCGGTTTGGCTCAGACTCAGGGAAGCAATGCCGCAGGCGTCATTGGATCCATTATCAACCGCAACCGCGGTGGTAGATCCGTTTCCGCTGGCATCCAACTGAACCGTGACATCCTGGCAAAGCGCAACCGGAGCCACATTATCTTCAACCTGAACGTTGGCGGAACAAGTGGAAACGTTGCCGTTATTATCGGTCACGGTCAGAGTTACCGGGTTGGCTCCCACGTTACCGCAGTTGAAGCTGGTTGCACTCAGAACCAGAGACTGAATACCACAGGCGTCACTGGAACCATTATCAACCGCAACCGCAGTAGTGGATCCGTTTCCGCTGGCATCCAACTGAACCGTGACATCCTGGCAAAGCGCAACCGGGGCTTCGTGGTCTTCCACCGTTACATTAAAGGTGCAGGAAGAACTGCCCACAGAGTTGGTGGCGGTTGCTGTGACTGAAGTCGAACCCAGCGGGAAGGTGCTGCCGGGATTAATCGTGTAGGTAATGGTCGAGGCCGGGATACCTACGGGGTCGGTGGCCGTGTAGGTGGCCACCCCGTCACACTGACCTGCGGTCGTATTCACGGTAATATCTGCCGGACAGACAATCGCAGGCGGTACGCCTACCACATTGATGTCAAACGAGCAGGAAGCCGTGTTGCCTGATGCATCCGTTACCGTGAAGGTATTGGTCGTGCTGCCAATCGGGAAGGTAGAACCGCTGGGCAGACCTGCGGTCTGAGCCGTGGTGGCAGGACAGTTGTCCGTACCAACCGGATTGGTGAAGGTGGCGGTAGCTCCTGCGGCACTGGTGGCGATCAGGTTTTGGGTGGGAGGACAGCTGATGGTCGGCGGAATATTATCCTGTACCGTAACTGTTGCCGTACAGGTTGAAGTGTTGGGGCTGTTGCCGTTGCTGCCACCTGCGGTGGTCACATAGGTGCGGAAGGCCAGATCGTCCAGACCTCCAACTACGTCCATTTCTCCGCCTGCGTAGGGATTGGTGCCTGCGGCATAGGAAATTCGGGTACTGGTGAAGCCCACCAGACTGATGGTATAAACCTGACCGGCTACCACCGGAATCGGGGTGCTCAGGGTAAAGGATTCAAACACGGAATTCGTGCTGAAGGTCAGCGTCTGAGGACCGGAAAGTTGAGTTCCTCCGGTACCAGCCCCTGCGTAAATATTCAGGTTTTTGGTATTGGTAGTGGAGCTCGCATGCATGATCAGGTCGATTTGGGTCAACTGACCCGTAACACCTGCGGTGAATGACTGCCACAAGGTAGCCTTGCGGGTCGTGGTGGTCGTCTGGCTCTGATCCAGCTGCTGGCCGCCGCCACCTCCTCCACCACCGGTGGTGGAGCCGTCGGTCACAGTCAGGGTGACCGTATTGGCACCCAGGTCGCTGCAATCAAAGCTGGTTACGTCCAGGCTCAGGCTCACGATGCCACAGGCATCGTTGGAGCCATTGTCCACGGCCTGGGCCGTGGTGCTGGCGCTGCCATTGGCGTCCAGTTGCACCGTCACATCCTGACAAATCGCAACCGGGTCAACATTATCTTCCACCCGTACATTAGCATTACAGGTACTGCTGTTGCCGTTTACATCCGTCACGGTCAGGGTAACAGGGTTTGAACCCTGATCTGAGCATTCAAAACTGCTTGGGCTGACCGCGTAGCTTTGGATACCACAGGCGTCAGTTGAGGAATTATCCACGTCCTGACCTGCAATGGAAACTGTTCCACCTGAACTCAGTTGCACCGTGATATCCTTACAAATTGCAACAGGTGGAGTATTGTCCTCAATGGTCACATTGGCGGTACAGATGGAGTAGTTATTATTCACGTCCACCACGGCGAGGGTTACCACGTTGGCACCAATGTTATTGCAATCAAATGTATTGGGAGGACTTACCGTGATAAACTGAATGGTACAGTTATCCGTGGAGCCCCCGTCCACCTGACCGCCGGCAATGCTCACATTGCCCGTGGCATCCAGGCTCACCGTAATATCCTGGCACAGCGCCAACGGTGGGATCTGATCCACCACCGTAACCGTGGCCGTACAATTGCTGCTGTTACCATTCACGTCAGTGACGGTCTGGGTAACGGTATTGGGTCCGATATTGGAACAATCGAAGGATCCTTGTCCCGCACCCAGAGCCAGAGTGGCAATGCCGCAGGCGTCAGTTGATCCATTATTGACTGCACCAGCCGTGGTGGAGCCATTTCCGTTATTGTCCAGTTGCACCGTCACATCCTGACAAATGGCTACGGGAGCGATATTATCCTGTACAATTACATTCGCAGAACAGGTGCTGACGTTGCCATTATTATCAGTTACGGTCAATACCACTGCATTTGTCCCAACATTGCCACAATTGAATGAGGTGGCGCTGAGGCTGTAGGAAGCAATTCCACAAGCATCATTGGAGCCATTATCAACTGCGTTGGCTGAGGTGGATCCATTGCCACCTGCATCCAGCTGCACGGTCACATTCTGGCAAATGGCGGCAGGCGCTTCGTGATCCTCCACCGTTATGGTAAAGGAACAGCTTGAGGTACCCACCGCATTGGTAGCCGTGGCGGTCACTGTGGTGTTGCCCAGGCTGAATACTGAGCCGGGATTGCTGGAATAGGTGATGGTTGACGGGGGAATTCCGGCCGGATCGTTGGCGGCGAAGGTACCTGCCGCAGAGCATTGTCCGGGATCGGTATTCACGGTAAGGTTGGCCGGGCAAACGATAGCCGGAGCCACACCCACCACTTCGATGGTGAAGAAGCAGGAGGAAGTATTGCCGGAACCATCCGTGACAGTGAAGGTGTTGGTGGTAATGCCAATCGGGAAGGTGGACCCACTCGCCAGACCTGCGGTCTGGCTGGTGCTGGCACCCGGGCAATTATCTGCCCCAACCGGGTTGGTCCAGGTGGCAACTGCACCCGCAGCACTGGTCGCAATCAGAGACTGGCTGGACGGGCAGGTGATGGTGGGATTCTCGTTGTCCGTTACGGTAACAGTAAATGAACAGGTGCTGGCATTGCTGCATTCATCCTCAGCAGTAACTGTCACCGTGGTGGAACCCAGCGGAAAGGAGCTGCCAGAAGCCTGAGAATAAGTCAGGTCCACATTGGAAGCACAGTTATCCGTAGCCGTTGCCGAATAGGTTGCAACCGCGCTGCACTGTCCGGTGGGAGCAGAGATAGAAAGATTGGCCGGACAGGAAACCACGGGAGGAGTATTGTCTTCCACATGAATGATCTGGGTAGCTGAAGCCGTATTTCCCGATGGATCAGTGGCGGTCCAGGTACGGGAAATGGTGTACTCCTGCGGGCAGGCACACAGAGTTGCCACTTCCTGAGGAGTAAGGGCACGGTCCCAGATGCGCACATCGTCCACCACACCATTGGTGCGGCGACCATCAAAATTCACCGAGCCGATCCTGACGGGCAGGTTGGTGGCCAACGGAATAATTCCAATGTTCAGTTGGGAAACGATGTTTCCGTTATGCCAGAGGGTAGCCAGGCCGGTGGACTGGTCGTAGGTGGCACCCACGCAGTTCCATTCACCGGGTACCAGTACATTGGCTGCCAGACCGGTGGTAAAGGCCAGGCTATTGCGCACGGTAAAGCGCACAAAGAGCGTATTGGGACCAACTTGCCAGAGGTGACAGCCCCATCCGTTGGGTCCGTACTGGATGATCGGCATCTGAGCGCTTCCGTTGGTTCCGGGAATGAAACGGGCAAACATGGAGACGGAATTGGGTGCATCCAGAGGTCCACCGGTGCCATTGGGAATTTCTGCATAGAAATTACCCGTTCCGGGGAGCTGAAGTGCAGTACCACTGAAGCCCGTTGTCCAGGTCACACCACTGGTAAGGAAGCCATTCGGACCATTTCCAAGTTCGTCAGAGATAGAGGTGCCTGAGCCTTCGTTCATTGCATAGTACACATTGGAAACTGGCCCCTGGCTGGAAATTTCAGAAAAAGTAACCACCGCACTGCAATTGTCGGTCGCGGTTACAGAGGCAGGAGCGGGAACGGCATCGCATTCCACGGTCACGTCCGCAGGTACACCTGAAAGTACAGGAGCCTGGTTGTCGATTACCACCACATTGAAGGTACAGCTTCCGTTATTGCCGCTGGCATCGCTGGCAGTCAGGGTAACTGCGGTGCTGCCCGTAGGAATTCCAGCGAGGGGAGACGGGCTTTGGCTGATGGAGGTAACCCCGCAATTATCAGAGGCGGAAGCTCCATTCACGGCTTCGATGTTGATGATAAATTCGGTATCGTCGCATCCGCCATCAAATTTGGGATCGATGGAGAAATCGAGCACATCGCCACAAGCCACGGTAACCGGGATGGTAAAATTCTGGGTCGTGGTGGGGATATTGAAATACTGCCAGATTTCCACATTATTCTTGAATACCCGTACGTGGGCGCCGTCACCGCAATTTCCATCACGGTCTTTGAATTGGAGATTAAGATTCACAGTACCGTTATAGCTGCTGGTCCAGCGACGGACGGCATGCAGCAGGTTGTCCAGATCCGGGTGACCTCCGTTGGCATCCAGTTGGGGGAAGGCGAGGGTGGAGCCGGGATTATTGTGTACAAAGCCCGTGAAGTTGGGGAGTTGCTGCCAGTTGAAGAGGCTGCCGTTGCTGTAGGATGCCTTGGCATACTGCCAGTTGCGGAAGCCCTGGGCTCCGTTGAAATCCTGGGCAGAATTGGCCAGCTTGGTGTAGCCGGGGAAGGCAAAATCAGGCAGGGTAGCCTGACAGAAAGCATCTGCACAGAGGGTCAGGGTGGAAGGACAATTCACTACCGGGGCTTCATTGTCAACCACGGTCACCGTAAAGGAACAATTGCTGCTGCCCACTGCGTTGGTGGCGGTGGCAAACACGTTGGTGGTTCCCACATTGAAATTGGTTCCCGGATTTTGTGAGTAGGTAATGGTCGAGGCCGGGATACCCGCATTGTCCGTGGCGGCAAAAGTCACAGTATTACCACACTGTCCGGCGGCATTATTTACGGTAATGTTGGCCGGGCAGACAATGGAAGGCGCAACACCTGATACCTGGATGGTAAACGAACAGGAGGCGGTGTGACCTGCTCCGTCAGTTACAGTAAAGGTATTGGTGGTGGTGCCAATGGGGAAGGTGGCCCCGCTGGCCAGACCTGCGGTCTGGCTGGTGGAAGGTCCGGAACAGTTGTCTGTCCCAACCGGAGTCGTGTAGGTAGCTGCTGCACCTGCGGCGCTGGTAGCGGAGATTGACTGGTTGGCGGGACAGGTAATAGAAGGATTCTGGTTGTCAACCACCGTAATCTGGAAGGTACAGTTGGCGGTATTTCCGTTTCCGTCGGTGGCACGCCAGGTGGTGGAGTAGGTGCCAACGGCAAGGCTGCTCCCGCTGGCAGGTCCGGTAATCCGCGCCACAGTTGCACCAGAGCAATTGTCCGTGAAGGTGGGAGTACTATAAGTAACCGTAGCAGCACAAAGTCCGCTGGCGGCATTCACAGAAATATTGGCAGGGCAGGTAATGGTGGGATTGGTATTATCCACCACCGTCACTGAGGCGTTGCAGGTGCTGCTCAGCGTTCCGTCACTTACGGTCAGAACCACGTTGGTGGTGCCGAGAGAATACGGAGCCGCCGGGGAAACGCTGAAGGTAAGCGGATCACCATCGGGATCGCTGGAACCATTATTGAACTGCGTGGCAGCTGCGGTGCCCTGGCAGGAGCCATTGGCATTGACAGTTACGTTTTTACAAACGGCCACAGGAGGTGCGTTACAAGAGGTAACGGTTACCGTAAAAGAGCATGAAGCCTGATTTCCCGCGGCATCCTGAACCCGATAACCTACGGTAGTGGTGCCAATCTGGAAAAGGGAGCCGCTGGGCGAACCTGAGAAGATCTGGGTGGTTGCGCCCGGACAGTTATCCGTTCCCACCGGGGGGGTATAGGTAACCGTGGCCGAACAGGGATTAGAGCCCTGGTTCCCTGCAACCGTAATATTCGCAGGACAACTGATGGCGGGCAGAGTTTGATCCACCACAGTCACATCAAAGGAGCATTGGGCAGTATTCCCCGCTCCATCTGTAGCCTTATAGGTATTGGTGGTGGTGCCTTTCGGGAAAAATCCCCCTGAAGCAATTCCACTCAGCAAGGTAATGGAGGGCGTACTGCAATTATCACTGATAACCGGCGCGCTGTAAGTTACATTGGCCCCGCAGGATGTTCCAGTGGAAACGGTTATGGCCGCCGGACATGCGATATTGGGCGGAGCCTGATCTGTAACTGTAATGTTGAAGTTACAGAAGGTGGTTTCACCATTGACATTGGTGGCTTTATAGCAAATGGGAGTGAACCCAAGCGGGAAGTTTCCTCCGTTGACAATACCGCAGGTTTGGTGAATCCCGATTTCCATCACAAAGGGGCGGATGGCAGTGGTTTTGTTATCATTCCACAAACCTGAAGTCAGGATTTCTCCTCCGTCTTCATTGCCAGAGTTATTGGGTTCACCTGCATTCCAGTTGGTGTAGGTGGAAATGTCTCCATTACTCCACACCCAGTTTCCTTCGGTCACAATGTCGTTATAGCCAATCCAGGTGGATCCCGTGATACCAGAGGTCACAAAGGCATTTTCGCCCGCAGAACCAATGGATACCAAATCGCCACCATTGGCCACACAAAATGTTCTCGCATCATTCCAGGTAAGGCTGGTGGTGGAGCGGTAATAGTGATTCTCTCCGTACTGACCGATGTAAACAAATCCTGCCACGTCTGCTCCCTCGCAGGCATCTGCATAATTGGGCTCAGTCCAGGTAGCTGAAATCGTACAATTGGCCCCGGCAGGCAGGGTTTGGTTGGAAGGACAATTGCTGATCACCGGAGGATCGGACAAGCGGTTGAAGGAAAGTGATCCATGAGATCCTCCCACTCCTTCTGCCCAGCGGTACTCAATGGATGAGTTTCCGTCCAGGTGAACGGTGGTAAAATTATTATGCGCATCACAGCAACCAATGTGCTCAAAAATCTGAACTCCGTCCAGATAAACCCGCACATCGTCGTCGTGAGAGGGAATGCTCAGCTGATAATCTCCACAGGGGAATCCGCAACGCTTGTAAACCATGGTGTGGGTATCGACTCCGGGATCCGTTCCCTGATAAGGAAAGGGACTTGTCACATTGGCGGGCGAACAGGTATTACACCAGCGGTCGCGTGAATCCCAGCTAAGCTCATCTCCATGGACATAATAGCCCACATAGGTTGCACTGGTAAGATTAAGATCTGTTCCGTCAAAGGCGTATGCGTTCCAGGTCCAGGCCGGACAATAACAGGGATCACCCGGGGCGCTGGTACTGATGGGTACAAATTCCAGGGCTCCGTGGGAACCTCCTCCGCCTTCGGCCCAGCGGTATTCAATGGTCGTACTGCTGGTAAGGTAGCCCGTCCAGATGTTGGCATGGGCGTCACAGCAGCCCGGATTGTGGGTGAATACCTGGATTCCATCGATGTAAACCACCACTTCGTCGTCGTGAGAGGGGATATTGAGTTGGTAGCGACCACAGGGGAAGCCCTGGCGCTTGTAAACCACTGAGTGATTATCCACCCCGGGGTCGCAACCCTGGTAACCAGAGGCCTGAGCAGGGGAGCAGGTGTTACACCAACGGTTACGGGAGTCAAAACTCAGATTTCCCTCAGTATATTTTCCCTGGTAGGGCAATACGCTGACATCCAGATTGCGGCCTGCATAAGTGTACACATTCCAGGAGCCAATCCCAAAAGGAGTGGCCGGATTGGTGAGGGTACCCTGAGAAATGGCAAGCTGGTAAGTTCCTTCATAGGAACTGTATCCACTGACCATGATATAGTAAGTCACGCCGCAGGCAGCATTCCAGCTGGCCAGTGAGGTTGTGCCCGGGCCACCGTCGTCATTGGAAGCCACACAGGAGAGGTTGCCACAGCTTCCTTCAAATATGCGGAGGTAGGTGTCGAAATCTGATCCTGCCGTAGAAGCTACGTATTGAGAACCATTGCCCACGATTTTGTGCCAGACTGCTCCGGAGTTGGCAATTGAGCTTCCGCATCCACCGTAGCCTTCAATGGTGGCCCGGTTGGTGAAGCCCGTGGCGGTTCCACCCATGGAAATACTGGTGGCGGTGGCGCAGGCATCGTTGGTGTAGTTATAAGAAAAATGACCACGGTATTCATGGTCCTGATCCACTGAAACGGGAATTCCGAAAACCGTGGTGGTCGTTCCCTGGGTAAGGTACCAGTTTACAGTAGTACCCACGTTATAATTGAAAAGGGGCATGTTGAAGGTGTTGTCGTGGAAACAGTCGTCACCCGAAACGATGGTGGTACACAGGAACCCACAACAGGTGCTGCTGCCGTCGTACTGACAACGGTCACGGCAATCTGCGTCGTCGTCTTCCCAACTGCGGCCACGGACCTGGAGGGAAGTTACGAAGGTATTACTGCCCGTACGGGTAATGTTCCAGTTCGAAGTACAGTTCCCGTTATTGGTACATTTGTCGCAACTGACAATCTGGTCATTGGCTCCGACCAGGTTATTTCCAAACCATACGTTACGGGTATATTCCTCGTCGCCAGTTTCCCAACAAGGGCCGGAAATGCCTGCATTTTCGTAGGAAATGATCTGGGTAAGGGTATTGGTAAAGTTGAGGTTTTGTGCCCAGGCTAAGAAGGGGACAACCGCAAGGATAAATATTAACAGCTTTCTCATGATAAGGCCCTCCTTAGTTGGTTTTTGTGAATGTCAGTTGGTAATAAATGCGGGAACCATCCTCGTCTTCCAGGCGAAGTTGCATCTTCCCCTTGCTCATTTCCAGCACCCTGAACTGCAGAATGGGATTACAGGTTTGGCAAAGGCGGGAACGGGTCAGCATGATCTGATTTTCGGTGGTTTCAAAACCACATTCACCCTTCAGGTATTTTCCTTCACCCCATTGACTGTCGAAAGTGGAGGCCTGCAATTTCAGGATGGTGGTTTTGAGGGGCAGATCGTGGGTTGCTTCCAGGGCAAGCTGATCAGCCTGGGCGCGGGTGATGTCATCCCTCAGGATCACCCCCTGCAAATCGCTCAAAACCCAGGTGCCGCGGGCCTCCTGGGGAATATCTTTCAAAACATAATTGGCGAGTGGATTGGTGCCCTCCTCAGCTTTATATTCTTTTTTATCGGTCAGAACCAATTCGGTGGGGCCCTCCTCCTTCGGGCGGGGTGTACCCGGATTCATGGCCTGATACTTTTCAGGATTATTCTTAATCCATTCAGATTTTAGCCGGGCATATTCATCGGGAGAGACTGAATTTTCATCAATTCCCATGAAGTTTTTCTCAGGTGCTTTCTCTCCTGAAGGGTTGGGAGCCTGGGCCATCACCTGAACAGAGAGACCCGACAGCAGGAAAAAAATTCCTGCCAGGATGGTAAGTTGAATTGATAATTTCATTTTAAAATCATTTTGACCCGATTGAAGATCAGTTAAACAATGATTTTAGGAGAATAAGGTTCTAAATCCCCTGGCTCAGGGAATAAAAAGATATAGCAATGAGGCACAAGCAGCCGGTCTGGATTTAGATCGGACGATACGAATTAATTGGCCCCTTCTGACCTCATCAAACCCTGCCCGCGGCAGGAAAAAATTCCGGGGAAAACAGGCAAAAGAGAATTTACCTGCTTCCGTTTAGTTTCATCTCATTCCAAATGTAAGAAATTTAAGGCTTATTACCAATAAATCGGCCCCACAAAGAACAAAATCGATTCAAAATTGCATAAAAAAGCCAATTTTCCACCAAAACCTCCCCGGCTTTCATGTAAGAATTTTTGTCAATAATTAAGTTTTAATCAATATGATCTCAGCAAATCGAAAAATTCAGAATAAAAGGGCGAAGTTTCGCCCCCCCTGGTTGCACATGCGCCCAATCATAGTGGAAGACGGGTTAAAATGACACTCATGCAATCTCAATATCCTCCATTGGGGTTGCGTGACCCCAAAACCCTTGAAAAATCGCTCAGGCGATAGTTATCCGGACAAAAATCCGCCTGCCTGAATCCCCTTCAATTCAAATGATCATTAATAATGAAGAAACCTATTTATCTTTGAGGCAAATATTCAACTAAACCCCATGAATAAAATTGCCATTGCCATTCACGGTGGTGCCGGAACCCTGCTCAAATCGCACATCACCCCTGAGCAGGAAAAAGCCCACTTGACGGCTCTGCAGGAGGCCCTAACTGCCGGCCATCAGGTACTTCTGGACCGGGGAAGTTCCCTGGAAGCAGTGGAAAAAGCGGTAATCTCACTTGAAGATTGTCCGCTGTTTAATGCTGGTCGTGGCTCGGTATTTACAGCTGAGGGAAAACACGAAATGGATGCAAGTATGATGGAAGGGAAGAACCTTAAGGCAGGGGCGGTAAGTGGAATTCATTCCGTCAAAAACCCCATTTCTCTATGCAGACTGGTGATGGAACAGACAGAACATGTGATGCTCAGCGGAATGGGGGCAATCGAATTTGCCCTGAAAATGAACGTGCCCATGGAAACTGAGGACTGGTTTCACAGTGATTTTCGCTATAACCAATGGCAGGAAATCAAAGGGACGAATCATTTTCAACTGGATCATACCATCGATCCTGATCACAAATTCGGCACCGTGGGTGCCGTAGCCCTGGATGTTCACGGCAACCTGGCTGCGGCCACTTCCACTGGCGGCATGACCAATAAAAAATATGGCCGGGTAGGCGACAGCCCCATCATTGGCGCAGGCACCTATGCCAATAACCAGACCTGCGCCGTTTCCTGCACAGGCAACGGGGAATTTTTTATCCGGGGGGTGGTGGCTTACGACATTTCCTGCCTGATGCAGTACAAAGGCCTCAGTCTCAAAGAGGCTGTCGGGGAGGTCATTCACGGACGGGAACTGATACGGCAGGGAGACGGCGGGCTGATTGCCCTGGACGCCAACGGCAACATTGAAATGCCCTTCAACTCAGCGGGCATGTACCGCGCTTGTGTCCATCCAGACGGCAAAATAGAAGTCGCAATTTTCGGACAATAGCCCCCAATCAACAATCAGAAGCCGATTTCTTACATAAATTCCGCATTCAGCGGCAGGACCCGGATGCTGCGATCTTCGAGGTGAAAACCGTCACTGTTGCTCAGGGTATGTACAATCAGGTTGGTCAGGGTCATGGGAGTGCCCGTTTGCAAAATCCGCTCGTTATTGTGAATCAATTGCCCGGGATCCATGAAAATCGCCATCCCGGAGCCAATCACGGTGCAATCATTGCCATTTTTGATGATCAGGCCCGTATCTTCTGATAAGCCTACCCCGATCAGATGGGGGAAACGGGCCACAGCTTCGGCCAGGCGGCCGAAACGGCCGCGACGGATAAAATGGGAGTCAATAATCAACCCGGGAATGAATCCCATCCCCTCCCGCATCAAAACTGCACCCTTGAACATGGACTCAGCGCTGCTCCCTCCCATGATCATTTCTGAAGACATGCACATTGCTCCTGCGCTGGTGCCGGCAATCACAAATTTCTCGGTCAAATAGCGCTCTTTCAAAACATGGTGCATCCTTGAACCACCAATTTTATCAACAATCTGAGACTGATCCCCGCCCGTAAACATCACACAATCGGCCTGCTCGATCCACTTCACATAGTCCTTGCTGTCAGAATGAACCCGACTCTGCACCTGCAAAATTTTCACTTTGGAACAACCCAGATTATTGAAGGCCTGCAGATAATTTCTGCCCACTTCGACCGGGATACTGGAAGCTGTAGGTATCACCACAAAACTGGAATCACGTCCCCCGCTTTCCCTTACCACGTGAGCCAAAATCCCATCCGTGACGAAATCCAGGACATATTTTTCCTGCACGTCAATGCCTTTGTCTTCATTTCCCCCGATCGGAATTAAGGTGCCTTTTGGCTGGATTTGCCCACTCATAAAAAATATCGTTTTGAATTTTGTCAAAATTAGTAATTTATCGCTTAGTAGCCCCAACAAACAAAGTCTTTCAATTGAATTACACTTACCTTTGGTAAAAATCCCTACTTCATATTCATGGAAATACTTGCAATAAACGCGATGCGCGGCCCCAATTACTGGTCCATCCGCCGCCACAAACTCATTGTCATGGTGCTGGATCTTCAGGAACTGGAAGAAATGCCCACCAATAAGATCGATGGTTTCTATGAACGGCTGCAGGAAATGTTTCCCAGCATGTATGAGCACAGGTGCTCAGAAGGCGCCCCGGGGGGCTTTTTTCACCGGGTAAAGGAAGGCACCTGGATGGGGCACGTAATCGAGCACATCGCGCTGGAAATCCAGACCCTGGCCGGCATGGATGTGGGATTTGGGCGTACCCGCGATTACGGTGAAAAGGGAGTTTACCATGTGGTATTTGCCTACGAAGAAGAAAAAGTAGGCCGTTTTGCCGCCCGTTCTGCCGTAAAAATTGCCGAAGCGCTGATTGCAGGCACACCTTACGACCTGGCTGCGGACATTCAGGAAATGCGCGAGATCCGCGAAGCGGAAAGACTTGGTCCCAGCACGGGTTCCATCATCGAGGAGGCCCAGGCCCGTGGTATTCCGTGGATCCGTCTGAACAAATATTCCCTCTGCCAATTGGGCTACGGGGCCAATCAAAAAAGGGTGCAGGCCACGGTCACCAGCCAGACTTCTAGCATTGGAGTGGAAATTGCCTGTGACAAGGAAGATACCAAATACCTGCTGGAACAGGCCGAAGTGCCAGTGCCCAAAGGGGAAATTATCCGCACCGAGCGCGGGCTGGAAGACGCCATTCGCTCCATTGGCTACCCAGTGGTTTGCAAGCCCATCAATGGCAACCACGGACGGGGCATCACGGCCAACATTAAAAACTGGGAAGATGCAGTAGTGGCATTCAATGCGGCCAAGGCCGTTTCCTCTTCTGTGATCGTGGAGAAATACATTGTGGGAGAGGATTATCGTCTGCTGGTCATCAATTTCAAACTGGTGGCCGCGGCGAAAAGAACGGCTGCAAGTGTGGTGGGCGATGGAAAATCGACCGTGCAGCAACTGATTGACCTGGTCAATTCTGATCCCCGCCGTGGCTACGGGCACGAAAAAGTGCTGACCGCCATCAAGGTGGATGCCATGACGGAAGGAATTCTCAAACAAAAAGGATACTCCACTGAAACCGTGCTGGCCGAGGGAGAAGTGCTTAAACTGAAAGATACCGCCAATCTGAGTACGGGTGGTACGGCCGAGGACGTGACCGACATCGTGCATCCTTTCAATGTGTTTATGGCTGAGCGCATCGCCCGCATCATTGATCTGGATATCTGTGGAATTGACATCATGACCACAGACATCAGCGTGCCTTTGAATGAAACTGGCGGTGCGATTCTGGAGGTAAATGCGGGACCTGGCTTCAGAATGCACCTGGCTCCCACCTCAGGGCTTCCCCGCAACGTGGCCGCACCCGTAATAGACATGCTGTACCCTCCCGGCAGCACGGCCAGAATTCCAATTGTATCCATCACGGGTACCAATGGGAAAACCACCACCACCCGACTGATCGCCCACATGGTGAAAATGAAGGGCTATAAAGTGGGTTATACCACCAGCGACGGGGTGTATATCCAGAATCGTCTCATGATGAGCGGGGATTGTACGGGACCGGCCAGCGCCGAATTCGTGCTCAAAGACCCCACGGTCAACTTTGCGGTGCTGGAAACAGCCCGTGGAGGGTTGCTGCGGGCGGGATTGGGCTTCCATCATTGCGACATTGGTATTGTGACCAACGTGGCTCCAGACCACCTGGGACTGAAGGGCATTCATACCATCGAGCAACTGGCCCGGGCCAAGGGAGTGATTCCCGAAACGGTGCTGCCCGATGGCTACGCCATCCTCAATGCCGACGACGAACTCGTCTATAATATGCGGGAAAATGTGAAGTGCAAAGTTGCACTTTTCTCTATGGATGAAACCAATCCGCGGATTTTGGCTCATGCCAAAGAGGGTGGCATTTCTGCTATTTATGAAAACGGGTACATCACCATCTACAAAGGAGAATGGAAATTGCGGGTGACCAAAGCCGTGAATGTGCCCCTTACATTTGGCGGCAAAGCCCTCTTCATGATCCAGAATGTACTGCCCGCCGTGCTGACCGGCTACCTGCGCGGATTCCCGATTGACGACATTAAGACCTCCATTGAGTCTTTCATTCCTTCGCCCTCACAAACCCCAGGGCGTTTGAATATGTTTTCCTTCAAAAACTTCCGCGTTTTGCTGGATTATGCCCATAATCCTGCCGGGCTCAAGGCCCTGCAACACCTGGTGGACAACCTGGAAGGCAGTCCCAAGGTAGGGATCATCGCTGGAATTGGTGATCGCCGGGTAGAGGACAACCAGGAAATGGGCCGCATCGCAGCTGAAATGTTTGATGAAATCATCATCAGACAGGACAAAAACCTGCGGGGTAAGACCGAGGAAGAATTGATTGGGATGCTGAAAAGCGGGATTCTTTCACATGATCCCAACAAAAAGCTGACCATAATTCCCTCAGAAAGCGAGGCCATTACCCACGCTATTACCCATGCCCGCCCAGGCTCACTGATCGTGGTATGCAGCGACGTGGTGCCTGCTGCACTGGAACTGGTGATGAAGTTCAAGGAAGAGGAGGCCAATCGCCTGTATGAATTCAGCAAAGATGAAATTCCGAATTTGAGTTAGAGTTTCAGGCTGCTTTTTTATTGCTGAACGATCAATTTCAGCTGATTCAGGAATGTAAACCAATATTCCCGGGCACCTTGTATTCTCCCAAGTTCTTTATTATCAAGCAGAAAGAAATGCGGATTTTGCACCATTCCAACAAAAATCCGTATATTCGAAACATGAAACAAACAGCCCTCAACGATACTCAGGCGAGGAGTAACCAGGGAGAGAATGCCCTGACCGCAGAAAAAGAAGAAACTCAGGGTGTGAGCCTGATGCCTCCTGCCTTTTCTCTGACCGCAGACAGCGGATTTCCTGTTCAACGGAAACAAGCGGCCAATTCTGGCCAGGTAGTACAAAGGGTGGCCACCCCTACAGTACCCCGCGGAGGAGGAACTCATACCGTAGTTGCAGGAGATAATTTGTGGACTCTCGCCCGAAGATATTACGGCCACGGACCCTACTGGCAAAGGATAAAGGATGCAAATCCAGATTTGGTTCATGGAAGAAGCCTCATTCACCCGGGAGCCGTGCTTACCATTCCAATCGTGGATGTGCCCATCCAGAATGCCCTTGACCGGGCACGTGGGGACCAGGGAGAGTTGCGGGACGTGGCAGAATTGATTCCACAGGAAAATTTCGATGTTTTTATGGCCGGTCTTACCCAGGATCAAATCGCGGCCCAGGGAGAATTCCTGCAAATGGTGGATTTGATGCGTCGAACAGGCATGACTATTGCTGAAATGGGAGAAGCGCAGCGGATATTTCTTGAAGGCCAGGCAGCCGCCGCGGGTCAGTCTGTGGGTGAGTATATTGCCGCGGAAACTGCCACCCGCGGATATGGTGGTGGAACCGCGACCTGGTGGCCCTCGCTTACCCCTGAGCAGCAGGCTGATTACGAAACCCGTTTCAGGGCAGTAGTGGATCAGCTGAGGGCAACCGCACCAGCCAATGTGCAGCAGGTTATTTCGACCGCAGAAAGCCAGGGAGGTGGATTTCGCTGGGCTCCCGAGCAATGTGAGATTTATGGTGCCTTTGGATACACCAATGGGGATTGGACTCTTTATGTGGGCCAACACTGGCTGGAAGCTGCTGAAGACAATCTGGAAAGAGTCTATGCAAATATTGCTCACGAAATGGGAGGGCATAATGAATATGGCAACGAACTGGGTTGGGATGTGATGAGCGCAGCCCTGGATTCCATGCCAGAATCCGAACGGAATTTGGCCACCGCAGGTGGAAACAGCGTTTTCAGTGCCTACGGTTATATGGAAACTGAAATCTGGGCCGAGTTGCGGGAACATGAATATGACCGGGCCGACAACCCAACTGACCACCCCTTCGAACATGCAGGAGCCACCACCGTTGAGAATGATGTTCAGCGACAACTTCAGCGCATTCAACACTCTTTCGCACCTGCAATTGCCGAGGCATTGGTCAGGAGCCTTTACCAACGGGCAAGCCACGACAGCAGAATAACCCCAGACGCACTTTCAAATTTTGCAATCAGAATCAGTAACGTTTTCGGATTTACGCCTTGAAAATAATCTTTCCATTTATTTTTGTCCTTTTGATTTCCAACTCCTGCAAGGCTCAAAACCCTGCCAAAGTGCCGGAAACCAACCCCCATTTTCTCATTATGGAAGCTCAAACAAATCAAAAACTTCAAGACAGTCTGAGAAATAACCTTGGCCAGCTTGCCAGTGAACACGGCGACCGCATTCTGGCCATTCAATGGCTGTCCAAACACCCACAGATCGCCCGGGCCCCACTCAGAGATATTATTCTCGAACCAAATCAAACCTGGAAGGCAAGCGGGGCAATCAAGGCATTGGGCATGATTGGAGATGTGGAAGATGTGGTTTTTTTGCAGGAAATTCTCCAAAACAATCTCTCATTGTCCTTTGAAGCAGCCAGCGCACTGGCAAATATCAAAGAGGCCACTTCGCGGGAGGCATTACTGCAATTGACAGATCACCCCAATGAGTCAGTTGCTGCAAATGCTATCATAGGTTTGGGGCTCACTCAGGATGAAACTATGCGACCTCACCTGGAAAAATTGCTGGACAGCCCCTCCGCCACCCTTCGCTGGAAAGCCGTGCATGCAATCGGACTTTTGGGGACAGGTAGTTCGGAAGCTTTGCTTAGAAAACTTTCCCAAACAGATCCTGATCAGAATGTCAGGACCAAAATCAATTCCGTTTTGAAATGAACGGGGAATCAGATTACTTTGCCGCCTATGGCACATCTGTTCAAATCCAATAAGGATATTTCACCTCCCATGTTCAAAAACGGGTTCGTGGATTATTTCTCGCGGGTGCACTTTTCCATTCCCCTCTTCATCTTCTTACCTGTGCTGGCCCTGCTCACGTACCGTTCGCTGGGGGTGCTGGAAATTGAGTTTATACCCTTTACTGGTACGGTTGTCGCAGGATTGCTCTCCTGGACTTTGTTTGAATATGCCATTCACCGCTGGTTATTTCACTGGCATCCCAAAGCCAAATGGGGTGCAAGGTTGCACTTTATTGTGCACGGAGTGCACCACGACTATCCCAACGACACCCATCGCCTGGTGATGCCTCCTGCAGTAAGTATTGGCCTTTCTTTAATTTTCTTCACCGCATTTTACCTGGTTTTTGGTCCTGTTTGGAGCCACCCTGTCTTTGTGGGATTCGGACTGGGGTATTTATTCTATGACATGACCCATTATGCGGTGCACAATCTGAAATTCAATAACAAATACTTCAAAACGGTACAAAAGCACCACATGTACCACCATTACAAAAACCCCAATGCAGGATTTGGTTTCACTTCGAAATTCTGGGACTGGGTTTTCCGTACCCGTCAAAGCGACGTGGCCAAAAGGGAGACAAAAGCGTTAAAACAAACGGAATCAGCTCATTAATCGAGGGATTCCTTCGCCAGTTTCTCCAGCTTTCGTTCGCGGAAAAATAAAAACAGGGGAAAGGCGCAGGCCAGGGCTCCCAAAAGGGTCAGAGGAATAAAAATCCACCAGTGCTTCATTTTCAGGCGAATGGCCTCAGGAATGTACCAGGCAAAAAAGGTCAGGCAGACCACCAGAATAT
The DNA here is from genome assembly GCA_020635905.1 of Bacteroidia bacterium. Lineage (GTDB taxonomy): Bacteria > Bacteroidota > Bacteroidia > J057 > JADKCL01 > JACJYV01. Next base: position 745,206 of record JACJYV010000006.1, read on the forward strand.
CCACGGAGATGGATTTTGCAGGCAGAGTGGTTTGGGTTAGGGCAATAAATTCCAGCAGGGAGGAATCTGGAGAAGTGAGGGAAAACTGGATGTTATAATAGTAAGTAAGGCAAATTCCGGCCAGAGACAAGAGCAGGAAAAGGTACTTTTTGGAGGATTTCATGGCTGAGGGGGAAAGGATTATTAAAAATAAAGTAACTAAATTTGTGACTCAAATCAGGTTTTCACAGAATTCAAATCCATGAAAAATATCAAGAAATTCATTTTTGGGGCGGTTTTTTCCCTCCTTTTCTTCAATTGTGCTTTTGCTCAGGTTTCCCTTGAATTCAGCCAGGTGCTTCGCCCAACCTTCTCAGGTTCGCTGGCCGTGACCGGAAGTGCAGTGTTACAAACCCAGAATTTAACCGTTCCAGCTGGAAAAGTATGGAAAATCGTTTCTGCCCAGGCTACGGATGTGACCAACCAGGGCACTTTTGACGGCCCCTGCTCGGCCTCCAACTCGGCTGTAATCAAAATGGACAATAACATCCTGACTTATTCAAATTTCACCTCAACAGCCATTTTTGAACCCATTTTCCCCATTTGGATCCCGGCAGGCTCGTACAGTTTTACCTTTGAAGCATTGCAATCCTGCTCCTCCTTGAGTCAGTACAGCGGGTATATGTCTATTGTGGAATTTACCGTGGTGCCCTGATTTTCAGGGATTTTTACTTGTCCCAGCCGAACCTTTCGAAAATTTCCTGGATACTTTCCTGGTAAAATTCATCCTCTTTCAGGGTGTACAGGCTCATTTTCGCGCTTTCCCGGTCACCTGCGGCCAGGCTCAGAATGCCATCCAGATACCTGTAAGATGATTCGTTTTTGGGATCATAGCCGCCGGAAAAATTATCCATTATCCTGCCTGCTTCCTCCCAGTTGCCATTTTTAATCAGATAGGCTGCGCGGGCCAGCCCTGTTTCCAATCCAAATGAGACCTTATCCGGGGCAAGGGCATTGGCTGCCTCCTCAATCTGGTCAGACTCGTAAAGTAAACGGGCATAAAGTAAATGTCCTTCCCCGGTTTCCATCACCGCAAAACCCGCCGTCAGGTATTTTGAAGCCTCCAGGTAACGGGCTTTTATTACTTCCCCGATACACATGATCCTGAATATATCCGTGTCGCTGTAGGCATGCGAAAATGCTTTTTCATAGCACTCAAGGGCGCTTTTGTAATTACCCTCCAGCAAATAGGCCAAAACCAGATTTTTCTCCAGGAAGTAGGGGTTGACAGGGTTGCATGCGATCTGGTTCTCGAAATATTTTCGTGCTGCGGCCACCTCCTTCGCGGAGGTCTTATCCAGCTTCAGGGTAATTTCATTTTTCTCAATAAAATCGTCGGTGTGTTCCATTAATTGCCCCACCAAAACCCGGGTCAGCATCAGGGAATGGGTGATCATTTTCGGGGAAAGCAGGTCGGGATGCTCTTTCTGGGCCTTTTCCAGAAATTCTAACCCCATTCTGAGGGGAATGGTCTTGGCAGGATTTTTCTCCTCGCTTTGACTGGCTTTGATAATGTAGCTGTACCACTGGAAAAGCCACTCTGCAGAATAGACATCCGGCATGGCAGGGTCAACTTCATAAGCCTGATCAATCAGCTTACGCGCACGATCCAGCTCGCCCCTGAGGGCGAGTTGCATGGCCAGAAAGGCAAGGGCCTCTCCACTTTCAGGATTCACTTCAATGAATTTTTCCAGTAAGGTAATGGTGTACTCAGGGTTGCCAGCTTTTTCAAAAATGGAGGAGGCCGACAAAACCAGGGCAAAACTGTCATCATTTGCTTCCAACTCCTTCATCAGATGATTAAGGGTAAACTGCAGAACCCCAAGCGCACCTTCCCCGTCCCCATTTTGCTGTTTCAGCGCACTAAGCTTCACGGAGGCAGTCACATCCCCGGGATTTTCCTTTAGAAATGACTCAAGTCCTGCATTGTCGGTGGGGTAGTTTTTTTCTTCCGGCTTTTTGTAAGGCTTATGGATTTCCAGTTGAGTGCGGCTAAGGTTCATCTGGAACATAAAACTGGATTCAGGGCAAAAAATATTCTCCCTCAACCAATCCCTGTCCACATTGTCCAAAGGTTGCGACTGAAGAAATCCGGCGTAGACAACCAAGGCTAATCCTAAAATCAGCTTCGGCAAAAAATTGGTTTTACTCATAGAACTATTTTTCATTCGTTTTTGGGGTATGAAAATTTAAGGAAAAAACTGATAGATTCTTCCCCATCCTCAAATTTTAACCATTGAAGCAAAAATCCCCCTCAGCCTGAAAACGGGGGATACCCAAAGCCGCAGATTCCAGACAAATCTGCTCCTTCTGTCTTTTAACCCTGGTTCTGCCCCTTCTCCCATGACATTGAAAGTGGGAACAAAAAAATTTTGCAAAAATTTCAATCACCCCAAAACATTTGTACATACAACAATGTTAATGCTCCATGTCAGAGCAAAAATCTCACTATTGCGGATGTCTCTACTACTCGGCCAATGCCCTGGCCCGGGTCATGACCAAAATGGCTGACGAAGCTTTTGCCCCCACGGGCCTGGCGCCTTCTTATGCCCTGATGTTGATGGGAATCAACCAAAAACCAGGCATTCAACCCAAGCAAATCAGTGAATATATGCAGCTTACTCCCTCCACCGTGACCCGTCTGCTGGACAAACTGGAAGGCAATGGTTTGGTGGAAAAGCAGGCGCAGGGCAGGAATACGGCCATTTTTCCCACTGAAAAAAGTCTGGCTCTGCAAACACAGATCAAAGCCTGCTGGCAGGGATTATATGCGCACTACTCTTCACTTTTGGGTGAGGAAACTGCCAAAAATCTCACAGGTGAGATTTACGCCGCCTATCAGGCCCTGACTGACTCAACTGCTTCAGAAACACCAAGAATTGAATCAATATGAAAAAGAAAATTGGAATTTTAGGTTCGGGTATTGTAGCCAAAACCCTGGGAGCGGGCTTCCTCAAATATGGCTATGAGGTCATGCTGGGCACCCGCGACGTCTCCAAACTGACCGAATGGCAGGCCGGAGCGGGAAAGGGAGCGAAAACAGGTTCATTTGCAGAAACGGCTGCTTTTGGGGAAATCATCGTGCTCGCCGTAGGCGGTACGGTGGCCCGGGAGGTGCTGGAAACGGTGGGCGCAGACCACCTGAACGGCAAAACCGTGATTGACGCCACCAACCCAATTGCCAAAGCGCCGCCTGTAAACGGAGTGATGAAATTTTTCACCACCCTGGACGAATCCCTGATGGAAATCCTGCAAAACGCCTTTCCCGGGGCTCATTTTGTCAAATCTTTCAGCTGTGTGGGCAGTGCCTTCATGGTTGATCCCAGGTTTGAAAGTAAACCCACCATGTTTATCTGCGGAAATAACGACCAGGCCAAAGCAGAAGTCAGCGCCATTCTGGATCAGTTTGGTTGGGAAATATCTGACATGGGCAAAGTGGAAGGTGCAAGGGCTATCGAGCCGCTGTGCATGCTGTGGTGCATCCCGGGAATGTTGCGGGGCGAATGGAGCCACGCCTTCCGCCTGATGAAAGCCTGATTCTGAATCAATTACCAAAAGAATAACGATACAAAATGAAATTATTTAAAACCTTTAATCTCGGTCCTTACGAACTGCAAAATCGCATTGTGATGGCCCCCATGACCCGTTCAAGGGCCATTGGCAATGTCCCCAATTCCCTGATGGCCGAATACTACGCCCAACGGGCAGATGCTGGCCTGATCATTACCGAGGGCACTTCACCCTCTCCCAATGGGTTGGGTTATGCCCGCATTCCCGGGATTTTCAGCCCCGCCCAGGTGGAAGGCTGGAAAGGGGTGACCCAGGCTGTGCACCAAAAGGGAGCCCGCATTTTTGTGCAACTGATGCACACAGGCCGGGTTGGACATGTGCTGAATCTCCCTGAAGGAGCTGAAGTAATGGCTCCCTCTGCCCTGGCGCTCGAAGGAAATATGTACACAGATGCCGAAGGTCCCCAACCGTACCCCGTGCCCCGTAAAATGACCCTGGAAGACATTGAAAAAACGGAAGAAGAGTATGTTCTGGCTGCGAAAAATGCCATTGAGGCTGGCTTTGACGGAGTAGAATTGCATGGAGCCAATGGTTATCTGATCGAGCAGTTTATCCATCCCAATTCCAATCAGCGGACCGACGATTATGGCGGGAATTACAAAAACCGCAACCGTTTTGCCCTGGAAGTGGCTGAAAAAATCGCAGTCGCCATTGGCCCGCATCGGGTGGGGATCAGGCTTTCGCCTTATGGAGCGAACGGGGGGATGGGCAATTTCGAGCAAATCGAGGAGTCATTTTCCCACCTGGCTTATGGTTTGGGGCAATTGAAAATTGCCTATATCCACCTCGTGGATCATGCTGCCCTGGGAGCGCCCACGGTGCCTGATTCGGTCAAAAACAAAATCAAAAAGGCTTTTGGGGGAACCATCATCATCAGCGGAGGCTTTGATAAAAAGAAAGCTGAAGCCGCTTTGAAAGCTGGAAAAGGTGATTTGGTGGCCTTTGGCCGCCCCTTCATCAGCAATCCCGATCTGGTGGCCCGCATGGACAAGGATCTGCCCCTGAGCTCCCCGGATTTTGCCAAATTTTACACCCCGGGGCCTGAAGGTTACACAGATTATCCGGTCGCCTCCCTGGCCGAATCTGCAGAGTAATTTTTCGGAGAAAAATTTTGTTTCCGATCGCACCCTCCCCTGGCTGAACCCAGGGGAGGGTGTTTTTTGAAAAGAAAATTTCCACAGGTCCCAACGCAAAACCCTGAAGGAAAGGCTTGCAAGGCTTTCCTGTTTTGCGAATATGTTAACAGGCTATATATTTTCGCTCCCGGGTAAATCCCACACCAAAAATTCAGGCATTTTTGTTATATTAGCGTACTTCAATCCTTCTTAACATTTAAATACTATGAGAAACCTATTACTCCTCCTCTTTGCTGTTGGACTTTTTCTTACACCTTCTCTGGTCAAGGCTGATTGTGTGGCTGGTAATATCACGGTGCAAAACGTAACCGTTACCACCGTTACCTCTCAGCAGGCCCAGATTGAGGCATTTCTTGCGAATTACATTTCCAATTTTATCGGCGTACAGGTCACGGTTAGCATTACCAGTGTGGTAGCCACCCCGCCTGCAGGCATCACCGCCACCCTCGAAATTGGATCAGCCACCACCACGCTGACCACGGCTCAGGCGGGTCAGATCACCAGTGCATTGAATAATCCATTTGCCAAATTCCTCTTAACCAATGCTTTTCGCAGCCCTTCGACGGGATTGACCGGATTTAGCAACTCTACCGTTACGGCTTTGAATGGACAGATTCTGACCGGGGTTTGCCCAAGTTCATTGCCCGTTCCCACCCTTTCCCAGTGGGGATTGATCATTCTGGGTCTCTTCCTGTTGAATGTGGGTGCAGTCGCCCTGATGCGTCGCCGCAAAGAGCTGGTACCCGTACCAGTTTCTTCCAGAAATTAATCTGAGCAGGGATTTTCCCTGAAAAATGGTTTTCCAGAAGGGTTTGAGACTCGTTTGGAAAACCATTTTCTTTTAGGGGGAATTTGAAAAGCGGGTAATATTAAGGAATTCAAAGCGAATCCAGCCAGGTCAATTGAGCAGAATAGCAGGCTGGGAAGTTCAGTAATAATATCCCCTGAGAAGTCGCTGTCTGGGATTTCTACCTTGGATCAAATAGATTTTTGGGATCTGGAATAAGTTGCTTATGGTGCTGAGGAAAGCAAAAAATTAACCTTCTTTTGGGAAGCAAACCGTGCAACATCAGGCAAAGGAGCCTCCCCGCCGGGGCTTAATTTTCGGAAATAAACTTTTGTCTACCTATGATCCGCACCTCAGGTGCCCGCTTTCATTGTGGGCAAGGAAACTTTACCACGAAAATTCGTCATCCATTCCCTTACAACCAACACCCGGCAAGACCTACCAATTCAGGGTCAGCATTTGAAACTCCAGAACCATCAGGGTTCTTACATATCCTTGACCGCCGCAATCAGCTTTTCAAGAGCGTCTTTGGCATCGCCAAAGAGCATGCGGGTATTCTTTCTGAAAAAGAGTTGATTCTGAATCCCTGCGTAGCCCTTGCTCATGCTTCGCTTGATCACGATCACGTTTTTGGCTTTCTCTGCCTGAATGATGGGCATGCCGTAAATAGGACTGGAGGGATCATTTTCAGCCGCAGGATTTACCACGTCATTGGCCCCCAAAACAAGCACCACGTCCGTATTGGGCATCTGGGGATTGGCATCGTCCATTTCAATCAGTTTGGGGTAAGGCACGTCGGCCTCAGCCAGCAGTACGTTCATGTGGCCGGGCATACGACCTGCCACGGGGTGGATGGGAAAATTGACCGTTACCCCTTTTTCTTCCAGGATCTTTTCGAATTCATGGCAAACGTGCTGGGCCTGGGCCACTGCAAGTCCGTACCCGGGAATAATGGAAACCTTCTGCGCATAACGGCACAAAATGGCGGCATCTGTAATCGAAATTTCCTTTACCACCTGGTCACCGTCTGAACCCTGGGCTGCCCCGCCTTTGCCTCCTCCAAAAGCCCCGATCAAAACGTTGCTCAAAGGACGGTTCATCGCCCGGCACATATCCACGGTAAGGATGGTGCCCGCCGAACCCACCAGAATCCCTCCTGTCAGCATGACTTCGTTTCCATACAGGAACCCTCCCAGAGCGGCAGCCACCCCGGTAAACGAGTTGAGCAGGGAGATTACCACGGGCATATCCGCACCCCCAATCGGCAGCACGAAGAGCACTCCATAAACCAGAGACACCCCAAAAATGATCCAGATAATAGAATGACCCAGCATTTCAGGCTTCATCACGCCCACCACGATCAGGGCAATGATGCCTGCCACGATGAACAGGTTCATGATCTGCAACCAGCTGACAAAGATGTCCTTGATTTTTTCGGCCAGTTTGGCGTAGGCGATCAGCGAACCGCTGAAGGACACGCTTCCGATCATCAGTCCGGCGAAAACCACCACCAGAAAACCCGTTTCAGAGTGGGGATGGGTATTGAATTCGACGATGGAAATAACTGCAGCACAAGCGCCGCCCATACCGTTGAAAAAGGAAACCATTTCCGGCATTTTGGTCATTTTGACCCGGATAGCCATGTACCAGCCTATGCCCGTTCCCACCGCCATAGCGGCCAGGATAAATACGATGTTGCCAATGGGCTGACCGTCTTTTTCGTGCAAAACAATGGTGCCAATGATGGCCAGCAGCATGCCAGCCGCGGCCACGAGGTTGCCCGTGCGGGCCGTTTTGGGACTGCTCAGCCTTTTCAGGCCGACGATGAAGGCAAGTGAGCCCAGCAAATAAATGATCCCGAGAAATAAGTCTTTATGCATGGCTTTTTACTTGTCTTTTTTCTTGAACATTTCCAACATGCGGTTGGTGACCACAAAACCGCCCACCACATTCAGGGTACCCAGCACCACGGCCACAAACCCCAGGCCCAGGGCCAGGTAGTCGTCTGACGGGGCATGCCCCATCACGATGATAGCCCCGATGATCACCACTCCGTGAATGGCGTTGGCGCCCGACATGAGCGGAGTGTGCAGCACGGCAGGCACATTGGAGATCACTTCCACCCCCAGAAGGACGGAAAGTATGATCACATAAATGAATTTTTGATTCTCCAGGAAAAATTCGGCGAAAAGCTCCATGGTATTTTCTTTTGGAAATGGTAAACGTTTTGAGATCAGGATTGGGGAGCCAGGGTGCTTTTGACCCGGGCATGCACAACTTCATTCTGGTGGGTAATGAGGGTTCCCACCACCAGATCGTCGTCCATATTGAGATTGATTTCCCCGTCTTTGAGAATGATTTTCAGGAAATTGACCACGTTATTTCCATACATCATGCTGGCGTCGGCCGGCATGGAGGAGGCCATATTGGTTTCACCCACGATCGTGACTCCCTTGTGGGAAATCACTTTTCCGGGCTCGGTCACTTCACAATTTCCCCCTGAGGCTGCGGCCAGATCCACAACCACGGACCCGGGCTTCATGGCTTCCACCGTTTCGCGGGTCAGCAATAAGGGGGCTTTTTTGCCCAGAATGAGGGCAGAACAGATGATCAGATCGCTTTGGGCCGCATGCTGTGCTACCAGAGCCTTTTGGCGTTTGAGGAATTCTTCACTTTGCTCAACTGCGTAGCCTCCTGCCGAGGTATCGTCTTTTGCGCCTTCCACTTCCACAAATTTGGCCCCAAGGCTCAGCACCTCTTCTTTGGCGGCTGCACGTACATCGAAAGCTTCCACCACAGCCCCCAGCCTTTTGGCGGTGGCAATGGCCTGCAGCCCGGCGACGCCGGCCCCAAGGATCAACACTTTGGCGGGAATCACGGTGCCTGCCGCGGTCATAAACATGGGCATGAAACTGGGCAGCTGATTGGCACCCACCAAAACTGCTTTGTAGCCGATAATGGTGCCCATGGAGGACAATATGTCCATGGCCTGGGCCCGGGTGGTACGAGGAATCACATCCAGACTGAAGCTACTGAGGCCCTTTTTGGCCAGCAGATTGACCATGGCGTGGTTGGTGAGAGGCGAGAAAACCCCGACCAGCACTTTGCCTGAATCTATAGCGGCCACATCCTCTTTTGAGGGCTCGGTCACTTTGATGATCAGGTCAGATTCCTTCAGAACCTGGGCGCGACTGGCGATTTCTGCCCCGCTTTCCTTATACTTTTCGTCACTGATAAAGGAGCGCGAGCCAGCCCCTGATTCTACCAAAACTCCTGACACTCCAAGCTTTAAAAGGGCTGCAACATTCTTTGGGGTAAGTGGCACACGGTTGTCCTGACCCTGTTCTCCCAATACGCCAATCTTCATATTTCCGGCAATTTTCGTGGTTTTGCGAAAATATAGGAAATTATTGAATGCAAAATCCTGATCCCCACATCAAAGTTAGCACACCCTTTCAAAATTGAAATACGTCTCCGGGCTAACTTGCTGATAACCCGAACTTTGCATGATTTTTACTCCCGCATCATGCGCAGGGTAAAAAATCCAAGAATCAGAATCACCACGCCCATGACGCCCCAGAGCCAGAGCTTGCTTTCCAGCAACGGCTGGCTTTTTTCTTCAGCAGGTTCCTCCCCCGCTTTCAGCACAGCGCCTGATTCCGTTTGTCTCAGTTCTTCTCCCAGCGTTGCCATTTGGGGTTGGTCGGGAATATTTTTCACAAAATTGCTGAGGTCATACACGGGCGCATGCGCCCGGGGTGAGCCATAGGCCAGAAAGTATTTTCCGGGTTGGGTAAAACGGGCCGTCAGAGAGTAAATATCACCCCCCAATTCGGGCTTTCCAAAGGACAGAGGCTCGTTGTCGTAATTTTTCACCCGCACCCTGATCTTGCCTGCAATCACATCCCCAAACTTAAACCAGGGGTCTTCAACCGAGCTGATTACTCCCGTGGTGACACTTTGCCAACCCCGACCCATCACCGTGGTCTGAGCGGAGTATTCCACCGTGATATTGCGGTAAAAATCATACTGATTTTCCACCGGAATCCGGATCCAGGAAAGGGGAACAGGTTGAGGCAAAGTGATTTCCACAATGGATTCCTGCCTGTTTTTGTCTTCAGTGACGCTGTATTCAAACTCAGTGAAATTCTTTTGCCGACCCCTGAAAATGGATTTCTCCAGGGTAATGGCCGAAGCACCCGAGCCCAGGGCTTTTTCGGGAATTTTCACCTTGAGATAACGGTAGCGCACAATGGGAAACCTCACCGTGGTACGGTCGTAGTCAATCTGTTCAGTGCTCACCCGCACCACCCGGTAATCGTCGATGATGTGGGCCCAACTCGCCTGATTATCACTTCCTTCCAGTTCAATTTTCCAGTCAAAAGTCTTGTTGGGGAAATTCAGCCTGATCTCATTGACCCCGCCCTCGTCCAGTACCTCAAAGATCACATAATAGCTGTCGCCCCACCAGTATTGCCTGTAAACCCGGAAACGACGGTCCTCAAATTCGGCTTTGGCCTCGTGAACATTGAGCATGTAAGGTGCTTCCACTGTGTCGCCCGAACCAGTAAAACCATAGATTCGCAGGTCGGCCAGGTCGGGTTGAACTTTGCCAAACACCTCGTCAGGGATTTCGATTTCGTGCCAGGTATCCCTGATTTGCCCGATTTCCCGGCGATATTCATAATTCCCGATCTGAGCCCGGATTCCAAAAGGGATCAAAAAGGCCAGAATCAGGTAAAATGCCTTATTTTTCATGAGGTTTATCAATTTTCTTCTTGTACTTATTATAAAGGAATGAGGCGCCCAGCAACAAACCGCCCAGACTGAGCAGCACCAGGGTGCGGGCAATATTGCTCATGCCATGAATGTCGAAATAGAATAATTTCAACAGGGTCACGGCCAGCAAAATCATGGCTGAAATCCGGAATTCCTTGCGTTCCTTCTGGATGCCAAAGATGATCATGGCCACCGCAAATGCACCCCAAAGCAGGGTCAGACCGATTTTGTAATTGGATTCCACGGAGGCAAAATCCATGATCTGGATCATCTCACTGCTGGCTACCCAAAGGAAAATTCCTGCCAGAATCAGCCCAAAGGCATTCCCCAATTTGATCCCCGTCCAGTCGCGCTTCAGGTGCTGATGAGCCGTCACCAGATTGAGAGCCAGGAAGGCCAGACTGATGTAACGCACCAGAATCATCATGAGGCTGTGGTTGGCAGGGTAATCGAGGTATAATTCTCTCAATTCGCTCAGGCTCCACAAACTGCCCGACAAAAAGGAAAGGATAGAGATCCCGTGCAGAACAAAGTTGATTTTCGCCATGACCGGATTCTTCCATCTGATGAGGTTGAACATGGAAATCGCCGAGACGAAAATCAGGGTAAAATTGATGACCCAAATCCCCTGAAAATGCTCATACAATTCTCCAAACGCATAATAAGTCAGTTCCTCTTGAGCGGCCTGCAGAATTTCTGCATCCACCCTCGCATTATGCCAGAAAGTAATGATCTGCATGGCGCCCGTCACGTATAGCACGATCAGCATGAGGGAAGGACTGACCACATTGAGAAATAATTTCCCATCTTTCAAAGGAGGCTCAAATTTCTCCAGGCGATTAAAATAATTGATAAAGGCGTAAGAGGCTCCCAGCAAAAGAGAGGTCAGGAAAGTGATGTTGAGGAAAGGAATAGTCTTGATACTTCCTTCGTCCCAAACGTTATAATCGGGAATGGAAACCCAGTCGTGAATGAGGCTGAAAAAAGCCAGCAAAACCAGGGGATAGGAGAGAAATTCATACACTGCAACCTTGCGACTTCTGCCGATCCAGAACATCAGAGAGGCCTCGCAGGCCCAGATCAGAGTCACCCAGTTGCCATCCAGCTGAATGGGTACAGCAATGGTAATGAAGACCAGCACCAGCCCTGCAATCAGGTAAAAGAGGTTGCGGTCAGCCAGTTTCATGCGATAAATGACCGCGCTTACCGTGAAGTGTACCAGGGCATTGAGCAGGGCAAAAAGTCCCAGATAATTTTCCGTGAGAGGTTCGAGGTTGAGGACATAATAGCCCACCCCGAAAAAGGTAAAGGAATTGGTGAGCAACAGAACCACTTCCTCCGCGCCAAAGACCTTGCGATTGAGCAGGTTGTAAGCCAGGAAAGTGGCGTAAAAAATCAGGAAAAATGCCGCGGCAAAGCCAATGGCCAGGGCCAGGTGCTCAGTGGGCTGATACTTTTGAAACAACCAGGCAGCATACATGATCCAGGTCAGGGCAAAGCTCACATAATACAGGGGAGTCCAGCTTTTGCGCACGGAAATGAGGAGAATGCCCACATTGATGATGGCCACATAGCTGAATAAAATCGCCACTTTACCCGATCCGTCACTGAGCAAAAGTGGAATCGCGTAAGCAGCCACCAACCCGATATGGGCGATGATCTGCCGGTCGTATTTCCAGGAGGCGGCTACCGTGAAAGCCGTAAAAAGCACCATCAGGCCGAAGGCCAGGGGCTGGGGAATCAGCTCGAAGAACGAATAGGCCGCGTAGGTCACAAAGTACATGGTGGCCATGGCCCCGCTCAGCACCACGGCGCTGAAATTGTGGTATTTGGTCTTCATTCTGAGCGCGGTAGCCAGCAATCCGCAGCCCAGCACATAGCCCAGCACGATGCGTGTCAATGGACTGATCCAGTCGTTTTCAATGGCATACTGCACCCCGATCACCACCCCGATCAGGGTCACAATGACGCCCACGATGCTGATGATATTGGCACCAATGAATTTTTCGAGGGAATTGCCCTCCCCTTTGGATTTGAAGAATTCGGAAACGCGGTTGGTGCGGGGAGGAGCGGATTTTGCAGGACGGGGACCTTTGCCGGGTCCAAAATTGGGCCCGAGGGGCGGAACGGGTTGCTTTTCTGGTGCAATGGGAGTTTCTGGCGTGGGAGCCATTACTTTGGGCGTTTCCGGGATGGAAAGCCCTTTGGACACCACGAGGGCAGAGCCCGAAATTTCAGGAGAGGGAGGCAGCAGGGCCTCCTTGAGTTTATGAAACTCATTGCGCAGAACCTGGAGGTCCAGCCTGACCGCTTCGTGGCGGTGGGCGATCTCATCCAGACGTTTTGACAGATTGTCAAGCAGATTAGGGTCTTGCTGCATAATTTCAGGTTTATGGTGAAGCCTGATTTTGCGGGGTGAACCACAATTTTCAGGGTTTTGGTTTTGGAAAATGTAGGCGCGTGGGCAGCTTTCCGGGAATTTTTTCAGTATCAAATGGATGCTGAAGGGTCTACAAGACCCGTTCCTGGTTTTACCCCTGAAGGTAAGGAATTAAATCGCGCGAAGCGGGAGAAGGTGAGCGGAAAAATTGGGGCCCGAAAAGGAGGGCGCGGGTTTTGAAGCAAAGGCTTCCGTCGGGGTAAAACTGAGGTAAGTCTTCTTCATAAGGTTGGTGTTTTTGTGTGAGGATTTGTGCCAGCCAACAGACGATTATTACGAACCAGCCCACAGACAGGTTGCAACAGAATGTTCGCCAACCACCCTAAAATGTGGGAAACTCAAAGCAAAATCGGCCTGAAATGAACAGAAACAGGCAAAAATCGGGTTTGTTTCAATTTTTCGTAATATTTGATTTTGTGGAAAATTTTGGAGAATCGATAAAGTTGCAGCGAGATTGAAGAACAAAATCAGGACCAATCTTATTTATCTTTCCCATTATCTCCAGGAAACTGCCCCATATTACCCAGCACATCCCAGGCATCCTGCGCCTTTTGCGACATGCCCGCAGCGTCAGAGTGGTAGGTGAATTCATAAAAAAGGAGGGGGGAAACCACATCCGGACTGCCATCCCGATCTGGTGTGAGTGACGAGAAGCTGAAGTAAATCAAATTGGAGTTTTTGCGGACAATGACCGAGGGAACCGTCTGAGAACTGAAGGTGATTTTCAGGACCTGGCCCTTGCTACCGTAGGAATATGTGGCTTTGACCGGGATTTCAATCCAGGTTTTCTGATCACTAAGGAAAGTCAACTTATTATTTTTGAACAGGAACCAGACATTGATGTTTTTCCCACTGTAAACCCCTTCCTCGATCCCAATGGTATTCAGGGTCTTTGGGGAGGAGAAATCAACCTGCAAGCGGCTCAATGATTCATAACCCTGCAACCTGGATGCCTTTTCAGCCACCACCCGATTTCCGCTCATTTCCAGCAAAAACAAATTGGATGTGCTTCTCCAGTCCGTGCCAGAACCCGACTGGATGTACAGCACCCCGCTCTCCTTTGCACCGCGGAAAGAAATGGCCACCATCCTTGGATTTTCCGCAGTTTCAACCTTCAAAATGGTGTATTCACTGAAAGGCAGACTGACAAAATCATTGCCATTAGACGATTCCCACACCCGCAGTTTGGTGTCCTGAATTTCGAATCGGGGAAACTGAAAATAGGGATCCATAAACCAGTTGGTTTTCAGCTGGGCAGGCACAAAAGACTCCAGCCAACCATCCACACTGGTATTATTGGTTTGCTGACCATCCAGCTTCTGCTTGCACTCTTCCACTCCTTTTTTCGCCGCCTGGTTCTGTGCATCCAGTTTGAGGGCATTCTGGTAAGCCCGCAGGGCGGCCTCATAATTTCCCTTCATAAACATTTCCGTTGCCACCTTGACCGAATCCACCGCCTGCTGCGCAGGACTTTTGTAGCCGGGCAAAGCCCTGATGGCCTGCTGAAAATCCTTCACCCGAATAGGTGTCTGGCGATACCAGGTCGTATTTTCTAATTCAGCGGCAGCTTTTTCATATTCTTTTGCTTTCAGGTTTGCCCAGGTATTGGGGTATTTGGTGGTCCAGTTGGTGGACAGTTGATAATTGACGGAGGTAAGCGCCACGATAAATTTCTGATCATTCACCCCCAATTCTGCCGCCTGGACCTTTGCAGCTTCATACGCCTTTCGCACATCCCTTTCAGCCCAACGGTTCAGCACAGCTTCGGGCACCTCATCCCCCACCTTGTATTGGGTTCTCTCCTGCTGAGTCAGGGTGTGGCCCATCCCTGCGGTGGGAATATTGCTGGCCAGGTAAACTTTGGTTCTCCAACCCTCCCTCAACTTGAGCAGGGCAATGATTTTCTTCATGGCCGGATCCATGGGTGAAACCCGGGGCAAATACACATACAAAGTGCTATCAGGCTGCTCAACGGGAGATTTGGATTTGACTTCAGGTGAAATTTGAAATTCCTCCTCCAACAATTTCAATAACAAATCTGCGTCTGTTTTCAGACCTTCCAGATCATTGTGCACCAGCCAAGCCTGGGTTGAATCCAGATCCTGCCCTGACCAAAATCCTGAGGGAAAGACGGTTGCGCCTGTATCTGTCCCATAACCCTTTCCAGTCCAGGAAAGTAGCACCTTCCGCGCCTGAACCATTTGGTCTTTGGAAGCAAGAATCTGCAAAGGTGTTCCTTTCACACCCTGTTGGTGCAGCTGAAAACGGGCAATCAGCGTCCCAATTTCAACCGCCCTTTGCGGGTATTTGATCTGCAATTGCACCAGCAAGGTCATCAATTGGTCCCTTCGCTCGCCTTCAGGGAAATACCCTTTGTCGAAAGCATATCCCAACCAGGTCAATCCCTCCTCAATCGGGTCACTGTAGGCATTGCTGTTGTTTTGGCCTAATGAAGCTGACTTGGGAACCGTTCCTGGCTTTTGCAGACCCAGGAAAATCTGGCTCATGGCGTATTCAAAGTAAATCTCCCCATTGTCCGGGTTCGCCAGACTGGCTTCACGGAAAAATTCTGCTGCAAGTTCATAGTTACTGTTGCGGTTATAAGCCACCTGGCCGGCATTGCGCAGGATTTTTCCCCGCAGCTCAGATTCAGGCAGGGGCAAATTGACTTTCAGGGTGCCAAAATTGCGGCTGTTGAGGTTCAGGGTATGGTAAGCCATGCGATCGCGGGTGAATACAATCTGGGCCGAATCACTTTGGGGATAATTCCTTACTTGTCCCCCCAGGGTGTCCACGTCACGGGTAAGGGAAACGATGGGAGGATTTTGGGTCAGCATGAACAGGGTGGCAAAATCGGTCAGCACGGAGTCGTAGGCATTGGCCAGATTCAGATTTTCCCCGATCACCCGCTCCATTTCTTCAGTATTATTCTCGAAAAACAAAGCGTGAACCTGAGCCCGGATCAGGCGGGCTTTGGCCCCATCGTCGCTGAAGTGGTATGATTTTCCCGAAATCAGAATGGTTTTTCCTACAGACATGGCGATCATTACGGCCAGCACGCAGCAGGCGAGCAACCAGGGACCAATCCCAATCAGGGTTTTTCTGCCCAGGGACCTCCAGAAACCAGCCGGGGGCTCCCAGGAAAGACCCTGTTTGAGCGATGCTGATAATCCTGATCCCGCGTTGACCGTTTTCTTATTCTTTTTGAAATCAAATTCATCCGTGCGGCGATCCTTGCGTGCATCCCGTAGCAGGGCAGCATGCTCACGGGCGATCATGCGTTGCCCGTAAATCTCAATTACCCGGTCCAGTTTGGCCCTGGCGCCGGGTGCATTGGGCTCAAATTCATAGCGCTGCATGGCCAGTTGCACCATATAATTGCCATAGGCAGGCGTATCGGGAGCAGGAGCGCTCTTTTCCATTTGCTGAATCACTTCCCGGCGAACCCGGGTTGCCAGTTCAGGACGGTTGGCTTTCAGCCAGGCCAAAAGGTCGCGGCGCAATACTTCAGGCAATTTTTGTCCCCGAAACCAGGGCAAACGGATGATTTTCAGCAATTCCTCTTCCTGCAAGCGGCTGTGATCAGGACTCAGAATCTCCCCCAGACGCAGGGTCAGTCCCCAGTTGAGTTGGTGGTAAACTGCGCAGGCACACAGCCAGGCAAAGGTATTTTCGCCCAGATATTCGAGCAGACATTCGGGCCGTTCTGTGTCGGATTTGGGCAACCAGGTGCCGCGGTCGCTTCTTTTTTGCCCGCCCGGGTCGGGACGCTCGCTGGTACCCAGGTATTGGGCCAGGGTGATGATACCATCCAGACTGGCCGGCACCAGCAGGAAAAATTCGGCCAGTTTAAACTCCTGATTTCCCCATTCCCGCGGCATCACGGGAGTGAGCAAGGCCCGGTTGGGCCAGTCTTCCAGGGCCTGCATCCAATTGGAAGGTTTCCCGTTGATGGGATTCAGCATGCGCTCGCCCGTACCAAAAATGAGCAGACGATAATGGAAATATCTCTGTGAAAGCTCGTCCAGCCTGAGAGGAGCTTCGCCTGGTCCGCGCCGCACCACCCGCGGGTCCGTATCAAAATAAAATAGCTCCAGGTTGATGTCCTGCATTTGCAGCTGGGTGCATAATGCGCCATAATAGGCGGCCAGGTGATCATCAGGCGACCGCTTGTCGATCAGGACCAGATAATCCGTGGGTTTGCTGGAATTTTTGAAGCGAAAATCTGGAAATCCTGCATTCTCAATGGTGGCTTTCAGGGTGGAGGCAAGGTCCAGGCGGACAGAAGCTGCAACTTCCCGCTGACGCATGAGGCGGGCTGCATTGAGGAAGGGAGCATTTCCAAATAATTCTTTTTCTGGAAACACCACCTGCAGGGGATAGCTTTCTGGCCCGCCCTGAGGTTTGAACATCTTTTTGCGCCTTCTGATCTGAATCCAGCGAAAAAACTCATAAAGCCAGGTAACCAGAGGGAGAAAGATGATCAACATCGCCAATAAGCCCGAAATTGCGAGCAAAATCCCTGAGGCCTGGCCTTCCAACCCGGATATTACGGAGGGTAGCAATTGGGGATTATCAAGCGGAATGGGAGCCAGCCGCGCATCAGGACAATCGTTCAGGGAATCCAGAGGACAGATATCCTTTTCGTCGGAAATTCCATCGTTGTCATCGTCGGGATCGCATACATCGCCCAGATTATCTTTGTCCTTATCCTCCTGTTTGGGATTGGAAATTTCCGGACAATTATCCGCCTGATCTGCAATTCCGTCCCCGTCACGGTCGTCGCAGGGAACCTGTATCCGTTCATTGTCATTGACAGATCTCGTGTTGGCAATATGGGGACATAAATCCAGACTGTCTGGAATTGAATCATTGTCATCGTCAAAATCGCAGGCGTTCCCAATCCCATCCCCGTCAATATCTGCCTGATCCGGGTTATAATCGCAATGACAATTATCAATCGGGTCTTTAATTCCGTCCACGTCACAATCATCACACTTATCCCCAACCCCATCTCCATCATTATCTTTCTGGTCTGGATTATACTTCGAACAATTATCCCCTAAATCGTCATACACCCCATCATAATCATTGTCTGAGGGAAAAAAATGTTGCAAATGGCACATGCATTTCCACCCATGGCCTGGATATAATTTTTCTCCTCCAGGCGGGGTAAAGCAATAAAGGGCTTTGGAAAACAGGGCAAAGAAAATCAAGGAAACCATCAGGATAATGCTAAGTATCCATCTGCGCCTGCGGGGAATGGCAGTCCACCAGTTCCCCACTCTTCCCACCACCTGGTCGCGTATGACGGGAGGCAAAAAGGGCAGATCGGCCAGGGGGGAATCAGGGGATGTGATTTTTTGATCCTCCAGCGCCTTTTGCCGGTCGATTTTGTCCTGCTCCTTTTGGGTGATGATGCCCGGGTATTTTTTGAACCACAGGTCGAATATGCGGTAAAAATTATCCTGCTGAACCTGATTTTGGGCAAACAGAGGTGCAATCAGGGTCTTGAGACGATCCAAAGGAAGATCGGGGTCCAGGGTGCGGATCAGTTCCTGAAAACGGAGATGGGTATCCACGCCAATGCTGTATCCCTGGGAGCGAAGGTGCTCCAGGAATGCCTCAAAAGGCAGGCTCATACCATGGGGATGGTTTCCGTTTTCGGGATTCTCCAAGGGATTTTAATTCAGCCGTTCACCAATGGATTTGACCATGGTATCCATATCCTCCTTGTTTTTGGCCAGCACAGGATAGCTTTCGATCCAGGCCTGAATCTGGGAAGCCAGGTCTTTGCGGGGATCAATTTTCTGGGTCAGGACGTGAATCCAGGCCAGCAATTCCGCGGTGGCGGGTTTTTTGCGCAATTCTTTTTTGCGAATGGCCACAAAATGGGCAATGATTTTGTCCAGCAGGGAATCTGAAAAGACATTTCTCACCTCAGGAATGCGCTGCACCACGATTTTTTGCAGGAGTTCAGGGTTGGGAAAATCAATGTGATAAAATACACAACGTCGCAAAAAGGCATCAGGAAGGTTTTTTTCCGAGTTGGAGGTCATGATTACAATGGGCCTGCAGGCCGGATCGGCCTTGAATGAAATGCCCGTTTCACGTACTGTGAAAGAGAGATTCTCCAACTCGTGCAACACGTCGTTGGGCAGATCGCGGGGAGCTTTGTCGATCTCGTCGATCAGTACAATCGAGCGGACCGGGCCCTGGCCTTTGCAGGAGTCGGGCAGGTAAGGATCGGCCTCTTTTGCGGGCAGAGACAGCAAAATGGCCAGCCCCAGGGCTTCAAAACTGATGTAATCTGCCGCGCTGGACTTTCCTGCGGGATCGCCGGGACCGGCACCTTCCATGCGGCTGAGTTGCACATCGCGAAAATGCCCCAGGGAATCGTAGCGGTAAAACAGGTCGCGGGCCACGGAAGTGGTTTTGGTGTTGAATTTGAAAATCTGGGGAAACACGCCCGCTTTGGCCAGTTCGTAACCCAGGCTATACGCCAGCTGGGTTTTTCCTGTGCCAGGATCTCCCGTCAGCAAGAGGGGCATGCCCAGATTCAGGGCCACGTTGACCGCATCGCGAAGGCCCGGCTCTGCCACATATTTTCCGGGATCTGAGTTTTCTGCGCCCGACTGAATATTGGGCAACTTGCCTGCATATTGCTCTCCGTTTCCTTGGTAGTAATTCATTGCTTTGCTATTTATCCGTGTCCCTTTATTCTGACTTCCTGGATGAAGTGCTGGAGGAACTGTTTGATGTATTTGAAATTGCGGGTTTTATAAAATTCTCCGTTCAATGGATTTTTGAAAATCTTTTCGTTGAGATCGTCGGCAAAGGCACGCAGGTTATTGGCCGCCACCCAGCGCTGAATATCTGAGGCCGACATTTCCTTTAATTCTTCCAGAATAGCGCAACTTTGGGGATATTTTTTGCCCAGTTCATCCAACTGACGAAATATTCCCAATAAATGCGCTGAAGTTGCTTCGTGCTCGTCCAAAGGATAATGCAGGTTGAAAAATATGACGTAACGGGGGTGATCCTCTCCCATTTTTACCTGCCAGAATTCGCCGATATACCACTCCAGAAAAGCCAGCGTTTCAGAGGTCCATTCGTTGACAAAAAGATCGTGGGTGAAGACCACCACTTCGGGTCCGTGGAGGTCGGGCAAATCCACGAGCTGCTGGGCGCTTTCAATTTCTTCGTAAAACCCCAGCGTTTCTTCGAAACTCATGCGAAGATCGTCGGCCATATCGTCCTTGCTGCCCACCCCGCTGAAAGTTATTTCAATCTGGCTGGGCGCAATGTACTCCTTTTCCGAGCCTGGCGGCCTGATTTCGTACGTGATGAAGCGATTCACCAGTTCGTAATGCAACTCGTCGTCGTGTCCGGGCACAAAGAAAAAGGTGGGGTTGGAGGTGGGAACTTCATTTTGGTGGCCTTTGATTTCCCGGGCTTCCAGGGTCAGATCCACAAACAGTCCCAACTTGCGCACCTGGGGACGGCGATCGCAGAGCAGGTAGGCATTGTCCTCCAACAGGGGTTTGTCATTGAGCAGGACAGAAATCCCCTGTTCGATCGCCTCTTCACGGACCGTATTTGGCCGCCCGCGGCCAGGAGGCTGGCCCAAAATGCCGCATTCAAGCAGCCAGAGCACACTCCAGTCGAGTTTTCCATCACGCCCCACCACCTGGCGGAGGTCGGCCCAGTAATTGGTGCGCAAAAAGGCATCCAGCCCCATGCCCGGATAGTCGGCTTTGAGCTGCTGATCTATTTCTGCCCGGTCGGGAGCCCCCGGCAATTGCACGGCTATGACTGGAAACTGGCCATTTTCGGCCTGTTTCTGCAGGGCAATATTGAGCAGAGAATTGTTGAGACCGCTGCGGTTGCCGGCTCCAATGAAAATCACGAAGGAGGAGGAGGCCAGCAACCCTTCCCCGGCCGTGCCCAGCACAGATCGCCCGGGAATGGCGCTCCAGGGTTCATACCAGAGGTTGAATTGGGTTTTATTTTCAGTTGCCGGGTCGTCGAGGTGACAGGCAATGCGGGTCACGAGGTCGCGGTCGGCCTCGTTGCAGGAAAGAAAAACATCGTATTTCTTCTCCTCTGACATACTTATTTCATGCAATCACAGGCTTGTCCTGCCGGGCGTCCCCGGCCGGGAGCTACTCCCCTGATGCCGCATTCGAGGCTCCAGAGTGGAGGGTCTTTGAGGCCTTTTTCAAGATCCACCCACAAATTTGCACCCAGAAAAAGGTCCAAAGAATTGGTTTTTCCCATTTCTGCTTTGGCGGTCAGGCTGCCTCCCGCGCCCGGAATCAGCACGGGAATGACCCGGAAATCGGGTTGGTTGATCTGCTGTCCCAAAGCAGTACGGATTTCGGCTACCTGCCAGGGTCCTCGTCCGTTGGGGCCGGCGAAGACGGCCACAGTACGGGTGTCAAGCAGGCCGCGGCCAATTCCCTCCAGCAGACTCTCACCCGGGATCAGGTCCCATTCATCAAACCAGGGGGTCAGGCCCGCATGGTCAATCAGGTGCTCGGCTACCATTCTTACAAAATCCTTGTCTTTGCTGTTGTGGCAAAGCAGCACATCATACTTTTTTTCCGGGGGCATACACAGAGTGATTCTTCCAATCTTTTAAAGATACCTTTTCAAGGCATTTTCCATTTCAGAGCAGGAATAAAGATAGGGAAAAAAGTGAGTTTTTGAAGTGAAAAGCCTGCATTTGGAAAGGATTCAGGGAAATATTTTAAAGTTTACCACCTGATTTCTTCCTTCATTCTCTGTAAATCAGGGGCATGAATGCCCTGTTAAGGAGAAGCAACCCGGCAGGCAGGGTCTGGAGGGGTTTCAAGTGGAATTCAGCCAAGGGAAAATGGTTGGCGATTGAACAAAAAAAATACCCCAGGAACCCCTAATTCCCGGGATATAACATTAACTAAAAGCTGCCCCAACGGGGCAACACTATGAAAGAGATACCTTAACTAATCAGGTGAATACAATCTGAGTAGCTAAAATTAACAGCCAAAATAAAGCGTAAACGAGCAGGTGGTTGATCTTCAGTTTTAACATTTGAGTCACCTTTAATTTTTGATGATTCTACAGGTCAATTTGAAATTGAAAATTGGATTGCGCGCCTGTCTTTTTGGGGTATAAATAAAATACCCTCCCAACGGGTGCAATTGAAGATCATAAACGAGAGAGGAATGGGTTGTTTTGTTATGTTGCCCGAACGGGACTTCTACTCTTTTTTCTTATTTCTCTTGTTTACAATCTTACGTGATGCAAAGAACTAACACAAAATTAATGCTTTTCACGAATATTCACAACCAAATTACAGGAAAATCTTTCATCATTATATTTTTAATCAGTGAGTTAGGTGTCACCTTCCTGCACAAAAAGGGCCCTGAATTTTGAATTCAGGGCCCATCGATCCATGTTTTCTTACAAGCTGTCAGGAAAGGGCTGCGATTCCCGGCAACTCTTTGCCTTCCAGAAATTCCATCAAAGCGCCTCCACCCGTGGAAACATAGCTGACCTGGTCATCCAGCCCAGCCTGAGCGATGGCTGCTGCGCTGTCGCCGCCACCCACCAGACTGAAAGCACCCGCTTTGGTGGCCTCTGCAATGGATTGGGCCACAGCCAGGGTGCCCTGAACAAATGGTTTCATCTCAAAAACTCCCATTGGCCCATTCCAGAGAATGGTTTTGGAGGCCATGATTACAGAATGGAAAGCCTGAAAGGTGTCAGGCCCAATATCCAGTCCCATCATATCTTTGGGAAACTCATTGCTGCGGTAGATGCCCGTTTCGGCCTGCTCGTCAAATTTGTCGGCCCCAACTGAGTCAATGGGGGTAATGATGGTCACATTATTGGCGCGGGCCGATTTGAGCAGGGAAGCAGCCAGGGCCACTTTATCCTCTTCCACCAGCGATTTGCCCACCTCAAAGCCTTTGGCTTTGAGGAAGGTGTAGGCCATCCCGCCCCCGATCAGCAGGTTGTTGATGCGGGGAAGCAGATTTTGAATGATACCAATTTTATCTGAAACTTTGGCCCCACCCATAACCGCGGTTACGGGCTTTTCGGCATGATTGAGGACTTTGGTTGCATTTTCAACCTCGGCAAACATGAGGAAGCCAGCATACTTTTCTTTGAAAAAGCTGGCCACCGTGGCGGTGGAAGCATGCGCACGGTGCGCAGTTCCAAAGGCGTCATTGCAGTACACGTCGCCATGTTTGGCAAGTTTCATCGAAAATTCAGCGTCGCCCAGCTCCTCTTCAGGATAAAAGCGCAGATTTTCCAGCAAAACCACTTCACCAGGCTTCATCGCGGCAGTGATCTGGAAAGCCGTTTCTCCAATGCAGTCCCCGGCAAAAGTCACCCCGCGACCCAGCAGTTCTGCGGTGCGGTCGGTCACCTGATCAAGGCTGTATTTGGTATCCGCGCTGGATTTGGGACGCCCGAGGTGGGACATGAGCACTACAGAGCCTCCCTGATCCAGAATGTACTGAATGGTGGGAAGGGCGCCGCGAATGCGGATATCATCCGTGATAACGCCGTCTTTGAGGGGCACGTTGAAATCCACCCGAACCAGAACGCGTTTTCCGGCCAGATTTGCGGTATTGATGTTTTTCATTTTCAGTTAATAGGAATTGGAAGTCAGGAGTTGGGTTTTAGGAAAAGAATCAGCCCAAAAAGGCCAAAGCCCAATTCCTGAAACCCAATACCTTAATATTTGGCCAATTTCAGGGTCAGGTCAACCATGCGGGAAGAATATCCCCACTCGTTGTCGTACCAGCCCACCACTTTCACCAGATTGCCATGGGCCATGGTGGAAAGGGCATCAAAGATGCAGGAATGCGGATTGCCCACAATGTCAATAGAAACCAGGGGCTCGTCTGAGTACTCGAGGTAGCCTTTCATGGGTCCGTCGGCGGCAGCTTTCATGGCAGCGTTGATTTCTTCTTTGCTGGCAGCTTTTTTCAGGATCACAGTGAGATCGGTCAGAGATCCGTCGGGGGTGGGGACACGGGCGGCGAAGCCGTCCAGTTTGCCTTTGAGTTGGGGCAAAACCAGTCCCACGGCTTTGGCAGCGCCTGTGCTGGTGGGCACGATGCTCATGGCAGCCGAGCGGGCACGACGCAGGTCGCTGTGGGGTGCATCCAGCAGACGCTGGTCTGCGGTGTAGGCGTGGATGGTGGTCATAAAACCAGATTCAATGCCAAAATGCTGGTCGAGCACCGCAGCCATGGGAGCCAGGCAGTTGGTGGTGCAGGAAGCATTGGAAATGATATCCATGGATGCATTCAGGATGCTGTCGTTCACTCCAAGTACCACGGTGGGGATGTCGCCGCCTTTGGCGGGAGCGGAAAGAATGACGCGCTTTGCGCCAGCTTTGAGGTGGGTGGAAGCGAGTTCGCGGGAGAGGAAACGACCTGTGGATTCGATCACGATGTCCACGCCCAGGTCGCCCCAGCCGAGTTGGGCAGGATCTTTTTCGGCAGAAGCGATAATTTCCTTGCCGTTGACGATCAGGTGGGTGTCAGTGGAGGAAACCGTGCCGTTGAATCGTCCGTGCACGGAATCATATTTCAGGAGGTGCGCCAGGGTGGCGTTGTCGGTGAGGTCATTGATTTTTACCACTTCGACTTCCTTGTGTGCGAGCAGTCCTTTGAGAACCTGACGCCCGATGCGTCCAAATCCGTTAATACCTACTTTTATTGCCATTTTGTTTGATATATCTGGTGAAAAATGGGTTTCAAATTTGCCCCGAATATAACAGGCCACCTGATTAAAAACAAAGATACAAATCATTACTAAGTGTTCAAAACACACTTAGGCAGTTAGTGGCGCCATACAGGGCATTCACGAGGCTCTTTACGGGAAATTCCACAAAAAAGATTATAATTTCTTTACACTCAAATTGACGTTCTGGGAAGGGGGAAGGGAAGGTCATTTAATTCCCCAAAAATCAAAATACCATCCCAAACCAGCCCTTGAAATCCCACCAAAATCAATCCTCAGAGAGCCAAAAGGAGGAGAAAAGGAGAGTTTATGTACCCTTCAAAATAATTTTCCTGCTCAAAATCAATTTCTTACAAAGAAACCTTAAAAATTTTCAATTCGCCTATTGACAAGTACTGAAACCGGGCGTAGATTTGCAGTCCGTTTTTTGATGTCCCGTTCGTCTAGGGGTTAGGACTTAAGATTTTCATTCTTACAACGGGGGTTCGATTCCCCCACGGGATGCTGGAAAAACCCTCCCGAAGAAATTCGGGAGGGAATTTCAAACCAGCATCAAACGTAGGATGAGGTTTTACCGCTCCGGACGACATTAAGACGAAAACGGTGTAATTGAGGCCCCGGGTAGCGAAATGCTCCCGGGGTTTTTTGTTTTTGGGGGTTTTAGCAGTGTTTTTTTACCACAGAGCACTCGGAGGATCTTGCAAAACCTTTCAAAAGAGGACACAGAGTGCTATTGGGGATCGCTTTGGAAGTTGAATTTTATGATTTAATCCCAATAAGCGCCATGTTGAATTCCCTTACAAATTTTCAATATCCTGAATGATTTCCTGAGAGGAAAACCCTCCTTGCTCCCTGTATTCCAACTCAGCTTCCTCGAGCAGGGGGCCCAGCAGTTCCCAGGAAACTGGATTGCCAGGCAGAATCAAGGTTTCAGGACCAGTGCTCTCTGAAATATTGATAACCCCTTCAATTTCCTCCACCTTCAAATGGGGATTTTTACTAATCAGTTCCACAGCTTTGCGAAGAAATTCCATCGCGTAAGGAACCTGGGTATCTATTTTTAGAGAATCCATTTGAAATTGCTTTTTTAAATCTTCGAATTTTCACTCTAAAAATTCCCTTCCACCTTCAATCGCCTTCTTCCACAGCCATTCATCAAAGTACCTTTCCTGACCCCTGGAAATTTGTATCTTTGAATCTGGTTTAAATTTTTATCGAATGAAAACAATTTTACTTACTCTGGTTGCGGCCTTCGGCCTTGTTTTTCTTGCAAATACCAGCCTTCAGGCCCAGAATCTGGCGTTCGACGGCGTGCAATACCTTGAATGGGGCGGACTTGGCACCACAGGGTCCGGGGCCCACTATTTTGATACGACCTTTACCGTGCCGGCCAACAAAGTATGGAAGATCACTTCCGTTTATGGTTCTCCCAAAGACACTTCCTATTTTACTCCCACTGGATTGCTCAACGGCACCACTTCTTCCTACGGAATTGCAATTTCCCTGAATAATGTAGTGATCATGCTTAATACTGGCAGCGCAAGTTCGGGAAGCCTTTTGCTGAATGCCCAACCAATCTGGTTACCCCCGGGAAGCTATACCCTGCGGTTAAGGACTCCCAGATCAGGTTCTGCCGGCCCCTTCAGATTCTATGGCCTGGTTACCGCCATCCAATTTGACACCCAGTGAGCTTCTGGCATTTTTTTTGCTCGAATTTTTGTAAATTTATTGTCCGGTCCCGTATCCGGAAAAATTGTTCAGGTTAAACCATTTACACCTACCCAAGATGAAGAAATCCATCATGATCCCTGCCCTGGTTGCAGGTAGTTTTATCCTCTTTCAACCCCTTTTCGGCCAGAATATTCTGGATAAAATGCAAAAAAGCGTTGAGAAAAAAGTAGAGAAAAGGGCCATTCAAAAAGTAAATAACGGCGTCGATGACGGTCTGGATTCAGTAGAAGGCAAGAACAGCAAAAACAATAAAAGCAGTTCAAGCTCCAGCTCCAAAAACAATTCAGGCAACTCCAGCAATTCCAATTCGGGCTCGTCAGGTAATTCGGGTTCGTCCGGCAATTCTGGCTCCAGCGGATCCAAAGGCGGGTCTGCTCCCAGTGCCGAAGCTACTCTCTGGTCGAAATATGATTTTGTGCAGGGTGAAGAAATCATCATCGCTGACGACCTCAATAACGAAGATGCAGGCGAATTTCCCTCACGTTGGGATCTGGTGGCAGGATCGGCTGAAATTGCCACCTTTGGCAATGATAATGTGATCAAATTCATGGGCAAGGACAATGAAATCAAGCCCCTGATGAGCAAATCTGAATATCTGCCCAATCAGTTTACGGTTGAATTTGATGCATATTTCTACAACCTGACCAATGAAGGCTACACCCTGAAAATGGCTGGCCTTGACCCGATCAAGATTCATTATAATTATGCTGAAATGGGCACCTTCAACGGAACCGTTTCCGCCAAAAATGACGCCCCGGGCTGGAGACACATTGCCCTGGCGTTCAACACCCGCTCCCTGAAATTTTACCTCGATCACGACAAGGTGCTCAATATTCCCAACATTGAGAACATGCCCAAAAACGTGTCTCTGGAGGCGCTGAGCCCGTTGGCTGGAAGCAACCAGCCTGCCATGGTGAAAAACTTCCGCGTAGCGGAAGGGGGAGTAAAACTCTACTTCCGTCTCCGTGCAGATGGCAAAATCGTGACCCGCGGCATCACCTTTGACTCAGGCAGTTCCAACCTGAAGCCCGAATCTTTTGGCACCCTCAATGAAATTGCCAAAATGATGGAGGAACACCCCGAAATCAACCTGAGCATTGAAGGCCACACCGACAGCGACGGCTCTGACGAAAGCAATATGACCCTTTCTCAGCAGCGGGCCGAATCCGTGCAAACGGCTCTGATCTCCATGGGCATCGCGAGCAAACGCCTGCGCGCCAAAGGACTGGGCGAAAGTTCACCCGTGGACGCCAGTGGTACCCCTGAAGCCAAAGCCAATAACCGTCGGGTCGAATTCGTGCAATTCTGACCTGAGATTAAGGGAAAATATATCACGAGCCAGTCCTGCGGGACTGGCTTTTTTTGTTAATTGTTGAGTTAAATAATGAAGAGCAGTTTCTTTAAAAAATCAAAGGAATTTTATCACCCTAAAATTTCTTGCAAACTGGAACAAATGAGTTACCCTGATTTTAATTATGGCGAATTCGCCACAATTACCTCCCAAACCTTCACATGGAATGAATAAAATAAGTGGTAAAAATAGTGAGAAGGAATAAGGATTTTTCAACCCATTAGACTAAACAGGTAAGAAATGGTAAACTTCAAAAGCAACGCCCTCTTTCAATTCACAACCTAATCCCGCCCATTTCTTACACACCGTCACCTTTGGCGGGGAATTTGCGTTAAAATATCATATCACAACTCAACTCCCCGCTTATGAAAACGCTTGCCCTCCTTTCTCTCTGTTTGCTCGGATTTGTTTCCACTGCTTCAGACGACATTCTGCGCAAAGATCGCATCTCCACCGACCAGGACAAGGCCCGGTTTTTCCTAGAACTGGCCCGTGAGTATGACCAGGATGCCCTGAATATTCTGCGTTCTGAGGACAATCCCACTCATTTTACCGTATATGCCCGCGATGCAAATTCCCGTGCAGAACTGCTCAAAACCTGGAACACGGTAGTGCACGAAACGGCCCACGGCTTCGATTTCAGCCTGGCAGAATATGGCGAAAATGCCTATTACATCGCAGACCAGATGGTGATTCACACGCCCCGCACCCCTGTTTACAACTCCCGCGAGTTGGTTCAGGTGCTACCCGACAGCATGAACGACGCCATCATGCGTTTCGATCCTTATATAGATGGCGACATTCCCAACCTCAGTTCACAGGTCAGCGGAATTTATGGATTGTTGGAAGAAATGAATGCCTACTACCACGGTACCAAAGCGTCCGTGGCCCTGTACAAATATTACCGCACTTTTTGTCCCGACAATAATTTTGAATGCTGGGGCAAAGGCTACCTTTCCGATCCTTCCACCACCTTGTCGGCCTTGTACGAATTCAGGCTCTTCATCGCCTGGTACCTGGATTATGGCCGCGATCACCACCCTGAAATGTATGAAGATCTGCAGGAAAACCGCTCCCTGCGTGCCGCCTACACCCTGATCGACCAGCAATTTGAGGACCTGGTTTATGAATTTGAAGAAATTCGCACCGCACAAATGGACCGCATGAACGCGGCAGGCACCAGCGTCAGCCTCAGCGATGACGGATTTCTCATGCACCACTACCAGGGTGGATCTTACGGCACGGGCACTTTCATTCCCTACAACCAAAAACTACAGCGCATGCTCACCCCCGATCTGCAAAAAGAACTGGATTACTTCAAAGTTCAGGGCCTGACCCTGGAAAATTGCCGGGAATTTTTGCTTGCCGATAACCGTTAACCTATTTTTAGGGAGTTGGATACAAATTCGACTCCATGAAAAAAACCGCATTTCTGCTCCTCTTCCTGAACCTGATTGTACTTTCTGTTTCCGCCCAGACAGTCCAAAACGGGTTTCACATGGCGGGATTGGAGGAAAAACTCTTTTGGGATTTCGAATCGGGATTTGAACGCTGGACCCAAACGGGCACGGCCTTCCAAAATCAGCCCACCTGGGGCGATAATGTGCGCATGGATCGGGTGACTCAAATTTCACTGGGAGGTGATTACTGGAAAGACCTCGCCTACCCCATTGGACATTCCCGCAATTACTGGATTGGAACCAACGAGAACCGTCCCGGGCCTGAATCTCCACTTGGAGGAGTACAGGGAAATGAACCAACGGGCAGCCTGCTCTCCCCTGCTTTTGTGCTCGCTTCAGATTACATCACCTTCCTCATTGGAGGCGGC
The DNA here is from genome assembly GCA_020635905.1 of Bacteroidia bacterium. Taxonomy (GTDB): domain Bacteria; phylum Bacteroidota; class Bacteroidia; order J057; family JADKCL01; genus JACJYV01. The sequence goes on from JACJYV010000006.1 coordinate 774,615, forward strand.
GAAAGCCGCGACTCCCTGCGCCTTGAACTGCTGGTAAAAGAGCCCCGCTGGGGACAGGTGATTCTGGATGATGAACGGTACAGGTCCGTAAGATATGCCACAGGTTCCAATAACGACCTGCTGCAAAGGGGTGAATGGGAAGTGAGGGAATTTTTTGGCCGGGAATGCAGAATCAGGATAACAGATGAGGCGCGGGGCGCATGGGGCCACATCAACGTGGATGATATCCGCTTTCAGACCTGCAGCATATTTTGCCCCCTGGATACAGCCATGCCCTCCGTGGAGGTGATCGACAAAATGGTGCTGGACAAAAAAGCCCCGGTCTGGGGTTGGGTTGATCTGCACAGCCACCCCATGTCTTTCATGGGATTTGGGTCCAAAGGATTGCACGGCTCCTTCGACGGCCCACCCGAGCAAGCCTTTACGGATTGCAGTGGAGCCCATCGGGCCTGGAGTCCCTGGAACCCGAACGGAAACATCATTCGCGCAGCGGCTGTGTCCCAGATCGAGGATTATTGCGAAAAAACTCCCCATGGAAAAGGCTATCATGCCAATCCCAACAAGTGTTTTGCCCACTACCCTGCCTTTTGGAGCACCCTGCATGCCCAGTTGTGGGTGGAGTGGCTGGAGCGGGCTCACCAGGGAGGCCTGAGCGTGCTGGTAGCCCTGGCCGTCAATAATGAACTCCTCGCTGATGCCCTGCAGGGAGATCCCCCCTTCGACGACATGACCGTTGCCAACCTCCAAACAGATTCGCTCAAGGCCATTGTGGAGCGCCACGATTTCATGGAAATCGCTTACACACCCGAACAACTCAGAAGTATCGTACGGCAGGGAAAACTGGCCATCATTCTGGGCATTGAAACGGACAATATTGGAAACTACAAAGCCGGGCAGGAGGTGACGGAAGGGCAGATGATCAGTGAAATTCACCGCTTGTACAATCAGGGAATCCGCTACATTTTCCCCATTCACCTGGTCAATAATCCTGTGGGCGGCGCGGCGGTCTATGAGGATTTGTTCAATATGGCCAATAAATACGCCACAGGCGAGCCCTATGTGGTGGAACCTGCCCCTGCAGAATCCAACATTGCCTACAACCTGACCGGCGGCAATAGCGGATTTCTGGGGTTGATCAGTCTGGGAAATGCTGATTTTCCAAAGGATGTGCTGCCCGTCAAAGACCATTATCCCACCTACGAATCCAGCCCGACCGGTCACCGCAATGTGCAGGGACTGACTCCTTTGGGTAAAATTGCGATCCGCGAAATGATGCGCCTCGGCATGATCATAGACATTGACCACATGTCGGAAAAATCGGCCAATGAAACCCTGGAAATGGCTCTGCAAATGGGGGAAGGTTACCCCATCAACTCGGGTCACAACGGATTTCGCAAGGATGGAATCAAAGGCACAGAAAATTCGCGCACCATGGAGCAGGTGGAGAAAATGGTGAAACTGGGAGGCATGATGGGCGTGGGACTGGCACTGGGCAAGGGAGGCGTTGGCCCCTCTCTGGATGTGTTGCTGGATGGTCAGCCGCAGAAAATCACCAATTCAAAAATCGAAAACAACTGCTCGGGTAGTGGCCGAACCTTTGTGCAGAATTATCTGTTTGCCCAGGAAATTTTTGGCGGAAAAAATGTGGCCACGGGCACGGATGCCAACGGGATGGTGGCCTTTCCCGGGCCCCGTTATGGTGAAAATGCCTGCTACCAAATTCGCAAAAACAAAGAAATTCATGCCCAACACGTAGCGGCTCAGGACAGCGCTTCGCGGGTAACCTACTGGGGAGGCGCCTCTGGAAAAAATGCCCCTCTGGCTCCCTGCGAAACAGCGGGCCACAAATGGGACATCAATACAGACGGAGTGGCGCATTATGGACTTTTCCCGGATTTTTTTCAGGATTTGCGCAATTCTGGCATGTCCAAAGAGGATATGAGTCGTTTCATGCACACAGGAGAGGATTTTGCCCAGATGTGGCAAAGGTGCATCAGGGTAAGTGAGTGGGTGAAATAAGTATTTTTTGAAATTTGAGTGAATAACTGCATATTGATTCCGCAGGAATTCAATTATTTATCCCTCCGTACCCTTTGCATACGGATAATATTTTTCTGATTTGAAATTATACAAACACACGTGCCTGCTTCTGCTTTTACTACATTTTTCAAACTTTGCCTCCTCTCAAACATTTCTGAGGTACAGCTATGACACAGATGAAATAAGAGGCTTTGACCTTGATACTGGGCCAGACAGTTCCATTTATCAGGTTGGACTTTGGTTGTTTGACCCAGGGGACTTTAAGACTTTTTCCCTGGTTTACAAATTGGATCCGGACGGAAATATTATCTGGACCAGAGATCTGACGGGTGTCACCCCAGCTGATCGTTTCGGGATCAAATTTGCCCATAATAGCATATATGTTGTTGCCAGTGATCAAATTTTCCGGCTGAATACCAATGGTAACGGGCTTTGGATACGGCAGCTCTATCAGTCAATGACATTATTGGACGCGGTGGAATTATCGGGCAAAGACATGGGAGTAATCGGGTATTCTCCCTATTACCCAACAACTGCACCCACCTCTGGGATCGTGTCAAGGATAGATTCCAGCGGAAACTGGATTTGGTACCTCCGCCTGAAGCATGTGAATTTCAATTCAAAATTAAAACTGGCTTCAAGCCTTGCCTTACCAGCTAAATCCATGCTGGTGGGTGGAAATATCAACGGATTAACTTCCACCCAGGAGGATGCCTATCTGGCAAAAATTGATTCAAACGGAAACCGGACCTGGTCGCTGGCCATTGACCACCACCCAACCACAGGTGGATCCTGGCTTGATTACTGCAAAGGCGCCCGGGTATTAAATAATGGAAACTATTTGCTCGGGGGCTATTCCACCAATGGAACCCAATCCCGATTAATTTCCGGCACCGTAAGCCCTAACGGAAATTTTATTCATGGAAAATCCTATTACTTCATGGATGGTGCCGACACCCTTGATTTCCAGACCGAAAGCGTACGGCCAGATTTGGAAAACGGATTGCTGATTGCCGGCCAGTTTCGTTTCCCCGGAAATAAAACTGCAACTGGAATCATCCATTTGGATAGCCTGGGAAATCCAGATTTAAGTTACCACCTGGATACCGCTGCATTTAGCCTGCCCTATGGATTTCTCCCTACTTATCCACTTATGATCCGCGCTTTTCCGGGAGGGGGGCATCTGGTAGGTGGAACAGGGGCTTACTATTCTCTCCCTTCCTATGGTATGTTTTGTTACAAAAGTCATGAATCCGGGCAATTTCTTTGCCATGGCAAAAAGGTGACTCCCCACCTTGCTGATTCGAGCTTTGTGGGATATGTGCCCCAGGATACCATGTTAACCGTTTTCCCGGCAGGCGGATTAGGACCCATAACGGGGGTTCCCTTCATTGGAACTGAAATTATGGATTGCCACTACGGGGAATGCATTGTAAAGGCTGAAATCGGCTACAATCAGAGTAATCTTTGCATTGGAGACACCTTGTTTTGTGCTGACTCAAGCAAAAATTCCACCCAAAATATCTGGCTTTTGAACGGAACGGTGCAAAGCACCAACAGCCCTTATTTTTCCATGGTTCTGGGCAATTCGTATTCCGATACCATCACCCTGATTGTATCTGACAGCGGTTGTAGCGACACCACCTTTCTGGCAGTGAATTCCCTGTACAGTCAGCAGTCCGGTTACAGTCTGACAACCCAGCCCGCCAAAATCTGCAACCCGGGCGATACGGTGACCCTGATTGCCACAGGTCTCAACAATACGATTTGGAATGGCCCCGGGGTTTCCAACCTTCCCGGCAATTCAATTAGTGTGTCGATTCCCGGGCCTGGCACTTATTTTGCCACAGGCACCGATTCAACCACCTGCCAGGTAACTGGCTCAGTTTACATCGGCATGCATGTACCCTATCCACACTATGTTTGGGCCAATCCGGACACGGCGTGCCTGGGAGCCAATGTCAATCTTTACGCCAACGGACTCCCAAGTCATTACTGGAACGGCCCCGGCCTCTCCAATGCGGTCGGCTCCCCGGTCACAGTGCAGGTAAATGTGCCTTCGACATTCTTTGTTCATGGCCTCGATTATAACCTTTGCCCCCACGACGACTCCGTGCACATACCCGTTTTTCCCGTCCTTTTCCAGGGGGCAACCATCAGCCAGGATTCCGTGTGCAAGGGAGATACCATTGTACTCACGGCTCCCGGATTGACCGGGGTGATCTGGAGCAACGGAGGCCCGGTCACTTTAGCGGGTAATCCAGCCACGGTCTGGCCCCAGCAGAGCACCAATTATACCTGCACCGGGTTTGATGTCAATGGCTGTGAAGCTTCGGGCGCCACCCAGGTTTACCTCGGGCAGATAACAAATCCCACTATTTCCTGGAATCCACCCACCCTCACTTCGAGCGCTTCCAGCGGCAACCAATGGTTTCTCAACGGCTTGGTCATCCCGGGAGCAGTTAACCCAACCTATGTACCAACCGTAACCGGCCTGTACGGCCTGGCGGTAACCGTCCCTCCGGGTTGCACCTCAGATACCGTTTGGCGGGATGTCTCGGTTGGCATGCCAGATCAATTATTGGGTCAGAGGGTAATGGTTTTTCCCAACCCCTTCCAGGATCAATTACATGTGAGCTTTGAAAGAGGATTGCCAGCCGTGGATTGGAAATTGATCGACGCATCTGGTCGTCAGGTCTCCGCAGGGACGGCAAAAGGGAATGAATTTTCCATACCAACCAAAAATATTTCCGCCGGGATTTATTTCCTGCAACTCAAATCAGAAACGGAAATGGTCAATCTGAAAATCCAAAAAGACTAAGGACAAAAAAATCCCGGCCTTCGATGAGAGAAAAGGCCGGGACAAATGAAAAGGATATCGGGTAAGTAAATTATGGGGACCTTTAAAAGGACCTGTTGAAAGTCAGTCCGTAAGCCTGGGTGCCACCCGGAAGTGGCTGATATAAAGCACCCACCGCAGATTTGGGGCGGGGATGATCGCGGCGCACCAGCATATAGGTATTGAGCAGGGTGGTAGCCGTTCCCAGGCCAATGTTGAACATATTGAGGTTTTTGCGGGAGGTATTCTCATTGCCAGACCAATAATCAAGGTCAGGCATGGCGTTCATATCCACAATGCCCATGGTGAGTGAGGTCACTCCTGAAATCATGCCCATCACGGGAATCCACTTGCCGCCCTGAGGCTGACTCAGGCTCAGAGCCGAAAATCCCAGGCTCAGGCCGGCCACTCCCGCCGAAGCGGCGCCGTAGCCTTTGGGAATGTAGTTGGGGTCCGTAGGGCCGTAAGTGGGCTGGATCATGGCCAGTTCCTCTTTGGTGAATCCTGATTCCAGAATCCATTGGTCCAGGGCGTCGCCCTGCATGTCCATCACAAAATCGTACTTGAATTGCGCATTGATGGCCTCGGCCATTTCGCGGCCTGCCGTCTGCTCGACCAGGTAGCCCACGGCACAAATATTCTGGTCCTTGTCGATGAAACAGGGTCTGCGCTCGGCAGTGTAATCGTAATTTTTGGGAAATTCTCCTTTCACCCAGTAATCATGCAGGTAATCCAGCAATTGAGTGCGCCGGGCCTGGAGTTCAGGTGAAAGATGGCTCACGTCGCGGCTGCGCAGGGTTTCCTCCACATAGCAGAGGTGCAGCCGGATGCGAAAGGTCTCATTGGTTTGCAGGGTAGGCTCTTCGCCCGTGAGTTCGACATAGCTTTGGTTGCCAATGACAGGATTGATGGAATGGAGGTCGCCGCCGCCTGCAGAAAGTTGCAAGGAAGAAATCAGCAAAAGCAAAAGGAGAGAAAGCTGGATTTTATATTTCATGACTTAATGGGATGGTTTGAGCAAAAGATACAGCCCGGGGAAATTTGGTTGCATGGGGAATAAAAACTGTAGAACTTAGGGGAATAAATACCTTATCACAAAATTCCATGGGCTCAAGCAAAATCCATTTAAGGAAACTGGATTTCTTTTTGCTGATTTTATTTACTGGTCTTCAAACCTTTGGACAATCTGTTGATCCTTCCGTAGATCCTGACTCTGACATTGGAATTGAAGTGATAGAGGACACAATCATACTACCACATTTAGACCAGGATGATCCAGCTCCAAATGATTTTATTACCGTAGAAAAGGAACCAGTTCCAATCAACCTAAATCAGATTATAGCTGAAATTGGGTATCCCGAAGAAGTACGCAAACAGGGAATTGAAGGAAAATTATTGTTTAGAATCCTGGTTGATGAAAAGGGCAATTATAAAAGCCACCTCATCCTTAAAGAAGCACATCCTGTATTGAGAAACGCGGTATTATCCAGAATCAAAGAATTGAAATTTGAACCAGCCATTCGAAATGGCGAACCCATCCGTTTCTGGGTAACCCTCCCGTTTAAATTTGCCCTTGACCAAACGGACTCCAAATAAATGGGCGAAACTTCGGTTGGAATTTTTCTGAATGGATGATTACCTTGGAGTATGACCAATTCCCAGATTCGCCACATTTCCCCCGAAATCCACCCCAGTTGGCTGGAAGTCCTGCAGGACGAATTTCAAAAACCCTATTTTGCCGACCTGAAGGAGTTTTTGGTGCGGGAGAAAATGGCTGGAAAGACCGTTTTTCCTCCTGGCAAGCAGATATTTTCTGCTTTTGATTCCACGCCCTTTGACAAAGTCAAAGTGGTGATTCTGGGCCAGGATCCCTACCATAATCCGGGCCAGGCGCATGGCATGTGCTTTTCTGTGCAGCCCGGGGTGAAGGCGCCCCCTTCGCTGATCAATATTTACAAGGAAATGGAATCAGACCTGGGCATTCCCCCCGCAGATCACGGCTACCTGATGAAATGGGCTGAGCAGGGGGTCTTTTTGTTGAATTCCATTCTCACGGTGCAGGCTTTCAACGCGGCTTCCCACCAGGGAAAAGGATGGGAAAGATTCACGGATGCGGTCATTCAGCAACTCAACGACAAACGGGAAGGACTGGTTTTCATCCTGTGGGGCGGCTACGCCAAAAAGAAAGGCGAAGTGATCGATACCCGCAAACATCTGGTCCTGAAATCTACCCACCCTTCCCCGCTTTCAGCTTACAACGGCTTTTTCGGCAGCAAACCCTTTTCCCAGACCAATGCGTATCTAACCAAATTGGGAAAAACCCCGATTGACTGGAGACTTTGAAGGGATGGAGACAGTTTGGAAAATAACTGCAAACCGTAAACTGTAAACTGGCTTTTTATTTCCCCGTCACTTTTAGTTCCGTGCGGCGGTTTTTGGCGCGGTGCTCATCAGAATCGTTGGGAAACATGGGCCGCGATTCTCCATAACCCACCGCGGTAATCCGCTGGTCAGGAATTCCTTTTTCCACCAGATATTTTTTCACAGAATTGGCGCGGTTGTCGCTCAGTAACAGATTGTCCTGATCTGACCCCACGTCGTCGGTGTGGCCGGAAATCTCAATCGTGATTTTGGGATTGATCTTCATGAAATACACCAGGTGATTCAATTCTGCTTCTGATTCCTCTTTCAGATCGAATTTGGCCGTTTCGTAAAAGATATTCTCCAACACAATGGGTTTACCTTCCTCAATGGGATCCAGGCGGATGATCAGATCAAAATACTCTTCCTGCGCCCCTTTGAGGGTAAAATTCTGGCTTTTGAAGAGGTAACCTTTGGCATCAGAAAAGGCGGCGTAATCCTGGTCCATGGGCAAACTGAGGAGAAATTTGCCCGAATAACTGTTGCTGGCCACCTGGCGAATGGTGTCGCCCGTTTCCAGGTTGATGAAGGTCAGGGTGCCTTCCAGGGGCTTGCTGGTCACGTTATCAAGCACCACACCGCGCACAAAGGTGGTAAACTTGGGGCGAATGCGTTCGTCCAGTTCAAAACTGTAAATGTCATATCCCCCCAGGCCGCCATCACGGTCTGAATTGGTGAAACCCTTGTCGCCTTTGGCGTTGACAAAAATATTTCTTTCGTCCGCGTTGGTATTGAGGGGATAACCCAGATTCATGGGTCGGCCCCAGCCATTGTGCACAGATTTGCTCAGAAAGAGGTCAAACCCCCCAAATCCAGGGTGCTCGTCCGAGGAAAAGTACAAAGTTTGTCCGTCGGCATGGAGGAAGGGCGAATTCTCACGCCCGATGGTATTGATGGGCTCTCCCAGGTTCTGTGCGGGCGTCCAGGAGCCATTCACTTTGGTGGTAAACCAGATGTCGCTCTGGCCTTTGCCGCCGTTGCGGGTGGAGGCAAAATAAAGGGTTTTTCCGTCGTTGGATATGCAGGGCTGCGAATCCCAGCCGGGGGAGTTGACCGTGGGTCCCAGATTCTCGGGTTCAGACCAAACCCGTCCGTTGAGTTTGGAGACATAGAGATCGCAACTGCCAAAACCATCCTTGCGGTTGCAACCCGTAAAGTAAACGTACTGTCCGTCGGGCGAAAAGCTGGCTGCGCCCTCATTCAACTCTGTGTTGACAGGCGGTCCGAGATTTTCCAGCATTTGCCAATCGCCGTTCTTTTTCTCGCTGAAGAAAAAATCCTCGGCAAAATCCCGCAATTCAGCGCTGTATTCTCCCGTACATTCCTTGCGCCGCGCCGTGAAAAACAGGATTTCATCGTCTGCAGTGAGGTAAGGCAGGTATTCCTGTCCCATGCTGTTGATGTTGGGACCGAGGTTTTTGGGCACAAACTTGATGGGTTCCAGAATGGCTTTTTCGGCAAAAACGCAATGCCCCAGATTGAGTTTGGCAATGGTCAGAAATTCCTTTTTGACCATGGGTTTGCTGTTGATGAAATCTTCGTAGGCCTTGCGGGCAGGTGCGTAATTTTCAGTGTAAAAATTCAATTCCCCCAAATAAAAACTGACCATGGGATTGCGGTCTCTCCCCGTGAGCATTTTATCGGCCTTGTTCATGTATTCCAGGCCTTTTTTGTACTCAGGAGCCTGTTTGGAACCTTCCTGAACCAGAAAATAGGTATCCACTCCCATCCTGAACCAGGCTTCTCCAAAGTTGGGCTCAATCTCCACGGCCTGCTGGTAATGCAGCATGGCAGTCGCCCGGTCGCGGTATTTGTCAAAGTCCAGGCCCTTCAGATAGGATTGCAGTGCTTTTTTGGACTTGATCCCGTAAGCTGATGGCTTGATTTTCTGGCTGTAACATGAGGTCCAGAACAAGCCCAGAATGGCTGTAAGAACGATGATTGAGCTCGGGATTTTTTTCATGGAAATTGAGTTTTATGGTTGTTAGTTCTTAGTTGTGAGTTGTAAGTTCTGAGTTTGGGGTTAATTAGTTTCTGTGGACTGTGGACAATCGACCGTGGACTGACGTCCTCTCACGGAATATCAATGTATTTATGGGTTTGCATGCTGAGTCTCCATTGGGGATTTGCCTTTACAAAATCGAGAATGGCAGGCGTGACCTGATCCTTTTTGCTCCATTCTGCCTGCAGGTAAAAGATGGTTTTCGAAGAATCCATTTTTGCCGCGTGTTCCCCGGCCCATTGCAGGTCATGCTTATTGAAAACAATAACTTTTAATTCGTGTGCAATGGAATAATACTCCTCCAGGGCTGGTTTGAATTTTTTGGGGGAAAGGGTAATCCAGTCAAAATCACCCGAAAAAGGATAGGCTCCAGAGGTTTCAATGTGAATTTTCATACCCCGTTTGCGAAGAGCTGCGGTCAGGGCCGTCAGATCGTACATGGCGGGTTCCCCGCCTGTAAGCACCACCCGGTCTGCACCCGATTCCACCGGCAGGTCGGCAATCGCCTCCAGATCCATCCATTGGTCCTCCCCGATTTCCCACGACTCCTTGACGTCGCACCACACACACCCCACATCACAACCCGCCAGGCGAATAAAATGCGCCGCGGTGCCGGTCCAGGCGCCTTCGCCCTGCAGGGTATAGTAATGCTCCATCACCGGAATTTTTCCCGGATTGGCGGTCTGGCGTTCCCGCGCGGCGATGGTCATTTCAGTAATATTCATAGCTCAGGAATCAATTCCCAACTGTTTTTTGTACAATTTCAGGGTGTTTTGGAGCAACATGGCGATGGTCATCGGACCCACCCCTCCCGGAACGGGAGTGATATAGCTGCATTTGGGCGCTACCTCATCAAAGGCTACATCTCCAACGATTTTATACCCTTTTGTGTTGCTTTTGTCCTCAATTCGATTGATTCCCACATCCACCACGGTGGCACCTTCTTTCACCATGTCACCCCTGATCAGGTTGGGTACTCCCGTTGCCACCACCAAAATGTCGGCCTGGCGGGTGAAATGAGCCAGGTTCCCGGCTTTTGAGGTATAGATGTCGCAGGAAATGGTGGTGGCGTTGCCACCCGGGTGGTCACCCGAAAGCAGAATGCGCATGGGGGTACCCACAATATTGCTTTTGCCGATGATCACGGCCACTTTGCCCACGGTTTCGATTTTATAGCGGATCAGCATTTCAAGCACCCCTGCTGGCGTAGCCGGCCAGGTCGAGGGCAGGCCCTTGACCATGCGACCAATGTTGACAGGATGAAATCCGTCCACATCCCGCTCAGGTGCAATGGCTTCCAGCACTTTATTTTCGGAAATATGGGCAGGCAGGGGCAATTGCACCAAAATCCCATCCACATCCGGGTCGGCGTTGAGAGAACCTATTTTCCGCAAAAGGAAGGCCTCGGTAATATCATCGGGATAAAGCATCTCTGTAGATGCAAAGCCAACCCGGTTACAGGCCTTGACTTTGGAGGCCACATAGGTCATGCTGGCAGGATTATTTCCCACCAAAATAGCCACCAAATGAGGTTTTCGATGCCCCGCAGCTGTCAGATGCCTTACCTCAGCCTGAATCTCATCCTTGAGATCCGAGGATAATTTTTTACCGTCCAACAGCTCCATAGGCGTTTGGATTAATCTAATTTGAGCACGGCCATGAA
>JACJYV010000007.1 GCA_020635905.1 Bacteroidia bacterium
GGCCGCGAGGGGCTATTGTTTTGAAATGGATTTTGGTTTTAAAGCCCCCCCGAATTGAATGGTCTTTACTTGCGTCCCGTGGGCTGAAGCCCAGCCGCAGGGTTTTTCAGCGGGGCTGCGGCTTTGTGGGTGAGGGAAGGGCGGCGGGGGTTTTGCGGGTTGGCGCAGGGGAGCTGGTGCGACAGCCACAGGAGAAGCAGCCCCGCCTGTCCGGGCAGACGCAGCAAGCCTTTTGGTGTGAAGGTTATTTCCCAAACCAACTTTTTGCTTCAAGAACCTCTAAAAACTTCGAACGTCTTCGTTGGACTTGGTTTAGAAATGCTCATTTGCCTTATTAATCTGCGCTTTCTTCACCTTCGTCCGCCTGTAGTTTACTGGTTATTATATGCTCTTGATCATTAATATTTTATTTTCCCGAATTCCTCAATTGAGTTTTTCAATTAATTCCCGTGCCTCATCATTGTAATTCACGCCTTTAACCAGGGATTCAAGCAGAGGGATAGCTTTTTCCGTTTCTCCGGCGAGTAAAAAACTGAGGGCAAGGTACCAATCCACCTCTTCCCGAAGGTCTGAGAAGGCTCCTCCCCGCATGGATTGAAGGGTTTCAATGGCTTTTTCGGACTGGTTTAGCTGAAAGTAGGCATTGGCCTTATAAATGGCGACCAGGGTGAAAACCAATGAGTCTGTGGGAGGAATTTCAGGAAATGTTGCCAGGGCCAGTGTGTAATTTTCTGAATTATAGGCCGCAAGAGCCTGCGTGAGTTGGGAAGTGTCCTGGCCGAGGTTAGAAATCAGGTCTTCGTAGGGTTTGAAATACTTATTCGCATAAAATGAGGGATCTTTTTTACCTCCCAACGAGGGTGAAAACCAAATTACGAGAATCACCACCGCTGCGGCAAGGGCGGGAGCCAACCAAACAATTCGGAAACCACGTTTTGAGGGTGGGCCCTCCTGATGAATTTTAGTCAGTTTTTGGCGCAATGATTCTTCGGCTCCTCCCCAAACCACATTCCGTAATTCCTGCTCGGCTTCCAGACTTTTTTTTAAATCGAAATTGCCTTCAACTTCTGCTTCAAAGTTATGCTTTTCAGCTACAGTCATCTGGTCATCCAGATATTTATCTATTTTGTCGAGGTAATCGTTTTCCATTTTGTTTCGCTTAGATCATTTCCCCCTGTAATAATTCCCTCAGCCTTTTTTTGCACTTCATCAAGGCATTTCGGGCAATTTGTTCAGATTTATAATCCATTTCGGCGGCAATATCTTCCATGGTCCATTTGTAGATGATGCCATATTCAAGAACTTTTCTACAGGTATCGCCCATTTTTTCAAGGTATATCCGAACTTTTTTCTTTAGTTCAGTGTCTTTTTCCATTTTGATTAGCTCCGTTTCCTTGTTTTCAGATTCAACATTCAAATCCTGACTTTCCCTGAATTTATGTTCATAATCTTTGGTTTTTAGTTTGTTCAGCCAGAAAAATCGGGCGGAAGCGAGCACGAAGGTGCTGATGGTGCTCTCTTCACGAAATCTCCCCTCCATCACCGATCGCCAAAGAGCAATGATGCCTTCCTGTAGTGCGTCCTGTGCATCCTCTTCTCCACCCTGATTCTGAAGTAAAAAGCCTTTTACCTGGGGGAATAATTTCCAGTATAAATAACTCAACTGGTCATTGCATCCATCGGGTTTCTTCCTGAGGCAATCCAGAATATCCTGATCAGAATATTTTTTCATAGCGCCGCCTACTTTCTTTAGTCAATAAGTATCCGTGATTGTAACCTTTATCGTTTCTTAAAAATTGCAGAAAATTTTTTGAAAAAAAATTGGGACCAGGGTTACGTTTCATTTTTCGGGTTTACAAATGGGAGATTGAGAGTCAGTGAATGTATCGCTGATTTGTCATTAACCCTAAAATATTCAAAAAATGACCTTCAACATCAGTGGCGCGATCCGCGCCGAAATTTGCGAACAAAGGTTTCTTCCTGTTTCAAGAGGGTGGGTACGAATCTACGCGACCCAAAGCCAACTGGAAAGCAAGGAAACAACTTTCCTTTTAAGGCCTGAAACCGGCAGGAATTCCGAAAACCTGCTGGCAGAAGTGCAATTGAATGAGGCGGGTAGTTTTAATGCAGAACTTCCGGCTTCATATCAAAATGGTCTGCTGGAAATTGATCTGGTTGGACTCACTCCGGAAGATACAGAGACCAGCCAAACAATACCTGAAATGGAGCAAATCAACCTGGGTGTTTTTAAGCCCGAATGGGAAAGGTTTCGCAAAGGATATCAGGTAAATTTTGATTTGATCATCCCAAAACCAGTGTGGTGCGAACAGTTCAAAAAGCATGGTTGGTGGGTGATTTGTGGAACTGTTTTGGATGAGAAATGCGCCAATCCTGTTCCTTTCGCACGGGTAACTGCCCTGGACACTGATTGTCTCCAGGATGACCGGCTGGGTCAGGCGATCACGGACGAATCAGGCAATTTTTGCCTGTTTTACAGAAAGTCCGATTTTACCCCCACAGTTATTCCTGGTTTACAACATGAATGGGGAAATGCTCCCGACATTTATTTTGTGGTGGATAATCCTGAGACCGGGTTTGTAATGCTTCAGGAACCCCGGTCGCGCGGGAAAGAAAAGGACAGGTTAAATGCACCCCAATGCTTCTGCGTGAAGCTTTGTATCAAAAATTCTGATCCGGATGCCTGCAAGGCCAGTTTTGCCCGGGTGGGAATTTATCAAATCGATGCTTCTGCTGTTGATGGATTCAGGATTGATCCTGCAACGGGTCTTGCCATTCATTCGGGCAGAGATCTTGCTTTTTGCCGCACAGTATCCTTTGAAGGGAATCTTCCCGGATTGGGCACCCCTGAAGCATGGGAATACCGTTTCCTTTATCGAAACTTAAGGACGGGTGGACCGAAAACTCCAATTGCGGGAGATTTAATCGCGCCGGGTTGTAAAATTGGAGAGCGTTTCAATTCTATCAAATTGATTGGCCCTTTTGGTCCATACATTACCCGGCACAAAATTGCAGATGTTTTTGTAAGTGGTACGACCAGCGGTGGTAACACCATAATGGCAGACTCAGAGGGATGGATCAAGGTTCCCCTGGGATTGGATTTTCAGCCATACAGGGAAAAATTACTGTGTTTCGACACGGAAAAGGTGCATATGCCCTCAATTGACCTGATTGGGGCCTCATTCAGGACAGGAGAAAGTACATCTGTTTCGCCTTTTACTCTCTCCGAATCTGAAGATTTTGAAATTACCATGGAATCCAGAAAGGTTGGCTCCTTAAAAAAATGCTATTCTGTGCTTCCCCGCATGCGGGTCAATAATTCCAGGTATAACTACATCCACCATCCCTACTGGCCTGGTTTGCCTGACACAGGAAAGGTGGAGGGAAGTATTTCTGTGGCTATGCTGGATATTTGCGAGCTGAATCCGGTAAAGGATGAGGTAAATAACTGCGGGGGAGGAACGGGTTGTAATAAATTGCAGGGGCATTTTACCATTAAATACACCGCTTTTCATCCCCATCTCCGCTCAGCTCAACTGAGTCTTGAAGGCCCTGGTGCATCCTTTAGCCAGGATGTCACAGCCAACCCTTCTGGCTTGGTGCGTTTCAGTGGGGAACTCAAAAATTGCACCTATATCCTTTGGTTTACCACTTCTCTGAACCTGACTTCAGGGGATGGGCCCATCCTGGATGAATCCAGGCATGATCATATTGCCTTTGGCGGGTAAACCTGACCAGGAAGCATTCCCCCGGCCTTTGGCCGGGGGGACTGTCAACTCATCAATACACAAACTTAAACTCAAAACACCATGAAAAATCCAGCTTTCATTCTCATCAAACGGGCAACCTTTGCCCTTCTGCTCCTTCTCTTTTTCGGCGGCTGCCGGGATAGTGTGACCCAGATCATACATAGCCTGTTTGGGGAAATTGTAGAACCCAATCCAAGGGATGGCTCTCCCCCTGAGGTTAGAATCACTTTTGCCTTTGGGGGGCGTACGATTACGGTTACACCTCAATCTGAAGTGAAAGAGTT
This sequence comes from Bacteroidia bacterium, assembly GCA_020635905.1. Classification (GTDB taxonomy): domain Bacteria; phylum Bacteroidota; class Bacteroidia; order J057; family JADKCL01; genus JACJYV01. Next base: position 4,052 of record JACJYV010000007.1, read on the forward strand.
TCAGTTGAATTCCCTGGACGACTTCTTTTATCTGCTTATGCAGGGAGAGGATCCTCAAGGGGTACGGGAAATCAGGTACTGGACCAATTACTGTGGGAGTTGCACCTACTCTAACGACCTGCAAAGTAATTTCGGGCCTTCACTTGGGGTAACCCAATATTTGACCAATGATACTGAAAGGGCCACTACCCGGCTCAGTCACTTTGAACGGGTGCATCTTGCCGCACCCTGTAAAGAGCAAAACTCACTTACAGGTTACCTCGTTTATAAAGATTTCAGCGTGGTTGCGGAGAATTTTGGTGGACAAACCAGTGAAGTATTGACCGTCAGGTTTTACTTTAGTTCTCCGTAAACACACATACTTTTAAAACATTCAACTATTTATTAAAATTAAGTCACCTTTACAACTTTTCTATCGCCATGAAAAAGCACCTTCTGACCATTGGACTGGTATTTTTGAGCCAGTTCCTGATGTCGCAAACCGTTAACATTGCCCAGGATTTCAGGTACGGTGATTCAACCAATCGCCTTGTTCCCCAGAAAATAATGACGGACGGGGGGATAAGGGTTGACATGGATGCCGACGAACTTTCCAGACACATTTTCTTTTGGCAAATCCATGACTATGCATACAGTACTGACTTACAACCTGAGATTTTTGAATCCAATTTGTTGGAAGAAAGAAGGGCTTACGAAGTTACCATGATCTCAAAGGGAATAAAGGAAGAGATTGAACCTGATGCACCAGGGGAACCTTCAGGTTGGGAAGAAGAAAACGACCCCTATTTTTGGAATACAATGAAGATCACCAAGTCCGTGGAATTGAAGGGGATGCCATTTTCATTTTCTGCCACAAGGCCTTACCTGAATATTAAAAAACCTGCCTATGATCCCGTTCCTAATTATCCCATGTGGATTATATGTGAATTTCATAACCCTACGGATTGCAAGGTGGAATTTCAAAACTGTTCATTCTCCTCCAGTGCACTTGAATTCCGCCCCTTCGGGGCAAATGTTCAATTGAGTGATATAAGACCCCGGAGTTTGGGCGCATCAGTAGATGGCTCTGGAAAAATTCCAACTGTTTCTGGATATTCAATTATCGTTCCCCCCAGAAAAACCTTTCAGATTGCAGTCGAATTGATTATCAGGGAATCTGTGGGACCTGACCAATTCTCAAATATTCTTGGTAAAACTCTTGGTCTCAGACTTCAGGCAGCGTATATCGAATTGGTAGGTAACTGCCAGGGAAATGCCAAAGGCGTTGAAGTAAATTTACCCCTAACCGTTGCTCAAAAAATTGACCCATCTCACAAAGATTTTTTTTATAAAAAATCACATTACGGGCCAGGAGAATGGGTTCCTTTTTCCATTACCGTGGTCAATGACAAAGGATCAGACCTGCAGGGTGAAGATAAGATCCTGGTTTGGGAGCGGGGCGGGGAGTATTTTGAAGAAGGTTCATACAGCGATGTTTGGGCCTACAGTCCTCTTCTGATTAACCCCCAAAAGTTTGGTGGAGGCAATTCATGGACTTTGGACGTAAAGACCTTTAAAGACAGGAAGTTCCCAAAAGACGCAGAGGTTACTTTTGTTTTCTTTAAAAAGATCAGGGAAAATATTGAATCCAATCAGGATTCTCATTGCTTACCTCTGATCAACCATTATGGGACCAGATTCGTTTCAGGCTCCCCGGGTGCAATAGATCATTGGTATTTTGGCTCAACTCTTTCACCCAAATGTCTTTACTGGGAACAAAAGAGTGCTTCTAGTGTGGGTTTGAAAAGACTCATAGTCAAATTACCCACAACAGGAAAATGGTTCAAATGCTTCAAACGGATCAAACGCTTTAAACTTTACAGATGAACCCATTCAGCTGCCACTAAAGGCGTTAAAAATGCATCAAAAATGAAATCCTCACAAATGATCCCCTCTTTTTCCATCCTCCCCGTTTTGGGGAGGATGTTTTTGCTTTTTCTGTTTACCTCCACCCTGAATCCCCTGGTTGCCCAAAAACAAGCTCAAACTCCTCCAAAGGCAGCCTTTGACCGGGCAGTTTCTGCTTTGGAGGAAAAAAATTATGAATCAGCTCTCTTTTACGCCCATAGTGCCAAGGCTGGTTATTTTGAAGAAAATGATCATCAGGGGTATTTGAAGGCCATCAAGCTTTCCTCCAAAATCCATCGGAAAAATAATAATCTGGGAGAGGCCAGAAAGGAAATTGAAACAGCCATTTTATGGATCAATGAACATCCTGAGTGGCAGGACTTTAATCTTACCTCAGATATTCTCCAGTCCGGGGCCTATCTGTTGAGTCAAAGCGGAAGAATTGTAGAGGCCCTTGATAATTATGAGAAAGCCGCTCAATTTAGACTCAGAAATGAAAAACTTTCCGCTGATGATCAGGAGAAATTGCGTCAGCTGTATCTTGGCGCCGGGATTCAATACTCCCGCCTGGGGCAACATCAGCGGGCGGACGAGCGCATGCAGGAGTCATACGCTCTCACGGTTGGCCTTTATGGCGAAGGTTCGTCCGAAGCAGCCCATTTGTTGTGCACCTGGTCAATATATCTGCTGGAACTAAACCCGCAAAAGGCGGACAGCATTTTGAGGGTTGCCTGGGAGATTGGTTCACACCAGGGAGACGTATTTCGCATGGGAGTTGTCAGGGTCAATCAGGGTGACCTGGCAGCAGAAAGAAAGGATTTCGAACAGAGCCGCGAATTTTATCAGCAGGGGTTGGATTATTTTGAAAGGATTTCTGTAGATCCTGATAAGTTAGTTTCAGCCCTGCATGGATTGGGTGAGGCAAATCTTCAATTGAAGGAGTTTGATAGGGCAGGGGAGGCCCTGGGTCGGGCCTGGAAAATCGCTTCAGAAAAAGATATTCCCATCAGAGACAAAGGAATGTTGCTGATTTCAATCGGGGATCTTTTAATTGCCAGACATAACCCTAAGGCCGCCTTGGCGGCTTTTCATCAAGCGCAAACCTGTTTTGCAGATAGTTTCACGAATCCTTCCTTGATTTCAATGCCAGAAATGGCTCAACTAAGCGCTGATCCATGGAATCTGGTGGCGCTGGAGCGCAAGGCGGTAGCTTTTGAAGCTATTTACCCCTCTGACAGCAATTCCTCCTGGCTTGCGCAAGCTTTGCGGTGCTATTATCTTGGTTTTGAGGTGGTTGATCATGCCCGCCAGTCCTTCACTACACTTCAATCTCATGATTTTCTGGCCAGATTTTCAAGGGAAATTTATGAAAGGGCCATTGCCCTTTCACTCAAGGCTGATGGGAAAATCTCAAGGTTGGATGGGGTGGCCCTTGCTTTCCAATTTGCAGAGAAAAGCAAAGCCCGGACATTGCTCTCAAAAATGGAGGAGCAGTTCTTGCCTGAAGAAGGAGGAATTCCGGATTCTATATTGTGGGCGGGAGCTATTTTGGAAGAGAATGTACGTCAGTTGGAATTGCTGTCAGGCGACCAACCAGGCTACTGGGGACAGTTGCGGGAAGCACGCTATAAATTGGAAACCTTTCGGGGAACCTGGGAAGAAAACTTCCCTGCATACTTTGAAAACCGTGGGAAACTGCCTTTCACTGGACTCCCTGACCTCCGGCAAAGCCTGCTTGGAGGCGGAAAACTACTGATCGAATATTTTTGGGGGGATTCAAGCATTTATGCTTTTGGCCTCACAGAGAGAGAAATGAAAATCGTTTCAATTCCAAATTCAATCCTATTAAACCTGGATTTGGATTTTTTGAGAAAATTCTTTTCAAACTTGCCAGAAGCCAATATCCATGCTGAAAAAACAGAATTTTACGAAAAAGGAAGCCGGATTTGGAATACATTGGTTGAACCCTTTTTATCATTTTCTCCCCAGACCCAATCTCTCGTCATAATTCCGGACGATAAATTGTGGAATATTCCATTTGGGGCATTGCCTGAATCTATAATCAATTCGGGAAGCCCCCCCAGCTGGAGGGAAATACCATTTTCCATTCGCAAATACAGCTTTCAGTATGGCGTTTCTGCCTTATTTTTGCAAAAGTCAAAGAAAATGGTAACTCCTTTTTCGAAAGAGGGGGTGTTGTGGATCTCACCTGAATTTGAAGAGGGAAGGAGGATTAGTCTACCCAAAAATGAACTGGAAGAAATTCAAAGAATTTTTCCCCAAAGTCAATTTCTATGCGGAACTTTTGTCAGTCGGGATACCATTGCTAAACTAATTCCCGCCTGGCAAATCCCGGTCTTTTTCACCCATGGAGAGGCAAGTAATTTACAACCCGGGAATTCCTGTATCAGCCTTAATTCTGCCCGGGACCCGGGCAGGGAGGAATGCCTGTATGCCTATGAAATCGGCACATTTCGGCTGAATTCTGAACTGGTTGTACTTTGTGCCTGCCAATCAGGGTTGGGAAAATCGTTACCTGGAGAGGGTTTGATCAGCCTCGGTCATGAATTTCTGAATGCGGGCTGTCCAGCTGTGGTCACCACCCTCTGGAAGGTTAATGCCACAAAATCTGCCCGGATTATTACAGAGTTTTTTAGGGGATTGCAAGAAGGAAAAGCAAAAAGCAATGCATTGCAGGAAGCCAAAATAACCTACATTGAAAATGCACCTGAAATTCAGCTTCACCCTTTCTTTTGGGCAGGTTTGGTTTTGGTTGGAAACGATGCCGCTATTTCAATGGGAAATTGGTAGCTTTCTTAAGAAAATTGAGGGTTGCGTCCAGTGGGCTGAAGCCCGGCCGCATGGGTTTTTCAGCGGGGCTGCGGATTTGTGGGTGAGGGAAGGGCGGCGGGGGTTTTGCGGGTTGGCGCAGGGGAGCTGGTGGGACAGCCACAGGAGAAGCAGCCCCGCCTGTCCAGGCAGACGCAGCAAGGCTTTTGGTGTCAAGGTTATTTCCCAAACCAACTTTTTGCTTAATTTGACCCTGAATGAAGGCTTCTCACGTTTGTTTCCGCGGTTTTAAGGCGCGTCGCCCAGGGCAGACGGGGAATTTGATGTGCCGCGAAATCACGCTCTGCGAGCGGGAAAAGTTGTTTTCCATTTTGCTGGGAACGATTGAGTGATGGAGGAACTGCCCGAAAAATACCGCGAAAGCAAGGTTTTTTGCATGATGCCCTGGGTGCACCTCCATGTGACCCAGCAGGGTACGGTCACGCCCTGTTGTCAGGCGCCCTGGGAGGCAGATCAGGCCCTTGGAGAAATCAATCAGCAATCTTTTGGGGAGATCTGGCAGGGGGAGAAAATGCGGGATTTTCGCCGCAAACTGAAGGCCGGGGAGGCTGATGCCCGTTGCCGCAAATGCTACGAGACGGAAAAATCGGGGGTGAGCAGCATGCGTCTGATGACCAATGCCCGCTACGGGCACCATGTGGACTGGGTGGAGGCGACCGACGAGGCGGGTTTTGCTCCACAGGCGAAGCCTGTGTACTGGGATATCCGCTACAGCAACCTGTGCAATTTTCGCTGCCGCATTTGTGGCCCCTGGTCGAGTTCAAGGTGGCACGAGGATGCTTTGAAGCTGGGCATGAAGGGCAACGAGCCGCGGGTAACTCATGGGATTGAAGATTTTGGCAGGTTTCTGGAGGAAATGCGGCCCTTATTGCCATTTGTGGAGGAATTGCACTTTGCAGGGGGCGAGCCGCTGATCATGCCCGAGCATTTTGAGTTGCTGAAGGCGCTGGATGAGGCGGGTTTGCATGAGGTTGTTTTGTTTTATAATACCAATCTGTCGCTGCTGGATTATAAGGAACATTCCCTGACAGAGATCTGGAAACGGTTCAAAACGGTGCGGCTTTATGCCAGCCTGGATGATGCGGGCAGGCGGGGTGAGTTGCAGCGCAAGGACCAGGTTTGGGCAGAGACGGAGGCGAATGCACGGCGTTTGCGGGCAGAATGCCCGCAAGTTTGGTTCAGGCTGGGACCGACAGTCAGCGTGTTCAATGTCTTTCATTTGCCCGACTTTCACCGCGACTGGGTGGAAAAGGGACTGATTGACGTGGGGCATTTGCAGCCAGGTTTGCTGGAATTTCCCCGGGAATATAATGTACGGATTCTGCCCGCAGACATGAAACAGGAAATTGCCCAAAAGTATGCCCGACACGTGGCCTGGATGCGTGCCTGCCCCACAGAAAATAGGGTGGTTGTGGGACGCATGGTGGGGCAGTGGGAAGCTGTGGTTCGCTATATGCTGGCCGAGGATTGGTCAGAATTTCAGGCTGAATTCAGGGCGAAGACCCTGGAACTGGACGAATTGCGGGGGGAGAATACAGGGGAAAGTCACCCTGAATTGAAAGAAATGCTTGGTGGCAATTAACAATTGGCAGAGAACAATTAACAATTGGAAAGGTACTGGCTTGGGGCTTTTAGCCAGTGGCAAGTAGCTTTTTACGCTCACAACTCAGAAAAAATCCTCCTGCTGGGGCGCTTGCTGGCCCTGGTAATCCTGCTGGTCATAGTCCATAGAAGGTTCGAGCAAGGCCCTGATGGCCTTATACTCTTTGTTGGAAACGACCCAGGTTTTGGGGATGGAATCGTGCCAGCCCTGGTCAGAAAAGCAGGAAAATACTTCGAAGGGAATTAACCTGCATGCTGAGCGGATAAAGGCTTTGAGGTACCCGGGTTTGTTGCCGTATTGGTCAATGACCCGGCTGCCCGTGATAAGCTTTCCTAAAGTTTTGCCGAAAGTGCCTTCCATGAAGGTGTAATACACCAACGTGGCACACAGAAATAGCAGATTGGATCCGTTGTCCGTAAGAAAAAAATGGTCGTCCTCCATCCCAAAAGCGAATAAAACGAAGAGAAAGATAAACCAGGTGGCCGCAATCCCAATCAGGTCCACGAGGTAGTTGAGGAATCGCAGGAAGGGAGCCTGGGTTTTGACCGGGCGGTACACTTTTTCCTCCACCAGCCTTTCGGTGGCTACGCCACCTACATTGAATACCTTGCGTCGGGTGACGACTTTATGGATTTCATCAATTTTCTGCATGGGTAAAAAGGTTCAGTTGAGGGGCTTACTCTTCCCGCACCAGGGGAATGCTGGCTCCCAGCAAATTGACCAGATTTTCGGGTCCCCCGTATTGCTCAATGATTTGCATACCTGGCTTGCTGGAAGCAAGAATCCGTTTGAAAACCTCGCGGGAAGTCATTTGCACACTGCCCCCAATCAAAAAAATCTCATACTCGCCCATCATGAGTTCCATGATGATTTGCTCGTCTTTGAGGCGTCCTGTGGGTGCATAGCCGTTTTTTTCCAGCATGGAAATTACCTTTTCCAGGATTTCGGGGTGTCGGTCGGCGACAAGGATACGTGTTTTCATTCTCATCTGATCAGATCCAGACCAGCGTGCAAAGCTTTGCTCCAGTCCTTCTCTAAAATTACCTCATCCAGACTCAATATCCTTGCGGGGGCTTCATTAGTTTTCCCCAGGAAAAGTTCGAGCCAGATCACATCATGCCATTGGCCAAATTTGTACCCAATGTTGTGATAGGTTCCAACGGGCTGAAATCCCATTTTTTGATGAAAACGAAGGCTTTTGGGGTTGGGAAGGGTAATGCCGGCCAGGTAGTTGGAGAATCCCCGCAGGTTGCAAATACTGAACAGAGAAGTGTACAATGCCGCGGCTACGCCGCGACTTTCGAAGGCAGGCCGCAGATACACAGACACTTCCCGTGCCCAGTTATAGGCCGCCCGGGCCCGGTGCTCGCCCGCATAGGCATAGCCCGCCACCTGGTTTTCCATTTCGCAAATCAGCCACACACCCTGTTGATTGACCTTGCGGATGCGGCTTTCAATTTCAGGCAGATCAGGAATTTCCATTTCAAAACTCACACAGGAATCCGTGATGAACGGCGCATAAATTTCCCGGATGGCAGCTGCATCTTTTTCAGTAGCCAGGCGGATCAGAGGTTTGCCAGACATGTAAATGGGTTACTTATTCTTTTTGCGGCCCGATTTTTTGGTCTTTTCGGGTTCTGCAGCTTCTTTTTCGCGGGAACGGCCGCTTTTCTTCGCTGGCTCAGATTTGGCCAGCCCGGCAAAGGCCAGGCTGTAAACCAGGGTCCGTTGGTCGGCGGGGAGGGGGTGAATGCCCCTCAGCATGCCAAAAATGGCGTCTGTAAGTTCCCGGGAATTCATGGTGAAGAAAATGCTGCCCTCGTTGCGCAGTGCACGCAAAATTTTGCGGAAGGGCTCCCGAAAAGCCTGCTTTTCTGAAAGGTCGATCCAGGAAGTCAGGTGAGGCAGGGATTCGCTGATTTCGCCGAGCAAGGTCCCAGAAAGAGAATCCAGAAAGGTGAAGTACAATTCAGAAAGGGTATTCAAATCCTGCAAAGCAGGATTTTTGGTGACCGAATGGTCAGATTTGCTTTCAATTTCCCGCAATTGCTCCCGCAAAATTTCTTCCAGAATCTCCTCCTTGGATTTGAAATGGCGGTAAATGGTTTTCTTGCTGATCTTCAACTGCCGGCAAACCAAATCCATGGATACTTTCCTGTATCCGTCCTGGTTGAAGGCCTCCAGACAGAGGTCCAGAATTTTGGTTCTGACCGGATTGGGGGTTGGAATTTCGGCCATACTATTTGGGGCTTGCGGCTCCCTAATTGCGGTACATCACCGCATTGACTGCGTCGATCACCTTTTTGGCATCGGGGAGCCAGGTTTTCACAAAAACGCTTGAGTAAGCAAGCGGGGTATCCAGGGTGGTCACCCGGGTAACGGGGGCATCGAGGTAGTCGAAGGCCCGTTTTTGGATCATATAGGTCAGTTCACCCGCAAATCCGGCCAGCGGCCAGGACTCTTCCACCACCACGCAGCGGTTGGTGCGTTTGACCGACTCAATGATGGTATCATAATCAATGGGACGGAGGCTGAGCAGGTCGATCAGCTCCACATCCACCCCGTTTTTGGCCAGTTCGTCGCAGGCCTCAATGCAGGTGTGGAGGATTTTTCCAAAAGTGAGCATGGTCACATCGCTGCCGGGGCGCACGATTTCGGCCTGGCCAATTGGGATGATGAATTCATCAGACTCAGGTACCAGGCCTTTATTGCCGTACATTTGCTCAGATTCCATCACCAGCACAGGGTCGTTGTCGCGGATGGCGGCTTTGAGCAGCCCTTTGCCGTTGCGGGGCGTGCTGATCGAAACCACTTTGAGTCCGGGGCAGTTGGCGTACCAGTTTTCAAAGCTTTGGCTGTGGGTGGCGCCCAGCTGGCCTGCACTTTGGCTGGGACCGCGGAATACAATGGGAATATTGTACTGGCCCCCGCTCATCTGGTACATTTTCGCGGCATTATTTATGATCTGGTCGATGGCGACCAGCGAGAAGTTGAAGGTCATGAACTCCACAATGGGGCGCAGCCCCACCATGGCAGCGCCCACGCTGAGCCCGGCAAAACCCATCTCAGAAATGGGGGTGTCCAGGATGCGTTTGGGGCCAAATTCATCCAGCATTCCCTGGCTGACTTTGTAGGCGCCGTTATACTCGGCCACCTCTTCACCCAGAAGAAATACCCGGTCATCCCTGCGCATTTCCTCGGTCATAGCTTCCCGAAGGGCTTCTCTCAACTGTAATTCGCGTTCTGCCATTTTAATCGATCAGATAATTGTGCGGCTAAGATAGGAAGGAATTTGTGTGAGGGCAATTTTCAGATAAAGAAATCTTGCGTCTCCTAATCCCGAAGCCTGGGCCAAAGGCCCCACCATGTGACAAACCACGGCCAAAGGCCCTCCTTCGGAGCAACCACGGCCAGCAACCACCAACCAACAACAACCAACAACAACCAACTACATTACCTCACTACATTAAACCTGCTGGCCACCTGGGTTTCTGAGGTGCGAACCTGATAATAATAGGTGGCTGCGGGCAATTCTGATACATCAATCAGATAGTCGTGCACGCCGGGGGTGCGATCTTCCAGACCCGAATCGTAGAGAAATTTTCCATTGGCATCAAACACCAGTACCTGCACCTGAGTGGCTTTGGGCAATTCCACCCGGATATTGCACTCTGTCTGCGCAGGATTGGGATAAGCGGGAATCACGGTAAAATGTTCGTTCGAAAATACCCCGGGATCCGTGCCCACATCCACACATTCCACCACGGGAATCAGCATGATATCCGTATCCAGCGGATTGCCGCCCACGTTCCAGAAATCGCTGATGCGCACCCAGGAAGCGCCAAAATCAAGCGAAAGCAACTGTCGGGTCCTTTTTTCGCCGTAGCCTTTGCCCTGAATCCCGGTCACGATCCCGAAAGTGTCGTCCACTCCTGTATAATTTAAAGAGATGAAAAAGTCCGAAGTGACCTGTTTGGAGCCCGTACTGATGATAAACTTGGCCAGGCCGGTCATGCTGAGAAAATTGACCGAGAGCGACGAATTCACAAAGGCCATGTTGGCGGTGCCAAATCCCACCAGATTGAAGGGCATGGAGTCGGGCCCTGCATTGTACAATTCTATTTTGATGGCATCGGGCGATCCAATCAACTTTTTGGCCCCGATCCAGATGAAAATTTCTTCTACTGAAATATGGCCCACACTGTCGAAATGGATGCCTGTGGCATCCGTGTAGCGGGCTCCGTTGCCATTGTCGCCCACTCCAAAGGTATAGCCGTCGCCTGCATTCCAGATGGTAAAGGAATCCGTGCGCTGCTGGTATTTGTTGAGGGTGTCACGGCAGGCCGTGGTTTTTGCCGAAGAAGAAGTCAGAGAGCCATTTTCAGGAAGGAGCAAAATCCCGGGCTGGGTTTCATGCTGGGCAAAGGTGAGCAATGGAAAAAGCAAAAGGAGAAAGAGGTAAATGTTTTTCATGGGCACGATTTCTTTTAAAGTAATGGGTGTGATTAAAGGTACTAAAAAGTCAGGAATTGAGGATGCAGACTGTCAGGGGAAATTATTCCCGGCAATCTTTCCCTGATTAACAAGAGTAAAGGGGATTCCAAAAATTATTTTACCACCGTCAACTGACTGACCACGCTGGAACCCGGACCTGACAGGCGATAATAATAATTACCCGCAGGCAGGTGGTGCAAATCCAGATGAAAGGCATGATCACCTGGCCCTTTGCGCACTTTTCCCGAATCAAAATGGATGCGCCCCTGGAGATCGAACACCTGCAATTGCAGGGATAGTTCGCGGTCAAGACCGTATAAAAGGGTGGCTTCGTCGCTGGCTGGATTGGGAAATGCACCCTTCAGGTAAAGTCCGTTGCGACCCACAGGATTGTCGATGCCAATAAACGCATTGTCCACCACAGGAATCAGAAAAGCGTCCACATCCAGACCGCCCGTCCAAAGTTGGTGGGTACGGACCCAGGAACCTCCAAAAAAGGAGGAGGTGAGCTGCCGAAGGCGATTTTCGCCCTTTCCGTCCCCAGAGTCATCGTTGGATGCAACAATGCCGAGGGTATCGTTGAAATTTTTGTAACGCAGGGAGACCAGAAAATCAGAAGTCACATAATTATTGAAGTCGGAAACGGGAAAGGGAGTGAGGGTGAAGCTCGAACTGGCGGTCACATCCAGCATGGACATTTTGCCGTGGCCCAGCACCTGATCGGGGGAGGAATCGTTTCTGGCGCTGTACACAAAGACTTCCAGGGAGTCGGGGAAGCCCAGAATTTTTGCCTTGGCTGCCCAAAACAGCACCTGCACCACCCCAATCGTGCCCACGCTGTCGAAATGCATGGCGGTCTGTTCGGTAATGGGGAAGAAAGTGCCGGAAGTGTCTGGAAACCAACTGGTACCAAAAATGTATCCGCCAGTGGTATTATTATATAAAATTGCAGAAGAAGCCCGGTCGATGTATTGGGTCAGCGTGTCAAGTGTTACCAGGGTTTTGAGATTGGAACCCGACGGAAGCCAGGTTTGCACCTCTGCTTTCCCGGGGGGAATCAGGGGCAGGTTTTGAGCAAATTGAATGGAAAAAAAGGCAAGAGAACAGATTAACAGGCCGATTTTTTTACTCATATTCCGTTTTCAGGTTGACAAAATTCAAGGAAGGGGATTTTCAGAAACAGAAGTAAGAAAATTTGCCTGAAAACCCCTCACCAGAATGAAAGAAAGGAGATTCTGAGAATTCCCCCGGTAAGAAGTTATGGCAAATTTCGGACCTTTTCAAGGATTTTGCACGGTTATATTGTAAATTATTCTCATATTTGGCCTTCATAAAAAAATTACATTCAATTAATTAACTTAAAAGGGGTTAGTATGAGAATAATTACTACTTTTTTTCTTGCACTTATGCTGACTGCGGGCCTTGGAATGGCTCAGCAGGCCGGGCACCGCGGACTTGGAAGCTTCAGTCTGAAAGACTATGCTCCCACCGCAACCACAAATTCCACCAAACTGGTTGGTAAAACCCACGTCCTCGTTGCCGGACACGCTACTGCCTACACGGGCCGTGCTGCCTGCGATACCGTTTTTGCCGTGGATTTTCAGGATGGATTGATTCCTTCAACCTGGACCAACCTCGACGTTGACGGGCACACAGATGCCAACGGACGTCCCCAGGATTTTTATGTAACGGTTGATGCCCAGACCACTACTGCTGGCGACACCAACTTCGTTGCTGCTGCTTCTTCCTGGTTCACTCCTTTCGCCAAAGCCGACAACTGGCTGATTACCGATTCCTTCACCGTTTGCGATCCCAACCTCTACCTGGTTTGGAAATCTGCTCCTTTCGAAGGACCTGTTTTCGCCGATGGCTACAAAGTGGCTCTTTCCACCACTGGAAATGCTCCCGCCAACTTCACCACCGTTCTGGCGACTTTTGCTGAGAGCGTGAATGGTACTGCAACCCAGTCTGCCGGAACGGTTCACCCAAATTACAATGGAAATAATGGTGTTCTGACCCAATGGCAGGTTTCTCTGTCCAGCTATGTTGGTTCCACCATCTACATCGGCTTCCACCACGACAGCGACGACGATAACCTCATCATGCTGGACGATATCATGGTGGTTCAGCTGCCTGATCAGGAACTGGAAGCAGTTTCCGGCGACTACTCTTCTGAGTACCCCATCACTCCCCTCAATCAGGTTGGTGCTTACACCTTCAGCGGGATGATCAGAAATAACGGTACCATGACGGCTACCGCCTGCACCCTGGGTGTAAATGTTAACTCTGGTGCCTTCACTGACGCAGGTGCAGTTGCCACCCTGGCTGCCTTCAGCGATGCTGCTGTTACCATGAACCTGCCCTTCACCCCCAGCGCTGCCGCAGTTTACAACTGCTTCTTCACCGCTGACATGCTGCAGAGCGACCCGGTTCCGGCTAACGACACGGTATCCACTTTCTTCATTGTTTCCGATACCACTTTCGCCCGCGACAACGGGGTGATCACTGGTGCGCTGAGCATTGGCGCCCAGGCTACGGGAACTATCGGACAGGAATTCACCATCACCGCGGCCGACACCATGACCTCTGTGAGCTTCTTCCTGACTGCTCCTTCTGTTGGCGACACCATTATCCCCAAAGTAATGGCCCTTAACAACGGTGTACCCGATGATTTCTCTCCTCTGGCTGTACTCCCCATGGTGATCATCAGCGATCCCAACCCGATGATGTACAACATTGCTATCCCCAACGGATTGGGTCTGAGTGCCGGCACCTACGTAGTGGCTCTGGACGAAGGCTGGAATAATGGTATGACCCTGGGCACCGCCACCACCAAATACACCGAGACCAAAGGATGGGTTTACCTGCCTGCCAACGGCTGGGCTCACTCTGAAGACTACGGTTTTGAAGTGGCTTACGTACTCCGTGCCAACTTCGGCAACACGGTTAACGTTAGCCGTGATGAAGTTAATCCTTTTGAAACCAACGTGTACATGTTCCCCAACCCGACCTCAGACAATCTGTCCATCGTTTTCGATCTGGACCTGAGCAACCAGGGTGTTACGGTTAACGTTCGCGATGCTTTCGGTCGTCTGCTCAACAGCAGCAACCACATGAACATTGCTCACCACCGTGTGAATCTGAACCTGTCTGACTACGCTTCAGGTATGTACCTGGTTGAAGTTCGCAGCGGCGACCTCAGCATGACCCGTAAGATTCAGGTAATGAAATAAGCCTGAGAATCAGGAAATAAAAAAGCCGGTCCAAAAGGGCCGGCTTTTTTTATACCTCAATTTCGAGGCCATCCCAGGCAATGAAAATGTTGTCTGGCAGTTCAGGGGAAACATCCTGATGTTTTCCCATCAGGTGGCTCAGGTGAGTGAGATAGGCACGCTCGGGTTTGAGTTGGCGTATCAGGTCCACGGCTTCCTCCAGATTGAAATGCGACATGTGCCGCTCTTTCCTGAGGGAATTGAGCACCAGTACTTTCAGATTTTGCAGGCGGGCTTTGGAGGTTTCAGGAATAAAATTTGCATCGGTCACATAGGCCAGATCGCCGATTCTGTAGCCCATGACGGGCAGGCGGTAATGCAGCACAGGAACGGGCTGAATGGTCATTTCCCCAATCTGAAAGGGACTTTCATTTACGGTGTGAATATTTACCCGGGGTGCCCCCGGGTAGGGAGATTCCTCAAAAACGTAACCAAACTGATTTTTTAAGGCCTTCAGACAGCCTTTTCCCCCATACACCTCAATGGCAGCCCCCTGCTTGAAATAAAAGGGACGAATATCGTCCAACCCGGCAGTATGATCGCGGTGCTCATGGGTGTATATGACTGCATCCAAATGGGGAGGAGTGGCCCGAAGCATTTGCTGGCGGAAGTCGGGACCAGTATCGAAGACCACCCAGGTATCGCCCTGGTTCAGCAGGGCAGAGGTACGCAAGCGATTGTCTTTGGGATCAGCCGAGGTGCAAACCCCGCAATTGCAGCCGATAACCGGGATGCCCTGAGAGGTGCCAGTGCCCAGAAAGGTGAGTTTCAAAATTGAAGGACTTGTTGGTTGAGCTGACTGATCAGCTTTTGTTGACCAGAATCGAGTTTGGCCCGATCAATTTCAATCTGGTTGAGAATTTCCGTCAGGGCATTGATCTTGCTCTCCAGGGGAAAGAATTTATTGATCACCACTACATTTTTACTTTCCAGAATGCAGTAGCCGCTGTTGAAATTTCCTTTCTCATAGCGTACCACAAATTCCAGAGATTTGAAAATCCCTTCCAATTTTTCCAGATATGATTTGCTGGCTTTCAATTTCCTGTGATCAAATTTTAATTGTAATGTTAAAGATAGGGGAGGTCAGGACCAAAGTGAAGCCCAATCTTTCCACATTCTGGTTGACAACCATTTTATTTCAACAGGAGAAGGTAGGATTCTTCATCATGCACCCCGAAGTGAAACCTGGCTGTATCGTTGAGCAGGGGAGAATTTGCTTTCAGGCGGTTAAAAAGTACTTCCAGGGAATCTCCTTTCAGGCTTTCAGGAAAGAAGAATTCGCCCCCGATCCGGGGCTCTTTTTTCAGCAGTTTACGGGCATCAAACAAGCCGAATCTATCTCTGAAAGTTGCCAGATCGGTGGGATCTTCGCTGGTATATCTCACTGGAATGCTGACGAGATGGATCATTTGAGGGGAAATACCCAGCCTTTTGCTCAATTCGCTGACCAGGTAGGCTTTGCTGTCGGGATGGAGAATCCCATCCCGGTTAAAGCATTCCACCACCAGTTCAGAATCCTCCTCATCCAGTCGATGCTGGTGCCTCAATTGCACCACTTCCAGGCCCGAAAAATCAGGTAATTCGTTTTCGACCCGTTCCAGATCGGCCTCCAGGGCCTCCATTTTTTGCAAAATGGTCATTTCCCGCACCTCCTCACCCGGAACCGTAGAAAGTTCTCCTTCGCCCGCATATTCTGAATTGAATTGAACCAGGCGCAGATTCACGGGAATTCCCACCTTTTTCTCCACTTCGTCCTCGAATTTGCGGGCATAACTCCGGGCATAATTTTCCGGCGTGACCACACTCATGGTCAGTTCGATTTTTTTATTCCTGACCACAAAATTGCGGGTAATGACAGAAGCAGAGCCGTCCTTTTTCTCAAAAAATTCTCTTGATTTCTGTTCCAGCACCTGGTCAATGGTGTATTCTTCCTGCAGTTTATTATAGGTGATTTGCAAAGGAACAAACACTGCAATAGCGAGAATGCCCAGCACAATGATGCGGGCATAAAAGGTGCCCACCGTTTCCATGGCCCGCACCAGGCGCAGCCGCTCAAACCAACGGTGCAACACGCCTTCCTGCACCTCTTTTTCCTTCCATTCCGATACCATGGAAGACGCAGGGTGACGGGTCAGGCCCAGCAGCCATTGTGAAAACACGGAGCCAATGATCATGGCGGTAAAACTGGCTGCGTAGGAGAGAATTCCCCCGCCCAGAATCTGGCCCAGGGATATATTATGGGTGGTTCCCGCCCCGAAGGCAAAGCCCACCACTGCCAGTGGCGGGATGAGCAGCAGCCCCACCACGGGGGTGATGGCCATGATCTCAAACTTATTGCCCCGCAGCAGAATCACGGGCAGGATCATGCCTGTCACCAGCGCCAGCAGGAAGTCGAGCACGTGGGGCGTCAATCGCTCGGAAATCTCGCTGGTCATACCTGTAAACGGTGTAATGCCTGTGACCAGGGCACACAGCAGGATCAACAGGAGGGAGGAGATCAGAAATTTGAAATTCCCCTTGAGAAAGATGTAGATATCGCCCGTGATGATGCCGTTGGCGATGGTATTGAAGAGAGAGGTGACCGGGGAGAGCAAAAGTGCAGCAATCACCACAGACGGGCTGTCCATCATGAGCCCCAGCAGGGTAATGACCCCCATGACGGCCAGTTTTACCCAATACATCGCATCCCGTATGCGCAGGGATTGGATCGCATCCTGATCGAACAGTACAAACGAATCCTTGCGGATTCTCAACCACTGGTGCAGGCGTTCACTGAAATTGGGCAGTTCCTCTTCTTTATCTGATTTGCCGATCTCGATCCTGCCTCCCGTAAAGGCGTAGCTGTAATCGGGTGGTTCATTTCTGGTCCCCGGGCGAAATGCAGGTTCTTCCTCTGCCTTCATCGCAGGTTTTACGAAGGTGGTGATGGGTTCGTCCACGCCTGCTTCAGGTATTTCAGGCTTTTCAGCCTCAACCACAGGGGCTCTTTCCTTCTTCAGCAGAATTTCCCCCAAAGCCACTACGCCCGTCATAATCAGGTTGGAGCCAAGGATAACCATCATGGCATACAAAGGGAAAAGTTCAGTTCCGTCAATAAAATAGGGCTCTTCCGCAGGACGGAAAGCCATCACTGCAGTAGCCAGGCCGCGCGGCATCATGGCCAGCAGAATGACAGATTCGGCAAAGGAGTATTTGGTACGGCTGAAACGGCTGAAAAGTGGCACTACCAGCAATCTGCCCAGCACCACGATCCCAATCAGGATGAGAATATTGCGGATAATTTCAGGTGTCAGGGCGTCAAATGAGACCAGCAGTCCCAGAAACACGAAGAAAAAGGTGGCTACCAAAAAGGAAAGTTCTCCACTGATCCCCTTGAGAAATTCATTGAGCACAAATTTGGTGGAATCCACTTTGATGCCCAGCACCCGGTTCACTTTTGGACCAAACTGAGCGGCAATCGCAGATACATTGGCCAGGGTAATTCCGAAAAAGAGAATGGAAATGGCGCCGTTTCCGCCCGCCAGGTCCACCAGGAAATTGAGCACGAAGATAAAACCCAGGGTGAGCATGTAGCTCAACTGGTTGGTACTCATGGAGCCAATCAGACGGGCCCACACCACCCCGGCAATGACTGCGCTGACCAGGGAAACCAAAATCTTGGAAACGAAGGTAATCAGGATGCTGAGAATGTCTGCATTATCGCTGATCTGGATGTCGCAGGCAATGATTACCACCACCAGAATCAGCAGATTGGAAAGCGCTGATTCGATGCTGAGCATGGTTTTCAAACTTTCTCCCACCGACAACTTGGTCACTACAGGAATCACAATGGAGGAGGCAGTACCTGCGATCAGGGTGGCCAGGATGATGGCCTGAATGGTGGGTAAATCCAGGATGTAAATGCAGGCAGGAATAGCCAACCCAAATGTTACCAGGAAGGCCGCCAGGGCCAGTAGAACGGCATTTCCCAACTGGGCAATCACTGTCTGGATCCTCAGGCCCAGTCCGCCGGCAAACAGGATGATCAGCAAGGCCAGATTGCCAAATACGGGCGCCACATCCATGAACTGATCCCCTGGTAAAACCTTGAAAACCGGGCCCAGTAATAACCCAATGCCCATCAGTTTTACCACAGAGGGAATTTTAAACACTTTGAAAATAACATTCGCCAGGAATCCAGCGAAAATTATCCCACCTACCAGGGCCAGCAACTCGTTTGCGCTCATATTCGGGGACGTTTGATTTGTAAAAATAACAAATACCCTACCTTTGAGTTATATTTTTTCATATTTTAATATGGCTTTTAGGAAATAGCGGGGCATATTCTCAGAATTGTTGAAGGTTTTTCAAAGGTTTAACAGATTTAATTCTCAAAAGCCGGCAAGTTTTGTTTGGGGGATTTTTTGCCACAAAATTACCCATGGAATGGGGAGAATGGGACGTTAATGGAGTATTGGATCAACATAATCACCTACGGAGCGGCCTTTGCGATAGTCGCGATTGCCTCCAAGCAAATCAGCAAAGTTTTTCAAAAACTTAAGCTTCCTCTGATCACAGGTTTGATTGTGATCGGCATGATTGCCGGGCCTTATCTGCTCAAAATGTTTCCCCGGGAAGCCACGGGCGACCTCGGCTTTATCAATGATATCTCCCTTGCTTTTATCGCCTTCGCTGCCGGGGCCGAAATGTATTTCAAAGAGCTGCGCAGCCGCATGCGCAGCATTGTCTGGATGACGGCGGGTCAATTGGCCATCACCTTCATCCTGGGGGGATTCGCGGTCTGGCTCATGGCGGGTTACATCCCGTTTATGAAAGACATGGGTTCGGGTGCCAGGATAGCAGTTGCCCTGCTGGCCGGGACCATTTTTGTGGCCCGTTCGCCCTCTTCGGCCATCGCAATCATCAATGAGATGAGGGCTAAAGGCCCTTTCACCGCCACTGCGATTGGGGTAACGGTCATGATTGATGTGCTGGTCATTATCCTCTTCACCATTTGCTTTTCCTTCGCCGACACCCTCATTCTTGACTCTGGCTTTCACATCACTTCTATCCTGTTTTTGCTGGTCGAGCTGGCGGTTTCGGTCGGAATTGGGATTGGATTGGGCAAAGTGCTTGAACAGATCATGCGCATCACCAAAATGGAGAATCTCAAAGCCATTTTGATTCTGGTTTCGGGCTTTTCCATTTACCTGCTTTCCCATTATGTGCGCGAACTCAGCCTGAATTACATTGGACATGAAGTTTACCTTGAACCCCTGCTGATTTGCATTACGGGTAGTTTTGTGCTCACCAATTACTCCAAAGTACGCCCTGAATGGCTGGATTTGCTGCATAAAATGGGACCTTATGTCTATGTGGCTTTCTTCACCCTGACTGGGGCCTCTCTTTCCCTCGACATCATTCTGGAGGTCTGGGATATCGCTCTGATTCTCTTTCTGGTGCGCATGGCCGCCATGATGGTTGGAGGATTTGTAGGAGGAAGTCTGGCCCGCGATCCCATCAAATTCAATCTGATAGCCTGGATGCCCTACATTACCCAGGCGGGAGTTGCGCTCGGTCTGGCGACCCTGATTGCAGCCAAATACCCCACCTGGGGGCCTGAATTTGCCACGGTGATCATTGCAGTCATTGTGCTCAATCAGGTGGTGGGCCCCCCGTTTTTCAAATGGGCGATCACTTTTATGGGGGAAGATCACTCCCGCGCCGAACTGCGGGAGTTTGACGGGATCCGCGACGCGATCATATTTGGACTGGAAAGCCAGTCCATTGCCCTGGCCCGCCAGCTGATCAAGCATGGTTGGGAAGCCAAAATCGTTACGATTCGGGAAATTCCTGAGGGCCAGCGGCCCGAGGATGTGGAAGTGATTTACGTACCCGATCTGACTCCCCAGGTCATGAAGGAACTGGATAGCAAACAGGCAGAGGCCATTGTGGGTATGCTTTCTGACGAGGAAAACTTTCGTGTACTGGAACTTGCCTATGAAAATCTGGGCACCCGCGACCTCATTGTCCGTCTCAACGATCGCGCCAATCTGGAGAAATTCCACGAACTGGGTGCCCGCATCGTCGAACCCAACACGGCCATTGTGAGTCTGCTCGATCACTTCGTACGTTCGCCCGAAGCCACCAGCCTGCTGCTTGGCCTCGACGAAAATCAGGATACTGTGGAACTTGAAGTGCTCAGCCCGGATCTGCACGGCATGGCTCTCCGCGACCTGCGTCTGCCCGCGGATGTGATTGTACTGGGATTGAAACGCGGCGGTCAGATGCTGATTTCACACGGGTACACCCGCCTTCGCAAAGGCGACAACGTCACTTTGGTTGGCTCCAACGAAAGTTTGGAGAAACTGGCCCTGCGCTTCGCGGCAGGGAAGTGAACGGTTTGCGGTTTACGGTTTACGGTTTACGGTTCTTTGCTGACCGCTGACCGCTGAATGCTGATCGCTGAATGCTGATCAATCATTTGGTTTTGGTAAAAGATCCTTAGTTTCCTCTTCGATCAGGGGGCTGCTGTGCACACCAATTAATATCTGTTCAAAGTGGATTTCTGAAATTTCTCCTGATAAGGAAATTGAGTCAGATTCATACATTTGACGAAATTCAGCAACTGTGAAAGTAAAGCAGTTGTTACAATTTACATAAGTATCCCTCGAAAAAGGATTTTCAGGGTCTCTGGGTGAGATCCAGACCAGAGTCTCCTTAGGTAATTTCCGGGCCTCAATAAACTTCCGTACAGTTTCAAACTGAGAAGTACAGCAGGCCATGATCAGAACATCATTGGCAGACCTTTTCAGGCAAATGTAGATGTGAGGTTCTGAAGAGTTGATCTGGTCAGAAACGAAATAAAACACCTTTTTTTCCTGAATAGAGGCCAGAAATAACCCGATTGGAACTTTCATCCCTAAAGGGCAAGATTGGCCTCGTGTGATGCAATGAACATGGCTTTTGACAATTCAAGATTCTCGGGCGAGTCCTCGAAAAGCTCATGATAACTCTCGCTGTTTTGGAAAAAATCAAGGAATTGCATCCTTACCCTGGAGGAAATTCCTTTACTCAGAGCAGATTCCCATTTTTTCCATTCCGGGAATACATGGGAAATATCTCTCAGGGCGAAATGGTCATACTTTGAGAAACTATCGAAAACCAAATTAAGCACTTCAAGGTCTGACTGTGAGAAAACCTTTTTATTGGGATTCAAAATGGTTTTGAAATTATACTGATCAATTTCAGTGATGTACTCTGAGGCGTAATCGAGTGCGAGGTCAGGAATAAAATTATTTTTCTCGAGAACATCTCTGGTGCCGGATGGGACGGGTCCGAATGGAAGTGCGTAATAATCATCTCCCGTAATGGTTCGGCCATACTTGCGCAAATGCAATCTGTCAGACAACCAGATCAACTTGATTGCTTTCATCTTATTGATGGTGCCTCCAGATCTTTGGGCAAACAGATTCAGAGACTGAACCGTTTTCTTATAATTAAAACCCCTCATTTTCGGTTAGATGATTTATTCAAATATAACGTTTTTTAGCTAAAAAATTGAGTGAAAAGGTAAAAAACTGACAAAAGTCAAGGGATAACAACGGTTTACGGTTTGCGGTTTACGGTTCTTTGCTGACCGCTGAATGCTGATCGCTGACCGCTATTCTCCAATTCCCAAATCCACTTTTTTCCAGCATTCCAGGATGAAATCTGTATTTTCCTGCAGACTGGCTTCGATGCGAAGGTGAAAACGATAATCAATCCCCGCTTCCAGGCGCACAAATTTCCGCTCCTTCTCGAAGTGGGTCCAGACGAGGGTTTTGCCCGTTTCGGGCTCCAGACGGCTGTCCACTGCACCTTCCATTTCAATTCCGTCGGCAATATTATAGCGCTGAATCAGGTTGCGGATAAAGGCGGGATCAGAGGAGTAATCAGACAAATTGAATTCGACATAACCCTTGCCATCCTCGTCCTGATAAAAGACCCGTGAAGCCTCAGAAAAAGCAAAATCACCAGTGATAAAGGAGTTGCCATCGTCAAACTCCAGGTCATAACCTGCCAGGGTTTTGGGCAGGGCGGCAGCCAATTTTTCATGCCTGACCGGAACGGTATCGCCTTTTTCGGCCCGTTCTGCATAGATTTGTTCAAATATTTCCAGTTTGGTCTGGTAGGTGGTATCTGGCTCGAAGGTAGGTCCGTCAAGTGGGATGGTGTCCGGGGCAGACTGCCCTGGCTGGCAGGCCAGGAAGGCCGTAAACAGCAGCAGGGGGAGGAAAGTGAGGATTTGTTTGAAATTGGTTTTTTGCATCAGACAGAGAGTATTTCCACAAGTTTAAGCATGTTTGGGCTGATCTGGTTGTGGTGTTTGGTGGCCTGATCGAAAGGTACGTATTTTATTTCTTTGTGCACTTTACCAACCATGACATTGCTGCGCCCGTCAATCAGGGCCTCCACCGCGGCCATGCCCAGTTCGCTGGCCAGCACCCGGTCCATGCAGGAAGGCGAGCCTCCCCGCTGAATATGCCCGAGGATTGAGACCCGCGTATCAAAATGAGGCAGGCGGGCCGTCACTTTTTCTGCAATTTCAAAGGCATTTCCTGCTTCATCGCCTTCGGCCACCACAATGATGGATGACGATTTCTGCCGTCCCCAACCCTTTTCCAGGGTATTGATCACACTTTCCAGACTGGTTTCCGTTTCGGGTACCAGAATGCATTCTGCCCCGGCCCCAATCCCTGAACGCAGGGCAATAAATCCAGCATCCCGTCCCATAACTTCCACGAAAAAAAGCCGGTTATGGGAAGAAGCCGTGTCCCTGATCTTGTCGATGGCCCGCACCGCTGTATTGATGGCCGTATCGTAGCCGAGGGTAAAATCCGTGCCGAACAAATCGTTGTCAATCGTGCCGGGTACGCCTACAAAGGGAATGGAGTAATGCGAATTAAATTCTTTGGCGCCGCGGAAAGTGCCGTCTCCCCCGATTGCAACCACTCCCTCGATTCCAGCCTTCTGCAGATTCTCGTAGGCCTGGGCCATTCCTTCAGGAGTGCGGAAGCGCTGGCTGCGGGCCGATTTCAGGATGGTGCCGCCCCGCTGGATGATATTGCTCACCGAGCCAGATTCCATGTCGATGATTTCTCCGTCGATCATGCCTTCATAGCCCCTCATGATGCCTTTTACCTTGATTCCGCGGTAGATTCCTGTGCGAACCACGGCCCGGATACAGGCATTCATGCCGGGTGAATCTCCTCCTGAAGTGAAAACGCCAATAGTACCTGGTTTGCCCATAGAATTGCTTGAGATTTGGTGGAATTCAAAATTAAAAGAAATAAATTGATAGAGAAGTAAGAATTTAAGCCTTATGCGCCCTGAATCGGGATGTGTTTTTAGCTCAATTGGGGCATATTTAGAGGAATCGGGATTTTTTGGACTAAATAATCCTATAAATTGATGTAATATTTTTTGCCTAAAAGACAATTATAGCTATATTTACATCATACCTTTGGGACACCAGAGAAGAGAGAAAGCTTAGCCCTGCGGGGTCGGAAAGAACTGAGAATCCTTTCCGGAATTTTATGAGAATCGGTTTTGTATGAGCTGCCCTTGAAGCGTACCTTCGAGGGTTTACTCATTTTAGAAGAATCATCAGGGTTTAGGGCAAATTTCCTTTCCCTTCGCAGAAATTCAATGCAAATAAGGTTTTAACACAAAGGACACGAAGTTCTCAGAGAATCAGTGGGTTAGAGCTTTTTTGGGGCAGGGAAAATCACACTATCTCAGCAGAGTTACTGTTCCCACCCGCTGCAAGGGATTTCCTTCCAGGTCCTTGCCAATTATTTTGAAACTATACACCCCTTCGGGCGCAGATTCCTGTTTAAATTTTCCATCCCAACCTGGAAATTGCTCAGAAGACTGAAAAATCAGCATTCCAAAACGGTCAAAAATCTCCAGATTCAACTGTGCCACATATTTCGAAATGGGGGTAAATACATCATTCAGCCCGTCTCCATTCGGGGTAAAGGCTGTGGGTAGAAATATCCGGGCAATGGACTCAATCAACACTTTTTCAAAAGTGGTGTCACGGCAGCCCTCCTGGGTTTCTGCGATTTGCATTACCAAAAACTCTCCGTTGGCGGCATAGCTATGCCCGGGATTCTGTCCCGTGCCCGTCGAACCATCCCCAAAATCCCAGTACCAGGCGCTGGCGCCGGTCGATTGGTCCACCATCACCACAGGAACCCCGATTTCTCCCTCCAATGGATCGGGTGAGAAACCGCCCTGAATGGGCACGAAACCCACAAATACCGAGTCGCGACCCTCGCAGCCGTTGGCTGAGGTCATGGTCAGGTAGTAGGTGGTTGCCACCTGCGGATTGGCCCGCGGATTCAGGGTTTTGACCCGGTCCAGTCCTTCTTTGGGGCTCCATTTGGGATCAATTCCGTTGCCACTTCCCTGCAGCAGAATGGGGTGTCCTTCGCACACAAACGTATCCTGACCCGCATCTACCTGCGGGGCAGGCAGAATGGTCACGGTATGAAATGCCGTGTCCAAATCAATGCACTTCGTGCTGTCGTAGGCCACCAGCCGCACCTGATAGGTGCCTGGCTGGGCAAATGCATGGGCGACCGTGTCGCCTTCGGCCGTTTCTCCATCCCCAAAATCCCAATAGAACTCAAATCCCCCAAAACAATTGCTGGCAAAAGTCAGATCCTGGCGGGCGCAAGATTCGGGTTTGGGCAGAATGTCAAAATCGGCAATGACCTCCCACAACTGATAGTCGATTTTGAAAGCCGCCATGCTGCAGTTTCCGCTTTGATTATTGGGATAAAGGGCATTTGTGGTAGGAAAATCATTATAAAAATCGCTGTGCAAAATCACATTATTGCCCACCCCGGGCATGGGTGGGATACCCGCCAGCGTAGTCAGTCTGCAACCCGTGCAAATGGAGTGATAAAGGACCCCGTGTTTGTCGAAACGGTCCGTTTTGGTGTGGCTGTGCTCCATAGATTTCTTTCCCCCGAAAAACGAGCCAAAATATTGATCCTCAAAGTCTTTGGAGAAAGCCAGGAGGTACAAATTGCGGGTGTCCGTTTCTGACTGAATGGCGTCGGGGGTAATGGGAAGGTATTTGAGCCAGTATCGCATGCGCACCGCCCAGCCTGCAAAAAAGATTCTTCCACAACTGTCCACCATGAAAGCCGTGGGAGTCACGTCCGGGTAATCCTTGCCTGCCCCGATCAGGGAGGCTGATTCCAGGTTGCTGAGTCCCGGGTCGAATTTCATGAAGAAATTTTTGCCCGCCACGTTGGAAAAGGAATTGGGAGTCAAGGGAAACTGATTGGACATGGTTTGCCCGGTGGTATAGACGTTGCCGCTGAGGTCGAGGGCGATCATGATCGCCTGATCGTAGGTGGAGGTGCCAATCAAAGTGGAATTGAGCAGGGTGGAGCCATCGTTGCTGATTTGACTCACAAAACCGTCCCAGTTTCCCTGGTGGGTGGGCTGGTAGCTGCCAGGTGTGGTAGGAAAATTCTGGCTGGCCGTTCCTCCGCTCACGTACACATTGCGGGCCGCATCCAGAGCCAATCCATAAATCAGGTCGTTGCCGCTGTCGCCGAGGTAGGTGCTCCAAAGGAGGCTGGTAAAGTTTGGGTTTAATTTGAAAATGATGCCATTGATCTGGGGCGAGAAAAACTGCTGATAGGCCGTGGCCGAGGTAGGGAAATCAGGCGAGGTGGTGGAACCTGCCACATATACATTCCCGTCTGGGTCAAAGGCCAGGTCGGCCCGGTCGCCTGTATTAAATATATCAATTCCCACAAAGCCATCGTTACCCAGTCCACCCACAAAAGTGGAGGCCAGCAGGCTGGTACCTGTGGAATTCAATTTGCTGAGGGTAAAATCGCTCAGGCCATTCCAGGTGGGATCGTACACGCCTGGAGTGACTGGAAAATCATTTGATTCTGAGCCTCCCAGAATCACCAATTCGTCCTGGGGAGTGGCCAGCAGGCTGATGGGGGCCTCTTTGAAACTGGCGCCACCCAGGTAAGTCGTGTAAATCAGGTTGGAGCCGTCGGGTGAATATTTGGAAATGACCATGTCCTGAATTCCGCCCAGAAAATTGAGCTGGAAAGCACCAGGAGTAGCCTGATAACCCGCATTGAGGGCAATTGCTCCTGCGTAGAGGCTTCCATCAGGACCGTTCGTGGCGCAAGCCCCGTAATTGGGTTGGGTTGCCCCTGACCAGGTCGAAAAGACCACTTCAGGATCAATCAGGATGGGTTGTTCAGGCGAAAGTGGGTCGGGAAAGGAAAAGGAAAGGGTATTTCCTTCCAACTTATAGGCCGAGCGCACCTGGCGATCGCCCTGCTGGCTGCGGGGAGCAGCCTCCCGCCAGCGATTTACACTGGTTTGCAGCACCAACTCGTCTCCGTTCAGTTGCAGATCTTCCAGACCTTCCAGTTCAAGGGCAAAATGTTGGGCATCTGCAGCCCGTTCAAAAACCAGGTCATATTTGAGATTATCCCCCTGACTGTAAAGATGGACGGCCATTCCCATGCCCTGCCCCAAAACCCGGGCAAAAGTGGGCACCTGGCTTTGCCAGTGTTTGGGATCATTGCCGAGGAAATAATTGCGGTTTTGCGCTTTCAGGTCGGCTCCTGACCAATCGAGGGTCTGTCCTGCGGGGAATTTCACCCGGACGGCATGGGCCGGCAAGGGCCAGAAGGCCGTATCCAGCGGGCGGCGGTCAGTAAAGCGTTCGTGTAACACCTCCAGTTCGGCCTCGTTCCAAAAGACGTAGGTCCAGCCAGTATTTTCCAGAAAGATTCGTCCGCCGGGCAGATCGGCCATGAATTGCACGGGAGGGGCCCATTGGCCGCGGTTTTCTTCGAAAGAAATGTCCTGTGCGACTCCTTTCACCCCTGGCAAAAGCAGGATCAGCAGGGAGTAAAATCCCCGAAAAAGGAAGCGTTTCGTCGCCCGCAAGTGGGAAGATTGGAATTTCAAGATGCGAATATAACCAAATTTCAGGGGTAAAAGTTGCTTTGGGTTGCCCGTTTTTTGCCTTTTCCAGTGATCAATTTTCCAGCTGGATTACATAAATAATGACGATGAAAGTGATGATGAGAGTGATGATGAAAATGGTGTCGAAAGTAGTATTGAAAATGATGTTGAAAGTGGTGTCGAAAGTAGTGTTGAAAATGATGTTGTATACTATCAACAAAAATGGTATATTTGTTGATAGTATGAAACATAAATTGATGAGCTAAGTAAGCATAATGTAGGTGAAGTTTGTGGTTGTTTGAAGAAAATTTATCCTGAATTTATGAGCAGAAATAAGCAAATATTATTTCCGAAGTATCTGCAAATCCTCCAGCAATTGGGAGAAAACATCAGGCTTGCCCGGAAAAGGCGGAAACTCACCACTACACAGGTTTCCGAGCGTGCCAATATTGACCGTACCACCCTGTACCGGTTAGAGAAAGGCAATCCCCAGGTTTCGCTGGGGGCACTTTTCAATGTATTGCGGGTTCTCAATTTGCAGGATGATTTTCTGAAACTCGCTGCAGATGATGAATTGGGTCGCAAATTGCAGGATTTGGAGCTTTTGGGAGGTAAATAACCATGTCGAAGGGAAAGACAGATATTTATGTATATGCAGACTGGCTGGGCATGGAAGGACCTGCCCTGGCCGGGGTTTTGTCTGCCCATTATGGCAAGGGGCGCAAATCTTTCAGTTTTGATTATCAGCCAGACTGGATCCGTTCCCGTGAACAAATAGTCCTGGATCCGGACATTGCCTGGTTTTCAGGACCTCAATTTCCCAATAACAAGGAAAATTTTGGGGTCTTTCTGGATTCAATGCCTGATACCTGGGGGCGCACGCTGATGAAGCGACGGGCTTCCCTGGAAGCCCGGGCAGCGGGCAAACCTGTTCCCACACTTCACGAAATTGACTTCCTGTTGGGCGTTTTTGACGAAAGCAGAATGGGCGCGTTGCGCTTTAAAACCGACCCTTCTGGACCATTTTTGGACGATAACGCGGAATTTCCCACTCCACCCTGGTCTTCGCTGGGTGACTTGCAAAAGGGGGCGGATTTACTTGAGTCCGACCGGGAAAGTGAGGAGGTCAGGCAATGGTTGAGGATTTTGATGGCTCCGGGTTCTTCTTTGGGCGGGGCCCGGCCCAAAGCCAATATTCTGGACAAGAATAATGAGCTTTGGATTGCTAAATTTCCTTCCCGCAACGATACAATTGATAAGGCGGCCTGGGAATTTCTGGCTTACAGCCTGGCCCTTCAGGCTGGAATAAATATGGCAGAATCCAGATTGGAGCGGGTTGGTGGAAAATTTCACACCTTTCTTACCAAAAGATTTGACCGAAGCATGGGGGAGCGAATCCATTTTGCTTCATCAATGACCATGACAGGGTTTAATGAGGATATTCTCAGGGAGAAGACGGCTTCCTACCTGGATATTGCAGAATTTATCCAGTATTCAGGTTCCAGTATCAGGGAGGATTTGCACCAACTCTGGCGCAGGCTCATTTTCAATATTGCGATCTCCAACACGGACGATCACTTGCGCAACCATGGTTTTTTGATCCTGGATAACGGTTGGCGGCTTTCGCCTGCCTACGATCTTAATCCTTCCACAGACAAGGACGGACTTGCTCTCAACATTGACATGGATACTAATTCCCTCGATTTTGAGCTTGCCAAAAGCGTGGGGGTATTTTTCCAGTTGGATAAGAAGGAAATGGACGGAATCCTGGACGAAATCCGGGGTGTGGTTTCTGGTTGGGAAACTCATGCAAAAAACCTTGGCATATCGCGTCAGGAGAGGGAATTAATGGCGGCTGCTTTTCGTTTTAAGGCATGAGATTATTCAACCCTCAAAACCTTTAATACTAATGGCAAAGGTTTTGATGTGATTTTTTCTTCCAACCTCCCCCAAACCTCCCCCGCTACGCCGTCCTGCCCGTAAAAGCCGAAGTATGAAACTCAATTCCTTCCCTTTCCATCAGGTTGAGTTGCAGTTGGTTGATCCGTTTGAGGTAGGTTATTTCTTTTTCCAAAGCCGCCATTTCTTCCTTCAACGGGTTGCTGGGAAGTTCCCCTTCCATATTTTGGGCCAGGAGCTGGAAAAAATTGAAGTTTAGAGCTACTGAAATGGCCTCCAGCAGTCCCGTATCAAGCGATTTTCTGCGGAAGATTCCGTAAACATTTTGCTTGGTGGTGAATATCTTTTCCCCGAGTTCGGTAGGGCCAATGCGAAGTTCCTTGCATCGCTCCCTGATTTTTTCGCCTAAGTGCATTTTTTTGATTTAGAGATTTTAGACAATTAGATTTTAGATGATTGATGTTGACGAATTGCCAGCACTATCCTCCAAAGCTAAATTCAGAAGTTGCGTTTGTAAAGGACCAGTTTACGAATGGTACCCGTAGAGACATGAGTGGTACCCCTACGGAAATAAGCGGTCATTGCACGATGAAAAAATGGCTCATCTGGATGGACGATTTTCGAGAGATTTTCATCCCCGGACCGAGCCCAACTCAACTGCCAATTACAGATTGGGGACCAGGGCTTTCCCCAAAAAATGATTACAAAACAGATTCGGGAAATTTCCATTTATACCCGCTGCTCCTTCGTCTCAAAGGATGCTATACCGAGCATAATTAAATTCTCGTTTGTGGCGTGGAAGGATATGAGAATCAGCAGTGGGAAAGGAGATCACCCCGATAATTAAAAATGAAAGTGCTTCTATTGCAACTCAGACCTGGTTGGTTAAAGGGAATGACGGGAAATTATCCTCTTTCCAATTATTCCTCTTCAACTTTTCTGAAATCCAGATTATAAAAATGGAAATCAGCAATGTCAATGGTGATGGTGAAATGCTCTACCTTTCCGTTGTGGCCGAGGTGGAAAGTGACCAGGCCAGGCGGCATAAAGGGGTCTTTGAACTGGATTTTGAAGGTATTATAATGCCAGTGCTCCATTTCGCTATTGAAAATATCTTTGGCAGGCAGGAGGGTCAATTCCAGTTCTCCGTCCCGCAATTCGACCGTGGCTTTGCCGTACATTTTGTCCACGTAGGTGCCCGTAAAGTCAGCCAGAGGCAGTCCTGGACTGGTGCCTTTGATCTGGGTGGCCGCAAATTTGGCTTTGGCATCCGCTTCAAAAGCAGCCGCTCCCTGGCGATATCCCACAAATTCGGCCAGATAATCCTGCCCTTTGTCCTGGATATAATGGTCGAGCAGGTGGTAGCGCAGCATGCTGGTCAGGTAGCCTCCGTCCATGTCGTTGGTGAGGATCACCGCCCCCAGATTTACTTCGGGCACCAGAAACACTTTGGAAATGTAGCCAGGCATGCCTCCACTGTGCTCGATCACCATTTTCCCTGAGTAGTCAAAGAGGCCCCAACCCAGGGCGTAGGTGCGAAAATGCACTCCGCGACGGTTCCAGCCTGCGCCCGTGGGCTCGATGGTTTCTGAAGTCCAGATGCGTTCGAGGGTTTCGGGTTTGAGAATGGTCTTGCCATTATAGGTGCCGTTATTGAGCAGCATGCTCACCCAGTGACTCATGTCGTCTGTGCTGGAGAAAAGA
This sequence comes from Bacteroidia bacterium, assembly GCA_020635905.1. Lineage (GTDB taxonomy): Bacteria > Bacteroidota > Bacteroidia > J057 > JADKCL01 > JACJYV01. Next base: position 34,748 of record JACJYV010000007.1, read on the forward strand.
GATGCTGCAGGGTGCTCGGGACCGTGGAAATAATCAATCTGGGTACCCGCAATCTGGGGCCAGGCCAGGTTGTCGCTGGCTTTCACGTCGTTGCCGCACAGGCGGGTATGGGTCATGTCCAGCGGGTCCAGAATGTGAGATTTGAGGAATTGCCCCCAGGACTGTCCGCTTACCTTTTTGATGATCTCACCCGCAATCATGAAGGTATTATTCTGGTACCCGTAATCTTTGCGATAATTCAAATCCTGGGGCAGAAAACGCATTCTCCTGATAATTTCGTCATTGGAATAATCCGTCTCATACCACAACAGGTCGCCCATGAAGGTGGTGAGACCCGAACGGTGAGTTACGAGATCAGTCACGGTAAACTGGGCCGTCACCCAGGGATCTTCCAACCTGAAGCCGGGAATGTAGTCAATTACATAATCGTCCCAACTCAGTTTGCCCTCTTCCACCAGAATACCCAGGCAGGCCGTGGTAAAGGCTTTGGAACAGGAAGCAATATTGAAAAGGTCGCTGCTGCGGGTTTTTACCTCATCTGAAGGGTTTGCAAGCCCGTAGCCCTGATTGAGCACCACATTTCCATCCTTGATGATGGCCACGGAGGCCCCGGCCAGGTTGAGATCTTTCACGGATTTGGCGATAAATTCGTCCAGAATCTGGGCATCTGTTTTCTTGCCTTTCTTTTGCGCAGGGGCGAGGGAGGGGAGAAGGAGAATCAGGATAAAAAAAACGGGCAGGATGTTGCTTTTCATTTTAAAAACAGGATTAAAGGAGAGTTTGCTAAAAATGCAGAGGTCCGATTTTGCGGCTGCAAGGTACGCAATGCACACAATTAACGCACAGAATGGGGGAAATTTTTTATGCTATTCGCTGACGTTCAGGAATAATTGCCAACCATTACTTTGCTTTTTGAAAAGGAAAGTTGGAGGGGAATTGTCTTTCATTTCAGTTGTTTGTCCAGACTGAATTTGCCGGGACCGATCAGAAAGAGGGAAATGAATACAATGCCTGCCTCAATCGCATGAGAAGCGCCTCCAATGCCCTCTCCTTTGCCAAAGTGGCTGGCTGCTGCCACCACCATGGTCACAATCAAAAGGGTCAGAGCAGGACGGAATAACAGACCCAATCCAATCAGCACGCCGCCCACCAATTCAGTAAATCCCGCCATAAATCCCCAGAAATGGGGGAGAAAATCAATCCCAATGTGGCTCATGGCCTTGCCCAGTCTGGCCCAGGTATCTGGACCACCAAAGAGTTTGGGGTAGCCAAACATGACAAAGAGAGCGCCCAGGCCCAGCCGCATGATCAGCAGGCCAAAATCACGCCCATTTTCAGGGTAATTATACTTATTGAGTTTCATTTCGGGCTGAATGTAACAAAATTTTTCTTGCGGGGTATAACCGTTCATTCCTCCCCAATATGTTCAAAACTCTCGCCAGAATCAGGATTATGCAGGGATTTCGGGTTGCCATGGAGACAGGCCCCGTTTTTTTATTGCTGGTGGGGGTGCCCACAATATTCTACTACTTCGTGTTTCTCTGGAAAAGCGCCCAGGGGCTCTATTGCGCGGAAATGGCCTTGCTGGGAGGACTTCTCATGCTCAATACCCAGCTTTTTCGGGGCGACAAGCAATTCCTGCGGCTGGTTTCCGACCGCCGGTTCCTGATTTTCTGGGTGGAATATACCCTCATGTGGCTTCCCTTTCTGGTCACCTTTCTGATGACGGAGTTTTGGTATTACACCCCCGCACTGCTGGCCTGGGCGGGCCTGGTGGCCCTGATTCCCATCACCCTGCGGCCCAGGGCCGCCAATTTCCTGAAACTGGCCTGGATTCCTGCCTCCATGTTTGAATGGAGGTCGGGTTTGCGTCGCTGGGGCTGGGTTTATGCAGGCATCCTGCTGGCCGGGCTGGCCCTGGGCAGGTTTACTGAGGCCGCGCCAGCGGCCATGGTTTTATTGGCCATTCTGGCCGCCAGTTTCAATACGTGGGCGGAACCCGCCCCGTTTTTGCAGGTTTTTCCTCAAAAACCCCTGGCTTTCCTGCTGCAAAAATGGTTTACCCAAACCGCCTTTTACCTCTTTTCTATTGTCCCGCTTATCCTTTCCTTTTTGATCCTTCATCCTGAAACCTGGTTGGTCTTTCTCGCTCTGCTGTTCGTTTCCCTGCTCACTATTTTCTTCTCCATCCTTTTCAAATATGCCCTTTATGCTCCTAACCGCGACCTCAAAAACAACCTTTGGTTCATTCTGCTCCAACCCCTTTGCCTGATCAAACCCTGGACCCTGCCCATTCCCCTGGTCATGCTGGCCATATACTGGTTCAAATCCCTGCGCAACCTCAAAGACTACCTCCAATGATCTCCATTTCCAATCTTTCCGTTTCCTTTGGCAAAAATCAGGTCCTCAAAGGGCTCAATCTTGAGCTGGCCGAAGGCCAGATTCATGGCCTGGTGGGCCTGAACGGATCAGGAAAAAGTACCTTTTTCAATGCGGTTTACGGGCTGGTCACTCCAAAGGAGGGCAGCCTCCGTTTCGGGGACCACGATTTGCACAAGACGGATATTGGGTACCTGGAGACGGTCAATTGTTTTTACCCCCGCATGCGGGGGCGTGAGTATCTCCAGTTGTTTCAACTGGCCAAACCCGGCTTCAATATCCAGGGCTGGAACGAATTATTTGGACTTCCTTTGGAAAAACTCACCGAGCATTATTCCACGGGCATGAAAAAGAAACTGGCGTTTCTGGGCATTTTGTGCCTTGACAAACCCATCATGCTGCTGGACGAGCCTTTCAACGGGCTGGATCTGGAAACGAATCAATTATTGCGGCAAATCCTTTTCAAATTGCGGGAAAAGGGCAAAACCATGCTGATTACTTCCCACATTTTCGAAACCCTCACTTCCACCTGCGATACCCTGTCTTATCTCAAGGAAGGGAAAATTGTTTTTTCCTCCCCCCGTGCCGACTTTGCAGAAGCTGAAAGGCGAATTTTTGAACTTGAAAACAAATCTGATCAGATCAGCGCCCTGCTGGACAGATAAAAAAAATCCCGACCCCTTGAGGCCGGGATTTGTATAGCGATAACAAAAATTAATCGAGAATAACTTTGCGGCTGGTTTTTTGACCGTTCACATCCATTTGCAGGAGGTAAACCCCGCTGCTCAGGCCGGCTGCATCCACATTGATCACATTCTGACCAGCTTTTCCGGTCATAGCGGGTGCAGAATAAACCTTTTTGCCCATCAGGTCCAGCATGCTGACCGCAACAGGAGCGGCATTGTCCAGATTGAAGAAAATCTGGGTGCTTCCGCTGAACGGGTTGGGAGCAACCGTCAGATCAAGTTCGGCCTGAAGGTCGTCGGCCACTGAGGTGATCACGCCATCAATCACATGGGTGCCATTTCCAGTCATAACTTCCTGTCCGTCTGAGTCATACACGAAAGCCAGCACATCCAGATTGCTCAGGTCGTAGCCGGCAGTGGAGGCGGCAGGGAAGTAAAATTTGAATTTGGTCAGGTCGCCCTGAGAAGTGTTGGAGATGGCGTCGCCCCACTGTGAAGTAAAGGCTTCGCGGAACACGTGCTCGTGATTGTAGGTGGCACTTCCGCCAGAACCAGACTGATATCCAATGATATTATTTTCGCTCATGACCACGTTGATGGTGTGCGCATTGGTCACAGAGCTGGTGAAATAAACCTCTACTCTGATCTCAATAGAATCTTTGTTGGAGTCATAAATGGCTTCCAAACCCACGTTTACGGGTGAGGATTCAGACAAAATGGTATTTCCATTGGAAGCCCAGGCATTGGTGCTCTGAATTTTGGTGCCACCTACGGTGCGACGATTGTTCATGGCGCTGGGCATGAAGCGGCTGCTGCCTCCCAGGTAGCTCAGCGAGTAAAAGGCGTCTGCAAAGCTGCGGCGGAAGTCAGGCTGACCCGAAGAAGGAGTGGTGTAGCTGGAATTGGTGGGGTGATAGGCCACTACAAAGGCATCGCCTGGATGTGCGGCCAAAATATTTGCAGCAGTGGTATGGCCACCCGGGCAATTGGGGCAATTGATCCCCGTGAATTCCTCCAGAATGTATTTTTTGTTTTCAGGAGTGGTTGATACAAGGCTCTGGGCCCCGATATAGCCAAATGTAAGAGCAAAAAGTGCAAGTAAAAGTAAATTTTTCTTCATAGATGCGGGATTATCTTATTTGGGTTTTAAATTAGTAAAAAATTAGGTAAGCTTCTGTTAAATTTCCCTGATTGTCTTTTCCAGCCCCCCAAAGGATAATTTTACTCACCCAAGACCTGCCTGCTTTCCTGAAAATTCCCGGATTTTTTCCTATTTTGTACTGGATAAATTCTGCTTCTGCGGAAAAACAGAATTGGTTTCTTTGGTTAATGAATTGATAATCAGGGAAAATGAGTGAAATTAGGTTGAAATATGTCCAAAAATCTCAGTGATCTTTCAGCCCGAAAAGGGCTTACCAATAACCTTTTTGAACGTTTGGGAGACCTGGCTGTCAAAACAGGCACCCCCGACAAAGAAGATCTGGCCCGCCTGGCCGACGAATTCCTGATGGGAAATGCCAATACCTATGGTACGGCGACATTTTATGATTTTCTCAAACCCGGAAACGCTGGAAAAAAGGTTTACGTTTGCAATGGCTCTGTCTGCATGATGGCCGGCACCCAGGAAAAACTCACTTCAGAACTGGAGAAACACGTCCCTGCAGCCGAAATTGGGCACATGTGCTGCCTTGGAAGGTGTCATGAAAATTCAGCCTTCAACTACAATGGACAAAATTATTCTGCCCGCTCCGCGGACGAAATTGCTGCCATTTTTGCCGAAGGAAAGGCCGCTCCCAGCGATGGATTGCAGGTGTACACCCATGGCAAAAAGCTGCTGACCGCGGATTTCCCAGGCATTGAGGCTTATTACCAGCCTTTCCGCGATGCCCTCAACAAGCATCCTGAAATTTTACTGGAAGAAATCAAAAAATCAGGCGTACGGGGCAGAGGTGGAGCAGGATTTCCCATGAGCATGAAGCTGGATTTCTGCCGCAAGGAAAAGGAGAAGCAGAAATTTGTGGTCTGTAATGCAGATGAAGGCGATCCTGGAGCCTTTTCCGACCGTTATTTGCTCGAATATCGTCCCCATGCCGTACTTTTTGGCATGATGATCGCGGGTTACATCATCGGGGCTGACTGGGGCGTGGTGTATATCAGGGGAGAATATCCTGAATCCATTGAAGCCTGCAAACAGGCGGTAAAAGACCTGCACGAAGCAGGCCTCCTTGGTCAAAATATCCAGGGAAGCGGGTTCAATTTTAATTTCAAAATCATTGGCGCTCAAGGCGCTTATATCTGCGGGGAGGAAACTTCCCTGCTTTCTTCCATCGAGGGGCAACGCCCCGAGGTGCGCATCCGTCCTCCATTTCCCACCACAGAAGGCCTTTTCAATAAGCCAACCGTGGTCAATAACGTGGAGACCCTGGCGGCCATCCATTTTATCCTCGAAAATGGGGGAGATGCCTACGCAAGCCTGGGTACAGCCAAATCCTCAGGCACCAAACTGGTCTCTATGGACAGTTTTTTCAATAAACCCGGCCTCTACGAAGTGGAAATGGGAACTCCTCTTTCCACCATTGTATATGAGCTGGCAGGCGGCTTCCGCGAACCCGTCAAGGCCCTCCACATTGGTGGTCCCCTCGGCGGACTGGTTCCCGTAAGTCACATCGAAAAGCTGAATCTTTCCTTCGAATCCTTCCAGGAAAACGGATTTCTCCTCGGCCATGCCTCGGTGATTTGTGTGCCCGAATCCTTCCCCATAATTCGCTACATGGAGCACCTGATGGAATTTACCGCGGAAGAATCCTGTGGAAAGTGCTTTCCCTGCCGCATTGGCTCAGTTCGTGGAGCGGAAATGTTCCACAAAGCACAGCACGAAGGCTACAAAATTGATCGTCAACTGATTGATGACCTCTTACATACCATGGAGGTGGGATCGCTTTGCGCCCTCGGCGGCGGCGTGCCCCTTCCCATTCAAAATGCCCTGCAACATTTTCATGCAGAATTGAATGAATATTTTAACTGATCGTTGTAAAGGTGGATTCACAAGATAAATTCACCCGCAAACGACCGAAACGAAAGTGAAAATGAAATAAAATTTTCTGAAATGGGAAAATTAAAAGAAAATCCAGGCAGTAAATCCCTCCATCTCAACGGAAATGGAAACGGCAATGGAAATGGAAAAATTGATCTCAGATTTGCCTACATTGACGGTATGCCCCGCGAAATCAGGCCGGGAGAAACCATTCTTTCCTTCCTGCGCCGTCACCGCGGACAGGATGCCGTGCCTACTTTGTGCGATGCCCCCAACCTGGAGCCCTTTGGTTCCTGCCGGGTCTGTAGTGTGGATGTTGCCACCTCCAAAGACGGAAAACCACGCACGGTGGCCTCCTGCCATACCCCCGTTTCAGAAGGAATGTACATTTCTCCTGATTCGGACAATGTAACCCGCCTGCGCAAAAATATCATCGAACTGGTCCTCACTGACCACCCCCTCGACTGTCTTACCTGCGAGGTCAACGGCAACTGTGAACTGCAGGATGTGGCCGCCAAAGTGGGAATTCGCGATGTGCGATACCCCGAAGGAGAAAATCACCTGCATCGCCAGAAGGACCTGAGCCATCCCTACATGACCTCAGACCTTTCCAAATGCATCAACTGCTACCGCTGTGTGCGGGCTTGCGACGAGGTTCAGGGCGAAATGGTGCTCAGCATGGCTGGCCGCGGGTTTGATGCACATATTATCAAAGGCACAGATCAGAGCTTTTTTGAATCAGATTGCGTATCCTGTGGCGCCTGCGCCCAGGCTTGCCCCACCTCAGCTATTTCAGACGTTTTCCAGTCCAAATCCATCATGGTCAAGGAAACCACCCGCACGGTGTGCACCTATTGCGGGGTGGGCTGCAACCTGGAAGTGGGCACCCGCAATGGGGAAATTCTTCAGATTCAGGCGCCTTACGACGCCGAAGTGAATCAGGGGCATACCTGCCTCAAAGGCCGTTTCGCTTTCCAGTTCTACAACCATCCTGAACGCCTGCGTTCGCCCCTGATCAAACGGGCCAATGGCGAGTTTGAAGCAGTTTCCTGGGACGAAGCCTACGATTATATCGCGGCCAAACTGACCAGTTACAAGGAAAACTTTGGCGCTGATTACATCGCTGGCATTTCCTCAGCCCGCTGCACCAACGAGGAAAATTACCTCATGCAAAAATTCATCCGTGCAGTGATTGGCACCAATAACATCGACTGTTGCGCCCGCGTATGTCACTCGCCTACGGCTCTGGGGATGCAGCGCACCTACGGAACTGGCGCAGCTACCAATTCTATCAAAGACATCAAGCATGCCGATCTGATCATGGTCATCGGGGCAAACCCGACCGAGGCTCACCCTGTGACCGGGGCCAAGCTCAAGCAGTTTGCCATGAAGGCCAATAAGAAAATGATCGTGATCGATCCCCGCAGGATCACCCTGGCCAAATATTCAGACCACCACCTGGCCGTTCGCCCGGGCACCAACGTGGCCGTGCTCAACATGATGATGTATTACATTATCGACGAAGGCCTGGTGGATCAAAACTTTGTGGATACCCGCACTACGGGCTGGCAGGACTTTGAAAAAGCCATCCGCGCCCTCGATCTGGATGAACTGGAAAAAACCTGTGGGGTGGACCGCAACGAGATTCGCGAAGCGGCCATTGCCTACGCCACCGCTCCCAATGCCATGTCCTTTCACGGGCTGGGCGTGACCGAGCAATCCCAGGGCACCTTTACGGTGATGCAAATTGCCCAACTCGCCATGATGACGGGCAATATTGGCCGTCCCGGGGTGGGAGTGAACCCGCTCAGAGGTCAGAATAACGTGCAGGGCGCAGCCGACATGGGCGCTCAGCCTCACCAGGGAGCGGGTTATTTCGATGTAACCAATCCCGAATTCCACGCCAAATACGAAGCCTTCTACAGTGCCAAACTGCCCAGCCACATTGGTTATAAAATTCCGGAAATGTTTAATGCGGCCATTGACGGCAAACTGAAAGCCATGTGGATAATGGGTGAGGATGTGGTGCAGACCGATCCCAACACCCAGAAAGTGATCCGTGCCCTTCAGGCCTGTGATCTGGTGGTGGTGCAGGAATTGTTCATGACCGAAACTGCCAAATACGCGGATGTGGTCCTGCCCGGGGCCTCTTTCCTGGAAAAATCAGGCACCTTCACCAACGGTGAGCGCCGCATCCAGCGGGTAAATCAGGTGGTGGCACCCCTACCCGGCACCAAACCCGATGGTCAAATCGTGGTTGACATCATGAATCGCATGGGCTATCCCCAGCCCGAATACAATCCTGAGTGGGTTTTGGAGGAAGTTTCCCGCATTGTACCCTTCTTTGCCGGGGTCAAGTGGAACGAGTTGGGAGACAATGGCAAGCAATGGCCGGTCGCTCCAGACGGAACGGATACCCAGATTCTCCATACGGAAACCTTCAAACGGGGCAAAGGCGTATTTTCCTTCCATCCCTTCCGCGAATCGGCTGAGATTGAGGAGCATGCCAAAGAATATCCCTACATCCTGACCACCAACCGCGACCTGGAGCACTATAATTGTGGCGCCATGACCCGCCGTACACCCAACGTGAAAATCCATACTGAGGACGTACTTTGGATTCATCCCCAGGATGGCCGCGCCAATAATATCCAGGATGGCGACATGGTTTGTGTGGAATCTGCCCGCGGAAAAGTGGACATCAAAGCCTGGTTTACGGAAGACATCAAGCCGGGCGTGCTCAGCACCACCTTCCACTTCCCCGAGATCATGGTGAACAACCTGACTTCAGACGTGCACGACTCAGAAGCCAAATGCCCGGAATACAAAGTGGTATCCGTAAGGATCCGCAAGGCCCGCAAAACCCATCAGAGGGAAGCGGGGGTATTGGGGTAAGCTGGAAGCTGCGAGGTTTGAGCTACAAGCTGCGAGTTAAAAAGGAAACCGTAAACCGCAAACAGAAGACCGTCGACCAGAAATTGCAAAACTTAACTATATGAGATCACTGTTATTCTCTTTGTCAATTTTGGCCCTCAGCCTGGGTCTGTGGGCCTGCAATACCACCCTGGCCAAGGAAACTTCAGTTTCCGAAGAGGCACCCCAGATTGATCTGAGCCAGCAGGAAAATGCCCCTCAGAACTTCGTCGATTTTTTCATGCTGTTGCCCGCAGAGGGACATGAATTGCCTTATTGGGAATCAGAGGCCGCCAAACGGGGCTTTCTGGATCAGGTATTGGCCAATGCAAAATCTGGCGAAAACTACGTTTTTGATGGGGAAACAGAGGATGGAGACCAGCTTCAGGCCTGGTTTCGCCTGTTCGAAAATCCCAAAAACAAGGCCAGATCTGTTTTGGTGGTAGAAACTTCCTACGGACAATCTTCCACCACGACTTTTTGGCGCTACAAAGCGGGTGAAAGTACCCTGATTTCTGCCAATGACCTCCTCCCAGCCCTCAGTCCAGACCTCTTTTTTGATCAAAAAGCTCCCACGGACGAGGTGCAACCCCAGGCCTCCCTGCAAAACAGCGTTGAAAACATCGAATTATTTCTCAATACCTGGATGGTGCCCGAGTATGAGAATCTTGAACCCTCTCACCAGGTGTTCCTGAAGTGGACGGGTGAAAAGTTTGTGGTGGAAAGGAAATAATCCCAATTCCTTAAAGGGCTTCCTTGCGAACCAGGGTTGACCAGGCGCCCAGGCTGCCGTCGTAGGGCTCAAACCAACTGAAACTCAGGTAATCCTGCCCCACCCAGGTCACCACCACCCGGCCATAGGTCACGCAACTCAGGTATCCTTCGCGGATTACCTCCCGAAAGACGGCCCGACCGTTTTCGTACTCCAGCAATTCCCATTCCCCGCCACAGTTCAGGGAAGGATATTCAATGGTGTAGATTTGCTTCTCCGTATCAGCGGTAAAACGGATGCTCCAGGTGTGGCCATTATTGGATTGGTAGCCTGTGCCCACCCATTGCCCATCCAGCCATGTTTGCGCCCGGGAACTTTGGGGGATGAAGAAAAGGAGGAAGCTCAACAGCAGGGAGATGGTCATGGTTTTCATTGGAATTTGGTTTCAAAAGCCAACCAAATCAGGTAACAATTCCCTGCTGCTCCCTTTCAGGATATAAAAAAGGCGTTCCCGAAGAAACGCCTTTTCTGTATTCTCTTTCAGAGGACTTCAAAAAACAAAGAAGGTCAAGGCGGACGAAGGTGAAGAAAGCGCAGTTTACTATTGTAAATGAGCATTTCTGAGCCAAGTCCAACGCAGAGATTCGAAGTTTTTAGAGATTCCCATTATTCTTTGACAATTCTCGAACTGTACACCTGCTGATTGGAAGTCAAAGTCAGGATGTACACCCCGGCTGGAACCTGATCCAGGTTCATACTGACCTTCTGACCAGGAGTAACCTGGGCCAAAGTGCGCATGCTGATCAGTTTTCCATCCAGGCTGGTTACCCGTACCTGAACATCTTTGCCCGTAAAGGATACAAAGTGCAGGGTGAGATTACCCAGAGTGGGATTGGGATAGACATTGATTCCAATGCTTTCAAGTTCCCGGTCCACAGACACCACATCCACCTGATTGGTGATGGTCTGGCTGCCGCAGGCGTTGGAGATCACCAGGGTAACGGTGTAGAAACCCGCGTTTGCATAGGTATAAGTGGGATTGGCCTGGGTTGAGGTGCCAGATCCGTCGCCAAAGTCCCATGCGTAAGTGACCGTACCAGAAACCGTGCTGGTAAAGGTTACCATATTGCCCAACACAGAATAGGTAAAACTACCTCCTGAGGGCTGTTGCAATATTCCAATTGAAATTGAACCGCGTCCTGAGCAATATCCACCTCCGTCAAGTTCTGCATAAAAAGAGGTGGGGCCTGAAAGCACCGCGGTATTCAGGGTATCGCCTGTGCCGAGCATATTTCCTCCAGTAGCTGCGTCATACCAGGTATAATCTCCCAAATCAGGTGAAACATACAGGGTGGCTCCCGTTCCTTCACATACCGGGTCCATCAAAGCGGAAATGGCCGGCAGGTCGTTGAAGGCTGTAACCGTAACACTTGAACGATTCAGACAGCCAGTCAGTACTCCTACGTAGAAGGTTGTGGTGGAATTTACAGCCCCTGAATTCACGAGGTCACCTGAAGCAAATGGGCTGCCTCCTGTAGGAACCGTAAACCAGTAATGGGTATAAGGAGGATTGGCCGCAACGTCCAGCATGGTCGAATCTCCGGGACATAACGTATCTGCATTGGCAAGGGGAGTCGCGGGAGTATAACCCACCATGATTTCCTTCCAAACCCGGTTGGGGCAGCCTTTTCCAGTGCCTTCGAGCCAGAACGTATCTGTAACGGTAATCGCTCCCGCATTGAATGGATTGGCATTGCTCAGGGCACTTCCGCCCATCGCCATATCAAACCAGGCGTAGCCTATGCCTGAACCAGTATCGGCCATCAGCATGACGGTATCGCCGCTGCAAATGGTATCCGGGCCGGAAATGGTAAGGGTTTTGAAGATGGTCAGGCTGGCCATCAGGGAGTCATTGGAAGTGTCGTTGGTGTCGCCGGGGTGAGCAGTCCAGCCATTCAGGATGAGGCTGCCGCCGCTGAAAAAGTTGGCGGGGAAAGAAACCATGGTGGTGTCGCCGGGAAGCAGGGTTGCCACGGTGTCGTTCATGGAGCCCGAGAAATCGCCGCCCAGCATCACATTCACCGCGAGGTCATTCAGGGTATCCAGACCCACGTTGGCCACCCAGGCCACAATGGTATCATTTCCGTCAGAACAGCTGCTGTCTGCCGGGGAAGAGAATCCAATGAATTTTGCATCTTCAGGAAAACCCATGGGGGAAAGAATCACATTATAGTCTTCAGTTTCCCCGTAGTTGCCTACGCTATTGGTGCAGGCCTGGCCAGAATTGGCCACGGTGTTATAGGTGGCTCTGACCCGCATCCGCACAGGAATGCCGGTTACCCCCGTGGCAGGCACGTTGAAGGTGCCACTGTGAGTAAGGGAAGCGGGGGAGGAAAAAATGTATTCAGTGGCCTCAAAAAAGCCATTATTATTCATGTCAATCCAGATGGACAGGCCTTGCTGGTACTGGTTTCCACCTGTTTCAGCGTAAAGGAGATAAGAAGACCCCAGGGTAAAATTCCAGACAGGAGTGGCGAAAAAGGAATAACCATTACTTCCGCCAAGACATGCATAATTGTGCACGCCTATGTTTCCGATCCTCAAGCTGTCCACGGCATCGCCGTAGGTGCAGTTGTTGGTCGGGCCCGTGCTGGTGGCGCATTGCGCCGCCAGGTTTCCGTAATCAGTCAAAAAGATGACTGTCAGGAGGGCTAATATTTTTGAAAAGAGCAGGAAAGGAGGATTGATTGTAATTGTTTTTCTCATAATAATTTCAAGAAAGCAGGGATTTAATAAAATTAAATATATAAAAAATTAATTAAAGATATTGCTCTTATTGCCCTTTTATGAGGCTTGCTCCACTAATTTTAGACGGAAATTCATCTGAAAATGAATAAATGGCAAAGTTTTCTTTCAATTTTCCATCCGCACCAAATTTAGCTTTGAAGGCCAGAACTTTTTCTTCAAATGGCTTCAGCAGAACCTTTCCAGGCAGGTTTTTGACCTGGCAATTTTCCGCCCTGAGGTTCACGTGAAGGGGCCAGCCAGTTTGGTTTACCAGCACCAGTTCCAGCTTTTCAAATCCGGGTTTTGCCTGTTTTTTAGGGGTTTGAGCAAATATTCTGCTGCTGAGGGCCATTCCATGCAGATTGGGCGCATAAAAGCTGCGATAGGTCAGGTATGGAATCCACTTGCCATTGGCGTCAGTTTTTTCAAAAAATGCATCCCACAACACCTCCTTTTTGGGGCTGATCACCAGCAGACGATTGATCCCGCCCCCGTTAACAAAGTAATTTCCATCGTAGAGCAACATGGCGTTACCTGTACGGATACTTTTGCCATTGGTCAGGCTGTCAAAATCCATCCTGAATTCCCAAACAAGTTTGGGTTCGGCCTTGCCGGGAATGCCCTGAGAAAAGATCCTGACGCTGGAGATAATGGCCGGGTCCATGACCGAATCATTATTGAAAACCAGCAAGTTACCGTCGGGTAAAAGCTCACTCCCGTGCTGTCGCTTAATCAGCCCCTGTCCATGCAGAGCCTGTCCTGAGGCCATTCTGTCTCCCCAGGAATCCACCACCCGACCCGTTTTCTTGTCGATGCGCACGATGCGGCTGATGTCGCGAAAACCCACGTAAACCTGTTCATTTTCCTCGTCAAAAAAGCAGGCATTCATGTGGGTCATGCCAGTGCAGCCCAATTTTTGAAAATCGCCAAAGCAAAGGTCGGGCATGGTAAAATAATCCCGCGAAGACCACGACCAAACCACTTTTCCTTCCCGGTCATATTCGATCACGGTGCCAAACTGCACCTCAGCTGAATCCTGGTTTCCGGTCAGTTTCATATTTTCGTATTCCTGCCCCAAAACGGCAATGTGGCCGTTTGAAAGCTTCTGAATGTAGTGGTGATATTCCTCATTGCCCTTGTCACTGACCTGACCGTCGTTAGGGCCCTCCCAGATAATTTGACCCTTCAGGTCAGTTTCGTAAGCGCCTTCCCGCTGATACACAAAGGTCAGGGTGCCCTCGTCCGTGAGTTTGAGGTCGCGTAGTTGGGCCCCGCCCCGAATGGCTCTGGGCGGATTGGGAATGTACCAAATAGGCTTTCCCTGCTCGTTCACCATGATTTCCGCATAGTCGAGGGTAATGGCAGAGCGGGAAGGCAGGTAAACGGGTTGGTCGGGATGGGTCAGTCTGACCCTGATTTTTTCGGGATCCACCAAAGGTGAATTTCCAGTACTGAATGAATGCCAGGGGCTTTTTTGCAAACCAGGAAGGGTGGCCACCCGCCAGTCATATTGCTGGCCGAAGGCCAGATCGTCGAGAATGAATTCATTCATGCTGGTTTTGAAAATGCTGATTGCTCCTTTCTTGTGTCCGTCTTTTTGCAGAGAATAAAATTCGCCACCTTTGGCCATTTCTCTGATTTCCAGCAGGTAAGAGCGGTCAGTTGAGTTTGCAGGCCAGCGAAATAAAACCTGGGTGTAATTCAGAGTTTCGCCATCCGCGGGTGAAAATGCTTGTCCGTAAGTCAGGCAGGAAACCAACAGGAAGAGAGCGAAGAGGAATGATTTGAAAAATTGCATGGCAATAAATTTCTGAAAAGAATCGCGGATGAAAAAATGGATCAGGCAATCAGGTCGGGCCTATCCTTCAGGCTGGCCAGAAAATTTTCCTGGGGGGCACGGCGGCGCAGGTCCTCTGGCGAGGTCAATTCCAGGGCCCGGGCGATCAGGATTTCGTTTTCTGCTTCGAATTGGGCGATTTGTTCAGGGGAATAATTTTTTACGGTTAGGGGCGGGAATTCCAGGGAATAACCTAACTCAAGAAGCTGATTTCCCGCCACAGATTCAAACAGCTGAATTTCTTCCTGGCTCAATTCCGTTTTGTATTTTTGCACATTATTGGGAATCAGGGGTTTGCCCACATTGACCCACATCGCTCCCGAGGCGGCTGTGATGCGGGATTCGTCTGAAAGATAAAAACTGTCCACGGCCGCGTCCCTGAATTTCACCCCTAAAAATTCGCACAAACGTCTCAATTCCTCCCTTGGGGTGCGCAAAAGATCTGCATAATGGACCATCAAACACCTTTCCTGTCCGATTTTCTGTTGGATGGATGCGGCCAGTTCCTGTTCAGTTTTCCATTTTTGGGCAATGTGCCAGATGTGCTTGGGGCCAACCACCACCTTTTTCATGGAAACGGCCACATCCCTCCCGTCCCGCACCAGCCAGATGTATTTCAGGGGCGGGCCCGAACTTTCCAGTTCAGCAAACAGACGCACATTATATAGCCCTTTGCAAAGCCACATCTGGGCACCATCCTTTTGGGCAATGTACTGATACACAGATCGAAAAAGACCAAACAGCGAGGGTTCATCTGCCTGGCTAAGAATGGTTTCCAGAGGCAGGGGAATGTGTCGCCACGGCACAGGATTCAATTCCACCCAATGGCAAATATCCTGTGCCAGCCAGCGAAGATTTTCGGGGTGTTGCAGGTCACCATATTTGGGTAAAAGGGGTTGGAAAGTTCGTAAAATGTGAGGGGGATGGGGGGCGGAAACTTCAGGAAGCTGGTCCAGAATCAGGCGCAAAAGGTTGGATCCAGAGCGCCGGGTGCCGATCATTTGTATCCCTGAAATTTCTGTCATGGCTTGCTAAAGTGTCGCAATATACGGAATTAAGAATCCAAGCAAACCTGCTCCCGGGATGATCCAGATCACATTGAGGCGGGTGAAAAGACTCAGCCCGAGAGCCAGCGGCAGCACTATAAAAGTGGTGAGTCCGGGTTCGAGGTCTTTTCCCATGATCCAAACGGCGGCGAAGATCATGCCGATCACTGCCGGACGGATGCCCCGAAAGGCTGCCTGCACCCCCGGGTGCTTTTTGAGGGACTGCAGCATGCCTGAAGCCAGGATCATGAGCAGGGCAGGAGGCACAAACATGCCCAGGGTGGCGGTAAGGGCGCCTAAAATGCCTGCTTGTTTGAAGCCAATGAAGGCTGCGCTGATCAGGATGGGGCCAGGTGTCACCTGGCCCAGGGCTATGCCGTCCGCGAATTCGCGGGCGGAGAGCCAGGACAGCTCGCTGACCACGATTTGTTGCAGCGCGGGGATGATCACATAACCGCCACCAAACAGGGTCAGGCTGATGCCAGAAAAGGTAAAAAACAGGTCCACCAGCTGGCGCAGGCCGCGGTGGGACCCCGGATCCAGGAAGAGAGCAGGCAGCACCATCAGCAGCATCAGGCCCAGCAAGGGGAGAAATTTTTTCAGGGAAAGCTGATTTTCAGGGGAATTGACCTCCATTTTTTCGCCTTCCTGAAAGAAAATTCTACCCAGGATACCCGAAACCATGATGATGGCCGCAGTCATGTAAAACCCGCCCACCAGGATCAGGAGGGGCAAGGCAGCCAGCATGATGAGATAATGAGGAATGGATTTGAGGTGGGTTTTGGCCAGTTTCCAGGCCACAGAAAAGATAATGGCAATAATTGCGGGCATGATGCCCGCAAAAACAGATTCCATGGCCGGCAGGTCGCCCCAGGTGAAATACACCCACGATAGTCCCAAAACCAGCAAAAAAGCAGGTAAAAGTACGGCCGCCATGGCCACCAGGGCACCACTGATGCCCCGGATGCGATAGCCGACAAAGGCGGTGACATTCACCGCCAGGGGACCAGGCAGGATGCCCCCCAAACTGACCCCGTCGAGGACCTCCTCGTCGGCGAGCCAACCTTTCTGGCGTACCAGACGGTCGCGGATGACGGCCACCAGAGCCATAAAACCGCCGAAGGCGGTGGCGCCAATCCGCAGGAATTCCCAAAATATGGCCGCCAGGGAGGGGCGCTGAGGAGTTTCAGCCATGCCGTTTATTCCCTCAATTGATACCTGAATGCGCCAGGGGGCATGAGCAAGGAGCTTTGCATCATGAGGTTATGGGTCTTTTTGAAAGCCTGATCCACCTCGTGGAGGGCAATGTCAACCCTGGTTTTGAGGTCGAGGCCGCCCTTTTTGTTGAACCAGGCAGCTTCCAGCCACCTTTTGGCGAGAAAAAGGTCTTTGCGAACTGTATGTTTGCCTTCGAGCCAGAGTAAACCCAATTCATACTGGGCCTGGGGGCTTTTTTTCTGTTCGGCTGCCCACTGAAACCAGGCCAGTCCGGCTGAGTCGTTGCGGGCTACTCCGCTGCCATTAAGCAGGGCATTTCCACAAAAAAGTGCGGCTGCTACATTGCCCTGTCCGGCGGCGGCCAGGCCAAATCCGTAGGCTTTTTTGAGGTCGTAAAATTTGATGGTTTGGGTCGGCTCGCCCGGTCCGTCACCTTTGTCGGCATAGATGCCCATGAGCTTGACCCGGGCATCTTCAAAGCCAGCGGCGGCAGATTTTTCCATCCATTCGATGCCTTTTTTGTAACGGGCAGCATCGAATATGCGGCGCACACCCTGCAATCCCAGCAAATACATCCCTTCGGGATGTCCGGCTTCTGCAGACTTTTTGACCCAAAACTGGGAGCTGTCGTCGTTGGCTTCGACTTCAGAGCCAAAGCGGAATTTTTCCGAAAGGCGCAGCATGGCGGCGCTGTCCCCGGCGGCAGCTTTTTGGCGGAGTTCGACCAGATTCTGAGCGTGGAGAGAGACGGCCAGAAGGAGGAGAAGGAGAATGGAAAAAGGTCTGCGCATGTGCGAACTTAACAAAATTCAAGCCAATAATTCAAAAGCAGATCAGGATCGATCACAGCTTCTTTTGCATGAACGAAAAATTCGGGGTGCCATTGCACACCCATCACCCGGCCGGGTGGGGCTCCCTCCCAGGAATAGGCCTCGACGAGGCCGTCTTCCGCACACCAGGCTTCAGGGATCAATCCCTTTCCCAGGTTTTTGAAACCCTGGTGATGCACGGTGTTTACCCTGGTAAGTGGGGAATTTCCATAAAGCTTTTGCAGCAAGCCTTCCGCGGCAAAACGCAGGCTATGAAAATTCTGGTCGTATAATTCCAGATTGCGGTGCTCAAAAGCCTGTGGAATCTGGGTGCCAATGTCCTGATAAAGGGTTCCTCCAAAGTACACGTTCATTATCTGGCTGCCGCGGCAAATCCCCAGCAAAGGAAGATTCAATTCCAATGCTTTTTCGATGATATTCAATTCAAATATATCCCGCTGGCGGTCTCCCTTCCATTTGGTGGGATGAATGGGCTGTTCTCCGTAGGATTCCGGGGCTACATCTGAGCCTCCCTGGAGCAGAATGCCGTCCATTTCCCTCAGAAAGTTCAGCAACTGCCCTTCGGGCAAAGGTGGGATCATGATTGGCAACGCCCCGGCCCGCGATACATATTCCAGCATTTGCTGTTCCACACATGCGTAGGTATTGGAACCGTAAAGGGCGGATCGCCCCGGCTCGGGATACATGAATCGGGCAGGAATTCCTATTTTCAAGGGTTTGTTTTTCATGGATTTAACTGATTTTTTGTTTGATTTTTCCCGCCAGCACATCTGCGATAGAACGGTCATTTTTCAGTCGGGGTAATTTGAATTGGCCGCCCACTTTGTCGAGGCTTTCCATGTAATTGAGAAAGGTATCCTTCTGCATGACATTGAGCACCAGGGTTCGCATGGCACCCGCCGCGATCAGTTCACGGTAAAGGTGATTTCCCGCCTGCATAACAACATCCATTTTCAGTCGAAATGCTTCCAGATCGTGGGGAATTTCCGAAAATTCAATGAACCATTCGTGAAAAGGTGGACCTTCGTTGGGATGAATTTGGGGCGCTACTGTAAACTCGGTCACTTTACCACCTTCCTGCACCATGGCTTCCTTCAAGGCTCTTTCCACCTCCATTTCAATGACATGTTCGTTGAAGGCAGAGGTAAAATGCGCCATGCGGCCGGTAAAAATCACCCGGTAAGGCTGCAGGGAGGTAAATCTTACCGTATCCCCCAGATTATACCCCCAAAGCCCGGAAATACTGTTGAGCACCAGCCCGTAATCCTTGCCCAATTCCACTTCCTCCAGCCGAAGGCGGCGGGTGATTCCGTTGCGAAAATCCTCAGCGGGAATAAATTCATAAAAAAAGCCTGAATGCATGTGCAGCAACAAGCCCAGATTATCGAAGTTTTCCTCAATTGCAAAATAACCTTCAGAGGCATTGAACACCTCCACAAAATCAATTTCCCTGCCAATGGCCTCAATCAGGCCGGCTTTGTAAGGCGCCACCTGAAGCCCCCCGTAAACCATTACCCTGAGGTTGGGCCAGATCTCAATCACTTTTTTGCCCGTTCGTTCAAACATGCGTTTGAACAAGAGATTCAGCCAGACAGGGAGGCCCGTAATCGCCCGCACATCGGCCCCAATCGTTTCATCAAGGATGGCCGAGATTTTTTGCTCGAAGACAGGAATGGAATTGGTTTCCCAGCTGGGAACGCGGTTCCATTTTGCGATACCTGGCAGGAAGTGGTTCAACAAGCCAGAAACCCGGGCCGAAGGGATTTCGCCCATTATGGTCAGGGCCGGGCTGCCGGTCAGAGGCAGGGTTTTGCCATCCCAGATGTCATAGTTGCGGGAGCGGGCTACATAGGAGCAAAAGGCGTCTGTGGTGGCCCGTACAAAGCAGTTTACCCCTTCAGGTGAGCAGGGGATGTATTTTTTGCCCGAAGTTGTACCCGACGACATGACCAGATACGAAGGTTTGCCGGGCCAAAGCAGGTCCCTTTCGCCTGCCATGATCCGTTCCACCCAGGGTTTGAGGATTTCATAATCCACCAGAGGAACGCATTCGCGAAATTCAGCATAACTCATGCCCTTTTTCAGGCCAATTTTTCGCCCGTATTCAGTTTGGCTGCCCTCAGAAAGCAAATGAAGGAAATATTTTTCCTGGTATTCGTGGGGGCGCTCAGCCCAGTATCTGATTCTGCTTTCGATCTGGTTGACGATCGGGCGGGCAATCATTCCTCTCCATCCCATAGGCGAATTTTGGGGTGAAACTGTTTCTTTCGCAGGATTAAATTGAGCAATTTGAGATTGTCAACAAAATCTAACTTAATTTCGGAAACAAAATTCGATTCCTGCATGGAGGTTTTTTTCGACAATGCTTTATTGGTTGCCTATGCAGGAGTCATGGTGTTGCTGGGCCTGAGCCTGGAAATCAGCGATTTCAGGAATATTTTCCGACAGCCGAAGGCTGTGCTGACCGGCCTGGTATGTCAGATGCTGATGCTGCCGGCCCTCGCCTTTCTGTTGGTGAGCATTTTTCCCCTGCCTGATCACCTCAAAACAGGATTTATCCTGCTTTCAGCCTGTCCGGGTGGATCCACCTCCAATCTGGCTTCTTATATGTTGAGGGGAAATGTGGCCCTTTCTGTATCCATGACGGCATTGAACAGCTTTTTGGTGGTCTTTTCTGTGCCTTTGGTGCTGGCTCTGGGGGCCTGGCTCATGGGGATGAAATCGGGCGATGCCCGGGTGCCCTTTGGAGAAACCATGATCAACATTTTGCTCCTGGTTGTTTTGCCCTGTGCCGCAGGCATCCTTATACGGGCCAAATGGAGCCCTCAAGCCAGGAAAATGGAAGGGATTTTCAAATACATCATGCCTGTACTGCTGGCGGCAGCCATTGTAGGGGTGGCTTTTGTGGGAAAATCTGAAGGGCCGGGAGTAAAGATTGCAGATTATCTGGATGCGCTTTTGCCAGCTTTATTATTGAATATCACCAGCATGGTGGCAGGTTATTTCATCAGCCGGCTGGTGGGACTGTCTCTGAGGGATCGTTTTACAATTGGGATTGAAGTGGGCATTCAGAATGCCGCACTGGCCATCACCATTGCCTCGGGGGCGCTGTTTTTCAATAACCCCCAAATCGCAGTTCCCGCCATTGTGTATTTACTTTTTCCCTTTTTCACTGCCCTGATCTTTGGCTATCTGGCCAACCGCCGCGAACTCCGTCATTCCCTTTTTCACAAGCCTGACGAAACCAGGTGAAAATCGCTGGGTTTTTGGCATTTCAAAATTGTTCCCTAAATTCAGTTCTGCACCCTTTTGCACTTGCCAAGTTCGGAATGAGAATTACAATTACAGCCCCTCTGAAATCCATTTCTGTTTTGTCATCCCCGGAAAAAGACCTGACTTTTTTACCGCGGGATGAAATATCTGACCAGGTCCTGGACCGCCATTTGACGGGTCAGGAAGCCCCAAATATCTGGATTGCCCAGTCGAAGGAAGTAAAATATTCCCAGTTAAAACTCTGGCGGGAGGCCATGCCCGGTGAAATGCTGGGCATAATGGTGGCAGATTTGGATAGCTATGCTGAACTGAAGAGTCTGGGTGGCAATTATGGGATTCAGGTCTGGCCTTTTGACGAAAAGGGCGTAACGGACCTCCCCGGGGTGTTGGAAACTGCCGAAGGCATGTATCAAACCCTTGCTGCGGCAAATTCTGCAGAGCTGATTTCCAGACGGAGGAGCGACCTTTCCAAAGGCAGTGTATTGCTGGCAGGAGCAGGAATTGTAAATCTGATCACAGCCCATGCCTTGCAACGGGCGGGGTTCAGGGTGCGCATCGCAGATGCTGGCCCCGATCCACGGACCTGCGACGATTGGAGCCTGCTGGGCGTGACCAGCGGAGGGGGAAATGCACGCATGTTTACCCTGACAGAGGCGGATAATTATAATGAAAAAGGCAGTGACATCTACCAAAATATGTTTTCCATTTTTCGGGAAACTGCCCGGGACGGAGGTTGGTCGGTCCGTGAGCCGGGAACTTTTTCTCTGCCAGAATTGGCCTGGGTGGATGCATTTGAATCCATTCCTGCCTGGCGGGCCAGAATTTACAGCGAAAATATTTTCAGCCTGAATCGGGAAAGTGGCGATTTGTGGCAGGCTTTGAGAAAAGATTGTCCTGTACTTTTTCAGCAGGTGGAATTGTGCGACGACATCCTGCGGATGTACGTGGAAACCAATGCCGTAGGCGCAGCCATTGAACTGAACCGCGGCCTGGGAGCTTTGCTCAGGGAAACCAACCTGAACGAATTTCTGGCGGATTTTCCCCGCTTTCAGGCAGCCCGGGAAATGAATGAACTGGCTGGGGGCATCACTGTGAAGGGATTTACCCTGAATGTACATGGATTCATGGCCCGCCTGATCGAGGATATTCTGGGCAATGGCGGGGAGTTTTTGTGGGAAACCCGGGTGGACGGCATCAATCGTAATGCAAACGGAGTGGTGCAGGAATTGAATAGCGGGGGCTTGCGGCTGAAGGCAGACCATTATGTGATCAGCCCGGGCGTGGGAGGAAATCAGTTGCTGGCTGGAACAGCCAGCGAAAACCTGATCCAGGGAGTCCTGGGCGTGTGGCTGCAGATTCCCAATCTGAAGCCGGAATTGAAAAACTCAATCAAGATTCATCGCCGGGGACACCTGGTGGAAGATATCAATGTGACCATCGCAAAAGACGCCAAAACAGGGGAGGACATCCTGATTTTTGGGGGAGGCTACGGTTATGTGGGGCTGGAACGCCCCCGGGAGGACTCCCCCGAGTTGGCAGCCCTCTTTGACGAACTGGAAGAGGTGGCCCGTATCTACTTTCCTGAAGGGTATGCGGCCGCAAAAGCACGCAACAGCTTTTACCCGCAAGGGCGCAAGTATTGTATCCGCCCCTTTACGCCCAACGGGCTGGGAGTGTTTGAGGTGCTGCCAGCTCAGGAAAATGGCCTTTTTATCATTACAGGAGGTCATAATACAGGGGGATTTGCCCAGTCGCCCGTGGTGGCGCGGGCCGTGGTGAATGCACTCGCCGGGCAATCTGACCCCATGCATCTCAGGTTTCATCCTGCCCGGGGGAATCACAAACTTGAGTCTGTAACCCGTTCTCAAAGAACCTTGTCTTGAGCGAAGCCCTGAAAGTAAAGCGAAGCAGCCCGGAAAACCCGCTGAGGTTGCTGCTGATCTGCTCGGATGACCCCCAACATACGTACTTGCGGTATTGTCTTGACCGGAAATTTCCTGGCTACCGCTGCATCATTGAGCCCAATGCAGGCCAGATCAGGCACCTGGAAAAGAAAGGCAGGCATGGCGATGTGAAGTGGATGAAGTACCACTCCTGGCGCCGCAAACTGACCGGCGACCGCCGCAAACGGAATGAATATTTTGCCTCCCTGGTGCCACCTGGCTACAAATTACCGCCTCCTGATCTGGAGGTGGATTCGGCGAACTGCGCAGAGGTCTGGTCGGCTTTGGAGGACTGGAAACCTGAAATTACGGTCTGCACGGGTACCAAGTACATTGGAGGTTCTGTGATTGCCCGCGCGGGCTTGATGTTGAATCTTCACACTGGATATCTGCCTGATTATAAGGGGAATCACTGCATTTTTTTTGCGCTGTATGACGGGAAACCAGACAAAGTGGCTGGTACACTCCACCAACTGACCGCCCAATTGGATGGAGGGCAAATCCTGGACCTGGTGCAGCCGCGCCTGGCCGAAAACGGAAAAAGGTTGAGCGAGGAAACCCTGTATGCGGGCTGTATCCACGCTTTGATCGACAGGTGTGTGGAGCGGATTCATGCTTTTGCACGAGGGGATGAACTTGTGTTTCAGCCCCAAAAGGGGGAGGGAAGGATGTTCAGGCACCGCGATCGTACTCCCTGGCGGGAATTGAAGCTTTGGCTGAGGGGGTAAATTTGTTTGAATTACCATGCGAACAGCAAACGGGGGCGGGCCTCGTGCCGGTGTGGGATGGCAGCGGGCGCCTTGCTGGTGGCGCCCGCTGACGGAAGGGGGGCTTGCAGGGACGCCGGGACCAGACCGCCCCCGTTGAGGGTGGGTATTCCCGGGGGATTCCCAGGCAGTTTCAGGGCATTTCATCAGAGATTATTTTCCCAAAACTCCCACTCAAATGCATTGAAACGGGGTTACCCTGGCCATTGTGGATTCATGGTTTCGCAAAGTTTGGGGTTTTTCCCTATCTTTGGATTTAACGAAAATTGCTTTTTATTATGAAGCGTGGTTTGCTATTCTTAATTAGCCTGCTCGCCATTCTGCCTTTTACTTTTTTCGTTCTTTCCGGGTCTGAATCAGCTACTGAGTCATTTTTTGAACAGGAGGAGGAGGAAGGTCCCGTAAATCCCGCATGGTCTGAACAGATCCTGCGGATGAAAGGAGTGTACCCTTCGGGCTGGTCCCAAAGGATGGCAGAACAGTCTGGTATGAATAAGACCAGCAGCGGGAATCTGACCCCGGTGATCGACGGCGGGCCCATCCATTTTGGGGGGAGAACGCGGGCGATGATTGTGGACGTGAATAATAGTGCCCACTATCTGGCGGGTGCGGTAAGCGGGGGAATCTGGTCGAGTACAAATTCAGGTTTTTCGTGGTTTCCGGTCGATGATCAGGCCATGACTTTGTCGGTAACTTCGCTGGCCCAGGACCTGAATTCGCCCAATCTGATCTATTATGGTACGGGGGAAACGCGCGGCAACAGCGCTGGAATTCCTGGTATGGGCGTATTTCGCTCCACAGACGGGGGGCAGTCTTTTGCCCAATTGCCCGTGACCGCCAATAAGGCGTTTGAAAGGGTCTGGCAGGTAAAAACCGACCCGCTGCTGGCGGGTATTTTGTATGTGGGCACAGCCGACAGCGGCCTCTACAAGTCGGTGGACAGCGGCGCCACCTTCAGCCGGGTGTTTATGATCGGCGACAAGGATGTGACTGATATTGAGGTGTTTCCGAATGGATCGCTGATGATCGCGGTGCGGGATACGGGTATCTGGAAATCGACCAGCGGCAATGCGGGTAGCTTTACCAAGGTGACGGGCGGATTGCCTGCCACAGGTTTCAGAAGAATCGAAATTGCCTACTGCGACAGTGTGCCCAATGTGATTTATGCGGAATTTGAGGACGGAAGTCTGGGAACCTATGATTCGGGCCTGCTGGATATTTACCGCAGTTCGGACGCAGGCCAGTCCTGGACGGTGCTTCCATCACCTGCCGACCCGTTTGGGTTGGATGCAGCCTATAATTACCCCTGGTATTGTTTTTCGCTTGGGGTGAAGCCCGACGATCCCAATGTGGTGGTTTCGGGTTGTGTGGAAGAGGTTTTCTCTCTGGACGGGGGACAAACCTGGGAATTAACGCCTTACACCCACTCAGATCATCACCTGGTTTTGTGGGACCGGGCGAATGGAAACCGCTTTTTCTCCTGTAATGATGGCGGGATTTTCAGATTTGAGCTGATCAATGGCTTTTTGGGCTCTGCAGATGATATGAATTTTGACTATCGGGTGACCCAGTTTTATGCAGGATATTATTTTCCGGCGGGGCTGAATGCCTTCGGGGGTGCCCAGGACAACGGGACCTATTCCATGCTGAATGGACCCAATAATTTCAATTCTATTTTTGGGGGTGACGGGTCATATTGCGCCATTAACCAGCAGGATCCCAATATTGCGTACGTTTCTTATCAAAACGGACGAATTTTCCGCACCATCAATGCCCAAAGCAGCTTTCCTGTTTTCCAGAATGTAGCGAATGAACTGGATAATAACGGAAATGGATCTATTGACGACGGAACCTGGTTTATCAATCCATTTGAAATCAATCCCCTGGATGGGAATCAGCTGTACTTCGTAACCCAAAAACGTCTGTGGCGCACCACAGACGGGGCCAATTCATGGGTCAAGCTGACCAATGACGTTTCTTCCTCCAACCAAAGTCCCTATTGTGTGGGGATTTCCAGGTCTGCTACTCCCACGGTGTATCTGGGGGGTGAAAAGGGCCTGCTGTACAGGATCGACAATGCGCTGACCGCAGTGCCGGGCAATGAGGTATGGCTGGGAGCCAGTGTCCCTGCAGGGGTGCAGGACGATTTCATCGTCTGCATTGAGGTGAGCCCGGCCACGGATTCAACTATTTTTGTGGCTTTCAGCAATTATTCTGATTCTTCCCGCCTCTGGCGGGTGGATGGTGCCAATACTTCCAGCCCGGTCTGGAAGGACATCAGCGGAAATCTGCCCGTAGGGCTGCCGGTCAACTGGATTGAGGTGGATTCGCAGCAACCCAACTCATTTTTTATAGTGGCCACAGATCTGGGGCTCTACACCACCACCAACGGGGGCCAGACCTGGGACAAGGAAATGGCAGTGCCCAATGTGTCCATTCACCAGCTGAGGTTGCGGGAGAGCGACCGCAAATTATTCATCATGACCCACGGGCGTGGGATGTGGTTTGCAGATTTGCCTGTGATTATCGGGGAACCGCCTCTGAAGGCTGAAAGCCTGGAGGTGTACCCGAATCCTGTGAGGGGACCTTTTCAGGTACGCAACGGAGCCAGCCGGGAGGTGGCTTTTGATCTGGTGGATGGGGGAGGCCGGCTGCTGAAGCAGGGAACGATTGGTACAGGCGCCAGCGTGGGTCTGGACCTGAGCGGCGAAGCCGCGGGGATCTATTTTCTGGTGGCGCGAAGCGGCGAAAGTCGGGTGGTGTCAAAAATTATTAAATTTTAATTCGCTGTAAATCAGTTTATTGTAAATTTTTTCAAAAAATAATTTACGCCCCGCATGGAAATTTCATGCGGGGCGTATCTCTATATCAAACAACAACGACCGCAACAACGAACCATTGAAACAATACAAAATTTAACAAGTTCTTTTTATTAGTCTTTTGGTTGATTGATTTTCTAACTGTATGGAAGGATGGCACTTTTTGCCATCCTTTTCTGCTTTTGGGGAGTTTGGGAAGTGACGGTTTTGGCAGGCGGGATCTGGAGGTGACGATACGGGAATTGACCAGGACGTGATGTAAGAAAATTTGGGAATATGATGATTTGTGTGATTTTTAATAGCCTGTAATTCAATACTTTATAAAAAGTATTAAAAACTTAACATGGAAAAACAGGTCTCCTTGCATCTTATAAGTGAGAAGTAAAAAACAAATTACTGTCTCTTTTGGAAGAACAATTTTACAGGAACAATTTAGCGGGATTAAAATCCCCCGGAGGAACGATGAACTCAAATAACAACCTTACTACCCTGATTCTTGAAGAACGTGAATGTCTCAGCCTGGTTGAACTCAGCAATTATGCCAACTGCACCCTTTCTGCCGATCAGGCCCACGATGCTGAGATGCACCTCATCGACTGCCCCTTTTGCTCTGACGCACTCGAAGGAATTTCTCTCCTTGATCATACGGAACAGTTTGTCAGTCTGAACCAGAAAGTGAAGGAAGATCTGGATAAGCTGCTGCAAAGGCCCGAACCCAGGGAAACCCGCGTCATTCCGTTTTACCGCAGATTCAACCGCATTGCGGTGGCCGCTTCCCTGGCTGGCCTGCTGGCAGTAGCCGGAATTTATACCCTCCAAAACCAGGAGCAGCATGCATCTGCTTCTGATACCGCCCAACTTTATCAGCAATCCTATGATCCTGTGGCCCAGGTGGCCGGCAATTCCAGGGATTTGTTTTTGTTTCAGGTGCGTGACGCCTTTCTGGCAGGCAATCTGGAAAAGGTGATGGAGATGGAAGGCAATATGGACGATAACGATCCCTACAAAGTGCCCGCTCAGTTCTATTTTGCCCAGGCCCAAATTCAGACCGGCCATTTCGACGAAGCAGAAATCAATCTGAGGGGCATTATCAACTCGGGCGAACCTGCTTATATTCAGCATGCTGAGTGGCTTCTGGGCCAGGTATTCCTCTCCCGCGGCGACATGACAAAAGCCCGCGAACTTTTTCAAAATATTTCCCAAAATCAGGATCATCAGTACCAAAAAGATGCTCTCTCCGCGCTTAAGACACTGGAATCAGTTCGTTAAAAGCAACCTGGGAGAGCCTTATTCTTTTTCTGAGAAAGCACGAATCAAAAATCATCTTAAAGTCTGGCCGTTCAAGCCAGACTTTTTTGCTTTTACATGGTCAGTAAGATTGGGAAAAAACGAATCCTCAAGCCTATAAAAACGCCCCAAAGCTTAAATTTGAAATTAATTTCTATCTTTGAATGCACGAATAAAACTACAGTGGATAATCTTTCATTCTGAATGGAATCAAATCAGAAATCAGATGCAGAAATCGTGGAATTATACAAATCCACGACTGATTCCAGATACCTGGGGGAGCTGTTCAGCAGATACAGTCACCTTGTTTTGGGAACCTGCCTGAAGTTTCTGAAACACGAGGAAGATGCCCGGGATGCAGTAAACGATATTTTCGTTTCACTCATGACCAAGCTGATCGATCATGAAGTTTCCCATTTCAAATCCTGGTTGTATTCGGTCTCTTGTAACCATTGCCGCCAAATTTTACGTAAGAATAAAGGGAGCTTCGAGGTTGATATTGACGACGAAAAATATTCTGAGTCAATTATGGAAAAACCTGATTTCGAGCATCTCAATAATGAAAAGGAAGAACTCGAGGATCGCCTCGGCGATTGCATTGAGAGTTTAAAGGAAGAACAAAAGTTTTGTGTTACGCTCTTTTACCTTGAGAAAAAGCGATATAAGGAAATCGCCGATCTCACCGGATTTGATCTGAACAAGGTTAAAAGCTACATCCAGAATGGAAAGGCAAACCTCCAGAAATGCATGGGCGTTTAACTTCAGCCGGTAAAAAGTGAAAAGAACACGGGCCAATTATTTGATGGAAGGACTAAAATGAACATTTCAAAAAACCAGTTTAATCCGGTTTTTTATCAGCGGAATTGCCTTTCGCAGGATGAACTGACCGGATATGCAAACGAAACCTTGTCACCAGAGCAGGCGCATGAAGTGGAAATGCACCTGATCGACTGCCCCTTTTGCTCTGACGCATTGGATGGCTTACAATCCTTTGGCGATGTTGAGAAATTTACCGAATTGGTAGCTGAGGTCAATGAAAGTGCAGAGCACTTTCAACCCGTGATCGAATTCAAACCCGCTTCCACCCATATCCAGCCCGAACAAGTTACAGACAAGGCACCTGTGCCTTTCTTTGCCCGTTATCCAAAATACATAGCCATTGCAGCCAGCCTGGCTATTCTGGCCTTTTTCTCCGTGCGCTACCTTTCCCCGGATACTCATTCGACCCAGGATTTGGTGGCGCAGTATTATGCTGATCCGCTTTTCCCCATCCAGCCGACGGCTGGAGATAATGGCAAAACAGAAATCATGCAGATGGTTTCTGCCTTTCAGGCCCATGATTATGCCAGGGTGATTTCCCTGGGGGATCAGTTTACTGCTGAAAGTGAAAACTATTTGCCCGCTTCCATATTTGTGGCTCAAAGCCTGCTGGAAATGGGAAATTATCCCAAAGCGATTGAAATGCTGACCGGGACCTCAAAGTCTGACAATCCCGTATTTTCAGAGATGGCTGAATGGCTGCTTGGCAAGGCCTACCTGAAAAACCAGGATAAAAGGGCGGCCAAAGACCTGCTGCTGAAAATCAGTCAGAGCAGGAGCGGCTACCAGGAAAAAGCCGCCGGGCTTCTGAAAGAGCTCGATTAATCAGGTAAGGGAACCCCTGAAAACTTCGAATCTCTCCGTTGGACTTGGCTCAGAATGCTCATTTACTTTAGCAAACTACGCTTTCTTCACCTGCGTCCGCCTTGATCTCCATCGTTTTTAGAGGTTCCTGTAATTTTTTTTCTTAAAAACCGACCATTTGTGAACCTCCGGGGCTAATCAGCAACGGAGGTTTTTTTGCGCTTTTTGCGGCGGTAGAGGGCAATGATCACACCCAACGCCCAGATACCCGCAAAGCCGTAGCCCAGGTGATTGGGGTGATAAATGGGTGCCGGGTCACCAGATAGTATCATTTCAGCCCATAAAAACGGATTAGCTTCTTCACAATATTTGAGCGTTGCCAGATATTCCCTTTTGGACTGGTAAAGGGCTTCATTTTTAGGCATTCCGGCCCGCATGCGGGTGAAAAAACCCAGGTTGATGTCGGCGGTGGAGCGGTGGGCACTCGCCACTTTCCACAGACTCATGAGGATGCTGGGACAGCCCGCAAATGTAAAGCCGCGGGAGAGACTCATGATTCCCTCGCCCCGCATCAGTTTGCCGTCGCCTGTTTGACAGGCGCTCAGAATTACCAGGCTGGCCCCCATTTTCATATTGAATAATTGGTAAGTATAAAGTGCTGTATCAGAGGGATTTGCCGGGTCTGCGGCAAACATGATCTGGGAGAAAAGCGGGATGCTGTCATTGATGTAGGCATGGGTGCCGAGATGCACAATCTTGTCCTTGAAATCAGAAAACCGAAATTTGTAACTGAAGGCCTCTGCATCCTGAAAAAGGACTCCACCCGAAAGGTCCCTGATCTCCTCAATGGATTTGCGGATAGCAGGAAGTTCGTTGTGGTGGGCTGAAAACGAAGGCGTAAAGCCCACATAATCCCGGGCGCGGTGCCGGGCCCGGTTGACCGCATTTTCCCACAGGAGGGTGGCTGAGTAATCATAAGAAAAATTATAATTACTCTGCAAAATGAGATAAGGAAAATCCCGGAAATCTTTGGAATCCGTTTGTTGGGTCAACAAAGCCTCAAAGGGAATATACCCCAGCAAACCGTCTGGAATAATAATTACCTGCCGGTCGCCAATGTCCTTTGCAATGGGCTCGAACACCTTTTGGTACAGGTACCAGGCTTCGTCGCGGTAAGGTTTGCGGGTGGCTTCCACTGGAATTTGCAGTCCTTCAAGGGCATTTTTCATGCCCAGGATATGATTGGGAAAGTCTTTGTCAATTTTGATCTGCTTTACAGTCAGATTTTCGTGGGTCAGCAGGAAAATGAACAGATTTTCCTCTCCCAGGAAGTATTCAACCAGAACTTTGTCCTGATTCAAAATCCGCTGGCGGATTTTTTCGGGGGAAATGGTGTTTACTTCGTAATTGAGGTTGTAGAAAGCAGGGAAATCCTCCTGCATTTTTCTTTCTGATGCATTGATCCTGAGACGGAGTTCATCAAGTTGTTTTTGATATTCTCCCTGATTTTTAACCGAAGAGTTTTCCTTTACCCTGCGTTCAAAATCGAGGTAAAACATGCGCAATTCATCCTGGATTCTGTGTAACTCGGGGTCTATGGATTCCTGTAATTCCTTTATTTTCATCGATTCCAACAAAACCATGGCCTTGGATTGCTCGGCAAAGCCAAAACCTCTTTCAAGAAATCCGGGGTCCTGGGTTAGCTGGTTCAACAACATGCAAAGTCCAATTGCATCTTCGAAAATTGGGACAGCCTGCCCGCTGAGAAATAATTTTGATTCCTCCACCTGCATACCCTGTCTTAATTTTCGAATCAGCTCGGCCATGGATTGATAAGTTTCCAGGGCAATTTTCAGGTTTGAAATTTCACCAGTCGCGTGATATTTATTCTCCAAAAGGGAAGTTTTCAATTTTTGTGCTGCCAGAAGGTCGCGTAGAAAGGCAACCTGTTCCAAATGTGGTTGAGCAGCCAGGTTGGAAGATTGATATTCTTTGTCAAGCGAAAAAATGGCCTTTTGGATCATTTCAAGGGCTTGGTCGATATGATTTGATTTTTGATGGAGACGGGCAATATCTGTGCGGGTAACCGCTACTTCATAATGGTTTTCCCCAAATTTTCGCTCAAATCCGGTCAGAGCTTTTTGAAAATACAAATCTGCATTTTCCATGTCACCCATTTCCAGAAATGAGTTGGCCATATTGCGGTAAACAATGGGAAAATCCGAATGATCAGGGTTTACGGCATAAATTGTCTGGTAAATACTTAGAGCAGTATTGTATTGGGCAAGGGCATCAGAATACTGACCCAGTTGGTGATATACAGACCCAATGTTGATCAGGGAGGCAGCCGTT
This sequence comes from Bacteroidia bacterium, assembly GCA_020635905.1. GTDB lineage: Bacteria > Bacteroidota > Bacteroidia > J057 > JADKCL01 > JACJYV01. The sequence goes on from JACJYV010000007.1 coordinate 66,254, forward strand.
TTTTCATGATTCAAGCCCAATGAGGCAAGATATTTATCCTTGGCCGACATGTACATCTGCAGAGATTTATCAAACTGCCCCATCTCTTCAAAGGCCACTCCCATGTTATTTTCCAGGGAAGCAAACCTTTTATTTTTGGGGGCATAGCCAGCCCTTCCCAGAAATACGGACTCGTTTTGATAGGATTCAATTGCTGCATTAAAATCGCCCAGATCCTTAAGAATGATGCCAAGGGCCTGGTAGCAATCGGCCTGAGATTCAAGATAAAATGAATTGGGATTGAAGTTGTAAGCAACCTCGTACCCATTCAGGGCAGAAAGGAAATAGGATCTTGCTTTGGGAAGGTCGCCCAAATGATCATAATAACGGCCATAAAAAAAATCATGCCGGGCCATGACAGACACCCCCGGATTTTTTCGGGCGTATTCAATGAAATTTTTCCGGGTTTTATCCAAGGCAACCTTGAGTTTGGAGAACATGGCCGCCTGGCTGTACGAATAAATCAGCGGGATTTTTTTCTGCATGTATGGAGTGAGGTCAACAGGTTCAGGATCATCATCCAGTTCCCAGGCCTTTTCCAGGGGAAAAACTGCCGCGGAATATGCATTTTCGTTATACAATTCTAAACCCGCCGCAGCCCAAATATCACTTTTATCAACGTTGGAGAGTTTTTCATATCCAGGAATCCGGGTTATCCTGGCCTCCAGCCATCTCTCAAATCCCTGAAAATTTTGAGAGGCTATTTTTTCATCAATATCCTTAATCAGTAATCCAAGCTGGTTCGGGGAAATCCCGTCAGGGGTTATCTGCGCGGTACTTAACTGAAATCCCCCCAATGCAAAAATTAAAAGTAAGAACCATGCACGCTTATTTTTGAAATGCATCTGACAGGTTGATCTGATTTTCCCTAAAAGATTCAAAATTTAAAAAACTTTATGGAATTTAAGGGGCATTATGCATCTTATTTTAATAACAATCCATTTGCAACCTAAAATGCCACTGCTATGAAAGATTTGTTAAAATCACTAACTAAAAAGTTAAAGAAACTGCTTCTGATTGAAGTCAAAGGATTTGCGGGCGAAATGCAACCTCCCGGAAACACGGCTGAGTACATTCACATTGGCACGGAACACCAGTACGACAAAGTGGGAGGAAAAGATGATGAAAGCACTGCCAAACCACCCAAAGGGGTTATCCTGATGCCTTTCCTGCTGGATAAGGAGGGTTATGACCCGGGCGATACGATTGCAGATATTTCCGTAACCCTTTCCATCACCAAGGCCGGGGTTTTGCAAAACCTGAATTTCACCATCGAAAACCTGGATTATGATGCCCTCTATGCTGCCGCCCAGGCTGAAGACACGATCGTCAAGGAAAGCCTCGCTGCCCAGGGCAGGTACTTCACCATTGCAAACCCCGGGGGAGAAGGATTTATCTCCTACGTTCACTGCGATTCCAATGAGGAATTGATCCAGGTAACTCACCCGCTGATGGACAGCTTCAACGACACGGGCTGCGCCGTGCTGATCAATAAATCACTTATTGCGCTACCCGCTCAGGCCAAAAGCTGACCTGAAAGAAATATTAAAAAAAGGGCTTTTCGCAGCGAAAAGCCCTTTTTTTATGCGCAATATGCAGCGTAATTGGCCTCAAAATCCCGCAAAGTCCGCTCAATCCCCTCTTTCAGACCAATCTGAGCCGTAAACCCGTAGGAATTGAGTTTGCTTACATCCAGCAGTTTGCGGGGGGTGCCATTGGGTTTGGTGGCATCAAAAACCAGTTTGCCTTCATATCCCACCACTTCCATGATGGTGCGGGCCAAATCCCCAATACAGATATCCTCCCCCGTTCCAATGTTGATCAGGGTGGGTTCGTGGTAATGATCCATCAGGTGCACGCAGGCGGCCGCCATGTCGTCCACATGGAGAAATTCACGCAGCGGACTGCCGTCGCCCCAGATCACCACTTCAGGGGTTTGGTCACGCCTGGCTTCGTAAAATTTACGGATCAGGGCAGGCAGCACATGGCTGGTTTTCAGGTTGTAATTGTCGTTGGGGCCATACAGGTTGGTGGGCATCACAGAGACAAAATTGCAACCATACTGGTCACGGTAGGCTTCGCACAGCTTAATCCCAGCGATTTTGGCAATCGCGTAGGGCTCATTGGTGGGCTCCAGCAGCCCGGTCAGCAGATATTCCTCCTTTAAAGGCTGAGGCGCCAGGCGGGGATAAATGCAGGAGGAGCCCAAAAACATGAGTTTTTTCACCTGATGCACCATAGCCTGATGGATCACGTTGTTCTGGATCATCAGGTTGTCGTAGATGAATTCGCCGCGGTAGGTGTTATTGGCAACAATTCCTCCCACTTTTGCCGCGGCCAGGAATACATAATCTGGCTTTTCCGCTGCAAAAAAATCCGCTACAGCTGCGCTGTCCCGCAAATCAAGTTCTGTAGAACTACGGTCCACAAAATGCTCAAATCCTTCAGATTTGAGCTTGCGGCGAATGGCAGAGCCAACCATACCGCGGTGCCCTGCAATGTAGATTTTAGCGTTTTTTTCCATGCTCAGCCACCCATTTGGCATCTTCCAGGTCGTTTTTCATCATGATTTCCACCAACTGCTCCACGGAAACCTGAGGTTCCCAACCCAGCAGAGATTTGGCTTTGCTTGCATCCCCGATCAGCAGGTCCACTTCCGCCGGGCGATAATATTTGGGATCAACTTTGATGATGGTTTTGCCTGTTTTGCGATCTATTCCCCTCTCATTTTCTGCCTCACCTTCCCACACAATATCCATCCCAATGTAGCGGGCAGCCATTTCCACAAATTCGCGCACAGAAGTGGTGCGCCCGGTCGCAATGACCAGATCGTGAGGTTCGTCGAGTTGCATCATGCGCCACATGGCGTCCACATATTCTTTGGCGTAGCCCCAGTCGCGTTTGGCATCCATGTTGCCCAGTTTCAACACTTCGCGCAGTCCATAGTGGATCTCGCTCAGGCACATGGTGATTTTGCGTGTCACAAAGGTTTTGCCTCTGCGTTCAGATTCGTGGTTGAATAAAATCCCGTTGACCGCAAACATATCGTAGGCTTCGCGGAAATTGCGGGTGATCCAGAAGGAATACAATTTGGCCGCGGCATAAGGACTGCGGGGGTAAAAAGGAGTGGTTTCGCTTTGGGGAATTTCCTGCACCTTTCCGTATAATTCTGAAGTGGAAGCCTGGTAAAATTTCGTGTGACGGCTGTGGTTGTAGATCGCGTCCAGCAGGCGCAAAGCCCCTACCGCGTCCACCTGGGCCGTATATTCGGGTACCTCAAACGATACCTGCACGTGGCTTTGGGCAGCCAGATTATACACTTCGTCGGGTTCCACCTGCATGATCAGCTTATTGAGGGTGGCAGAGTCCGTGATGTCGCCGTGGTATAATTTCAATTCGGGCAGGTGCATCAGGTGGTCAATGCGATCTGTGGTAAACACACTGGCCCTGCGGATGATTCCGTGAACCTCGTACCCTTTTTCCAGTAATAACTCAGTCAGAAATGAGCCGTCCTGACCTGTGATTCCTGTAATGAATGCTTTTTTCATGCTTTTGGTTGAACTGTGGCAAAGGTAAGCAGTTAATCGTAAATTTATGCCATGATCCGTCCCCCAAAACTCAATTCTGGCGACAAGGTAAGATTGATCTCCACCGCCCGAAAAATTTCTGCTGAAGATCTGGAACCCTGTGTCGAAGAATTGAAAAGCTGGGGTCTGGAGCCTGAATTTGGGGCTCATCTTTTTGAAGAAGACAACCAGTATGCTGGCACGGACTCCCATCGTCTGGCCGATTTGCAGGCCGCCCTTGACGATCCAGACCTGAAATGCATCCTGTGTGCCCGGGGTGGCTACGGCACCTTGCGCATTCTGGATCAGGTGAATCTGGATGGATTATTGAAGCATCCCAAGTGGATCATTGGCTTTTCTGACGTCACGCCTTTGCTGCTGCGCTGTTTTGCGGCCGGGATCGAATCTGTGCACGGCCCCATGGGCATCAGTTTTGATGGGAAAACCGGGGACGACTCTTCCCGGGAATTTCTGCGGAAAATTTTAATGGAGGACCGGGTTATTGAGTATATCATCAACCCTGAGGATCAGTCGAAAGTGCGGCCGGGTAAGGCCAAAGGACGGATTCTGGGGGGAAATCTCACTTTGCTCAGTCATTGTGTGGGCACGTTGTCTGATTTTGACCCCACGGGATGTATCCTTTTTTACGAAGATCTGGATGAATACCTCTATAATATCGACCGTCTGATCCTGCATTTGAAGCGCAGCCGCAAATTTGAGGGCCTGGCGGGTTTGCTGGTGGGGGGAATCACGGATTTGAAGGATAATACCGTTCCCTTCGGGAAAACCGGGGAGGAAATTGCCTGGGAACACGCGGCAGGATATGCCTGGCCTTTGGTGATGGGCTTTCCTGTGGGGCATTGGGAACGAAATTATCCCCTGGTGATCGGGCGGGAAGCGGAACTGGAAATCAGTCATGTAAAGGCCGTATTGAGGTTTTAAGCAAGTATGAAAGACCCTAATTTGCCCCAAACAGGCCGTCAGGTCATTGAGACGCTGGATGGGTCTCCCAGTTTGTGGTGGGGAGAAATTGGCGAACATTACCATTCCACCCAGGGCGCCTTTCAGGAAAGCCAGCATATTTACATTCAGTTGGGCATGCAGGCCCTGCCCGACCCGGGCCAGGGAGTTTCCATTTTTGAAATGGGCTTTGGCACAGGATTGAACGCCATGCTGGCGTATATGGAAGGCCTGAAAACAGGCAAAACCATTGATTTTACAACCCTGGAATTGTTTCCTCTGGATGAGCAGGAAGTGCAAAAACTCGATTTGCCCGGGAGAATTGGGCGCCCTGATCTGGGAGAGGTTTTTCTGAATATGCACCGCGGACCCTGGGAGGAAAGGTTCCAGGTGGCGCCTGGCTTTCACCTGACCAAACTGAAGGCAGATTTGCGGGAATTTTCTCCTGCAAAAGAGGCATATCATTGCGTTTTCTTTGACGCATTTTCCCCGGGTTCCCAGCCCGACCTTTGGTCGGAGGCGATTTTTGAAAAAATGTACGCCGCTCTTCTGCCAGGCGGCAATCTCACTACTTACTGCGCCAAAGGAGTGGTCAAGCGTGCCATGATTTCGGCTGGATTTAGGGTGGAAGGTCTCCCCGGACCGCCAGGCAAACGGGAAGTGAGACGCGCCTGGAAATGAAGTGCGGGATTTTTGCCCGAAAAAGATTGATTCTGCTTAAATTGCGCCATGAATCCAGCTCTGAAGCCATTTTTTCGCCAGTTGAATCTTCTGTATTACGCCATCCTGATTGGCTTGCTTACTTTCTTTGTGGCTGCTTATGTTTCCGCAGGAATGCTTGCTGAGAAGAACCTGCCTGATATGGGCTGGTTGATTTTTGCCGCTCCCTTGTCGGGAATGGCTTTTTTGGTGCTTTCCCAACGGCTGTATGTGCGCAAAATCGGGGATATCCTGAAAGCAGATGCCCTGCATCTGCGGATCGAGGGCTTTCGCTCTGCCACCATCCTGAGGTTGCTGGTGCTGGATTTTGCCGGGGTGCTCAATCTGGGAGCATTTGCCCTCACCTCCAATTTTCTCTTTCTGGCCCTGGCGGGAGTGGTTGTGGTATTATACCTGCTTTACCGCCCCACTTTGACCCGCATGGCCCGCGACCTCAAGCTGGAAGGGCTGGAAAAAGAAATGGTTTTCGATCCCAATCCACCCCGCAAGGAAGCTTAAGCGGTCAGTCCTGACCTTTTCTGATTCTTTCAGAAAGAAAAATCCCGCATTCCCAGGCCGGAAATGCGGGATTTTTTTTATCTGCTGTTGGCTTATTTCACCACGGAAAGTTTCAGGGAAGCCTGGCGCTCTCCTGCCACGATTTGCACAATGTAAATGCCTGATTGCAGGCCGTTCAGGTCCATTTTCAGATCCTGGTAGCCGCTGGCAAACCCATTTTGATGTACGGTTTTTACCCGGCGACCTGAAAGGTCGAGAAGGGTAACTTCCAGATTGGCTGATTCGGGCAAATCAAAGCGTATCCGGGCCGTTTCAGCAGCCGGGTTGGGAAATAATTCCAGGTCTGTAATGCCCAGCTGTTCTTCCACACCCACGATATTCTGGGAAATATAGCCCAGGAAGGCGTCTTCACTGACCCCGTTGGCCACAAGTGCAGTACCACTGAAGTTTTCTGTACCTCTGAAGGCACCGCCCACCACACAGTTGATGTCCAGGGGAGCCACGCCGTGGACCCTGGTCCCGGCTTTCAGGGCCCAGTAAACGGAAGATCCGTTTTCGTTATAGCGGGCAATGTAGCCACCTTGTCCACCCGGAGCAACCGAAAAGGCATTTCCACCAAACTGAATCGTATCCTGAAATGCGCCCACAAAAATGGCCCCGTCACCCGTTGGATTCACGATCACGTCCTTGCCTTCGTTGATCGCAGTGCCGCCGGCTGAGTTGGGTTCCTTGCCCCAGATCGGGCTGCCCGTTGCGTCCAGTTTGCCAACAAGAATCCCCTTGGCCACGCTGGATGAGAGGTTGAAGCTCCCAAAATTCATGGCGCCTGAGAAGGACCCGGTTACGAAAGCCTCTCCACTGCTGTTTACCGCAATCCCAGTTCCCCGGTCGAATTGAAAGCCGCCATAGGATTTGGCATAAGAAAGGGAGCCAGAGGTGTCAAATTTTGTGAAAAAGATATCTGCGCTGCCTGTGGCGGTCAATTTTCCGTTGCCAAAGTCAATGGAATCCGTGTAGTAGCCAGTGAGGTAAATCGAGCTGTTTCCATCGTAATCAATGCCCATGGCACGGTCTGAACCGTCGTTATAACCTCCCGCTTCTTTGGACCAAACCACATTGCCGGCAGGGCCGAGCTTCATGAGGAATACGCTTTCAGAAGTGGGGCTGCTGTAGGTGGTATTACCAAGGTCAATTTCAAAGGTATAGGTGCCGCAAACATAGCTGTTACCGCTGGCGTCCACGTCAATTCCAAGGGCGTCGTTGGTAAAGAAATTGCCCACGCTACCAAATGATTTGGCCCAGACCACGGTACCGCTGCTGTTGTACTTAGTCACGAAAGCATTGATATTGCCCGGGCCGCTGATGTAGGTCGTATCAAAAAATGCCACTTCATTATTGAACGTGGTGAATTGTCCGCAAATGTAAATATCGCCATTGCCATCCACCGCAACACCGCTCACAAAGTCGGCATTCGGGCCACCAATGGATTTCACCCACTTCAGGGCGCCGGCGGAATCGTATTTAGCCACAAAAACATCGTCGAGTCCGTTGGAAGAAATGGTATTTGTAAAGCCAAAGGTTGCAGACCCGTCGTAAGTTCCAACTGCAATCACATTTCCGTCGCCGTCAGTAGCAATTTTTAAGGTGGCGTCAATGTTCGCGCCGCTGTTGGGGGTTGCCCAGTTCCAGGTAGGTTGAGCATGTAAAATCCCGATCGAAAAAAAGGCCGGAAGAAAGGCGGTTAAAATGAATTTTGTAATTTTTCTCATATCACTTTTGCTTTGGAAATAATGACAAATATCCAAAATTGGGCCAAAGGTCTCAAATTTAATTCACTTAAATCTTACCCACCCGGCAGCCATCACAGACGGTTTCCCGATAGGGTCAGGTATTTTTCATAAATTTCTTAAATTTGACCCAACTGATTTTTTGGGAAAAATAACCAGACTGACTATGAGCATTCCTTACCTGTGGGGAACGGATAAAAAAATTATTTCAAATTTTAGCAGCGAGCCGGGCTATTGCCCCAAATGTGAAGAAAAAGCCGTTTCAGCCCACGTTTATCAGCAGTACAATCACCTTCTGGGCATTCCCTTGTATCCCACCAACAAGGCATACAAAGTGAGGTGTCGCCACTGTTCGACCCATTTTTACGGAGAAGCCATACCCGACGAAGTAAGAGACTACATTGCCTCCCGCAAGCGGGAGGCGGGCACCCCGGTCATGTTCTTTGTGGGATCGGTTTTATATCCCGCCACCCTCATTTCCCTTATTCTTTTGTTTTTCTAAAATTAACCAAGCATGGCAGGTATTCCGTTGGGCAAATTTGATTTGCAATTTGACTTTCCCATTGAAAAAACCCGCAAGGCCGTCAGCCGGGTGGTCGATTCGAGGGGAAACTGGCACGACAAGGTTTCCCGCAGCCGGGCCTATACAGGGTTGGTTCGGGGAGATAATTTTTCCTTCAAAAAAGTGGAGGGCAACAGCCTTTTGCTGGGCTTGAATTACGAAGGAACCATTACGCCCAGGGGTGAAGGCAGCATGATTTCCCTGCGGGTTTTCCTGGGTATTCCTGGCTTGTTAATTTCTCTGATTCTGCTTGCGTTGGCTCTATTTCTCGTGGTTTCGGTCTGTTTGCAGGCCTGGTCAGGTGACCTGTATGCCCGCTTTCTGATCGCACCTGCAGTGACTGGTTTGGCGATTGTTTATTTTAATTCCTTTTTTCCCATGCGGGAGGAAAAGCTTCGCACCCGGGTGAATCTCCTGGAAAGGATTGAGAATATGACCTTCGAGGAATCTAAACCCAAATACGAAACTGACGGATTATTTGATTAATTCAGTCCCGATTCCTTAGTTTGGGAAAAATCATCTTATGAAAGACGACCATATTGCCCTCATTGCGCGGGAGCTCAACCTCAACATCAATCAGGTAACGGCCGTTTTGACCCTCCTGAAGCAGGGCGGCACAGTGCCTTTTATTTCCAGATACCGCAAAGAAGCCACAGGTTCGCTGGATGAAGTGGCCATTGCCGCGATCCGCGACCGCGAAAAGCAATTGGGTGAACTGGATGCCCGCCGCGAAGTGATTCTGGGCAGTATCCGCGATCAGGAAAAGCTCACTCCCGACCTGGAGCGTAAAATTATGCAGGCCGCCACCCTGTCTCAGCTGGAAGACCTTTATCTGCCTTACCGTCCCAAGCGACGCACCCGGGCTACTGTGGCCAAAGAAAAGGGTCTGGAACCCCTGGCTGAATTTATTTTCAATAACCAAAACCAGGACGCAGAACGGGAAGCCCGCAAATTTATTGATCCCAAAAAGGACGTGCATAATGTGGAGGAAGCTCTGGCTGGTGCACGTGATATTCTGGCTGAAAAGATCTCGGAAAATGTGACCGCCCGCGACCGCATGAGGGGCCTTTTCGAGAAAAAAGCCTTTATCCGCACCAAGCTGACCAAGGGCAAGGAAGAGGAAGGAGCCAAATTCAGGGATTATTTTGCCTGGGAGGAAAGCCTTTCCCGGGCGCCTTCGCACCGGGTTTTGGCCATGCGCAGAGGCGAAAAGGAGGGCATTCTTACCCTGAAAATCGCCCCCGAGACCGAAGACGCCGTTCAGCAACTCGAACGGCAGTTTGTCAAAGGCCGTGGCCCGGCCGCAAATGAGGTGGCACTGGCCGCGGAAGATGCCTACAAACGCTTGCTTTCGAGCAGCATGGAGAATGAATTCAGGGCGCTTTCCAAAAAGAAAGCTGATGAGGAGGCTATCAAGGTCTTTGCCGACAACCTGCGCCAGTTGCTGATGGCTGCTCCCATGGGCAGCAAGCGGGTTTTGGCCCTCGATCCGGGCTTTCGTACGGGTTGCAAGGTGGTGTGTCTGGATGCCCAGGGCAAACTGCTGCACCACGATGTGATCTACCCGCACCCTCCCCAAAACCAGGCAGCAGCCGCTGAAGCCCGCCTGATGAATCTCATTCAGAAGTATGAAATTGAAGCCATTTCGGTGGGAAATGGCACAGCTGGCCGTGAAACGTTGGATTTTGTCAAGGAGATGCGTCTGCCTTCGGCCATTACCCTGGTCATGGTCAACGAAAGCGGGGCCTCCATCTACTCAGCTTCTGAGGTGGCCCGCGAGGAATTTCCCGACCTCGACCTGACCGTGCGTGGCGCGGTTTCCATTGGTCGCCGCCTCATGGATCCGCTGGCTGAGCTGGTCAAAATCGACCCCAAATCCATTGGAGTGGGCCAGTACCAGCACGATGTGGACCAAAATCTCCTCAAAGAGAGCCTGGATGATCTGGTGATGAGTTGTGTGAATGGGGTGGGGGTGGAGGTGAATACTGCTTCCAAAGAATTACTGACTTATGTGTCAGGTCTGGGGCCGGCCCTGGCCGAAAATATCGTGCGTTTTCGCAACGAAAACGGGCCGTTCAAATCGAGGGCGCAATTGAAGAAGGTGCCCCGTCTGGGCGATAAGGCCTTCGAGCAGGCCGCTGGTTTTTTACGCATCCGCGATGCCAAACATCCCCTTGACCGCAGTGCGGTCCATCCAGAGCGCTACCCCATCGTGGACAAAATGGCCAAAGACCTGGGCTGCAAGGTGGAAGACCTGATGTCGCGGGAAGATTTGCGCAGGCAAATCAAACTGCAAAACTATGTGGACGCAAAGGAAGGAGTGGGCCTGCCCACGTTGAAAGATATTCTGGACGAGCTGGCCCGTCCGGGTCGTGACCCGCGGGAGAAGTTCGAAGTTTTCAACTTCGCTGAGGGCATCAACAAGCTGGAAGACCTGCAGGAGGGCATGGTCCTGCCTGGCATCGTGACCAACGTAACCAAGTTTGGGGCGTTTGTGGATGTGGGCGTACACCAGGACGGCCTGGTGCATATCTCAGAGATCGCCGACCGTTTTGTGAAGGATCCCGCCGATGTGGTGAAGGTTCAGCAACGGGTCAAAGTAAAGGTTAAGGAAGTGGATCTGGTGCGAAAAAGGGTTTCCTTCAGCATGAGGGGCCTGAATTAAGGCTGGACCACCCGGGTGGAGATCTGGGGAATCCATTTTCCTCTGAGGTCATATCTGGGGTGAGAAAAGGCGAGAATTCCGCCCGGGGTGGCCATGACCACGCCTGTGGTCACCAATCCAATCCCGGCCAGAGTGCCGGGTACCGCACAACAGGGATCATTGGAGTTATAGGAACTGATGGCCAGACAGCCGCCCCCGATTGCAGTGAGGGCCCCGGTGGCAAATAGGGCGATGCCGCCGATCTGGGTGGGTTCGAGATTGCCGGTCGGCGCTTTGATCCAGCTCAAATTCTGCGGAAAATAAGCCGTTCCTCCTACTGTAAAAGTGCTGTCGTTTATGCTTTCTATACGTCCTGAAAACGTGCGGATATTATTTTTTAATTGAAATCTGATTTTACTGCCCTGAGAAATAAACCGCAGCTTTCCGTTTTTGCGGCTGACCAGCAGAATGATATGTTCAATTTCTTCCTCCACCTGATCCAATTCTCCCAAAAGACTCTCTGAATGCCCCGAAAGGCAAAAAAAGGAAAATAAAAAGAGCAGTAGCAGGAGTTTTGCAGAATGGGTTTTCATTTGTGCGGGTCAATACGGATGATAAGTTAAGCCAAAATCAGCCATAATCACAACCCGGATTTTTTATTTTGCCAAGAAGACACTATTTTCATTCAGCGGTTTTTCAAATTGACGGATAATCAAATATGCTCAAATTTGGCTCAGTAATTTTGCTCGTCACCTACCTGGTCCTGGGAATTTCCTTTATCAATCCCCTGGCGCCGGTCCCATCCAAAACCTGGAATGACCAGACTCCCGTTTCAGAGGTGCTGAAAGAGCTGGGCGATAAAGCTCCCATGCATGCCCTGCCCAATATGGACGAGGCCATGGTCAAAAGGGGGGAAGGACTGGTGCTGCGCGGCAAAACCACCGCTCCCGATGGCAAGCAGACCAAAATCCAATCGAAATACTTCCTTTGCACAGATTGTCACAACATCCGGCGGGAAAATCCTGACTTGCGTAAAAGTGATCCTGAGGCCCGTCTTCCCTTTGTGATTGAGAAAGGCATTCCCTTCTTGCAGGGTTCCACTTTTTTTGGCATTGTAAACCGCGAATCCTGGTATAACGACGATTACTACTACAAATACGGCCAGTTGGTGGAAAAAGCCCGCAACGACCTGCGCGAATCCATTCAGCTTTGCTCTACTGTATGCAGCCAGGGCCGCGCCCTGGAAACCTGGGAAATCGACGCCATTGTGGCTTATTTCTGGAGTCTGGAAGTTCGCCTCGGCGACCTTGACATGACCGCAGATGATCGCAAAAAGCTTTCAGAAGCCTCTGGATCTGACAATAAGGCCGAATTGCTGAAGTGGTTTAAAACCTATTATGCCCTCAAATCTCCTGCCCATTTTGGCGAAAGTCCGCACAGCAAAACGGAAGGCTACGAAGGCACCCAGAAAGGAAATCCTGAAAAGGGAAAACTCGTATTCCAGGCCAGCTGCATGACCTGTCATGCAGCAGATGGCCCGGCCAAATACCTCACTTTGGATACGGACCGTTATTCGCGGGGAATGTTTAAGCGAAATATCACCCACAAAGGGCAGTTTTCCATCTATGAAATCGTCCGTCACGGCACCCATCCCATCATGGGCCACGACCCTTATATGCCCCATTATCCCCTGGAACGCATGAGCAATCAACAGGTCGAAGACCTGCGTGCCTGGTTCGAGGAAGGGTAATCCCGTTTCCTCAAACCTGACCCGAATGTCGCTCAGAGACGAATTTTTTCAGTATCTCGCCCAAACCTCCCCCACACCCATGGCCCTCACCATTGAAAGGGGAGAAGGTGCCTGGTTGATGGGTTCAAAAGGGGAAAAATGGCTGGATCTGATCAGTGGAATTGCCGTCAGTAATGTAGGCCATGCCGCACCAGAAGTGGTGAAAGCCATTCAGGATCAATCCCAAAAGTACCTGCATACCATGGTGTACGGGGAATACCTGATGTCTCCCCAGATTGAATTTGCCCAGGCCCTGGTTCGGCAGCTGGATCACGGTTTGGATTCCGTTTACTTCACCAACAGCGGCAGCGAAGCCGTGGAAGGGGCCCTCAAACTGGCCAAAAAATTTACAGGTCGTACGGGAATCCTGTCTTTTCGCAATTCCTACCATGGCGGCACCCACGGAGCGCTCAGCGTTACGGGCACTGACTGGATCAAGGAAGGCTACGGGCCATTTTTGCCCGAGGTGGTTCACCTTGATTTCAATAATTTTTCCCACCTGAACCTGATTTCCACTGAAACGGCCTGCATTGTGGTGGAGGCCATTCAGGCTGAAGCCGGGGTGATAATGCCCAGAGAGGGCTTTCTGGAAGCTCTGCGGGCCCGTTGCGACGAAACGGGCACTTTGCTCATTCTGGATGAAATCCAGACGGGCATGGGCCGCACGGGGAGCTTATTTGCCTTCCAAAAATTTGGCCTGCGGCCCGACATACTTTTGCTGGCCAAAAGTCTGGGAGGGGGCATGCCCATCGGGGCCTTTATTTCCCGGCAGGAAATCATGCAAACCCTCAGCAACAACCCCATTCTGGGCCATATCACGACTTTTGGGGGTCACCCCGTCTGTGCCGCCGCGGGCCTCGCCGCGCTCAACAAAATTCTGGATGAAAAGCTGCTGGACCGGGTAGCAGACATGGAAGCATTGATCAGGCGCAAGCTGGATCACCCGCTTTTGGGCGAATTACGCGGCACAGGGCTGCTTTGGTCAATTGAAATTGGCCCGTTTGAGCAGGTGGAAGCAGTTATGAGAAGGGGATTTGAAAAGGGATTTATCATGGATTGGTTCCTTGGGGCCAATGACCGCATGCGCCTTTCCCCGCCGCTGGTGACCTCGCTGCAGGATCTGGAATGGGGGTTGGATGCCTTTCTGGAGGTGGTGGAAGAGGTGAAAGGCCAGCCAGCCTATTGATTTGATTATTTTGAAAAAAACAAAACTATGCCTATACAGGATTTTACCAAGGGATTTAACCCGCCTCCGCCTGACCCTCAGGTGCTGATTCAGGCGGAAAAACACGATACAAAGGCGCTCAAAGTGGCGAATGAACTTGCCCGGGCACTCAGAAAGCAGAATTTTGAAGTAATAATTTACCAGGGAACGGATCTGAGCAATTCAGCTTTTATCCGGGCGGTGCATACCCAAACGGTGGTGGTGAAGCTCATTACCTCTCACACCAGTTCTGAATTTTTCAAACTGAATGCCCGTGAAATGAAATGGGCTGCTGATGTGCTGGCCAAATACCTGCAGGTGAACCTGGAAAAGGCACCTGTTCAGGATGGGAAACTGGATAATTCCCTGGATTTTGGCTCAGTGGGGTTGAATGGAACGGTGAAAGCAATCATCCGCCTGGCAGGGCGGGTCAGGATTCAAAATCTGAATCCCCAAAACCTTGAGCAACAGGGAGGAAACGATCTTTTAAAAGGAATTGGCGATGCGATACGGAATCTGTTTCCCATTGAAACGGAATTGCCCGATCCCGGGGACAAGGAGGAGCGCATGATTGAAATGGTGCCCGGCGACGATGAGCCAGAGGAGGAAATGATGGATCAGGGGAAAGAATTGGCGGCAGCAGGTTCTGTGGAGGTGGAAAAAGAAGTGGAAATTTCCCTTTTTGCTCCGCGCCAGGTGGAAGCAGGCGATTCCTTTCTCATTCAGGTGTTTGCCCATTTTCCCGAAGCCCTGGACGAAGCCCGGCAACTGGCAGCTGAGTTTGACGAAGGGGCGGAAAGGCTGGCCCGCAAAAACATTGACCTGGCCAAAAACGATGCCCTGACCTTTGAATTGCAGGTGGACGACTTCGAAATTGAGGACTCTGTGCAGCAAATTATCTGGAAGGAACGCACGGATTCAGTTCAGTATGAAATAGAGGTGCCCAGGGAAATGCTGGGCAAAAATCTTATCGGAAAATTGATCATTTCCCGCAAGGGCATCCCCATCGGGCATATTCGCTTCAAGACGGAAGTGGGGGAGGATGGCTCTGTAATCCATCCTGTGCCTGCCCAGCCTCTGACCATGCAGCGTTATAAGTATGCCTTCATTTCCTATTCCTCCAAAGACCGCGACAAAGTTTTGTACAGGGTGCAGATGCTGAAAGGCATGAAAATCAATTTCTTTATGGATTTTGAATCCATTGACCCGGGCGTGCCCTGGGAGCCAAAGATTACTGAGGAACTCAATAAAGCTGACGTGTTTTACCTCTTTTGGTCGGATAATGCAGCAGCTTCCCGCTGGGTGAATGAGGAAATCAATTTCGTGGTGCGCAAAAAACAGGATAATTCTGAAAATCCCCCTGAAATCATGCCCGTGATCATTCAAAAGCCCGCACCAGCGCCTCCTGAATTGCTCAGGCACCTGCAGTTCAACGACAAAATGCTCTATTTCATGGGAGAAGTTTAGGGAACCTCTAAAAACTTCGAACCTCTGCGTTGGACCTGGCTCAATAGACAATTGACAGAGAACAATTATCAATTAAGGGCACCTCTAAAAACTTCGAATCTCTGCGTTGGACTTGTCTCAGAAATGCTCATTTACAGTAGTAAACTCCGCTTTCTTCACCCGCGTCCGCCTTGATCTTCTTTGTTTTTAGAGGTGCCCTTAGCAAACTCCGCTTTCCTCACCTGCGTCCGCCTTGATCTTCTTTGTTTTTAGAGCTTCCCTTGAATTATCCTCCTGCTACCAAACTTTCAAAATCAGGGATTTCCTGCCTTTGAGCCCAGGTTCCGTCTGCTTTTTTGCCAAAAAAGACCAGCTCTTTTCCGTTGGTAATGAGCAGGTGGGTAGCCCCGATTTTCTGATTATATGTAGCCAACTGACGAACCGTTTCATCCGTGAGGGCCACCGTGGGGCGTTTACACTCAATGGCCACCAGCGGTTTTCCTTCCCGGTCCCAGGCCACCAGATCATACCTTTTGGCCAGTTGATTATAGGTCAAACCCCGCTCAATGCTCATCAGAGGCAGGGGAAAGCCCTTTTCCTCGCTCAAAAAACGAATCAGGCACTGCCGCACATATTCCTCGGGGGTCAGCACCAGATGCCGCTTGCGAATGGGGTCCCAAAGCCAGGATTTTCCTTCCTTTTCTGTAATAGCTAATTCGTACAAAGGCAATCCTGTCATAGCGCAAAGATAATTGAAGCCCGCGAAATACCATTTTCAGATGGCCAATTTTGGCAATAATAGGAATTCCTGATTGTCAGCCACAAAATGTATTCCTAACTTAGGGGCGAAAACATTTAAAAGAGTTAATTATGAGTAAAAATTATGTTCTGTTACTTGCCCTGGCAATATCCTTTTTCACTTTTGGAGGCGTTCATGCGCAGCGTGCGGCCCAGGGGAAGGAAGCCAGTTTCAGCAAGGTAACCAAAGGAAATTACCCCATTACCAATCAAAAGATATTTCCAAAACCAGTTTGGGAAAACAAAATCATGCCGTTCAACTCCAGCCTCATGGGAGGCGTGTGCGACACGGTGATTTTTGAAGATTTTCAAAATCAGACCATTCCTGCCACCTGGGGCAACCTGGACCTGGACGGTCATACAGACGCCAACGGACGTCCCCAGAATTTCTATATCATGATCGATCAGCTGACCTCCACCATTGGCGATACCAACTGGGTGGCTGCAGCATCATCCTGGTTCACCCCTTTTGCCACGGCAAACAACTGGCTGATCCTGGATTCATTTACCGTTTGCAGCCCCGACCTTTTCCTGGTTTGGAAATCAGCTCCTTTTGAAGGACCCGTGTTTGCAGACGGTTACAAGGTGAAAATTTCCACCACCACCAATACTCCTGCTGCTTTTACCACCACCCTGGCCACCTTTGCTGAGAGTGTGAACGGTACGGCGACCCAAAGTGCGGGGATCGTTCACCCCAATTACGTAGGTGGAAATGGTCTTTTGACCGAGTGGAGCTATAACCTGGGTTCATTTTACGGTCAGAAAATCTACGTAGCCTTCGTGCACGATTCCAATGACGACAACCTGATCATGCTGGACGATATTTCTGTGTTGAAATTTCCTCAGTATGATATGAGCACCATTGAGGGCAATATTCAGTCAGAATACTTCCTCACCCCGCTTCCCCAGGTTCAGCCCTATGGTTTCGACGGACGGATTCGCAATAACGGATTGCCCAACACCACCAACCCCAAACTGCACGTCAACGTGCTGGACACCAACCTGACCCTGGTTTATCAGGACAGCGCTGGTATCAGCACGCTGGGTGGTCTGACGGATACTGCCCTTTCCATGACCAAAACCTTTACCACGGGTTGTATTGGTTTCTTTGAAACTCAGTTTATTGCCTCTGCCGACGAGGCCGATCCCATTGCCAGCAATGACACCCTGTTTGATTATTTTGCTGTCACAGACAGTACCTATGCCCGTGACAAAGGGGGAGCCACCAGTGCACTTGGATTTGGCGCGGGCGAAAGCATTCTGCTCGGACAACAATTTACCATCACCCAGACCGCTACAGCTTCCTCGGCAACCTTTTACCTGACTGGTCCTTCGACCGGGGATACCTCGTACGTGAAATTGTTCAACATGTCAAACGGGCAGCCCAATGCCCAGATCGCCACTTCGGCCATGATTATTCTGGACACCACCCAAAATGTCTATCAGATTCCATTCACCAGTCCTGTCACTCTTACCCCGGGTGAATACGTGCTGGTGGTACAGGAAAGCCAGTCCGGATATATTTCACTGGGAACTTCTCCCGAGATTTTCACCCCCGCCAAGACCTGGGTATTTCTGCAGGGTCAGTGGGGTAATAACGAAGATTTTGGCTTCTTTGTGACCTACCTGCTGCGTCTCAACTTCAGCAGCCCTCCCTGCAGCCAGCCTGTGGCAGGCTTTACCTCTTCCACCTCGGGAACAGCTGTTACCCTGGACGATACCACCTCTCAGGCCGTGTGCAGCCGCCTTTGGGATTTTGGGGACGGATTTACTTCCACCAAGAATAACCCCATTCACACCTACTCTACGGGGGGTGCCTACACCGTGTGCCTGATGGTGCAAAGTGCCTGTGGAACGGATACCATTTGTGATACCCTGCTGGTGGCCTGCCAGATTCCTGTGGCTTCCTTTACCCAGACCGTCAGCAATAAGACGGGCACCTTTACGGACAACTCCACCAACGGACCCACTGCCTGGGCCTGGGATTTTGGAGATGGTGGAACCTCCACCCAGCAAAACCCCGTGCATACCTTCCCCGGCAGCGGGGTTTACACCGTGTGCCTGGTGATCACCAATGCCTGCGGCATGGATACGGTTTGCAATACGGTGACCATTATCTGTAATAAACCTGCTGCGGCGTATGCCTATTCCTCCAGCAATACCACGGTCACCTTCACCGACCAGACCACCAACAGCCCGACGGCCTGGAGCTGGGATTTCGGGGACGGAAGTACCTCCAGCCTGCCCAGCCCGAGCCACAACTATGGTACCAGCGGCACCTGGACTGCCTGTCTGACTGCAACCAACGTGTGTGGTGCAGATACATTCTGCCAGTCAGTGACGGTGTGTGTGGACCCGACCGCCAGCTTTACCGCTACCGCGAACAATGACACGGTGACCTTCACCAGCACTTCCACCTCCCTGGCCAACCCCACTTACAGCTGGGATTTTGGTGATGGCAATTCCTCCACGGCTGCTTCTCCCACCCACATTTACGGAGTGAGCGGCACCTACACCGCCTGCCTCATCCTGACTGATGCCTGCGGATCTGACACCAGCTGCAATACGGTTCAGGCCCTGGTTGGAGTTCAGCCCGGCATTTTTGGCAGTGTGAACGTATATCCCAACCCCAACCACGGTAAATTCCAGGTTGAAATTCAGGGAATCACCGGCCAAAACCTCAATCTCCAGGTGACCAATGTGGTGGGCAAAGTGCTGTGGAATCAAAATTCCCGCATCAATGCATCTGAATTGTTTACCACGGTTGATCTGAACGAGCAAGGTGCAGGAATCTACTTCCTCACCATTGAATCTGAAAATCAGCGTAAAGTGTACAAACTGCTGATCGACTGATCCTGCAGTTATCAGAAAAGGCCGTCCGGACTTCCCGGGCGGCCTTTTTTAATTGCCTGAAATGGGGTGAGTGGGGTTTAGGGGAATTTTCTGATGCAGGATTTCAGGTATAATGTGCAAACAGATTCCTCCACCTTCTCCTTTTTTCCCTTGCTTCCACGGTCTGCTTTCCCCTTATGGATTTGCCAGCTTAAGACTTTGATATAGATTTATTTAAGATGTAAAAAATCGACGGTTTTTTCCTTTTGCCTCTCCGAAAATGATTCTAAATTAAGCCCCCAACGGAACACAGCCAACTTGCCTCAAACAATCCTCTGTTAATTGTGGGAATTATTGATTAAAACTATTTCGGAATGAGAAATTATTACGCCTTTTTTCTGCTGGCAATATTGCTGACAGGAAACCTGTTTGCTCAAACCAATCCAAAATGGAAAAAGTGCTCCACGGTTGAAGTGGATGCCATGCGCAGGGCCCAGGATCCAACCATGGAAACCCCGCAACAGTTTGAAAACTGGCTTACGGGCAAAATCGCAGCCATGAGCAGCAGCGGAATGCAAACCTTCAGTTCGGCCGTAAAAACCATCCCGGTGGTGTTTCACGTTTGCTATGGAAATGGTACGGAGAATATTCCAGATGCCATGATCCTGAGTCAGGTGGATGTACTCAACGAAGACTTCAGGCGGCTCAATGCGGACGCGACCAACACCCTCAGCGCCTTTCAGCCTGCGGCTGCAGACTGTGAAGTGGAGTTTTGCCTGGCTACCATTGACCCGAATGGCAACCCCACCAACGGCATTACCCGGAATTTTTATTCAGGATCTCCCTATTCTCAAAACTATGTAGAGAATACCATCAAGCCCGCCACTTCCTGGGATCCCACCCAGTACATGAATATCTGGGTTTGCAACGTAAGTGGCGGGGTATTGGGCTACGCTTACCTGCCTTCTTCGGCCCCTATTTCGGGCCTTCCCGGAGCCGTTGCAGCCAATAAGGACGGAGTGGTATTACTCTACTCCTCCATCGGACGGCCCCCGGCCAATACTTTTGGCGGACCTTACAACCTTGGGCGTACCGCCACCCACGAAGTGGGACACTTCCTGGGGCTCCACCACGTGTGGGAAAGCCTGAGTTGCGGGGGCTGCACCGCAGGTTGTGACGACTACTGCAACGATACCCCCAACCAGAACAGCGCCAACTTTGGCTGTCCTTCCAATCCCGTTTCCTGCTCGTCTGCGGATATGTACCAGAATTTCATGGATTATGTGGATGACAACTGCATGAACCTGTTTACCAACGATCAGAAAGCCAGGATCACCGCCGTACTGGCCAACAGCCCCCGCAGGGCCAGCCTGACCACCTCCACCAAATGTGGGGCTGCTTTGGCTCCAGTGGCTTCTTTCACCTCAGACGTAACCTCAGTTTGTCCGGGTGGGGTGGTGAATTTTACGGATAATTCCGCCAATAACCCCACCTCCTGGAGCTGGTCATTCCCCGGTGGAACCCCCTCAACCAGTACCGCTCAGAATCCCACCATTGCCTATGCCACGGCAGGTACTTATAACGTGACCCTTACCTCCACCAACTCCGTGGGATCGGATACGGATATCCAGACGGGATATGTGGTGGTTGCCTATGGCAATGTGAAAATAATCTTTGAAGACGATTTCGAATCAGGCAATTTCACTGCGGCCAACTGGACTGTGACCAATCCCGACGCCCTGAATACCTGGGAAATTGCGACCGTGGCCGGAAATACGCCCGGAACCAAAGCGGCCCGGGTGGATATGTATAATAATAACCATGTTGGCGCCCGGGACTGCTTGTCCACTCCTTCCCTTGATTTCTCGGGATATACTTCGGTCAGTCTCAGTTTTGAGCATGCCCACCGTCGTTATTCCACCAATGAGCAGGATTCCCTGGTCATTTATGTCTCCACCAACGGTGGCTCCACCTGGCCCATCCGCATCTTTGCAGATGCGGAGAACGGCAGCCAGAACTTTGCCACCAATACCGCCACCACCGCCAATTTTGTGCCTGCCACCGCCACAGACTGGTGTATTTCGGGCACCTGGGCTGCCTGCAAAACCCTGAGTCTGGCAACCTGGGATAATACCCCCAACATGGCCATCAAATTCGAAACCGTGAACGACTACGGGAATAACATCTACATTGATAATGTGGTGATTACTGGTACCTGTTCCAATATTTCCTCCCAGCCTCCGGTCAGTCAGTTTACGGCGAATAACACCTCAGGCTGCGGGTCATTGGCGGTAACTTTCACGGATCAATCCACCAATTCTCCCACCTCCTGGGCCTGGAATTTTGGGGATGGCAATACTTCCACCTCCCAAAACCCTTCCCATACCTATTCCTCGCCGGGTACCTACACCGTCACCCTGGTGGCTACCAACACCGCGGGCAACGATTCAGAGGTCAAAACCAATTATATCACCGTCTTTGCGGCCCCGACTGCCAGTATTTCGGGATCGGTAAATGCCACCTGCGGAAACTCCAACGGTTCGGCCACCGCAACCCAAAGCGGAGGTACGGGTCCCTTTACCTACAGCTGGAACACCACTCCCGTGCAAACCACGGCCACTGCCACAAACCTGGGAGCAGGCAGCTATACCGTCACCGTGACCGATGCCAACTCCTGCAATTCCACGGCCAACGTTACCCTTACCAACATCGCGGGCCCGGGCGTAAGTATCACCTCTTCCCAAAATTCTTCCTGCCTCGGCAACGACGGATCAGCTACTGCCCTGGCCACCGGAGGAACTGGTCCCATCAGTTATTCCTGGAACACCACCCCCGTGCAGACGACTGCGACAGCCACCAACCTGGCCGCAGGCAGCTACACGGTCACAGTCACCGATGCCAATACCTGTACTGCCACCGCCAACGTCACCATTACCTCCGCGGGCGCTCCCACAGTCAGTATCAGTTCCTTCACGGATGAATCCTGTGGAGACAGTTCGGGTACCGCCACCGCCGCGGGCAGCGGCGGAACGGGCCCCCTGAGCTACGCCTGGAACACGGTTCCGGTCCAGACCGGGGCCACCGCCACCGGGCTCAAGGCCGGTACCTACACCGTCACCGTCACCGACGGGGCCAGTTGCACAGGCACAGCCAACGTGACCATCGCCAACTCCACCTCCGTGCAGGTATTTTTTGATGATTTCGAATCGAATAACTTCACCGCCAAAGGCTGGACCGTGCAAAACCCCGACGGATTCAATACCTGGGCCGTGGTAACCAGTGCCGGCAACGGCCCGGGAACCAAGTCTGCCTATGTGGACACCTATAATAATAACCACGTGGGCGCCCGCGACCAGCTGATCACTCCCGTGCTGGATCTGACCGGAGTGGGTTCGGTAAATCTGGATTTTAAGCATGCCCACCGCCGCTACTCCACCAATGAACAGGATTCCCTGATCATTTATGTTTCCACGGATGGGGGCAGCACCTGGCCCGACCGGGTTTTTGCCGATGCAGAAAACGGGAGCAAGAATTTTGCCACCAATACCCTTCAGACCACCAACTTCATTCCGGCCAATGCCAACGACTGGTGCTTTGGCGCTGCGGGTTGGTCGGGATGTAAATCGATCAATTTGTCGGCCTATGACGGGATGTCCAATGTGCGGATCAGGTTTGAAATCTATAATGACTATGGCAATAATATCCACATTGATGATGTCTCTGTCGCGGGGGTTTGTCAAACGGTGCTTGCACCGGTTGCAGATTTCTCGGGATCTGTGCTGAGTGGATGCGGGTCTTTGACCACTACCTTTTCCGATCTTTCGACCAATAACCCCACCAGTTGGAGCTGGACATTTTCGGGGGGATCACCTTCCAGTTCTACCCAGCAGAACCCGACAGTGAGCTACAGCACCCCGGGAACTTATTCCGTTTCTCTTACTTCCACCAATGCGGGCGGATCAGATACGGACACCAAGGCCACTTATATCACGGTCTTTGCCAACCCGACTGCGTCGGTCCCCACCAAAACGGATGCTACCTGCGGTAACAGCAACGGAACCGCTACCGCCACCCAGTCCGGTGGCACCGGACCTTATACTTACAGCTGGAACACCACCCCTGTACAGACCACGGCTACCGCCACCGGCCTGGTTGCAGGCAGCTACACCGTAACGGTAACCGATGCGAATTCCTGTACTTCCACCGCTAACGTCACCATTGGCAGCGTGGGCGGACCGACTGCGTCGGTCCCCACCAAAACGGATGCCACCTGCGGCAACAGTAATGGAACCGCCACGGCTTCTCAGTCCGGTGGCACCGGACCATTCACTTACAGCTGGAACACCACTCCTGTACAAACCACGGCTACGGCCACCGGCCTGGCCGCTGGCAGCTACACCGTGACGGTGACCGATGCGAATTCCTGTACTTCAACCGCTAACGTAACCATCGCCAACACAGGCGGACCGACAGCTTCAGTCCCCACCAAAACGGATGCCACCTGCGGTAACAGCAACGGAACCGCAACTGCTACCCAGTCCGGTGGCACCGGACCCTTCTCCTATAGCTGGAACACCGCTCCGGTGCAGACCACCGCTACGGCCACCGGCCTGGCCGCGGGCAGCTACACCGTGACCGTAACCGATGCCAATTCCTGTACTTCCACTGCCAGTGTGACAATTGGCAGCGTGGGCGGTCCGACTGCGTCGGTCCCCACCAAAACGGATGCCACCTGCGGTAACAGCAACGGAACCGCTACCGCAACTCAGTCCGGTGGCACCGGACCATATAGCTACAGCTGGAACACCACTCCTGTACAAACCACGGCCACGGCCACCGGCCTGGCTGCAGGCAGCTACACCGTGACCGTGACCGATGTGAATTCCTGTACTTCCACCGCCAACGTCACCATTGGCAGCGTGGGCGGACCGACTGCGTCGGTGCCCACCAAAATAGATGCTACCTGCGGTAACAGCAATGGTACAGCCACCGCCACCCAGTCCGGTGGCACCGGACCGTTCTCATACAGCTGGAATACCACTCCGGTGCAAACCACGGCCACGGCCACCGGCCTGGCTGCAGGCAGCTACACCGTGACGGTAACCGATGCAAATTCCTGTACTTCCACCGCAAACGTTACCATTGGCAGCACGGGTGGACCGACTGCGTCGGTGCCCACCAAAACGGATGCCACCTGCGGCAACAGCAACGGAACCGCTACCGCTACCCAGTCCGGTGGCACCGGTCCCTACACTTACAGCTGGAATACCACCCCGGTACAAACCACGGCTACCGCCACCGGTCTGGCCGCTGGCAGCTACACAGTGACGGTGACCGATGCAAATTCCTGTACTTCAACCGCAAACGTCACCATTGGCAGCGTGGGCGGACCGACTGCGTCGGTCCCCACCAAAACTGATGCCGCCTGTGGCAACAGCAATGGAACCGCCACCGCAACTCAGTCCGGTGGCACCGGACCTTTCACTTACAGCTGGAACACCACTCCGGTGCAGACCACGGCCACGGCTACCGGCCTGGCTGCAGGCAGCTACACCGTGACCGTGACCGATGCGAATTCCTGTACTTCCACCGCTAACGTGACCATTGGCAGCGTGGGCGGCCCGACTGCGTCGGTCCCCACCAAAACGGATGCTACCTGCGGTAACAGCAACGGAACCGCTACCGCCACCCAGTCCGGTGGCACCGGACCATTCTCTTACAGCTGGAACACCACTCCTGTACAAACCACGGCCACGGCCACCGGCCTGGCTGCGGGCAGCTACACCGTGACCGTAACCGATGCAAATTCCTGTACTTCCACCGCAAACGTCACCATTGGCAGCGTGGGCGGTCCAACGGCTTCAGTCCCCACCAAAACGGATGCCACCTGCGGTAACAGTAATGGAACCGCTACGGCTACCCAGTCCGGTGGCACCGGACCATACACCTACAGCTGGAACACCACTCCGGTGCAAACCACGGCCACGGCCACCGGCCTGGCCGCTGGCAGCTACACTGTGACGGTGACCGATGCGAATTCCTGTACTTCCACCGCTAACGTAACCATTGGCAGCGTGGGCGGTCCGACTGCGTCGGTCCCCACCAAAACGGATGCTACCTGTGGCAACAGCAACGGAACCGCTACCGCCACTCAGTCCGGTGGCACCGGACCTTTCACTTACAGCTGGAACACCACCCCGGTACAAACCACGGCCACGGCCACCGGCCTGGCTGCGGGCAGCTATACCGTAACGGTGACCGATGCTAATTCCTGTACTTCCACTGCCAGTGTAACCATTTCTGCATTGGCCGGACCAACGGCGAGCATTTCCGGAAGCTCCAATGCCACCTGCGGTCTCAATAATGGTACTGCTACTGCAACCCAATCGGGCGGCACAGGGCCATTTACCTATGCCTGGAATACCACTCCGGTCCAGGCCACTGCAACGGCCAATGGTCTGGCGGCTGGAAATTATACCGTAACGGTTACGGATGCCAATTCATGTACCTCCACTGCCAGTGTAACCATTGGCTCGGTTACTCCGCCCCAGGTATCAGTCACCGGGATTGGAAATGCCAATTGTGGGAATAATAACGGTACCGCTACGGCAGTGGTAACCGGGGGAACCGGACCCTTCAGCTTCCTTTGGAATACTTCTCCCGCCCAAACCACAGCCACTGCCTCGGGCCTCGCTCCCGGCAATTATCAGGTGACGGTTACAGACGCAAATAATTGTCAGGCCACGGCCAGCATCACCATAGGTTCCTCTGGCGGACCCAGTGCGGTGATCTCCGGATTTTCTGACGCTCCCTGTGGACAGGCCGCTGGTGCTGCCTCGGTTCTGGTGTCGGGTGGAACCGGCCCCTATTCCTATTCCTGGAATACCTCTCCCGTGCAAACCAGTCCCACCGCAGTCGGTCTCATTCCCGGAAGTTACACCGTTACCGTGACCGATTTCAATGGATGTATGACCACTGCCACTGCTACAATTGGAAACATTCCCGGCCCCAGCCTCTCCCTGGCACTGTGGCAGGATGTGACCTGTAATGGAGGCGGAGACGGAACTGCCACCGTAATCGCAACCGGAGGAACAGGTCCCTATAATTATATCTGGAATACGACGCCAGTCCAGAATACCAGCACGGCCATTCTCCTGACTGCCGGGACCTACGAGTGCTATGTGACCGATCTGAAGGGCTGTAAAGATACCCTGTCCGTTACCATCTCCGAGCCTCCGGCTCTGGTGGTTACCATTTCGACCACTCCCGAAACGCCAGGTCAAAACGACGGAACCGCCACCGCCAATGCCTCCGGAGGGATTCCCCCTTACACCTACCTCTGGAATAATGGCCAGACCACTGCCACCGCCACCGGACTTTCGGCCGGGGTCTATACCTGCACCGTGCTCGACAGCGCGGGGTGTGATCAGACGGTGACAGATTCAGTGAATGTCTTTGTGGGATTGCATGATGAGTTGGATCCATTCCAGGTGGAAATTTATCCCAACCCGACCGAAGGCTCCTTCAATCTGGCGCTGGAAATGAGTCATGCCGCGGAAGTACAGGTGGAGGTGTATAATAAAATCGGGCAGATAATCTTTACCCAATCGCTCGGTCAGGTCAGGGAAGGAACCTTCCAGCTGAGCCCGGATGAGATTGCCGCAGGCGTGTACTTTGTGCGGGTCGCAGCCGGCACGGAGACCGTGGTGCGAAAGCTGCTGGTGATTGAATAGGGGCTAAAGGCATAAACTGAGTCCCAAAAGGGCAGGGAGGGGTAGGCCTTCTCTGCCCTTTTTCATATAGGCACCTCTAAAAACTTTGAATCTGTTGGTTGGGCGTGGCTTGGCTATGAACTCCCAAATGCCTTCGGAATCGAAAAGAAAATCCTTGCCTGCAAGGAAGGCGAGCCCCTGCGGGGCGTCTCCCATGTAGGGAACCTTTTCCCGAAAGGTCAGCCCCGGAGGGGCGGCTCCTCTGCGTAGTATGGTCAGGATTCGCCCCTACGGGGTCACCATTATCCTGGCCTTTGGCCCGAAAATGGGTTCCGCCAGGCAACTGTAATTCCTGATCAAATTCTTCAACGGTTTCGCCCTAATATTTACGCACATGCGAAAGCTTCCGGGATAATAATCAACCTGCCGCGAATTTCATCTGTGAACCATTTTTTGTAATGCTCACCTGGTCCGCTTTCTTCACCTGCCTCTGCTTCGATCTCCTTTGTTTTTAGAGGTTCCCCATATAATATTTGATTTGATGCATTCCCCTGCTTAAATTCGATTTGGTATTATTTCAGTAAATTCAACTGTATGAGAAAAGAACTACATTGCCTTATTCTGCTTGTCCTTCTTACTGGCTTGGGCTCCTTGCAGGCCCAATCCTTTATCCAATTGAATATCAACCAGGCCAGCCAACTGGTGGCCCAGGCGGGTACAGACCAATTGATCTGTCCGGGCGACACAGTGGGGATCGGTGGCTCCCAATCGGCCCAGGGGGGGACTTCTCCCTATAATTACTCCTGGAATCCGGCCACGGGCCTGAGCAGCAGCACCACCTCCAATCCGGCGGCCAGTCCGGCCCAGACCACCAGTTACACCCTGCAAATTACCGATGCCGCAGGTTGCACGGCTCAGGATATCATTCTGGTCGAGATTGATACCTGTGTGGGTTTGAATCCGGAGCTTGGAGTGGCTTCCTTTGAAGTGTACCCCAACCCCAGTCAGGGAAAATTTACGGTGGCCATTCAGGGCGACCAGGTGAATACACCTTTGAAGGTGCAGATCGTGAGTCTGCTGGGACAGGTGATCGAGCAGCGCAGCCCGGGCATATTGTCGGGTGAACTCAAAATGGAATTTGACCTGAAAAACCTTGCCCGGGGTACTTACCTGGTCGAAGTTTGGGTGGGCGAAAACCGGATTTCCCGCCGCATAGCCATCCACTGATCTGATTCTTCCTCCTTTTCCACAACCTCAGAACACCAAAATGCAATTCAAAATATACCTACTTTCCTTCGCCTTGCTTCTTTGCGGAATATTGTTCACCCGGGTTCAGGCCCAGTCATCCGTATGCAGCGGAGAGCAAATCTGCCTCACCCTCAATGCCCGGGGCACCATTCAATGGCAGCAATCAGCCGATTCTGCCACCTGGACCTCTGCTTCCGGCATCAATAACGATACCCTCTGCCTGGTTCCGACCACCAGTATGTGGTACCGGGCCGAAGTGGTTGAAGGCACTTGTGACCCCATTTATTCCGACCCGGTTTGGGTGGAGGTATTCCCCGGTGTAACGGCCGATGCGGGTGCGGACATGAACCTCTGTGAGGGGGATTCGGTCCAGATTGGCGGCAGCCCGGCAGGATCCGGCGGTACGGGCCCACTCAGTTATGGCTGGGAGCCTTCGGCCGGCCTCAGTTCGGTAACCGTGTCCAACCCCATGGCTTCACCCAATTCCTCCACCAGCTACGTCCTCACCGTGACCGACAGCCTGGGTTGCTCTGCCCGGGATACGATGTCCATACTCTTTTATCAGCGGCCCATGGTGGAAGCAGGGGCCGACAGTGCGATCGATTGCGATTCCTCTCTGGTGCTCGGCGGAAACCCGTCCGGATCAGGTGGAACGGGCTCCCTGACCTACTCCTGGACCCCGGGAGGATCATTGAATAATTCCTTTGCGGCCAACCCGGTTGCTTCACCGGGAGTTACCACCTTGTACTGGCTGACCGTAACCGACAGCCTGGGCTGTGAGGGGATGGATTCTGTTTTGGTCAGTCTGGCCGGACAAACCACCGGAACCCAGACCTTCAACTTCACCGGAGGGGTGCAGATGTTTGTGGTACCCGGCTGTGTGGATTCGATCAGCATGGATGTTTACGGCGCCCAGGGCGGGGCCAACTGGGTGAATAACGTCAATTACGGCGGCCGGGTCATGGCAAAATTTGCAGTAACCCCGGGGGATACCCTTTATATATATGTGGGTGAACAGCCTGCGGGACTGACCGGGGGCTATAATGGCGGCGGCAACGGCGAGACCGCAGGCAAAGGCGGCGGTGGCGCTTCCGACGTGAGGCAGGGGGGACAAACCCTCAATGACCGGATCATTGTGGCTGGCGGAGCCGGAGGAGGTGGTTACTGGAGCAGCCAGCACGTGGTGGGCGGACTCGGCGGTGGATTGAATGGGGGAGACGGCTATCGCAGTGCGCCTGGAACGCCCGGGGGACAAGGGGGCACCCAAACCAGCAGTGGCACGGGCACCTGTGTGAGCCTGAATAATCCCTCCATGGCCGGTGGCTTTGGCTACGGCGGATCACCCAGCGGCTGCGGATGCGAAGGCTACGGCGGCGGCGGCGGATGGTATGGCGGCGCTGGCAGCGGAAACTGCCGCGGCGGCGGTGGCGGCAGCGGCTATACTGCACCCGGGGCAGCCAATGTGTCTCACAATACCGGGGTGAATCCGGGCCACGGCAAGGTTATTTTTACCTGGTAGGGGAGGAGGGTAATCATCCTGAATGGATAAAAAAAGGGCTGGGAAGATTTTTTGGAAGCAGCATGGTCGTTTCCGTACATGGTACGGGGCACAGCCTCAATTACATGGCTTTGGATTTACCTCCACCGTGGCGCTGGTCGGCACCTGCAGGTTTTGAATATTGACTACTTCGCGGGCCTGAAGGTAAATATTGCTCCCGGCCTGCACCGAAACATTCTCCCCGATCACGATTTTTTCACGCACAATGTATTCCAGATTTCCGGTTAGGACTGTGTTGCTGAGGGTCAGGGTTTCGAGGCAACAGGGCTCAGGCACCTTCGACCAGGTGGCGGTGGAGTCCTGGAAGTCGGGAGCCTGGGTGTAGGGATCGGCGCCCACAAAAAAGAATTTCTCTTCAAAGATTCCGCCGCATTCATTCCAGATTTCGATCTGGGCCCGGTAGTAGGAGGAGGCCAGCTGGGTCAGGGTATTGGCATCGGGCCACCGCACTTCGGGAAGGCCGTTGGCATTGTGGGCCGCAAACTGGGTTACCTCTTTGCTGCCCTGGTATAGCTTGATGGTAATATCGGTGGCGTTTTCGAGGTGCTTGATCACCAATGGATTTTGCGGCCAGGGCGGGGTGCCAATGGTGGGGCAGATCTGCCCGAAGGTGGAGTAGCATACATAATGGGTGTCGCAGGGGCGGTGGAGGTTCAGATCGTCGAAGAAAAGATACTTGCGGTAATCCTCCGAAATGCCTCCTTCGCGGTGGGTCAGTACAAACCATTGTAAACCCTGGTCCTTTTTCTGGTGCTGATCCAGAGTAAACTCAAGCGAGCGGGCCTTCCACTTGCCCAGCTTCATATCTGCAGGATAAACCCACTCTTTCCCGATTCGACGGGAAAGTTTATTCTTTTGTTTAGAAAGGTAGATAAAAAAAGACCTGGAATCGCAATTATAGGGTACTGATACTTTATAGCTAAACTTATAATCGCCTGAATTCAGATTGCAGGTCTGCAGCTGTTGTTGGATCCCCTGCCGGACAAATCCTTTTTCATAGTTCATGCCAATAAAGAAACGACCTTCTGAGGCTTTCAGGTAATTGCAAACAGTATCTTGTGCTCCACAATGCGCAGAAGGTGTAACTGATAATTTAATTTCCTCACAAGTCGAGTAGTAAGTCCCAGTGGCATAATTAGTACAACCATCCTGCCCGGGACTGCATACAAAATCACAATACCAGTTTTCGCCTTCCTGTTCAAAATTGTCGTTGAAGTCCTCCCAGTCTGGAGGCATAATGTCAAAAAAGGTTTGGTATTGCTGCGGAAAAATGGTGGTCGAATCCCCCTCAAAGCCAGGGTTTTTGAGCATATTTACCTGGGCTTTCAGGGCCAGGCCCATTTGGATCAGGATCAGAATCAGGAACAAGACAGTTATTCGCATGAGTTATCGTTCGTTAAAGGAAAAAACATGGTTTGGCCTTAGGGTTTCCACCCTATATTCCAGCCTAATTTGCTGTAAAAAATAGGTTGCCAGGTAAATTTTTGAAAGTAAATATTATGGGTGTGAGGACTTGGAATTGAATAGGCTATCCTTTCTCCAAAAATTAAATTCGCATTTAATCCTACAAAAGCACCTTTCCAGAAAAACCAGTTGCCACCGAGGCCTATCCCAACTTCTTTTTCAAAAATGGCCCTGGGAAAGGGCTCACTCCCAGACCGACCCTTAATAAAACTCCCATCTACAGACAATTGCCCATAAATACCTTCGCCCAAATTCCTTTTCGCAAAGAGAAAGTAGTATTTTCCATATGCCCTGTAATTGAATTGGTAATAAAATACGCTACCTGTCGACCGCCGTGGATTAAAAATATCGCCAATCCAGCAATAGCCTACATCCCCTCCCAGGGCCAGACGATTTTTGAAAACATGCTCATACCCCGGACCCAGATAGGTGCCCGTAACGTCCCAAACAAAATTCCCCGACACCAAATCCGCCTGCCCAAATCCCTGCACGGCGAGGAATGCGGAAAGCACGCTTGCGATCAATGTGATTTTCAGTTCCTTCATTTGCGGACAGGCTTTTTCCACCCAAAATTCCAACCTGCTCTCAAATACATATTCAATCTCCAATCCTGGGTTTGGACCCAATTATGAAAATTACCCTGGCCTAAAACCTCATATCCGTTAAGCCATGAATAAATGAAATTTCCATCAATTCCTGCAAAAACCCCTTTCCAAATTGTCCAATTGGCCCCGATTCCAACCCCCATTCCCCGATAAAATACCCCCTGAGGTCTGTAGGTGGTTTGGAACAGTGACCTGTGAACCTCTGCCTCTGCGAAAATCTGACCAAAGATTCCCTGACCGGGCACTTTCCGATGCAGAAGAAAATAGTACCTGGGTGCCACCCGAAATTTCATTTGATAATAGTAAACATCCCCTTTGGTCCACCAGGCATGCGCAAACTTATTGGTCCAGGAATATCCAATATCGCCTGATAAGGAAAAATAGTTTTTCAAAAGATGCTCATACCCAACCCCCAAATAATCTCCAGTATAATCCACGCCTAAAGTAGCCGACACCAAATTCGCCTGCCCAAATCCCTGAACGGCGAGGAACGCGGAAAGCACGCTTGCGATCAATATGATTTTCAGCTTCTTCATTCTCTGACCGATTTATTCCACCCAAAATTCCAACCTGCCTGCAACCACATGGTTCCCTCCCAATCATTCTTCCTAACAATTGGTGTTTTTAATTGACCAGATTCGATGGTGTAAAGATTCAACCAGAAATACCTGATTGACACCCCTCCTCCCAAAAAGAGCCCTTTCCACACACAATAATTTACGCCCGGCCCTAAACCCGCTCCACGGGTAAATAAACCCCATGAATAAGGAGAGATTGGGTTGTAATATTTTACCAGATTCGTTTCGCCCGAAATCTGAACATACAGCCCTTCTCCAGGATATCGTTTATGAAACAGAAAATAATATTTTGCGAAAGGTTTGATTTTGAATTGATAATAGAATTGTGTGTCTGAGGTCCACCAGGAATGAAAAATGTTTCTGGTCCAGGAATACCCCAAATCCCCCCCCACTGCAAAATGATGGTTGAAAGCGTGCTCGTAGGTCACACCAGGATAATTACCTGAACCGTCAGCAAAGAAACTCCCCGACACCAAATTCGCCTGCCCGAAGCCCTGCACGGATAGCATGGCCCAGAATATGCCGCACAATACCAGGATTCGTTTCATTCTTTACCGGGATTGATCTCTAATTTAAGCTTTTCCAGTTCCTGGCGCATGCTTTCATTTTCCTTTTGCAGGTCGATCATGTACAAGGTTAGTTCCTCCACCTTCTCAAGCAGGATGCGCTCTATTTCACCCACATCCAATCCATCCCGGGCCACTTCCTCCGCAGTCGGCACTCCCGGCAGGTGGCCGTGGGTCCGGATGTAGGCGGCCAATTCCTCCACCGGGGCAAGATCATACCCTGGTTCAAATACATAGTCTGCCCAGCCCAACTGATACACCTTCAGGGATTTGGATTCCATGCGGCCGTCTCCCCAAACGCGGAATACATCCTGCCCGAGTGCATTACTGGCAGATGGAAGGTTGGAATTAATCACGGCAAGGGCTTTGGTCTTGTCGCGGTCCACCACGGCCTGGATATTATAGTGGTTGTCTGCGGCATAATTGGCAAAGGTGCGCAGGGTGGCCACGTCGCCCTGCCCGGCCAGGGCCGAGACGGTCACGCTTGCATCCCCGTTGCCCGGATTGGGAGTATTGAACCTGAATTTGCCGGTGGAAGTCACGGTGAGGCGCTCCTGATTATGGGTTTTGAGCAGCAGGTCGCTGGCATCGGTGGTGCCCAAAAATGAGCCGGGAGCCGGAGCATTGCCCGCGAGATTCCAGGCCCCGCCAGCCTGGCCCTGGGTGGTCAGTTTGCCATGGGCATCCACATACACCGGACCGCCCCCGTTTTGGATCAGCCCATGGATGACCACATTGCCACCAATGCGCACATCTTTGCGTACATCGAGCCCAATATCGGCCAGGTTCTGGTAATTCATGATGGGGGCATCCCCGATCTGGATACGCTTGAAGCCAAAACAGAGCTTGGCCCGGTCCGGATATCCGGCAATCACCCCAAAGGGCGTGGCTCCGTTGCACTTAAAAGCACCCGTGGCCGGATCTTCCTGGAATACAGTGGAGCTTTGACTCCCCTGATTGGTCTGGGCACCGGCCTGCAGCAATGCGCTAACCAGGAGCCACAATAAAACACTGACTTTGAATTTCATCGTTCGCAAAATTGGGTTCGAAATGGCGAATTACCCCGGTCAGGGCAACCTGTTTCTAAAAAATTTAAAATGACTGATTTTTCCCGGTTTGCAATGCAGGTGGGTAAAGGTAGAAGGAATTGGGGGGATTTGCAAGTTCTGTAATAATGTCTTCCCGGATTGATGGCTCCCTTGATCGGTTTAGGGGGATTTTATCTCAAATTGACGATCAAATGGAAAATAAACCCAAAGCCTGAAAAGGAAACTTTGGTTCGGAGGGAAAGCCTTGCCTGTAGGGGGCATGAAATGGTGGGGGAACACGGGCAGAATTGGGCAGGGATTTTTCCAAAGTTCGGCTGATAATCAGTTGCAGGCTGCCATTGCGGCGGGCAAGGGCTACCTTTACCTTGCTGCCCCGGGTATGAAGATCTTTGATGGTCATAATGCAGCCCGAAGGTTGAAGGAGGAAGTGAAATCCTATGATTGGAGATAACTGCAAACCTGTTTAGGTTATTATACACCGGCTTCCGGGTTTCCGGTCGCCTGGGATTCACTTACCCTCCTGGATTTCGGAATTTACCCCCAATCTCCCCGCCAAAAACGGCCCGTATGGGCTCAGGAAGCCCAAAGCTACATTGGGGGTAGCTCTGAGCTAAGTTGAGGGTAGCTCTGAGCTACCTTAGGGGTACCTCTGAGCTACCCTTGGGGTACCCCTGAGCTACCCTCGGGGTACCTCTGAGCTACCCTGGAGGTACCTTTGAGCTACCTTAGGGGTACCTCCGAGCTACCCTTGGGGTACCTCTGGGCTACCCTCGGGGTACCCCTGAGCTACCCTGGAGGTACCTCTGAGCTACCCTTGGGGTAGCTCTGAGCTACCCCTGGGGTACCTCTGAGCTACCCTTGGGGTACCTCTGAGCTACCCTTGGGGTACCTCTGAGCTACCCTTGAGGTACCTCTGAGCTACCCTTGGGGTACCTCTGAGCTACCCAGGACTTACCCCTGAGCTACCCTTGGGGTACCTCTGAGCTACCCTCGGGGTACCCCTGAGCTACCCTCGGGGTACCCCTGAGCTACCCTAAGGGTACCTTTTCGGTTCCGACACGCAACCTTGCGACATGGCCTGTTTGAGGTGCATTTTCGAATGGCCCAGCATTGCAAACCGATATGCAAAAGATTATTTTTTCTTGAAAATACGCAGAATTCTGCTGCACTCTGGGTTACAAAGTGTCACGTATTCGTTTACAAGGCTTTTTTCTTA
The DNA here is from genome assembly GCA_020635905.1 of Bacteroidia bacterium. Taxonomy (GTDB): domain Bacteria; phylum Bacteroidota; class Bacteroidia; order J057; family JADKCL01; genus JACJYV01. The sequence continues at coordinate 101,095 of JACJYV010000007.1, forward strand.
CGCTGCATTTCTAACATAGGACTTAACACAGGGTAAACTGAAATGTGGTAATTCCATCCTTTAATTATTGGCCGGGCCTGGTTTGCCTCTTTTGGGTCTTGCTTTAAATCCCGATCAACCGAAAGGAACAAATCAGCGCATCTCCCGCCCTCAGGCCCTCGTCCACCGCTGGCCATTTTTAAAGGTCCCTGAAGGCTGGACCGAAGGCAGAATCCACCCAAAATCAGGGGTAGTTGGGCTTTGAATTGGGTCAGGCGGGGGATTTGAGACAGGGAATGTCCGCTTCAGGGAAAAAATGCTGACAGCAGCGCGGGCTGAAGTAAGGCGAAGGTTTTAAATTTGATAGGGAATGTATGAAGGCAGGTTGGAAAATGCAGGTTTATGGTTAACTGATTCCCTTTCAACGAAAGATTAGTGGTTTGAAAACCGAAATAATTAGTTAATTTGGGGAAATCACTTTTGTCGTAATACACAAAATAATGGTAAAAAAAATGCCCCGCATTATAAGGCGAGGCGGCTTTGATGTTTTCACAACGGAATAATCCTTATTGTGAATAGCTTCAAATTGTTAAATCAAAGATAAATTAAAACAGCAATACTGCAAAACATATTATGAAAAGAATATTGGGATTGGATATTGGGGTTTCATCCGTGGGAATGGCCCTTGTAATTGAAAATGAAAATCAAACGCAAATTGAAAAATTGGCGGTCAGGATTGTGCCCGAAGACCCGGACTTCCACGGGAAGTTTTACTCCGGAAATACTGCGAGTAAGAACCTGGGAAGGACCATCAAGAGGGGGGTAAGAAGAAATATCCAACGCTTTAAAATAAGAAGGGACCAGTTATATAATGTACTTAAAAGTGCGGGAATGTTCCCGGAAGCGAATTTGTTTGCAATGGCTTCAATAGAATTATATGAATTGAGGGCTAAGGCAGTAACTGAAAGAATTGGGCTGAATGAGTTGGGCAGGGTTTTTATCCTGATTAACCAGCGAAGAGGGTTTCTGAGTAACAGAAAATCAGTTTCAGAAGAGGAGAACTCAACCGAGTACAAGGAAAGAATAGCAAGCCTTGAAAATGAGCTTGGTTCTGGAACCATTGGTCAAAGGCTTTATTATGAATTGAAGGAGGGGGAGTCCTTAAATAATGTCCTGATAAGGGAAAGAACCTATTTGAGACAAAGTTATATCGAGGAATTTGACCGAATCTGGGATCAACAAAAGCAGCATTATCCGGACCTTTTGACTGGAGGTCCGCAATTCGATAATAATAAGGGTACTCTTTATGACCAAATCCGAAACCGGATTATTTTTTATCAAAGGCCCCTTAAGAGCCAAAAAGGTCTGGTTTCTGATTGTCTCTTTGAACCCTATAAGAAGGCTGTCTCAAAATCCTCACCCTACTTTGAATTATTCAGAATCTATCAAAAAGTAAATGATCTGGGCTGGAAAACCCCTGAAGGGTTGTTTCAGAAACCCACTAATGAGCAAAAATCAGCTTTGGTGCATGAACTTTTCGCCGGCAAATTAAATGTAAAACACAAGCTAACCATAAGCAGAATTAAGGAGGTGCTTGGTTTCAAAAGCCGGGACAAGGTATATTTGAATTTTGAAGAATTGGATGGGAGTGCCACCAGAGCAAAGCTTTCCCACGCACTCATTGAAGCCGGAATCCAGGAACCCGAAAAGTTCCTTTATTTTAACCCGGAAGTTCACGATGAGAAAAAGGGCCTGTTGGATTTATGGCATATTACCTATTCATTGCCTTCCGAAAAGGAGGTGATAGATACTCTCTCCGGCAGGTTTGGATTTACCCGTGACCAAAGTAAAGTAATTGCTAATAAGGTCGGTTTTGGGTCTGATTTTGGAAGCTTATCTACCAGGGCGATTAAGAAACTCCTTCCTCACATGAAGGAAGGATTGTCATATTCCGAGGCCTGCGATAAGGTGGGATATGATCATAGTGGCTATAAAACAGAAATAAAGGTTCAGCAAAGACTTGATCCCATCAAGCAAAACAGTCTCAGAAACCCGGTGGTTGAGCAAATTCTGAATCAGGTGGTGAATTGTGTAAACCTGATTCTGGACAGGTACGGGAAGATTGATGAAATCAGAGTTGAACTTGCCCGGGAACTTCGGAACAGCGCCAAAACAAGGAAGAAACTCAGTTTAAGTAACTCACAAAACAAAAAGGAAAATGACCTGATTCGAAAAAGGCTCAGGGACGACTACGGTTATAAAATTGTGAATGGAAGGGATGTACAAAGGTTTAAGCTGTGGGAAGAGACTGGAAAGCAGTGCCTGTATTGCAGCAATCCTATTTCCATCAATGAAATTCTTTCCGGCCAGGCGGATACGGAGCACATCTTGCCCAGGTCCAGATCATTCAGTAATGCCATGAGCAATTTTATTTTGGCACACAGGAAATGCAATCAGGATAAGGGCCAACGGACAGCCTACGATTTCATGGAAAGTAAAGGGGATGACAGACTATTGCACCAGTTCATAGAAAAGGTAAATGCCCTTTATGCGGATGGAACAGGAAAAATCTCAAAAGCAAAGTTTGAAAATTTGCTTTGCCGGGGCGAGGATATTCCCTCCGACTTTGTGGACCGAATGCTCAAAGATTCTCAATATATCTCCAGGGAATCGATCAAACTTCTCAAGAAAATTTGCCCCAATACCTATTCCACCACCGGGCAGATAACCGATCTTTTGAGGGACGAATGGGAGCTAAAAGAATTGCTTAAAGAGGTAAATATTCACAAATACAGGGCGATTGGGTTAACCGCTGAAAAGGAAATCAAAACCTCCAATGGATTCTCAAAGAAAATTGAAATCATTGAGGATTGGAGCAAGCGGGATGATCACCGCCACCACGCCATTGATGCCCTGATTTGTGCGCTGACTGATGCAAAGATTATCTTTAAACTGAACAACCTCAACAAAATCTATCAATTGGAGAGGGATGCGTTGAGCAAGGATGAACTGGCGGAACTGGAAGCACAGCTGGAAGGTAAATTTACCCTGAAAGAATTGGCAGACCAGAAGGCTTATGAGTTTCATTGTCCCATAAAAAATGTCAGGCAGGAAGCCCGGGCTCACTTAGACGAAATATTCATTTCCTTCAAGAAAAGCAACTCGAAAGTCTTAACCAAAAACATCAACCGACCCAAAGGATCTGAAGAGCAGGACACCTGGGTTCCGCGGGCCAGGCTACACGAGGAGACCGTAATGGGCAAGGCAAAAAGAATCGCTGATGCACCAGTCAAACTCAACAATCGTTTTATGCACCTTGATCAAATGGTCAACCAAAGGCTGAAGGATTTGGTGGCCAACCACCTTGAGAAATATAATAATAATGCAAAAGAAGCTTTCAAGGCAGCTACCCTGAAAAAAGATCCCATCGTTTTCAGGGGTAAGGAAATTACCGAAGTAATGGTATTTGAGGAGATTTATACCAAAAGAATTCCTCTGGATGAAAATATTACCCCGGCCAAAGTTGATAAAATCATTGATCCAAAGATTAAGGCCCTTGTCTTACAAAGGATGGAGCAGGTTGGAAACCTGAAAAATGCCATGAGATCCCTGCAGGAAAATCCCATCTGGCTGAACCAGGAAAGAGGAATAAAAGTAACCCGTGTGACTGTTTCCGATGAAAGCAAGGTGATTCCTATAGGGCAAATGAGGGACCACCTCGGAAGAAGCATCCTGCAAAACGGTTTACCTCAACCAGCAGGTTATGTCATTACCGGGGGAAATCACCATGCACTAATCTTCAAAGATGACCAAGGGAATTTTAATGACAAAGTGGTCTCGGTTTGGGATGCAGTCGGAATAGGGCTGTTAAATTTTGAGCAAACCGGGAAACCATATCCTATCATTCAAAGGAGTAATGATGATGAAAAAGGGGCTTTCCAGTTTTCCATGCAGATCAACGACCTGTTTGTATTTGATCTCAGGCACAGTAAGAATCCCCAGGAGGAGGGCGAATTGGACTTTTACGATCCTTCTAATCGAAAGGTGGTCTCTGCGAAACTTTTTCGAGTTCAAAAGTTATCTAAAAATAAGGCAGGAACTTTTCAGGTCGATTTTCTGCATCATCTTGAGACAAGTATCTCCAGAATTACTCCCGAATTGAGAGGTATAACCTGGGAACGCTTTCAGTCAAATTCCCATTTAAATAGAATAACCAAAATCAGGATCAACCATCTTGGAAATATTGTCAGGCTGGGCGAATAAATGAAACCTTTTTGAAATATGATCAAACGAACCCTGTATTTTGGCAACGAAGCCTACCTCAAAACTCGCGACCAACAACTGGTGGCCGAATTTCCGGATCAGGAAAAACCACCCGCCAGGGTGCCCATTGAGGACATTGGGGTGGTAATCCTGGACCATTACCAACTGACCTATACCCATGGGTTGATGCAAAAGTTGCTGGATAATAACGTGGCTGTAATTACCTGTAACGAAAAACGCATGCCCCAGGGCCTGTTCCTGAATCTGCAGGGCAATGATACCCAGACCGAACGCTACCGCATCCAGATGGGGGCCAGCCTGCCACTCAGAAAGAACCTCTGGCAGCAAACCATACAGGCCAAGATCATCAATCAGGCCCACTTGCTGGAAATGCAGGGCATCGACGTGGATAAAATGCACTTCTGGGCCGCAACCGTGAAGAGCGGTGACCCCGACAATCTCGAAGGGCGGGCCGCGGCCTACTACTGGCGGCACCTGTTTGAGGGCGTATATGAAGATTTTACCCGGGGCAGACACGATCCCCAACCCAATAATCTGCTCAACTACGGTTATGCCATTCTGCGGGCGGTGATCGCCCGCAATCTGGTGGCCTCGGGAATGTTGCCCGTGTTTGGCATCCACCACCGCAATAAGTACAATGCCTATTGCCTGGCCGATGATGTGATGGAGCCCTTCCGTCCTTTTGTGGACGAACTGGTGCTGGGTATGGTGTATGATAATCCTGATATTGATGAACTCAATCCCGAACTCAAACGGAAGTTATTGCAGATACCTGTGTTGGATGTGATGATCAACGAAAAGAAATCACCCCTGATGGTGGGCAGCCAGCAGACCACGGCCAGCCTATTTGAATGCTTTGATGGCAACCTCAGAAAAATAAAATATCCATCTTTTGAGCGACCTGAGTAGAATAAACCAATACCGGATTATGTGGGTCTTTGTATTCTTCGACTTGCCTACCCAAACCAAAAAGGACCGCAAAAACTACACAAAGTTCCGCAAGAACCTGGAAAAGGATGGGTTTACCATGTTTCAGTACTCAATTTATGTGCGGCACTGCCCCAGCCGTGAAAATGCCATGGTCCATATCAAGCGCACCAAAAGTCACTTGCCGCCCCTCGGGCATGTATGCATCCTGCAACTGACGGATAAGCAGTTTGGGATGATCGAATTATTTATTGGGGAGCGGGAGGCTCCCCGCCCCGACACACCCCAGCAACTCGAACTATTCTGATGTACCGGCGGAGATCAGGATAAAAAAACCGGGAGGAAAACTCCTCCCGGTCGTAGAATGAACACAGTTTTTTTATTCCAATTTCGAGCGTAACCTGTTGCATATTAGTGACTTGTGCTACCCTATGCTGTGTTCGGTACGTCAAAATAACAATTTGGAAGCTACTCACAACTCCAGTTCCTCGTTGGTAACCAAAATGGGTGCTGTGTTCGGTACGTCAAAATAACAATTTGGAAGCTACTCACAACTGTGACATTTCGCTCCGTGTTTTTCTTGAAGCTGTGTTCGGTACGTCAAAATAACAATTTGGAAGCTACTCACAACGGATCAGCAAGGACATGTAAAACACGCCGGGCTGTGTTCGGTACGTCAAAATAACAATTTGGAAGCTACTCACAACTCAAGATGGCTAAGAGCTATCTAAAGGCAAGCTGTGTTCGGTACGTCAAAATAACAATTTGGAAGCTACTCACAACAGATCATCTACATGGGAATCATGGGCATGGGCTGTGTTCGGTACGTCAAAATAACAATTTGGAAGCTACTCACAACCAACGTCTGTAATCCATTCCGTCACGTCCGGCTGTGTTCGGTACGTCAAAATAACAATTTGGAAGCTACTCACAACCAACGAGAACGCGCAAAAACTGCATGAATTGCTGTGTTCGGTACGTCAAAATAACAATTTGGAAGCTACTCACAACAGATATATAGTAGTTGTCAGCCATTATTTAGCTGTGTTCGGTACGTCAAAATAACAATTTGGAAGCTACTCACAACCACCCGCGTAATTGCCCAAAAGTATGTGGGGCTGTGTTCGGTACGTCAAAATAACAATTTGGAAGCTACTCACAACTCAGCGATGGAACTGTTACCAAATCCGTAAGCTGTGTTCGGTACGTCAAAATAACAATTTGGAAGCTACTCACAACCCATTACCGTTACTCAGCCGGACCTCAATTGCTGTGTTCGGTACGTCAAAATAACAATTTGGAAGCTACTCACAACACTCCTACGCTACTTATAGCAGTCTCAAAAGCTGTGTTCGGTACGTCAAAATAACAATTTGGAAGCTACTCACAACGCGGGATGAACTCAGAAACACAAGATACTTGCTGTGTTCGGTACGTCAAAATAACAATTTGGAAGCTACTCACAACATCACACGTCAGGCCACTGCCAAAATAACAATTTGACTCACACTACGCTAATCAAAATAACAATTTGGCACGCTGTGTTCGGTACGTCAAAATAACAATTTGGAAGCTACTCACAACCAGAGGACTTCTGTAAACACCAGGCTAACTTCGGTGCTGTGTTCGGTACGTCAAAATAACAATTTGGAAGCTACTCACAACCAACGTCTGATGGATACGGTGTCCAAAAATCTTTGCTACTCACAACGCTGTGTTCGTGTTCGGTACGTCAAAATAACAATTTTGGAAGCTACTCACAACCACTCGCAGGTTACTGAATTATGTGAACTTCCTCGTTCTGTATTAACAATTTGGTCGGCTGTGTTCGGTACGTCAAAATAACAATTTGGAAGCTACTCACAACATAATGCGTTGAATTTGGTTACTTGATTTTGCTGTGTTCGGTACGTCAAAATAACAATTTGGATTACGCGTTACCTGTGTTCGGTACGTCAAAATAACAATTTGGAAGCTTACTCACAACGCGTGATTACTATCAATTGTGTGATTCAAAAATATTCGCTACTATAACTGCTGCGCTGTGTTCGGTACGTCAAAATAACAATTTGGAAGCTACTCACAACTGGCTTCTCCGATTCCACCACAACATCGCAGCTGTGTTCGGTACGTCAAAATAACAATTTGGAAGCTACTCACAACACATATTAACGTAGGATGATCGGCTTGTGGCTGTGTTCGGTACGTCAAAATAACAATTTGGAAGCTACTCACAACTATGCTGTTTGTTCGGTACGTCAAAATAACACAAGCCACTGGCGCGTATTGCGTAAACAGTTCTCGGCTGTGTTCGGTACGTCAAAATAACAATTTGGAAGCTACTCACAACGGCTATGCAGGATGAACTGGAAAAAATTCGGCTGTGTTCGGTACGTCAAAATAACAATTTGGAAGCTACTCACACAACGCCTGGTAACTACCAATGAAACGTACTTTCGGTTGCTTGTTCGATCAGGCTGTGTTCGGTACGTCAAAATAACAATTTGGAAGCTACTCACAACGCCCTGACTGCTCGATAACAGGCGATCGGGCTGTGTTCGGTACGTCAAAATAACAATTTGGAAAGCTCACAGCAGTGTAATACCCCGGTGCTGTGTTCGGTACGTCAAAATAACAATTTGGAAGCTACTCACAACACGGGCTGTGTTCGCCATTTGCTTTCCACAACAAGGCTGACCCAGCTGGCCGAAAACCCGCTGTGTTCGGTACGTCAAAATAACAATTTGGAAGCTACTCACAACGCTGTCGTGCTGTGTTCGGTACGTCAAAATAACAATTTGGAAGCTACTCACAACCTGCCTGGCTGTTCATTCGCAGACCTCCTTGCTGTGTTCGGTACGTCAAAATAACAATTTGGAAGCTACTCACAACGCCCGATGCCTGCAAGCTGTGTTCGGTACGTCATTACCGATGTGGTTTAGGAGATTTTAAGGAACCGCTTCTCACAACTTACTTGGAAGCTACAACCATACGCGCTGCTGTGTTCGGTACGTCAAAATAACAATTTGGAAGCTACTCACAACGGCTTCGCGCCACGCCAGGCCCGCGTCAGGTCCAATGACCACTTTGAAGCTTCTACTGTGTTTCGGTACGTCAAAATAACAATTTGGAAGCTACTCACAACGACGAGGGAAACAGGATTATTCTGTGTGTGTTCGGTACGTCAAAATAACAATTTGGGCTTCTCACAACAGGTACATCACACATGAGGCTTTCCTACTCTGTGTTCGGTACGTCAAAATAACAATTTGGAAGCTACTCACAACCCGGATGGAATAGCTGCAAAATACCATCGGTGGCTGTGTTCGGTACGTCAAAATAACAATTTGGAAGCTACTCACAACTATGCAACGAAATTAGTGAGGATTACCAATTGGCTGTGTTCGGTACGTCAAAATAACAATTTGGAAGCTACTCACAACCCATAATCCTTGATTTCATCGAGCTGGCTGTGTTCGGTACGTCAAAATAACAATTTGGAAGCTACTCACAACCAGGCCACTGCCAAGTAAACCACCCGGCACGCTGTGTTCGGTACGTCAAAATAACAATTTGGAAGCTACTCACAACCGACGCCCCAACCGTGAGGCTTATTTCGGTGCTGTGTTCGGTACGTCAAAATAACAATTTGGAAGCTACTCACAACCGTCTGATGGATGTTTCAAAATCTGCCATCGCTGTGTTCGGTACGTCAAAATAACAATTTGCTGTGTTCGGTACGTCAAAATAACAATTTGGAAGCTACTCACAACATAATGCGTTGAATTTGGTTACTTGATTTTGCTGTGTTCGGTACGTCAAAATAACAATTTGGAAGCTACTCACAACTGGATTCTCCGATTCCACCACAACATCGCAGCTGTGTTCGGTACGTCAAAATAACAATTTGGAAGCTACTCACAACACATATTAACGTAGGATGATCGGCTTGTGGCTGTGTTCGGTACGTCAAAATAACAATTTGGAAGCTACTCACAACGCCCGCCTTGGTGGTTTTGTACACCTTTGTGATGCTGTGTTCGGTACGTCAAAATAACAATTTGGAAGCTACTCACAACACGAGTTAAGTGATAGCAGTACGGAAGTACGCTGTGTTCGGTACGTCAAAATAACAATTTGGAAGCTACTCACAACAGTGGAATGCTGTGTATCGTCAAAATAACAATTTGCTACTCACAACCCGCCTGCCTTTGCATTCAACTGCTGTGTTCGGTACGTCAAAATAACAATTTGGAAGCTACTCACAACATAGCATTACCGGTGAAAATAACAATTTGGTTACTCACAACTGTCTTAAGGGCCAATCAGCTGTGTTCGGTACGTCAAAATAACAATTTGGAAGCTACTCACAACGGCTAAATGAACTGGTCAGTTCCCGCAAGCTGGATGCTGTGTTCGGTACGTCAAAATAACAATTTGGAAGCTACTCACAACGTAACCCCGCTGTTGCCTTTGTCCAGGCCGGCTGTGTTCGGTACGTCAAAATAACAATTTGGAAGCTACTCACAACATGTTGGCCTGGTTTGCGTAGCGTGATTTGGAAGCTACTTGCCCTTGCAGTGTTCGGTACGTCAAAACTAACAATTTGTTACTCACAACTTGACGATGTTCAACTGCAGTTTCCGCAACATTTTGCTGGATGCTGTGTTCGGTACGTCAAAATAACAATTTGGAAGCTACTCACAACAACGTCAGCACCACCGCTCAAAATAACAATTTGGAAGCTTTGTCCAGGCCGGCTGTGTTCGGTACGTCAAAATAACAATTTGGAAGCTACTCACAACACGGCCTTGATGACAGTAAGAGCGCTGTGTTTCGGTTGTGGGCCCGCTGTGTCGACTGCTGCAACAATTTGCTGGCCACACAAGCTGTGTTCGGTACGTCAAAATAACAATTTGGAAGCTACTTCACGACACAACTGGCTGATGTACGTACGTCAAAATCCTCACAACGGCACAAAGCTGATGTCGTGTTCGGTACGTCAAAATAATTTGAAGGAATACTCACAACAACGCTGGATTCTGGCTTGATTTGCTGTGTTCGGTACGTCAAAATAACAATTTGGAAGCTACTCACAACGGCTGGAATGATAGCCAAAACGGACAGAGAGCTGTGTTCGGTACGTCAAAATAACAATTTGGAAGCTACTCACAACTAAGGGTATTCATCATATCACGTTTAGTATGCTGTGTTCGGTACGTCAAAATAACAATTTGGAAGCTACTCACAACGATGGCCTTTGCAAAGAAGGTAGCCAGCGAGCTGTGTTCGGTACGTCAAAATAACAATTTGGAAGCTACTCACAACGATTGCGGGTACCTGCATTGGTACGGTAAAGCTGTGTTCGGTACGTCAAAATAACAATTTGGAAGCTACTCACAACGGAGCGGACATTCAACACGACAGGATTGAGGCTGTGTTCGGTACGTCAAAATAACAATTTGGAAGCTACTCACAACACCGCATCCTCCGGGTCGCGGCAAACAACCGCTGTGTTCGGTACGTCAAAATAACAATTTGGAAGCTACTCACATTCAGTAGTTCCCCCTTATTTCTCAAACACATAAATCCTCCGCACACTCAGATCGAGATAGGGAGGCGAGGCCTGGGCTTCATACAGCAGCATATTGGCGGCTTCGCCCATCTCGGCGACCAACTCTTCCTGGTATTGGTGGATGCCGGCATAGACCTTCTCCTGGTAGGTTTTCCAGTTGGGGGTGTCCTGGCGGGAGATAAATTTGAGGCCGGATTGTTCCAGCAATTCCACCGGATCCACTGCCAGCAGGTCCCAGTGGGTAAAAATAAAGCGGGCCCCGGGCTTCATGACCCGTTTTACCGCCGCAAGGCCCTCGATTTTGTTGGGAACCGTCCACAATGAGTCGATGCTGAGCACCGCGTCCATGGATTCGTCGGGGAGGGGCAGGGTGAGAAATCCGCCTTCGGCAAAGGTGGCGGGGTACTTCAGTTGAAATGCTTGTTGGAATTCCCGGGCCTGATCGAGGGCCGCAGGAATGATATCCACCCCGGTCAGTTGCAGGTTCCCCGTTTCGGCGAGGCGGAGGCCGGGGCCTCCTTTGCCGCAGCCAATGTCGAGCAGGCTGCTGCCGGGCTGCAGATCGAGCAGAGCCGACAGACTGGCCAGATCCTGCCGGGTCAGGTAGCCGTAATGCTCCAATCCCGCCGGATAATCCTCCCCAAAGGCATCGGCCCAGATTTTCTCCATCCACTGGCTCCTGCGTGGAAACTGGTAGTAGAGATGGTAATAATAGTGGTTGAGATCCTGATACTGTTCGGCCATGGGAGGGGATAATGATTGGCCCTAATATTACTAAATTGCTCCCGCCTGACCAAGTTTGGGGAATTTTTCTGATCAGCCTACACCTTCCAGACCGCCACGTTGCGGGGAGTGCCCACCGCGGCCAGCCATTTTCCGTTCAGTGCATGTTCCAGGGATAATACCTGCTCTGGGCCCAGGACGAAGGTGTCGAGAATCTCTTTGCGCTGATAATCCAGGATCAGGACCTTTCCATCCCGCGTACCCAGGGCCAGGCAGGCTGGCTGGTTGATGAAGGTGAGGCTGGAAATCAACAGGGGATCACCGTTTTTGAGGCTAAGGGCAATGATGGCAATGGGATCTTCCTGCCGCAGGTGATACACCCGGATATTGCCCAGGCTGTCGGCTGCGGCAAATATGCGCTCCAGGCAGGAAAAAGCCAGTCCGGTCACCGGTTGATCAAAGGCTGCGGTTCGGAATACTTCTTTTTGGGTGGGGGTGGTAATGATTACCAGGCCACCAGAGGCGGTCCCATAGCCAAAGAAAGGGAGGGTTTTTGCAATGGAAAAGGCGGTGAATTTTTCTTTCATTTTCCCCACCACTTTTACCGGATAATCGCCCGCAGGCCTACGGTCATCGAGATTGGCATAAATGATCTGCCCGCTGGCGGTAAGCACCACTCCCAGTTTGAGGTCGTGGCTGAGTCCGGCAAAAAGGGCCTTGCCCAACCCCGGAAATTCCAGTCTTCTCAGTGCCCTGAGTTGGTAATCTGAAAGCAGCAACTCATGAGGGGATACCGACAGGAGAAACCCCTGGGTGGAAAAATGCCGGTGGATTCCCCGGGGCAGGGACCAGTATTCGACCGGGGCTCCGCTGGATGAATCCCAGAGCACGGCGTCCTCCCCCGCGGTAAGCAGAAAACGGCTGTCACGGGAAAAGGAAAGGGATTCCACCTGAAAGCGATGATAGGGAGCTTTCCTGACCTGCGGCCCCTCCGTCTCCACATTGACTGTCAATCCGGATTCCAAAAGGGGCTGTCTTTTTACGGAAGGGGCCTGGAGGGTGTAGAGCAGAGCCAAAAGGCTGAACAGGCCCGATATCATACCCAGCGGATAATTTTCCACCTCCAATACAAAAATCAGAGTGATAAAAATCAGCATGCCGGTTCCGATTGCCCGGAGAGTTTTGGGATCGAGCTCATTGGGATCGAAACTGAGGCTTTGGGGGAATTTCCGGATGGTAAACACCTGCCCATGTCCGGGAGATGCCCATTGTGCGGGATTTCCGGCGGGCCAATCGTCTTGTGAAGTGGGTAAGGCGTTGGGGGAGGAAGACACTGGATTTCTTTTTTCCCGGGGGGTATTCCAGTCCGCAGGCCGTTCCTGACCGCAGAGCTCACAATGCACCAGAAAGTCGGGATTGGCCGTTTCGCAGTGGGTGCACACCCAGGCCTCGGTCCAGGGGCGGGCTTGCCCGCAGGTTGTGCAAGAGCGCTGGTCGTCGGGGTTAAGGGTTTTGCATGCAGGACAATTCCAGTCGGACATGGTTCAGGCAGGTGAAGGTTGTAGGGGCGGCATCCGGTTCAGGTGATTGATGGAATGGCATTCCCATGGAAACAGGGATACGGATTTGTGGGCAGATGGTTAGGATGGGGGATGGGCGATATATTTTATTATTCGGTCCAGGCAAAAAAACAGCCGACACCCAGGGGTGCCGGCTGCATCAGACCCAAAGTTATTCATTTATACCGCCACTGGCTCCGGCTGCAATTCTTCTTCCTCCACCTGTACCTGCATCGTTTCATCTTCCTGGATGGTGCCGCGCAGGATGCCTTTTGCTTTCTTATTGCTGATTTCTCCTTTGAAAATGTCGAAGATCAGATAGACGCAGGGCACCACCACCAGGGTGAGGAGCATGGAGCTCGACAATCCGCCGATCAGTACCCAGGCGAGACCGCTTTTCCATTCGGCACCCGGACCCGTAGCCAGGGCGATGGGCATCATCCCGAAAACCATGGCCAGGGTGGTCATGAGGATGGGGCGGAGCCTGGTTTTGCCCGCATGGATCAGGGCATTGGCCGTATTCATGCCTTCTGCCTTGAGCTGGTTGGCAAAATCCACGATCAGGATGGCATTCTTGGCCACCAGTCCGATCAGCATGATCATACCCAGCATGGAGAATATACTGAGGGGCTGCATGGTGAGGGCCAGGGCCAGCAAGGCACCTACGATGGCCACCGGGATGGAAAACAGTACCACAAAGGGGTAAACGTAGGAGTCGTAGAGGGCCACCATGATCAGGTACACGAAGAGAATGGAGGCAATCAGGGCAAATCCCAGGTTGGCAAAGGCTTCGCCCATGTTTTTGGCATTTCCCTCGAAGGCCACCACCACATTGGCAGGAGGTGGGTTGTCGGCCAGGTACTGGTTCATTTTGGAGGTGACTGCCCCGGAAGAAATTCCCAAAACCTGAGAGGAAACCGTCATGGAAGGCACCCGGTTTTTGCGCTCCAGTTTGGAGGCACCCGTGCTCTGTACCGTGGTGGCAAACTGGCTGAGACGAATCACTTCCCCCTTTTTGTTGATGAAAGGCAGGTTGGAAATGTCGTTCACACTCTGGCGGTTGAATTCGTCGTAGATGACCGAAATGTCGTATTCGTTGCCTGCTTCGTTGTACCTGGACGAATTATTTCCGTTGAAAGCGGCCTGCAGATTGGCCCCCACTTCACTCATGGAAAGTCCCAGGCTGGCCATTTTGTCGCGGTCCACTTCCACATTGATCTCTGGGTTGCCGGTTTCGACCGAAAGCGTGACCTCTGCCGTGCCTTTGATCGATTTCAATTCGTCCATGAGGCGGTTGGCCATGGCGTAGTTGGAGTCGGGGGAATTGCCGGTCACCGAGATCTGCACCGGGGCTGCGTTGGCCGTGCCCATGATGCTTACCGCAGCCGAACTGACCTTGACGCCGGGCAGGATTTTTTCCAGATCGTGCTTGACCATCTGGGCATAGAGGTCGGCCGGATATTCCCGGTCCTTCTTATCGACCAGCTTCACGTTGAGCTCGGCTTTATTGCTGACCGAGTTATTGCCCCCCATGCCGTTGCTGGAGGTGCCGATGCTGGTAAATACGTTGGTGACATCCTCATTCTGAAAGAGGTAATCTTCCACTTTCTGGGCAGTAAGATTGGTCTGCTCAATGGTGGCGTCCTGCTTGAGTTCCAGGGAAATAACAAATTCACCCCGGTCTCCCTGGCTCACAAATTCACTGCCGATATAGCCTTTGCCGATCAGCATAAAAGAGGCGACCAGCAGGGCAATAGTGGCAATCAGCACATAGCGTTTGCGGGTCAGTGCGACTTTGAGCAGGGAGCCGTACGAGTTGGTCAGCCAGTTGAGAAATTGCTCGAAGGCGGCCACGATTTTACCCGAAATGAGTTTTTTATTGATGTGCTCGATCTTGGCCAGACGGGAGGCCAGCAACGGGGTCAGGGTGAAGGAAACAAAAAGGCTCATCAGGGTGGAGATCACGATCACAATGGAGAATTGCGACAAGAGGTTGGAGATCAGGCCCCCCACCATGGTCAGCGGCAGGAACACCACCACGTCCACCAGGGTGATACCCATAGCAGTAAAGCCAATTTCTTTTCGCCCTTTGATCGAGGCTTCCCTGCGTTCCTGTCCCATCTCGAGGTGACGGTAAATATTTTCCAGCACCACAATCGAGTCATCCACCAGAATGCCCACCACCAGGGAAATGGCCAGCAGGGTCATGAGGTTGAGGGAAAATCCCAGCAGATACATGGCAATGAAGACCGATATAAGGGAGGCGGGAATGGCCACCATCACGATGAGTGAGTTGCGGAAACTGTGCAGGAAGAGCAGCATGACCAGGGCCACGATGAAGATGGCCAGTCCCAGGTCTTTCATCACCGAGTTGGCGGCTTCCAGGGTAAAGTCTGAGGTGTCGGAGGCGATTTCAAATTGCAATCCCTGTGCGTCGAAGGCCTTTTCCAGGGTCTGGATTTCCTTTTTGACCAGGGCGCTGAGCGCGACTGCGTTGGCATCGCTTTGCTTCTGGATAGTCAGTCCAATAGAGTTTTTGCCGTCGATGCGGTTGATGGTTTTGATGTCCTTGATGCCGTCGGTGACGGTGGCCAGTTCGGCAAGCCTGACCGGCGATCCGCTGACCCGGTCGGTGGTAATGACCAGATTCTGGATGTCTTCGATGGTCTGGTACTTGCCTTTGAGGCGGATGAGGGCTTTGGATTCAGCGTTTTCGATCTTGCCCACGGGGAAGTCCATGTTGCTGCTTTGCAGCACCTGAATGATCTGGAGCATGGATATGCCCCGGGCTTCGCAGGCCTGACGGTCCACATTGACTTTGATTTCCCGCTCTTCACCCCCCACAATACTTACCTGGGCCGCCCCTTTGAGGCGTGACAGGGAAGGCAGTACCTCATTTTTGGTCAGGTTGTAAAGCTCCGTGGGCGGGATTTTAGCCGTCAGACCCAGGCGCATGATGGGCCTTTCGTCCATGGAGTATTTTCCGATGGAGGGAGAAAGCACGTCGTCGGGCAACTGGGAAAGGATGGCGTTGATTTTGCGCTGGGCATCCTGCACCACCAGGTCGCTGTTGGCGTCGGGTTTGAGCATGAGTACGACCGAGGCCACCCCTTCCATGGAAGTGGACTTGATTTCGTCCAGGTTTTCCAGGTTGGAGAGGGCGTCTTCCAGCTTTTTGGTGACCGAGTTTTCCACTTCGGCGGGCGATGCTCCCGGGTAAACGGTGGTCACCGTGACCACGGGAATGGAAAATTTGGGCATCAGCTCGTAGTTGAGCTTGCTGTAGCTGAGGATTCCCAGAAATCCCAGCACCGAAAATATGACCACAATCAGCGAGGGCCGCTTGATGGACAGTTCTGTGATTGACATGTTGTTTGGTTAAGGGTTGTTAATCAATGACCTGGATTTTGGAGCCGGGCGACAGGTTGGTCTGGCCCGTTTCCACCACCTGATCTTTCTCGCTGAGGCCAGCCACGATCTCGATTTTGTCGCCGTGAATCTGTCCGACTTTGAGGGCCACAGGCTGCACAGAATCTCCGTAAACCACATAGACCTTGGGATCGAGGATGCTTCCAACCAGGCATTTGAGGGGCAGCAGGTTGGCCTCCTGCAGGCCGCCGGGCTCGAAAGCCGCGGTGCCGGTCATACCCGCTTTCAGCGGGGTCTGGGTGCTGTTATTCAATTCCATCTCCACCGTGTATTTGCCCGCGCCGTCCGCTTTGGAAGCAATGTAGGTCACGGTGCCCACCAGGGTGTTATTGGGGTAAAGGTCAGGAACGAGATTTACTTTGTCTCCGTTTTTGAGGTGAATCACTTCCCGGTCGAGCAGGTTGGCGCTCATGACCAGTTTTTGCACGTCCACAATCTCGGCGATCATGGACCCGGGAGCCAGGTAGCTGCCCGTTTCGAGGGAAAGGCTGTTGATGGTGCCCGAAATGGGGCTCACGATGGTGGAAAGCTTCAGTTGACGGTTGAGGGTGGCCACCCGGGATTCGGTATTTTTGACTGCCATTTTGGCTTCTTCCACCTGCTGGCGGTTGACGGCATTG
The DNA here is from genome assembly GCA_020635905.1 of Bacteroidia bacterium. Taxonomy (GTDB): domain Bacteria; phylum Bacteroidota; class Bacteroidia; order J057; family JADKCL01; genus JACJYV01. Next base: position 118,191 of record JACJYV010000007.1, read on the forward strand.
CTTTCCAGCATGGTTTGGTATTTTTCCAGATCAGCTTTGGCTTTTTGCAGGTTGGCCCGGGCCAGACTGAGGTCAATGCTCACCTGGGTGGTATCGAGTTGGGCAATGACCTGCCCTGCTGCCACCTGGTCACCGTTTTTACGGTTCAGTCTTACCACCCGTCCGGCTGTTTCCGAAACGAAATTGAGCTGGTGGGCCGGTTTGAAGGTGCCGGTTACCCGGAAATTATTGGAGATGGTTTCCGTGGCCGAAGTTACCACGGTGACCGGGAAAACAGTCATTTTTTGGTTCGCAATGGCCGCATTTTGCTCCATTATTCCCTTGTTTGCACTCAGTTTCCAGAAGATAAAAACGGTGAGGACAGATATTCCCAGCACGGGAAGGACGTATTTCTTTATGATTTTCATGATCTGATGGTTATTCTGTGATTTGGCGGATGTTTCCGGTGGATTTCAGGAGATCCAACTCGGCGATTTTGGTTTGCACCAGGGCTTTGATGTAATTGGTTTGAGAAGCTTTGAGGGCCGTTTCGGCGTTGAGCAGGTCGGAGAGGGAAGCCACCCCCATTTTGAACTGGACCCGGGTGGCCTGATATACTTCTTCCGAAAGGGTGATATTCTTCGACTGAATCTCAAGGGCGGTGAGGCTGGTTTTCAGTTTGCTGTTGGCATTTTCGTACTGCATGGACAGGTAGGATGCCCTTTTTTTCAGGTCCATTTCGGTCTGTTGCAGCTGCAGATTGAGTTGCTGAATCTTGTGTGATTTGTAGAATCCGTCGAAAATGGGCACGTTGAGGCTGAGGGCCAGGTAGGAACTGGGGAACCAGTTGGAGTTTTTGCCGATGATTTCCAGGGTGTTTTGCTGGGCCTGGTAGGCATACCTGAACCCCAGAGAAAGGCTGGGCAGATAGCCCGCGCGGATTTGTTTGGTGTTGAGGAAAAGTTGTTCCTTTTGCAATTGCAGCATGCGGATATCCGTGTTGGCAGAGATATTGAGGGCCTGGCTAGTCGAAGGCAATTGCACTTCAGGCTTGAATTCCTCTATTTCCAGGTTTTCGCTCATGGCCATGCCCAGGTAATATTTCAGCAGGCGAAGCTGCTGCTGGTAGCTCAGTTCGAGGTTTTCGAGATCAGTTTGGGCATTTACCTGGTTGATATACACCCGGTCGTAATCTGTTTTATTGGCAAATCCCTGATCAAGTCTGGATTGGGTAATGGTGAGCAGGGTGTCGGTTTTGCGCAGGTTGGATTCGAGGATCAGCTTTTGGGAAGCGGTGATCTGGGCGGCGTAGTAGGCCGAGGCAATCTCGAAGACCAGTTGGTCTTCGGTCTGGATCTGCGCCAGGCTGGCGATCTGTTGTCCCTGCCTGGCGGTGCGAATGCCCGCCAGGGTGCCTGCATCAAAAAGAGTCTGGCTGGCGTCGAGGGCCGCAGTCACGTTGTACTGGGTACCAAACTGCACGGCCACATTCTGGCCGGGCTGACCGAAGATTTCACCCGGAAGAATAGAGGTTTGCAATTTGAGGTTGTCGTTTAGGGAGGCGGAGCCTCTTACCTGGGGCAGGTAGCCTGAGGCAGACTCCAGCACCTTTTGGGCGCTCTTTTCCTTTTCGAGCTCAGCCCGGTGCAGATCGGGGTTGTGCTTCAGTCCATACTGAATGCAGTCTTGCAGACTGAACTTTTGCTGGGCTTCCAGACCGGCATTTCCTGCGAGGAGGAAGGCGGCAGCCAGTACGATGAGCAGGGAAACCCTCTTGGTGATATTCATATGCATTGGTTTATATACTTCTGTATTGTATAGTTGGTTCTGGATTAAAAGAACCAACCAGGGTAAAAAATTTTACTTCTTTCTGGATTCCCACTTTTTGAAAAGCATGGGCATTTCCTCCCGCATGAATTCCATGAAGTCGATCAGTTCGGCCAGGTTCTGGTTGAATTCAAGGGTGTTTCCGGGTCTTTGCTTCAATACGGTTTTGAGCAGGTCGGTAAACTGAGTCATTTGGGAACTGCTCTTTTTGATCTCTTCTTTCCACTGGAGGACTTTGGAACGGAAATATCTTTTCCGTTCTCCCAGGCGGGATATTTCTTCGATTTTATTGGTATTGATGAGGAAATTCAGGGAATTGCTGATGGCGCTCTTGCTCACTCCCAGGGTGGCCTGGAGCTGGTCAAAGGTGAGATCAGGATCTTCAGATACGAGCAGCAGGCCCAAAATCCGGGAGGCTACCTGGGTCATACCTGACCTTTCGTAGGTCATTCCAAGCCGTTCCACCAGAGTTTTCTGTTCCTCGCTGAGATGTATTTTGGAATCTTCCATGGTTTTTTATCACCTTTAACGACACAAAGATAAAAAGGTTTTTGGTTCTGTACCAAGAGAACCAAATTATTTTTATTTTTTTCCTGGGAGCTGCTTGAGGGGAGGGGGCAATACCGGGGAGCCGCCCCAGCGGGGTCGCCTGGGGGGGCGGGCCCGCAGGAGAAAAACTCACCCCTGCCCAAAGGGCATCCCCTCTCTCCCGGAAGCGGCAAAGAGGGGAAATGGGGAACTGATCGCTTGACATGGTCGTCTCGCTACGGGTTGGGGATTTCGCTCAGCCCTGGAGGGCTGATAGTCGACCGCAGCGCGGTCAAATTATTGTAGCCAGGAATTGGGTAGGGATTTTCGACCGCAGAGCGGTCGCATTATTAAACACCGCCATTTCCCCGCGGGTTGGTGGTTTGGAGGAAGGTTGCACCCAGGATCAGGGAGCCGCCCCTCCGGGGCTTTTTTCCCAAAATTGCTTGTTCTACCGGGGAGCCGCACCGCTGGGGTCGCCTGGCGGGGCCGGGCCCGCAGGTGAAAAACTCACCCCTGCCCAAAGGGCATCCCCTCTCTCCCGGAAGCGGCAAAGAGGGGAAATGGGGAACTGATCGCTTGACATGGTCGTCTCGCTACGTGTTGGGGATTTCGCTCAGCCCTGGAGGGCTGATAGTCGACCGCAGCGCGGTCAAATTATTGTAGCCAACGATTTTTAGCTGAGATGCACGACCGCAGCGCGGTCGCATTATTAAACACCGCCATTTCCCCGCGGGTTGGTGGTTTGGAGGAAGGTTGCACCCAAGATCAGGGAGCCGCCCCTCCGGGGCTTTTTCCCAAAAATCGCTTGTTCTACCGGGGAGCCGCCCCTCCGGGGCTTTTTCCCAAAAATCGCTTGTTCTACCGGGGAGCCGCCCCTCCGGGGCTGACCTTTCGGGAAGAAACTTCCCTTATTTTGGTCAGATCCCAACCCTCAAAAGTATTCAATTATCCAGCAAATAACGCCCTCCTTATCCCCTGCGGCAGCCAACAGGCGGGTTTCAGGTGCGTATTCGAGGCAGTTTACCTTTTGGAGCGGGGTTTCCAGGGTGCAGATTTCATTCCCAATTTTGCCATCCACCAGCCGGACCATTCCCGTTGCATCGCCTACGGCGAGCAGATGGTTTTCCAGGGTGAAATCAATGGCTGTGATGGCTACCGGCCGTTTCTTTGGGTCCAGCAGCAGCAGGTGATGGTAGGCCTGTGCCCTTCCATCCACAAATCTGTAGATCCAGAAATTCCCCTCCCGGTCTCCCAGCGCCATTAGTTGATTGTCAGTTGAAATTGCCACACAGTCAGGCACCAACCCGAAAGATTGAAAAAGCCTGGTTCTGGATGATTTGACCAAATCCCACACCTCCAGGGCTCCGCTGGCTTTGCTCAACAAAAGGGTCTGACTTTCCGGGTTGAAGTCAAAAGCTCTCTTGCGGCCGCTTCTCAGATACACGGTTTCCCGTTCTAATTGCAGGTTAGTACGCAGGTTTCCGTTTTTGAACAGATCCACCTGCTCATCCTGCAGCACCATCACCTTGTCCTTCCTGAAGACCAGGCCCCGCATTGGGTTCTTGAGAGCTATTTTGAGGCGAAATACTTCCCGCAGGTTGGGGTACAGGGCCTTGATATGATCCTCCTCCATCTGGAAAATCATTCCCCCCGAAACCACGGCCCGGGCATTTGCTTTCAGCTCATTTTCCAGCACCAAAACCCCGCTGGCGCTGTCCCAGAGGCAATATTTCCCGGAGGCATCGAGGGAAAGCAGGGAGCTGCCTTCTGAGGAAAAGGAAAGGGAAACGGGGGCTTCCTGATGTCCCTGCTGGGTGCGCATGGCTTTGCCCTTGCCCAGGCGGTAGGGGGGCGGGGTGGATATTTCCCGGGTTCTGCGCCTTTTCACCGCGGAGGCCTGGACAAAGGAGAAAATCAACCCAAACAAGACAGGTATGATCAACCCGATCTTCCAGGCGGCTGGCAGTAAGATCATCCCAATCAGGCCCAGGCCCAGCATACCCAAAAAACTCAGCATGGTTTTTTCTTCTCTGAGAGTGTACCAGGGGAATAATTTGCTTTCGGGGCGGGGTTCCAGCACCAGGGGACGGTCTTCCAGCACGGGCAGCAAGCCCGAGGAAGGGGCCACCCAGATTTGGGTTGCCTTTACTTTGATCGGCTGGACTGGCTCATCTTCGGGGATGGGGTCGGGCTTTTTGGGGGTGGCCAGGACGGAGCCGCAAACCTCGCAGGTCTTTGTTTTTACGGAATTGCCCGCCTCACAATTTGGACAAAGCCAGAGTTCCTCTGCCGGCCGGTCGGCCTGACAAACTTCGCATTGGAGTGCTGAAGGAGGGTTGCTGGTTTCGCAGTGAGAGCAATTCCACATTACGGTTTACGGTCTGCTCCCAAAAGCTTTCGCGTAGGCGTCAACTTAGGGGAAATTTTAACACAGAGAAAACAGAGAAAACAGAGAAAACAGAGAATCAGTGGTTTATGTTTTTATTCCAAATAAAGATAATGCAAAATTATTGAGGACACAGAGGATTTTCACCAGTAAAGCTCTGTGAACTCTTCCGTATAGTGCCCGGAAAAATGAGCTCAAACCCTCTCTGTGTCCTTTGTGGTTAAGAAAAACGCTTAAGTTTGCACGCATGTGACAGCTATCGGGAGTTAACTGATTGAAACTGTAAACCGTAAACAGTAAACTGGCGAGTAAACTGTTACTGCAAGCTTTTCAGATACCATTGGCTGATCAGGTCGGCGGCGGGCTTGTTTTGGGGAGTGTAGCGCTTGTCTTCCGGGCCGCCAATCTGGTCGTGGTTGCTCCACCATTTCCACAGAAATCCCCCGGCAAACCACTCCTGGTTCCACAGGGTGAGGAAAAAGGCCTCATAGGCATTCTTCTGGGCCTGCATATTGACGTTGATGGTGGCCATATTGGCTTCCAGTTCCCAGTTTTGCCAGGCGGCTCCGTCCACACTCATCCAGCCATATTCCGTAAACAGGATCTTTTTGCCCTGTCTTTTGCTGTAATCGCCCAGGGAGCGGGCTATCGGACCCCATTTTTGCACCAGCAGATTCACCTGGGGCGTTGCGTCGGGTGCCAGGGGGAAATAGGCATCTATGCCGATGAAATCCAGGTCAGACCAGAAGGTAACGTTGGTAAAATTATCCCAATTGGCGGCGTAGGTGATTTGCCCGGAATATACCTTGCGCACGTCAGCGGCCAGCTTTTTCCAAAACTGTGGCCGGTCGCGCACGGAATGGCGAATCTCAGTGCCAATGCACAGGATTTCCACGCCCAGGGAGTCGGCCATTTTGGCAAAATAGAGGATGTAATCCGCATAATCATTTTCCCAATGCTCCCATTCCTGATCCGTTTCGAGGGTGAAATCGCCGGGCCAGCCTTGCCCCCAGACCCACAGGTGGGGCTTGAGCATCACTTTCATGCCCAAAGATTTGGCGTATTCGATCTGTTTGGCGGCGCCCACAGGGCTTTCTCCCCACCATTGTCCGTTATAGTTATAGGTAACTGAGGCATTATCAGGACGGGAGAAGGCGTAGGGAATGACAGCTACCCAACCCGCATTGATCTGGGTCATGGGGGCCATGTCCTCCTTTTCGATGGGGTTTCGGGGCGCAACAAAGCACACTCCACCCACCCCGGCACAGTAATTTTCAGGCTCTCCAAAAGGCGTAGCCGGAATTTCTCCACAACCCAGCAGGGTGAAGCCAGAGATCAGGATCAGCACCAGGCTCAGGAAGGCCAGGGGAAGAATGAGTTTGGACCGTTTCATACAGAGTAAATATACAAGTTTTGGGCCGAAAATTTCAGCTTGTTCCTGCCCGGGAATTTGGGGAGCAATCTATCCTGCCAGGGGATTATTTGCCACAGGAAAGACCTTTTTTATTAATTTCAGCAAAGGAGGAAGGAGAATTTTACCCGGGGTTTCCAATGGCAAAGAGATCCCTGAATTGATCCCCTGAATTATTTGTCAGATGAAGATAATTTTCCAATACAAAACAACAGACGTCGCGGAGATTATTACCCGAAATCTCACCCCTGAGCAATACTTTGACCCGGATATTTTGGAGCCAGGGGAGGGTTTTTCCTGGGACAGTGTGCCTTTGAACCTGTTTCCTCATCAGTATCTGGGCCTTTCGCAGGATAAAATCGCTTTTACCAAGGTAGAAATTGAGGACGAGGTTGCAGGGGTAAATTATGTCAGGTCAGAACGGTTTTTTAACGAAGGAAAATGTGTGATTGGAATTACCAAAATGACCGGCGCAAGGGAGAAATTCGACCTTCACATGACGGTTCAGGGGGTGGGAGAGTTACCCGATCTGATTCAGAATTTTTCCATTGGCATCAAAGACGATATCCCCAGCCTCTGGGATTATATTTTATTCAGTACTGAGCCAGAGGTCAGGGATTTGTTTCGGGAATCAAGTCCTCCCGGAAAATTCGACCATTGAAGCAGAGACAAAGAAAAACTTAACTTTTGGGGGAAGTGATCAGCAGCAGAATGCCCACCAGCAGGGGAGTGAAAAGGGTGCAGAGCACCAAAGCCACCCAAAAACCAATCACGCGATTGCTGCCTACCAGGGCCACCAGCACACAAAAGATCAGATAGACAGCGATTGGGATAACGATCATATTTCAAGTTAATAATTATTTCTCGATTCCATTGTCTCCTCCCAAAATGATGGGCAAATCCTTGGTTCCCACCACGATCACCTTGGAATTGGGCGAGGCGGCGAGTTTTTCCGTGGCTTCCACCCCCCGCCATTTCAGGATGGGAATGCCGGCCACTTCTTCGAAGCGCCTGATTCCACCTGCCTCAATTTCCTTGCGCTGGGCCTCTTTTTCCTCCACTTTGAGGCGGTAGGCATAGGTGAGATCCTTTTGCTCTTCCGTCAGTTTGGCTTCAATGGCCTCGGCCACCATGGCGGGCAGGGCGATGTTTTTGATCATCACATCCGAGATCTTCACATAGAGCGAATCCCCAAAATCTGACCTCACGTCTTTCAAAATGAGGGTTTCCACCTCCTTGCGGTTGATGGCGTAGAGCTCGTCGGGCGTGTAACGGGCAATGATGTTGCGGGTGGAAGATTCAGCCTCGGGCACCACCACCGTTTCAGGATATTCCGGGCCCAGCCGCTTATGCAAAATGCCCAGAGAGTCGCGGTTGGGCGAAAAACGCACCGCAAATTCGACTTTGATTTTCAGCCCGTCCTTGCTCAGCACATCCACCTCTTTGGTCACAATTTGCTGCCGCACATTATAAATGTACATGAGATCCCACGGCCAGATCACCTGGGTGCCTTCGCCATAGGAGCGATCCACCACGGTTCCTTCGCCAAAACGGTGGAACAAAACCCCCAACTGACCTGAGTAAACGGGGATAAAAATCTGGTTCCAGAGGGCGAAAAGGACAAGCGCCACTACCATGAGCGCCACCAAAAGATTGAGCACCCGCGGACGGATGCGCTTTTTGAACTTGTCAAATTTAGTTTCGGTGGTTTTGGTACTCATCTTCGCCCGCAATATAGATAATTGCGTAAAATATTCCATGGGTGAACGGTTTACTCCCGATAGCTATCGGGATTACGGTTTACGGTTTTAGGGATGGAAGGAAGAATTGTATCGGGGGAAAATCAGGTTTGATCCCTGGGATAGGCGGCAACTTAGGGGTTCAGGGGGCAACTAAGGGGAAATTTAACCACAGAGAACACAGAGATCGCAGAGAATCAGCAGTTTAGGATTTTTTTTAGCATAAAGATAATGCTTAAAATTTGAGGACACAGAGTATTTCCGCCGCTAAAGCTCTGTGAACTCCGCCGTTTCGTGCCTGGAAATATGGGTTCAAACCTTCTCTGTGGCCTCAGTAGTAAAAAAACTTAAGTTTACGCGAAGGTGATCCCGGGGAGGAGAAAAGGGAATGCAGGAGGTTAAATAATTGGGAATGCAGATTTCCGGGGGAAATTTGCCGATCAGAAAGAATGAAACCCGATTCTCAGGGCTGGGCCTGAAAAAGGGGCGGGCTAAATCTTATTTGTAACGGTAGGTAATGCGGGCTTTGGAAAGATCGTAGGGAGACATTTCCATGGCTACGCGGTCACCGGGCAGGATTTTGATGTAGTGGCGACGCATTTTGCCTGAAATGTGGGCCAACACGGTGTGGCCGTTTTCCAACTGCACTTTGAAGGTGGCGTTGGGCAGGGCTTCCAATACTGTTCCGTCAACTTTTAACGAGGGCTGTTTTGCCATATAAAATCAATTCGAATTTGGTTTAAAATAATCTTTGCAAATGTACAGCTAAAGTTTTCAGGGTCAAAACCTTTATAGGGTTAAATTTTCGGGTTTTGGAGCCATATTGAAAGGATTTCGACCAGAATTCCTCTGATTTAGTTTAATTTGCAACCATGATTACAATTGGCAAACACCATGTTTTGCACGCCTTGCGTGACACTCAGTTTGGGTTTTTTCTGGGGGATAGTGCCGGAAATGAAGTGCTTTTACCCAAAAAATACGTGCCAGAAGACCTGGAAGAGGGCGAACCCATCATGGTTTTTGTCTATCTGGATTCGGAAAACCGTCCCGTGGCCACCACCCTGCAACCCAAAGTGTTGCCGGGCGAATTTGCGGCCCTGCAGGCCCGCCAGGTCAATGAGGTGGGCGCTTTCATGGACTGGGGCCTGGAAAAGGACCTTTTTGTGCCCTTCAAGGAACAGCAGGACCGCATGGAACCCGGCAAATGGTACATTGTGCGCCCCTACCTGGATGCTGTGACCGGCCGGCTGGTGGGCACCACCCGCCGCAACCGTTTTCTGGATTTCAATAAAGTGCCTCTGGTGCCCGGCGAAGAGGTAAATCTGCTGATCTGTGAATCCACAGACCTCGGGGTCAAAGTGGTGATCAACAATCGCTATGGCGGCATGCTTTACCACAACCAGATTTTTCAAAAGATCGAAATCGGCCAGCGGATCAAAGGCTATGTGAAAGAGGTCCGCGAGGGCAATAAAGTGGATGTAACCCTGCAAAAGCAGGGTTTTGAGCACCTCGACGAGTTTGCCACCCAAATTCTGAAAGCACTGGAAAAAAACAAGGGCTTCCTCCCCCTGACCGACAAAAGCGATCCTGAGGAGGTAAAAGCCCGGCTGCAAATGAGCAAAAAGACCTTCAAAAAAGCCCTGGGCGGCCTCTACAAAAAGCGGCTGGTCAGGCTGGAGGAGGATGGGGTGTATTTGGTGTGAGGGCTGGAGGCAGTCAGCTTCAAGCTTCGGGTAGCGAGTCTCCAATAGTGAGTTTCGGGCTGCGAGTAGCGAGCAAGGAACCGTAAACTGAAATCCCGATTGCTATCGGGAGTAAACCGTAATATCATTGTTAATTGCCTCCCCTTTTCCTGATTCCAAACAACGAAACTAAAATCAGAGGCAAAAATACGGCTCCCAGCAGCCGCAGGCGACCGGCTGGATTGGGCAATACGACGGGGGCGTCGTCGCCAATCAGTTGAAAGGCGGCCCAGAAATGGGGGTGGGAGCGGGGATGGTCTTTCAGATAGGCCAGTTTGGCCTGGCGCAGTGCTTCGTCTTTGCCCATTTTGTGCTTCAGGTTGCGGTAAAACAGTTCCATGATTTCGCGCGTGGATTCGTCGTTGACCTGCCAGAGGCTCATCACCAGGTTGGGACAACCTGCGTAGCGAAAGGCGCGGGCCATGCTCATGATGCCTTCTCCCCGAATCAGGCGCCCGTTTCCTGTGTTGCAGGCGCTCAAAACGGCCAGATCCGCATTGATTTGGGTGTTGTAAATGTCCTTGGCAAAAAGGTAGCCTTCTGCTCCCTCTTCGTTGGAAATGGCAGGAATGAGCGCAGAAAATTCGGGCAGGGAATCGTTGGTGACCCCATGCATGGCGAAGTGAAGGATACGATAGTCAGGCAGTGCGGCCAGGATATTGGCTTTACTGGAATTTTCCCCAAAATATCCCTCCCCGGGAATCTGGTCCAGGATGGCTTTCAGTTCGGGCTGGTTGTGGACCAGGGGAGCAAATCCTGCACGACTTTCCGCATACAATTCCCGCATTTCAATGGGCACTGCGCCCGAATCGCCGGGAAGGTAGCTCGGGGCGAACCCTATGAAGGGCTTGAGGGCCCTGGCTGGCCGATTTTCTTTATGGGAATCTTCCACAAAGAGGGTTGACGACCAGGCATAGCGAATGGCGGACTTGTCCAGAAGGTAAGGCATTGCGGCGTAATCTGCCCCGGCGCCCGCAGGAGCGGTTTGAAGCAATTCAAAGGGCAGGTAACCAAGTACCCCATCAGGAATAATCACCAATTTTTGAGGCAGACCGTCCGGGTTGGGAAAGGCGGGTGCAATCAGCTTTTGGTAAAGGAAATGGGCGTTTTGGGTAAATTCCTCCCGGATCTTAGCTGTATTGCCCTGTTCTGAAGCCAGCGAGGCCGAGGACAAATCCTGAATGAAATTCAGGGTTTGGGCCTTGAAAGTGGAGTCGAAAGGGATTTGGTAGGTCTGAAAGGAGGTTTTGGAGAGGGTGAAGAGGGTGAGGGTGGAGTCTCCCGAGAAATATTGAAGGATGGTGGTGCCTGAATCTGGGATTGCGTTTTGGATTTCGGGGATTTCGGCAATTTGAAGGTCGTTTATCAAATGGTTGTAATGAGGGAAATTGGCTTGAATATTCTCCTGAAGCTTATCCCGTTTGATTTTCAGATTGAAAATGATGTCCTCCCACATGGATAACTTTTCAGGGTCTGCCGCCTGGCCTTTGGCAAATTCATTGTAATGAGAAGTTTCATAGTAGGAAATGGTGTTATGCAGCTCTTCAATGCTTTTTACCAATTCATGCGGAACATCCCCAAATTGCATGGCTCCTGATTCCTGCAATGAAAGGTAAAGCAGGGATGATTTTCCCCTTTCGCTCAGGCGGAATGCCTGGGTAAGGTAGGATGAATCCTGGGTCTGTTTAAATAATTCCAGACAGACCTCAACTCCTGTTTCATAAGTCAGTGAAGCCTGCGCAGATGCGGATTCCCGGGCTTTAATGGAATATCCAAGGCGCAAGGAGTCAAAGGTATTTGCAGCGATATTAACCGAGATCATGGCTTCTTTAAGATCTGAGGGTTGAGTTGGATTTTCTTTCCACCTTTTCAGAAGGGCCAGGGCAAGATGTGAATGGATTTCGCTGTAAAGGTAATGTTCCTGTGAAGGCTGACATAAATCCCCTGTTTTGTTTTCAGAGAAAAGCGGGTTGAATTTTTGCAGGGCCTCCCGATAGGTGTTTACAGCAAGGTCAAATTTCCTTTGATTTTGGAAGGTCCTGGCTAAATTATACAATCCCATTCTTACCTGTGGGTGGTTAGGTCCGGAGAATTCTGCCCTTTTCTGTATGGCAAGCCGGCAGTATTTTTCGGCATTCTCAAAATCAGCATTTTTCTTGTACTGCTCTGCAAGGCTTAGGAGGAAATTGGTAAGGTATTCATTGTCATTTGTGGCTTCAAAAATTGATTTTGCCTTCTCATAATTTTCCATGGCCAGGTCGTTTCTCTTCATCTTTGCATAAACTGAAGCCAGAAGACCATAGGAAATCCCCAACTTTGGATCTGGCCCGGGGAAAAATTTTTCACTAAGATCAATTGCTTTCATAAATTCTTCCTCGGCCTTTTCATTCATATTTAATTTGATGTAACAGGACCCAAGGTTATTGTGGAATAATATTTCACCCACAGGGCCGGAGAAATTTCCGTATTGCTGACAATATTCCAGAGATTGTTTGCCATATTCCAATGCTTTATATAAATCATTTTTGTCCAGATAGATGGTGGTGAGGTTATTAGTAATGCCTGCAAGGTTTTTGCTACGAGTGTGTTTGAAAATTTCAAATGCCATCTGGAAGTAATAAAGAGACTTATTGAAATTTCCCTTTTCTTTATAGATACGTCCCAGATTTGCAAAGCCTATTCCAATAAAGTCTGGTTGTTTAACTTTTTGATTGAGGGCAATTCTGACGGATTGTTTGCAGTAGGTTTCCCCAAGCTCCAGATTGCCTTGATAATGGTTGAAAGTCCCGAGATTAGCGTAGGTTCTGATAAAAAAACCATGGTTAGGGCTTACAATCTTTTTGTAGATTTTGACGGCTTCTTTCAGATTTTGGATTGCGAGCCCGTTTTTATGTATTTGAAAATAGAAGTAACCCAGATTATTATAGCTGTCCGCAAGCTTGGCAGGGTCATAATCTGGATTTTTTACCCTGTTTTCCAATGATTTTTTGAAAGCCTGTTCTGATTGTGAAAAGTTGCCACTGAACAAAAATAAATGCCCCAGATAACTATACGATTCCCCCGTTTCGGGGTGATCATCCCCCCAGTATTGCCTGCGAATCTCAAGGGCTTTGCTGAAGTGTTCATAAGCGCCCTGAAAATCAGGAATATTCAAAATAGGCCAGCCCAATCCATCGTGCACATTCGCCATGAGCACATCATTTTCCCCCCACTCATGGGTGATAAAAGCCCCGATTTCCGTCCAGGTCTGAATGGCGGGTTCGGTTTGATCCATTTCGGTCAGGCAAATTGCAGTTCCTACGATTGCCTCTGCATATTTCCGGCAAGAATCTTCCTTGAGGTACTTTTCAGCCGCGTAGTTATACCAGTTGAAGGCATGGTCGTAGTTGGACGTATCCGCCATGCTATCCGCCAGTTTCATGGCCTGGTGGGCAGTGATGTTTTGGGTGAAAACGAAGCCAGCCTGGCAGGCCAGCATAAAAGTCAATAAAAGGTGTTTTATCTTCATTTTTGAATACGGTTAAGTGGTGTTTGGTTTCTTAATTCAAGTCTTTCAGGATGACTCTGGCTTCCTCCTGATGCTTGTGCTTGGGGATCTCCAGCATTTTCTCGAAAATGCCTTTAGCTTCGCCTACTTCTTCCAGCCTGAGGTAGGTAAGCCCGAGGTAGAAGCGGGCATCTTCCCCGTAATTGCTGTCCGGGTTTACCTTTTGCAAGGCGTTCACCGCCTTTTCGGGTTGGTCGAGTTCGAGCCAGGAGATGCCCAACAAAAAGTTGGCTTCAGACTGATGGGCAAAATCCTTTTGCCCCAACAGGCTTTCAAAGGCCTGAACGGCCATTTCAAAATCCTGACTGCCAGGCTTTTCATAATAGTCCAGGGCCGCCAGCCAGAGGCTGTCCATTTCGTTTGGATCAGTCCTGCTGCCTGTGTGGGGAAATACATAGTGACTGGCGTAAAGCTGCTCCAGATCAGGGGAGGCGGGGTTCCAGAAATGCAGGCTGAAGGCAACCAGCAGGGCAAGGGCTGCCGCCACCCCCGTCGCGCTGTAAATCTTCAAGCTGCGCCATTTTCGCTGGATTTCCATTTTCTCAAAGGCCTCTGAGGCCCGGTGGCGGACCTCCTGTCTGCCCAGTGCTTCCAGGGTTTTAAGTTTTTGGGTTACCTCGGCCCGGAATTCAGGGTCGTTTCGCAAGCGTTCTTCAAGTTGTTGTTTTTCTTCGTCAGACATGTGATGGTGCAGGTAGCGGTGGATAATTTCGAAGATTTCCATGTTTAGTTGAGCTTTGGGGTGGGAAATTCAGGGTCATTGCCAAGGACTTCTTCCAGTTGTTTCAGGCAGCGGGATTTCTGGGTGCGGACTACTTCTGCGTTTTTAAAGCCAAGTGCAGCCGCAATTTCGGTCATCGAATAGCCCCAATAGCCCCATTTGAGGATGATTTCCCTGCATTTGCCCCTGAAGGTCTCCAATACATCCATCAGAGCGTCGAAGGCCTCAGAAAGCAGAATCTCATAAAAGGGATCCTGACTTCCTTCAGGACTGAGTGTCTCTGGAATGGGGTCTTTTTCAAGGCGTTGTCCCCGGCCATTTTTGCGCAGGTGATCGATGCATTTGTTTTTGGTAAGCAGGTAGAGGTAGGTCGAAACGCTGTATTGGGGGTCAAATTTTCCCAGTCTGATGTAGCGAATCAGGCCCATGACTGCATCCGTATAGGCATCAATGGCCTCCTCCTTTTCCAGTTTATACCAGCGCCAGAATTTCCATTGGTAGCCTTTAAAATAATCGATCAGTTCAGTGGTCATACGCTCCATGGCGATGCCTCCTTCTAAGACAGCAGCAATAAATTCCGCCTGAGGAAAGCCTTTGGGGTCGATCTCAGGGCCATCATTGGATAGATTGAAAAATTTCATACAAATTTCTTTAAAAAAGTTTCGGTTGAGTGTTCACGTTTTTGGGTGCTGTGCGAATAATAGAATAAAGGGCCAAATGCGGCGAGATTCCCAGGTGGGATGGGGAATTGAAACGCAGGTGGCTTCAGGACTTTGAATCCTGACCGTCACCAGGCCTGAACCTGAATGCTGAAAAATTTTTGTCTTCCGCGAGATTGAATAGTCAAAGGCAAAGGTACGTCATTTCGTCCATATTGTCAACGCGGCAGAATAAGGAGCTGGAAGTGATTCAGGAATTTTTGACCAATCAGTAACCAAACAGGAAAAATAGTTGGGCATCGGGGAGATTTCGACCCGGGGCCTGCCAAGCGCGCGGCGAACTATTTTTCACAATTTCAAACCTATTAATTCAATGAAACCTTTTGTGATTCAGGAGCAGGATACTCCATGGGATTATTCTGTCCGCTCTTTCGGAAAATTTTGTTTGTTTTTTGTTTTCATTTTGCTGGTTTCGGCCCATCCCGGGCAGGTTTTTGCCACCCAACCTGAAGGCGGGGAAAATTTTGTCAGCCACCAATTGACATTTCCCTCTTATCAAAAATGGGTGCTGGAACTCACGGCCGCGGAATGCGCAGAAGCCTCCGCAGAGGTAACCCTCGATCCCGGATTTGTGGCCATTTGCCCTTCGGGCTCTGTGACTGCAACCCTGGATGCCAGCAGCCACACGCTCACGGTCTGGCTTTTTGACTGCAACCCGTCCACTTCAGGCGATCTGGCTCTGATTGAGGTCTGGCAAAGGGGGGAAACCCTGGTCAAAAAGTATCGGCTTGAGTCAGCAGGCGGCCAGGTGATCATTGTGCTGGTAGAAGATTAAAATACCTTGCAATTCTGTCAAAAAAGCCCGTCCCATTTGGTGGCGGGCTTTTTTATGGGCTGGCTTTGTGCAAAAGCCAGTCTCTGGATATTACGGGCGGCCCTGTTTCAATCCTGGATTTGAGATCTGCCAGGGCTGCGGGCCTCAGGGCGGGCGGACCCGCCTCAATGCGGCAAAGTTCCTGGGAAAAGAGGGTGAAACGCACAAATTTTTGTCGGGTTTGGGCAGGCAGGGTCTGGTTTTTTCGGGCGGAACGTCCGAAATTATAAGCTTCCCGCTCACAATCTTCCCATTTTTGCCGCTCAAACAGTGCCCTGACGTAATAGCCCTTGACGCTGAGGGCGAAATTGGGGTCGTGAGAATCCTTGAGGGGCTGCAAGGCCCGAAAAAAGTAATCTTCAGCAGCCGCAAAGTCGGTCTGTCTGAATTTTAAGATTCCAAGTGCGAAATCCCGGGCAATTTCCCGCATCTCCTTCAACAGCAGGGCACTGTACTTTTCAACAAATTTCCCGGCCCGGCCGAAATCTCCAAGCCGGGAAAACATGTCCACGATATTTTTGAACTGGCGGTGGTCAAGGTATTCCACCCCGTCTGAAACTTCCAGCAGGATGCGGTTATCCAGTTGAAATTCCAGCAGCCGCATGAGTTTGTTGCCAAATAAATCAGATTCCTCTGCATGATTAGCGGCACGGTGCAGGTTGTAGCGAATGGTACACAGGTTGGTGGCATGACTGCACAGATTAAGGGCTTCATTCTTGCCAAAATGCGTGGCCTGGGCCAAAATCAGTTCCTCAAGTTTGAGGTAGGGGCGGGTACTGGAAGCATTTTTGAGACATTTGAAGATCAGGGAATAAATTCTGATCAGGGGTTCAGTCTGGTCCGGGTTTTTGCGGATGAATTTGAGCAGAGGGCGCAGCAAAGGAGGAGGTTGGAAGGGGATATTGGCCTCCTGGGCATGAATGTACATGTTGCAGGCCAGTTTGAGCAGAGAAAGGGTATGAAATGCATCCAGAGCCTGCCATTCGCCTTGGTAACGATCAGGGGAATGGGCATAGTTTTTTTCCTGGCGACTTGAGAAAATATCCCATTGCTCGCTCAGATCCATCTTGTAAAGGTACCAGTTTTCTGTGCGTGGAAGGTTTTCCAGGCTTTTCAGCCCCTTTTTCTGGTAAAGCCAGGGGAAATAGGGATCCCATTTCAATTCATTGGCCTGGTGAAGGGCCAGGCGCCAGACCAGGGCTTCATTCTGGCGGTAGCTTAGAAAAGCTTCAAATTCGAAGTAATGCTCCAGAATGGGAGACAGGCGGCGTCTGAGGTGACTTCGGGTGGCCGGATCAGCATAAGATTTTCCCGGGAAAACCAATTCTGCCAGAGCCGCTTCAGGATTGGCCGGAATTTTCCGCAGGATTTGTCCCATGCAATCCAGGATTTCCCCCGCTTTGGGACTGTTGGCGTGGAGGGGAGAAATCAGATACTCTTTGAACTGCAGCCATTTTTCCGGATTTCGGGCCAGCGGTTCGAAGAAATACAGAATTTTTTTCAGACGGCTGCTTTCCATGTTCGAGGGTTGAGTGTAATTAAATTTACATAAAAAGTGTGAATTTGGATTTTTTTAAGAATTATTCATGCCTCCTGACTGTAATTAAGCCCTTCAATTCGCAATGGTTAACAGGCGCTCCCTTCCCAATTTCGAAGTGTATTCGAAAACAATGAAAGGAGGATTATGACAATTTAAACCTTTGGGGCTTTGGCCCTGAACCTTTTTGAATAGTCATCAGGCTGACTCTCCATTTCAAACAACCTGATTTTGTTATCTTTTAAACAATAGAAATTATGAAAAAATACCTTTATTCACTTGTCGCGGTTATTATGCTTTCCTCTTGTTCGGGGACGTTCCGAGGCCTGACAAATAATTTTAACAACCAAAATACTGTTGTCCAATTATCTCAGAAAAATTATAAAGTAATTGGGTACGTCTCCGGGGAGGCAACCGCCACCTATCTTTTTGGCATTGGTGGTTTGGCGAGAAAGACTCTGGTTGAGCAGGCAAAATCAGAAATGTTTAAAAAGGCGGAGTTGGACGGCGGGGCAAAAGCAATTGTCAATATGGGTATTGAAACCACCAATAAATCCATATTAGGCATTTATAACCAGACTACAATAACTGCTTATGGCCACGTTGTGGAGTTTTTAGAATAATTTTTTAAAACCTCGGCGAACACGGAATCTTTCTATAAGGACTGCTTCACGAACGCCAATTTTCGAAGCCGAACTGAGGTTACCGGGTTTTAAGAGGTTCCTTTTAACCACATATTAAAAAACTTATGAAAAAGTATGCATTACCTCTTTTGTTCCTGTTATGTATTTCATGGACAAGTTTCTCCTGTTCAAAGGAGCAGATTGGAAGTGGAGGAGAAGTTTCAGGGACTATCAATGGAATTTCCTATCAATCTTCTGACCATATTTCGAGGGTGATCAATGAGAAGGAACCCCTTGGATCGTGTTTTTTTGGAACAGAAATTTTCCTTGAAGTGACACCATCAGACACTCATTCGATCAAAATTGACTTTTTTCACCTGGGTCAAATGGCGTTAAAAGATTTGGAAAAGGACAAAAAATTCTCCAATGATTTCAACACCTGGCAGGTACTGCTTACGCTGAGATACAGGGACGATTTCAATGATATTGATGCTTACGCCAATTCTGACCTTATATCCTACATTTCATTTTCAAAAATAAAAACAGGAAGCAATAAAGTCTCCGGCAGTTTTGAATTGAATATGGAGGATTATGCAAATGGCAGCACCGTTGATTACCAAATTTTAGGAGAATTCAACAACCTTGGTTATTCCGTGGATTCAAATTGAAAGTTGATTCATTCAAAAAATGATTTTTGAGCCCTGACTCCCAATTATTTCCAGAAGCATTGGGGAAAAATGGAAAGGGAGTTAATGAGTTCAGAAGATTATTAATCAAGCGAATATTCCCCAATCATTGTTCTAAGTCACCCTTTTGCTTGCAATCGGGTGGCTTTTTTTTACCCCCAAATTTTCTTTACCCCATTTCCCCAATCCCGCTTTTTTATTTAAGGGAATTCCCCTGAATTCCCCTTCCATCTCACCCCCCTTCTCAATATTCACCAATTCTCTTTGTGACCCCAGGCGGGAGTTGCAAAAATCGCAAATCTTCGGGCGAAGGTTCCATAATTCGCAGTTTGGGGCGGTTTTTCGGGGCTAACTTGAGCTCATTCTCAACCGAAAAACTAATTCTAATGGAACTTTTAGCAACTTTGCCCCCCGGAATCTTAAGCCTGCTCGCCTTTGCCGCCTTCTCTGTTTTCTACTTTGGATTTGGCTACGCTTCCTGGAAAATTGCCCTGGCCACCCCCCGCTTCGCGGGGGAAATGACCCGGGTGTTCCCACAGGCACCCGCCGGAAAAAGGATGCACCAGGAGGTGCTGTACTCGGTCATTTGCCTCGGGCTCTTCGCCCTCGCCGCCGAACTCACCCTGTTCCTGGGTCACCAGCAAATCAACCGCCTGTACTTTGACTTTTCCGCCTTCGGCTGGATCTGGTTCATAGCCAGCATTATGCTGGCCCAGGCCCTGCAGGACCTGTATATTTACCTGACCCACCGCCTCCTGCACCACCCCTGGCTCATGAAAAAGGTGCACAAAGTGCACCACCTTTCCCTGGAGGCCTCGCCTTTTGCCGCCCATTCTTTCCACCCCGTGGAATCCCTGATTCATGCCCTGGCCATGGTCATTATCCCCTTCATCCTGCCCATGCACCCCCTCGCTGTCCTGATTTTCTTTGCCTATTTCATGGCGGCCAACATCCTCGGGCACATGGGCATTGAATTGTTTCCGCCCTGGCTCGACCATACCCTTTTTAGAAAACTGGTCAATTCGCCCACCCAACATGCCATGCACCACGCAAAATTCAGAGGCAATTACGGGGTTTATACCAATATCTGGGACCTGGCTTTTGGCACGCTTTTGTCTGAAAATCCACCTGTGAAGGCTGGAAAGGAGGAAAATTCTGAGGATGTAATGCTGCAGAATAAGGCTGATAAGGAAGTTGAATTCCCCAAACCCCATGCCCTGGACCCGGTGAAAGTGGTCATGCAAATGGTGGACGCCAAAGGCGCTTTTCCGCAAATGCGCATTGTTTCCAGCGCTCCTTCCCCCCAAATCACCATGGACGGGCGAAATCTGCAGATGTTTTGCACCAATAACTACCTCAATCTCTCCACCCATCCCGCGGTCATGGAAGCTGCGGTTGAAAGTACCCTCGAATTTGGATCGGGTGCGGGCGGATCACGCATGATTTCGGGCACCACTTCCCTGCATGTGGAACTGGAAAAGGAACTGGCCGCGCTCAAAGGAGGGGAGGATTGCCTCGTGTTTTCATCGGGTTACATGGCCAATCTGGGCGCTATAACTGCTCTGGCCAATCCTTTGGCCGCGGTGGCCCGCGACCTGCCCAGGGAGGTACTGCGCACCCTGCACCAAAAAACCGTGATCATTGGCGACGAACTGAATCATGCATCCATCATTGACGCCTGCAAACTGGCTAAGGTCGATTACATCACCTACCGTCACATGGACATGCAGGATCTGCGTGAAAAGCTGGAAAAATACCGTGCCAACCGCCTGATTGTGGTCACGGACGGGATTTTCAGCATGGATGGAACCATTGCGCCCCTGCCCCAAATCGTGGCCCTGGCCAAAGAGTTTAAGGCCATGACTATGGTGGACGATGCCCACGCCACGGGCGTGATCGGGCCCAATGGCGGCGGCACGACCGACTATTACGGGCTCAAAGGGCAGGTTGACATCGAAATTGGGACCCTCAACAAGGCCCTGGCCGGCGTGGGTGGATTTATCGTGGCCAGCCGCGAGGTGTGCCGTTTTTTGCGCATTTCATCCCGTCCATACATATTCTCGGCGGCCCTCCCACCTTCGGTGGTAAGCGCCCTGACCCAGGCGGTTCGCCTGGTGAAAAGCGAACCCGAATTGCGCGAAAACCTGTTTTCCAACATCCGCGCCATGTGCCACCACCTGCGGGCCAGCGGCCTGATCTCCCAAACTTTTGAAACGCCCATCATTCCCGTGATCATTGGCGATGAAACCAAAGCCGCGGAAATCTCCAAAGAGCTGTATGAGCTTGGGTATTTTGTGCCTGCTGTGCGCTGGCCGGCCGTACCCAAAGGCAGTGCCCGCCTGCGGGTCACCCTTATGTCTGGGCATACCCGGACCCAGATTGAGACCTTTGCCCAAACCCTGAGCCGCGTTTTCCGCAAGCACGGGGTGATTTCTTCCCTTTCAAACGCCCTGTAAAATGACAACCATGAACCCAACCATCCAAAAAACAGCCCTCATCACGGGCGCATCCTCAGGCATAGGAAAAGCCATTGCCCGGACCTTTCTGGAAAAAGGCATGATCGTGTACGGCGCCAGCCGTCAGCCGGGGAGGCTGGAAAAAGGCATCAGGCCCCTGCTCATGGACGTGGCCGATCCTGCGGCAGTGGAAAAGGGCGTGGAGCAGATCAAAAGTGAAACGGGCAGGCTGGATATTCTGGTTAATTGCGCGGGAATCAGCCTGGTGGGTGCGATCGAACACCATTCTCCTGAGGAAGCCGACCTGCAGATGCGCACCAATTTTACCGGCAGCCTCAACCTGATCCGCGCCGTACTGCCTCAGATGTGGAAGCAGCGCAGTGGACTGATTATCAATGTTTCATCCATCGCGGGACGGGTGGCTTTGCCCTTTCAGGGGATTTACAGTTCCAGCAAATTTGCCCTCGAAGGATTGACTGAGTCGCTGCGCCTGGAATTGTTTGGCTCCGGGATCCACGCCTGCCTGATCGAGCCGGGCGATTTCAGCACAGAAATTGTGAAAAACCGGATTTTTTGTCAGGCCAGTCAGGGCGAAAATGCCTATGCAGATAATTATCAGCGGGCTTATGCCCTGATGGAACAGGAGGAACTCCACGGACCTGGCCCGGAACGGATTGGGCAACTGGCCTGGAAAATTACCCGCCTGAAAAATCCCCGTTTACGTTACACTACGGGTAAATTGATGCAGCGGCTGGCTCCCCGGGTCAAAAATCTGATTCCTGATATCTGGTTTGAATTCATTTTGAGAATGAATTACAAGATCAAACGCCCCGCGACCCCATCCTCTTTTTTAATCTCAAACCCATAAACGGAGGCAAAATGGAAAATCACATCATCATAGAGCCCCTGAGTTCGCTGTGGCTGCAAATGATCCTGATTACGGCTTTTAGTATCGTGCTGGTCATCATTTTGGGTCAGTTTGCCAGCCCCTCTGACCGGAAAATCCTTGAAAAAGCCATGGGAATTGCCTTTCTGGGCTGTGCGATCCTCATTCATCCCTACCTGATCGCCACGGGCAACTGGCACGTGGAAGATTCTCTGCCTCTGCATGCCTGCCACCTGACTGGCATTCTGAGCGGGGTGGTGATGTTTTGGCGCAATCAGAAAGTGTATGAAATCCTGATTTACTGGGGCATTCCGGGCGCCTTTCATTCACTTTTGACCCCCGAATTGCCCCACGGTCTGAACGGAATTTACCTGCTGGAATACTATCTCAGTCACGGAGGAATCATCCTGGCTGCCCTCTACCTGACCCTGGTCTGCGGCATGAAACCGGCCCGCGGCTCGTGGAAATCCATGATCCTGTGGTCACAAATCGTGCTGCCCGTGATCGGCCTCGCCAACTGGCTCAGCGGCGGAAATTACATGTACCTGGCCGAAAAACCCATGGCCGACAATCCTTTCATCATGGGCGACTGGCCCTGGTACATCCTCATGCTGGAAGTGATGATGTTGCTCCATTTTCTGCTCATGTACCTGCCATTTCACCTCAGATACTATCGCAAAGCTGTTTTCCAGCAAAATTCACCCGAAGTGATCCGCAAACCTCAAAGCAACCAATCATGAACAAAACCTTCCGTTTCCTTCGTATGCTGGGCCGCTCTGGCAAAGTGTCTCCCCGCAAAATCCATCACCTGATTTTCAGCCTGCTGGGTATCCTGATTTTCTCTCCTTTTGACTTGTTGGAAAGGCTTTTTTTCAGCCGAAAAATCCGTAAAACTCAACTCAGAGAGGATCCTATCTTCATTCTGGGGCATTGGCGCAGCGGAACTTCCTGGTTGCATCAATTGCTGGGGGCCAATCCCGAATGGGCGTATCTGAATTATTATGAGGCAACTTTCCCAGGCCATTTCTTGCTGACCGAACGATTCCTGAAGCCTTTTTTCAATTGGGTGAATGGCTTACTGGGCTTGAAAGTGCCTTTTTTCAATAACCTGAAGCTGGATTTGGATTTGCCCTGTGAAGAGGATACTGCTTTGATGAATTCAGTTTCTGGGGCCGCGGCCTACCAGGCGTATCTGTATCCGCGGGAGGCCCGCCAGCATTTTGAGCGGACATTAATCCATCCAGATATGCAAACCCAGACAGATTTTGAGCGGGATTACCAACATTTGCTGAAAAAACTGACCCTGGCACACGGGGGTAAAAGGCTGGTGCTGAAAAGTCCGCCTCATACCTTGCGGGTAAAACAGATCCTGAAAATGTTTCCCGGGGCGAAATTCATTTACCTGAAAAGAGATGCAAAAGAGGTTTTGCGCTCCCATTTGAAATTGTGGCAAAGCGAAATCTCCATGTTTTCCTACCAGGATTTACCCGAAGAGGATCTGAGAAGGATGATAGGAGAAGTGCATGAGAATTTTTTGCGCGAATTTGAGGCGGTCAGGGGGGATATTCCTGTGGGACAATTGGTGGAAGTGAGTTATGCCAGCCTGAAAACCCTGCCAAGGGAAGTTTTGGAGGGGATTTTTCTGGCTTTGGATTTGGGGGATTTCTCTGCCTATCTCCCTCACCTGGAACGAAAACTTGAGGAAACTGCTTTTTACAAACCGTTTTCCTACCCTGAAATTACAAGCCCTCCCCTGAAAAAGTTCGATGTTTGGGCTTTATCCAATGCGGGTCAGTAAGAACGGTTTAGGCGGAATGGGCTGACCCGCTGAGTCAATCCGCGCAAAATTTTTGGGCATAAAAAGTGGCAGAAAATGCTTAAATAGGATAAGGAATCAAATTCTGCCCATGGATCACCTCAAACTTCGTTTTCGTGCATTTTTCGCGCTTTCAGGGCTGGTGCTTTTGGTTGCAATTTCCCTGTTTTCAGGTTGCAGGTCTGACCTGGGCGACTTCAGGCACGGCTGCTGGCACAAGGTGGGTGAACCTCCCTTTTCCTACGATTCCGGGACCATCAGTTCTCTGTTTTTCTTCAATGAACTGGAGGGAGTCATGGTGGTGCAGTCTTATTATGATATTTCCGTTACCATGATGCGCACCGCAGACGGAGGTCAGAATTGGGTAAAGACAGATTCAATTTTTATTGGCAGTTGCCACGCTCAACCCATTTTTGGCCATGCTCAGGGCACGGCCTACATCCCTGTTTCCCGTAATCAGGCCGACTTCATGAAAATCTTCAAAACCACGGATTTTGGCTTTACCTGGTTCAAAATAAATCACGATTCTCTGGTGGCGGATCTGCCCGGATTTCTTCCTTCAGGCGACCTGCTGGGCACGATTCAGGGCAATGGAGAGCGTCACCTGGCTCACACGGTTGGAAATGATTCGACCTGGCAGCTTTATTCTCCCCAAATCCTGGTTTCGGGCGATGTATCAGTGGATTTTTTGCCGGGTGGGACAGGCATCCTGTGTGATCGCTATTATGGCCCTTTTCTCACCACGGACGGTGGAATTACCTGGACCAATTTTTATGCTGCCCTGAATACCACCCAGCAAATTATTTTGGCCGGGACGGGCGGAAATGACCTATGGGTGGCCAGCGAACGCAATATTTGGGTGTCCACGGACCTGGGAGCCACCTGGGAATTGCGGCTGCAACAAGAATCCGTTTATCTGAAGGATGTTCATTTTCTGGATGAAACCCGGGTCATGGCCCTGTTGCTGATTGGGCCAGAAGGGGAAGTGATTGTCAGTACGGACGGGGCAAGGAAATTTCGGCCCAGCCGCAACAGTGAATTGTGGCCCGACGAGTTTTATAACTCCAGGTTCCATTTCCTGAATCCTGAAACGGGCTTTCTGTACTCCCTCACTTCAGTTTTTGGGTGGGAAGAATAATTGATTTAACCTGAACCCTTATGCGCAGTCTGAGAAATATCCTCCTCCTGTCCCTGCTGGTCTCTGCCTGCATGACCTCTTGTGTTTCCATGGTCAATAACACTTTTGAAAGTTCGCGCACCCTCGGAAAAGGGCGCATGGATGTGACCGCAGATTTTGGCCGCACCATCAGTCATGTCGATGGTGGAAAATTGCAAAATATGGGTCTGCGGGTAGGCTACGGCCTGAAACCTAAAACGGACCTCAGACTGAGGTACGAATTGCTGAATTTGAATCGCGACATTGCCAACCCCTGGGGACATTTTGTCGAGGCCAGCGCCAAACTGGGCTTGATTCAGGAAATCGCGGTCATTCCTTTTGCCAGCTTTTATCTTTCCCCTAATCGCATGTTTCGCGACAGCAATTTGGGTGTTTCCACCAATGCCTACCTGAGCACAGGTACCTCCATTCTTTTCAGTACCCGCATTTCCACCTATCTGGAACCTGCGGTGAACCTGAAACTGGGTGCTTATTTTCCCGTGAATAATCCCTATTTCGAACCTGCTTACCCCCTGGCGGCTGTGGATGTGTCACTGGGCATCAGTCCCAGACCAGATGTATGGTCGGTAAGGCCGGGAGTGGGATTGTATTTCAACGAGTTTAATCTGTTCAGCCGTTTTCTCTGTTTTACGGCGGGAGTAGGGGTAAATTATTATTTCGAACCCAAAAAACTATTCAAAGGGAACTGCTAAAAACTTCGAATCTCTGCGTTGGACTTGGCTCAATAGACAATTGGCAAAGAACAATTATCAATTAACAAACTGCGCTTTCCTCACCTGCGTCCGCCTTGATCTTCTTTGTTTTTAGAGGTTCCCTCAGAAAAAGGTTCCTCCAAATGCCAGAATCGCTTATTTCAGGGGCATTCTGCCCAGCCAGAGGCGTTTGCCCTGCTTGTCTTCACCCACGAAGGTGATAAAATTGCGGTCGCCTGAAAGCTGGGCGCCAATGGCAGGATGGGTGTAAAACTCCTGCTTGCCCTCGGCATTTTGTCCCAGGTTCACGAAGTCAGTCATCTGGGTGCTGGCCAGGTCGATGCGGGAAACTGCGGGGAAAGTCAGCAGTTTGGACTTGCTCAGCACGGATTTGGTATTGGCCAGCCCGCCCAAAGTGGACACATTGAAGGAAAATCCCTCCCTGAATCCCTGGATTTCGTCGTAAACCCAGTAAAGGGTTTTGCCATCAGGGCTCAGAAAGAGGTCCTGGGGAGTCACATTTTCCTTGGCGTGGCGGTTGTTGAAGTCGCGGCGCACCCCGTATTGGGCCTTCAGTTTGCCATCTGCAGCAAAATGGAAGAGGATCAGATCCTTGTAAGCATCCACCACTTTGATCATGTCCACTCCGTCCGCAGGGTTGGTATCCTCTGGATCGGGCACCTTCTTGGTGGTGTATTGCTGAGCCGTGATGAAAAGCTGTCCGTCAGGGGTGATCTGGGCCCGTGATTTGGCCGTGTTTTTGCCCTGGTAAACGGGGGTTTTCTTCTGCGAAGGAGGGGTCACAGCTTTGGCCTCAAAATCATCCAGGTTGGTGGACTGGATGTACTCCACTTTCTCCTGATGGATTTTCAGGATCTGGAAATCCTTGTATTTGATGTCTTTCACCTCCTCGCGGTAGGTCAGGGGCGAATTGGTGGGTTGCAGCATGTTCACAAAAGCGTCTTCCTTGGCCGGACCGTAAATGTAAGCGTCGTCGCCCCCGTTGGCAGCCACGATATCTTCCACCACAAAGCCCGAAGTAGGTGCTTTGAAGGGAATTTGTTTGGAAAGTGATCCGTCGCTGTTGATGATGAGCAGGGTGTGGTTGCTGGGATCTTTGGTCGCATACTTGGCCCCGATCATGGTTTTGATGGGAGAGAGCATGAGGTACCACTTGCCGCAGGAAATGTCGTACATGTCGTCGATCATGTTCACGGGCTCGTTATTGGGGGTCACCACGGCCGAGTAATTGATGCCCTGGTTGAACTCAAAATCAATTTCATCCAGATAAGTCACCTCCATCTGGGGGGTGATTTTCACGATCTGAAACTTGCGGCAGTGCTGGAACGCATTGCCTTTTTTGTCGTCTTTGCTGGCTTTGATGCCCACGACCAGGAAGAGGTCGCCCGTGGCGGCATTGATGGCCCGCTCATAAGGATAGATTTTCTCGTCGTTTTCGCCGCCGAGTTTCACCGAGCCCTGGTATTCCACGGTGGGGATGTAGGTACCAAACAGCCAGCTGTAATTATAGGTCACCACGGCATTTCTGACCCTGATTTTGCCATCCAGGGTGCGCCACACGTCGATGAAGGGCACGGAATAGCTTTCACCGCGGTAGTTGAACCAGGGATAACGGGCCCGCAGGGCCATGACGCCTGCGTCGTGTTCCCAATCCAGTTTCTCACCGAAATCAAATTTATCCTCCCGCTCCTCCTTGAATTTCAGGTTTTCGTCGAACACGTAATCCCGGAAATACAGGGTAAACAGGTTGTTTTCCATGTAGGTAAGCACAGTTTCCCCGGTTTTGGGGTCGTAGGCTACATTTTTGAGGGTGGATTTCTTGCGCAGGGTGCTTGGCGTATAGACAGATTCAATGTCCAGCTTCTGGGCCTGCAGGCCGCCTGCGAAGATTAAAAGAGCAAAAAACAAAATAGAAATGTGTTTCATTCAAAAGTGGTTTAAAAGGTACAGGGTAAAATTAGGAAAAATGAGGTGGGAAAGGAAGGATTGGTGAGAAAGGCAAGGAAATGGAGTTTCTGAAATAGGTTTGGGTATTTCTGAAGATATGGGAAATTCTTATATTGAGAAGCCGTGACAAATATCGAATTAAGTGGGAAGCCTATTGCATGGAAAGAGTTGAGGTTATTATGGTTTAGATTAAAAGTTTCTCTTGCCATCAAAAAAGAACCTAACCATTAGAATCATAAGAGTTAAATTTCTTCTTTGCTGCGGATTGAGAAGATTGTTTGTACTCAAATATTAGAATTTGCTAAAATCATTACCCTAAAAAATGGACGCGAATCAAAAAGAAGCAATATTTAAACAAATTCAGTCTTTCAAGGAACTGGATTTAGACAAGTTGTTAGGAGACGTTTTTCCTGCCAAGGAAGATTGGGATGAAAAAAAAATTAAGTATTGGTCTATTACAGAATTACGAGCATTACTACCATATGTTTTTGAAACCTTTGAACTCAGATTGAGACAATCAGATTACCACATATTGCCATTCCACAACAAAGTAGAGGAAATTGACACAGCGGACTCAGTCTCAAATACTTTGGCAAGGATTATTACTTACCTTAATTCTGGGAATTGTGAGTTAGTCGAAAATGAAGTTAGGTCGTTGATTCAATACGCAACAAAATTTGACTTTTGGCAAAAGGACAAGGTCAAAATGCATCCAATTGCCGAAAAGGACATAAAAATCTTGCAAAACAGATTGTCAATTCTGCAAGAACAAATTGAATCACTAAATAAGGAACAAAAAGAAAAAATTGACGTACTCAATCGCTATCAAGCAAATTGGACCAGCTTTTCTCAAAAACAAGAAGTTGTTGCCTCTCGAATAGAAACTTTAAAGGTCAATAGTGAAAGCCATTTGAAAGAAATTGAGAACTTTCGAGAAGAAGCTATCAGGAAAGATGAACAAATGAAGAACTATGTTTCTCAACACGAGGAACATGTGGGAAAAATTAAGGAAACGTTGAGGAACTGGAGTGAACACCTTCAAAAATTAGGGGAAAAGGGGGAAAAACTGATTAATGAAATTGAAGGGTCAGAAGAAAAACCTGGACTTCTTCCAAGAATGAAAGCAAATCTCTCTCAGTCATCTGCTGAATTAGAGTTCTTTTCAGATACACATGAATATCTTGATCAATTACTTGCCTCAGCGGTAGGCGCAAGTCTTTTTGAGACATTTGCCAGGAGAAAAGAACAGTTGGAAAATCCCGTAAAAACTTGGACATGGATCACCTTGGGGATGGTTGTTCTGGCAGTTGTTTGGGTTTATTTAGTGTTTGGTAACATTTGGATTTTTGGAGATGGTCCAGAAGGATGGATTGGCTTTGCCCTTGATTCGATAAAAATAATCCCTATCCTGTTTCTTGTAGGTTTCTCCGTAGACCGTTTTCGCAGAGAACGAAAATATCAAGAGGAATATGCCTTTAAGTCAGCCGTTGCCCTTACAATAAAGGGATATGTAGATTTAATTGAAACTCAAGAAAATAAAGAAAAACTTATCCTTGAATCTGTTCAGGGACTTTATAAATCTCCAATTTACCAAAAGACAGCAAAAGGAATTGATCCCCAGGAAGTTTTGGAAGTTGTTAAAAAGAGCCCTGAATTATTGATTGAAATCCTAAAAAAGGGAAAATAAAACAAATTCAGGAGATTGAGGACATTGAGTTGATCAAAGCGTTGAAAAGCCTGATGAGCTATGCCCGGGGGAAACAGGAGAACAAGTGATATCCCATGGAAGAATACAACAAGGAAATAGATATTTCTGAGAAAGAAATCAAAAAAGGAGATGTGATTTCCCATTCGGAACTGTTGAAAAGTTTGGATAAACCTTAAACAGAAAACTCCCCAGGCAGGAAAGTATGAAAATAATAATCAGAATAGTGGGTGATATTTTCCGGGGCAACCCCGTCAAAATTCAGGAAACCCTGAAGGAGGCCGGGATCAAAACCTTGCTCAGAGATGCCCAAAACCTGTATCTGGTGGCGCCAGGCAAGGAAATTCACTTTTATGCTTCAGAATTTCAGGGGGCCGAAGCCCATGTACTGGTTACGGGAACCTACGAACCCGCCGAGCGGCAGGAATGCAAAAACTGGCTTGCCGGGCTGTCAGAGTTATTGCGCAAGGGTGGGATGATCTATCATTTCGAGTTTTTCCTGGAAAATGAGGCGGGAGAGCAACTGGCGGAGGAAGAGGAGATCAGTCACCCTGATTTTTAAGGGGAAACCCCAGGCAGAATTGAGCAATCACCCCTCCTCCACATACTCCGAAGGCGCCACCCCAAACTGCTGCTTGAAGCATTTGGCAAAGTAGGAGGAATTGCTGAAACCCACTTCGTACATCGTATCGGCCACATTGCCGAAATTTTTGCGCAGCAGTTGCGCTGCCCGCTTCATGCGGATATTACGGATCAGTTCGACCGGGCTGAGGTCGGTAATGGCTTTGACTTTGCGGTAAAACTGGGCCTTGCTCATGCTCATTTCTTCCCCCAGAAACTCTACATTCAACTCCGGGTCTGAGATATTTTCCTCGATGGTGGCGAAGAGTTTTTGCAGGAATTTTTCATCCACGCTGGTGACCGTGATCTCGGCAGGTTGAGCGAGGTTGGGACGGCTGAATTTTTCCCGCAGGCGGGCCCGTTGGGCGATCAGGTTTTTGACCCGGGCCTGCAATTCCTGGGCATTGAAAGGCTTATTGAGGTAATCATCTGCCCCGGTTTCAAGGCCCTCCAGGCGACTTTCCACCGTGGAAACCGCAGTCAGCAGGACAAAGGGAATGTGGCTGGTTTTCTCGTTGGTTTTGACCTTCTGACAAAACTCCATTCCATCCAGAAAAGGCATCATCAGGTCGCTGATGATGAGGTCGGGCACCCGCTGGATGGCCAGTTCCAGGCCCACTTTGCCATTTTCTGCTTCGAGAACCTGATATTTCCCGGCAAAAGTATCGCGAATGTAGGCCCGCAATTCGGCGTGGTCCTCGGCAATCAGCAGCAAAGGCTGATCGTGGTTTTCAGGAACAGGTGCTGCCTGATGCTCTTTGCCTGGGGTGGAAACGGCTTCCCGCGCCTGGGTTTCCGGGGCATCCTGACTCACTTCCTGCAGGTTTTTGACCAGCAATTCGCTTTTGAGCGGCAGCCTGACCGTAAAGGAACTCCCCTCATTTTCAGAACTTTCCACCCAAACCCGTCCTTCCAGCAATTCCACGATCTCGGCCAGCAAAGCCAGCCCGATCCCAGTACCCGACTGCAGGCTGTTGCGGGTGGCATCCACCCGGAAAAAGCGGTCAAAAATACGGTTCAGATCGTCGTGGGCTATGCCCTGACCGTCGTCTTCCACCCTGATTTCATAGCTGTTGGCGGGAAGCAGATTTGAGGGCAGATTTTCCTTCTCTTTGGGCTGGTATCTGGCCGGAGAATGGAGATAGAAGCGAACTTCCCGCCCATCGGGCGTGTATTTGAAGGCGTTGGAAAGCAGGTTATTGACGATCCTTTCCAGTTTGTCGCGGTCGAAAACGGCCTGCAGGGGAGCTTCGGGCAGGTGCAACTGAAAGTTGATCTTCCGTTGCGAGGCCATGCTCTGAAAGGAAAGGGCCATTTCCCGCAGGGTGGAAACCAGGTCTCCGTTTTCAGTTTTCAGTCCCATTTTCTTGCTCTCCAGCCGCGAGAGGTCGAGCAGCTGGAGATTGAGATCGAGGAGATGGCGGGCGCTGCGCTGCATGCGCCGCAGGGATTCTGTGGTGGCCTGATCCGTATTTTCTTCCTGCAAAAGGGTGTCGAGCGGACCAAGAATCAGGGTAAGCGGGGTTTTGAATTCGTGGGAAATGTTGGCAAAGTAGCGGGATTTCATGCGGTCCGCTTCCTTCAGCTGCTCATTCGTCCGCTGCTTGGTGCGGTAGCGGGCGTAAAGCAGCAAGGCAATGACCAGCAGCAGCCCGATTCCGCCCGTCATGGCCCAATTGAGCCGCTTTTCACTGGCCAGGGCCATGGAACTGATCTCCTCCTGATATTCAAGGATACGGATTTCATTCTCCTGCTTTTCCTTTTCCAGGCGGGCCTCCTCCTCGGCCACCCGGGCGGCGAGGTCACGGGGCAAAATGTTGTCTTTCAGCCCGATGTATTTTTCCAGATAAGGATAGGCCCGGGCGTAATCGCCTTTCAGTGCGTAAGCCTGGGCCAGATTTTGGCAACTTTCGGCCTCCTCATGTTTCTGGTGGTTCAAGCGGGCCATTTTCATTCCCCTTAGCCCGTATTCAATGGATTTTTCAGGCTGCTTCCATTCCAGGTAATTGAAGCCCTGGTTGATCAGAAAAGTCGCTTCCAATGGGCTGTCCTTCAGTTTTCGGGCCAGCTCAATGGCCTGCCCAATGCTGTTTTCGGCCTCGGCATACTTTTGGTGCTTGGTATAAAGCAGTCCTTCGTTATTTAGAATCAGGGCGATGCCCTTCTGGTCGCCCTGGGCGATGCGGATATCCTTGGCCTTGTGCAGGTAGATGAGGGCGCTGTCGAGCTCTCCCATTTCCGTAAAAGTGCTCGAAATGTTGTTGTACAAGACAGAAATGGGGGTTTGCCGGCCTTCGGCCAGATTGAATTTCAGGGATTGGTGGTAGTATTCGAGGGCCTGGTCGAATTGATAGAGGCGGTGATACACCAGGCCGAGGTTGTTGTAAACTTTGGATAATTCGGCCTCCATGCCCTGGGCTTCAAACTCATGTTTGGCATCAAGGAAGTAAAACAGAGCCTTTCTGTATTCGGATTGCTTACGGTGAGCCGTGCCCAGTTCGATGAGAAAATTGGCCGCCTCGGCAGCTGCTCCCATTTTTTGCATTTCCCGGCGTCCGTTTTCCCAGATCTGGAAGGCATTTTCGTAATTTCCCTGATCGAAATCCAGGTTGCCCTGCACCAGGATAGCCCCGTAAATGAAAGGCGGACTGTGGATTTCGCGGGCCCTGGCCAGCACCTGATTGGCATACCAATGAGCCGAATCGGGATTTGTCCGGGCCAGGCTGCGGCTTCTTTGCAGCAAACCCGAAAGTTGGAGGCTGTCAGAGGTCGAGGTAAAAAACTGGTTTTGCGCCTTCACCACCGGACATGCAAAGGACAACAGGCTCAGAATGAAAGCCATCAACAGCACGGTGCGGAAAGCCGCACCTCCCAATTTTCCGGGTATCCTGAGGGTCGCAAACACAAGGAAAAGATAATGATTTTTCGATTGCCCATTAAAATAGAAGGCAGGCAATTTTTAGCTTCAAGCTTCAAGCTGCGAGCTTCGAGTTACGAGTTGCGAGTTACGAGTTGCGAGTTGCGAAGTGCGGGTAGCGAATAGCGAGAAAGGAACCGTAAACTGAAATCCCGATTTCTATCGGGAGTAAACCGTTATATCATTGTTCTTTGCTCATTGTCAATTCCCTCAAAGGCATCACCCACGGATACATCTCAAACGGCCTGCGTTCCTCGGCCATCAGATTCACATTGGGATGAATGAACCGTTGCACGGGGCGGCCGTTGAGTCCAAGGAAGATATCGGCAAATACCAAAGGGGGTTTCTGCCCGGGATTTTTTAAGCGTTTACCCAGATAATGGGCGTATTGCAAAACAAGGTCAGGGTTGCGAACCAGCTTGTTTTTCTGGGCCCAGGTAAGGCCATATTTTTCAGGATCCAATCCCGTCAATTCGCCATCTTCTCCATTCCGCACCCAATACCAGACGGCTTCGCCTTGTCCGCTGGTTTTGGCTTCGAGCATCATCTTCCAGGAAAACAAAAAGCCCGCTTCTTCCCACAAACCGCTGCCTTCGTACAGAAAGGAACGGAGGGGGATCACAAGTTGGAAGAAAAAGAAAACTGCCAGCAGGAGCAATGCCAGGCGGGGAGGGGTAAAGGGTTTTTTATCCGCAGGAACGACAATTTTGGCCCGGTCACCCATTTTGAGGCGCTGCAAAACCCGGCGGGGCCAGTCGGCGGGAAGGTAGAGCGTGGTGAGGGCCATCATCATCACATGAAACAGCCCAATGGTAAACAAAAATCCGTTGGCACAGTGAAAAAGCAGGACCACGGGAAAGACCAAAGGTCTGCTGCGCCGCCAGAGCAGGAGGGGCACCAGTACCAGTTCCATGACCATGGCCGTCCAGGCCATCACAAAACCGAGTCCCGAAGGGACGCTGCCGCCCAGCGCATCCGAGAGGTAGAGATCCATGGGCACACCCGTCATCCAGTCTGGATTGATCTTGACCAGTCCCGAGTAAAAATAAACGATGCTGAGCAAAGCCAGCAGGCTGTAATGGCACCAGGCAGGGAGAAAATCGCGCCGCAAAGCTGGATTTCGCCTCACATCCAGGGACCAAAGGCAGTTGGCGGGAATGAAAAGAAACAAAAAGCAGATCAGAATGAGGAAATACCAGTGGTTGAGGTAGCTGGCCCGTTCCATGAGAAAGAGGTAGCTGATAGAGAGGAAAGAGGTCCAGCGGGTGATGCGAAACTGCCATCCCAGCCCAAACAGGATGAAACTGAGGCCCATCAAAACCAGAAATAGTTTGAACAGGGAGGGTTCCAGATCGGGCACCCAGCCAAAGAAATGGTATTTGAAATGGAATTCTGGATTGAGGTAGAGCTCTTTGAGAAAGGGTTTGAAAAAATAATAGTGGACCAGTTCAAAGGCAACCAGAAATCCAATAAAAATGCGAACCACGGCCAGCGCGGCAGCATCTTTGGGAGCGTTCAGGTGGGCAAGC
The DNA here is from genome assembly GCA_020635905.1 of Bacteroidia bacterium. Lineage (GTDB taxonomy): Bacteria > Bacteroidota > Bacteroidia > J057 > JADKCL01 > JACJYV01. The sequence goes on from JACJYV010000007.1 coordinate 152,220, forward strand.
AGGGCTTTCATCAGGGGATTAAAGTATTAATTTTTCGGGAAATTCGTCATATTTTAATCTGAGTGAGGAGTTGAAAAATTTGGGTTGGGTTCAATTCTTTGGCGAAGCCATCCAATGTGCGAGGGCCTTGGCAAACCCCAGGGCGGATTGCGCGGTTGGAGTGGGAGGCTTGGGCGGCATGTGCGATTGGGCCTAAGTGCGAAGGGGAAGGGTTTAAGGGTTTGCCGCTTTTTGCTTCTTTTTCTAAAAAAGAAGGCCCGCCCGGCCAGGGCAACACAAAAACGAAACACCAAATTATTATTTCGCGACAATTTGTTGTCGCCATAAGTCGCCGTAGTGCATAATTACCCATCACCCCGCCCCTCGCTTCTCAAATCTTTTTTCGTAGCTTGGAGCATGAGATTGACCCAATATTTCCCCCTCATACTCTCCATAATCCTGCTCACGGGCTGTTTCTCCAAACCCGGCGTACAGGAAGGCTATTATGAAAACGGCAAATTCTACTACTGGAATGGCAGCATGGGCGTGGGCGACCTGGTGACCGAAAAAAAGGAGGGCGAATGGCGGTTTTACAACGAAATGCGCCAGAAAATCAGTCAGGGGACCTTCGTGCAGGACTCCATGCTGGGCCACTGGCAGTTTTGGTACGCGGGCGGCACCCTGGAGAGTGAAGGGGATTTTAACAATAACCGCCGGGTGGGTTTCTGGAAATTTTACCATCCCAACGGGGCTCAGATGAGTGAAGGCAGCTTCGAAAAGGCTGAAAGAGTCGGCAAATGGACCTTTTGGTACGATACCGGGCAGATGCAGGAAGTGCGCCGCTATGCCAATGGACTGAATTATCTGCTCAATTCCTGGTACCCCGACGGCACCCCCATGGTGGTCGATGGCAACGGGAATTTTGAATATTACTGGCAGGGCAACCTGGCCGAGGTGGGCGCCTACCAGGACAGCATGGCGACCGGGCATTGGCAGTTGTTTGATGCAAATGGGAATGTAAGGGACGAAATTGACTACGTGAAAGGCGTTCCCCAAAACCGCGACACACCACAATGAAAATCTTCGTCACCGGGGCCACGGGATTTATCGGGCGCAGTTTATGCACAGCCTTGCATGCGGCTGGCCACGAACTAACCGTATTGCTGCGTTCCCCCAAAAAGCTTTCGCTGCTGCCGTCCGGGGTAGGAGTGATCGAGGGTGACCTGGGCCTCTTTCGCAAACCCGATTTGGTTTTGCCTGAGTTTGAAGTGGTGATCCACCTCGCGGCTGTGATTGCAGGGAAAAATGAAGCCGATTATTTCCAGACCAATTTCGACTCGGTGGTGGATGTGGTGGAATGCCTCAAGCGACAAAGCTGGCGACCCAAAAACTTCGTTTTTGCCTCGTCCCTGGCCGCTGCCGGCCCTTCCCCGAAGGGCAAGGTCTGGACCGAAGCCGATCCCGGACATCCCATTGATGCCTACGGCAAAGCCAAACTGAAGGCAGAGGAATATCTGGCCCAACAGGATTTTCCCACCACCTCCTTCCGTCCCACCATCGTGCTGGGCCCGGGCGACGAAGCGAGTTTTACCCTCTACAAAATGGCCCGCACAGGCATTGGATTTATCCCGGGTGGACCTCCCCAGCAAATAACCTTTGTCTTCGTATCCGACCTGGCCCGGGCCATTCAGCTCATGGTCCCCCGACCCGAAAATGCTCCCCTGCACCGGGTTTATTTTGTGAATCATCCCCGGTTTATCACCAACCAGGAACTGATGCTCGTCGTAGGCAAAGCCTTGGGCAAGGACCTCACCCTGATTCGTATGCCGCATTTTCTGCTCAAATCGGCCTCCCTGCTGATGACGGGCCTTTCGGGCATCTTTGGCTTTCAAAATCAGCTCGACGAAAAGCAATACCTGCAAATGGTGGCCCCTGCCTTTTTGTGCTCCTCCGCCAAACTGGAACAGGAACTGGGCTGGCAGGCCGAAATGGATTTCGAAGCAGGTCTGGCCGATGCAGTGAAAGGCTATCGCGAAATGGGGTGGTTGTGAGATAATTGCCATTTTCAACATTCCGCAGTAAATTTCCTCCCCCGGAAAAAATCCCCGGCTCCTGACATGTTCGAAGAAATGCCCAATCCGCTGCTTGAGATTTATCCATCCGTTCAGGATCTGGAACAGCTGGCCCGCGACCGGGTGCCTCACCTGAGTTGGGAATACCTGCAGTCGGGCACGGGCGACGAGCATGCCCTGGACCGCAACCGCAAAGCTTTTGCGGATGTTTCCCTGCCGCCGCGGGTCATGCGGGGCAAACTGCAGCCCGATTTGTCTGTTTCCCTCTTTGGCAAAAATTATGCCCTGCCTTTTGGCATTGCTCCCGTGGGCCTGACCGGTCTCATGTGGCCGCGGGCCGAATATTTTCTGGCCGCCACCGCCAAAAAGTATGGCATTCCCTATTGCCTCAGCACGGTGGCCACCGAAACCCCCGAGACCATTGGGCCTCTGGTGGGTGAACAGGGCTGGTTTCAGTTGTATCCGCCTGTGATGAAAGATGTGCGGGCCGATCTGCTCAAACGGGCCGCCGATTCAGGATTTCATACCCTGGTGATGACAGCGGATGTGCCTGTGCCGAGCCGCCGCGAGCGCACCAAACGGGCCGGACTGCGCATGCCTCCCAAAACTACCTTCAAAATGATTCTCGATACCCTGGCTCACCCCAAATGGGCCATGGGCACCATCAAAAACGGCACTCCCCGTCTGCGTACCATCGAGAAATACACCCCCGAAAAAAGCCGGGAAGCCGCCACCGCCTACGTCAACCAGAATCTGGGCGGTAACCTGGATTGGGATTACCTCAAAGAAGTCCGTGATCTGTGGCAGGGGCCGGTGATCCTGAAAGGGGTCATGCACCCCGAAGATGCCCTGCAGGCCGTGGCCAGCGGGGTGGACGGCATTGTGGTTTCCAATCACGGAGGGCGGCAATTTGACGCCACCCCGGCCTCCCTGGAGGTATTGCCTGATATCGTGAGTGCGGTCAAAGGCAAAACCGCCATCCTCTTCGACAGTGGCATCCGCTCGGGGCTCGACATCCTCAAGGCCCTCCACCTGGGCGCGGAATTTGTGCTGCTGGGCCGGGCCTTTATCTATGGCGTGATCGCCATGGAGCAAAAAGGCAGCGACCACGTAGTGGATATTTTGGTCGATGAATTGAAGAATAATATGATGCAGCTGGGAAGGGAAAGGTTGTAGCTGCAAGTTTTAAGCTGCAAGCTGCAAGCTTCAAGCTGCGAGCAACCCTGGAACTCAGGCCAAAGGCCCCGTCATATGGGAACTCAGAACTTAGGCCAAAGGCCCCACCATGTGGCAACCCACAACTTACAACTAACCGTAAACCGTAAACCGTAAACTGTAAACCGTAAACTGTAAACCGCAAACCGTAAACCGTAAAATTTATTTCCTTACCTTCGCAACGTGAATTCAAATTCAATTTCCTTTCTGCCTGTTCGCAAAACCGTGGAAATGCCATGGGTATTTATTCCCGGGTTGTAGAGAAAATTCCTGTTTCGGCTTTTCTTTACCTTCAATTCCTTCACAATTAGATTAGTATGAAAAAAATAACAGTACTCGGCGCAGGCATGGTTGGTCGCGCCATGGCCCTTGACCTGGCCCCCAACTTTGCCATTACGGCTGCCGATCTCAATCCCGCAGCCCTTACCTGGCTCAACCAGAAAAATCCGGCTATCACCACTGTACAGGCCGATCTGAGCGATGCTGCGGTGCTGCAAAAACTCATCGCCGGGGCCGATCTCGTACTCAGCGCGGTGCCCGGATTCATGGGTTTCAAAACCCTCAAAACCATCCTGGAAGCGGGCAAAAACGTAGTGGACATCTCCTTTTTTCCGGAAAATTCCCTGGATCTGGATGTGCTGGCCAAAGCCAAAGGCCTGACCGCCCTGGTTGACATTGGGGTGGCTCCGGGCATGGACAATATTTTTCTGGGTTACTGGAATGAGCGCATGAAAATCACCAGTTTTGAATGCCTGGTGGGGGGACTGCCCAAGGCGCGCAAATGGCCCTTTCAGTACAAAGCGCCCTTTTCCCCGGCCGACGTGATTGAGGAATATACCCGTCCCGCCCGTTACGTGGAAAATTTCAACCTGGTCACCCGCGAGGCCCTGTCAGATCCCGAATTGCTCGAATTTGAAGGCGTGGGCACCCTGGAATCCTTCAATACAGACGGTTTGCGTTCCATCATTTTCACCATGCCCCACATCCCCAACATGAAGGAAAAAACCCTGCGCTATCCCGGTCACATCGAGTATGTGCGGGTGCTGCGTGAAACGGGATTTTTCAGTACGGAGCCGGTTGAGATTGGCGGACAGATGGTGAGCCCCCTGGCCCTGAGCTCCAAATTGCTGTTCAAAGAATGGAAACTCGGCGACACGGAACCCGAACTGACCGTGATGCGGGTGACCCTGCAGGGCGAGCAAAACGGACAACCCAAAACCGTGGTCTATCACCTCCACGACGAGTACGACCCTGCCACCCAAACCTCCTCCATGGCCCGCACCACGGGTTATACTGCCACGGGCGCGGTGAATATGTACTTCGAGGGGCTGTTTCAGGAGAAAGGTGTTTTCCCGCCCGAACTGGTAGGCAAGCATGCCGAATGCACCAATTACCTGCTCAAATACCTGGAGAAGCGGAACATCAGGTATCAGCTGGAGGAGAAGTAAGCGGTTTCAGGATTGATGAAAATGGCGTTGCGGGAATGGCAACGCCTTTTTTGTGGGGGATGATTTCCGTTTTGGTGACTTTGCCGTCGCCATTGAGGTCTGAGTAGCCGGGGCGGGTGTTGCCGGGGTGGTCGGTGTAGTAGTACTCGTAGCGGAATTGACCGCCCAGGCTGGCGTCGGGCACGGCCCGGCCTTCGGCGGTGAAGAAAAACTCCAGGGTGGAGTTTTCATAGACGCAGGAGCCGACGTAGTCGGTGACCTGGTCGGGTTGAGAGGGGCGATTCACAGTTAAAAAATAAACTTCAATATTTCTGGTCCTTAAAAAAAATTTCATAAACATCTTCGCCAATCTGGCATTCACCTGGAGCACTTTCAAGTAAAAGTTCGATTAATTTTCGGTCATTTGAATAATAATTTGACTTGTATTTTGTCTGAAAGCGGCTAATAAGGATTTCCGCAATTACCGTACCCAGGGAGTCCTTTAAAACAGCCCCAATTCTGAAATCAGGGTTCGCTTCAGCCTTATCCTGTTTTAGTTTTAGCAAATGATCTTCTATTGATTGGATCTTTTTTTCATCCCCGATTTCTACATAGGGGCCATCCAATAGGTTTTCTCTCGTGACTTCAGGATGAATAATGGCCAGCCAGGGAAGACAATGTATTTCAATGCTTTTACATTTTTGCTTAGAATCTGAGGTTGCACAACTTGTGAGGGTGCCAAATACGATGAATAAGCAGATTATCAGACTTATTTTTGAACCTTTCATTTTGATATTTTTTCCCATGCCTTTTCCAGCCTATCTCTTGCATTTTTTATTTCTGGAATCTTATCCCCAAATGGGTACGAATTGAGAAGAAAAACTCCAGGGTGGAGTTTTCATAGACGCAGGAGCCGACGTAGTCGGTGACCTGGTCGGGTTGAGAGGGGCGTTTCACGATTTTTTGATTGACCTCCAATTGGAAATTTTCGAAAAGGCAAATCTTGCTGTGTAAAATACTGACCAAATAACCAGAATATATGAAGTCAGGGTGACAATTTGAGCCACAATGAACATGAAATTGTTTTCGCTGAAACCGCCATAAAGCCATGATCCCATATCATGAAAACAACTAAAGGCATCTTCTATTGCTTGCTGGCAACGGCCCCCGTTTGTTCCACAGAATTCCTTTATTAACCAGCTTCTGAATTCAAACCCTGAAAGGAAATCGAGAGAAACAGTTAAAACAACCAAAAATATCAGTACAAAAGCTGTCTTCTGAGCTATTTTGAGCCACTTCAAGACCTTGATTTCGGAGGGATCAGGGGTCGAATGGGTTTCCTTACTTTTTACCTTAGGGGTTCTAATAGCTGCATTAAACCCCCATTTCACCAAATACATAGCACCACGGATAAGCAGGAAGTAAACTACCAGGGTAACAATTTGACCATGGATAAAGAAATACTTTTTTTGGGAAAAAATTGCATAAAAAATTAATCCCCAAGAGTTAAAAAAACCGAAAATGGTTTCGATTTTCCAATGACATACCCCTACTGTACCACCACAAAACAAATCGGTCAGCCAGGTTTGGACGCGAAACTCATTGAAAAAATCAAGGGTAACAATTGTTATTCCCATGGCCATAATGGTGTATAGAGTCCTTTCTATAATTCTTATCCTTTTCATGGTTAGTTCCCTTTTTTCCCTACTCCCCTGGTTGAAGATTTGTTTGGGAAGGCTTTACCCTTGAATCATTATCCTCTCCTTCGTTTCTTTTTTCAATTTTTTCCTGTTTTGTGTCAGGAAGGTCATCAAAACCCAGGAATATGCCTTCTCCGTTTTTCAAATTCAGCCCAAAATCGGTTTGGTTTTCCTTACCATTAAACAACCAGCGATGCTGGCTGCCGATCTGCGGTGTGTCCAGGCCCTGCAATTCCAACCTCCCGATTTGCTGCGAATCGGGACAGGCGCCGGGGTAGTAATGCGCCTCCTGGATGATCTCCGTTTTGGTGACTTTGCAGCCCACGTTGAAGTCGGAGATTATCCAAAAGTAATTATGGCCAAATTTCAATTTGCTCCTTTCCCATAAAGTTATTCAATGTGTCCCTTACATAAATGTCTTTTAGGAGGGTCTCAGGGAGAATTGAATCTGGAATGTAAATTATGCTTTCTGGAATAAAGAACAGAGAATCTTTGTTTCTTTTGTTAAATGCTATCACTACCTGAAATGGAAGAAAGGGAAAGCACCCATGGAGGCTGTCTGCCGGGGCTAAATCTCTGGTTGTTCTTGAAGAGTTTCCCCATTTGAACCCCTTTTCAATAAATACCTCCCTTACAATTTTGGACTTGTCATGATACGCCAGATCCCGAACAAAAACCCCTCTTTCCAATGACTCTTTTTTGGATGCTGAAAAGCGTCTGAATTGGTCTTTATCATATCCATAATAGCCCAGATATGAATTCAGGTACCCCAAAGAGAAATAAACTATCAGGCAAATAGCCAGAAGAACCAGAAAGGGTAAAAGTGCTTTTTTGGGATTCGAAAATTTCATTTTTCAAGAGTGGGGTTTTGACTTTGTTTTAGTAAGGAAATTACCTCGATTTTTTCTTCTTCGTTTCTGGCATTTTCATTGGCTATTGTTGCTCTGTTCTCAACCTTATCAAACCAATTGATGGGGATTAAATCATTTTCTCCCGGAACTTCCCCTTTATCATCCAGATTCCGCCTGTTTACTATGGTCGCAAATGCAGATTGTGCAACATCAATACATGATTTTCCAAACAAGCAAACGCCGTACAATTTTGTGGATGCAGTTTCCTTTGCCTTTGAAAGTGAAGCTTCATCTTCGTCTATGGAGGTTTTCATCCTTTTTGCGAAGTCGTAAGAATGAGTTTCCAAAGGATTGATTGTGTTTGCCCGATCAATGGCCAAAAAGGGATCGCAAATCAGCTTTCCTTCCAAATCTGTTATTAATGTACCCAAATCAGCGTTTTTGTTTTCACCCCAGGCACTAGCTCCTTCTCCCGTTCCGTTGATGGAGACATACCTCCAACCTTCCTCCTCGCTTCCAATTAGCACAGCGATGTGCCCCATTCCTGAAACGACTTCTTTATCAATAATAAAAATAATATCATTCCCATCAGAGTCAATGGCATTAATGGGAGTATTAGCCCCGAAAACAAATGGAGAAAGGACGGAATACTTCTCCGCCATCAAATCCACCCCACACCATCGCCCCACCTGCGCGTCATACCGACGCGCGCCAAAATCCTGCCAGGCCAGCCCGAAGTCGACTTCGACTTCCTTGCCATTAAACAACCAGCGATGCTGGTTGCCGATCTGCGGTGTGCCCAAGCCCTGCAATTCCAACCCATAGGGGTAGTAATGCGCCTCCTGAATAATTTCCGTTTTGGTGACTTTGCCGTCGCCATTGAGGTCGGAGTAGCAGAGGCGGGAGTTGCCGGGGTGGTCGGTGTAATAGTACTCGTAGCGGAATTGACCGCCCAGGCTGGCGTCGGGCACGGCGCGGCCCTCCGCGGTGAAGAAAAACTCCAGGGTGGAGTTTTCATAGACGTAGGAGCCGACGTAGTCGGTGACCTGGTCGGGTTGGGAGGGGCGTTTCACGATTTTTTGATTGACCTCCAATTGGAAATTTTCGAAAAGGCAAATCTTGCTGTGTAAAATACTGACCATATAACCAGAATATATGAAGTCAGGGTGATAATTTGAGCCACAATGAACATGAAATTGTTTTCGCTGAAACCGCCATAAAGCCATGATCCCATATCATGAAAACAACTAAAGGCATCTTCTAATGTTTGCTGGCAACGACCCCCGTTTGTTCCACAGAATTCCTTTATTAACCAGCTTCTGAATTCAAACCCTGAAAGGAAATCGAGAGAAACAGTTAAAACAACCAAAAATATCAATACGAAAGCTGTCTTCTGAGCTATTTTGAGCCACTTCAAGACCTTGATTTCGGAGGGATCAGGGGTCGAATGGGTTTCCTTACTTTTTTCCTTAGGGGTTCTAATAACTGCATTAAACCCCCATTTCACCAAATACATAGCACCACGGATAAGCAGGAAGTAAACTATCAGGGTGACAATTTGACCATGGATAAAGAAGTACTTTTTTTGGGAAAAAATTGCATAAAAAAATAATCCCCAAGTATTAAAAAAACCGTAAATGGATTCGATTTTCCAATGACATACCCCTACTGTACCACCACAAAACAAATCGGTCAGCCAGGTTTGGACGCGAAACTCATTGAAAAAATCAAGGGTAACAATTGTTATTCCCATGGCCATAATGGTGTATAGGGTCCTTTCTATAATTCTTATCCTTTTCATGGTTAGTTCTCTTTTTTTCCCTTCTCACCTGGTTGAAGATTTGTTTGGGAAGGCTTTACCCTTGAATCAAAATCCTCTCCTTCGTTTCTTTTTTCAATTTTTTCCTGTTTTTTGTTAGGAAGGTCATCAAACCCCAGGAATATGCCTTCTCCGTTTTTCAAATTCTCACCATTTTTATCTTCCAAAACATCCAAGACTTCTTTTGGAACATGAGAACAGTCATTCAATCCGAAAATGTAATTTTCCTTGGCTTTTTTTAACCCCACCAAAATGGCAAGCTCCTCCTTTTTATCATTGGTGTCAATAAAAAAGGCTTGGTCATACCTTTGGATTTTATTTCCATTTTCATCTAATTTGAATTCCATGTTTTCGTTTTCTCCTCCTCCAACATTGGAATGATTTACTCCATCAACGGTTTCAAAATTATGAGCACTATTTTTAAAATCATCCAATGATTTAAAGGCCATGATTGTAAATCTACTCCTTCCTGATGCTCCTCCACTTTTTTCCGCCCCATCTTTGGAAATATATATCCACCCCCTTTTGGCATCTCCTATAAGAACTGCTTGGTGGCCGAGGCCACCAGCTCCCTTTGAGTTCCCAAGAACGATAACATCATTTCCGTTTGGATCAAAGTTCCTTATAGGGTTACATAGAGAAATATTGAATGGACTCCATCCATAATACTTCTCCGCCATCAAATCCACTCCCATCCACTTCCCCACCTGCGCGTCGTACCGACGCGCGCCAAAATCCTGCCAGGCCAGCGCAAAGTCTTCCTCGTTTTCCTTGCCATTAAACAACCAGCGATGCGGGTTGCCGATCTGCGGTGTGCCCAAGCCCTGCAATTCCAACCCATAGGGGTAGTAATGGGCCTCCTGAATAATTTCCGTTTTGGTGACTTTGCCGTCGCCATTGAGGTCGGAGTAGCCGAGGCGGGTGTTGCCGAGGTGGTCGGTGTAATAGTACTCGTAGCGGAATTGCCCGCCCAGGCTGGCGTCGGGCACGGCACGTCCCTCCGCGGTGAAGAAAAACTCCAGGGTGGAGTTTTCATAGACGTAGGAGCCGACGTAGTCGGTGACCTGGTCGGGTTGAGAGGGGCGTTTTATCACTTTTTGGAGCTTGGGGGATTCAGTTTTTTAATTTCATTGATTTTCCAATCATGGCTCTTATTGCTATGGAAAATTAACCTTTTGAATTGGGTACCTTCTTTTTCCCTGCTGCCAAATCAGGAAACTGTCGGGATTCTGGGGATTAATTTCCATAAATACCTTGTCATTCAATTGATTTGAGTAACAGGAATAGACAATTCTCTTTTTGAGCCTGGAAATCCGCTTTAATCCTGTGACCTCCAAAAAATCCAATCGGGTTTGGCAGATGGTAAAATAATCCCTGGTTTGGATCAGGTTGGGGGAAATCTCATTCAAAATGAGGTCTCCGCTGAGGTATTTGATCTGCCCGTCTGGAGAAACCCCCAACAAAAAAAGCTCAGGTTTTTGGAATTCGGTGGAGGAATGGGAGCAATTTAAACTCAATTTTCTTTCTCCCATTATCAAGGTATTTCCCGCTTTGGAAACCCTGAAAAGTTGGAGGCCAATCAAACCATCAAGGGTGATTGGTTCCACTTTCAAATAATGATAAATGGCGTCGGATGGCAAGGAATCCCACGCACAAGGGGCTGCCTCCCAGGTTCCGTCTTTAATTTTGGACCAAAGAAAGTACTTTTGGGTAAAATCAAGTTTGATTTTTGTCTCCGTTGAATTGGATTGACTAAAGAGGCAAAGCCTCCCCAAAAGCAAAACCAAAATTATGGGCATCCTTCTTATCATTACTTAATCCTTTTGAATTTCGTGTCCTTCATTAGCTGGGGAAATGCCTCGTCAATGTTTTTTCTGGCCGATTTGATTGGTTTCCTCCCATTTGAGCGGTGAAACTCTACGGCCCATCTACTACTCACTCCCATTCCAACCCCTTTCCCAAACTTTCATAAAACTCCTTTTCATCGGGTGGTTCCAATTCCCCGACCCAAAGCAGGGAAGTGCCCGAAAAGGGTCCTCCTGAGCCTTTGATTTCCTCCCAGGGCTGGTTATTAACTTTCGCCCACCAGTTGCGGGTCAATAGCCAGGCTTCTTTCAGGATGGTTGGATTTTGTAAAAACCAGGCAGGATGCATTTCCCCGCTTCCCTCAGGCGATATTTTATCCAAGGTCCTGTCAATCACCATTTTATCGCGGGCGAAGAAATAATTGTTTCTGTGAAGGGCATGAATCAGGTAAAGGGCATAAACCTCATTGGGTAGGGGGGAGGTGGAATGAACCCTGCTGAATGCCTTTACCACTGTACCCAACCTGATTTGGGAGGCATCGTCACTGCACGGGACGGAAAATTCCCGGTTTCCCTCAAAGGTGAGGAGCCATGGAATCAGGCATTTTTCCTGGCCAGAGAGTCCTGACCAATTTTGCTGGAATCCCGCAAAGGTAACGGAATCTTGAATTTCGGGGGAAGGGAAAAGAGAAACCAGGGAATTGCATGCATCTTCTTTGATACAATTGACCGCCAATTCAGGTCCGTTGCAGGAAGCCCCAATTAAAATCAAAATCAGCCATAAATTAAACTTGTTCATCATTTAAGTTTATCGGGACATGCCGACCAGGGCGTATCGAGGGATTTGATGATTGATTGCATAGCATCCTCTTCCAGTGGGAAATGTTGCAATGAAAGGTGATGCCGGGCCATTTGCTTGTGAATTTACAGGTTTTGCGGCCAGCCTGCAAGCGATACGGTATCGTTCAGGGCGGTGGTTCTGTCACGGAGCTGGATAGGATTCGTTTCAATCTGCCCCAATTCACTCAAAAACCCACTTTTGAACCTTTAACCATAAGTACCCCAACCCTTGAGCCTGGACCATCCTGGCCCGAAGGTTGACCCCCCCAAGCTTCAGGCTTGGGGTATCCTGGCCCGAGGCTTGACCCCCTCAAGCTTTAGGCTTGGGGTATCCTGGCCTGAAGCTTGGCCCCCCCAGGCTTTAAGCTTGGGGTATCCTGGCCCGAAGCTTGGCCCCCCCAGGCTTCAGGCTTGGGGTATCCTGGCCCGAAGCTTGACCCCCTCAACCTTTAAGCCTGGGGTATCCTGGCCTGAAGCTTGGCCCCCCCAAGCTTTAGGCTTGGGGCAATTATGGTTAGGGGTTGGCCAACCAGGCTTGAGGGTTGGGGTAACCAACCTTTGGGGTTCGATTTCCAACCTTTAGGGTTGGGGTAACCAGGCTTTGGGGTTCAATTTCCAACCTTTAGGGTTGGGGTAGGCAAGCTTTAGGGTTCGATTTCCAACCTTTAGGGTTGGGGTAGGCAAGCTTTAGGGTTCGATTTCCAACCTTTAGGGTTGGGGTAACCAGGCTTTGGGGTTCAATTTCCAACCTTTAGGGTTGGGGTAGGCAAGCTTTAGGGTTCGATTTTCAACCTTTAAGGTTGGGGTAGGCAAGCTTCAGGGTTCGATTTTCAACCTTTAAGGTTGGGGTAGGCAAGCTTTAGGGTTGAGAACCAATTTTTGCTCTCCAATCTGATCATGAAAGCCAAGGGTAATACCATGTATGGGTAAATAATGCGACCGCTCTGCGGTCGCGCACCTCAACTCAAAATCGTTGGCTACAATAATTTGACCGCGCTGCGGTCAGTCCATCATTGCGGCAATATTTGTAAGGTTGCAATCCATTGAAATTGACCCCGGAGGGGTCACCTTATTCTGGCCTTTGGCCCGAAAATGGGTGCTGCCAGGGAACCGTTATTCCTTATCATATTCAGCATCGATGTCGCCCTTACGTTTACGCCAATGCGACCGCTTTCCGGAAAAACCGTAAACCGTAATCCCGATTGCTATCGGGAGTAAACCGTTCACCTAAGCGCCCCCTCATCAAATTCCAGCTTTTGAATAAATCCGTGCTTCGCTTCGGGGCCCCGCGCTTCGCGCAGGAATTGACCCGCCCTGAGCGGCCAGTACTTCACCGAACCCGCCGCCAGGGTGTAGAGGAATTTGCCGTCGGCTGAAAATTCCAGCTTGACCAATGGCGCCCCCAAAGGCAGGATATAGCTGGGCCTGGATTCCCCATACCTGAACAAAAACAGGCGATGGTCCGGATTGGTGATGTACAACCAACTTGTATCTGCCGAAAAGCCCATATCCACGATGGGGCCCGGAGTGACCACCGCAAAATCAGGGTCGGGATCGTCGGAGATCATGCGGCTGAAATTGATTACTTCGCCGATTTGTTCACCCGTAGCATCACATTTGATTACCTTGTCGCCCTGCTGGTTTACCACGAGGTGTCCGCGGATGACTTTTGCCACCTTTCCATCGGGATTGAAAATGTGGTTTTCCATGTGGGTTTTGCCCTGAAAGGCCAGGCCAAACCAGGCTCCACCCTCAAAAAACTGTGGTTTTTGGGGAACTGTCAATTGGGGGGCAGAGGTAAACCGTACATTGCCATTGAGGTCCACCAGCGCAAAACGGTCCGGGCCCACCACCAGGATGTCGAAATTATTGGGTGAAAAAATGGCCTCCCTGACCGGAAAATCAAGCTGAATGCGGCGCAGAAATACGCCTTCGCTGTTCCACAAACGCAGGGAATTATCCGCGGACCGGGCCAGCAAAAAGGATCCGTCGGGAGAAAAGGCAACCGGGCCAAATGAGGCAGTATAATAATCGGCGGGTTGTTCCGAATTGATCCCGGATTTTTCATTTGCCCAGAGCACGCGGGGGCGGGTTTGCCCAGAGCACGCGGGGGCGGGTTTGCCCGGGCATCAGCATAAAAAGGCTGTCCCGCGAGACCCAGGCCAGGGGCCGGGCTCCTTTGGGGCTGTAGGCAATGGAACTGGTTGTTTCCCAAACCTCTCCCTGCCGGGGAAATTGTCGTTTGAGTTTGCGGGGCTCATCCCAGAGAGAAAATTCCCCAAAATTCCCTCCCAATGCAATTTCTGTACCTTCGGGACTCAGGTCAAAGTCCCGGGTGCGGCTTTGCGACTGAAACACATTGGCGGTTTGCTCCACCAAGATGGGCCAGATCTGGATTTCACCCGTGACCAGCACCTGATACAGGTACATTCCCTTGCTGGAAGTGGCCAGTTCGCGGCTTTTGCGGGCCGCCAGCGAATTTCCATTTTCCAGCAAATGATAGATCAGCTGGCCCGACCTCGAAAACACATACAGTTCCTTGCGGGGATCGGGAGAAAGGAAAATATAACTGCCAAACTGATTGAAATACGCAATATCCTTGCCATCGGGCAGAATAATGGGGGTGCCGCCCCGCCCTTTGAGGGTAAAAGTGCCCACTCCCCTGAAGCGAAGGGTTCCATCCGTCTGCATCCTGCCTGCCACCAAAATATAAACCAGGCCATGGTCAATGTCGGCAATCTGGATAAAAAGATGGTCATCCTGGATTTTCTGAATGTTTTTTTGCAGCTTTTGGTTGGTCTTGTCCGAAGTCAGAATGTCTTTCAAATGCACTTCCTGGCCCGTTTTTACCTCAAAGACGCGGTCCAATCCATGATCAAAACCCGTGTGAATGATCAAAAACTGGTTGTCGCTGGAAAATCTGAAAGACTTCATGTAATTGCTGCCCAGATCGATTTCCAGGGAATTGAGCGATTGCTCCGTGTGGTTGTACAATCCGATTTTGCCCCGGCCGTCCTCGTGGTAGAAAATGGCGGTGTAAACCAGGTCCGACGATTGGCAAAACTGAGGCTTCAGCCCGGGAGGAATCACCGTGTCCAGGCGGCCATCCAGGGTCAGCAATTGGCTGAAATCTTCTTTTTGGGGGTCGGAATAATCAAGGGTAAAGACAAAATGTTTTTTACCAAAAGAAAAATCAAGCCCCACGGAATAAGCCCCCTGGGGGTTGGCCCGGTAAACGCGGTGGAATAATTGCTCCTTTTCTCCAATTCGCCAGAGACAAACGGTGAGGCTGTCGCCTGCCTTGCTGATTTCCTGGGTGCCGGTCATGGTGATGACCTCTTTTCCCCCGGGACTGAAAAAGGCATTGATCACCGGCCCGCCCGGATTCCACTCCGTGACAAGTTTGCCGTCGAGGGTCCAGATTTTGCAGGTACTGTCGGCCGAGGCGGTAAGCAAATGCAGGGAATCAGGGGAAAAAGCAACCTGATTGATGTGGTCACGGTGGGAAAATTCACGGATAGAATCGCCTGTATCCGTCCAGAGAATGGCTTTATGGTCGAAGGTATTGGTCAGAAGGAAATTTCCGTCGGGCGAAATCACCAACTTGCCGCCGTGAATGCCCTGCTTATGTCCGCTCAGGGTAAAGTTGAACGGGCTGTGAAAATAGCTGTTGAGCAAGGCATCGTAGGCTTTGCGGTTGCGTACGGAGTCTGGAAAGAGGCGAATGGATTCCTCGGCCAGGTTGAAGGCCAGGGAGGGCTGCTGGGCGTATAATTCTGAGGCAGAAATGGCCAGACTCACGGCCTTATTGGCCTCTGAGTGAGATTTTTCCTGACTAACCTTGATCAGCAGACCCATAAATGTGAGGAGCACCACGGTAATGGTGGCAAAAACCGAGATCCGAAGCACCTGCTTTTTTTGCTTTTGCCGGTCACGCTCCGCCAGACTTTCTGTAATAAATGCCTTTTCCCGGGGCGGGAGATCAGAGAGCGCAAGGGCCCGGGTACCTTCCATTTTACTCAGTTCCTCATATTCCATCAGCTGGGCGCCCTTGAAAAGGAAGTCGGCATTATTTCCCTGGCTGGACCAGTTTTGGGAAGATTCAGAAATGCGCATGATCATGCGCAGGGATTGGCGGTGATTTTGGATAAATTCATGGGAAATTTCCCAACTCCGCACCAGGCAATCGTGGCACAGCAGCAGGGTTTCTCGGGTGGCTTCAGCCAGACGAAACTCAGGACCGCTCAGCAGCCAGATCAGATTCCGTAATACCTCCCGGTCTGCCCCGTCAAGGTGAAAACTTTCCATTTCCGCCGCCCGCCTCTGATCCAGAAATCCTTCGCCAGGTTTGATCAGATTCATCCAGATGAATTGCATGTACCCGCTTCGGCCAGTTTCCCGTACTCTTTGCACGAAATGATTGGCCCGGTCTGTGACCGAACGTTCAATTCCGCCTCCCGTCTCAAAAGCATCCACGGTAAGCCAGGGGCCCTTGCGGGCTTCCCAGAGCTTGCTCAGCTCGACCTGCAGCAGGGAATATTTGCAGGCCTGATCCTCCACCGCGCGGATCAGGGTATTGACCAGACCCTTTTCGAAAAAGGCCCCCGCCACAAATGCGCTTTGCTGCACAAATTCCATCAGACTTTCCCGGCCAGGTTCGGTCAGAGCCAACTGATGGTTTTCTTTCAGTAATTCCGGCCCCCAGGGCCACATCTCCAGATCTCCCAGAAAATCAGACCGCAAAACCGCCAGAAACCTGATTTTTCCATCCCCCAAAGTGAGGGCTTCCCGGATATTCTCCCCAAATTTTTGCAGGATAGTGGCGTGTTTTTCGGGAAATGCCTTTTGCACCAACATGAAAATTTCCTCCAGTTGGTCAATCACGATGAAGTGACAGGCGTTTTGGTCTCCTGAAAAGGCAGAAATGGCATTTCTCAGCCCCGTAGCCGATTGACTCATGGTTTCAGCCAGCTGCCGGGTCTTTTCGATCCGGGTAAGTTTGTCGGCGGGATTGGGATCCATTTTCAGCACCATGCCAGCCAGATTGTGAAATGGGTCGCTCCCGGGGCGGAAAGTATGGATTTGCCAGTGGCTGGTTTGGGCCTCTTCCTTCAGTGCGGGAATGAGTCCTGCCTGGACCAGCGAGGTTTTGCCCGACCCGGAGGGGCCATGCAGCAGGGTGATGCCATTGGCCTCCACCCGGTCCAGCAACAGGCTGGTTTCTGATTTGCGCCCGAAAAAGAATTCTGCCTCCCCCTCTTCATAAGGGGCCAGTCCCCTGAAAGGTCGGCGGTCTTCGGGCAGGGTAAAAGCTGATTCCTCAAAAGCCTCACCCCGGATAGCCGCGGTGAGCTTTTTATAGGCGATATCGTCATCCATTCCCGTGCGAAAATCCACCCACATGCGTCGCTTGAGGAAGGTGGGCAAGGTGTCGGGATCGGCACCCGGCAGCAGGACCGGAATCACCCGAAACCCGTCATTCTGGCTGACCGAACGGTTGATGGCTTCGCGCAGCTCCTCATTATGCCAGGGGCCGAGTTTTTCAGGCCCGATAAAAACCGTGACGCTGGCGCTGTCGGCCAGGCCTTTTTCGAGGGCTTCCTGCCAGGGCAGGCCCGGTTGCAGATTCCATTCGTCGTACCAGCAACGCAGCCCTTCCTGGTCGCGCAACCTCACCGCGAGGGGCCGCAACAGGGGCTTGTCCTTGCTGCTGTGCGAGAGGAAAACATCGAATGGATAATGGTTTTCGGGTGATTTTGCCATTTTCAAATGCGCATATTGAGGTGAGGCGGAAAGGCCTTCGCGGGAATATGTCTCCAAAATAATTTTTTTTTCAGGCAGATCAACCACAAATTGCCCGAGACTTTGGAAATTGTTTGCAGTATTCCGATTTTACGTGTAATTCACCCTGATAATTTTGAAAAAGGATCAAAAACTATGAATAAGAAGCTGAATGCAAACCAGATCTACGACCTGATGGTGGAACAACCCGGGTCGGCAGAGGGAAGGGATGTGGCCATGGAGGCGGTAAATTATCTGGATGCAACGGAGGTGAAGGTGCTGCGGGACCGGATCACGGGTTCTGCCGTGCCGGGATCACCCGATTACAAACATTTTCAGGTGGATTTTGCCCGGGGTTACGTGTTGGGGCAGTTGGGAAAAATCGCCGGGAATGACATTAAGGCCTTTAATTTATTGCTGAAACATGTGGTTCCTGAAGAGGAGCCCGACCATTGGGTGCGTTTTTGGGCCCTCACGGGATGTTTTTATGCCAAACTGAATAAACTTCCCCAAATTTGCCGCTGGCTCATCAATACTTACGCCTCGGTTGATCCGGGCAATGATTTCAAATCACTCCTGTTCAGTCATGCCTGGATGGCCCGTTTTTCGGACGAAAAAGGGCATGAGCAATTGCTGCGCACCGCCATGGAAGTCTGGCTCAAAAGCTCAAGCCAGGATGAACGCAAGCAACGCATGGAAGCCTGTCAGGATGCACTGCGCGTACTGGGAATTGTTTCGGTCCCGGCCCTGTATCCGCTGATTGTTCAGGTGCTGGAATCCAAAGAAGCGGATCCCCGCATGCTTTTTCTGGCCTGTCAGGCCCTGGCGGGGATTCCCGCCGAATACAAATCCGAGGCTGCTGCAGCCTCAAAAGCCCTGGTCCGTTTTCTGGAAGGGGCCGGCAATACCCGCATTCTGCTGGGCGTGAGGGAAGAAGCCCTCAAAGCCCTGGGAAATCTCAACGATCCCGCTTCAGAACATCCGCTGCTGAGGGAATTGCGGGGTGGCAATCTCAATCTGATCAAAGCCGCGGCCCAGTCACTGGGAAAAATATTGGGCATTGAAACCGCAGTCACCCGCATCCTGAGCGAAGCGGCCAAAGATTCCAATCCCCATACCCGCAAGAGCTATTCCATTGCCCTGCGCTGGATGTCAGATGATGGAGAAGCCGTGGCCACTGCCCTGGACCAGCACATGACCACCGGCAATTTTGAGCAGCAGGAAAATGCCCGCATGTTGCTGGCTGAGATGGGCGGCGTGTCTGCCCTCGACAAGCTTTCGGCCCGGGCCAAAGTGGTGGAAGACTACAAAACCATGCTCCTGGGCGAAAAGGACAAATTTCAGAAACTGTTTGACAGCACCATGCTGGAAGCCCGTCAGGGGTTCAAAATTGCCCTCAGCATGGATGTGATCGTGTTTTGTCTGGGGATTTTCCTGCTGATTGCGAGTGGGGCAGCCGCGCTCTTTTCCGACGGCTCCCTCGACAACTGGGTGGGAGCAGGCATGGGAGGCGTGGGCGTGCTGGGCATCATTTACGGCACGCTGATCGCCAATCCACGCAAAAAGGTATTCAGCTCCGTGAATGCCCTCATGAATTTCA
This sequence comes from Bacteroidia bacterium, assembly GCA_020635905.1. GTDB lineage: Bacteria > Bacteroidota > Bacteroidia > J057 > JADKCL01 > JACJYV01. Next base: position 171,309 of record JACJYV010000007.1, read on the forward strand.
AAATCATTTTCCTGGCCTATTTAAGGCAATTACACCAGACCGACCAATCCTTTACCCGCACCATTCTGGAAGATGAACCCATCGACCTGGAGACCCTGGAACGTTACTTTACCATCATCAAGGAATCTCTGGCTGAGGCGGTGGATAATATGGTCATTCTCAAGGCGCAGGAACTGAAGGAGAAGATCGAGGATTATAAAAATGAGGTCGCCTCAAAAGCCCTGGACGTAAAACAACGGATCGGGGATGTACAGGCAGGCGTGGGTAAAAAGAACCGCGAAGCTGAACTGGAAGAGCAAATCCGGCAGTTGGAAGGGGATAAATCCACCCTCAGTGAATCTGCTGAAACGCTGGCCCCGCCTCAGCCTGAGGCTGAGGACGAAGGCGATGATGCCGGAAATTTAAGCACCGTGGTGACCCCCGTGGAGGAAACCGGGACTGAAACCCAACCCCGGGACGAAGCTGAACCCGAAAATGTGGTTCGGAGCGGTCCCAAGCCCCCTCCCGGCCGTGAAGTGGCCCCCGGACCCAAGCCCGTGGCTGGTCCTGAGGTTGCCCCTGGTCCCAAGCCTGTGGCTGGGGCGGAAGTTGCTCCCGGGCCCAAACCCGTGGCCGCCGGGGAAGTTCCCGAAGCTGTGCTGGAGCACCTGAAACTGAGGGAGGGCTGGCGTACCCAGGTTTATCTCGACAGTCTGGGCAAGCCAACCGCCGGCCTCGGGCACCTCTTGCTCCCGGCCGAAAATGCCCAGTACAAGGTCGGGGACCGCGTACCCGACGCCGTGCTCAACGGTTGGGCGCAAAAAGATTCCAAAAAAGCCTATGATGCAGCCCTGGCCCAGGCAAAAGAGGCTGGTATCAGCAGCCAGGATTTCATTGTGGTGCTGACTTCGGTCAATTTCCAGTTGGGAACGGCCTGGTACACCATCCACAAAAACAGCTGGGCTTTGATCAAGGCAGGAGAATATGAAAAAGCCGCCGTGGAAGTGGGCAACAGCCGCTGGGCCAAGCAAACTCCCGTGCGGGTGAAAGATTTTCAGGATGCCTTGCGGGCTTTGAAAAAGCCCGCCACCACCACCACTTCGGCCCCGGCGACCACCACCACCCACACGGTCACAGGCATGACCACGGCACCCACGCCCAAACCCCCGGTAACACCCTCCGCTGGGGTACCCGAAGCTGTGATCGAACACCTCAAATTGCGGGAAGGCTGGCGCACCACCGTTTACCTGGATTCCCTCGGGAAGCCTACGGTTGGCCTGGGTCACCTCCTTTTGCCCGAAGAAAATGCCAAATACAAGGTGGGAGACCGTATTCCTGACGCAATCCTGAATGACTGGGCCCAAAAAGATGCCAAAAAAGCCTACGATGCGGCCGTTTCCCAGGCCCGCGAACTGAATATCACGAGCACGGACTTTATCAATATCCTGGCTTCAGTCAATTTTCAGTTGGGTACCCGCTGGTACACCATTCACAAGAATACCTGGGCCTATATGAAGGCCGGTCAATATGAAAAAGCCGCCCAAGAGGCTGGAAACAGCTCCTGGGCCCGCCAAACCCCTGTCCGGGTGAAAGACTTTCAGGAAGCCCTGCGGGCTTTGAATAAAAGTGGTGCAACCACCACCCCAAATCCGCCCTCGAACCCGTCCACTTCAAACCCATCCAGCCCCTCAATTGCCTCCACCAGTAACATCATTACAGGCTCCGTGCCCCATGAAGTGATTGAGCACCTCAAGTTGCGGGAGGGCTGGCGCACCAAAGTTTATCTGGATTCCCTCGGCAAGCCCACGGTGGGCCTGGGCCACCTCATGCTGCCCGAACAAAGCGCCCAGTACAAGGTAGGCGATCGGGTGCCCGATGATGTATTGGAAAAATGGGCCGAGCAGGACAGCAAAAAAGCCTACGACGCAGCCGTGGCCCAGGCCAAAGAGGCCGGAATCGGCAGTCAGGCCTTTGTCAATGCACTCGCCTCAGTCAATTTCCAGTTGGGAACCCGCTGGTACACCATCTTCAAGACCACCTGGGCGGACATCAAGTCCAAAAACTATGAGCGGGCCGCCGCCAACCTGGAAGGCACCAAATGGAATAAGCAGACCCCTGTGAGGGTGAAGGATTTCCAGGAAGCCCTGCGGGCGTTGTAACCAGAGGGTTTCTCGTTTTGGGATCAACCTGACTGGCTGAAAGCCAGGGCGATCGCAGAGAAGCAATCTCCCACAGCAGATGCCCCAATGCGAACCCTCCAGCTATAAGATGGCCGCGTTGCACTCGCCATGACAACACTCATGTCATTGCGATCGCAGAGAAGCAACCTCCCACAGCAGATGCCCCGATGCGAACCATCCAGCTATAAGATGGCCGCGTTGCACTCGCCATGACATTCATTTTGAGACAGCCTCCATGTCATTGCCCTACAATTAGCGACAGTTTTTTGTCGCCTCCACTTTCCTAAGGCCCCAAAACCCAAAACCCAAAACCCAAAACCCAAAACCCAACACCCAAAACCTAAAACCCAACCCCTCCCAAATACTCCTTCCTCAAACTTTCCGCCTCCTGGGCACTGATTTTCTGCTCCACCGTTTCCAATATGTACACGGCATCCAGCAGGCACTGATTCTCCAAAGGAATATGATTGGAGATAGATTTTTGCACCAATTCCGCCCGCCAGTCGGGCAGATCGGCCATGCCCAGCACCACCTGTTGCAGAGGCTCATGAGTGATGCGGGCCGCCAGATTTTTGCTCACAGCCCAGGTGGTGCGTTCCAGAGCCTGTTGGTAGGAAGAGTCAGAAACGTCCGTTTCCAGCAGGGAAAGGTAATAGCTTGTCGAATCTGATACCCCCTGCAAAGCATGTAAAACGGCCAGATTGAGCAGGGCAGGTTTGTAGCCGGGGGCAAGGGCCAGGGCTTCCTTCAGGTGACCGCGGGCTGCCTGAAATTCATGTTGAATGATTTCTGCCCGTCCCCAGGTGGTCAGTACGCGGGACGAATGAGGATTGATCTGAAAGGCAATCCTGTATTTTAGGCTGGCCTGGGGAATTTCACCCAGCGCAAAATGGGCTTCGCCCTGGTACCAGGCCAGGGGAGTGCCTGTACGATCCAGTTTGTAAAAAGGGGAGAGGGCGCTTTCCATCTCGCCAATCACCTGGGGAAAATTCTGTTCCTCCCAGGCCTTGAAACCCATGCGGGTATAATATTCACCCTGGGTTCGTAAAATGCCGCTTGCCAGCACAAGCAGGGCAAAAGCAAGCCCGAGGCCATAAATCCAACGGGGAAATGGCTTCGCCACACTTTCCGTTCGTGGCGCAAGCAACAGACTACCCGCCAGCAAGGCATGCACATAAAGTGCAATTCCCACCCGGTCAAGAGTAAAAGAAAAGAAGGCGGTCACCAGATAGCCAGCTATACCCAAAATCAGGATCCCGGCAAAAGCCCTGCTTTCGCGGTCCCTGGAGGTGCGGAAATTTCTCACCAGAGACCAGATAGCCAGGCCAAAAATGGCCAGGTACAAAAGGAGGCCGGGCAGGCCCCTTTCGGCCAGCAGGGCCCAATAATCATTGACAGGCTGTGCTACATGGGAGAAACCCACCAGGGGATCTCCTTGTAATTTTACCTCCGTCTGCCAGCCGCCTGGACCAACCCCGCTCAGCAGGTGATCTGCAGCCAGCTCCAAAGTGGCCCCCCGGATTTCTGCATGCTGAATTTCGCTTAATGCATGCCCTTCCAAATCCCAGGATTGCATTCCACCCTTTCCCAACAAAACTCCCAAACCAATCAATCCCACTACCAAAGCTGCTACGCCAGTCCATCGCCAGGCTTTGCGGTCCATCCAGGCCAGAAAAAGGCAAAAGGGGAGGGCCATGGCCCAAAAATTTGCAAGCAGATTGGGCTGGGCAAAAACGGCTTTCATGGCGGGGAAGATGTCTAAATCAGCTTGGGAAGCCAGCCTGAACTGGTAAAAGGCCAGCAGGGAAAACAGGATGGTAGCCACAGTCACAGTTCGGGCCAGGAGGTGAAAAGGCTTTTCCACCCTTTGCAAAAACCCGGTCAGCAACATGAAAAACAGAAAAAACATGCCCAACCTTTGCAATTCTATCAACCCTTCCCCCGGGTTTCTCATGCCCGGAATACAAATGGCCGTCCAGACCCCAAATGCCAGGTAAAGCAGGGGAATTCCCCGCAAATTGAAGCTGGGTTGGAGGGTTTGGGGTGAGAAAAGGAGAAACAGAAATGCCGCAGCCAGCAGCAGAGCCAAAGCCAGAAATTGGGGCAGGAGGGTGCTGTCCAGCAATTCCGTAGAGAAAATCAGGGGAATGACCACCAAAGGCAGCCCCGTGATGAGCCAGGGGGCAAAAGGGAGACCAGATTTGGATGGAAGGGCCATGCTGGCGCTAAAATAGAAAATTATACGACGGGGAAAATGAGGCAGGTTGGGAAAAGTTCAGTTGAATTCCCCCAAAACCAAAACCCCCTGGCTGTTGGGCAACCAGGGGGCAAAAGGGTGATTGATGGCTTGAATGGGCTTATTTTCGTTCCCTTTCCTCTCCATCAGAAACGGGCTTGTGCAGGTTGATAATCTCCTTCACCACGCCCTGATCCGTTTCCTGCACGATGGTCAGGGTATTGATCACGCCGGGTTGGAGGGGGAAATCGAGCAGAAAGGAGAAATCTCCGTTTTCCTCGAATTTCAGTTCCTGCTTGAGGTCAATTTCCTGGCCGTTCAGGTTGGCCCTGAAGGGAAACTGGGGATTGAATTTTTTGGCCGAAAGGGTAATCAGGTTCTGTTTGCCATAGCTTTTGCCCGTGGCCAGATCCATATTCAGACTGACCGGGGCAAATCTGACCTTAAATTCCGGCAAATCTGAGGGGGAGAGAGGTTTTGCAGAAAAGATCGGGGCCGCCTGTCCGTCCTCCCCAAAATAAAGGCCGTGAACTTTGATATCCTGATTCTTCAGAATCTGGTTGACCTCCTCGTCGCGGGCCAGTTCTCCCATTTCATCGCCTTCGACCAGTTTAAACGGAGCTTGCATTTGTTCACCCTGCCAGTTTTGGAAGACAGGTTCAGATCCACGGTAATACACTTCCTCAATGCCTTCTTTGCCACCGCGGTATCCACGAATTTCGCCTTCCTTTTGAAACAGGAATCCACACCTTGGGCACACATCAGGGTTATTCAGATCCCTGATTGGAATCCACACTCCCTGATAGCGAATCCAGGGACCTGCGGGATACAGCACAGGATTTGAAATGATGGGAATGGTCAGGTCCGTGCATTCATCCGTGAAAGTGTAGCGCCACAAACCGCGTCCGTAGGAGGAAATCACCACTTTTTTATTGCCTTCAAAGTAAAAGGAGGAAATAAAGGGGATCACATCCGTGCCTGGCAATTTGGCCCAGGTCGCGCCGCCGTCCGTGGACCGCATAACCCCGTTTTGCACCGTTCCAATCAGGATGTGGTTTATGCAATCCGGGTCAAAACCAAAGCAGCTTACCATGGTAAAAATACCCTGATTGAAGGAGTATTCCCCGTTTGCGGTAATCAGATTGGTCAGATCGTTCATGGGAGTCCAGTCTGCGCCGCCATTGGTGGTTTTTTTCATGACATGGTCAATCACATCGGGCACGATCATGAAATCCGGGTTGCGGGGGTGAACCCCAAAGGGCTTGTACCAGGCAAATTCGGTCGGAAAGATGCCCAGTCCGCCGAATCCGGTGACGTCCGAGATCATGGGTACGCCGCTTTGGGCGCCGGTCACTTTTTTCAGGCCAATCAACTCATCGCCCGAGGGGGTGGTGCCAGCCAGTTTGACCGGAATAAACAGGACCGGGTTGGATTGGCTGGTGGAAGTGGGCAGCATGTGGGGAGTTTCATTGAGGCTGAAACGGTAGTTCCAGTGGGATCCCAGGTCAGAGGTGTGACGATAATTATTAAAGGTGCCTGTTCCTGAGTTTTGGATATAATGCCCCGGGGTAAGAAGTTTGGGATTGCCTTTGTCATCGGGAGGGTTATTCCAACCCGCCTGGGCCGACAATACGGGGCCAGACCTGAAATTTCCACAGGCTCCACAAGCCACTCCCGTAAGCACTGTTTCGCCCGCTGACAGATTTTGGCGGGGAATATTCAGGAAAAAACCTTCACAACAACGGTTCACCGGCCAGGTTGCCCCATTGTCAGAGGAAGCCCAGATGAAATTGTCCTGGGTGGCAAAATACAGGTCATTTCCCGTCCCTACATGCTGTTGGCCGGTCACTTCGGTAATTTGGAGCGCCTTATAGCCTGCTGCGCCTGCCCCGGTCATGGCCCAGTTCAGACCATTATTGGTGGTTTTGGAAAGTCCCCCGTCTGAAGTAAGGAGGATGGGCGTTTTCAGATCGGGAGCGAAGGCCATGTCCGAAAGGTCGCAGTGATCGTGGCCGAGCGCAACCCAGGACGGGGCCGCCAGGGGATTGGAAACCGTGGCCCGGTTGAGCAGGCAGCCTCCATCGCCAAAATAGACCTCATACTGGGAGGCATTTCCGCTCAGCGAAGGGGTCGTTCTGACCCAGGGCGGACGTCCGATGTACCAGGCCTGGTACAGTTGTGACCATGAACTGCCATTATTGGTGGAAACAAACAGGTTGGTTTGCCACATGTTTTTGCCCTCCGTCGCATTATATGCGACGGAATTGCAGGCCCAGTAAATATGCTGTTCATTGAGGGGTGAAGTGGCAATCTGGTTTTGCACTCCTTTGGCCACATAGCCGGGGAGTCCAGAGTTGGAATAAGTCCACGAACTGCCTCCGTTGGTGGAAACTTTTACCCCGTAATCAGTCAGAATCTTGTACTGATTGGCCGCGGGAGCCAGGAAGGCATAGGTTTTGTCGTTGTTGAAGCCCGTGGCACCCGAAAGAAAGGTCCAACTCTGGCCTCCATCCGTACTGCGGGCCAGCCCGCAGGAAGTTCCGGCCCAAAAGGTATTTGCGCCGGCATCCCACTCGACTGCATAAGCCGAAATGGTGTTGTCACAGGGGCTGGTAACCGCCACCCTGGCCCAGCTGGCTCCTCCGTCCGTGCTGCGGTAGATTCCTCCTCCGCTTACCACCCGGAAATCGGCCATGGCTACTGCAACTGCAACATTGGCATCCAGCGGGTTCCAGGCCACATCGCGAAAGCGGAAGGTATTTTTGCCGCTCACCTGGGCCCAGTTGCTGCCCTGATTGGTGGAGCGGAAAAGCCCGCCAGTTTCGGAAACAGCCAGAATGCGCTGTGAATTGCCCGGATCAACTGCGGCGGTCCAGGCTCGTCCGCCGTTTGGAATCGCAATCGAAAGATTGCTGGGGTTGGTGCAACTACCCAAAATCAGGGTGCCCAACAGGGCCACCCACAAGAGCAGATTTGTTGTTCTCATAATACGGTGATGGGTTTTTTAGATGGAAGATTTTCTACCTTAAATTTACTGCTTTTTTGGGAATCTGATTCAACCTCATAAAAATATTTTTTTGCCTTTAAAGTTTTGTAATTCAGTTCATTGTGCCAGAATTTATTTTAGTAATGGAAGATTCCCCGAAAACAAATTCGACCACGGACCTGGAGGAAAAAGGCCAACAGAACGAGGCCCTGCATCCGGGAAGAAATCATAGCCACTATTTTTGTAATTTAGGGGAGCCCTTTGGAAATGTTCATGAAAAACGAATAAGTTCCCACATGAAAAAAGCTGTTATTCTGATCACCCTTTCTTTTGTTTTGGTACTCTCGCTGGCCATTTTGGGCGGAGGGAAAAGTGAAATACCTGCTAATGCGGGATTTGATGCCCTTTTTGGAGGTGGCATGGACAATCCCGGCGCACGCGCCGCCTGGGATCTGAAACGCCTCGCCGATCCTTCAGGAAAAATTCCGCCCGCCATGCGGGCCCGGGAACTGGCTTTTGCGGCAACTTTGCCGCAGGAAGGTACTTATAAAGCAGATTCTCTGCTGGCCAAATGGAAGCAACGCGGTCCCTGGAACCTGGGCGGCCGCACCCGTGCCTTTGCCGTGGATGTCACCAATCCCAATACCCTCTTTGCCGGCGGCGTTTCCGGCGGCCTGTGGCGCTCGGCCGATGCGGGAGCCAACTGGACCCGCATTACCCCTCCCGGGGCCTACCCCGGGGTAAACGGACTGGTGCAGGACCGCCGCCCCGGCAAAACCAATATCTGGTACCTTCTTACAGGAGAAGCCTACGGCACCTCCGCCAGCGGAGGTGAAGCATTTTACCTGGGCGACGGAGTCCGCAAATCCACTGACGGCGGCCTGACCTTCACCTCACTCGCTTCCACCGTTTCGGGCACCCCCCAGACCTTCGACAATGCATGGGATGCCACCTGGAACCTGAGCCTGAATCCGGCTGATACCGTCAATGATGTGGTCTATGCCGCCATTTTGGGCGCCATCATGCGCAGCACCAACGGAGGCACCTCCTGGACCAAAGTCAGGGGCAGCGTGACCTCCAATTTGTCCTACTTCACCAATGTAATGTGTACCCCCGGGGGAGCCATTTATGCCACCCTGAGCAGCGAAGGCACCAATCCGGGCATCTGGCGCTCAGATAACGGGATCACCTGGAACCTCATCAATCCCCCTTTTATGCCCACCAAATGGGGCAGAATTGTTTCTGCTTACAATCCCCTGGATGAAAACCGCATTTATTTTCTGGCTGCTGAAGTGGATTCTTCCGGAAAACTGACCCGCGACTTCCGTGGTGAACCTGAGTGGAGCGGATTGTGGCGCTACACTTACCTTTCGGGCAATGGCGCAGGAGGAGGAGGCAAATGGGAGAATTTGTCTGATAATATTCCCGCTTCAGGAGGCCCGTTTGATGAATTTATTGCTCAGGGAGGGTATAACCTGGTGGCGCTGGTCAATCCCTGGGATACCAGTATGGTCATCATCGGGGGTACCAACCTGTACCGTTCCACCACCGCTTTCAACGATTCGACCCACACCACTCACATTGGCGGCTACGAACCCGGGGCACCCAAACCCAAACTGGTGCTCGGCATTTATCCCAATCAACACCCCGATCACCACGTGATATTCTTTCATCCCACCCTTCCCAACGTGCTCCTGAGCGCCAATGACGGGGGAATTTTCAAAACCAATGACGTAACCAGCTCTACCGTCTCCTGGGATGTGCTCAATAACGGCTACATGGTTTCCCAGTTTTACACCGTGGCGCTGGACCACGGCACTTCGGGCGATGCTACCATCATTGGAGGTTTGCAGGACAACGGAACCTGGTTCAATAACACGGGCGTCCTGACCGACAGTTGGAAATTTGTTTCGGGTGGGGACGGCTCTTATTGCCACATTGAGGACGGCGGGGCTCACCATTATTATTCCAAGCAACTGGGAGTCATGGCCAAATGCTCCACCAATTCCTCGGGAGTGGTGACCGCTTTTGAGCGAATTGACCCCATTGGAGCCAGCGGGCAGGGATTTATCAATCCTTTTGTAATCGATCCCAATGACCAAAACGTAATGTATTTTCCGGCGGGTTCACGGGTGTGGCGCAACAGCGACCTGAGCGGTATTTCCCTCAATAATGGCTGGGATTCTATCTCCACCAACTGGACCCAACTGGCCGATACGGTGCCCGGCGGACGCAAAATCACTTCCATTGCGGTGAGCGCCAGCCCGGCCAATCGCCTCTACGTGGGCACAGACGAAAAGTACATTTACCGGGTGGATGATGCCGATGGAGCCAGCCCCACCTGGACCTATCTGTCCAGTTCGCTCATGCCAGCTACTGGCTATGTGAGCTGCCTGGCTGTGCATCCCGACAGCGGCGACAAGGTGATTGCCGTTTTCTCGAATTACGGAATTTATAGTCTGTGGTATTCTGAAGATGCGGGGTTGAGTTGGGATAAAATCGCGGGGAATCTGGAGCAATTTTCCAGTGGATCGGGCAACGGGCCTTCTTTGCGGTGGGCCAAAATCCTGCCGCTGAGCGATGGCATCATTTACCTGGTGGCTACCAGTACAGGGCTGTACGGGACCGACACGCTGGATGGACTGAATACGGTCTGGACCCAGCTTTCCCCGGACGGAATTGGAAATTCCGTGGTGGATATGATCGACTGGCGCCGTTCTGACGGACAGGTGGTGGTGGCCACCCATGGCGCCGGCATCTGGACGGCGACCATGAAAGGGGCACCCATTATTTCGCGGGAACCAACTTTGGAATCGGAGTTTCCCCGGGTAAGTGTATTCCCCAATCCCGTGACGGCTGCTTCGCAGGTTTCTGTGGAGCTTAGTCAGGCAGACCTGCTTGAAATCACCCTGACCGACCTGCAGGGCAGGGTGGTACGTACGGTTCATCGGGGGCAGCATGCCCCGGGCAAGCACCAGTTTCCCCTCAACATCCAGGGCCTGAGCGCCGGAATTTATCATTGCCGGGTGCGCGGAAATCAGGGAGAAAAATCGGTGAAATTTCAGGTCAGGTGATGTTTAGTCCACGGTCCACGGTCGACTGTCAACGGTCGACTATTGACCATGGACCGTCGACTATTTCTCCAGCAACGACTTCATGCCCTGCAAGACCGCTTCCCAACCAGTTTGGGAATGCTGGTAACCTGTTTCGTTGGCGAAGCCTTTTTGGGTGAGGTGCACGGTGGTTTTATCAGGTCCCCCTTCCACCTGGTAAGTGACGGTGGAATAATTTTCGGGCAGGTCGGCCAGACCTGAAAATCCGCTCCAGTAACTGTACTGGATGGTTTTTTGGGGTACAAATTGCAGAATTTCACCCTTGTCCTGGTAGGATTGTCCATTGAATTCCCCCTGAAAAATCAACGGGGTGCCCGGCTCCCAGGTGGTGACCACTTCCGTATTGAAGAAGTATTGGGAAATCAGTTCAGGGCGGGTCATGGCTTCCCAAACCCGGGCCACAGGGGCTGCAATTTCAATGGTTTTTTCGACGGTCAGGTCTATGAGCATATATTCAGAGTTTGATTCCAACCAAGCGAATGACGGATGATTTTCCATTGTGATACAGACCCTCACTCAATTCCACCGTTTCTTCTGCCAGATAACGGATTTCAAAACCTGCAAAATCCTGCTCCAACTCGGCCGTGGAGAATAAGGTGGCCTCGTCTTTTGGACCTCCCACTTTGGGATTGACGGAGTTGAAGGCCAGGTGGGATTTGGCAAAAGCTTCAAAAATCACCCTTCCCCCAGGTTTCAGCAGGGTGGCCAGCCGACGGTGGCAGGCAGATTTGACGGGGCCTGGAAAGTGGGCGTAGATGAGGGCAATGAGGTCGAAGGAGGTTTCAGGATAATTCAATTCCATACAATCACCTACCTGGTAATCGAGTTGCACCCGATGAGCCTGGGCCAGGCCTTCGGCCTTGGTTTTTCCAGCTTCGCTCAGGTCAAAAGCAGAAACCTGCCACCCCAGGGTGGCGGCATAAACGGCATTGCGGCCTTCGCCCTCAGCGGCAAACAGCGCCGTTCCAGGCTCAAGCCCAGCCAGTTGCTGCTTCAGGAAAGCATTGGGAGTAGTGCCGTAGGCCGAAGTGGGTTCGCTGTAGCGGCTGTTCCAAAAGTCTTTCATGGGTAATTTGATCAAAATTCCCTTACCACAACCCCTTCTGATAGCTGATCATAGCCCGGAAATTGGAGAAGTTATTTTTCAGGCCGCTGATATCCAGACTTTCAAAATAATCCCGGGGCATAAACTGCCCGTGTCGTCCGGAAACTCCAAAATTGAGGCTGTTGAAGGCAGAAAGATTGCATTTGAACAATAATCCGTAAGTGAGAGAAGGCGTGACCTTCAGGGTGTAGGTTTTATCAGTTTTGGCGCGGTCGGGGGTAAAGGCGGGACCAATCCATTTATCCATACCCACCCCTGCAAATGGACTGAGAAATACTTTGGGGCCGACTGCGAGGTCATATTCCAGATTCAATCCCAGATTCAGGCGGGCCGAAGGAAAGATTTCCCGGTCCCTTTCCACAATGATATTTTCCACCTGCACACAACCCTGGCCGGGTACTCCGCAAATGATATAAGGCTCGCCCAGACGGGTTTCCTTGTCAGAAGACCAGAAAAAATTATCCTCGTACATGCCATTCAGCACCACATTGAGGCGGCGAATTTTCCAGACCAGTTCCAGATTGGCGATCTTTTCCGTGGTCTTGACCTTGAAATGGGTAGGATAGCCGCTGGCATTATTAATATAGGAATAGGTAAAAGTGCCATTTCCCATCCCAACTCCAAAACGCATCGCCAGATGGTTCCAGGTTTTTTCTGCCCGCACCTTGCGGGGAGTCACGGAATCAGGTTTTTGAAAACCCGGATTTTGCAGCCAGAACTGGTAAAACTTGCTTCTGGGCTCTTCAATGTGGATTTTGACCAGAATTTTTTCCAGAATTTCCACCCCTTTGCGGGTCTTTTTCTGGAAGAAAATCTTCTTTTCGTCCCGGAAAAAATTGTGGTTCATGTTCCAGTCCATGAAGAAAACAGGAGCCTGGGAATTGAAATTTCCGACCACCATGATCAGCAAATCTCCGCCCAGACGGTCTTCTGACTGCAGGAAGGTAACCGCGTAAACGGTGTCTTTCATGCCTCCCATTTCGGGTAAAATTATTCTGACCGAATCCGGAATCCGGGAAGCCAATTCAGGCACTTCAGCCTTATAGTCCCGCAAATCAAGCAGGGGAGAAGTCAAGTGGTAATAGAAAATTTCCATCCCTTCCCGCTGGTCCTCGTTGTCACCAGCCACCTTTTCATTCCAGTTCTGACGAATCAGATTGCGGTTCATCCAGTTTTGGGCAAAGACCGGCTGAAGGAGCAAGGGAAAAAGGAAGAGAAAGCAGGTAAATTTGATTTTAAACATAGGATGGATTGAATTTGAAAAATACGGCTCTCCTCCCAGAATATCAACCCGGGTGCGCATTTCGGGCAAAGTAATTGGCTTAATGGTCCAAAAGATAACTTTCTATCTGCTGCAGGGCGATTTTTGCTTCGGGGAAAAATCCTACCCCAATCGGCCAGACGTGAAACATTTCCCGGGCGAATATTCCATGAAAATCATGGCCTTCCTGCTTTGCCCGCGCTGCAAAATCCTGGCATTCAGGATACAAAATATCCCAGGAGCCAGCCAGAAGCAACATGGGCGGCAGCCCTTTCAAACTGGCAAAGTAGGGCGATACGAGGGGATTCTGAAAATCTCCTTCAGGGTTGTACATGTAGCCCGATTTGTGCAGGGAATCGGGCACCAAAAGCGGGTCATTGGGGGCGATTTCGTACTTTCTTGGGTCAGGATTGCCCACATAAAGCCAGGGCGAGATCAGCACCAGCGACCGCGGATTGCCCGGGCCTTCGTCCCGGGCTTTTTGGGCCACGCTCAGGCACATACCTCCGCCCGCCGAGTCGCCAATCAGGGAAATTTTGTCATGGCCATGCCTGGCACACAATTCCCTGAAGACAGAATATGAATCGTCCAGCCCTGCGGGAAAGGGATTTTCAGGCGCCAAACGGTAATCCACCAGATACACCTTGCGACCCAGATCTTTCGCCAGATGAGCCATCAGGGTCCACTGGGGAGAATACGGGCCTGTGATGTAGCTTCCTCCGTGAAAATAAAGGAGGACTTCGTCGCTGCTTACATTTTTGGGTGAGAGGCAGTAAACCTCCGCCTGACCCATTTTTTCAACGGTTATCAGGCAACCTTTATAGTGTTTGCCTTTGGGAAACCATTGTCGTCCGTTTTGTGGGGGAAATTCCTCTTTGGCCCGCTTTTTCATCACCGTTTTGAGCACAGAAACGGCAAAATTATAGCGGTTTGAGCGGTGGTAATACAGATTTCGCTGGTAAGTGGGAAGTTCCTCCGTCTGGCTGAAAACCTGAAGGGTGCATTGGAGAAAGAGCAAAAAGAAAATCAAATTACGCATGAGACCGCCTTGAAATGATCCCTTAATTTGGGGAAAATTTGGTCCCTGGAAAAGGATTATTGGTCAAACTTCAAAACCAGTTGTTCCAGATCCTTCTCTCTGACCTGATGAAAAAACCGCTCCAGGACGGGGTACTTTTCGGCAGGTTGGCGTCCTGAATTGAGTTGAAGGCTTCGAACATAAGTAAGGGTGTTGTTGTCAGCATTATACAGGTATTCAGCCTGATATGACCCAAAAATACAAGAGGTGTCCAGTCGGGATGGGGTATATTCAAGGGACGATCCGGGAGGAAGCGTGAAAGTGATGGTATCCCTTTCCAGCAGTGCATTGGCGAGATAAACTTCCCCCATCCGGGGATGGGTTTCGGGAGGAAGTGCAGGTAGCACATTCAGCAAATTGGGACTGAAAAACATCCTTTTTCCTGTCCGGGGAGCCAGTCTACGCACCGAAAGTTCCATATCAGCCTTAATACGGGGGATTTTTTCCGCCAGTTGGTTCCATTCCTCCCGTTTTAGTTCAAAGGCCGGCAAAGTTAGATTCTGGTAGATTCGCTTCCTGCGCTCCTCCTCTGTCATTTGAGGTAAATCGCTTACGGCTTCGTAGTTGATTCCCGAATAGCCAGATATGAGCAAAATTTGCGCACCGCCTGTTTCGTCCAATTCCACCCTGGCAGTATGGCTTTGGCAATTGTCGTGGGCGCCAAGCGCCGGGGTTTTACGCAGGATTCCCCCCTTTTCCGTAATCAGCAGAGCCGGGCGGTTGTCGGTAAAAGTGCCGAGGTATCCACAGGGATTGTCCTGGCTGGTGCATTCGAGCCACAGGGTATCCGAGCCCAGAGGAACGCACAGGATTACATGGTTGAATTGATTTGAGGGAAAATCTGCCAGGAAAAAATGACGTCTTTTGCCCGCTTGTATTAAGGCAGGATACGATTTGATGCCCTCCAGAGCCAGTAGGTTGTGTGTGTACTGGGTAAGGGCCTTGCAGTCGCCAAAACCTTTGGCCTCCGTGGTTGAGGCAGGGAATGATTTCCATCCGCCAATGCCCAGTTGGATGCCTACATAGCGGGTATGCGATTGCATGTAGCGGTATATGGCCGCCACTTTTTCCCGGGGGCTGGAAGCCTGGGCAATTTCAGAAGGGAAATTTGCGCGCGATCCGTCCTGAAGATCATTTACATCATGATTGAGGTCAAAAAACCATTTTCCAAGTCCTTGCCAGGTTTTCATGTTTCCTTCCTGCCCCCCAAAACTGAACTTGCCAGGCGCCGTGAAGACTGCCTGCATGGATTCCCGCAAGGGCAGTTCGAAGGGTTCGCTTTCCCTCGCGGGTTGGTTTTCCATGACCCAGATCCAGGTTTTTCGGCCATTTTCCACTTTGGTTTTGACCCCGGTTGTGATCCCCCTTTCCCGGAAACGTAATTCCTCGCCCATATCCATCTCCACCACAAAAGTGGATTTTTCCACCGCCAATCCGTAACCAGCCTGAGGCCGCCATCCAGGATACCACAGCAGACCCTTGTAGGTGGTTTCGTATTTGTATTCGACCGTAAACGGATAATCCCTGACTTTGGGCTGATATTCTTTCACCCTGTTATCGTCATAGAGCGACATGGTTGAATAGGGATTGGATTCGGAAAGAATGGCGGGTGTGAGCCGGGTCAGCCGTTCACCCAGGGCATCATAAATGGCACCGCCTAAAAAAACAGGTTTCTGAAAACGGTCTTCCTGAAGATAAATTTCAGCATATTTCAACCCTGATTCATTCAGCACAGTCACCGCAAAACTGACTTCCTCACGTGCATTTTCATTTGAAATTACGGTGAATCTGGTGTCATAATTCCTGATCACTGCATTACTGTTTTGGAGCAGGGCCGGGGGGATTTCCCGTACGGGATAGTTCTGGGCCCGAATATGGGTAAAGTGCAGAAGCAGCAGGAGAATAACAGCTCCAGATGATCGAAAAATGCCAGAAAGTCTCATTTTTCAACCCTTTTTAGTACGAGCTGCTCCCCCTGTTTGGCCACCACCCGATCGAAAAATTCGCGCAGACTGGGGTAAAGGTTGGGAGTGATCACGGGATCTCTGATCTCCAGGCTACTGGTCACGGAAAGGGTATTTTCGAGAATTTCAAGGTGATAGCGGTAAACGGCAGCCTTTTCGGGCAGGGCCCAGTAAACGCCTTCGGGTATTTCATCGGCAACAAATCCTTCGGGAAGGGTGATTTGGGCAGAATAAATTTCTTTCCAGGGCGCCCCAAAATCAACGGGAAAAATCCTGTTCTGGCTTTTGAATGGGTTTTCCTGGCGGGCTTCGGTAAGCATAGGGGTAAGATAAAGCAGCGGCCCTGCTTTTTTGACCAGTGACTGACTGGTCAGGACGCATGAATGTTTGAGAAAATCTTCCTTTTCTCTGCTTTCAGGCAGTTTCATTTCGACCGACGCCCAACCTTCGCGTCTTTTTTTCCATGCAATTAAAAATTCGTCTTCACCCTTTTCGTCCAGCAAAGTCCGGGCATACAGCCCATCCAGACCTGCCTGCGAAATCTCCATCCAGCCTGTGAGTTTTCCATTGGCATCCATTTCGAATTTGCCCTGAATGGCTTCCTGCGATTTGAGGCGGGGAGTGATTTCCACCCAGCTTGTATTTTGGGGATCGAGTAGCAGTCCGGGGCCGTTGAGGACCCGCAAAGGGAGAATTCCGTGAGGGGCCGAGGGTTCAGTGGCATCCAGTAAAATGCTTTCATCCTCAATTTCAACCTGTGCAATCACGTAATTGAACTGTCGCAACATGGGAAAATCCTGAACAGCTTTGCCATTATTCCGGGTGCTCAGAATCACGGGATGGGCTTTCAGTCCTGCCTCCTTCAGCATCGAAATCAGCAACAGATTGAGGTCTGCACTATTACCTCCTCCTCTTTCCCAGGCAGTTTTCAATCCGTCGGAAGAGTATAAATCATTGCTTCCGTTCCATTCCATTTTCCTTGAGACCAACTCTGAAACAGCCTTCATCTTTTCCAATTCTGTGCCTTTTCCATTCAGGGCCGCTTCAAGTTCTGATTTATAAAAATTCTTATTGATCTGCACCCCAAACATGTCATAATCTTTGAGCCGGTCACGCAAATCGTCCCAGGATTTCACAATATAAACAGGCATTTCTCCCGGAAACTGGTAGGAAGCAATTTCAAACTCAAGATGTGCCATGTAATCCTGATCGCAGGTCATGAAGGGCTCTTTTAGGAATGCAGGGAGATTTTTGATTTCCCACTCCCTGACCTTCACGTTGACGGGTTTGGGATGCCCGTTTACATCTTTCAGACCGATAATCTGGGAAGTGGTTTTCTGGCTGTTTTTGGAGAAATCCAGGTAGCTGTGACCCATGATTTTGTGGGTGAAATATTCAGGGATAAATGTGGAATATGAACTTTCAAGCACAGGAATTGTAGTCTGAAAATTCCACTCTCTGATACTGAAAAAATTATCTGAAATAATGCTGTAATGATATTCAACGATGGATCCTTCCCGTGCATTGGGGAGGGCAAACTTTTTGACCCGATAGTTTTCGCTTAAATCTTCTTCATAAATTTCCTGGGATGTAAGTTTGGTCGTTTCCACTTTGCCATCCACCAGATTATAAGTCATGCCGCGGATGGATTGGATTTTTTCAGGTTTTGTACTGCCTGGACTGTAAAGCGGAATGTTGCCATTTGCCCAGTCAAGCCCGGATTTCTTCAGGATTTTGATTCTCACCTGCCGTTCGAAAACCATTTTCCACTGGTTGTTGAGCACTTCCAGATAGGAGGTGCCCCAGTCGCCCAGGATGATGGCCTCCGCAGAAGTATCCACTTCCGCAGGGTTTAATTGAAAATCGCTCTTTTTTACCTTGCCAAACTGAACGGAAAGCCTCTGCGAAAAAGCAAGGCCACACCAATTAGATAAAAAAACAACGAAAAAGATTGCAATTAGGTTTTTTTGCATGATTAGATGAATTCCGGCTAATTTATTTTGACAATAATAAGAATTTTCGATTTGTTTTGAAGGGTTGGATGCAGTTTTTTTTCATATTTCTGGAGGGCTGATATTTCCTCTCCGAATTCCCTTTTCAACGCTTGAAAAATCGACGGCTTTTTCATATTTTGCTCTGTCTTTTTCTGTCGTTGAAAAAACCGGTTTTTCAGGGCAGTTGAGGCGAAACGGTAAAAGAGAAAATCATGGGTAAGGAACGGGTACACGTTGCTCAAAACGACGTCAGACAGCATAAAAAACTGTCCCAAAACGAGGAAAGCCTGGAAACCACACAGGAACTGTCTCCTCCTCAGCTTAAGCTGGATTCAGGTGCCATTGATCCCCCCGCGGATCCCACCGCCAATGGAGGCGGCGGTCTGAACGGGCTCAAATCTCCCTCACAGCTCAAAGTCAATCCTTCCCAAAGCGTTGGCGCAGATGGCCCAACTGCCTTTCAGTTCAAAGAAAGAGGCGCTGATTCCAGCACTTCCATGGGGAGTGCCTTTCAGTTCAAAGCCGCAGATTCCACCTCCCTTCCCATTCAGAAAAAATCTGCCTTCGAGGTAAACGATTCCACCGTACAGAAAAAGGAGGATGGCGGCGATGTGATGGGCAAAATGGAAAACTCATTTGGCTCAGATTTCTCCAACGTCAACATCCACAAAGATTCCCAGAAAGCTTCCGACGTAGGGGCCCTCGCTTATACCCAGGGCAATGATGTGCATTTTGCCCCCGGACAGTTCAAGCCTGAAACTCAATCGGGTCAGGAACTGATCGGCCACGAACTGGCCCACGTGGTGCAGCAGCGCGAAGGACGGGTGGAGCCCACCACCAATGTGGGTGATATGCCCGTCAACAACGACAAAGGTCTCGAGTCAGAAGCTGATGCCATGGGCGCCAAGGCCGCCGCAGGAGAATCTGCCGTAACCCAGCAAAAGAAGTCTCCATCCGCGAAAAGCACCCCCACCGTACAGAAAAAATCTGCAGATCCGGACGAGGACAAGCAAACAGAGGAGGAAAATGAAGGACCGGATTCAGAGAAAACTCCCGGAACGGATTCGCCCGTAGGCGGAGGCAACGAGGAAACCAGTCAGGAGCAGGAAACCATGCCCGAAGAGGGGCAGGAGCAACAAACCCCCGATAAGAAACCTGGTGAGAGACCGGGAGTTGGGGATCAGAGTTCACTTAAGAATACCCAGGAGGATGAACTTTCAGAATCTGAAATGGTTCCTGAGGAGTCCACCATGGAGCAAAATACTTCCTCAAATCCCAACACTTCCGCTTTGGTTGATGATACTGAAGAAAAAGAAGAAGGGGAGGAAGAGGTTTCTGAGAATTCCGAAGCTGAGCTTGAAAACACAGATGCCGCGGACGAAGGAGATGAGGATTCCTCGGAAGAAGGTGGAAATGAAGAAAAGTCTGAGGGAGAAGAAGGAACGGAGGGCGAAGGCGAAGGAACTGAAAATTCTGAAGGAGGTGCTGGTGGAGAAGGTGAAGGTGGTGGCGAAGGTGGCGAAGGAGGAGGTGGGGCAGGTGAAGGTGGCGCCGGAGGCGGTGAAGGTCAGGGAGGCGGACAAGGCGGCCCGGGGGCCGCTCCCGGGGTTGGCGGACCCAGAAAACAGGCCGCTCCCCAGATGGGTGGCTTTGGCAAAGGAAGCGAACCCGCCGTATTTGTGGCCAATGCCCTCATGGCAAAATCGCTTTCACCCGACAGCATTTTGCAGGACAATGGGGACGGAACTTACGTAGTAACCGGCGCCAATCTGGGCTCCATGGTGGATCAGGGTAAATCTGGTGCGCCGCTTCAGATGAAACCCGATCCCGAAAAAGACAAGCCGGGTCTCATGCCTGTTGACAAAGCAGATTCTGACCAGTCATTTGCCATCAACCGCGACCAGGTCCAGAATGCAACAGACAGTTTCAAATCACTGGGTGAAGCTGAAGTCAAGAAAATCGACGATTTCAGCAACACCATTCCCGGATCCATTAATACCGCGGCCACCATTGCCAAAGGCAAAGTCCTTGCCTTCCAGTTGGTGCAGCGTCTGCGCATCGAGGCGGCCTACCTGAAAGAAAAAGCCACCCTGATTGCCGAAGCCCTGCGCATCAAAGGCGAAGCTCAAAAAGCCCTCGACGATACCAATACGGCCCTGGATAATGCGGCCACCGCGGCCAAAGGCGTAGTTGATACGGCCTTTACCGATCAGGAAAAGGCCCTGACCGAGATGGAAACCACCATGTCGGGCAAGTTCTCCAAAGCCTTTACCGATGCCCAGCAGGCCCTCATTGACGTCGCCACGGACAAAGGCAAAATCGCCAAAGGAAAAGGCGAAGCCAAGGCAAATTATTACCGTGGATTACCCATTCCATCCCAATCCACCTGGGAAGACATCAAAAACGGTGGCTCTTTCGAAAGAGACCGCCACGACGCCCGGGTAAAAGCCTCTACAGATACTGGCAACGGATACGCGGCAGAATTCCTCAAGAAGGCCCAGGAAGAAGGCGCCAAACTGAAAAGCGCCGGGGAAGGAGAGCTCCTTAAATACGTAAAAGATTCGGTCAAAGCGGCAAAAGACAATATCAAGGCCCGCAAGGAATCTGCTTACACCCTGATTGATACCCTTGTCACCAACGGCAAAACGGCAGCCAAAACTGCATTTGACACCGCGGTTGCCGAAGGCGAAAAACAATATAACGCGGCTTCTGCTTCCCTCGATACCGAGCGGACCAATCAGATTAATTCCATCAATACCACGGCCAGCACCCAAAGCCAGGCCATTACGGATGCCGCCGCCGACCTGATTACCAATCTGCAACAAGGCGCCACCGACGCTGCCAACTCCTTCACGGAGCAGATTACGGCTACCCTGGAGCAGGTCAGCAACCTGCAAAATCCGCCTGCCCCTGCGATTGAGAAGCAACTCGACGAGGCCCTTTCCGGCATTACCGCCGGGGTTGCCGAAGTTCTGACCAAACTGAATCAGGGAGTAACAGACGGAAGCAAATCCCTGGATGACATCGCTGGCAAGGCAGGAGAAGCCCTGGCCGCAATAGGAGATGGAGCAATTACCATCTTTGAAGGCATTCGTTCGGGCATGGTCACCACCCTGGAAGGCCTCCGCGACGGACTCAAAGAGCAACTCAAAGGCATTCAGGAGCCCACGGTTGAGAAAATCACCAATGAAGGAAACCAGGCCAAGACCGATATGGAAGCGGAAACCACCGCCACCCAGAAAGGTCTTACCGATGTTTATGATAAACTGGTTGCCAAATTTGCTGAAAATGCCAAAGGCCTTGGCGGCGACTTTGACAAGCAGCTCGCTGGTCTCGATTCTGCCATTGACAAGCAGGCCCAGAAGGCCTACGACGCGGTTCAGCCCCGCTGGAAAGCGTGGCTCCTCTTCATTGTCGATCTGGCCATTGCCATCATCGTTACCGCGGTCATTTGTGCGGCCCTCGCCTCGGGCGGTATTCTGGTCGCCCTGGCGGTTGGAGCCGTGGCGGGTGCCATCGGCGGTGCCCTCAAGTACGGAGCAAAATGCGCCCTCACCAACGAAGAATTCAGTTGGGGGAATCTGGGCAAAGAAATGGTGCTGGGTGCGGTCAGCGGCGTGATCACGGCGTTGGGTGCAGGAGCAGGTGGAGCCGCAGGCAAGTTCCTGGTCGGAAAAGTATCCAGCGGAGCCATTACCTTCATTGGCAAAACCGCAGCTGAGTACATCGGCGAAGTGGGCGTTGGATTCGTGGTCGATACCATCGGCACTGGCATTACCGAGGTCATCAAGACCCGCTGGGAAACCGGGAAGTGGGATTTCTCCAAATTTGGGGAGGCCTTTACCATGCGCAACCTGGCCATCAACTTCTTCGGAAACCTGGGTGGCAAGTACTTCGGCGATAAACTAAGCGGCTGGCTGAAAGGCGGCAAGGAAGGTGCAGGCGAAGTAATTGAATCCACAACCAAGGAAACGGTCGAGAATACGGTTGAAACCACTGCCAAGGAAACGGTTGAGAATACCGTAGAAACCACCGCCAAAGAAACGGTGGAAAATACTGCGGAAACCACCGCGAAAGAAACAGTCGAAAATACGGCAGAAACCACTGCCAAGGAAACGGTCGAAAATACCACTGAAACCACAGCCAAGGAAACCGTGGAAAATTCTGCGGAACAAACCGGCAAGGAAACCGTGGAAAATGCCACTGAGCAGACGGGTAAGGAAACGGTGGAAAATTCCGCAGAGCAAACCGGCAAGGAAACGCTGGAGAATTCGGCCGAACAAACGGGCAAGGAAACGGTAGAAAATTCGACCGAACAGACCGCCAAAGAAACCACTGGCGAGGCCGCAGAAGATGCAGGCAAGAAAACCGGGGCCGAATTGGCCGAGGAAATGAAATATCCCGATCCGCCAGACGGATACCACTGGATGAATTCCAATGGCAAACCCGTCCTGCGCAGGAATCCGGGCAAAGGCGACCTGTTGCCGCCTGCATCTTACAACCCCAAAACGAAGCGTTTTGTGCCCGACGTGGAACCCCCGACCGGCTTCCGTTGGGAAAATCGCGACGGCGTCTTCATCCTGGCCCGCAAAGCGGGACTGGGAGACAGCCTGCCCAAAATCGAGTTTGATCCCACCACGGGTGGATTCAAAAATATAGAAACGGGATTGCCCTACATCTCTCACATGGATGTCAAGGCCGATATCCTGGCCAAAATTGGGGCTGATCCGAACCTCAAACTCAACATCTCAGATGATGAGATCAAGGGTTTGATCGACAAAGTGAGCCAGCTGGGCATGGGCAAAGGGGAAATTGATACCCTGATGGCCATCGCAGCCCGCAAACCGTGGGTATCAGCCGGCAAGCTGAGCGAAGTAATGGATACGGTGGCCGCCAAGGCCGCCAATAATAACATCGTATTCAAAGATGGCTGGGACTTCATGCGCGCCTGGCGCGAAGGACAGCAGGGCCTCCTGAGCGGGAAAGCGCTCAGTCCTGAAGATTATCTGGATCCCACCTACATTGCCAATCACCTTTCGCAGTTCTCGGGCGGAGCCAGCTATCTGGTGCCTGAGGGTGCCTTCAAGAAATTTGTGGAGCCCAACCCCATGCTTGGAAGGGCAGGCGAAGGGATGTTCGTTTCACCTCCTGCTAAAATCGACGATGTGGTTTCCAAAGCTGGCGGCGACATGCGGGTGGTGGAAAGTGAAATGGGATTTGCTGACGGTTCCTGGGGCAACCAGGGGCTGTACCGAATCGACGTACCCAACCCGCAAAATGTCCGCATTCCCAATGGAATGGAGGAAGGTGCCAACGAATTCTGGCACCCGGGTGGTATTACCTCGGGCGGCGTAGCCGAAACCGTGGTGGATCAGATCCCCAAAGCTGATGCCATCATAACCAAACTCTTTTAAAGCGGAGAATGATTAACGCAAGGTTTATTTCTGAGCCCATCGAAAAGGGGCAAATGTACGAATTGCTGACCGGACAAGCGGGAAATCGCATCCCGAATCCGTATTTCGATACGCCCACTGACCCGACTGCCATTTTTGAGGGTATCAGGGACATCATGGGCGATCGGCCTGAAGTAATGGCGGAATTTCTGAACCAGGTACAGCACATGGCCGCCGATCCGGAGTATGCTTACATGGCCGTTTACTATGCCTTTGATATTCAGGACAATCCGGGATTGTTTGGCGAAGGATTTGTGGCAAAGAAATACATCCTGAACCTGTTCGAGCTCATTCGCAAAAATGAGGCCGCCCTCCGTCTCAACCGCTCTGGCTCGGGCGCACAGGATCCCGAGGGCTGGTGGGGCATTGCTTCTCGAACCATGGAGAGTCTGAAAAAGGCGCTTTAGGAGGTCTGGGGCGAATTTATTACCTGTGAAATCATTAAACCAACCCCCATGGAAACCAACCCTTCTCCCCAATGGACCCCCAAAGACAAGCTCATTGGGGCTGCCATTGCCCTGGTCCTGTTGCTGGGAGTGGTTTTCGTGGTTTATACCCATATTCGCGAACTAAATCATCCCAGCATCTGGATGAGCGGCGACGATCCCAATTGTACCCGGGCCGAAGGGGTGGTTCAGAAAAAGCTGGAAAGCGGGGTGAAATCCGTGACCTATAAAATAGAATTTTCCTACACCCTTCCCTCTGGCAAACGCACCCTTTCCGACCAGAACGTGGATTACAGCACCTACGACCGTTATGAAGAAGGGGGCGCAATCGAGATTTGTTACCTGGCCTCAAATCCCGAGCGGGTGACCATTATAGGCAACGAGTACGGTGCTGATGCCCTCCTTTACATGGTTTTGCTGGACCTGGGCATCCTGGTGGTGATTTTTCTGCTGGTTCGTTCGGGACGCAGACAGATGCGAAAAAACCGGGCCAAAACTCAGTCCAATTGAGTAAATTGGTAGTGGATTAGCATGGGCTCAAGGTAGAATCAGGCCCTGAAAACCGTTGAAAATGGAAAGAAGAGAAGTATTTATGGTCATGGAAGATGGTCGCTATCTGGACCATTGGGACGCAGCCATTCAAAATCATACAGTTTTTACCACTCCTGAGGGCATATTTTCGGCCTACCAACTTCACCTGGCCAGGGCCGTCTGTCTTTATTCTCAGGGAAATTCGCACGGAGAGGTTGCTGTTGCCCTGGGGCAGGCCCTGAAATTTCTTTCTGCTTATCCTGCAGCGGAAAAAGGAGAAATCCAGCCTTCGCGTGACAAAGAAACCTACCAGTGGATTCTGCATGGACTCGGGCTGGCCATTCTGTTCAATGAGAATCTGCGCACTTTCAAAGATTTGTTTGCAGGTAAAGATGCCCTCATTGACCACCTGCTTCAACTGGCTGGTCAGTCCCTCACCCCCAACGATTTCCTCCAGTATTCAGAGCCTTACAGGTTTTTGCTTCGGGCCGCCAAATCACCCCCTGGAGAGGCAGAAGAGTCCGTGGTACGGTTTTTGAGAAATTATTACGAAGGGCTGGAGGGGGTAAGTTGGTATGAAAGCCACAAAACCAATCAGGCTTCTTTTTTTGGATACTGGTCCTTCGAAATGGCCGCGGTGGTCAAACTGAGGGGCATCAGCGATGTTTCCTTTGCCGATAACATTTTCTATCCCCGCGACCTGGTGGGTGCCGTATTTTACCGTACCTGGCTTGATTCTGAGGAGGGCGAAGCCCAACGCAAGGTCCGGAAACTGGAAGAAACCCAGGCCTCCCTGTTGAAATCCAAACAGGTGCTGAAAGAGTATTTTGCCTCGGCCATGCAGGGTAAAGCCCCGGCCCAGGGTGGCCTGGAAAACCTGTCCAGTGAACTTTTTGGCCATCTCATGGGGGTGGATGAGGAGTCTTTGACCCGGGATCCTGCCCTGTTGAAAATCATCATGCAGCAGTTTCTGAGCAGTATGTTGAACCTTTCGGGTGAAGTTGTGGAATTGAGCAAAGGGGTTGAATCAAACGATCCCCAACTGAAAAAAATCCTCGACGAGTACCGCAAAGCAGAAAAGGAACTCAATCAGGGGCTTAATCCCCAGGATTTTCTGGAGCAACTGCCCCCCGAAATAAGGGAAAAAATCCTCCAGGCCGATCCCCAGGCTTCTATGGAGGAGATTCAGGCAAAATTTACCTCCATTGGTAGCTCCCTCAACGACCTGATTCGCGACGAGGAACTGGAAATTGAGGAATTTGCCGCGGGTATGGATAAACTGATGGCCGAATTTTACGGTCCCGGGGGACAACCTCCTGCTTATGATGGGGAAGCAGAAGTGAGGAAAGAAGTCCGGGAAAGCCTGAACAAAGACCGCGAGAAGAATTCCCTTGACAACTTTGACTGGAGTACCCTCTGGAAGAAGGAGGAGTAGCCAGTTCCCTTCGGGAATAAATCCTAAATTGCACCCATGTCCAAGCTGATTAAGATCAATGGCCACGGCCACATCCTGCCCGAACCAGGGCAGATTCCTGCTTTCATGCGTGAAAAAAAGGTCTTCTGGATCGACGAGGACCGAAAATTCATGCGGCAGGGTGATTGGAAGCGGCCCGTGACCGATCCCAGCTTCTTTTTGGCCGAAAAACTGGCCTGGATGGAGCGCAACGAGATCATTCACGGAGTAATGCTCAATCTGAGCCAACTCTATTGCAATGGCATGGAACGTGGGTTGTGTCGGGATGTAATCCGTTTTCAAAACGACTTCAATGCTGGCATTCAGGCAGATTATCCGGAAAAATTCACTTGTGGATTTGTGGTTCAGCCCCTCCACCTGGACGATGCCTTGCTGGAAATGGAGCGTTGCGTCAACGAATTGAAACTCAATTTGCTGTGTTTGCCCACCCACTTTCTGGATGCTCAGGGCAAATGGAAAACGGTGGCCTCACCTGAGGTAGAACCCATCTGGCAAATGGCCAATGAGATGGGGCTGGCAGTAGAAATTCACCCCTACGACGGCCCCCGCATGATCCAGCTGGAGGATGAATACTGGCGCTTTCACCTGGTCTGGATGTGCGCCCAAACGGCCGATACCTACCATTTTTTCACCTTGCGGGATTTTCCTGGAAAGTTTCCGCGGGTACGTACCTGTTTTGCCCACGGCAATCAGTTTGGGCAGGTCAACGTCGGGCGCCGGGTACAGGGATTCGAAGGGCGTCCCGACCTTTTTGAGGGTGCGAAGCACCCGCTGGAAAGCCTGAAGGCGCCCAATGTCTGGTTTGACACCCTGGTGCACGATGTGCTCAGCTTGCGCCTGTTGCTCGACCGCCAGGGCGCAGCTTCAATCCTGGCCGGTCTGGACGATCCCTATCCCCTGGGTGAAATGGAGACAGTTCCCGGCTGCTATCCTGGCAAAGTCATTGACGAGGCCGTCACCGCGGGCTTCATTGACGGGGCAACGCGTCAAAAAATCTGGTACGACAATGTCATCAACTGGCTGGTGGGAGATCAGCGGGAGGAGTTTGTGCGGCGAATTGGGGTGTAATGGGCTAATGGAAATTCCCAAAGTAAAAAGGGGGCCTGGAAGAAAATGGTTTGGTTTTCTGGTCCTTAAACCGAGTTGAGTTTTTCATTTAAAGAATTAAAGTTTTCTTCGGAACCAATCAAGGTTTTTACCAATTCCACTTTCTTTCTGCCAAAGGACTCGTCAAAACTGGTTCTATTTTCTTTGCCCTTGAAAGAAACAGTACCCTTCTTTCCAGATTTTTCGATAATATTTTTGAGTTTTTCGCTCATGTTTGTAGGAATCTTACTTCTCAAATTTACAAAAAATTATTTGTACTCTTCTTTTAATTCAAACGTAATAAAACTGTATAGGTTGCTGTTTCCTACAGCATAGTTTTCATATTGAAAAGTTGAAAGATCAATTCCCGATGGAAATTCTTTGCCTTCTTCTGTTTCGCGAATCTCAATTTCCTGAATAATACCACCTTTAATTTCGAAGAACTCTTGAATTGAAAAAAGATTGGCATTTATTCGCATTTTATATAATCGGTGTTTGGCACGGGTATTACCAAAGAAAGTTAGTTTTGAATTTGGGTTAGTAGAAAGAAAGTCCAAACCACAGGCAAAAACGGTAATTAAGAGCTTGTCAACGTCCCCCTTATTATTTGCTTTAGACATGTCCTCAATAAATTCTGACCCATCCTCCGTGATGAAAAGATTGCCAAACCCAATATTAAAGTATCCAGGAAGTTCCTCGTAGGCCACTATTACAACCCGTTTGGGAACTTCTTTTTCTCCAACACTCACAAAATCATATTTCACTAACTTTGAATCCGCGCTTACCAATTCAAATTGATAAGATTGTTCTAAAAGGTTATTCATTTTTTATGAAAAATTAAGAGGGGATAGAACAAGGGAATGGAAGATTTGAGATTAATTCTTTTGTGATTTTCGCAGTCTGTAATTCCTTACCGAATAGGGGGCTTCCCGGTAAAAGGCAAGTTCATAGTCGATAATTTCACCATTCTCAGTGGCCAGCCAGGGCATGTCATGGTGGGAATATTCGCTGATGGCGGTAGCTGACCAATCCGAAAACTGCTCGATGACCTTGTCGAGCACGTCTTTTTCGCTGGCTTTCAATTGAGTAAGGTCGGCTTTGGCCAGGGGGATGTAGCGGGTTTGAGGATAACCATGAAAATGGGTTTTCAATCTTTGAATGGCCTGATCCTCAATCATTTGATGCAGAATGGTCTCCAGATTTTGAGGCACGGGTCCAAAGGGCAGCTTGCGGTAGGCTGCGCCACTCAAATGCTCCTCATATTGCTCATAATAATTGAAATCGGAAAAATAGAGCAATTTATTCAGCAGGGTTTCACCCACATTCGGCTTTCCTGCGCATTTTTCGAGGATATACAGAAGCACTTCCCTGAATTTGCTGACCTGCATTTGGGGCACAGATATCCTGATTTTTTCCGATAGAGTTTGGTTAGTTTCCTCCAAATTGGCTTCGGGAAGGGAAAAATCCGGGGCCAGAAGCCGGTCAATGGAAACAGCGAAAATCTCTCCCACCATCTGAATTTCAGACAAAGAAAGATTGCGGTTGCCCAATTCAATTTGAGTAAGAGAAGGTCGTGAAATTCCCATCAGAGTGGAAAGTTCTTCCTGAGAAAGGCCTTTTCGTTTTCTGAGCAAGGCTAGCCTTTGACCAATTTCGGTGGAGGAAAGGGGTTGCATGGTGTTACGTTTCCCCAAAGTTATGCATTGTTCAAAAACAAAACAATAATATGTTTAATTTTATAACAATTTTTCAGAAAGTCTTCAATCCCAATCATTTCCCCTTAAAAGCCGTCCCAAGCATCGCCAGGGTAAACAGCCAGACCAGTCCTCCCAAAATCACTAAAATCCAGGACCAGGCCCGGGTGCCCGGCACCAGAATACTCTCCTTGGGGTCGTTGGGGTTGTACCTTACCTCGATTTCCTGTCCCACAGAGTAATTTTGCAGGTATTCAGCCAGGTCCTCCGTAGTATTGGCGGTGACAGGGCGCACCCCCAAACGACTGTTTTGGTAGTTTTTGCCTTCGACGCCATATTCATAGACCACATTGAAGGTGTAAATTGTATCGTCGTCCGAGTCAGTGGAGGAAGAAATTTCGGCCAGTCTGAGAATCCCGGGAACCGTGGGCCAGTTTGCGCTTCCCAACCCGATTTTCAATTGGCGGTAACCTGGCATAAAGAGCGCGTAGCCAATTCCGGCCAGACCAAAAATGAAAACCATTGAATAAACGATTTTTCTCATGAGCTGAATTTAATAAATATTGATCTGTTAAAGAAGAAAAGCCCGGATGGGAAAATAATTCCCAAAACCTGCCTAACTTTCTGCCCCATGCAGAAAATCGTCATCCACAAGCCAGGCGGCTACGACCGCCTTCAACTCGAGATCCATCCCGAACCACAGCCCGGTCCGGGCCAGGTGCTGGTGCGGATTTATGCCGCAGGAGTCAATTATGCGGATGTGGCCATTCGCTGGGGCCTGTACGATTCGGCCAAAGAATATGTGGGCTGGCCCATTACGCCGGGTTTTGAATATGGGGGCGTGGTCCTGGAAGTGGGCGAAGGGGTAACTGCTTTTGCTCCAGGGCAAAGGGTCTTTGGGGTGAACCTATTTGGGGCTTACAGCACCCATTTATGTGTGCCAGAGCACCTGTTGTGGCCGCTTCCATCACAATTTAGCCTGGAACAGGCTGCGGGATTTCCCGCGGTTTTTATGACCGCTTACCATGGACTGCACCAGTTATTTGTGCTGCGGCCGGGCAGCCATTTGCTCATCCATTCCGCCGCAGGCGGGGTGGGGACCGCCCTGTTGCAATTGGGTAAAATTGCAGGGTGCAAAATGACCGGCGTGGTGGGCTCAACCCACAAAGTGGAAACTGCGAAGCAGTTTGGGGCTGATTTTGTGATTGACAAATCCCGCCAGGATTTGTGGAAGGAAGCAGAAAAGATTGCTCCTGAGGGATTTGATGCCGTTTTTGATGCCAATGGCGTAAGTACCCTGAAACAAAGTTTCCTCCATTTGCGGCCCACGGGCAAACTGATCACCTATGGGTTTCACTCCATGCTACCCAAAAAAGGTGGCCGCCTCAACTGGCCCAAACTGGTCTGGAATTTTCTCAAAACTCCCAGATTCAGTCCCCTCAACATGAGCAATAAGAGCATCATCAGCTTCAATTTATCCTTTCTTTTTGCCGAAAAAGACCTTTTGCAGCAGGCCATGGACGATATGCTGCGCTGGATAGATGAGGGACGGATTCTGGCTCCTCAGGTTACCACCTTTCCGCTGGAAAAGGTGGCTGAAGCCCACAAATTCATTGAATCAGGGCAATCCACTGGCAAGCTAATCCTGGTCAATCAGGATTAAAATCCCCATTCTAAACCCCAAACTCAGGTCCTGAAATATTTTTAACAACCGTAAAATCTGAGCGGAAAATTTGGTAATTTTAATCACAATCCCACTTTCACGTACTGCACTACAAACAACTGATTTTCAGAACCTTTTATAGCGATTGCGACAATTGTATGGGCAAAAAAACAATCCAAAATTCACTTCCCGATCTTGATTTGGCAAAACTGAACATCCAGGACCTTGATCTGACCTCCTGGAAATTTATGATGCTGATTGAGGGCGTTTATGGCAAAGGGGTGGACTATGCTACCCAAAAGTACGGGTACTCGCCCGTTCGCTACTATCAACTGCTGACCGACTTTAAAAAAAGGGGCTTTCCAGCCCTGCAAAATAAAAAGACTGGTCCCCAGGGGAACCACAGCCGCACCACTCCTGTGCTCGAACAAATTTTACAGTTACGATCCCGCGAACCCAAAATTTCAGCCGGAATTCTGGCTGAAAGGCTCAGGGAAATGGGCTATAAAATCAGCAAACGAAGCGTGGAACGCGCTTTGAAGGATCTCCAGCATACTCCCAAACCCGCTCAGACGGGTTTGAATGGAGAAAAACTGGTGGAGCAAAAACTGGTGAGCAATTCCAATCCCGTTTAAGCAGCAATTCGGGGCTTAATTTTCTGGAAAACCATTATCTGCCCAGCATTGCAGGGCATTAAGCTGGCTCTGTGAAAGCTGGCTACCCAGCGGCATGGTTTGCTGCACCAGCACCGTGCTTTCAAATCTTCCATTATTCAGAATGGGTTTCAGTTTGGCGTAGGTGGTCCAGTCGCCTGCGCTGGAGCCTGCATTATGGCAGCCTGATCCGTTGCATTTGGATTCAATAATGGGCTGAATTTCAGTCGTGTAAGTGGGAGTGGAGCCGTCGCATTTGGGGGTGAGGCTGGAGCTTCCACAGGCAGAAATCAGACCCAAAAGGGCCATCGCCAGGACAGAGAAAGGGAGGATTGGTTTCATGTGTAGCTTGATTTGGGAATTCCCGTAGTTGGTAATCTACCCTATTACGTTTTTGCAGAATCAATAATTGCGGGCATCCCTGAGAAGTTGATCCATCATTTCCTCAAAAATCTTACCCCGCCATAATTTAATGAAAATGATTCCATTTTTCAGCAACCTGATTCTTGCCCGTTCCAGGCACTGAATAGACATCCCCTTTCACTTACGCGAAATCCTCCTGCACCCCCCGAACCAGAGGTAAATTGCCCCCGTATTCACTTCAGACAAGTTTTTTACAACACATTCACTCACACTAAAACCAAACAAAATGAAAAACTCAATTGTAAAAATGGCATTCACCCTGGCTTTGATCTGTTCCGTTGCCTTCGGCTTTCAACGCACCTACGCAGCAGATCCTTATAATGAATTTGTGGCAGACAGCCTGGTCGATGGGGGACTGGAAAGCAAAACCATTGGCGAGATCACCCTTACCCAATCGGCCGTTTGCCGCGGTATCGAGGACCATGCTCCCGTGGGCGAGGCTTCTACTTTCACCTCAGAAGTGGGTAAAGTCTGGGTTTACACCCAATTCAAAATGGACAAAGAGGTGTCTTCCACCATCAAGCACGTGTATTATCGCAACGGTCAGCAAATCAGCGAGGTAAGTCTAAAAGTGAAAGGGCCC
This sequence comes from Bacteroidia bacterium, assembly GCA_020635905.1. GTDB lineage: Bacteria > Bacteroidota > Bacteroidia > J057 > JADKCL01 > JACJYV01. The sequence continues at coordinate 203,211 of JACJYV010000007.1, forward strand.
AGCTTCCGCACCAACTCCTGCAAGACGATTACTCCCAAAATGACCGGCAACTGGAAGGTGGAAATCCAATCTGGAGATGGGCAAATCTTCGAAACCCTCACCTTTACCATCCCGAAATAAGCATAATTCCTCATCCTTCTTCGTGACTTTTGTCATCCTGGCCGCCCCCACAGACTGTGGGGGCGGTTTTTTTAGCTTTTAGCTTTCAGCAGTCAGCTTTCAGCAATCAGAAAAAAGGCCCCACCATTTGGTAACCCAGAACTGTAAACTGTAAACCGTAAACTGCAATGTAAACTGTAAACCGTAAACTGCAATGTAAACTGTAAACCGTAAACCGTATTTTGCTGGAAAATATTTCTTTCCTCCTTAACTTTATGCATGGCAAAGAAAATCGGGCTGTTAGAGCTTCACCACGAGACAAATTCATTCTCCAAGGTCCCTACCACCCGCAAGGATTTTGGGATTTGGGGCATACATCCTGGCGCGGAAGCCTGGGTATTTGCGAAAGAGAAAAAATCCCAAATCTGGGGTTTGCACGAAGCTGCGCGGGAACATGGCAACGGCCAGATTGAACTTTACCCCGTATTCAGTGCCTGGGCCATGCCTGGAGGCCCCATTGCCCGCGAGGATTACCAGTATTTTCGGGATCTTTTGGAGAATTTTCTGAAGGAAAATTCTGATCTGGATGGCTTTTATTTCTCTTTGCACGGCGCCATGGGCGTGGAAGGACTGGGCGATCCTGAAAGCGATTTACTCCAATTGGTGCGCGATTATTTAGGAAATGAAATCCCCATTGGCGTTTCTTTCGACCTCCATGCCAACGTCACGGAGGCAAATGCCCGCCTGGCTACTTTCATCTACGGGTATCAAACCAATCCCCACCGCGACCATTACAAATGTGGCTATACCAGCGGAAAAATACTGGTGGATGCGGTTTTGGGGCGAATTAAACCCGTGATGTCTTACCAGAAAATGCCCTTGCTCAAAGGCGGGGGACTGGGGATCGAATTTTTGCCTCCCATACGCGGCATCTGGAAGAAAATGCGCAAAATGGAGAAAATTGACGGCGTTTTGGCCGTTTCCAATTTTATGATTCACATTTGGATCGACCATCCCGAATCTGGGTGGAGCACAGTAGTGATCACGGATGATAAGAAATCGCTGGGCGACGAACTGGCTGCCCAGTTGGCCGATCTGAATTGGGCAGTACGTGAAAAAAAACATCCTGAACTGAACAGCCCAGAGCTGGCCATCCGCAAAGCCAAACGCAAATGGTTGAAGCGCAGGCTGGGTACCCTGGTCTTTTGCGACGTGTCTGACGCGGTGGGAGCGGGCGCCCCTGGCGAGAATACCCGCATTTTACAGGCCATCCTCACCCACGCCCCTGGATTGCGTTCCTATGTTCCCCTGCGCGACGAAGTGGTGGCTGAACAGCTGTTTGATCAGCCCGTGGGACAGCAGGTTTCGGTCACAGTTGGAGCCAAGCTGGATCCCATTCACAATCTGCCGCTGGAGTTTACGGGGGAATTGATTTTTGCGAAGCAAACAGATTTTGGTAAGACGGTCATCCTGAGGAATCGGGGTACGCATTTGATTATCACGGAGTTGGCTTTTGGGGGATTTTTCCCGACGGATTTTACCCAATTGGGACTCAGCCTCTGGAAGGCAGATATCACGGTGGTGAAAAACCTCTTTCCATTCCGTTTTCGCTTCTGGAAATACAACCGCGGCACCTTCAATGTAGGCACCCGCGGCGTCACCAATCTGGATGTCTTTGAATTGGGTTATAAAGAAATTTCCCGTCCCATTTACCCCCTTGATCCCCTGGAAAATTGGCGCTGAAGCTGGTTTTCGAGGACTTCATCTCTTAACTTTAGTCCATGAAAAAGCTGGTTCTTCTTTCTTTTTTGCTGCCTTATCTGGTTTGGGCCCAGGCACCCCTCAAAATTGAAACCCGCAACCCCGTTTCCCCTTCCTGGAAGGCCATGCTGGGTCCAGACGAGGTGATTCGCGACGATAAATACCTGAACGAGGAGATTCTGGATCTGGTCGAATGTTATGTACGGGATTCTGTTTTGGAACGGGTGGCTGAGCGTCACCGCGTATTTCCCGGGCCGGTCATTCGTTGGGTGGGATTGCGCTGGAAAGCCATTCAGATGGAAAAAACCAAATGGGTGGGCACCTCCTGCACGGAAATCAGGATACCTGATAAGCCGCTTTTTACGGAGTATGATGTGAATTTCAACCTGGTGCCACATCTGCCCAAATACCGCGAAATGCTTTGGCGCGGCATTGAGACTCAGTTGGGATATCCGCGGGTTAAAAAAGAGGAGCGTGATCGTCCGCCCTACGTGCCCATGACCGACGAGACTCTGGAACAATATCATTTGCATTGCGAATGCACCCCCCTGGCCGACAGTCTGGTGGTGATCAACGAGAAATTTTATCCTTGTATCCGTCCCTCCAACCTGGCTTCCCATCCCAATTTCGGGGAAAAGGAAACCTCCGTGGGCCTGTATGGCAGCTTTATCTCTGATTGCAACCACAGCTGTCACCCTGAAATCCACCCCTATGAATGGATCTGGTGGCTGGATCTGAATCCTCAGACCGAAAAACCTGCCCATTCCCGCACCTGGGTGGTGGGTATGATGCGCGACGTAAGCAATCGCATGAAACACTGGACTCCCGATCCCCGCACGGGGGTGATTTCCGTTCCTTTTGCCTTTTCTTCCACCGCCAAAACCTGGAAAATCCAACTGGAAAGACTGGTTTCCAACGAAATGGATCCTGAAGACTTCAAACAATTGGTCCTCCCAGAAGGCACATTCGATCTGAATTTTACCCAAAAGGAACTTACAGTGGATGATCCTGCTCTCCCCGGCCGGAAATTTGTGATCACCACCCATGGCGCCCAGTCCAGCGAGGCCCTGCGGGCCTGGATCGATCACCTCAATTATGATCCCAGCGCCCAGGTCGTGACCGGATTTTTCAACCTGGCGCTATCCGTGAAGGATGTTTACACGACGAAGGTGCGGTTTGTGTCTTCGGAAAAATAATTTCTCCTTGTCTGTAAATTGAATATTTTGGGTGGTTAAAATCATCCAGTATGTCGTTTTATAGTGTGTACATTCATTTTGTTTGGTCCACAAAGCACAGGTTACCATTTCTGAATTCCCTGAAATTACGGACCATGATGTGGACCCATATTCGGGAAAATGCTGCCAGAAAGGGAATTATGGTCGATTTTGTAAATGGTTACTCTGACCATTGCCATTGTCTGGTATCCCTTGCTGGCAATCAAACCATGCAATGGGTCATGCAAATGATCAAAGGCGAGTCTTCCAGGTGGATCAATGAATTGGGGATTTTGGAGGAGAAATTTGCCTGGCAGGATCAGTTTTATGCTGCCTCCGTTTCCCAGGCCAATTTGAATAAAGTGAGGGAATATTTGAGAATACAGGAAATTCATCATGGAAAGAAGAGATTTTTGGATGAATTGAAGGAGTTTTTGGTGGAGAATAATTTTCAGGAGTTTCACGATTCCTTCCCGGGGGCTGAAGCCCCCGGGAATTGAATGGAAATGTGGGCTGACGCCCCTTGGATTTACTGTTTTTGAGCAATTGCTCCAATTCAATTGATTGGTGCAAGCACCAACTGGCGGGGGCTAAAGCCCCCGCAATTCAGAATTCAAACGAAGTGACATGGACATTTCCATAGGGGTGGGCTTCAGCCCACCCCTCAGATTTCCCGGGGGCTGAAGCCCTCGGGAATTGAATGGAAATGTGGGCAAGCCCATTCAGAATTACTGTTTTGGAGCAGTAGCTCCAATTCAATTGATTGGTGCAAGCACCAACCCGCGGGGGCTGAAGCCCCCGCAATTCAGAATTCAAACGAAGTGACATGGACATTTCCATAGGGGTGGGCTTCAGCCCACCCCTCAGATTTCCCGGGGGCTGAAGCCCTCGGGAATTGAATGGAAATGTGGGCAAGCCCATTCAGAATTACTGTTTTGGAGCAGTAGCTCCAATTCAATTGATTGGTGCAAGCACCAACCCGCGGGGGCTGAAGCCCCCGCAATTCAGAATTCAAACCAAGTAACATGGACATTTCCATAGGGGCGGGCTTCAGCCCAGCCCCAATAAAAAACACCCCAATTCAGAACATTCAATAGGGGTTGGGCTTCAGCCCACCCCTCCCAATGAAATTACCCCCCATTTGCCACCATCCTCTTTTTTCGGTAAATTAGGCAAAGCCTCAAACCGAACAGCCATGAAAATTACCCCCATTTTCACCCTGGTGCTCTGTATTATATTGTTTTTTCAGGGCGCAATGACCCAAAATTGTGCCAACCAGAATATCCAATTGCAGGCAGATATTCCCTCGGCCTGCAACACCATGGTCATGACCATGCAGCGCGATTTGTTGAATCGTCCTTACCTGTATGTTGCCAACAAAGAAGCGGGGTTGACCATTTATGACATTACCAGTCTCAGCAGCCCGGTATGGGTGGCCAACGTGCCCACGACCCAGTTTGATTCCCTGCATGTGATGAGCCTGAGCCAGGCGGGCAATTACCTGTATCTGGCTTTGGGCAACCATTTTACCGACCCCCAACAGGCAGGCATGGCCATTGTGGACGTCACCAATCCCCTCAGTCCTGCCGTAACGGATTATTATGTGGTGCCAGGCTCGGGTAGTGGAGGTGGAATTGTGAAAGTGGAGGGCAATTATGCCTACCTGGGTGCCATGAAAAGCGGCCTGGTGATTCTGGATATTTCCAGCAAAACCTCCATTCAGTCCGTTTCTCAGTTCATTCCTTCCATCAATTTTCCGCCTATCAACAATCCCAACCCCAATTTTTACAACGCACGGGGCATGCAGGTCAAAAACAGCATCGTTTACCTGTGTTATGACGGGGGCGGGCTCAGAATTGTGAATTGTACCAACAAAACTGCCCCCAAAGAGACGGGCAGGTGGTGCAATCCTGTGATGTACACCCCACTGGACCATCCCAAAGCCTATAATAATATTGTGGTGGCCGATACCCTGGCCTACCTGGCCGTGGATTATGCAGGCATGGAAATCGTAAGCATTGCGGATACAGACAGCATCACCCTCAAGGGATGGTGGAATCCCTATAATGCGCCCAATAACAACTGGTTTACCAGTCCTGTCCATGCCAATGAAATGCATTACGAGCCCCTGTGCCAGAAAATGTTCCTTTCTGTGGGCAAAAGTGACATGATCGAACTTGACGTTTCAGATCCTGCCCTGCCTGATTCCTGCAATGTGTATGGAGGCGTATCCAACAGCATTGGCACCTGGGGCATCAGCGGATACCAAAATGAGATTTACCTTTCGTACATCTGTGTACCGTTTCCCAACATCCCCTTTCCCTCCAACTGGACGGGGGTAAAAATCCTCACCTATACGCCTTGTCAGTCCCTGAGTGCAGAGCTGGACCAGAAGCAAAAGACGATTAAAATATTCCCCAATCCTGCCTCAAACCGGGTCAAAATTGATTTGCCTGAAAATGAACCCTGCCTCGGAACCGTGCTCGATACCCGCGGTCGCAAAGTGGCTGGCTTTGAGGGAAATGAATTCTCCGTGGCAGGTCTTTCTCCGGGACTTTATATTCTCAAACTGGAAACCCCAAAAGGAATTTTAGTCCAGCGTTTCATCCGGGAATAGCCCTTTCTTTCAACCATGAATATTTCCCTGGGAGGACAGTTTACCCATTGTCTTGCAGACCTTTTTTTCGGGAAATCCTTACGGACAAACTTTGGCCAGGGTTTATGCTTTGAAAAAGGAAATTTCTCCCCTTTTCCCCGTTTTGAAAAACATGTTATACAAAATGTAACATGACTACCATTTCTCCCTCCTGATTGCCTTGCAAGTGATTTTGCAGGAAACAATTTCACTATTCTTCCCAACATGCCTGCTAATAAAAATTAGTGGTTCGCCCCATCTTTGTAATGTCACCCGATGATAACAACACTAAAACAATCACCGCTATGAAAAACTTCAACTTCACCTTCTTCGTCGCTCTGATGATCGCCTTGATGGCTTACGGCTGCAACCCAATGGATGAAAACCCTTTACAGGAAACCAACAGTCTGGAAGTTCAAACCGCTGAAGCTGAGTTGAACGCCATCATCGAAAACCACAACCAGGAAACGGCCAAGCCCACCTACACCCCCGGCCAGGTTCACATCCCTGTTGCAGGTTGCGACACCCTGACCACCGACCTGGTGATCCCCTACGGAGACCAATCCGCCATCAAAATAGGTGAAGTTTACATCACCCTGACCAATTCAGACCTGTACTTCACGGTTGATCCCTACGCTGGCATCAAAGTTGTAAAAGTTTCTTTCGCTGAGGATGCAGTTCGTGAGGGAATCGCCCTGGACAAAGACGGAACGCCTGACCACGACAACTTCGAATACCAGGAGTCCTTTGCCAATGGCAAGCCCCGTCACACCTTCGGTGTAACCCTGGAAAAAATCAACCAGTGCCAGGCCTACTGCCTGTACATCCAGCTGGCTACCTTCAACGGACCTGGTGGAGCTCCCAAATACTGGGATGCATGGGCCTGGGGCCACGACGTTGGAGACGGATACATCATGGAACTGTGTGTACCAGAATGCGGAGCCGGATCCATCTTCCAAAACTAAAATCAATCCAACTAACTATATGAAACCAATCTGAAAAAGTAAAACCCGGAAAAAAACATCCCCGGGTTTTGCTTTTTAAAAATAACAGTTACAACTTCGCGGGCCTTTTTAAACTGAATAAATATTATGTAAAGTTTTTATCAAAAAAATTAAAATGAATTTATGGAAATCCAACAAACCCAGCATCTAAGTTACATCACAAACACAACCATCACACTTACCTAACCATGAAACTCACCAAAATCGTAATTTTAGCCGTTACAATTTTCGCGCTGTTCAACACAGGATGCAGCCCCGATCAGGAGAGCCCCCTGCAAAGCGCCAACGAAATCACCTCTGTCAATTCTGCCTCCGCTTCCATCAGCGACCTGTACAAAGCCATCGAAGATGGTAAAAATCAGGGAGAAGCAGACGACCTCTTCCACCCGGGTTACGTTCACAATCCTATCGTAGGTTGTGATACCCTCGAAACCCCGCTGGTGGTTGCCTACGGACCCACAAACATCACCGTTGGAACCGTTTACATCACCCAAACCTCCTCCACCCTCTACTTCATTGTGAAGCCTTTTGCCGGTCTGAAAGTGGATCGTCTGGCTCTGCACGAAGCTGATGGGATCAACAACATCCCCACCGACAAAATCGGAACCCCTGACATCAAGAAATTCACCAGAAGTGAAATGTTTCAGGTACCCGCCACCAAAGCCCAGATTGGCGTACCCATGACTGAAATCAACCAGTGCCAGGCTTACAGCCTTTTCGTTGAGATCGTAACCATGAGCTCCACCAGCACCAGCAACGGATGGCACTCCTGGGCCTGGGGCCACGATATGGGGGTGGGATTCGGAATGGAACTCTGCGTTCCTGCCTGTGGAAACATCCTTTCCATCTAAGTACATAGTCTTGATTTTTATAATAGCTTTTTCTCAAAACCGGCCAGAAGGCCGGTTTTTTTATTCCCGTAATTTTCTGAACTTCTTCCTGCAGAATATTCCCCATGGCTGAATTTACGGTTCAGAAATACAAAACCATCCTCAACAAAAGGAAATCTCCCGACTCCTGGTTTTGGGACCGCTATTCCATCAATCCCTATAACGGGTGCCAGTTTGGCTGCATTTATTGCGATGCCCGCAGCGCCCATTACCACATGCCCGAAGATTTTGAGCAGAAAATTCTGGTCAAGGAAGGCATTGGCTGCCAACTGGCCCGCCAGTTGGGGAATGCCCGCAGCCTGGTCCAGGATGTGGTGGCATTGAGCGGGGGCACCGACCCCTATCAGCCAGCCGAGCACCAGTTCCGCAATACCCGCCAGTGCCTGGAAGTATTGGAACGGTTTCGCATGCCCGTGCACCTCATCACCAAATCCAAACTGGTTTTGGAGGATGCAGATCTGCTGAACCGGGTTGCGGCGGCTTCCTGGGCCAGTGTTTCCATTACTTTGAGCACGGTAAACCGTGAAATGGCCCGTTTTCTGGATTTTCAGGCGCCAGACCCTGAGATCAGGTTACGGACCCTGAAGGAACTTAAGGCCAGGGCGCCCCAGCTTCAGGCTGGGATTCTCATGATCCCGATTGTTCCCTTTTTGGGGGATTCTCCTGAGCAGCTGGAAGCAACCGTGGCCGCTGCCAAAGCCGCAGGCGCGGATTACCTGTTGTTTGGACCTGGAATGACCCTGAGGGATACCCAGGCAAAATGGTTTTTGCAGCAATTAAAAGCAAAATATCCTGAACTGATTCCCAAATACGAGGAACTGTACTTTTTCAGGTATAATGAAAAGGAATATTCTGGTTCTTTCGCCCCGCCTTTATCCTATACAGCACCCTTAAATGCGATCCTGGTGGAAATTTGCCGGCGGCACCAGATGCCCATGCGAATTCCCCGTTTCATCCCCAAAGATTATCGCCAGCTCAATTACCAAATCTCAGAAAAGCTGTTCAATCAAGCCTGGCTCAGCCAGATTCAGGGAAAGGAGTGGAAAAATGCCTTTTTTGCCGCTCAGGCCATCCAGGAATTGCCCGTTTCCCTGACCAGGCTGAAGGAGGAAAGCAAGGTAAATTCCATCAAAAATCTCCGTGGAATCGCCCTCGAACAAGTGATTGAATGGCTTGGCAACCCATAAAAAAAGCCGCCCCATTTTCAGGGACGGCTTGAATTGAGAAAAAACTAAATCGGGATTATCTTGATTTGAGCACCTTCACCACCGAGGTTTTGCCTCCCGCACTGATGCGCAGGAAATAGACTCCCGGAGTTAAATCTCCCGCTTCAAAATCCAGTTTGGATCTTCCGCCGGGTAAAGTGCCTGCAAATATATTTCTGATAGATTTTCCGCTCAGGTCAAACAGGTCAGCCTTTACTTCGTCTGCCTGATCCAGATTCAGATTGACCTTGAATGCACCTGTAAACGGATTGGGATACACCTGAATTTCAGGACCTGACCCGGGGTCTTCCACGCCCATGGCGGGAGAAATGACATTGATGGTCAGGCTGCTGGCCACTTTTTGGGTGACGGTAATGGTGTCGCAAATTGAGTCTGCACAAGGAGAATCAAAAACCCGCAGACAAAGCACGTAGGTGCCAGCGCTTGCATAGGTATGCTGAGGGTAGGCCTGGTTGGAAACATTTCCATCTCCAAAAGTCCAGAAATATCCGGGGTTCACACCCGTTGACTGGTTTACCACAATGATTCCATACTGACCGGTTGTGTCGGGGTAATGGATAAAGGCTGCGTTGCACTGACCCATGGGATTGTTGGGCGCATAAACCGTATCGCACCAGGTATCCGAGCAATTGGTATTGGGATCAGAAACCGTGAGGCACACCATGAAGTAGCCATTGGTCAGGTAATTATGCGAGCCATTGGTGGAATTGGATGTGCTTCCGTCCCCAAAATCCCAGTGGGAAGTGGTAAATGATCCAGTGGAAGTGTTGGTGGCGGTAAGGGAATTGCCTGACATGGTGTAGGTGAATCCTGCCTGGCAGAGATTTCCTGTCTGAACAACGGTGACCGACTTGCAGATTGTATCCACACAGCTTCCGCTGCCCGAAACCACCAGGCACACCGTGAAGGTACCTGCAGCGGCATAGGTATGGGTGGGAGAATTGAGGGAAGAAGTGGCGCCATCCCCAAAATCCCAGGATGAAACGGTCCAGGGACCTTGTGAACTGTTGGTGAAGGTGGCCTGAAAGGAGCTGACAGAGAAGCTGAAATTGGCCGTACAACTTGTGCTGCCCAGGGTGACGGTTACGTTTTTACAAACCGTGGCAGAGCATCCCGTGGCATCCAGAAAACTCAGGCATACATTATAGGTGCCCGGATTGGCGTACACGTGGGAGGGATTAGTCAGGCTGCTGCTGCCTCCGTCTCCAAAGTCCCAGCTGTACACGGGCGAACTGCCCGTGGAGGAACTGTTGGTGAAATTGACATTTCCGTTGGCTCCTGTAACAGTTGAGTTGAAATTGGCGCTGCATCCGGCCACGTTTACGGTATGACAAATTGTATCCGAGCAGTTGCTGGTATTGAGGATCATGCAAACGTTATAGCTGCCTGCGGCAGGAAAGTTGTGGGAAACCGAATTCCCAATCCCGGTTCCACCGTCTCCAAAATCCCACAGGATGCTGGTAACCGGCCCGCTGGCCGAAGTATTGGTGAAGTTTTTACCCAAACTGGTGCCTGACCAGGTAAACTGGGCATTGCAGCTTGCAGGTACTCCGGGCACCACCACCTGCTGGCAGATGGTATCTGCACAGGTTGTACTGTTCCAGATGGTCAGGCAGGCAGTGTAGGTGCCTGCTCCCGGATAGGTATGAATGTAACCAGATCCTGTGCCGGTGGAGCCATCCCCAAAATCCCAGTAACGGTTGGTATAATTTCCCGTGGACCAATTGGTGAAAACGTGGTTAATCGTGCTGCCGTTGAAATAGTGATAGACGTTGAAATTGGCCACACACCCTCCGGTCGCACCCGTGATCTGAATGGTGTCACAGTAGCTGGCATAGCAGTTACTGACTGAGTCGTGAATTGTGAGACAAACCCCATAATATCCATTGGCTGCGTAAGCATGGGTTGGATTTGGATTATAACCATACTGGCCGTCCCCAAAGTTCCAATTATAATAGAGGTTACTTGCGTTGACCGGAAAAGAAGTAAAATTAACCGTGTTTCCGGAAACAGAATAGGTGTAGGTCACCGAACACTGGGCAAACAGTGATCCGGCCGAAAAAAGTAAAACAAGGCAAAGTAAAGATGTGAATTTGGTAATGTTCATTTGATTTCAAGGTTTCTTTTGAGGTGAATTAAAATCAAAATAAAATTAAGTTTATGCATTAAATTATGCCAAATAAATTTTGAGAGTTATTACCTAATCAAATTCATTAATATTGTTTAAGTAATTAATAATGAAATGGTTATAGTTGTATTTTTGTTTGCATATTGAGGATAAGATTTTATGCAGAAACCATTATCTGTTATAGTCTGAAAACAAAAAACCGCCCCTTTGCAGGGACGGTTTCTTATTCTAAGGTGGCTTGTGTACTTATTGAGCCTTGAGCACTTTTACCACGGAAGAACGTCCTTCTGCGGTAACCCGGAGGAAATACACCCCGGGTGCGGTTTGCTCTGCGGCAAAATTGAGTTCTGATTTCCCACTGTTCAAAGTGCCTTCAAACACTTTGGCCACTGATTTTCCGCTCAGATCATAGAGCTCAGCAGCTACCTGACCGCCGTTTTGCAGGTCCAGGGCGATATTGAAGGAACCGTTGAATGGGTTGGGATAAACGGCCACTTCGGGGCCGGGCAGGGGCTGGGTTACTGCAGTGGCAGGATCCAGGAAGATAATGGTCAGGGTACTGGCCATTTTCTGGGTTACCGTGACCGTATCGCAGAAAGTGCTGGTGCAATTGCCATTGCTTACAGTCAGACAGATCTGGTAGGTGCCGGCTGAGGCATAGGTATGGATCGGGTACTGAGCGGTGGAGGAGCCTCCATCGCCAAAGGTCCACATGTAGCTGAGGTTGCTGCCGCTGGACAGGTTGATTCCGATCAGGCCGTACTGGCCGGTGGTGTCGGGGTAGGTGGTGAAATTGGCCTGGCAGGATGAACTGCTGCCACTGACCACCACACTGTCGCAGTAAATGTCGTAGCAATTGCTGTTGCTGTCAGAAACAACCACACACACGATGTACGCTCCAGCCGAAGAGTAAGTGTGGGTGGCGGTGCTGCCGCTTGCGGTGCCTCCGTCGCCAAACATCCAGTTCACCGAGGTAAAGCTGCCCGTAGAGGTATTCACCACGGCCAGGGTATTGCCGCTGGTGGTGTAAGTGTAGGATGCCACACAATTGCTGGAACCGCCGGTGACTGTTACAGGGATCACAATACTGTCGGCGCAGCCGTTGCTGTTGCCCGAAATGCCCAAAAGAACATTATAGGTGCCCGGAGCGGCATAAGTATGGGTGGGATTGGTCAGGTTGGAAGTGCTGTTATCCCCGAAAACCCACAGGCTGTTGTTGTAAATGCCGGTAGAGGTATTGGTAAAGGTCACATTGAGGCCGCTGACCGTATAGCTGAAATTGGCAAGGCAGTTAGGCGTATTGGCCTGCACATAAATGGTATCACAGGAGGTGCTGATACAGTTGGTAGCCGAATCCATGATGGTGAGGCAAAGGCTGACCCAGCCCGTGGTGGTATAGGTGTGGTTTACGGAAATGGGATTATAGCCATAGGTTCCGTCCCCAAAATTCCAGATCACATTGCTGAAGGTGCCGGAGGAGGTATTGGTGGCGGTGAGGTAAGCTCCGTTGATAGAGTAGGAGAAAGAAGCGTTGCAACCGCCGCCACTGCTGCCCGAAATTACCACTGCATTGCAGGCCGTATCCGTACATCCTGAACCCATGATACTCAGACAGACGGTGTAAGTGCCGCTGGTGGCATAGGTATGGGTCGGGTTGGTGCTGGTGGAAGTGCTTCCGTCACCAAAATCCCAGAACACACTGGTGTAATTTCCGGAAGAAGTATTGGCCAGTGAAACCGTATTGCCTGAAACGCTGGGCGTAAAGCCAGCATGACAGCTCGAACTGCCGGTGATGGTCACGGGCATGCAAATGGTATCAGCACAGTTGCTGTTATTCCAGATGGAAACGCAAACCGTGTAGGTGCCGGGCGAGGCGTAGGTATGGGTGGGATTGGTGGAAGTGGAACTTCCGCCGTCTCCAAAATCCCACCAGCTGTACATGAAGGGCCCGGAGGAGTTATTATAAAAGGTAACCGTGCTGCCGCTGATGGAGGGGGTGAAAGCCGCAGTACAGCTTCCGCCTGCAACTCCCGTGATCTGGAGAGAATCACAATAGCTGGCTGTGCAGTTGCTGATCGAATCGATCATGGTCACGCAAACGGAATAAATTCCGTTATTGGCGTAGGTGTGGGACTGGTTGTAAGTGGCGCTGTAAGCTGAGGTGCCATCGCCAAAGGTCCAGTAAAAATATGGGTTGAACAATCCACCCGTGGTGGTCAGGGTGAAACTTGCATTTCCGGCTGAACTTGAGCTGGAAAAGTTCACAAAGCATTGGGAATAACCCTGAATGGCTGTGAAGAGGAATAGCAGGGAAAACAGAGAAAGGAGTCTTGTTAATTTCATGCGAATCAATATTAATCAGTTGATTGAGAATTAAATTTTATCACAAAACAAAAATGAAAAAATCCCCACTTTTTGAGGAGGGGATTTTTCCGGGTTATTACGTAATCAAATGATATTTCTGCTTTAATTTACTGGTAAAGAATTGTTTAACGAAATAAATAATTACCTCACCAGGGTCACATGCATGGGTGTTTCTATCAATTCCCCCTTACAATTCACCGCCGTCACCACATAAAAATACACTCCTTCTGCGGCAGGTTTGCCGTTGGGCAGATTGCCGTCCCACCAGGTCGTGTGGCTTTTGCTTTCGAAAATTTTCTGACCCCAGCGGTCAAACAGGTAAAACCTGTAGTTTTCCACGGGTACGCCCGTTTCCGTTTTGAGCACATCGTTGAAACCGTCTCCGTTGGGTGAGAACACGTTGGGCAGCAGGTAGCCTTCCTTTTCATCGATGATGATCACATAAATCGTATCGTAACCCACCCCGCACTCGTTGCTGGTTTTGACCCAGTAGGTGCCCGTGCGGTTGACCACGGTGGTGCGGTTGGTGTCGGTCAGATTATCATTCCAGACATAATCCACGCTGTCGAGACCGGCGTCGAGGACATGCTCCGTGCCGCAAATGGAAGTGTCAGGACCAATGTAAGGCAGGGCCTGCACCTTATTATTGACGATAATGGTGTCGCGTCCGGTACAGTTTCCGCCTGCATCCACAATTTCCACCCAGTAAAGCCCTGCATCTGTGGCCACAATGGTATTAGCGGTGTCGCCTGTGCTCCAGACCAGTTGGGCAGGTCCTGAATACATTGGATCCAGCACCACGCTTTCGTTCTGGCATTTCAACGTGTCAACCGCAAGTGAAAGGTCGATGGAATTGGTGAGGTAAAGTGTCACCGAGTCACGAACCTGGCACTGGTTATTGTCGGTCACCAGCAGGTGGTAAGTGATGGTGTCGATCGGGGTGGCAGTGGGATTGGCCTGGTTATTGGCCGAAAGTCCGGTGGAAGGGGTCCAGGCATACTGGAAGGGGAATTGCCCCCCGCTGATGGTGGGGTTACCTCCCAGAGTCACGGACTGACCGAGGCAGACCACCTGGTCGGCCCCTGCGTCCACGATGGGAGCCGGATTGATGGTAATATTCAGACTGGTATTGACACTGCCACATTTATTGGAAGCATACAGGTCAATGGTGGCCACGCCCTGATAGGTCGAATCCCACACGATCCTCACCTTATCGTTGCCATTGACCAAAATCGACCCGGCCTGCGGCGGATTCACCGACCAGCCGTAGGCTGTATTGGGCTGGAAAGGGAGGGCATATTGCACCGTATCTCCATTGCACACGATCTGCGGACCAATGATAAAGGAGGTGGGCGGCGTAAGCAGATACACAGTTGACGGTCCCACCAGGGGGCCCAGGCAGCCATTATTGGTTTCCTGATAGGTAATATTCCAGGTTCCTCCCGCGGCTCCCTGGTTAAACAGGAATCCCCACGGTTGCCCCACAAACTGCGGCGCCCCGTTCAGATAATACTGGTAACTGGAATTCATATTATAGGGAGAGGGAATTACCACAATCACCTCCCCATGACAGGCCGTATCGGGCAGCACAAACATGGTCGGGTTATTATCATAAGGGGCCCCGATGGTCATACGGATCAGGGTACCCGCCACATTATTCATATCAGTGGCATTGGTGGCGATCACACGGATATACCAAAGGCCGTCCTTCAGGAAGTACGGAGCCTGGGTCAGAGCGGGGAAGGCAGGCAGGCTGATGATAATCTGCCCACCCGTGGTACCCGTTACGGAACCAATTGTACCCGGGGCATTGACCTGGGCAAAGGTTTTGGGATCGTGCACATCCACCAGAAACTGATTGCCCGCATTATAGCTCTGGGCCAGCAGGGGGTTATTGATGGTAAAGGTAATCGTATCCTGATCGCCCGTAAACTGTCCCACACACAGGTGAATGTCCTGTTTATTATTGGTCTCAATGTCGCAATTTTTCACGCAGATGGGACCAAAAACGGAACCTGTGGTGTTGGGATTATTGGAAATCACCCGGATATAATACCCGCAACCGTCCACTGTGGGGGGCACAATGCCCGAAACGGAGCCCGGAGAAGGTACCACCAGCGGATCGTAAGCGAGTCCCGAAGGCAAAGTTCCCAGGGTAAGTGGGTTTGTAAAACTCCCGTTTTGGTCAGATAGCTGGGCAGTATAGACGTTATTGGGTTGGAAGGTCCCCGTCGACCAGAAAGGCACGTCAATCACTGAGCCCACGCACAAGGCCGTATTGATATTCAGATTACTCAGATCCTGGTCCATGGTCACCGCGGGTTGCACCGTGTTGATGGTATTGGGACAGGCCACGATGGCAAAGCAGGCGCTGAACTGACTCACAATGACTGGTGGGGGAGAGGTGCGGGTAATACGGAAACGGTAGCAGGGATCCACGGGCAGGTTGACCTGCCCCACGTTATACACCATGCTGATGGTGGTGGTATTGCCACCCAGATTCAGCGAAGCGGGCAATACCCCGGCTGCGGGCGTGCTTCCCTTGAACAATTCCACCAGATACTGACCCGAACACAGGGTGTCAGAAAGGGTGAAAGTAAGGGGGATATTCAGGCCCTGACAAACCTGGGTGGGCACATTGGTGATGTTGATGCTGACCGAACTCGGGATATAATCCGCCACCACATAAATGTCGTCGATCCCGACGGAAATGGTATTGGCGCCGCCTGTGGCGTCATTTTTCCAGCGAAAGCCAAACTCCAGATTTTGCACATTGCTGAAGCCGGGATCATTGATCAATTCGTATTTCCAGAGGGTCTGGGCATTATACTGAGCCTGACCCGTCTTTTTCCAGGGACCGCCATTGGCCCGGTAATACACTTCAAAATAATCGTTGGCATCGCCTTCGGCCGTATAGTAAAAGCTCAGCCTGACGTTGGAAAAACTTTTGGTACAAATGCCCGAGTTGATCACCACAAAGCGGTCAGAGGCATTGGTATTATTATAAATGGCATTGGCCGTATTGGAGGCCTGGGTGAGGTCGTGGATGTGCAGATAGCCCGCATTGGGGTTGGTAATGGTGCCCGCGGCAGTATTATTCTGGTTGGTGGTATTGGGATAGGTGCCAAAACCCGAATAATCATTATTGACAATCCAGGTATTGATGCCCGAATTGGTGCCAACCCCCGTGGTATTGAGAATGGCCGTATTCGAGGATGAATTAAAATCTTCGTTGAAAAGAAGAAGGTTATTCTGGGACAGGCCCAGCGAAAAGGCAAACACAAGAACAAGGAGGGTGGCCGAAAACCTGCGTAAAAGGATCATGGAGGATTTTTGTCCCATTCTGCTTCGTTATAGAATTAAGGAGTGAATATACACTTATTTAAGGGAAAATCGAAAGGAAAGGCCTCTGAGGGCAAAAAAAGCTGGTAACGAGGGTGGGATGGGTAAAGTGGGAGAGGAGATTTTTTGCTCAGCGCCCCCGACTGATAGACTGAAAAGCCCTCGAGGTAAGGCTACGACATGTCGTAGCCCTAATACAAGGCAAAAAAAGCTGGCTATGAGGCTGTGAAGAGTAAAGTTGGATGGGAAATTTCTTGCCTGGAATTGAGCACCTTCTCCCAGACAGACCGACCGAAAAGCCCTCGAGGTAAGGCTACGACATGTCGTAGCCCTAAAACGAGGCAAAAAAAGCTGGCTATGAGGCTGTGAAGAGTAAAGTTGGAGGGGAGATTCCTTACCTGCCATTGAGCTCAGTGTCCCTGGCTGATAGACTGAAAAGCCCTGGATGTAAGGCTACGACATGTCGTAGCCCGTTTAAGTGGAAAAAAAGCTGGCTAAAAGGGTGTGAAGAGAAAAGTGGGAGGTGCGGATGGAACTCCTCACCCCTGACGTACCGACTGAAATGACCTCTATTTTTGGCTACGACATGTCGTAGCCTTACCGGGTGGTAAAAAAAGCTGATTGAAAGGGCCTGATTTGCATGATTTGAGTGGATTGTTTAGAATAATAGACAGAAATATAAAATTTCACGCAATATTTACAGCCTGAAAGGGCCGAATGAGGGATGGAAGGCCTTATTTTTTAAAAAATCATAAAAAACCATCCTCAATCTGTATTTTTGGAACAATAAATGCAAAGTGCATCCCACAAATATTAAGCACCCGTTTATGCAAAAGATTTACATTTCCTGTTTGCTGTTCATCCTTTTCCTCCTTCCCTCTCTCACACCCGCTCAGCAGGTGACCGTGGGAAGCAACTGGATGCGTTTGGGCCTCAATGCCGGCGCCGCCTGGCAATGTTCGGATGTAAGACACCGTCCGGGTTGGGGCGCTGGCCTCACCCTGGAATTTCCCATCATCGAAAACGATCACAGTCTGATCGGGCTTTCTGTCCGGGGAAGATGGCTGTTTACCCGCACTTACGGCCTCGACTGGCAGCGCAGTACGGGAAATGCGATCACTGAAAATAATGCCGTGAACGGCACCAATGATCCGGGCATCAATTACACCACCCAGGGGTATTATTATGCCAACCACCGCACCACCGCCCACGACCTTTCAGGTGAACTCCTGCTCAGTGCCAACCGTCTTCGTGCAAGAACTGGTTGGCTTTTGTATATCTGGGGGGCTGCTGGCGCAGATAAATACTGGGTGGATGTGGACCAAAAAGATGATTTCTTCAACCAGGATTACCACAACCTCTGGTCGGGTGGCTACAGCACGGTTTCCACCGCGAGCCGCGCCGAAGCCCTGAGCGACCTGAATCTTATCCTGGACGGCAATTATGAAACCCAGGCCGACCGGGGTTCTGCCAAAAGACCCGCCTGGGTGTTTGCGCCCGCAGTCGGGATCGGGGTGGGCTATGAATTTGCCCCCTGGTTCCGCATCGCATTAGAGCATAAAGTTACTTTCCCCTTCACGGATGCATTTGACGGACAACGCTTCAACCGCGACGGAACTCTTTCCAGCCGCAACGACATTTACCATTATACCAACCTGGGTTTCTATTTTGGTTTTGGCGGGGGCCGGGCTCATACCCAGACCAATACCCAGACCACCACTACCACCACCGGTCCGGTGACCGGCTGGACCCAGGCCGGGCAGCCCAAGCCTTCCATCACCATGATGAGCCCCGGCGGCAGCCATTTTGATGCAGGCAAAAATTGCCGCATCGAGATCAGGGCCCGCCTCCAGAATGTAAACAACAAGCTGGACATTACCCTGAAACAAAACGGAATGCCCATCAATCCTTCAGAATGGAATTACGATGCAGCTTCCAAAATCCTCTCCGCTTTCGTGGACCTGGCTCCCGGTACCAATAACTTCGAAATTGTGGTCAGAAACAGCGCAGGCACGGCCATCCAGCAGTTTACCGCCAGCTGTGGCGCAGTGATGCAGGGTCATAACGATCCTACGATCGTGGTGATCAGCCCTCCCGGCGGATACTATAACGGAAACGTATGCGAGGTTTTCATTCAGGCCCAGATCGACGGGGTTCAGAATAAAAATAACATCACCGTTACCTCAGGCAGATATACCGTTCCTCCTTCACAATATAGCTGGGATCCCGTAACCCACATGCTGAGCATGACCCTGGAGCTTACGCCCGGCACCCAGCAGGTGATTACCATCACGGCCACCACTCCCACGGCAACCGTGAGCAATACCATCACGGCCCAGTGCCGCCCCGTGGACGTGGACAACCGCATTACCATTTGCCACATTCCTCCCGGCAATCCGGGCGGCGCCCGGACCATCACCATCCGCGAATCTGAATTCCCGGCTCACCAGGCCCATGGCGACCAGATGGGTCCCTGCAGCCAGCAAACGATGAACGTTTGCTACCAGGGCAACGAGCTGACGGTTTCCGTCTCAGCCTGGCCCAGCCTGCAGGCTCAGGGAGCCTTCCAGGGCCCCTGCCCGGTGGAAACCATTACCATCTGTCACATTCCCCCGGCCAATCCCGACCAGCCCGTGACCATCAACATCCCGGCTGACCTGTGGCCTTCACACGCCAACCATGGCGACGTGCAGGGCCCCTGCTCTGGCCGCACCATGGTGATCTGTCACCTCAATCCCCGCCATCCCAATGGCAAGGAAACCATCGTGATTGCCGAAGAATCCTGGCCCTGGCACCAGGGCCATGGCGACAGCCGCGGACCCTGCCCAAGCCCGCAAATGACCATTTGCCACATTCCCCCGGCCAACCCCGACAATCCGCAAACCATCAACATTGATGCTTCCCAGTGGGGACAACACCAGGCCCACGGCGACCTGCAGGGGCCCTGTAACCTGACCCCGCTCACCATCTGCCACCAGGGCCAGACCCTGACCATTCCCACCGCATCCTGGCCGTTCCATGCCTCCCACGGCGACGAGCAGGGTCAGTGTCCGCTGCCACAGATCGTGATTTGCCACATTCCCCCGGCCAATCCCGGCAACCCGGTGACCATGACCATTGAGCAGTCTCAGTGGAACAGTCACGCCGCACACGGCGACGTCATGGGTCAGTGCGATTTCACCCAGCAGCAGGTATGTTTCAACGGACAGAATATCACCATTCCTGCCTCTTCCTGGTCATATTACCAGGGTCAGGGTGCCACTTATGGGGATTGTCCGATCCAGAAAATGACCATTTGCCACATTCCTCCTGCGAATCCCGGTCAACCCAAAACCATTGAAATAGATCCGGCTACCTGGCCGGTACATCAGGGCCACGGCGACCAGCAGGGCGCCTGTAATATGACCCCCATGGTCATCTGCTTCCAGGGCCAGAATCTGAGCATTCCCACCGCTTCCTGGAATGCTTACCAGAACCTGGGTGCAGTCAAAGGCAATTGTCCGGTGGAGAAACTGACCATTTGCCACATTCCTCCCGGCAATCCTCCCCAGCCTCAGACCATTGAAATTGATGCCAAAGACCTGAACGTGCACCTCGGTCATGGAGATACCAAAGGTCAGTGCAACATGAGCCCCATGGATATTTGCTATCAGGGCCAGAATCTGACTATTGCCACCGCGGTTTGGCCGTGGTACCAGGGCAAAGGCGCCACCCAGGGCGATTGTCCCATCCAGAAAATGACCATTTGCCACATTCCGCCGGAAAGTCCGGGCAACCCCAAGACGATCGAGATCAATCCCAAAGAATGGCCCGCTCACCAGGGACACGGAGATACCCAGGGAGCCTGTAACCTGACCCCGATCAAGATTTGTTTCCAGGGAAATACCATGAATGTGCCTTCGGCAGCCTGGCCTTACTACCAGGGTCAGGGCGCTACCCAGGGTGATTGTCCTCCCCAGAAAATGAACATCTGCCACATTCCCCCGGAAGATCCCACCCATCCCAAGGAGATTCAGATTTCCGTGACGGAATGGCCGGTACACAAAAACCACGGAGACAATGAAGGCCGTTGTGACATGGTGCCCATGAACATCTGCTACCAGGGTGGTAACCTGTCTATCCCCACGGCTTCCTGGCCATACTACCAGAGCAAAGGAGCCACCAAAGGCAATTGTCCGGTCGAGAAAATCACCATTTGCCACCTGCCACCCAATAACCCCGGCAGTCCGCAAACCCTGGAAATTGATCCCAAAGACTGGCCTTCGCACCAGGCTCACGGCGATTCACAAGGCCAGTGCGACATGACCCAGACCAAGATTTGTTTCAGGGGCGAAAACCTGACCATTCCTTATGCTGCCTGGGCGTACTACCAGAGCCTGGGTGCAATCAAGGGTAATTGTGTGGTGGAACAAAACATCACCATCTGCCACCTGCCTCCGGGCAACCCGGGCAATCCCCAGACCATCACCATCAGCGCTTCCGCGCTGGATGCCCACCTGGCCCATGGCGACATTCAGGGTCCCTGCGACCTCAACCCCATGACCATCTGTCTGAACGGACAGCAAATGACGGTGGCCACCTCTTCCTGGGCATACTACCAGGGTCAGGGCGCCACGGAAGGAGATTGTCCCCAGCAAAAAATGGTGATCTGCCACATTCCTCCCGGCAACCCCAATAACCCGCAGGTGATCGAGATCAGCCCGAATGCATGGCCTGCACACCAGGCTCATGGTGATACCCAGGGCGAATGTAACCAGACCCCGGTGAAGATCTGCTTCAACGGCCAAAACCTGACCGTGCCACAGGCTTCCTGGACTTACTACCAGGGTCAGGGCGCCACCCAGGGCAATTGCCCGGTTGTGGATCCGGATATCACCATTTGCCACCTGCCACCGGGCAATCCTGGCAATCCCCAGACCATCACCATCAAGACGTCTGCCCTGGATGCCCACCTGGCCCATGGTGACCAGCAGGGAGCCTGTGACATGACCCAGGTGACCATTTGTATGAATGGACAGCAATTGACCATCGCTGCTTCGGCCCTGGATTACATGATGAGTCAGGGTGCCACGGAAGGTGAATGTCCGGATGAAATGGTGTCTATCTGCCACTTCCCTCCCGGCAATCCCAATAATCCGCAAAACATTCAGGTGAAAACCAGCGCCCTGCCTCCCCACCTCGAGCATGGTGATACCAAAGGTAATTGCAATATGACCCCCATGACCATCTGTCACGAAGGCGGAAATATGCAGATTCCCACCGCTTCCTGGCCCTTCCACCAGGGCCACGGCGACACCCAGGGCAACTGCCCCGTGAATCTGATGAGCATTTGTCACATTCCTCCGGGAGATCCCAACCATCCGCAAAATCTCCAGATCAACGAGCTGGAATGGCCTGAGCACCAGGCGCATGGCGACGTGCAGGGCACCTGTGACATGACTCCCATGCAGATTTGCCACATCGAAATTGAGAATGGCAAGGCGAAGCAAATTCCCATGACCATCCCCACTTCGGCCTGGCCTTATCACCAGAAGCACTACGATCAGCAGGGTGTGTGCAAATTCCCCATGAAGATTTGCCACTTCCCGCCCTCCAACGTGGACAATCCCCAGACCATCAACATCATGAACACGGACTGGGATACCCACAAGGCCCACGGCGACACCGAAGGTCCCTGCGATATGACCATGATTACCATCTGTCACAAACCCATTCACAACCCTGAAGGGTACGAGACCAAGGTAATTCCCCAGGCTTCCTGGCCGTTCCACGAGGCCCACAACGACAAACTCGGCGCCTGCGCTCCCCCGCAAATCCGCATTTGTCACTTCCCTCCCGGCGATCCCGATGCAGCCAACGAGCTGGACATTCTGGAAACGGACTGGCCCTCTCACCAGGCTCACGGCGACCACAAAGGAAACTGTGACAAAACCGCCATCTGGGTGTGCCACAACGGGGTGAAACTCAAAACCATCGAAGATGCATGGCCATTCCACCAGGCGCACGGCGATACCAAAGGCAATTGTCCCGATCCCAAGATCTCGATTTGTCACTTCCCTCCCGGAAATCCTGACAACCCGATCAACATGCAGATCGACAATTCTGCCTGGCCCGCTCACCAGGCCCACGGCGACGTACAGGGCCTGTGCAACCTGACCCCGATGACCATCTGTCACGACGGCACCATGACCATGCAGATCCCCACCTCAGCCTGGACTTACCACCAGGGACATGGAGATACCCAGGGGGCCTGTCCGCAAAACGAAAAACCCGTGCAAAACGGGGGCGGCAATACGGGCGGCAGCACCATCAACGGGGGCAATAATGGCAAAACCACGACCGGCGGGACCACGGGAGGCACTTCGGGCGGCAAAGCGCCGGTCAAAGGCACAACCAAGGTAGTGGGAACGCCAGTGAAAAAGATCACCATTTGCCATACGGATCCGGGCACCAAGCAAAAATCCACCATCGAGATCGATGAAAAGGATTGGGCTGAGCACGAGAAGCATGGCGATGTGAAAGGCTCCTGTGCCACCTCGACCAAAGGCGCGAAATAAGGCGAAAGCCGGATTTGAAGGATCAGGGCCGGGATTTTCCCGGCCCTTTTTTTTAACCGGTTTACTCCCGATAACAATCGGGATTACGGTTTACGGTTTGCGGTTTACGGTTGGTTGTTAGTTGTTGGTTTACGGTTTGTCCGTTGGGGTGGGGGCAATGGTGGTTAGAACTCACCCGCCCCCGAATGCGTTCGGGGCTGCCCTCTCTCTGAGAAAGAGGGCCCTCAGGGTTTGAATTTTCCATATGCCCCTCTTTTCCGCTTCCGGGAGAGAGGGGAAAGCGCTTGCGCAGGGGTGAGTTTGCTCCATTCCCACTGGTTTGAATTTCCCATATGCCCCTCTTTGCCGCTACAGGGAGAGAGGGGAAAGCGCTTGCGCAGGGGTGAGTTATTCCACATTGCAATTGTTTTCCTATCTTCCCAATCACAATGACCCAGGAAACCCAAATTCTGAAACCCAGTCGGCTCAGAAATGCGCTTTACCTTCTGCTAAGTCTGCTTTTTGTGGCGGGGGGGATGATTCTTGTGCCGGAAGAAGGTCTGGTGGGATGGATTTCCATGGGATTTTTCGGATTGGTCTCACTCATATTTGCCATCCAACTGCTGCCCGGCGCATCTGTGCTTACCCTGACCGCAGAGGGATTTGAGATCAAAAGTCTGTTTCGGGCGAGATTTACCCACTGGGAAGAGGTGAAAGCCTTTCAGGTGGGGTATGTGGGAATGAATAAGCGGGTGGTTTTTGATTACGTGGAAACTTATCAGAAAAAGGAAAGCGGCAGGAAACTCGCCAAGGCCATGGGTGGCCATGAGGGTGGCCTTCCCGACAATTACGGCGGCATGTCTGCCGAGGCTCTGTCCGACCTGATGAACACCTGGAAAAGCCAGGGAAATGGATTTTGAAGGGGCATGGACTCCTATTTACCCAGGGAAATTGAGCACTTTCAGTCCACAGTTAACAGTCCACAGTCCACAGTCCACAGTCCACAGTCCACAGTCCACAGTCCACAGTCCACAGGATTCCGGTACCGATTGGAAACTGAACCCTGAAGCTTGCTTACCCCAACCCTAAAGCTTGGAAATTGAACCCTAAAGCTTGACTACCCCAACCCTAAAGGTTCGAAATCGAACCCTGAAGCTTGCCTACCCCAACCCTAAAGGTTGGAATTTGAACCCTAAAGCTTGGTTACCCCAACCCTAAAGGTTGGAAACTGAACCCTAAAGCTTGGTTACCCCAACCCTAAAGGTTGAAAATTGAACCCTAAAGCTTGGCTACCCCAACCCTCAAGCCTGGTTGGCCAACCCCTAACCATAATTACCCCAAGCCTCAGGGTTGAGGGGGGCAAGCTTTGGGCCAGGATACCCCAAGCCTGAGGCTTGAGGGGGCCAAGCTTCGGGCCAGGATACCCCAAGCTTAAAGGTTGAGGGGGTCAAGCTTTGGGCCAGGATACCCCAAGCTTCAGGCTTGAGGGGGGCAAGCTTCAGGCCAGGATACCCCAAGCTTCAGGCTTGAGGGGGCCAAGCTTCGGGCCAGGATACCCCAAGCCTAAAGCTTGAGGGGGTCAAGCTTCGGGCCAGGATGGTCCAGGCTCAAGGGTTGGGGTACTTATGGTAAAAGGTTCAAAAGTGGGTTTTTGGGTGAATTAGAGGGAGTGCAGGCGCATGCTCCATACCATTTCACCCCATAATTCACTAAATTCAACCCTTAATATCAAATCCCATGGCAAAAATCGATCCCATCATAGCGGTAAAAGACGTCGAAGGCAGTTCTGCCTGGTATCAGCGGCTGTTTGGCTGGCGCAGCATGCACGGCGGAGCCGAATTCGACATTCTGGTAGATGAAGTGGGCGAGGTCATGCTTTGCCTGCATCAGTGGGGCGCCCACGAACATCCCACCATGCAAAATCCGCAGCTTACGCCCGGCAATGGCCTGATCCTTTACTTTCGCACTCCCGCCATGGAAAGCATCCGCGAAATGGCCCGCCAAATGGGGCTATCCGTGGAGGAGGAAGTCCACCTCAACCCCAATTCCACCAAATTGGAATTTTCCCTCTGCGATCCCGACGGGTATTACCTGACCATCACAGCCTACCATGAGTACAAAGGATGAGGTGGGTTGGGATGCAGCCTCATATTCGCCCGGGTCGCAAAGCATCATTTTGGCCCGCATTGCCCGCATACTGGACAAAATCCAACAGGTACTGGACCTGCACGACGGGAAAAAGAAACTTCCCGGGCAGATCGGGGATCGGTGGTTTGGTCCGGTCATAGGGCGGGAGGCCATCCACAGGTTTGAAAGACATTTTGGATTTCCGCTCCCGGCCGATTTTGTGGAATTTGTGTGCACGGTGGGCAATGGCGGCATCGGCCCCGACCACGGCTGGAACACGCCCTTTGACCCGGACCAGATGGTGGCCGGTCATGCCCGCCTGCTGCCTTTCCACTCCTCAGATAATAAAGAACTGGAAGGCCCCATGGCCATGATTGAAACGGGAGGCGAAGGCTGCGGCATGTTTCGGTTTTTGGTGGTATGGGGCGAAGGAAACGGTCAAATGTGGTTTTCGGATTCGGCTGGTGCCTTGAGTTCCTTTGGGCTCAGTTTCACGGAGCACCTGGAAGCCTGGCTGGATGGGCTGCTGGTGGGGAATCCCAATCTGCCGGAGTTGTTGGGGTGAATGGGGGGTGAAAAGGGTTGTGTAATGGAGAGGAGATTTGGTGCAGGGTTTTGGAGGGTGGTGTGTGGGAAAATAATGTGATTTCGGGATTGTGAATTTGGAGGGGAATGTGGAGATTGGGGGGGTAGCGGAAGTAAACTTGAACGAGTTTATTTGTTGCTTATTCTAAATTGAAATGAAATAAAAATGAAAGAATACTGTTTTGTAATTCAGCCTTTTGATAAAGCAAAATTTGACAAGAGGTTTGGTGACATTTTTGAACCTGCGATAAAAAATGCAGGCATTTTTCCATATCGAGTTGATAGGGATCCCTCAGTTAGAATTCCAATCGAAGAAATTGAGTCAAAAATCAAAGATTCGAGATTGTGTTTCGCTGAAATCACAACAAATAATCCAAATGTTTGGTATGAACTTGGTTTTGCTTTTGCATGCGGTAAAGATGTAATAATGGTTTGTTCAGATGAAAGAGAAGGAGGTTTTCCATTTGACATTCAGCATAAAAGAATAATTTCATATCAAACTTCATCTATAAGTGATTTCGAGAGTTTAGGGAGTTCTATCACTGAAAGAATTTCATCATTCCTAAAAGTGAACAAACGGGTCGAGAAGCTAAATGACACTCCTGTCGTCCCCATAGAAGGTCTGAAAAGTCATGAAATTGCACTTTTACTTTTGGTAATGGAAAACTCTCTGTCAAATGAAGATACTGTTTCTCTTTACAGAATTAAAGATGAGATGCAAAAATCAGGATATACTGACATTGCTACAAGCATCGGAATAAGAGCATTGACGGCTAAAAAAATGGTGGAAACCTTTTCTGAATATGACAGCTATAATCAACATGAGTTTATTGCTTGCAGATTATTGGATCAAGGGGAGAAATGGGTATTATACTTCGCGCGGGCACAAGTTACCCTTTTGAAGTTGTGGACATGTTGATATAAAAAAGAACGGAGCATTGCATTTTGGGGTGTCTAAAATCCTAAAATGATGCTCCGTATAAAAATCTCTGAAGAAGACTTTCGAGTAGTAAAGATAGAAAGATATTTGAATCATCCTCCCCGAATGTTGAAGCAGCTGGCAATTTTGGCGATGAGTAATGATTTCAAGCGTAAGGATATTGCCGTGGCAGTTGGGGTGAGCCCCAAGACGGTGACGTCCATTCAAAAGAAGTATGCCGAATTTGGCCTTGGGAGCGTCCTTTCTCCTGTTTCCTATCGGCCTGTTTCGTGTTTGGAACCGTATCGGGGAATCTTAAAGGCCTCCTTTTTGGCGGAATGCAGCCCTTCTGTGGCAGAAGCTGCCCAGCGGATCTCTCACTTGACAGGTTTAAAACTCGGTCAGACCCAGGTGAGGCACTTCCTGAAGTCAATTGGCATGCGCTTCTGCAAACTTGGCCACATTCCTGGGAAGGCCGATCCTGCTGCCCAGGAGGTCTTTTGGGAGGAAGTGATGATGCCCAGAATTGCCGAATGCATAGCGGACAAACGTCATGTTTTCTTCATAGATTCAGCCCATTTCGTGCTGGCACCCTTTCTCTCCTTCGTGTGGTCGTTTTGCCGATTGTTCATCAAGGCTCCATCGGGAAGGCAAAGGTATAACGTGTTGGGTGCCCTACATGCAAAAACCAAGATCCTCGAAACCTTCAGAAACACAGGCTACATTGACTCAACCTCAGTGGTAAGCTTGTTTAAGCTCCTTAAGGAACGGTACACAGACCAACCCATCACAATTATTCTCGACAACGCCCCTTACCAGAGATGTAAATTTGTCCAGGAAACTGCACGTCAAATGGAAATTGAATTATGCTTCCTGCCTTCGTATTCTCCCAACCTAAACCTGATTGAACGGGTTTGGAAAATCATCAAGAAATCCGCACTTAATGGACGATATTATCCCACCTTTAAGGAGTTCAAAAGCGCCATTGACAAAGCACTGGACGAATTCCATGAAAAGGACCACCGAAAAACACTAAACCTCAAATTCCAGAGGTACAAAAAAGTTACTTTTATGGCCGCGTGAAGTATAGAAAATCAGGATCAAATTGAATTTCGGAAGGCACAAAAGCAAGACCAGGAGGACGTTGGATTTCCATTTTAATAGAGTTGTATTTGGGGCTTTCATTCTTGCTAGTTTT
Organism: Bacteroidia bacterium; assembly: GCA_020635905.1. Taxonomy (GTDB): domain Bacteria; phylum Bacteroidota; class Bacteroidia; order J057; family JADKCL01; genus JACJYV01. Next base: position 231,239 of record JACJYV010000007.1, read on the forward strand.
GCCTTTATTTCGTAGAAATTGCTTCATCTCATTTCCATGGCATACAGAAATAAAACTTACGTTGCTTTCGATGCAGATAGTGATATTCGATACTATAGATTAATGACTGCATGGAAGCAAAACGATTTTACTAACTTTAGTTTTTTTGATGCTCATGATTTAAACAACATATGGCATCAAAGTTCCGAGGAAACAATAAAAAGAAGGCTGCGGGAAAGAATGAACAGCGCAAAAATTTTCGTCATTTTAATTGGGGAGAAAACGAAATTCCTCTACAAATTTGTAAAATGGGAAATTGAGCTTGCTCTCAAACTTGGCCTTCCTATTATTGTAGTCAATTTAAATGGTAAAAGAGCTATGGATGACGAAATGTGTCCACCAGTTTTGAGGGATAAGCTTGCACTTCACGTAAGCTTTAATTCGAGAATAATTCAAAAGGCATTGGAGGAATGGGGAGGGTATCATATCCGAAATTTGAACTCGGGGAAGAGCGGTCCTTTTTATTATAACGATTATGCCTATAAACAAGTAGGGCTATGAATCAAATCAAATACATGCTCTGGTTGTTTTGGAAGCAATTAAGAGTAGTTAATTTGCTTGAAAGTTGCTTCGCCATTTTGGGGATAATTTGGACCCTAATAGAAGCTTTGACTTTTTTTGGTAGTCCTGAACTTTCGACTGCGATAAAATCGATTTGGTGGCTTATATTTATTTTAGGTTTAATTGTCGCTATTTATTTGAATAGACCCAAATCCTCATTCGTATTTAAGGTTAAGAATAGAGATGTTTCGATAATAATTCAGGTTGGGGATATTTTTAAGATCAAAGGGTCTGTGATAGTTCCAATCAACCACAAACTTGATTGTGAGAACAATGGAATCGTCCAGAGATCTAGTAGCATTCTTAAATTATTTGTTAATAATGCATACAAAGGGAATTATCCTGATCTTCAAAGAGACATTGTTCAAGAATTAACTGAAAGAAAAGAAAAGTATAAAGAAGCAATTGAATCTACAGATCCCGTTGTTTATAAAATGGGCACGGTGGTCCCAGTTTACAGGAATGAGGTTCAATATTACCTTCTAGTCAACTCTTCTTTAAATAGTGCCAATAGATCTAGGACAACCGAGGACGATTTGAGAAACTCCTTAAATGGGTTATGGTCATTCCTCCTACAAAATGGGAGTAAGGACAATTTGGTAATCCCAATTTTGGGAACAGGTAGGGGTAGGATATCATTGCCAAGGCAAGAGGTGATCAAAGAAATTGTTCTTTCGTTTTTGGTATCATTAAGCTCTGATAGCTATTGTGACCAACTTATTATTTGCATCCACCCAATCGACGTAGTCAAGTTTAAGATAGAGGTTGAAGAGTTGTTAGCCTTTATCGATTTGCATTGTCAGAATACAGGATACAAAAAGATTACTTCCGACAGAGTAGGAACTCCACTTCCTTAAATCAGCATAACACGGCAGTTTAAATGACGCTCGCTCCGCTCGCACCCGGCTACACGTGACGTTAGAAGCAAACAGATAAATGAAAACCGATAAAAAAAATCAGCACTATATTCCTAAATTCTTCCTAAGGAATTTTTCGTACTTAGGGAACCGCAAGGAATTAGGGATTTTTGATTTAAACAACAGTTTTTATTTTCAAAGAGCAAAACTAAAAACGCAAGGCTCAAAAAACTTTTATTATGGCATGGATGGAAAGATTGAGGCCTGGCTTGAAAAGGTAGAAACAAATCTTGCTATCCTTGTTCAAGAAATAATAAAAACCAAGAAGGGGCCTCAAAAGTTTACTCCAGAGCATCGAATGTTGCTTGCATTTGTTAGCCTAACTCATCTAAGAAATCCCATCCCAATAAGAAACATAATTGAGTCATTTGAAAAGGTAAAACAAAAAGCCCTGGAATTAGATCCAAATGCAAATGTTGATGAACTGCTTCCAAAAGTGAATCATGAAAAGGCCGTCGAAGTTTCCCTTTCAATGTTAACTGAACTGATCGATATTATGCTTGATCTAGATTATAAGGTTTTAGTCAACCAGACAAAATTATCATTCATCGCTTCAGATTTCCCAGTTGTACGATACAACCAACTATTGGAGAAAAAGGGAAATCTTAGGGGAAAAGCAGGATATGGGAGCCTGGGTCTCCAAATCTTTATTCCACTCAATCCCAAGATTGGCATTATCTTATATGACCCGGAAATTTATAAAGTTGGACATCCGAAAAAGTCATTTGTAAATATTATTTCTGAAAGCGATGTTGAGCAATTAAATATTCTTCAGATTTTGAATGGTTTTAAAACTGTGTTCTTCAATGAATCAATTTCTGAATCAAGGATAAAATCAATGTATTCAAAATCCAAAGGTTTTTCGCTTCCAAATAGAAATTCCGCAAGTAGGCATGATCTCATAAAGCCGGATAAAAGTAAGGGAGATCTAATAGTGGTTACAAATTCAGAGTGCGAAATCGGGCTTAAGCTCATGGAAATAAAATTCAAGCCTAGTGTAAATAATCTTTACCTGGACCCAACAATTGCCCAGATTAGGAAATGGCCAATGGAACTTAGAAAAAGAGAAAGCGTCTAACACAGGTCTATGATCAAGGGCGTCAGTAGGAGTATTCAAGATCGCCCCTGCCCAAAGCCGTGTCGTAATCAAAAATAAGTAAAAGATGAAATTCCAACCCTCCATAATTCCGAATCCTCTAATTCAGGCGATTCAAAATAATAAAGCCGTAGCATTTTGTGGTGCAGGCCTTTCAATGAATGTGAAAAGGTCTACAGGCAAGAATTTGCCTAGTTGGCCTGCCTTGCTAAAGGAACTTCTCCAAATTGCTATTACAGACGGAATTAAGTTTTCTGGATTGGAAGAGGATATAAAAATTGCGATATCCGAAGGAAAGGTCTTAATGGTCGCTCAGGAACTTGAAGATAATATTCCCAAAGCGGCTCTTAACAAGTACTTAAGAAAAATTTTTTTGGACAGAAACTTGACCCCGGGACAGGTCCATAAGTCTCTCATGCAGATTCCATTTATTGGATATCTGACGACCAATTACGATACTTTGCTTGAGGGAGCATATACTATTTCTAAGGATGGAAGACTTCCTCCAGTATACACGCAAGAAGATCTTCTAACTGTCCCCAATCCATTAAGGGTGGAAGATGATTTTATTTTCAAAATCCATGGGGATGTTAATCGTCCAGATACGGTAATCCTTTCAAGTCATGACTATCATGAAATTTTATTTAGAACCCCTCATTATAGGTCCTTTATGGAAACCCTATTCACCGTAAATACTGTATTATTTCTTGGGTTTGGATTGGTCGATCCAGACACTGACCTATTGCTTGATAGACTGTCTGGAATCTACGCAAGAAATAATGAACACCACTACGCCCTAGTGGAAAAAGGCAAGTATTCTGAATTAGAAAAGAAACGACTCGCAATTGATAAACGGATCAGGTTAATCGAATATGATAATCCTGATGGGAAACATACTCAGGTTGGAGATTTTCTTATACAATTAGCTGAACTGACATCGAAGGATGGAACTCTTAAGAAAGAGTATCAAGAAAAAGCCGTCTCGGCTCCAGCAAAAAAAGAAACTCGCCATAATTGGTCAGTTTTTCTGTCCTATGCTCCCAATGACAAGCCAATGGCGCAGAAAATAGCGAATTTCCTTTATGGGTATGGAATAGAAGTTTGGTTTGATCAATCCATGATAAAAATAGGAGATACAATAATTAGCAAAATTGAGGAGGGGATAGAGTCGTCTGCATATATGTTTGTCCTTGTTCCTAGTCGGGGAATGAGAGAATTTCAGCAAAAAGAGCTTGAGGTGGCACTTTTCAACAAACAAAAGGGGGGATTCCCAATTGTTGTTCCTGTAATTCTTGAGAGTGAAGCAAAGGAAAAAATCCCAGCCTCTCTTCGGGCAATCCAATGGCTGGATTTAAGTGAGGACTTCGACGATAACTTGATAAATTTCATCAAACAAATAAAAGGGGAATGAAATTTTGATAACCCATCGCTATTCCAAATGGCCTCCCTACGCTTCGGCCACCCCGCCTGCGGCAGCCTTCCCCTGGGCTCTAAATCCCTTGTAATTCTTCCTTTTCCAGTTTCTAAGCCCTACTGCTTGAAAAATGTTTCGTTGAAACCAATTACTTCCTCTTTTTCAATAGCCTGTGGTATGTCAACTATGTAGAATCCAAATTTTCCTTTTATGGTTATTTGATACTGATCAAGTGATTTCCAATACTTCACTTTAGTAATCGTACCTGTTTTTCGAGCATATTCTTTGCCCATTGAAACTCTTGGTGAACTGTTACCGATATACATGAAATCCCCATTTGGCAAACTTCCGTAACCAAGATGAACAGTATCTCCATTTTTGATAGTGTGGGTAATACCATTATATTTTACCTCAATGGTTAATTCTTCTTTTTGCTTCTTACTTTTTGAGTTTTGGGAATAAGTTGGAAGAAAACAAAGAGTTGCGATTACGATCAATAATAATTTTTCCATGAATTGAATTTTATTGCAAGAGTATTGAGTAATTAAAGGTTCCGCACCTTGTCGTTCTAAAAATAATATTTCCCTTCCAGATCACCAAACAAACTCTCGCGCACATTTGCAATGCATGCTGTAACTGTTGTGTCTCTTGTTTCTAACTATTAATGTGCTCTAACAGGTTATTTACGCAATAGAAGTGTGGGCGAACAGGGTTCCTGTCAGCCCAGATTTTTGACGGTGAATTATGCTTTTGAGAAGACCTGTAAAAGAACTATGTTTATCATTACAGGCCCACCGTAGTGCTACCTGCAAGTACTACCACTCTCGTGTGCTCTATTTCTCCTTAGAGGAAATTTAAAATGAAAACCCACCTCATTACCCTCTTCCTCCTCCTGGCCATTCTGCCCTGCTGTGGCCAGACCGACTCCCTGCAAAACGGTGAATTATTGATTACAATCACCCCCGCCTCAGGTTCGGACCCGGTGGAAATTGTGTTGCGCAACATCTCCCAGGAGACAGTGTATATTCCTGTGGATGAGGAATATAGTCAGACAGGCGATAACCTGTGGCTTAGATTGGGGGCCGATCTGATCCTGCCTGACCCCTTGCTTGGACCCGCTCAAACCTACGAATACAAAAAGCTTTCCCCTGACGAAAAAATCATTTTAACCAAAGGCACAGAAATCACCGACTTTTATTCCATCATGATTGATTTTTACTACTTCAGGGAAAGCGACTTAAGGGATGCCGGCATTCCCAATTCCACCGCAGGAGATTCAATTTTGTTGCAAATGGATTTTATCATGGAAAAGCACTCCCGAAATAAAAGTCCCTACTTCAGCCAAATCAAAATCAAGGATTAAATTGCTTTAATGCTTCATTCTCCCTGAAAAATAACCATCTTAGTCCTGCGTACCCTGGGTGCGGTCTAAACAAATCAGGAATGAAAACGATCATTTTGAAAATAACGGGCGAGGGGGTTGAAAAGGAAGATTTTCATGATTTTCTGGGCAACTACTTAACCTCGTTGGGCAGAAATAACCAAATCCTGAACGAGGACTGGATATTTGAGCCCATTCCCAATGGGGCCAGGATGGTTTTGGTTTGCCCGGAAGCAGATTCTTTGGACAGAAAAAACTGCAATGAATATGCCATTTCCTGGCGCAATCGAATTGAGGGGGAGCTTGGCTGTACACTGGAGTATTCGCCAGCAGAGGATCAGCCAGGCTTTTCCAAAATGCACATTCCCACTGACTGGCAATCGTTTGTGCTGAAAAAATTGCATTATTCTCCCCTGATTGAAACCAAAAGTATGGAGCCCGTTCCCCTCTACAAAATTCCCTTTACCTGCGGTGGAAATTGTCATGAGGGTATCAATTTTTGGGAAAATAATTATGGGCGGGTAGAGGGCCTTTGGTTTGGAGACAAGGTTGGGGAAAGATGGAGCCAAAATCAACTGCAGGATCACAAAAGTGAATTAAACCAGTGGGGAATGGAATGTTGCAGGATGATTGAGGCGGTGACCCAGGTTCCAACCTACTACTTTTTATTCAATTACCGGGCGATTTCCCGCCAGAAGGATCAGGCCAGGCCTTGCCCAAATTGTGGAGGAAATTGGTTCGTCGGCGGGGAAAATATAAACGAATTGTATGCCTTTAAGTGCGACAACTGCAGATTGGTTTCAGAATTGACTTTAAGGAGTTAAAGCAACCTGATAAGAAATTGGGATGCCAATTTAGGCCCGGCTACGCCGACGGGTCTCCTGCCGCATCCTGGTGCCGTTACATGAAAGTGAAACAAATGGTTACGGAAAGTTTAAATGTAAAGAGATCAATTTGAAAACCAGCTTTTCGTTATATTTGAGTATGACAAAGATGTTAAACGAAATATTGAAATTAAGCGAAGCTGAAAGGATTCTTCTTGTTGAGGCCATTTGGGATAGCATCGGTCAAAAGGGTGTTTCGGAAAACCTTTCTGAAGCGCAAGAATTGGAATTGAAGAAAAGGTTGGAGTCCTACCAAAATGATCCAGAAAATCTGTTGACCTGGGATGAAGTAAAAGCCTCTCTTCGGAAATAATGGCTGACTTATTCTTTCATCCAGAAGCAGGTCGGGATGTTCAAAGATCTAAATCAATCCATAGGATTGAAGCCGCTATGCGGGGGTATTTTTTGGCGATGCCAACCAGGGTGGGGTGGCCTTGCCAAATCGACCATGGGGAGATTCATGAGCGCCTTTGAAATAAGCAAACCGAATAAAACCAGGGGGCGGCCTTGAGCGATGGGTCCCGGATAGCTATCGGGAGGGCGGCTGGGGGCTTTGAGTGATGGTTCAAAGTAGCCTGGGGACAGGAATCCGGATTTTTGTTCAGCGGATGGCTTGAGTATATTGAAAGAGGCGAATGAAATGAAGGATGGTGGTGGTTGGGGATGGCTGGAGGATCGTTGATCAAACCTAACAGCAACCTCCCTACCTTAGGGGTGTAAAGCTTTTTGCCAGTCCATCACAGAACCAGCAGGTATGGGCGTCAATGTTTATGGTAGTTGGTCAGAATTCCTTTCCTGGGGATAAGTTTTAAGTTTAAACGGAGTTTGGTTGGCTAATTTTAATGGTAAATTGTCGTTCATATGTAAAAGATTTTTGGAATGCAGTTATTAGAGTTAAAAGAAAAGGAAAAGGTAAAAGTTGACTGGAGTGAATCCTTGATATTGGAGGGGGATGTTCGAAATGTGGTTAAACAATTACCCGATAATTTCTATTCAAGTTGCATTACCAGTCCGCCCTACTGGGGGCTGAGGGATTATGGATATGAGGGACAAATTGGGGCGGAAACTCTTTTGGAAGATTTTATTCAGGATTTGGTGGAGGTTTTCAGAGCCATCAGGGATAAGGTGCGGGATGATGGAACTCTTTGGGTAAACCTGGGTGATTCTTACACCAGCGGAAACAGAACCTGGCGGGAGAAAGATAAAAAAAATCCTGCGCGGGAAATGACCTACAGACCTCCAACTCCAGCGGGATTAAAACCAAAAGATTTAATTGGGGTGCCCTGGAAGGTGGCATTTGCCTTACAGGCAGATGGCTGGTATTTGCGTTCGGATATTATTTGGTATAAACCCAATTGCCAGCCAGAGTCCGTAAAAGACCGCCCAACACAATCGCATGAGTATTTCTTTATGTTTTCCAAGTCAGAGAAATATTACTATGACCATGAAAGTATCAAAGAACCTGCAGAGGCAAAAGGAAAATTGAGAAACCGGAGATCCGTTTGGCAGGTTAATACGGAGCCATTTCCAGAAGCGCATTTTGCCACCTTCCCTCCTAAATTAATTAAACCAATTGTTCAGGCGAGTTCGCCAAAGGATGGATACATTCTGGATCCATTTTTCGGGGCAGGAACAGTGGGCGTGGTTTGTAAGTCCCTCAACCGAAACTACCATGGAATTGAGTTAAACAAGGATTACATCAATATTGCAGCTAAAAGAATAAAAAAATGCCCCAGTCCCGACCCTACCCTGTTTTAGATCCCCAACTTCAGATTGATTTCTTTGAAAAACTCCAGGAAATAAAAGAGCAATATTTCTATCCAGTCCTGAAAAAATCAATAAAAAAGGTAGCGATAAAAGAAATAAATGATGAATTAGACCTTTTTGCCCCCGCGGAAGGAATCCAAAAGTTGGCCCAATTCTCCCTTCGGGGAGAAGTCTTTTTTCCGGTTCCCTGTCTTCTCAAAGCAAATCCCTTTCTTTTGGGTTATTATCGCCTGCTTCTTGGATTTTCTCAAAAGGAATTTTACAGCAAGGGGCCATTTGGGAGCTTCAAGTCCATGGAGGAGAAAGGAAAACTGCTCTCCCATACCGAAGAAAATTTAAACAGACTATGTACAAGTTTGTGTAATTCCTCGATGGTTCTGGTAGATGCCCTGGATTTGATAAGATTGAAATCCGTTGAAGAACTCCAGTTATTAACCATTGGACCTCAGTTTCGGGGCTCAATGAATAATATCCTTGGCCAGCATGCAACAAGAAAAACCTTTGAGATTATTAAGTCAATTGTCGATCCGTATATTGACTCAGTTGATCCAAACCGAATCGTAGTCACGAATGAATCTGGCCGAAAGGTGGAAATCAGGTTCGCTTCTGATCCCGATATTGAGATTTTTGAATCCTTAAATTCCCGAACCAAAGGGCTGATTTCCATTGAAATAAAAGGGGGGCGGGATGTTTCAAATATTCATAACCGTATTGGGGAGGCCGAGAAAAGTCACCAAAAAGCGAAAAAAAGGGGCTTCTTTGAATTTATGACCATCGTTAGTGTGGAGGTCAGTTACGATACCCTGGCTCAGGAATCCCCCACAACCAGCCATTTCTTTAATCTCGATAAAATATCGGACAAGTCGTCAGCAGAGTTCGCCGCTTTTTCTGAAAATTTGGGTTCCGTTATTGGAATTAGGATTTAGAAAAAGACGGGCCACACCCCATTCAAAGGGCCCTCCTTCGGAGCAACCACCTACTCCTTCACCACCACCCCCTCCTGCTCATACCACCCCAAATATTTATCCCGAAAAATCCGCTCAATTTCATTGCGCTTGATCTTCAGCGTCGGGGTGGCCAGGCCGTTGTCCACGGTCCAGTCTTCCTGCATGATCACCATTTTGGTGATCTTTTCGTAGCTGTGCAGGTGTTGATTTACCTCCTTCAGGGTGGCAGTAAGGCTGGCGGTCAGTTCCTCCCAGGGTTTTTGGCGCGAATCTGCGGCCAGGGTAATCAGCGCAATGGGTTGTGGCAGGCCCGTCCCGACCACGCACACCTGTTCCACGTCGTGGTTTTTCATCAGTTCGAGTTCCATGGGAGCAGGGGAAATGAATTTCGCCTTATCCGTTTTGAACTGGTCTTTGAAGCGGCCGATGATGGTCAGGTAGCCTTCGCTGTCGTATTGCCCCATGTCGCCCGTGCGCAGGAAGCCGTCCTCCGTGAAGGATTCGGCCGAAAGGGCGGGCTCCTTATAATAGCCTTTCATCAGGGCTTTGGTACGAACCAGGATTTCGCCCTCGGGGGAGAGTTTTCCTTCCGAACCGGGCAGAGATTTGCCGACGGTGCCTTTTTTATTTTGACCGGGCAGGTTGAAGTGGGAATGCACACAATCTTCGGTCATGCCATAAACCTGCAGGATGTGAATATCCAGCTTTTCGAACCAGTCGAGCAGACTGACCGCGATGGGAGCCGCCCCGGCCGCAATGTAAGTGGCCGAACCCAGGCCGAGGGCCTTTTGGATTTTTTTGCGGATGACGCCTTTCAAAATGGGGATTTTCAGGAACAGGTCGAGCTTCTTTTGCGGCATTTTCTCCAGAATCTTCTCCTGAAATTTGGCCCAGATGCGGGGCACGGCAAAGAAAAGATGAGGCTGGGTGGCGGCCAGATCAGCCGGGAAGGACTCGATGGACTGGGGAAAACGAACCGAGGCCCCGCGGAAAATGGCATGCATGGAAATGCCGATCCGCTCTGCAATGTGCGACAGGGGCAGGTAGGAAAACAGGCGGGGGTTTTCGGGCAGTTGAACGATCTGCACAAACACATTGGCGATGGTGGCAAAGGCGCCCACCGAGTGCATGACTCCCTTGGGAGTGCCCGTGGTACCCGAGGTATAGATGATGGTAACCAGGTTGTCGGGCAACTGAGGCTGAGGGTTTTGCATGGGTTCATGGCTGGCGATCAGTCCCTCCCAGGTATATTGCTCGCGGGTGCCAAAGGCTTCCACCCCGATAACGGGAATGTCGGGCACGCCTTTTTTCTGGTCTTCCCAGAGGTCGAGTTTGAAGGCAAAAATGGCTTTGGATTCACTGTGCACCAGAATCGGGCGGATGTCGTCTCCGTGTAAAGTAGGGTAAAGGGGCACGGAAATGTAGCCCGCCATCATGATGGCCAGGTCGGCCATGATCCAGTGGGCACAGTTTTTGGAAAGCAGGGCAATCTTGCTCTGGGGTTCAAACCCGAAGGACTTAAGGGCGGTAGCCATGCGCCTGATCTCATTTCCAGCTTCGCGGTAGGAATATTTTCTCAGTTCCCCGCTATTCACGGGTTGAATGAAGAAGTTGTGGTCGGGGGTGGTGGCTTCCCAGTGCAAAAAGGCCGCCAGGGGCGAATCAAATTTAGTCATGTGTGTTGAATGTAAAGTTCCGGTTGCTTTCTCAGGCCCGCTTCGTTGGCTTAAGATACGGAATTGTCGGGTCATTTTTATTTCGGGGGCGAATTTTGCCACTGAAATGGAGATAATGGGTAAATTTGGGGCTTAAATCAGGAAAATTTGCCTCAGAATGGACCGCAACCAAATGGCAGTAGATGTTTTTAACCGGCTGGCCAGCCTTTACCAGGAAAAATACATGGATGTTTCCCTGTATCATGCCTCCTTCGACTTATTTTGCCGGGAAATTCAGCCTCAAAAGGCCCAAATTCTCGAATTGGCCTGTGGTCCGGGCAATATTACCCGCTACCTTTTGCAAAAGCGTCCCGATTTTCAACTCTTCGGCACTGATCTGGCTCCCCAAATGGTGGAACTGGCCCGTAAAAATAATCCCCAGGCCAGCTTTCAGGTCTGGGACTGCCGCGAAATCCTGGCCCTGGGCCGCAAATTTGACGGCATCATGTGCGGATTTGCCCTGCCCTACCTCTCCCGCGAGGAAGCCGTCCAACTGATCGCTGACGCAGCCAAAATTCTGCATCCGGGCGGCGTGCTGTACCTTTCCACCATGGAAGACGATTACGCCAAATCGGGCCTGCAAACCAGCAGCCAGGGCGATCAGGTGTACCAGTACTTTCACGAGGCCGCGTATCTGGAGGAAGCGTTTCGGGAAAATGGCTTTGCACTGCTGGATTTGCAACGCAAAACCTACCCCGGCCCCGGCGATGCCCTGGTTACGGATTTGTTGTTGATAGGAAAGGCTATTTAGCGGTCAGCGGTCACATGCGCGTCAACTTAAGGGATTAGAGGTCACGCAAAGCTCGCAAAGGGGTTGTTTTCCGCGTTTCGTTGGTTGAAGAGAGCAAAGAGCGCAAATCTAAAATGCAATTAAACCGTTCAGCTTGGCGATCCCGATTGACTATCGGGATTGCGATACTGATCATCTTAGGCTGTTTTCCCACTAAGTTGACGCCTATGTCAGCGGTCAGGAATGGAGCGCTGATTGACCAGCCCCAGGAAAATTTCTACCCCACTGGGGGTCTTCATTAGCCCAAAATCTTTTCTAATTAACTCAGAACTCAGGCCAAAGGCCCCACCATGTTGCAAATCTGAACTTACAACTTAGGCCAAAGGCCCCACCATGTGGCAACCCACAACTAAGAACCGTAAACCGTAAACAGTAAACTGTCTTTCAACTCAATCTCCTTCCCCTCCAGATCATCGGGAAAATTGGCGATCACCGCGGATGGTTTTTTAAGTTCACGCAGCAGGGTGGCGCCGTGGGATAATTTTCCGCCCGTGCGGGAAATGACAGCCCGGGCTGCTTTGTAATGTTCGTAATGGCCGGGCTCCAGGGCGTCCACCACCAGAATATCCTTTCCCACGATGCCGCGCACGGTGCCCGGATAGATCACAAAGGAAAATCCCTGCTGACTGGCCACGCCTCCGTCCTGCCAGAAACTGCCCGACAACTCCCGCACACCCGGGTAGGGAAGGAGCCATTCTGAGCCCTCCAGGGCCTGGTGCAGGCGGAAAAACAGGCGCATATTATTGTCGCGAAACCACTCCCGCACCTGAATGTACCAGCCCCGCATGCCGGGTGCGCCCAGGCGGCTAAGCAGATGGATCCAGCCGGGCCAGGCTGGAAAAGGGGTGAGAGCAGGCGGGTCAACCGCAGGACGCGGGGTGGCGGGATCGCTTTCGTATTTGAGGCGGTGAGGCGCAGCCGTGCCGGCCATATCCTTGTAAACGGTGTCGGGAGGGGTGAAAATATTGCCCATGGCCGAGGATACTGCCGCATTGATCAGCATGTTGGTGCGCACGATGTACAGGTAAAAGCGCACAAACCAGTCGGCCAGGGCCTGGTCGCGGGCTGCGCCGGCCGGGGCGGCCTGCAAATGCTCCAGTTCGGCCTGAAAAGCCGCCTGCTGCGCAGCGATACCCGGCAATGCCCGCCGTGAGATGGATTGCATCCGCAAAAAAGTAGGAATATTCCCCAGAAACCGCCCCAGTCTGAAGGGAATTTTTGGCACTGATCCCCCGATTTCCCGCGCATACCAGTCGCCCGGCAGGCCCCAATCGTGGAAACGGGAAAGGAAAATGTCGTTATTGAGATAGGAGGCGTCGCGGTAAGGCACGGTGAAGGGCTCGTTATCGTTGAGTACCCTGGAATCCCATTTCGCATAGACGCGGGGAATACCCAGGGAGGCCCGCCGCTGGGCATATTCCATCAGGCGGGAAACTTCTTTGGGCAGAATTTCATCCAGATTGGCCGAGGTGAGGGAGCGTCGCCAGTCGTAGGAAGTCACCGGACGGATTTGCAGCAGGTGAAATTGTTTTCCGTCCCAGGCCCACTCAATGTCTGAATGCGAATAATGAAAAATGTGAATGGTGTGTTGCAGGAATTGATGCAGGGCACTCAAAGTCATGCCGCTGCGCTGAATTTCCTCAGATAGGGGCTGAATCTGTTGCCAGTCTGATCCCATTTTGGAGAGCACCACCCGCTCAGGACTGACTTTGCCGCTGATAAATTCTTCCAGGTGACCAGCCACCATTTCGATTTCGGCGCCCAGGTGGCGCACAAAAGCCACCCCCGAAACTTTGGGTTCGATAAATTCCTGGATCACAACCTGAGCCAGACCCGTTTTCAGGGAAATTTCCACCTTTTGGGCCGCTTCCTGGGCGGGCACCCGCAGGTAGGTATCGTTGATGCCCGCGTTGGAATGGTCGATGTGGTCCTCGTTGGCGCCCGAAGAGCGCACCGCATAAAGTTTTTGTGGGGAAAGCAGGTGGGTAAACTGGTCCAGTTCTGCCATGGAACGCACCGCAAACTGGGCAGGCACGGGCAGCCCGGCCAGAGAGGCCAAAGCCAGCCGTCCGGCCTTGGTATGGGCCTGGAAACCGGGTTGAGGATCGTCCATCCAGGTAGCAAAGCCCTGTGGATCATCGATGTAGGGATAATGCTCCCAATCATTTTTGAGGGTGACCCCGAGTTCGGCCCGCGGCAGAATGGAGTCCCAGGCGGCCGCCTGGGCAATGCCCAGAATGGGGTCGCCCTGACCCCAGATGAGCTCGATGGGAGTGGTGATCCACTCAAAAAGGTCGAGGGCCGAATTGGCCCTTACAAAGTCGAAATAAGCGCCGAAGGCGCGGCATTGGCGGTAGCCCTGCCCCATGCGGGCATATTGGGCTTCCGTCCAGGTTTTCGAGGAAAATTTCCGGCGGAAAAGTTTGGGGTAGCGTCCCAGCAGGAAGTGCATGGTGCGGTGCACCGGCTTTTTGGACATCCATTTCACAAATTTCCTTTCCCACAAAAACGCCCCCACCGGCGCCAGCAGATATACTTTGGCAAAATGACCGGGCCGCAAAACCAGGGCATGCAGTACCACCAGGCCGTTAATTCCCACCGCAAATATTTCCTTGCCGGGCTCTGTCTGGGCCAGCAGTGCCCGGGCCAGTTGCTCCAGGGAGTGAAACTGATCAGATTGATTTGCTCCAAAACCCGGCAATTCAAGGGTTACGGGCTGTTTTTTGTGAAAGAAAGGCAGGCAATCCTCCCACCAGGCGTGGATGCTGCCATTTCCTGAAAGGAGGTATAAAGTGGGTTTTTCAGACATGATTAAAACAAAACAAATATAAGGGACTTCTTAAAACAAAGAAGATCAAGCCCAACCCAGAAATTCGAAGTTTTCAGAGGTGCCCTAAAGGAAATTTTGCTCAGGTGTGGCAGGTTGGACCAGTCAAAGGTTCAGATGTTTTTTTCGAAACTGAAGTTAGGTTCAAACAAATTATCAGGTCAGAGGTTTAATGAATAATTCTTTAATCGGTTCTGATTCCCAATTCACATGAGTAGCGAAACCCTCCCTTCCACCATGCTGGCGGCCGTGATCTACGAAAAAGGCGGCCCGGAAAAGCTGATCCTCGAACGCCGCCCCGTGCCAGTGCCCGAACCCGGAAAAGTATTGATCCGCATTCGTGCTTTTGGTCTCAATCGCAGCGAGATGTTTACCCGCTGGGGACATTCTGAGGGAAAAGTATTTTTTCCGCGGATTCTGGGCATCGAATGTACAGGGGAAGTCGCCGCCTGTCCTTCGGGTAAATTTCGCCCCGGACAGCAGGTGGCGGCCATTATGGGCGGTTTGGGACGCGCCTTCGATGGCGGATATGCCGAATTCACCCTGGTACCCGAGGCAATTGTGATCCCATTTGCAAGTGATTTGCCCTGGGAAATGATCGGGGCGGTGCCTGAAATGTGCCAGACGGCCAGTGGTTCGCTGGAAAATGCCCTGGAATTGCAGGCGGGGGAGGTATTGCTGGTTCGGGGGGGAACATCCTCCGTGGGCATGACCGCAGCCCAACTGGCCAAAATCAAGGGTTGCACCGTGATTTCCACCACCCGCAATCCCGGCAAACGGGAAAAACTGCTCGATCTGGGCGTGGATGAGGTGGTGATTGACGAAGGGGTGATTGCCCCGCAAATCCGGGAAAGGTATCCGAATGGAGTGGACAAGGTGCTGGAATTGGTGGGGGGAGAATCTATCCGCGATTCCCTCAATTGTGTGCGCAAAAAGGGAATCGTTTGCCAGACGGGTTATCTGGGCAATGCCTGGCGCATCGAGGGTTTTTCGCCCCTGGGGGAAATTCCATCCACTGTACGATTAACTGCCTACGCGGGAGATACGGGCGACCTGCCGCCTCAATTATTGCAGGATTTTCTGGATAACATGATAAACGGTACCCTCAATCTGGCGATTGACAAGGTTTTTAAACTGGAACAGATTGTGGAAGCCCATGCCTACATGGAAAGCAACCAGGCCAGCGGGAAGTTGGTGGTGGTTACTTAGCGGTCAGCTATCAGCGGTCAGTAGCTCGCCACCCCAATCAGAAAGCTCGAAGCTCGAAGCTTGAGGCTTGCAGCTTAAACCTTCTTTACTTCCCGCGGGGTAATTCCAAACTGCTCGGTGAAGCATTTGGTAAAGTAGGACGGGCTGCTGAAGCCTACCAGGTAGGCGATTTCGCCGATCGGCGCGGCATTCTGCCGCAGGAGGTCCATGGCCGTCTCCAGACGGTACACCCGGATAAAATGACTGGCAGAATTGCCGGTCAGGGCGGTGAGTTTGCGGTGGACCTGGGTACGGCTCAACCCGATTTCGTAGCAAAGCTGTTCCACCCCAAACTGATCGTCCTTGATGTGCTGCTGCACCACTTCCTTGACTTTGAGCAGGAAGGATTCCTCCATGGATTTGGCCTCGATGTGACCGGGCTTGAGCAGGAGATCTGAACGGTATTTTTCGAATAATAATTTGCGCAGTTCGATCAGGTTTTTGACCCGGCTCAGCAATTCTCGGCTGTAAAATGGCTTGGTCAGGTAATCATCTGCGCCTTGTTCCAGGCCCGTAATGCGGTCGCTGACCTGCACTTTGGCCGTCAGCATGATCACGGGAATGTGGCTGGTGGTTTCTTCCGTTTTCAGGATTTTGCACACCTCGTATCCACTGATACCGGGCAACATGATGTCCGTAATGACCAGATCGGGCACTTTTTCCCGCACCAGTTTGACCCCGGCAATTCCATCTCCTGCTTCGGCCACCAGGTAATCATCGCCCAGAATGTCGGCAATGTAATCCCGCATTTCGGGATTGTCCTCGATCACCGCAATCAGGGGTTTGCTGTCATCGTCGTCCTCGGAAATTTCAGGCGCGGCATCGGGCTCCCGCTCAATGGGGGAAATGAATTCCGGGGCATGCCCGGTAAGCATGCTGAGGTCTTCGACCCCGATGGGATCGGCTCCCGTATGCCTTACGGGCAGCAGAATGGTGAATTCCGTGCCAATTCCCTCTATGCTCTGGCAGGTGATGTCGCCATCGTGCAGCTTCACCAACTGATACACCAGGGAAAGGCCGATGCCTGTTCCCTTGATCTGCTTGCCCCAGGGGCGGTCCACCTGGTAAAAGCGGTCAAATATTTTGTCCACCAGATTGGCCGGAATGCCAATGCCCGTGTCTTTGACTGCAATGCCAATGGTGCCGATTTTGCCGGGATCGAAGATCCGCAGGCTGACCGAGCCCCCTTCCAGGGTGAATTTGATGGCATTGGAGACCAGGTTATTGATGATATTCACCATTTTTCCCGGGTCCAGGTCGGTGATGAAGGAAGGTTTGTGGAAACTCGTTTTGAGGACCACTCCTTTTTCTTCGGCCAGGATGCTGAAATTGCTCATTATTTCCTCGGCCAGGCGCACCAGGTCAATGGCAAAGAGGTTGGTGCGCATGTTATTGGCTTCCAGTTTGGAAATGTCCAGCAACTGGTTGCCCAGTTCGAGCAGCCTGCGTCCGTTGCGCAGGATGGTATTGAGCTTGTCGCGGTGCTCGGGGTCGCGGACTTCGGGAATGAGTTTTTCGAGGGGCCCCACAATCAGGGTAAGGGGGGTGCGCAATTCGTGGGCTACGTTGGAGAAGAAATCTTCCTTCAGTTTTTCGGATTCTTCGGCCAGAATGCGGGCCCGCATGGTTTCTTCGAGTTCTTTGGCTGCTTCCTTGCCGGCGGAAACTTTCCTGACTTCTTCGAGAGCCTGCCAGATGCTGCGGCGCATTTCCTCCATTTCAATGGGTTTGGAAATGATGTCGAAGGCTCCCAGTTTCATGGCGGTACGGGCCTGATCCAGACTGAGATTCCCCGAAAATAACCCGAGCTTCAAAATCCTGTCTGGCAAATCCAGTTCGCGGACCCTTTCCAAAACTTTCAATCCTCCACCTTTGGGCAAATCCCAGTCTGCATAAACCAAACTGATCAGATCTTCCGATCTGATCTTCTCAATGGCCCGTTCGGCATCATAAACAAATAAAACTTCGATTTCTCCGGTCCTGATTTCCTGTTTAAAGGTTTGCCTGATCAGGGTTTCAAAGTCGTAATCCTCGTCGGCAAAAAGGATTTTGTGGGTCATATTTTCATCTTTTTTAGAGGGTTCAATTTCCTGAGAAATGCTGGATTTACCAAGAAAAATGCCGTGCGGCCCCCAAAGTACCATTTCCTTTTCCCTTTCCGGGAGAGGAGTCTGGAAACTCCGGGGGCCGCCCTGGCAATTCTTATTTCATTCCAAAAGTTCCTTCTGAGTAGCCACTGTTGTTCATCAGGGTGGCGAGCCTGGGATAGTCGGGAGAATCTTTCACGAAAACCACGTCCAGATCTCCGTCGGCGTTGGTGTCAACCAGGGCTGAGGTACCAGCGAAGTGAGCGGAAACGTCATCTCCAAATTCAACGGGTTCGAAGGTGCCCTCGTCGTTGAGGTAGATCTGCACCATGTGCTCGCCTGCGCTGTTTTTGCCCGTGAGGAGGATGTCCTGATCGCCGTCCTGGTCCACATCGCCGAAGCTGGCGTTTCCGTGAGCGACCTGAGCCAGACCAGATTCCACTTTGACAAAGCTCAGGTGGCCTTCGTTTTCGAGCAGAACCGTCTCTGCATCAGCTCCTTTGCGGCCGGTCATCAGGATGTCTGCATCTCCGTCTCCATCATAGTCGCCGAAGGCGATGGTGGGGAAGGCCAGGCCTTCTGCCTTCATTTCCATGGGCAGGAAGGCGCCTTCGTCATTTTGGTAGATCTGCATCACGGCATCTTTTACGCGGTCAGATTTCCCAGCCAGAACGATATCCAGGTCTCCGTCGCCATCCAGATCGGCCAGGCTGGCGCTGCCTTGTGAGATGCCCATCAGGCCATGGCTCATTTCAGCGTAGTAACCGTCGCCCTGGTTGCGGTAGAGCAGGGTGGCGTCGCCTGCGATGCCTTTACCCGTGAGCAGGATATCCTGGTCGCCGTCCTGGTCGATGTCGCCGAAGGCTGCGCTGCCTCCGCTCACGCCTTTCAGGCGCTGAATGCGCACAAATTCACTGCCGTTGTCGTTGCGGTAGAGCAGTGAAACGGGCAGGTCTTTGCCATACACGCTGCCGGTTACCAGCAGGTCAGAGTCACCGTCTCCGTCAATGTCGCCCCAGGCCAGTCTGGCGTCGCGCAGACTCAGTCCCAGGTCCTGTACCACATGGAAGTTAAGGAATTGCTGGCTGTAAACGCGGACAAATCCTTTGGTTACGTTGTGACCTGCGATGGCCACCATGGGGAAATCTTCTCCTGCATCCTGGACAAAGGCAAATTCGCCACCCGGCAGGCCCTTGTTGGTGGTGCCCAGGGTTACACTTGACATTTCGAATAACTGTGCCTGGAGGAATTCAGGAGTGAACCCCATCAGGACTACCATGACTAAAAAGGCGAAGGGCTTGAAAACGAATTGGTTTTTGCTTTGCCCGAACTTGGATTGAGATTTCATAATCTTTTTGTTTAAGAATTGAACTGTTGGATTTTGTATTTCAAAGGAGCAAAAAGGACGGCAGGAGAAATACCAATCCCGGATGGAATACTTGTACAATTGTCAGGCCAAAAGGGGTTTTGGGGACTTTTTTTGTGTTTTTGGGGTGAGAATGTAAACTATGTTGCATTTCATGCAACATGAGTGATAAAGCATTGGGTGGCAAATTTTGCTAAATGTGCCCGCGGGAATTTTTTTAACAGCAGAGCCAATTGCCAAAGGCACTCAGATTGGAAGAATCAACTAAGAAGTATCTTGAGTTATTATAGAAAAGAATCTATTCTGGCTTTTTGGGGGAGAATTCGCTTTGGTTTTCCCGAGCCTTGAACTGGGCAAATTAAAAATGGAGAAAAATGTTTTTGTGCAAAATTAACCCAATACCTAAAACCCAATACCTATAGCCTAAAACCTAATTGAACTCAATGCTCATGATGAGCACAGGAAGCCGCTTTGCGCACATTGATGATCTGTCCACCCGCGATCAGAAGGCCGCCGCTGGTCATGGCGTAGATCTCGGCGGATTCGGGCAGAAGCAGGAAATTGGCGATGATGCAGAGGGTGCCCACGGTGACCATGGCCAGGGGCAGGAAAACGGAATGGCCGTTGCGGGCATTGCGCACAATACCAAAGAAGGCGATGATCAGGGAAACTGCCACCAATCCAAATTCGAAGAGGGGAGAATGAAACAACTGGCTGCCAGCCAGGGGCACCATGGTAAGCAAAAGCGGGGTGATGGCACAGTGAATAACGCAGAGCAGGGAAAGAAAAAATCCAATCCTTTGGGTTTTTACGACTGTGTCAATGGCTTTCATGGGCTGGGTTTGTTGATGAATATGCAACACTGTTGCAAACTTAAGGTTTGTGCAACAATATTGCAAAAGAATTCAGGGATTGTCGCGAAAAAGTCTGAAAATTATCTCAATCCGGGTTATCAGCCAGAAAATGAGGTTTGGAATTCAAAAAATATCCCTATTTTTATAGGTCATTTAAACGAATTCGATATTTTTCCCAATGAATCGAACCTATTATTTTCTTGCGGTCCTGCTTTTCACCATGGTTGCCGGACTAAACTCTTGCAAACTTCCTGATAAACCTGATACTTACCCCATCGACGAGAAGGCTCCCGTGGTCACCATCGTGAGTCCAACCCCGGTTGAACCTGCTGGATTCATGGCAAATACCTACGGAGAATTGGATTCCATGGGCATCGAAGTCATCTTCGAAGACAATATGGAACTGATGGAATATGAGATTCGCATTTTCTATAATGGCGATCTTTATTTCCTGAAAACCAATGCCGACCCCATCGACAAAACCCTGATTGGCACCCTCAGCGGGACCGATAAAACCATTCAAATCCCGGTAACCATCGACTACGACCCCTACGTTGGTCCTTATGTGATCGAGGTACTTTGCCGCGACAAAGCCGGTCATGAAACGGTGGCCCGCACCTATATCATGGTTACCAATAAGGGTGATGCACTGAAACCCACTTTCACGGTGACCAAGCCATCCATCGCTGTTACTGATACCTTCAGGATTGGGGAATATATCCAGGTGAAAACCACCATCAATGACAACAGCAAGCTGGTCAATGCCATGGTGCGGGTTCGTAATATTTACACCCGCGAAATGCTGCCCGACAGCGAATACTGGTATCAGATTCCCGGCGTTTCCAGCTACACCATTGATCAGCAGATCTACGTTGGCCCGGTAGCACCTGGTAACTACGAAGTAGAACTTTACGCCCGGGATACCATCCAGAATCTGGGGACCAAAATTATCCCCATTTACATCAAGCCCAACCACCTGTAAAAGACCTTGTCCAACGGTATGAAATTTTCAAAACCAATTTCCATGAAGAACAAATTCAGTTTCTTCGCCATTGCCTGCTTTAGCCTTCTGATCTCACTTTACAGCTGTAAACATACTGATCCGCCTGCGACTCAGGAAGATGTGAAGGATCCCTGGATCATCATGTCAAGCCCCAAAGTGGTGCCCCTCGGCGAGTGGAACTACCTGAACGACGGAGAGTATTTTGATGTGGACATCCGCTTTGAAGACGATGTGGAACTGAGCAATTATAAAGTTCAGATTTCTTATAACAGCCAGTTGAATTACCTCAAAACCAATAACGATTCCTGGGAAAAGATCGAAGTAGGCTTCCTGGATGGAAAATCTGACGGAATCAATACCAGCTACAAGGTATCAGAAGACCCCAATGCAGGTCCTTACGAGTTTAAGGTTACGGTTTGGGACAAGGCCGGCAAGGAAACCACCTTGGTTACCTACCTGTTTCTCAAAAATCAACGCGACACCCTGGTGCCTGTTTTCACGACCATTACCAAACCCAACCCCAATGTGGTGGATACCATTTGGGGCGATACCTTGTATGTGAAAGGTACTGTTACGGATAATAATGGGGTGGAAGATGCGTACATCCGCCTTCGCACCATCGACCTGCAACTGGTTGAAGGATCTGAGGTATTTCTGGATACCCTGTTTGCGGGCTCTTATCAGATTGATACCTTCCTGGATATCTCCAAAGCCCTTCCAGGCGACCACCTGGTTGAGTTTTATGCCAATGATAATCTGCAAAACGTAGGCAGAAAGATCGTGCCTGTGTATGTGAAATAAGCGGAATTTGCTTTTAAGAAAGCCTCCTGTTTGCTCAGGGGGCTTTTTTTATTCCCAGATTTTTGCAAGCTGGAAGTCCAATCCCGCCATTCATCCACCCAAATCAGGATTCCTTCTCTCAAAATTTCGTATCTTTCAGCCTAAATAATTGCGCATGAAACAGCATTTTTCGCTTTCATTTCTCTTTCTTTTTCTGATCTTTTTTGTTTGCAAATCCCATGCCCAGCCCTATCTGCTGGCAGATTCCATTTCATTTATCCAAAACGGAAAAACCCTGCGCAGCCCTTATGCGGGTGGCATTAATCTGCCCAGATATTCGCCCATTGACCTCAACGGAGACCAGATCGACGACCTGTTCATTTTTGACAAAGACGGAAATGTGGTGACCACCTTTCTGAATGGAGGCACCCCCAGCCAGATCGATTATACCCATGCGCCTCAGTACGAAGGTAAATTTCCTGCGATGAGGGGCTGGACGCTCCTGCGGGATTTTAATTGCGACGATCAGGCCGACATTTTTACCTGGAATAATGACGGAATCCGGGTGTATCGCAACACGTCAAGTGGGGGAAATGTGAGTTTTGTGCTGGAAACAAATAAACTCAAATCCACCAATGGTTCTTCCACCGCGGACATCTACGTGACCCTGGGAGATGTGCCTGCAATTCTGGATGTGGACGGCGACGGGGACGTGGATATTCTTACCTATGACGCTGGAGGCAGCTTTTTGGGCTGGTATTCCAATCAAAGTGCGGATCTTGGAAATTGTGACACCCTGGCTTTTGTGCTGGCCGATGCCTGCTGGGGGAAATTTGAAGAAAGCGGACTCAGCAACCAGATTACCCTCAATGTCAGTTGCAAAGGTGGAACAGGATTTGATCCAGCTACGCAGCAGGGAACGGTTCACTCAGGATCAACGGTGGCAGCCTTTGACGAGGATGGAGATCAGGACAAAGAGGTGCTGATCGGGGATTTGCTGAGTAAAAAGCTGGTTTATCTCCACAATGGAGGCACCAGCACCAACGCATTTATGGATTCTCTGCATTACAGTTTCCCGGCTTACGACACGCCCGTTGATTTCGACATATTCCCCGCTCCGTTTTTCATGGATGTCAATAACGACGGGAGGGATGACCTGATAGTGGGCCCCAATGCTGAGAATGTGAGCATCAATGCAGATTGCAGCTGGCTCTACACGGACATTGGTTTGGGACCTTTCAAAGAATTTTCCCTTTCCATGCGTGATTTTATCCAGGGAGATATGATTGATGTGGGTTGGGGGGCTTACCCTGTCTTTTTCGATTATAATGCAGATGGTTTGCTGGATTTGGTGTTGGGGAATATCAGCCTGAAAACCATTAACCAAAATTTCTCTGGCCTGACCGTGTACGAGAATACGGGGACCGCCACCCATCCTGAGTTTACCCTGGTTTCCCGCAACTTCCAGAATCTGGCTCAGGCCTTCTCCCCGGCCATTTATGGGGCTTTTCCCGCCTTTGGAGATCTGGATGGAGATGGTGACGACGACCTCGTGCTGGGCGATTCAGATGGATTTGTACACTTATTGAAAAATTCAGCGGGTGCTGGAAATCCGGCCGTTTTCAGCCTGACCAGCTACAAATTCAGCGCCATTGACATTGGTCAGTTTGCCGCACCTGTGATCCTGGACCTCGACAATGACGGTCTGAAAGACCTGATTGTAGGGGAAATGGACGGGACGCTGAACTTTTTCAAAAATACGGGTTCCACCACCAATCCCACTTTTTCTTCCACTCCCACCCAAACCAAACTGGGCAATATAGATATTTCACCCGCCTGTTGTACGGGCTTTATGGCGCCTTTTTTCTATCAGGATACGACAGGTAACCTGAAGTTTTTGTGTGGTTCAGAGGATGGTGGAATTTTTCATTTTGGCAATATCACTGGCAACGTGACCGGCAGCTGGACCCAGCTGGATACCAATTTTCACGATTTTGGGAGGGGCAGCCGCTCTGCCATTACGGGCGCGGATCTGGACGGAGACGGCCAAATGGAATTTGCCGTGACGGATATGCGGGGCGGCCTGCGACTTTATACAATAGACAAAATCAATTCCCGGCCTGCTCCAAGGCCTGAATTTGGCTGGACGGTTTACCCTAATCCTTCCACCCATCCCCGAATTCACCTGGAAGCTCCCGCTCAGGGACTTGTGATCACCTGTTTTGACCTGCAGGGGAAACTGATTTGTGCTCAACCTATTCCCGCAGGCGGGCAGAATTTTGAAATGCAATTGCCCGAAATGCGCCAGGGAATCTATTTTTTGCAGCTAAGAGGTGAGAGGGGTGTCCTTTCAGTGCGGAAATGGGTGAAAAATTAAGAACGGGTTGGATTGAAATCTTTAAATTGCTTTCTGGTCCATTAATCGATAATATTAAATCCCTATGAATCCCATCCTGAGAAATATCCTTGGCGTCATTGCCGGCCTGTTTGTAGGTGGCTTCCTGAATTCAACCATCGTATCCGTAGGCCCGTTGCCCGAAGGCGTTATCCCCGGCGACCTGGAAAGCCTCAAAGCCAATATTGACAAATTTGAACTGATCCACTTTTTGTTTCCCTTCCTGGCCCATGCCCTGGGAACCCTGGTCAGCGCCTTTATTGCGGCTAAAATTGCCACTTCCAAAAAGCTGTATTTCGGTCTGGGAGTTGGCGCATTTACCCTTTTGGGAGGCATTGCTGCCTCGGTTATGATTCCCGCCCCCGTCTGGTTTATCGCCACGGACCTCATTCTGGCCTATCTGCCCATGGGCTGGCTGGGCTATAAGCTGGCCACTCTGGGTGGCTCAGGAAGCCAGCAGGCCGAACCCGCCCAGTAATCAGGCCCATTCAAATTCGAAAACCCGGCGTAAATGCTCCTTCAGCTGATCTTTGATCAGCTGATAATCCATTTTTCGCCCCAGTTCCTTTTCGAGCGAGGTCACACCCTTGTCGTCGATGCCGCAGGGGATGATGTTTTTGAACAGATCCAGATCTGTATTTACATTAAAGGCGAAGCCGTGCATGGTCACCCAGCGGGCGCAACGCACCCCAATGGCCAGAATCTTGCGCGGGTTATCCGTGCCTTTGCCCAGCCACACGCCGGTCAGGCCGTCGATGCGGTCGCCTTCCAGGCCATATTCGGCAATGAGATTGATGCAGGCCTGCTCCAGATTGCGCAAATACCAGTGAATGTCTTCCCTGAAATTGGCCAGGTCAAAAATGGGATATCCCACAATCTGCCCGGGTCCGTGGTAAGTAATGTCGCCCCCGCGGTTGATCTTGTAAAATGAAATTTCCCGCGCCGCCAATTCGGCTTCATTCAGGAGCAAATTTTCAATGGAACCACTTTTCCCCAGGGTATAGACATGGGGATGTTCCACAAAAAGCAAACGGTTGGTGGTGGGCAAAGCCTCCTCAGGATGGGAGCGATTCGCAGTTTTGATCCCGACCGTCTCTTTCAGCAATTCTTCCTGCAGATCCCAGGCCTGCTGGTAATCCATCGGTCCGAGGTCCTGAAAAATGACCTTTTTATTTTGCATGATCTGGTGGTTAAGGAAAAGAGAACCCGCTCAATTGTCGTGGTCGCGGTCGTCGAAACCAGGCGTAATTTCGGTCTGGGTATTGCTCCAGTCCACGTAGTCTGAGGTCACTTCCTTCACTTCGTAGGGAAAAACCCGTTTCAGCAGCACTTCCACCCCCTGTTTGACCGTGCGGGGCCCAAAAGGACAACCAATGCAGGCACCAGCCAGCTTCACTTTCACGATTCCGTCGTCAAACCCGAGGAAGGAAATATCGCCTCCGTCACCCCAGGTGGCGGGGCGGATCTGCAGGTCGATCATCTTACGGATTTTGTCTTCCAACTCGTTTTTGGGCTCCACATCCTGCAGAAAAGGCGTGTCAGCGAGAATGACGGGTTCGCCCAGTTCGAGGTGGCGCTTGATCACCACCCGCAGATCCAGGAGGATTTCCTCCCAGTCAGCATCGCTTTCTTCCTTGCGGTGGACGGTGATGAAATTGCGGTAAAAGAAAACCCTGTCCACATAGTCAAAAGAGAATAATTGGGCCGCGAGGGGAGAGGCCTGGGCTGCTTCAGGACTCGCGAATTCATACATTTCGCGGGTGAGGCTAAGGCCGGGAATTTCAAACTTCATGGCATTCGGGTTAGGAACCTGAACGGCATGGATACTGATGGTTTTTGCTTTTACCATAATGGGTACAAAGTTAACGAAGGATGCCCGCTGTTACAAGGGATTTTGTCCGGGGCAAATTGAATTAACCTTAAATCCTTGTGGGAACCTCTAAAAATTTTGAATCTCTGCGTTGGCCTTGTTTCAGAAATGCTCATTTACCTCAGTAAACTCCGCTTTCTTCAACTGCGTCCGCCTTGACCTTCTTTGTTTTTAGAGGTTCCCTTGTTTTAATTAAGAATTTGCTTCAATTTCAAGCCAACAAGTGCAGATCAATGATAAAATTGCCTCCCATCATTTTTGCGGTCAAATCCTATGAATATTTGCTGGAAAAACTCCTGCCTTTGACGGGGTTTGACCGGGGTGAAATTGAATTCAACCAGTTTCCGGACGGCGAAAGCTATCATCGCGTACTTAACACGGTGCGGGAGCGCAAAGTGATTTTGCTGGGGGGCACCTGGGACGACCATACCACCCTGGAACTATACGATGTGGCTTCCTCCATTGTGATGGATGGCGCCAAAAGCCTGACCCTGATTTTGCCTTATTTTGGCTATTCCACCATGGAACGTGCGGTCAGAGCGGGCGAAGTGGTCAAGGCCAAGACCCGGGCCCGGCTGATTTCTTCCATCCCCCAGGCCTCCATCCGCAATAAGGTGATCCTGATGGACCTGCACACGGAGGGCATTCCCTACTATTTTGAACGGGATCTGCGTACCGCCCATTTATATGCCAAGAAAGTGATTGTGGAGACCTGCCGCCGTTATGGTGGTCAGGATTTTGTGCTGGCCTGTACGGATGCCGGCCGGGCCAAATGGGTGGAATCGCTGGCCAACGACATGGGAGTGCAGGCTTCTTTTGTGTTCAAGAGGCGAATTTCGGGCGAAAAAACCGAGATCACAGGCGTGAGCGCCTGGGTAAAGGACAAGGATGTGATCATCTACGACGACATGATCCGCACGGGCGGATCCATGATCAAAGCGGCCGAAGCCTACCTCCAGGCCGGGGCAAGGAGCATCATGGGCATTACCACCCACGGCATTTTCCCCGGAAATTCTCTCGAAAAAATGCGGGCCAGTGGTCATTTTCGCCATTTGGTTGCAACAGACAGTCATCCCAATGCGGTCGCCCTGCAAAATGATTTCCTTGAAGTGGTAAGCCTTGCGCCTGTGTTTGGGGAATATCTGAGCGAGATTTTTTAAATGGGGGAAGCTTTTGCACAGGGGGATTGGAATTGGCCCTGGCTTCCGGTAAAAATTTTCATAATCAGTAAAATCAGGGTAAATTGTTTTACAAAACCTGCACCACCCTCTGGTTTACATTGCTATGGAAAGATTTACCCTCAAAGAGCAGCACATTCGGCGCCTGGCCGCACTCAACCTTCTCGATTATGACCTGGATCAACAGGAGATGGTGTTTTTTGGCATTCGGGGAGCTGCCCCTGTTTACATACACGATCCCAACCTGGTCAATGCACCGCCGAATGATTTTGGCCTGAAGGCGGCCGTTTCTGAGGCAGAATTGTGGGCAGACAGCCATGATTTGATCTTCAACGAGCTTGACTTTGATGACCTGGCTCAGAACAAACGCATGGGTTGCACGCTGGGGCAGTGGGACCCGAAAAAGAGAAAAATTGCCATTTTTGCTGCTTCCACCATTCCAAATGGAAAGTTTTTTGAGAAGGAGACCCAGGTCAATATGCTGCTTTCCGGGCGACACAAATACGTGCGAGGCCCTCATCCCTGGTCTCCCAATCCGAGCACCCAGCAAAAGGCTTTTCGACTGGATAATGTGGCCCCCATCCTGCGCACAGGGCTCAAAGTGGTGCATGACACCAATGGGAATTCCCGCCTCACGGCGGACTATGATGCGAGCGATACCTACGAATATTCCAATCCCAATGACAATATCCACTCTGCCTGGTGTGCGGCCAATGGCAAAGGCGGTCAGGGGGCGGGAGTAGATAATTTTGAAAGTCAGGGCTGCCAGGTGGTGGCGGGTTATCCCGGCTCCTACCAAAGCGACGCCAAAGAAAGCGGCCCCTGGAAAACATTCCGAACCCGGGCCTATGACATCAAAACTCAAAACTCCTTTCCTTACCTGCTGTTCAAGGGAAATGAAGTGTTGCAAATTGGCAAATACGAAGGAACCCCACTTACCATGCGGGTCAGGTTTGGTTCACGTGACCATGGGAACATCACCCTGGTCAAAGATCTGCAAAATGCCCTCAATAAAGCCCGGGCCGAAGTACAGGCCGAAGACCCGAACACCCGTGGCCTGAGCGAATGGCCCCTCCTGACGGCGGACGGACAGTTTGGGATCAATGGCTTCAAGGCGGTAAAATGGTTTCAGGACATCAGAATGTTTGTGGAGTGTGGCGACTACGACCGTATTGTGGGCCCGGCCACCGCGGCTGCCCTTGGCATCGAGTTGCCTACAGCCTAAATCTCCCTGAGATTTTCAACGCAAAAAAAGCGCCCCGAAGGGCGCTCATTGGATTAACTGAAAGAGTGATTTTTGAAGTTGACTAGTAGATCAATTCCGTGTACAGGTGGAAGTCGCGGTCGTCGATGCCATGGCTGGACTTGATCTTGATGGTCGTTTCGTCCCCGATTTTGAGGTCTGAAAGCTTGATGGTCACCTCGCCCAGATTGTCGTCGCCGCCGTCGTCGGCATCATACAATTTCACCTTGACACTGTTGTTGAAGCGCACGCTGCGCCCGCACTTCCACTCGTCGCCTTCGGCCATGCTCACATAGTCCCAGGAAGGGTAGGGGTAGGTGGCGCCGCCATCTGGAGTGAATTTGAAATAAATTTCGTTTTTGCTGCCATCGCCACCCGCAATATTCACTGCTTTGATCTTTTTGAAGATCAGGAAATGTTTGGCTGGCGGCTGATAAATGGGCGGAATGCCCAGGGCGCCATTGGCCAGAATCCAGGTATAGCTCTCCTTGACGTCAATGCCGTCTTCTTCGCCTCCGCCCGGGGTCACAGCAATGCCCAGGAAAGTGCCGTCAAATGACCAGTAAGCGCCTGCGGTGCCGCCCACCACATCATCCACACTGATTTCCACCCCAATGCTCCAGCCTTTCATGTCCTCGGGCTCCGTGGTCCACAACCCGACCTGAATGCCGCCCATGGCGCCTTCATCCACCCCTTCGTCCACACCCAGGCCGAGAAAGGCCACCGTGTCGCCCGTGAGGTTGGAAGGATTGATGGCCACCCCGAGGGTTCCTGCAAAGCCAATCACCAGTTCGATGGAGAAATTGATGCCAATGGAAACAGATTTGATGGGCCAGTCCACCATGTTGTCGAGCTTGGTGATGAGGGCAAAAAGCTCCCCAAATTCGCTGCTTTTGGCCATAGTAGTCAGGTTTTTGGACATTTCTTCAGCTGGCTGGCTGTTCAGATTGGCCAGCACCTGACGTCCCTGATTGGTTTTGGCAAAATTATTATAGCATTTGATCGCGGTATTGACCAGTTGTTTTTCGGCAGAATTGAGGGTTTTGCTCTTTTTGTTCATGCGCGGCTTGGCCATTTTTTTCAGGTCATTTGCATAGGGAGCGGCCTGTGATTCTAAATTTTTATTCATGATTTCTATTGTTGAGGTGAGGAATGAGGTTTGTGGGTTTTGGGAATCGCCTATTTGATGTAGGTGAATTTGAGCTCATATTTGGCCCCGTTATGGTTGTCGAGGGTTTCCTTGTAGGCCCCGGCAGCATGGGGAGTAAAGTCCATGTTGACCAGAAAAGTAGCTACGGAAGGCAGGTATTTCACATCCTGGTCCCAGAGCGTGACCAGCACTTCGTAGTCAAAATCAAGGATCAGATTGGGATTGCTCAGGGTCCAGGAGTCCCCGTCTTTCATGGAATTGTAAGAGCCCAGTTCTGAGGGGTAACGAATGGGCAGACCGCCGTCGGCCTGAGCGATGATATAGACTTCATCGTGGCCGCTTTCGCTGGTTCCCTTACAATCAATTTTGTTGATTTGAATTTGATGTTTACTCATGATCGTTAAATGTTAAATTTTGAAAATCTGATCAAAGCCCGGCTTTTCACCTGCTTCAACCTTTGATTCCAGCGACCCTGGTTTCGTTACCCCCACAGATGAAAATTTTTCCTAAAAATTTCCTGAATGCGCTCTGAAGGTCAGTTTGGGGTGATTTTTCTGTTAAAAAAATCCAGAATAACTGAGGCCATGAGCATTTCCGAACTAAGCCCAACGCAGAGGTTTGAAGTTTTTAATTGATACCTGCCCATTGCCAATTGACCTCAGGGGACCTCTTAAAACAAAGAAGATCAAGGCGGGCGCAGGTGAGGAAAGGGGAGTTTACTGCTGTAAATGAGCATTTCCGAAACCAGTCCAACGCAGAGATTCGAAGTTTTTAATTGATACCTGCTCATTGCCAATTGACCTCAGGGGAGCTCTAAAAACAAGGAAGATCAAGGCGGGCGCAGTTGAGGAAAGCGGAGTTTACTGCTGTAAATGAGCATTTCCGAAACAAGCCCAACGCAGAGATTCGAAGTTTTTAGAGGTTCCCACAATAAATGTCTAATTTCACGGGATAAATTGACCAAGCAAAAATGTCTTTGATCCGAATCCAGCTGTTTTTTGTCGTACTCCTGTCCCTCGCAGCCTTTCAAACCTCTCAGGCTCAGCGTCCTCAACTGGTGGCCGGCCCCGCCCAGATGCACACCACAGATTCCACGGTTTCCATTTGGCTGATGGTGAAAAATGCCTCGGTGGTATATGCCAGCCTGGAAAGTAAGGTGGTACGCAAGTCTGACGAAAGGCGAATTTTTGATTCGGAAAAGGTAAATGGCTACACACCCGTGATTTTTGAATTTGGGGGATTGATTCCCGAAATGCTTTACCAATTGAGAATCTGGATTGATGGCAAGCCCGTGAACCAGGTTTTTGATATCAAAACGGTCAAACTGGAGGGCGAAAAGCCCTTCACCTTCCTTACGGGTTCCTGTGCCTTTCAGGCGTTTGGAGGCATGAAAATGACCTACATAACCGGCAAAATCGGGTCGCGCAACATCCTCAGCCGCATGGCCAAAGAGCCAGGCGATTTCATGCTCTGGCTGGGTGACAATATCTACTACTATCCCGGCGACGAAAAACGCTACGAGCTGATGATGCGCCGCTGGATCCAGAATCGTAAAACCCGCCAGATGGACGAATTGATGCGTTCCCGCATCCATTATAATATCTGGGACGACCACGATTACGGTCCGGACAATTGCTATTCAGACTGGGGTCACGGCGACTGGGCCATGGAGATCAACGGCAAATTCTGGCATAATCCCTATTACGGCACGGAGGAAGCCCCCGGCAATTATTGTAATTTCCGCTACCGCGATGCCGAATTTTTCCTCCTGGACAACCGTCGTTTCCGCACCCCTGAAAACAGTGAAAATCCGGCCATGTACGGCCAGGCCCAAATGAAATGGCTGCAGGAAAAGCTGAAAGCCAGCACTGCACGATTCAAATTCATCAGCGGCGGCTCCCAAATGACCAGTCCCATTCTCAAGGGGGAAAATTATGCAGGTTACCCGACCGAACAGGCCCAGATGCTCGATTTTTTGAAGAAAGAAAACATCACGGGCATCATCCTCCTGACCGGAGACAAGCATTTTACTGAGTTGATCAAAACGGAACGCGCGGGCACCTATCCCATCTACGAGCTCACCTGTTCGCCCATCACCTCACCCACCACGCCCTGGGGCTACAAAAACAACCCCGACCGGGTGGACGGCACCTTTCTCGCCAAATACAACTGGGGCCGCATTTCCATCAGGGGCAGTGAGGAGGAACGCCACTGCCTGATCGAAATCATCGACAAAGATGGCAATGTGGTTTGGGACTATACGATCAAGGCGAGTGAGTTGAGGTAGGGGGGATCAAGGATTTTCCCAGGTTGAGAAACCAATTTTTTCTCCCGAAATGAGGATTAATTGATATTGTCGGTGCCCTTTTTGTCTTCAAGTTTCAAAAGGATGGGTAAAAGAAATACAAATTCACTTAATTTTTGATTTCTCCTATTTGAAACTCCTTTTTTGTCGTTTCCCTTTTTTCCTTGTTCTTCCTTGATAAAATTCCCTCCCAATGCGGAAACTGGAAGAAAATAGGTGTTTTCGGGACTAAAACGACACTCAAGAAAATCAATTAGACCTGCCTTTACCTTCCCGGAAAGAGCATCAAGATTTTCCCTTTGGCTATCCTCAACAAAAATATTTCCAATGTTAGAAAGACATCCCTTGGCTTGATTTGAAATTTCCCTGCATAATTCAAGGGGGCTTTCCTGAATCCCAATTCCTCCCAGAGAATGCATGTTTTCCAGTTTTTTTTCTTTGGATTTGGAAAATGGGTTGTTGACAATAAGCTTTCTTGAGTGTAAATATCTATAGAATGGGTTCAGAAAATGCCTTTCATATTCTTCCTGTTTTTTTGATGGTTGATAATTAAATAAATCTTCTCCATCTGATGCAAATAAATCAGCTTTTGGAATAACGCAAATAAATTTAGATTGGAGTAATTTCGAAAGTCCCTCTTTCTCTTTTGCCAGGTTATCTATCGTCTGGGTTAGAAGATTGAATTGATCA
Source organism: Bacteroidia bacterium (assembly GCA_020635905.1). Taxonomy (GTDB): domain Bacteria; phylum Bacteroidota; class Bacteroidia; order J057; family JADKCL01; genus JACJYV01. The sequence goes on from JACJYV010000007.1 coordinate 263,746, forward strand.
GTAGTTGTCTTCACGTTTCTGGGGGCCGATGTTGCCTCGTGTTCAACAATAACCCGAGCCCAGGTATTGTCTGAATCATCAGAACGAAGTAGAGATCCAATGCTTACTTCAGTAGTAAAATCGAATAAATAAAGAATTATTTCAGCATTCCTGAGGATTAGCGCGAGGTCTCTACTGGCTGTTTCGGTGCTTTCCTGGGTCGTTATTGACGAAACATCCTCCCCAGCTACGTCAATAAAGATATAATGGGTCCTTTCACCAGGCTGTTTGATCTTTTCAATAGTTAATTCTATTCGATCCCTTGCTCCTCGTTCGTTAGGTCGGGGGATTTCTCCTTCAATAGCCTTTTTATTAATTTTACCTAATTCTTTTCTTGCCAGCATTCCTTCGGGATTGGCAATATAGCCAAGGTTGCTGATGCAATTATACATGGCAGAAACTCCGTTTATCAAAAGAGATGTTTTCCCTGTTCCAGGTGATCCAAGTAAAACGACAGAATGGGTTTTGTCTTTTTTGGGATACCATCCACAGGGGGCTTTTCCGCTTCCCGGCCTGTTAGCACATGTAAAATGCACCACATGACTGATTTTTTGAAACCATTTTACATTTTCACCGGAAAAATCTGAATCAGATTCTGATTTTTGAATTGGGCTCAGTAATTCGGAAAGGAATTCATCACCTAAGTCCAGACCACTTTCGGAAAGGACCATTCGGTGATTAACTAATTGGCATAATAAATCAACGGAAATCATGGTTCTTTCAGGAAGAAGATATGCTTTTCCTTTTTGCATCTTTTCACCTAAAAAATTCCCATTCCCTTCACTATTGGATAGTTTGTCTGATTTGTGAACAAGGAGTATAAATAAAGTTAATTTTGCCCGATCAATTTGTTCGGAATGGTTAAGTCCAAATTTTGAATGTAATTGATCAAAGTATTCTAAAATGAAGGGGCAGATTTCCTTTAATATTTGGTCGAGTTGAGCTCTGTAGTCCGAAATTTTCCCATCCTCCTTTTTGTTTTTCCTGTCAGAATCATTTGAAAGTCCAAGTTTTTTCCGGATGCTGAGTATGTCATCTTGCTCAAATATTAAATTCATCAGCAGTCCCATTTTAGAAGGGGAAGTGCCTGGCAATAAAATTTCATTAACGGCTTGAGAGATTTTGTCTGAATCCCCATCTTTTAGTAATTCGAACAACCCATAATGTTTTGATAAATCATTTATGTCCAATCGCTTCAAGAGCTTTTCTGCTTCGATTTCCCCTATGTTTCCTTTATACCTCCCATCAATTTCAAGTGAGATAATTGTTTCTGTGTCACCAAATTGAGAATCAATCAGAGAATCTAAATGCTCTTTTTCCTCTCTTTCATAGGGACTTCTTGAAGCATTTTTTACATCATAGGAATAGTTTCTTCTTTCGAGAAATTGTTCAATTTCTTCTAAGAATCTCCTTAACTCCTGAATCTTATCGTTGAAATGCCCTCTTGCCCTTTCAGTCAACATATATTCGAAGGTTCCCTGGGCACCAATCCCAAATGGGGCTCCACATGCCGGGCAAACGATACTTGTTTTTTTTTCGAGGGCAGTTGCGAGGAAATCATTAATTGTATTTGACATAAATTTTTAATTGAATCTGGATCACGACAAAATGGGAGTATTTTAGTTTTATCCCCAGTACCAAAATTTTCAAAAATTTCCATCCAGGCCCTCGTAAAATCCCACCTGATTTCCAATATTGCAGAACCAATACCTGATTGATATGTTGGATATTTTAGATGAGAAGTTGAAGGAGGAATTTCTTTTATTTCTGGAGGGATGTACTGACAAAAACAAAAATGACCTGCTGAAATTCGCCAGGATTCTGTCAGTAAAGGATGTAAATAAGGGAAGCAATGCAATTTTTTCCGAAATTTTTCCGGGCGAGGCGTTTGAGTCCGGGAAGGTGGTGTTTCTTCGTCACCGTCTCCACAAACAACTTCAAAACTTTCTTAACCTGAAATATCTGGAGACCCATCCAATTCAAAAGGAGATCAATGTTGTCGGGTTTTTGTTTGAACGAAATTTTCAAAATATTTCAGAAAGGTACCTTAGGCGGATTCAAAAAAAAATTGAAAAAGCCTCTCAATCCTTTGCCGGACCGTTGGATTTTGAAATGGTTTTTAAGTTTAAGCAACTGGAACTCGAAAAAAATCTGGTAGTCAACTCAAGGGGGACTCAATTAAATTACGAGGAAACTATTGAGGCGTTTGACCTGTATGTTAATCTTCAATTACTGGAATTGTATAGCGCAAAGATAAATTATTCCAAAATCGCAGGGAAAGTGATTCCCGAATGTGATTTCCAGAGAATTCAGGGAATTTTGGAAAATCTGAAAGATCATCAGGATCTGTACTATCACTTAATTGTGCAGTTGCAACTGCCTGACCGTGAGCAGGCGATGGTTGCTTTCCAAAGTTTGAGAGAAAAGTTAGCTTGTATGGAAAGAGGGACTAACCATAAGGATCAGGTGGATGCGTATTTTCACTTATTGAATTTTTGTACCAGGAATATTAACAACCGTGAGTTTGATTTTTTGGAAGAGTTTTTTCAACTGGTTGAGGAAATTTGGAAGAAGGGGCTGTTTGAAATAATCAACCAGCCAGGTGCACTGGCAAAAAACCTTATTTTGCTCGGATTGAGAGAGAAAAAGTTAGAACGGGCGGTTGGGGTATTTGAAAAACTAAAAAACGTTTCAAATGGAGCCATCAGCAAAATGGAGTTTTCTTTTTGCGAAGGAATGATACAATTTCATGCCTCTGATTTTCTTGCCGCAGAGTCATCATTCAAGAACTGCATTAAGAAAAAAGGGGATATTTTTGTCCGGGCAGATGCAAGAGTGTTTTTGCTTAAAATTTACTTTGAGTTGGGAACCATGCCCGGCTACGATGATCTTTTTGATAAAGAACTGAATAATTTCAGGTTGTTTTATTCTCGAACGGGGAAGTTTTCCCGAGAACATCTTCAACATTATGGAAATTTTTATAAAAGTTTGCAAGCCCTCAATAATGTCCGTTTTGTCGAAGATAGGGCGTTAATTCAAAAGGCTTTTAAAGCAGAAATCCGGTCAAAAAGGATCAGTGAAAATTGCTGGATTGCCCTGAAGTTTCAGGAATTATTAAAAACAATCACCCCGGCCGGTACCAGCCAGGGTGATTAATTCAAAACAAATGGTTTAATCGGTGGGAGGAATATTGTCGAGAACTACAAGCCCTCCATCCAAAGTGGTTGGCGTTGAATTCTCAATTGAATTTCCCCTCAGGATCACCCTGATGACGGTTCCCGAAACTTCAGGCAAAGGTTTGTACTGGCACCCGGGCTTATTTGCCACCACCCTGATGTGGCCGGTGACAGAATCAACCCAGGCATCAATGCCAGACTCATCCTCCTCCTCAAATAACCAACTGCCAGAGCTATCTGTCCCGACAGAGGTAATCTGATTGGAAAAACCCTCCAAAGCAAATTCCCATTGTAAGCCATTGACCAGGGAGTCTTCAGTAGGATCGCCCGCAATTGACAATTCCAGAACCAAAAGATCTGGTCCAATGGTCGTGTCCAATGAATGGTCAAGGGAATCAAAAGGAAGCAGGTGCGAATCGCAGGTGAAGAATCCAATCTGGTTTTCAGGCCCCTGCAAAACATCCCTTTCCTGGATAGAACACCCCAAAGAAATTAATACCAATAATGAAATTAAAATTGTCTTTTTCATAATTTTGAGAATATGACCATCCTGCCAGGGTTGTTACCTGACCCGGGAAGCCCGGCAGAAATGGTGGGTTGAACAATTGAAAAAGACGGCCGTCAAATCGTGGACTAAGTTCGGAGAGTGATTTTTCTGAAAACAGGAAGATCAGGAGAAGATCTCAGGAAATACCCGGGAAACATTCATGAAAACAGCCTGAAAATGCAATTTGAGAACAATGGTAAGTGAACTTGACAGGATAGGCCTAACAGAACTCAGGTGCCAGGTAACGGAAAAACTCACTGGTGAACGGCTTGGGACGCTCAGGGATTTCCACATAAATAAGCTAATTGAGGAATACAAGGTTCAGGTCAGTGACAAGACATTGAAAAAAATCCTGAAGCATGAAATAAAGGAAGATTATTGGCCCAGTGAGTTTGGGCTTGATGAGTTGGTCTCAAAAGTTTTAGGATATGGGAACTGGGTTGACTTTAAGCATTTCCTTCCCCGAAATTTTGAACTCAAAGAAAATGAAACCCCTGAAGGCCCAAAAGTGAAGCATTATTCTGAAGCTTTTGGACTTCAAATTTCTTGGACCAGGTTAGTAATCCCTGCTATTGCAATAATTGGGTTTGTTTCATGTTTGTTTTTCCTGATATTTATAACCCTCCAGCCTGAAAATAATAACTTTGTGAATGAAAAGGCTTTAATAATAAATTCTTCAGGTAGTCAAAGTCCAGTAATTGTAACGAATCAAGATGTCAGACTTCAGTTCAATAATCTAAAAGAGGATTTTAGGGACAGTTTGGCCACGAAGAATACCAAATAAGTTTCAGTTTTTAAGCTTTAGGTATTTGTTAGCAATTGATGAATAAAGGGGATCTTTTCTGTTTGACCATGCCCAATTTCTAATTTCTTTCCTTAGATTTTTTCCTAAATTTCTTGATTCGGGATCAGTTAGATAACAATTTGAAAGGCTGTACTTTATGCTAAGTGATAGTGTTACTTTATTTGAGTCCAAATTTTGATTTTTTGAAGGTGCGTGGCTTTCCAATTCTTTCAATGCCCAGCGGTAATAATAAATAGAGGAATCACAATTACTAATTTGCTCAAAAGTAGTCCCTAAGTCGTGAAGGATTTTGGGTAGGAAAATTGGTTTGTTGGACAGAATGGACGTGTATATTCCTTTTTTGTAATAAAAAATTGCAGAATCTGCCATATTCTCAATCTGGAAGCCCTCTGCTTTTGCCTCGTAAGTAGTAACTAGCTTTTCAACTAAAAGTACAAGCTTGGGATGGTTGGAAGGGTAAACATTTTTCCAGATTTCCCAAACGAAACTAAATGATTTGATTGCATCATTGTAATTCTTTTGTCGAAAATATAGCTTTCCTAAATTATATTCAGATATTGTTAATTGGATACATTTGGGGCCACCTATTTGGCTAATTATTTGCCGACTTCGATATAATGAAATTAATGCGCTATCAAGTTGGTTATTTTCAATATAGGCTGCCCCAAGATTGGCTAAAATGATTCCATAGTTGAGACCTGGGGACCCAGATTGGGAAAGAACCCTTAATGATTGCCGATAGTAATCTATCGCGCTCGGAAAATCCCTTTGAAGTATCTTGTTGAACCCCAAATTGTTCAATACAATTGAGATATGCGGGTGAAATTTTCCAAAATTCAAAGTGTCAATTCTCAGGGCTTCAAAAAAGAATGAATCTGCTAGTTCATATTCTCCTAGTGTTTGATACAGGGAAGCTATATTATTATTTCGTAATGCAAATTTTGGATTGTCTTCACCAAAGAATTTTTTATCCATTTCAAAGGAGATTAAATAATATTCTAAGGCTTTTGAATTTTCTCCAATTGCCATCATAATTTTTCCCATGCTATTGTAAGTAGTTGCCAGGCTTGGATGGGCATTTCCAAAGTAATCCAATTCAATTTTCAATGCAATTTCCAGTGCTTTTAATGCCTCTTTGTATTTTCCCTGCTCTTCCAATAAAGTTGCCTCATTTTTTTTAATTCTTGCAATTGATGGGTGGTTTAGCCCGTAAACTTTTCCAGTAATTTCCAAAGACGTATTGAAATAGCTGTCCGCTAAATCAAACTTTCCAAGTTTTTGATAAGCTGTCCCTAAATTTTGATAATCTAACCCCACGCTGGGATTCCATTTGCCCCACAATAAGGTGTCAGAATTAAGGGACCGTTCAAAAAATGTAACGGATTTATCATATTCTCCTTTTTTGTAATAATAATTTCCCAAAATGGAGTAGTAGTCGCCAATCGACCCATAATTATCCCCTAAAAGGCTTTGGTATATTCCATGCGCTGTTTCGAATTTAGTGAGAGCTGTTTCAATTTCACCCATTTCAAGTATGGCACTCGCCAAATTAAATAATTCCTTTGCTGTTTTTAAGTTTTTTTCTCCAAGATTTATGCTATCGATTAAGTATGCTTTCTTGATCCAAAAAAGTCCCAGTTCATGGGAGCCCTTTTTGAAATAAGCTCTGCCAAGATCACTTAATTTTGAGGTAAATTCAGTGCCATTTTTTTGATCATTTAATGAATCAATTTCAATTGCCTTCCTAAATAGCGTGATAGCCGAATCTGTTCGTCCCAAATCTCCGTAGAAATGACCCCATTTTTGAAAATATTTTGAATTCGTTGGATCATTTCTTGTTGCCTCTCTAAAATAATAAATGGTACTGTCGATTCCATCGAAAGTTAAGGTCAAAAAACGAGCTTCTGCTATTTCGAATGCTCTGAAGGCCAATCTCTTCTTCATGCTTGAATAGTCATTTTCTAAAATCTTGATCGCCTTTTCAAATTCTCCCAATTCTAAGAATTCCTTAGCTTTTTTTGATATTTCGTCAAAGCTCAACCGATTCTCAAGTTCCTTCTCCAATGAAAGATATAATTTCGTCAACTCCCTTATTTTGTTTATCCGATCCTGCTCTTGACTGTATTCCTTTTCAAGTAAATTCCAAAGTCTAAAAAAGGCCTCTGGTGGCATTCCGTAAAGTATTTCTACATTACCCCCGGCAAAAATTGAAGGGCTAAAATCTCCCTTAGTGGTAATTGCAAGATTCCACTTGAATAATTTTTCAATTTGCTTTTGGGCTGGGATACTAATGTTACTTAGTGACTTTTCCCATTGGATTGATTGTCCCTTACCATTGATTCTTTCTTCATTATGTTGGATGATTGTCTCCACTTTTTCTTTTCTTAATTCTTTCGAAAGCCCTTCTTGTGCATATACATCAAGTAACCCTGCTACTACTTCTACGGATATTCCATACTTGACCGAGATGCTTTTTGCAATGATGGATGGAGATTCATTTCCCTCGGAATACAAAGAGCTTTGAGAATAGCCTGATAGAATTTGGAGAAAAGTTATTCCAAAAATGGTTAATCCAGATAGTAATTTCATGGTGAAACTGGTAGACAGAATAAATTTTTACAATTATATACCACTCCACTTCCAACCTTTTATTGAGCAATAAGAAAAGAAGGACGGGGACACTTGTTGATTGTTAAATTCCAGAATTTCTATGTAAAAATAAAATAAATATTAACCGGGAAAATTTATGCTGATCATTGGCTAAAAATAATTACCATTTATTGAACAACAAAGAATGAGAATTAACAAGAATTAAATCTCTTTTGATTGGGTCAAAGGAGCCATTCCCCCAAATTTCACTAAAATATTGTACTACCAATTTTTCCACCCCTTTTTGATTTTTGGAGGATCATTATCCCCTAAACTCAAAAAGAAAAATGAAAGCCATCATCCTTTTATTCCTCATGGGCTCCTTGAGATCCTTTTTAATGGCTCAATCCCCCGTATTATTGGAAGTGATAAGCACAAGAGGCGATTACATTTCCAACCAGAATGGCAGCCTGGAACCCACCCTTGGGGAGGTGGTGATATTTGAGTTTTCAGGAAATAACCACCTTCACACCCAGGGATTTCATCAGAAAAAATGCATCCCGGGGACAACCTCACTTGATGAAATTCCCCAGACTTCCCCAATTGTCTTTCCAAACCCCTTTTCGGAAACCTGCACGGTCAAATCTCCGGGTTTGATTGAATTGGTTTCAGTATTTGATATCACTGGCAAGTTGATTTTCGAAGAATTTGTTCAGGACCAATCCTTTACCCTGGATGGACGAACCCTGGCAAGGGGGCTTTACATGATCAAACTGCACACTCATAATCAGGAGTCATCAAAAATCATCAAAATTTCTAAAATATAAGCATACCAAATATGAAACAGAGTATTCTTCTCGCCATACTGGCAATTTGCTGGGTACAACTGATGTCCCAGGCTCCCCAGAGTTTCAATTACCAGGCAGTCGTAAGGGATGGCGCTGGCAATCCCCTCATCAACCAGAATGTAGGGCTCAGATTTACCATTTACCAGGGTTCTCAAAATGGCCCACAGGTTTTTCAGCAAACCAATAACCTGACCACCAATTTTTGCGGCATTGTCAATCTGGAAATCGGACCTGGAAACCCATTCCAGTTTCAAAATATCAATTGGGGAAATGGTTCACATTTTCTTGAAGTGGAACTTGACCCCAACGGTGGGACAAACTATTCTTTATTTGGGACAAAACAATTGCTTAGTGTGCCCTATGCGTTGTATGCAAATCAGGTTACTTCAACTGGCGTGAATGACTATGCATTCTTCCAGGAAAAACTGACCAGCGGCCTGCCGGCGGGGCCATTCATTGCCGGGCAATGGCAAACCAGAAATTTGAATACAACCCTTGCAATTAATGGCAGCTCTATTCAAAGGTTGAATTCCACCATATCCATGGCTCCTGGAACGTATGAAATCAGAGCTTCTGCACCTGGATTTGTTGTGAAGTATCACAAGGCAAGGTTGCAGGATGTAACCCATAATATTACCCTCCTTGAGGGAACCTCTGAATATGTGAATACCAGCTATGGCCACCAGACCAGAAGTTTTGTTGAGGGGATAATTACTATTCCCAGCACAATTGATTTTCAGCTCCAGCATTATTGCTCTTCAACATGGAATTCAAATGGGATGGGAGTTGCATCGAATTTTACCGGGCAAGCAGAAATATATTCAATTATCTATATAAGAAGGATTAATTAAAAGCATAAGGTTCCCGTTAAGGTGACCTTCGGAAACGGATTTCGAGAGGTTTTAAAAGTTTCAATGGGAAGTTCTGGGCACATTTCCACCCCAACATTATTCCAAAAATTTTCCTATTTTTAACCTTTGCTTCGAATTGGGGTTAATATAAAGGAATGATCCATAGAATTTTCCCATACTTTTTCTTGTTTTTTGTGGTTTGCAGTGGTCAGATTTTCGCCCAAAAACAAGGTAATATCTGGTATTTTGGCAATTTGGCGGGGGTGGATTTCAACAGTGGATCTCCTGTGGCCGACCTCAACGGCGCCCTGATTACCGACGAAGGCTGCGCCTCCATTTGTGATGCCAACGGCGCCCTGCTTTTCTACACGGACGGCCAGGAAGTCTATGACGCCACCCATACCCAGATGCCCAATGGCTTTGGGCTCAAGGGAAACGCTTCCTCTACTCAATCTGCGGTGATTGTGCCCGATCCTGCCAACGTGAAAAAGTATTACATCTTTACTGTCGATAACCTGGCAGGTTCAGACGGGCTGATGTATTCTGAGGTGGATCTCACTCAAAATGGAGGCCTGGGCGACATTACCACCAAAAATGTGCCCTTGCTGGCTCCCACCACGGAGAAAATCACTTCCGTGAATCACTCCAACAACCAGGATTACTGGGTGATCACCCACAGATGGAACTCAGATGCATTTTATGCCTACCAGGTTACCGCGGCGGGCGTGAGCAGCAGCCCGGTCATCACCAACATTGGCACCGTGCACACGGGCAATGTGGGCAATACCCTGGGTTACCTCAAAGTATCTCCCAAAGGCAATAAAATCTGCGCTGCCATTTACGATACGGGCATGTACGAGTTGTTTGATTTTGACAACAGCACAGGTACTTTGTCCAATCCCATCAGCATCACGGGGTCGCAGTATCCCCTGGCTTACGGGGTGGAATTTTCGCCCGATGGAAATCTCCTTTACACCACGGTGGAAGGTTCGCCCACCCACATCTTCCAGTTCGACCTCAATGCGGCCAATATCCCTGCTTCCGCCACCCTGGTGGCCAGCTCGACCAGCGCCCGTGGGGGAGCTGTTCAGTTGGCGTCAGACGGAAAAATCTACTTTGCCCGCTACGATGCGCCCTGGCTGGGAGTGATCAATGATCCCAATACAGTTGGATTTGCCTGCAATTACCAGGACAATGGCGTGCACCTCAACGGTCGTCTTTCCAAACTCGGTCTCCCAACCTTCATCCAGAGCTTTTTCATTGTGCCTGAATTCAGTGCTGAATTTTTCTGCGAAGGCGACCTGACCCAGTTCACCATTTCTGACCCTTCTCAGTTGGACTCAGTTCGTTGGGATTTTGGCGATCCCACCACGGGTGCCTCCAATACCTCAACTTTGATCAATCCCACCCACGTTTACTCAGGGCCCGGGACTTATACCTACACCATTACTTTTCACAGCAACGGGGTTACCCAGGCCCAGACGGGAGAACTCACCATTCACCCCCATGCCAGCCTGAATCTCGGTCCCGACCGCGAACTTTGTGAGGGCGATACCCTGCACCTCAATGCGACCAATCCAGAAGCGACTTACCTCTGGACCACAGGCAGCACCGCCCCAACCCTCACCGTGAAGAAAGACGGGGTGTATGGGGTGACCGTGGAAAATTATTGTGATACCCTCTACGACGAAATCCAGGTTTCCTTTCATCCTTCGCCTACGCCTTCCATTAGCAACGATACCTTCATCTGCCCGGGAGCCCAGATTGTGGTTCTCACGGATACGGGTTACGCCTCCTACCTCTGGTCCAACGGAGGGGATACCTGGTTCACTGAAACGGACAAAGAGGGCAAGCTTTCTGTGCAGGTCGTGGACGAATTTGGCTGCAAAGGCAATAACTCAATGCGGGTGTACTTTGAGGTTTGTTCCAATGCCATATACATTCCCACCGCCTTCACGCCCAACGGAGACAACCTGAACGATGTCTGGATGGTGGTGGAAAACGGGGCCACGGTGACAGATATTTCTATTTTCGACCGCTGGGGCAAACTCATTTTCAATGCGGCTTCAGCCCTGCAGGGTTGGGACGGGAAGATTGGAAATAATAACCTGCCCGAAGGGGTGTATTCCTTCAAACTGACCTATCTGGACGCAGTGGGAGTGGAAGGCGCAATCAAAGGCAGCATCACCCTGGTCCGTTAACAAACAACTTTGGGGAGTTACCCCGGGGTCAAAGACTTTAATCCTCGCCCGGGTTCAACTAATAATACTTCATCGTGCGGAAGTAATCCTCCTTACTCATGCCAATCACCACCACCTGCACAAAGGATTGTTCTGAAAGGTGATCGCGCCAGTGCGCCATCACATAATTGACCGTGTCGGCCTTGTAGGTATTGTAGAAATCGTCGTTGCAATACACATTGAAACGCATGCTCATTTCTTCAAAATCGTCGGAAAGGTACCACACATGGGTTTCCACCATGAAATCGTCGCGGCCATACTTGGCCTGCAATTCGTTGGTGATGTCCTGCACCACAGAATCGCGGTTAACGTTCCAGGGCAGGTGATTGCGCCCGATCATGAAAGAGCCCTTGAAATTGTACTGACGGGTATCGCCATACCAGTACACATTGGGGATTTCGTCGATCTTGTGGACGGCCACTTTCAGCAGATCGAGATCGTGGAAGCGAATGCGTGACCATTTTACGGGGGTGAAATAGCGCTTGTGGCGCATAAAATCGCTTTCCGTGAAGGAATAGGAAAATCCACCCATGTCAATGTAGTTGCAAAGCAGATTCACCCGCAGGGTTTTCATCAGTTCGCCGTCTTTGTAAAATTTCACTGCATAATGGAAATCGCAGTAGTCGTCATACATTTCCTCAAAATCCCACTCATTCTGGATCTGTTTCAGGATATAACGGTCCTCAATCATGAAGGTGCCCAGTTCCTCCTGGATAGGCATGGGGTGGTAATTGTGCAAAGAAACAGCAATCATCACCCAGCGGCCAGAGCTGAGGTCCAGATCGTCGAGCAGGGGTGTGGCCTGCATGCGGGAAACGGAGAGAAAAAGAAAGGCGAGAAAGAATATTTTTTTGATCATAGGAGCATTCAAATAGGTTTGCATTTAAAGCAGCCTGCAATAAACAAAGGGAAGCAGAAAGAATAAAGCACCTTCCCACAGCCCTTGTACACTTTATAAGTCAGTAAGCACCTGAAACAGGAGTAAAGGTATTTCAGGCGGGATTTGGGTTTTGAGCCAAACCTTTCTTATCTTTTTTAAAAATACGAAACCTATGAGAATAAAATTATCCCTCCTTGTCCTGCTTGGCCTGATTATTTTCGCTTCCTTCCCTGGATTTGCCCAGACCAGCGGCGGCCCCGACGCCTACGGCTATACCTGGATTGATTCAGACAATTCCAACGGACCCGCTTTTTCCTGGGTTGATATCACCACCAAGCCCAATGCAAGCCAGATTACAGGCCTGGGTGATGATAACTCCGTGGGTATGTTTTCTATGGGCTGGAATTTTCCCTACTACTGGAATTCCTACGGAGAAGTCAAAATAGGCTCCAATGGCTGGGTGGGATTTAAAAATATCGGCAATATCGCAAGTTGCTATCCCACCATTCCCACCCCGGGCGGCTCAGGCGACAATTACCTGGCTCCCTTCATGAGCGATCTCAATTTTGGTTCCAATAATGGATCCTTTACCAACCCGGCCAGCCTCTGGACCTGGAGCAACGGGGTGGATACCTTCATCGTGACCTATAAAAATGTGCCCTGGTGGAAAAATGACAACGGAGGAGCCAATCCGCCCAATTTTGCCGGGAATAATACCTTCCAGGTGATCCTGAGCGGGGTGGACAGCAGCATCACTTTTCAGTACCAGGCCACCACACCCTCAGATTGGTACGATTCGCCCGGTTGCAGCGACGACATGGTGATTGGCATTGAAAATGTGACCGGCAATATCGGCCTGCAACTGCCAACCAATGTGGTTCCTCTGGCAAATTACGTGGTGAGATTTACCCCGCCTTCCGTTCCGTTGCTTTCCATTCCTGACCCATCACCTGTATGGAATGCGAATCAGGACAATAAGGGCCAGTTTTTTATCTCCAATGCCCAGGTCAATCTCAAAACCAACATTGCCAATGTGGGAAATGCTGCAGTGAATAATCCCATTTCCGTGAACGGCGAGATTCGGGATTTGCCTTTGAACACCATTTATACTGGCAATAAAACCCTGGCTGCCATGCCCACTGGAGGCGATTCAACCGTGACTTTCAGTCCCGCCTGGGCCATTCCTGCCCCGGGTCAGTACTATTTCAACACGGAAATCACTTGTGCAGACGATGTGAATCCCTCCAATAATTCGAATTCAATCGAAATTTCCGCCGTGGATTGCACCAATGACACCATGTCGCTGACCTACGCTACCCTCAATCCGCCCGACGGGGCCCTTTCCTGGCAGGGCGGCGGACAGGACGGAGTGGGCATCTACATTGATCCTCCCATTCATCCTGTGACCATCGAATCCATTGAGTATTTTGTGCTCGGTGACGGAGATACCACCACACCTCTGCCTGTGGGCTTCATTGCCAATCTTTTCGCAGAAGACGTTGCGGGAAATCCCGGAACCCAGCTTTTCACCCAGACCATTTCGGCGGGCAATGTGACCGAAGGGGATTGGAATAAAGTGACCCTGAGCAGCCCCCAGACCATTACTTCAGGCGGATTTTATGTTTCCTGGTTGCAGGAAGGTTCCGGAATCGGGATTGGAACCGAGTCTTTTGGACCCATTTCACGGCGGACCTACGAAATTCTGAGCGGCAGTTGGGCTACCTACCGCAGCGCCACCACCTCCGATTTTCTGATCAAGGTGAATGTCTCCACGGATTGTTCTGTGGGCCGCGACCGGGGATTGAGTCAATTGCAAAATCTGGAATTATTCCCCAATCCTGCCCATCAAAGCGCGACCCTGCGCTGGACACGCAAAACAGCTGGAAATCCCACGGTGGAGATTTGGTCTATGCTGGGCACGAGGGTGTTTGGCAAAGAAATGGGTTGGTCGAATGCAGGTGAAATTCAGTTGAATCTGCCCCTCGAACACCTGGTCCCTGGCACCTACATGGTCGTAGTGACCGAAAACGGAGCGCAATGCAGCCGAAAGCTGGTAATCAGCGAATAGGTTTTTTTTTTAGCCTCAAGCCTCAAGCTGCGAGCTGCGAGCACACAAAAATAGCTGAAAGCTATTTAATGGAAAGCTCGCAGCTCGAAGCCTGCAGCTCGCAGCTATAACGGGGCCTCCTCTTCCTCAATTTCCTCCACCTGGTGCACCAGCACCCGCTTTTCAATTTCGCGGGCGGTGGGGGTGGCGGCCAGCCCGCCCAGGGCGGTCTCTTTGTATTTTTCCTCCATGGACATGCCCACTTCGCCCATGGCGTCGATCACTTCATCCACAGGGATGATGCTCTTGTCGCCAGACAGGGCCATTTGAGCGCTGGAAAAGGCGATCACGGCTCCTGAGCCGTTGCGTTTCACGCAAGGCACTTCCACCAGTCCTGCGATGGGATCGCAGATCAGGCCCAGCATGTTCATGATGGTGATGGCGACCGAATCGAAGATTTGGTCGAGGGTGCCGCCCATGGCGTACACGATGGCGCCTGCGCCCATGGCCGCCGCGGTGCCCGTTTCTGCCTGACAGCCGCCTACGGCGCCTGCAATGGAAGCCCGCCGCTCAATGATGAGGGCAATGCCGGCAGCCACCAGCATGCTTTCGTAGATGGTGCGGTTGGGAATCTGGTGCAGTTCCTGCAAAGTGGTGAGGATGCCGGGCATGATGCCCGAAGCACCCGCGGTAGGCGCAGCCACCACCCGTCCCATGCAGGAATTCACTTCCTTGGCCGCCAGGGTATAAGCCAGCAGGCGGGTAAATTCAGGGCTGATCAGGTGCACTTTGCTGGCCATGACTTTCTTGGCCCCATTGTCGATCATGCCCGAAATGGATTTCATGTCGTGCTCCAGACCCGTATGCACCGCATCTTTCATCACGGCAAAGGCCTGATCCAGTTTATGCCAGATTTCCTCCTCCGTGCGCTCCTTTTCGTCGATTTCGTATTGCAAAACGGGTTGCCAGACCGCTCCTTTGTTGGCCTGACAGTGATTTTCCCATTCTTTGAAGCTGTTGAATTTGATGCCCATTGACAGATGTTAGATGGTTAGATATTAGATTTTAGATGTTAGACGGTTAGAGATTAGATAGTTATGTTAAAGAGGTTTCCGTAAAATGCTGGCTCGCTACTCGCCACTCATTACTCGCTTCTCATTACTCATTTCTCCCTACTGAAGGCTCGAAGCTCGCCGCTGGAAGCTCGTAGCTCTTTCAGAGCTACTTATCCAAAACCATTTTACGGGTAAAAAAGCCTTTCTTTTCGCCTTCGCGGCGGATGGTCAGGGTGTAGATTCCATTGGGGAAGCCGGGAAAGTATTCTTCGCGGGTAAAGCGATAGCGGTTGACCAGGGGACGCACATTTATGGTCTGGTGAAATTTGTAGGTCTGCCGGCCAGCCGGGTCCACGGCGGTCAGTTCCACTTCCACCTGGTACAGGGTGTCTTCAGAGTCGATCAGCAGGTCGAAATACTCGCTGAAAGGGTTGGGGAAGGCCGCCATGCCCTCGTTAATGGTCAAATCCACGATCACTTCTTCGTCCAGTTCCACCCCGTTCATGAGTTTGAAAGCTTTGATTCCTTTGGGAATGCCCCAGCCGTAATCGTTGTCCGGGTTTTCGAAACGGTCGGCTGATTCTTTCATGTACTGGAATAATTCCATGGATTTGACCGTGGGGTCCGACTGCCAGAGGCAGGCGGCCAGGCCCGCCATGATGGGGCAGGAAAAGGAAGTTCCACTTCCTTTGGAGATATTTCCCGTGGTGCTGATGTAATAATCCAATGCGCCCATGGCGCTCAGATCAGGCTTGATCCGTCCGTCGAAGGTGGGGCCGCGTGAACTGAATCCCGCAATAACTTCCAGACTGTCCACTGCACCCACGGCCAGCACGCTGTCACCGTCAGCGGGGGCATTGATGTGGTTGAAACCATTATTCCCGGCACTGTTGACCACCAGCATGCCGCGTGAGGCCGCCAGATCCGCGCCGCGGGTAATGATGGTGGTGTTGCCATCCAGGTGTTTGAATTCCCAGTCCACAATGGTATCTCCATTGGGCAGGTAAATGGTGTCCTGGATGCCCGTCGAATAGCCCAGGGAAGTGCTGAGCACGTCTGCGCCCAGCGAATCGGCCAATTCGGCTCCCGCCACCCAGTTGTCTTCCTCGATATGGCCTTCAAAATTATCGTCTTCCGTCTGAAAGAGGATGAAATTGGCTCCTGGAGCGGCTCCTGTATAGTTATGGGGAATAAATCCCGACAAAATCGACAAAACAAACGCGCCGTGATTGCCGCCATTATAGACATCCACTTCGTGGTGCACAAAATCGTAGGTGGCCAGGATGCGGTTTTCGTCGCGCAGGTGCTGGAAACAGGCATTCACATTCACATTGCGAAAGCCATTGTCGAGCACACAAATGGTCATGCCTTTGCCCGTGTAGCCATATTTATGCAACACATCCAGGTCCACCATGTTGAGTTGGCGGTCGGTGTAGCCTGCGTCATAATCCGTTTTCAGGACTGGTTCGGGTTCCAGATTGGGTTTTTCCACTTTGAACTGATTCACAGGAGTCACTTTGCGTACCACAGGCAGGGCCCTGAGTTGGGCAATTTCATTGCGGGAGGCCCGTACTGTGACGGCATTGAACCAACGGGAGCGATTTTCAATCTGAAAACCTGCGTCCTGAATCTGGCGGAGGTAAGCGGGATCAAGGGGATAGTCGCGGTAATCCACGGTGATGCCCTGCCTGGCCCGGCGGGCCAGGGCCTGAGGAGACAATATCTGTTGGGGCGATTGCTTCAGGGAAATGCCTTTATCTTTCAGAAAGATCCAGTATTTCTGTTTTGCGGACCCGTTTTGGGCCGCGACCGTCAGAGAGAGGGTGAGCAAAGGCAGGAGCAACAGCAGTTGAATGGTCTTATTCCTCATAGGTTAAAGCTAAAACGCCTTTTGGGTAAAAACAAGTACCTTTTTGCGATGAAGAATGTGGAGAGGTGAGAATTTTTGGAAGGGAGGGGGCAGGGGGATTCATAACCCTCATTTCTCAGTTCGTTTTTGAATGATTACCCGGATGGGGAAGGCCGGGTTTGAAATCAGGGCTGCTATTCGCCTGGCTTCATCTGGTTGAAAATCACCGCTAATTTCTGAATTCCCACCTTTAATCGTCATATTGACCCTGGGATAAGAAATTACATATCCATCCACCAGAATGGCTATACTTTGATTGATATTCCGGTGGGTAATTTCCTCCCAGAGATGAGAGCCTTCCACATTCATTTTTATCGAAATACGTGCATCCTCTGAGTCCTTCCTAAATTCCGCAACGGCCTCTTCCACTTCCTTATTCCCCAAAATTTCATCGTGATAAGGATTATTAAAAATGCCAATCAATTCCAGATAAAATTCGCCTTTCACCGGGCATCTATCAGACCATGCGAAATCAATTTTTTCCGACCTTATCCCAATTACTTCTGGGTGATTCAACCAGTAGTTGAATTCCTGGGTGTCACGAATCGAAACATATCCCAGCAAAGGAGTACCGGGGTATTCCTGGAATTGCTCATCACTTATATTTTGGAAATGTTCAAAAAGGGGATACCGTTTCACGAAATTGGATCTTCTGGTTTCCTGGGTTTGGGTGGTGTCGTCGAAAAACTCCAACTGCTCATTTTCCCCTGCCTCGGATTTAAGGATCCGAACCACATCATTGACCATTTCCAACTCGCGAATCCCGTCCCGGTAAGGCACGGTTTCCCTGAATTCAAGTTTGCCCGGGCTGGTAACCACCAAATTCAGGTCATTTGGAGGGAAATTGTGGCGAACGGTAAAAGTAATCTCTGAGGGGGAATTTTGCTTTTGATCGAATTCCACGGGAAAACCCATTACGTCAAGTCTGTGGATTAGCACACTGCGTACTTCCTCATTCAAATCCTGCTTTTGCGCCTCGCTGGTTTCAGGGGGAAATTCAAGACCCAGTTGGTATTCTGTTTTATAGGGAAACTCCATGCAACCCGAAAACATTAACACCAGCCCCAGGGCAGTAACAGCATTTTTTATCAATTGAATTGGCATAATAAGGCTTTAGAAAGATTCTGGAAATCCAAATTAGTCACTTTTGGGCGGGATCGAAAATGCTTACCTCTTTTTCCGGACCATGAAAATAAACGGAACGATATTTGCCTTGTTTTCGGGAATGCAGGGAATGTCGTAATTTGGAGCATGCGTAAACTGATTTTTTCCATGTTGGGTCTTGTGATGCTGCTGGGTGCAACCGCGCAGGGGCAGATTACGCGTACCCTGGAGGAAACAGAAACCCATGCCTATAACCAGCCCCCGCCCCACGACCGCCTGCTGAAGTACATGCACCAACTGGAAGTGAGTGTGTATTTCATGGATGGGGAAGAACCCATTCCCTTCGAATTGCTGGGCAGGCGAATCCGCATCAACGGGCAGGAAATGGCCGCTTCCATGGCCACGATCATCCGTACGGATCTGTCCCAGCACTGGCGCAACCGCTTGCAGGAAGGTCTGTATATTTTTGATTTGTTGCCCGACAGTCTGGGCAAAATTTCCGAAATCAGGGAAGTGGTGGTGGACGATCCCCGCACTTTTGAGATCATTGCCAGTCTTTTGCGTGAACAGACTACTTTTCAGACTTTTCTGAATCCCCAAAATGGCCCCTGCGGGTACATTCGGGTGCGCATCCTGCGCCAGAAAATCCTCGTGGAAGAAACCCACCTGGATGGGAGTCCCGTGGGGGAATAAGCTTTTTGAGCTGCGAGCTACAAGCTGCGAGCTACGAGCTTTTTAGGTGGGGATTATTTAGCCCCTGGGCTTACCATCCACTAACATCTAAAATCTAAAATCTAACATCTAAGGACTGATTTAGGGCCGGGTTAAAACCCACCCCTACGGAATCTTTCTAAAGGTATGATTAGCTTTGAGTGATTGTGGATGCTTCGCATCTGACTTTGGGGGCTAAAGCCCCCGCTTCGTTATCAATCCTGATGGAATCGGCTACATCTGCCTCCTTTGGCCAGGATTTATCCTGGCCTTACAATCCACCAACATCTAAAATCTCACATCTCACATCTCACATCTCAGAAAGTTCTTTCCTTCTCCGCATACACGTGCCGTACGGCACGGGTAATGGCCCGGAAAATGGCCTCGGCAGAGTCTTCGCTGTGGCCAAAGAGCATTTCCTGACCGCCCTGTTCGATCACCAGCCAGCGGGTGTCGTTCAGTTCTTCGTCGGTTTTGAGTTGAATGAGGAGGGAAGGGTGATTGGGATCCACGGGAAACAACCTGATCTGGTTGGCATTATTACTTTCCCAGTAATCCACCTGCAGGTCCATGGCCTGGTAGGGGATGCCCAGCACCAGCTTTTCCACCCGGAAATTGCCATCCCTCACCTGGATTTTGTATTTCAGCACAAACATGGCGGCCAGGATGGTGCCGGCAAAAAACCAGCTGATTTTCCAGAACCAGGTCCAGGCAAAAAACCAAATCAGGAATAAGCTAACCCCCGCACCCTGGAAGAGCGCCATGGCCCCGATAAACACATCCAGCAGGTTACTGCCGCCAATGGTCCAGGATCCATCAGGATGTTTGTCTGTATGTGGGTTAAAAAGCTTCATTAATCTAAGAACCCAAACGAAAGGAGGAGGTTGGATGTTTTCTGTGCTTTCAAAAAGTTTGGCGCATTCTCCCCATTTTTGTTTGACCGAATAAATTAGGTCGAAATTTTAAAAAGGGAAAGTTTTTTATTTGAGCAATCCGGGTTTTGGGACAGGTACTTGTTTAAGAACAGTAATTGAAGAAAAATTCACCCTATCATTCCCCCCAAAACAAAAGCAGTTGGTCCTTATAAAAGGGACCAACTGCTTTTAGGTTTATCAACCAATCGTGGACTGTTGACCGTAGTCAGTGGACTTTCTTACTGAAACAGACTGGAGCGCTTGATTTTGTTCCATTTGCGCTGCATCCAGAGAATATTGACGTAGGAAATGTAGTACATGGCCGGCACCACCACCAGGGTCACAATTGTGGCGAAGGTCAGTCCGTAAATGACCGTCCAGGACAGCGGGCCCCAGAAAACCGAGTTGTCACCGCCCGTGAAAATCTGTGGATCGAGACTGGTGAACAGGGAGGCAAAGTTGATGTTGAGGGCGATTGCCAGCGGAATCAGACCCAAAACGGTACTGGAGGCGGTCAGCACCACCGGGGTAAAGCGGGTAACCCCACCCTCGATGATGGCATATTTGGTGCGGTGCCCCCGTTCTTTGAGCAGCCCGATGAAGTCGAGCAGAATGATCCCGTTATTCACCACAATCCCCGCCAGAGACACGATTCCCACCCCGACCATGGGGATGGCAAACACCATGTGAGAAATGGCGAAGCCAAAGAATACCCCGGTCATACTGAACACAATCTGGGTCAGGATGATGAATACTTTGGGCAGGGAGTTAAATTGGGTCACCAGAATCACGAAAATGAGCAGGAAGGAGATCATCAGGGCCTTGACCATGAATAATCCCGTTTCTTTTTGCTCCTCCATTTCCCCGGCCGAATCCAGTTCCACGCCCTTGGGCAGGCCTTTTACCCGCACATATTCTTCCACCCCGGCCTTGACCTGGTTGACCACTGTGTTGGCGTCGTAGCCGGTCAGAACGTTGGAGAAGAGGGTCACGGATTTTTTCAGATCCAGACGGTTGATCCCGCCAAAAGTTTTGTCGTAGCGGATGCTGGCCACCGCAGAAATGGGCACTTCGTAAATTTTACCATTGGCCATGTTGCGGTAAATGAGGCGCTGGTTGAGCAGGGAGTTGACGTCGTTGCGGAATTTTTTGTCCAGACGCACCTGAATGGGGTATTCATCCTCATTTTCACGGTATTTGGAAACTTCTTTCCCAAACACAGACGTACGGATGGCCATCCCGATCTGAGCCGTACTGATGCCCAGCTCGCTGGCTTTGGCGCGGTCCACGTCAATCACCACCTCAGGCTTGGCCAGTTCCAAATCCCATTTCAATTCGTCCACTCCCTCAATGTCCAGATCCTCCAGATACTGGCGGATGTCGGTCGCAGTTTCCACCAGTACCTCAAAGCTTTCAGCCGTGATTTGCAGGTTGATGGGCTTGGGCTGGGGCGGTCCGTTGGCTTCTTTCTCGGCCGTGATCAGGGCGCCCGGGATGCCCTTTACTTCTTCGCGGATCTTGTCCAGAATCTCCAGGGTGGAAACTCCGTTGCGGTATTTGAACTGCACGAATTCCACTGAAACCTTGCTCTTGTGCGGCATGGCGTTGCGGGAAAAATCGTTGCGGTCACCGGCACCCACGGCCACGTTGGAAATCACCGAAGCCACCACGGGATTATTTTCACCCAGAACATGCAACACCCGTTTTTCGATTTCGCGGGTGATGGAGTCCGTCACGGCAATGTCCGTTCCAATGGGCAGAGTATTATAAACGTACACAAAGTTGGGTTCGGCGCTGGGGAATTGCACCACTTCGGGCTTGCTGATGGCCAGGGCCACCACGGAAACCAGAAACAGCAACATGGTTCCTATACTGATTACATAAGGAGTGGCACCCTTCAGAGCCCAGATCAGAATCTTGCGGTAAAGGTCCATCATCCAGGGCAGCATCTTTTTCTGGAAGAAATTGATGGTTGGGTCGAAAAGGAAACGCTGCATCACCAGGATGATGGTGAAAATCAGGATCACGTTGCCCAGGGTACGCGCACCCAGCAGGTAGGAGGGAACCATGATGGCCACCAGAATTCCCACCCGGATCGCCATGTTTTTCAGGCTGGTTACCTTTTTCTCCGAGTCGGGAGTCATGAAGGCTACTGCAAACACAGGGTTGATCACGTAGGCCACCAGCAGGGAGGCAGTCAGGGTGATGAGGATGGTCACGGGGAGGAAGAACATGAATTCCCCGATTACACCTTCCCAGGCCATCAGGGGCAGAAAGGGTGCCATGGTGGTGAGCGTACCCGCAAATACGGGCCCAATCACCTCGCCAGCGCCTTTTTTGGCCGCCAGCACGATGGGGAGACGCTCCTTGTTGAGAATCCTGTGGGTGTTTTCAATTACCACAATGGCGTTGTCCACCACGATACCCAGGGCGAAGATAAAAGAGAACAGCACCACCAGGTTCAGGGTAAAGCCCAGGCTGGGCAGTACGATGAAGGCGATCATGGCCGCGAGCGGCACGGAAAGACCCACAAACATGGAGTCGCGCAGACCCATGAAAAACATCAGCACCAGGGTCACCAGAATGAAGCCCAGAATGATGGTGTTGGTGAGGTCAGACAGCATGTTGTTGGTGAGGTTGGACTGATCGCCTGAGATATTGACCTCCAGTCCTGAAGGGAATTTTTCTGCCTTATTTTCCTCTACAATGTTCTTGATCTTGTCTGCGGCATCCACCAGGTTCTGACCTGCCTTTTTGATCACGTTGAGGGTGATTACGGGAAATCCGTTCAGACGGGCGTAGCTTTCGCGGTCTTTGAATCCGTCCACCACATTGGCGATGTCTTTGAGGTAAATTTTATTGCCATGTACCCCACTGACCACAATGTCGGCGATTTCCTGCACGCTTTCATACTCCCCGCTCACCCTCAGGGCCCGCTTCATACCATCCATGTCGATCTGGCCGCCGGAAATGATCACGTTTTCGCTGGCTACCGCCCGCTCAATGTCACCAAATCCAACTCCTGCGGCTTCCATTTTATAGAGGTCCACATTGACCTGGATTTCCCGGTCGAGGGCTCCCACCAGATCCACGCGGGTGATTTCCTTCAGGGCTTCAATTTCATCCTGCAGGTCCTCGGCGTATTTTTTGATGGTTACCAGGTCCAGATCACCATACAGGTTTACAAACATGATGGGAATTTCCGACAGGTTGATGTCCTGCACATTGGGGTCGTTGGGCAGGTCGTTGGGCAGCTCAGATTTGGCTTTGTCCACCGCTTCCTGCACCTCCCGTTTGGCTTCCTTGAGGTCTTTGGTGGTCTCAAATTCTACAATTACCACCGAAAAATCCTGCACCGAGTTACTTTTGATCTCCTTCACCCCGTCGATGGATTTCATTTCCTTTTCGATCTTACGGGTCACCAGGTTTTCAATGTCCTCGGGCGAAGTACCCGGGTAAACGGTTCCCACATAGATGGTGGGGATAGAAATTTCGGGGAAATTCTCTTTGGGAAGGCTGATGTAGGATCCAAATCCCGCCAGAACGAGGATAATGGATATGATAAAGATGGTGATGCGGTTGTCAATCGCCCAGCTCGACATGAAAAATTCCTTGAATTTTTCGAGTCCCGGCCGGGGTGATTGCTGTGTTTGATTATTACTCATGGGGCTGGCTTTTTGGGAGATTAGAATGAAAGAAGCTGACCTTCAGACAGGTCCTGGTAGCCTACGGTGATGAGGAGATCACCTGGTTTGAGACCTGCGGAGGCCACGATTTTCCCTTCGTAGCTCATCCCCGTTTCGATTTTGGATTTGTGGGCCACCCAGTTGCCGCTTTCGTCCTGACGTGCGGTGAAGACGAAGGTTCCCAGTTCCGTATTCTGGAGCAGGTTGAGGGGCACAGTAATGGCTTTTTCGATGGTTTTATCATTGATCACGATCTCACCCGACATATTGGGTTTGAGGTCGGCAATATTGCGGGGCAGGCTGGCTTCGATGGCCAGGGTGCGGTTGACCGGGTGAATGCTCTGTCCTACCACGGTGATACGTGATTTGAGTTTGTCGTTGAGAGTGGGGATGAAAATATCCACCTCGTCGCCCTTGTGGATCTTGCCCACATAGGATTCAGACAGCTCAGAGGAGAAATGAATGTCGCTCTGGTTCACAATCTGGAAGGCAGGCATGCCCGGCATGGCGGCTTCGCCTGTTTTGAGCATTACTTTGTCCACGTTGCCGCTGAGGGGAGCGTAGATTTTGGTCATCTCCAGTTGCTCGCGGGTGGTACGCATGCGCCCTTCCAGGGCTTCCTTCTGGTTTTTGGCCTGCAGATACTGCATTTCTGTACCTATTTTCTGGTCCCAGAGACGTTTTTGCTTGTCAAAGGCGATATTGGCCAGATCAAGTGAAGTCTGCAGTTCGTCCAGTGCGCTCTGTACCATGGCAGCATCGAGGGTGGCCAGCAGTTTGCCCTGGGAGACGATATCCCCTTCTTTCACAAAAACCTGGGTCACAATCCCCGCCATTTTGGGAGATACCATTACGTTGCCTTCAGATTCGATTTTACCCTGCAGCTTCACAAAGTGACGGAAGGTTTCGGGCAGAAGGGAATCCACTTTGACCGGGGTCTGCTTCATCACTTTGGCCGTGGTGTCGAGCAGGGCAATTTCAGATTCCAGGGTGGCAATCTGGGTTTCGATTTCGGTCCGCTGGGTCAGGAGTTTTTCCAGTTCAGCTTTTTTCCCGGCCAGGTCCTGGGCCGGGGGTTGACAGGCCTGCAAAAAGAGGAGTCCGAGAGTCAGGGAAAGGATAAATTTATTTTTCATGGTGGTAAGCGTTATAGGGGATCTATTTGGTGAACAGTTCTCCCTGCGCTTTGCGCAGGTCAATTTGTGCGATGAAGTATTCATAAAGAGAAGTAAGGTAATTGGTTTGGGCCTCGCGCAGGCTTTGTTCGGCCTGCAGCACTTCCAGGTTGGAGCCTACGCCTTCCTGGTACTTGATCTGGCTTACTTTGTACACATTATCGGCCAGATCCAGGGTTTCCTTATTGGCTTCGAGGCTGGTGCGTGAGTTCATCACCGCGGTGCGCGCCTGTCTGATTTCCATGCTTACCGCATTTTTGAACTGCTCCATCGACACACTCACCTTTTCGGCTTCCAGCTTGGCCATGGCCACCTGGGCGTTGCCGCGTCCGCCGGTAAAGAGCGGCATGGAGGCCTGCAGGCCCACCACGGCGTAGGGGTACCATCTGCGGGCCGAAAAGAGGTCAAATTTGTCGCTCATCCAGTTGGTGCCCAGGTTACCAAAAGCCACCACAGAGGGCAGGTTTCCCATTCTGATGCGCTTGGCATTTAGCAGGTTGAGGTCGCGCTGGGTTTGCAGCAATTCGAATTCCTGACGTTTTTTATACATCTCAGACTCGTCGGCCCAGTTGTCGGTAATGGGTACTATTGCGTCGATGTTGATGCTGTCGGCCAGGATGATGGTCTCATTCGGGTCCATGCCCATCTGAAATTTCAGCAGGTCCTGGGCCAGGGCGGCCTGGCGCTCCATTCTCACCTGCTGGGCAACCAGGTTTTTGAGGTTGATTTCCAGACGGTCCACATCGATTTTTTCCACAAAACCCGCTTCATTCAGCCCTTTGGTATTCAGGTAGAGCTGCTGCAGGCGGTTGATGTTGGTGGTGAGGATGCCCATCTGCACGTCAGACATAAGTGCCGTGTAGTAGGCTTTGCTCACTGTGGCCGCGGTCTGGGTCTGGGTGAGGGCCACCTGCTTGTGGGCCAGTTCGGCATAGATGCGGGCCGCTTTGAGTCCCACAAAAAAGCTGCCGTCAAAGATCAGCTGGGTGAGGGAAGCATTGGCATCGGTGGTGTACTGCACCCCAAATTTGAGTTCGAGTACATCGTCGGGGCCGGCCAGGGGGTTGAAACTGCTGGCCGGGATCACCGTGGTGCGGAGCAGCAGGTTGTCGTTGAAGGAAAAATTCGCCTTCAACTGGGGCAATCCCACACCCACGTAGTCATTGACCTGCTTTTTGGCGATGTACTCGTCAAAACGGGCCGTTTTTACGGAGGACTGGTTTTGCATGGCGTAGTCGATCGCCTGTTGCAGGGTGAAGGACTGGGTTTGGGCGGGCAGGGTGAGACTACCTGCCAGAAAGAACAGGGCAAGCCAGAGCCTGCGGGTCCTTTTGGTGGTGGGTCTGGTGGTGTTTTGTTCCATGGTAAACAGGATATTATCTTAATGGTCCGTATTCAGGTATTGATTGAGTAATTGTTTTCCTTTCATGGTCACCAATCCATGCACGTAGTGTTCGAGCAATTGCACATGGATGAGGGTGAGGTCATAGTTTTTATCAGGGAAGACGCCCGGGTCGAGAAAATATTCTACCTCGTCGAGACGAAGGTGGGCAATTATATCCAGTTCCATGTTGGAGCGGTATAATCCCTGTTCGATTCCCCAGGTGAGGTTCTGGATAATGGACTGGCGCAGGAATCCGTTTTTGAATTCATGGAAGATTTTCCAGACCTGGGGATAGTATTTTTTGACGTCGTAAATGAGTGATGGATTGAGGTCCTGGAAGGATTCTGCAATCCAGGTCATCACGCGGATCATTTCTTCAACTGCATTTTCAGATTTGCCGTGGATTTCGGCAAATTCCCGTTTCTCCTTTTCGATGTGCTGGATCATGATTCCGCGCACCATTTCGGCCTTGTTCGAGTAATGCAGATAAATGGTCTTTTTGGACATGCCGAGGTCTTTGGCAATGTCGTCCATGGTCACGCTGCGGACTCCAAATTTTTTGAAGAGAGCGTCGGCCCGATGGAGTATTCTGAGGTAAGTTTCCATTTTCGAAATCGGGCGCTAAACTATGGAAACATTTTAATAACCCAAAGTTTCCAAGGTTAAACTTCGTTTATGAAAAGGTGTTTTTTTTTGTCCACGGTTTACGGTTTACGGTTTACGGTTTACGGTTTGCGGTTTGCGGTTTGCGGTTTACGGTTTGCGGTTTGCGGTTTACGGTTTACGGTTTGCGGTTTACGGTTTACGGTTTGCGGTTTACGGTTTACGGTTTACGGTTTACGGTTTGCGGTTTACGGTTTGCGGTTTGCGGTTTACGGTTTGCGGTTTGCGGTTTACGGTTTACGGTTTACGGTTTACGGTTTACGGTTTACGGTTTGCGGTTTACGGTTTACGGTTTACGGTTTACGGTTTACGGTTTACGGTTTACGGTTTACGGTTTGCGGTTTACGGTTTACGGTTTACGGTTTACGGTTTACGGTTTGCGGTTTGCGGTTTGCGGTTTACGGTTTGCGGTTTGCGGTTTGCGGTTTGCGGTTTACGGTTTGCGGTTTGCGGTTTACGGTTTGCGGTTTACGGTTTACGGTTTGCGGTTTGCGGTTTGCGGTTTACGGTTTGCCGTTTGCCACATGGTGGGGCCTTTGGCCGTGTTTATTGGTTTGGCGGAAATCCGTAGAGACGGGTTTTTAACCCGTCTCAAAAATAATTGCGGTTGCGTTTCATTGTGAACGGGTTTTTAACCCGTCTCAAAAATAATTGCGGTTGCGTTTCCCTGTGAACGGGTTTTTAACCCGTCTCAAAAATAATTGCGGTTGCGTTTCCATGTGAACGGGTTTTTAACCCGTCTCAAAAATAATTGCGGTTGCGTTTCATTGTGAACGGGTTTTTAACCCGTCTCAAAAAGATGCGGGCCCTGGCCCGCCAGGATCCATGGTGGATCGACCGCGGCGCGGTCATATTATTGTAGCAAACGTTATCCCCTAAAAATCCCCGACCGCAGGGCGGTCGCATTAAAAAGCCACCCCACAGCCCCGTTCAGGCTCTTTTGAACCTTTAACCATAGTTACCCCAACCCTTGAGCCTGGACCATCCTGGCCTGAGGCTTGACCCCCCCAAGCTTCAGGCTTGGGGTATCCTGGCCCGAGGCTTGACCCCCTCAAGCCTGAAGCTTGGGGTATCCTGGCCTGAAGCTTGGCCCCCTCAAGCCTGAGGCTTGGGGTATCCTGGCCTGAAGCTTGACCCCCTCAAGCCTTAAGCTTGGGGTATTCTGGCCCGAAGCTTGACCCCCTCAACCTTTAGGCTTGGGGTATCCTGGCCTGAAGCTTGACCCCCTCAAGCCTGAGGCTTGGGGTAATTATGGTTAGGGGTTGGCCAACCAGGCTTGAGGGTTGGGGTAACCAGGCTTTAGGGTTGGATTTTGAACCTTTAGGGTTGGGGTAGTCAAGCTTTAGGGTTGGATTTTGAACCTTTAGGGTTGGGGTATTCATGCTTTAGGGTTCAGTTTTGAACCTTTAGGGTTGGGGTAACCAGGCTTTAGGGTTCAGTTTTCAACCTTTAGGGTTGGACTTTGAACCTTTAGGGTTGGGGGAACCAAGCTTTAGGGTTGGATTTTGAACCTTTAGGGTTGGGGTATTCAAGCTTCAGGGTTCAGTTTTGAACCTTTAGGGTTGGGGGAACCAAGCTTTAGGGTTGGATTTTGAACCTTTAGGGTTGGGGTAACCAGGCTTCAGGGTTCAGTTTTGAACCTTTGGGGTTGGGGTAATCAACCTTTAGGGTTGGGTTGGCCGCTGAAATCCAATTTCCTTTGCATTGCGGGGATTTTTGCAAAAATTTGTGCCAAATAAGTGTTTATGAAAATCCTCGAAAATCAGTCTTTGGCTTCCTTCAATACCTTTGGCCTTGCGGCGCGGTGCGATTATTATGTGCGGGTGGGATCTGAAGGGGAATTGGCGGCTGTTTTGGGGGATGGTTTCTGGCAAAGCAAAGCTCAGTTGGTTTTGGGGGGAGGCAGTAATATTCTGCTGCAGGGAGATTTTGCCGGGTTGGTTTTGCATGTGGATCTGAGGGGGCGTGAGGTAGTGGAGGAAACGGAAAACGAGGTTTTGCTGGCCCTGGGAGCGGGTGAAATCTGGCATGAGAGTGTGATGTATGCAGTGGAGCAGGGTTGGGGGGGAATTGAAAATCTGTCCCTGATTCCCGGCCGGGTGGGGGCTGCGCCCATGCAAAATATCGGGGCTTACGGGGTCGAACTGGAGCAGGTCTTCGCCTGGCTGGAAGCCATGGAGGTGAAAACCGGGAAAATCAGGCGATTTTCCCACGCAGAATGCGGTTTTGGCTACCGTGAGAGCGTGTTTAAGCGGGAGTTGAAAGGCCGTTTTGTGATCACCAAAGTGGGTTTGCGCCTGCAAAAACACCCGGTTTTGAACACCAGTTACGGAGCCATCAGCCAGGAACTGGCCCTGCTGGACAAGTCACCTGAAAATTATTCCATCCGGGACGTGAGCGAAGCCGTGATCCGGATCCATAAACAACTGCCCGATCCTGCAAAAATTGGCAATGCGGGCAGTTTTTTCAAGAATCCCGTAATTGCCGGGGCCCAATTTGAAGCGCTGAAACAGCGCTATCCGGGCATGCCGGCCTATCCGGCCGGACCTGGACAAACCAAGCTGGCCGCAGGCTGGCTGATCGATCGAGCGGGCTGGAAAGGCGTGCGCAAAGGGCGATTTAGGGGTGCACAAAAGACCAGGCCCTGGTGCTGGTCAGTACAGTGGTGCCCGCGGAGCCAATATTCTGGCCCTTTCGTGACGAGATTCAGGCCGATATTTTGGAAAAATTTGGGGTGGAGTTGGAACGGGAAGTGAATGTGGTTTAGCCGGTTTACTCCCGATAGCTATCGCAAGCGCGTCAACTTAAGGGTTTAAAGGTCACGCAAAGGCCGCAAAGGGGGTGTTTTCCGCGTTTCGTGGGTTGAAGGGAGCAAAGATCCCAAAGGCAAAACGTATTTGAAAAGGATTGCTTAGCGTTCTTTGCCACCTCAGCCAACGGAATCCCGAAAGCGTTCGGGAGGGTCCAAAAATCTTGGCGATCCCGATTTCTATCGGGATTGCGATACTGACCCTTTTAGGTTGATTTCCCACTAAGGTGACGCCTATGCGATAGCTATCGGGTTTACGGTTTACGGTTTCGTTCTGTGTATCCATGTCGGGGGGGCCTGGGGCATGAGTTCCGGGTTTCTGATGTTGGGTAAGGGGCAATGGATTATCAAAAATTGTTGGATTCAGAAGCAAAATTGTTCCGCCCGGATTGTTTGATTTTGCTTAAGGGAGTCAAATTTTGCTTTTCGTTCCATCCCATGATGTTACATCACTTACATTTTCTGCAACATGGTTTACAATAACCATTAAGGGCCATTTTTTGCAAAAAATGATGCACCATAATTGACAATCAATTCAACATGGCTGGTATTTTCTGCGGGGGGATTTTGGCTTCTTTGTATTGTAAGCAACAACAAAAATCACCCTCACTGAAGAAACTAATTAATCACGCATGAATCTAAAACTACCTCACTTTTAACAACAACCTCTGACAAACCTTTTAAAACTATTAACCATCAAACTACCCGGCGCGAGCCAACCATTTTAACTAAACCTAAAGCGGATTCTGACAAAATCCAACCGTGCGGGGGCCCGTAAGCCGCGGCACAAACAATCCAACCTCCCTCATGGAATATTGCAGCTTCCTTTTGGAAGCTGCAAACTTCCGGGGGCAACCAAGAAATTCAGCACAGGCTCCGGCCTCCCTGCTCAGACATAAACAATCGGTTTTCGTTCTTTACAGGCTTTTCAAACACAAGTTGTTGATTTGTTTCGTTTCAGTGTCGGGGGCATTTATGCCCCCGATTCTTTTTTATCCCCTTTCCCTCCCAAACAAAAAAAGCCGGCCTCCCTGCGAAAGCCGGCTCCCTGCAAACCGGGTTTGTTAATTAAAATTTCTGTAATTATCCGTTTTGAAGCTGCCCGTTACCTGGATGGGTACCTCGGACTGGTTGAGGATATCGTGAACCAGCTTTACAGAAAAGGTTCCTGAAGTCTGGTTGCCCGTCAGCTGATCGATCACCAACTGGCCCGCGGGCACGGTGTCGGGACGGATGATATAGGTATTGGCCGGGCTGACATAAATCACCGACTGAACCATGGTGGTGGAGGCTCCCAGATCGTAGGTTCCGGCGCCAATGGTGACATTATTAAAGGTTTGCATGGTAAAATTGAGGCTGTAACCGTCGGGGCCCTTGCCCTGAATGATGTATTGCCAACCCTGTCCATAGTTTTGAGAGGAAGACTGAATTTCCTCCGCGGTCCAGCTGGTGCCGTCAATGGTGGCGGTCATGGATACGGTCGAACTGGCCGGGGTAAAGGTGCCTGGATCTGCATCAAGGGAGGTTTTGCCACAACCTGAACTGAAAATCAAAGTGAAAAGGAGGGCGGTCAGGGTGAAGGAGAAAATGGATGTTTTCATGGGTAAACGATTTGAGTTTAAGGATGGTCCGGGTTTGCATTGGAATTCAATCAAACCAACGATCCAAAATTACGGCCCCAGGGGAGGCCGGACAATGACCCATTTGGGGCATTTTTTAGCTGCGGGCTTCGGGCTACGAGGACAAGAGGAATTAATTCACGTAAAATTCCCTACACCCATTTATTGCGGATGGCGCGGGAGACGGCTTCGGCCCGGGAATGGACTTCCAGTTTGCGGTAGATGTTTTTGATGTGGGCTTTGACCGTGTTGGTCGAAACAAAAATGGCATCGGCCACGGTGCGGTAATTATCGCCGCGGCAGAGCATGGCAAGGATTTCAGATTCCCGCTCTGTGAGGTCGGGTTTGGTTTGCTGACGGAAAGATCTGACCACTTTGCGGGCGATCTGGGCGCTCATGGGGGCGCCACCTGATTTTGCTTCGCGAATGGCCTCCAGCAAGGCCGCGGGAGGCGTTTCTTTGAGCAGATAACCCGAAGCCCCGGCGCAGAGGGAATCAAAAACTGAGTCGTCGTCCTCGTTGACGGAAAGCATGAGAATGTCCGTATTGGGCAATAAAACCCTTAATTGAGCGGTGGCCTCAATGCCGCTCATGCCGGGCAGGTTGATGTCCATCAGGATGAGGTCGGGCCTGCTTTTGGGCAGCTCACGGATGGCTTCTTCGGCGCTTTCAAAGGCATATTCACAGGTGAATCCCGGCGAACGCCCGATGATCAGCTGCAAAAGCTGGCGGATTTCCTGGTCGTCCTCGACGATGGCGGTGCGGATGAGGTTACCTTGCATGTGCCTAAATTAGGGCTTTTCAACCCGACTTACCATTACCCATTTGGGTGATTTGGGGAAAAGGCAATTTTAATTGAATCCTGGTCCCTTTTCCTTCTTCACTTTCAAGCGAAAATTCAGCTTTCATCTCCCGGGCGCGGTTTTCCATGTGACGAATTCCATTGACCCGGGCCAGCTTTTCGCGTGAAAATCCCTTGCCATTGTCCTTCAAAGTCATGCAAAGGCCGTTTTCCAAAGGCGAGATTTCTAAACTGACCTGACTGGCTGCAGCATGTTTCACGATATTTTGCATGGCTTCCTTGAAAAGGAGCACCAGGTGGCGGCGGGTTTTTAATTCCAGACGGGTTTCAAAATCAGGGTCTGTATTGAGTTGAAAGGTGAATTCGATCCCGGCTGCGGTAAATAATTCTTCCCCAAATTTCCGGATTCTCAATAAGGAGGCCGACAATTCATCCTGAGCCGGGTCCAGCAACCAAATAAATTCCCGCACGATACCCGAAATTTCTCTCAGGTTTTCCTGCAATTTTTCCAGGGTGGGACTGGCTTCGCTGTCGGGTGGAAGCTGGGTTTTGAGTAATTCTGCATAGAGATTGGTGCGGGTAATGCGGCTGCCCGCTTCGTCGTGAAAGTCGCGTGAACTTTCCTGTCTGACCATTTCGCGGGCTTCCAGCTGAGCTTGCTCAATGGCCCGCTGGGTTTCCCATTTGCGGCGAATCTGACGCAGACGCAGGCGGTAACCGAGGTAGATTAACAGCAGGAAAGCCACGCCATAGCTCACCCAGGCCAGCCTGCTTTGCCACCAGGGCGGCAGGATCACCAGGGTTAGGCGGGCCTCAGCCGGGCTCCAGATTCCGTCGCGGTTGCTCGCTTGTACCCTGAATTGATAAGTGCCCGGGTCGAGGTTAGTGTAGGTGGCGGAACGTTGCTGATAATCCGTTTCGATCCAGGCAGGGTTGAATCCGTCCAGGCGGTAGCGGTAACGGATGCGCTTGGGCGAAACATATTCCAATGCCGCAAATTCGATGGAAATCAGGTCTTCTTTCCAGCTCAGCACCAGTTTTTGTTTGCAAACCAGGGAACTGTCCAGCACAAAGTCTGAATTCTGACCGGGCAGGGGAGAAGCGAGGGGATGGCGGTATTGGTTGAATAATCTGAAGCCCGTGAGGCAAACGGGGGGAAAAGTAGCCGAGGGTTGAAGTGAATCGGGGTGAAAACCAATCAGGCCGTTGCGGGTGCCAAAATAAAGGGTGCCATCCGGGCTTTGGGATACGGCATGGGAAGCAAACCACAGACCGGGCAAACCGTCGGTTTGATCCAGATTCCAGCAGGCTCCGCTGACGGGATCCCAACGGCAAAGCCCCTTTTGGGTACCAAACCACCATTTGCCATCGGGCATTTCAAATGCTGCTTTGACCGGGGTTCCGGGCAATCCGCTGCTCTGGTCGATCCATTTGGAGCCGCTGTCAGACAGGCTGCCATAGCTGAACCCATTGAGGGTTCCAAGCAGGTACTGGCCGGTCCGGCTTTTTTTCATCCAGATCATGCGTTCGCCCGCATGAAAGGGCACGGGTTGGGCTACCAGGCTGTCCTTTTCGAAGAAAAGGCGAAACAGTCCTTTCTCTGTAACCATCCATTTCTGGTCGTCTTCCAG
This sequence comes from Bacteroidia bacterium, assembly GCA_020635905.1. GTDB lineage: Bacteria > Bacteroidota > Bacteroidia > J057 > JADKCL01 > JACJYV01. The sequence goes on from JACJYV010000007.1 coordinate 297,230, forward strand.
CAAAAAATCAGTGGTCACGGGACTGATTACAAATTTGCTTTGATCTGATCCCGGCGGTATAAAATGGGCTCCCGTGGTGGTTCCGGCCCAGATTCCCCCTTCAGGATCGGCTTTGAGGCAGAAATAATAGGTTTCGTAGTATTGGGGCCGGTCGGGCCGGGGTAGTTGGAGCATTTCAAATTCTCCTTTTTGCTCCTTTTCGCGCCACAAACCCGCCCCATAGGTTGCGATAAATAATCTGCCTTCCCGGCTTCGCACCATGCCAGTAATGAAGGCATTTTCCAGGCCATTTTGCTGTAAAAATTCAGGTTGAGTCCCTTGCCAGGCGCTAGTTTTGTCCCTTTTATATAAGAGAATCCCCCCTTTTTCCTTGCCCACCCACAGGCTGTCGCCCTCAGCCAGCACCGCAGAAATGGCGGCTGACTCAGATTCATTTTCCCACACCCCGATCTCCCGTCTCGGATTTCCCGTCTGATAACTGCCTTCAATGCTGCCAATCCAACCGCCGGTTTCCGCATCTTCCCAAAACCCGTAAAATGCATTGACTCCGCTGTTGGGAATGCCCCGCTGGAAGGGAGAAATGGCCTTGATTTTGGTTGAATGGAGGGAAAGCTGGTAAATTTTGAAAGAAGAAAGCAGGGCGCATTCGCCCTCACCCGGCCCGGGCAGGACATTGATCAGGGGATTTCGCTCTTTTGCCGGGTTGAGCTCACTTTCAGACCAGAATTTGATCACTTTCTGGCTTCGGGGATCCAGGGCCAGCAGCCCGTCGCCAATGATCCACAGGAGGCCGTCTCGGTCACATTTCATGCGCCCGAATGTGGTCAGAGGAAGGGGATAGGTCGTATTTCCGGTAAAATGCCTTTGCTGGAAATCCATCTTCTGCGGGTCGCCCGACCACTGGCTGGTCTGGCATTGGATCAGGCCGCGGGTGCCTGAAGATATCCAAAGGTCGCCTGTGGGATCGAGCTGAAGGTCGTTGATTTCGAAGGGTTGCCAGGGCTGTGGAGGAAGGAGGTGCCAGGTGAATTTGTCTCCCCGGGGGTCGAGCAGGCCCATTACGCTGTCGCCTACCACCCAGATTTGCCCGGTTGACGTGGGCTGGATCAGTTTGATAAAAGCAGGAAAGGGCTTTTCTGAGGGAATCAGCCAGGTCGAAGACCGGGCAAAGGTTTCTTTAACGGGGTCATAACGGGTCAGGCCCTGATCCCGCTGGGCCAGCCAGATATGTCCATTGGCAGCTTCGGCGAAGTCACCTACAAAACTGCCGGGCAAAGCCAGTGAGTCTTCTTTGCGGGGGGTAAACACCCTGAATTGATAGCCATCATACCTGACCAGACCCTCCCGGGTGGAGAACCAGAAAAATCCGTGGGAATCACGGGAAATAAGCCCGGCCCAGGGCAGGTTTTCGCCGTCCCGGGCAGTTACTGGCCGAAACCAAGCGGCATTTTCCTCCTGCAGCTGGCCGAAGGCCGGCGGCTGGAAAAGGAAAATGAGGCAAAGCAGGTAGAGGTATTTCAAGGGCTTGCTGATTGGTTTCAAATTCAAGTTAGGAGTTTCCAACCAGTTTGAAAAACGGGTTTTGGGTCTGGATCAGCCACAAAATTTTGAAAGTCATTTTTCCTGAAATTACCACTCCATGCAACCAGGCTGACATTTTTTGTCCTGAAATTACCATTCCCCAAAAATCTGCCCTGAAAAATGCATCAATTCAGCTAATCTTCCGCACCAGAATGGTATTTGTTGGCCGGGAAAATCTGCTCCTTTGTTCTATCAGACAATCAAGCCACAAGCTTCAAGCTGACAGCCACAAGATATAAACCAACAGCCAACCAATTAACTAAAAACTACCAACCACTAACCAACAACCAACAACCACTAACTACCAACGACCAACCAACAACCAACCCAGAACTAACAACTAAGAACTTAAAACTAACTACCAACAACCAACCAACTAAAAAGAATGATTCAGACAATCTTAAGCCAATCTTTTTCAACAGGTGCAGTCTCGTTCTTTGATGCCAGGATTGCTGAATTGTTCTCAAAACAGGATGCTCGCTTACCCTCCCAATTTGGGAGGGAGCGAACCCTGGTCCACTGAAATAATACCCGCCCGGCGGGTCAAAATATAACATCGTTCTTTCATAGCAGACTTTTATTTTGATAGTTGTTGATTTGTTTCGAGAAATGGGGGCCAGTTGCCCCCTTTTTCTGCTCGAAATTTTGGGGATGGTTTTTTACCACGGAGATCAGGAGTTATTCAGGAGTTCACAGAGATTTTGGTTATTTTCCAGTCAAACGACCGTTTTGCGCAAGTTTCCTCCCCCGAAAGCATCTCATTTGGAAATTCAGGCGTAAATTTCCCCATGCGATTCAGTCTCCTGTTTCTCATTCTTCTTTCTGCTGCGCTGAGCCCGAAGGCCCAGGATCTGGTCCTGCGCATTCATCCCCGGGTGCAGGGGCAGGAATTGGAATTGGGAAAGGAAACTGAAGGTTTCCAGGTTGAAACGCTGCGGTTTTATCTGGGTAAAATCAGCCTGTGGAAAGGGAATAAAATGGTTTTTCAGGAAGATAATTACCATTTGATTGATGCAGAAAAGCCAGCTTCGCTGGAAATTTCCTTGAATGTCCCCACAAATAGGGCCTTCGATCACCTGCAATTTGAGTTGGGCGTGGACAGCCTGACCAATGTTTCCGGCGCTATGGGGGGCGATCTGGACCCCACTTTGGGCATGTACTGGGCCTGGAACAGCGGCTACATCAATTTCAAACTGGAAGGGCGCAGCCCTGCATCGCCCGCGCGTGACCACGCGTTCGAATTTCATTTGGGCGGCTATTTGCCGCCTTTTGCCACCGTGCAAACGGTTCGTTTGCCTTGTAAAACTTCCCCGCGGATTCACCTGCGGGTGGATTTGGATCAATTTGTTACGGGTTTGGATTTGTCCAAACAGGCCCGGGTGATGTCGCCTGGGGCGGAGGCAGTGGAATTATCCCAAAAGGCAGCTCAAATCTTCAGTTGTGAAGAATAAATTCATTCACATAGCTTTTCCTGGCCTTCTGCTGGCTTTGCTGGGTTTGGCCGCGGCGGCGCCTCATTTAGGAGAAGTATTTACCCTGAAATACCCCGAATCCTGGCCTCAACCTGTGTATGATTTTCAGAAAAATCCCCTGACCAAAGAAGGCGTGGCCCTGGGCCGCAAATTATTTTACGATCCCATTCTTTCCCGCGACAGCACCATTTCCTGCAGCAGTTGCCACCTTTCCTATACGGCCTTCACCCACGTGGACCACGCCCTGAGCCACGGCATCCACGACAGCATTGGCACCCGCAATTCGCCCGCCCTGGTCAACCTGGCCTGGAGCTGGTCCTTCATGTGGGATGGCGCGGTCAATCACCTGGACGTGCAGGCGCTGGCGCCCATTACCCATCCTGCGGAAATGGGGGAGGATCTGGCCCATGTGGTGGAAAAATTGCAAGCCACTGAGAGTTATCCAAACTTGTTTGCTGGCGTTTACGGGGATGAAAAAATTACAGGCGAACGCCTGCTGAAGGCTTTGGCTCAGTTTCAACTGACTTTGGTTTCCTGCAACTCCAAATACGACCAAGTGATGCGGGGGGAGCCCGGGATCGAATTCAGCGAACAGGAGAAACGGGGTTATGAGCTTTTTAAGCTGAATTGTGCTTCCTGTCATGCCGAGCCCCTTTTTACCAACGGAGAATTCTATCATACAGGCCTTCCCATGGATTCACTTTTGCAGGATGAGGGGCGCTTCAATTTGACCCTTGATGAACGGGACTGGCGGGCTTTCAAAGTGCCCAGCTTGCGTAATATTGAATTTTCCTACCCCTACATGCACGATGGCAGATTCAAAAAATTATACCAGGTGCTCAATCATTACACCACCATTCGTCCCGGGGTTTCCAACCTGCCATATTATAAGTTTGCCAAAGGGGGAATTTCCCTGGACGAAAGGGGAAAAGTGGATGTAATTGCCTTTTTGCTGACTTTGACGGACAGGGAGTTTTTGTTTAATCCTGAGTTTGCCTTTCCAAAGGAGTGAAGTTTTAAATCAACCCAAAGGGCGCGAAGGGACACAAAGATTTTTAAGCGTCATGCAAAATAGTTTTGGGGGATGATTTTAATGGAAAACCCTTAATAGGCCATTCTTAGGGGCTTTGGTACGCTTTGGGTTAAAATTTTCCAATTGATTCCCCCTGCAAAATTCCTCAACTTTAACCCATGATCCCAATGGAAAAATTCACCGTTACCTGCGCCGACGGGGTTCCACTCAAAGGAATTTTACTGCTTCCCGAATCCCCCAAAGCCATGGTGCAATTCAATGTGGGCACGGCCTCCAAAAAGGAATTTTATCTGCCTTTTCTGGAGTATCTGGCCGAAAACGGGTATGCTTCCTGCCTGTGGGATTATCGTGGCAGCGGCGAGTCCGCTCCTGAGAACATGCGCAAATGTGATTTCACTTTTCGGGATTATGGCATGAAGGACATGCCTGCGATCAAGGAATTCTTGCAAAAGCGCTTCCCTGATCTGCCTTTATTCTTTTTCGGGCACAGTTCGGGTGGTCAGCAGGTGGGCATGATGCCCGATCTGGAGGGGGTAAAAGGGATGGTTGGCTTTGCCGTATCCACGGGCTACCTGCCACACATGCCCCTGGGGTATCGCCTGCAATCCGCCTACTTTTTCTTTCTATTCAGTCCCGTCAGTTTCCTGCTGACCGGATATTTGCGGGCCAAAAAGTTTGGCATCATGGAGGATTTGCCCAAAAATGTGGTCAAAGAATGGCGCAGATGGTGCCTGCGGCCCACTTATTTGTTTGATCAAAAATTCTTTGGCAAGACCGTTCCCACGGGACATTATGCCGGCATGCCCTTTCCCATTCACATCATCTGGACCCCCGACGATCCCATTTCCAATGAGCGATCTGTGCCTTCCTTCTGGAAGAATGTTCACAGTGAAAAGGGAATTTCCTTCACAAAAATTGATCCCAAAGCGGTTGGAAATGGTGAAATTGGCCACTTTGGCTTCTTCAAAAAGAAGTTCAGGGAGACGCTCTGGCCCCTGGGCCTGGCCAAACTGGATGAATTTTTGGCGGGGAAAGGGAATTGATTAACCAACTTTCAAAAAATCCATGACAAAAATCCTCTTCGTTTGCTCTGCCAATAAAGACCGCTCCAGAACAGCGGACCATTATTTTTCCGAATTATACCCTGAGCTTGAGTTTGACTCGGCAGGCACGAACCTGAAATTATGTGAAAAGCTGGGAACCAATCCCCTGCGCGAAGAAATGCTGGTCTGGGCAGATCTGGTTTTGGTGATGGAGGAAAAACACAGGAAGTTGATCAAGGAGCATACAGAAGGGAAATACGGGGCTAAAATCCGGGTTTTGGGCATTCCTGATCGCTTCAAGTATTTTCAAAAGGAGTTGATTGAGGTGCTGGAGAGGAAAGTGGAGGGGGTGTTTTAAGCGAATTTTTCAATTTCACCCAACTTTCGCGAACTTACCTCTTTATAAAACCCTTCGCACCATGAGCTATTTTATGGTTGACATAGAGTCAGACGGACCCATTCCCGGCGATTATTCCATGATTTCCTTTGGGGCGGTGTTGGTCAACGACACCCTGGATCGTTCTTTTTACGGCAAACTCAAGCCTATTTCAGAAAAATTCAATCCCGAAGCCCTGGCCGTTTCAGGCTTTTCCCGGGAAGAAACCCTCACTTTTGACGATCCCCGCGAGGTCATGCTGGACTTTCGCGACTGGCTCAAAGAAAACTCCAAAGGAAGGCCCGTTTTCATCAGCGACAATAACGGCTTTGACTGGATGTTTATCTGCTGGTATTTTCACCACTTTATCCAGGAAAATCCCTTTGGATTTTCTTCCCGCCGCCTTTCAGATTTGTATTGTGGCCTGGTCAAAGACACGTTTGCCCGCTGGAAGCACCTGCGCAAAACCGAGCACACCCACAATCCCGTGGATGATGCCCGTGGCAATGCAGAAGTGCTGCTGCTGATGAAAAATGAAATGGAGTTGAAGATTAACCTGAAATAAGCGACTCCAATTGCGCAAAAATCTGCCTTTGAAAATCAGATTAATCCCGCCCAAACTCTTACAACTCTAAAAAAAATCCTGTAACATTGTGCATCCGTAATCTGCCTTCGGCAGAAACGCGGATTTTTGAACGAAAAATGCCTCTGTAAGGCAACACGGATCATACTGAGTTGTAAAAACCTGGAGAAATGAAAGGTAAAAAATTAAATGAACTGGCCTCCACCGCGATTTGCGGCAACGATATCAGTTCTTCCTGTTTGTATGTGTCTGCTTTGGCCACCGTTTGTGCCGGCAAACTTGCCTGGGTTTCTTTGCTGATGGTGGGAGCCGTTTTATTCCTCTTCCGAAAAATTTATGGCGAAGTGGTGGGGGCGTTGCCACTGAACGGGGGTGCATATAATGCCTTGCTAAATACCACCAGTAAGTCAACTGCCTCCCTGGCTGCCACCCTGACTTTGCTTTCCTACATGGCCACCGCGGTGATTTCAGCGGGAGAGGCCATGCACTACGTCCACAGTCTTTTCGAAGGCTTACCCATAATCATTGCTACCATTGGCCTGCTGGCTGTATTTATGACCCTTACCATCATAGGAATTGGGGAATCTGCCATTGTGGCCATCATTATTTTTATCTTTCACCTCGTTTCCCTTATTATTTTGTCTGTGTTTGGGGGGATTTTCCTGATGAATAACGGATGGGAAATTCTCGCCCAAAATCAGAGTCTTGCCCTTCCTGAGGGGCGTGGAGTAGTGGGGGCCCTGTTTATCGGGTTTTCTGCGGCCATGCTGGGCATTAGTGGATTTGAAAGTTCAGCCAATTTCGTGGAGGAACAGGAAAGGGGGGTATTCCCAAAAACCCTGCGAAACATGTGGATCGTGGTTTCCATTTTCAATCCACTTATGGCTTTCCTTGCTTTGGCTGTTATCCCAATGGATGGGATTGTAGCCAACCAAAACTCATTGCTTTCTCACATGGGTGACGTTTTTTCGGGTCAATGGCTTTCAGTCATGATTTCTATAGACGCTGCCCTGGTGCTTAGTGGTGCCGTGCTTACCTCTTTTGTGGGAGTAAGTGGCCTGGTGGAGCGTATGACTCTGGACCGGGTAATGCCGCCCTTTTTGTTGAAAAAGAATAAGAGAGGTAGTGCTTATGTAATTGCCATCATGTTTTTTCTGCTTTGCGTTTCCATTTTGTTGATCACCAGAGGCGATATTGAAATACTTGCCGGGGTCTATACCATTGCTTTCCTTTCAGTAATGGTGCTTTTTGGGGCGGGAAATATTTTTCTCAAAGTAAAAAGGAAAAATTTGCCCAGACCTGAAAGATCAACCTGGATTGCGCTTATGATTGCGATTGGAGCCGTAATTGTGGCCATCGTCGGCAATGCATATAGGAAGCCAGAATACGTTTGGGTCTTTTTGGAATATTTTGGTCCCACTTTCCTGGTGGTGATCATCATGCTCAATCGTACCCGTTTATTACGCATGACCCTGGGAATTATCAATTCCATATTCGTTCCGATTCTCAATTTCCTTAAAAAATCCAAGGCGGCCATCAACAACAGCATTGAGCGAATCAACTCCCAGGAATTCGTCTATTTCACCAAGGGCGACGACATCTCCGTGCTGAATATGGTGATGCTGTATGTGCGCAATAACGAGCATACCAAGAAGATCAAGATTGTACAAATCTTCGAGCCGGGCGTTTCTGCAACGGAGCAGTTTATGATCGACCTCAATGTGCTGGATCGTTCCTATCCTGAAATTGACATCGAATTTGTGGCCATGGAAGGGGTTTTTGGACCCGATCTGATCAATGAGCTTTCCGCAAAGTGGAATATCCCTGTGAACTTCATGTTCATAGGTTCACCCGGCGACCACTTCCCTTACCGCATCGAGCAATTGGGCGGGGTCAGGCTGATCATATAGTTGCGGCTGAAAACAAGGGCTTTGGGCAGGTGGGCTGAAATCCGGGAAAAAATGTTAAATTGAGATGGCGAAAGTTGGATAAATCCCTCTTTCACCTGTTTGCCTCCTGTTTTGCATTAACCTGATCAGACATTTGCCTTATGAAAACTTTCCTGGCCACCCTTTGCCTGCTTATGTGTTTGGGAGGGAATATGATGGCCCAAAAGCCCGAAAAACCTCCCCTCAGACAGGTCAATAATCTGATTGAGTATTATCGTTATCTCCCCGAATTTTTGGACGGAACTCACCATTATAACTGGTCGAAACCCGCCTACTTTTTGGGGATGGGAATCGCTTACCGCAGGCATGTGTGGGGAAATCACTTTGCCATGCTTTCTTTGCACCATTCATTTTCCTTTGACCACGGGAATTCCTACGATCCTGCAAAACTGGGGGATAATGTCTATTCCATGAGTAGAAACATGGGTTTTGCGGACCTTTCCTGGCATTATCGTTTTTGGCAATCCCACAGAATCACCACCTATGCCTTTACTGGATTAAGTTTCCGCGGAGGAATTGAAACGCCTTTCTACTCCCCGATGGACGATGTGGTCGAATCTCACGAGCTGAGGGACTTTGGCGCCATTGCAGGCGCCAGAGCCGAGTACCGATTCCTCAGTTTTGCCCTCGTTTCCTTTGCCCTGGATTACCGCTACTATTTCCTGTTTTCGGCGCTGGGACACCCAAATCAGATTCCGAAGGATTTTAAAAGGTCGATTTGGTCCTGCTCCTTTGCCATCAGGTAGGTATATGGTTCTTTTGACTGAGGCAAAGTCATTTTAAGGCCATAGATCGTTTTCAAAATTTCGATTGCCTTTTCTGGGCTGAGGCCTGTTTGTTTCTCTTTTAATTGTCGCTCGAACTCCTTGTAGACTTTGTAAGCGCAAAATGCAATGCATATATGTGATTCAATCCTTCTCTTGAGACGATGGTAAACTGGCCTGATCTTGAGGTCGGTTTTAGATATTCGGAATGCTTTTTCGATTTGCCAAAGTTGCCTGTAGCCTTCGATGACTTGCTCTTTTGAGAGTGAGCAGTTCGTGATGTAACCCTTTAATCCGTCCCAGCGACTTGCCTGGTCCACTTTGTCATAATCGATGTTGATCTTAACTTCTCCTGTCATGGAGAGAAATTGATTGTATCCCCTATTGTTAATGTGTTGTTTGGTCAAATTGCCCTTGTTCAGGTTCTTCTCCAATTTTTTTATCCCTCTGTTGCGGTTGTATTCATCTTTTCTTGCCCTTTTTGAGGAGTAACTAATGACCAGCCGCTTGCCATCTTCTTGCTTTAAAACAGCACTCTTCCCATCTTCTAATTTCAGTTTCAGGATTTCCTCCTTTATTTTCTTTGCCCCAGCCTTAATCCTGGCCCCAAGAATAAATTCATACCCACCTGCCTCTAATTGCGCGATATTGTCTTTTGAAAGTAGGCCAGAATCTGCAATCACTACCAGTTTACCCAGATCATATTTCTCTTTGAACGCTTCAATGACCGGAATCATGGTGTGGCCTTCAAATTTATTCCCTTCGAAAATCTGGTATGCCAACGGATAACCATAGTAGCTAACCAGCAGGCCCAAAAGAACCTGAGGATGTTGGTGTTTGCCATCCTTGGAGAATCCGGCCACGCGCAGATCGTCTTCCTCTGCAGCCTCAAAATATAAAGTAGTGACATCGTAAAAGACAACTGCTGGTTCCTCGCCCAGTACCTCAAGCGTATGCCGATAACTAATCTTTTGAACCTCTTCGTACTGGTCGTTCCGGAGCTTGTCCAGGTAACGGTAAATCTTTGTCACCTCATAAGCTATTCCATTGAATTTAAGCAGGTAATCTGCTGTTTTTAACTTACTGAGTGGAAAAACCAACCGGGATATTACCAAATGACGAAACAGCTCATCGGGGATCGCATGAAAACCAATCTCTCGAAAAAGCTTGCCAAATACCAGATCTGGCCCTAAAAGTTGAACTTTATGAAGATGGGAATCGAGTGTTTGGATAAAGTGGCGGTCCTCACCGATGACAAAATCCATTGCCATCTGACCATGAATCCGCAAAATCATTTGTTTCCCCTTCTCAACCAACAACTCCACCTCATCCGCATCCGAACTACTTCCGACGGTCTTCAGAACCCGGTATCGCCCTTGGCTCTTATCTATAATCTGAACACTGACTATCCCGGATCGATTTGGCTTTTTGCGAACAAACATCCACAAAGATAGTCTGGGACACCCAAAACAATCCAAAAATCATCCAAATCAACGCCCATTCAATGATTTTGCCGAAAACTTGGAAAAAGTGCCGAAGACAGGAGAGCCGAGTACCGTTTCCTCAGTTTTGCCCTCGTTTCCTTTGCCCTGGATTACCGCTACTATTTCCTCCGTTATGACAAGGTGGGGGATTTTCTGGGAAACAGATCCAGTACCCAAAGACTGGCGGCAAATCTGGGTCTTGGAGTGGTTTTTTGAGAAATTTTACCTTACCAAGGTGATGGAGCCCCTGCGTTCATGGGTTCCGCCCTTCCAGTCCGTGACCGTGAGACGGTACACATATACCCCTTCGGGCAAACCTTTGCCCTGAAAAGTTCCATCCCAGAACTGGTTTACATTGCCGTTATTATCAAACAGCAATTTGCCCCAACGATCAAAAATCAGCAGGTTGTACTGCACCACACCCAGGAAATAAAGCCTGAAATCATCGTTCAGGTCGTCGCCGTTGGGTGAAAAGGCATTGGGAATGTAGATCCGCAGCAGGTCCTGTACTTCGTACAGTCCTCTTGACAACGTATCCGGACAGCCGTCTGCATTCACCACGATCAGTTGCACGGTGTAGCTGCCCTCATTGAGGTACTGATGCACAGGATGTTGCAGAATGGAAGAATTTCCATCCCCAAAATCCCAGTTCCAGCCCGCAGCGCTGGTCGAAAGATCGATAAAGGAAACCGCCGTATTGGGCAGATACAGAATGGAATCGGGTTCGGGAGAGGAAAGGAAATCCGCCACAGGTGGCTGAGAAACGGTCACCGTGACCGGCACCCGTGCACTGTAGCAGCCGTTGGCAGTGGAGTGCACCCAGTAAGTGGTATTCTGAGTCAGCAGACCGGGCAAAAAGCTGGCGCCTGTTGCCACCGGGTTGCCGCCCACTGCTGTGGTAAACCACTCCAGGGTAGGGTCGCCGTCCGCAAAGAGGGGAGAGGGCTGGCCCAGACACACCAGGGTGTCGGAAAGCAAAGGATCGGCTGGAATGGGATGAACCACGGCTGTGCCGGTAAGCGTGGTGTCACAGATGCCATTATCCAGTTTCACGGACCAGCTGTAACTGCCCGGACCCGGGTAGGTATGGGTAACCAGCGAAGCATTGCCGGTCAGGCCGTCCTGTCCCGTCCAGGTAATGGTCAGGCCGGGAGAAGAATTGAGGTTGTAAATGGTGGTCTGGCCGTCGCAGACGGCGGGAGCGGTCACGCTGCCCGTAGGGCGCGGCAAAACGGTCACTGAAACCGGGCCGGCAACTGCAGTAGAACAGCCATTGACCGAAATGCCCTGCACCGTGACCTGGTTGCCAGTCACCAGGCTGGTGGTGGACCAGGTCGGCGAGGGGCCGGTTTGGGTCACATTGCCGCCGTTGTAAAATACATAACCAGGCATAATTGCCGGGTTGACGATAAACGTGACAGGATCTCCCTGACAGATAATGTTTGCGGTGGAAGTGAGATTCAGGGTGGGAGGCACATCGTAAGTGACCTGAATGCTGTCGTAGGAAAGGCAGCCGTTGCCATCGTCGATGATTACGGAATAGGGGCCGGGCGAAGTCACCTGGTAAGTTTGTCCGCCCGTATTACCCGGGCTCCAGACGTAGGAGGCTCCTCCCCAGGAGCCTGCATCCAGCAGCAGATTGAAGCCGAAGCAAATGATGGTATCATTGCCAATGTCGCCCGAAAGGAGGGGATAATTGCCCACCTGAATGGTGTCGTAGCTGCGGCAGCCATTGGCATCAGTGGCAATCACGGAAAATTGTCCCGTGGTGAAAACCGTCTCCGTGGGCGAGCCTGTGGCTCCCGTGGACCAGATATGGCCGCTCAGGGTTCCAGGCGTTGCCTGGAGAATCAGGGAATCTCCCACGCAAAAATCAGCATCGGGGCCCAGACTGATCTGGGTAATGTTGAATAAGGTGATCAGAATGGAGTCGCGGGCCACGCAACTGTCTGTGTTCATCACCTCGACCCAGTACAGGCCAGGGGTGTAAATTGTGAGGTTTTGGTTGGTGGAATTGTCTGACCAAAGGTACTCCAGATAGCCCGGACCAGCATCCAGAATGAGGGAATCGCACACCGTGGTATCGTTGCCAATGAACGGCGTGGGGAGGGCATTAACAATGACCGTGACCTGATCGGGGGCGCTGGGGCAGCCAATCGCATCAAAAGCGATTACACTTACCGGGCCGGTGGCAGCCAGGGGAGCGGTTTCCAGGGAGGTGTTTCCCCCTGTGCTCCAGGCATAGCTGGTGCCGCCTGAGGCTGCCAGGGTAAAGTTGTCGCCCACGCAGATGGTGGTGTCACCCGTGATCTGAGTCACTGGAATGGGATTGACCACCACGTTGGTGGTGGCGGGCAGGCTGGTGCAACCGTTCAGGGTGGCCGTGACGGAGTAAACGCCTGCGTTGGCCGCGGTTACGTTATTGATCGAGGGATTCGCAGTGGCAGAGGTGAACGAATTGGGCCCGGTCCAGTCAAAGGAAGCGCCCGCCGCCCCGGTGGCGGTGAGATCGAGGGTCGAGTCCGTACAAATGGGACTGTTGCTGCCTGCATTGGGCGCAGCGGGAGTATAATTGACGGTAATGTTGATTGTATCGCGGGCGGTGCAGCTGTCTGTACTCAATACCTCCACCCAATAGAGACCTGAGGTGTACACTGTCAGATTTTGGTTGGAGGAATTGTCCGACCAAAGGTATTCCAGATAACCCGATCCTCCATCCAGAATGAGGGAGTCGCACACGGTGGTATCGTTGCCGATAAAAGGAGTGGGCAGGGGATTGACAATCACCGTGACCTGGTCTGAGGCACTGGGACAGCCAATTGCGTCAAAGGCGATCACACTTACCGGGCCGGTCACGGCCAGGGGGGCCGTTTCCAGGGAAGTATTTCCGCCTGTGCTCCAGGCGTAGGAAGTGCCACCCGAGGCAGCCAGGGTAAAATTGTCCCCAATGCAAATGGTGGTGTCGCCCGTGATCTGGGCTACGGGAATGGGGTTGACGACCACGATGGTGGTGCCTGCAGGACCTGTACAGCCATTCAGGGTGGCAGTTACAGCGTAAATGCCCGCATGGGCTGCAGACACGTTATTGATGGAAGGATTGCTGGTGGAGGAGGTGAAGCCGTTGGGACCCGTCCAGTCGTAGGTGGCACCCAGGATGCCCGAGGCCGTGAGGTCGAGGGTGGAATCCGTGCAAATGGGGCTGTTGCTGCCTGCGGTCGGGGCCGCAGGAGTGAAATTCACCGTGACGTTGATGGTGTCAGTTGCGTAGCAACTGTCAATGCTCATGACCTGCACCACGTACATTCCACTTGCATAAACCTTCAGGGTTTGGGTGGTGGCGCCGCCTGTCCAGAGGTATTCGAGATAACCCGTTCCAGCATCAAGCTGCAGGGAATCGCAGACCGTGGTGTCATTGCCAATGAATGGGGTGGGCAGGGGATTGACCAGCACGGTTCTGGAAAAGGGCAGGCTGGGACAGCCGTCGCCGTCGAAGGCGACCAGGGTGATGGGCGCCGTGGCAGGGAAGAAAATGGTGTCCAGCACGGTGGTGCTGCCATTGCTCCAGAGGAAACTGCTGCCGCCTGAAGCCGCCAGAACGGTGCTGTCGCCAATGCAAATGGTGGTGTCGCCACTGATCCCCGCGGTTACCTGCGGATTGACGGTCACAAAGACCGAGTCATTGGGGCCATCGCAGGAATTTCGGGTGGTGGATACGTAATACCAACCCCCGTTTGCTGCGGTAGCATTGGGGATAATGGGATTTTGCTGAGATGAAGTGAAGCTGTTGGGGCCGGTCCAGTTGTAGGTCACCCCGCTGATGGTGGAGGCGGTAAGCTGGATGGAAGAGTCGTTGCAAATGGGAGAATTGGAGCCGGGCACTGGCGCGGGAGGCAGGGCATGCACCACGATGGGCACGGTGTCGGGGTCGCTGGAACAGGGACCCAGGGTAACGGTTACGTAGTAATCGCCCGAATCTGCGGCCACCACGCCATCGATGGTGGGGTTTTGGGCATTGCCGGCCACAAATCCATTGGGGCCGGTCCAGTCGTAGGTGACGAAGGGCACACCCGAGAGAGCAGACAGGTTGAGGGTGTCGCCCTCACACAAGGGTGTATTGCCGCTGCCCGTGGGCGGCGGCGGCACGGGCAGGATATTGACGGTGTTGGTGGTGGAATCTTTGCACCCCAGGCTGTCGGTCACGATCAGCTTTACGTTATAACTGCCTATGGCTGCGTATTGGTGATTGATATTCTGGCCAATTCCTGTACTGCCGTCCCCAAAATCCCAAACCCAGGTGGCCACCAATGGATTGACAAATCCAACCGTGGCACAGGTATCGACCACATAGTAAAACTCTGCGCTGTCGTTGAGGCAGACGTTATTGCTGCCCATGGAGTAGTCGGGGAGCAGTTCGTAGGAGAAATTGGAGTAGATCACCGAGCCCTGGGAATAGTTGTAAAAGCCAAATCTGCCGGGCAGGAAGCAGCCGGGCACGTCGAAAATGGTGTCGTTGTTGATGACGATGATGGCGCGGGTGGAAAGGTAGGTGAGGGTGAAATTGTACACCGTGAAATCGACCCAACCCGTACCAGGGCCGGTAATGCTGCCCAGGATGTTGAAGGAGGGCTGGTTTTGGTGGCCCCAAAAGGTGGTGCCATAATTGGCCATGGTGTTGAGGTTGTTGTTGGCGATATTCACCTCGGCCAGGTACTGGCCGGCGGTCACGGCAATGCCTCCAGAGGTTTGATTGCCCTGTTTCCAGTCAAAAAGCCAGGTTTCCACATCGTAGGGGCCGGGTTGGCCGAATGGATTGCGGTAACCAAAGACGAAACCCACAAAGTCGTCGTCGCCTGCGGTATTGACCTGAATGGTGCCATTGATGCGCACATTGATGTAGTCCTGCGGACTGACGAAGAAGGTGGGCTCACTGTTGATGGTCTGGGTGACCTGGGTGCCGGGGCCGTTGACCACCCAGTTGCCGTTGGCGGGAGGGCCTTCTTCCGTCCAGGTATTGAGGTCAATGTTGGCCGAACATTGGGCCTGAGATCGGGTAGAAAAAGCCAGAAAACCAGAAATCAGGAAAAAGCAAAGAAGGCCAAACCGTATTTGTTCAAGGGTGCGGTGCATGTGTATCTTAATTGGGCAACCAAGTTAAACATTTATCCTTAATTAATATGTGACAAAGGCCCAGAAAATTGGGGGGGTAAAATGGGGAGTTTGGGCTCGTGGAGAAGGATTTTGGGAAGAGGGCGCAGAATTTGAGTTGAGGAGAAGGCTTTTGAAGTGAGAGGGTGGTCAGGTCAGAGAAATGGCTTTTCAAAGGGAAGACGAAAGGTGATTTTTGAAGGTGAAACCCATTTTCCCGGGCCTCGGCTGCATGTGGGATGCTGGCGCCGAGCCGCGCTTTTTGCGAGGTGCCATGCAGCAGGGGAGGATGGTGCGGACAGGCAGCCCAGCCGCAGGAGGTTCCCGCAAAGAGGACTCTTTGCATTGGATTTCTGGCCTTTCGTCAGAGATTTTCCTTTACCTCTTTACGATTGGATTGAGGCTTATGATTCCTTCAGGAAGTAAACGGTGCCACGGTTTTTACCCACAGAATCTATGAAAAGCTCTGTTTTGAGGTATTGAAGGTCTTTTTTCAGGGTGTTGATGGAAATCTCGGGAAAGTAGTGCTGAAGGTCTTTGAGTTTGATGGGCTGGGCCTGGGCAATGAATTCCCGGATGAGTTTTTGCCGGTCGTTGAGGTAGCCGCCCCGGGATTTGAATACGTCGTACTTTTGTTCGAGGCGCTGAATCAGGCTTTCCATAGCCGAGAGGAAGAAAATCATCCATTTGTGAATGCGCTCTGTGTCTGAATAGCGGTCTTTTTGACCATCCATGAGAGCTTCGTAATAGGTGGCTTTTTTCTGCTCAATCAGATTTTCGAAGGATACATACTGGATAAACTGGTAGTCCATCTTGAGCAAAAGGAGGTTGGTGAGCAACCTGGAAAGCCTGCCATTGCCGTCCTGAAAGGGGTGGATGGAGAGGAATTCGTAAATAAATAACCCAACCAGAATGAGGGGATGAATCTCCTGGCGGTCGAGTTGCTGATTGGTCCAGTCGATCAGGTCAGTCATTTCGGGGTCCACGAGGTGCGGGTCAGTGGTTCTGAAAATGACTTTCTGGCTGCCGTCGGGATAATTGGCCAGCACTTTGTTGGAAAGATTTTTGTAATTGCCGCGGTGCCGCTCGTCTTTGATACTGTATTTTAAGAGTCTTTGATGGAGCTGCTGGATATAGTTGCGGGTAATCTGAATGTCGGGATAGCTTTCGTAAATAATCTCCAATACTTCGTAATAGCCTACCACTTCCTGCTGGTCGCGGGTTTTCAGCTTGGTGATTTCCATGTTTTGCAGGAGTTCGCGAATCTCATCGTTGGTGAGTTGGGCTCCTTCTATGCGGGTGGATGAACCAATGGACTCAATGGTTGCAATTTTGCGAAGTTCTTTCAGGTAAATGTTCTCTCTCTTCTCAACGATGTTCCACTTTCCCTTGAAAGAATCTATGTAACTGACCAGCTTCAATACCTGCTGTGTGGTGTCGAAATCGAATTTTATTTTGTTGAGGAATTTATCCATTCTGTATCCATTCCAAAGTTATGGATATTTTTTCGGATATCCATATTGTATCCATAATGTATCCATTATTTTTGATTCATTTTGTTTATAATCAATAACTTATGACTTTTTGGTGTTTTTGGATAGAAAATGAAATATCCATATTGTATCCATAACGTATCCATTTATCAGGAAAAATGGAACTGAGGACCCCGAAGAATTTTGCCCGGAAATGCAGGTGCCTTTCCCGACTTTTCCCGAAGGAAAAAGTCAGAAAAGGCACCACAAATGAAATGTATTTTTGGTGGCGCTGCCTACCGTTTCAGCATCCGCAGGGTGGCCGTCTGGCCACTTTCGTCCTGCACCCGCAGCAGGTACATGCCTGGGGTCAGGCCCGAAACATCCAGGGAGGCTTCCCTGGCCGACTGATATTGCTGTCTCATCAGGGCTTTGCCCTGAATGTCAAGTACTTCAAGCTGGTGAATGGTGCCGCCATGGTCGGCGTTGACTTCCAGCCTGACCCGGTCACGGGCCGGATTGGGGTATAATTTGTAACCATTTGCCCGGGCAATTTCTTTTTCCCGGCCCACCCAGCTGGCTTCCACCACGATAAACTGACCCATCATGCCTGCATCTTCGTGAAAAAGGTTGTGGCAGTGGTACATGTAAGGAATGACGCTGTCCACAAAGTCGGTAAACTCGCCAATGAAGCTGATGGTGTCGCCGGGCTGCACCAACACCACATCCTTGCGACCGGCCATGGGAGCAGGCGGGGGGCTGCCATTGAGTTCCGTGATGTAAAACTGAATGTCGTGGATGTGGAACGGGTGGGCCACATCTGTGGTATTGATCAGGGTCCAAACCTCAATATTGTCTTTGATCACCGTGTCGTTGATGACCATGTGGTTGAAAGGGGTGGAATTGATGTAGTAAGGAAATCCGTTGGGGTCAGCATCCATGATTTTGATGCGGGTGCGGTCCACGTTGGAAAGGCTGGGCTTGACGTAGGTATTGAGGGAAGTGGGCAGACTGGTGACCGGATTGGGAGTTTGGGGATTGACCCGAAACTCCATCAGGATAAAGTCGGCGCTGTCGAGGGGATTGCCGGGCAGGCCGCCGGGGCCGCCCGGACCACCTGAAATGCCGGGAGGCATGGTTGAATTGAGGGAAGGGAAGGGATAATTATTTCCATTTTGTCCCCCGAAATTCACCACCACCTGGGCCCGCTCGCCGGGAGCCAGCAGTACCGTGTTGACAGGCACAGGAGCTTCCAGCAGGCCTCCGTCGGAGGCAATCTGAAAGACGGGCAGGTTGGTGGGGAAACCCACATTATACACCCGCTGGTTGGAACCATTCAGGAGGCGAAAACGCACCATTTGTGCGGGAACACTGAGGAAGGCACCCAGGGTGCCGTTGATGGCGATGGTATCGGCCATGGCCGCAAAAATCAACTGGTTGGTGGCGTCGAAGCTTTTGTCCTGGATGATGATGGGGAAATCGTCCACTCCGTAGGTGCGGGGCAGGTTGAGGCTGGCTTCGTGCGCATCGCGCACGATGATCATGCCAGCGGCACCTTTGTAAACCTGCTCGGCCGTATGGCCGTGGAGGTGAGGGTGATACCAATGGGTAGTGGCTTCGTCGTCGATCACGAAGGAAGGCGACCAGGTGGTATTGGGCGGGATAAAGGTGTGGGGACCGCCGTCGTCCTCTGGGGCCACATGCATGCCATGCCAGTGCATGGTGGTGGTATCTGTGAGGTTGTTGGTGACGTGCATTTGCACGGTATCGCCGCGCTGGAAAATCAGGGTGGGGCCGAGATAGGGCTGGTTGATGCCGTGGGTGACGGTGGAATCACCGGCCAGGAAGTTCACGTAGGAAGGTGCCAGGGTGAGGTTGAAAACCGGGCCTGTGAGGGTGTCGGGGATAAAAAGGGGATTCAGAAACTGAGCCCTGAGTCCGGCAAATGCGAGGGTCAGGGAAAGCAGAAGAAAGCTGGATTTTGCAAATTTCATAATAGCTGGCTTTGGGTTTTAGTTGATTTCAAACCAATCTTCAGTTTTTCAGGTTGCCGGCTTAAGGATTACAGAAGTCGAAACAAAGGTAGCTTCTGCAATCAAATTGCTGACTTTGGCCTGAAAAATACGGCTCTTACCGGACAAATTGTTGATTTTCCTTCAAAGGGGCCAGAATCGGGTGGAATCGTCCCTGAGAGGGTTAGATGCTTTTACCCACCCGGGCTTGCGCCCGGACAAAAATTATTCCTTTCCTTCACCACCACCCGAAACTCAGGCAGTAGGGAAGGAACTGAAAAATGGAATTTTTCAGCTGAAGCTGACCAGTTCCACTTCGAAAACCAAAGTGGCATTGGGGGGAATGACTCCGCCCGCACCGCGGGCTCCGTAACCCAGTTGGGGAGGAATGGTCAGGGTGGCTTTGGCACCCCGGTTGAGCAGGGCAATGCCCTCATCCCATCCTTTGATTACCGCGCCCATTCCCAAAGGAAAGGAGAGAGGTTGACCCCGGTTATAAGAGCTGTCAAAAACCGTTCCGTCAGTCAGCATGCCCTTGTAGTGCACGCGTACGTTACTGCCCCGTTTGGGGGAATCACCTGTTCCTGCCTGGGTGATTTCGTATTGCAATCCTGATTCAGTTGTAGGCATAAAGTAAAATTTTTCCAAAAATGGGGCTATAAATTCAAATGGCCAAACCTGTGGCCTTTTTTCTGGCCAGATTCCTGAATTTCAGGAAGATGTAAGTACAGGTTGGATGGAGGGAGGCCCTGGGGAGAAAATGTGCACATTCGCCCCGTTTTTTTTATTATCTTGCTTTGTTCGAATCGTTCATTCAATAAAACTGCGGTATGCAACCTACAACAATACAGAAAAAAGAGAAAGAAAATGCAGCCAAACAGCAGACAGAAGGCGAACAGGGCCAATCCATGGCTCCGCCTGCTATGCAACTGATGGCTGATCCCGGGGCTGGCGATGGCTTCCCCAACCTGGGCAACGGAAACGGTGCCGGCTCCTTCAATCCCATTCAGCGTCAGGAAGCTCCTGACGCGGGCGTATGTGAGCCCGACAATGCCCAAAGCATGGATTATTCCGTCATCGCCCAGAATGTGTGGGACGCCATGTTTGGTGGTACAGGCTGGGGCACAGACGAGCAAAAAGTCTATGACAACCTGGCTCTTCTGAATCATGACGACGGCATGATTTCTGAATTCATGGCTTTTTACAAAGCCAGATTTGGAACCAATGTGGACGACGATATTGCTTCAGAATTCAGCAATAACATCCTCGGAAACGAACTCGATCAGGCCCTCAGCTACCTCAATACCAACGGCGACAACCTGGGCGTGTGCCCGGTGGAAGACACCGTGGGAGGGGAGACCGACAAAACCACCGACGATCCCAGCCCGGCCCTCGACCCGGATGCAGAAGCCAAACTGAAGCCCTATGTGATCAGCGACGGCGCCGCCTGGATTCGCAACGACGAATTTGTACCCCTTGAACCCAAGCAATCCATTCCCAAATGGACTGAGGTATATGTTTCCAAAACGGGCTCCAAGGATGGAAAAAATTATGCCTTTGTCAAAGGCATGTCCGACGACAAAGAGTGGGGCTGGACCTCCACGGGCAATCTCTACGAGCAATTCTGGGATCCCAAAGACAACGAGGATACGTACAAGGCAGTTTCCAGCGCCTATAACGACCAGATGCAGGCCATCGATCCCAAAGCCACCCGTGCGGATCTGATCATGAGCGGCACTGGCGTGGCAGCCCTGGCCAATAAATGGTATCCCAATGAAACAGATGCCAGCAAGCTTGACTCTGGTTTCAAAACCAAAGTGGACAACCTGGGCGCATTCTTCTCGGCCAATGGCATCAGCTATTCGCTCAACGCAGGTTTGCGTCACCCCCTTCGTTCCACCATTTTCAACTACGCCATCAAAGTGGCTGCAGCCAGCAGCGACGACATCATCCATGAAGCCAATGCGGTTATGGTGAAATATGGTATCCCGATCGACTGGGCCCACAAAAATACGGATGGAAGCATCAACCGTTCAACTTCCAAAGCCAAGGCCGTCGAGGTCAAGGGTGAATTCGGGCTGGGCAGCAAAGCTGCCCGCGGGATCAAGGACTTTGGTGGCACCATTTCCAACCACAACAACGGCAAGGCCGTGGACATTGAGCTGACTTTCAGCTTCACCGCGCCCAAAACCGTCACCGTGGGAGGAAAATCCTATACCATCAATCCTTCCGCAGAATCCGGCAATAATATCTCTGGCGTGGCCAGCAAAGCTCTGGCCCAGATCGGCAAAGCCAATTATGGCATTACCCGCGCCATGGACGACGACGCCGTACACTGGTCAGAAACCGGACATTGATCGGAAACAAAATCATATTGAAAATACTGGGGACCGCCGGGCTATGCCTGGCGGTTTCCTGTAATTCTGGTTCACACCAGTCAGATCAAAATCAGGATACCGTCCTCATTTCCCCTGATTCCATTCCTCCAGCTATGTCAGACGATACTGAAAAAATTACCCAACTGACCCTCAGTCAGGCAGAAATGGCCGACTTTGCCCGGGATCCGGGCCGCTATCCCAATCTCCAGACCTTGTTTGTCAAGGGAGCGCCCGATTGCGAACAGATCCGCTCTTTGGCTATGGTCCCCAATCTGGAAGCCCTCTACATCCAGGACATCAGTTGCGACAAACTGCCAGAAAATCTGCGGGTGCTCAAAGGGCTGAAAACCCTCAGCCTGGTCCTGCCTGTCAACGACAAAACCTGGCCCGCCTGGCTCAGTACGGATTTTCCTTTGCTGGAAAATTTAACTGTTTACGGAATTTCACTCGAAACTTTGCCTGCTGACCTCTCAGGACTTCCTTCCCTCAAAACCATTGATTTACAAGAATCTCCTGTGGAGGAAATTCCCGAAAGCTGGGGCTCTCACCCTGTTTTGGAAGAAATATTTATCTCGGCGGGTAACATTTCAGAGCAAAAAGCCGAGCGCCTGAATGTAAGCTGGACGCATACCACCCTTACTCTGGTCGAGTAACCATCAGTGCAAAAAGGCCTGCAAAAATACCGCGATTGGCGAAGCCGCCAGGCGATGAGCCAGCTCATTGGGGTGCGCATCCTGGGCATTGACTACCAGTTCAGAAGCATCGTTATTTTCAAAAATCGTGCGTAAATCCAGGTTGGGAACCCCCTCGGCGGCCCAGAATCGGCCCATTTGTTCATAAACGGGGTCAAATTTGCCCCCGTCCTCCTGCAAAAAGGGAAACGTCACCACCATCAGATCCTGGCCGTAGGCCAGGGAATGCTGTTTGAAATCCCGTAAAATCTGCTTTTGCTGCTCCCAAACAGACCCCTGATAGGCTTCCAGCAACCACTTCTGGTAATTCGCAAAGCCCTCTTCCCGGCTGGCAAAACGATTGAGCACCAGCTCATTTACCAGATAACTTTCCCGGGTCAGATAACCTTCATTGGCCGAAAAATCACGGATTCTGGCATACATAGCCTGCATTTCGGGCACCAATTGGGCAATATCATTCAGATTATACACCAAAACCACCACCTGGTATTCATACCCATCCACCTCATGAAGTTTATCAAGCATTTCCAGTTCATCCACTGAGTCCATCCCGTTGGCTGCGAGGCAGTGCACCTCCCATTCAGGATGCGTTTTGCGAATCAGATTCACAAAGCGGTCATCCACCCGTTTCACCCCATGTCCCGCCGTAAACGAATCTCCAAAAAAGCTGATTCTCAACTTCCCTTCCTGTGGTTTCAAAAGATAATCCTGGTTGTCCCGCGCCCGCAGATTATTAAAATGATAATACCTTTTCGCCCATTTTTGCGTCGTTTTCTTTAACCCAAACGCATCCGTGCGATCCACAAAAAAGCGAAAGTAAGTCTCCCCGCCCAGAAAAAGCAGACTTGTCAGAAACAGGGTTAATCCTGCATTCCAGGCCACAAGGTGCATTCTTGCGACTTGCTTAATGGCCCTTTTTCGCCTGAACAGAAACCATAATGCAGCTGCCAGAAGCAGAGGCAGAGTCAGGGTGACCAGGTAGAAAGCATCCCAATCATTCATATCGAAAAGTAAGAAAATTTGGGCAAAACCCTCGCCCGGCTTCGCCGCCCTGCTCGGGTCGGGCTGCTCAGGGGTTCCGTAGCTTCTGGTTTTTCCCTCCCCGTCGCCCGACGCCCCCAACCAGAAGCTACCCTTTCGGCCCTTCACATCCCTTTTGCCCCGACCCCGCCCGCAAGCCAACCCTTCCCCAACGCTTCTTTGAAAACCAGCCACTGAACCTGGCCCCTGGTTACCTCGCCTTCCAGGCGAAAAAACTCCTCCCCATTGATATTTTTAGTACTTTCATGCCAGACATTAATCCCTGATATGCCCGAAGGACGCTTTAAAAACCCCTTTGTAGCCGCCCTCACGGGCATGCGCGAATTATTTGCCAAACAGGCCCTCGAAGGTCACCTACACGAAACAGATCGCCTGGATGGAAAAACGGCCATGGTGACCGGCTCCAGCAGCGGGCTCGGCTTCGCCATCGCGGTCGACCTGGCCCGTCGCGGCGCGCGGGTGATCATGGCCGTACGGTCGGGCATTCCAGCAAAAGGGGAGGAAGTAAAACGCCTCAGCGGCTCCAATCTGGTCGAAATGCGCCCCCTCGATCTGGCCGATTTCGACACCATCAAAGCCCTCTGCGAGGGCCTGCAGCACGACGGCATCCGTCTGGATGTCATGGTCAGCAATGCGGGCGTTTTCCCACCTTCGGCCCGCCAAACCAAATACGGTCTGGATGAAAGCTTTCAGGTCAATTTTCTCGGCAAATTTTTGCTGCTCAATCGCCTGCTGGAGGCAGGGATCATTCCCAACACGACCTTTGCCCACAACAAAAGCGGCGATTTCATCCCCCGCATCGTGATCGTTTCGTCCGAATCTCACCAGGGCGCTTCCGCGATTGACTGGGACAAATTTGGGCAGTTTGCCGATTACGGAGTCAAGGATTCCATTTCAGTCTATGGCTATAATAAATTATTGCTCACCACCTTTGCGACCGAGCTTTCCCGCCGCCTCAACCCTGATCCAACCCATTTGGATGTGTCTGTGAATGCCCTTTGCCCCGGCGCGGTCAATACCAACATCGCCCGCGATGCCCCAAAATGGCTGATGCCTGTCTTGAAACTCAGTTTCAGCATTTTTTTCAATTCCCCCGAAAAAGCCGCCCGCCCCATATCCTACCTGGCCGCCTCCCCCGAGGTGGAAGGCAAAACCAATTATTACCTGCACATGTTCAATGAGAAAAGCATGGACCCCAAATGCTACGACCTGGAGGCAGGAAAAATGCTGTGGGAACGCAGCAAGGCACTACTTGGTACAATTATCCATTAGGCGTTGGGTTTTAGGAATTAGGTTTTAGGTATTGCCACAAGGTAGGGCCTTTGGCTGGATACAGGGTTGGGTTTTGGGAATTGATTGGTTACCTCTGGTAGGGCCGGGTTAAAACCCAGCCCTATTGAATTTCCCTCAGGGTATGACCAGCCTGGTTTGGTTCATTGGGTTGAAGGGGGATGCTTCGCTTCTGATTTCGGGGGCTAAAGCCCCTGACCGTCCTCAATCTCTAAATCTCACCTCTCAAGGCTAACGACCTTGGTAGGGCCGGGTTAAAACCCAGCCCTATGGAATTTCCCTCAAGGTGTGACCACCTTGGTTTGGTTCATTGGGTTGAATATGGATGCTTCGCATCTGATAAGGGGGCTAAAGCCCCCGACCGTCCTCAATCTCTAAATCTCACCTCTCAGGGCTAACGACCTTGGTAGGGCCGGGTTAAAACCCAGCCCTACGGAATTTCCCTCAAGGTGTGACCACCTTGGTTTGGTTCATTGGGTTGAAGATGGATGCTTCGCTTCTGATTTCGGGGGCTAAAGCCCCCGACGGTCCCCAATCTTTAAATCTCACCTCTCAGGGCTAACGACCTTGGTAGGGCCGGGTTAAAACCCAGCCCTATTGAATTTCCCTCAAGGTGTGACCACCTTGGTTTGGTTCATTGGGTTGAATATGGATGCTTCGCATCTGATAAGGGGGCTAAAGCCCCCGACCGTCCTCAATCTCTAAAATCTAAAATCTAACATCTAAATCAATCCAGAGGATTGAAGCCGCGAAGCGGGGGTATTTTTTGGCGAAGCCAACCAGGGTGTGGTGGCCTTGCCAAAACCAGGGGGCGGCCTTGAGCGAAGGGAGTGGGTGGCAGGGGGCTTTGTGTGTTGGGTCCGTGGTGTGAGGGGGCTGGGTTTAGGTTTTGGCGCTTTTTGCTTCTTTTTCTAAAAAAGAAGGCCCGCCCGGCCAGGGCACCCCAAAAACTAACTACCAAATTTAAATTTTGCGACAACTTGTTGTCGCTTACATTGCCCTAAGTGCCTAAAATCTCACTTCTAACGACTAACGACTTCCGTCTAATACTTAACCCAGTAATACAAAATCTTGATATACTCATTATTGACGAAAACGAGTCCGTTTTCGGTCTGCCACCATTCCTTATCCGCCAGATTGGCGTCTGGAGCGCCGCGGATGATGGCCTGGATGCCAGCTTTGGCAAAATCCCGCTTGAAAACCTGACTTACCCTGCGGGTATGAAATTCAGATGAAAGGATGATGATTTTGGTTAGTCCGTGGCCCAAACAGTAATCCTTGATGGCAGAATATTCCTCAAAAGTACTCGTCCCGACGGGAATCAGCTCAATGGCAGCCGAGTCCACCCCGCCCGCCAGAATGAAATTGCGGGTCAGTTCACCCATACCAATCCAGGTGCCGTTGGCCAATGGAATGCTTTCCTCCTCACCCGTGCAAAGCAGGTGTTTGGAAATGCCCAGGTGATATAGCCTGGCGGCTTCTGTGCCCCGTTCCTTTGCACCTCCTGCCAGCACAAAAATGGCTTCCACAGGTTCCAGTTCGTCGTTATAAATCAGGTAATTGCCCATGGCCCGCAGGATAGGCTGACGAAAAAGAAACAGCACCAGGAGAATCAGCAGAGGGATTCCCAGTAGGAGCAGGGTTTTGCGTTTTGGGAGGGTCATGGTCAGATGAGGCTGCGGGCTTTGATTTCGAGGTATTTGTTGATGGCGTCTGCGGTAAGTTGGCCGGGATGGGTATCGAGGGTAAGCACCCCGTTTTGGGTGAGAAAGCGCAGCGCTTTGAAGCGCTCTTCCATCAGCAGCTGGGCTACGCCCATTTCGAGCATATCCTGCGTGCTTTCAGGCACCTGCAGGGCCAGTTTTTCCACATTCAGGTCTTTCAGCGTGATGCAAAGAGGCAAATGCTGGGGATACAGGCGGGTGAATTCATGGATCAGCACCTGGCTGGCCCGCTCGTCGATCAGGTCGGTGATGAGCACCACCAAAGAGCGACGCGAAACCTTTCGCTTAAGGTAATGAAAGGCCTCGGCATAATTGGGCTCGGCAAATTCGATCTTCACCTTGTACAGAATCTCATTGATCAGGTTGAGCTGGGCCTTGCCGCGTCGCGGCGGCAGGAAGGTGTCTATTTTGCTGTTGAAGACCATCAGCCCCACATTATCCTCCTTGTACACGCAAATATAGGCCAGCATGAGCGCCGCGTTGATGGCATGATCCAGCTTGGTCATGTTATCCACTTTGGTGCGCATCATGCGCCCGGCATCCAGCAACAAAATCACATTTTGGTTGCGCTCAATGCGGTACTGGGTAACGATGGGTTTCCCACGGCGGGCCGTGGCTTTCCAGTTGATTTTACGGTATTCGTCGTCGGGAGTGTATTCCCGCAAACTCTCAAATTCCCGGCCTTCCCCATAGCGTTTTTGCTGTTTTTTGCCCAAGACAGCCTGATTGGAGCGCTTGGTTTGCAACTGATAATTCCGTACCTGCAGGTAGCTGGGATATACTTTGAGCACCTGCGGCAGAGGAAGGTGAAAAACCCTGAAACTGAAGCCCAGCAGGCCATTGACCTTCAGACTAACTGTCTCAAACACATATTCGCCCCGTTCCACGGGGCGCAGCATCCAACTGAAAGACTGGCTTTCTCCCGGCCCCAGACTGAAAGCCCAGGAAAGATTGCGCAATTGCAGATGGGGGGGCGCATTTTCCGTAATCCTGCCCCGCACCCGCTGCAGGCGCTGATTTTCAATTTCCAGACCAATCTCGTTTTCGTCACCCAGCGAAAGTTTGGCATTGGCCACCCGCCGCACCCTGAGCACATCTTTGCCAGGAGTGACGATCACATCCAGGATTGCCAGTCCCACCACCAAACCCATTCCCAGCAGCGAAAGCTGCAACAACGGACCCCAAAACCAGGATAAACCCAGTCCAAAGGAAAAGGCCCCCAGCAGAAAAAGCGATAATTTGCTTAAATGAGGCAAGAAATCTTCTTTAGAGCGGTCAGTAATCAGCAAT
The DNA here is from genome assembly GCA_020635905.1 of Bacteroidia bacterium. Taxonomy (GTDB): domain Bacteria; phylum Bacteroidota; class Bacteroidia; order J057; family JADKCL01; genus JACJYV01. Next base: position 324,559 of record JACJYV010000007.1, read on the forward strand.
CAGCCACCCTGAACTACCAACTAACAACTACCAACGAAAAACCGTAAACCGTAAACCGTAAACAGTAAACTGTTTACAGTTCCTCCACAATAATATTGTGATTGGTATAGATGCAGATGTCTGCTGCGATGTTGAGCGCTTCAGTGGCAATTTCTTTGGCAGAAAGCTGAGGTGCGTGCTTTTTCAGGGCCAAAGCGGCAGATTGGGCATACATAGAACCCGAACCAATGGTCAGAATTTTGCTTTCTGGCTCCAGCACGTCGCCCGAACCTGTGATAATCAGTCCCTGCTCCTTGTCCATCACGATCAGCATGGCTTCCAGATTGCGCAGCATGCGATCCGTACGCCACGATTTGGCCAGCTCGATGGCCGCACGGCGCAGGTTGGAACGGTACATGTTGAGTTTTTCTTCCAGCAGTTCCAGCAGGGTAAAGGCATCAGAGGTGGAACCCGCAAAACCTACCAGGATGCGGCCATCCTGCATTTTGCGCACTTTTCGCACATTTCCTTTGATCACGGTGTTGCCCATGGTGGCCTGACCGTCGGCGGCCATGGCAATTTCACCATTATGCATCACCCCAATGACGGTGGTGGATCTTATTTTCTCAGGCATTCAGTCTCTTACGATCGCGAACAGAGTGATTATTATTTTTGGGATCATAATCGTGGGTGTCGCCAAAATCAGGATTGCGCTTGGCAGCCAGAAAATCCAGACGGGGCTTCAGTTGAGCCACATCAATCAGCAACTTGTCCTTGCCGTAAACGGCCTCTTCGCGGGTTTTGAAGTTATAATCATATTCGCTGCTCATCACAATGGCTTCCTCAGGACAAACATCCTCGCAGAAACCGCAGTAAATGCAGCGCAGCATATTGATTTCGAAAGTTTCTGGGAAGCGCTCCTTGGGATCTTCCGTTTCAGAAGCCTGCATGCTGATCGCCAGCGGCGGGCAGGCCCGCGCACAAAGACCACAGGCCACACAGCGTTCCTGGCCGAGTTCCTTCACCAAAACGGGGCGTCCACGGAATTCAGGGCCCAAAACAGGTCGTTGTTCAGGGTAAGAAATGGTAACCTGCTTGCGAAACATGTGGCTTCCAGAAAAAGCCATCCCTTTAAAAATCTCGGGAAAGTACAGCTTATTTACAAAGCTAAGCTTCCTTTCTCCTTTATCTGCGCCTTTAATTCCCATAGGATTTCCTAATTTGCTTCTAAATTACTCCAAGCAAAAAATTTAACCAAAAGTTATTTTCATTTGTTGGAAAATAATGGGGTAGAGGAGCGATATTTCAACCCAAACCAAGGCCGTACAGATAAAAATGAATCCTGATACTGATCAAAAAATTGCAATCTCCCTTTCCTAAAGCTACAGGTTGATCTGCGGAATCTCTAACCCCTAACCTCTTAAATCTAACATCTAACGACTCACCTCTAATGAAAGACCTCTGGTACTTTTTTCGCCTCTCCAGGCCACTCAACGTCCTCATCACCCTGCTGGCCTTCGGCCTCAGCTGTTATATTGCCCTGCAAAACCAGTTCGCCTTCCTTGAAGAATCCCGTTTTTGGTACGGTTGCCTGGTGCTCACCATCGTCACTGGTGGCGGCTACTGGATCAACGACGTCTTCGATTTTCGCATCGACCAGATCAATAAACCCACCAAAACCCTGGTTGGGGTCTATCTTTCCCGCAAAAAAGTAATCACTGCCTACCTGGCCGCCATGGTGGTCATCATGGGTTTTTCAATCTGGAAGCAGGAACTCGTTTTTTGGTTCATCAACGCAGCGGCCATCGTACTTTTATGGCTGTACGCCTGGATTTTTAAGCGCATTTCTGTGGTTGGCAACCTGCTGGTGGCGGCTTTGACCGCCCTGGTGGTATATTATGCTGCCGCCCTTTACGGCATTCGCTGGCCCCTGGCCTGGACCATGGTTTTTGCCTTTGAGGTCACCTTTTTGCGCGAACTCACCAAAGACATCGAGGACATTCGCGGCGATTTGCGCTTCAAACTCAATACTTTGCCCATTCGCATTGGCATCCGCGGCGCCAAAAAAGTGCTGGCTTTTGCCTACCTCATTTTTGTATTATCCTGCTACCTGCCCCTTGTGGACGAGTATTTGCGCCTTAACCTACTCAACCTCAACTACCTGGCTGCTTCCGTGGTCATGGTCCAGATTCCAGCCATCTACCTCCTCAGACTCCTCAGTCTGGCCAAAGATCCGCGCGATTTTTCCCGCCAAAGTCTCTTGCTCAAGCTCCTGATTTTCAGTGGAATGGCCAGTATTCTCTTATTGAATTAGGGAATATTTTGGGGGTGCCCCCGCGCCCCGCGCCTTCGGCTGAGCGGGTCACGGGGTCGGGCTTGCTCCGGGGTTCCGTGCCTCGCCCGCGGCCCTGCCGCCACGGCTCGCCACCGCCCTCCAAAGTGTCGGGCGCCCTGCACATCCCTCACCCACAGCTTCGCTCCACTCAGTTTGTCTCCTGCAATTGAAATGATTTAAAAAATTAAAATAATCATCCAGAATCGAGAATTAAATAAGATAATAGATTGTAAAAAATTTAGATTTATTTAAATATTTATCTTTAAATATTTTCTGATAATTAATTGTAAAATACCATTTTATGGATTTTAAATTTAACTTTTGGAGAATCCGAAATAGTTACTAAATTCAGGCGAGATCAGCCCTTTTAGTTAGATTTTAAAAAGTTAAATTATTTTAGAAAAGGGTCATTAGTTGGCAACTATCAATCTCAATGATTTTGCCTCAAAAATACTTTGAGGGGAGATCATGGGTTCTTTCAGGGGAAGGTTTTTTCCATACCTTTCTGTCAGTTTTGCCTTGACGATTGGGTTTGACAGGTCGTATTCCCCTAATGGTTTCAGATCTCCCAACTCAATATTCAGGACATTTTTATAAACCTTCCATACAAGTTCAGAGCAATACATTTCCTGATCCTGCCATTCGAATTCAAGGTCATAATTCCACCCCAGATATTTTCGCCCTTCCTCTGCCAATTCCGATTTTTTCTGATCCGTCAAAATAGTTTCAGCCTCGATCAGGCGTTTCACGACGTAGTGTTTTTCAGGATCGCGTGCAATCCACTCTTTCAGGGGGGTGATACTAACTGGTTGAACAGCTTCCAATACAGCCCAATCTCCGTTTTCCTGAATCAAAATACCAACATGACTGAATTCGGAATGGGTTGCCAATCTGATCGCCAGGCTTTGCCTTGATTGAGTAGATTGAAAAAGCAGATCGCCAACCTGGAAATCAGGAGCAGAAGAAATTGATTGGGCTCCCGCAGAGTACGGATAAACCAGAATTAATCCGGGTAGAAAGAGTAAAAACAGAAATCTAAACATACGTGAGGCTAAGATTTTAATACCCCTACGTCCAGTTCCCAAATTTGTTTTCCCTCACCCCAAAATCACCTCACAAGCCTGCACAAAATGCCTTTTCTCGTGGGTCAAAATGATATCAAAAGCAGTCTCCAGCTTGTACACAATCTTTGAACTGGCAGGTGAAGCAATCACCACTCCCTTATCCAGCAGGCCAGAGGCCTGCTCAATCAGGTTTTTCATCTGTTGCTGGTGCGCAGCAAAACGCTCCAGAATATCGCCCGGAATATCGCTCTGGGAAGGCTCCCAGATCGGAAAAGTCCGCATCTTGCGCTGGCGGTCCGGGTTCACGCCTTTTAGGATCATATTCCCCATAAATTTCACCATAAAACCGATTTTGCCCATAAACGGCACCTCATAAGTTCCCTTATGCAGGGCCTCCATGACCGGAAAATAGGTTTGGTTGATCACCATCAGGTGATCCAGATTCTGGGCAATGCTCCAGGTCTGGGGATCGGGTTTGAAATTCAGTTGTCCGGCGCTCAGGTGACCAAATTTTTCCTGAAACAGGGCCGTGACTTCGTCCAGCCCGCGGGTCCATTTATCTGTATTCATATTCTTTCAAAAAATCAGGATCCAAATCTCTTAAAATTCCTTTCCCTTGCCTTGGCGGCCTCCTCCTCCCGGTTTTTGGGCGGCGCCAAAGTCACCAGCCGGGCCAGCAACCGTGCTGCCGCGGCTTCCACTTCAGCCACCGCTTCCTCAAAAGCCAGCTCATTCACCTGGCTGGGGGCATTCATCCCGCTGATCTTGCGCACAAATTGCAACGCACTGGCATGGATTTCGGCCTCCGTGGCTGGCGGCTCAAAATTATGGAGGTTTTTGATGTTTCTGCACATAATATTTGGACTGAATTCCACCCCAATATCGCAAATGGGAAGCTGGGGAGCCAGTATTTTTTAACCCGGGATAATTTTAGCGGTCAATTTTTCCACTCCCCTTAAGATATTACCCAGCCTTTCGCCTGTGGTCAATATTTTACTTAAATTGATACCAAAATCACAGATTACCCGCCATGATCATTGATCCAGGTACAGATATAAACCTTTCCCGCGAGGCGGGGACCAATAAAGTTGAACTCAAAGTATTCAAGCAGGAAGTTGCCTCTGAGGCAGATGCCAACGCCAAACTCATCACCTGGAATCTGCTGGATGTAACCTCTCAGTGTAAACTGGACGTTTTTACCCCGTCTGGAAGTACCACCTCGATCCAGATTACCCAGGATGCGGGCAAATTTTACATTGAGGTCAATGGAGGAACGGACCTGCAGACCAATTTCATTCATGTGGCTTTTCCCGACCCCATGACTCCAACCCTTTACCGCTACGCGGTGATACGGGTCACGGTTCACAAATCTTTTGACGGCTGGTGGTTTGGCGACGAGCGCCTGACCGTGCCGGTCAATATTCATGCTCCCCATGGCCAGTTGACCATTTACGCCTCCTGCGACCGTACCCTTGACACGTTCGACAGGTCGGTCGTGGATATTACCGGGCATGGCTTTGTGACCCTGACCCCGAAGGGAACGGCCTCAACTTATTTTACCCTGGATGCCGAAAACCGGGGCTTCATCACAGGTACCCAGGTTACCCCTGACGACCAGAAAGTTGAAGGAAATTTCAAGGGTCACAAAGAGGAAGTAGCGGTCAGGGTAATCAATTTTTATGGGGTGGAGGAAAATATTGGGGGCCAGGATGTGCGCATCAACCGCGATTTTCCCCTGAAAAAAGTGCCTGGCTATCAGGGTGACCCGGTCAAAAAGCACAACTTTCTATTCGTCGCGGAAGGCTTCAAAACGGAAGCTGGATTTGAAACTGCGGTCAACAAATTCCTCGAAATCACCTTTACCCGGCAGCGCCATGCTCCATTTAATCTGCTGAAAGACAATTTTAACGTGTATACCCTCTATTTGCCTTCCAAAGAGGAGGGAATTACGGTGACGGAGCCCGAGCCTGCGGCCCATATTTCAGGCACTGGCGATATTCCCGGGTACATGGCCCTGGTCCAAACCCGCGACTCAGGCTTGGGCATGGCCCGTGGCACCTGGCTGACCGCAAATTTTGCGCCCTCTCTGCCCCGTGGTACTGACTTTGAACCCGACGGAAGTGTCAAAGCAGCTGTGATTAGCAGTCATTGTGGAGTTTTCAAACGTTTCAAGGTAGAAACAGATGACCCGCTGGGCCATTCCCGCAGATACCCACCCAATTTTACCTGGTCGAGTTCATTCAGGCGCATGCTTTTTTCCCTGATTGATCCCACCGTACCTGATACGGATCCTGGTTTTCACATGGGTAAATACTGGTATCCCGACAATATCAATACAGTCAAGGACCATGGTTTTGTGTGTATTTTGGTCAATGATTATAATTTTCGGGCGGCCAACAGCGGAAATTATCTAACCTGCTACACGGATACCCGCACCAAAGGCGACCTTAATTCACCCTCGAAATACGCTTTGGTGCACCCTTCGGCCCATATCTGGAAGGTGCCCCGCAAATATACCCCGGTGCTGGATGCAGATGGGGCCGCAGATACCTTCGTGCACGAGTTTGGGCACAGTTTTAAGCTGGGCGACGAGTATGAGGAGGAGGACGGGAGCTTTACTGGCGCCCAAATCAATTACGACAACCTCGCGGGAATTGACATTCTCAGAATAGGTGCGGCCCCGGCCAAGCCTGCAGAAGTGGTGGAACAGGTGGATGTCACCAAACTCAAATGGGCCCTGGCCCATCGCATCAAAAAGGCCGCCCAGATCCAGAAAGAAGTGATTATTGGCGCTGCAGATACCACCATTTCAGTGGAAGTGGAAGGGGATGCGACAGACCTGGCCGACTGGCAGCAATGCACCACCCTTGACCGGGCCGTGACCATTTATTGTTCGCAAATCGTGGGAATGATCGAATCCCAGTGGGAAATATCGGGTGGAAAGCCCAAACTAATCCAGGACCTGACGGTGGAAAGTGCGGTTTTGGCAGGCGCCACCCTTACCCTGACCCTCAAATTGAAGGCTGTTTTGGGTGGAACAGGCGGAAAAATCCGGGCCAGGTCCGTGCTCTACGAACCGCTCAGAGATTGCAACGGCAATAAACTTTTCCTGATCGATCCCGCGGTCATGGATTATCTCGCTACGAAAAAGGTGCCCCTCCACCACAACAAAGATCTGGCTACCCCAGCCAACAGTTGCAAAGAGGATCGCGGTAAAACGGACTTTCCCAATGCCGATTTTTTGACCGAAATGAGTTCCAAAACGGTGACTTTGCCCGGGCATACCTTCCGCATTGTGGGCCTTTACGAGGGCGCTGACCACAAGGCCTGCGGAGCCTATCGCCCGACGGGCGCCTGTAAAATGCGCAACAACTTTGCCGTCGAACCCGCCGCAGATGACAAGGAAAGGGGAGAGGGTGCGTTTTGCTTTGTCTGCCAGTATCTGATCGTGAATCGCATCAACCCGGCCATGCATGCCGAAATTGAAAAGAACTATCCCGCCCTGACCGAGGTGAAGAATTGTCCGGCTCAGTGAGCTTTTGGGTGAAATTTTCGGGAATGTGTGTCAGGAGGGGAATTTAATTTCCAGGCAATGAGGTGCAGAATGTCCAGGACCTGATAGTTGGGAATTTGACATCCCCCCCAAACAATTTCCAGCAATTCATCCCACAATTCCTTATCTTCAAACACAGTTTAGAAGCCAATCCCTCAAAATTTTGCTCCTCAGCAGGGAGCCCAGAAATCATGCTCTGAATATGGCAACAGAATTATATGTTGAGCCGGGTGCGGATATTCATTTGGCGCGAAGTACCGCGGGAGCCAATCAGGTGGTCCTCAAGGTTTTTTCCAAAACCCTGGTGCACGGACCGCGGCAGGAGGCCGAACAACGGGATTTTGACCTGCAGGATGTGACTGGAAATGTCCGCTTTGATGTTCACGTCCCCACGGGCATGACCCAATCCATCGCCATCAATACGGTTGGAGGAGTGACCACCCTTTCGGTTAGCGGGGGCACGGGCAAACAAACCAATTATATCCACATCATGTGGCAGGAAACCCCGGCGTCCGTGAATTACATGTATTATCTGATCAAGGTCACCGTTCACAATACCATTGACGGTTGGTGGTTTGGCAACAACCGCCTGAGTGTGCCCAAACACTCCCTTTTTGCGCATTGTCAGGTCAGTATATTCGCGGCCTGCGACCGCGCTTCCTCCATCCACCAGCGATCCATTGTGGACATTACGGGCCATGGTTTCGTAAACCTGGGTCTGGGTGCAGGGGCCGGGGACCACATTGCCCTGGATGGGGATGGCAGAGGGAAAATTACCGGAAACACGCTCACGGCTGGTAACTCGACCGTGGATGTGACCGGTAGTTGGCTCGGGTTAAATGGAACGGTTCCCGTCAGGGTCATTGATTTTTATGGTGGTCAGGAAAACATTGGAGGAAATCAGGTGAGGGTAAACCGTTCATTTCCTGTGCAACGCCACGCTGGAACGGGTTCCTCGGGTAGCAAATGCAATCTGCTGATCCTGGGTGAAGGTTTCTCCACCCAGGCAGATTTTGACCGGGCGATCGAACAAATTACCGGCCGCATGTTTTCCTCCCGCCGTCACAGCCCATTTTTGTGGCTCAAAGACGATTTCATCATCTGGAAAAATCTCATCCCTTCTGAGGCAGACGGGATTTCCATTGCCACAACCGTTTACGAAGGGAACGTAAGCGGACCCGATTTGCCAGGTCACAACGGCATCTGGCAAACCCGTGACTCAGGACTGGGCATGAGCCTTGGATCCTGGAATTCTGTTCAGAATTCCCTTAATGCCCTGGTTTCCAGTCTGTCAGGAGGTGCGCCCACTGCCCAGCAGATTACAGACAGGGTCAATGCCCGGCGGCAAGCCCGCTCGATTGCCAGTCTGCCAGAAGGCGACGACCGAAGGTATCCGGCAGAAATGTTGTTCAAAAATGCCATCATGCGCTACGTTAAGAGTCTGGTGGATACCTCTGTACCCGATAACGATCCCGATTTTACCATTGGCAACAAATGGCAAAATGATCCACTCAATTTTAAGAAAGATTACGGATTTGTTTGCCTGCTGGTCAATGATGTAAACTTTCGGGCTGCCAACAGTGGAAGCTATTTTACCACCAATGTGGATGCCCGGTCTGTATATGCCGCAGAGCGGGCGGCAGAGCATCCCCTCCATCATCCCAGTGCCCATGTCTGGAAAATTACCCGCAACTATACCGCCCAAATGGAACCTGAGGAGGTGACAGATACCTTCGTGCACGAATTTGGGCACAGTTTTGAGCTGGGAGATGAGTACGAGGAATTTCCGGGAGCTTATGGGGGAACTCAAATCGGGTTTGATAACCTTTCCTCCATTGATGTGGTGCGTCAGGGAGCGGCCCCGGCCAATCCGGCAGCCGTGGTTGAAAGCATAGATCCTTCCAAACTCAAATGGGCCAGCCTGCACCGGGTCAAAAAATCGGACCGCATTGCGGCAGATGTGACCATTCCCCAGAATGCAACCTCCATTACTGTGACCCTTTCTGGCGAGGAATGGAGGGTCAGGAGGTGGGAATTGAATAATAATCCCAATAACTCCGCTTTCATCCTGAATTTCAGCCATGCCAATTTCAGCCACCTGCAGTTTCCCATTGATGGAACCTCACCTGTGCGTCTGGAAAATCTGATTCTGGCTCCTGGCGGGGTGAATGCGGCGATGAAAACAGTGACCTTCAATCTCCCGGCGCCTGCGGCGGCTGCGATTACCATCAAGGCTGGCAGCCTGCTCTATGAGCCCGTGCGCGACTGCGATCACCACCCCCAAACCCTGATTGACCCCCATGTGCTCGATTTTATGAACCGCACCCAGGAGCCGCTTTCCCACAATAAAGACCTCGCCAACCCCGCCAACAGCTGTCTGGATGTACGGGTCGCAGGCAGACCTCCAGCGGACAATCCCCCTCAGGCCCTGATCACGGAGTTGCAAAATGCCCGTGCCGCGGTGCCCAACCACCATTTTCTCATTTTGGGGGCCTACGAAGGTGCAGCCAATTCATCCTGTGGGGTTTTTCGCCCCTCAGGTGCTTGCAAAATGCGTGACCATAATGTGCCCGATGCAGAAGGATTCTGGCAGGGAGCAGGCGAAAGTGAATTTTGTTTTGTCTGCCAGTACATCATTGTCAACAGGGTGAATCCCGAAAAACATGAAGTGATTGATTATCAGACCTATCCTGCGATGTTTACTTTCGATAATTGCGGGGCTCCTGCATGAGCAGTATATTAAAGGAAAAATTACCCAAAGCCTCTGAATATGGCTGAAAATAATACCCTCGCCACCCTCGCCCGGGAACTGGGAAGCGCCTTTCAACCACTCGGACAAGCCATTTCGAGCCTGCCCAACTTTGAAAATTTCATGGCCCGGCTGGGCTGGAATGTCAGTGTCATTCCGGCACCCATCTCTGCTTTGGCCGGGGCGGTGAATACCCTGGTTACCAGGCTGACCACCATCGTCAACGGAGGATTCTCGGAAAACGATGTGCTGGCTCTGATGAATGCAGTCAAAGATCTGGTGGCAGCCATCAAAGCCATCGAATCTGCCGGGGCGGGTCTGTTTCCCGTGGCGCTGATTGCAGACGGATTTCTGGCCAAATTTCCCCGCCAACTGATTGATTATTTGCTGGTTGAATACCTGACGTTACAACACGGACAGGTGGGCTACATTCTGGGAGCCCTGGGGATTATCCGCATCAAATATGTGGAGCCTGTCGGGAATCGTTTGGGATATTTCGACAAGAAATTCGCCTTCGAGGATCTGCCCAAAATCCTGGATGATCCGTTGATTACCATCAAAAACGCCTACAACTGGGGCCAGGATGATTTTGACGCCCAGGGCATCATGCGCCATGTGGACGACCTGCTGGTGGTAATGGGGGCCCATGTCTGGATTGAGCGCCCAGGCGATGATGAAATTACCGCTTTGTCCGACGGTGCACCTTCGGTGCCTGTGACCAGCAGAAGGGCCCTCAAGGCCTCATTTTTTGACCTGCACAATAATCTGGGCCACCTTCAGGCGGGAATCGGGCTATTTGCCGTACCCAAAGTCGGGGCCCGTAAACCCGGATTCAGTCTGCTTCCATTCGCCGAAGGGGCCTTCCAGCAACGGGTTCAGATTCTGGAAACCCTTTTCTTCCTTTTCAAGGCTGAATTTGAAATCCAGGGAGGAATTGGCCTGCTGTTGCGCCCGGACGAGGGGCTGAAAATAATTACTGGCTTTAACGATCCCGCATCTGCCACCTCTGCTTCAGGCAACCTGAAAATGAGGCTGGAGAATAAGAAGCCCAATGGAACCCCCATCATTGTAATCGGCACCGCCGACGGCAGTCGCCTCGAATATCAGTCCCTCAGCCTTGAAGGCGGCGTCTATGTGGATTCCACCTCAGACCCAGATTTGTATGTGGAAACGGAACTGGAGGGCGGAAAGCTGGTGGTCAAGCCGGGAAATGACGGATTTCTCAGTAAAATTCTTCCCGCAGACGGGATCGGGGCCAATTTTGATCTGGCTTTGGGCTGGTCGAATCAGCGGGGAGTTTATTTCCGCGGTTCGGGAGGTTTGGAATTGAATATCCCCACCCACGTTGATTTGGGGCCGGTGCAGTTTCAATCCATCACCGTAGGCCTGGGTTTCGAATCGGGATTGCAACTGACCGCGGGTGCCTCTGTAGCCGCTCAACTGGGGCCCTTGGCGGCCACGGTGCAGAATATGGGCATCAAAGCCGACCTGACTTTTCCCGGATCGGGCGGAAATATGGGGCCGGTCAATCTGGATCTCGATTTCAAACCGCCTTCAGGGGTCGGGTTAAGTGTGGACGGAGGTGGTTTCAAAGGAGGGGGATTTCTCGAATTTGATCCGGCCAACGGGCGCTATACCGGGCTCATGGAACTTGAATTCCAGAATACCATTGCGATCAAAGCCATTGGCCTGCTGACCACCAAAATGCCCGATGGCAGCGATGGATTTTCCCTGCTGATCATTATTTCGGCCGAATTTACCCCCATTCAGCTTGGATTTGGCTTCAGTCTCAACGGAGTAGGCGGGTTGCTGGGCCTCAACCGCACCATGGTAGTGGACAAATTGCGGGAAGGCGTGCGTACAGGATCCCTGAACAGCGTGTTGTTCCCCACCAATATCATCGCCAATGCCAACCGCATCATTTCTGACCTGAGAGCCATTTTTCCCCCGCGGGAAGGGCAATTCATCTTTGGCGCCATGGCCAAAATTGGCTGGGGCGTACCCACCCTGCTCACGGTGGAAATGGGATTGATCCTGGAAGTGCCGGAATCCTTCAAATTTGTGATTTTGGGAGTGGTCAGAGCCATTTTGCCGGACGAAAATGCTCCAATTCTCAAAATTCAGGTGAATTTTCTGGGTGCTTTCGAGGCAGATAAAAAGCTGATTTCCTTTGATGCCAGCCTGTTCGATTCCCGCCTCCTGTCCATGACCCTTTCGGGCGACATGGCCCTGAGGATTGCCTACGGCGATAACCCCAATTTCCTGATCACGGTGGGCGGATTTCACCCCGTTTACAATCCTCCTCCACTGAACCTGCCTGAACTGCGGCGCCTGACCATCAATCTATTGGGAGGAAATAATCCCAAACTGACTCTGGAAACCTACTTTGCCATTACCTCCAATACCGTTCAGTTTGGGGCCCGCATAGATTTGCTGGTCAAAGTCTGGAAATTCAAAGTAGTGGGCTGGCTGGCTTTTGATGCCTTATTCCAATTCTCCCCCTTCTGGTTCATCGTATCGATCTCTGCGGGGGTGAAGGTCATGGCAGGCAGTTCCACCCTGTTCAGCATTACCCTCAAACTTTCGCTGGAAGGCCCCACGCCCTGGAAAGCCAACGGAACCGCTTCTTTCAGAATCCTCTTTGTCAAGGTCAAGGTTAAGTTCAACAAAACCTGGGGCGAAGAAAAAGACACCCGCCTGCCCGACAAGTCGGTCCTCGCCGAACTTCGTCCGGCTCTGGCTGACCAGCGCAACTGGCAGGCCCAGTTGCCCTCCCGTTCGAAGCTGCAGGTTACCCTGCGTGAACTCCCTCCTTCGGAAAGCGGGGTGATAGCCCACCCGGCCGGCACCCTGACCGTGAGCCAGAAAGTGGTGCCGTTGAGCATGCACATCGATAAATTTGGCGCTTTCAAACCCAGCGACGGCAATAAATTTGAGATCGGCCAAGTGCTCAGCAAGGAATCTCCCGCCGATCCCGGCGAGGACCTGAACGATACCCCGGTTCGGGAAGAATTTGCGCCTGCCCAGTTCCAGGACCTCAAAGAGACCGAAAAACTTTCGGCCAAATCTTTCGAAAATCTCCCCGCAGGGGTGAAGATTTCGACCGGAACGGAGGAAGTGCGCAGTCATAAAATGGTGTTGCGGGAAGTCGAATACGAAACCATCATCATTGATAAAAACTTCCTGCGGGTGAAAATGAGGAGCCTTTTGCAAATGGCCGCCAAATTATTTGGCCTGTTGTGGAGAGGCGGAGCTGTGGCCCAAACTGCTATTTCTCATGCCAAAACCAAAGATCCTGTCCTTGCCGAATCCAAAGTAAAGGTGGCCCAGGAGGGATTTGCGGTGGTGGGTATGAAAGACCTGAAAGCCTTCGATCCGACCTCCCTGCTGCCCAGCCAGGCTGAAGCCAATGCCTACCTGAATGAACTGGTGGCGCAGGACCCATCTCTGGCCAAAGAGCTTCAGGTGGTGCCCCATTTTGAAATGAATCACTCCTAAACGAGCGCTGAAATGGCAATTGCGAAATATTCTTTTCTCCCCTGGCTGCGCCAGGGAATATCCAATAACATCAAAACTAATCCCGGTTCGCCAGGGATCCGGGCCGAAATACCCGTTACCCTGCGGCTGAAAGTGGATGGCAATTTTCTGGCCAGCGATCAGGACATCAATACAGATGTAAAATTGATCGGCCCGGGCGACATCGTGGGTCTCAATAAAAGGAGTATTGTCAAGACCGAGCCCCGCAACTGGATTACAGATTTTGAGCCCAATTACCTTCCCTTCATCGAATTTTACGACGAGGATTTTCCCTGGCGTTACACTCCGGTCAAATCTCTGCAGTCCACCGCTCACCTGACTCCCTGGATCACCCTGATCGTGCTCAAGGACGATGAGACAGAATTTACCGAAACCAATGCCATCACAGGACCGTTGCCTTCGATTCAGGTGAAATCTGCCGGGCAAATTCTGCCTCCCCAGAGCCAGCTCTGGGCCTGGGCTCATGTCCATGTCAACAAGGATATTTCCCCCAACGGGGACGTATCCAACATCAATACCGTGTTGCAAAACCTGGGTGTGGAGCTTTCTCACGACCCGGATGTGGCCCTTTCCCGCCTGTTTTGCGCCCGCGAACTGGAGCCCAATACCGCGTATTATGCTTTTGTGGTTCCCACTTTTGAGTCCGGCCGACTGGCCGGACTGGGGCTGGACCCAAATGCCGCAAGCAACGTGGATCAGGGTGCCTGGTCGGCTGTTTCAGGCAATCTGGACCTGCCTTATTACCACAAATGGTATTTCAGAACGGGTACCAAAGGCGATTTTGAATACCTCGTTCGCCTGCTCGAACCCCGTCCTGTGGACAAAAGGGTAGGGGTGCGGCCCATGGATGTGCAGGAGCCTGGATCTGGCATTCCCGGCATTTCCAATCCGCCCGCCATGGGATTGATGGGGGCCCTGAAATCCCCCCAAACCGAGCCTACACCCTGGCCTGAACCCTCCCGTACCAATTTTCGGCAGGATCTGGCTGAAAGAGTTAATTTGTATAATACCTACCAGATCACGGGCACTGCTGGCGGTGATCCCCTCGTGGTGCCCCCCCTTTACGGGCGCTGGCATTCCCTGACCGAAACCCTGAATCCGGGCCTCGACAAATGGGTGGAACGCCTCAATCTGGATCCCCGCAACCGCGTGGCGGCAGGCTTTGGGACTTCAGTGGTGCAGGAAAATCAGGAAAGCTACATGGAAGAGGCCTGGCGACAGGTTGGAGATGTGCTGGAAGCCAATAAACGCATCCGCTACTTTCAGATGGCCAGCCTGGTCAGTCAGTATTATTACAAGAAAAATCTCCTGCTGTTTCAGGGAGATCTGGCCCTTTCTTTCACGGCTCCCCTCATTTCAAAAGTGTTGTGGAAGAGTGGAACGGCCCATTATGGCATCCTCCAATCCGCCACCCCGCTGACCCTGCTCAATCCTGCCTTTCGCAGGATTGTAAGACCCCGCGGACCGCTGATGAAGCGGATGGACTCCAATGCGACCGGCAAGCCGGCCAACCTGATTCACAGAATCACCGAAGGTGAGATTACGGCCACTCCCCCCAAGCAACCCGTTCCCGATCATACCCCCACCTTTGAAAATCTCAAAGAGCAGGCCGATCCCAAGGCCATTCCTGAATGGCTTGAGAAACTGCTTTCCAAATGGTGGTTTCGCTGGATGCCCCTCTTTCTGCTGATTCTGTTGATCATCATCGTTCTGATCTTCAAGCGGGATCTGGTGGGAAGCTCCATTGTGGGGGTATTGACCCTGGTTTTTGTGGGATTGATGCTGCTTTTCAATAAAATGTGGAAATCAATCAACGCCCATAACACCTTCAAACCAGAAGGATTTACCCGAAAAGCTGTGAAAGCCCTGGGCAACCGTCCGGATTTCAAACTGCTGAAAATTGGGGAAAAAGGTCCGCTAACCCCCAAAGGCGGGGTCGACAATGCCGAATCAAAGGCTTTCAAAGCCGCTTTGCTGGATTTTCATTATATGTTCGAACTGAAGCCCGAGGCTCCTGCGCCTAAAGCCAAACTCGATCTGGCCAGCTTGCAGAGCACAGTTTTCACCGCCCTGAATCCCCTGGTGACCATTCCTGCCCGGGTTTTGACCTATCTGACTCTCCCGGTCAAAATCAAAACCGCGACCGATCGCATTGTGCCTGTGATGGCTTACCCAGAATTTCCCCAACCCATGTACGAGCCGTTGCGCGATCTTTCCGCCGATTTGCTCATTCCCAACGTCAATCTCATTCAACAAAACACCATTTCCCTGCTGGAAACCAACCAGGAATTCATCGAGAGTTATATGGTGGGGTTGAATCACGAAATGGGGCGTGAATTGCTTTGGAGAGAATACCCGACTGACCAACGGGGCAGCTATTTCCGTCAGTTTTGGGATGTGAGTAGCTATGTCAATTTGGATGAAAGTCTGACCGAGAAACAACTCGCCGAAAAACTGAAGGACATCAAACCCATTCATACCTGGGGCAAATCCACCGAATTGGGCTTCCACAACAACCGCGAGGAGCAGGGCGATTCCTCTCAGTTGGTGCTGGTGATCCGGGGAGATTTGCTCAAAAAATACCCCAACACGGTAATCTACGCCATGCGGGCCAAATGGGAGAAATTATCCAATGGGAATATTGATCTGGAAAAACCCAGAGCGCTGGAAAGTGGGGAGGAATTCATGAAATTCCCGCTTTATGGCGCCAAAATCAATCCAGACATCAATTTCTTTGGCTTTGACCTGACCGTGGAGGAAGCCCGCGGAGGCACTGGCGAACAGCAAACGGACGATCCCGGATGGTTTTTTGTGCTGGAAGAACGCCCGGGAGAGCCCCGCTTTGGCCTGGATACTACAGATGATGCCGTACCGCCGCCCCCGGTTTACTGGCGCGACCTTACCTGGAAACACGTGGCTAAAACCGCGGGCCACATCGACCTGGGCACGGCCATCACCCTGGGCAATCCCCCTGCAGATGGGGCGCCTAATAATCCCGCAAATGTGGCCTGGAATGCAAATTCCACCTCTGCGGACATTGCCTACATTCTTTATCAGGACCCGGTCAGAATTGCGGTCCATGCAAGTGAAATGGTATAAAAAGCTATGAGCGACTTTATCAATACAAGAACTCAGGTAAATCAGGCCCGTCAGGAACGGAAGGCGGCCAAAAAACGCCTTGATGCGGCCCGGGAAGCCTTGCGCAAACTCGATGCAGAGATCGCAGATCGTCGTCGCACCGCAGGAGTGAATGACCTGAAACTGGCCAAAATGGTGGCCGAAAGGAGCCGCCTGAACCTGGGCCTGGCTGGTCTCAGCCAAAATTATCTGGCCCAGAAAGCCTCTGCTCTCGGGGCCCTCAATCTCCTCGCCCAGCTGGCCGATCCATGGGATCAGGTGGCCGAAGCCGATGATCATTACCCCTTCCTGCTCTTTCCCGTTCGCATAGAGACCCGCTTCATGACCGGCCTGAGAAATCGTCCTGAACTGTGGGTGAGAATATATCCGGACGATATTGCGATCGAAACCAGGGAGGAAATTCTGACCGAAGATGAGGTAAAGTCTGCCAAAACTTTCTGGACGGATTATCTCCAGGCCCAGACCGAACCCGATGCCGAACTGCGGAAAAGTGCCCAACTGGGCGCCTGGCGCTTTCTTACCGCCAGCTATGGGCCCAATCGTTCAGGCTGGATCATTCGTACCTATCGCCCCCAGGAAATCGGGCTGGACCCGGATGGCACCCTGCGGGTGATTTCCGTTCCTGCGGGTGAACCCACTTTCCCCGAGCCTCAGACCCAGGCCGATCCCTGGAGCCAGGCTCCCAATTCCACCGTCATGCCCGACCGCTTTGTGGTGATTGGCATCCGTAACGGGGTGGAGGAAATTCGTTTCAAGGGCAATCCCATTCCCGAGCCGTTGATTTGCGGGCCCAATCCCTCCGTTTTGCAGGAAGAGGGGGAAGGATTTCTCGAAAACGAGGATTTTACCCAGGTGGATGAGGAAATGAAGTGGATGGTTGATTTTGAGCAGGCCGTTCAAGTGGGGATGGGTATGAAAATTCCCCTCAGCGCCGACCAGGCTTCTCAAGGCTTCGACCGCCTTTTAGTGCTTGGATTGCGTCTTTCCAGTGATCCTGAGCAGGCCAAAACCGAGGTGGAAGAATTGCTCCATGCCCACCGTTATTCAGATGCTGGCTTCAGTCTCCTGCCCGTGGGAACTCCGACCAATAACACCCAAAAGGGCGAAACTTCGGGCTATTCCTCCTTTACTTTGGGAGATGAGGAAAGTTTTCGGGTGGAATTTGGGGAACCCCTTTTCAGCACTTCCGACGACTGGATTAATTCCCGGGATGGAATGCAATTGGCTCGTTTTCTGGGCATTGCTCCCGAAACCCTCATGCATACCCACCACGCTGACGGCCTCGATCAGCGTGACGCCCGCGCCATTAACCAACTGTTGTGGCCGGCCACTCTGGGATATTTTCTGGAAGAAATGATGGATCCCTATTTTGGACCCAACATCCGCTCCCAGATTCAGGCCTTCATGGTAAATTATGTCAGCGGACGCGGCCCTGTACCCTCCATTCGGGTGGGTGATCAGCCTTACGGAATTCTGCCCACTACTGCTTTTTCAGCCTGGAAATATCCTCAGAAGGGCTCGATTGCATTGACCCATCTGGAAGTTGGATTTGCGCTGGCTCCCTCAGATTCATTTTTTCTGCGCACATTCAATGTCCTGCAGGGCCTGGATGCAGAGTGGGAAAAATTGGCGAAAGAGGTCTCTTTTGCCGGGAAAGAAGGGGATGCTCAGGCCCATTTGCTCAATATTCTGGGTCTGCATGCAGGTTCCAACGAATTTCACCAACGTTTTGCGGCTGGATTTGCCTACGTCTGGAATTTACTTCAACACAAAAAACTCAATACAGAGGCGGTAAAACTGCTCGAATATGTGCAGCAGTTCTTTGCGGGCAATTTGTATGAAATTGGATTCGATGAAAAGGTTGGACTGCCCGAAATTTTCAATAAGATATTTTTTACGGCTGCCACCCAACTGACCGGCCCTGTGGTGCAGGACGATCCTCTTTCTGAGAGCAATCCGCTGAAAGGGCATGCGGCTGACGGCAAAAACTACCTGGAATGGCTGGGCAGCAGTGGACTGGAGGCCATTCGGGCGGAGGATTTTGGCAAAATTGATGATGTGAAAGTCAATTCCCCCAAAGCCCTTCTCTATCTGATGATGCGGCACGGGATGATGCTGGCCTGGTGGGATGCGGCCATGAAATTACGTAATTCCACCCCGGAAGTGGCCAAAATCGAGCGCAAAGAGGCAGAATTCATTCACATCAGTCAGGAAGCGCCCGGGGTGAGTAAATTCAAATACCTCTACGAAACCAATCCTCAGATTACCCAGAATAACCTGGCGATCAAGGATCACATCGAGGTGAAACTGAAAAACCCGGTTCAGGCACTGGCCGATCCGGCACTGCGGGAACTCGCCAACCAGCGGATTTTGCTGGGATTATTGTCCGGGCGGCCTACGGCCGCCCTCGAAAGGGCCTTCACCGAGCACATTGATCTGTGCAGCTATCGCCTGGATGCCTGGAAAACGGGCCTCATTACCCACCGCATGCACCAGTTGCGCCAACCCGTTAACAGCCCTGCTTCAAGCCAGACGGGCTACGACAAGGGGTTGTATCTGGGTGCCTTTGGCTGGGTGGAAAATTTGCGCCCTGCCAACCGTACTTTTTCGGCGGCTCCTGCATCTGCGCCCACTGAACTTACCCAGCCGGGCGAAAGCCCGCTGGTTTGGGACAAGTCCAACGCAGGTTACATCCACGCGCCCTCGCTGAATCATGCCACCGCCGCGGCTGTATTGCGCAATGCCTACCTCACCCATGCCGATTCGACTGATCCCGACCGCTTTGCGGTGAATCTGAGCTCAGAACGGGTCCGCACGGCGCTCAGTCTGATCGAGGGAATCCGCAACAACCAAAGCCTGGGAGCCCTGCTCGGGTATAATTTTGAACGGGGCTTGCACGACCGAAATCCCGAAACGGGTTTGCATTACTTCATTTATCAGTTGCGGAAAAAATTTCCTCTGGTGGCCGACAAAAAAACCACCAGCGACCCTGATGTGCCTATTGAACAGGTGGAAGCCCGCAATGTAATTGATGGTGAAGCCATGCTTTCCGCTTTCGAAAAGAGCAATAAAACTGCCACCAACTTCTTCCGTGATCTGCTGAGCAGCACCAGTCCCCAACCCACAAATGGGCAGATCAGCGTGATGGTGGAAGAACTGAATCGCATCGCCAATGCCATGGATGCGGTCAAGGACGTGGCCACGGCAGAGGAGGTGTATCAGGTGGTGCAGGGCAATTACGAACGGGCGGGCGCCATGACCAAGGCCATTCACGAAGCGGCCATGCCACCCATTCCTGAGGTCATTCAGACTCCCCGCAGCGGTTTCGCCCTGACTAACCGGGTGGCCATGACCCTGCCCTTTGGGCTGGATCCATCCCTCAATACCAGCAATCCCTGGCGTTCCCGCGGGGTAAGTATGACTCCACGGGCTATTTTTGAGCCAGGTTTGAACCTTTGGCTGGGCGAACGTTTGCCAGAACCACAATTGGTGCTGGCCTGGGTCAGTTGGGTGGCTGGGGGAAATCACCAGGAAAAAGTTGCCCTCCATCAGCTTGGAATTCAACCCATTGACCTGCTGTACGTACTCAAACCTGCCACCCAGGGTGCGGCAGGCGAACTCGACCAACGCATTTCTGAGATCATTCGCCAAAAATACATGCTGGGCGACGACGACCCTGTCACCATTTCCTACACCGACCGAACTGGATTTGCGGCCAAAGAGGTTACCTTTTTTGAGCTATTTCCCCTGGTTGAATCTCTCCAAAAACTAGTAAGTGAAGGTCGTCCGCTACAGGCTGAAGATCTCTTTTTGCCCAATGAGGAAGTTCTGGCAGAATCAGAAAATCCCAAAGGACTGGATTTGGAACAGTTGAAAGTCAGTGTGAAAAATCTGGGCCTGGCCTTTGAACCGCTCAAAATTCAATTGGAAAATGCCTGGGCCGGAATCGAGTCGGGCACGCCCGGATTTTTGCAAATCGACGCCATGCGCAATGCCCTGAAAGCCATTTCTGTGTACGGAATGGACCATGCCTTTCCCCAGGTGGTCAAGGATCTGGAGCCGTTGCGGGAACAAAGCAAAAGCGCGGTGGCCGAAGCGGCAATGCGCTGGACGAAATTTCAGGCGGAGCAGGTTTTTGAAGCAGAGGATAATACTGAGCAAAAGGTGGAAAAACTCACCCAGGCGGTCAAGGTATTGCTTGGGGCTGATTTTAAGGTGATTCCTGGTTTTGAGATGCGGGATAAAGGCCTGGAAATGGCGAAAGCGCTGGATATTCCCGACCTGCTTTCCGAGGCAGAGGGATTATTTCCATTGGATGACTGGCTGCACGGGCTGGCCCGGGTGCGGCCCCGCATGAATACCCTGGAAAGGGCCACCCTGCTGACCGCTAATTTTGGCTTACGTGAGCCAGAGCTGACTGCTGCTCAGTTGCCATTCCGGGAAAATGATCGCTGGCTGGGCAATAATGTGCCCGAAAATTATGCCCTGGAAGGAGATAAACTGGTCCTTTCCCTGCATTTGGGTGCTGCCTGGCAGGCCGCGACCAATCAGGCCGGGCTCCTGCTGGATGAATGGAACGAGGTTTTGCCTCATCCCAACGAAACAACTGGCATAACCTTCCATTTCGATCGCCCCAATTCAGAACCGCCCAATACCCTGCTGCTGGCCGTCAGTCCGGACGTGACCGGCTCCTGGGACTGGAACCACCTGGTGGCTACCCTCAATGAAACCCTGGACGCGGCCAAAAAACGGGCCGTCGAGCCCCTGCAACTCGATAAATCCAAGTATGCCCAGATTCTGCCCGCCATCATGGTGGCCGCCAGCCGCTATATGCTGACCATTCAGACCAATCTGCTGGCCAATATGATCGATCTTCAATCCGCAAATCCTGACTTAGATGCCTGATATCACCCTCGAAAATCTGTCTGAATTACTCTTTGTGAATCCCCTTCCGTCCATAACGGGGTGGAATCGCCTGGAGGCCCGCCCCCGCGCGGAGCAATTCGACCGCAGCCTCAAAGCTGAAATCCGCGATCCCCTCTGGATGTTGACCCGCCAATGGCAGTTTGGGGAATTTAAGGGAGAGGATGCAGGTTCGCCTGTCTGGGCCCGCATCAAAACCCGCACCACCCGTATCAATCGTTTCCAGGCGGTGGATGGAGAGGTCAAAGGCCTGAATTATTACGAGGAAAATTCAACTACCAAAACCTTCTCGCCTCCCCTGGAAGCCATAGTGGAGCGTGAAAAACCCGCTTTGGATCTGCCTTTGCGCCTGCAAATGGGGCGTTACTGGCTCAAAATGCTGCAAGGCACCGTCGGGTTGACCCGCAATTATGCCAAAGATTATCTGTTGGATTTTCCCTTTGCCCTGCCTGCCCGGGATGAAGCGAATGGGCCGACCTACGCCCATCAGGACGTGTGGCAACTGAACGCGGCAATAACCGGGCGCAGCATGGATGGGGGAGCTCTTTTTGAGCGGATTATGGCGGGAAATGACCCCTGGGAATCCTTTACCCCGGCCGTGGCCGACCAAATTCCGTTGCGCAAACTGGGCAAAAAATTCACGGATTGGTTTGTGAAGCAGTATAATCTGCCCGGGGAAGGAGAGGATGCCTGGGCGCCTTCCTATCTGGAATATCAATTTAAAGTAGCCGCACCTGAAAATCCAACTGGTACCTCTCAAACCGTTTTGGTAGCGGATCAGTATCACCAGGGCCGTTTGGATTGGTATAATTTTGATGTGGACAAGGATACCGCGAAGCTCAATGCAGTTTCCTCTCCTGTGGAAGATGCGGTGCAAAAGACGGAGGTAAAGAATTTTATTCCTTCCATGCTGGAATTTCCGGGCATGCCCAACCCGCGCTGGTGGGAATTTGAGGACCGTCGGACCCATTTTGGGGACATCAATGCCTCCACCACGGACCTTTCCAGCCTGATGCTGATCGAATTTGGCCTCATTTATGCCAATGACTGGTTTGTACTGCCTTATGACCTCGATGCAGGCACCTTGGCTACGGTGGAAGGATTGGCCATTACGGATAATTTTGGCCTGCGTTTCTGGATTCCCGCTTCAGGAAGCGGGTCAGAAAGCAATTGGGAACGTTGGGCGATGTTCCAGATGAATCACCGCAAGGAAATCAAGCCTTCGGATACCCGCCTGTTTCTGGCTCCTGCAGCGGGAAAAATCATGGAAAGTCCGCCGCTGGAACAGGTCAATTTTATCCGCGACGAAATGGCCAACATGGTCTGGGGGGTGGAGAGCCGCATTCCCTTGCAGGACGGAACCTCCCGTCCTGGAGGCGAAGCCAGCAATGAATTGCGCAAATACCTGGAAACCGTGATGCCTGATGCTCCTGCACCTGTTTTGGAAGACACGGGAGCCAAAATCAGCTACCAACTGCAAACTCAGGTGCCCGAGCACTGGATTCCTTTTATCCCGGTCCGGGTACCTGGCAGCGACCGTCAGATTCAGTTGCAAAGGGCTGGCATGCTGCGGGTAATCGAAGGAAAACTGGGAAATCCGCGGGTGGAACCGCGCTCTGAGTTACTTCGGGTGGGTTTGGAGTCCAATCAACCCTATTTTGTGCATGAGGAAGAAGTTCCCCGGGCAGGTGCGATGGTCAACCGTACCTGGCAAAGAGCCCGTTGGTATAATGGAAAAGTCCACACCTGGCTCGGCCGCCGCAAAACCACGGGCAGAGGAGAAGGGTATGCAGGATTGCGGTTTGATCAGGCCAAGGACAGGTGATTTTACCCATCCCAAAAATCCTTCATAAAAACAAAAGGCCGGTCCAAACGAACCGGCCTTTTGCTTGCCAAACGGGCGTAAATCCTATCGCCAGATGGCGATTTTGTAGTGATAATCCGGGCCTTCTGCGAAGGCCTTGGGCTTCATGCTGTCTGGATTGATGATGCTGCGCTTTTCGCTTTCCAGCACGGCGACTTTCAGTCCCGTGTTTCCCAGTTCCTTCTGCTCACCAGGTACCAGGCTCACGGATGCAAGACGCATGCTGATTTTCACTGGCAGACTCAGGTAGTTAAAATCCTTGTCTGATCTCGCAATTTTACCCTTGTCGGCTTGTTCGATTTTGATGCCGTCCTCCAGGGTAAGCTGAAACGGGGTGGTAGAGCCTCCTTCGAGCATGGCCATTTGGGTGGATTTGGCTTCCCGCAGGACCAGGTGTTTGCGCACGGCTCCGTGCACAAAATCGTTTTGCAGGTCCAAAAACCAGGTTTCCTGACCTTTGGTCAGGTTCAGGCGATCCTTTTCGCCTTTGAGGCGATAAGTCAGGCTGACAGCCTGCTTCTGATTGCTCTCGAAATTCAGGCTGTTGTCCTTGCTGTCCCTCAGGGTGAGGGACAGGGTTTGCTTGCCGGTCATTTCTTTGCCACCTGTCTCAAGCACAAAATCAAAATCTTTTTTCAAGGTGCGAACCAGGGTGGGAGTTTGGGTGGGGAATTTGAGTCCGGTACGAACGATCACAGGTTCATTGGGCTTTTTGGCCCCGTCAACGGGACTTTTCGGGTCAGTGGTGGTTTGGCTGTTGACCTGACAGCTTTGCAGACCCAGGCCTGTTGCGGCCAGCAGGATCAGCAGAGCGGTTTTTTGCAGGAGCTTTATCTTCAGTTTTTTCATGATTTCTTGTATTATTTTGATTCAGGTTGAATTAGTTTGAGCCCCAGCCACTGCCTGCGGCAGTGAAATCGAACTTGATGGAATGCCATTCATCGTAATCATCCAGGGTTTCATTATTCAACCCACCATCATCCGGGTTGATATTGGCCTGAATGCCAGACTCGATGATTCCATTGCCATCCCAATCCTGGGATACGTTGTCGCAAACGCCTTTGTTTTCGTCCAGATTGGTTTCGTCAAGGTCTGCGGCCATGCCCTCTGAATAGGAAGGAGAATTTCCCGTGTAACAATCCGTGCAGGTGATACAATCGGCCTGGATGTCGAGAAACTGCCAGCAATAGCTCATGACACTGAGGTGGTTGGGTTCATCCACCCGGGAATCAGATTCGGGGCCGCCATGGCCAAAGCCCAGGGTGTGGCCGAGTTCGTGGACGAACGTTTCAGCCTGGGCGTGGTCAGAATTCCCGGCTGCCCCGCCTCCCTCCATACCTATCAGAAAATCGTTGGAAAATATGTCTTCCGCCTTGCCCGAGGAGGTGGAATTATAGCGGGTATCACCCCACACACAGTAACGGAATATTTCCAGACGGTTGGGATCGAAATTGCTGGTTTTGCAGTCGTAAAAATTCAGGTTATTCCCAGCTCCCGAAGCAGCTGAGGTGGCCTGGGTGAAATCAATGTCCTCGTACCAGGTGACGCTCACTCCGCCACCCGTAAAGGCGCCGCCCTGTCCGCGGTCGATGATGATGTGGATGCCCTGCTCATAATCTGCATTCATGATGGGGGCATTGGCGAAAGTGGCTTCCACCATGTCCCACATGGTCGAGGCGGGCGTGTAGGAAAGGCTGTTCATGATGTCCACCTCCACCAGCAGATCCATGTGGTAGGGTGAACACCCCATGGCGGGCAGGTCCACGTCAATGGTTCCGTCCAGATCGGCATCGTAGCCATTGGTTTCCCAATCGTCGAGGAGGCCGTCGCCATCTGAGTCGAGGTCGGCGCTGGAACTGGCAAGGGTGTAGCTGTAAGCCGCGGAAGTGGTTCCATCCAGATTTTCGACGGTGAGGGAAATGGTGGCACCTGGGGTAAGGGTCGTCAGTTCTGTGATCAGGGAGGTGTAATGGTAATTGGGGCTGCCATAAGTCTGGGGATCGACACCCCCGCAAAAATCATTGATCAGGGCTTGCTGAGTGTAGGTGGTCACGGCGGTGCCGCCGATTTTGATGGTGGCCCCACAGTCGATGTTTGAGCCATAGATCATGAGTTGGCCGCCGCTGAAAGTCGCGCCTGAGAAGCCCACATAGCCCAGCTGCACTCCTTTAATTTCGGGTGCAGGAATGGTAACCGCTGCATCCACGGCCAGCACGCTGGCGGGAGAGGTGCCGTGACCGTTGGTCAGGGTGATGTCGTGGTTGCCTACGGCGGAGCCGTAGGGCACGGTGAAGAATGCGCCGCCGTACCAGGGAGTGGGTATGGTGGTCCCGTCAAACTGGGCGGTGCTGAAGAGGGTGTTGGTGGCAGTTACCTTCACGATCATGCCTTCTGAGGCATTTGCAGGATCGAGATTGGTGATGGCCGGGACGTCGCAGCCTGACCAATGGAGCAAGGCCAGGATCGCACCCAGGAAAAGTGGAAGGTGTTTTCTTTTCATGTGGATTTTTGGGTTTGGTGACACATTTGAATCAGGAAAGACCAGTTGCCTGATCATCCCCTTATCTTATTGATGCATTTTTTGAGAAATTCCAGATTTTGGAAGGAATTTTTTTTAACGGTTTACGGTTTACGGTTACAGTTCGCGGTTTACAGTTTACAGTTGCAATCTTGGAGGGGGCAATCCTGGTTAACCACGAGGGCCGGGTTAAAACCCGCCCCTATGGACTCAAGACAGAAGGTTGACCAACCTTGTTTGTGAGCCTGACATGGATTAATTAGCCATTGGAGGGTTAAAACCCACCAATTACTCAGTGATAATTGTTCATTGTTCCTTGCTCCTTGCTCCTTGCTCCTTGCTCCTTGCTCCTTGCTCCTTGCTCCTTGCTCCTTGCTCCTTGCTCATTGCTCATTGCTAATTGCCCTCACCATCTCCACCACCCCCAGATTCCCCACCCAGCTTGCCCAGGCCAGGATTACATATACCTGATCAGAGTTTTCATGGAAAAGATTGTGGGCCAAAGCCAGGTAAAAACGCAGCATGATGGCGGCTGCGGTCAGGGCAAAGCTGCGCTCCATCCACCTGCGGTGGCTGGCCTGATCACCCTGAACGATGGCCCTCCAGCCCCGCCAGGTGGTGTACCACCAAATTGAGGCCAGCAGTACAAAACAGATGATGCCCGCCAGTCCACCCGTGGCAAACCAGGCTATTCCAAGCCCTGCGGGGGCGGCCAGGAACAGCACCAGAACCACATACCCCCTGCCCGCCCAGCGGTGAAGCAGAGGTAGTTTGCGGCGCAACCAGCCCCAGATTTGTAATAATCCGAGCAGGGCAACCAGGGGAGAGGCCCCTATATGGATATAAAAGGACGGGAGGTACAGCCAGCCGAAATTTCTCACCGCATTTTCCTTCACTTTCAAAAAGGCTATGCCAGGCTCAAACGACCAGTATTGCAGGGTATCTTCCAGAATAAACAGGGAGATCACCAGGGCGAACAGGAAGGCAAGGGTGCCAGCGAATATGCGTAATGCCTTCATCAATAAGAATATTCCTGGGCAAATTCCCGGTCAAGGTAGCTGGCTTCATTGAGCCGGACTTTGGGGAGGTACGATTGTAAAAAGGCCAGATTCGCCTGATCTGTGGGGGAAAGGCTCCCGCTTGTATCTCTGTGGACCATGATTTCGCACATCATTTCTTCCACTTCACCTGCTGAATAATGATGGGTTATTTCCACGTCTGCTTCTGGAAGCCCAAACAAGCCAATTTTCCTTTTCTCATAAGGAATAGGGGTGCAAAAGCATCTTTTGAAATACCCTTCATTGAGGCGGGCAAATTGGGTAAAAGGATATTTGCGGCGACTTTCCAATGCACGGATTTTTCCATCAGGCTGCACCACAAAATACCTGAAAGCGGGAGTTTCAATGCTTTTGAACAAGTTCTCTCTTACCGTAAGCCGCACCTCCAGGGTATCCTTTCCCAGCCATTGGAGATATCCTTCATTACAAAAAATAGAGGGATTCATTTCTTGCTGAGGCCGCATCAATTCGACGCTGGAAATCAAATTCAGGTTTTGGTCATGGGTGCTGAGGGTATATCGCTCTTCATTATAAGCGTAGCGGGGGGCAAAAATCCAGGTCCTGAAAACAGAAATTATTCCCTGGATACCCTCTCCCCAGCTAAATTTGTCCACCAATTTGATGTCCTCCTGAACTACTGGTTTAAACCTCCCTAACGATGACATGGGCACCGGGGAGGGCATTATCCCTGCTTTTTGAAACATGGCAGGGGGCATCCAGTAATTTCCCCAAAATCCAGGGCCATCCATTTCGTCAAGTGGATGGAGTTTTAATTCGGGGAAGTCCTCATCCAACATGTCACAGGGAGCGGAAATATAATTTTCAAGAATTTCATGCAATAGGGGGGGAGTTTCTCCCAATTTTACCCGGCCCTGGTGGTCAATACTGCCAAATTGATTGCCTTTTTTGAACATGATCCATTGTTCTGAATTCTGGGGCGGGATCAGGAGATCAAAAACGGGAGGAAGGATAATTTCGCCGTTAGAATTCACCAGACCGAATTTGTCATTCAGTCTGATTTCGGCATGGCCTTTGACCAGTGTGCCAAAGGAATAGATGAGGTCATACCTGACTGGGAGAAGAATGGTACCCTTTGCGTCTGCCAGCCCCATTTTTCCGTGAAATTCCCATTTATTATGCCATGGATCAATGGTCCCACTCCTTTGATCTGTTACATAAAGCAGATTATTTCCATTGACCCTGGCAGAAAAGGCAAAGTTTTTGAAATGCCCATTCAGGTTAAGGGACAAATATTCTAAGTAATCAAGATTTACTCTCCCGTTCGGATCAAAGAATTCAAGGTTTTCCGTGAGAAGACGGGCAGGGCTGAGCAGATCAGTCTTTACTTCTGTGATTTTGGGATCCTGGCTTCGGGTTAAAATGAGAGTCGCGGGTGTTAGCTCCACCTGACTTGTATCCCTTCTGATTTGAACCCGCAAAGAGAGCGTGACTTTGATCTGTTCCTTTCCTGCTGGTTCTATAGACATTCCAGTACTGTCAAATCTGAATTCCAGAAAGTACTGCATGTACAGGGTATCACCCCAGATATCTTTTGTTTTTGGAGGAGAAACGGATTTTCCCAAAAACAAAACCGGGTTGGTTTGATATTTCCAAGGATCATTATTTTTATATCCAGGCGCATAACGGCCCTGATTCATCATATTGACCCAGGCAGAAACCACCTTTCTTACCTGGACGGCTTCGCCGTGGGTAAGATCGGGAGTGCAGGAATTGAGCAGGCTCGCCAAAACCAGAAGGACTATCCCGGTTTTTAGAAAATCTCCCCTCACCATGCTTCCACCTCATGCTTTCTGTTCAGATATTTGGCTTCATCACCCTTTACTTTTTCCAACCAGGATCTCAAAAATGACCTGTTTGACACATCCAGCGGGGACATTTCCTCTCCGTCGTGGTAAGAATCCCCGATTTCTTCAATCATTTCCTCCATGGCCGCCACGGTATAATGCTGGGTGATCCAAAATTCCCCATAGTACTGCTCTCTCTCCTGCCATTTCTTTTGGTCTATTTCGTCTTCGGGCAATTCCTGGCAAAAACAGCTTTTCAGGTAGCTTTCGTCTATGCGGGCAAACTCGGTAAAAGGGTATTTTCTGGAACTTTTCAACTCTTGCACTTTGCCATCGTCTGCCAGTACAAAGTACCTGAAAGCAGGCTCCTCACGGTATGGGTTGCTTTTGAGGTTTTGTTTGGTAAAACGGGCTTCCAGGGTGTCTTTCCCGATCCATTTAATCGCAGCCTCCTCGCAATAATGTCCGATCGCGGTGGGGCCGCCAGCTTTCATCAATTCGTGGGAGGAAAGGAGCTGCAGATCTTTGTCGTAGGAGGAAATGGAATAAACCCGGTCGTGGTAAGAGTAGCGGGGCTCAAAAGCCCAGGTTTCCAGGATGGAGATTATTCCCTTTATTTCTTCGCCCAGGTTGAATTTTTCCTGCACCTCAATGCTTTGCCAGGAACCCGGATCGTACACCTCTACGGGCATGATTGCGGGGGCAATTCCCAATTTTTGAAAGACCGCTGGCGGGATCACATAGCTCACATAATGCAAACCTGATTTCCGGTTGAGGGGGATCATTTTTATTCCCTGAAAGTCGTTTTCGCTTCCATGAAGTTTGTGGGCGAAATCAAACTTGTCCAGAATCTGGTGAACGGAGGGGCCCGGGACGCCCATTTTTACCTGACCTTTCAGGTCCACGCTGCCAAATTCTTTGCCTTTTTTCACCATGACCAGTTGCTGCGGTGATTGCGGAGGCAGAATCATATCATAGATTGGCTCCAAAACGACCCTGCCCGATGAGTGGACCAGTCCGAATTTTCCTTTCAATTCAATTTCAGCATGGTCTTCTGCCAGGGTGCCAAACGTGTAGATCAGGTCGTATTTTATCGGGAGAATCACCTTACCCTGCAGATCAGCGAGGCCCATGGCGGGTGGTTTTTGCCAGGTATTATCACGGTATCCAGGCAGTTCTGTAGGCTGATTCGCCACATAAAGCAAGTCCTGCTTTCCCACCCGGCTGGCAAAAATAAAGTCGGCAAAATCCCCCTTCACCGTTTCAGTAATCGTACTGAGCAGATCAAAATTAGGGAGGTTGTCGTCCGCCAGAATTCCGGCTAACTGAACCTGTTTCATGCGTTCGGCTTCCAGTCTGCTTCCAAGTTCAGCCAGATCTCCCTGCACTTTTTTGATAAGGATTTCCGGGCCACGGGTCAGGTAAAGGCTGACCAAAGCGCTATCCTTTTTCTCTTCATTATTCCTGATGGTGGCAATCAGGGAAATATTGATTTTTACCAAATCCTTGCCGACCGAGTCAATGACCATTCCTGCATCATCAAAGGTGAAATCCAGTCTGTTAAATCCTTCTCTGACCTCGTACCACGCGTTACGGGAATCTGTTTTGGGAGTGGGTTTACCAAAAAAGTCCATGGGATCCGTCTGAAAGTTCCCGTAATCACTGAAATTGTTCTCATTGAAAATCTGAATCCAGGCAGAAACGATTTCTTTGGTGGCCGTTTCCTCTTCAGGACTCAGTTTGGGGGTGCATGAGGTAAGCGCAGCCAGAAAAGTCAGAATCAGGATGCGATGGATTTTGGTAAACCAGCGGGAATCTGAAGTGAGAATTTTGCCATTCATGGGTAAACAATTTGATTCAGACAGTAATATGCAAAATTTGGAGGAAAGATGGGAAATTGCCCCGAATGTGCAGCCACCATTTCAATGGTTAAAGTTGGGTGAGCCCGCGAAAGAAAAGGAGTCAGGAAGGTTTGTTTTTTATTCTGGTTTCGACTGAATTATCCCCCATAAAAAAACTCCCCCGGAAAAAATCCGGGGGAGTCTGCGAGAGCAATTATGAAAAGGATAATCCTTATTTAGCTACCACGAAGCGTTTGCTGTTGACCTTTTCACCCTGACGGATGAACATCACATACGTTCCGTTGGGAACCTGATTGAGGTCAATGTTTTGCTCATTGATGCCAGCTTGTACCATCCACTGGGTGCGGGTAAGTTCGCGGCCCATCAGGTCAACCACGGTCACGGTGGCAGGGGCTTCATTGCCAGACTCAAAACGCACATTCAGCTGGTTTTGGGCAGGCACAGGGTAAAGGGTCAGACCTTCACCTTTGAATTCAGCCACACCTTCACGCAATCCGCCGGTGAGGCAGAAGTTGTTGGCAGAGGAAGTGGTAAAGGTTCCACCTGAGGCCAGCACCGTGTTATTGGCATTGCGCAGGGTGAATGAGCCGTTTCCGTAGGCACAGCACATACCGTCACCATAAGAATCCAGCACGTTCAGGGTGTAGCATCCGTCGGCCAGACAGGCGGTTTCGATTTTGGTCGATCCGCCGGCCTGTGAGCCATAAGTGCCACCTGAGGCCACCGTAGTGCCGCCTGCGTTTTTGATGTTCCAGGAGGTTTCGGAAGGATAATTGTCAAAAATCAGAGTAAGGGTAACGGTTCCACAACCGCCTCCACCGCCTCCTCCGCCACCACCTGTGGTGGTAAGGCCAAGGTTATCAATGCTGGCGTCGCCTGTGTAGTTGGTGCTGGTGGTTCCGTTGAATCTCAGAGCCACGGTGGAGCCTTTGTAGGCGCTCAGATCCACATTGGCGCTGGCCCAGGCAGTGCCCTGGTTACCGGATTTGGTCCAGAGGGTGGTCCAGGTTGTGCCGTCGGTAGTGGCCTGCAGTGACAGGGAGCCCATTGCTGCACCGTACATGTTGTAATCGAAGGTGAAAGCGGGCGTGCCGGTTGAGGGAATGGCAAAGCAGGGGCCGTTCAGGATGGCCGTCTTACTTGGATAATTGGGGGAAGAAGCTTCCATGTAGGCATAGTAGGTGCCTGCGCTTGCGCCGGAAGGTCCGGTGCTGCTGGAAGGAGTGCTGCCGGAGTTGCGGGCCCAGTCGAAGTTGTCAGAGGTGGACTGAGTCCAGGCTCCAAAATTGCTTTCGAAGCTTTCTGCGTAGGGAAAAGTGGAAATGGTGGTGCCGCAGGTGATTCCACCTCCGCCGCCGCCACCGCCGCCGCCACCACCGGTGGTGGTGGTCACAGAGATTGCATCAACTGCCATGTCGCTGGTGTAATTGGTGCCCGTGGTACCACGGAACCTCAATTGTACGGTGGAGCCAATGTAGGAGGTGAGGCTCGCGCTACCCGCCAGCCAGGCTGTTCCCTGATTACCTGATTTGGTAAAAATGGTGGTCCAGGAAGATCCATTATTGGTGCTGGCTTCCAGGGTCAGAGTGCCCATGGCGGCGCCGTTCATATTGTACTGGAAGCTGACAGAAGCCGTGGCTGCACCCGTCAGGTTGAAGCAGGGACCATTCAGAGTGGCCACTTTGCTGGGGTAATTGGGGCTGGATGCCTCGGTAAAGAGGTAATAAGTGCCCGCTGCAGCAGCGGTGGGGCCGGTTCCTGAGGAAGGCGTGCCGCCACTCTGGCGGGTCCAGTCCATGTCGTCGCCAGTAGCCTGAGACCAGGCGCCGAGGCCACTTTCAAAACCTTCGCTGTAAGGGAAGGTGGAAATGGTGGTGGAGCAGGAAGATCCACCTCCGCCTCCACCGCCTCCACCACCGCCGCAGGCGGTAGAAGCTCCCAGGGTATTGCGACGCGGGCTGTTCAGCAGCACCGTCTGCATCCTGCTTTTCTGATCATTGGTGAAAATGTTCATGCAGGCATCGTAGGAGTAATCCATGTAGTTTTCAACCATGTCGCGCACGGCGTCGCAGGTGGTTTTGTTGGGGCAACCGCTGGCGGGGCCAGAACATGCAGGAGTGTCACCGCAGTAGTCGGTACCACAGTTGGCATCTCCCCAGATGTGGCGCAGACCAAAGAAGTGACCGATTTCGTGGGTAGCGGTACGACCAGCTGCATAAACGCCGCCACCCGGGTTGGGCGTGGTGGATGAACCCACGGAGGAAGTCAGCAGGACCACGCCGTCGGTATTGGCGGCTCCGCCGCTGGTATTGAGGCCGCTCAGGCCGGAGTTGCTCGGAAACTGGGCGTAGCCCAGGATGCCGCAGGTCATGTCCATCAGCCAGATGTTCAGGTAGTTAGCCGGATTCCACTGGGACTGGGGCTTGATGGTACCTTCAATATAGGTATCACCGAAATTGCCGCCGGAACAGGTGCCATAAGGAGGAGCCGTCCAGCCTTTGGAGGAACGGTTGATGCGGTTGATGCCGGGCTCGGCCAGGGTTGCGCCGTTGGGATCAACGGTTGCAGCACAAAATTCGATCTCAGAGTCAGCTCCGGCAGGGTTGGTATTATAGCCGGAAGTGCCCAGAATTTTGCGGTAATCGTTATTCAACTGGGTGATTTGTGCATTGATATAGGTTGCACTCAGGTTGTCACCTGATCCAACGGGATCGTTGTCGTGGATCACGTGAAAAATTACAGGAATGGTAGTAACCGCACGGTTACCGTTTTGAGCCTGGTCTTCCTTGTAAGACTTGATCAATGGCGCGAGCCAGTTTTCAAAATCGTCGAGGGTTCCCAGTTCGGGGTGATTTGCACGCAGGCGTGCATCGGCTTCCATTGTGTTACAACGGACTTTTGGGCCTGTCCAGCGGGATTGCTGTGCATTTGCAGCACCCAGGATAAGCATACCGATCATAAAAATTGAAAATACTCTCTTCATAACTTAGTCTTAAAGTAAAACAAAAACTTACGGTTGGCAGAAAGTATGGTATTGCCGGTTGGCTAATCAGTAATAAATGAGGGTTGGAATAAGGGTTGTGAAATTAGAACATTTTCGCTCGATTGCAAATTAATTCGTTAAAATTTTCAATGATTTGCCTTTAGATTTCAATTAATAGGCGTGAAATTTGGAACTTTGGGAAGGGTTTTATCCATGAAAGATGCTTTTTTCTCAATTTTGGGAACAGGTGGGTGCTGGGAATCTGGTTGAATCGGGCCCAGATGCAGGCTCAGAAGAGGTTTTTTGAGGAATTTAAACTTCTGAATTCAGGAGAAGATTAAATAATAAACTGCAGGAGAAATGGGAGATTAAATTAACGAAACCACCACGAACCTATTATTGTCATATTGACACTTTGGGTATGGAAACCGTGAACACATAGGGGAAAGGATTATCTATTTCACCAGTACTTTGATCAGAGTTTCCTGTTCAAGTTTGCCGCGAAAGAAACGTTCCAGTTTGATGGAGCCTTCCCCGGCCTGTCTGGCTTCAAAATAGTAAGTTACTTTGCCCCGGTCGCCGCCAGTTTGTCCTTTGACCAGTGGCTTATCGTAAGCAAATTTAGAATCCACCAGTTCAATAATATCCGGATTCAGGGAGTTGCATTCAGGCTGAATTCCCACCGAACCATGGCGGGTGGCATTCAAAAAGGCTTTTTGCCCGATTTTCAATTCATTGGTCTGTAAGGGATCTAATTGAGTCATATTCTTGGTTGATGGGGCCTTTTGAGCGCCCGGATTGGAACAACTCAAAGCGGCCAAAAGGATTATTATGCAGGGAAAAATGCCTGGTTTCATTTATAAATATGTCGAATCTTTTTGGAATGTTGGGGAGATTTTCAGAGGAAATTTCGGGAGTGAGCTAAAAGGAGCAGAGTTTGGACAAAAATTCAAGTTTCGAAAAGAAAAATTAATAAATTAGGTCCCAGTACTTGTATTACGGTCGAAAAAAACTAAACCTACTGAACTATGAGAGAAGAGCTGTTTCGCTTTATTACCACCCGCTCGGTGGAAGAGAGACCTGTTTCAAAGATTGAAACAATCAAAATATTTGCAGAGGGAGATGATTACCCTGCCCTAAAATCATTTAACAACTGGAAGTACCACTCCAGCCGAAACGGTTATCTGGATGATTGGGTTTTGTACCGAATCCCCAGAATGGAACAAACAATTTTTCAGTTGAATAATTATTTGGCCTATGCTATTCAGGCGCTGGAGGACGTCAGATTTAGTATTAGCCCCACTAAGTTCCTTCAGTTGCTCGAGGCAACCTTTAGCAAAAAACCTGCAGATTTCGTTGGAAAGCATGCTGGAAGTTGGAATGTGATTGGAGAAGTGTTACTGGCTAAATTCCTGGTTCCGGGCTCAAAGGAGATAAATAAGTTTGTGGTTGCGGTGAAAACCTACCAACTGATCAGGGCTTTTGCTGCGGAAGAGCCTTTCACGACTGAGAAAACCGCAGTGGAAGATTATTTTAAGCGGCCACTGGAGATCCCTGGTATTGTCAAATTTCTGCAGGAAAATTACTCTCCCTCCAATCATGCCCTGGGTATTCCTGAACCACAGGAAGGCCCCTCCCTTCCATCCATGACTTTTGAAGAGGAAGTGAAGGTTTACCAGAAGGAAATTGAAGCGGTCAAAGCTGCAATGGTTGAACTGGATGTGAAACGTGCTGAGGATTCCACCCTGGTACTGGACAGGATTGAAACCAATCCCAGGGATAAGGGACAGACTTTGCTGGTTCATTCTCTGGCCAAGAAAAACAGCCTTTCAACTGCCACCAAATCTCTGACGGACAAATTGGGGATTGAAGTTGGAAAGGCCTCCCTGAATACGGTGCAGGAAGCTTTGGAGGAGGAACTGGTCAAGGTGGCCAAAAAAGCGCCTAAAGCACCCGAAAAAAATATTTCTTTCAGAATAAACGGAAATCTGGTGCGTGCCACCCGGCGAACGGGATCTCAGTGGGAAGTAAGTCAGGAGATGAAAGATGCCCGAACGGAGCAACTTGCATCCCGGCAGCAGGAATTGGGTAAACTGGCGGTGCGGCCTTTGGGCATAGGGGAATTGAGGGTGGTGCAGGAGGAAGACATTCGTTACGAAGCCGGGGAAATTGCCCACATCGAAAACGTACTTAAAGGAGAAACTAAAAACCGAACCCATGTGCGTGAAAATACTGTGGAAACCACTTACTCCACCTACAAGGAGTCTGTGAGTGAAACCGAGCGTGAACTTGAAACCAGCGACCGCTATGAACTGCAAACCGAATCCCGCAATGCGCAAAGTTCAGACAATTACTTTGACCTGGGCGTAAATGTGAGCGCCAGCTACGGAGCCTGGCTGGATGTGAGTGTGGATACGAAGTACGGGAATAAATCTTCCCGGGAGCATTCAGATTCTCAAGCTGAAACTTATACCAAAGATGTATTGGAAAAAGCCCGCACCAAAATTTCCCAAACCGTGCGGGAAACCAAAACCAGCACCGTGGTTTCCAAAGTTTCTGAGACCAATTTTCACCAGCTTACTGCCGAAAATGGCAATACCGTGGGTATTTACCGCTGGGTAAATAAGGTGTACACAGCCCGATTGTATAACAAGGGCTACCGCATGATGTACGAACTGATCGTACCAGAGCCTGCGGCCTGGCATATTTACAGCACCCTGGCCAAAGCAGGGGAAGACCTGACCATTTACGGAATTGACCCACCAACCGCTCCTTATGCGAGTCTGAGTGGTTCTGAGTCTATTCCCCTGTCCCCTGAGCATCTTGGCCTTGAAAACTACTTGTACTATATACAAAAGTATCAGGCCAAGGGGGCTGTTTCACCCCCTGCCGGGAATGTTATGGTTCCATTTACACTTGCACAATCCAACCTGGATACCTACCGTAATGGTTTGACTTCTGAGGATGTGGATAATGAGAAAAAAATCAAGCGCCTGTTTACAGCTGGAAAGGAAATTCAGATTCCTCAGGGTTACTATGCACACCAGGTAAGTGGTACAGTGACCAATTCCAACCTCTGGAGTAGCTGGGTCATGGAGGTAATACGTGAGGATGATGAATCGGCTCAGAACATTCCAAACCAGGGAACATCAAGAGAACAGCAACGCCAGGAGGCGGCTTTCAGGATTTTGCAAATAAACGTTACCATGGCTGACCAATTTAAGCTCGCCATTGGAGCAGACAGCATACCTCTTGAAAATGTTGCCCCAGGTGAGAATAATTACCCTGAATTGCGATGGACATTTCATCAGGTCCTCAGTTCATCGAAAGACGGAAAGTATGAGGGAAACCTGCCACTGACCATTCTCGTTGACGGGGTAGTGATGGGTTTTACTCTGGGGCTGGTGGTATTGTGCAAACCCACCCCGGCCGCCATGAAGGAATGGCAACTCGATACCTACCAGAAAATCATGGCTGGGTATAAGCGCATGGTGGAAGATAAGCAGGAAGAAAATAATGGAAAGGAACGCCTGAATGGCATTCAGATTATGGGCGCCAATCCCCTCGAAGGAGAACGGATCGTGAAACAGGAATTGCAAAAGCATTGCATTTCGATGATCAGGCAAAAGCCGGTCGATTTTCTTTCGGCCATTCGGGAGGAAGATTCCTGGTTTGGCGGCGCGCCTGAGATCAACTACAGCATTGCCCAGGACAACGCGAAGGAAATCCAGTTCCTGGAACAGGCCTTCGAATGGAGCAACCTGCTTTATCGCATGTATCCCTACTTTTATGGTCGCCGTGAAAACTGGATCGACCGCCTGGCCTCCTCTTCAGCAGATCCCAAATTCGCCGAATTCCTGCGCGCTGGCGCTGCAAGGGTGGTGCTGGCCGTACGCCCAGGCTATGAAGAACTGGTCGCACATTTTGTGCGCACCGGCGAGATCAAAGATTTTGAGGCTGGATTGAAGATTGGCGGGGATCAGTATCTGGACATCATCGACGAGTTGCGGGAACTCGAAAGCACGGAATCAGGGAAACCTGTGGGGGAATATGAGGTGCGCATCCCTACCAACCTCGTGGTACTCGACGACGACGACGCCATTACCCGTCTGGGAAATATGTTTGGACCTGGGCAAAATGTAGGAGGGTAATATGGCAGAGAGTTATAATAGTGATCTCACGGAAAAAGCCAAAAGCTTCATTGGTATCAAGGATTTGGGCTCTTTGCATAAAAAATTGGGGGACTTTGCAGAATTTGTAATTGGAAAAGACAGTACGGGAAAAATTATTAAGCCTTTTTATATTAATTATGCGGGTTTGGCCAAGGAACCAACTAAGCCGTTAGCTCATTTGATGGTAAATGACAACCCAAAAATTGGAGAACTGAATCAGGAATCCTACGAAATGATTATGGAAATTTTGATTCCTTTGCGAGATCTTCTAAAAAATATGAATCTGAAAATTTTGAATGATTGGTCCTCTTATATTAATTATTTTGAGAATGTTGTTTTGACAGGTGCCCTTGAAGCAGGGTTTAAAAATCATGCAGAACTGAGGTTCCTTGAATTGGAGGAAAGGGTAAAAGCTTTGGAGGCTAGTCCTTCAACTAATTTGGGGCAGTTTTTGATAAATTTACTCCTTTCTGCGATAAGTGCTGGTATTGCAACAGTTCCTGCCTTAATGCTGGGGAGCTTTTTTGAATCTTGGGCAATCAATTCCCTTAAGGTAAAAAGATTCAGGGAAGGAACTAATTTTACAACAATAGGTGGAAAACCTATTGGGGCATTAAATAAATATGGAGACCACATAAAGGAAGCAATTCAGGAAAGGACAGAACAAGCCACAGGAGCAATTTTTCCAGAGATAGGTGAACAACTTTCAAAATCATACGAAAAAGTGAGTCCCACTAAAACAGTTTATGATTTCATGACTTCTGCCTTAGATGAATTAAAAACAGGCTTTTCGCTCATGCAATATGTAAATACTTTTGTTGGAAGTGGGGGGGGAGAAACATTTCCATACGGTGGAAACAATCCTGATTTGGATGAAGTAATTGATAATCCTTTTCATAGCGAGGAGGATACATATAAGGAGTTTCAGGCTAGGTACTTCAATGTATTGACCATTCTTGCACAAATTATTTACCTCAAGTTTCAATTTTTAGTTAACGATTCCCAAATTCCCAAATCAATTCGTTCTGACAATCAACAAAAAACCACTCCACTAGAAGGAACTAAAGATGGAAAAGAATCATTTAAGTTTAAAAAAGAGTTTCAAGAAATTAAAGCATTTCTTTCCAGGTTCTTTGAGAATTCACTCACTATTCTTCACTATTTGAACGGTGAGTACTTTCTTGCTTTTATAGGAGTAATTGCTCGGGGTGGCGGGAACCTGTATATTGTTCCAGATTTTGAGTTTAAGGGAGGAATTATTTGGAGTCCAAATAATGTAGGAAAATTATTCCCTAAATCCAGTATTACTCGAGAAGATTTGTTAGCGAAATCAGCAATAGATCCCAAAACAAAGTTGCCAGCATTTGAAGGGGAAACGGTATTGTTTGACCACCATAAAGCTTTGGATGTCGTCCTTGTTGAAATTGCTAACAGAATTTCCTTTGAACCTTGGACGAATTCCCTATTGCTCGAGAATAATTATTTTCTGGGAGCGGACTTCTTAATATCTGAAATTTATGGGGTACAATTTTTTCGAAAGGGATCTGGAAATTTTCCAACCCTGGATCCTATTTTTATGCCATCAAAGTCTAAGTTAGTGAAGGAACATTGGGAGGAATTTTTGAAAACTAAAAAATTGATAAAGTTTGATTGGTCTGAGTTGAGGGTAGAAAATGGAAATTTCAAAGAAGAGGCCGCTTCTTTATTTTTGCGAAAATTTATTGTCGTGGCCTTTTATGCCATTTTTGAATCAAGTTTGAATTCTAATTATAAAAAGACAATGAGGAAGTATTTCGATTCAATTCCCAAATAGGTTTGGGTTTATTATTCCCGATTTCTTTCCTCTTTCTCCCAAATTTTTCCCATATTGTACCTGTTTAACCTATTTAAATCTCATTTTCAATGAACAGATCCCTTTATCTCCTTGCAGTTTTTACCTGTATTATTTTTTCTGCTTCGGCCCAGACCTCGGGGCGGGTGCCCCTGCTGGAAATTTTCAATGGCAACTGGTGCCCTTTTGGTCCCGACGGACAGGTCTTTGGAGAGTCGGTCCAGGCAAGTTTTCCCCAGACCATTACCCTTTACCACCACAATTCAGATGCCATGTCATTTCCCCAAGGTGACACCATGTGCGCTGCCTATGGTCTTGCTTATCCTATCGGCGCCATCGACCGCAGGTTGTTTCCTGGAGAAAGCGATGTGGCGGTGGGTCGCAGTTCCTGGGGAAATTATGTCAATACAGAACTTTCCTCACCCGCAGTTTGCGGGGTGACGGTCAGCAATCAGAGCTGGAATGCAGGCACCCGCCTGATTACGGCCACCGTTCAGGTCGATTTCACCGGGGCGGCCTCGGGGGATTTGCGCCTCAGTATGTGGGTGGCCGAGGACAGTGTGGTTGGCAGCGGGGCAGGGTATGATCAGTCCAATTATTATAATGCAACCATTGGCCATCCCTACTATGGCGCCGGAAATCCCATCGTGGGCTTTGCTCACCGCTATGTTTCACGCGCCTGTCTGGGTGGTGTCTGGGGTATGACCGGGGTGATCCCATCTTCCGTCTCCAACGGAAATTCTTATACCCACACTTTTACCTACAACCTGCCCAACGGCTACGACGAAAATAAAATCATTCTCATTCCTGTGGTGCAGCAGTATAATGCCAGCCCAACCAATCGCGAAGTCCTCAACGCGGGCCTAAGTCAGTTGTTGGGTTGTAACGCGCCTCAGGCTTCCTATACCAATTCTGTCTCGGGCTTTACCGTTAACTTCACAGACGCAACCACTTTCAGCCCCACCTCCTGGTTTTGGGATTTTGGGGATGGAAGCACATCAACCCAGCAAAATCCCACCCATATCTACGCAACGGCGGGAAATTACCTTTGCTGCCTTACCACGGTCAAT
The DNA here is from genome assembly GCA_020635905.1 of Bacteroidia bacterium. GTDB lineage: Bacteria > Bacteroidota > Bacteroidia > J057 > JADKCL01 > JACJYV01. Next base: position 365,000 of record JACJYV010000007.1, read on the forward strand.
TCCTGTGATACTTCCACCTATTGCAAAGCAGTTCAGATCGCCTGCCCAGGTGTCAATGCGGCCTTTACCTATGCGACTTCGGGCCTCAGCGTGGCTTTCGCCAATCAGAGCACGGCTTCCATTCCCGCTTATATCTGGCATTTTGGGGATGGAAATTCCTCTACTCTTGCCAATCCAACCCATACTTACGCCGCGGCAGGAACCTATAATGTGGAATTATTTGTGTATGATTCGGCCGTTTCCTGCCTGGATACCATCAATCAGACCGTGGTGGTGTCGTCGGGACCCGTTTGTAATGCGGCTTTCCTCTACTCCTGGTCTGGCAATACCCTGGTGCTGACCAATACCTCCACGGGCAGTTTCAACACGACCTACTGGACCTTTGGGGACGGCAGTTTTGCTACGGGAAATTCGGGTGCGACTCATTTGTACGCCGCTTCGGGAACCTATCAGGTTTGCGTGGCGGTTTCGGATTCCAACGGTTCCTGCATTGATACCTGGTGCGATTCCATTACCTACGGAAGTGGACCTGGCCCGGCCTGTGTGGCCAATTTCATCCATTTTCCCGATACCACAGGCCAGTACGCTATTATTGGGGTCAATTTGTCAGTGGGAAATAATCTGAACTATCTCTGGGATTTCGGGGATGGAAGCACTTCCACCCAGGCCTATCCCATTCATACCTATCCTTCAGCCGGCACCTATATGATCTGTCTGGTGGTGAATAATGCGACCTGCGCAGATACCTTTTGCGACACTGTGACCGTGACCCAGAAAATGGCCAGCAGTCTGACTATCAGCTTCATGGGGACCGGAAACGGAACGGGAGGAACGGTTTTAGAGGAATTGATTCAGGTATTTCCGAACCCTTTTGAGGGGGCTTTTTCAGTAGAATTGGTCCTCAATCAGGAGAGAATTGTGCGTACGGAATTGTTTGATCTGCAGGGGAGAACAGTTATTCCTGTGCAGGAAAATATTCTTTCTCCAGGCACCAGCAGGCTGAATTTTCCGACGGGAGATTTATCCAAAGGGATTTATTTCTTGCAGATCAGGTATGGAAATGAAACCAGGGTTTTCAAATTGTTGAAAAACTGAGTTTGCCTGCAAGTGATTCAGGATTTCAGGGAAATTCTCCTAATGACATTCCTGTTGCAGAAAGAAATCAACAGTTTCGAAAATACCGTCTGAGCGCAGGATCACGGCCATGGGCACGTCCCGTTCGAGCAACTTGATCTCAATGCCAACCGGGTTTCCGACTTCCATTTCCTGGATTTCGTCGTACATCTGGCAGGAGAGCATAAAGGAATTTTTGGCTTCCATTTTGGCCGATTTTATCAGATAAACTGTTTCTGAATGGATTTGTCCGCCGCGATAACTGAGGCGTCCTGAGGTGATTTGCCCCTTTTCCCAGGTAAATTCCAGCCAGGAAGAGTTATCCATGGTTTCGCGGTCCTCAATGCCGCCCCTGGCATCCTCAATTTCCTCCTTTGCGAAGCAATTATTGCCCTCAGAGGGCAACATACCTTCAGCCCGCTCGAAGAGGCTGCGATCCGTGGTAAAATCGCTTTCAGCCACGATTTTCCAGGTATTTTCCTGTTTTTGCAGATCCAGGTAAGCCATCACGGTGGTTTTCTTGCCAGCCGTTTCCGTGGTTTTGGAGAAGGTAACCCTGGTGGTGGGTATGCCCTTCCGTTCGATTTGAGTGGCTTCAAAATCCGTTTTTTCAAGACTTTGCTGAAAGTCGGGAACTTTTTCAAGGTATTCCTTTTTTCCTTTCAGCACCTGTTCCCGGCTGTTTTTTTGCCCGTAAAGCCATACTTCTTTCGCATAAAAGGAGCTTAATTGGTCCCAATTCCGCTCGTTCAAGGCCTTATTCCAGCCGTCACGTACCTCAGCGGCCCGATCAAAGACCTGGGGCAGGGTTTCGTCCCCGTCAACGGGATTTTGGCTGGCTTCAGAAGGATTTTCAGTGGAATTTTCTGTCTTTTCGTTCTCCCCTGGAGTATTCTGACAGGAAAAGAGGCTCAACATAAGCCCCAGGCAAAGTAAAAGCAGGTGGTTGCGCATATTAAACGGGTTTTTTTCGTGCAAAATGGACTTCAATTTACGTCCTCAGCCCCATTCCACAAACATCATTTTTTCCATCCAGGGAAATTTTATCACGGAAAATCCCCAGGGCAGGGCTGCCATCAGAACGTCGAGGGTATGGGCCTCCACCAGCAATTTGGGACCGTTTTCGGAGAAAATCAGTTTGCCGTTACGTCGCAAAAAGCCTTCCCGCAGTGCCTCGGGGCTGCTTCCTTTCAACTGCTTCCAATGGCCGATCACAGCTTCCAGCAGGTTTTGCGCTTCTTTCTTTTCAAGATTGGAAAAGGGCGTCCCCAGCCAGACCAAATCAGACAGATCCAGCCCGCAAAGCACTTTGGCTAAGGCCAGTTCAAATTCGGGGACTTCATCCTGGCCGCAGGCCAGGTAATGCAGCAGGCAAGCGGCTCTGCGTTGATTTTCTGGACGAGAAAAGTTGCCTTTTTCATCCAGCAGGCCCACTTTTTCAAAGAAAACGGGGATAAAGGGGGCCAGCAAGGCCAGGCCCGCCAACGGAATAAACGGATTGGCCAGCCTGGGCAATAGCTGATCTGGTCCAACTTCCAACAGTTGGGCAAACAGATCATTTTCAGGCACATTTTCCCTTTCATTTCTGCTTTTGGGAACGGGGTAGGAGGGGGATGCTTCTTCCGTGGTTTCCCTGAAATCTTGCTCAGATGGGCTTTTGGTAAGGTTTTGGGGAAAATTTTCTGCTGATAAATCCCCCTCTTTAGTCGCGCCGTTATCTGTATCTGGGTTTTGGGGCTCAGATTGGGTAGCAGAAAAGGGGTTGGAGGGGATTTTTCCCAGGTTAAGGCGTGAAAGCAATTCCTGCCAACGTCCCAGGGTATCATCAGAAGTGCTTTTCCAGGGTAAAGTGAATTCGGATTGTTCTTTCAGGTTGGTTTGGGCTAAAAAATCCTGCCATAATTTGTTCAGGGAAACTGAATTCCATAAATAAGTTTCCGGGCGTTGTAAGAGGAATTTCCAAAATAAAATAAGTTCCCGGGTAAGGTTGTTGGGGGAAAGAGGAATCAGGGGGATTGGGGGTGAATTTTCCGGAAAACCAATCAGGAATTCGGGCAGAATTTTACTTTGAAAAATCTCCCCAAAGTGCAAAATCAGGCGGAAAAGGGCTTTTTCATGGTGAATAATTACTTCTGGGAGACTGATTTTTCCTGAAGAGTTATAGATTATCTTGTCCAACACCTCAGCCATATGCAACAGATCCATTTTGGATTGGCCGGGCAAATTGCCTGTTTGCAGGAAATGGAGCAGAGACTGACCTTCAGATTTTAGTTTGGAAACCAAATTTACAGATGAGTTTCCAGGTGAAGAATGAAAGGAAACCGTTTCTTTTTTTTGGTGAATTTGCAGGAGAATTTCCCGCTTCAGCTTCTCCCGCAGCACCGTTTTCCAGTTTTCAGGGGGGATTTTTCCCAGGTCAAATTCCAGTAAATCCAGGCTCAAAACCTGATCAGGGGGACAAATCTGATCAAATTCAACTTCCAGTTGGGGAATGATCTGGTTTTGGATTTCCTGACTGATCTGTTCAAGCAAAGCCCTTCCCGAGCCCAGAGATTTGGCGGGCAGCCGAATCTGCAATTCCAGATTTTCAATATGGTGATTCCCCCCGGACAAAATCAGACCACGGGATTGAAAATATAGTAATCCTGCAGCGCCATAAAGTCGTTCACACAAGCACGGAGGGCATTGGAAATAGCAGTTTCTCCACTTCGTTGGGCATTCTGTTCCAACCAGTTGCGATAGGTTTCCTCGAATTTGCGCAGGCGGGCCAGTTCGCTGTCCTCGTCCTTTACCCAAATGATATCCGTCCAGACCTGGGCGGGCATTTCGAGCCTGATCATCCGTTCCACATAGTGGCGGAAACCTGCATGCACAAACCGGCCGGTCCAAAGCGGCAAAATGACGGTTACCCTAAAGGAAAAGGGATCTTTTCCGCCCGGTCGAAATTCGTCAAAAGGCAGGCGGGGCATCAGATAGGGAGGAATATCCAGGTTGGAAACGGGCCTGAACAGGATGTGTTCGATCACATGAAATCCCTCCTCTGGCAGGGCCAGATATTTGGCTTCAGGCAATTTTGGGGGTCTCCTGTGCAGGAGTTCCATCATCAGCAGGATTGCCGCATTTCCCACTCCTTTGGCCATTTCATCGTCCAAAAAATCGCGGGGTTTGGGGTCCTGAATTTTCAAATCCCCCAAATCCACGGCCAGAGATATGCCCGCATATTTGGAGCGGGGACGGGGATCGATCAGGAAATTTTCCTGCAACTGAGCTGCATCCACAATCTCCTTCAGGAGCTGCTGTCCCAATTCAGGCTGGTCTTCAGGCCAGTATTTGGCGCCCTCAAATACGTAATTCCGGGTTGGTCCAAAGGTGAGACGCCAGCGGTTATTTCCTCTGTAAGAAACTACCTCGAAAAGCTCTTCAAAACTTTGCTCAGGTGGTGCCATTCTGGCATTGATGGCGGGCATAAAAGCATCCACCAGGTGACGGCGGTCAAAATTACGGATACCCAGCAGGCGGCACAGGCGGCGTTTCACCCCGGCCACATTGGCCGTATCCCAGACATCTGTCTGCTCATTATTCAGCCGTTTTCGGTAGCAATAGCCTTTTCCCCGTTGGGGACCAATCACAGGCAAATCCTGCAACAAGACTTTTTGATCTTCGATCACCGTTTGGCGGGTCACATCCCAGGGATCGGGCAAATCTTTATTGAGGGCAAAAATGCGCAGGCTGTATTCGGCAAAGGATTCCCCAAAGCGGGCCATCAGGTGCTCCAAAAAGCGGTTTCTGCGGTCCAGAAAGGTGCTTTGATCCTCGGTAATCTGCCAAAGCTGACTCAGGTAGGGATTCTGCTGGTTGGCAATGAAATTTTGCCAGTCCTGTTCCGTGGCGCCCGCGCCCAGCAAGAGAGCCTGCACCTCAGCAGTTGGGTACAGGGGTTGGGCAAAGTAGGTATGCTGAATCGTATCCGCGCCCTGATCGTGAAAACTGAAGTGCTCGCGCAGGTTGGATAGCTGACTCACGTAATTGGCCAGCAACTGGTCGAAAAAGAGCATAAAGCCCTTCAATTGCTTTGCCTGGCCTTTTCTTTGCTCCGTGGCAGATTCGGGCAGACCTTCCTCGCCCACCCCGTAATGCAGAGGCAAATCCTCCTGAATGGCTTGCCATTCGTCCAGTTGGCGATGCGTGCCCGTGGGAGTGGTCAGGTCATAAGCCTGGGGAATGCGCTGGGTGCGGTAAATCCATTCCAGTTCGCTGTAAGCCTGGAAAACCAGCACGGCGAAGTTGGGGCTGGTCTGCAAGGGGGCATCATCACGGAACAGGCTGACCTGGGAGAATTCCAGGTTGAGGCGGGGGCGACGCCGTCCATTCCATTTGCCGGGCATGCCCGGCACGGGAATTTTCTCCAGTTCAATGCAATTTGGATCGCTTTTCACCACCTGTCGCCCGTCAACATAGCCTGAAATGGTCAGACGATTGACCGCTTGCACACCTTCAATGTCCATGAGAATGCGCAGCAAATCTGAAGTGTAAACGTATTCCTGCTGCCTTTGGGGCAATTCTAGGTCGTTGGTGTCAATGAATCCGTGCTTCAACAGGGGGCCTTCAAAGATCTGATCGGGCGTTTGGCCGCTTTCCAGCATTTCTTCCAGACTACGATAACGCACCATGGGACTCAAAAAGCGCCCGATGCGGTGCCAGGCCGTGGCCATGATCTTCTTTTCATCAAATCCGCCTGCCAGGATCAGTTCGGATTCCACCCCGATTTCCTCGATGGGCACCTGACGAAAACGAACCCAATCCTCGCAGAGGTTGCGATGGGCGCAAAGGTAGCTTTTCAGGCCAGCCTCGGGTTGCTTGAGCGGCCCTTCAATGATCCGGAAAATGGCCCGCAGCTTCTCTGCGTAGGTATTGACCGCCTGGGTCATTTGGGTCTGGTCGTAGGAAAAGGTCAGGGCCCGGGTAAAGGCGTCCTGACGCATTTGCAAAAACTGAATGATTTCCAGGCGAAGGTGATCCTGGAAAGGCTGTAATTCGCTGGAGTCCAGGTCGTAATTGCCGGCCAGAAGGTCGATTTCGAGGTCGAAGGTTTGGCCCCCAAACTTAAGCGTCAGTGAATAAAGGGCAGGATTGCTCTCCGTCAGGTTGCCAGCCAGGATGTGGGTGGCAGAGTTTACCCCACCCTGCTGACCGTCAGCAATGGGCAGCCAGCCAAAAGTTGCCACCAGATCGGGCCAGTTTTTGAGCCCGGCTTTGACTTTGCGGTGGGAGGCATAGATGGGGTGGATATATTCCACATATTCGGGCAAATGCAGGTAAAGTTCTGCAGGAATATTGCCCTGATTGCCTCCATTGAGGTCAATTTTGAGTTTGAGCCTTTCCCAGCGACCCGATTCCCCTATGACGGCGCTGGCCACGGTTTTGGCAGAATTGAGGGTGCCGAGGTACCAAAGGGAATCAAATTGGTCCCAATAGGGGAAGGTCAGGGTATAACGGGGCGCATTTCCGTTGCTGTCAGCAGGCAAAAAGCCCCGCACGTAGTTCAGATTGAGGTCCCGCAGCGGATTGTCCGCAGGTAATTCAGGATTCTCCTCGAAGAGGAGATGGGTTTCGTACAGCCCGTTGAGCAGGATTTCTTCGGGGGTGGTTTTGGGGGTAAGGCTGTAGGTGGGTGGCTCTTTGGCGCTGCGGCGTTCCTCGTTCAGAAAGAGTCTTCTTTCGGCAGGAATGGCCCGCAGCAGCCACACATTCTGGATTCCCAGTTCAAATTCATGCCCGGAAACCAGATTTGGAAACAGGGTTTCCTGTGGATATTGGAAATTGGGAACGGTCCAGGGAATGGGGCCAAAATCAATGATGAGCTTGCGGAAATCGGTGGGGGTCCAGGGGTAATTGGGCAGAATGACGTGGGCGGGGAAGAAGTCTTCGCCCAGGATTTTGCTGCCAGCGTAGCTGGCCAGCAGGTCCTCTATGGGCCAGTCTGTACGATAGCCGAGGTCCGTAATGGCGTAGCAGAGGGCTTCCAGCAGGGTAATGCCCGGATCGTGGCTGTTGTAGTCGGTCCAGAGCCGGCTGCCATAGCGCTCAATGGCCGCGATACCCGCGCGGCGCAGCTCCGCCCAGTCAAGACTGGTGCGGGGTTGGACGGGCTTTTGGATGGTGATGGTTTCTGGCATTTATGTTTTGCTAATTAAGAAATCTGTAGATTCAACCAATTCTTCCATCTTAGGGGTAACTTTCCGCCTCAACAAATTCCTTTCTTATAAACAATACACTTACTTTCCACCAGTTTTCTTCAGGGTCATCAATTGCATTTTTTGTGTTTCCAAAATTTGCAATAACAACCCACTCGTTTTTGTTCAAAGTATTATTCCATTCCAAAGTCATCTTAATATGGTAATCACTTTTTTCATTACCTGGTCTGTAATCGCCAAATTGGAATCCCGCAATGGCTGCACCATGAAATTCATCATGAAATATTCCAGTATATGCCCTCCAATTATCATCCATGAAACCAGTTCTAATATCTTCATCAGATACACCGTTGTGGTATGGGTCATTTCTATTTCTTTGGGAGAGGGGGAACCGCTTAACAAAAAATGGTTTCTTCCAATTTGATCCAACTTTCACCAAAAAACTTCCCCCTTCCAATCCAATGTCTCCATTCACGGTTAGTTTCTTTTGAGGATCCCAAGTGTCAATTCCCACATTTCCCTCAAAAAACAGGATTTTTCCCTTAGAGTTATCAGCAGGATTTTTTGCAGAAAGCAAGAAATATTGAGTGGAATTCCCAAGGTGACTATAATATTGAAGGAAGTCGTGTTGCCATGAAGGTTGGCCGTTGGCATTCTTGATTACCTTCCTGAGCCTGAAAACTGGAAGGGGATTTCCATTGGCATCAAGGCTGGTGGTTTCCAGGATTTCAAAATAATCCTTTGCATTGGTATTGTTAAGCTGGATTATGGAACTCACTGTTTGTGAGGCAAATGCAGGGTTCTCATTCGCAACGGAAAAGAAGGTAGATGCTCCATTTGTTGTAACATCAGCATGGCCCTGAACGGAAAGTTTATTCTTAGGGTTTGTTGTCCCAATCCCCACATTCCCACCTGGCATGGAGCACATATTATTACCCGAAATCTGCCAGTCGCCATCGTTCAGGGCGGTTTGGTTGGCCCAGCTTGCATGCCCGTTTGCATCAGAAAGAAGGACTTTACCTACCCCCTGGGTTCCATCCTGAAGGTAAAAACCTTTGACCAGGGCGGTACCTTCCACGTGAAGAGGATGTTGAGGATTATTTTGCTGAATCCCCACTTTCCCATGCTGAAAGAGGAAGTTGCCCGTGGGCTCAGAAGGAGGATTGCCGGGAAACTGGGAATCAAAAGTCAGGCTGTTGGTGTTCTGGTCGATAGTGAGGTAATCCAGCCAATTGTTTTGAGGCAGATTGGGATTTTTCCTGCGCAGGAAAAAGGTTGATTTGCGTCCCTGATTCACCCCCGAATTTCCGTCCAGCTGCATGCTCATGGACCATTCCTGATCTGTATTCTCGTTGGTGAAAAGCAGGCTCGATTTGGCCCAGGCCCAGTTGGTCTCGCTTTCCACTTTGACCATGGCCTGATCCGTTTTGGCCTGAATATTTCCCCGCACATCCAGTTTCAGGGTGGGATTATTGGTGCCAATACCCACATTCCAGGCCTGATTATGGGTATAAAGCAGGTTTCCGTCAATCATCCAGTCGCCATCGTCGATCTGGTTTTGATTGGCCCAGTTTGCATTGCCAAACTGGTCGGCCATCAGCAATTTGCCTTCCACGTTGGGGGCCGGAATTTTCAGGCCTTCGGCCCGGATGCGGCCATAAACGTGCAGCTTTACCTGGGCCTGACCAGGATCGCCATCCAGGGCAGGTACCCCGCCGAGCCCAATCTGGGTATCACTGCCCAAAAGTCCCGTGACAAAAATCTGGTCATCAGGCTTGTTGAGGCCCGAATCAATGAATTCGTAGAATTGTTCCTGGGTTGGGCGATCGCCCTTCTCAAAATATTGCTTGAGTTTGATGCGGTTGCTTTCTGGCATGGTGAAATGCGTTTAATTCGTGATAGTTTCGGGGCAATCGCAGGCGCAGTCATGCTGTCCTGGTTCGAGCACCGTGATGTGATGTTGATTGGCAGAAATGAGGACGCTGCGCTCGCTGGTGGCCTGCACGATTTCCACGTCAGGCGCATGCACAATGAAATCGCACTCAATCTGCATAAAATTGACCCCGGCAAAGCGGGATCCTGTGGTATTGTGATAGACGACAAAGTCAATCACAAAGTCCACATAGGGTTGATCTTCAATGAATTTGATGATTTTTGACTTGTGAATTTTGCCGCCAAAGGCAATGTCCTGACCTTCCTCGTACGCCCAGGGGCTGAGGAAGCGTTTGAGGGCTTCGTTGAGCTCATTTCCATAAAATCCCGCGTCAAATCCCGGATGAAATCCAACTTTAAATTCCAGCCGAATATCCTCAAAATCAGGATTTTCCACGGTCAGATCCACAAACAGACTGGGAATATGGCGGGAAAGCCAGGTGTGAATGCGCCTGAGCGTTGCCTGGCCTACACTGGGACGAAGCGGATCCACGGCATTGCGATTGCGCAGGTTGGGAACCACAATTACGGCCACGTTTCCGGGTGCGCCCTCTGAGTAGTTGTCTGAGTGGGGAATGCATTTGACCTTCCAGATTTCAGGAAATTGCTCCAAAACCATGCGCTCGTAATCCCAAACCGTGATGGCCCGCTGTTTGTGACGCAGCCGCTCACTGACCCGGATATAGAAATCCAGCCCCTGTTCGACCGCTTGCCCGTCAAAAGAGGCATAGGGTTGGCTCAGGCTGCGCACTTCAGGCTGGCTGGGCAGCAGTTTTTTCACGGATTCCGCAGGCAGGGGCAGGTTCAAATGGGCGGGATCATTGCCCTGGTCGGAAAAAGTGGCCAATACGGCCTGGGCATGAATACCCGCGGCACGCGGAAAAGCTGCACTGTGTTTATTGACCCCAAGGCGAACCCATTTCAGGCCTGCAGGCATGAGGGAATGGCTTTCCGAGGCGTCGCCCGGGAGGCTGAGCTCTAGGATGCCTTCCTGCAATAATCCCTCTGTACTGTCATGGAAACGGAATCCTTTTTCCAGTTTCCGCCATCCATTCTTCGACAGATAAGACCAGTTCAGATTCACTTCAGACAGGTCCAGAAAATTATTTCCGCTCCCCTGCAACAGCTGAAAAAGGAGGGAAACCGTTTGCCGCGGATTCAGATTTTCAATTCCCAGGAAAAGATTGGCTTCATCGGGAACCTGGGGAAAGAGGGTAAATGGCTGATCAGGCCGCGCCTGGCCCATTTCTTCCGTGCCAAAAGGGTGCAGGTGAAACAGCCTTCCACTGGTTTTTTGTGCGCCGGAACCAGCCAGATTCAAAGCAATTTTGCTGCGGTAATCCAGGCTAAGTTCCTTGATTTCAGGGGTATAGGGCTGGGCGGGAATCAGCGGCTCGGGGCCGGTCAGTTGATTGAAGGTATGGTGGTTGAGCAACATCAGTTGCCGGGTGTACAAAAGGGGATATTCCTGATGGCCAAAGGCCTGAAGGCCAGGCTTGTTGGGGCCGGTCAGTTCGAGCCGAAGCATGCCGTAGGCGGGCTGATCGTCGAGCAGGCCTGGATCAGGAAAATCGTAATAACCCGAAGGGTAGTTGAAGGTGGAGGAAATGAGATTTCCGTTGGTAAACAAAGGGCGATTTTCCTCCAAAAAGTTCCATTTTCCAGCCCAGAGCAATTCACTTTTTACCTTAAAATCCTGTTCCTGAACACTTTCATACGCTGCATAATGATCAGTCAGATTTGCAGGCAGATTTTTCCAGTTGAGATTCAGATTTAGTTCCTGCAGTGGTTTGCGCATGGCTTCCAGATTTCCCACATAAAATCTGTTTTGCAAGGTGGGCTGACTGCTGTAAGGGGCAAAGGCACGTCCGGGTTGGAAAGAGGCCTGGTCATTGCGCAAGACCAGATCTTTGATCCCATTCACCGTTACCTCCAGGTCTGCCTGATCCACTTTTCCCGCCGAAAGGATGCGAATGGGCAGAAATTGCTGATCCTTATTCCATACAATGCGCAATACAGGCTGGTCAGTTTCCAGATTTAATCCATGAATTTTGCTCTGGTAGGCCAGTACGGCTTCTTTTTCCGGGTCAAGGGTAATGGTGAATTTCAATTCTGCCTGCCAGGGAAATGGACCACTGGAAGGCGTAAGGGAGAAATTGCAGGCGCAGGGCGTTTCCAGCCAGCCTTTTGCCCCGGTCAGGCTGATTTTGAAGAGGTGAGACCAGGGCGGTTGGAGGGTTAAATTTTTGGGCTCTTCCTCAAACTGCAGGTGGAAACTGAGGTCTATTTTACGGTTTCCTTCGGCCAGCCACAGCATGGGGCTGGCCAGGGCCAGACCCATTTCAGATTCCACCATAGTGCGATTTTCGGGCTCCAGAATGGATTGAGGCTGCCCGAAAATGGACCAATTGGGATTTTCTTCTTGAAAATCCCCTCCCAGCCCATCTCCTGAATTGGCCTGAGGCGCTACATAAACATGTTCCCCGTATTCGTCAAAATACTCGACAAAAAGGGTGCTGATGCGGGACAGTCTGGCCTGATTGATGATCTGGTCGCGGTCGCTTTGGTAGGTCAAACGGCGCCCCGAGGCGTCTTTTCCTCCATCAAAGGCGGTGCCTTTGCTGATTTTATGATGCTGGACAGCATCAGCCAGGGTCAGCAGCAGATGGACTTTATCGGGTTGGGCCGGACCTTCCTTCAGGTGGAGAATTTCCCGAAAGTAAAAATCCAGGTGCCTCTGAGTCAGGGTGTTGAGGTGGTCTGAGGCGTAACGGAATATGTCCAGAAAAGCCAGAAACAAAGTCAGGTGGGGAGGAGTGTCACCTGCAGTGAAGGTTTGAAACAGCTTTTGCCATTCCCCTTCGGTCAGGGCCTTAATTCCATTTGGGGCGAAATTCGGCCAGGAGAAAAACTCTTTCCAGGTGCCTTGTTCCAGGTTGGTTTCGTCGTAATAACGAATCAGACCCGCATATTGCTCTGCAAAACTCAGCAAATCCCGGAACCTGCGCTCATCAATCTGGATGAAATCAGGGTCAAGGGAATCCAGCAGCCGCTGGACCTGGTTGGTGCCATCGCGGTTGAGTGGGTGTTTGATATTGCAGGGCGTACTCATAATTCAACAAAAGTTCCTTCTTGGAGGTAAAAGGGATAGACAAAGTTGAAGCGGTTATTGGTCGAGGTAATGGTGTAATTGAGGGTCAGTTCGACAAATCCCTCGTACTGACGACTGGCATCCAGGTTAATTTTATTTACCACAATCCGGGGTTCATGCAGGAGAATGGCTGTTTTGACCAGGCTGGTAATGCGGGTCTGGGTGGTGGTGGAAAGAGGCTCAAAATTGAGTTCTGTAAGGTCACTTCCATAATCATGCTGGAGGATTCTTTCCCCCAGACGGGTGCTGAGCAGGATTTCCAGACTGCGCTCAATATCTTCCTCACCCGAGGTCAGGTTCACGGTGCCCGTTGCCTTACTGAAGGTCGGGGGGTAGCTCCATCCTGTGCCTAAAAAGTCTTTCATACTTAGTTTATCATTACCATTGAACCCTTGACCACGGTTTGTCCATCACTTTCAAAATTGGCCGCGAGGCTTCCCTTTGCTTTCAGGTTGGTTTGCGCCTCAATCTGGATGGAATTTCCCTTCAAATGCAATTTTCCGGTCGCTTCCACCGTCAGACTGGACTCACTTTTGAGGTTGATTCCCTGGTCGTTGAGTTCAATTTTATTTTGATTCTGATCCTGAATGATGATTCCACCATCGTCTTCAGAGACGGAAACTCTGTTTCCTTTTTGAGTTTTTATCTCGATGATATTTTTTTCTTCTTCGAAGGTGAATTCCAGTCCGTTCTTGCCAAACCAACCCTTATTGGCGTTTTTTGAGGACAGATCGAAGGGAGGCTTTGCGTTCTGGTGATACAGACTGCCCAAAACAATAGCGTCCCGTGGATCTCCGTTGAGAAATCCCAGAATGACTTCCTCTCCTTCACAGGGAAAAAAGAAGGCACCCCGATCATTTCCTGCGTCAAATTGCAGCACCCGGGCCCAGATTCCTTCCTGATTGCGGTCAAAAATGGGTAAACGTACCCGGATGCGATATCCTTTGTTGGGATCTCCTTCCAGTTTATCCACGATACCAATTTGCAATCCCTGCACTCCAGGCAGCAATCCAGATGCGGGAACTGAAGTGGAGGAACTGGTTTCCATCAGCGTGGATGGGTCAAGGCCAAACTGGGTGTGGGTGAGCCACTGGCCCTGGCTGTATTCATGAAAAATGCCCGAAACGAACTGCTTTTCTTCGAAAATTTCACCCAGATCCACCAGTTCGATCAAATCTCCTGGTTTCAGATCAATTCCTTTGGAAAGGACTCTCCCGCGCAGGCGCGATAGTTCAAGGCGATGGCCTGTGGCTTCTGACCAGGCTTTCAATTCGCTTTCGCCACGGTTGCCGCCATGCAAAAGGGTGGCCTGGCTGTTGCCATTCAAATCGAATTGATCGCCTTTGGAAACCTGAAACTCTTCTCTGGTTTCCTCTTGCTGATCTGAGTTCCAACTTTTACTTTGAATGGTGGGAAACTGGTCTCCTCCGTAAATTTTTCCCTCAAAATCAACTACATCAACCCCGAGAGTGAATTTGGCGGCCGCAGAACCAGATACTTCTGGCTTGAAAACCCTGATTTGGCCCCCTTCTGTGGATACCACCCAGCCATTTGCCTGGGTACGGCTGAGCAGAAAATCCCAGTCTGAGGCATAAAACTGTACCAGGCTGTTTTGCTGGTAGCTCGCTCTGGGGAGATCGTATTGAATCTGATATTTATCCAGGATTTTTTCCAAAGCTTCTTCATCAGAGTCGCCGTTGAAGGTGGCGCAAGCCCGTCCCTGAGTCATTCTGACCGCCACATCTCTTGCTTCCACACACAGGACAGGATTTCCTTTTCTGAGTTTGACCGCGGCCTCGGTGATGATTCCTTCAAAAAGCCCAATCAGATCACTGTTTTTGATCAGGGTAAGGGTCAGTTTCAGGGAATTTCCAGGAATAAATTTTTGGGTGGCTGCGAATTTGCCATTCATGCCTTTGACATCCTTCAGGGTAAGACTTACTCTACTGACGCGGTTCAGTTCATGGCGAACAGAACAGGAAATCACCTCTGCTACATTGGCCATAGTTTCCCCCTCGACCCTGATCTCAAGTTCGCTCACGCCAGAATACGGCGTTTTCCGGGTCGCAGAGGATGTATGAATGGCTTCAGGCATTATTTTTCCGTTCGATGGGAGGGAAGATCAGATTGCTTCCTGGCTTGAGTTTTCTGAAATGGTGCAGGCCATTGACCCGGGCAATTTGCAGGTAAAGAGACGGATCACGGTAAATACGTTCCGTCATCAAGGGCAGGGTATCGTGGTCCAGAACGGTCCTGGCATGGGTCAGGTCGGGTGAACTTTTTTGGGTATTAGCTTGCTCTTCCTTAAAGGAAACCGTGGCAATAAATGAAGCAGTGGCTTTGGCCCGGATAGGTTCCCCGAATTGGTTAAAGTGGGTGTAGGTAATCTGCAGGTTCTGGATGCGGCCCTTGGCTTCAAATTTCCCGTAAACGAGGATCAGGTAATTATATTCGTGGGTTTCTCCGTTGTACTTCAGGCAAATATCTTTGAATTCCTGAACCTGATCTACGACTGGTTTGGTGATATATTCTCCTGATACAGAATCTCTAACCACCCCCGTGCTGTCAAACAGAAAGCTCAGGTTGAAGGTCGGAGGGAGTTTGCGGACGGCATCTGGATTGTCACCATCTGTTTTGACCCCCTGATTATTTGCGTACTGGATGCTGATACTTTCCTGAAGTTGATCGGGATTCAGGAGGACCTGATAAAACCGGGATTTATCAGAATTGAAGCTTTCGTCCTTACAAACATAAATGCGCATTTTTTCCATTTTCGACCTTCTGTTAGCGTTCCTGTTGATCCTTGAGAATTTCCATTACTTTTTCTACTGCCAACTGCACAATCTCGTCCACATTTGCCATAGCATTTACCCCGGAAACCTGATTTGATGCCGCAGTTTCCATAGGCAAATTTTCACCTATTTCGGCCTTGATTGTGATCTGTTTGATCTCGATGGGCATTTTAGTTGATAATAGGTTGGAAGGTGAAACGGTGGTATTTCAGGGTCAGTGACTCGATCACCAGAGACGAACTTTCCGCATTGAAGGAAGAAACAGACCAGCTGGTGGGGATGGCGCCCTCGATCCGCCAGGCCGAAAGCGTTTCCCGTTGCCCGTTGATCAGCT
This sequence comes from Bacteroidia bacterium, assembly GCA_020635905.1. GTDB lineage: Bacteria > Bacteroidota > Bacteroidia > J057 > JADKCL01 > JACJYV01. The sequence goes on from JACJYV010000007.1 coordinate 380,516, forward strand.
GTATGACCAGATCTTTGGGATGGAACACGAAATTTTCAATGGCCATGCGGCACCAGGTGGTCAAAGCCGAATCCACAAACAATCCCCGCTTGAGGGTCAGGTCAGAGAATGAAATCCCCGAGGGGAGGTGATGTGGTTCCATGCGCCCCATTTCGCGGTAATTTTCCGTTTCCACGGTCGCGGTCAGGCCCGAAACCTCCTGAAACCAGGAGTCAGGGGTGACCACGGCGGGCAGTCCCTCGATGTGCACGAGAAACCTGAACCCGGTGGGCGGATGATAGCCAAAAGATGGGGCAGGAAGTGGATTCATCAGCTATCAGAGATATTCAACCGTCAGACCTTCGTGGGTCAGTTCCATGGATTCGACCGCAATGCCGCTGTCCTGGGCGTTGAGATCAGTGGAATTCACGCTCAATGGCCAGGCATTTTTGACGTTCCAGGTCACGATGGGATCCTGTTGCTCATTGAGCAGGGAGATGGTGATGTTGCGACGGAAAGCGCCTCCCAATTGCACCACATTCCACCAATCGTAGTACTCCTGGTCGGTCTCGAAAGAACCACGCTTGAGAGTGATGTTGGAAAAGGAACGCAGGCCGGGCACCTTCACTTTGGCCAGGTCGGGACTGGCTCCGTGGCGATATTCGCTGACGTCTGTCTTGAAATCCAGCCCGGATACCTCGGTGAAGCCGATTTTGGTTCCGCCCCAGTCAACGCGGAATCTGAATTTGGTTAAGGGGTAATTGGTCATTTTATTTTGAGATTTTAGATTTTGAGATTTTAGATTTTTAGATGATAGATTTTAGAGGTTAGTTCTGAGTCGTAAGTCGTAAGTCCTTAGTCTTTTGTCAGATCTTTGAGTAAGGTGGTGAAACTCAAAACCTAAGACCCAATTCCTTTGGCTTAAGTTTCATGATCCATGATTAAGGTTAGCATAATAAATTCAGCGGGGCGGGCTGCGGCAAGGCCGATTTGCACGATCATTTTGCCCTCCAGAATGTCTTGTTGGGTCATAGATTCGCCGGGGCCGAGGCGAACGAATCCACTTTCCTCAGGCGTTTCTCCCAAAAGTGCTCCCGCGCGGTGGAGGTAGGTGATAAATCCGTTTACCAGCGCTTTGACCCGGGTCCAGGTGGGGGATGAATTGTGCTCCAAAGTATAGGGCTCAAGCGCCTTTTTCAGACTTTCCTCCGCGGCCAGAAACAATCTTCTGACCGGCACGTAGCGCCATTCCTGGCTGTTGGCCATCAGGGTTCTGGCCCCCCAAAGCATCACCCCGCGTCCGCGGAAGGCCCGGATTACATTGACGGATTTTCCGGTGAAATGCACGTTGAGATATTCCTGCTCTTCGGCCGTGAGGCGAACCCCGGGCGAAATCACCCGTTCCAGGGCCAGGTTGGCAGGTGCTTTCCACACGCCACGTTCACGGTCCGTGCTCACATAAGCGCCAGTCACGGCGCCTGAGGGCGGCATGATTTGAAGGTATTCGTTGATTTGAGCCTGCAGACTGGCCCAAACTTCAGGGCTGAAATCAGGCAGCACTTTGGGCGGACTGACCGGTCCGCTCAATTCGTAGAGGGTTTGAATGGTTTGCGCCAGGGTGTAAAGGGCCCCTTTCAGGATTCCGTCCTGGCCCAGGTTGCGGGCCACCGTGGTTTCAATGGTGGGTTCCTCCGCGAGAGGAATGGGAAGGCCCTTGGTAGGAGTCAAAACCACAGGTTCCAAATTTACGGGGGCAAAATAATCCCTGCCTGAAGCCGCAGGCCAGGAATCCAGCCAATTGGGGATCAAGAGCGAGGAAAGCAGGCTTTTTACTTTTGGAGCCTGCCCGCCGCTTAATTTGAGCATAGCTTTGTGCTCAAACAGGCTGCACAATTCCCGGATTGCATTTCTCAGCGCCTCATCAGTACGCAATTCCTTCAACTTATTCTCAAGTCCTTCAGGAGGATTGGAAAGGGTTTCAATCTGTCCCAGCAGGCTCAGGGAGCTTGAAATCGCCGTGATAAGATCGAAAATCAGGTTTTGAGCATTGGAATTTTCAGCTGAGTTGAGGTCTGCCCAAAGCTGGCTGATATGATTCCATAAGGGCGAAAATGTTTCCCGGGTCAGTGGAATTTCATTGCGGATTCTTATTTGGGCCTCAATCTGTTGTTGCCAACTCTCCTGACTGAAACCTTCAGGGACTTCTTGGGTGGAAACGGAAAATTGCAGAGGAGTTTCCAGCGCAACTTTCGAGTCCAGGGGAACCACTTTTTCAATAGACCTTAAAGAGTCTGAAGGTATATCCTGTTGCGGGATTTCAAGAGGAATTTCTACCTTAATTTTGCTTAACGAAACCGGAATTTCCATGGCAGTTTCCATGGCTTCTGCGCGGCTGGGTTTGATTCCCCCGGTGAGAATGGGAGCCTGTTTCAGCCATTTAAACTCCAGATTATCCAGGTTTACCGGGAAATTATAGTCCACTTTGATCCAGGGATAATAGGCTGCTCCCAGATCCAATTCCTCATTCCCCACATATTCCCGAAACAAATCCACTTCGTCCTTTACTTTGCTTCCCCATTTCAGGTCAAAAATGGCAAAACGATTCTGAAGATACCGGCAATGTTTCAGGGTGTGAATTTGCAAATCCCCCAATTGGGAATGTTTCAACCAAACGCTGTCTGGAAAGAGAATCAGGCCGGGTTCCCTGAGAGGAATAAGGGCATCCACCCCATCCTTTAATTCATTCAGTTTTACTTTGTTGGGCTTTTTTCCCTGCAGGTATGGACCTACGGAAACGATGTAAATTTCCCTGCCTCCATTGTCGAAAAAGAGTTTCAGACTTGGATATAAATAGAAAATTGCCTCTGGAATAATACTGGAAACAGGTCCCCCCGAGGCATTCATAATCACGGTCAGTCTGGGGCTGAATCCGCCTCCAAACCAGGCATGAAATTCTTCCAAAGAGCTGATCAGGGTAGGTTTCAGGGTTAAATCCTCGCCTTCGGGCCCAATCGCCATTTCGGTGTACCCGATCAGGGCCGGGACAGCAGGTTTGATCCTGCCCGGAATTTCGGGGTAGGATTTTACCATTTTGTAATATACACCGGGGCGTTTGGGATCCATTTTTTTACTGGCCGGCCATCAGTTGGGAGAAATTCAGGATGATAAATTCGGCCGGACGAACCACTGCCAGTCCAATCTGGACGATCATGCGGCCTTCGGCCACATCCTGAGCAGTCATGGTCTGGCCCAGTCCCACCCGCACAAAAAATGCATCTTCAGTGGATGCTCCCTGAAGTGCGCCCTGTTGCCAGAGACCAGCCAGGAAAGAACTTGTCATGCCTTTGGCCCGGGTCCAGGTATTGGCATCGTTGGGTTGAAAAACAAAGGATGCCAGGGCATTTTTCAGGGATTGCTCGATGTAAATCAGGGTGCGACGGACCTGGATGTAGCGCCAGTCGTTGCTGTTGCCGTCCAGGGTGCGGGCTCCGTAAACCATGACGCCTTGTCCGGACAAGGGGCGAATGGCGTTCACGGATTTTCCGTTGCCATCGTTGGGTACATTGAGATCGTCCAGTTGTGAGGGGGAGAATTTTTGGGAAACTCCTTTCAGACCCCTTAAACTGCTCCCTGCGGGGGCTTTCCAAACCCCACGGGTCGCATCCGTTCCCACATAAAGGCCCGCTACCGCAGCGCTGGGCGCCATGGTCAGGGTATCCAGATTGGCAAATTCTGCCTTCACCCGATCACGGATTTCTTTAGGAAAATCGGCCGGAGCCTGGGCCACCAGGTCAGGAGTAGGGTTGGTGGAAGTCAAATCAGCCAAAACATCTGCCAGGCTCAGTCCGTCAAATGGATTGGGATTTCCTGCCTGGGTAAATTTGATGTTGGCATCCGTGGAAGCAGGTACGGACAGCGTGGATTGAAGTTGCGGCCAATAGGCCGCTCCGTATGACAATTCGCCCACCACTTTATCCCGGAAACTGGCAACTGCACTCAGGTTTCCAACCCCCTGGGTGTAAACGTCGAGTAGGACGAAACGATCTCTCAGACGTGCAGCCTGAGCGAGGGCATCATTATACACTTCGTAATAATTGGCTGCTTTGGTGGCAGGATCTGCGCCTCCAATGCCTTCCAGATCAGGAATTACCACCAGGGTGGGGCCGCTGAATTTCTCCAGCATGTCAATGCCTTTTTTGAGGTTGGCTTTGGTAATGTTGGCCGAATAATCGCCGGTGGAGACGATATAGCAGGGGCCGCCACCGTTATTGAAATACATTTGCAGGGCGTAATCCAGGCGAAATTTTACCTGAGACACCGCGGCAGAAGTTACCTCGATTTTACTGGTATTGGCATTCAGCCCAACCGTGAGATTGATGCGGGAAAATGAATTTCCGAACAGCTGACGGTACTCCAGAAAGGATTCAATCCTGACTGGAACGGAAACCGTGATGGCGCCAAAAGTTTCGAAAGCCACATTTTGGGTGTGCAATTCTGTATAGCCAACGAAGACGGGCACCGCGGTGGGAACTCCTGCCACTGAGGGGGGCAAGGAATTGATTTCATTGACGTAAATGCCCGGAGTTTTATATTCCATGGATGATAGATTTTGTTTTGAGGATGCTGATTATCAGTTAATTGTTTAGGAGGTAGCCATCAGGTGTGAAAATTCCAGCACGATGAATTCTGCAGGGCGAACCGCGGCCAGGCCAATTCTCACGATCATTCTTCCTTCCAGAACGTCCTGAGCCGTCATGGTTTGGCCCAGTCCCACCTGCACGAAGTAAGAATCGCCGGGCGCCGCACCTTGCAAGGCTCCCTGCCGCCACAGGCCGTTGAGGTAATTTTCTGCCATTCCCTTGACTCTGGCCCAGGTGCTGGCATTATTGGGCTCGAAAACATATTGATTCAGCGCTTTTTGCACGGATTCTTCCACTGTCAGGAACAAACGCCGCACGCTGATGTATCGCCATTCGAGGTCGTTGGAAACCAGGGTGCGGGCTCCCCAGATCAGGATGCCGCGACCGGCAAAATAACGGATCGCATTGACCGCCTTGCCCGAGGCATCCACGTTCAGTCCGTCGAGTTCTGAGGGGGAAAATACCCTGGTAACATCTTTTACCTGCCTCAGGGCGATATTTGCCGGGGCCGACCAAACTCCGCGACCTGCGTCGTTGGCAGCATAAACGCCCGCCAGGGCAGCCGAGGGTCCCATGGTCAACGGGCTATCCTGAAATTTGGCCAGAGCCTGGTGATATAATTGATTATTTGCCGTCTCCAGCGTGGCCAGGGAGGCTGTGGTGGGGGTATTCGGGTTGTAGGTTACCATGGAGGCAGCCTGGTCCACTGCAATGGAAAGAGTGGAAACAAGCATGGGCGTATAGGCGGCGGCATTGCGCAATTTACTTCCCGTGCCAATATTGGGATCATTGCGGAAAGCGCTGACTCCACCCGGATCCACATCTATCAGGGCAAAACGGTCTCCCATTTTATCACAATGGTCAATGGCCGCACCCATAATCTCGTAATAATCAGCGGTTGCAAAGCGGTCGGGCACCACCATGAGGGTGGGTTCGTCTTCTTTTTCGAGCTCTGTCCAGGGATTGAAAGGGGGATTATTTACAAATTCTGCCTTGGAGGGCGCATTGGTTGTGCCATAACCTCCCACAGAAACGATGTAGCAGGGACCTCCTCCGTTGCCGAAATACATCTGCATTGCATAATACATGCGGAAGGAAACTGTTGGCGCAGTTAAGTTTCCGGTGTTGGAATCCCAGGTAAAGGTTTCCGCTTTCGGGCCACCAAACGCCAGTTCATATTCCTTCATGGAACCAATTTTGCTCACCGTTCCTGCCCCGGTGGCGGTGTAGCCGATAAAAGCAGGAATGGCTGTTTCGACCTGCGCAATGGAGCTGGGAAGGGTGCTGACTTCTTCTACATATACTCCGGGTGTTTTGTATTCGGGCATGAGATTTTAGCTTTTATGATGTTTGTAAATAGATGTGGGAGATCATTTGGGATGGATTTTGGTCGTCGCTGACCAATTGGGAAAGAGCGGGATTTGGAAGTCTGAGGCTTCCGTTATTGGTAACCACAGGATCAATTTTTCCCTGGGTAAGCGGCAATTGCTGCAGGGATTGATACTGAATGGAACCGTTTTTGTGGTATTTCCAGGTACTGGTCCGGGGACGAAACCGGATTTCAAATCCGGTTTCCGGGGTGTGGCGCAGCTTGTTTTGGTTGTCGAGCAGGCCAAATGGATGGGTTGAATTGCCCACCTGAAATTCCAACCGGGCGAATGCTCCTGCTGGTCCGGGGGCAAAACTGCTTTGCTGTTGGTCGATGCGGTCGCCCGGACCGACAAAACCGTCCTGGGAGAGCCCCAGGAAGGGAAAAGTCTGGCTGTTCAGGTTATTGAGGGAGTAATAGGCAGGAACTCCGTTGATCAATGGCAGACCTTCCGCAGGAAGGTCTGAGGCGAGCAGCCAGAATGAGTTGCGGGGCATCAACCAAAAACGGAAACTATCTCCCGAAAGCAGTTCCCCAGCCGGACTTCCATCTGATTTTGCCTTACACAAAAGCCAAAATCCAATCTGATTTTGCCTGAGAATCATTCCCTTACGTTTCATGATTTCCGCAGTTTCCGCATCAGGTTGGACTGACATCAGGCTCGAAAAATCGTAATGCAGCAGCTTTACCTGTTGTTGAGCTGCACTCAACCCGGCAAAGGCAGTCTGCCCCTCATCCAGCCAATGCCCATGCAGCACCCTGACCGTAATCAGGGGCAAATAGAGGGTGGTATGGGAGGTGAAGGTCATGGAGATTTATGACTGAATTTGAACCTGTCCGACCGGCGGAACGGGCGGAGCCTGCTGACCGGGTTTGATCTCGATCAGGCGGATTTTATACATCACAGAGGGCATTTGTTTTCCCCCCAACATGCCCCAAAGGTGATTTTGAGCTTCAAAATCCAGGTTTACCATTTCAAAAATCATTTTGAAAGGCTCATTGGGATCAATGGTATTGGGTGGGGGAGGGGTGTTCACCTGGGTAAAAACAGGTTTTTCCCGAAAAAAACGGATGACTTTACCCAGTTGCCTCAAAGCCTGATCGTACTGAGAAGCATCGCGGTTGAAAACAAAGAGCACAAACAAATTCAGGGGAACGGAAGGCCCGCTTTGTCCAGACGGGGAGTAAGGTGAACTGCCGGGCTGGTTTTTCATGGCGGCTTCCTCTGCGATATTCACCAGAGTCATTACCACCTTATTCTTCATTTCCAGAATGGAATTGTCGCTGGACGCCGGGTCCCATTGCGAAATGTTCATCAGCACCACCTGGTCGGTCGCAGAATTGCTGTCGAGCCAGGTATCGAGTTCATATCGAATGAGCTTAAGGGCGCCTTGAATCATTTGTTTCGTTCCATTATTGCACAAGATTTCAATTACCTTTGAAAAGGCATAAGCATGTCAGTCCATCCCCAAAAATTACTTGCGGTAATGGGGAGAATGCCCAAACAAAACGGTTAGGAAATCAGGGTTTGAATCGTTGATTTACCTGTAATAATAGCGTGCAAAATCCGCAGGAAGGGGACAATCTTATTCACAAACCTGTGGATAAGGGGGGTAAAGTTTTGAGTTTGAGGGAAAAGGAAAATGATTTTTTTCGGGTTGAGGGAAGGATCCTGGGGGAAGCTTTAAAAAATGCCTCAGAAGCGGTTTGGGGTCAATTTCCGAACAGTTGATTTGAACTTCCCAATGGTTGAAATGAACTTCCCAAAGGATGAAAAAGCTCCGTTACGGGTTATCCACATTTCCGAAATGCAGGTTTCAGCTTCCGAATTGCAGGACAGAATTTCCATACAGTAACATGGGCGCAGCCAGGGATCCCATATGGGAGAACCAGTCAATTATTCGACCACCCGATCTTCTTTGCGCAACTCTTTGCGAATAGCCACCAGAATTTGGTTCTGGTCCAGCGATTTGCTTCCTTCTTTGAGGGCCTGAATAGAAGCAGAATGCAGAATATTCACGATGTTGGCTCCGTTCAGTTCGTATTTTTCGGCCAGCCCTTTCAGGTTCAGGTCGGGCCCGGGTTGCAGGATTGTGGGGAATGAATTTTCCCATAATTGCAGCCTTTCCTCGTATTTGGGCGGGGTAAAGTGCACCACACTTTGAAAACGGCGCATGAAGGCAGGGTCGATATTGGATTTGAAATTGGAAGCCAGAATGACAAGCCCGCCGTAATCTTCAATGCGTTGCAACAGGTAAGAAACTTCCTGATTGGCGTAGCGGTCATTTGGACTCCCTGAAGAGGTTCGCTTGCCAAATAGCGCATCTGCCTCGTCGAAAAAGAGGATCCAGTCGTGGTGATTGGCCCGGGCAAACAGTTTGGCCAGGTTTTTTTCTGTTTCGCCAATGTATTTGGAGATGATGGCCGACAGGTCAATGCGAAACACAGGCAGGCCTGCGCTTTTGCCCAATAAGCTGGCAGTCAGGGTCTTGCCTGTGCCGGGAGGTCCATGAAAGAGCACCCTGAAGCCGGGTTTGATGCGTTTGGACAGCACCTGATCCTGCATCAGGCGTTCCCGAAACTGCAACCAGTCATTCAGTTCCCGCACCTCCCCGAGGGTAATCGGGTTCAGCACCAGGTCCTCCCAGTCGAGGGCAGTAGTAATGGGAAAGGCAGGAAAATCTACGGAAAAATGAGGTAGAAGCGACTCACCGCGGGTAATCAGGCTGAGCGATTCAGGTGAAATGGAAATCCGTTGCCCAAGGAAGTCGTCCTGACCGGGATGACTGCTCAGTTGCAGAATGCCCTGATCAATCAGGGGTGAACCCGGGTGAAAGAGGCTTTCCAGCCGAAAGCGCAGGGCCAGGTCGTCACCCGCGAGGATAAACAGGGCAGTTTGCACCGTGGGCAAAAAAGCAGGGGAAAAATCATTGCGAAAGCGGCCGTATTCCGTGAAGGTGCCCCCTTTGGCGTCGGGCGCTCCAAGGAGATCGAGGGTTTGCGGGCTGACCTGCGGCGCCAGCGCCAGCGTCAGAATGAAACGCAAAGCGAAAGCCGTTTGCGGGTCGCGGGACTCTGTAAGTTGCTGCACCAGCAGGCCAAAAGGTGTTTCTGTATCCATTTCCGGCCATTCCAATTCAAAAATGGAACTGATTGGTTCCAAAACCTCCCCTTTGGAATAAATTGCTCCCTGGGTTTGAATGACCTTCAGCAGAAAATTCAGCTCTGATTTGAGGGCCATATTGATGGCTTCGTCTTGCATATTCATAGGTATTGAAATTCGAGGCAAAAATATTGGCTTGGGTTATTTCCTTTCCACGGGGTGTGGATTGTGAAAATTTCTCCACGCATGGTGGATTATTTGCAGACCATAATTCCAGGAAAGCAATCAAATTTACGGAAAATCCCCGTCATGAAAGTAGAATCCCCTGCCAAAACGAACACCCCTTCCAAAGTAAATCCCACTAAAGTCGCTCATACAGAGCCCTCTCCACTTCAATCAAAAAATTCGGAAACTTCTCCTCTGGAAGGAGTTTCCGTAGCAGCCCCCCTCTCATCGGACTCCAAAGGGCTCCCATCTCCCTTGCTGGGCAAAATGAATCATTCATTTGGGACGGATTTTTCCACTGTAAACATTCACCGCAATTCCAGCCAGGCCAGCCAGATGAAGGCCCAGGCCTTCACCAAAGGGAATGACGTACATTTTGCCCCAGGAAAATATCAGCCTGAAAGCCTCCAGGGCCAGGAATTGATTGGGCATGAGTTGGCGCACGTGGTGCAGCAAAGAGTGGGTGGACTTGGCAGCGGAATTGGAAACCTGGGTGGATTTTCAGAATCACAAGCAGACTGGGCGGGTGCCAGAGCTGCCGCAGGCGGCAGGATCGGCCAGAGGATGGCGGGAGTGCCGTTTGGTAGTGTGCAGATGAAGGGCGTGGAGCCTGAGCCCCCGGTAATGGAAATGGAACCTACAGGGAAGGATCACCCCAGAGAAAGGACAAAAACAGTTACACTCATCATTGACGGTGATGGGGACCAGACGGTTAAAGAACTGATGGTGAAACTGGTAGTCAACGGAGGTGAAATGGATGTATTGGCAGGTCCAGCAGGTTCTGATCAACTTCAAGCCGTCCTAACCAGGGTGAAATTGGCAAATCCTGAATTCTTAACTGTTTCCAGACAAGTTCCGCGTGCAGGCTTATCCTGGTATGGAATTGCATTTGAGCGCGAAAAAATTCAGTTGCAGGTCAGAAATTACCCGTTGAGGAAGAAGCCAGGCTACGAATTCCGGATTGTGGATCAGGAATATGTATATAAAACGGGATTTTTGGATGACTTTGGAACTAAGGCAGCATCAATTGTTACCCAAGTAGCTGGAAAAAAAAATGAGGCCGCGGGAATTACAAAGGAATCTGTTTTCTTGCGATTAGGACATTATCAGGAATTATATTCTTTTGACTTTCACAAGTCAGAAAGCAAAAACACGGTATTAATGAATATTCAGTTTCTTCCTCCAAGCGGGGGATTTGTGAAATGGGAGGATATTCCAATTCCAGTTGTAGGTGAATTTGAAGAATTAACTACGGAGGTAGATATTTTCCCTCTCTACGCGGCTTTCAGGTTCAATGGAAGTATGAATCCGGCATTTTTTGTATTCCACAATACTCTTCCTCTTTATTCGCGTCAAAAGGCTGGGTACAGTTCGACCCAAAACAATCGTCGGGAGGAAATCCAAATAAAGGTTGTGGACAAGGATTCTGACTATGGAAAGGAATTAGAGTTACATAAAGTTGACTCTGGTGCACTTGCCCAACTAGGTGTCAAAAGGGAATTTACCGTTGGAATGTGGATCAGGAATGGGGGTTATACAACAGATGCCAATCCATTTTATTTGGATAAAAAGAGCAACTTCCTTTTCGCTGCCAGGTTGCATTCCCGAAAAAATCTGGCATTGGTTCCCCATCAGCAGGATTATGGTCAAATTCTCGATCTGAATGCGATCAAAATGCAGGCAGAGTTTAAGAGGGTTTACGAAGCCGGCAGAATTCCTGAAAGGCTTTATAATAGTTGGATGGCTGTACTTGGGGACTTTTATGGAATGGGAGTTGAGCATACACTTTCAGAAACTGCTCTTCTTAACAGGGAGCTTTTTTTGGCAGAATTGGAAAGCTTTATCCGGGAAAAAATGCCTTACATCAAACCCCCAACTGATCTTTTTGAGCTGGACAAAATCACAAAGGGGGAGAATGGGGAGAAGATTTATAACTCCCAGCGAGACCAGATAAATCAGGTGGATTACCAGCAGATGTATCAAAAGACGGTTCAGGTACACATGAATCGCTCCTACAAGACTTTCCAGGATGTGGGAAGAATCAGGAGTTTATTGGCAGAACTTTCAAAACTTTCTGAATCAAAGAATGATTCTCAAATCAGTGTCAGGATAAACTCCCGAATCAACGAGCTTACTTATGAATTTGGAATCCGGATTTTCCATTTAATGGAAGTGGAGGATTTTAACTTCAAAATGGAGAAAATGCCGCTTGGGGAATTGATTGCTGAAAGAGACCATCTTTCAAACTGGCTGGAAGGCAAAATTGATTCTGAAACTGGAAATCTTCAGGGTGACGCCCTTAATTTCTACCCGATCCGTGCTTATTACTACCCTGAGTACGGTCAGTCAGGTACCCAGATTTCAGGAAAATCCCTGAGTTTGATTTGCTACCTTACACTTGAAGCTGGCGGGTATTACTGGCATATTCTGAGCCACGGAGAGAAGGTGTTTCACAAATATGTTTATCGTCCACATTCTGATGGGCCTCCATTATTGAGCCAGGTTCATGAAGAGCTCTTCAAATTGCTTGATGACGATGACTTTCTTCCCAAAGGATTGGTCATTTATGATGCAAAAGTCCCCAATAATAATTTGCTGGGTGGGGAAGATCTTGATATTACCGGGACGGTTTATTTGACTGAAGCTCAGGATTTTTGGGAATCAACCTTCTCAACCGTTTCGACTGTTGCTGCGGGAATTGGCACAGTTCTCACCTTCATCCCTGCTCCTCCATTCAGTACCGTAGGAGCAGCTGTAGCCTTTGCAGTTTCAGGGATCATGGGTGCTGCGGGTTCAGTTTACAAGATCATGGAGTCATACAGTGAGACGGGACAGACGACCTGGAATGATTACTTTGTGGCGGGTAAAGACATCATGACTGCGATAGGGGACATGGTGGGGGCGGGTATGGCCTTGCGCGGGTTGAAGGAATTTGAATTGATTGGAACAGCCGCAGGAAAAGTTTATAAAACTATCAAGATTGGAGACATGGCGGCCGATACCATCGGCTTTATAATGGCTGAAGTTGAACTGATCGACAAACTTTCTGAATACATTGCAAAGCGCCATGAGGCCGGAGCTCCTGTCAACTCTTTCGAATTTTGGAAACTCATTTCTTTTGCCAGTCTGAATGGAGCTTTGGGAACCTACGTTGGTTATTCCAAAGGAAGTGATGTAGCCAAATATATGAGTTTTGAGGATACCTATAATAAGGTAATCACAGGAAAAACTAAGTTTGGCTATCAGGATACCAGAAAATTCCTGGGCAAAGAAGAGTTATCATCGAATGTAAGCTATGAAATGCTTACGGAAATTAACAATGGATTTCGACTGAAGCATCCAGGAAAGACCTTCCAGGATCCGGAATACGACCAATACCTGAGAGAGCTCAGAACCGCAGGGCAAATTCGTGAACAAGAGGTGGACGATCTTTTGACCGTTCACAACCAATCTGTGCGGATGATGGGGGTTGTGGAAAGCATGAAAAGTGAGCCCCTGTTTTATGATTCAAAACTGGATCTCATGGAATTGATTTTTACTGAGGTTTATCCCAATTGGGCCAGGAAACATGGAAATTCGAGAAAATCATTAGACGATTTTTTTCAACTTATCACACTTCAGAATGGTAAAATCAGATTTAATGATGCTATTGGCGGGAGCATGTATTCGAACCCGCTTTATAGCAAGGTAAAGGACCTGGAATTCGATTATTATGATTTAAGAAAAATGCAGAAAATACTTTTGCAAACTGACCCATCTCAATATGCTGGAAAGATAAAACAACTCAAAAAGCAAAGTCAGGAAGCTGTTTTACTGGAAGTGATGAGCAATAAAAACGGTGCCACTCTCTTCAACTTAGAATCTGCAATTAATAAAAAGTCCCTCACCCGCGCGGATATTCAGGAAATTCGGACTCATATCAGCCCCAGGGAGCTTTCTGACGCGGACCTTCTTGAACTTGTGGCATTTTTTGGTGGGGACCGCAGAAAATTGATTGATCTGCTTCTGACCCTTAAAAAACGGTTCCCGAATGCTCCGGGCGAGAAGATTATTGCCGCAATCAAAGCTGGTGGGGGAAACGAAAAGGAAGCCAGTAGTTTCCTCCTGGATGAATCCAAATTAGGGGCAGTTGAATTCAGGAATAAGGTCAAAAATATCTCAAGGGACGAGATCCTTGAACTGAGAGTGCAAATAATCAGAAAAGAGAAATATATTGAAAATCTGATTAACCACATTAAGCGAAAGGATAATGAAATAGAAATCCTTGGAATTGCGGTCGCTGAATCGATCAAAAAACATCAGGCCATTTTTCAGGGAAAAACGGCTGAAAGTATCAAAGAGGAGTTTATTAAAGTGTTTGGCGACAAAGCGGAAAAAGAACTGTTGAGCCTTTTGGTCGACGGTACGGCAATTTCCCGCAAAAAATTGAGTGAAAAGGTAACCGGGCAAAATAATGACCTTAGGAAAAAGGTGCAGGGGGTAGTCGAAGGCAAAAAAGTCAATGAAAAGGTGGAGAAACTTGTAACTGAAAAATACGGATTATATCAACTCGAATTGGCTCAAACGGAAGCGTCCTTCTCCATGTTGGTTAATCAGTTGCCTCTTAAGGGAAATATTTCCCTGAACGACTTGAGAGAGTTTCAGAATCAGATTGAAGCAAAACTAAAAAATCTTGGCACCACTCAAAAATCAGCTAAATTCTTTAATAATCCTGGTGGGAAGCCAGAAATGACAAGCTCCAAAAAGTCCACCAAGGGGTATGTTCAGGGAAAAAGTGGTCTTTTTGACGAGTATCAGGCAAAAGTCGAAAAGTATTATACCAGTACCGGGAAATCCCTCAACCGTGACCTAAAAAATCCAGACAATTACGATCGCATGATTCTTTCAGTTTATGCTTCAGAATTTGATTTTGAAGGACAATTCCGGAAATTTTATGAAGATATTCTAAAGGATGCTTCAAAAATGGAAGTGCTTGTGGGAGATAGAAAAAGATTTAACAAGGAATTACTGGATTTGGCTGATGAACTGGATGAATTGAAAAAGCTATTGGCAGAAAAACAGCTGAAATTTCAGTCAGGTGGAGATTCTGAGCTTTTTGAAAGTGATTTTGCAAAATCAATCCTCACCAAGGCAGATTTTAAGGAACCAGACCAATCCCTTTCCAGCCATTTTTTAACCTACCTGAAATCAGAAACAGTCAAAAGCGCCCTCACCAACCTGGATGTACTGAAATTTTTATTTGGTCGGTACAAAGCTTACTCGGAGAGATTTGAAAAGTACCTCAACCCGGATTCAGAAAGCCCTGAATGGAAAAAACTTAAAACCATGCTGGAAAATGAATTTAACCGCGAGGAATTCAAAGAATACATAGAGTATGATGAGAAATTGGGGTCCTACTTTTTTATTGGTGACAGGTACGACCTGACTCCCGAAGTAGAAAACGCCCTCATAAAGGCTATGTACGACTAATCACCCCGCCGCCTCCCACGCCGCCCGCAACCACTCCACCAGCTCCGCATCCACCTGGCTCACGTCCGTGAGCCGCACCCGGTGCGAGCACATCGCATTCCAGCTGCCCGAGGCTTCCAGGCGCTCAGATCCGGCCACGGCCACCCCTTTCAGGTTGATGCCCACGTCCAGGCGGCTGGCTGTACTGGGCTGAAACAGCGCAAATTGTTTCTTTCTGCGCAGGCTCACGTAGGCCTTCTTGGGCGACTCGTCCAGGCCCTCCCCAAAGCCGCGTACCGCGGCCATCAGCGCCTCATAGATGGGCTTCAGCCCTTCCTTGCCCGCATACTGGCCGGCCACCAGGTCTTCCTCCGCGGGCGGACCGCCCGCGGCTTCCTGCTTTTCAAAATGCACGATCATATTGGCATAACCGTGGGTCAGGCCATGTTCGCCCTTCAGCAGATTTACCTTTTCGCCGTGTTTGGCCAGCCCCGCCTTCGCCAGGATCTGGATCCATTCTTCCAGGGATTTACCCGTTTTTTCTTTCATATTGGCGATCATACTCGCCATCATTTCCTCAGGAGAAGCCATATTCAAGTATCAATTAGCAATGAACAATGAACAATGAACAAATTGGGCTGCAAGCCGGGCCTTCATTCCGCGCAGCCAGGGCATGCCATGAACCTCATTTCCCTATCCGCACAGCCAGGGCATGCCTTGGCTCACAACCACTAAATTATCTTAAATTTGCAACATGAGCAAAGTAGATATCCTCACTGAAATCCTCATCGACCGGCCCTTGGCCATGGTGGCTGAGTACGCCGCCCATCCCGACCATGCCCCGGCCTGGTATGTCAACATCAAAACCGCAGAGTGGAAGACCCCGCCACCCCTGGCTGTGGGCTCTCAGGTGGCTTTTGTGGCCCACTTTCTCGGCCGCAGGCTCGCTTACACCTACGAGATCAAAGAACTGATTCCCCACCAAAAGCTCGTCATGGCGACCGCCCAGGGGCCATTTCCCATGCAGACCACCTACACCTGGCAGGCCGTCGGGCCCAACCAGACCCGCATGACCCTCCGCAATGCAGGCATGCCCAGCGGCTTTTCCCGCCTGTTTGCCCCCATGATGGCCCGTGCCATGCGCAAAGCCAACCAAAAAGACCTCATCCTGCTCAAAAAGATCCTCGAATCTCAATAAGGGAAGGATTTGGGCACATCCCCCGGCGCCAGCGCCGGCGGTCGGGCTGTTCCCGCATGGCGGCGACCTTGTCGCAGGGGTTCCTCCGTCCGTGCCGCTGCCCGCCTTCGGCCCCCCGCAGCGCCACCGCCCTCCATAGTCTCGGGCGCCCTTCCCATCCCTTGTGCAATGTAATCCCCCGTACCCGTACCCGTACCCGTACCCGCACCCGCACTCAAACCCAAACCCGTACCCGGACCCAAACCAGAATAGCTTTCAGCTATCAGCCATCAGTTCCCATACCACCAACCACGGCCAAAGGCCCCACTGTGCGGCAACTAACAACTAAATCAATCCAGGGGATTGAAGCCGCGAAGCGAGGGTGTATTTTGGCGAAGCCAACCAGGGTGGGGTGGCCTTGCCAAATCGACCATGGGGAGATTCATAAGCGCCTTTGAAATTAGCAAACCGAATAAAACCAGGGGGCGGCCTTGAGGGATGGGTCCCGGATAGCTATCGGGTGGGCGGCTGGGGGCTTTGTGTGCTGGGTCCGTGGTGTGATGGGGCAGGGTTTCGGTTTTGGCGCTTTTTGCTTCTTTTTCTAAAAAAGAAGGCCCGCCCGGCCAGGGAAACACAAATATTAACCACCACCACCAAATTTTGCGACAATTTGTTGTCGCTTACATCGCCCTAAGTGCCTAACAACCAGCAACCCTGTACATCCGCATCCCCACTGCTTCCTGCAGCGGGAAGGTCGAACGGATACTGTGCCTGAAAACCCGTTCAAACGGGTATCTGGGGTCGCGGCGATCCAGGCCCTCAGCCGTGGCGTTGCAGGCCTGCACACTGCCGCAGTGACATACATTTTCAGGATGATCCAGTTCTGCATCCGTCACCACTACGGCCACAAAAATCCAGGCCGGGTTATCACTGACTTCCGCCAGGTCATGGGGCAAGGCCATGCCCTCGAAAAACCTGCGCCTGCTCCAGGCATTCCCCAGGGCCTGCAAATTGACTTTGCGGGCCACAGCTGCCTGCTGCCTGGGCTCTATTTCAAACAAAAACTTATCCATGGGCGTCCAGGCCAGGGCCTCGTCTTCGAAGCCTGCGGGTGCTGCATATAGTCTGATAGTCAGTAATTTGCGCCTTGATTTCAGGTTCTCCATCCGGATCACCCAAAAGTCATCCTCACCCGAAATCACCTCGCTCAACTGCGGATCGCCCGTAAAATCCCGGCCAAAGGCCCTGCCCGCAAACTGCTCCCTGGCCCAATTGGCAGCCGTACCAGCCTGCCCGTCCCGCACCAGCAAAATATCAGGCGACCAGGGGTTGCCCTCGTCGTCGATCCCCTTGCGCAGGCGCAGGGAGGGCAAATCGCTGAAATCCTGATACTGATTGGAAATCACAGGCTCAGGAATCTGGACTGCACCCTGGGAAGTGCTCGTAAATGAGGGATTTTGAGGGGGATTCATAGATTCCAATTTAACAAATTATCCCCAATCGTCCTTCCCCTGAAACCCAAATTACCTTGGAAATGTGCCCGGAAATTTCTAATTTCATCCAATCAGATTTAAAAAGTATCCTAAAAAACGAAGAAGTCTTACCCAGAGTTCAATGTTTCTTAAGGCTACCCAAAAGAATCAAAATTTCAGTCCCTGATTACCCTCACCCCAAACCAGCCTGAATCACTGGTTTTTTTCCAACAACCCAATCAGGACAATACAGACTGTCATTTGGTCCGTTAATGTATTAATCGCCCTTATTAGTTTAACATGTCGAAAAAGAAAATTGCGGTTGCCCCGTCAAAACCGGCAACCAAAGCAAAAGTGCCTTCCATTCCCAGGGAGGCTCCCGAAACCAGGTATGCCCGGGTAAAACGTCTGCTCAATACAGCCGCAGGCGATTCCACCGCCGATTACCAGGGAATGGGCCGCTTCTGGAACCTGCCCTATCAGGAATTCCTCCACATCGAAATCTACGGCGTCCGCATGATTGCCGAGGTGACCGAGTGGCACACAGATGAGATGTCGCTGGATACGCCCGAAGAACGGCTCGCCAATTCCTGTTGCCCCGTTCCACTCAAAACTGCCCAGGCCAGCGCCACCCGCATCCTGCCGGTCGTTCGGCCCGGTCGGGGAGCAGGATCAGGCCTGATCAAAGGCCTCAAAGGAGAATTCCCCTTCAACCAGGAGTACTTCAAGCCCTTGCCCTGGGGCGGTCAACGCATGTCCGAGGAGGATATTGAGTTCATCTCCAACTGGATCGACGACGGCTGCCCAGAAGTGGACTATGTGGAGCAACCCGCAGTCCGGCAGGCTGCCGGACAGGCCATTTTCAAGGCTTACAACCGCGCCACCAACATTTTCAAACGGGAATATTCCCAACTCAAAGTCCGCAAGAGCATAGAAAACCTCACAGACGAGGAAGAAGAGAAATTGCGGAACGCCGTGTGGGAAATGGTTCGTCTGAATGTATTCCCCAAAGACAAGCGCAACATGCTTTACTGGGGACGCCTCCACGGAGACGAATGTCAGCACGGCTGGGAACAGTTTCTCACCTGGCACCGCATGTTTCTCTATTCTTTCGAGCAGGCCCTCCAGGACATTGATCCCGACGTGACCCTCCCTTACTGGGATTGGACCCACCCCAAATACCTGAAAGGGCAGATTCCCGCCCTTTTGGATAAGAACAATCCAGCCTACAATCCAGCCGGCATAGCAGGCATCATTCCCCGTGCCCTGCGCTGCTGGATCAACCAAAGCGCCATCCAGAAGCTTATTCTTACAGGATTATTCTCCAAAGACGAAATCAAAAAGCTGGAAAGTATAAAGGGACAACGGTTCAATGCCGCCCTGGAATTATTCAATGCCGCTGAAATCGTGAATCAGAATCAGCGCAACGCCATGTACCCCGAATTGGCCCGCGTCAATCCCTTGTGGTATCAGTTCAGGTATCCCGGCATGTTTTATAATGGCAATAATAATGGCGGGACCGAAGTATATGATCCCAAAAATCCCTTGGGTGCCCTGGGATTGCAAATGTTTAACCACCACTTTCCCACCCGTGATGATATCAAACGCATCATGAAAGTTGACAATTGGCGGAATTTTGGTGGTGGCCCTGAGTACAACCAAAGCTTTGGCATTCTGGATTATGATCCACACAATACCATCCACCTTTGGACCGGGGGGTATAACCCCTTGAGTTACATTCTGGCCTGTAACCCCAATAATCAGGTGCTGTCTGCCGATCCCAATGAACCTCCCCGGGGCGACATGTTCAACAACCTGACTGCGGCTTTTGACTTCATTTTCTGGCCCCACCATTGCAATATCGACCGCCTTTACAGCATTTGGCAGACCAAATATCCCAATCAGTTGCCCGACGATCAGGATGCCGCCCTGCCCGGGCTTGGATTTTCGGTCCGTGACGCCCGAAGTATTGGAAAACTGGGCTATGAGTACGCCACAGACATGCATATTTTCCCCACAGGCAGAGGACTTTCTCTGAAAAGTTTCCAAAGTGATGTCATTGCCATCACAGACGAGTTGCGCAACCACGACGGAAAAGTTGAATTGCGCCTCCATAATGTGGATCAGCCTCAGTATAGTTTTGGACTGCGCGTCTTCCTGAATCAACCCGATGCCAATGTGAACACCCCAACCACTGGAAATCCCAATTATGCAGGATCTGCCTCATTTTTTGGCCATGGTGATTGCATTGGTGGCCCGGGTCATTGCGATCCACCCTTTGAAGAAAAGCGCTCCAACGACCTGCGGGGACGCAACCACAATGCGCCTGGTAATATTCCGCTGGACATAACGGAAGCCTTCAACAGGATCAAGGAAAATTCAGATCAACTGGAAATTTCGGTGGTTCTGGTCGATAACGAATCGGCCGGCGCCGATCTTGGCTTGCGCATGGACGCCCTTTCAATCAATTTCCTCGACTAAATCCCCTCTAAAGTCATGATAAAATCAAGTAATGTATCCCGGCTGCAAATACACCCGGCCATTGGTGTGGCCAGGGTTGGCGACAGCCCCGATTCGTTTTATATTTCTCCTGAAACCACAGGAGGCCTTCCCATTCAATGCGATTGCGAAGGAAATGCGATCATTGATCCCGTTACCCTGGCCGAAAAAACCGTAACTTCCTACAAGGATAAAGAGGGCCGGGTAAAGCGGCAGGCGGCCAGATTTGGGGTCTTTGTGATTGGTAAAGATGGCAAAGGGACCCCGCTCAAAATCGGGGATACCATCGAAACCCTGACTGGTCCCGGCACCGTGACCGACATCAAATGGACCACTTATGTTGCCAATAAAAAAGCCGTTTGGTACGAATTTAAGCAACTGGAAGGAGAGCATGGCTATGCCCCGGACCATCCACTCAGAAACGCAAAAATCACAGATTCAGAAGCCAGACAAAAGCTCATCATTGATCCCGGACCACGCGTTGTAAATGCTGCTTCTGAGCCCAGAAGAGCTACTTTTGCCAGGAATTCTGCCACCACAGGGGTCACGGAAAATTTCCCCCCACCCGACCTCAAACCCTTCCCAATAGACACCCTCGGGGAGGTCATGACCGACCAGAATGGCCGCCTGATTGTCCTGGGTGGGCACGGTTGTTCAGGTTCTATGGGCACAAATTTTTCCGATCCCAAGATTAAAAATTACGCCAATAACGACAATTGGTTTGATGACGTCAGCGACGGGCCCGTCATGGCCATTATCCATTACTTCGACAAAACTGACAATCAGGTGCGGATGATGGATGTGGAAGATCCGGCCTGGGTCGTGGTGGGATATCCGCGTTATGCGCCGCCCATCGTCGATCTGGTAACCATGGACGACCTATTGCATGACCTGAATATCAGGGAGTTTGCCACGCATCTTCACATGTATGGAGTCGGCCATTTTGACGATCCCAAACCCGTGAATATTGAGGATAAAAAGGAATTGAATTTCTGGAGGGATCAGCCCAAATGGTGGAATACAGACTATTATCCTGATTTCAACACCGAGATTTTTCCCATTCTCACCCGCCCTTTCAACTATCAGTGGGTCACCAATTTTCTCAATATCTCCTTCCCGGCCCACGAAGTGAATTACCGGGGAGATTTTGACATGAGCAAAATTTCTCATCCTCCCATCCGTCCCCTGACCGATGAGGAAGCTGCGGCCCAGATCAAAGCCCTCATGTCAAAAATGCACAAAGGTGTGGACAAACCGGGCAAATACACCACCTCAAGTGATCCCGCCGATCCTACTGATATCCGCGACAAAACCACTCCCCTGGATCCCTACCGTTACATGCGTCAGTTTATTTTCCAGAGTTTACGCGGACCGGGAGAGGAAAATGTACTTCGCCGGGAGTATGGGCGCATCAATAACCCGCTTTGGTATAAAGAGCTGATGCCCCTGCTTTGCGGAGATAATCCCCTGACCAACACCTTGCCCAGCAAGTTTTTTCGCCTGACGGATACCCAGTTGTTCCTCATTCACCAGTGGGCAGTGGGCAAATTCAGAAATGATAATCCCATTACAGAGTGCACCCAACAGGCTTTTCCTTTTGGGCAGCAATATATCACAGATCAATCTTTGACCCAGGGAGTTTTGGGAAATGTGTTGGGAGGATCATTCTGTCCGGGTGCTGAAATGGCCTGGATCATGCGAAATCCCGCGATTTTCAGCAAGCCCTACCGCATCAAGGCCAATCCTGCTTTTGTACCAACTTCAGGAGCCGGGGTGGTGGGTGCCAATAATCCTTTCATTCAGGCGGGATTGAGTCAATCAGAAAACCTGTACATTGGACTGGAGCCAGGCGACCTGACCAAGCGTTCGGCAGTACCCTGGCAGGCCGATTTCAACGAATGCAGTACCCAGGATGTGGATGTAACTTTCGAATCCTGGTGTAAAATCTATCCTGATAATCCCCCCGACCCAACCGTGGCCCGCAATCAGGTCAATATCACCATGTGGTGGCCCACCCATCGTCCCTTACAGGTTTATCTGAAAGACGGAACCCAAATCGAGTGGGCGGCTTATATTCCTCAAACCCACGATGGAGACCTGAAAATGGTTTCTGCCTGGAAGGAATTTGGATTTGTGATTCGCAATCCGGACCCAAAGGCCGCCAATGCCTATTACGAGATCGAGCGCAATCCTGCCTGGATTCCCAAAACCGACAATTAATCCTCAGAATCATCACCCTTTATTGAAATTATTATGCAAAATTATCTCACCCCTGATTTCCTGCTTGGGAACTGGACTTATCGCAGTTGGCTCAACTCAGATGATCTTACGGTTCCGCTTACCACGCTGGAGTTTGGCTACGGTTACATCCAGATCGAATCTGCCCCCTTCAACGAATTCAAAGGGAAAATTTTCGGTCCCAAAAGTGATAAAAGGCCCAATCCCTATGACAAGCCTTACAGCTGGGAACTTGACCTCAAAGGCTCTTCCAATTACGGTGATCCGTTTAGTTTCCGTTTTCAGGGCAAAGGAGTGGTCAGCGGCAGCGAATGGATTTACGATTATCAGGGCTACATGATCAAACCCTGGCCCAACGGAGTGAATCAGGTGCCTGCGCTGGTGGGAACCATTGTGCGCACCATACCGCATCCCGATGGAAGTGGGGGGACGGCACCCGCGGGCGTGGTAGCCAGCTGGTATGCAGTGTGTTACACAGAATAATCCCGAATTCAGCTGAATGAAACTCAAATTCGACATTTTGGTGGTGGGAGGCGGACCGGCTGGTTGCGCCTTTGCCCTGGGATTAATAAATCTCAATCCGCAACTTAGGATTCTGATTTTGGAGCGGGGGGATTACCTGCGACCCAGGGTGGGGGAGACCCTGCCGCCACAATGTCGGGTGTTGCTGGAAAGGCTGGGTATTTGGGAAGAATTTTTACTAGGAAACCACCTGCCTGCATTTGGTTCCCTCAGTTCCTGGGGCAGCGAACATGCTGTTTCTCAGGAGTTTTTGACTTCCGTTGAGCGAAATGGATGGCACCTGGATCGAAACAGATTCGATCGTTTTTTGGCCGATCAGGTTCGTGAAAGGGGAGTTGAATTATGGGAGAATTCCACTTTTCAGGAAGCAAACCACCTGGAAACTGGTGGATGGATTTTGGTTTCCGAAGGAAAGGAGATTCAGTGCCAGATACTGGTGGATGCCACGGGCAGAAGCGCAGGCATATCCAGGCTGGCAGGTGCGAATGTGCTTCTATTTGACCGTCTGGTGGGTACCATGGCTATTTTAGAGTCAGGCAGCCAGCTCAACCGCGACACCCTGGTGGAAGCCGCTGCAGAGGGTTGGTGGTACAGCGCCCTTCTGCCAGATCAGAAAATGGCAGCCGCTTTTTTTACGGATGCCAATCAGGTCAAACTGCTGGAAATCCAAAATTCTGAAGGTTGGGTGAATCAATTACAAACAGCTCCTCTCACTCAGGCCCGCCTCAGCGGGCTGTTTCAGCCCGAAAACCTTCATCTACGGACCTGGCCGGCCCAATCCCAGCGCAGCGATCAGGTGATCGGGCGGGACTGGCTTGCGGTGGGTGATGCAGCCGCTGCCTTTGATCCATTGTCTTCCCAGGGCATCTTTTTTGCCCTGCGCAGTGGATTGATGGGCGCATTTGCGGCCATTGACTTATTGGAAGGAGGAGAAACGGCACAGTCAGCCTGTCAGAAATACAGTTTTTCCCAACTGGAACAGTTTATGGGTTACTGGGAAGTGAAGCGGGATTTTTATGCGATGGAGCAGCGCTGGGCAGATCGACCTTTCTGGCGCCTGCGCCAGGGAAAAATTGCCCTTTCACCCACTGATAAATTGATTCTTCAGCCTGCTTCTCACAAAAAATGCCTGTTTTTCTCTCCCACTGACCTGGGCTACCTGCGAAATTCCTATCCTGGGGGAGCTACTGCGGCAGAGTTTATGGCAGCTTTGAGGAAAATCCGGCCTGATTTGCCTCCAGGGCATGCCCTGGAAGGGCTGCAAATGCTGGTGGAAGATGGTTTTGCCACCCAAAATATCCCTGAATTGCAGTCATGAGTGAACTCAAAATCATCCTTGTGGTTGCACCCGATTACCCTGAAATGGGTTTGGTGAGAAAGCAATTGCGGGCTGCTTTGCAAAGTCTGGGCTGGATGCCTGCCTGGCAGGAAATTCAGGCCGGAAACCAGGAATTGCCTTCCCGTTTCCGCAGTCTGCAAGGACCATTCGTACTTGCCAACGGCAAGTGGATGGCGGTGGAAGAGGCAGAGATTATGGCTAAGAAATTTTTACAGGTGCAAAAGCAGTCTTCCCGCTGGTCCTGGCTTCGTAAGCCATTGTCCACAGGTTCAGTCTTGCCGGGGATTCTGCTGGCATTTTTTCCAAAATGTGCAGGCTGCTGGGCGGCCTACATGAGTGTATTTGGTTCCATGGGCATGGGATTGCCCTATTTGCCCTGGCTGAAGCACGTTTTGGCGGGCTCGCTGGTATTGTCGGCCTGGTATTTTGCCCGCATGGCCCGCCGCAGAAACCGCTGGATTCCCTTTGGTTTCCAGATGTCGGGCTTCGTGCTGGTCATCCTGACCCAATATTTGATTGGGTTGAAATTTCTGCTTTGGCCGGGCGTGGCGCTGGTTTTTGCAGGCTCTCTCCTCTATGCCATGCCCGACACCTGGATGCGCAGGCTGGAAGGCCTGCTGGGCCTTAGGAAAGTAGCTGAAGCCTAATTTTTCAGGGTTCAGCCAGAATCTGATCCAACAAATCAGTCACTTTCCTCAGCCATTCTCTGCATCCCTCAGGGCTTTGATCATCCAGACTTTCATTTGCATCCCCCAAAACCAAATCCTGAATTTGTCGGTCTGTGATTTGAGGGTCTTCCATTACCCGGTCCAGGAGATTTTTGAATTTGAGGATCGCCTGACTGCCAGAATTTTTTTTGATCCCTTTCAGGTCGGCTGACGCCTCCTGCCAATCTGCATCATTGAAAATGCTGATAAAAAATTCCTTCAATGGCTTGAGAGGATTGTTTTTCTCCTCTTCTTTCCTTTGACGGATGTATTCGCGGAAGTCAGGCTTCAAAGTTGATTTTTAATTTCATACAATTACCCTTCTGATCATAGCCGCTGCCTCCACCAACCATGCCCGTGCGGTCGCTCCTGAGGGGTTTTCCAGGGGGTAATTGGCATCCCCTTCTACCAAACTTATTAATTTCTGGTCTGAAATTCCAGGATCAACAAGAACAGCTTCCAAAGCCCTGAGCCCAATCTCCAACCACGGACTCTTTTGCTCTTTCAATTGTCGCATGTCCCGTTCGACTGCCTCCATTTGTGATTCATCCCCCCAGAATTCGTGGATGAATTTTTGGGTTATTTCGAGGGGAGGCCTATCAAATAACTCCCCAAGCCTTGTTTGTATGAAATCCATGGGGTTATGCTTCAAAAATTCAATCAAGTTCGTAAACAGATATTCGGGAACCCTCCTTTCCACTTAATGGGTGGCTTACTGTCACCAAAAGAGGCTGATTAACTTGAGATCTTGGGAAAAGTTCAAGATTTGAAAAATGAAACCCGTTTCCTGACTTGAATTCCCTTCTTTTGAGTCCTTTGAAACTGAATTCTCTGATTTCAAATTCTCCCAAAATGAATACCCGTGAAATATCGGCCACAAAATCAGGTACAGGACCATCAATTTCAAACGACCATGACGAACCAGATCCCCAGTTAATTACTCCAATCTTAGAGGGAGACTCTGAGTATAAATGGTAAAGCATTTGATTTTTTTCTGGCTCAGTGCGAATCACGTTGCAACCTTTCCAGGGGATTTTATTGAGGGCTCTGGCAAATGGAAGGTACCCTGCCGTGAGTTCCCGGGGATTCCCGCGGTCAAAAATCAGGGAAGCATCTTTTTTTAACTGGAAATTGGTGGGAGATCCTGCGCCAGTCAACCAAAAGATGTCTGTGTTCCACAAATATCTCAGGTCATAAATGGCTTTGAATAGAGGGAGCTTTACGATAATTGGGGATTGCTTGTTTTCAAGGTCAAAAATGCACCCCATTCCCGATTCCTGATTGAGTGCAAAGGCTTCCCTGCCATCGCTTCTCAAGAGAATAGCAGAAACAACCCCATCTGGACCATAACCAGGGGGGAAGTTGAAGGTGGAGAAGATTTTTCCT
This sequence comes from Bacteroidia bacterium, assembly GCA_020635905.1. GTDB lineage: Bacteria > Bacteroidota > Bacteroidia > J057 > JADKCL01 > JACJYV01. The sequence goes on from JACJYV010000007.1 coordinate 406,620, forward strand.
GTTTGAATATCCAATAAGGCAATGCCCTGATAACCATTATTAACCACAAGTTGCAAATGGCCAGGTCGTCTTGCCATCCTGTAAACGGAGAGTGGCAGTGAGAATTCCGAAAGGGATTTAACTCCAGTTTCAGGGATTTTGATCATAGGTTTCTATTACCTTTTTGATCATGGCCGCTGCCTCCACCAACCATGAACGTGCGGCTTCTCCTGAGGGGTTTTCCAGGGGGTAATTGGCGTACCAAATCACAAGATCCATAACCTGCTGGTCCGAAAATTGGGGGCTTTGAGCCACAGTATTTAACGCTTCCATTCCTGCCTTTAATGTCCAGGTTGTTTCTTTTGCAACCTCCTCCATAGCCTTTTTCACCATCTCAGAATGGCCTTCATCCCCCCAATATTGATTGAGAAATTTTTGAGCGGCTGCAAATGGATTTTCCTTTTGCTCTTGTAATTTTTTACGCCTGAGTTCTCTGAAATCAACCATTTTTTACGGAATTAAAAGCCTCTTAAATTTGGGAAGGCAGTGTGAATGTAGTATCCTGGAGGATTGCTTCCCTGAATCAAACGTACGACAATTGTCACAATATTCACAGGAACCGGGCCAACTGGCACCCTTGGGCCACCCTGTCCGTAGTTTCCGTTATAATAGCCTTCTCCAACAGGAGTTTCTGTTACCATCGTTCCTGCGTGTCCTTCCCCAACAGGGTTTTGGGCAAGATCAGAACGAATTGCATCCCAATTCATTCTAAGGTATCTGTTTACTGTCGCATTGATGGCATCAATACTGTTCCATTTTGCGGAGAAATTTTGCATTCCACCCTCACCAGGATTGTTCCATGGACTGTCCCCGTGAATGCGGCCCTCAATTGTTCGTGTACCATCGGGCAAACCATTTGCATCAAGGCTTCGTTCCATGGGAATTTGTGGACCATGTCGTTCTAAAACATGGGCACCCGCATTAGAAGCTTCATTTTCAAGAATGTCTATGTGCCTTGGTTCATCACCCAATGCCTCATACAATTCCTCCTGATCTGCAAGCGTGTTTTCTTCGCGGATCAACCCATCAATTTCTGTCAGGGTATTCTCCAGTTCTGTAAGCTCATCTCTGATCATCCCTACTTCTTCCTCAGAAACTGCATCTGTAATATCCCTTTCGTAGCGGTCCAGGGTATTTTCTACATCACTCAATCGCTCTTCAATTGAGGTCCGTCCAGGGGAATCTTCAGGAAATCTATCCAGGGCTGTTCTCATTTCGGTCATCCTGGCTCGAATACGTGCGACATGTTCCCTTGCAGCCGTTTTAATTGCTTCCAGTGGATCGACAACAGGTTCATCTTCCCTCACTGGTTCATCCTCTGCCGGCCTCTCCACAGGCTCTTCACCCGGTCTTTCGACAGGTTCCTCACCCGGCCGCTCACCAGGAACCTCTACAGGATCTTCAACTGGCACCTCTCCCGGCACTTCGCCCAGAGGAGCTTCAACGGGGCGCGGCCCCCTGATCCTGCGGATCAGGTTTAGAACGGCGCCAGCCAGTTTGGAGGCCAGCCATCCCACAAATACCAGCACCGCGGTAATTCCCAGGGCAATCAGACTGTCTGCCAATTGGGAATAATCATCTTCCTTTTCATCGGTCGTTTGGTTGCTGGTAAACAGGTCGGTCAGGGCTTTCCCAATGGATGCTACATGGGCGACCCCAAACGAAATCAGGAACATTTCTCCCAATGCCATTCCAGCAGCAAATCCTGCGCCGGCACCAGCCAGGCCGCCTGCGGCGCCCCCTGCACTGGCCCCTGCCGGGGTGGCAAGGCCGAGTGATGCTGCGGCAGATACAATTCCGCCAATGATTCCACCAGCAGTGGTGCCGCCTATGGCGCCAATGATGATCAGCGCCAGGGTAATCCAGCCCATCAGGGCCATGGCAATGTTATTCAACCTTCTCCAAAGGGCCAGCGGTATGTCGAGGATGTGGAGCAGGTTGGTGTACAGGTCATGCAGGCATCCCAGGGGATCTGAGAAGAGGTTGGCCGGCATGTAGAAATTGCTGAAAATGGTGGCCAGATCCTCGGTAAAGAAGGCGGCAATCTCGTGGCCCACAGTTGGCCAGGGCCAAAGCAGGGTCCAGAGCATGTCTTTGATCATTTGCCAGACATGGATTTCGGCCCATTTGGCCTGGATATGACGGCTGAAGCCACTGATTACTTCTCCCAGACCTGTGGTGCTTCTGGGACCGCTCATTTGGGCCACACCTGAAGCCATCATCATTTGGACAGGGACTCCTCCCGTGGTTGCATTTCCGCCACCTCCCTGCGCTGAAGAGGCCCTTTGGGTACCAATGGAGACAGATTCGCCTGGCATGCGCTCCTCGAGCGGGGTGGCAAGGTCGTTGACCATGGGTGTCATGGCCGCATCAGGGTTCTGCACGGCTTCCTGCACCGCCTTGAACATGGGGGCATATTCGGCAATTTTGGAAACAATCGAGCCAATGGAGAAGCTGTTGAAGCGGTCCATCAGATTGGAGATCCCTTGCACGAAATAGTCGATTTGCTCGGAAACCCAACTACTGAGGCTGTCCCAGAGTGAAGTAATGCCTTCCCAAAAACTGGTTGCGTAGCTTTGCAGGCTGTCCCAGATGCTGCTGATTTGCTCGCTGACGCCCGACATGAAGGAACTGACCTGCTCGGTCAGTGCATTCCAGCCCTGTTGAATGCCGTTCCAGACTTCAGTTCCCCAGCTGATCAGGGTTTGAATCAGGTAAACCAAAGCCCGGGCTACGCCTCCCAATACACCATCCATCTGGTTTGCCTGGGTTTGGAGGCTGTTCCAGGCTGATTGTACACGTTCCTGAACTGCACGGGCCGCCTGGCCCATTTGGTCATAAATGGCGGTCGCCTGTTGGGTAAGCGAGTCAATGACCCCGCTGAAACGTTCGCCCAGACCCGTCCAGAGGCCGGTCAGTTGCTCGAACATGGCCTGTCCTGCGGCCTGCACTGTGCCCCAGACGCCCGAAATGGCACCCGTCAGACCTGCCCAGGCTGCGCTCAGGGCGGCTGCATCTAGGTTCATGATCGCACCTGTAATGGATCCCATGAAGCCCGAAACTGATCCCACGGCATTGCCCACCGTTTGTTTGAAACTGTCGGCCATACTTGAAGCCGTTTCAGAAAGGCTGTCCCAGGCACCAGAAATGCCGTCCAGGGCCGAAGTAGCCATGTTCTGCAATCCGCTTGTGAGGCTGGAAACGGTATTCATGACCCCGTCGAAGGCGCTGGAGGCCATGGAAGTGAGGCCCGACCATCCCGATTGCAGGCCACTCACGATTGAATTGAGTCTGCTTCTGATTCCGCCGAGCAGGCCACTGTCTTCGTCGCCACTCATTTGCATGGGTGCCGGGCCAGCCACTTTGAATTGGGCTGAAGCACGGTTTTGCTGACCGGGTTCGGGGAATTTGAGGTTCATTTTGGGCGCGGCCGAAACCATGGAAGGTGCGCCAGAGGGGCCTGCATTCAGGTTCATGCGGAAATTCATGCCCTGCCCCATTTCTTTCAGTGGATTTGTTCCCTGGGGAGGCATTCCGTTGAGGCTGAATTCGGGTTTGGGCAGGTTGATTCCTCCTCCATTTGGGTTTGCGGCAGGATTTTCTCCTCCACCTCCCACAGGATTGTCCTCGCCTCCACCTGCCTCTGCGGGGGCATCCACGTCGATTTCAGGGGCCTGAATTTCAGTTTCTGCGGTTTTAGATTCCTCCAGATCCTGCACTTCTTCCTGGTTGGTGAAGTTGGGAATGACTGCGGGTGCTGTGAAGGGATTTTCGGTTTTGAGGGCCTGAGAATTGAGTTCAGGGCCTGGTTCGGCAGTTTTTCGCTGAATGGCCTCCTCTTTTTCCTTGCCTTGGGGGGGCGCTTTGGCCTGGGTGACCGGGGCTTGCCCAGAGGCCGCTTTGCGGCCCATGTCATCGGCCTCTTTTTCGAGGCCGCGGTCATTATTGACGGGCATGCCGCCCACTTCTGCATTGGGCTTGACCCGGCCCTGACGTTGCTGTACGATGTGGGTCAGTTCGTGACCCAGCAATTCCTGACCAGAAGATGTTTCGGGATTGAACTGACCGGGAGCAAAGTGGATATCATTGCCCTGGGCGTAGGCCAACGCACCTGCCTTAGTGGCGCTGGAACTATTTTCGTGGATATTTACGTTGGAGAAGTCGGCCTGGAAGAAGCTCTCCATTTTGCCCATGGCCGAACCCGTGGCTTCTGCTTTTCCGTTACCCCCACCAGATGGGGCAAAGGCGGCTTTGCGCTGAATGGGCGCATCAATCTGGTTATTACCCGCCACGGCAAATTGGGTAGGGGAGAAGCCTGGGGAATCACTTTCTGCATTGGAAGCAGATTTCAGTTGGTAGGAAAATCCTTCATTTTTTCCACCAGGCTTTCCTGTTTCATCGGGTGGGGGCACGGGACTTCCAGTATCCAGCTTTAGCTGGGGAGGGGCGATTTCCTGTCCTGTCTCTTTTAACTCTTCTTCGGCATCTAACCGTCGCTGCAGGGGGCGCTCTGCAGCGACCGGAATGTGTGTTCGTTCTTTGGCCATGGTAACTGAATCAAAATGGTCTGTTTGCCTTAAATTTACAAACCTGTATCCTTTCGGCAAAATGGATAGTTCGAATGTGGAAAGATTGTGGATGGATTAAGGGGGATTTTCCTCAATACGAATCCCATCTGGCACCATATCCTCGTACGTCAAAATGCACGGTCATGGTACCTGGATACCGCCCAATTCCCCCCGTTTGCTTGATTATTGTTTTATTCAGGAGATCCAGCACAATGGTTTTGTCGTCCTGGGTGATTTGACCGTCCTGGTTGATATCACGGATATGTAAATCAATGGCTTCCCCGGCAATATGGCGGCTACGGGAAGCACTTCCCATTTGTAGATTCAGCACGGGGTGACGGTAGCAACTGTTGATGGTGAAACCATGTGGATTGTACCCTGCTTTTTCAAGTTCCTGCATCAGCTCAAGTAACTTTTGGGGCAGTCGCCTGTTTAGAAGTAGATATTGGCCGGGTGCGGATTCCTGGGGAAGATTTTGCAGAAGATGTTTCTTATTTGCCGTAAAAGCCTCGTCCTTTGCCATGAATTCGAATAGTCTGAAATCATCAACCAGAAAAAGCAAAACCTCCTCTCCTTTCACATTATAATAAGTTTTTCCCTGCAACATAGATTTGAAGTCGCCTTTTGAGTTGGATTTGCGGATATAGGCAGTATCAAGATTGGCAAAACTGATCGTTTCCAACTGGGAAAGAACCTGCTCCAAATCTTTTTGAGTGCGAACGGGTTGTTGCTTGGTGCGGGAATCAAATTCTGCAAAAAGATCACTTATTTGGGGAGCGGGGGGATTGCAACAGATTAGAAATTGGAATAAAATGAGGATAAACCAAATAGGGGAGATGTCCTGGGATATTAATTTTGTTTTGTCCATATATCTTTACTTCCCGCTCCCCCAATCACTTTTCTCTTTCCCCATTTCAAATTCCAAAATCCCTCCTTTCAAAATATCCTCATGCCGCAAAAAAGGTTCCTGCAATTCCAACCCGTTCAGTTTCACTGATTGAACATAGATATTTTCCTCCGAAACCCCGTTTGCTTTGATTGTGAACTCGTTAGCACCTGTTTTCAGAGTCAATTGGGGGAATAAGGGTGTGCCAATGGCATACACCCCCGATCCGGGGGTGACCGGGTAAAATCCCATGGCTGAAAAGACATACCAGGCGCTCATTTGACCACAATCATCGTCTCCGTCGAGGCCGTCGGGGGCGTCGCGGTACTTTTCCCGGCGATAACGCGCCACCAGTTCCTGGGTGCGCCAGGGCATGCCCAAGTAGTTGTAGAGGTAGCAATAATGGTGTCCAGGCTCGTTTTCATGCACATAATGCCCTTCACTGAAGTTTCGGTCCAGCATTTCTACAAATTTTTCCCGTCCCATCAGCTCAATCAATCCCGGAATATCCTGCATCACGCAAAAAAGGTAAGTCCAGGGACTTCCCTCCGTAAAGCCGGCCGCAGGGTCCTGGTGCCAGGTTCCATCGCTGTTTTTGGGGGCCATAAAACCCGTGGCGGGATTGTACAGATGGCGGTAATTTTTGCTTCGCTGCAGGAAAAAATCAGCTTCCGCCGTTTTGCCCGCTTTTTCGGCAAAAGCGGCCAGACAATAATCGCCGTGGGCAAATTCAAGGGTTCTGGAAACGGATTCATCCGTTTTATCTGCGGGCACATAGCCCAGCTTTTTGTACCAGGTGAGGCCGGCCCGGCCCTCGTATCCGCTCCAGGGAGCACGGTCGTGCCAGCGCTTAAGACTGTCGCCGTCGGGCGGGGTCATGGCGTTTTTGTGCATGGCTTCCCAGGCCAGATTTTCGTCAAACCCGCGAAATCCCTTCACATACGCATCTGCAATCACGGCATCTGCGTGGGTGCCAATCATGATGTTGGAGTAGGTGGGATTGGGCCATTTGGGCAGCCAGCCACCTTCCTCATAGTTTTGCAGCAGGGATCTGATCATGCCATCCACCCGGTCGGGCGCGACCAGGGTCAGCAGCGGATGCTCTGCACGAAAGGTGTCCCACAGGGAAAAGTCCGTGTATGAGGTTCCAAAATGGATTTTTCCGTCAAACGGGCTGTAATATTTTCCGTTATCGCCAAAGGTTCGGGGAAACAACAGGCAATGGTATAAGGCCGTGTAAAAAATGCGTTGCTCAGATTCAGAAGCGCCTTTTATCTCGAATTTTTCTGCGTATGTTCTCCAGTTTGAGATCGCATGGCTGACATTTGTCTCAAACCCAATCTGACTTTCATGCCAGTGAAGAAAATCCATTTGCCCCCAGCCAATGAAGGAAGTGGTTACTTCCAGATTTATTTTATGGGTGTGTTTGATTTTTACCCAGGCCCCAACCCGGTCACCTCTTTCCCACAAATTACCCCGAAACTTCCTTTTTCCTTTGGTAGTGCCGTATTTGTCGAACGACTGATCGAATTTTACTTCAAAATAACCTTTAAAATCCGGCATTTCTGCCATGATTTTTGCGGGTTCATAGTCCGGATTATATCCCCGCACGATATTTCTGGCCGGGTCAATTTCAACGTATCCCTCGAAACCCTTTTTCTTACTTGCCTCAATGTAAATCCATCCCTTACGCCGCGGAAAGGTAATCTGAAATATGCCTACATGCGCACTGGCCGTCATTTCCACCCGCAGCGGCCGGGCCTTCGGCCCCAGTTCCACTTTGTACAGGTAGGGATGAGATTCCTCCCGCTTGTGGCTGAAATGCTTGCTGCGGGCCAGGCTGCCCACCTTTACCCGACCCGTGCCGGGCATGAGGGTCACATAGCCATAGTCGCCCATCCACATGGCTGGCTTGTGCGAACCCCGAAACCCGATGATGCGGTGGGTATTATAGTGATAGCCGCACCAGGCTATGTGCGGGTAGTGGGTCAGGGGCGTCCAATGGGTCATGCCAAAGGGCGGGGTCACAAAGGGCGTGGTGCGGCCGTACACAAATATCCCTTTCAGGCCCGGGCGGGCCTGGGTGCCAATCAGCGGGTCCATGAGCGAAGTGGGTAGCTGGGCCTGCAGTCCCTTGCCCCAGAAGGCCGCAACCAAAGCCAACCAGAGCGGCCATTGGCGCAGATTCTGTCCGAATTTGCTTAAGATTCCAGGGGGCATGTCTGAAAATCAGGGACAATTTAACTTCAAGTTACGCATCCCTGAACCATTGAACAATATTCCCGCTCAAAACAGAAAATTTCCCTGAAAATCCCCAATCTCAATCCAGAATTCCTCTCAACGGCCGCACAAAATCCGGCGCCCTCAGCGACTGATTTCCGCCCTGAATCTGCTCACGGATTATTTCCAGGGGTGTTTTGGTAATCTGGGCAATATACTCATTCAGGTCGTTCAGGTTGTGCAGGGCATAGCACACCCGCAGGTATTCGGGCAGTTTATCCTTGGGAAACTGATCGATCAGCAAAATCGCAATCCGTATATCCCTCGATTCGCCCAATTGAGGCCGCTCAATCAGCCGCGCATGCCCGTACCCAATTTCAAAAGGCACCCAAAACGACTTATAGGTCATTTCTGAAATCACAACCAGCATGTGACTGCATTCCCTAATCCCCTCCTTGATCCGTTCCGTGATTTGCACATCAGATTTTTCAGAAACCGCCTGTTGCAGATCCTCGTCCCGTTCATCAAAAAACACATTTACCCCCAAATCTTCCATGTAGGCGGCAATTTCCCGGCAATGAGCCTTGTCTTCGTACTTGTGACTCAGAAAAACCCTGGCCTCTTCCGGGCGTCTGATCCGTTCAAATTTGCGTTTGATTTCACTTTTGCTTTTCATTTCGATCGATTTTGTGCAGAAAGGGGATGTAAAAAGTAAGGAAATTTTGGGGAATAACCTTAATCTCAAAGGGCTGGAAATCTTCCTGGCTGCCGTGATCCTGTGATCTGCGCGCACCAGCCTCCCTTCTTCTGGCTTTTCCGCCGAAAGCAGGGCGGAAAGCCAGTTCCCCACAGCTCAGAGGTCTCACGGCAGAATTAAAACCCGCCTTCCAGGCCAAATGGTGTATTTCTCCCCAAATCCTGATAAATTAAGGCATGCAACGCAAGGTACTGATCGCTATTCTAACCTGTTTTTTCCTCTTTTTGACCCGTTCAGGAGTGTTTGCCCAGGCCTTCACCCCGGGCACCCTTACAGATTCCGTCATTTGCCGGCACGATCCCACCCAAAGCTACGCTTTGTACCTCCCTGAAAGCTGGAATCCCGAAGCTCCTTCGCCCATCCTGTATTTTTTTGAGCCCCTGGCCCGTGGCAAACTTCCCGTGGAAAAGTACCGCGACCTCGCCGACCAGTATCATCTGATTTTGGTTGGCTCCCATACCAGCCGCAACGGCTCCTGGGAAGTAGCTTTTGGAGCCGCAAATGCTCTTTTTGCCGACACCTGGTCCCGTTTTCAAATCGATTCCACCCGCATTTACCTGGCTGGATTTTCTGGTGGCGCCCGGGTTGCCACCGCTCTGGCCCTCGAATCGGGCAAAATACGCGGCGTGATTGGCTGCGGGGCGGGATTCCCCGCCCTCGAAAAGTGGCAACCCCGCGCAAATCTGCCCTTTCTTTTTGCCGGCATTGTGGGCGATCTCGACATGAACTGGCTGGAAATGCACGACACTGAGCGCCTATTGACCGAACTGGAGGCTTCAAGCCGCCTGATCACCTTCCACGGACCTCACCAGTGGCCCGATCCCCCTTTTCTGGCCCAGGCCCTCGACTTTTTTGTCCTGCAGGAGCAGTCCCTCCCTTCCTCTGATTGGATATCGGCCCGGATTTTGGAACGCAAGCAATTGGCTTCTGCCTTCAATCTGGATGGATTTCCCCTGCAATCTTTTGATGCAAACCTCAATCTGTGGCGGGATTTTGGGAAAACTGCCGCGGCAAATCAGGTTTCTCAGGTTGCAGAATTTGCCAATCGGCCCGAACTTCGGGAAGCCATCCGTGAAAATGACCGCTTCATGGAGTTGGAGCGCAGGCGCAGGGAGGAAATTGAGAAGCATTTTCTCTTCAATTTCGAAAATTACCGCGATTCTGCGGTTTTTGCCTGGTGGGAACTGGAGGGCAAATCCCTGACCCGGGCCCGGGCTTCAAAGGATGCAGCCGAGGCCGCCATGGCAGAGCGCCTTACCCGCATGATCGGGGCCAGAGCGGTGGAGACGACCATTCCCGCCGAAGATTATCCCCGCCAGATCAGTCTCAACAAAATCTGGGCCCTGACCGAGCCCGATGCAATTTATCCCCTTTACCGCCTTTCCCTGGCCTACGCTGGCCAGGGCGAAGACAATCTGGCCTTTTCCAGCCTCAAAATGGCGATCAAAGCCGGGTTGCACAAAAAGTCGAGGCTTACGGATCCACCTGAATTTCAAAAGTACCAGGAGCAAAAAAAATTCCGGAAGCTGCTGGAGCAGCTCCCGGATTAGTCTATTTGTAGTGTTGATCAATGGCAGGGAACCTGCCTTTCGGCCACCCAAAGGGTAATGCGTTGTTCCGCAAAATTGACCACCACGGGCAGGTCGGTCACGGTCGATTCGTAGGAAAGCAATCCCTGGTTTTGAAAGCCTTTGAACAGCCTCAGTTCGATCTGGTTGTCGCGGAAAGGAAAGAAATTCAGGTAGCTTTCCGTCACTTCCTGGATTTGATCAAATGTAAATCCAGCATAAAGGTCGAAGCGAAAGAACCAAAGTGCAAAGGCAAAAGAGCCAATATTTCCGCTTGGGAAGCACTCGGCGTAACTTTGCGCCATACGCTTGCGGGCTTTGTGCGGAGCCGTCGGGTCCTGAAACCGTTTTACAGCATACATCCCAACCTCGCGGGTGATGCGGCGTTTGAATTTCTCAGGATCATTCACCAGGGACATGAATTCGCCTTCATCCTCCACCTGAATGGCATGAAAATCGAGGCGCCATTCGTCACTCAAAACTTCTTCAAACATCGCATTTCTGAAGGCTTCATCCGCTGGCATGCCCAGGCTGTAGATGATGTCCCTGATTTTGTCTTCGCCCAACCCGTGAATGTGATCAAACTGGGAAAGCTGATCAAACCTGTTGCCCGGCAGGGAGGCGCGCCGCTCCAGAATGCGCTCTGCCACCACCTGGCCCAACACATATCCATGCCCATTGGCGGGATCATCCTTTAATAATCCAAGGGTCAGGTCGAGGTAGCTGTTGGCCTGGTTGAAAAAAGAAAAAATTCTGTTTTCAATCCATTTTTCAAGTTTAATCGCCGAAAAAGTTGTCATAAATGTTAACTGTTTATGTTTTGATACTATTCAATTTACGCAGGGCTATTGACATCTTGTGTCCAGTGTATAAAATGATTTTTGGGATAGAAATACGGGTTAGGATGCGGGTTTTCAGCAACGAAAACGGGCTGCCAAAGGCAGCCCGTAAGTTTGCTTGCGCTAATTTCAAGGTTCTTTTTTCAGGTTAGCGTTGTTTTGTGATGCGGAAATTTTGCGTGAGCTGATCCGCGGTTACCCGCACCTGATACACCCCGTCCGTATAGTTTGCGAGGTTGAGGGGGAAGCTGTTGTTGCCGGCCTGCGCCTGGAATTTTTTGTTCAGCACCACCACGCCCAGGGAGGAAGTTACGGTCACTTCGAGCGGTCCTTCCTTTTCAGTTACAAAATCCAGGTTGAAAAGCCCGCTGGATGGGTTGGGGTAGAGGGTGAGGGAGTTGGCAGGGTCAGGATCTGAGGGCTGCCAGTTGGTTTTGCAGGCAGGATCCACATCAATGTTGAAATAGTCACAAACTTCGCAATTTGATGGTCCTGGTATTGCCCCGCAAACCATGTATAAACCCTCGAACGAACTGCAGTTATTTATGGTCAGGCTGGTTCCTGAATTTAGAAACTGGGGGGTGCCTGATGCTGTGATGAAATACCAGTTAAAGATCTGACCTGCCACGGGTGTTACTGAAAAGTTACAGGCTCCCGTATAGCTTGCACAAATCGCCATTCCCTGTACATCGTCCACGGTCGGTGTATACACAACCACAAATTGAGGCGCCGAGGTATAATTGCCCATCACCAAAGTAACTGAATAGGTCCCTGCCGCACCGTAGGTATGAGTTGGATTGGGTAAATAAGACTGCGTGCCATCCCCAAAATTCCAGTAAAATTTCTTGGTGCATGCCGGAATGCCACTTACAAAATTAACGGGCTCACCCACACAAACGGGGGAATTGAAGGTAAATGAGGGCGAGGTAACGCTACAGGGTGTGTTTACCAGAATTCCAGAAGTAATGGTGGGATGGTCGTCATCAGAATCGAGGAGAATTCGGTCAATTTCCAGATCTGAATTGAGGGCATACACGCGAAGCAGGTATTTCCCTTCCCTCCAACCCGTTTGGGTGAAATCATAGAAAATGCGGTTACCCAAATCGTTGGTACCGTACCATTCCCAAATCCCGGGAGAATTATTGATACAGTCGATTTGATCTTCCTGAAGCAGATTGATACTGAATCCTGTAGCACAATCATCAGCAACCTGATACAGTCTGATAACCATGCTGGTGGGGACGTTTTTGGTTCGGGCCCGAACTTTGACAAACATCCTTTCCTGATCCTCAGGACTGATGGTGTTTTCGAGGTCGCGGATGTTGAAGTGATAATCTGCATAGGGCGCTTCATCGTCAATTGGATCGTAGCAAGACCCGGTTGGACCACTTGCAACTTCCAAAAAGGTGGTAAAATCAGAATAATCCCCAAAAACTGCGTTGGTTGGAGTCTGGGTTTTGCGGCCAAAGGAAGCTGGATTTACCGCAGAGGTTACAATCTGATCATAAACTTCAGCTTCCAGATCGATGTCAGAAGACCAGTAAACCGGGTGAGAATACTCATGCCAGCGATCCAATTGATAAAAGACCGGATTGGCCGTATTCAGATAATCAAACATGTAAGTACTTCCGTGTCCGCGAATTTCAAAGGTTAGGCGGATGGGATTTCCATTCGCATCCAGAATGGGGGAAGGGGTGGGGCAGTTATTATCCACCAGGTCAATGGAAACCATTTCATGGGTATTGCCCAGATTATAGTTATTTACCCGCTCGATCGCGCCCGAAATCAGGAACTGGTTGGTTGGATTGGCTTCCGTTCCCCCTCTTCTGGCCATGATCACATGATTGGTCGAACTTCCCCCAGATACGGGAATTGAGAGGAAACGGTAGGTTGGAGGAGTGGTTGCACAATTGGTGGTGGGATTGTGATAGTTTCCTCTGAGAAGGTGGCTGTTTCGGAAAAAGTCTTCGTTTTTGCTAAGGATGGCTTGAGCATAGGAAGGTGTAAGCAATTGCCAAATGGTATTTTCAGCTTCGAACATGCGAAATGTGCCTGTCACCCCCGGCAGATCGGGGATGCAAAGGGTGTTTGGGGCTGCAACGGCACAAAAATCAAGGGGCGTGGTACGATTATTACTCCAGAAAGCATGATAGTATTCTGCCCCCAAAATTCCGAAGCACTTCAGCAGCCCCAGATATTGACCCGGCCGAAGCATTCCCCATTCCGTTGAATTGAAGTCGTTTCCTGCGGTTCCGTCATTGGGGCCGGGTGAAACAAAAGGCGCGTAGAATTCATCTCCCGCCTCGATTTCCCAGAACCTGCCCTCAGAAATATCGCTGAATCCCGTTTGGGAGCCGAATGCTCCATTTCCCCAATGGCAGGCCGCATCGGGATAAAAATAGGGCGTTGCATAGCGAAGTGGGCCAAAAGGGTGCTGGAAATCCAGATTAACTTCCCTGGCCCGGTTATAACGCCAGTGGGTGTATTGAAAATGACCACCAACGTTATACCAGGAAAAGGAGGGATTTGAAGAAAATAAAGGGGCAGGCATCCCATTCAGCAAGGCATCACGGTAGGCAGATCTGAAACCTTCCTTCCTGAGCGAGGCATAATCATCAGGATCAGGGGTTGCAGAATAGGGAGCAAAATAATCAGCATTCATTTGAGGGTCCATAGTTATGGCATTGATAAACGGAATGGATCCGGCACAAAGAGGATTTTCCCGAAAATTTCTTGTTGCTGGGCGTATTTCTCCGTTTTCACCAATAAAATCGATTCCCCTGTTGCCAATCATTGCTGAAAGAGCCAGTATCTGATTATTTTCCAGTTCCCCGTCCACTCCTGCCCAGGCAGGATCTGCTGCAAAATCCATTTGAGGGGTGCATTGCACAATGTTGCTTGCATCCTGAAAATAGTTATCATCAGGGAGGTCATTTCGTTGGAAATATGGATTGGGGCTGGGCGCAAGGGGAGATGGAAGGGTTGGAAGGGAAAAGCCAAGGGTATTGACAAAAAGGTCGGGGTTCACTCCCGCCCAATTACTCACTGCCGCCACTGGACATTCCGTGCTGTTTGCAAGGTCAACATTCAATTCCAGAAACCCGGTGGTGGTTGAAAAATCCCCAATGCCTCCAGAGGTATTGGGTCTCACCCAGGCACCTACGTTATTGGTAAGCAGGATAGAGTAATTATATTCCAAAACCAAATCTTCCTGAACATTAACCATTTCCTGAGCAGTAATACCAGTGCCATTCCAGGCGATCCAGGGAAAATTGCGAATGAGTTCGTGACTAAAATTGTAACGTGCGCCAGGAAGGACTGAAATTAACTCGTCAGGATTACTGAGTGGACCCGGGGTAAGGGGCTCCCAATAAAATTCCAGGGGGTCAAGGTTCCCAAGATTTCCAGTTTGAACAGGGGCTGGAGCACAGGCAATGGTACCAGGTGGGTCAAGAACCATATCCAGAGGGCCGGGAGCCTGAGTTATCATGTGGTTCCAGTGTTTCCAGGCAAATTCACATCCTCGTCCGTCATAGTCCACATCAACGGGAATCAGATGGATTTCGTCCACCTCTCCGTAAAAGCGGGAGGCCAGGGTTGGGTAACTGAATTTTAAAGGTTGTACAGTGGGACAACTTGCACCATTGCACCCTGCGAGGGTGAAAGGTGGAGCATGGCCATTGACATTTCCTGATATTACTTCCTCGAAATCAGAACCGGGGAAGATTCCATCCACAAATACCGCAATTCGAAAGGGTCTGGCAGGGCTGGAAACGGGGTCACCCACGTTGAGGGTTACCAAAATATGGTGCCAGTTTCCGTCTGTATAATAGTCGTAAGTGGAGCGATCCATTTGATTGCAGTCAAAAGGAATCGAGAAATTATGCAAAAATCCGTTCGGGGTTGAACTGTCAATCAGACGGGTTTGAATGGTAATTCCCGTGCTGCTGATCGCGAAGAGAAATGGCCCACCAGCCTGAGAAAGATGAATTCCCTGAATGTATTGGGGATGGGTTCTGAACATAAATTCATAAGTCAATTCGCGATCCGCATAGAATCCGCAATTTTCCTGAACCCCCATGTTAAAATTGTTATTGTCCATGATCAGGGCCTGATTGCCGGGAAATCTGGGAGTAAGCTGGTTAACCCAGGGTGAGAGCGTGCCAGCATAAGCTCCACTTGAGACCATGGGAGTGGCTCCGTCAAAATCAAATGATAGCATGGGCTGCAGGTTCAGGGTAGCCCCGGGCGTCTGTGGACCCGATGGTATTGGAATTGTGAGGCAGGGAAATTGCCCCATCCCACTCACCCAGCTTCCAAGCAGGGCAATAAGGCAAATTAGTTGAATCAGTTTTTTCATTGAATTGTTTCGATTTTAAAAGTTTGTTTGGGTCAACAAGGTTTTGAATGAAAAGTCGAAACAGGCTTATGGCGGCCATACGGCCAACTAATTTTCACGAATGCACGAATTTCCTGCACGAATTCGGGCAGGAATTGCACTAAATTTTTAAGGAAATGCAGATTAAACAGGGTGAGGTTTCCTAACTGCGGTCGCCGGGCTCCTGGCCCAGGGCTTTGACCAGCTCTTCCTTGTAAGATCCGCCAATCGGGATTTCCTCCCGGCCAATGGTCATGAAATTTCCCTGGACTTTTTCGATTTTGTCGAGTGCCACGATGTAGCTGCGGTGCACCCGGATAAAGCGACCTTCGTTGCCCAGTTTTTCCAGGATGCTTTGCATGGTGGATAGCACCAGGTGGCGGGCGCCAACGGTCTGGATGCGGATGTAATGCCCTTCTGATTTGATCCAGAGAATTTCATGGAGATTTACCTTGACCAACAACCCGTCCACTTTCACAAAGATGAATTTTCCCGCTTCGCGGGGGAGAATGACTGGCTTTTTCTCAGCTTCGGGCTGAACCAGCAAATTATTCAGCTTTTTGCGGTCCACTTTGAGCACCCCGCTTCGCCAGGCCATGAATCCCAATCCACTGGCCAACAAGCTCAAAAGGGCGAAAAACCACCAGCTTTGGTACCAGGGGGCCTCTATTCTGAACTTTATGGTGCGCAAAGGCGACTGCAAATCACTGTCGCGGATAAAAGCCCTGGCTTCAAAGGTATAATTGCCCGGGGGCAAAAAATCAAAGTTAAGTTCGTTGCGCGAGGTAATTTGCCAGCTCGTATCCTGACCTGAAAGGCGGTAACGAAAGGCAAGGCGGGCTGCATGGGCATAGCTGATCCCGCTCAAATGGATGCTCAGAGTGTGTTTTCCAGGTGGGATTGTATTTAATTTTTCCCCAGGCTGAAACTTTTGACCATCCAGGGCGCAGGTATTGATTTCCAACCCAGGGGCAATGCGGGCCTTGCCAATACGGTCTTCCTCAAATACAATCAGGCCACTTTCCGTGGCCGCCAGAACCAGATGACCGTCCGTCAGGACGTCCATGACCTTGGAGGAGGCCAGGCCATCTTCTTTGGAAAAGGTACGGATCAGCGGCCTGCCGCCCAATCCGTCAGGAAAGCTGATTTGACTGAGCCCCTTGTCCGTTCCAACCCAAACCCGCTTTTGGTCGTCGATCTTGAGGGTATGGCAATTATTCCCCAACAATCCCTCCTTTGGATTGATCCAGACCAGGGTGTCGGGATTCAGGCAATAAATTCCCCATCCCGAGGTTCCCACCCAAATTTCGTCGCTGTTTCTGAGTGCCATGCAGGCGATTCGCCGCCTGAAAACCGGGTTTCCATCCAGCCGTTCAATGTTCAGGTCCAGATCGCTGTGGTACAATCCTTCCGTGGTACCAAAGTAATATTTTCGGGTCGCAGGGACGTATAGAGCGCAATTGGTGGGTAATTCAAACAAAGGAGGCTGGATATCCTTGGTGGAATTGGACTGATTTCGAATCAGGGTATCAGGGTTAACGTGGTAGATGCCGCGGTTGCCAGCCCAAATGATGCCGTTTTCGGGTCCGTCCAGGATGACTTTTGCTCCCAGGGGGTAAAGTCTTTTTTCATTTTGGCGGTTGTATTCCTGGGTGTAGTGGTCTGAAGTGATCAGAATCTTGCCGTTATTCTGAAAGCAGATTTCATTGACCGCCTCTCCATACCCTGTTTTGGGAAATTTTTCTGTAAACGAATTTCTGTTCTCCAAAATTCCCCAGGCCCCACCCCGAAATCCAAGGTAGATTTCCCCCTGAGGACTTTTGCGGGTGCAGGTGACTTCCTCCCGGGGAAAGCCAGGCAGGTTATTCAGCAGAATCACATCCTTGTCTGTGGCCATGAACAAGCCTTCTGAAAGGGTTGAAAACCAAAGGTTTCCTTCCCGGTCATAAATCGTGGAGCTGACCGCCTGCCCCGCCAGATACCTGCCTCCAGGCCGCAGTTCACGGCTTTTGCCCTCCATGGCAAAAATCCCGTCGAAAGTGCCTACCCACAATTCATTTGGATTGGGAAAGCCTATGAAAATGATGTTGGTGGGGAATTTCCAAAGGGGGGACAGGCTGCCGAGGGGAAACAGATTGGATTGTACGGAGGAATATCCATTGCCGTCTTCGGCCAGAACGATGCGGCCCGCCCTTTGTTCGGGAATGTTGCTTTCAGACCACTTTCGGGTTTTAAGAGAGAGGTTGCCGAAATAGGATTTTGCTTCCATTTCTCCCTGCTTATTTGGTTGAAATCCAACCACATTTCTGATTTCGCGGCCATCCACCCGGGTTATTTTCTCCACCATATGAGTTTCCAGATTGATCCTGACCAGGCCCGGCCCTATGTTGGCGATCCAGAGGTTGCCGTCTTCGTCCTGGGCATAGGCCGTGATGTAGTCGCTGCTTCCTGCCCCGGCCAGCAGAGGAAAATTATCCTGATTGAAAAGGGTGTCGTGAAAATAGAAACAGGGGTCACCATTATTGGTGCGAAACCAGATTCTTCCCTGAAGATCCTCAAACATGCCAAAGATGTCGTTGTCGCTCAGGCCGTTGAGAGTGGTAAAGTTGGTGAATTCCCGCCCGTCAAAGCGGCTGACCCCGGCCGAACTGCCGGCCCAGATATAGCCCTTCGAGTCCTGAAAGACACAGTAGAGATTATTGCTGATCAGGCCATCGTCCGAGGTGAAATGACGGTAAACGGGCTCCTGCCCCAGGCAAACGGGGGCATAGAGGAGCAGCAAAATCAAAATTCGAAATACAGGCAAAGGTATCACGTTTCAGCAGGTTAAAAATAGCAACAAACAGGCCAATTTTGCAGTATTCAAGGGGCATTTTTTGAAAAAGCTGGTTCTCAGGGGTAATTATTTTTCGCAGAATTTCCCGCTTTAGCAGTCAATTACACAGGGATGAAAGCCGCGCCTTTTCCATTCCTGAATTTGATCCTTTTAGTTAATTTTGCGCTATGACCCTGAAATACAAACTCAGTCCGCAAGATTATATCGAATTCAACTGGTACATCCATTGGTCCAGACCCGAGCGGGCGGTAATGCGTACAATTTTTCGGGCGGCGCCCTTTGTGTTGGTGCTGTTGATCATTTTGTTTTCCCAGCTTTCAGATCCGGAATTTGGTCCCAGGGAGATTCTGTTCCTGATTCCCGCGGTAGCATTTTCCTTTTTTGGACCCAAATACATGAAATGGCGCATGTCGCGCACCATTCTGAAGAAGGTGGAGGATGGCGGCTACGTCGGGCATTTGGGTGAGCGGGAATTGCAGCTTTCGGGTGAGGGAGTACGGCTCGTGACCGAAAAGTCTGACGATCAGGTGAGTTGGGCTGGTTTTCGTCACTGGCATGAGGCAGAGAAATATATTTTCATGTTTCTGGGTAAAAATCAGGCGCTGATGGTGCCAAAAAAGGCTTTTTCCTCTGCCGAACTTTCTGAACTGACCCAGTTATTGCAGGAGCATATCCAACCCAAAAACTGATTTTCAGGGATAATTAATTAGATTCGCCCCATGGAAGCCACGCAATCTCCATCCTTCTTCAAGAAATACGGGAAACTCCTGTTTTATGCCTCTTTGGTCCTGTTTTTGGGACTGGGAATTTTCATCAAGCTGTACAATCTCACTTACTGGGAGCCTTTTGTGGCCCTCAGCTTTTGCGGGACCATGGGGCTTTTGCTGGATTTCGCCTGGCGAAATCGCAAGTCGTTGTATGCCATTCCGGCCGTATTACTTTGCGCAGAGCTGCTGGGGATTATCTTCAAAAACCTCTCCCGCCGCGATGTGGCTGCCATTTTATTTAATCTGAGCAGTGCAGTTTATCCCCTGGTTGGGCTCCTTTTCCTGGCTAAGGCAGGAAAAGTGTGGAGCCAATATCGCTCTGCGGCCTGGAAGCTGGCCGTGCTCGGCTTCCTTTGCATTTTGGGAGCGGTGTGGGAGTACCGCATGTATCTTCCCGAAGCCGCCTTTGGCTGGATTCGCTACAACCTGATTTATCTGGGAATTTTTGCCATGCTTTTGCTGATTGATTTTACCGAAAAACTGGACACGAAAGGGATGGCTTTCGAGCAGGGGATTCTGCGGGTTGGATTACTGGTGATCACAGTCAAATATTTCATGGATTTTGTCTTTGTTTGAGGCTTTTGGAGACGGTTTTTTGGGTTGAGTCTCTTCGTAATCTGGCTGAATAACCCCCTCTTTATTACAAAAATACTTAGAAATAACCCCCGCTTCGTTACAAGAATTGGTAATATTAACCCTCTCTTTGTTACAAAAAAGAAGTTAAATAACCCCCGCTTCGTTACAAATATTATCCAGGATAACCCCCGCTTCGTTACAAGAATTGGTAATATTAACCCCCTCTTTGTTACAAGAAATACTGAAAATAACCTACTCTTTATTACAAATTTTCTTAAAAATAACCCCCTCTTTGTTACAAAAACTTGGAAAAATAACCCCCGCTTTGTTACAAAATTTCGAAATAATCCCGATATTTGAGGCGTAATCAGACAACGGAATTTGCTGGAAATACCATCAGAATGAACTTTTCGAGGGCCGCATATCGTGAACTGCTGAACTGGAAAAATAATCCGGGGCATAAGCCGTTGATGATTCGCGGGGCAAGGCAGGTTGGTAAAACCACCCTGGTTCGTGAATTTTCGCGGGAATTTTTCCGCTATGTGGAACTGAATCTGGAAAGACAGGCCGATCGTGAGCTTTTTGATCTGGAGGATGTGTCGAAAATCGTCAATGCGGCTTATCTGCTCAAAGAGCAAAAGCCTGGTCCCGGGCCGACCCTGTTTTTTATCGACGAAATCCAGGAATCGCCAAAGGCGATTCAGATGTTGCGTTACTTTTTAGAAGATCGGCCGGATATTTATGTCATTGCAGCTGGCTCTTTGCTGGAATTTGCCCTGGAGGATGTGCCCGGATTTCCAGTGGGCAGAATCGATTATCTCTACCTCTATCCCCTGAATTTTCCCGAATTTCTATTGGCCAAAGGGCACACCCAGGCCTATGAAGCCCTGAATACGATCCCCTGCCCGGCATATGCCTTCAATCGTTTGCTGGATCTTTTCCACGAGTATGCCATCATTGGCGGGATGCCTGAGATTCTGGCCACCTACGTCAACAAAAAGAACATTGCTTCCCTTTCAACCTTGTACAAATCGCTGTGGCAGGCCTACAAGGATGATGTGGAGAAGTACGGGAAGAATGCAACCAACAAGCACATCATTCGCCATGTGATCGACTCGGCTCCTTTTGAGGAGGATAGGATCAAGTTTGAGGGCTTTGGTGGCTCCAACTACCGTTCGAGGGAGGTAGGGGAGGCTCTGCGGGCTCTGGACCTCGCCAGGGTCATCCAATTGATTTACCCGACCACCCATGTCGCTCCACCTGTGATGGCAGACATGAAAAAGCGCCCGCGGCTTCAGTTTCTGGATACTGGATTTCTCAACCAGATTCTGCATTTGCAGGGCGAGATGCTCAGATTGGGGGATTTGCAAGACATGCAAAGGGGCAAAATAATTCAGCATTTGATAACTCAGGAGCTGATTTCTGTCTTTCAAAAGGAACCTTATAAGCCCCATTTCTGGGTGAGGGAATCCAAGGATGCCAATTCTGAAGTGGATATGGTCTTTCAGCATGGCAGGTATTTGATTCCCATTGAGGTGAAATCAGGAAAGCAAGGCCGCCTGCGTTCCCTGCATCAGTATGTGGAGCGGGCCAATCACCCGTACGCAGTGCGTCTGTATGCGGGTGAACTAAGGGTGGAAGAAGCCACCACTCCGGGCGGGACGCCTTACTTGCTATTGAACCTGCCTTATTATCTGGGGACCAAGATTCCGGAATATATTGAGTATTTCATTGAGAATTATTCCCTTGAAAAACAGGAAATTGATCTAAAAGGATAAACTTCCTGTGCCGTACAGGAGAGAATACCCTTGCCCTGCGGGCTGGTCTTTTTTGCCGGTCTAAACTTTCAAACTTTGTTTGGCGTTTGTCCCAACAAAAAAGCCCCTCCGCTACGCGGAAAGGCTGATTTTGTGTTGTGGAGGTGGCGGGATTGCCTGCGGCGATCCCAGGTGGGTTTCCAGCCCAACCCCAAATCATCCTTGCCCTGCGGGCTGGTCTTTTTTGCCGGTCCAAACTTTCAAACTTTGTTTGGCGTTTGTCCCAACAAAAAAGCCCCTCCGCTACGCGGAAAGGCTGATTTTGTGTTGTGGAGGTGGCGGGATTGCCTGCGGCGATCCCAGGTGGGTTTCCAGCCCAACCCCAAATCATCCTTGCCCTGCGGGCTGGTCTTTTTTGCCGGTCCAAACTTTCAAACTTTGTTTGGCGTTTGTCCCAACAAAAAAGCCCCTCCGCTACGCGGAAAGGCTGATTTTGTGTTGTGGAGGTGGCGGGATTTGAACCCGCGTCCGGAGAAGGTGACAAGCCAGTTTTCTACATGCTTATTCGGTCTTTATTTCTTGCCAAAGCATCGGGCCGAAACGACAAACTCAGGCAAAAAACCTCTGAATCTAGGAGCGCTTAGAGGTATCACACTCCGATCCTGTCTGCGGTTTACGCCTCATAGGAAAAGCCGACAGGCAAACAATTCCGAGAGACGTCTCGTGAGCCTAATCTAATTAAGCAGCGAGAGCAAAATTATTATTGCCAATTATTATTTTGAAGATTCGCTTTAAAGTCCACACCTTGCAACGGACTGCATGCTAACAGACCCTCAGACAACCCGTCAATTCCAATCACCCCCAGGATTTTGCTTCAGGTTTTTGGCCTTTGGCTTGAGTAGGGTAGTGGCAATAACGGCTGATGATCTTTTGATCAAATCAACCTTTCAAAGAGCTTGCCAGTGATACGGACCGGCAATTTTTTAGTTTCGGGAATTTCTAAAAACTTCGAGTCTCTGCGTTGGACTTGGTTCAGAAATGCTCATTTACTTTAGTAAACTGCGCTTTCTTCACCTGCGTCCGCCTTGATCCTCTTTGTTTTTAGGTATGCCCTTACAAAATTGGGGCCGTGAAGGCCCCAACTGTTATTTTGTCGTGCAAATATAGGCTTAATTCCCGGTTCCCATCATACCGCCTGCGTGAAATGGATCTTTTACCACTTCAACGGTAAATTTCAGGGTCACATTGGGTTTGTTCAGGTCATTTGACTTCACGGTAACTGTCTTGGATTGTTTGCCCAGACGTCCGTGGCTGTCAAAAGTTGCAGTAATGTAGGATTCCTGACCGGGCTCGACTTTCTCGTCTTTGGGCGCGGTAGCCGTACATCCGCAGGATGCTTTGGCAGAGTTGATTTCCAGGGGGCTTTTGCCCGTATTCCTGAATTTGAAATCATACACAAATTTCTCTCCTTCAATGATTTTGCCGCCATCCACGCTGGTCACGTCAAATTCGATTTTGGGAGAATTATCCAGTTCGGCCTGGGAATAGACCCGTTTGAAAGTGCCGCTGACCGTCAGTTGCTTGACGTTGTCCTGGCCGGGCTCATCCGTGAAAACCTGCACTCTCTGGGAGAAGTATCCGTCGTCGCCCGTGTATTTGGTGCCGTCAAAGGTCATTTTGATCTTGCTTTCCGTTTTGGGAGCAACTTTTACATCGGGGTATTCCACTTTGAGGTAGGGCTGATCATCCATCTTCTGGGTATTGAAGGTGATGGTCATGTCGCTGGCATTATAGAAGGGGAATTCAAGGGTTTTTACTTCCTCTGAGGATACATTGAGGAGATTTTGCTGGACCTGCTCAAAACGGAAGGCGCCGCGGGGCACTTTGTACTTCGCCAAAAGCGCTTCTTCATTGACCTTGGGAGGTTCGGGAGTAACGGCAGGGGGAGGAACGGTTCCATTACCACCCACTACGTTGCCTTCTGCCTGGGGAAATACGGGGGCTGCGCCTTTCACATCGCCTTTGATGTAGATCAGATCGGGATCGGGCAGGGAATCCACCCAAACGCGAACAGATTTATTGAAGGGGCCAACCCGGCTGGAGTTGTAGCTGACCGCGATGGTCCCTTTTTGTCCGGGAGCAACTTCTTCGCGCGTCCATTTGGGGGTGGTACAGCCGCAGGAAGCTTTTACAGAGGACAATTTGATGGGAGCATCTGAAATATTGGTGAATTCGAAATTAAATTCTGTTTTGGAATTTTGCTCGGGTGTGCCAAAATCGTGGGTTTTTTCGTTCCACTGAATCAAATCTGAGGCTTTTTTCTGAGCCTGAGCAAATAGTCCCAAATTAAACGTGGCAAGGGCAATTAAGAGAAAATAAATCTTCAACTTCATATCATCCAATGTTTTATAGTTGGTCCAACGCAAATTTAGGCAATTTATTCTAAATAAATGCCCTGAAATGGAAGCAAAATAGGAGGAAATCCTGATTTCTACTCGTAACTGATCTCCCTCGTTTGGTTAACGGATTTCGCTCTCTCGGCGAAATCTGCAGGAAAGGTGAGCAGGTCCGTTGGCTTTTGCATGTTTTGGTAGGCTTCGTCCTCTGTGTCGTATTCCACATCCTGAATCAGGGCCTTACGGGATGTCCAGTCGCCGTTTTCATTGGCTGCACCATATTCATAACGGCAATACCAGGCTTCGTCATATAACCCCGCCTGTATCCATCGAACCGTTTCCACCAACTGTCCCTGATCGTTGTATTGATTATGCAAAAATGCGTAATAATTGCGCTTTTCACCCACCTGATCAAAACGGCCCCATTCCAGAATCTGGCCATTTGCATTGACCTTTAGCTCGTCTTTGCGACCCAATTCGCCCACAAAAGTACCCGTGTTCCCATCCCAGGAAAATTGGGCAGAATGATCATTGCCTTCATAGGTTTCCCTGAAGCTGACCAGCTTTCCAGCCTGTCTTTCCAGCACGATGCCCAGGGCAATTTCTCCTGAAATGCTGATTTCTGATTTGCTCCCATCCCGGGCTTCAGTAATCTGCACTTTGCGTTCGTTTTGGGTGTAGGGGTAATTTTCAGAAAGGTAATTATCCGGGTAAAAATTCTGTTCAATTTTCATGGTCGTCCATTCCCTGGAGGAATTATTTTCGGCTTCAGTTTCCTGTTTTTGGGGAGATTTGTCCCCGCACCCGGCCAGCAAAGCCGTCAGAACCAAGCCCAGCAAAGGCAAAGAAAAGACTGTTTTCATTAAATTCCGTCCTCCGTGTTGACCCTGATTTGGGAAAGATTGTATTTATCTGTGGTGACTGATTGCAAATTGGCGGAAATCCTGAATTTATTGTCTGTGCTGGTTCCGCTGGATTTGTATGACGATCCTGGATCGAAATAGCGGTAATACCAGCCTGCATCGTCCTGGCCTTTGCCCATGATGACCACGAAGTGGTCTGTGACCCCTTCGTTATAATTATTGGTGCTGTCAGGGTCTTTGTCCACGCCCACAAACACGGCTTTGCCAGCTTTCAGCTGTCCGTCAATGTATTTCAGGCCCAGGTTTACCTGGTTGGTGAATTCCCCGTCCTTCTTATTTTCCTCAAAGAAAGTCTGGATTTTGCGACCGTTTGAGTCGGGCACCGCGCCAGATTTGCCCAGCATTTTCTTGGCTGCATCATAGCAACATATCCAGTTGGGTTTGCTGGCCCTGCCTTTATCGCCCTTGCGAATGCCGTAGGTTTTAACATCATCGTGGGTGTAAAAGGAGCCAATGGCAAAGGCAGGATCATTTTTAATTTCATCAATTTGCTCCTGGGGCGCATTATACAGGTCTGCGGGATCTGTAATGCCAGTCAGCTCCTCGATTTTGGCCATGTAGGCCTTTTCCGTGTCCTCGTCTTTTCCGTAATAATTGTAGCCGTAGCGGGCCTGGGTATTGAACTGGTCGCTGGTAAGGACCATTTTCTCTTCCTGTAACAGCTCTTCTGAGCCGTATTTGTTTTGCACATTGGTAAGCAGGGCGGCGTGGGTAGTACTGCCGCCATTTTTGGAGATTTGTCCGTCAGGAGCGGAGGTGGAAGTGGCACCCTTTTTCTGGAATTCCTTGATGGCAGCAATGGTTTCGGTCAGGTCGCCGGTCGGGATTTTCGCATCAGGATTGGTGTTGAAGACTTCCTGAACTGCGGCAATTTCTCCGCTGGTGGCGGCCAGGTAACTGAAACTTACCAAAAAGGCCTGCACCAGTTTGACGTCTTTGGCAAAATTTTCAGCTGGATTGCCTGTGGTATCCGCTCCTACGTCGCCTGCGAGGGTGAATGGATCCAGGACCACAGGACCTGCGTCTGCAGGTTGATCTGTTTCTCCTTCGTCTTTTTCGCCCGTATCTGTCTCGGCGCCACCCAGAATTGCGTCTATGCGGGCCTGCTGGGCCCAATTATCGGCCCAACTGGTGGTATTGAGGTATCCTCCCAATTCTGAACTCATGCGTTCCAAAAGCGAGCGGTCGAAAGCAGCCAGGGCCGTATCGTCAGAATTGGAGGCCATCACGTAGCAAAGGTTGTCGCGCGAATTGGTTGGAAGTTGATCAATGAGGGCAATAATCACGGAACCGTGGGTTGAAACGTAGGGAAGCACGCCTTTGCCAAGAGCAATCATGTCAATGCTGCCGTTTGCATAATCTGCACCCAGGCTGGCAATTTCC
This sequence comes from Bacteroidia bacterium, assembly GCA_020635905.1. Classification (GTDB taxonomy): domain Bacteria; phylum Bacteroidota; class Bacteroidia; order J057; family JADKCL01; genus JACJYV01. Next base: position 432,513 of record JACJYV010000007.1, read on the forward strand.
TCCTCAGGAGTGGGTTCGGGCACGGCAGGTTCGGGTGAAACACTTTCCACGGGAATTTTGATCACCTCGCCTGCATTAAAGCCTTCCACATTGCCCCATTTCTTGAGTTTGTCGGCATTTGCTTCGCGGATTTCATCTACCGTGACTCCAAATTTGGCTGCAATTTTGGCCAGGGTATCGCCCGAAACCACGGTGTAATCCTGGTATTCTGTGGCCCGCTGCACGGCGCCTGCGCCTGCATTTCCACTGGACTTCATTTGGGTGGCTTCGCCCCGGGCGGCTTTCGCCCCCATGCTATCAGCCTCTGCCTCAAGGCCCTTGTCGTTATTGACGCCTTGTCCGTTTACTTCTGTGGTAGGTTTGATGTTGCCTTCGCGCTGCTGAACCACGTGGGTAAGTTCATGGCCAATCAATTCCTGGCCTGAGCGTGTGTCGGGTTTGAACTGGCCGGGCGCAAAATGCACATCATTGCCCTGGGTGTAAGCCAGGGCACCCATATCTGAGGCTGAATTTGAGTTTTCGTGGATATTGACATTGGAAAAATCGCTGCCCAGGGAATTTTCCATTTTACCCTGTACGTTTTCAGGCAGACCATTTTCAGATGATTCTTTGCGCTGAACAGGTGAAAAACTGCCGTTCCCACCTCCGTCGCCCATTTTGGCCTGCAGACTTTCTTCTTCGTCTTCGGGCTTGCGCTGCACGGGATCGGCTTTCAGTCCAAACTGAGGTGGCGCCATGACCTGTCCGTTGCCAGAATTTTCTTCACTTTGTTTTTTCTGTTGCAGAGCAAGGTCGGGCTGGTTTTCTCTCAGTGGGGTCATTGGAATGTGTTTTGGAGGTGAATCGTGTTTGCGTAAGATAGAATTTTTAGCAAAAAATAGCAATTCAGATTCCCACCACTAAAGTGGATTTTGCCTCAGGTTAAACGGAAAAAGAAATTTAAGACAGAATTCCAGAGAATTTATTTCTTCACCTCGGCCGGGTATTCAATTCGTTCGTGGTAAATGCTCCTCAGATTGTCCAGGATCACGGTTTTGATCTCCACCAAATCCCTGAAGGTCAGGCTGGAATTTTCAAATTGGTGGTTTCTGATCTTGGTTTCGACGATATTTTCCACCAGAGCTTCAAGTCCCTCCTGAGAGTGCGTTTTCATGGAGCGCGCAGCGGCTTCAATGGAATCCACGATCATCACCACAGCAGTTTCCCGCGAGAAGGGAAGGGGGCCAGGATAGGTATAGGGGGCTGGATCCACCTCTTCCTCAGGATGTTCCTCCATGTATTTGCGGTAAAAATATTCCGTCCGTGATGTGCCGTGGTGGGTACGGATAAAATCAATGATTTCCAGGGGAAGATTGTATTCCAGACCCAAACGAACCCCTTCAGGCACGTGTTTGATGATGATGCGGGCGCTTTCCTGAAATGGCAGGGAATCGTGGGGATTGACTCCGTCGCTTTGGTTTTCCACGAAATAGATGGGCGTTACCATCTTGCCAATGTCGTGAAATAATCCTCCCACACGGGTCTGAAGGCTGTTTCCGCCAATCCTGTTGACCACAGCTTCTGAGATATTGGCCACCTGCAGACTGTGCTGAAAGGTGCCAGGAGCCCGCAACGCGAGTTCTTTGAGCAGGGGATGGTTCGTATCCAGCAACTCGACGTAGGTAAGGTCTGAAGTAATCTTGAATACCCGCTCGAAAATGTAAATCAAGGGGTAGGTGATGAAGGTGAGCAATACGTTCAGGACGAAAAGGACCAGATTCCCGTACTGCATGGCGGCGAAACTACCTTTGGAAAAGTACCCGTATCCCGACCAGGCCACAATGTAAGCCAGCAAAATGAGGGAAAGGGTGAGGAAAAATTCCCCGCGGTTGCGCAATTTGGTGAGGCTGTACACGGAGATCGAGCCTGCACACATTTGCACAAAAAAGTATTCAAATCCGTTGGGGATGATCAAGCCAATCAGCAGGGCAATGATAATATTGCCAAAGAAACCCATCTGGATGTCGAAAAAGGCGGTAAGCATGATGGGCACCATGCAAACAGGCACGATATAAATGAAGCTGACCTCGAATTCGTCGAGGGAAATTGCGGCCAGACGTATCATCAGGCCAGCCATGCCCATGACCACGGTCATGAGCAGCATGATCAGGGCAAGCCTGCGGTTGCGAAAGTAGATGCGCGGACGGTTGATCCTGATCAGTAAGCCCAGTAAGAGGCTGATCAGCATGACTACCAGAAACTGACCCACAAAGACCCTGAAATAATTGGGCTGGCCCATTTTGTCGGCCCGCGAGCGGATGTAGGATTTGAGGGTTGCGTCAATTTCCAGGGTTACCAACTCTCCCCGCTGAACAATGAGATCGCCCTCTGAAGTCTTGCCAAAAACGGGTGAAATGGCCTCAATGAGACGCTTTTCTTCAATGCGGGTCAGGGAGTCACTGAAAACGTAGTTTGGTTCCAGGTTTTCGAGCACCACGGCATTGAGGATGGCGCGGTCGTAGGCTGGACGATTGGAGTAATTCTCTTCCAGAAAAGTGCGCAAATCATCCCGGGAAAGGAGGGTGCCTGCCTCGGTGAAATAAGCGACATTATTCTCTTCCCGCAGGGAAACGATGTCAGAAGGAATGGCTGTGAGCGGCTGGTCCAGGTAGCCAGTTTCGTAAATGTTATTGACCAGATTTTCTGCCAGGCCCGAAACGAAGTTGAGGTAATTGCCCGGGGTGGAATATTCCTTCAGAATGGCATTGGGATCGGTCTTGTAGGCAGGGAAAAAGCCGCTTTCTGCCGGGCTGTCCTGCTTCCATTCCTTCACCACTTCCTGGTGGTGGCGCAGGTCTTCTTCCAGCTTGTCGAGGGCCTCCTCGACTTTGTCGCGGGAGCGTTCGGCAGCAGGATTGCTTTTGAGGAAAACCGGTTTTACGCTTTTTCGGGCCTGGATTCGCTCGTCTTCCAGGGTGCGGGGTGATTTGTAGGTGGGAAAATCAAAATTGGCACGGAGATCAGCCGCCTGCCAGGGCTTGCCCACCTCATATTTCAGGGAAATTCCCTGAAATTTGGGCATTACCAGGGTCACCAGAATGATAAACGAGGCAAAAAGTCCCCAGCGAATCAGGGTATGCTGACTCACCTGCAGAGATGTTTTGCTCGTTTTTGCTTTCATTTTATCGTGGCACTTCTGCCTGTCCGGCAAGTTCAGTCAGGATCTGGTCGGCGGATAGCCCTTCAATTTCAGCTTCAGGACTGAGCACAATGCGGTGCCTGAGCACAGGAATGGCCATGCTTTTGACGTCATCTGGATTTACGTAGTCGCGGCCCAGCAGGGCCGCCCGTGCCTTGGAAGCCAGCAACAGCGAGATATTTCCCCGCGGACTGCTGCCCAGATAGAGGAAATTATGGCTGCGGGTGGACCTTACCAGGCGGTTGATGTATTGCAGAATTCCCGCTTCCACCTTAATCTCCTGCACGGCTTCGCGCAGACTTTTGAGGTTGCTGCCGCTGGCGGCAGCATGAAGCTGGGTTTGACCTGCCCGGTCCTTCCCAATCTGGAGGGTGCCGTGATGAAATCTTTGCAAAATTTCCAATTCCTCCTCTTCCCCGGGATAATCCACCATGATTTTCATCAGAAAACGGTCCATCTGGGCTTCAGGAAGGTTGTAGGTTCCCTCAAACTCGACCGGGTTCTGGGTGGCCAGCACCAGAAAAGGTTCGTCCAGGGCAAAAGTTTCGCCCTCAATGGTTACCTGCCGTTCCTCCATCACTTCCAGCAAAGCTGACTGGGTCTTGGCTGGCGCACGGTTGACCTCATCAATCAGGACGATATTGGCAAAAATGGGCCCTTTCTCCGTCTTGAAAGTCGAATTTGAAAAATCAAAAATGCGGGTGCCAATGATATCCGCGGGCATGAGGTCGGGCGTGAATTGAATTCTCCTGAACTGAACCTCCAACAGGGTGGAAAGGGTTCTGGCTATCAGGGTTTTGGCCACGCCTGGCACCCCTTCCAGCAGTGAATGGCCGTTGCAAAGGATGGTGATCAGCAATTGATCGATCAGGGCCTCCTGCCCTACAATTACCTTGCCCATCTCCTGATGAATAGCAAAACGGAAATCACGGATCATTTTTACCCCATCCGTCATGCCAACTTCCCCGGGGTCTGCAACCAGGGACGGAGATTCAGTTTCCGCCAAAGTTGGATTGATTTCCTCCTCAGACAGGGGAATTTGGGGAAGATCTATGGGATTTTCGGAAGGATCCATCAGGGATTAAGCCATAAAACGATGCAAAATAACGTAAAATTTCAGCCAAACCATGAAATCAAAGGGGAGATTTGTACAAAAAGGCCCTCCGTTCAATTGATAAATTGTGCCGAACCCATTATTTGACGGGTTGCGTGCAACCTTTTGACCTTTATTCAGATTATTATTCAAAACCAAACAAAACCTCTGATCATGAAAAGAATTTTATCCCTTCTGTTTGCGGCCGTTTGGGCCACCACACTCTTTGCTCAGTCTTCCCTCAATATCAATCTATTGGGGCACAAATCTTATGGCTCCCGCCTGCTCAACGATTGCTGGGGCTATGTGGATGGAAATGGGGGCGAATGGGCCCTGGTTGGAGTGGAAGACGGCGAATCCATCGTGGATTTGTCTGATCCCGCCAATCCCCAGGAAAAATTTTTCATCCCGGGTCCTTCCTCCATCTGGCGCGACTTCAAGGTTCATCAAAATTATGCCTATGTGACCAATGAAACTTCAGGCGGGATCAGGATTATCAACCTCAGTTATCTGCCCGATTCTGTGGTTTGGAAGGATACTCTGATTCACGGAATCAAAACCTCTCACAACGTTTACATTGAAAACGGATTCGTTTACATCACGGGCGCCAATGTGGACAACGGGGGAATCACTATTCTGGATGCCAACCAGGATCCCTGGCACCCGTCTTATGCGGGTTCATTCAACCTGGCCTACGTGCACGATGTGTATGTGCGCAACGACACGGCTTATGCTTCAGAGATTTACCAAGGAGGCCTGGAAATTCTGGATATGACTGACAAGGCAAATCCCGTGAGCCTGGGTTTTAAGACCTGGGTGAATGCCTTTACCCATAATGCCTGGCTCAATGATCAGGGCAATGTGTGCTTTACCACAGACGAGCTCAACGCAGCCTATCTGTATGCCTGGGAAGTCAGCGATCCACAAAATATTCAGTACCTGGGCCGCATGCGCTCCAGTCTGAGCGATGGCCAGGCCTGCCCGCATAATGCGCTGGTGAAAAATGATTTTTCCGTGACTTCCTGGTATAATGACGGAATCATCATTGTGGATGGCAGCCAGCCAGAGAATCTGGTGGAAGTGGGCTGGTACGATACTTCGCCCCTGCAGGGACCGGGTATTGGTACGGGCTGCTGGGGAGTTTACCCTTTTCTGCCTTCGGGCATTTTATTGGGTACAGACGTTGAAACGGGATTTTATGTTTTGCAACCCAATTACCAACGGGCCGCTTTTCTGGAGGGGGTGGTTTCTGATGGCACCAATTCCCAACCAATTCTCAATGCCAGCATTTCCATCAAAGGTACGCCTGCTTCCGTTTTGAGTCAGACGCCTGGAAATTATGCCACGGGAACGGCCAACAGCGGCAATTATGAAGTGATTTATGCCAAAAATGGATATTATCCCCAGGCCCTGCAGGTCAATCTGGTTTCCGGGCAGGTGGTGACCCAGGATGTGAATCTCTATCCCGCTGATTCGCATGAGGTTACAATCACGGTTTTGGATCAGAATACGGGTAATCCCATTCCAGGTGCCCAGGTGTTGCTGACCTGTGCGCCAGATAAGTATTACTTTACAGCCAACCAGCAGGGAAAAGTGCAGGCCAAATTGCCGGGTAATTTGTACTCAGTAATTGCTGGAAAATGGGGGTATCGCACAGACGAAACGACCCTGCTGCTCACTCCTTCAGATTCCACTGCCACCATTTCTCTGGGATTTGGCTATTACGACGATTTTGCCTTTGATTTTGGCTGGAAGGTGGATACAGGTACTGCAACTCAGGGCATCTGGGAACGGGGTGAGCCCAAAGGCACCACCTATTTTGGGTATCTGGTCAATCCTGATGAGGATGTGGTCAATGATTTTTCTGACCAGGCCTATGTGACGGGAAATCAGGGGAATTTTGGAGGAGACGACGATGTAAGCGGGGGCGTGACTTACCTGACCAGCCCCGTGATGAATCTGGCCAATGTCTGGAATCCGGGCATCAGCTTTTATTTCTGGTTTGCGAATGTAAATGGAGCCAATCCCAGTGATTCTTTGATTGTGGAAGTGGATAATGGAATTGAGCGAATCAGGGTCTGGGATACCTGCTGTGTGTGGGGCGAAAACTGGCAAAAGGTGAATATCCGTTTTTCAGATTTTGGGATTACGGCCACTGACAGTATGACGGTGCGATTTTCAGCGGGTGATTATCACGGAAATCACTTTGTGGAGGCAGGAATTGATAAATTTCAGGCCAGTTATTATACCACAGTGGGTACCAATCCAGTGATTGAAGCGCCCAAAATGGCCAGTCTTGCAGCCTGGCCTGTGCCTGGAAACGGCCCGGTAAACCTGGCCTGGGAAATCCCTGGCTTTCAGCCAGGCGGGGACCTTCAACTGCAAATCGTCGATTTGCAGGGAAGGGTCGTGGAGGCCCACGCCGTGGGCGGGGCCAAAGGCCAGCTTCAACTGGAATTGACCCACAGTCAGGGGCTTTTCTTTGGAGTTTTACTGCACAACGGTCAGCGCACGGCCTTGTGCCGTCTGTTGAGAAATTAGAAAAATCATGGTGGGAGTGGAGTTTAATCCACTCCCACCATGATTTCTTTCACCCAAACTGGAACAGGGGGAATGTCGTCATTTTTGACCTTCTCCTGCCACTCTTCATCGGTCAGGCGCTGGTCAATGGGTTGCTCAAATTCGTAGTAACTGAGCACAGAACCGCGGCACAGGTATAATTTTCCGTCTTTTTCGACCGTGACATAAATGGTATTGGCATAGCCCGTGGCTTCTTCCAGCGCAATTTTCTTATTCACACCCTGATACGAGTATACATCAGCCACCACGGCTACAAATTTGTCTGGTCCCTCGATCAGATACCAGTCAGAAACGGTGGGTTCCATGATTTCCATGGTAAGAGATTCGATTTTTCCGCCAATAAACTGAATGTAATCCTGGTCATCACGGCTGAGGTCCCGTCCTTCAAGTTCCTTTTTAGCGATGTCACGCAGGCGGGTGGCGATTTCCTGCAGGGTGGCAGTTTTTTCCTTAACCGTGCCATCCAGCAGGTCAAATTTTTCCAGCATTCCCTGGGTATTTTTCACCAGTTTGATTGAGGCTTCCCAAAATTGCAGGTTGGGCTCCACGTAGCCAGACACGAAGGGTTCGGGCCAATCGGGGCCGCCAGAGCCCATCTGAGCAGCCGTAGGCTGATCAGCATACAGGATCACATCGTGCTTGAGTTCGGCCCAGGAAGCCAGGGAAGTGTTGAGGTTTTTGCGCTGCCAGGCAGGGGTTTTGAAAGGCGCCTGCCGCCGCGGATCCACGCTGGACAGCAGGTCCAGCCCATGCATCCATTGGTTGTACACGTTTTTGTCCCAATCCTGAAATCCCGCAAAATCTTCCCGCACTGCAGCCAGAGTGTCGATAAAGGCGGGCCATTTTTTGTCTTCCTGATAGTCTTTCAGCAGAATTTTCTCGGCCAGTTCATTGCCCAAAGAGGCAAAAATATCCAGTCCCTTGGGCACGGGACGTTTGGGATCTTCGTTTTTGAGGTCCTTGCGCTTGATATCCACCATTCTGCTCAGGATTTCCGCGTCGAAAGTATAGCGCTGGGGGAAAAAATGCAGGGCCAGTTTATTGGCTGCTTCTTCTGTTGCCTGGTTGGCCGTTATCATTTTGAATTTGGCCGGGTCCCGTTTCACCAACTCTTTTTGCAGGGCTTCCATGCCGTTGGCATCGCTGATGATGGAGGCGTCGCCGGGCCTTCCCATGGCTTTCAGCGCAGCATTCACATGCGTGAGTGAAAGTTTATTGGGCTCTCCCACGATAAAAACCACAGGTTCAAAAATGGTGGAATAGAGGCTTTGCAAAGATTTTCCACCAGTTTTGGCTCCATTTTGCAGGTCGCAGGCCGAAAGGATGGCTCCATGAAAAGCTACCTGGTTATCGACTCTGAGTGGAGCAGTTTGCAACCAGATCATGGCCCGGAAATATTTTTTCAGGTCCTCCGTGCGGGTGTAATGTCCACGGGGTTTGAAAAGTGAGTAATCAAAGAAGGGTTGTTTGAGGAATTTATTTCCCTGACCTTCAGCCTGATTGATGTTTTTGCGGGTGGAATTATACTCACTTTCATAGGCATCAGGTATGGCAAGACGGTCACCTGTGAGCAGGTCGTGGGCCAGGCCAAAGTAAAACTGGTTGAATTCGCGGGCCTGGCGTTCCGTATCAGATTCTGCGCTTTTGGCTGCCTGTTCGTTGAGCGCATGCAGTCCTTTGGTGAGTTCTGTGAGAACAGGGATAAAATGATCTTCCTCCAGGTCGCGGATCAGGTAGGAAAAATACATGTGAAAAACCTGCAAAAAGAGGTCTGAGGTCACAAAACTGGGGAAATAGGAATAATTATTGCGGTCGTAGGTAAACCACAGCTGTTCTTCTTTGGCAGGTTTGATGGCCATTCCGTGTTTGAGCAACTTTTCACGGATAGAATTCCATTCTTCTCCTTCCATCTGGTGCAGATTGATGATTTCACCTTCCCGCACCAAATCGCCACCAGCGTTGGCGAATATTTTGGAGGATTGGGCCTGCATGGCCTTTTCAACCCTGGCTACGAAGGCAGATTCGGCCTGGGTCAACTTTGGAGTGAAATTTTCATCCCAATATTTGGGCTGGTACCAGCCTTCATTGGCGAAAGCGTCGCGGTCCGCGGCATCCATAAACATGTAGCCATTGATGGCCAGAATGTAATTTTTCAGGTAATTGAGTTCGCTCAGGGAATAGCCAGAAATGTCGAGATTGAGGTCAAATTCTGGGGCAATTTCGGGGTCGTTATAGGTATATTCCTTGAATTTGGGATCGTTTTTGTAATCCCGCATCTTTCCATCGAAAGTCTCAATTCCCATTTTTTGCAGGGGTGTCATGCCGCTGGAGGCAGAATGAGAGGTGTCTGCCATCAGGTCGCTGCCTTCAGGATCCGAACCCTGTTCGGATTTCTGGTCTGAGCCTGTGCAGGCGGCAAACAGGAGAATCAAGAATAAAAAAGGGAAAATTTGAGTTAATTTCATGGTTGCAATTGCTTTCTTGCTTCTGATTGGGTCAGATCGCGTTCGAGATATTGGGAAAAATTCAACCCAAAATTTCCAAAACGATACTCTGCGAGTAAATATAATCCATTTTGCTCTTTTTCTATGGTTTTGACCAGCATTTCCCCGCCTTTGGGGAATAAATGGAAATCAACCAGCGGCTGACTGACCCGCGAACCCAGCCAGAGCGGCTTCCAGTGATTTTCCTCCACGGTGTAAATAAACAGCCTTCGCCGCATGACCGAGTCATAAGGGGTTTCCTTGATCACCCCGATCAGGGCGTCGGGTTTTTTATCCTGATTTACATCCCCCAACTCCAGACGATAAACGGGCCATTTGATCGGGTAGGGGGTAAATTCATCCGTTTCGTCGTGGGCCAGCAGCCAGTATCCTCCCATACTTCTGGGCCTCAATTCCACCGTGAGTTGTTTTCCATGCATGGAAATCACCTTTAATAAGGGATTTTCAGGATTTGGGTGGCAGCCATTCAGAATGATCAGGTTAGCCAGACAGAAAATGAGGCCGAAGGTAATAATTTTCGGGAAGGAAAGGGTGATTTTCATAAGGCAGCCTGGGCCGTGCTTCAGGGGGTGTCCACCCGTGGTTTTCGTTTGAAGGGATTTTTAAAATTCTGGAAGAGATTTTTCAGGTTGGTTCCGCCGTTTTCCCCCTCTTGTTCCACCTCAATCCAGTCCTCCACTTTATTGGTATCCTGCTCGCCAAAGAGGGTTTCCACCTCGTTTTTGAAGCCAGCTTTTACCTCTTCCTTCTCTTTCACCACCCCTGCTGCGATGGCATTGCGCACGTGGTTTCCGTCCAGGGCAAAGGAGGGATCGTCCACCGTGCCTTTGATGCGAATGGGCAGAATCACCTTCAAATCCGTGCCTTCGTCCTCGTTGATGTACTCTGCAATGCGCGGATTGGTGGATTTACGGGCCAGAAGTTTGGGCATTTCGATTTTCAGGTAATAATCCAGGGTCTGGTCGAAGCCGTGACTGCCCCGCACTTTCAGGTTGAAATCCATAGCGGTCAGTTCCATGTCGGGCACGATAAAATGCGCTTTGGAGATCTGAAAATCAGTTTGCACGTCAGAAAAGCGGGCATCACGCAGTTTATCGAGCTTCACAAAGCCAGCCAGTGAATTGAGCGGCTCGTAATCGAGCAGGCGGCCATCCTTCACAGCAACGTGGCCTTTGGCCTCGAGGGTGGGCTCATTGAGTTCCAGCAGGTTGTTGATGGTGCCTTTCAGGTCCACATTTCCTGAAGTGGTGCCGTACATTTTGTCGTCCAAAAGGGTAAAATCGCCCAACTGACCAAAGGTATGCAGGGTTTTATTCACATCCAGATTGTCCCAATAGACCTTCATGACCGCATTCAGCTCCTTGTCTGAAACAGCCACCAGCCGCCCTGAAAGGGCGGAACTGCCTCCAAATGCATCAAAGGAAAGCCCGTCCAGGGTGACTTCACCCGGGGTCAGATGTACTTTTCCCTTGAGATTTTTGGCTTCCAGATTTTGCAATCTGAAGTCGGCCACGTTGGCAGCCAGGGTAAAATCCAGTCGCTGAGGAAGTTCCAGTTTGTAGGTTTCTTTGGCATTTTCCCCACCTGCTGTTTCATCTTCCTTTAGCAGTTGGTTGATATCCAGGTGATTGGAGTTCAGATCCAGAATGGCGGTCAGGGTGCCGGTCGAATCAAAGAAATAAGGGAGATAAGAGGTGAAAATACCCTTTACCCCAAAGTCAGAATCGCCGATTTTGCCCTTGAGGCTGGCCACTTCTGCGCGGTTATTATTGAGCGAAACCTGGCCTGAAAGTCCCTGCAAGGGATATTTCAGATGCTTTTCCACCACCGTGACCTGATTCAGTCCCAGGCTTCCTTCTGCTTTGAATTTATTATAATTCCCTTTTCTGAAGTCGTCGGTCGTGCCCTTGCCGTTCAAATCCAGTTTGATCTGGCCTTTGAGTTCCGTTTCGGGGGCAAATTTTGGGTAAAACTCCTGAAAATCATGCAAATCCAGGTCGCCTTTGAGGGCAAAATCCAGATTTCCCTTGTTGAAATTGGTGTAATTCATTTTTCCGCTCAGGGCATGATCGTTCAGTTTGGCGGTCATTTTTTCAATGTGGATGCCCGAAGCAGCCTCTTTTTTGCTGTTCCAGAGAAAGTTTCCATTCAGATTCACATCAGTAAGGCGGGTCTCAAAGTCTGTGTAGCGAAAGGAGCCGTCTTTGACGGAATATTCTGCAAATACCTCAGGATCAGAATTTTTGCTGCTTACTCCCCGCACATATCCTTCCAGCTTGAATTCGCCTGTGTATTCATATTCACGCCCTGTATCGAGCAAGCCACCAGGCAGCACAGAAAGGAAGCTGTCAAATGAATTGCGGTTGCTGGCAAAGGCAAAATCCATGAAGAAATCGCCTTTATTTTGCTCTTCCAGCTTGCCATTGATGCCAATGGAGAGCGTTTTCGCGGTGATTTCACCGTTGGTGAAAGTCAGTTTGAGCTGTTCAGCCGCATCAATTTCCACTTTGGAGACCAGACCCAATTTTTGCCCTTCCAGGTAAACCGTGCCGCCTGTGTTGAGGGTTTTCATCAGCAATCCACCTTTGAGATCCAGATTTGCCAATTGGTCCTCCATTCTGCCTGAAAGATCCAGGTCAATGTCCTCAATTTCAATGAAATCGTTGTTTTTGAGGTCTGAGTAGGTGAATTTTCCTTTGAAAAGCTGTCCGTTTCTCAAGGCAAGTTCCACTTTGGAAGGCGCCTCGTCAGCGTCCTTATGTTTGGCTTTAAACAGGTTTCCGTAGTTCCAGAGGCCTTTTTTGTCGCGTTGCAGAAAAACAGTAGGCTGGTCCAGGGAGATGCCCAATACTTCGTATTGATCTGAAAAGAAAGACATGATGTCCACCTTGAAAGTGGCTTGTTCAATCGAAATAAAGGGAGATTCGGCCGTGTATTCTTTGGGATTCAGTTGGAGGCGGTCAAGGTCTATGGCCACCCGGGGAAAGCTTTTGATAAATGAAACATCCGTTCCACCCAGTTCAATGTCTGCATCCAGGGCCTTTTCCAGTTCCTGAACCACCATCAGGTGAATTTTATCCCGAAACACATACCCCAGAATCATGCCCGAAATCAGCGCTATACTGACGCACGAAATTGAGAATACGGCGAAACGCTTTAAAAACTTCATAAGTTTGTCGGCCTTGGTTAATGTACACAACGCCGCAGTTTCAAAGTTAAGTATTCACTTTTTAGGCTTTATCCACTTATTAAGAGCAGGGTGTATAGAAGTGAGGTCGTTGCTGGAAAATTTTAATTTTTTAAAGGGTCAAACGGGGGCGAAATGGCCGATTTTTTACACCTTTTTGAAGGCATTTTTTCAGGGAAAAAGAAGCGATTTTGAAAACAATTTTCTCCTGTACGGGTTCCAATGCCTCGCAGGTTTGAGTTATGCACAGTTGAATTTTCTGCCATGAAAAAGAAATTGAAATACTTGTTTCTGGGCCTTGGGGGGCTGTTTTTGCTTGTCATTTTGGGCGCTTTGGTGGCGGGCTGGATGCTTAACAAACCTATGCCTGAGGGAAAAGAGGATGCCAAAGCAGAGGCCCTGGCCGATGAGATGCTGGCTGCTGTGAATATACAAGCCTGGGACTCACTGAAATACCTGAGTTGGAACCTGGGCGAAGTGCATGATTTTTTCTGGGACCGTGAAAGAAATCTGGTGGAGGTGAAGTGGGGAGGCAAACGGGTGTTGCTCAATCCTGAAACCAGAGCGGGCAAGGCTTATTTAGAGGGGAAGGAAGTCGGTGATGAGGAAAATGAAGCGGTGTGTGAAGATGCCTTTCGCTGGTTTGCGAATGACGGTTTCTGGCTCCTTTCCTTCACCAAAGTTCGCGACCCGGGCACGGTACGCAAATATGTGGATCTTCCAGACGGTGGCCGTGGCTTGCTGGTTACCTGGAGTTCGGGCGGGGTTACGCCGGGTGATTCCTACCTCTGGAAGGTTGGCCCTGATGGATTGCCCCTCTCCTGGCAGTTGTGGGCCCAGGTTTTGCCTGTGGGTGGCCTTGAATTCGCCTATTCAGACTGGATTACCCTGTATAACGGAGCCAAAATTCCCCTTCTTCAAACCGGGCAGCTTTGGGATATGAAATTTCCATCCGTCAAGGCAGGGCAGACGCTGGGTGAATTTGGCTTGCAGGAAGACCCATTTTTGCCGATTTTGGGGAATTGATTAAGCAAAAGTTCAATTTCGCCCATGATCAGACGTCATTATTTCTTTTCAGGAAAGGTACAGGGAGTGTGGTTCAGGGCCACTTCAAAACAATTTGCCCAGGAAATTGGTGGAATTAATGGCTGGGTAAAAAACCTGCCCGATGGGCGGGTTGAATGCCTGGCCGAAGGCCCCGCCTCTAAACTTCAGGAGTTTGAGGTGAAACTCGAACAAAAATTCAACATTTCAGGCATAGAGTACCGCGAGGAGCCCGCCCTTTCAGACCTTCAGGGCTTTGAAATTATTCGCTGAAAGCAGAATTCCCCCGCTTAATTTCTGATACAAATCCATTCCCCTTCAATATTCACCTTTTGAAACAGATGGGCTGGGTTTTCGCACAGTTCAGGCATTAAAAGCATTAGCTAAATTGGAAATTCTTTTTTTCTTTTGCGAGATTACGTAAATTCTGTTTTACAAGTGGTTAGAATAATTACGATCGTGGAATTTTTTAAATTTTTGTACCGTCCGTTTGCTTTGCTTGCAATATTGATGGCGTCGGTTACCTGGGTTAATTCGCAGACCTATACCACCAACAGTGCCACCACCCTGGTTACGCAGGGGTGTTATGAGTTGGTGAATGGCGCCAACCTGAGGGGCAGCGTGTGGAATAATACGAAAATTGACCTCAATAATCCTTTTGATTTCACCTTCAACGTGACCATGGACAACCCCGTGAACCCCTCGTCACCTGCAGGTGACGGGATGGCTTTCGTGCTGCAAACCACAGGACTTTCAGCCCTGAGTAATGCTGGCGCTGGTCTGGGTTATGCCCAGCCTCCCGGGGGGATTTATGGCCCAATTACTCCTTCCTTCGCAGTCGAATTGGATATCTGGGGCAATGGTGGGGGCGTGATCGACATGGCAGGTGGGGTCCACCACATTGCCTGCCACATCAACGGCTCTATCACCACCGTGGCCATTGGTCCCGTGGCAGCCCGACCGGGCAACTTTCCCTGCGACGACGGCGTCTGCCGTCCGCTGAGGATCAAATGGGTCCCCGCAGGGGACTCTATCTATGTATGGTACGACAACGTGCCGCGCATTGCCACCACCTACAACATCAAGGGACTATTCCCCACCACCCAGGTTTACTGGGGGCTGACAGGCTCCTCTGGCAGCGTTGGACCTGGCGTCATTACTGCCTGCTGGGATTTTGCCAATGCAGGACCAGATCCTGAGATTTGTTCAGACAGCTTACTGGTGCTCAACGGTTCAGGGGGAACCACCTATTCCTGGACAGATTTGAATAATAACGTGCCTACCTGGCTTTCAGGAGCCAATACTGCCAATCCCACCGTCACCAATCCTCCCGCAGGCAACAGCACCCTGCAGGTCACCGTCACCAATTCGTATGGATGTGTGGACCAGGATCAGGTGGTGATTGAATCAGATCCGGCCATTCCCACGGCTAATGCCGGGCCGGATTCCACCTTTTGCAGCACTTCTTTGATCAACCTGTTTGGCAATAATCCCAACCCGGGCACCGGGCAGTGGTCCATGCTGGGAGGCTCCATCTCACCTACGGTGAGCCAGCCCTTCAACTGGCTTTCGCCCGTAACAGGGTGGGGAGGGGGACCCTTTCCAGCAACTTTTGCCGTGCAATGGAAAATTTCCTCCAATACCCCCTGGAATAATTGCCCAACCACCTACGATACGGTCAATATCACCATTGTCCAGGCCCCATCTGCAGATGCAGGCCCCAATAACGACTCGCTTTGCTCGGGTGAAACCCTGACCCTCAACGGATCAGGGGTTGGCGCAAACCAATATCTCTGGTGGCCCTCCACGGGAGTGGTAAACCCTAATTCTGCAGTTACTGATCTCAGTATCAGCAACACCTCGGCCCCGGCCAATTACTTCACCGCTTCTTATTATCACCTCACGGTGACCGACACGGTGACCGGCTGTTCTGCAGTGGACAGCATCAGGATTTGGGTGGCTGATCCGCCCAGTTATGTCTTCGCCGCAGGGCGTGATACCCTTTTCTGCCGCAAGGATACCATGACCATTACCATTGACTCCATAGATTTTTGGTATGATCAGATTTTCTGGAATCCCACCGCAGGGCTGATCAATTACGGGGGAGCAGGTCAATCTTATGCCGCCTCGCCCGACACCACCACGACTTATGTGATCACCACCAGCAACAGCAAGTGGGGATGTGAGTACCACGATTCGGTCACGATTACCCTTTCCAATGTGGGTCTTCAGGGGTTGGAGGACCAGAAAATCTGCAGAGGGGACACAGTCAGAATCAGCGTATTGGCCGATTCTGCGGCCAATACCATCATGTGGACTTCCAATCCCGGCTCATGGATCGCTACAGAAAATAACGCCTCCACCCTGGTTTCCCCTCCAGCCACCACCGAATACACCGTGATGGTAATGGATACCACGGGCCTTTGCGATCCCGGGCAGGGCAGCCTCACTGTGTATGTGCAGGAATTGACTCTCACCCTTTCAGGAACGCCTTTGAATACGGTGCTTTTCCCGGGAGAAATCGTGATAAACCCGGGCCAGACTGCCACTTTGAGTTCCACTTTGGGAACCACCAGCACAAGTACCTTTACCTATAGTTGGGCTGGCAGCCCAACCATTACATGTGCCACCTGCCCTGAAACTGAAGTGACTCCTGTTGCTACTGCCTGGAATGCAGGAGATGGGTCAGTATTTCCCTATACCCTGACTGTGACCGACGACAGTTCAAATTGTGAAGTCGAAGAAACCATCAATGTGCGCTTTGATATTTTTGAAGCCCCCAATGTATTTACACCCAACGGAGACGGATTCAATGATTTTCTGTACGTGAATTACCATGGCCCCATGGAGTATAAAGCTTCCATTTTCGACCGTTGGGGTCGTCGCCTGTTCCAGACTGAAAACAAAACGGTGAACTGGGATGGAAACGATATGAGTGGAAAACCCGCCAACGAGGGCGTGTATTATCTGGTGATTGAAATCGAGAATAATCCCAACATCAGCCCCGACCTTTGGATCCCCGAAGGCAAGAAAAATGAGGGTAGAAACAGGGTTTACGCGGTTACTTTGCTCAGATAAGATCAAATCTGAAAAATGTGAATAACATCCCTCTTCTCAGGTTCAGCCTTGAAAAGAAAATAATTACTTTTGCCCAAGGTTAAGCATGAGGATTCTCATCCAAATATTATTGTTTTCCTTCCTTGCTCAGGCGGCATTCGGACAGGTATTGACTGCCCGAAACCATTTTATGTTGGCGCAGGCGAGGTACAGATCACAGGCCTATCAGCTTGCTGCAGAGGAATTTACCAAAGCACTTGATCGTGATCCCAATTACGCAAACGCCTGGATTGGCCGTGGCCTTTCCAACATGTACCTGGGCGAATACACAGAAGCCCTGCGTGACTGTAATAAGGCCATAAATTTATTTCCCAACGAACCTCTTTATTACCAAAGCAGAGGACGGGTAAAAACTGCGATGGGGAATCCCAAAGGCGCAATCACAGACTTTGAAAAAGCCATTTCCCTGGATTCTGCCTGTTTTAAGGCCTACTTTTCGCTGGGTGAGGCTTATCTGGCCCTTGGAAATCCTGATGAAGCAGAAAAAGACTTTTCAAGAGCCCTGAGTCTGGATCCCAAATTTGTGATGGCCTGGAAATGCAGGGGCGAGTCGCGGTTGTTGAGGGGAAACTACTCGGAAGCGCGTGACGATCTGGCCACAGCGCTCATGATTGATGCCAATTTTCCCGAAGCCTGGATGCTGAAAGGCAAAACCAATATAGAATTGGGCTATTATGACCAGGCCCATGAGGACGAAAGCACTGCAATTAAGCTTGATCCTGAGCTGGCGCTGGCTTTTTATTACCGCGGAACGGTCAATCAGTATCTGGGAGAATATGTGCTGGCGGTGCAGGATTATAACTCAGCCATTGACCTGGATAAATCCAAAAAAGAATCCTGGCTGATGAGGGGAATTTGTACCCGGGAAATGGGGGATGCCAAAAAGGCAGCCAAGGATTTTTCAACCGCAATTCGCCGTGACAAGGAATATGTGCAAGGCTATGTGGAAAGGGGAAATACCATGATCATGCTTGAAAAGCCCAGAAAGGCGGAAAAAGATTTTAGTATGGCCATTGAATTGGATCAGAAAAATCTCGATCTTCGCATGCTGAGAGGAGATTTGCTCTCCACTCTCGCTGATTTTCAGGGCGCTTCACGGGATTACGACTTCGTCGTGGCCAAAGATCCCGAAAACGCCAGGGCTCAATTCGGTCTGGGAAATGCCAAATACCAGATCGGGAACATTGCAGGAGCTTGCGAAAACTGGCACAAGGCTAATGATTTGGGAATTCCTGAAGCAATGGAAAAGATCAATTCATTTTGTATCAAATAATCCGCGCATTTTTTATTTTAGATTTTCCAGCTTCAAACAGGTTCCTTATTGGGAATCGTTGCGATTTAGCTTAACTTTACAACGGTTTTGCAGGCCGCAAAAATTGACACAAACAAATTAATTCTATTTAAACAGAGCAATCATGAGCAGTCGTTATTTTCTTTCTATCCTGATGGCATTTTCCCTGCTCTTCGGGGCCAGCCTCAAGGCACAAACCCCCACCAAGAAATATGCCCTCAAGGACTCGATCAACGTCAGGGACAAGGACAAAATGAGACAGTGGTCCTACGAAAACAACCTGACCAATTACCCCGCTAAAAAAAGGAATAACTGGGCCCTGGGTTTCAAGGGAGGTTATTCATTCATTTCTGGTGACGTCAGGGCAGAAGCTGCCCCTGGTTTTGCCATCAACCTGCGTAAAGCCCTCGGGCACACCGTGTCCCTGCGCGCAGAAGTGGGTTACTCCATTGCCAAGGGCCAGAACTGGCGCGACAATGGTGGGTTTCTGAAAAATGATGCCCTCAACGGCACCAATAATCCCGCCGCGGATTACACTGTGCTGACTCACCCCTTCGTATTTTACAACTTCAGAAGCCAGCTTTGGGACGGATCCCTGCAGGCAGTTTTCAACCTGAACAACATCAATTTCTACAAAAAGAATCCCAAGTGGAATCTGCTGGCTTTTGCCGGGATTGGTGCAATGCTGTATCGTACGAATGTGGATGCCCTTGACGCCAGTGGCAGCACCTACGATTACACCATGGTTTCCAATACCCTCCGCGATGGAAGTCTGACCACGGCCCAGGCCAGAAAAGACGTGCTGAATCAGTTGAATAACATGATGGACGGCACCTACGAAACCATGGGCCAAAGCCACACCACAGCTCCCAAGATTGGTGATTACACCTTCCTGGGTACCGCAACCGTTGGTTTTGGACTGGCTTACCGCGTGAGCCGCCGGGTTGACCTGACTTTTGAGCAAAAAGCCACCCTTACTTTCGATGATCTGGTGGACGGACAGCGTTGGGAAGAAACCCTGACCCTGACCAGCAATTTTGACTATGCCATGCTGACCTCGCTGGGTATCAATTTCCGCATTGGTAAAGGCGAAGATGCCCTCTGGTGGCAGAACCCGCTGGATGAGCCTCTCGACCGTATCCGCAACATGGACCTCTCCATGGACAAAGCCAATAAAGATTCTGACGGAGACGGCGTAATGGACCTGTATGACAAAGAGGCCCTGACTCCAAAAGACGCAGTCGTGGACGTAAAAGGCCGCGCCATTGACTCTGACGGCGATGGTCTCCAGGATTTCCGCGATGCTGAGCCCTTCTCACCCAAGGGTGCTCAGGTGGATTCCCAGGGCGCAGCCCTGGATTCTGACAAAGACGGTGTGATCGATCTCTATGACGATGAACCCAATACCCCCGCTGGTAAGCAGGTGGATGCCAAAGGACGCACCATCAATGTGCAGACCTCAACCGTATCTGCGGCAGCGCTTGATCTGAACGAAATGATGCCTATCGTCAACTTTGACTTTGGCAAAACTGAAGTGAAGCAGTCCTACTACGCGCAACTGTATCAGGTTGCCAAGATCATGAAGGACAATCCGTCCATCAAGATTCGGGTAACGGGACACGCTGACAACCGCAATACTTCTGATTTCAACCAGAAACTGGCTCTGAAACGGGCTGAAAATACGGTTGCCTTCATGACCAAAAACTTTGGGGTGGATTCAGGCCGCTTCGTGGTTGAATCCAAAGGTTCAGGTGAACCTGTGGTAACCGACCTCCCTGATAAGCATAACACCAAAGTGGAAGACCTCCACTCCCTGAACCGTCGGGTTGAATTCTCTGTAATTACCCAGTAATTCCCTTCGGTGAAAAAGTCCCCCTGCGAGAAAGTTGCAGGGGGACTTTTTATTTTTGCCGCCATTTAAACCTGCAAGGGGGCGGATTTTTGGCCTAATTGAATATATTTGTTTTCCACTAAACCCAGATTACCCATGAAGCGTCCGCTCTATTTACTGATTCCCGCCCTGATTCTCCTTTTTTCCTGCAATTGTGAAGAAAAAAGGCAAACGGAGGCCCAGGCCTTTCTGGATGAATATACGACTGAGTTTCAGCAGCTTTACACCGCTTCGTCTGAGGCTGAATGGAAATCCAATACATACATTGTGGATGGGGACACGGCTACCACCAACGCCACCAACCGCGCGAATGAAGCCCTGGCCAGGTTTACGGGCAGTGCGGACGTAATTTCCAAAACCAGGAATCACCTCAAATGGGCAGAATTTCTCACCCCGCTTCAGAATAAACAATTGAATCGTATCCTGTACTCTGCGGCCAATAACCCGGCAACGGTGGAAGAATTGGTTTCAAAGCGCATTGCGGCCGAAACCCGTCAGACAGAGATGCTTTACGGGTTCAATTTTCAGATCGACGGTAAAGACGTTTCCACCAATGACATCGACGAGATTCTGCGCACGGAGAAAAAAGTGGGGGATCGCCTCAAAGCCTGGGAAGCCAGCAAGGAAGTGGGCAAATCTCTCAAAACGGGTCTGACCAATCTGAGAAATCTGCGCAACGAAACGGTGCAGGCGCTTGGATACCCTGATTACTATAATTATCAGGTTTCAGATTATGGCATGACGGTGGCCGAAATGCGGGAAATGATGGACAATAATATCCGCGAAATCTGGCCCCTGTACCGCGAACTGCACACCTGGGCCCGCTATGAACTGGCCAAACAATATAATGAGCCCGTTCCTGAAATGCTGCCGGCCCACTGGCTGCCCAATCGCTGGGGCCAGGACTGGCAGTCGCTGGTCGAGGTGGAAGGCATCAATCTGGACGACACCCTCAAAGCCAAAGGCTCTGAATGGCTGATCAAACAGGCAGAGCGCTTTTATGTAAGTGTGGGTTTTGAGCCGTTGCCCGAGATTTTTTGGGAGAAATCAAGCCTGTATCCCGCCCCGGCCGGGGCGGAATGGAAGAAAAATAACCATGCCTCGGCCTGGCACGTGGATCTGGACCGCAATGTGCGCTGTCTGCAAAGCCTCGTGCCCAACTCTGACTGGTACGAAACCACTCACCACGAGCTGGGACACATCTATTATTTCCTCGAATACAGCAATGATTCTGTGCCCGTTTTGTTGCGGGAAGGCGCTAACCGGGCTTATCACGAGGCCATGGGCTCTCTTTTGGGACTGGCTGCTATGCAAAAACCCTTCATGGAGGGCCTGAACCTGATCCCCAAGGGAGTGCAAACGGACGAAACCCAGATTTTGCTCAAGGAAGCCCTCAATTATGTGGTGTTTATTCCATTCAGTTCGGGAGTAATGGCGGGCTTTGAACACGACCTGTATGTGGAAAATCTGCCCGAGGAACAATTCAATGAGCGCTGGTGGGAATACAAGAAAAAATACCAGGGAATCGTACCTCCCACCAACCGCGGAAGCGAATATTGTGACGCTGCTTCTAAAACCCACATCAATAATGATGCGGCGCAATACTACGATTATGCGATTTCCTACATTCTGCTTTTCCAGTTGCATGACCACATTGCAACCAAAATCCTGAAGCAGGATCCGAGAGCCACCAATTACTATGGCAATAAGGAAGTGGGCAACTTCCTGAAATCTGTGATGCGGCCGGGAGCGACGGGCGACTGGCGCGAACTGCTGAAAAAAGCTACGGGTGAAGACCTTTCAGCCCGGGCCATGCTTCAGTATTTTGAACCTTTGATGGCCTACCTGAAAGATCAAAACCAGGGCCGCGTTCACACCTTACCCGAAACCATTTAATCCAAATAAAAGCATGGCAAATGTAAAAAACTACGCAGTACGATTTCACGGTGGTCCCAAAGGTACAGGAACAGATATCCGTGCCCAGGTGCACCTTTTTGATGACCGCAATCGCATGCTGGGTTGGGTCGATTTTTACACCAATGGGTATGACCTGCCTGAGGATCGCCAGACGGCAGAGCACATCATCCTTTCGATGCACTCAGAGTTTCTGGTTTCTGTGGTGGATATGCTGCGCAACGAGGAGCCTGTGTTTCTTTACTGGCAACCCAAGATTCAGAATGCCTACCTGGGCACAGGTCAGGAGCCAGTGGGGGAAGGGGAATAGGCAGGTAAGCTTCAAGCTTCAAGCTACGAGCTACGAGTTACGAGCTGCCACAAGGTGGGGCCTGTGGCCCAGGCTTCAGGCTTCAATCTGAAAGGGTCAAATCAGGCTGCATGCAGCCTGGGGGTGCGTGAGGTGGCTGGCAGGTGCCGCCCCCCGCTTTTGGGGCGGCAGTACGAGCCTGCAGCGAGTACGAAACCCTGCATGACACCGACCCGACCGAACGGCGAAGCCGGAGGGAGGGGCACGCCCATATTCAATGAACAATTATCAAAGATCAATTAGCGGTCAGCGGTCAGCTTTCAGCTTTTAGCACTCAGCGGTCAGCGGTCAGCAGTCAGCAGTCAGCGGTAAGCGATCAGGAATCAATGCAATCCAGAAACTGTGGACCGTAAACCGTAAACGGTGGACTAATTCAGGCTGGGATCGAGGGGGTAGTTGCTCATGAGTTGGTATTTGCGGCCCATGCTGCAGAGGACGTCTTTCCAGAGATTCTGGGGATCGGCAGTGAAGGTGAAGTCGCGGGTGGCTTTGGAAACAATCCAGCTTTTGGCTTTCATTTCGCCGTCGAGCTGCCTGGCGCCCCAGCCAGAGTAACCCATGAAGAAACGGATCTGATCGGGGTGAACTTCGCCGCGGGAGATCATCTCGCGCAACAGATCGTAATTGCCGCCCCAGTAAACGCCGTCGCGGACGGATTCTGCACCATGGGAGAGAGCGTCGATTACGTGCAAAAAGTGCAGGGTTTCAGGCTGTACAGGTCCGCCCAGGTATAAATTTCCCTCAAAATCGGGGAAGTCGGGAATGGCCTCCATGAGGGTGAGGTTGGTGGGCTTGTTGAGGATAAATCCCACGCTGCCATCCTCGTCGTGCTCGGTCAGCAATACGACTGACCGACGGAAATTGGGGTCGGCCAGAAAGGGATTGGAGAGCAGGAAGGTACCCTTGGCAGGGATTTTTACTGGAGCGGTCATCTTTTTATGGTCCATTTTGTGATTTCAAACTGAAATTTTGACACACAAGCTGCCGATATGGCACGCCAGGTCGAAAATATCGACCTGCAGGTAGATTGGCAAAAAGCCTGCCAAAGGAAATTTAGTAAAAAATATCGAGCCTTAGTGCAGGCGGGCCCGAATTGGGAGTGACTGCATGACTTCGGCCTCAATCTTCACCCATTCTTCCAAACGGGTATAGACCTGATTTTCAGGGAAATAATTCAAGGCCATTTTGACGAAAACGTTGCCATGTTTGGCTTCAGACGCCCACAACATGTGGTAAAACTTTTTCAGGTCGCCGGGCGGCAGGGCTTCATATACGAGGCGAAAGCGCTCGGCTCCCCGGCATTCGACCACGCTGGCGATGAGGAGGCGGTCCAGGAAACGGGCTTCAATGCCGTTGTCCATGCGGGAAAGGAGGGATTTGACGTACAGATCGGGCTCTACGCTGTGAAAAAGCTGGATTCCACGTTCCTGCATGACGGAGTAAACCTGCTGAAAATGCTCGAGCTCTTCCAGGGCCGTTTCGATCAGATCAGGAATGATCTCGGTGCGGTTGGGATATTTGGCAATGAGGCTCATGGCCATGGCCGAGGCTTTGCGCTCGGCGTCGGCATGGTCGGGCAAAAAAGAATCGAAATCGGCCATTACGGCCTCAATCCAGGCGGGTGGGCTCTGAGCCACAAGGTCAGCAGACATTTTCATGGTCAAAATTAAGGAATTCCCTCCCCCAATACTGATTGATTTTGTCTAAATTCGCAAAAAAAGAAGATGAGCATCTGGCATTCTGACCCTCCCCTGGCCCTGATTCAGCAAATGAACAAGGTCAATATGCTGCATAATGTAGGTATTGAGATTGTGGAAGTGGGGCCTGATTACATACGGGGCACGATGCCTGTGGATGAGCGCACCCGCCAGCCTTTTGGGATTTTGCACGGGGGCGCCTCTGTGGTGCTGGCCGAGTCGCTGGGCAGTATTGGGGCCAATCTGGTGCTGGATCCGGGCAAGGCGTATGCGGTGGGTCAGGAGGTGAATGCGAATCACATTCGGTCGGTCAGTTCGGGAAAGGTGACGGGCACCGCCCGTCCAGTGCATGTGGGGCGCAGCTCGCAGGTTTGGGAGATTCGCATTGTGGATGAGCAGGAAAAGCTGGTCTGTATTTCGCGGTTGACTATGGCGGTGGTGGCGCGGTGATTCAATGAACAATTAACAAAGAGCAAGGAACAATTAGGAATTTGGGCAATGGATTGGGTATAACCACTGAGATCACGGAGATTTTTGTTTTACGTCGGGGTGGGCACAGAGGCAGTTTTGATCAATTAGCAATTGGCAATGAACAGTGAGCAGCCTTGTACAGGCTTATGCCATTATTTGTCTGATTTTTATTTTTAAAATGCTATTTCGGGTAATTCGGGAGGGAAATTTGATTTTGCCTGAATCATCCCCAATGCCTGATAAATGATTGATCCGGGACAATTTGGCCAAGCTGAATGGTGCTGAAACCGTGTAACAGAGGAGCTAAACTGGCTTTTGAAGAGGCAATTTTTTCTGTGACCTTTGATATATACCGATAACAAAATTATTTAACCACAAACAAATTCCGGAGGTAACCATGAAAACAATCAAACTAAAAGCAGGACTTTTTATCGCGGGGTGGATGGCTCTGATGGCCGGACTGATGGCCCTTCACCTGACAAGTCTTTGATGTAATCTGACCCGTAACAAGCAACCTGAACCCAAACAAACCTGAATCACTGTAAACCTTCGTTCTTTGTAAAACAAACTTGTCCGGGTAACCTTCCCGGGAACGAAAGCTCCCTGATTTAACCTGAATAGTGGGAGTAGTAATGGCCGGTTGAGCCCCGGCCGAGTTCAGCAGGAGTGTGGTAAAAGGCAAAAGATAGTTGAAAACCAATCAATTAAAAGGTATCCAAGCCACTGCTATTGATCATCAGCCTTTTGCACACTCCTGCATTTTTTTGCAGGCAAAAACCCATCCACCCGAGGCCGTTCGGCCTCTTCTGATTTCTAAAACAAAGTCTGATCGGGGATCAACACCTCAGGCCCGTCGTGGCGGGGCGAATTCAACAAGGTTGAAACCGGGTAAGCCTCCATGCCATCAGCTGGAAAGGGCTTGAATAAATACTGTAACTGCGCCCCGGGAATTTCCGGATTGAGCCAGTCTTTGGCATCTTTTTCCAGCAAAAATACGGGCATGCGCTCATGGAGGGGCTGCACCAACTCGTTGGCCTGGGTGGTAAGGATGGTAAATGATTTGATTTCCCGTCCTTCAGGATCTTTCCAGCTTTCCCAAAGCCCGGCCAGGGCAATGAGCCCGCCGCCTTTCAGGCGGATGTGGTGGGGCACTTTGCCCGAAGGGCTTTTTTTCCATTCGTAAAATCCATCGCACAGCACCAGGCAACGCCTTTTGTCCATGGCCTGCCGGAAGGCAGGCTTTTCCAGCACAGTTTCTGATCGGGCATTGATCATTTTGTTTCCAATGGAGGGATCTTTGGCCCAAAAGGGGATCAAACCCCAGCGAAAAAGCTGTATTTCATGGGGACGATCGTTGGTGATAACGGGCAAAAGCTGGCTGGGAGCGGCATTATAGCGGGGTTCCAGCAGCAAATCCGTGATATTGATGCCCAGTTCGAGGGCAATTTTGTCCAGGGGCAGGTAGAGTGAATAGCGTCCGCACATGGGAGCAATTAACAATTGAGAATCAAAATTTAAAAATCTCCTGCCAGCTTTATTGTAATTTTCCGGGGTGAAAACCTCACACGCATATCTGAAATACCTGCCTGCCCTGCTTTGGATGGGTTTGATTTTCCTGCTTTCCAATCAACCTGGTTCAGATTCGGGCCAGTTGACCGCCAAAATCATGGCTTTTTTGCAGGAAATTGGCCTCGACCTGCCACTGGTGGCAGGTCAGTATGCGACCCTGGTTTTGCGCAAAACTGCCCATTTTACCGAGTATTTTATCCTCTTTCTTTGGGTGAAAATGGCCTTGCATGGCAGGTCCCGCCGCCTCTTACTGGCTTTTTTGGTGTGTGCGGCCTATGCCTGTACAGATGAGTTTCACCAGCTTTTTATTCCCGGGCGGGTTGGAAATGTGGGCGATGTGCTGGTTGACAGTTCTGGTGCAGCTCTGGCCTGGGCTTTGTCCTGGTGGCGGGAAAAAATGAAGGCAGAAAAGTTGAAAAATTCTGCAACCTCACATGGAAAAATTTGATTTCTGCATCTAAAGAGGGAATGACCAATCCCTTGCACCTGGATCGGTTCTGAAGCTTGGCTTAATTTTCTTTTTTGTCAATTATTTTTTAAAGCCAATGAACCTATTAAATAAACCTCTTTTTTTGCTTTTCTCTTGCCTGGCTGTTTTATCGTGCCAGAATCAGAATGAGATCAGTGGCCTGCCCACTTCCCAGCCCGCAAGTTCAGTGAAAGTTTCGGGCCTGATTTTTCAGGCAGCTTCCAGTTCAGGCGCAGCTGCCATTTCCGTCCAGGATCGTTTTCCAGCGCCCATGGGCGATGGCGAAAATGAAATCTGGATTCCCCGTTCAGGGTCGGAAAGCGACCCTGACTCGCTGGCGGAAATCCTGGTGGATCCCCGCAAATTTCCCCAGGGTGTTTCCAGTCTGGATATCACCTGTGCCCATTTCAAATCCTGCATTTTGCAGGCCGTTGACCTGAAAGGCAATCCTATCGGGGCCGAAAGGGTCCATGACAAAGGGGAAAATACGGAAGAAACTTTCCATTTTTCCGGTCAGGGAATTGGGGGAATTGAAATCCGCGGAGCGGAAATTTCCATCATCAGCGCCCATGCGGCGCCCTGAACCTGGACTTGAGGCATTTTT
Source organism: Bacteroidia bacterium (assembly GCA_020635905.1). Taxonomy (GTDB): domain Bacteria; phylum Bacteroidota; class Bacteroidia; order J057; family JADKCL01; genus JACJYV01. Next base: position 459,471 of record JACJYV010000007.1, read on the forward strand.
AGGGTAACGCGAAGGCCGCAAAGGGGTTGTTTTCCGCGTTTCGTTGGTTGAAGGGGGCAAAGGTCGCAAAGACAAAATGGAATTAAACCGCTCAGCTTAACGTACCGAACGCTTTCGGTATTTGCCACCCCAGCTAACGTAATATGGGCCCGAAAATCCTGGCGCCCTTGGCGATACTGACCCATTTGAGCTCGTTTTTGTCCTAAGCTCCTGTCAGTGAGGGTTGGATTAACCCACCTGGTAAATGGAGTTGGATTCCCAGAAATGGGGGGAGGGCATGGAAAAATTCAGTTTTTCCATCATTTCTTTTTTCCAGGGTACCATTTTTTCGCGGAATTTCTGATCGAGCGGCTCTACAAACGACTTCAGTTTTTCCCGCAGATTTTCGTTGGTGGTTTGCAAAAACTCCTCGATTTCCTTGCGGACCTGCAAATTTCTCAGGTATTCGTTCATGTCGCCCTGCCAATCCTGTTTCACAAAGGAATCCCAGGCTTCCAGATATTGCCTGAATTTGGTTTCAGGACGCAATTGGAGGCTTGTACGGGCACTTTGCAGATTGGCAAATTCTGCCTTCAACTGGGCCACTTCCACCTCGCTCAACTCAAAGTCAACGGAGGTTGCTTCGCCAGCTTTTTTCAATTTGATAATGCCCAGGGCATTGAAAAGCAGGATGAAAGGGTAAATGGGATCCATTTCGAACCAACGAAAACCAAAATTGGGGTTATTGGGGCGCTTGTGGTGATTATTATGATAGGATTCACCCAGCATCAGCACATCCACAGGCAGGAAGTTTTTGGAAGTATCGCTGACCTTGAAATTGGAGTAGCCAATTTTATGGGCAAACCAGTTGATCACCACGCCATGAAAGGGGCCGATCACAATGGTCAGGGGCAGGAATAAAAACTGCCACCAGGCGGTTGCAAAGGCAATGTAAAAGGCCGTATAGGCAACAACCCAGAAGAGGCGTGAGCCGTTGGATTCTCCAAACACGTCCATGAATTTCCAGTAGGGAACTCCGTCTGTGAAGCGTTTTTCAAGGGGAATTCTGCGATGCCAGATATCAGAATAGATATTTCTGGTTTTCAGCATCAGGGCAAATGGATTGGGAGAAAATTTGGGCGAATGGGGGTCTTTTTCCTTGTCGGCGAAGGCATGGTGCATGCGGTGCAGAATCCCGTAGGTGTTGGGGCTCAGAAAAGAAGAGCCATTGGTCAGCCAGCTCAGGATGTAAAACACTTTTTCCCAGCCTTTGCTCATGGTAAACATGCCGTGAGCAGCATAACGGTGGTTGAAAAAGGACTGAAAGAAGAGGGAAACGTACCAGTGTACAATGAAAAAGATGATAATAATCATACGGATTGATTAAGATGTTCGCAAATATAGCAATTACCCACGTATTATCAGTTAAGATTCAGGTGAATAAAACCATTGGCCGGGCATACGCAAAGGGTGGGAAAAGGATTTGTTCTTCCCAATATAATGGAGAAATAAGTGTCAGAGAGGCTAAATTCCAACTTATTCGTACTTGAGCGATTGGACAGGATTGGCCTGGGCTGCCCTCAGTGAATGAAATCCAACCGTAATAAAAGCCACCAGCACGGCCCCCAGGGCCGTGATAATGAACACATACCACGGAATGCCCGCCTGGTAGGCGAAGGAATGAATCCACGGCCTGACCACCAGCCAGGCCACTGGCGAAGCCAGCAAGGCGGCAATTCCCACTAGCACCAGAAAATCACGGAAAAGCATGAACACAATCTGGAGCACGGAGGCGCCCAGCACCTTTCTGATCCCGATTTCGCGGGTCCGTTGCTGAATGGAATAAGATGCCAGTCCCAATAATCCCAGACAGGAAATAAATACGCACACAAAGGCCAGAATGGCCAGCAGGGTACTCTGGCGGTTATCCCTTGCGTATAATTCGCTGAAATCCTGATCCAGAAAACTGTAGTCAAAGGGGCGGTCCGGGTCGAACTCTTCCCATTTCTGACGGATGTAGTCCATGGTGCCATGGATATTTTGGCCACTCAGGCGCAGGTGCAACACGCCCGAAGGCTGGTCCTGCAGTACCAAAACCAGGGGTTGAATGCCTTCGTGCAGGGATTTTACGTTGAAATCTTCCACCACGCCCTGCACATGACCGTCCATCTGGGCGTTGCCATCCAGATTCAGCTGGGCCTGCAGGTGCTTGCCCAACCCGTTTTCCCAGCCCATTTTACGCACCAGTTCCTGGTTTACCAGGAAATGAGCACCCGCCTCACTTTGATTTTCAGGTTGAAAATCCTGCCCTTCCAAAAGGTGCAACCCCATGGTTTCCAGGTATCCCATGCCCACAAACATCACATTGAAAATGTGTTCCTCCATATTTTCCCGCCCTTCAGCTCTGAAAAGCATCAGGCTGATGCCTGTGCCGGGCACATCACTGGCAATGGCGCCCGCAGAAATGCCCTCGTGGGTCACCAGTTCGTCACGGATTTCGGGCGCCTTTCGCGCCAGGGTGGAGTCCTGCAGGGGAATCAGCAACAGATTCTCCTGATTAAATCCCAGGTCACGGCTTCGCACATAATCAATCTGATTGTACATCAGCCAGGTACACACGATCACCCCGATGGAGACCGCAAATTGGAAGGTAACCAGTCCCCGGCGCACCAGCAGGCCTGTTTTGCCCGATTTTCGGGTGCCTTTGAGGGCCTTGGCGGGTATGATCGACGAAAGGTAAAAGGCAGGATAACTGCCAGAAATGATCCCCACCCCAATTGCGCCTGCCAGACAAACCAGCAAAAATGGCCAGTTTCCACCCGGCGCAAGGGACAATTCGCTGCCAATCAGGCGGTTAAATGGGCTCAACGACAAAATCAACTCCACCAGCACCAGGGCAAATCCAAAGGCGATCAAAGACATGATCACAGCTTCTCCCAAAAACTGATTGATCAGCTGGCCGCGGTTTCCACCCAAAACCTTGCGCATGCCCACCTCCCGGGCCCGGCTCGAAGAGCGGGCGGTAGCCATATTCATGTAATTGATAATAGCCAGCAGGAGAATGAAGATTCCAATCGCAAAAAAGGAGTACAAATAAGTGGAATTCCCATATTCAAAACGGTCATATGCCATCGCAGAGCCATAATGAATGCGGGCCAGGGGCTCAATCGTGAATTCGGCCTTGCCGTTGATCTGGTCCCCGATAAATTTCATGTGGCGGGTGTACAAAGACCGGGAAATCTGGTCAAACGTCTCGGGCACAAAATCGGGCCGCATCAAAAGGTAGGTGTAAACAGACACAGACCACAATTCGCCTTTTCGTTCCTCCTCGTCCTCGGGCAGAGGCAGGCTCTGGTCAAGGCGCGCATAGGGGAGGAGGGCCGCAAATTTCAGGTGGGAATTGGCAGGCGGGTCTGCAATCATGGCCCTGACCCTGTATTCGTGGCGGTCTGTGCTCAGAATCTTGCCCACGGGATTTTCCTGACCAAAATATCTTTGGGAAAATGATCTGGTAATGATAATGGAATTGGGATTGCCAAGTGAGTTTTTGGGGGATCCGGCAAGGAATTCAAAATCAAACAGGTCGAAGACCGTGCTGTCTGCGAAGAGCATTTTTTCTTCGTAAAAACGCTTTTCCCCGTGCCTGACCAAAATGCGGGGAATCCAGCGAAAACGGGTGTATTCCTCTATTTCCTCATATTCATCCTTGAGAATGGGCCCCAGCATGCGGGAAGAAAGGGCGATTTCATCCACCTTCCCCGAAATATCAAAACGCGATCCAACCCGGTAAATCTGGGCCGCTTTCTGGTGGTGCTGGTCGTAGGTTAATTCGTTTTTGAGGTAAAGGGCAATGATGATCGAACAGGCAATTCCCACCGCGAGCCCGGCCACATTCAGCAGGGAATACACCTTGTTGCGGTAAATATTCCGCAGGGCCACGATGAGGTAATTCCTAAACATGCACGGGTTTGATCAGGTTTTCACCCACCACTTTGCCGTCGAGCAGACGAATGATCCTGTGGGCAAATTCAGCATCCCGGCCCGAGTGAGTCACCATCACAATGGTGGTTCCCGCCTCGTTGAGGCGGCTCAGTTGCCGCATCACTTCGTCCCCGTGGCCCGAGTCCAGGTTGCCCGTAGGCTCGTCGGCCAGGATGAGCGCCGGACGGTTGACCAGGGCCCGCGCAACCGCCACCCGTTGCTGCTGTCCCCCCGAAAGTTGCTGAGGAAAATGATTGCGCCTGTGCATCATATTCAGGCTTTCCAGGGCCTCTTCAACCCTTTCCCTGCGTTCCTGATGGCCTGTTTTGGTATAAATGAGGGGCAATTCCACATTCTCAAACACGGTCAGCTCGTCGATCAGGTTGAAGCTCTGGAAGACAAATCCAATGTTGTTTTTGCGTAATTCTGAGCGTTTTTTCTCGGAAAGGGCGGAAACTTCATTACCCAGGAAATAGTATTTACCCGCTGTAGGCACATCAATCAGGCCCATGATGTTCATCAGGGAAGATTTTCCGCAACCTGAAGGTCCCATAATCGCCACAAATTCGCCGGGGGCCACATGCAAACTCACCTCGGCCAGGGCCGTGGTTTCGACTTCTTCCGTGCGGTAAAGTTTTACCAGATTTTCCGTTCTGATCATATTCCTGAAGTGGCTCAGGAGTATTTGCGGAATTCAATGGTGGTGGAATACGTTTTTCCCACCCAGTTTCCGTTGCCCCTGATCAATTTTCCATCCAATGAGCGCTCTACATGGTCAACAAGGTAGTAATTTTCACCCAAAACTTTGAGCACGTGGATACGGTTTTCGTGGTCCACAGTTACAGAAAGGCGCACATTTCCCACCAAATCCATATTCCAAAGTGGCTTGGGAAATTTGATCAGTTCACGGATTTCAGTTTGTAGTTCACCCACTTCGTAGCAAACCTGTTCGCCTGAAGGTACCTGATCGTAAACCAGAATTACAGGCGCAGAATGCAATAAATTGATGAAGATCAGCGAGAACAGGAGGACGAGGAGGATTTGCGTTTTTTTCATGGAGCAATTAATTCTGATACCTTATTATATTTAATCAAAGTAAATGCCAGTCTGGAAATCCATTGATTTTCATTAGTTTAGTGATCGAATAAAATGTACGTCTGTTTCAGCCTGAAACAACCATCTGTTTCATTTTGAAACAGTTTCTAAAAGATTGAAACTGTGGCCCATGGAATTCCGTCTAACCCCACGGAAACCCTACCACTTAAGGACAGAAGCATGATCAGAGAATCAGAATCCATCCTCATAATTGACGACGATGATGATGTTTTACAAACCGTTAGACTGGTCCTCAAAAGAAAATTTCCCCGCATCCGTACCGCCACTGACCCGGGATTGGCCATCCCCACCCTGAAAGGCGGACAAATTCCGGTCGTTTTGCTGGATATGAATTTTACCACGGGGGCCATTGGAGGCAAGGAAGGCCTGCACTGGCTGCGTGAAATCAAAAAGCTTTCTCCTCAGACCCAGGTGATTATGATGACGGCCTATGGTGAAATTCCCCTCGCTGTGCAGGCCATGAAAGACGGCGCCACTGATTTTGTGGCCAAGCCCTGGAATAATGACGAGTTGCTGGAAAAAGTGCAGTTGGCTTACGAAACGGGGCAGTCTGGGCGGGATAAATCTCCTTCCTACCCGGGCAAAGCCCTGGGACGTGACCCTTTCCTGGAAATGATTGGCGACTCGCCCGCCATGAAACGTGTAATGGATACCATTGCCAAAGTGGCTGGAACTGAGGTGAATGTGTTGATTTTGGGGGAAAATGGGACGGGTAAGGAAGTGGCTGCCCGGGCCCTCCATCGCATGTCGGGTCGCAACGACGAAGTCTTCGTCAAAGTGGATTTGGGTTCGATTCCTGCCACTTTGTTTGAATCAGAGCTGTTTGGGCACAAAAAAGGGGCCTTCACGGATGCCGCAGCCGACCGGGCCGGCCGTTTTGAAGCCGCCCAGGGTGGCACCCTGTTTCTTGACGAGATTGGCAATTTGCCCATGTCACTGCAGGCCAAACTCCTTTCGGCCCTGCAAAACCGCCAGATCACCCGGGTGGGCTCCAACGAATCTATTCCAATTGATGTGCGCCTGATTTCTGCCACCAACATGCCTTTGCATCAGATGGTGGAGGAAAAAATATTTCGCCAGGACCTGCTTTACCGCCTCAATACCGTCGAATTAAAATTGCCACCGCTGCGCGAACGGACCGAGGATATTCCCGAATTACTGCAGCATTATTTTGGCCTGTACACCAAAAAATACCAACGGGATGGCCTTGAACTGGCAGGTGGAACCGTGAAAAAGCTGCGGGAATATCACTGGCCGGGCAATATTCGCGAGTTGCAGCATGCGATTGAGCGGGCCGTGATCATGTCTGATGGAAAATTTGTGCTGCCCGAAGACTTTCAGTTGCAGGAATCCCGCCCTGAAAATACCTTTTCCCTGCAGGACGACCTCAATCTGGAGGAAGTGGAGAAGGTGGCCATTCAAAATGCCATTCGCAAACACGATGGAAATCTCAGCAAAGCTGCCCGTGAATTAGGCCTGGGCCGCACCACACTTTATCGGAAAATGTCCAAGTATGATTTATAGGCATTTTCGGCTCCAGGTTATCATCAGAGTGGTCCTGATTGGGTTGGTGGCCCTGCTGCTGGCCTGGGCTTCCAGCCGCGAAGATTGGGTTTTTACCCCCATTCTCACAGGTCTGATCCTTTTTTTGCTGGCCCTGGAGCTGATCTGGTATGTGGAGCGCACCAATCGTTCCCTGCGGACCTTTTTTCAATCCATTCGTTTTGGAGATTTCACCCAATCCTTTCCTGAAGGCCAGCGGGCCAATTCTTTCGACGATTTGCATACGGCTTTCAATGAAATTCTCCAGCATTTTCGCCAGTTGAGAGCTGAGAAAGAATCCCATTACCTCTACCTGCAAACCGTGGTGGAACACATTGGGGTGGCGTTGGTGTGTTTTGACGAAAGCGGGGAAGTCATGTTGATGAATCAGGCAGCCAAAGACCTGTTGCAGAAACCCTACATGAAAAACTGGGGGGCCATGGAAAAAATTGATCCAGCTCTTTTGAATGTGATCAAAGCCATGCATTCGGGCGAAAAGGAACTGATCAAAACTGTGGTGGGGGAATCTCTTTTGCAAATTTCTATCTATGCCACGGAATTCAAGCTTCAGGAGAAGCATTATAAACTGGTTTCCCTGCAAAATATCCGTTCAGAACTCGAAGAACAGGAGGTGGAGGCCTGGCAAAAGCTGATCAGAGTGCTCACCCACGAGATCATGAACTCGGTCACGCCCGTGATTTCCCTTTCTGAAGTGGCCCGCGGCCTGATGCTCAATCCTGATGGATCGATCAAGTCGATCGATACCTGCACCACGGAAGACATGCAGGACGTCTATGAAAGCCTGAAAATCATTGAGGGACGCAGCAAAGGCCTTTTGGGCTTTGTGAATGCCTATCGCAGTCTGACCAGGTTGCCCAATCCTGAATTTGCAGAAGTGGATGTGGAAGCGCTCCTCGATCGGGTGGTCAAACTGATGCAGCCGCAGCTTACGGGTCTGGGAATCAGGCTGGTGGCGGCGCCTGTGCTGCCTGGTCTGAAACTCCATGCTGATGCCCTACTGATTGAACAGGTGCTGATCAATCTGGTCAAAAATGCGATGGAAGCGCTGGAGGGAAATCCCTTTGGTTTGATTCGTCTTGAGGCCATTCAGGGCAAGGGAAATGCGGTTACGATCAAGGTGGCGGACAATGGAACGGGTATTCCAGAGGAATTTCGGGACAAAATTTTCGTACCCTTTTTCACCTCCAAAAAGAACGGAAGCGGGGTGGGACTCAGCCTGTCACGACAGATCATGCGCATGCACAAAGGCTCTATCACCATGGCCACGGCTACGGGGGAAGGCACTGAAATTTCGCTCCATTTTTAAGGGCAAACGCCTTTTCCTGCTTGGAAACAGGGCGCGAAATGTGCTAATTTGCGGTGCCCATGAAAAAATTGATCCAATCCATTCTGCAGGGAATTCTTGGCTTTGAACGCTATCTGGTCTGGTTTTCTGCCTTCAAGATCAGGACCCTCAAATGGGACAAAAAGGAGGGTGATTTCAATTACTTTTTAAGCCTTCTCAAAGAAGATTTCAATGTGCTGGATATCGGGGCCAATATCGGGATTATGACAGTGCCCCTGGCCCGGAAATGTCGTCGGGGAAAAGTCTATTCTTTTGAACCTATCCCTGAAAATTTTAAAGCTTTAAAGCGAATTGTTTCCCGTTTTAAGTTACAAAATGTGGAATTGGTGGCCATGGCATTGGGCGAGGAAAAAGGCGAATTGCAAATGGTCATGCCTGAGATTAACTCTGTGAGAATGCAGGGATTAAGTCACGTGGTGCATGAGAGTATTGAGGGCTACGAGAGCAACGGACAGACTTATAAGGTCCCTGTTCTTCCTTTGGATCAGGTGGAAAAAATTAAGGATCTGAGGGTGGATGCGATCAAGATTGATGTGGAGAATTTTGAGCAATATGTGTTTGCGGGAGGAAAGGAAATGCTGCGAAAATTCCATCCTATCATCTATTGCGAATTGTGGGATAATGAAAACCGTGAGGCCTGTTTCAGTCTGCTGCGCGACGAACTGGGCTATGGGATACGTGTACTGGTTAACGGAAAACTGGAAGAGTTTTCTCCTAAGGTCCATCAAAAACAAAATTTTTTCTTTGTCTGATCAGTCAGGGATAGCACCCGTTCGGGCCGAAAAATCTGCGATTTATACCTTTTTTGATCTCAATTCAGGAAAAATAGTTATCTTGATACTGGGAAAATTGAGGATTGTTCGGAAAAGCCGGATTTTGGGCTTCCGTTTGGGTTGATTTTTCAACGGTTCAGTCGAAAATCATGTCATTCGGAAAATCAATTCGACCGTTCAATCAGGAATTTTGCCAGTTCAGGAAAAAGCCCGTCTTTTCAGCGGCAATTTCCGTACTTTTAGAATGGTTAAATAGTTTTGTAGTATATCGGGATTTATGAAACATTTTTTACTCATTATTCTACTCTTTTTTGGATTTGCGCTCGGATCAATGGCCCAAAGCCATCCCGCACCATCCAATCAGGGAGCAGTTGGGGAGGTCAGAGAGGGCAACCTTGAAGCCACTCAGGAGAATGGAAAACAGCCTCTTACTCTATTCATTCCCAACGCTTTCACTCCCAACGACGACGGAATCAACGACATTTATTATATCCAGAATTCCAATTTCAGGAAATTTGAATTTGCCGTCTTTGACCGCTACGGAAATCAGATTTTTGCCACAACCAATTCTGAATTTCGCTGGGACGGCAGAGTAGGTGGCAGAATGGTTCCCATGGGAAGTTATGTGTACATTTTCCACGGGGTTACAAATGACGATATGACCATCAAGCGATCGGGTACAATCACCATCGTGCGATAGGAAAGAATTAATACTATCAAATTACTTCAGACAGGCAATGCTTTCCGAAAGGAAGGCATTACTTGTTTTAGGGAAATCCCATTGGGCATTTTGGCAAAAATTGCCAAATCCTTTGTTTTGGTGCCACTTTTTTGGCTGCAATCCACCTTTTCACTAACTTCCCGCCCTGTTGTGAGGTGTATTGCACACAAACTCTGGATTCAATGAAAAACCTGTATTTATTACTCATCATGCTTTGGTTATTTGCAGCCTGCAAACCAGGCGCCCAACCCCAACAAGAGCCCCTCAAATACCCGGAAACGGCCAAAGGGGACGTAACTGACGATTATTTTGGCACCCAGGTTGCCGACCCGTATCGTTGGCTCGAAAATCCTGACACCCAAACTGTGCGTGACTGGATCAATGCCCAGAACGAAGTTTCCTTCGGCTACCTGGAGAAAATTCCCTACCGCGAAACCCTGCGCAAGCGCCTGGAAAAAGTCTGGAATTATCCCAAGTACGGAGCTCCCTTCAAAAAAGGCGACCATTATTTCTTTTCCAAAAACGACGGACTGCAGCCCCAAAGCGTGCTTTATATTCAGGAAAGCCTGGAAAGCGAACCCCATGTATTCCTGGATCCCAATACCTTTTCTGCTGACGGCACCACTTCTCTCAGCGCTTTTTCAGTTTCCCGCGACGGCAAATTTGCCGTTTATGGCACTTCTGAAGGTGGTTCAGACTGGAACGACTTTTACGTAGTGGATGTGCCCAGCGGGGAAAAACGCTCAGATCACCTGAAGCACATCAAATTTTCAGGCGTCGCCTGGGAAGGAAACGGCTTTTATTATGGTCGCTTCGCGGCTCCTGAAGAAGGCCAGGAACTGGCTTCTTTGAATGAGAACAAGAAAATCTATTACCACAAACTTGGCGACGACCAAAGCAAGGACGTTTTGGTGTATGAAGATCCTGCCCATCCCAAACGCGGCATTTATGCCCAGACCACGGAGGATGAGCGCTTCCTGATCCTTTACTTCAACGAGGGCGCTACCAACGATAATGGCTTCTCCATCAAGGATTTGTCTGATCCCAAAAGCAAATTCGTGCCCGTGATTGAAAATTTTGACAACAGTTACTCCATCATTGACAATGAAGGAGATGAATTGTTTGTCATTACCAATCTGGATGCGCCCCGCAAAAAACTGATGGCCATTGATGCCAAAAATCCTGCTCCTGCGAACTGGAAAACCATCATTCCTGAGCAGGAAAAAGTGCTTTCTGAAGTCTCTCTCGTAGGAGGAAAAATTGTGGCCGTGTACCTCGAAGACGCCAGCAGCCACATGTATACCTATAACCTGGACGGCACGGGCGAGCAGGAAGTGGAACTTCCCGGCGTGGGAACAGTTGGTGGTGTGGTGGGTAAAAAAGATTCTCCTGAAGCTTTTTATGTGTTCACCAGCTACGTTTATCCCACCACGATTTACCGTTTTGACACGGATAAAAATGAATCCACCGTCTTCAGGAAGTCAGAAATTGATTACGATCCTGAGAAGTATGAAACCGTGCTGGAGTTCTACAAAAGTAAGGATGGAACGAAAATTCCCCTTTTCATTTCCATGAAAAAAGGGCTGAAACTGGACGGCAAAAATCCCACCATGCTGTACGGTTATGGCGGATTTAATGTGAATATTTTGCCTGGTTTCCGTACGGCAAACACCGTTTTCATGGAGGAAGGCGGCATTTATGCAGTGGCTGTGTTGCGTGGAGGAGGGGAGTATGGCGAGGACTGGCACAAGGACGGCATGCTGATGAAAAAACAGAATGTTTTTGATGATTTTATCGCTGCGGGTGAATACCTGATTGAGAAAAAATACACCAGCAAGGACTATCTGGCGATCCACGGTCGCTCCAACGGCGGCCTCCTGGTGGGTGCGGTTATGTGCCAGCGCCCCGACCTCTTCAAAGTGGCCCTGCCGGGCGTGGGTGTGATGGATATGCTGCGCTACCACAAATTCACCATCGGCCATGCCTGGGTGGTGGAGTATGGCTCCAGTGAAGCCAATGAGGCAGAATTTAAAAACCTGTATGCCTATTCGCCCCTGCACAACCTGAAAGACGGCACTTCCTACCCTGCCACCATGACTGTCACGGCCGACCACGACGACCGCGTGGTGCCTGCCCACAGTTTCAAATGGGCGGCCCGCCTACAGGAAGCTCAGGCAGGAAATGCTCCTGTGATCATTCGCATTGAGACCCAGGCCGGTCACGGCGCAGGCAAACCCACCAACATGGTGATCGAGGAGTGGGCCGACATCTGGGCTTTCATGTTTTATAATATGGGCATTGATGTGAAAGTGGACGAAACCCCCTGATCCACAATTTCCTTAGCATAAAAGGGGGACTTGAAATTCAGGTCCCCCTTTTGTATTAGGGAACCCCTAAAAACTTCGAATCTCTTCGTTGGACTTGGTTCAGAAATGCTCATTTACGTTAGTAAACTGCGCTTTCTTCACCTGCGTCCGCCTTGACCTTCTTGTTTTTAGAGGCTCCCTTTAGATTCGTTTCCCTTCACAAGTGAGGAAATTGAGGCTATCCCGGATTTGTCTATGGAAGAAAGCTGCTAGTTTCCCGCCAAAAGGTATCTTCCATAAAGATTTTGCTGGCTGTTAAATTGTTATTGAATCAATCAAATTCATAACAAAAGAAAAATATTTTAAAATTTTTTTATAAAATGTGAAACATAATTTATAACTTAAAGTATAATCCCTTAAGGTGTCAGCCGTTTTTGAAAAATAAAAAACCTGCCTTGCCATGAAAAAACTGCTCCAGACCATAGCCCACAAATTTTCCTTCGTCCAATACCAAAGACGACATCCTGTACCGGTCTTCATCCGGTCCACATATCAATCATAATTACATTCAACCAGACAATTTCCAGTTCTGCTTTTCCAGACCTTCGGTCTGGACCATAGCGAAACCTGAATGTTCCCCGGTATTATTAGGTTTCGTAAATCCTGCGGTGTGTAGGCGGCAAACGCTATAATACCATGCAAACAAATCGCCGGGGAACCCTTTTTGAATACTCGTTCTTTAATATACTCATTTATTGCTCCCTTATTAAGGTAACCAGCGTTTCAGTCCTCCAGGAGGATTGAAACATCGACCCGGGATTTCTTGCCAGCCTTCCCGGGTACCTTAGGTCAGGTCCTTCTGATTTCGGTCGGGAGGACCTTTCCTTTTTGGGGAATCCCGTTTTTCAGGGAATTCATCCAGCTTTGTATGCACCCGGCCCCATCAATCTGCCCACGAATGTGGAAAGCAGGTTGGGATGCAATGTAAATTGGGCCTAAATTTGCTCTCAGACCGTCGCACAACTATTTGAATTTGTCCAGACCGCCCGTAAATATTCCCGAAGCAGGAACCCGGATTGGGGAAATCTCCATTACCCCTGAATTTGTTGAAGCCTGGAACCTGCTGGAGAATACCATGCGCCCCATTTTTCTGACCGGGGAAGCTGGCACGGGCAAATCCACCCTCATGCGCTTATTTCTGGGCAAGACCCGCAAAAATGTGGTCAAGCTTGCGCCCACGGGGATAGCCGCAGTGCAGATTGGCGGGCAAACCATCCACTCTTTCTTTCGTTTTCCGCGCACCATCATCAGCCGCAAAGACATTCCCCGCCTTAGGGGTGACCAGGCCGAACTGTTCAAAAACATTGATACCATCGTGATTGACGAGATTTCCATGGTGCGGGCCGACCTGCTCGATGCCATTGACGGATTTCTTCGCAAAAACGGAAAACGCCCATCTCACCCGTTTGGAGGGGTGCAAATGGTATTTGTGGGCGACCTCAGCCAGCTTCCACCCGTGCTGACCCGTGAGGAAAAAGACACTTTTTCCCTCCTTTATAATGGCCCGTTTTTCTTCCATGCACGGGTTTTCAGTGAAATGCCGCCTCAGATGATCAGGCTTTCCCGCATTTTTCGGCAAAAGGATCCCCGTTTTGTAGGCCTTTTGAACCAGATTCGCAATGGAGATCCCGATTTTGCCTCCATGGTTCATCTCAATGAACGGGCTACTCACCTGAAAGATCCGTTGGAGGAGGAAGGAATCATCATTCTGGGTAGCCGCAACCAGATCGTGGACGACATCAATGCCCGCAAGCTGGCGGCTTTGCCGGGTGAATTGCACACTTATTCTGGAAAACTGGAAGGTGATTTTCATGCCTCCAACAGCCCCAATGGCACTGAACTGCACCTGAAGGTGGGAGCCAGGGTGGTATTTTTGCGCAATGACGGGGAGGGCAGATGGGTAAATGGCAGTGTGGGAGAAGTGGCAGAGCTGGGGCCCGAATTTATCAAAGTGAAACTGGACGGGGAAGAAGTTACAGTGGGAAAAGTGACCTGGGAGCAACTGAATTACACCTTCGACCAGGAGAAAGAAACCATAGAAAGCAATATTACGGGTACATTTACCCAGTTTCCCCTGCGGCTGGCCTGGGCCATTACTGTGCACAAAAGCCAGGGCCAGACTTTCGACAAGGTCTGGATCGATCTGGGGTCAAGTGCCTTTGCCCATGGTCAGGTGTACGTGGCTTTGAGCCGCTGCCGAACCCTGGAGGGAATTTTTCTCAAAAGACCCATTCGCCGCAACGAGATTATCATTGATCCGCATGTCGCAAATTTTCTTGCCGGAAAATTCGAGTTTTCTGTTCAAGGTGATCTTTTTTAGGAGAATTTTTTTTAATTTTTATTTCAAAGGATAAAATTGAAGTTTTCCAGGTTTCGGTAGTCAAGAATCAACATACACTTTAAAAATGCAAAACGAGCACATCGTTGCCATCTGGCTGGGCGAATTTGCGAGCCGGGATGAGCTTTTCGATTACACGGACTTCTTTTATGAAGAGAATGAAGCCGGGTTTTCACAATTTGCCCACGATATTGGGGTGGAATGGTATGACGAGGACTTTTTCGAGGCAGAATTTCACGGCGAAGGCCCGGATTTTGGACTTGCCATCCAGGAATATTCCTGGTACAAGTACTACAAAAGCCCGGCTTTATTGTCGATCAGCCGTCTCAATACCAAATCGCGCGGCACTTCTCTCATCATATTATTTGGGCAGAAAACAGATATGAAGGAGGAAAATGAATTTCTCTGGGATTATGAAGGCCAGGTGGCCGAAGGCGCACCCATTTCCTTTGTCGGGAAATTTCCAATAGAATTACCCTTCGAATAAACAGGCCGGGGAAATCCCCCCTGGGAATGTGAATATTATGACCAGTTCTAAAGGCTGAAAAGAGCCTGCGGGCATAACTTTTTTAGGAAAATGGAGTAAAGGAATGCAAATTCAGAAACATGATCCTGAGGCCTTATCAACCCCAATTTTCAATTCACCTGCGTGACGGCACAGAGGCCATTTTTCGTCAGTTGCTTCCTTCAGATAAGTTTCGTCTTGAAAAGGGCCTCAAAATGCTCTCAGATGAATCCATTTACAAGCGTTTTTTCATGCCTGTGCAGCGTTTTTCCTCAGAAGAGCTGAAATACCTGACCGAGGTTGACCAACGGAATCATGTGGCCTGGGGTTGTCTTTCACCCGAATTTCCCCACCTTCCCGGGCTTGGGCTGGCTCGTTTTGTGCGCCTCAAGGAAGATCCACGTACCGCCGAGTTTGCCATTACAGTGCTGGATGAATTGCAGCATAAAGGGCTTGGAACAGCCTTTTTGGCCCTTTTGGTGGCGCTGGCGCCTTACCACAACATTCGCTCCCTCATGGGCTACGTCCTCTATTCCAATTACGATTTTCTGGACATGCTGCGCCAGATTGGCGAGGTGCACCCCGAAGGGGGAGGAATTAACCGGGTCATAATCCCGGTCGATGACCGGGTGATCGAAGGGCTGGACAACCCCTATGCGAATTATTTTCGCAAGGCTTTGGGGGAGGTTCGTGAAAAATTGAATGGTTAAAAGTTTGCCGCCTGACCCGGAGTGCCGTGGAATGTGTCGGTCCAAAGCAACTCCGGGTGAAATCTGACCAGATTAAGATCGTTGGAGGATTGGGAGCCAATTGAACAATGAAAACCTTGACTCCAATAGTTCCCTAACAAATCCAGTGAGTAGATTAGGATTCTTTAGTTGTATTGTCTTCTTTCGGGTCACAGGCGGCGTCTTTTGGTGGGGTTTGTTTTGAATTTATTCCAACGGGTAAATTTTTTATGTAAATATTACCAGCAGTTCACCCATTTTCAAGGACAAAAAAGTTGAATTGTTACTGGATATTGGGTTGAAAATTCAAACAAATTCCCCATCCTTACCATTCCACCAGGTCCGCAATCCCTCCACTTGACCCGGTAAAGGTCAATTCTTCCAGTTCCAGCGTACCGCTCACACCTGAGTTGTGGTAAATTGTTACTGTGATAATTTTGTTGACCGTGTCCGTGGTACGGGAATAATGGATCTCCTCGCCATTGAAAGGAATGTCATCAGCATAGCTGGAAGAACTGGTGAGGGTGCCATTATAGGTGAGATAATAATTGCAACCCGTATCCGACTCGTCGAGCACTACGCTCAGAGTGGAAGTAAGTTGGTTGAGGTCTGCCTGGAGAACATCCTGGGCATTGGATTTTGCAGCCCACAGCAGCAGGCCCATCAAAAAAATCATAAAATGTTTCATAGAAAAATTGGTTTAGGGTAAAATCCACCTGGTCCGCTGCTGCAGAAACGGAAATCCCGGATCAGGTTTCATTTGGTTAGAAAAACGGAAGGAACAAATGGGTACCCGATAAGTTTGTAAAAATGGTTCGAAATGGTTTGTGTTTACTTTGCCGCCAAATGCGGGGGAAATTTTCGATGCTTTAATTCATGTTTCATAATGTAAAGATGGGCGGGGAAATCAGGCGGACAAAACCAAAAATCAGGTAAAAATGGTACTTACAAAAATGAGTTCTTAAAACGAGGTCGCTTTCTTTTAATGCAGAAAATCAGTAGATTTAGCTATCCGTTTTTTTGTATGAAACAACCAGACCCGTTGGTTTTCGAACTTGTTAAATCATTGTCCAAAGGCGAAAAGGACAACCTGATCCGCTTTGCCTGCGCTTCAGGAAAGACGGAACCACCCCATTACCTGGCTTTATTCAGGCTTTTTGAGGGCATGGAAACCTATAATGAAGAGAAAGCCAAAGCCAGTTTTGCCGTACTGATCCCACAAGCCAGATTTGCTGATGTGAAGCGATCACTCAGAAATGTCATTCTGAAAAACCTGCGCGAATACGGCTCACACAACTCAGTTGATCTGAAAAACAAAATTCACGACATCCTCAACCTCATAGATCGGGGGTTTCTGAAATCCGCGCTGGCAGATATCAAAATTGCGATGAAAACCGCCATTGCAGAGGAAAGATTCGAGGAATTGATCAGCCTGATTACCCACAAGCATCATTGCCTCCTGGAACTTTATACCCAGAAAGAATTTGAGCGGGAATTCAAAAAAGGCCGCAAATACAGGGAATGGGCCCGTGAACGGCAGAACGAACTGGATGATTTTCAGGAACTTTACCGCAAATATTATTTTATCATCAAGAAAAAGCAGCTTTCCACGGGTGAGATGGATTTGCAATCTGCAAATGAGCTGGAAAGGAAATATCAGGATGAATTTTCACGTGAGCCGCTCTCCGTACGGGCACTCCGCAACCAACTGGAAGTCAAGCTGATGGTCAGCAATTTCCGGCACGAGTTTGTGGATTCTCTCCGTTATTATGAGCAGATTGTCGCTTTGTATGAAGAAAATCCCTTTTTGATTTGCGATCACCGCAGGCATTATCTGCGTCGTCTGGACGGACTGGCCAGTTTGTATTTTGGCAATGAGAAAGTAGAAAAAGGCTGGGAAATAGTGGACAAAATGAAGGCCAAAATCAAAGATTTCCCCTACCTGAAATGGGAAATCATGGGGAAATATTACCGGGTGGTCCTGGCCAACCTGAATGTGCTTCCCCCGGACCTGAAAATTGACCAGATTCTGACCGAAGCGGCGGCATTTTTTCATGCCAATCTCAATTTATTTCCTGAAACCCAAAGAATGTTGCTCGCCTACCAGATTGCCTGGGGCTATTTTTGTCAGAATCAGCAGGGAAATACCCTGAAATGGCTGTTTCAGATCACCAATTACCCCAATAATGCAGTTCTGCTTGACCTTCAGGCAGCCAGTCGGGTGCTTTACCTGGTTTCGATCATTGAGTTGAGGGATTACGAGAAGTATTGTACCCACAAACGTAACCTGGAATATTATCTGACCACCCACCTCAATCTGCATTCCGTCACCAAATCCCTCTTTTCAGTGGCCCGCCAAACTTTTTCAGAACGCCCTGAAAAACTGAAGGCTGCCCTTTTGAGCCTCAAAGCTGAATTGCAGCAGCACAAGGAATCAATTACCCTGATGACCATCTGCCATTATTTCGATCTGAAAAAGTGGGTTGAGGAAAAACTATAAACCCGGATTGGGAGAATTAAGCTCAGGTACCTTCGAGGATGTTGATCAGATTTAACCCCCCGGTTTCTGAGGCATTTGCCTGGGCCAGAAGGCTCTGGTTGGATTGTTCCACAACCTGATGGATGGAAGTGGACTTCGTGGAGTTTTCAGGCGCAATGAAACCAAGGGCCAGGAAAGCCACAATTGAAAGCAAGCTGTAGAATAATTTTTTCATCATACAAGGACGAAAATGAGTCCTTATTACCGCAATATCGGAAATATCCGCCGAATTTGAAAGAAGATTATTGACATATACAGTTTTTCAGAATGTGGTGGTAAAAGGGGCGAATTTGACCTGAAAAGCAAAGAAAAAAACTAAATTACCCTGAATTTAAATGCAAAATAATGGCCGTCTCAAAGGCAATTGAAGTATTACAAAAATTTTCGGAAGAGGAAATCATTCGATTCGGGGAGTTTCTCGAAAAAGGCATAGCCAATACAACGGAATCCCATTTTTCCTTCTACAAGGCCCTTTTGCCCCATATTCACGCTGCGGAATTGCCCAAGGAAGAAATCTGGACCAGGTTTCATGCAGAATTACCCTTTGATGACAGATATTTCAGGAAATTACTTTCCGAACTGCTGGCCCGGGTCAAAATTTTTTTGCGGCAGGAAAATGCCCATCTGGAAGAGTTTGGGGTCGAATTGAATTACCTGAAGTTCCTGGGGCTTCATCACCTGGATGAATTGCACCTCAAAGAGGCCAAATTGCTGCGGCAGCGACGGGCAGAACAAATGAAACACCCTGATCCGGTCTTCTATTTGCAGGAATTTGGGCTGGAAGATTACCTCTACAGGTACGCCATCAACCAGCAAAACCGCACCCCTGACAGCCGTTTTGATGAAATGGAAGCCGCCCTTGACCATTATTACCTCATTCAAAAACTGCGGGTATTGATCGAGAAAACGCACTTTTACCTGGTTTACCAGGCCAGCCAATCGACCGAAGGTGAACCTCCATTACTTGCTAAAATCCGTGAATCAGGATTTCAGGATTCCGTCCTGATCTGGATGTATCTGGGTATTTACCACATGACCCAAAAGCCTGCAGGTCAGATCAAAGGTGACTTTTTGGAGTGGAAAAACGCCTTTGCGCGGGATCTGGCTAAGTTTCCTCTGGGATTTCAGGAGGAAATCCAGAACCTGAGGGTGAGTTTGTGTGTGCGCGGGATCAACGCCAATGTGGAAGCCGATTTTTTTGTGGCGGAAATGCAGGAGATATTCATGGACCGCATTCAGTCAGGATCGATATTTTCGGATGGCGCCATTTCGGCCTGGGATTATATCAATGCCATTTCCGCAACCCTCAAACTCGGCAAATTAGACCAGGCCCAAAAGCTGATAGAAAGCCTCAGCACCAGATTACCCGCCGCGGATTACGAAAGTACCTACCACTTGTGTCGTGCCCTGTGGATGTTTCAGGCTCAAAAGTATGATAAAATTCAGGCAGAATTGAATAAGGTGGACGATTCAAACGGCTTTTACGGTCTGGTGAGCCGCTCCATTCTGATCAAAACCTATTGGGAACTGAAGGATTATGAAACCCTGTTTTCGAAAGTTGAAAGCAGCCTGAAGTTTGTGGAGCGCAACAAAGAATTTTCACGGGCCAAAAAAGACCGTTTCAAAAACCGCCTGAAGCTCCTGCAGAAGATTGTGCGGGAAGAAACCAAATCCCAAAGGTCCGAAAAGGAGTTGCAAAAGCTGGAAGAAGAAGTCAAAGCCTCCAAAAACAATCCTGATCAGGAGTTTTTGCTGCGCAAATTGAGGGAAATGAGGATGGGGAGGTAGGAAAAACTGGCAAAAGGGGGTAATATTGGTTAACAATAAATTTATTTTTCTCCTACCAAACTTATTAAATTAAGATCGACCCCGATTCCAGCGGTAAAATAAAATTCTGTTCTCCGGTTTTGGGCAACATCGAGCGGGGTACACCTTTCGCTTGGGATGGCCACCAAAGGCAGCACTTCTCCCATTCCAAAAGCTTTAATTCGTTTTTCCAACCTCTGATCCCCTGAACTGACAGCTTTATTCGCAAATTCTGCCCTTAGATGTGATAGATGAAGATTAAAAGATTCAGAACCAAAATGGTCCGTATGAGAAACAATCGTTACACCGGTCTTAGGGTTTAAGATCATAGTAGTTCTTATGGTTTGAGTCATACGCAAATATTCGGGAGTTAAGTCGAAGTGTGCATACTTGTGGAACACCCTAAGAGCAACTTTGTCCCGACCAACATCTAAGTGGGACATTTGAATAATTGAGTCCATCCTGAATTCCTTTTCGCTCGAAAACTGGATGCTTACTCCCATAAATCCTTCACGTGCAAAAACAAGAGAGTAATCGTATTTTCCATCCACTGGTACGGGAATCCAGAATTGCCCTTTAGGCCCCGTGGTCCCGATACTGTCAAGTTTAAAGGTGTGGTTATCAATGAGGAATATTTTTGTGTTCTCCAGAAACATTCCACTATCCTTGACCACAACTGCGCCCTGAAGGAGCAAGGAACCACCTTTTTTTAACGTAATTTTTTTAAAGGTGATTGTATCAACCCTGGAGATGGATTTTACTTCAATTTTTTCATTGTAGGGAAAGTAATCTTCGCAAGAATAGGTTATCATATTTTCTGAACCCTGTTTCAAAATAAAGTCAATACTACCTGAGGAATCAGCTTCAGCCGTAATTTTTTCTTGAGAATTGAGGTCTTTCACGGTTATTTTCCCTCCCATGATTTTTCGTCCTGAGTCACTATCCACCAGAATTGTTTTGAATTTTCTGGTAAAGTTTGGGATCATATTTGCGGATATGGAAATATTCCTGCCCTGGCTGGTTTCCCTTTCGGGGAGAGTGAGTTTCAGTGGGTGGTAATTTTTACTTTTTACATGAAGAAACTTAAGATGGTTCGAATGCTTTAGGATTAACTCCCCTCTCAACAGGGATTTGGATGCTACCAGCGTGTCAGTGTCGCGAGAAATTCCCCAGTACCTGAAATTACTGACTTGCCCTCCTGTCATACTGTCGTTCAGACTAATTACAAGGTCGGGGTGAAATACAAATTTGTAAATGTCATGGTTTTTGGGATCGTTGCGGTTGGAGGTCAGCAACCCCTGGTCTTTTCCCTCGTGCCAATGGAGCGCATATTCATCGTGTCTGGTGTTCAGAGTTGTGAGATTAATTGCGTGACCAAACCCGGAGTTTTCTAAGGGTGCCATAAAAATATCAAAGCCAGTACTCATCTCGATATTCCTTGAGGGATCGTTAGAAGCAAAGAACAAATCTCCGTGGTCATTGAACGAAGGAAAACAATCGTGTCCCTGAGAGTTGATCCCCTTTCCAAGCCTAACCGGAGAGGTCCAGATTCCATCAATAAGCCTGGACCAAAACAGGTCAAGCCCGCCAATTCCACCTTCTGTGAGGGCAGCGAAAACCAGAGTCCCAGATTTCTCATGGAATGCAGGATGCATCATTTTCAGAGAATCATCTTTGAATATAGGTTTGACCGTATTTTTTTCATTTCCCGCTGTAAACAAGCGGAGGTCGCAATTTCCGGGCGAAAAATCCTTTTCTATTGGGTGCCCGGTCCCCTTCATTCTTCCCGTAATTCTTCTTTTTGGATCCCAGCTTTTCAAAAGTGCTCCTGACCATTGGTTGTTTCGGTGTTTAAAATCCTCGAATTGGCTGCTTTCGACTTTGGAAAATAAATACGATTTACGAGAGTCATTTTTGGCATGGATTCTCTCCTGGGTCCATTTGCGGGATTTGGTTGAGTAGCGGGAGACATAAAGAAATAAGGCCTGCTCCCCGCTGAAATCAGTCACGACATCAATGTCCGGACTGTTAATATATCCCTCCAAGGGTCGGGCATCTACCTCGTACCTGCCGTTTTGATAACTTTCATTGCTTTGCCCGAAAATTGAAAAAAATGAAAAAAGTTCAAGGGTCAGCAATAAAATAATCGCCTGGCTTTTTTTAAATTCAAAATGCGTTTTCATTTTCCGTTCCCCCTTCTGGATCGTTTGATGGTTAACCCTCCTTTGAACTGAGGTTTTTTGGAGTTTTGCCCATAAATCAGGTACCAGTAAACCCCATCGGGAAGGCTCGCGCCGTCCCAACTATCCACCAAAGGGTTAATGGAATGAACAAGCCCTCCACTGCGATTAAATATTTCAGCCCGATAATCTCCCAGATTAAATCCGTCCCCTGCCTGAACGTACCAGTAGTCATTTTTTCCATCCCCATTTGGAGTAAATACCCCTGGGATAAAAAGTTCCTGGTTCCGGGGATTTACGGTAAATAGAATAGAATCAGGTGTTCCAGCGCAGCTTCTGGCTTCAGGATAAAAAGTAAGCCAGACTCTTCCCAGGGTCAATTCTTCTTCAAATTCATAAGTCAGGGAGTATTGCCCCTCCTCTCCTCCCTTTTTCGGGATATCTAAATCAGGGATTGAAAGGAACTTAAAATTGATACTATTCCCATAATCCCAGGTATAAATGGTAGAGTCAGCATCTGCTGTGAGATATATGGTTATCCCCAATTGCTCCAGATTTGGGTCAGTCAGTTGAAGATTGGTAATTTGGGGTCTGGGCTTAATTTCCAGGGTTACAGTTGTGTCCCAGGAACACCCCCCGTAGGCCCCGTTTGACGTAGCTGTGAGGGAAACCAGATGCTGTCCTGGGCCTGCCTGTGGCGTTCCAATTTCGTTTAACAGGAACTCAGGGGAATACCCAATCGTGCTGGAATTGGTATCATGGTCCAAAATAAACTGGTATTGGGTAGCAGAAAATGGTGGTGCCAAAGCAAGTAATCCCCACGACTCATCCTCACAAAGCATATACCCTGGGCTGGGAATTAGTTTTACCTCCGGGGCAGGAAAAATCCTTATTTCAATTTCTGTTTGGGCTGGACATAATCCCTGAGATTGAAATGAAATTGTAAAGTCATTGTTTGTGAAGGTTCCAGGATCAATTTGAAAGCCAGTAGCAAGATTGATTATTCCTGAATCCGGGTTGAGAATCCCGGGAAAATATGGCTCAATTGAAAAAGATCCAGGGGAACCAGGCATGGCTAATGGCGAAAAAAATCCATCGTCCTCACAAAAAATGGTTTTGGGATATGAGAAATCGCTTTCATCAGGTGGCAAAATGGTAAGGGAATGACTTGATTTGAAGGAGCAACTACCACTTACGTGATAATCAATGGTATAGGTCCCAGGCTGGCTGTTGTGCAGGTTTATGGTGCCATAGGAGTCCATATCAAGTTGTGGGCCTGGAGGAAAATGCGAAAAATTGCCTGGCAATAACGTGGTATCCAGAGGTTGGATTAAAATGAGGGAATCTGCATTGTTACAGATGGATTGGTATGGATAAACCAAATGGTTAACCTGGTCAATCTCTTCAATGATTAACAGGAAATAGCTTGAGTCACTACAACCCCCGATGGGTGAGGGAACAAAATATTTTACCCAAAGCGAATCCGTGCTGGTTTGGGAAGGGTTGGTCAGGTCAATGGTGCCTTTGGAGTCAATAAAGTGGGCCAATCCGGGAGAAACAGCTGAAAAGGTGCCACCCGAATCTGCCAGAGTTTGCAGGTTGACCTTGGCAAAACTATCTGCCCTGCAGTATTTTTGTTTAAAGTAGGCGAAGGATGCATTTGATTGTGGGTACAAAGTCAGGTGAAATGAATCTCTTACTCCACAAAAGGGCGTAGTGTAGGTTACAAAAAAACTCTGTTGGGATGCAAGATTACTCAAATTGATTTGTCCGTTCGAGGAGGAGATGGGTATGTTGGGTGGAGTAGAAAAGGTGCCACCAGTAGTGGGAGGAAGGTTTGGAGCACAAGTGCCTTGTCCTTGACAATACTGAGCGAATGGATAGGTGAGGTTGGGAAATTCTTCCAGAATTGTAAGCGGAAAAAAGGCAGTATCGGGACATCCTGAATCAGGATGGGTAGTGTAAGAAATCAGTAAGGCCGAATTTTTATCTGAGGCCGCCAGATCAAGAATCCCTTTATGGGGGTCCAGGAAAACAATTGTTTGTAGCGAAGGAATTGCCGCTGCAAAAGTACCATTTTTTACGCCTGTTATTATGGCCGTGTCCAGTAAGTTACCTGCACAGGTCGTATCGTAGGGGAAAAAGAAGGTAGGATTGACCGGGGCGAGAATCTGAAGTGTGTCCTGGGTCGAATCAGGACATTGGCCTGGGGTGAGGTATTGGATCACAATTACACCCGCTTGAGAACTACTCAGAGAGATTTTTCCTGACATAGGGTGTACAATGGAAATTCCAGAGAGCAAAGAAAAGGTGCCGCCCACCGTCACGCCGGCTGTCATTGGCGCTGGAAGCGGGTCGGCACCGTTAATACAAATGGAATCTTTATAAGCAAAAGTCGCGGTGTCTTTGGGAATGAGGGTAATATTCACGGAAGAGTCAATTCCGCAAGCTCCCGGGGCTGTGTAGGTTATCGCAAACGGCCCGCCAGGGTTACTGGCGCCAAGGTCAATCAAACCAGTTTGGTTATTCAGGAATACGATAGAGCCTGTTAGTTCTGAAAATAATCCGCCCTGGGAAGAAATGGTGTCAGGGATGGTGCTTCCTGCGCCGTGACAGTAAATGGACTGTGGATAGGAAAAATATGGTGGATCAGGGGCCACCACCTGCACCTGAAAGGAATCCTGCGAGGGACAACTGTTGATTGTTATAAGCTGGTGTATCCAATAGGTTCCGTACTGGCTGCCCGTAGGAGTGATAATTCCCGTGAGCGAATCCAGCAACAAGCCGGAAACCGAAAGGAAAATACCTCCTCCCAAACTCACTCCAATGGGGGGGAGGGCGGACTCGCCTGGACACAACGCCGATTTTGAGTAGGAGAAGGAGGCATCAGGGATGGTATCAATCACAATCTCGTAGGTATCCTTAGCTGAGCAATAGCCCGTTGTTTTAAAAATTACCAGAAATGAATCAGGATCAGAAGCTGCAGGATTAATTTTGCCAAAGTGGGGGTTGCCCTGGGTGGTATTGATGCTGAGGGAGCCCCCGTTTTGAGAGATTATCTGAAAAACCCCGGTCGAGTTGGTGTACAAAGTGACGGGCTGGGGTGGATCTGCTTGGCAAAAGTTGTTTTTGGGATAAGTCAGGGACACAGTATCCTTCGCGATGATTCTGACTGAGTCTTCGTCCCGGCCGGGACAGGTATAGCTCCCTACGTTGGTTTGGTAAAGCACCAGATAATTTCCAGGAAGGCTGGTGCTAAGGTTCGGAGCACCCGAGGGCAGAAACTGCATTCCCGGGGGAATTGATATCAGATTATTGTTTCCTGTGATAATTGGCACGCTGATGGGAGCATTTCCTGTGCCACCCGTGCAATACTTTGCCGTGCTTCCAATTGAATAACTGAGCAGCACAGAAGGGCTCGGGCCCTTTAATATCACCGTGTCTGTAAGGCTGCCCCAGGTTCCCGAAATGGTAACTGCTTTCTTGGGAGGATTGGCGGGCAGGGTGAATGGCACTTCAGCCCTGATCTCGCTTCCGTTAGGGAGAATCTGAAAAGCCACATTTTGCCCCCCAATATTTACGGAGTTACAGGTCGAAAAATTGCCGCTGGACCCGGAAATGATGCGAAGGGTGTCACCTCCACAAACATTTCCGGGTATGATGGTGTCGATAACCTGTGCCCGCACAGGCGCTACCAGAACAATGAACAAAAAGAGTGCGCAAGCGGGCCTGAAAATCAGACTGCAGAGGTAAAGATTGGCTTCTTTCAACTGGTTGGTTTGTCGATGCATCATAGCGGCTAAAAAAAATGGATCAATGAAAGTTATTCCCTGAACTGTAACCAAAGTTTAGAAACCTTTTGCACGTAATCAAAGACAGAAAAGTCAGATTGTTACCCATGGGAATAAATTCAATATTTGTCAAATCATTGTATTACCACTCTACAATGTCCTGAATACCCGACCCACTGCCATTGAAAATCAATACTTCCAATTCCAGATCCCCTGATACTCCCTGGTCATGGTAGATGGTAATAGTGATGATCTTTCTTGAGGCATCCGTAGTTCGGCTGTAATGTACTTCTTCCCCATTCAGAAGCAGATTTGCAGCATAGGAGGAGGTGTTCTGGAGATTTCCAGCGTAGGTTAGATAGTAATTACAACCAGTGTCAGATTCGTCAAGGGTTACAGTTACTGTAGATTCTGACTGAAAAAGATCGGCCTGAATTACGTCCTGGCCAAAAGTATTGGTGGTCCACAAAAGCAGACTCCACAAAATGAATAATACAGATTTCATGGTTTTATGATTTTATTATTTGGAAAAAGAGGACTGTTCTGCTTAGGCAGAATTATGGATTAAACCGTGAAAAGAACTTCACAATGCAATTCTCCTGGGGAAAATCCCCGAACCTAAAATCCCGGAAAGTCAGTATTGAAGAATCAATTAACCAAAATTACCCATTGTCGAGGATAAACGATATGCCAAATTTTTAATTTGTTACTAAATTCAAGTGCTTTTGTTGCCTGAAAAAACATTTGTTATAGTCATCCGGGTGAATTTTGAAGAAAAAGTTGTTATGATTTAACCCGATCGAAATTGGTTTTGAAATCCAAATCAGAAAAGCAAAATGTCAAAGGTGAAAATAATTGAAATTCTCAAGCATTTATCCGAAAGGGAGTTGGACCATTTTGAAAAGTTCCTGGAGTTCTCTGTGGAGGACAGGGATAAAAAGATAATAGAAATTTTTAGGGGAATTCGTGAAAAATTACCAGAAACCCCATTTCCAAAGCGAGAATTAATCCAGCTTAGCTTTAAGGAGTTTGAAGCCCCGGATGGTTACTTCAGGAAATTATCATCCATTTTACTGAAGGAATTTAAAAAGTACCTTCGTGCCAAAAGCGAAAACCAGAATGACATCGAAAAAGAACTTATTTATTTAGGCTTTCTTCGTGCAAACGATATTGAAAATCTCTATAATGTAGAGGTCGAAAAACTGACGAGAAAACGGAAGAAGAATAATCTTGATCTTGATCCACAGAGAAAACTGGAAGATTTCTATCTTTTAGATTTCCTTTACAGAGATGCTATTCAACTCGGGACAAATAAACCAAAAGAAAATTTTGGAGAGATGGATGAAGCCCTGGACTATCATTACCTCATTCAAAAAATGCGTAACCAGGTTGAAGGGATGAGATTTGCTCAAATATACATACCTCACACCGACCCAAATTCATTTCCTGATTGGATAATGAAAAATTTTGATATGACAAAGGAAAACCCGAGCCTGCCAGGATTATACTTTAAATTAAAGGAACTTCTGGTCCTTTCTCCTGAAAAAATAAAAAGTGAATTCCAGGGGGCCAAAAGCCTGTCAATAGAAATTTTTCCAAGGATTGGTCCATCACTAAAGGAAGAAATACAAACGATCTTTATAAATATTTGCCTTAGAGCCATAAACTCAAATGCAGACCAAATGTATTTCCTGGCGGAAATGCTGGGGATTTACCAGGAAAGAATCCAATGTGGCCAAATATTTCAGAAAGGAGTATTTTCCCAATGGGACTATCTGAATCTTATATCAGCCGCGTTGAAACTTGGAAAATCTGAACTGGCCCTGACTTTCATTAGGAATTACAAGGAGAAGTTGCCGAAAAGTCAAAGGGAGATGGCCTACCATTATTGCATGGCAACCTATTATTATCAAAAAAGGGAATTTGGACTTGTTCATGAATCCCTTGAGCCCGTTCTCAAGGCAGAAAGCATATACGCAATTAGTGCGCGATCCATTTGCCTAAAATCTTTTTGGGAACAAGGGGAGTTTGTTCCCTTGCTGGTGCAAACGGATAATTGCATCAGGTACATAACAAGAAATACCACCTTCAGCCACGAAAAAAAGAAGCGTTATAAAAACAGGTTTGATTTGTTAAAAAAAGTAGCAAAGGCAGACAGTCTTCCAACGCTAACTGCGGGAAAATTGAAAAAACTTTCCCAATTGGTTGACGAGTCAACTGAAAATCCCGACCAGGAATACTTGCACACTAAACTGAAACAGATGTGGAAAAGGGTTTGAGTAATGGTGTCAAAAACTCTGTATTCCTGAAAAGAGAAATATTGATGATAGAGAATTCTTCTTTAACAAAGCAAAATTCAGAAAAGGACGTATGAAACAAAAGAAAACATGGATATTCTTTCAATCATTGGATGAATCAGAAAGGACCCTTTTTTTGAATTTTTTGAAATCGCCATTTTGGGGAAGGAAAAAGCAGTTAATCCGTGTGGCAAAAATATTTGACAGGGCAGCCAATGAGAATTCTGAACTGACTGACAAGATATTTTTTAATAATTTATTTCCTGGAAAAATTTTCAATGATGCCATCCTGCGGCAGGTGTTGACCCATTTTCAAAAGGCTCTCGAGGAATTTGCCTGCTATCTGGAATTCAGAGGTCAACAGTATGACCACCCTGTTCGTTTGCTACGGTTTCTCAACAGAAAAAAGCTTGGAAAGTACTTTCCTCATTATTTTGGGAAGATTAGCAGCGAATTGTATTCTGCTGAAATACCAGTAAATGAAATTTTTCATAAAAGATTGGTTGAGATTGAAGAGGAGCATTTGAACTATACCAAAGGACTTATTCCTTTAAGGGAAGGTGAGATATATCAAAATTCGCTTGATCATTTGGACTCATTTTACTTCAAGGCAAAATTGCAATTGGTTTGTGATGCAATAGGGTATGACATGGCAGTTAATTCTTGTCATACTTTCAGATTTACGAAAGAACTTGATCAATTTTTGGAGGCAAGCAAGTGCCAAGGGGATAAATTATTGGAGTTGCATCACCTTGCTTTCCTGATTCTGACCCGAACGGAAGAGGAAAGTATTTTTCGGGGGTTCAAAAAAAAGCTGGAAGAATTTCTCAAACCCCCAAAAAAATATCATAAGCAGGAACTGGAAAAATTGGCTATGCATGGAGTAAACTATTGCATTTCAAAGTTCAATCAAAAAAAAATAATCTATTCCAGGGACATTGTGGATTTTTATTCTTTGATGCTAGACAATGATCTTTTGTTAGAGGGTGGTTATTTAAGTGGAAGGAATTTTAAGAACATTTTTATGACCATGTTACATATTGGGGAAATAGGGGAAGCGTCTGAGTTTCTGATCTCGAGAAAAAAAAACCTTGAAGGCATGCCAGGCCTGGCCTATCTTAATTTTTGCAAAGGGTATTTCAATTTTGTACAAAACAACTTTGATGATGCCAGAACAGATTTGAGTAACGCTGGAAATTGCCTGGGGACGACGGAGGAAATAGATTTGTGGCTTGAAATACGGGTAATGACGATGATGGTGGCGTATGAACTTGGGAAGTTGTCTGAAGCGAAAAAACTCATTATGGCATTTCTTGAGAACAAAACAGACTTTTGCCTGGCAACCCCTGGGAAACTGGAATCTACCTCAAGCCTTGCCGAATTTCTTCTCAGGCTAATTGAAACCAGAAAAAAGAGGAAATCCCAACTGGACATGGGTGAGATTACACAGCTTTATTCAGAGGTCAGTACCCAAAACCAACGTTTTTATGCCCGTAAGTGGCTTATGGGAAAGATTGCAGCCATAAAAAAATAAAATCCCCCTGCATTTGCAGGGGGATTTCGAAAAAACGGCTTTGCTCACTCAGGGTCAATCAGGATTGCGATAACCTGACCTCCCCCATCCGAAACACAATTGTAGGAGCGGAGTATTACCCCGTTCTCCAAGACTGGGGAAATTCCTACCTCAGTGCCAGCTTCAGAGGGAACACAACCCTGCGAACATGGGATAATCCTGGGGATACCTCCGCAATCATCCAGTACTGCCTCGAAGGAGCAACCCTGGTTTTGATTCCCCCAGGAATCATTGATTTGGAAGGTTGCAGTCTCCTCGCAACTTAAAAAAATTGCAGGGCATTCCTTTGTCCCGCCCGGACTGGAGGCCCTGAGTGGTGCAAAAACCAGGAAAAGGAAAAAAAAGCAAAAAGAATGCAGTTTCGACCCGAAAGTCTTGTTTGCACAATGAAGTGCCGCTAAAAAAGTTTTCATTTGATACTTGAATTGTCAAGTATCCCGGGAACTTGTTGTTAAAAAATTGGCCGTAAAAAAGCTTTTAAGAACGATTCTGAAAGCGAATTCCAATCAGATATCTGAAGTTACGGCTGGCAAAAACTGGCAAATTGAAAGATGTATAAAAAATGAAAAAAGGGCCTCCCTGCCCTGAATTAGTTGTCAAAATTTTATTATTTCACGTTTTTTGTCTAACTTTTGTCTCCGATAAAATTCAGACAAAACCAGAAAAATGGAAAGTAAGGGTATTCTACTTGATTATCAGGCTCAATTATATTGCTTCCTCAATATATTTCAAATGATAAAAGATTCCTCAAGTTTGAAATCCCAAAGCCTGAAAGGAATAGACGACCATGAGCGTATCCAAAGCTGGAATGATGAAGAATTCAGGGTGCTTGCAGAATATCTAAATGAGAAGGTGGCCGATTCTTTAAGCAGATTGTACACTTCAGGAGAAACTATGCAGATAGTTTCTCAATACATAAGGAGGAAAAACCTGCAATTTGAAGAAGAAAGACTTATGGAACCTTTGACCAGGGATTTGCTCAAAAAAATAAATTTTTTTGATGGGAAAAATCTCTCCAGATGGTTCAGGGAGAGGGAAAAGGTAAAGATACAAAAGGACAAAAGAAATTGTTTGGCTGCAATAATGGAATTTGAGGTAAAGACTTGGTCTGAGCTTCTTTCCAACCCTAAGCATGCAGTTAAAATCCGAAAAATTACCCAGAACGACCTTGATCAGTTTTACATAGGAAAAAGAATGGAAGTGTCTGATAAAAAAATTGAAAGTGAAAGGCAAAGTTTGCCAGAAGGGATAAAAATCGGCAAAAAGAGCAAGTTTAATAACACAATTATTGGAAGTGGAAATCAAATAAATCATTATGGGGAACAAAACAAATCATGCCAATGAGGACGGTCCTGAAATTGACGAAAAAGAAAATGAGGAAAGATCACAAATTGAGATTGGGGAGAAGGGCAAATTTACAGAGTCTGTAATAGGAGATAAAAATATTGTGAATATTACCCATACCTATGGGGAAAGACCCGATTATCTCTTTTTTAGGGTCGATGACCATGAGATTCCTTGGGAAACTATTGCAGAAATTGAATACTATTTTGTTCCGCCTCCTCATTTGGAGAAAGCAGAAGACCAACTCCAGAAAAAAATTCTTGCTTTGAAGGGGGAAAAAGGAATTGGCAAGCAAACCCTTATCTTGAAATTGGCTTCAAAGATTTGGAAGGAAGGAAAAATTAAGAGAGTTTTTCAGATATCTGATTCCTATAACATTCCCGATTATTATCTATTCGAAAAGCTCCCTTCAAGGTCATTATTGATAATTACAGGAGTAGGGGAGAGTTCTGGTTATTCCATCTCTAAAAAAATGTTTCCAAATTCTCAGAAATCCACCCACAACAGGGTATTAAGATTGTTAAATGAATCATTTTTGGTATTGACAACGGTTACCTTGAACATTCACCAATTCGACCTCCCAGATGGAATTGAGTTTATTAGTTGTAAAACTCCCGACCTTGAAAAACTTCTTCAAAAACTTCTAAAAAAAGTTGAAGAAAGGGAAACTAAAGAAAAGCTTGAGGAATACTTTGAGAAGAAAGATAGAGAAATTGTCTTAAACATTTTGGGATTACCAGTCAAAGTAAAAAAGTTCATAGAATATGCAGAAAAAATTGTTTCAACATCTTCCAACGAAATTCAGAAGGAATTGGATGGCCTTCTTTTGGGACTAAATGACCCAAATAGGGAAATTGGGAAATATTTCAGTGAGATTTCTGCAGAGGCAAGGGTGGGAGCAGCTCTGCTTGCTGTGTTAGGTCCTGGCGATCCGCAGGAGATTTGGAATATCCAAAAAAAAATACTTGAACAAATATTTGTAGAAGAAACAAAAGACATTCATGAAGCTGAAAGAAAAGTAAAGAAAAACCCTTTTGGATACTCAGTTGAGGAGATTTCGCTGGAAATGAGGGCAATTATTTCAGAATCCTGGCAAGAAATTCAATTGGGGAAAGCAGTCAGTTATAAAATAGAATTCAAAGACCAATCCTATTCTGTTTTCTTACTTGAATACCTTAAGAAAAATTATCCTGGTTTTCTAGAGATGGTTCTGGTCCATTTAATTGCCGAATTGGAACTTTATAGTGAAAATTTAGAATATAAAATCAG
The DNA here is from genome assembly GCA_020635905.1 of Bacteroidia bacterium. Taxonomy (GTDB): domain Bacteria; phylum Bacteroidota; class Bacteroidia; order J057; family JADKCL01; genus JACJYV01. Next base: position 491,685 of record JACJYV010000007.1, read on the forward strand.
ACTTGCCAACGCAATTGGGAAAATTGCTTCCATAAATTGGCCTTTGGTTGACTCTTATATTCAGCAAAAAACCGAAGATGAAAAAAGCCGAAACAGAGCCATAGTTGGACACATTATCCAATTTGCGGTCCAGGATCCAAGGCTTTCCCTTAAGCTTGAAAAAGAAATAGAATTTCAGTCTTCTGCTAACCTTCATCCTGAAAATAAGAATAAACTTTGGGCAAATGCTTCAATCCTTAAACAGGTATCGTTGGAGAATCTTGAATTTTCGTTGGAATGTTTGGGAAAAATGATATTGTCCAATAATTATTTTGGAAATAAGGTCTCGATGGGAGGTTATGAAGTTTTTAATGCCATTAAATTTGCATTGGTGGTGATAGCCTTGAGAAGCGATCTTGAAAATTTTCTTAAAACATTTGAGGTTTGGCTGATTGCAGAATTGAAAATCAAAGATCAGGAAATACAAAATCAATATGCACTAATTTGGAGCGACATTTCATTTGCATTTAGTAGTATCATGGACATAAAGGATCAGTTTAATCCTTTGCTGGAATTGGTGATGGCAAATCAGGAAATAGAGAAAAGCTTGGGAACAATTACAGGGTGTGCCTATCATTATTTGCAAAATACTGAACTAAGGAACCTTTATTTTAGAGGGAAACCTGTAACACATTGGTTCTTCGATAATTATAAAAAACTATTGGGGATCGAAAGGGAGGAGTACGATAAAAAAATAGCATTAATATTAATAAGAGCTGGTCACTGGCTCAGGGACAATTTCATTGAAAATCACAAAAGATACCTAAGCTATATATCAAAATATTGGGCACAAAGCACTCAAAGTGAAAGAATTAGAAAAATTGGAAATACCGTACTTCAAAACCAATAAATAAACATTATGGAAACCTCAGACAATTACTTTTTAATTACCTCGCCCGAAAACTTTACAAAAGGGTTTGGGTTAATCAACTCTTTGGGGCAGGCTCAAAGGGTGAAAAAGCGTCTCAAAAGCAGGATTTACCTCGTTGATTCAATTCATAAAACACCTGTTAAAAGGATCTCAATGGATCAAACGGAGAACTTTGAGAAAGGATTTTCCCTGTTCAGGAACACAAAAGATCTTTATTCTTATTCATTACCCGAAAGAGAAATTACCTATCAGTTTGTTAGCCCATTCGATTTTGCTGATGTGAGTATTCCATCCTCCATTGTTCAGGTTCAATTCTTAATACTTGACTATGACTCCATTATCCTGGATCATTTAGATGGGAGGGATCCACTAAAATCTTTTTTTATTTCTGTAAAATCTCACCTGGATAAAAAATTTAAAGAAATCAGTCTGCATGATGAGGAGAGTTTCAAAACCTTTAATGATCAAATACAGGGTGCATTGAATCAAGTAAAATTAAATGGGCCAGTCTTTAAGGTAACTTCTGTGGAAATTGTTTATGAATTGCCAATTGAAATAAAGCGGGGGTTTGAGCAAAGATTGCAGCAAAAAGCAAATTATGAGGCCCAAAGAGACCAATTGGACAGGCTAGGAATTTCTGAGAACGTCAGGGCTATTCTTACAGACCCTTTAAGAAGAGAAAAGTACCTAGATGAGATTATGAAAATGGAGCTTGAAGGGAAGCAAGAGTGGCTAAAGTCTCGAATGAGATTAATTGAAGAATACCATCGTAAAAACTCTCATGAGGGAATGCCCCTTGATGAACTCAAAATGTTTTTAAATACAGGTGATGAGATTTACAGAGGGAATGCTTTTGATTCAAAGCCTATTCTTCCCAAATCCATAGGAAATGGAGAAAAAAACAAAATTGTAAGGGAAAATAATGTAATAGAATTGGGAGAAGGGGATTTATAATCCCCCCCTACACCACCTTCAACACCAGATCCGGCCCGGGAACCGCCTTCTTTCCAATCTTGTAAGCACTCAGCACCACCTTCTCTGCCTCGGCAAAAAGTGACTCCTTATTTGCGTACAACTCGGCCAGGACCTGGCCTTTGGCTACCCGGTCGCCGCGCTTTTGGCGCAACATGATGCCTGCGCCCAGGTCGATTACGTCCGCTTTGGTAGCGCGGCCTGCGCCCAGGAGCATGCTCGCATGCCCGATCAGGTCTGCCTCCAGGCGATGAATGAAGCCTGATTCAGGCGCTTTGACTTCGCGCATGTATTTTGCGGCGGGCAGGGTTTCGGGAAAATCAGCCTGGTCGGCGTCGCCGCCCTGGGTGGCAATAAATTCTTTGAATTTGGCGAAAGCAGCTCCACTGGAAATCAGGTCTTCCAGCATTTTGCGTCCCTCTTCCAGGTCGTGCGCCTTTTGTCCCAGCACAACCATGCGACTGCCCAGCGCATACACCAGTTCCATAAAGTCCTGGGGACCACGTCCTTGCAGGGATTCCAGGGCTTCTTTCACCTCCAGCGCATTGCCAATGGCATTGCCCAAGGGCTGATCCATGTCCGTGACCAGGGCCACGGTTTCCTTGCCCATGGCCTTGCCGGCTTCCACCATGGTCAGAGCCAAAGCCACTGCAGACTTTTGATCTTTCATGAAGGCACCTGAGCCACATTTCACGTCCAAAACGATGGCATCCGCGCCCATGGCCAGCTTTTTGCTCATGATGCTGCCTGCAATCAGGGGGATGTGATCCACCGTGGCGGTCACGTCGCGCAGGGCATAAATCATCTTATCAGCGGGAACGAGTTCCTTGCTTTGGCCGCAAATGGCGATTCCATGGCGGTTGACCCGGTCCACAAATTCCTCGCTGCTCATTTCTACTGAAAATCCTGTGAAAGACTCAAGTTTGTCGATCGTGCCGCCCGTATGTCCCAGGCCGCGACCCGACATTTTGGCGACGGGAACACCCGCGGCAGCCACCAAAGGTGCCAGCACCAGACTGGTTTTGTCGCCTACGCCGCCTGTGCTGTGCTTATCCACTTTGACCCCGGCAATACCGGTCAGGTCGATGGTTTCGCCTGAATGGAGCATGGCGTCGATCAAAACAGCGGTTTCTTTATGACTCAGGTCCTTCAGGTAAATCGCCATCAGGAGGGCTGCCATCTGATAATCGGGAATGTCGCCCGATACGAATCCGTTCACGAAAAAGGCGATCTCTTCGGGCAGCAATTCGTGCCCGTCGCGCTTTTTCGCGATTATATCGACCATCCGCATATTACATCTGATTGAGGATGCCGCGCACCAGTTTGATAAATTTGGGCCGGGTACGGTTGGCCACTTCCACCACCTCTGCGTGGGTGATGGATGTATGGGTTTCGGGGATGGCCATGTCGGTCACGGCTGAAATACCCAGGCTGCGCATGCCCGAATGGCGGGCCACAATCACCTCAGGCACAGTGGACATGCCAATGGTATCTGAGCCAAAGTTGCGCACCATCACCAATTCGGCCCGGGAGAAATAATAGGGTCCGGCCGTGGCGGTGTAAATCCCCTCAAAAACCTCAATTCCCTGTTCATCGGCCACTTTTTTGCCCAAAGCCCGCAATTCCGGGTCATAAGCATGCGACATATCCGGGAAACGGGGGCCCAGTTCTTCGAAATTTTCTCCAATCAGGGGGTTGGTGCCGGTAAAATTGATGTGATCCGTGATGAACATCAGCGCTCCCGGGTATAATTTGGGATTGATTCCGCCGCAGGCATTGGTTACAATCATGGTTTCCACTCCCAGATCCTGAAAAACCCGCACGGGAAAGGTCACCTGACGCATGGTATAGCCTTCATAGAAGTGAAAACGGCCCTGCAGAGCAATGACCTGCTTGCCTTCCAGTTCTCCCAAAACGAGATTTCCATCGTGACCTTTGACCGTGGAAACCGGAAAATGGGGAATTTCCTGGTAGGGAATTCGGATAGGTTTCTGGATTTCGTCGGCCAGGGCGCCCAGGCCCGAGCCCAGGATCAGCCCAACCGTGGGTTTGGTGGGGTACATGGAGCGGATGAAGGCCGCCGCATCTTTTATCTTGGTGAGATAATTAATCATTCGATCACATATTTTGCACAATGCCCCGGATCAGGGCAATGAATTTATCTTTTACCAGTTCCATGGTCTCAATGACCTCGGCGTGGGTCAGGGCTTCGCCCGAAATGCCTGCGGCCATATTGCCAATGAAGGAAATTCCCAGAACCTGCATACCTGCATGGTTGGCGGTCAGAGCCTCAGGAAAGGTGGACATGCCCACTGCATCTGCACCCAGGAAACGGGCCACATTCACCTCAGCCGGGGTTTCGTAAGTGGGGCCTGTATTCATCAGATAGACACCCTCATGGAGGGGAATATTGAGTCTTTTGCCCTGTTCGTGGGCAATTTTCATCAGCCCGGGAGTGTAGGTTTGGGAATTATCGGGGAATCGGGGACCAAAATTTTCGTCATTGGGCCCGATAAGGGGATTGCGAAAGGTAAAATTGATGTGATCGCGGATCACCATCAGGTCGCCTGGGGCAAATTCAGCATTGACCGCGCCGGCCGCATTGGTCACAATGAGTTTATCTGCTCCCAGCGACTTCATTACCCGCACGGGAAAACCCAGCTGCTGCATGGGGTAACCTTCATAATAATGAACCCGGCCCTGCATGATGACCACATTTTTTCCTTCCAGGGTGCCCAGTACCAGTCTGCCTTTGTGGCCTTTGACCGTGGAATGGGGAAATCCGGGGATTTCGGAAAAGGGGATTTTCACAGGATTCTCCACCTCATCGGCGAGCAGACCCATGCCAGAGCCCAAAATCAGGGCAATTTCCGGCTTAAAGTCCCCGATTTGCGCCCGAATTACGGCCAGGGCCTGGGTAGTATTGGCGATTTTTGTACTCATGCTTGGATTCCAGAGTCTAAGATACAATTTCCTGCCAAAAACTCTTGCCAAAGGGTGGGGGAGAAACGGCTAAAATTTCGGCGATGGTGGCGGCAATGTCCGAAAAACAGGCCCGCGTTCCAATGGAAACTCCTTTTTTGACTTCCTTGCCAGTTACAAGCAGGGGAATGTACTCACGGGTATGGTCAGTTCCTTTGAAAGTGGGATCATTTCCGTGATCTGCAGTAAGCATCAGCACGTCATCTTCCCGCAAGGCAGCCAGGATTTCGGGCAGGCGGGCATCGAATTCTTCCAGACAGCGGCCGTACCCTTCAGGATCGCGGCGATGCCCGTAGAGCATGTCAAAATCGACCAGGTTGGTGAAGATCAGTCCCGAAAATGACTCAGCCATAAAGTCCAGGGTGTGATTGATTCCATCCTGGTTATCAACGGATTTTGCATTTTCAGAAATCCCGTGACCGTTGAAAATATCCTTGATTTTACCCACTCCTTTGACCAGCATGCCTGCCTCAGTAATGGAATCCAGCACGGTGTGTCCGGGGGGATCAATGGCATAATCGTGGCGGTTGGAGGTACGCTTGAAACTGCCTGGCTGACCCACAAAAGGGCGGGCAATCACCCGTCCCACTGCATTTTCGCCCACCAGCAGGTCGCGGGCAATCTGGCAGATTTCGTACTGGCGGTCAAGAGGAATGATGTCCTCGTGCATGGCAATCTGAAAAACACTGTCTGTGGAGGTGTAAACAATGGGAAAGCCCGTTTTCATGTGTTCCTCCCCAAATTTATCGATCACCACAGTGCCCGATTCGGGGTAGTTGGCCAGGGTTTGGGTGCCGATCCTTTTGTGAAATTCATCCATGATGGAGGGCGGAAAACCATGGGGGTAATAGGGGAATACGAGGTCGGGCACGAGCCCGGCGATCTCCCAGTGGCCGGTAATGGTATCCTTGCCCTGCGATTGCTCCGCGGCTTTGCCAAAGGCACCTGCAGGGGAGGAGGAAGCGGGTAAATTGGCCGAAGGCGTGATGTTTCCCAGCCCAAGTTGGCCCAGGTTGGGCAGGTTGAAGCCGGGTACGTCCCGGGCGATGTGGCCCAGGGTATGACTTCCCACGTCGCCGAAGGCGGCGGCATCGGGCAATTCGCCAATCCCCACTGAATCCAGTACAATTAATAGGACGCGTTTCGCCATGGATCAAATCATTTCCCTGAAATTAGGGAAAGGTTGGATGAAACTCCAATGTTGGGCTTAGAATTCCTGGACAGAGGCTGTTTTTTCAGGAATTTTCCCTCTGAAGACAAGCTGAGGATTTGGTATAAGCCAGGGATAGGGGATTTTTCAATTGGAATGGCGAACGCTTTTTGGGGATCACGATTTCTCCTGAAAGGAATTCTGGTTTTGACCGGCCTCGGCTGCATGTGGGTTGCTGGCGGCCTGCTCTGCTTTTGGCAGGGCGCCACGCAGCAGGGTTGGCCCCGAATGCATTCGGGGGCAGGGACAGGCAGCCCAGACGGTGAAAAGCCCTTCGGGCTTTGCCGGGCAGAGCAGAAATTCGAAGAATTTCTGCCTTATGGGGTTCCCTGGGTATGCCCTGCATTGGCAAGCCCCTTATGTTGGTTGAGCATTTTCCCCAACCTTCCTGTTGCTACTTTTTTAGATCCCGACCGGGTGCCAGGTGGTTTTGGTTTCCTGAAGATCCAGAATTTTGTAAGGACTTTGGGCTTCGCTGCTGCTCCAATCCTGGTGGTCCCAGATGCGCAGACGCTTGATGTTTTCCACGCTGTTGATCTGCAATTCTTTGCTCAAGGCCGGGTCATTTCCACAGTAAATCATGGCATTGACGTCCATGTGGGTGGAGAAATGGCCCTTGAGCTCGCTACGCAGGCCCGTCAGGATGTTGACCACACCACCGGGAACATCGGAAGAGTTGACCACTTCGGCAAAGCTGATGGCGCTGGTGGGACGGCTTTCTGAGGCCAGAATCACGATGGTATTGCCGCCTGCGATGGCAGGAAGGATGGCGGAAACCAATCCAAGAAGGCCCGTTTCTTCGGGTGCGAAGGCAGAAACCACGCCCATGGGTTCGAGGACGGAGAAGTTGAAGTGGCTGGAAGCCACGGGATTGACAGCACTGAAGATTTGCTGGTACTTGTCGCACCAGCCGGCATAGTGAATGCAGCGGTCGATGGCGGCAAAGACTTCGTTTTCAGCTTGTTCGCGGGTGGAGCCCAGTTGTACGAGTTCTTCCACAAATTGCGCTTTGCGGCCTTCCAGCATTTCGCCGATGCGGTAGAGAATCTGTCCGCGGTTGGCATGGGAGCGGCCCGACCAGCCGTGAAATGCAGAACGGGCGGCCACCACTGCGTTGCGGAAATCCTTGCGGGAACCGCGGCAAATATTGGCGGCAAGTTTGCCGTCGGCTGAAGTCAGGCGGTAGTAGCGGCCCGACTCCGTGCGCGGAAACTGTCCTCCAATGTATAATTTATAGGTTTTCTGCACCCCCAGGCGGCCAGGTTTGTCCTGCCCGTTGGCTTCAGGTTGGGCGACAACCTGCGGAGTTTCGGCCGTGGTACGTGTGGCTCTGGTGGTGGTGCTTTTTGTTTTAGCCATTTTTAAAAGATTTTAGAGTTAAGATGTCATATGGTTAGAGGTTAGATTTTAGATTTTGGAAAATCAGATGTCAGGTGGCTTGATTGTATTTATTAATTCTATCTGCCCTCTAAAATCTCCAAATCTATTATCTCAAAACTCACATCTTCAAATAGGGTTGCAACCCATGCAAACCGCCTTCGCGGCCGAAGCCGGATTCTTTGTAGCCTCCGAAGGGGGAGGTGGGATCAAATTTATTATAGGTATTTGCCCAGACTACCCCGGCGCGCATTTGGGTGGTCATGTTGAAGATTTTGCTGCCTTTGTCGGTCCAGACGCCGGCGGAAAGACCGTAAGGGGTGTTATTGGCTTTTTCGATCACCTCAGCTACGGTACGGAAGGTCTGCACGGCCAATACGGGGCCAAAAATTTCTTCCTGCACGATGCGGTGCGACTGGGAGGCATGTAAAAACAGGGTGGGACGGCACCAGAATCCTTTTTTGGGCACGGGGCAGGAGGATTGGTACATTTCTGCGCCTTCCTTTTGTCCGATTTTGAGGTATTCCTGAATGGTGCGCAACTGATCCTGGGAATTGATGGCACCCACGTCGGTGTTTTTATCCAAAGGATCGCCCACGATGAGGGTTTCCATGCGGTCTTTCAATTTGCGGAGGACGGTATCGTAAACGCCTTCCTGCACAAATAAGCGGGAACCAGCACAGCACACATGGCCCTGGTTAAAGAAAATTCCATTGATAATCCCTTCCACAGCCTGGTCGAGGGGGGCGTCTTCGAATATGATATTGGCGGCTTTGCCACCCAGTTCGAGGGTTACTTTTTTGTGGGTGCCGGCAATGGCACGCTGAATGATCTTGCCCACCGCAGTGGAACCCGTAAAGGCGATTTTATCGACATCGGGATGGTTCACAATGGCTGCACCCGTGGCGCCATAACCAGTCACCACGTTGACCACGCCCGGGGGCAGATCGGCTTCCTGAATCAGTTCGGCAAGTTTGAGGGCAGTGAGGGAGGTGGTTTCAGCAGGCTTGAGCACCACGGTGTTTCCCGTGGCCAGGGCGGGAGCCAGTTTCCAGGCCACCATCAGCAGGGGGAAATTCCAGGGTGTGATTTGCCCGGCCACGCCCAGCGGACCTGGATTGCGGTTGGGGAATGCGTATTCCAGCTTGTCGGCCCAGCCTGCGTAGTAAAAGAAATGCGAAGCCGCCAGGGGAATGTCGATGTCGCGCGACTCGCGAATGGGCTTGCCCCCGTCCATGGATTCGATCACCGCAAATTCGCGGGCCTTTTCCTGAAGCATGCGGGCAATACGGAAAATATATTTTCCCCGTTCGGCGCCCGACATTTTCGACCAGTATTTGTCGTAGGCGTTGCGGGCAGCCTTGACCGCCAGGTCCACGTCTTTTTCGTTGGCCTCGGCAATGGAGGCCAGCTTTTCTTCCGTGGCGGGATTGATGGTGTCGAAATATTTACCAGAGGAAGGTTTGACCCATTTTCCGTTGATGAACAGCTCGTATTGCTTTTTCAGCTGGACATGATCCGCGCTTTCGGGCGCGGGAGCGTATTCCCATTCGGTATTGAAATCCAGGTGTATTTTTTTCTTTTTTTCAGACATTTTTTATCGGTTTACTGTTTGCGGTTTACGGTTTGCAGTGGGTGAACTGTAAACTGTAAACCGTAAACGGTTTAGTCTTTTGAAAAATAATCAAGTGATTGATAAACTCCGGTTTGCTCTTTGACCAGCTGCATGAGGATGTCGTTGGCGAGTGAACTGGCGCCGAAACGGAACCAATGGTTGTTCATCCAGGCCTGACCGAGGGTTTCACGCAGGGTCACCAGGTATTGCAGGGATTGTTTGGCGGTGCGAATGCCGCCCGCAGGCTTCATACCCACCATTTTCCCGGTCTTGTAGTAATAATCCCGGATTGCTTCCAGCATGACCAGGGTCACGGGCAGGGTAGCAGCAGGACTGATTTTTCCGGTGGATGTTTTGATGAAATCTCCGCCCGCATACATGGCAATGTCAGAGGCTTTGCGCACATTGTCGTAGGTGCTGAGTTCGCCCGTTTCCAAAATGACTTTCAGGTGGGCTTTACCGCAGGCTTCCTTGATGGCTGCAATTTCGTCGTAAACAAAGTTATATTCGCCAGCCAGAAATTTTCCCCGCGAAATCACCATGTCGATCTCGTCTGCGCCTTCGTCCACCGCATATTTGGTGTCGTCGAGCTTGACCTGCAGGGTGGAATTTCCCGAAGGGAAAGCGGTGGCCACTGCAGCCACATTGATGCCGCTGCCCTCAAGTTCCTTTTTGGCGATGCGCACGTAATTGGGATAGACGCACACGGCCCCCACGGTGGGCAGGCCGGGAAATACATCGTGCAGGTGGGCTGCCTTGTAGCACAACTGACGGACTTTGCCAGGCGTGTCCGAACCTTCCAGGGTGGTGAGGTCGATCATGCTGAGGGCAAGTTTCAGGGCCGAAACTTTGGATGATTTTTTGATGCTGCGGCTCGAAAGACGCGCGGCTCTTTCCTCCACTCCAACCTGATCAATGGGCGGAGAATCGGGTATATTAGCAATAATGGGTTTAGCCATAAATTTTTTATTCTGGTCTAAAGTTAAGCAATTCTGCGACAGTTTACAGTTTACGGTTTACAGTTTGTCCGGGATGGTTTTGAGCTCGTTACCCGCCACTCGTAACTCGTTTCTCCCAGCTATTTTGCTCCCAGCGCCTGGGACGAGCCTGTTTTGATTTCTTCGACCATGCTTTTCAATTGCTGTATGTCGGAGGAGAGGCTTTCCAGCTGGGCATTTTTGCGGGCCAGTTCGGCCTTGAGGGCTTCCACCTGGTCGGAAAGTTCCTGCACGGATTTGACCAGGGGGACGGTGAATTCTGCGTAGCGAAGGCCGTAGGTGCCATTTTCTCCAGAAGGAAGGTCGATTCCGCTGAAGTCGTATCGGGAGTCGCGGGCCGCCATTTCCACTTCCTGGGCCAGGAAGCCCGTATAGCGAATCTTGGCGCGGGAGGAAAGCCCGGAAATCAGATCGGCGGGAATGGGGCCTGCGTGCGAGGCCATGGCATCGGTATCAAACTGGTAGGTGACCGGGCGCAGGCGCCGGATAAAATCCAGTCCGGGGACGTCCTCACGGACGTCTTTTTTGAAGCGCTGGTCGCTGGTCGCGGTCCAGTTGACCACGCCTCCTATGGAGGCGGTGGCGGCATTGCCGAGGAATACCTCGTTGGCCGCGGTAAGGGTGGCTCCATAGCCGATGGCGATGGAGTTGTCGCCGGTCACATTGGCCTGGCGGCCCAGGGCGATGGCATTTTTGCCCGAGTTGCGGGCGCTGTCGCCGATGGCCATGGTATAGTCGGCCGAAACGAAGTTTCGGACTCCCAGCATGATGCTGTGGTTTTTGGTGGAACCTACAATGGAAAACGGACCCACCACGATGTTGTAATTATTTTGGGTTTTGGGTTGGCCGGTGCTTCTGGAGCCGGGCGATTGAAAATCGGCCCCAAGTCCGACCATGGTGTTGTATTCACCAATGCGGTTGGTTTCACCCGTGGTTGCGCCCAGGTAGGTATTGCCGCGGGCGTCGTCCGTATTATTCAGGCGGTTATTGTCATACCCTGCATTATGGCCGATAAAGGTATTGAGAGATGTAAATTCGGTGGCAGCACCTGCGGCATGGCCTACAAAGGTATTTCCCACGGAAATACTTGCATCAATCCCTGCCGAGTCACCCACGCAGGTGTTCCACTTGCCTGTGGTATTGTCCGTGCCTGAAAAGCGGCCTACGAAGGTATTCTGGTAGCCGGTGGTGAGTCCCGTGCCTGCAGAAGAGCCAATACAGGTGTTATTTGAACAGGTGGTTCCCCCTCTTCCTGCACTTTTGCCAATATAGGTGTTATTGAATCCCAAAGTATTGAAAATACCTGCATCGTCCCCAATGAAGGTATTATTGCTGGCATTGGTGTTGTTCCACCCAGCGTGTGGACCTATGAATACGTTGCTGCCTCCCTGCACGTTAGACCAGCCCGCATGGTTCCCAATAAATACGTTGTCAAGCCCGGTTGTGGTAGAAAATCCCGCTCCCTGGCCGATAAACAGATTTCCCGAAGAAGAGGGGAAAAACGAATTAAGGTTAGGGTTATAATGCCATAATGAAGAGTTTCCGGAGGTGGTAATATGCATTCCGGCCCCGGCGCCAATCACGAGATGGCCCGATCCTGTGGTGAGTCTGAAAGCGGCAGAATCACCGTAAACGGTATTAAAATCACCCGTTGTGATACCTGGTGCGGCAGCATTACCCTGAACTTCGTTCATTAATTGGGCTTGCAGGAAGGAAAGGAAGAAGATGGAAATTCCGGTGGTTAGAAAAATCTTTTTCATCATGATCATTTCAATTTTAATGGGTTGGGTACCTCCCAGTCTCCTTCATACATATATTAACGCCCTCAAAATACGAAGACCTTGGTAAAACTTTAGTTTTTTGGTGAAAAAAACACTTTATCCCGGGGCAACATTGGGCCAGGCAAGAGCTATAATCTACCTGTTTTGGGCTTGGAGCCGGGTTTTCGGACATGTCAAAGGGGGAGCCTTCTTTGCAAAAGCTCCCCCGGTTGACAAATGAAATTTTGGGTATGCCTATTTGATCTGAGTGGTTTCTGAGCGGGCAGTAATTACCCCATGCATGTCCACAGTCTCCATTTTGACGATTCCAATTCCGGGCACAAACCATTCGGTCACGTATTCGATTACGTACCCCTTGTCTGTGGTGAGGCCCATTTTGCGGAATTTCTTGTCCACCATTTGCCTGTACCTGGCCTCTTCAGCTCCCAGCAGGGCATTCAATTGCTCATTTTCGCTTTTGTAGTCCGTAATTTCGGTGTTTTTGCTCCAGTTTTCTGATTCAATCACCCAGGTAGTGTAGGTTTTCTTGCCCATTTTCAATTCTTCAGATCGGGTGACCGTGGCAAATACATGGTGCATGATATAGGTCGAAGCCGAAACTTCCACGTTTACATTGGCAGAAATGGTCTTGAAAGTCCTTTCCAGACTGGTGGTGGTTTTGGTACCCAGCCCGGCATAATATTGCCCGTCGCGCGAATCAACCCCTGAGACCCAGCCCCGTTCCGTGGAGGTCACCGTGCGGTAGCCGTCGGCTACCTTGCGCTTGATTTCCTGGGTCCAGGAAGCGGGAAAGGATACAATGATGTCTTCATAAACAGGCAACTGATCGCCCACTTTCAGGTTATTGGGGATGACGCTGGCGCCCTGGGTCAGCATGCCAATGGTTTTTTCTGAGGGAGTATAGGCATCGTAAGCCGACCAACCCGAAGGGTGGGTCGCCGGGGTGGCATCATTCACTTTGATGTCTTTGATCCCCTTATTTCTCCACAACCAAAGGGTATCGTTTCTGCATTCGATGGGAAAGGCAAAAGGCCCCAGAGTCAGATCCACCGATTCCTGATTTCCCTCCTGACGGGCGTTTTTGACTACAAAATCGCAGGGCACGCCCCCAAATCCTTTCACCTTGCCGCTCAGAAGGTCCTGATTGAAGCTTTCGACCAGTTTGGCCCGGCCTTCTTCATTGGCTTTCTGGAATTTTTTATCCGCAATCAGGGTGTTGACCCAACTGCTGGTGGTGTTGGTCAGGGTTTGACCTTCTTTCAGTTGGAGGCAATTTTGCCCGTAGCCCAGACTCCCCGTTCCCAGGAGAATCAGGATCATTTTCATCAGATGTTTCATTTGTCAAAAAATTAATAGAGTAAAGAAATTGGTTGTTGAATCTTGGTTTGGGCAGTTTTATCAGGCATAAAATCTCCCTCCCGCTTTGCGGACTAAAGTTTTTGCTCCCTTAAATGGAGGATTTGCCCCTTTTCAGAAGGCGCTATTCCCTGATAAGCTGACCTGATCAAATTTCGCCAGAATGGGATTGAAGGTCAATTCCCTCCTCCGGGTATTTTGATATACCCACTGGCACGGATAGTCAGGTGAAGGGCAGTTGGGTCAGGCCTCGATCCAGCCTTCGCGGATGGCCAGTTTCACCAGTCCTACCACGGATTTGGCTTCTGTTTTGCGGAATATACTCTTGCGATGGGTTTCCACCGTCCGTTCTGAAATGTGCAAATGGTCCGCGATTTCTTTGTTGGAAAATTCCCTTGCAATCAAACCCACCACCTCTTTTTCCCGCGGACTGAGCCTTACCGGGGCATTTTCCACTGGCTGACTGAGACCCGAAGCAATGGCAAAGGTCACTTCCTCGCTGAAAAAGGGTTTGCCTGAGGCTATCTGGCGAATGGCCCGCAGCAGATTTTCCCGGTCAATGGTTTTGACTGCATAACCCTGTGCTCCAGCTTTCAGCATTTCCTGTACGAGTGAAAATTCATGGTAACTGCTGAGAGCGAGGATGCGAATGGTGGGAAAAGATGCGCGGATGATTTTTGCGGCTTCGATACCATTCAACTCAGGCATGTTCACGTCCAGCAATAACACTTCAGGCAGGTTTTGGGGGAATGATTCCAGGGCATTTTCAACCTGCTGAAAGCGTCCAATGACCTCCAGATCTTCTGCCCCGGAAAGGGCCCCGGCCAATCCCTCAAGGATCAGGTGGTGATCGTCGATGATGGCAATCCGGATGGGGGAGGAGTGGGATTTTTCCATGGTCAGCCCTGCAAAGGTACCAAAATTTCCACCGTCAGTCCCTGCCCGGCTACAGAAAGAGGCGTGGCCGTGGCCCCCAGCGCCTGAAGTCGCCCGCGGATGTTGTTCCAGCCACTGCCCGATCCTGTTTCCAGTTTTCGCAGTTCTGTGCCAGTGCCATCGTCCTCCACCAGAATAAAAAGTCCTTCAGGCCGCTTTTCCAGCAAAATTTGCACCCAGTTTGCTTTTCCATGGCGAAATGCATTCGCAATGAGTTCCTGGATGATCCTGAAAAGGTGAATCTGGCTGTTTGGGGGCAATTGAGGTAAATCCTCTTCGGTGACCACACTGATCCTTTCCTGTCCGTCGTGGTTGAATTGCAGTTCCAAATCCCGCAGGGCGGCATACAAGCCAGCTTTTTGCAGGGCCCCGGGCATCAGGGTATGCGAAATGGTGCGCACTTCCCGGGCCGATTCATCGACCAGGGAAAGGAGGCGCTGGTCATCGCCATTGGGGGCCGCCCGGCCGGAAATTCCCAGGCGCAGGGCCACCAGCAATTGCCCCACGCCGTCGTGCAGGTTGGCGGCCAGCTTGCTGCGCTCACTTTCCTGGGCCTGAATTACTTCCAGGTAATGGCGTTTTTCCGCGGCCTGAAGGTCTGCTTCGAGTTGGTGGCGGCGGCGCTGGGCCTGCCTTCTCAACAGAAGAAATACGATGATCCCAATCAATACTGCGACCGAGAAAAGTAGGGATATATAAAGGATATTGGCCTCTGAGGCGGCCAGGTCGCGTTCCAGCCCAAGTTTTTGGTTGGCAATCTGCTGGGTTTCAAAGCGGGCCCTCAGATCAGCCATTTCCATGCGCATTTCCCGTTTGAAAAGGGTATCCTGCAATGCCCACAAAAGGTCGTAGGCCTGGTAGGTTTCCCGGGCCATGCCGTATTGGCTGTAGAGTTGAGCCAGCAGGCGCCGGGCGTAGATCACATCCACCAGAGAGCCGGAACTGTCCCATAAGGAAAGGGCAGTTTGCAGGTGGGCGTGGCGGAGGTGGAAATCGCCCGTGGCCCGGGTTGAACCCAGTTTGAGGTGGGCAAAGGCAATGGAATTCAGGTCCCCGCTTTGTTCGGCCAGTTGGAGAGCCGTTTCAAAATCCTTCAATCCAGCCAGGCTGTCGCCGTATCCAGCCCATAATATTTCACCCCGCACCGAGTATAATTTGGACCGCCGTGCATCTGACAACCAGGTGCGGGGTGTGCTCAGGCAGCGCTGGATCATGCCGAGAGCCGAATCCACTTCACGGATTTCAAACCAGATTACCCCACGGTAATAGTCGCAGTTAAATGCTGCCGAGTCGTCCGGACATTGTTTCAGGGCATCATTGACCGCTTTCAATTCGGCCAGGGCTTCCTTTTTTTCTCCGAGTCCGTACCTTACCCGGGCCAGATTGATCAGGGAGCGGTTGCTGAGGCGGCAGTTGCCCAGTTTACCGGCCAGGGTGTAAGCCTGCTGCCATGCGTCAAAGGCAGCCCGGTAGTCGCTGTGAAAGTAGCTGTTTTCACCCAGGGAGTCATATTTGTGGTAGGAAGCATAGCTTTCGTCCCCGGCACGGACGAAGGTCCGGGCCGCCAGCAGGAGCAACAGGCACATGACCGCGCGGTTCATGGGGGAAAGTTACTCAGGAATTTTGGATTTCAGGTTTTGGCAGTTATTGAAACGGCCCACCTCCTGGCCAACCTGCGGTTTGCAGGACTACTGAAGCCCTGCATGAGCCCGGAGGAACTGGAGCAATACCCTCTTTGGGATTTTAGCTAAGGTGAGAATGCAAATAACTGTAAATGGGGTATGGCCGGAAAGTGAGTTCATTGAAAAGGAAACCTGGGCAGGGCAATTGGAGCAGCCTCATTTTGGGGGCTTGTAACCCGGATTGTGACACTTTGTAAATGGAGGTGCAGCAGAATTCTGCGTATTTTCAAGAAAAAATAATCTATTGCATATCGGTTTGCAATGCTCATCCATTCGAAAATGCTCCTCAAGCAGACCATGTCGCAAGGTTGCGTATGGGAACCCAAAAGGTACCCTCAGGGTAGCTCAGGGGTACCCCGAAGGCAGGCTGAAGGTACCCCTCAGTTACCCCCCGAGTAAGTTCCGGATACCCCTGGGATAAGTTCCAGTTACCCCCGGAGTAAGTTCCGGATACGCCTGGGATAAGTTCCAGGCAGGGCCAGACTAAGTTACAGGCAGAAGCAGGCTACCCTTCAGGCAGGAATGGACTATCTGCAACCTACCCCTGAGGTACCTTGAACTTAGTTCAGGGGTACCTTCAACTTATGCCGGAGGTAGGTCAAACTTACTTCCAGGGTGCCTCCAATTTACCTCCGGGGTAGGTCAAACTTACTTCCGGGGTGCCTCCAACTTACCTGTGGGGTAGGTCAAACTTACTCCAAAGCTGTCTCCAACTTACCTCCGGGGTAGGTCAAACTTACTCCTGAAGTACCTTCAACTTATCTGCGGGGTAGGTCAAACTTACTCCTGAGGTACCCTCAACTTATGCCGGGGGTACCTCTAACTTATGCCGGGTGTACCTCCAACTTATGTCAGGGGTACTTTCAACTTATACCAGGGGTACCTCCAACTTATACCGGGGGTACCTTCAACCTGCAAACAGGCTGGTTCCGACCTGTTTCAGGGACTTCACGGACACTCCTCAGAGGTGCATCACCCTTATGCCTGACGGGAGTATTTGGAAGTATTGGGGAGTATTCAAATAACTGTGTCGTGTGCATCAACTTAACACAAAGCTTCGCCCAATGTACCCTCAGGGGTACCCCTAATATTGCTTTGGGCTTTCTGAGCCCATGCGGGCCGTTTTTGGTGGGGAGATTGGGGGTGAATGCAACCTGGTTTCTCCCAGCCCGGGATTTGGTGGCGGGACCGCAGGGGATAAACTGACCCTCGCGCAGGTGTGGCCCCATCCGTGCCGACGGCGGCAATGAGGGACCTCCGTTTTGGGATATTTTGCAGCATGGACGTGCAGGAAGTGACCCTGGAAGGGTCATATTATGGTAAAAGGGTGCACCAATCTGCATCCACGACCCCGGCTCCGCAGGGGTCAGGGAGTAAAGGGGGCGAATTATTGCAGGATGTACCCACGTCAACGGAATAGGCGATATGGTTATTAATGCGACCGCGCTGCGGTCGGGAACCCCATTCCTGTTTCACTGCCTACAATAATGTGACCGCGCTGCGGTCAGGCATCTGCCCTTCCGGGCAGAGAAAATCCCCCAGCGCAGGGAATGTTTTCCAAACATGCCTAATGGGCTTCAGGCCAGCATTTCACCCCACCCCACAAAACCATTTCCTGATCCCGGTAAAAATCACGATATTGTGGATGCCAATATCAAATCACAGGAATTATGAAAACCTTTCTCCTGACCTGCCTGTTTGCTTTTGCAGGCGCAGTTTGTTTCCCGAACCTGCAGGCCCAGACCGCTACGGTGGCAGGCCCCGCCAGCGGGCCCCAGATGCAGACCACGCCGCCCACGGTGCCTGTCTCCTATGTGTACCGGGTGCTGTACGAGGCCCAGACGCCCCTCAATACGCCCTATCAGGTGCTGGTAAGTGAGTATTATAATAAGAATTGCAAGGTCAGTTGTGTGGCCGTGTACCCCAATGGGGACATGAGTTTTTCGGTGGTGTATGGGGGGAATTCGATCATCGTTTTGATTGATGATGCAATTTAATCCCTGCTTAATTTCCTGTTCACCCAATCTTCCAGCTTAAAATAACGGCCCAGGTATTGGAGTCTTTCCCTGTTCCCTGGCAATTCCAATTCATCTTTCAAGATTTGTAGTTTTTCTTTTTCCTTTCCATGATTGGTAAATACCTGCCTTACATAGGAGAACAAAGCCTTTTCTGGTGCATGGTAGTTATGGGTATATCGCAGGTAATCGTAAGCTTTTCGAAAATACAGGTCAAAATAATCTGGGTTTGCTAATTCTGAAACGACCAGGAGCAGCAGAATTCGAACGGAGTATTTTAAATCCTGCTTGATATCAGAGTCTTTTCCCGCCAATATTTTTCTGAGCCAATCCAATGCTGTCAGGAAATTACCCAATTGAAAATTAGCCCTTGCAAGCATAAATAAATTAACAAGCCGCTCATTATCGTCCATTACGAATGAATATCTGCCGAAGGATTTTTCTGCGTTAAGGACCAGATTTATCTTATCGTTATTCAGTCCGGGATGGTCGAGTACTGAAATGGAAAGCAAATAGTACTTATTCAGGATTTGGGGAATCAATTGAGGAAATGAAACCTGCAAATTCCAAAGTTCATTCAGGCTCCTGATCCCCTCATTTGTATTTCCATTTTGAAAGTGAATTGCAGTTCGGGTATAAATTCTGGACAGGTAATGTTGTTTATGATCCTCCATCAAAAAGGAATTATCCTGGTAAAGTTCAATGACCTGTTCAACCAAATCAAGGGAGTTTTTCTCCCGGGTTTCCAAATAAGAAAGCAGAAGTTTTATCTCTAAAAACTGCCTTTTCGCTCTTTTGGATTTCAACTTGTTTTCCATTTTGGCGGGCACCAGTTGCTTCAATCTGGCCAGGCCAGAGGCATCCCATCCTCCCTGGGAAAGTTGCTTTTTCTTCAGTTCAAAATACATTTCCCGGTAGAGCATTTTCAGGGATTGCAACTGCTCCCATTTTTCCCGGATTTCAGTTTCCTCTGCCTTGATTCTCTGGTTGAACAGATGAAAATCAGCGGCAGAGTCTGTGAAAAGACGGCATTCCTGCTCCAGGATCAGCAATTCCAGGTGCTCTTTGAACCTTTCCTCCCTGGCGGCTTTTTCAATTCCTTTGGCGATCAGGGTCAGGGCCTCCAGATGAAGTCCCCGCTCCGCAAAGATCATACTGTTCTGAATCCATTCGGTCAATTGGGCTGAGGCCCGGAATTCGTGTTCCCGAATGATCCTGAGTACAATCTGGGTGAGTTCGCTTTTGGCCTGGGCATAATTTCCCTTCCCCCACCTCTTTTCCAACTTTTTTTGCACCTGGCTTTCGTCCTTTTCTGTGGTCTGGCCCATGGCTTTAAAAAGTTGGAGGTATTTGGGGTTTGAATCGGGGATTCGTCCTCCATACTTTACCACGGCATCTTTTTCTCCCTTGGTCAGGGATAAGATCAGTCTGGAGAGAGTTTGTGAAGGTGTTCGCATTACAAGAGGATTCAGGTCCAATATAATGAAAAAAGGGACACAAAATAAATTTGAAGCTCACCTGATTAATGGACTCATTTCCGTTTTTTTCGCCGCCCTCCACCCCCCATCTTTACCTTACAGACGGTAATAGCTCAATCCAACTCACTTCATGCTACCTGAAGGTGCGCCCCATTTGATATTGGCCGGGGCCGCCATTCGGGAAATAATCTCCGACCTCAGGGGAGGGTCAGTCAGGTTTAGCCTCTGGCTTTCCTTTCCCGTGAGGCAACAAAAAGTTGCCTTTTAGGGGGGATGGGGATTGAAGTAGTTAGGAGATCACATCTGTGGACTGTGGACTGTAAACCGTAAACCGTAAAAATGGACAATAACGAATTTCACCTGGGCAGGTTGATCAAAGAAACCGCCAAAAAGCAACGAATCGGGCCAACGGATCCCGATAACTATCGCATCCGCGTCAACTTAAGGGTTTAAAGGTCACGCAAAGGCCGCAAAGGGGTTGTTTTCCGCGTTTCGTGGGTTGGAGGGAGCAAAGATCGCAAAGGCAATAAGCAAATAAAACGTCCAGCTTAGCGAACTTTGCCACCCCAACCAACGTAATCTGGGCCCAAAATTCTTGGCGAACTTTGCGATACTGATCATATTAGGCTGAATTTCCACTAAGTTGACGCGCATGCGATAACTATCGGGAGGCCAGATGGTAAACACCAGTAAACAAAATGTGTACGGCATTTATCGTCGCATGTCGATGGATACCCACCTGCTGGCCCAGTTGGGGCAGGCCCTGGGACGGGATTTTTTCCGGGATCTGAGCGAAAGCCTTGGCCCCAAGGTGGAAAAAGAGCTGCGGCAGGAGGATAAAATCAGGCGCTTAAGCGAAGAAATTGAAGAATTGAAACGGCATCTACATTTACCGGGGTGAGATTTTAGAGGGTGAGAGGTCAGATGTTAAAGCGTGATGGATGGAAAGGGAGTGGATGTTGGTTTTCAATCAGTTGAGGGCAATTTCGACTTCTCTGACCTCTAAAATCTCTCAATCTAATCCCTCCAAACTGACACAAGATGTCAGGCCTCGCCCTTAATTTAGATTTACCAAACGAATATTTTTTCCATGGTTTTACCGGGAGCGGGTTTTAGCTTCGCCCCCCTGACGATAAAAAGTTAAACTTATGTGTCCAACACCTGCCATTTCAGAGGGAAGCTGCGCTTCCCGTTTTGCCCGGCTGGCCGCTGCGGCCCGATTTGTCCTCCTCGTTCTGACATCTTTCATCTGTCTGTCTAATATCTCGTCCGCCCAATTTACGGGTGGTCATGAGGCGGGGCAGGCGGCCCCGCGGCGGGCGGAGAAGGCTACCCTCAACGCGGGCCCCATGGGTGGTGATGTGAACCTCTTCACCGGGGCCCTGGACCTGAGCTATGACTTTGGGGCCATTTCCACCCCCACGGACCTCAGCTTCCCCATATCTCTCAGCTACAACTCCACCGCGCTCACTCAGTACGATGCCCCGCAAAACTCGGGCATCCCCTACGGGGAGGGCTGGAATCTGGCTCAGGGAGCCATTTCGGTCGATCTGTTGGCCTTCGACTTTGTGAATGGCGACCTGCCCAAAGACCCCCAACTGAGAACCATCTACGAGCCTCAGCAGGTACGCATGAAGGGACAGACCTATTACCTCAATGTGCAACTCAACCTGCCCGGCTATGCCGGGAGGCTGGTGTACAAATACCCCGCGCCCACCGACTCCACTCACCTGATCTATGTACTGGAAGGCTTTTCGGGATACGTGGAGGCTGAGTTCGACGGAGCCAACTGGACCGTTAAAACCGACGACGGCACCCTCTACTACTTCGATGTGGTGGAAAAGCGCAACCGCAACCCCACCAACTTCACCGCCCAGCTTGAAGATGAACTGGAAAAGCAATTGCTGCCAAAGACCGAGCCCGTAAAATGGCACCTGAGCCGGATCAGCAATCCCAATCACGCGCGGGACATGCAGATCGTGTTTTACTACAAAAAGTTTGGCAGGCAAAGGACCTATCAGGAACTCAATCAGCCCCAGATCCAAAACCATTTCTTCGGGCCCAATGCCCCCTTCATGTATCACGATGTGATCACCCCGGTCAATCGCGATTACTTTGTGGCCCTGGGCATCTGCGCCCCCTGTAATCTGGGCGATTCGGTGTATTACAAGCCCATCACTCAGCAAAGTCTGGACGCTTATGATCAGGTGATCCTGACCGGAGCGGTGGCCTTCGACAATATGGGGGTGGTGTATCAGCAGGTGGACCTGAAGTACAAGACCTGGCGGCCCGAGATCGAACTGGCGGGCGACCCGGTGAGATTCAGGCGGGGTAAATTTCTCACCCTGAGCGACCCCCGGGTGATCAGGGTGGACTCCATGTATCACCAAAAGACGGTCTGGTTTCGGGGTCAGGAGGTGGCGGAGAATCTGGCCAAACGCCCGGCTGTGGGCAACAGGCAATTTACCACCGACTGGAACCGCTACCAGCACCCGGCAGCCCACCAAAATCCCCTGAGCGACCACTCGGTGGAGATCAGCGACCAAAATCCCTTTGCCGCCCGCTATGCAGGCATATCCGGCACCAATGCACCCTTACCCCAACTGTATTACCGGGCCTACACCCAGGCAGAGGCCACCCCAGGCTATAAGCTCCATTTCACCCACTCGGTGCTCGAAAGCCCTCGTATGAGCGCCACCGATCTCGACACTCTGCCCTCGGGGGAAATGTATGAACTGCGCACTGTATTGAAAGTGCCTTCGGAGGCCAATGTAAACTTCGACTTTGCCCTGGTGACCGGGCTCAATCCGGGCAATCAGGTGGAGCGGAGCGACGCCAGCGGCACTTATAAATTTTGCTACGACAGCGGGGTGAACAGTGGAGGCTCTCCCACCAGCAACCTGTTTTTTGACCGGCGGGGCCACACTATATTTTCCACCCTGGGTAACGTGATCAAGTGGAATCCGGCCTTTGAGAGTATGGGGGTGTATTACTACTCTACCGCCAATCAGTTTCGCATGCCCAACCTGCCCAACGAGTTTGAAGGGTTTCACATCCAGGTAGGCCCCGGCAGCGACAACCTCCTCCACCACGAGGCCCGCAAAACCAAAGAGGGTTTTCCCGAATACTATAATAACTATTCGGGAGCCAACCGCCTGACAGATCACCAACTGGCCGTGACGGCCTGGTTTGGCAGCGGGGCTCCGCTGGAACCCATCCTTTATCACAGCCACTTTTTTCAGGGCACCCAGACCAATAATTACGACAAGGGAAAGTGGGGCAACAGCCAATACCGCCTCTTCTGGCGCTATCCGCTCCTCAATGCGTTTGCCGGGAACAGCATTTCCCTTACCCAACTGCTGGCCATGGGGGCCAACCAGCCCACCGCACTCACCCATGAGTGGCTGATCAGCCAACCCACCCAGAACAGTTTTTACCACCACACCGACCTGGCCCTGGTGCATGAAAGCACCCAGCAGACCGGAACCCAGGTACGGGACGCCGAGTTGACCAATCTGGAACTGGTACGCATTACCCAAAACCCCTGGATGCTGGACAGCGTGGTCTTTTCAGTGCCCTTTTACGGAAAATCGAGTCAGATGAAGCGGGTTTCGGCCTATAAACTGGGCTACGAACTGGATCAGGTGCGCATCCTCAACAACCTCAACACCCTGGCCAATCTGCCCCAGGGCACCCCGCCCCCCAGTCCGTGGAAGATGCTCAACGGGGAATATCAGTACCGCAACCTGTGGCACCTGGCCCGCATTGAGCGGGTGGGCTGCGATACCATGGGCAAACCCGTGGCCACAGGCCAGCACCCGGCCACCCTGTTCAAATATTTCAGCGACAATCATGCCACACCCGGCTTCAACGAAGCATACCTGATCCGGGAGTCATGGAATGAACTGGGCGGCAAAAAGACCTGGACCTATAATCTGGACTCGGTCTATACGCGGGTCATCAGCGCCAGCGGACAGGACCATTTTCAGGACAGCAGTTCGGTGGTGATGGGTGGCAGTCAGGTGATCTCTACCAAAGCGGTAGTCAAAAAAGTAACGGTGGATGATGGCAGCAGCCAGGGGCAAACCCTGGAATACCTCTATCAGAATCCCGTGGGCTTATACAAAGGTCTGTATGAGATTGACCTTCACTTCAAAAATGGTTACAACTGGAGTAAAACCCGCGATTGGGTTACTGGCTTTGAGAAGGTGACGGTTAAAAAGCCCTCTCTGGGAGGCAGCGGCAACTGTCGCACCGGGTACACCCACCGGGTGAGCAAAGCCACCATGGAAGATACCCTGCTTTTTGGTCGCCTCGTACAGGTGGAGGAATTTGACGAGGCCGGACAATGGATTTCCCGCAAGGAAATGCACTACACAGCCAGCATGGCCTACCGCAGCGCCCGCCTGCTGCTGCCCTCCCGGCTGGTGCGTCCCATGACCATCGTGACCCAGGTGGGCAATTACATCCTGCCCTACGAGCGGGATGTGATGCCCCATCTTTCCGAAAGCAGGCGCATGAACAGTTGGTTTTTGCGGCTGGAAACAGAAGTCACCCTTTCTCGTGATCCACTCAACGGAAATGTAATGGCCGACACCACCCGTCATACCTGGTATGACTGGACCACCACCCAAACCGACCCGGACGGAGACTATGCCGAAATGTATGCCGATACCTCCACGACATTTACATACAACCAGCAGGATTATCTGAAAAAAACCTCTCAGGCCACCATCAAATCGGCTCGTCTCAACTACATCGCCGAGCCTTCCTGGCAGAAGGCCACCCAGACCCAGACCTTTAGCGAGCACCCGGGAGCCTTCCGCAAAACGAGCTATTATTACCTCTACGACATCAAACCCCTGCTGGAAAATCACCAGAGCCCCACTTATTATGATACTTCAAACGTAGCCTGGACCAAGTGGGCAGGCACCATCCGGCCCTATTACCTGGCCCAAAAGTATGGC
This sequence comes from Bacteroidia bacterium, assembly GCA_020635905.1. Lineage (GTDB taxonomy): Bacteria > Bacteroidota > Bacteroidia > J057 > JADKCL01 > JACJYV01. The sequence continues at coordinate 515,964 of JACJYV010000007.1, forward strand.
ATCCGCAATGTGCCGGTCGAAACCCGCACCAGCGCCTGGGACGGCGACACCACCGTGCCAGTGTACAGCCACAGCACCTGGTACTGGTACGAATCTTATGACAGCGTGGGCGGTGCCTTTGTGCGGGAATGGGACAGCACCAACTATGGCAAAACCTGCGGTCCGCCCTCCGGGGGTGGCGGAGGCGGCGGCCCGGTGGTGATCTATCCCCACCCGATCAAATTCACCCAGTACATTTTCAGTCAGGGGCACAAGGTGCCCACCTTCCGGGTGAGTCAGGAAGCCCTCGACGATCCCCGCTATGTGCAGGACACCTCGGGAGAATGGTATTTTTTCCCGGTGGCCGCCATCGACACGGTTTCAGCGGGCCAGTATGCCAGCCAGCCCGAATTCTCAGACAGTCTGGCTGGTCAGAGTGGCTTTGGCTACCTTCAGGGCCCCAACTCGGAGGTAAAATACTACGGCACCTTTGTGCTCAAAGACGGCTTCACCTTTGCGGCCACCACCCTGGTGCCCGCAGGCAAAAACTACGGAGAGCAAAGTCCCAATGGCACGGCCATTACCCCCGACTCCCGCAAAAAGGTCTGCCTGCTGCTCTGTGCTCACCCCGATACCCTGCATGGCCCCCTCTGCGCCCTCGGCTCCCAACTGGTGGCCGACTCCACCCTGCCCCCGCTGCCTTATATCCTCCCCGATACCGCCGACAGCCTCAGCGGCCAGCGGGAGATTTTCCTGACCACCATGGACCAGCAGTTTTTCCTGGCTGAAGTCTATACCCAGGCTGACAGCATGCCCAATATTCGCATGAACCCGGCCCATACCCGCTTCCACAAATCCATTCACGACATCTATGAACCCCAGCCCGATCAAAACCTGATCTTTGGCAGCAGTTGGAAATACCGCTTTGCCCCGGTCTTTGCCGCCATCCGCCAGTACAAAGTGCATGCCCGCAATATGTACGGGCAGATCGTGGACGAATCGGATGTGCGCAGCCTGCACTACATCTACGAATACAAAAATTACTGGCTGGGCTCCTGGAACGAGTGCGGGGTGCCCCAGTCGGATATTGTGCGGGAAGCCCTGGGCCAGCCTGTGAGCCTGACTGTGACCGACAAAGGGGCCATCGAGCACACCACTATCTTCCGCTACCACCCCGACAACCTGTTGAAGCGGGTGATCAGCCCCAACCTGGAGGCTGCGGATATGTATTACGACCCGTTCAAGCGACTGAGCAGCACCTGGATGAACGGAGCCCTGATCTCAGAAAATGAATACCACCACTGGGCGGGCAACCTGAGCCAGAGCTTTGCGGCCCGCACCGCCGAAAACTATGTGCAAAGCAAAACCTGGGACGGGGTGCATGCCCCTTTGCACAGCCTGGCCTACCTGGACCCCATGGGCCGGGCCTTTCAGGCCATTATTGCCACCCAGGGTCAGGGCGGCTGGACCAAATCCTTTGCCGGGCGGCAGGAATTTGATGCCTGGAACCGCCCCACCCGCGCCTTTCAACCCTATGCCAAAAGCGGGCAGGCCGGTCCCGGCCTGGACCTCAATGTGCCGGTCACCCCTTTTGCCGAAATGCAGTATGAAGCCAATGCCCGCTCCCGGGTACTCAAAGGCTCCAGGCCCGGCAATCCCATCACGGGGCCCCATGTCAGCCAAAAACAGTACGCCATCACCGACCTGTGGACCTTCTACCAGGAATCGGGCATCGACATACAGGACCTCTACCAGATCTGGCCGGGCAAAAACTATAACCTCGGCCCGGTCTCCACCACCGGGGGCGGTAAGCCCAAGCCCAATCAGGCAGCCATGCAGGGCACCCTGTTGCTGAAAACTCTTTCGGAAGATGAGGACGGAAAGCGCAGCATTGCCTGGGCCGACCAACTGGGTCGGACTGTGGCCAGTCTGGCATATACGGATACCACCTACGGACCCACCACCCGGGTGCTGACCATTTTTATTCCTCACATTGCCGGGGGCGTCCAGAGGATCGTGCACCCCAATCAACTGACCACCACCCAGCGCTTCAATTATCTGGGCTGGCCCATTGAGGTGAACAGCCCCGACAAGGGCCTTGAAAAATTTCTCTACCTGCCTGATGGCAGTGTGCGCTACTACCAGGATGCCAACCTGCGCAAAAAGGGCAGGGTGCAGGTCAATGAATACGACAAAATGGGGCGTACCTACCGCCAGTACACCAGCCGGGTGGCTTCGCCCCTGCCTGGCCTCTATACCGTGCCATTCCTCCTCTTCCAAAACTCGGGCGGCTATACCTTCCAGTCCATCCACACCATTCTGGAATTTCCCAAAATCAAGGCCGCCGAGCGCAACTGCAACGATCAGCTTTGGAACAAGGACTACACCGGCAAGTGTTTTCCCTGCCTGCAATACAGCGAATCGCAGCAGATCAAAGAGCGGGAATACCGCTACGACTACCCCCAGGACAGCGGGGCCGTCTCCTATTACGGGGTGAACATGGACAATAAAATGCTGCCACCCAGCCTCTTTCATCTGATCAAGGAGCAGCAGCATCACCCTGTGACCCGCCTCACCATGGCCCTGGGCTACGGCCCGGTGGGTGAACTGAACGACGTATCCTACTTCAGCTACAATGCCGAGGGCAATACTGAATGGGTGGTGAGGCAATTTGATTTTGACGGCATTGCCAACCTGCATCCGGGCGATGCCCATGTGATCTACACCCCCGACTACGACCGGCAGGGCAGGTTGCTCACCCGCAACCTCGACCTGGGGGGCGACTCCATCCTCGACTTTCAGCAGCATTTTACTTATGATGCTTTTGGCCGCCTTCATGAGGTGTATGCCAGCCGTCGTGACCTCAAAGCCGCCGGGGCCAAACTGGCCGAATACCACTACGACGATGCCACCGGGCGGGTGACCCAACTCAACTACTTTGTCGCGGGCACGGGCAATTGCCAGCAAAACCTGCCTGCTGATTCCATCCTGTACTCCTACGACCAGCAGGACCGCCTGAGCCGCATCCAGTCCACCCTCTTTGACTTTGGGCTGTACTACGACCAGCAAAACCCCAATGTCCCGCCCGGCAGCGGAGGCAATGTGGGCCTGGCCCTCTATACTTCCTCCTACGGTGAGAATTACAACGGCAATATCAACGGCACTTATGCAAAGTATAATGTGCTGGCCCACGGAGTGACCGGCTTTGACCGGGCCACCGTGTATGGCTACCAGTATGACGGCCTCAACCGCCTCACCGATGCCGATGCCAGCGTGCTCGAACACATCACTCCGGCCAGCGGAAGTCAGTACCCCAGTCAGAGCAACTTTGGTCAGCCCCTCACCACTTCTCAGCCTGCGTGGTACGGAGATGCCACTTACCAGTACGACAAAGTGGGCAATCTCACCGCCCTGCGACGCTACCACTACTACGCCCCCGGCAGCGGCCTGCCCCTGGGCGACCAGGGCGACAACTGGACCTACACCTACCAGCCCGGCACCAATCGCCTGACTAAACTCAGTACCCTGGGCCGCACCCCCACCGGCTTCACCTACGACTATAACGGCAACCTCTACTCCGATTCGAAGCGCCAACTGAGCAGCATCACCTACTCCACCTCCAACCGGCCCTGGATCTACACCGCAGCCAACCGCCCGGTGGTGTATCGCTACACCGCGGGTCAGGACCGGATGTATAAGCTCTACGTGCCCAAAGCCAACGACACCGTGCGGGTCTTTTACCTGCTCGATGGCGGCGGTCTGCCCCTGGCCATCCATGACGACAGCCAGCAAAAATGGACCTTTGAGATATATGGGGCCGACCTGATTGGGGAGTATGAGGTGGCGGATTCGGCCCTGGCGGATTCTTCGAATCTGAGGAGCGGTCAGCCTTCAGCAGTCAGCGGTCAGTCTGTAAAGCGGAACCGCGCAAAAAACGTAGTGAAATGGTTGTCGAAAGGGATCATTACCGCTGTGCCTTTCCTGGTCGAAACGGTCACCCATCAACCCGAGCAGGGCGAGGTGAAAGTGCCCTTTGCCGTAGCCGCGGTGCCCGTGGCCTGGGCCTTGAGCGATGCGGTCATTGATGCGCTATGGAAGGATAAAGTTTTACCCGCAAACCCTGTACCCAATGTCCAGAAAACTCTTGCCCAGGATACCACAGCGGACAGTCTGATTCTGGGCGTAAAGTTTTTTGTGAAAGACCACCTCGGGAATGTGCGGGTGACCTATGTGCCGGTAATCTACGACACGCTGCATACATGTTCGCTGGCCTATGAGGTGAAGAGTGTGATGGATTATTACCCCTATGGCAAGCACCTGCGGGCCTGGTTTGCGGGGGATGCAGAAAGGTGGCAGACGACCATGAATGAGCGGGATGGGGAGAGTGGGTTGGATTGGCGGGGGGCGAGGATGTATGATGCGGAGTATGGGCGGTTTTTGCAGATCGACCCCATGGCAGGGAAATTTCCGCACCTGACGCCCTACAATTACACAGAAAACAGACCTGTTTTCTGGGGGGATCCGAGTGGGAATTGTCCTGAGTGCGTTCTGAAAATATATCAGCTTAGGGCAAATACGTCTGAGGGTATTCATTATGCTTTGGATGTAATTGGGTTTATTCCTGGCTATGGTGAAGTGGCAGATGGTATTAATGCAATGATGTATGCTGCGGAGGGCAGAACTGGTGAGGCGTTGGTCTCTGTTGCTTCAATGGTGCCCATTGAGGGAGTTTTGCCAACACTTGGAAAGTGGGGGGCAAAGGCATTGGGGATTGGAGAAGAGGCGGTTGAGGCAGGCGTAAAGGTTGCAGATGATGTTGTTGAGGAAACAACAGAAGTTGTTGTAAAAAAGGAGGCCAAGGGCGGGGATGCCTACGGCAGGTTGAAGAATGATGTTGGGCCAGACGGGAAGAACATTACCGAGCGAAATCATATTCCAAGTTATAATTCCTATGAGTTAGCTGGGTTTCATTTATCGAGGTATAGAGCAACTGCTCACTCAATGTTAAAACCCCATCACAGGGACTTCATAACAACTGGAAGTGGTGATTTAGCCAAAAAATTTCGATCATTAGAGGGGCAATTACTACAAAAGGGGAAGTTCCTTGATGCATTCGAATTAAATGCTGCAGCCTTGAGGAAGGACTTTGGAGATCTTTACGAAAATGAAATAAATCAGGCTAGAGAGCATTTCACGAAAGAAATTATTCCTATTTTGGAATCTCAAATGAAGTAAAAGCTATGAATAATATTTGGCAATTAATCCCATATCACCAAATAGGTGACTTTAAGTTTGGAGAGGCCAGAAATGTTATTAGAGAAAAAATGGGGCAAGATTATTCCTCAAAAACTAATACTCTTGGAGGGAAGTTTATTTCCAATACGGATTATTATCCCAATCCTGATATCAAGTTCTCTTTTAATGAAGATGATCAATTGACAGCAGTTGAGTTTTTTGAACAAAATTTGGTGCTGGAAGCTCTTACCTTTTCGGAAATGTCCTACAAGGAGATAATGGAATACCTAATGAAATTGGATACTGAGGTTGAAAAATCTTCTGAAGATATTATTTCCAAAAGGCTGGGAGTTGGTTTTGGAAGGCCTGATAACATTAACTCGTCCCCAACCTATGCAATTGTTTTCAAGGAAAATTATTACGAGGAGAGCAAGGTTAATGAAGTAACCCAAGAGGATATTCTAAAGGACCTTTTGGGGCAGGATTATGAGCTTTGAAATTGGACTTTAGGTACTGCTACATATTTTTATTAATTCACCTATTTTCAAAATCATTTACTTTAAAGAAATTTCACCCTTAAAGTGCATTAGAGGCTAAGTAATAACCTCAAACTCCCTTTCTCATAACTAGTAAGGCTCGCCCACCAACCCGAGCAGGGCGAGGTGAAAGTGCCCTTTGCCGTAGCCGCGGTGCCCGTGGCCTGGGCTTTGAGCGATGCGGTCATTGATGCGCTATGGAAGGAAAAGGTGGTCAATGTGCCTGTCCCATCCTCTCAGAAAACCCTGGCTCAGGATACGACTGCTGACTCTCTGATCTTGGGAGTGAAATTTTTCATCAAAGATCACCTGGGGAATGTGCGGGTCACCTACGTGCCGGTGATCTACGATACCCTTCATACGTGTTCGCTGGCGTATGAGATGAAGAGTGTGATGGACTATTACCCCTTTGGGAAGCACCTGCGGGCCTGGTTTGCGGGGGATGAGGAAAGGTGGCAGACGACCCTGAATGAACGGGATGGGGAGAGTGGGCTGGATTGGCGGGGTGCAAGGATGTATGATGCGGAGTATGGGCGGTTTTTGCAGATTGATCCGATTGCATCCAACAACATCCTTTGGTCCGGGTACAATTATGTCAATGGCAATCCTATCATCTGGACGGACCCCTTTGGGTTAGCCGATGGCGGCGATAAGGTTGCTCTCTGGAAGGATGAAAATGGGGACCTCCATTCTTACCAACCCACGGTAAAGATCAGAGCCCGGGCCGCGAAAAAGAAACAGGGTCAACTCAACTACCTGCTCACTGCTGCCATCAATTCCTATAACGGAGAAGGCTATTTTGCCAATGAGGCGGCTGTGCGGCAGCAGATCCTGGATAATATCCGCTACTCCCCCAGGGAAATGGAAGCTGCCACCGAGGTGATGGCCGATGTACTGGGCTCTTCCGAAATCCCTGGGGTGAGTCAGGTGGGTGATTTGCTGGCTGCAGGGCTTGCCATCCATCAGGGCGAAAACCTGAATGCAGGTCTGAGTGCCGCGTCGGCCCTGCCTGCTGTGGGAGTTTATTTTAATGTTGCAAAATGGTTCAAAAGAGTCATAAATTGGTTTGGATTTGGGAAGGAGGTTGCGAAGCTGGTACCCGCTAAAGCAGTGGAGGTAGTAGCGGAGGAGGGGTATAGTTCTTTCAATGCTTTCAAAAAGGCTTTTGGCCCTGCAGGCCAGGGAAATGCTTGGCACCATATAGTGGAGCAACATTCAGATAATATAGCAAAATTTGGAGCAGAGAATATTCATAATGCAAATAATTTAATTAAGTTACCCCACGGAGCAGGTACTATCCATGCAAAAGTAACAGGGCATTATAACTCATTAATGCCAGGTACAAGTATGAGGGTCAGAGATTATGTTAAAACCTTGAGTTATGAAGAACAATTTCAGTATGGCATTGAAGTATTAAAAAGATTTGGAGGGTCACCATGATACCAAGAGAGAATATTAAACATAATTTTTTAGCCGAGGCTATTGACCACGGTAAAGCAATCGCAGAAGGGGACAATATAAAAGCAAATAAGCTTCACAAAAAAATACAGACCTTATATAAGAAGGCAAAGGAATCGAATCAAGTTGATTTATTTAGTGAATTGCTTAATGACTCAGATGAAAATGTTAGACTTTGGGCAGCTACTTTTTCACTTAAAGTTTTTCCTGACAAAGCGGAAAAGGAATTACTAAGTTTATCAAACTCAACATCTATAATAGGGTTGTCAGCAAGAACTACGTTAGATATGTGGAAAAAAGGGATGTTAAATTTACTGTAGAAAAAAAAATTCACCTTATTGTGGTTTTTTACATTGAATGAATTTTAGTTGACTAAATAAAATGATCATCAGTAAGTATCCACTACCAACCTCACCCTTCCACTTTGGCAGCCCATAACGGAGTTTTTAAATTTGTTTAATCAGTATGTAAAACAGCCTGTGATTCAAAATCCAGGTCTTTTACGTAAATCAGGTTGGTAACATGGAAAAGTACTATTTGATAAGTTGGAAGGAAGGGAAAGACCCTGTGGCAAGTGCATTTGCCCCCAAAGGTTCGAAATCAGGTAATGAGCTTATTTTGGCTTTAAATGGAATTAATAAGGTGCCATTTGAATTAAAAATGGTCAAGGTGGATGTCGGAAAAAGTGGGATAATTGTAACTGATGACTTATCTGGTTTGAAGGAAATTTGGTTAGATTATCAACCCAACAATTTAGCCTGGCCATTAATGTCAGAAAAGTTGAAGGCAGTAATTGAAAGTAATTTAAGTGGATTGGAACAATTAGATTGGATTGAATGTAGGCTCAATGGAGTCAATGAGGATAGAACGTATTTTATTCCAAGGTTTAATATATTATTGGACGTTTTAGACAGGCAAAAGACAATGTTTGTTTTTGGCACGGATCATATTATTAAACCAGTTTTTGAAGGTTCTAAGATTCGTTCTTACAGCATTTTTCCAAAGCCATTGTCACACGATTTATGGAAAATTACTCCTGGTCTTTATGTTAGTGATGCTTTGAAACAGACAATGCAAAAAGCCAAAATATCAGGAATGGTGTTTGAAAAAGTATCTGTTTCCTAAAGCCTAAATAATAAATTTCTGGAAAATGTGCCCTTCGCGGTAGCCGTCGTGCCCGTGGCTTGAGCCTTGAGCGATGCGGTCATTGATGCGGTGTGGAAGGATAAAGATTTACCCGCAAACCCTCTACCCAATGTCCAGAAAACTCTTGCCCAGGATACCACCGCGGATAGCCTGTTACGGGGGGTAAAGTTTTTCATCAAAGATCTCCCGATTCCTGTCGGGATGGGAAATGTGCGGGTGACCTATGTGCCTGTGATCTATGACACGCTGCATACGTGTTCGCTGGCCTATGAGGTGAAGGGTGTGATGGACTATTACCCTTATGGGAAGCACCTGCGGGCCTGGTTTGCGGGGGATGAGGAAAGGTGGCAGACGACCTTGAATGAACGGGATGGGGAATCGGGGCTGGATCATCGGGGAGCGAGGGCGTATGATTCAGAGTATGGGCGGTTTTTGCAAATTGACCCCATGGCGGGGAAGTTTCCGCATCTGACGCCTTACAACTACACAGAAAACAGACCTGTTTTCTGGGGGGATCCGAGTGGGAATTGTCCGGAGTGCTTTCAGGAATTCATGGAAGGGTTTGTTCAGGGATTCACAGGTGTTTACCTGGGCTTAGCAGACTTCCTGACTACACCTTTAGACCAGTCTTTGAATAATGCCATTGTCCAAACCTTCGGAGACAAAAAGAACTTTATTGACTATACAATCACGGCCCTGTCAGGCACAAACTGGACAATTGGAACAGTTTGGATTCCTGATATGGGAGTTGAACTGCTGAATGGAAATTATGGAGAGGCAGGAAAAACCTTTGGGACCAAGGTAGGTGAGGCAAGTATTGTATATTTGAGTGAGTTTAGGAAATCTACGGAAAGCCCAAAAACCCAAGAACCTGTAACAAATGAAATTTATAAGCGACCCAATAATGCCACAACTCCTTTGCAGCGTCAATCAGTTCAAAATAAGCCATGCGTAGATTGTGGAGCAGTAGGCAAAAAAAATGTTGCAGATCACATTACACCTTTGGTGGAAGAACATTATCGTACAGGCAAAATAGACAAGATAAAAATGAGGTCAGAGAGTAGTGTACAACCACAGTGCCCGACATGTTCAGCGAAACAAGGTGCCAGATTAAGTCAATATTCAAAACTTATGAAGAGTATTATTCAAGAAAGAATTAAGAATATAGAAAATGAAAAAAGATAGAATCCAAAGGGAACTTTGCTGGAAATTTTCAGCGGATTTTCTCCCGAGTCCTGAGGACAGTATTTTGGGAATTTCGATTAATGTAAAGGATGGAATCTATCCAATTCATGGGCTTAGGCATCCTGTAGAGGGAAATACAAATGGCTGGTACATTTGGGCAGGAGAATATTCCGAAAATCCTGATTTTTTTGTGCCCTTACATGTTGCCCACGTAAATTCCTGGAACCCGTTAATCGAAAAGTATTTAGGTCTTGCTCCTGGTTGGCGATTTTTAATAGCACCCAACCATGAGGATGTGTGGCAGGATTTGACACTTCTTGAGGTTTAACGATTTTCCATCCTGAAATTTAGTTTTATGCGTCATGCACATTTACCCACATTGTCCTTCATGTTCAAGGCTTCAGGGAGGTCAAGTAAATAAAGTCGTAAATCATTAATTTTAGGATATGGAAAACCAGAACATACATATTTGCTCCTTAATAGGAAGGATATTTTTGATTTCAGGGCATTCTGATGCAAGAAAATGGAAAGGTGATAAAGAATCTATGTCAGGAATGACTGACTATGATCTGATTGAGGATTTCATAAATTATGACGATGCAGGCGTTTCGGAATATGATCATGTTGCAATTGGGAAGTATTGGATTTTCTTTTCAATGAGCACGAAAGTTGAAGTGTTTAAGATGGAGTCAACAGTAATAATTAGCGAAGGATTGTACTTTAACCAAGAATGGGCGTACGAAAAAGAAATTGCTTCACAAATAGTAGAAGAATATCCTTTTTTGATTGAGATTTCCGACAAAAAGCTTGCAGTTTTTGATGCTGCATTGGATTCATCTCAATTACCTTTGGAAATTATTCACGACGCTTCATTTTGCATTTTGAGCCTTCCAAATGGCCTTTATGGGGCAAGAAGAGTTTGCCTTAATATCAAAGAGGAGGATTTTGAATTAATGGGGGTTGAAATTTACCCTAAGAGTTAAGTAAATGTTTCAAAGAAAGGGTTCTCGAGAGAAGTTAGCCCAAAACTAACTTGAGGATAAAGCAGTAAATCTGCCCCTGCCTGTAGCCCAGAAAACCCTGGCCCGGGATACCACCGCGGATAGCCTGTTACGGGGGGTAAAGTTTTTTATAAATGACCACCTTGGGAATGTGCGGGTAACCTACGTGCAAGTGATCTACGACACGCTGCATACATGTTCGCTGGCCTATGAGGTGAAATCTGTGATGGATTATTTTCCTTATGGCAAGCACCTGCGGGCCTGGTTTGCGGGGGATGAGGAAAGGTGGCAGACGACCTTGAATGAAAGAGATGGGGAGAGTGGATTGGATTGGCGGGGGGCAAGGATGTATGATGCGGAGTATGGGCGGTTTTTGCAGATCGACCCCATGGCTGGGAAATTCCCGCATCTGACGCCTTACAACTACACAGAAAACAGACCTGTTTTCTGGGGGGATCCGAGTGGGAATTGTCCTACCTGTTATCAGTGGATGAAAATGAGGCGCAATGCCCAGGAGGGAGTTCATTATGCTCTTGATGTAATTGGGTTTATTCCTGGCTATGGTGAAGTGGCAGATGGTATTAATGCAATGATGTATGCTGCGGAGGGCAGAACTGGTGAGGCATTATTATCTGTTGGAGCAATGGTTCCTGTGGAAGGTGTACTTCCCACTTTATCTAAATGGTTAAGCCAGTTGATTGAAATTACATTTAAATATAGTGACGAAGTCGCACCCCTGGTTAAGAAAACTGTCAAAGAATCTACACAAAATTCAAGAGAAATAATTACATTGACCAAATCTGGCAAGCGAACCGATGCCTTGAAAATTGCAAGAGAAATGGTCGGGGATTTGGGGGAAGGAGTAAAGCCTCATTTAGGAAAATTTGGAACTCAAAAAGGAAAAGTGACAGGATTTGAAAGCGCTGATGGCGGAAAGGGATTCAGGCTTGATTTCGATCCCCAAACTAAGGGTGCACATATAAATTGGTGGAATGAGGCCACGAATCAGAAAGGGGCAATCTTGTTTGAGGGGACCGAGGATTCAGTTCATCAAATTTTGGATATGTTAACTAAAACTTATGAATAGATGAAAAAGGAAAAGGAAATAGAAAACTGGTGTCTTTTAAAACACAAGGATTCCATAAAAGTTCTTTCCTGGGAATATCCTGATTATCTCGATGAACTTTGTAGAAATCAAGGAATCCGCATAAATGAAAATACTGAGAAAAATCGATTTTATTTGGACTGGGTGTATTATGATGGAGCATACTCTTTTTTTTATGATTACATCAACAATGAAGAGGAAATAAAAAACTGGCTCCTTAATTCCTCACTCAAAGAGGCTGAATTTATTATTATGGATTATGGGTATAATGGACCCATTGTTCAAATACCTGTTCCTTTATTCATAGACCACTGGTATGATTTTGTGAGAAGTGCATATTTTGAAACTGTGGTAATTGCTCAAGGTTCCAATCTGTTTTTAGAGTTTGTACGTGATGGGTACCTCCTTAAAAGCAATTTCAGGGTAAAGCCAGAAGAAAGATAAGGTGGCAGACGACGCTGAATGAACGGGATGGGGAGAGTGGGCTGGATTGGCGGGGAGCAAGGATGTATGATGCGGAGTATGGAAATTTCCTTAGTGTGGACCCACTTTGGGCGAAGTTTCCGGGGATGGGCGGGTATGTTTATTCGGATCGCAATCCCATTTCATTTACAGATGCCAATGGAATGAGCGCCACCAATTTCAATAATGAGAATGGGAATTTGCTCTACCATGTGGAGGATGGGTGGAATGCTGTGCCCGTAGCCTTTGATAAAAACAGGCAAAAGTATAGCGGAAGTTTTGCTGGTTGGGATGGTTATAATCAGGTTGAGATAAAAGGATTGGTTTTTGGCCATGATTATCAAAATATAATGACAGGTTTGTAGAATGAGGATATTAAGCAATTTCTTACAGCGTCTAAAAAATTATAAAATGGGATTTGGCTTTTTTCCGGATTACCAGGTTTGGGATCTGAAAAGCGAAATGATGCGTTTCTGTCTGCCCCGTTTAAAGAAGTTCAGAAATATGGTAGCTGAGGGCCAAACAGTTGCCATCCCTGACTGGATGGTCGGGGAAGAATTGGTTCATGATTTTACAGAAGAGGAATTGAAAAGTCTTTGGATCAGTACTTTGGACGATATGATTTTCGCATTTGGGGCCGAGCTCAATCCGGGAAATAAGCTGTTTTCGCCTGAAGAAAAAGAAAGGATCAACCAGGGCTTGGTCTCCTTTGGTAAGCATTATATTCATCTTTGGGATTGAATAAAGAAGTTAAAAATTTCGAGTTGTGATAGAGCTTTTTAATGAGTCCCAACTCAATAGTTTTAAGAAAAATCCCAGACCAGGGTTTATTAATTAAAGCAACAAATCAAATACGATGCTCCCATCTAATAAGGCCATACCATAATAGATATTGGGGTTGGGGAAATAAAAGAATATGGCTTGTTTTACAGAGAAGAAGTTGCAATACAAGTATTAATATGGAATATGCAAAAGCTCTGATCCTGGAAAAAGCCAGGTTTCTATTGACATTGGGTTATTCTGATCCCGTAATTGAGGAGATGATCGAACCAGATGGTGATCAAAAGATATCTTTCAATTACCCTCTGCCCGATAAAGGCTCTGTTTTTCGGATTTCCTACACTGAAATATTGAGCCACTCCAAACACACCATAAGAATGGTGTATATGAAACCACCCTTCTCTATTGTTGCAAATCACATTGAGTTCTCAATTTTTCTTGAGGAACACTTACACCTGGACCCCCAGGATATCATGGACTTTTCAACTGATAAACAGAAATCGCTAAATGAATTTTTAGATATTCAATTTGACTTGCTAAAACAGTATGGGATGGAAATTATTTCAGGAAAAACTTGGGTTTCCAATTGTCACTATACATGGTAATTAAGGCCAGATTGAGTATTGGACAAACAAAAAATATATACCCTTTTGAGCGAAAGCCAGGATGATCCCAGTACTTTGATAAATGTTATAGCCCAAATTAAACTTTATAAAGGTCCCCTGAAACGATCCACTTCATTTGCAGATGGTTACAGGCCCTTATTCCAATTTGAAAGTGGAAAAAAGACTTCGGGTCAAATATCATTGCGTGGCGAAAAGGAGATTGAACCTGGCCAGGAAGCTGTGGTCGAAATCAGGTTCCTGAAGAGGGAATTTCTCGGGAGTGATTTTGGTCCGGGAAAATTATTTGAATTTTTCGAATCAAGGGAGCCTTTGGGGAAGGAGTTGTTCTTGAAATTATTGCAGATGACCACCTTTAAATAGGGGAAAGTTCTCGTTTGGAACGTTTTAATTGTTCTCAGACTGAAAAATAATAGTCATGATCACAATACCAGAGATTTTAGCCAAAGCCAATCCTACTATGGAGGAGCTTATTTACTGTTTGGAAATGGTAAAAGAAAGCGGGGATGTGGCAGTCATTAAATTTGATGGCGAAAGAACTGAAAATGCTTACACTGTTTTTATTTCTTTTCCTAATAGGAAGGATAAAGGTTTACTCCGCTCAGATGATGATGAATTGAAAAAACCACTGATAAAAGTACTGAAAGGCTACTTTGAAGGAATGGAATAATAAGTTGAAAGATTATTAACTTTTGCGAATGGGACCCTGAAAATGGAACCAACATAGAAACCATGAAGTAAATCCCGGACCTGGGTTAATTAATTCAAGCAACTAATCAAATACCATGCTCCCATTCAAAAAGGCCAGGCAGTTGGCTATTGAAAAGATCAAGGAATTGAGTGCAAACTCAGGGATTGATTTTTTGATAATGGACGAATATACCGCTGAATTCGGGTATGGAAGGATATTCTCATATCAATCAGCAGAGTTTGTCAACACAAAGAGACTGGGTGCGCTGGTAGGAGGGAATGCTCCAATCATCGTTGACAAGGAAAAGGGGACTTTGCATGTGACAGGTACCCGAATGCCAATGGAGTTTTATCTTGAAAAATATCTGGAACTTCGGGATGATCCCGAAAAGTTTGAGGCGGAAATAAGGTAACACGAATTCAGATTGCAGGATTATTCGGATGGTTGTTGTCAAAAAACATCCCCAAAGGCAATTATTCCTATCCTGATTTGCTTGGCGATCCATTCTGACCTGCTTAACTTTACTCCACACCCCAAGCGGATTTAACAAATAAACATAAACCTTTAAATTCAATGAAGTCAAAGCTCAAAAACCTGTGGCCGGTGGTCATATTAGCATTTTACCTCTCTTTCTTTCCTTCCTGCGCGGATCCCTGCAAGGATGTTTCCTGTCAAAACGGGGGACATTGTGTGGATGGCGAATGTGGTTGCACCCAGGAATGGACAGGAACCAATTGTGAGGTATTCAAATGCGATCAGCTCAATTGCCAGAATGGTTCAATTTGCGAATCAGGAGAATGTCAATGCCAACCAGGATATTACGGAACCTTGTGTGAATCCAAAATCATCAATCGATTCGTTGGGAATTATTCTCAGGCAACTACCTGCACCCAAACGGGAGGAGGAAGCAGTACGGCAGGTGGAAACGTGACCCTTTCTGCAGGGTCCCTGCCCATTGAAATCCGGGTTGCTGGTCTGGGTAGCCCTGCCTTTTCCCTGACCGGCTATTTTCAGGATGAAAATAATTTTGACCTGCCCCAGCAAAACAAGGGCAGTTATACCGTCTCGGGCTTCGGAACCCGCTACGGCGACGAAAAAGTAACCATAAACTTCACATATGGGAATTCAGGAGTTACGTACTGTTGTTCGGCCATCCTGACCCGCGTGAATTGATTTTTGGGGGCAATTTGGGGTTTTCTGCTAAATTGGGACATGCAATCCTCTACGCTCCCTCTTTTTGAAAACCTTGCTCAGTACGAGCTTAATGGAGTTTTTATTGATCTTCACAACGATTACGAATGCAAGGAAATAACCTTGATTAATGGGGATTTGCGGCTGGAATTCAAGGGAAACCAGAATGGGAAGTGGGTCCGTCTGAGTTTCAGGCAGGTTGATTTCGGGGCTTTTTCAATTTTTCTTTCCGAGGGTAAGGAAGGGCTTATTCTTGATAATCTTTACCGGGGAAGAATTATAGAAAATGGACAATTAATTGAAACCTCGGATAAAGGAAAAGGCTATTTCTACCTTGAATTTTATGCAGGACAAAAAGCTGAATTTTGGGCGCAAGGCCTGGAAGCAGATCTGAATGCTGGAAATTCTTCCCTTTAAATTCAAGTTCCAGATCAATTCCTCCACCTCTAAACCTCTCCATCCTTTTTACTCATTTATTACCCCTTCAATTAACTTGGCACCCGACCCATTCTTTCCTGGCTCTCCGGTCAAACCCTGACCTGTTTCGTTGCGACAAATTTTATTTCATTTCGTATCTGGTTTATTATCAGAATGATACGCGGTTGTGGTTCATCCGTTGCACAATTCTTTTAGAGATATTTAGAAAGAATTTATATATTTGGCTCACGATACAATCACTCCCCTTCTTCTGTTTAAAAAGCCTTGAGTTTTCCCTGCGGAAACTCCCCTCTGAGTATTAATTCATCCAACCCAAATTAACTATGAAAAAGTTATCCCTGGCTTTTATTGCCCTGTTTTTTGCATTTGCCGCCCAGGCCCAAACCCTCAACGAATCCCTCGGATCGGGCGCTGGCGCAAGTATTACCTCCGGCGATTTTAACACCCTGCTCGGCGACTCTGCTGGTACAAATGTTTCCACCGGAAGTCAGAACACCTTTGTCGGGCAATCCGCAGGATACCGAACCACAAGCGGCACAGACAACGTATTTATTGGAAGATGGGCCGGCTACACCAACAGCACCGGCATCGACAATACCTTCGTGGGTACCCGCGCAGGTATGCAGAACACCACCACGGACAACACTTTCATCGGATCTGAATCGGGATATGTAAATACCACAGGTGCCGACAATACTTTTGTGGGGGAACAATCCGGCTACCATAATACGACCGGTTCCCGAAACACTTTCATGGGTGAGGATGCCGGTTATAGCAACTCGACAGGTTATGAAAATACTTTTATTGGCAGAACTGCAGGGCGGGATTGCTCAACTGGCTGGAAAAATACGACGGTGGGAAATGACGCCGGGTATGATATTACCACATCAGACCGCAATACCTTCATTGGTGACTCCACAGGGGTAGATTGCGGAGTCGGTTTCAAAAACACCTTTGTCGGTCAGGCTGCAGGTGCGGCCACCGAGCATGCAGATTATAACACCTTTATTGGATGGTTTTCTGGCTGGGATAATAACCGGACCAACAGTACCTCAAACGCCAACCGCAATACCTACGTGGGCGCTTCCTGCGGGGACGTAAACCGCGAAGGTCAGGACAATGTGGGAATGGGAGCCTTTGCCGATTTTAATTCCACTTCCCGCAGCCGAACCACCTTCCTCGGGGCTTACTGCAGCGCAGACAATAACGATGTGGTGGCCATCGGTTACAATTCCAGAGCCAGTTCACAATACGCTATGTCATTGGGCAATGAAAGCGATGCCACCAGTCCCGGAGCCATCGCCCTGGGCTATCTGGCCCAGGCCACTTCGACCGGCGTGGTGGGCATTGGCCGCGAGTGCGCCGCTTCAGCCCAGCATGCAATAGCCATCGGCTATCAGGCTACCGTTTCCGGAACGGGATCAATTGCCATCGGAAATGAAGCCTCTGTTACAGGAGCCAATGCCATCGGAATCGGGGATGGAGTCTCCGTTTCAAACGATAACGAAGTTTATATAGGCAACGCCACCACCACCTCGGTGGGTGGTGTGGTCACCTGGACTGCCCTTTCAGACGGCAGGTTTAAATGTAATGTGCAGGAAAACGTACCCGGACTGGATTTCGTGATGAAATTGCGCCCCGTGACCTATAACATGGATGTGGACGCAATTGCCAACTTCAACGGACGGGGATTGCCCGAACACCTCGCCCGGGCAGCAGCCGAAAAAGCCCGCATCCGCTATACGGGTTTTATCGCTCAGGAAGTGGAAAAAGCCGCGCTTGAATCAGGCTATGATTTCAGCGGGGTGCACAAACCCCAAAATGAGAAGGATCGTTACGGTCTGCGTTACGCCGAGTTTGTTGTGCCTTTGGTGAAAGCCACCCAGGAACTCAACCGCAAGGTGGAAGCCCTGCAGGCCGAAAACCTCGATCAAAAAGCCCTTATCTCCCAGCAGCAGGAAATGTTGAACTCCTATCAGGCGCTGGTGAATGGTCTCGAGCAAAGACTGAATCAGGTCGAAGCCCGCGTGCAGAATCTTGCTGCAGACCGCTCCGTATCCTTTGCCAAATAATCCTGTTACAAAAAATAGAACGCCATGTTATCTATGCAACGAAGTACAGGATTAGTCCGCAGGATGCTCGTATCCCTGCCCTTCCTCCTGTTGATCCTGCCCGGGCTCTTTGCCCAGCCCGCCCTGGGCGGCACTGAAATCCAGGTCAACAGTACCAGCAATCTCTCTCAGCAGTTTCCGGCCGCGGCCATGGACACCCTCGGAAATTACGTAGTGGTGTGGGAAAGTGAAGGCACAGACGGGGATGATTACGGAATTTATTTTCAACGCTTTTCGTCTGGGGGAGCACCTCAGGGCACGGAAACCAGGGTCAACAGCACCATTTCGGGTGGCCAGCGCCGCCCGGATATCGCCATGGATGCCGCAGGCAACTTTGTGATCGTGTGGATGAGCGACGGGGAGGATGGCGATAAATACGGCATTTATGGCCAGCGATACAACAGTTCGGGCGCCACCCAGGGTTCCAACTTTCAGATCAACGTCACTACGGCTGGCAACCAGAAACAACCCCGGGTTGGGATGAGTGATGGGGGAGATTTTGTAGTGACCTGGATGGATGAATCCGCTGATGGAAGTGGTTTTGGAGTGTATTTCCGCATATACAACAGTGGGGGAGCACCTTTGATTACGGAAACTCTGGTCAATTCGGGTTACACCACCGACTACCAGGGTTATCCTGAAATAGCCGTGAACGGTAGCGGGGATTTTGTGATTGCCTGGCAAAGCCTCTATCAGGACGGAGACCGTCAGGGGGTTTATTTTCAGCGTTATAATGCCGCTGGAACTGCTCAGGGATCCGCCACCCTGGCCAATACCACCACCGCCGATAATCAACAGGAACCCGGGGTGGGAATGGATGAAAATGGTAATTTTATCATTGTCTGGGCCAGTGCAAATGCCCAGGATGGGGATGCGGAAGGCATTTATGGCCGCCTGTTTGACAGCTCTGGAAATCCACAGGGAAGTGAGTTTCTGGTCAATACCACCACCAGCGGATCTCAGGACCATCCCCAGGCCATTGCCTCACGGGAAGGGCTTTTTGCCGTGGTGTGGGAAAGTTATGGCCAGGATGGATCCTACACCGGGGTTTATTTACAGGAATTCAATACTGATGGAACACCCCTCGGCACAGAAACCCAGGTCAACACCCGTACCACGGATTTCCAGCACCATGGAGCCCTGGCCTGGGAACGTACCCAGGACAGCCTGATTGTGGCCTGGATGGATGGATTATATTCTTCGTCCTCCACCCATGACGGGAGCAATTACGGGGTTTACAGCCGCGGCCTGAATATGTTTTCGGCCGTGGCCGCAGTCTGCCAGGACATCACCGTATATCTGGATGGCAGCGGATCAGCATCCATTTTGGGATCTGAGGTGGACGGAGGCAGTACAGGTGCGGGTTCATTTTCAGTAAATCCCTCTTCCTTTAATTGTACAAACACGGGTGCCCATGCGGTCACCCTGATTGTGGGAGGCATTTTTTCCGGGGCTGACACCTGTACTGCGCAGGTTACGGTGCTGGATACCACCTCACCCACAGCCTCCTGTCAGGATATTTCGGTTAATCTGGATGCGGGCGGTTCCGCCAGCATCACCACCGGACAGGTGGATGCAGGCAGCAGCGACAATTGCAGCATTGCTGCCTACAGCCTTTCCCAAAGTTCATTTACCTGTTCCTCGACCGGGAATAATGCCGTAACCCTGACTCTCACCGATCCTTCGGGAAATTCTTCTCAGTGTGTGGCCAATGTGACCGTGATCGATAATATCGATCCCACCATCACTTGTCCCGCCAATATCACGGTTTCCAATACAAGCGGGGTTTGTGGAGCGCAGGTGAATTTTGTGGTAACCACTTCGGACAATTGTACGGGAGAAGTACTCACCCAGACCGGCGGTCTGGGTGTGGGCAGCACCTTCCCGGTGGGTACAAGCAGCAGCTCCTGGCTGGTGACCGACCCCTCGGGCAATGAAGCAACCTGCTCGTTTACCATTACCGTGACCGATAATGAAAATCCCGTCATCACCTGCCCGGCTGACCTGACCGTTTCCAACGATGCGGGAAATTGCAGTGCAGTGGTCAATTATGCTGTTTCAACCTCCGACAATTGCACGGGTAAAACATTGAGTCAGAATACGGGTCAAAGCAGCGGCAGCGCCTTTGCCATCGGCAGCACCACAAATTCGTTCACCGTGACCGACGCCAGCGGCAATACCGCTTCCTGCTCTTTCACGGTTACGGTCAACGATACTGAAAGCCCAACCCTGAGCTGCCCTTCAGCGATTTCTGTATCCAACGATGCGGGAAATTGTTCTGCGGTGGTTACTTATTCTGTAACCGCTTCTGACAACTGCACGGGTTACAGCCTGAGCCAGACCGCAGGTCAGGCCAGCGGGACAACCTTTGCCCTGGGCAGCACCAGTAATTCCTTCACCGTGACCGACGCCAGCGGAAATTCCACTTCCTGCTCCTTCACCGTCACGGTCACCGACAATGAAAACCCGGTCATTTCCTGCCCCGCCAATATTACCACGTCGAATGATGCAGGCAATTGCTCGGCTCTGATTACCTATTCCGTGACCGGCTCAGATAATTGTCCTGGCTTTTCCCTGGTGCAGACCGCAGGTCAGGCCAGCGGGACTGATTTTGCCGTGGGTAGCACCACCAATACCTTTGTGATCACGGACGGAAGCAATAATACCGCCACCTGCAGTTTTATCGTGACGGTAAATGATACCCAACTTCCGGTCATCAGCTGTCCCGGCAATGTGGCGGTCTCCAATGATGCGGGACTCTGTGCGGCAGTGGTCAGCTATACCGTCACTTCCTCGGATAATTGTGCAGGCAGCTCCTTAAGCCAGGCCTCCGGCCTGGCCAGCGGCAGCGCCTTCCCCGTGGGCAGCACCAATAATGCCTTTACGGTGACGGATGCCAGCGGCAATACCGCTTCCTGTTCGTTTACCGTGACTGTATCTGATAATGAAAATCCTGTCATTGCCTGCCCCGCCAATCAGACCGTATTTAACGATGCGGGAAATTGCAGTGCAGTGGTGAATTATTCAGTTTCAACTTCTGACAATTGCAGCGGGGAAATTCTGACTCAGAGCACAGGTCAAAGCAGCGGCAGCGCCTTTTCCATTGGCAGCACCACAAATTCCTTCACTGTGACCGACGCCAGCGGCAATACAGCTTCCTGCTCATTTACCGTCACGGTCAACGATACGGAAAGCCCAACCCTGAGCTGTCCTTCCGCGATTTCTGTGTCCAATGATGCAGGAAATTGCTCGGCGGTGGTAACTTATTCTGTAACCGCTTCAGACAATTGCCCCCTTTACAACCTGAGCCAGACCGCAGGTCAGGCCAGCGGTACCACCTTCGCGGTGGGTTCCACAACCAACAGTTTCAACGTGACCGACGCCAGTGGCAATGCCGCCACCTGCTCGTTTATTGTAACGGTGACCGACAATGAAAGCCCCGTAATCAGCTGTCCGGCTAATATTACTGCCTCCAACGATGCAGGTGATTGCTCTGCCGTGATCACTTATGCCGTTACAGGCTCTGACAATTGTACGGGTTCCAGTCTGGTCCAGACCGCAGGTCAGGCCAGCGGCACTGACTTTGCGGTGGGTAGCACCACCAATACCTTTGTCATTACCGACGGTAATGGCAATTCCGCCACCTGCAACTTCAGCGTTACCGTGAATGACACCGAGCCTCCGGTCATTAACTGCCCTGCCGACCTGACGGTCAGTAACGACCCGGGCTCCTGTGATGCAGTGGTAAATTACACCCCGCCCACCACTTCTGATAACTGTGGCTGGCCCTCGGGTTACCTCCAGTATAACGGCCATTATTATCTCTATGTCCAGACCAACATGCGCTGGACCAATGCGAGTACTGCGGCAGAAAATGCGGGTGGATACCTGGTTTCGATTGGGAATTCGGCCGAAAACTCCTTCATCCAGAGCATCATCAGCAGCAGCGTCTGGATTGGCGCCAACGATACCGCGGTGGAAGGGACTTTTGTGTGGACCAATGGCGATCCGCTGGTTTATACCAGTTGGGCGGCTGGTGAGCCCAATAACAACCTCGGCGACGAGCATTACACGGAATTTCGGACTGACGGAACCTGGAATGACCTCTATATTGGGGCGCAGCGTCATTATGTAATTGAATTTGACAGCAATCCCCTGCTGAATCAGACCGCAGGTCTGGGCACGGGCGCAACCTTCCCCCTGGGAACGACCACGGAAACCTGGAACGTGACCGATGCAGGCGGCAATACCGTCTCCTGTAGCTTTGATATTACCGTTGAGGATACGGAAGCGCCAGAAATCACCTGTCCCGGAGATATTACCGTTTCCAATGATCCCGGGCTGTGTGAGGCTACGGTCAATTATTCCACCCCCACCGCCACTGACAACTGCGCCTCGACCTTTACGAGCGGGAATGTCTATGACGGTCACGTGTATGTTTTAGTCACCAGCAAAGCCAACTGGATCAATGCGGCTATCGCGGCTGCGAATATGGGCGGTCACCTGGCCACCATTTCCAGTGCCGGGGAAAATGCCTTCCTCTACAATCTGATCACGGAGAATACCTGGATTGGCTTCAACGATACCGCGGTGGAAGGGACTTTTGTTTGGGTGAATGGGGAGCCGGTAGTCTATACCAACTGGAGCGCGGGTGAGCCCAATAATAACCTGGGCGACGAGCACTACACGGAAATGCGCATTCAGGATGGTAAATGGAATGATGCCTATATCGGGACCAAACGCCAGTATCTGGTCGAATTTGACAACCTCGCCTCCTTAAGCCTGACCTCTGGCCTGGGCTCGGGTGCAACTTTCCCCGTGGGTGTCCATACCGAAACCTGGACTGCCTGGGACGGCAATGGAAACAGCGCAGACTGCTCTTTTGACATCACCGTCGAGGATACGGAAGCTCCTTTGGCGCTTTGCCAGGATGTGACCCTGCAACTGGATGCGACCGGCAATGCCACCTTGTCCACCAGTCAGGTGGATGCGGGCAGTACGGATAATTGCGGGCTGGGCAGCCTTTCGCTGAGCCAGTCAGCTTTCAGCTGCCAGGATGCATTGACCCTGCCTGTGCTTACCAACACTTTTGGTGCTGCCGGACGTACGGTGACTTATAATTCAGTTGTCATCAACGGGCAGAATACCCGAACCCTGGCCGTAAGCGGCGGCACAGCCGTGAGCCTGACTCTCAACTGGACCAATACTTATACAGGCACCTTTTGTCCGGGCTGCATTCAGCAGTATTACCTGGGATTGGCAGGAGATGGGGTAAATGAATCCTGTCTGCGCTCTGGTTCAACCAATTTCACCTTTACCCAATCCAATACCATTAACTTTACCGCTCCCACCACCCCCGGGGTGTATGTGGTACAAATGGGTAGCTCGCTGCAGTTTTCCTGCGTGACCCGCAATTACGGAGCAGCTGATCTTTGTGGCAATGTCAATGGTATGGTGGCTTTGATCATCGTAGGCAATGGCATTCCCTCCACCACCCTGACCGTGACGGATGTGAATGGTAATTCCTCTTCCTGTACCGCGAATGTGACGGTGGAAGACGTAACCCCACCCACGGCCGTTTGTCAGGATATCACCCTGCAACTGGATGCCACAGGTCAGGTGAGTCTTACGGGCAATGATCTCGACGGTGGTTCCACGGATGCCTGTGGCATAGCTTCCCTCAATGCAAGTACCTCTGCCTTTGATTGCTTCCAGCTGGGGGTTAATACCGTGACCCTGACCGTGGAAGATGTGCATTGCAATGCTTCAACCTGTACCTCTCAGGTCACGGTGGAAGATCAGATTGCGCCAGTGGCTTTGTGTCAGGATATCACTGTTCAACTGGATGTGAATAATTCCGCCACCCTGAATGCAACAGATGTGGACGGTGGAAGTACGGATAATTGTGAGATAATTCTCAGCATTCCCTCCACCAGCTATGATTGCGATGATCTGGGACCACAATCCGTGGTCCTGACGGTAACAGATTCCTCTGGAAACAGCAGTTCATGTACAGCCCAGGTGGAAGTACGGGATGATAATTTCCCCTGTAATCAGCCCCCGGTGGCAGTTTGCCAGAATGCAACACTGTATGTGGATGGCAGCTGCACCGCAACCATTTTGGCTACGGACATAGACGGAGGTTCTTACGATCCCGACAACGATCCGCTGGTTTATGTGGTATCTCCTGCGGGTCCGTTTGGGGTGGGAACCTATTCCACCACCCTGACGGTAACCGATCCGTTGGGTGCGAATTCCAGTTGCAGTGCGACCGTTACCATCAATGATTCCACCCCGCCTCAGGCCCTTTGCAATGATCTTACGGTGCAGCTCAATGCATCTGGCACGGGTTCTTTGACCGTAAACGACGTCAATAACGGTTCCAGTGATAATTGTGGGATCGCCTCTCTTTCCTTGTCACAGAGTTCATTTGCCTGTGGGGATGTGGGGTTGAATCAAATTACCCTGAACCTGACTGATGTCAATGGAAATGCATCTTCCTGTACTTCCAATGTAACTGTGCAGGATAATTTGCCGCCCGTTGCCCTGTGCCAGGATGTGACTCTATCTCTGGATCTCAACGGAGCGGGTAGCGTCACGGCCAGTGCAGTAGATGACGGCTCGACCGACAATTGCGGAATCGCTTCGAAAGTGTTGGACCTGACTTCTTTTGGTTGCGGGGATGTGGGGGTGAATTTAGTGGAACTGACGGTGACGGATGTGAACGGAAATGCCTCGGCCTGCACCGCCAATGTGACGGTCGAAGACCTGGTCGCCCCGGTTGCGCTGTGTCAGGATATAACGGTTCAACTGGATAATAACGGCAACGGAAGTACCACGGCGGCTGCCGTGAATAATGGTTCCAATGACGCTTGCGGCATTGCCAGCCTGAGTCTGGATATCACTGCTTTCAATTGTTCCAATGTGGGAAGTAACCCGGTGGTGCTGACCGTCACAGATAATAATGGCAACAGCAGCAGTTGTGCAGCCAATGTGGAAGTGGTGGATCAGGTACCGCCACTGGCTCTTTGTCAGGATATTACAGTGAATCTGGATGCGAGCGGGAATGTGAGCATTGCAGGCGGCCAGGTGGATGGCGGCTCGACGGACAACTGTACCATTCAATTTATCACGGTGAGCCCTCCCAATACTTTTGACTGTTCACACGTGGGCCCGAATGTCGTAACTTTGGCGGTGGTGGATGTGAATAATAATTATTCTATCTGTACAGCCAATGTCACTATTCAGGATATTACCCCTCCCATAGCTCTCTGCCAGGATGTAACCGTGCAACTGGACGCCAGCGGCTCTGGTGCAGCTACAGCGAATGCAGTGGATAATGGATCGAATGACGCTTGCGGCATTCAGTCTCTTGCATTGAGTGCGACCAGCTTTAACTGTGGTGATGTGGGCGCGAATCCGGTAACCCTGACCGTGACCGATAATAACGGCAACATTTCCACTTGTTCCGCCATCGTTCAGGTTGAAGATAATGTGGCTCCGGTTGCGCTTTGCCAGGATGTCACGGTTCAGTTGGATGCCAGCGGAAACGGATCTACCACCGCGGTTGCGGTTGATAATGGATCGAATGACGCTTGCGGCATTCAGTCTCTTGCATTGAGTGCGACCAGCTTTAACTGTGGTAATGTGGGCGCGAATCCGGTAACTCTGACCGTGACTGATAATAACGGCAACATTTCCACTTGTTCCGCCAACATTCAGGTTGAAGATAATGTGGCTCCGGTTGCGCTTTGCCAGGATGTCACGGTTCAGCTGGATGCCAGCGGCAACGGTTCGACTTCGGCGCAAGCCGTTGATAATGGTTCCAATGACGCCTGCGGCATTGCTTCCCTGAGCCTCAGCCAGACCAGCTTCAATTGCGGTAACGTGGGTGCAAACCCTGTAACCCTGACCGTGACCGATGTGAATGGCAATGTCTCCACCTGTAGCGCCAGTGTGGAAGTAGAGGACAATGTTCCGCCGATCGCACTCTGTCAGGATCTGACCATCAACACGGATAGCACAGGATTTGTAGCGATCACGCCTCAGCAGATCGACAATGGCTCAAGTGACAACTGTACGGTGGCCAGCCTGGCGGTTAACCCAAACACCTTTGATTGTAACGACAAAGGTCAAAACCCGGTGGTTCTGACCGTGATGGATGTGAACGGCAACGTAAGCACCTGCAACGCCACCGTAACCGTGACCAATGATCCGCTGGTGTGCAGCACCTCCAGCCCGACTTTCGCCTGCGGCTACAACATCAGCTGCAACGGCCAGACCGACGGTCAGGCCACAGTGAGCGTGACGGGCGGCTGTCTGCCCTACAGCTACCTCTGGAGCGACGGTCAGCTGACCTCCACGGCCATTAACCTGGCTGCGGGTACTTATTCTGTGACAGTGACAGACGGAGTGGGCGATCAGACCACCTGTACCATTACCCTGACTGAGCCTGCTCAGTTGGTGGATGGCTTCAGCATCCCGACCTTTGCCTGTGGCTATAATGTGAGCTGCAACGGCGCCAGCGACGGCTTGATCGACTACAGCCTGAGTGGTGGCTGCCAGCCCTACACCTACAGCTGGACCGGCCCGAACGGCTACACCTTCAGTGGTCAGGATCCGCAGAATATCACCGCGGGAACCTATAATGTTACCGCGACTGATCAGAATGGCTGCTTTGTAACCAACAGCTTTACCCTGACCCAACCCGCTCCCCTGGCTGGCAGTACGGTGATCCCGACCTATGCCTGTGGCTACAACATCAGCTGCAACGGCAACAGCGACGGTTCGATTGACTACTCCATGACGGGTGGTTGTCAGCCCTACAGCTACAGCTGGAGCGGCCCGAACGGGTTCACTGCAACCAGCCAGGATATTTCCAACCTGGTAGCCGGAACCTACAACGTGACCACCACGGATGCCAATGGCTGCAGCCTGACCGAGTCCTTCACCCTGACCCAGCCTGCGGTGATGCAGATCACCTCACTGGTACCCTCGGTATTTGCAGGTGGCTACAACATCGGCTGTAACGGAGGCGCGAATGGTAAGATCACGGTAAATATTGCAGGTGGCGCAAGCTGCCAGGCCTACACGGTAACCCTGAGCGGTCCCGTATCGGGTACGCAAACGGGCGGCACCCCGAGAATCTTCACGGGTCTGACGGCTGGCACCTACACGGTGACGGTGACCGATGCGAACGGATGTACGGATGTGTCCACGATCACCCTGACCCAGGCTCCGCCGTTGAGCGTGGATGCGGGAGTGGATCGTCTGGTGATCCTGAATACTCCGTTCCTGTGCCCGACGATCACGGCAATCCCGACCGGAGGTGTGGCTCCTTACAGCTACTACTGGTTCAGACTGCCTTCGCCGCTGCCCTTCCTGAATGGCCAGACGATGATCGACTGCCCGACCACGACCACGACTTATGTGGTGCGGATCAAGGATGCGAACAGCTGTGTGGCTTTCGACACGGTGGTGGTGAATGTGATTCAGCGTAACGCAGTAGGCAACCCCGATTGTGACACGCTGGGTTATAAGTTCTGCTTCTACGAGTCCTGCACGGATACGTGTATCCGCACGGGTAACCTGATCGATACGCTGGCCAGCTACACGATCCTGGGTAACTGTCTGGGCGATTGTGAAAACTGTGGTCCATGCGCGGGCAACATGGGTTCCAAGTTTGCTCAGGGTCAGAATAATCTGGGTGACTCGCCGCTTTCTTCTGATCTGATGACGGATGGTGCTCAATTCCAGGCTTATCCGAACCCCTTCGAAGAGAAAACCACACTGAGATTCAGTCTGCCTGAAGACCAGCAGGTAACCATCGTGGTCTATGACCTGAGAGGTGAACTTGTGAGTACGCTCTTTGAGGGAAGTGTGAAAGCCCATGAGGAATATGAAGTGGCGTTCCAGCCCGAAAAGGTTACTGACGGGGTGTATATCACCAAGTTGATGACCAATACGGGGGCGGTGTATTACAGGAAATTGATTTTGCTGAGGTAGGCAGCTGAAAGCTGCGGGCTGCGAGTTTCGAGTTTCGAGCTACGAGAAAAGAGCCCTGGTCGTTGACCGGGGCTCTTTTTGTTAGGGGGTGTGATGGGGTGGGGAGGGCTAAAGCCCACCCCAATTGATATCTGTGCGGGATTGGGAATCCAGGCAAGGTTGGATGGAATGCAGGAAATTTCCAGGGGGCTGAAGCCCCTGGATTGTTGGGATTTGAGGAAACAACATGGTCGTTTCCCTACGGTTTTGGGGAAACAACCTGATTGTTTCTTGCGGTTTTTTGATGCAAATGTTGGGCGGGCTGGCCCGCGGCTGAGGGATCGGAAGGGCAGCCGAGACTTTGGAGGCTGGTCGGGGAGCAGTAGGCAGAACGCCAGCGACCCGACGGAACCCCTGGAAGAGCCCGACCCCGCCCGTGCGGAAGCGGTGCGGGGGCAGCCCCTTCTTGTAGATGTTAGATTTTGAGATGTTAGGTTTTGAGATTTTAGATTTTAGAGAGGAGTCGTTTGTTGTTAGTCGTTGGAGATGAGAATTTAGGAGAAAGACGGTTAGATTATAGAAACCAAACCGTTAGGGGACAGATTTTGGCTGTTTATTTTTGGGAGCGGAGGAGGAATTTGCCTTTGAATTGGCCGTGGCTGACGGTCATGGTTTTGTCCTGGAAGGTGAGGGTGGCGATGAATACACCTTCGCCGAAGAGGTGGTAGGGGGCATTTTCGGTTTTGCGGAGGGTGCTGAAGGCAAGGACCCCATTTCCGCCGCTTTCGGGGGTGCCGGTCCATTTTTGTCCCCATTCATCGACATACCAAAGGGTGAGCAGGGCGGGCTGGGGCAAATTTGTGTGGGTATGGTAGGGTGTCATGGAGAAGAGGTTGTGGCGGAGGCTGTTGTGGGGGCTTGCGATGCACAGGCTGCTTTGCAGGGGCTCTGTCGGGCTGAGGGTGATGCCAAAGGTGCGGCCGGTGGCGGGATCGGTCCAGGAGGTGGTTTCGCTCCAGTGACCCGTGGCGGCATTGATCATGCGGGTGGGGCTGGTGTTCTGGTCGGTGAACTGGTAGGTATGGCCGCCGGACTGGAAGGAAAGGAGGAATTCAGGTTCGGGGACAGGGCTGAGGGCGGCGGGTTGGATTTTTTCGCAGGAGAAGGCGGCAAAAACGAGCAGAAGCAGGAGGAGTGTTTTTGTTTTTTGCATGATTTCAGGGTTTGGTGAGCCCAAAAAGCAGCAAGAATCCGGCCAGGGATGGGGGAAAATGGGGTAAAAATTTGGGGACGATTTGGACGGTTTACTGTTTACGGTTTACGGTTCTGGGGGGGCTTTTAAGTTGGATTGAAGGTTGGTTGGAAGGGGATTGCTGTTTAAATTTGGGGATAAAGGGATCTGGGGGGTGTTTGGACGAATTTTGATCAAATGAAACGATGAATCCCGGGGTTGATACATATCTGGCCGAAGGTTGCGGACGTTGTCCGCTGGTGGGGACGCCAGAGTGCAAGGTGCACCTGTGGCCGGAGGTTTTGCGCCACCTGCGGCGCATGATTTTGGATTGTGGCCTCACGGAGGAGGTGAAATGGAGCATGCCCTGCTACACCTGGCAGGGTGCCAATGTGCTGATTCTGGCCGCATTCAAGGAATATGCTTCAATTAGTTTTTTTAAGGGAGCGTTGCTGCAGGATGACCAGGGGCTGCTGGTGAAGCAGGGCGAAAATACGCAGGCGGCACGCCTGTTGAAGTTTACCCGGGTGGAAGACTTGCTGGAGCTGGAGCCCGTGGTGAAGGCTTATATTTTTGAAGCCATCGAGGTGGAAAAGGCAGGCCTGAAGGTGGAAATGAAGGACAAGGATGAACTTGTACTCCCAGAGGAACTGGTGTGGAGAATGGAGGAAAACCCGGAATTAAAGGCAGCCTTTGAGGCACTGACCCCCGGTCGGCAGCGGGGGTATTGTCTGCATTTTACAGGGGCGAAGCAAAGTAAGACCAGGGAAGCCCGGATTGAGAAATGTATCCCGAAGATCATGGCGGGGTTGGGTTTTTTTGATTGATTTTTTTAACCACTGAGTTCACAGAGATTTTTGGAGGGCACGGAGTTGGGAAACTATCGCTTTTGAGGGTGGCTCAAACGCTGACTGCCTGAAATTGGAAAGCTCTCGCTTTTTTGAGATTAAAGGGAGTTGATCTTTGGTGAAATCTCTTTCCTTTTGTGATATTGGGGGGATTTGAATTTTGGACGATTTTTCAAGACAATGCCATGCCAGACAAGGAGTATATCAGACAATTGAGGGTGCCTACCCCGGAAGATCCTTTGAGGATTTTGGTGAGCGCCTGCCTGGTAGGGGTAAAATGTGGGGTGGAAGGAGATAATTATGGCGATTACCCGAGTGTGCTGCGGCTGCTGGATTATCCCAATGTGAAACTGATCTCGTTTTGCCCGGAGGATTTTTCCTTTGGGACGCCCCGTGAAATGTGCGATATCTATTGCGGAGACGGATTGGACGTGCTGGAAGGAAGGGCCAAAGTGCTCACCACCACTGGCAGGGATTGGTCAGAGGGAATGATCAGGGCCTCAGAAAAAATGCTGGAGATTGCCCGGCACAACAGGATTGAACTGGCAGTGATGATGGACATCAGCGCGGCTTGCGGAAACCATGTGATTTATGACGGAAACCGCTACGCCGAGGACAGGAAATACCAAATTGGGATGGGGGTTTGCGGTGCGCAACTGACCCGGGCAGGGTTTAAAATTATCAGTTGGCGCGAGTATGAATCCCTCGAAATTCTGTATTCACGCATTGATCCTTCCCATGTGATCGACCCCCAGGCCCGCGACTTCGATCAGCATGAGTGGTATGTGGGGTATTTTAAGCAGTAGGGGTGATGGTTTTTGTAGGGGGATTCTTCCTTTGGGTTTAAGGTTGGGAAATGGTTGAATCCAAAGAAATAAGAGGCCCCATGGTTGCCATTTTTGCTTACCCAAAGCTTCGCTTTGCAGGATATAACCTGGCTTTCAATCCGTGGAGGCGGAATTTTCTTTGGACTTCCTCAATGCATTCACCACCAGCGCCCTTAGCAGCAGCAACCACGGCAGGCCGTGCAGTACAAAATCGAAAATGTAGATAAATTCCCAGTCGTGGCCGCCTTCTTTGAGCCAGCGGATTTTTTCCCAGATGTGGGGTTCTGGGGCAAAGGGAGCCAGGCCCAGGGTAAGTGCGCCAAACAGCCAGGGGCGCCAGTCGTTCAGTAATTTTTTCATTTGGTTTTGTTTCCTTTGGTGATCCAGATGCCCCAAAAGGCATTATAAGGATGGATTTCGGGGGTGATTTCGCCGGGATGCTTTTCCAGGGGAAGTCCTTCGTTGCTCCAGCGGAAGATGCCGCCCCGCAAGTTCACCACCCCGGGCTGACTTGCGGCTTTGAGCTGTTCACCGATTTTCTCACTGCGATACCCGACCGAACAATATAACACAATGCGTTTGGCCGCCAAATTCTCCGGGATGCGATCCAGGGCAAAGTCGCTGTAGCCCACCCACACCGCGCCTGGAAGGTGGCTCACTTCATATTCCTGAAGTTCGCGGGTATCAAGCAACAGGTCAGATTGCAGGTCCACTTGTTCAGGTGTGACCTGGGAGACGCTGTTTTTCAGCAGAGTTTCGAGTATTAAGTCAAATGCGCTGTTTCGCACGGCGGGAATGAATAGAATTGAGACGATCAGGAGCGGGAAAAGAAGGATCCATCTGAGTTTTCGCATGGCCGTAAAAAAGTCGCACAACCCATGGGCTGTGCGACTTTGGTCTATTATTCACCCGTTTTGATAATCAACTGAAGGAATTAACTGCCGCAGGCGGCTCTTTCACTCAGGGTGGGAAGATTCTGTTTCTGCAGTTCTTTATAACCGCCGTTTACGTCATGTACATCATAACCACGGGCCTGCAGAATGGAACAGGCGATCATGGAGCGGTAGCCGCCCGCACAATGCACGTAGTATTTCTGGTTGCGGTCCAGGTTGTTCATGTTTTCGTTGATGAAATCGAGGGGGAAATTTTGCGCAATTTCCAGGTGCTCAATCTCATATTCAGTGGGCTTGCGCACGTCAATCACGGTTACGGAAGGATCGTTTTGCACCATTTCAGCAAATTCGACTGCGCTCATGTAATCCATGGTTTCGAACTCTTTGCCAGAATTTTTCCAGGCCTCAAATCCACCTTCCAGATAACCCAGGGTATTGTCGTAGCCCACGCGGGAGAGGCGGGTCACCACTTCCTCTTCGCGGCCGGGATCGGTGATGAGGATCATGGGCTGCTTGAGATCGGTGATCAGGGCGCCCACCCAGGGAGCGAAGCTGCCGTCAATGCCGATGAAAACGGAGTTGGGGATGTGGCCCTGAGAGAAGTCCCAGGCGGTGCGGGTATCGAGCACCAAAGCTCCTTCGTGGTTGGCCATGGCCTCAAACGTATCCACATCGAGGGGCACAGTACCTTTTTCCAGCACGCTATCAAAGGCATCGTAACCCATTTTATTCATCATGGCGTTTTTGGGGAAGTATTGGGGAGGCGGCATCAGACCGTCGGTCACTTCCTTGATGAATTCCTCGCGGCTCATGTCGGCCCGCAGGGCATAATTGGTTTTTTTCTGCAATCCCAGGGTGGAGAAAGTCTCTTTGGAGAGATTTTTTCCGCAGGCTGAACCAGCGCCGTGGGCAGGATAGACCAGCACCTCGTCGGGCAGGGTCATGATCTTATTGCGAAGGCTGTCGAAGAGGTGGCTGGCCAGATCGGCCTGAGAAAGGTTGGTCTTGACCGCCAGGTCGGGACGGCCCACATCGCCAATGAAGAGGGTGTCACCCGAGAATATGGCGTATTCGCGCCCGCTTTCGTCCAGCAGGAGGATGGTGGAGGATTCCATGGTATGACCGGGGGTGTGCAGTACCCTCAGGGTGATATTACCCAGTTTGAAATCCTGACCGTCTTTGGCCACGGTAATTTTGTATCCGGCTTCGGCATTGGGACCGTAGATGATCTCAGCGCCTGTTTCTTTGGCCAGGTCCACGTGTCCGGAAACGAAGTCTGCGTGGAAGTGGGTTTCAAAAATGTATTTGATCTGGCTTCCGTCTGCTTCTGCCTTTTTGAGGTAAGGGGCAGTTTCGCGCAGGGGATCAATGATGGCGGCTTCTCCGTTGGACTCAATGTAGTAGGCAGCTTCTGCCAAACATCCGGTGTAAATTTGCTCAACTTTCATGTTGTAATCTTTTAGCTTTTGTAACCTTATTTCCGTGCTTCAAATTTAAAGCTTTACGGGAAATCCGACCGTAACAATTGTGACAATTGGTCCGGTCCGGGATTCTGGAATATAAACGAAAACCGCGGCCGGAGGTTGGGTAACAATGGTTACGCATACAAATTCGGTCTAATTGGCAACAATTCCAACGGCAAAGGGTTTATAAAAGGCAGGGAAATATTCCGGAAATCAATGTTGATAAGTGGTGGAAAATGTGAATATCTAAAATTCCGACCCTCGTAATAAAAAGGCCGATTTTGAGTTTTTGTTTCGGGCGGGAATTTTGAAATTGAGGCCATAACAGTCAAACCTTTTTTCTCTCCCTTAGCCAGGAGAATGTTGCTTTCCATGATGCACAAGCCGTTTTTTAGATGGCGATATGCGAATCATTATCATAGATGAAGACCCTCCACAAGACGGGGAGGATTCATCAACTGAACAATCCCGGGGTTTTAACCCCTGAATCTCCTGCAGCCGGAACGGCAAGCAATTTTACGAACGTAAATTTAGGCGTTGACAAGAGAAGATCTTGTCAACGCTTTTTTTTACAGGGGAGTTTGGGGGAAAGGTAAAAGGGATTGGGTTTTAGGTTTTAGCGGTTGGGAATTGGGTTTTAGGGAGAAGGATTTGGGTATTGGCTTTTACTATAATTGTTGGAAGAGCATTAGAGAGGATCGGTTTTGAGTAAATTGCAGAGTCCAAAATCAGTAAACTCAGAACTTAGAACTCACAACTTAGGCCAAAGGTCCCACCATGTGGCAACTCACAACTAAACTCACTTTCTGTGGCGGCGGAAATTGGTCTGCAGGGCATGCTCATGCAGGTCGGGGTTTTCGGCGGATTCGTCACGCAATTTCTGGTCGAAATCCTCCACCGCGTCATTGACGCGGAGAAAAAGATTATCCTTGCCCAAAATAGAGATCAGGCCGGAACGGAACAGTCCATCCCTCACCGGGCCGTTGGCCCGGGCGATGACAAAGCGGATGCCCCGCGCCTGATAGCCCTGGATCACCTCCTTTAGGGTGAAAGCCCCGGTCGAATCAATGCCTGGAATGGCTTCGGCATTGAGTACCACCAGTTTGAGCTTATCGCCCCGTTCCCCTTCCAGTTGCTCGATTTTCTCCTGAAAGAACCCGGCATTGGCAAAAAACAGCCGGCTGTCGAAACGGACGATCAGGAGGTCGTCGCGCTGCTCAATCTGATCGGGGTAGCGTTCCACATTGCGGTAATGATGGGTGCCCCTGATCAGGGCCAGTTCGGCCACGTGGGGATAGGCGCTGCGATACAAAACCATCACCAGCGAAAGCACCACACCCGCGCCAATGCCCCATTCGATCCCGAAAGCCAGGGTCACCAAAAAGGTTACCACCAGCATGATAAAATCGGTTTTATCGCTTTTCCAAAGTTCGCGGGCCATTCGCACATCCAGCATACTCAGCACCGAGACCATAATGATGGCCGCCAGGATGGAATTGGGGAGATAATAAAATACAGGAGTCAGAAAAAGCAGGGTCAATGCCACCAGCGTGGCACTGAAAACGGAAGCCATGCCCGTTTTGGCCCCCGACTGGTCGTTGACCGCGGAGCGGGAAAGTCCGCCGGCCACGGGAAAGGCTTTGAAAAAGGAACCCGCCAGATTTGCCAGTCCCAGCCCGATCAGTTCCTGGTTGGGATCAAGTTTGTATTCGGGATGTTTTTGCTGGATGGTTTTGCTGATGGCGTAGGATTGCATGAAACCGATCAGGGAAATGGCCAGGGCAATGGGAAAAAGTGCCTTGATGGAGGCCCATTGCAGGGCCGGGGTTTCAAAGTGGGGCAATCCGTCGGGCACTTTGCCTACAATTTTGATCCCGGTTGATTCCAGCTTGAACAACCAAACGGCCGCAATTCCCAAAATGACTATAAATAAAGCTGCAGGCAGGCTTTTTTTGATCTTTTTCAGTCCCAGGAGGAAGGCTATTCCAGCCAGGCCCGTTCCCAGAGTCAGCCAGTGAAGCTGCCCGGCCTGCTCTATGGCTTTCAGCCCGATTTCCAGCACATTCTGACTGCGGGGAATTTCGACGCCCAGCAGGTGCTTGAGTTGGCTGAAGGCAATGATCAGAGCAGCCGCTGAGGTGAAACCACTGATCACGGGGCGGGAAAGAAAATTCACCAGAAACCCCAGCCTGAAGGCTCCCAGGGCAAATTGCATGACCCCCACCATGAAGGCCAGCAGGATGGCCAGCTGCAGATATTCTGCTGATTCGGGAGCCGCCAGGGTGGAAACTCCCGCCGCGACCAGCAGGGAAACCATGGCAAAAGGTCCCACGGACAATTGCCGGGAAGTGCCAAAAATGGCAAAAATAATCAGGGGAATGATGGAGGCGTAGAGTCCGTAAATGGGGGGCATGCCTGCCAGCATGGCGTAGGCCATTCCCTGAGGAATCAGCATGACACCCACGGTCAGACCAGCAAAAAGATCCCCCTTTAATTCAGATTTGCCGTATTTGGGCAACCATTGAAGAATGGGGATAAATTGCTTTATATTCATGGACCGTAAATCGCGCAGGAAAATTACGCAATTTTACGGGAAACCCTTTCAGGGGATGGTAACGGATGTTACAAGACCTTTTTCAGGTCAGGCATTCGCCAGACGGCGGCTGCGCTGCCACATGACCACCGCGCCCACGCAGAGGATCAGCAATCCCAGGATAATCAGGCCCCATTGGGAAAGGGTGGGCACAGGCTGTTGACCGGGACAGCCGGGCGCAATGGCCGGACCAGGAGCCAGAGATTCCACGTAGAAAGCCACGTGCATACCGTCATAAGCACCCGCAAGTCCCGTAATGGTGCGTGAATTTACATTGTCCAGGCGAATGGCTCCACCCAGGGTATTGGGGAAAATCCGGGTGCCCACGATGTTCAGGTTGGCGCCGCCCGAAATCACGGTAGGAGTCATCCCAAAATCAACTGAAGCGGTGCCACCGTTTTCGCGCAGGTAAAAAACGATGCTGGAAACGGGTTTGCTGAATGTGATGGTATAATCTTCTCCGCCAATGTGGAGATTATCTTCGTTGGCCACAGGAGGAGAAAAATTTCCGCTGTTGAATCCCTGAAAACCATTGGAGGTGCTGGTTCCGCAGCAATTGGAAAAGGCAGTGGCGCAGATTTTCCAGTCCAGACCATTGGAAGTGCCCTCTGCCGTCTGATTGGAGAGGTTGTAGGCCGAAACATTGGTTACATCAAAGTCGCGTTGTCCGGGCACCTGGGCCTGAACTGTGAGGAAGTTTAGCAGGAAAAAAGCTGCAAAAAGGGCCGTCAGGCGGAAAAACTTCGGGGCGTGCGCCCTCAGTTGGGAGTGGATTGGCGTTCTCATAGTTATAAAATGTTGTGTGTTCGCTATGAATTTACCATTTTTTCAACGCGAAAAGATGGCAAAAACTGAATGTGAATAACTAAATGTGTGTCGAACTTAGATTTCGAGCAGTTCTATGCGGTTGCGGTGCAGGGTAATCTTACCCGCGTTCTCCAGTTGCTTCAACAGACGCGAAATCACCACCCGGGAAGTATGCAGGTCATAGGCGATCTCCTGGTGGGTGTTCTCAATGGTCATTTTGTGGGTGACTTTGGCCTTGTCGGTCAGGTACTTGAGCAGGCGCTCATCCATGTTCATGAAGGCAATGCTGTCGATGGTTTCGAGAAATTCATCCATCCGCGACTGGTAGCTTTCAAAAACAAAGGATTTCCAGGAAGGATATTCATTGAGCCAGCGGTCCATGTACTCGACCGGGATGAGGATCATTTTGGAGGTTTCCTCAGCCACTGCACGGATTTTGCTCTTCTTTTGCCCCATGCAGCAGGTCATTGACATCATGCAGGTGTCGCCGTGCTCCAGATAGTAAAGCAGCAATTCATTGCCTTCTTTGTCTTCCCGCAGAATTTTTATTGCGCCTTCCAGCAAAAGGGGCATGTGAATAATGGCCTGTCCAATTTCGATGAGGGTGTTTCCTTCGGGAATCACGGCAAATTGTCCCACTTTGAGGATGTCCTGCATGAGTTTTTCCTCGAAAAGGTAGCCATATTGTTCACGAAGCAGTGCTTCGGCTGTATCATTGATGGGTTGAATGCTTGTATGCGCCATGTAAAAGAATTTCTGCAAATATACCGTTTTTTAGATATAAGCCTTCCTGCAAATCATAACGCTGGTCGTTTCGAAAAGTTCAGTTAAATTTATTCCAATAAATCTCATTTTCAAACCATGAAAACCCGTAAAGTGATCCTTTTCATCAGCATGAGCCTCGACGGGTTCATCGCCACCTCTGATGACGATCTGTCCTGGCTTGACAGGATGCAGGTGGAAGGGGAGGATTATGGTTACCAGGCCCTCATTCAGCAGGTGGATACCTATATTGTGGGGCGAAAAACCTATTCCAAGGTGGTGGATATGCTGGGCAAATTTCCCCAGCAGGGCCAGTTCGACTGCTACATTCTGACCCGGCAGGAAATTCCCTCCCAACCTAATCTTACTTTTTACCAGGGAAATGTGGCAGACCTGATCCATAAGCTGCGCCAAAAGCCGGGCAAACATATTTATTGCGATGGGGGAGGGGAAATTGTCAAACTTTTCATGGATCACGACTTGATTGATGAATACATCATTTCCGTCATTCCCACCCTTTTGGGAGAGGGTAAAAGGCTTTTCAGGGGCGGCACTGCGCCCCGTCACATCCGTCTGGTGGACAGCAAAACGTATCCCAGCGGGTTGGTTCAATTGAAATATGTGCGGGAAAGAGATGCCTCAGCAAAGTAATCCATCCCCGGAAAAAACTGTGAAAAATCCCCTCCTGGAACTGCTTTCGGGGTTGGGCATACTCGTTGGAGGATTATTTTTTGGGATAATTTTTATCGCGGTGATAGTCCCGCTGTTTATTTTGGTCTCACCCTTTACCTTCCTTCGGGATAAAATCTTTGCCCGCAAGTACCGCAAATACCTCTCCACGGCGCTGGAAGGGAAGAATTTTTTCTGCTATAATAACCGCAGGAAGAGCCTGGAATTCATTACCTGGGAAATTTTACCCCTCCTGCCTCCCGGGGTGGAGCCGTTGTATCTGGAAGGTTATTACCTGAAAACGGATTATTATGAGGAAAAATACCTTTCAAAGGTCCTGTACCAGCTTGAGCATTATCAGCGATTTCCCCACCTGATCAAGATTCGCAACGGGCAGGTAATTGATTGTCAGATCAATAACGAAGTGTTTAATTGTCTGAACCAGGGCAAACCCAAAGAGACGGTGATTCGGAAAATGGAGGAGTTTTTTGAATTGCAAAGTTCGTCTGAAAACCCTTAAATTGAGGCCATGGACCCAACCAATCCCTTTTTGCGCAAGCGTGAGCAGGTCTTCGAGTATGAGGATGGCCCTTTCTATGCAGAATTGCGTATCAACGAAATGCCCGGCGAAGAATTTACCTTCTTTCTTTGGGCCCAGGACCGCAATGAGGACCTGAAAACCTCCATATTTGGCAGCGCCACCCTCAGCCAGGGCGACCTCGAATCCCGCGACGACGAGGGCGGAGATGCCTATTTTGTGCGCGAACTGATCTACAACGGACCCGAAGGCCGGGTCAGGATTCTCACGGATCTCGATCACCAGTTTCTCAGCTGGGTGGAGCTGGAAGGCTGCGACAGCTTCAAAGGGCCGCTGGTCCTGCCCGTGGGCAGGACCTGGCGGGTGGTGGGGGGGTAAATCCATCCACAACCTTTCCACATTGACTGTCAGGGTTGCCGATTATCAGGAGAATTATCTAAATTCGACGGTTTCAAACGGGAAAAGTTCGACCTTTTCATCCCAAAATTCTTAGATATCAGGTACGAAATCCAACCCCCCAATCTATCATCTAAAATCTCGACCTCTCAAATCTAAAATCTAACGACTCACATCTAAGGACTCAATATGGAAGCATACATCTACGACGCAGTGCGCACCCCGCGGGGAAAAGGGAAGCCAGACGGCTCCCTCTACAATGTGAAAGCAGTAAATCTGCTTAAAACGGTTTATTCGGCTATCCGCGACCGCAATGACCTCGACACTTCTCTGATCGAGGACTCCATCATCGGGTGTGTGACCCAGCACGGGGAGCAGTCGGGCGACATCGCCAAAACGGCCGCTCTGGCCGCGGGATACAGCGATTCCATCGCCGGGGTGACCCTCAACCGCTTCTGCGGTTCGGGGCTGGAAGCAGTCAACCAGGCGGCTGCCTATGTGATGTCTGGACAGGTGAGTATGATCCTGGCTGGCGGGGTGGAATCCATGTCGCGGCACCCCATGGGCTCAGACGGAATGGGCCTTTTCAGCGATCCCGACATTCTTTCGCGTCGCAAACTCGTTCCTCAGGGCATTTCTGCAGACCTGATTGCCACCCTGGATGGATACTCCCGCGAAGATCTGGACCAGTTTGCGGTGGCTTCCCACCAGCGGGCGGCCCGCGCCTGGGAAAATGGCTGGTTCAATCAGTCTGTTATCCCAGTCAAAGACCATAATGACAATGTGATTCTGGCCCAGGACGAGACCATCCGCGCCAATACCACGGTGGAATCACTGGCCAAACTGCGCCCCTCCTTCGAGATCATGGGTACCAAGGCTGGATTTGACTCCGTGGCGGTGCAGGCCTACCCCGAAGTGGAAACCGTGGGCCATTTTCATCATGCGGGCAATTCGTCAGGCATTGTGGATGGGGCTTCCCTCATTCTGATTGGTAATAAAGAAGCAGGCGAGCAGGCCGGACTGAAGCCACGTGCCCGTTTCCGTTCCTTTGCCGTGATTGGCACCGAACCCACCATCATGCTGGTTGGTCCCGGACCTGCTTCGGCCAAAGCCCTGAAGCGGGCCGGCATGAAAGCCAGCGACATCGACCTCTTCGAGGTCAATGAAGCCTTTGCCGTGGTGCCCATGCGCTTCATGACCGACCTCAATGTTCCCCACGACAAAGTGAACGTCAACGGCGGCGCCATTGCCATGGGACACCCCCTCGGCGCCACAGGCGCCATCCTGATCGGCACCATGCTCGACGAACTGGAACGCCGCGACCTCAATACCGCCCTGGCCACCCTCTGCATCGGCGGCGGGATGGGCATTGCCACTATTATTGAAAGAGTATAAACAGTTTTCGGTTTACAGTTTGCGGTTTACGGTTCTAACTGTAAACTGTAAACCGTAAACTGGTCAACCACCAACCAAGAAGAGAATATGATCGATTATCAAATCCGCAACAGCGTTGCTATACTGTCCTTCAACATGGAAGGATACCCCATGAATGTGATCAACCAGGCCTCTATCGAGGCGCTGGATAAATGCCTGAATCAAGCCCTGCAGGACGAGGCAGTTAAGGGGATTATCATCACATCCAGCCGTCCTGAATTTGTGGCGGGGGGTGATCTGAAAATGATTTACGACCTCCACGATCATGCCAAAGTAGTGGCCCTCACCATGGAGCTGCACACCATTTTGCGCAAAATGGAAACAGGAGGCAAACCCGTGGTGGCAGCCATCAACGGTACCTGTCTGGGTGGGGGCTATGAGGTGACGCTGGCGGCTCATTACCGCATTTGCATCAATCATCCCAAGGTGGAAATTGGCCTGCCAGAGGTTACTCTTGGACTGCTTCCAGGAGGAGGTGGAACCCAGCGCCTGCCCCGCATGATTGGCTTTCAGGCCGCGCTTTTGCCTCTTTTGGAGGGAAGGCGATATAATCCTGAGCAAGCCGCCAAACTGGGCATGGTGGACAAACTGGTGAATTCCAAAGAGGAACTGGAGGCGGAAGCCATGAACTGGATTCAGCAGGTTGGACGATTCACCCAGCCCTGGGATGAAAAATCCTTTCACTTGCCGGGCGGGGAAGTCAATGGCCCCGAAGGAATGTTTGCCTTTTCTTCAGGTGCAGGCGTGGTGCGCGAAAAAACCATGGGAAATTATCCTGCTCCTCTGGCCATCCTCAACTGTGTGTACGAAGGCTGTCAGCAGACATTTGACCGTGCCTTGCAAATAGAAGCGGGCTATTTTGCGGATGTGGTGGTTTCGCCCGAAGCCAAAAACATGATTCGCACCCTCTTTTTCAACATGAACAAAGCCAAAGGGGGAGTGGCCCGTCCCAAAGGGGTGGAAGTACCTGTCGTGAAGAAAGTGGGCATCCTGGGAGCGGGTATGATGGGTGCAGGCATTGCTTACGTTTCGGCCTTGTCGGGCATTGAAACCGTGCTGAAGGACGTGTCCTTGGAAGGAGCGG
Source organism: Bacteroidia bacterium (assembly GCA_020635905.1). Taxonomy (GTDB): domain Bacteria; phylum Bacteroidota; class Bacteroidia; order J057; family JADKCL01; genus JACJYV01. The sequence goes on from JACJYV010000007.1 coordinate 557,434, forward strand.
AGAAAGGAAAGGATTATTCCCGCAACATTTTGCAGAAAAAAATAGAGCGCGGCAGCAGCACCCAGGCCAAGGCAGATGCGATCCTGGATCGAATTCATCCCACCGCCGACCCGGCGGATATGGCAGGTTGCGACCTGGTGGTTGAGGCCGTATTCGAAGACCGCGGCCTCAAGGCCCGGGTCACGCAGGAGTCTGAGGCAGTCATGCCCGATCATGCAGTTTTTGCCTCGAATACCTCCACTCTGCCTATCACAGGTCTGGCTGAGGCCTCCAAACGCCCCGAGAGGTTCATTGGCTTGCATTTCTTTTCTCCCGTTGACAAAATGCAACTGGTCGAGGTGATCATGGGGAAGCAAAGTGACGATTATGCCCTCGCCATGTGCATTGATTACATCAAGCAAATTCGCAAAGTGCCCATCGTGGTCAATGACAGCCGCGGATTTTTTACCAGCCGTATCTTCAAAACCTTCGTGATCGAAGGTATGGAAATGCTGGCCGAAGGCATCAAGCCTGCCCTGATCGAAAATGCCTCCAAAATGGCGGGCATGCCTGTGGGTGCCCTGGCCGTGACGGATGAAGTGAGCCTTTCTCTCATGGACCACATTCAGACCCAGACCGAAAAGGACGGGATCGCAGTGGAGGAAAATGCCAGGAAAGTTACCCAAATCATGGTTCACGAGCAGGGACGGGTGGGCAAAAAGGCAGGCAAAGGATTCTATGAATATCCCGAAGGCGGACAAAAGCACCTCTGGAAAGGCTTGAGCGAACATTTCCCCGTCGCGGCCAGCCAGCCTTCGGCGGCGGAAGTCAGCAAGCGATTGCTCCACATTCAGGCTCTGGAATCGGTCCGCTGTCTGGAAGAGGGGGTGCTGCGCTCGGTCGAGGATGCAGACATTGGCTCCATCCTGGGCTGGGGCTTCCCGCCCTACACGGGCGGGGTGCTTTCCTACATCGACTTTGTCGGGGTGGATTGGTTTGTGGATGAATGCGACGATTTCGCCGACCGTTTTGGTGAAAGGTACCGTCCCACTGACAAGCTCCGCGAAATGGCCGCCAACGGACAGGGATTTTATGGTCCCGTGAAATCAAAGGAGAAAGTGGTTTAATGCAGACAGTTTACGGTTTGCGGTTTACTCCCGATAACTTCAGCATAAAGGTCAACTAGGGGTTTAGAGGTCACGCAAAGGCCGCAAAGGGGTTGTTTTCTGCATTTCGTGGGTTGAAGGGTGCAAAGAACCCAAAGCTATATGAGAAAAAACGCATAGCTTAGCGTCTTCCGAATGCTTTCGGAACCACCCCAACCAACGTAATCCCGAAAGCATTCGGGAGGGCCCAAAAATCTTGGCGCACCCGTATAGCTATCTCCAAGGGAGCGACTTCGTTGCGGGATTGCGATACTAACCATTTTAGCCCGTTCTCCTTCTAAATTTACGCGCGCGCGAGCGCCATCGGGCTACCAGTTTACGGTTTGAACAACGGTCGACTGAAAACAGTAATCCGCCCTCTTGCAGCTTTGAGGGAATTTATCTACATTGGGGTAAGCGCCCTTATAATGAGACCAACCAACTGCTATTGCGGAAAGCTTTTCGCTGTTTTTGGCCTGATGATCCTGACCTGTGGAAAGTTAGTGGCCACAGGGTTGCCTGCACTCCCGATTTTGCAACTGCCTGATTCTCTGGCAGATTCCTCCGCATTGGTCAAGGTGGAGTATTACAGCAATAAGGGGTATGCCATGTCTTTTCAATCCCCTGATTCTGCCTTATTATACTTCAAACAGGGTGAAATAGAAGCCCGCAACAGCCAGGATTCTGCAGCTATCCTCAAGTCCTGCTTCAACATGGGGCACTTTCTCATGGCCCGCGGCATCTATGAGCAGGCCCTGGAATACATGTATTCAGGTGAAATCCTGTCCGCAGCCGTCCACGACACCAGCAAGCACATCTTTTTTCTGTACTGGAAAAGCCGGGTGTATAACGAACTGGGGGAATACGAAAAATCCATTGAAGCCTGTGAAGAAGCGGCTAAATTTTCGAAACAGGGCAAAGGCCATGGCTGGCCCCTCAATTATTACGGTGAAGCCCTCCGTGGTGCAGGCCGCCTCAACGAGGCACGCGACAGCCTGGAACTGGCTTATAAAATATTTCAGGAAGAGGGAGAACGAATTGGCTTGCTGATGGTGGCGGCCAAGCTGGCCCACGTTTACGAGGAACTCAACCTACCCGAAATGGTGAGAAAATATGCCAATCTGGTGCTGGATAAATGGGAGGGAGCCATGGCTTATGAGTCCTATTTGACCGCCATTACCAGTATGATTCGGGTAGAGCTGGCCCGTGGAAACGCAGACAGCGCAGAGGTGATGGCCCTGCGGGCCCTGCAGACGGTGGAAGGCAAACGGTATTATCGCCCTACCATTCAACTTGCAGAGTTGCTGGGGGGGATTTTCGAGCAAAAAGGAAATTACAAGGAGACCCTCAAATATTACCGCATGGCCCGGTCCCTGGAGGACAATTACGAGTTGGACAAGGTCAAAATCAATCTGGCAGTAAAGGAATCAGAATACCTCAACGAACGCCTGCAGGAACATAACGAGCACCTTCGGGAACAGAAAAAAGGACAATTTTACCTGACCCTGACCATGGCCTGCCTGCTGGTGCTCTTTGCGGGGATTGCCATATTGCTGGTCCTTTCCTTCCGCAAGTCGCGCGACTTTAACCGGATTTTGCAGAAAAAGAATTCCTCCCTCGACAGCCTCAACCAGGAGAAGGACATGCTCATGCAGATTGTGGCCCACGACCTGAAATCGCCCCTCAACACGGTGATGAGTTTGGGGCAAATGCTGCAAATGCTTGGCCCGGTCAATGATTCCCAAAAAACCGTGCTGGAAAAAATGGATTTTGTGGTCAAAAGGGGGATTGATCTGATCAAAAATCTCCTCGAACTGGCAGCGGTGGAGGACGGAAAACTGGAGCTGCATTCCGTGGATTCAGAACTGCGGGAAAGCCTGCAAAAGATCATAGCAGATTACAAAATGTCGGCCGAGAATAAATCCATTGCCCTGCATCTGGAGCTGCCCACTGAGCCTATTTTGCTCAAAACGGATCCTGGCTATTATGAGCGTATCGTGGACAATCTGGTTTCCAATGCAATCAAATATTCACCCAAAGGTAAAAGTGTCTGGATTGAGCTGAAAAAAAGGGAAAATCAGATACAGACCGTGGTGCGGGATGAAGGACCCGGGATTGGAGAGGAGGATCAAAAGAAATTATTTGGAAAATTCCAGCGGCTGTCTGCCCGTCCTACGGCGGGCGAAAGTTCCAATGGATTGGGATTGGCAATTGTGAAAGCCTTTGCCGAGCAGTTGGGCGGGGAGATCAAGGTGAAAAGTTCGCTCGGGCAAGGAGCGGAATTTACTTTGATATTGCCTTTGGCGGGGTAAACTATCTGTCAGAAGAATCCAGAAAAAGGCTAAAAGGAGGACTAAATGGGATAAATTGCGGCAGATTCGTTGCTTCCCCTGCATAATTTATTAAATTCGGTTCCAGGAAAATTTTAACTAAAGGGGACCTCCAAAAAGGTGGCCCTTTTCTCTCCAAAAGAGCATTAAAATAAATTAAACCATGGAATTTTTCCCCAGAAACATCTATAACGAGGAACATGAAATGTTCCGTCAGGCCCTTTACGATTTTGCTATGCAGGAGATCGTGCCCTTTCACGCCCAGTGGGAAAAGGACAAGATGGTGAGCAAGGAAGCCTGGAAAAAGGCGGGCGAAATGGGTTTTTTGGGCCTGCAGGTTCCCGAGGAATATGGCGGCATGGCCATTCAGGACTGGAAGTACAACGCCATGGTGGCCGAGGTGCTGGGCCGTCTGGGCGTCACTGGCCCTGCCCTGGGATTTGTTTTACACACGGATATTGTGATTCCCTACATTCTGCATTACGGCACAGATTATCTCAAGAAAAAATACCTCCCCAAAATGGTGAAAGGGGAATTTGTGGGCGCCATTGCCATGACCGAACCCAATGCGGGCTCTGATCTGCAAAATATCCGCACCACCGCAGTTGACATGGGCGATCATTACGTGGTGAACGGTTCCAAGACCTTCATTACCAACGGCTACATCAGCGATGTGTGTCTGGTGGCGGTCAAAACGGACCCCAAACTGGGGGCCAAAGGCACCTCCCTGCTCGTGATGGACAACTCTATGGCGGGTTTTACCAAGGGAAAACCCTTCGAAAAGATCGGCATGCATGCACAGGATACCTGCGAGCTTTTTTTTGAAGATGTAAAAGTTCCCAAGGAACACTTGCTGGGAGCCACGGGCCACGGCTTTGGCTACATGATGCAGGAACTGCCCCAGGAACGTCTGGTGGTGGCTTTGGGCGGCATTTCTGCCGCCGAAGGAGCCCTGGAAGATACCCTGAACTATGTAAAGGAGCGCACGGCTTTTGGCAAGCGCATCGCCGATTTCCAGAATACCCAGTTCAAGCTGGCCGAACTGGCCACCGAGGTCGCGGTGGGCCGCACCTTCGCCGACAAATGCGTGGAACTGCACTGCGAGAAAAAACTTGACTCGGCCATGGCTTCCCAGGCCAAATATTACCTCACCGACCTGCAATGCAGGGTCATTGACGAATGCGTGCAGTTGCACGGGGGCTACGGCTACATGTGGGAATACCGCGTGGCCCGCGCCTGGGCCGATGCCCGCGCCCAACGCATTTACGCAGGCACCAACGAGATCATGAAGATTCTGATTTCGAGAAAATACCTGTAAACCGACCCAATTCCCATGAACCCTCTGCCTCCCCGTGGCCTTGGCAATTTTATCTGGCTGGGGCTGATCTTCCTGACTATGGTCAGTTCGCAATGCTATAATCAGGTAAAAGATGTTTGCAGTGAAACGCCTTCCCGCGAAAATGTGGTCAGGGTGGAAATTGACAAATGGGGCAAGCACCAGGATGGCTTACTGAGGGAAAATTCCTTTACCCTCCATGTTTGCCGCGAGCATTTTGGCCGCGATACAGAGGCAGGAAACGAGATTGATAAAGCTGCAACCCTGATCAATAATCTGCCTGGTTGTGCCCTGAGTATGGAGATTTCCCGCACCTCTCACAAAGATCTGGATGAATTATTCGCCTCAAACCCCGACCACAATTATCTGGATTACGTGGACATTGTGGCGGAAGAACCTTCCCGGGGTTGCCTGAAAAAGAAAGACCCCATTTGCTCTGATGTGAAAGATGAAAAGGGGAACATCAAAGAGGACGGATTTACCCTGAATTGTTGTCAGCATCGGGCCATTCTTGGGTGGGGTGGAACGGGAAGTACAGACTTTTTCACCATTTCTGTCAACCAGATTTGTTATCCCGAAGGGACTTTTCCTCTGGTCAGTGGAATTCTTCATGAGCTTGGACATGCATTTGGAATGATTCATACCCCTGAGTGGCCTGAGGCAGATCAGGAATACCTTTCGGTGATGCAGGGCGATTTGTTTAATCTTTCAGCTTATGATGCAGCTTATCTGAGGGAATCCTACCCCCGGAATACGGAACCTTATGTGAATCTGGTGGCCAGTGATCTGATTCCTTTCAACCAAAACGGAACCTGGAAAAAGAGGACTTTTGCAGGAAAAAATCCCGCAGGGCTCTATATTGATACTGACGGATATCTGAAGGATTGTGAGACCAGGGAACACCCTGTTTTTTACACAGCCTGGTTCAATTCGGGAAATCAGGGCGGGGACAATGCCATTTGCATGGTGAACACCCTCAGGATTAGGTCTGAAAACGGAGGCCAAAGTCATATTCTGAAGCAGTGGAAAGCTGCCACGCTGCCCGCCGAATCCCAGGATTCGTGGTCAGGGCAGGTGCAAATAAGCGCAGCCGACCTGGAGGCGAATGGGATAACAACGGGCGCCTTCTGGCTCGAATTTGAAGTAAATGGCTGGGGAAGCCAGTTGGAAAAATTTACTGATGACAACAAAGTTTCCACCAAATTAAAGATTGGCGAGCTCAAGGGTGGCTGCCGGGGAATTTGAGGAAAGAAGTTTGGTGTCGTGATGGGAAATGTATGGCAATAAAAAAACGAGGCAGAACAATAGTTTTACCTCGTTTTTTTGTTCTAAGTTCTAAGTTTTTAGTTCTCAGGACTAAAGACTAACGACTCAAGCCTCCCTTAAGCGTCAATCTTCGCATACTTCGCATTCTGCTCGATGAATTCCCGGCGGGGAGGTACTTCGTCGCCCATCAGCATGGAGAAGGTGTAGTCGGCCTGGGCCGCATTCTCAATGGTTACCTGCTGCAGGGTGCGCACAGTGGGGTCCATGGTGGTGGTCCACAACTGTTCGGGGTTCATTTCTCCCAAACCCTTATAGCGCTGGATCACCACTTTGCTTTCATCGCCTTCGGCGAGTTCGGCCACTGCGGCGGCACGCTCCGTTTCAGTCCAGCAATAGATGAATTTCTTGCCCTTTTTTACCTGATAAAAAGGTGGCTGAGCGATATAAAGGTGGCCTTGCTCAATCAGGGGCAGCATGTAGCGGAAGAAGAAAGTGAGGATCAGGGTGCGGATGTGGGAGCCGTCCACGTCAGCATCTGTCATGATGATGATCTTATTATAGCGCAGTTTATCGAGGTTCAATTCCTCTTCTGTGCCTACCCCGGTCACACCCAGGGCCGTGATCATATTTTTGATTTCCTCGTTGTCGTAGATCTTGGAGGGATGGGCTTTTTCCACGTTCAGGATTTTTCCACGCAGGGGCAGAATGGCCTGAAACTTACGGTCACGGCCCTGTTTGGCCGATCCACCTGCAGAATCCCCTTCCACCAGGTAGATTTCACATTCTTCCATATTGCGGCTGGCACAGTCGGCCAGCTTACCGGGAAGGCCGCCACCTACCATGACGTTCTTACGCTGCACCATTTCGCGGGCCTTTTTGGCCGCGTGACGGGCTTCAGCCGCAAGAATCACTTTCTGCACGATGCGTTTGGCCACGTTGGGGTTCTCTTCGAGAAAATAAGCCAGCTGTTTTCCCATGACTCCTTCCACGATCCCGGCCACATCCGAGTTACCCAGCTTGGTCTTGGTCTGTCCTTCAAATTGAGGCTCAGGTACTTTGACCGAGATCACACAGGTCAGACCTTCGCGAAAGTCATCCCCCTGAATCTCAAATTTGAGTTTGGAGAGGAAACCTTCCTTTTCAGCATAGGTCTTGAGGGAACGCGTCAGGGCCTTTTTGAAGCCTGAAACGTGGGTTCCCCCCTCGTGGGTATTGATGTTATTGACGTAGGAGTGAATGTTTTCCGTGTAGGATTTATTGTATTGCATGGCTACCTCAACGGGCACAGTGCCGCCATCGTCAATTCCTTCCACATAGATCACTTCCTCCATCAAAGGTTCGCGGTTTTGGTCGAGGAATTTTACAAATTCTGCAATTCCTCCCTCAGAGAAGAACTGTTTGGTCAGATAATCTTCCTTTACACTGCCATCTTCCTGCTCAATCTGCACTTTTTCGCGCAGGTCAGTCAGGGAAATGCGGATGCCTTTGTTGAGGAAGGCAAGTTCGCGGAGACGGTTGGCCAGGATGGAAAATTTGTATTCAGAAACAATGAAAATGGAATCATCGGGGAGGAAATAGGTTTCCGTGCCTCTTTTGTCCGTTTCTCCGGTCACTTCAACGGGCCCCTGAGGAATTCCCTTGTGATAGGTTTGGGAATGGATTTTGCCGTCGCGGTGTACGTTGACCGTACAAACGGTGGAAAGGGCATTCACACAGGAAACACCCACCCCGTGCAGACCGCCGGAGACTTTATAGGTATCTTTGTCGAACTTACCGCCGGCGTGAAGCACGGTCATGACCACTTCGAGAGCTGATTTGCCCTCTTTTTCGTGCATATCCACGGGGATGCCCCGGCCATTATCAGAAACGGTGATGGAATTATTTTCGTTGATGGTGACATAGATATCCGTGGCAAAACCCGCCATGGCCTCGTCGATCGAGTTGTCAACCACTTCGTAAACCAGGTGATGCAATCCTCTTTCGCCTACATCTCCAATGTACATGGCCGGACGCATCCGAACCGCTTCCAACCCCTCCAGGACTGTGATATTTGACGCGGAATAACTGTTGTCTTTTTCTTTATTTTCTTCACTCATTGGTCAAGTTGTTAAACCGAAAATGTTGTTAGTGTATAGTTTATTTAATGCAACGCAAATTTAACCTTATTAATGCAGATACCCGTTGCCAAAACGGGCGATTTATCCACATAAAAATGGGAAAAACCCGTTTCAGAACTCCACAGAAAGGCTGTCCAGGGTCCAGTTGAGGGTGGTGAAAATGCCCAATCCACCTTCAATGTTGGAGATCACAGGAGCGGGCTCTGCAATAGGGCTCCCTGCCGATCTGCGGGCCGTACTGACCGAGACCAGAAAGTCGTAATGGGCCCGGGTCAGAGCATATAATCTGACTTTTACCTGGTCGTGGTTGGGGAATTTGTAACTGGAGGAAATGGCCACTTCCTGGCCGTTGGCCAGGGCGTCGGAAAAACTGCGACTCCAGTTTTTAGAACTGTCGCTGGTGATGGTGATGCGGTAATGATTGCCAGAGGCCGCAGGATCCGTAAAATTGGTGATGATGCGTGCTTCATCTTTGCCGTCGTTGAATGATTGAAGGGAATCAATGGGAACCGTGGGCTCAAAATGGGTAACTGAGGTCACCACCCGTCCGGCTCCGTCTTCCACCCGCAAAAAATAATCTGTATCGTAGTACAGCTTCACCTTTTTGCCCACATAGTCAAAATTGACCGGGTCGTAATTCAGGGTGTCGGTCACATCGGCATAGGAAAGGACCACGGTGGCCTGCTGAATCACGGGAAAATCTACGGGCGCAAAATAGGACTGGCTCTCGGTCAGCAACACCCGGGCTTTTTTGTCGGGTTTGAGGTAGGCCTCCACCACCAGTTTGTTTTCGTATTCTCCCAGGTCCAGATCAATGACAGGAGGTTGGCCACAACTATAAAGCAGAAACAGCCACAAGCTGCAAGCTGCGAGCTGCGAGCTTTTTTTGAGCTTCGGGCTTCTGGCTGCGAGCTTCGGGCTTTTTATGGTGGAATCCTTCAACATTTTCTCTATTCTCTTATCTCTAACATCTAAATTTTAGTTGCGAGCTTTTGGCTTCGAGCTTCGAGCTTTTTATGGTGGAATCCTTCAACATTTTCTCTATTCTCTTATCTCTAACATCTAAATTTTAGTTGCGAGCTTTTGGCTTCGAGCTTCGAGCTTTTTATGGTGGAATCCTTCAACATTTTCTCTATTCTCTTATCTCTAACATCTAACATCTATCATCTAACCATCTAAAATGAAAAATTCCAGGCCACAGAAGGCAAAATCGGGAAAAGCGAGACTTTGCGGGCCACGATCTTTTCCAGGTACCCGTCGGGATTCCAGACTTCGTCGTAGTAGATAAAGTAGGTGTTGCGGCGGTTGTAGGCATTATAAACGCTCAAAGTGAGCGAATGTTGGTCTTTTTCGGGTTTTATGTGCCAGGTGAGTCCCAGGTCGAGGCGATGGTAAGCAGGCATACGGTAACTGTTGCGGCGGATGTAATCGGGTACCACGGTAGGCTCGGGGCGGAAAAAATCCAGGTAAAAAAAGCGCCCGGGAGCGAAGGTGACCGCATTGCCTGTGCCATAAATCCAGGTGGCTGAAACGGTGAAACGGGGCGAAATCTCGTAATTGCCGACCAGGGAAATATCGTGGCGGCGGTCGTACTTATTGGGGTAGGGGAGGCCTCCGTTGAGTTCGGCCACCTTGCGGTAAGACCAGCTCAGGGTATAGGCGATCCAGCCCGTAAACTTGCCCGTACGCTTGCGCAGCATGATTTCTGAGCCATAGCTCCACCCAATGCCCTGCACGATGCTGCTGTCGAGTTCATCCGGGCGGAAGGCGCTGGCGCCTTCTGCAAATTCAGACTGGTGCTGAAAATACTTCCCAAAGGCTTCCCAATTGATATCCAGCCAGTCCAGCGGCACCCAGGAAAGGCCCGTTGCCACCTGATCGCTGATACCCGGCTGCACATTGACGGTGGTCGGGTACCAGATATCCGTGGGAAGTGACACGGCAGAGTTGGAAACGAGGTGGATGTACTGCACCATGCGGCTGTAGCTGGCCTTGTAGCTCAGGTTGTCGCGCAGGCGGTAGAGGTAGGAAATGCGGGGTTCAGGATTGAAATAATTGGTGTCTTTGGGGGTGAAATTGGAAAGGCGCAGCCCCAGACTCAGCTTGGAACGGGCCGAAAAGGTAATGTCGTCGGAAAAATAGGCCGCCGCTTCGTGGCTGTAATAGTATTTACCCGCTTCGAGTTTGAAACCTGTGTTTTTGATTTCCCCGCTCAGACTGCGCGGGGTAAGGGTATGGTAAGTATGCTGGTAGCCAAAGCGGATAAAGTGTTTATTATTAGGGAAATAATCAAAATCAGCTTTGAGGGTCAGGTCCTTGATGGTAGAGTAAATGCGGGCTTCAAAACTGGTGTATTCGTTGGTGATGTTGTAGTTGAAATGGCTGAAAATGGCGGTGGTATTGAGAAAAAGGCGGTCGCTAAACAGGTGATTCCAGCGCAGACTGGCGGTCGTGTTGCCCCAGTTGAAGTTGAGGGCGTAGGCGCCGCTGCTGTAGTTGAAAACGTCCTTTCCGTGGTAGGCGCTGGCGTAGAGGTGATCCTTTTTGCCCAGCTCAAAATTCATCTTTCCGTTCAGGTCGTAGAAAAAGTAATCGGGAATTTTTTCCCAATTGGGTTTGTCTGCCTTGATTTTGTTGAGTTCGCGGGTAAAAATATCCACGTAGGTGCGGCGTCCGGCAATCATGAATGAGGCCTTGTCTTTGAGCAGGGGACCTTCCAAAGTGGCACGGGAAGAAATCAGGCCCAAACCGCCGGTCAGTTGGTATTTTTTCTGGTTTCCCTCCTTCATTTGCACATCCAGCACAGAGGATAGGCGCCCGCCAAATTTGGCGGGAAAGGCACCTTTGTACAGTTCCAGGTTGCGCACGGCGTCGCCATTGAAAATGCTGAAAAAGCCGAAGAGGTGGGAGGAATTGTACACGGGAGCTCCATCAAGCAGGATGAGATTCTGGTCAGAGGCGCCGCCTCTGACGTGAAGTCCCGTACTGCCTTCTGAACCTGATTGCACCCCAGGCAAAAGCAGGATGGTTTTCATGATGTCCACCTCGCCCATGAAGGCAGGAATGCCTTTGATCAGGTCGATGGACATTTTTTCCACGCTCATTTGGTTGCGGGAAAGCAGTTCCTCCTTGGCATCGTCCGTGATGGTGACACCCTCGAGTTCGACGGTTTTTTCGTTCAGTTCGAGGTTTAGGGTGGTGTCTTTTTTGAGTAAAAAACGGTGAATCTGCGGTTCCATGCCCCCAAAATTGATTTGCAAAGTAATGGTGTCGGCGGGCAGGCGCAGGCTGAAATATCCGTAGGAATTGGTCATGGCCCCGGTCTGGTGGCTGGGCGCCAGCACGGTCACGCCCGGCAGGGCTTCGCCCGAACTTCCGTCGGTGACATAGCCTGAAACGGACCAGGTTTGCGCGAAAAGGGTTGAAATCCCACCCAAAAGCAGGAAAACAGTCCAAAAAGCAAGCCTCAAAACAACCCTCAAATTTTGTCGCATATAAAAAGCTGAAAATACGGAATCTGAGGGGGGATTGCAAGATGAGTTGCCATCCTGTATCCCGGCCAAAGTTGGTGCCGAAAAGTTCCTGTTTTTGAGGATTCCGGGATTCCCCAAAACTCGTTTATCCTTCAATTGGCCTCACCCAATAAGTCAATCCATGCGCCTGAATAATTCTTACCCGCGGAAAGATTGGATTGCTGACTTTTATCATACTTTTTCTTGTTTAACAAATCCCTCATCCCATGATTCGAAATTGCTCTGTTTGGCTGGTTGTAATTTTCTTCAGCCTGTTTCTCGCGGCTAAGGCCCAAATCCCTTCCCCGGTTGCTTACTGGGATTTTGAATGTGAAAATATGCCCTGGTTGGACGTTGCCCATCCTCAGGCTGATTACTCCATCACTTATCCTCCCAATGGTTCAGGTTGGTGGAACACTGGTCCAGGGAATATGTACAGACATGACGGGATGGTTGGGAATTATCTGGAATATGATCATGTTTATGACCTTTATTTGCAAAAACTTCAGACTGGGGAGTTTCCAAATGTGATGAACCCGGATGGGTTTACCTGCGAAATGCTTTTCAGGGCTCACCAACCCTTTTCTCAAACCTGGTTGGTTTTCCTCCCAAACCGCCTCCGCTTTCAATTGGGAATTGATGTGTCATCTCTGACCGTTACCTATGATGACATGTCTTCCCAGGATTTCGATGTAAACATGAATGGAGCAGGCAGGCTTGATCCTGCTTATTATGGGGACGGCAACTGGCACCACTTCGCCATCAGGTATGAGTTTTTTGCTTCCCAAAACCAGGGTGTGGTAGAGGTTTTTGTGGATGGAGCCCTGATCCCGGAATTCACCTTTCCTCTGACCAGACGGCTGAACACCCAGGGGGTGAGTGAGTTGTACCTGTCAAAAATTATTATCCGAAACACCCACCGGGATCTGGATGAATTTATCGTTTACGATGAGGCCATTCCAAGGGGGCTGATTTGCCGACACTTTCAGGATGCCATGCAGGGTAACCACTATTGTTTGGATTGCGCCCCCGAAAATTTGCCCTGTGCTGTGGAACCTGAGTACGAGCTGGTCAGGGATGAAAATGAATTTCCGATCGGGTACGACATTCAAAATCCGCCAGCTTCGCTGACGGATGTAATGAATCAAGGGCTGAAAGCCCTGCCCAGTCAATTGGTGGCATACGCCGGACCCCGGTACAGATTTGATAAAAAAATGCCTCAAAATCAGCAGTTTGTAGGATATGATCCTTTTTTGGGGCCGCCCAATGAATATACTGATGTAATGGTGGAGTTGGCTACCAACTGGCATTATTCCTATTTTTTGGGAGGCCTCAGCGAAGTATCGCCCAATCCGGGCACCAACCTGTATCTGGACGCCCTGGTGGCACAGTCAGGTAATTTCAACTCTTTTCAGGCCATCTCAAACTGGAATCGGTCAGGATCCACGGTGGGGGTCAATTACCCGCAAAACCTGAATCCTGCCACTCACCTCAAGTTAAATTCAGGTGCTGGTCCCTCTCAGTTTATTACTTTCAACTCCGGGGCAAAAATAACTTTGGGAGATGATTGTATCAGCAAAGGAACCCTTTCTCCAAGGATGTCTTCGGCGCCAGCCATTGCAGATGGAAATTATTACAACACCAAATTGCAGCAACTTGAAAGCCGCATTGGCACCCAGGTTAGTTTGATTTTGGAGAACGGAGAGCAGGCCCCCTTTGCTATGGGTGAACTTGATTACCAGCAAATGCGTGGAAATACATCAATGGGTTATTTTCCTGCAGCCCAAAGTTGCACAACCCAGACCACAACCCAATTCGGGTTTGACGCCCTTTCTATTAATTATTACCATGCAAATTATTTGGGGGGAATCCCTCAGAATCATACCACGGCACTTTGGAGGGAGTTTCTTTCAAAAGAAAAATCCCGGCTTCGGGAGGCATACCGCGATGCCCTGATCGGTGCAGCCCCAAACCGGGCAACCTTTTTGTATTATGATGTGGGGGGAGCCTCACCCTTTGAATACGAATTTACTGCAGATGTTACGCAAATGAATGCCATTGCCAGCCCTTCCGGGCAGTATCATTATCCCACTCCCTACTTTTATCCCCAGCGACCCCAATACTGGTTTACAGGGGTTACGGCTGCCCTTGGCCTCCGTACCATGACTATTGCGCGGAATAAAGAACTTGCGACCCCTGTGCCTCATCCTTACTTCACCCCGGCCGTTTCGGCCGGGTATGACGACGGTCACCAGGAGATTTCGAGTAGTGTGCCCGACATAGACATGATCCGTCCCGGACAGTATCTGGGGCTTTTGAAAAACCTTGCCGTTTGGGGAGGGGAATTTTTTCAGGCATTTATGTATCATGTTCCAACGGTTCATTACCACCACCGGGCCATGTATGGTTGGCAATATGCCCCCCCATCCTATGCTCAGGCTGTCATGTCACGGTTCGAGGAACTCTATTATCACAGCAATCTCCTTATCGGGGATTTTGGACAGACTTACCCCGACGGGGTTTTGGGCGCCCAGGGAGGTTATCGCTTCTGGGGAGGAAATCCGCGGTTTTTTATCTCAGCCCGCCAATCGGATCCCAGTTTTGGAAATACAGGGACCTACCTGATCTCGGCTTCCATTCAGAACTACCTTACAGATAATTATAAGTTGCAATTACCTAATAATCAACCTTATGGGATTTCAAGCGAATTGGAAGATGTCACTACCATCAATCTCACCGGGGTGCCATATCCCCTGACTTTTGGTCTGAGGAAACAAGGAAGTACCTACATTTTTGATCAGTCAGTGACCGGGAGCGAGGTTTTCTACCAACTGGATAAATGGCATGAATACAGCCATCCTGAACGCTGGAGCAAAGATATTTTCATGGAGGCCGAGGTTTTTGACCTGAATCACAGTACCCAGGGGAATCCATTGATGAAAATTGCTACAGAGGATTTTACCGGGCAAAATATATCAGATGGAGATTTTCGAAATTACACCACCTATATGGATGCCAGCGGGTTTGTTTCGGCAAATGATATTCCCAATCTCAGATACGACTTTTTCCCGAAAGACAATGGCACCAACCAGCCCCATGAATTTATGGTAAGGGTCAGGACCAATGGGAGCGCAACCGGGCTTACCGCCCAGCTTTTTGAACCCAACGGAGGGGTACGCCTGGCAGATTTTTTTGTAAAAATCCCAGCCTCTCAAACCTGCTGGACCTGGATTGACGTGGGCTCACTGGATTTCTATAATCTGCCTCCCGGATTTGCACCCTACCGCATTATGATTCAGCCAGGTAATCAGTTTTTGGAAATAGATCAGCTGGCCGTGGTCAGTCAGGCTACTGCAACCTCGCTAAGCAATCAGGGGGCCCCATTTTCTGCTACGGTGCTGGCTTCACCTCCTGCGAGTATTTGCCCGGGCGAATCAATCAACATTCCCTTCGCCTTTCAGGGAGTTCCTCCCTTTGCCCTGAGCTTTCTTTTTGATGACGGAACGAATTCGCCAGTGACCATGCATATCCGCGACATCCAGACCAATAATTATACTTTTACTTATCAGGTTCCAGCTACAGGAACCCTTTATCTTACCCGTGCAGGTGATGCAAATTGCCATGAACTTAGATCAGAAAAATGGTCAATCAAGGTGAAGCACGCTACGACCCCCGTGATCGCTCCCGGGCCAGTGGTTCAACTTTGCAATGGCCAATCCATCAATCTTACCACCGGAAGTTTTAATTCTTATCAATGGTCAGATGGCGCAACCACCCAGAATAATCTTATTTCAGAGCCAGGAAATTACTGGGTGGAAGCAATTTCCAATGGCTGTCCAATGAGATCCTCCTGTGTGGAGGTGCGTAGGGTACAACCCGAAGTTACCCTTTCCGCGGCTCCCCCGGTCTGTACCGGACAGGCATTTAACCTTTCCACTCCTGTCCAGAATGTCAGTTATACCTGGTTTCACAATGGATCCCAGGTGTGCCCGACCTGTACCACTGTTCTGCCTGCTAATGGCGGTGGAACCTACTCTCTTACGGTTGTGGATGCCAATGGCTGCGCCGGGACCACCACTATGGATATTCCTGAAATGAGGCCTGTAATTGAGGATTTTGGCTACATTTGCACGGGCGACAATGTGCTTGATCTGACTCCCTACGGCTATCCGTCAGGAGGGACCTGGAGCGTTGGCACGCCCAATCAGGCTGCACTGACGGGAAATCTGCTTGATCCTTCCCTGCTTGTACCCAATGTGCCGCTTTCCCTGAGTTATACCGCAGTATTGCCTTATAATTGCGTGGGTACGGAAACAGTTTTTATTGAGGTTATGGCCAATTGTTGCAATAACCAGGCTCTTTGCGATCTTCGGGGAGCCAACCTGGTGCCCAATTTCAGTTTTGATGCAACCATTTGCCCGGTCAATACCAGTTTTTATTCCCCTCTGAACCTGGATTGCAGTCAATCCGCCACTCTGAATCCAGGCAATTATGCTCTTTTCCAGGCATTCACTTTTTCGGGAAATACCATCTTTGATCATTTTGGCAACGCGGGTAGTCAGTTTGTGGTGGCTAATGTTGCTCCTTCTGCGACAACCTGCAATCTGTATCCGGCCACAGAAAATGTATGGGCTTTCGCTTTCCCAAGTACCCCGGGGCGTAACTACCTTGTGAGGGGCTGGATTAATAATATTTCACCCGGAACCATCGACTATCACCTGCTGGATCAGGTGCAATGTCAGCCCATTCTTTCTGGCACCCTGAGCGGCTCACCGACCTGGACTCCGTTTTGCGCCCAAATTCAAAGTATGGGAGAATCTTTCCTCACGGTGGCCATTGAAGTAACCCCAGGCGCCCTGATCGGGCTGGACGATATCATGATTGTGGAAGTGGGACCTGCGGTAGAGGTTTCACCTGCCTACCTGATGATTGACGAGGGAGCTGTTTGCACCCTTTCAGTTGTGAATCCATCCCTGAACCTGACTTATGACTGGTGTGTACAGCCCATCCTGGGTGCGCCCAATTTCCCAGGTTGTAATCCGGGAAATCTCCTTGGCACGGGCAACAGCCTGATTCACACGGTTGGAAATTCGGAATTTATCCGGGTCTCGACCGAACAAGGTGGCTGCATTGCCTATGCTGATGCAGAAATATTTTCTGAAGTGCACAAAGATGATTCGCAGGCTGAAAATGGGGGAGGGATAAATGTGAACCCACCTCAATTTGCCCTGGAAGCCTTCCCCAATCCCACCCAGGGGACTGTAACTGTGCGGGTACATCAGGATCAGCCTGGAAAGTTTACTTTCAGATTGATCAACATGCTTGGCACCACCCTGCAATCTGGCAGTGAGTTTCTGGATGCCAATGGTGAACTCGAACTGGACCTTTCGGGATACAGCAAGGGAGTGTATTTTCTTCGGGGAGAATCTGCCAATCAAAGTTCTGCTCTGAGGCTGGTGAAGCAATAGAGAAAACTATGACCTTGGAATCCCCCTTGCGCCAATCTGGTGGAAGGGGGATTTCGGGGTTTTTGGAGGGTTTATTATTCATTTCAATCCCTGTTTGCGCCTTTCTGCAGATTTTCAGAGATTGGGGAACGGTAAACCCAAAGTTTTGCCTTGCCTAAAAACCCACGTTATGATTCTGATTCTTATTGATCCTGATCCAAAGATTTTTGAGGCCTGGAAAGAGGCCTTTGCAGCTCACTCTGGGGTGAAAATTGTGCAGGGTTATTTTGAAAATCTTCCCGAATTTGACTGCATGGTCAGTGCTGCCAACTCCTTTGGCCTGATGGACGGAGGAGTGGACCTGGCCATTATCAAGTTTTTTGGGTTGGATTTGATGGAACGGGTTCAGGAGAGGATAATTCGGGAGTATCGCGGGGAGCAGCCCATAGGAACTTCCATGATTGTGGAGACCCTGCACGAAAGGCATCCATTCATTGCCCATACGCCCACCATGCGGATTCCAGTAAACATTCAAAACACAGAAAATGTATATGTCGCCATGTTTGCCATGTTGCTGGCTGTAGATCAATTCAACAAGAATTCGCCCAGGAAAATTAATTCCATTGCCTGTCCAGGGCTGGGCACAGCTACGGGCAAGGTCAGCCCCCGAATTGCGGCCGCCCAAATGGAACTGGCTTACCGCAATTTTCAAAATCCACCCAGGTTGATAAATTGGCCTTTCGCAATCACCCGGAATAATGGGGTGATTAATTCGTTGGTTTGAATTGGAGGGTGCCTGCACCTTGGAAATGTTGGCTTGAAGAATAAATTTGCTACATCTTTAATGTCCCTACTTTCATCCTCGATTCCCCTGACCAAATCCCAAAGAACAAAGTCCCCAGCATGAAACCAAGCCACTCATATTACAAGGAAGTGTCGGGAATTGATCCCACAAACCATGCTGGTTTTTGCTTCCAGGCTGTTTTCAGAACGGAAGTCTCTGAGCCAGGCTTTGCTGTGCTGGAATTTAAAAATGAAATCACCTCATTTGAACTCAGGTCATTTATGATCCACCTGAAACAGAATTTGGGGCAATTATTGCAGGCAAAAAATGGCTTGAACTTGAAATACTACTGGCTTGGAAGGTTTAATCAGCAAGCGAGCACAAAATACCATTTGGACAACGCCCCAGTCCAATCCATTTTAATGCTTGGCTATGAGCCTTCTCCCATTTCAAGTGAGTTATTTATAGCGGATTACGTTCAGTTCGCGGTTGATCATGGCCTCACAGTCTCTGACTTTTTTGAACACCACAATCCCGTCTTTGCGGACAACGAAAAGCAGATGAAACCCTACATTACCCGCCCCCCGAAACTATCCCCTGAAAAGTCAAGAATTGTATTGATCAATAACAGTACCTCAGAACCTGGCGACGGAACCCTGGGAGTGCTCCACATGGCGCAAATTAAAAATCCTGATTTAAGTAAATCAAGGATCGTTAATTCCATCATGCTCGAAATTCAGACAGATCCGCAGGATGAGGAAACGGAAAGGCAGGAAGAAGGTGATTTCCTTGCAAGTGAGGCGGTGAATTGAAGGATACCAATTGGTTTCAGGGAAGTAAGTTGTCAGTTAGGATTTGTTATGAGGGATTGGGGAAAAGATTAAAAGTGATCTGGCAGTCATGCTATACTATCCTGCAATATCTGTGGACCGTCGACCATAGACCGTCAACCAAATGAGTTAGGTAAAATCCTTCCCTTTTGCTTAAATTTAATCCGTATTTAAGCATAATAGATATGATTGAGTCTCCTGCCGTGAAAGAAGCCCCCGTAAATGAATTTGCTGGCCTGTATGATCAGCAATTGCTGCATTGGCGGGCCTGGGTAAAGCATTCGACCGCTTCTCATCGCATCCAGAAGTTGAAAACCATTCGCAAATGGATTTTCTCGCATCAGCAGGACATCCGCGACGCGATTTACAAAGATTTCAAAAAGCCGCCCGGCGAGGTGGATTTGAGTGAAATTTTGCCTGTGGTTGGGGAGATCAATCATACCATTGCGCACCTGCACGAGTGGATGCGTCCCAAGCCTGTGCCTGCACCCCTGACCATGCTGGGTACCACCAGCAAAGTGATTTACGAGGCCAAAGGCGTTACGCTCATCATTGGCCCCTGGAATTATCCTTTTATGCTGGCCGTCGGGCCCCTCATTTCGGCCGTTTCGGCCGGGTGCTGTGCCGTGGTCAAGCCTTCAGAAATGACTCCCCATACTGCCGATCTCATTGAGCGTATGGTGAAGGAGCTGTTCAAGGAGGACGAAGTGGCAGTGCGCAAAGGGGATGCTTCCGTGGCTCAGGGCCTGCTGGCCCTGCCTTTTCACCACATTTTCTTTACAGGAAGTCCCCAGGTTGGCAAAATCATCATGAAGGCAGCCGCCAATCACCTGGCTTCCGTAACCCTCGAACTTGGGGGCGAGAACCCTGCCATTGTGGACGAGACCGCTTCAATTGAAGATGCGGGCGAAAAGCTGATCTGGGGGAAATTTCTCAATAATGGTCAATCCTGCATGTCGCCCAATTACGTGTTTGTGCACAAAAGCAAGAAAGCGGCCCTGATTACCTCCCTGGAAAAATGGCTGGGCAAAATCTACGGACCCGACCCGACAGCCCGTGCTTCCACCCCAGATATTGCGCGGAAGGTCAATCTGCACCATTACATGCGGGTGCGCGACCTGATCGAAGATGCCAAAGCCAAAGGCGCCAAAGTGCTGGTAGGAGATGCCTATAACGATGCTGATTGCTACATTGAGCCCACCATTTTGGTGGATGTGCCCGAAAATGCCCGTACCCGTAACGAGGAGATTTTTGGTCCTGTGATGCAATTGGTGGAATACGACAACCTGGACGAGGTGCTCGAATACATCAATTCCAAGCCTAATTCATTGGGTTTGTACATTTTTTCCCGTTCCCGCAAAAACATCCATAAGATCACTTCCCACACCAATTCAGGCACGGTGGCAGTCAACGAGACTACATTGCCTTTTGCCCATGTGGGCCTGCCTTTTGGCGGAAATGGTTACAGTGGGATTGGCAAAGCCCATGGCTATCAGGGATTTCTGGCTTTCACCCACGAGAAAGCCTGGTTGCGTCAGCGCGTCGGCCTGACGACGGCCAAGTCCTTCTATCCTCCTTTCACCAATCTGAAAATGAAATTGATTCAGTTTGTGGTGAAGTTTTTGGGGTAAATTCTTGCACAAGGGATCGGAAGGGCCGCCGCGAGCCTGCTTTTGCGAGCGGCGGGTGCGAACCAGTGAGCACGGAACCCCTGGATGAGCCCGACCCGACTGAGTGAAACGAGGGAGGGATGTGCCCTTACCTTCTACATCCTGAAATTGACAAAATCGCCAAAATTGTCGCGGTTGACGAGGTGCTCTGCTGCGTGGTAATTATGGGTGAATGTGACGGGCAGCTTCACCGTTTTACCCGGATTCCATTTGAATTCGAAGCCTTTGATTTCATCTCCTTTGATTTCGACCAGGTCCACTTCCTGCTGCTGGGTGGTGCGCCAAAAGTACTGACGAACAAAGGGAAACTTGTACTTTGCCTGTTTTCTGCGTTCGGAAACCAGGAAATTTTCCCACAATTTGCCCTTGTCGGCCCGCAGGTCGATGGGCTGGAAATTACCAATTACCGTGTTTCTGACCCCGTTGTCCACGAAATAGATTTTCTGATTGCGCTTGATCTCGTTGCGCAGATTATTGCTGTAACTGCCCAGCCTGAAAATGACAAAGCCCTTTTCGAGGATGTCCAGGTACTTGCTGACGGTATTTTTGTCAATGCCCACGAGTTGAGACAACTCGTTATAGCTCACTTCATTGCCCATTTGATGGGCGAGTGCCTGCATCAGTTTTTCGAGTACGGCTGGTTTCTGAATGCCTGAAAAGGCGAGCAGATCGCGGTACAAATAGCTGTTCACCAGTTGATTGAGGATTTCTTCCTCGGATCCGGGATTATTGAGCACATCGGGATAGAATCCGTAGCGTAACCTGTTTTCCAGTTGTTGCCGGGCCTCCAGAAAGCCATGGTGGCCTTCAAACTCCTCCCAGCTGATGGGAAAGAGCTCGTATTCCCACTTGCGGCCGGTCAGGGGCTCATTGAGGTTGCTGGCCAGGTCAAATGAGGAGGAACCACTGAGAATGAGCTGTACTTTTTTGAACTGGTCCGTTATGATTTTGGCTGTGATCCCGATTCCGGGGATGCGTTGGGCTTCGTCAATGAAAACCAGGGTATGATTGCTCAGCAGCTGCCTCAGGGTTTCAGTGTTGGCATCAGATAAAATGCCGCGGGTGGTGGGGTCGTCGCCGTCGAGGAAAAGGTGTTTTTTGTTTTTGATAATTTGCTGAATCAGAGTCGTTTTGCCAACCTGTCTGGGGCCCGAAATGACGAGGGCTTTGCCCTTTCCAAACTTGTTTTCGATGACTCCTTTCAGGTATCTGCTGTACATGATCTTTCTTTTTCCTTTTACAAATATATCATTTTTGGTGAATCAATTCACTAAAAAACATAATATTTGGTGAATTGATTCACCAAAAAACATAATATTTGGTGAATTTATTCACTAAAAACTATAATATTTGGTGAATTTGATTTGGATTGGAAATGTTAATAATGTAGGAATGGTGTCTGAATTTGGCGGAAAGGGCCATATTATTGATTTGAGGGCTGAAATCAGGTACTATATGTCAGACCGCTCACCAGCGATCACCTTCCCCACATATTCCAGAGCAGGACCGTAGGTCTCGATTCCATGCCCTACATTGGAGAAAACCTTCACCTCCTGCAGGGCGGAAATCTTCTCTTTCGCATTCTGAATGGACTTTTGGTAAGGAAAAAGCAGATCACGATCGCCTTCGAGCAGGTAAGTCGGGACTTTTACCTGGGTCAATTGCTGATTCATGTAATAGGGTTTGGCCGTTTTGTCTTTGTAGCGGGTCAGGGCGAAGACCTCGTAATCGACCAGCAGTTTTTCCGCAGCGGGCGAAAGCGTATGCTGAGGTTTACAAAAGATTGCCTGGTCCAGAAACTTGCGTACATTTTTGGGACTGGGGGAAATTATGGGGAGCAAATTATAGTACAGGTTTCTGGGAGCCATGGAAAATGGCTGCAGGCAACCCGGATTAAGCAGAAATGCAGCTTTAATTTTTTCAGGATTTACAATTGCAAATTTCATGCAAATCAATCCTCCAAATGACGCTCCCGCAATAAATGCACTGGATAAATTAAGCTTTTGAAAAATTTCGTTGGCCCATTCCCCGTATTCCAGCGTTTTGATGTCGGGGGTGTCTCCATCGCTCAGATTGGGGAGACCGTTGGTCTCCACCAGAAAAATCCGCAGATTTTGCCCCAGATTGTCCAAACCGCGGTCAAGGTCCCAGAAGAGGGGAGAGGTGCGTGCACCCGGAAAAATAACCAGGGTCTCCAAGCCATCCTGGTCTGTATTCAGGCCCCAGATATGGGTCAGGCCGAGGGAAGTCTGGACAGGGAGGCGCTGATAGGTGCGTTTGTTTTGGGTCTGAATTTCCAGGGCCCACTTCTCGAACCAGGCATGATCTGCAACAGGATCTTTGAAGCTGGATTTGTTTTTGATTTTCATGAGGTCAGGGTTTTGGAGCCGGAAAATTAGGCAATTTGAAGGGAAGGAATTTGGGAATTATTGGGATTTTTGCAGCCTGAAAAGTGCATGAAAATTGCCTTACAAAAGCTCAAAAATGCGATCAAAATAACCTCATTTTTCAAATTACTCCCAAATCCTCAATCCAGACCTGGTCGGCGGCAAAAGCATATTCCATGAACTCCTGATCTTCGTTCAAAAATGCTTCATAGCGCCCAAATTCGAGATCGTCCTCACAAACCAGATTGCGGTCACGGATGTGCAGATCGGTCATAAACAGCAGCTGCTCAGCCTGATCCATGGGATTGGGGCGGAAAAATCTGACCCGCAGGCGACGAAATCCATCAGAAAGGATGGCTTCGAGGATGACGTCATTTTCATCCGTGCGCAGGTAACGAACTTCCTGGCAACGCCAGGGCCTTTCCCAGGCAATGCGACCATGGCTTTCCAGGCGATTCATGTCTGGGGAGGGGAATTGGGTGGCAATATTAAGGGCTGTTCACACAAAAGTTGCTCATTCAGAAAGATTTTCAGCCAGTAATTTTCCGGCTGCCAGGTGCCATTGGAGGCAGTCCCATAGAAAAAATCCAGCTCACAATCACCTTTGACAATCGTCACCTTCTCATAATCGATTTTGCGATCACCCTGGTCGTTTTCCAGGAGATAACGTACCCCTGCGATCAGGTCATTTTTCTGTAGGTGGCGTATAGGCAAGCGAAAATGCAGGAAACGGATATCTGAAGATTGCCCGATTTGCTCAATTGGGACGCAGGTTGTGGGAGAAAATTCCTCTGGTCCTTCCCAGATTTCCAGCGGACCAATGGTGAAGGGAGGTTGGTCAGGATCATTGAAAATGGCCTCATCCTGCACAAAAAATTCCCGATCTCCTATCATTTTACCCTCAAGTTCTGCCACATAGCGAAATTTGCCATAGCGCCAGTATCCGTTTGGTTTATCTGTGCCATAGCCCTGGCTGACCCGGATTTCGGCCTCTGTTTTCGCAACTTCCCGGGAGGCATCAATTCGTTTGACATCTTCCCAGAGAAATTCGTCTTTCCTGGCATTATAAACCCTTTTTTGCAACACTACCACCAGATTCAATTGAAAGTCTCTGCGCAGGTAATTCAGATTTCGCAAAATGGCCTCAAAGTAAATAAATCCCGTCCGTTCCTGGATAAAAACCAGGCGGTATTTGTGCCTGCTGAAAGCCATCCATTCATTGGAAGAATAGGTTTTCAGAGAAATTAACTCACAATCAGGGACCGCCTCCGTCATTCAAATTCCTTTAATTTGTCCAGATAGGGCTGAGCCAGGCGTTTGGGGGCCACCTCGCACCAGGCCATGGTCAGGGCATCTTCCAGCATTTCGGGATCGACCCGGGAAAGATCCACATGGGTCCAGCCCTGCTTGCCCCACTTGTTTGGAACGGGGTAAATGATACTCTTATCCCGGGCCGAAAACACATCCTGATCAATCAGGGAGAGTTTGAGGGTGGCGCGCTGCTCCTTTGTAGAGATTGTGGCGAAAATCTTCTTTTTGACGCGGAAGGAGGGCTTCTCAAAATGGGGTTCTTCAGTGGTTTCGGGAAAGGAGAGGGCAATTTCCCTGAAGCGTTCGGGGGTAATCATGCTTGAATTCAGTTTATTTTTTTAAGGATCAAACATCAACCAATCTGATTTTCACGGCGGGGCACTCCCTCCCGTTCTTTGGTCAGGCGGGCCGGAATTTTACTCATGGCCCTTTCAGTCAGGGCCGTAATGGTCAGGCTGGGGTTTACCCCGGGATTGGCCGAAATCATGGATCCGTCGCAGACATACATGCCCTCGTAGCCAAATACCTTATTGCGGGCATCAATCACCCCTTCCTGCGCATTGGCGCCCATACAGGCCCCACCCAGGATGTGGGCTGTGGTGGGAATGCCCAACAGGGATTCTGTATAAACAACCATGGGCGTGCCATTGACTTCTTTGGCGTAGCGGGTGGCAAACTGGTTGGCGTCTGGCAAAAAAGCGGTGGGCGCAGGCCCGTTTTCTTTTTCAGAAACCATGCCCAGGCTCCCCTTGCGAAACCGCAGGGTGCTGTCAATGCTTTGCATGAACAGCAAAATCTGCGTGTTTTTGGCCCAATCTCCCACAAAATATACCTTCAGATTTCCAATGGGATCTTTCAACCAGCCTATAAAAATTGCCCAAAAGCGACCCAGGAAATTTTTGCCCAAACCCTTGATCATGGGGCCACCCAAAAAGCGCCAGAATCCGCTCCCTTCGCGGTACCTGACCGGCTCTACTGAGGTGTTTTCATCTGTATGCAGGATGGACCCAATGGCGACTCCGTCGCTGAAACGGGCCTTACGATCGGGATTGGTGACCGCAATCAGGGCCTCAGAATTGGTGCGAATCCCACTGCCCAGGCGGTCGGAAATGCGGGGCAGCGAAGATTTTTTCAGACGCAATAACAAGCCCACGGTGCCCAAAACGCCTCCTGCAAATACAATATTACGGGCTTTAACTTTGTTTTTGGACTTAAAAAAACGGGTGGAATCCCGAAAATGGATTTCATATCCTTCTTTGCCATTTTCGCCCTGAGGCACAACATCGTACACCTCCTTTTCGGCCAGAATCTCGGCTCCCAGCTTTTGAGCAAGGTAGAGGTAATTTTTGTCCAGGGTATTTTTGCCGTCGTAGCGGCAGCCGGTCATGCAGCCTCCGCAGAAATTGCAGGCGGCCCGTTCCGGGCCTTTACCATCAAAAAACGGGTCAGGAACTTTCTTGTCGGGTTCGCCAAAGAAAACGGCCACGTTGGTAGGATGAAATTCATCTTCCCGACCCATTTCCAGGGCGATTTTCTGCAGGGCCAGGTCACCCGTTTCCAGCCGCGGATTGGGGCTTGCACCCAGCATTTTCAGGGCCATTTCATAATGGGGAGCCAGTTCTTCCTTCCAGTTTGCCAGGTGAGACCAGGATTTTCCCTCATAAAAACTGTCCTTGGGCATGGGCAGCGTATTGGCATAAACCAGGGATCCGCCTCCCACACCAACGCCCGAAAGTACGCCCACGTGGCGGAAAACCGTGATTTTGAAAAGTCCAAAAAAGCGAAAGGAAGGTAACCAAAGCCATTTGGGCAGGTTCCAGTTGCTTTTGGGGAAATCATTGGCTTTGAGCCATTTTCCCTTCTCAATTACCAATACCTTATAGCCTTTCTCCGAAAGGCGCAGGGCCGAAACAGAGCCCCCAAAGCCACTGCCAATGATGACGAAATCGTAAATTTCAGACTTTGAGTTTGCCATTTCTATTGCGGTTTGGGCCAGAATATTTATCCAACCCATAAAATTTCGTCATTTTTTCTGCCAATCCAATGATCAGAGTCACAAGAACAGGGGATTTATTTATTCCCTCAGGATAATCTTAAAGGCCTGATCCTCAATTTTCAGAAAATAAATACCTTTTTCCAGGCGGGCGACGTCCAAAACCACATGGGTATGGCCGGGAATAATTTGTTCCATGACCAGACGACCCTGCAAATCCAGCAATTGTGCATTCAGCCAGCCATTGGTTTCTACCTTCAGGTGAAGTTCGTCCCGGGCAGGATTGGGCCAGAAACGAATCTGATGGCCCTGCCAGTTCTCATTTACACCCACCAAACCCGCAAAAACGGAGTCAGAAATGGTATCTGAGCCACACAGGTTGCTCACAATCAGGGTAACGTAGTACATGCCCGTGTTGGAGTAGGTATGATTGGGATTTTGCTGACTTGAGGTGGCGCTGCCGTCCCCGAAATTCCAGGTCCAGGTGGCTCCATTGCTCGAACTGTCAATGAAGCTGACCAAAAATCCGGCCTGATTCCAGCCAAAGGCAGCCACGGGAGCGGGTATGGTGCAATTGATGAAAACAGAATTGCTGAACGTGTCGGCCCCGCAGGCATTGGACACGATCAGGGTGACCGGGTAATTTCCGTTGGAGGCGTAATTGTGGGTCGGATTTTGCAGGTTGGAGGAATTTCCGTCCCCAAAATTCCAGTTCCAGGAAGTTCCTCCTGAGGAAACGTCCGTAAAAGCGGCAGAAAGTCCGTTCAGAAAGTAGGTATAGCCCGCCAGGGGCAGGCCTGCCCCGCCAATGGTCAGCGTCGTGTCGGCAGTGCAATTGGAAATTGTGGCCCAGTTGCCCATGTAAATGACGTGCTTCACGTTATAGGGCCCCGCCCCCGCATAGGTGTGATTGACCGTGTCGCCAATCCCGGTCGGACTTCCGTCCCCGTAGGTCCATTGGTAGGATGAATTTCCAAATCCCCCAAAAACCGCAGAATTGTAAAAGCGATTGGCTACCACGGATGAGGTTTTGGAATAAAAATTCACATTGTCATTGCTGGTCAGGCAGGTTTTATCCGCGGTAAAATCGGGAATAATGTCATATTTGACATAAGGATGCGCTTCCAGATCTGCGTTGAAAGGCGTGCCGCTCACATTCATGTTATAGCTGCGGGTCCAGGTTCCGTTGGGAAATTGGCCGCTCATGAGCCATTCGCCTTTGCCGTTTGCAGGTCCCGAGGTCGGTGCCCAGTCGTTGGTCATGATGACCACGGTATTGGCAGAGGCATTTTTGACCACGAGCACGTAGGGCTGATTGATGATCACAGGGGAGGGAAAAAGAGCCTTGCGGCGCAGGTACGCCTGTGAAAGGACCAGCGGACTGGTATCGCAAATGGCGGTTGCAGTGGCCAAAGCCACCCCTGCAGGCATGGAATCAGGCCCGGCCAGGTATAATTGACATACTACAGAAACAGGATTGGCCGCCGAGGAGTAGGCGAAAAAATCAAATCCGTAGATGGTGAGGGGCTGGGGAGCTTCGTAATATTGCGAAAGGGCCTGGGCAGAAGTCGTGTTATTGATGCTGATCAGGCGGTTGGCAGATGCTTTGGCCGTGGGGTAGCGGGAAGTATCCGTGACGCAGGTAACGGGACCTGAACGGTCAATGTGTGGTGGGCGCCAGGGTTCCACTTCCAGCCGGGTATCGAGTGCCTCAATCTGCTGGGCAGAAAGTTGGGTGAGGAAAGAAAACAAGCAGCAAAATATTCCTGTAAGCAGTAAAGATTTTCTCATAACAGCGATGGTTTTCCTTGATCTGATTTTAAGATAAGGATAAACCGTGAAAAACAGAAAAGCTGCCTGAAGAAGATTCTCCAGGCAGCTTTCCCTTTGTCTGATTATTTGGTCAGGATAAACCTTCTGACCATTTGTTGCTCTCCTGCCTGCAGCCTGATCAGGTACACACCTTCGGCGAGGTGATTCAGATTGAGGCGGGTTTTGACCGCCTGGGTACGACCCAGATTGAGGCTTTCCAGGGTTTGTCCCATCAGATTAGTCACCTGAATTTGCACTTTTTCTTCCTTATTCAGGGCAATTTCCAGATTTACCCCTCCCGATCCCGGGTTGGGGTACAGGTTGAATTCAGGGTTAAAATCAGGATTATTCAACCCGATCAACACCACAGGCACAGAATCACAAATGGTATTGGTGCCACAGGTATCATGCACCGTCATACAGACAAAGTACACGCCATTGGCGCCAAAGGTATGGCTGGGGTCTGTGGCCGTAGAGGTGTTTCCATCCCCAAAATCCCAGCTGAAAGTGGAGCCCACCCCGCTGCTGGAAGTATTGGTAAAATTGGCAGTGAGGTTGGTGGTGGTGAAGGTAAATCCAGCCGTGGGAACCGGGCAGGTAATGGTCACCGTTTTACAGCTGGAATCAGTGCCACACACGTCCGTGATGGTCAGGCAGACGGTGTAGCTGCCAGCGGCTGCGTAGGTATGAGCCGGGCTGGCCGTGGTGGAAGTGCCTCCGTCTCCAAAATCCCAAAGATAGCTGGCGGTACCCGTGCTTTGGCTCATATCCGCAAAGCTGGCAGTAAAGAGGTTTACGCTGGCAGAAAAATTGGGAGAAGGCACCGGGCAGGAAACAGTTTGGACCTGACAGAAGGTGTCGGCGCCACAAATGTTGCTCACAATCAGGCATACAGTATAGGTCCCTGCCGAACCATAGGTATGATTCGGGTTTTGTGTAGCAGAGGTATTTCCATCCCCAAAATCCCAACTCCAGCCATTGGCCCCGCTGGAAGTGCTGGTGAAGGCCACGTCATAGCCAACTGCAGAACTGGTAAACGAAGCGGCAGGAGCCGCACAGATAATGGCGACGCTGTCGCAAACGGTTACGTTGCCGCCGCAGGCGCTGGAAACGGTCTGACAGACATAATAAGTGCCGCCTGAAGGGAAGGTATGGGAAGGATTTTGCTGGGTGGAGGTGGAAGAACCATCCCCAAAATCCCAGGACCAGCTGCTACCCCCGCTGGAGGTGTCGGTAAAGATCGCCTGCAAACCAGTGGCAGTTTGGGTAAATCCACCCGAAACAAGACAGGAACTGAGGGTAAAGGTAGTGTCTTCCCCGCAGAAAGATCCCCAGCCAAAGATGGTGTCGCCCATGGTAACGGTCACAGGACCGCAACCCGTGTAGGGGATACAGCTGTCCACCACGCTTTGCACCCCTGAGCCGTCCCCAAAATCCCAGGCAAAGCTGAATTCAGGAGCGCCCAGGAAGGCCAGCTGGTTGTA
Organism: Bacteroidia bacterium; assembly: GCA_020635905.1. Lineage (GTDB taxonomy): Bacteria > Bacteroidota > Bacteroidia > J057 > JADKCL01 > JACJYV01. The sequence goes on from JACJYV010000007.1 coordinate 586,837, forward strand.
CATGCGGTGAAAAAACACAGGCGAAGCCGTATTGGTGAAGCAAACGGTGGGGGAGGGGGAAGAAAAACAACTGATGCTGGAGGCAACATTCGCACTGAGTGAATAGGTGACGTAGGGTTCGGCCAGAAAATCAGCGTCAAACGGGTTGCCACCCACACTCAGGTCATAACCGCGCAGCCAGTTGGCGCCAATGCGGGCGCTGGCCAGATATTCACCTGCCCCATCCCCTGCTGTCCAGTCGTTGAAGAAGGCAATCAGGCTGTTGGCGGTGTTATTGTCCACCACCAGTACGTAGGGAGCTGATACAGTCACAGGTGAAGTGAAGGTGACATGCTTGGCGATGCTGGCCAAAGTGGTGCCGCTGGTGGTATCCACCACAATGGTTTTGGTGGCCAGGGCGGTCCCCAGGGGCATGGAATCGGGTCCTGCGGCGTATAATTGGCAGGTAATTGTCTGGGTGACGCCTCCTATGGTATTTTGCTTGAAACCGTAAAAGGTGAATCCGTGAATGGTAATAGGCTGCGGGGCATCGTAGTACTGACAGGCCGAACGGGCCGAAGTGGCATTGTTCAGCAGCAGGGCAGGAATGCCCGTGGCCTTGGCCAGGGCATATTGCAGGGTGTCCTGGCCGCAGGAAACGGTTCGGGACCTGAGCATTTTCACCGCCGCGTGGAAGTCATAGGCGGGATGACTTTTATTGGCAGAGGGGAGCGCCTGCAGGGAATTGGATTGGGCCATGGCCCCTATTCCTGACAGGACAAAAAGAAGCAGAAGTGTAAGGGATAAATTTTTTCTCATGTTTCAGAATTTTTAACGCAGAAGTAAGATACAAAAGAGTTGGGAAGGATAATTCAAAAAAGGAGAATTGGGTCGCAATCTGGCGCAGTTTGGAGAAAAACCTCAATGTAAGCTGGTAGAGCTTCGCTTAATAAGCCAGCAGTTCCTCCACCGCGGCTTTCAGCCGCGCTCTTCCCAAAAACTGCTCCTCCAGTTTGGCGTGGAAAGGCACAGGAGTATCAAGTGAGCCAATTCTGCGCACGGGTCCGTCGAGATGTTCAAACATTTCTTCGGAAATGCAGGCTGCCACCTCCGCGCTGAAACTCAGTCTCGAGGTGTCTTCGCTTACCACCAGCACCTTGCCTGTTTTGCGAATGGAAGCAAACACCGTTTCCTTGTCCCAGGGCACCAGGGTGCGCAAATCCACCACTTCGATACTTGCTGCTGAAAGGGCTTCAGCCACCTCCAGGGCCCAGTGAACCCCCCAGCCATAACTCACAATCGTGAGGTCGGTGCCGGGGCGGACAATGGCCGCCTGACCGAGCGGCAGTTCGTAATATTCTTCGGGAACGGGGCCCGAAATGGTACGGTAAAGTGCTTTATGTTCGAAAAACATGACCGGATTCGGGTCGGCAATGGAAGCCGCGAGCAGGCCTTTGGCGTCGTAAGGGTTGGAGGGGAACACCACTTTCAGGCCGGCGGTTTTGGCAAACCAGGCTTCCGTGCTCTGCGAATGGTAGGGACCAGCTGCCACACCCGCGCCCGTGGGCATGCGCACTGTGACGTTGACGGGCAAATCCCAGCGATAATGGGTTTTGGACAGGTTGTTGACGATCTGGTTAAATCCGCAGGAAACGAAATCCGAAAACTGCATTTCCACCACGCAGGGGCGGCCCCGCAGGCTCAATCCTACCGCGGCACCCAACGGAGCAGACTCAGAGATGGGGGTATTGCGGATGCGGTCACGACCGAATTTTTCCAGAAATCCATCTGTCACCTTGAATACGCCGCCGTAATCCCCAATGTCCTGGCCCATCACGATCAGTTTTTCGTCGCGCTCCAGGGCCTGTTCCAGGCCCTCTTTGCAGGCATCCACCAGGCGAAGTTCGCGGGTACCCGGGGCGGGAGCGGAGGTGGAAATAATGGGGGAGGGGGCAAACACATCGCCCATTTCCTCCGCGATATCCGGGCTTACTTCGGGCTCTTTTTCGGCGGCTTTCAGATCGGCATTGATCTGATTTTTGAGCTTTTGGCGAATGGATTTGATGGTGGATTCGTCGAGAACACCTGTTTTGAGCAGGAAATTTTCAAAATTGACCACGGGGTCTTTGATGGCCCATTCGTCAAAGAGTTCCTGGGGCACATATTTGGTGCCTGAGGCTTCCTCGTGACCCCGCATGCGGAAGGTCATGGCTTCTAAAAGGACCGGGCGACGGTCTTTGCGCATTTTTTCAGCGATCGCAGTTACCGCGCGATGAACTTCAAGGATGTTATTTCCATCCACCTGCACGCCTTCCATGCCGTAGCCAATGGCTTTGTCAATGAATTGCTTGTGGCGAAATTGCTCTCTGGAAGGAGTGGAAAGGCCGTAGCCGTTGTTTTCAATGAGGAAAATGACCGGCAGGTCCCACACGGTGGCCAGGTTGATGGCTTCATGGAAATCGCCTTCGCTGGCTCCCCCATCTCCCGAAAAAACCATGGAAATGAAGTTTTCCCCATCCAGGTTACTGGCCAGAGAAAGCCCGTCTGCCACAGGAAGCATGGCACCCAGGTGGCTGATCATGCCAATGATTTTGTATTCAGGCGTACCAAAGTGAAAGGAGCGGTCACGGCCTTTGGTAAAGCCGCTTTTTTTGCCCTGCCACTGGGAGAACAATTTGACAAAGGGGATTTTGCGGCTGGTCCAGACGCCCAGGTTGCGGTGCAGGGGCAAAATCCAATCGTCGGACTGGAGGGCCCGGGTGGCACCCACGGCGATGGCTTCCTGCCCAATGCCTGAAAACCATTTGGAAATCCGGCCCTGGCGAAGCAAAATCAGCATTTTTTCTTCGATCAGGCGGGGATAGAGAAGACTTTCGTACAAGTCGCGAAGGGCTTCATCTGAGTATCCTGTGCGGTCAAAATTCATGGGGAATAATATTTGAAGGCAAGTTTACGAAGATATTTTGAAACAAAATGCAAGGGTTTGTCACGGAGTGACGGGTTATTCTGATGGCCTCGGCTGCCTGAGGGATGAGGGGCCGCGGCGGCGCTTTTTGCCGCGGTCCCCGGAGAAGGGTGGGTGGTGCGACAGGCAGGCCAGCCCTGGGTTTTGGCCCTGGCCCCCTTTCCAGCGGACAACCTTTTTTCATCAGACTTTTTTTCCAAAACACCCCTTTACCAGCTTTCTCCTCCTGAAGGCGGGGGCCAGTCTCCCTGGATTTGTCGCAAGGTTACGATCTGGCCAAGGTGATAACTTTGGTGAGAGGCCAGGGTTTGCAGCAACTCGAAGCCGTTGCCGTATTTGTGCTGAAGGTTGGAAAGGGTATCTGGTTGCTCCTGGAGCCACTTTTCTGCCAGCTGGGTATGTTGCAAAAGGGTTTGAATGGCCAAATCCAGGGTTTGCTGATCAGGGGGAGAAGTGGTTTCCTGCCAACCTTCAGCAGCGGTTTTGGCCGGGGCATGGGGACGGTTTTCGAAGATGGCAAAGCAAATTTCCCACCAGTAATTGAGGTGCCCGATGATCTGCCAGATGGTGTGAGGGGCGAGGGAAATGCGGTTTGCAGCCACGGCAAGGGTGAGATTCTCGAGGGCTTTGGCCGGTACCACATGAGAATGGACGCCCTGAATGGCACGGCCCAATAGTTTCTGAATGGGGTCTGAGGAGGTCATTTTGGGATAAAAAAAGACCCCTCCGCGCATTGGGAGGGGTTAACTGACACAGCTGGTGCTATATTTTTATTCTTCTTCTCCGCCACCTGACGGAAGTGAAGTTTGGTTCAGTTGGAGAGATTGTCCTTCGATTTGGTTGGACATGCGGCTCTTTTTGAGTGCAATTTCATTGGTGGGGGTGGCAACGTTGGCTACAAAAGCAGCGAACATCAGGGCCCCGATCAGATACCAGGTGAATTTTTCCACGTCCTGGGTGGCACGGCGGGCGCCAATCATGCTGGAGATGTTGGAAGCGCCAAAGGCACTGGAAAGTCCGCCTCCCTTGCTGTTCTGAACCAGAACGATGAGGACGAGCAGAACTGAAAACACCATTGCCAGGATTCCAAAAATTATAGCAATCATTTTTTCTTCAATTTTAAAATTTGATCTGCAAAGTACGTCTTTTTCTCAGGAAATTGCAAGCTGAGCTTCTCGTAAATTTTGGTTGCTTTAGAGATATTTCCCTGATCAGCATGAATTTTTGCCAGCGTTTCGCTGATCAGCTCTTCGTTTTCGAGGACGCTGGTTTTGCCCAACTCTTTGTCTTTGATTTCGAAACCGCGGGGGTCAGAGAGGGTGGGTTCCTCTTCGATAAACTTCTCAATCAGCTCATCCACAGGCTTTTTGGAAACAGAAACCTGGCTGGATTCCGTTTCTGACCAGCTGGAGTCTGCGGCGTCGTCGTCGAGAAAATTGAAGCCCGAGAAGGCGCCAATTTCGTATTCCGTTTCTGAAATTGGTTTTTCCGCTGCTTTTTCGACCACTTGTTCGGGGGCGGCAATGTCGGCCACCGGGCTGAATTCGAGTTCGATTTTTTCGGGCAGAACGGTTATTTCGGGAACAGTTTCGCTTTCCGTTTCAGATTTCTGGGGTAATTCTGCCTTTTTGTTTTGCTTTTTGCTGGTTTTTTCCGCCTTTGGTTTTTGCTTTTTGGCAGGTTCGGCCGGGATGGCGGGAATCTCGGCTGCAGTTATTTCAGGCAGGACAAGACCCGGGGCAAATTGAGATATCTGGGCGCGGATGGCCTGCATGCGCCATTCAAACTGGCTTAGGCGAATCCTGATTTTGGTATTCATGAACCAATTGATCCCAGGATCGTTTTGCACCAGGGTGCTGAACTGTTCGCTGGCCGCATTGGTGGCGGGTCCTTCAGCCAGGATTTTGGCCCGCTCTGTATCGTCGATCACGGCCCTTTCGGCCTGATTTTCGACAAGGGAGGCAGGCGTTTCTTCCTCCTGCTTAAGATGAACTGGCTCCAAAACGGGTTCCTCTTCAGGTTCCTGAACAGGGTTTTCTTCCACGGAAGAAATTTCTTCCATTACTTCTGTTTCAGCTACCAATTCCTCTTCCGTCTGGGCTTCTGCGACTGCCTCTTCAAGGGCTTCAGTTTCTGCCGTGATTTCCTCCGTTTTGGGAATTTCAGGAGCAATTTCTTCGTTTTGAGGGGTTTCGGGGGAAAGAGTTTCCGCAGATTCAACCCCGGGGACAGATGCAATTATTTGCTCCGCGGCATTTTGGACGGTCACTGGAGCCTCGTCCACAGTGGTTTCCACGGTTTCAGGCTTTTCAGTCGGGGCAATTTCAGCTTCTGGAGTACTCTGACCAGCCTTTACAGGGAAGGGCGCATCGATGAAATTTTGCAGGGTGGCGCGGTGATTGAAGCGGGCTGCGGCTGCGAGTAAATTCTGCTGCCCGGACTGCGGGTTGGAGTATCCCGAATTTCTGGCCAAAATGGCATCAGGAAGGGCAAAGAAGGGGTATTCCCGGGTCCATGCCTTCAATTGATTTACTTCAAGTTCTTCCAGCGGGTCTTGAAGGGATTTTCGATACAGTTCCAGGATTTTTCCGTCCATCCTGCAAAAATAAGGCAATTTTGCAAAGGATACAATATTTCAGTTTACGGTTTATAGTCAGTTTACGGTTTGCGGTTTACAGACAGTTTACGGTTTACAGTTTACGGTTTGGAACTGTAAACCGTAAACTGCGAACTGGTTTCACCAGTTGGCGAAGGTTTTGTTGAAGAGGTCCTGGGCGATTTTGTTGTTGACCTCGGTGATCAGGTCGTTTTCAATGGTGCTGATGTCAGTGGCGGCATCAAAATCTGCGAAGTTGGAGAAGGAGTCTTTCCAGGCCAGATCGGGGTGATTTTCCGAGGTCATTTCGGCGTTGATGCGAATGGTCAGGCGGTTGGTGGCGGCTACGTCGCCGCCCGTGAGGTTAATGGGGGCCACATCGTAGTTGACAATGGCGCCGCTGAGGTTGAGATCACCATTGGATTCGACCAACTGGAGGTTGGTGCGTGAGGTGAAAAAGTCCCTGACTTTTTCGGTAAAATCCTGGGCCAGGGTGCTGACCACGATGGGGGCGTTATTCTCAAACTGCTCAATGGATATGGTTTTGACATCGCTGGGAATTTTTGCCCCCGTGAAGGTAAAACTGGGCTTGCAACCCGCTGATCCCAACAAAACGAGGGAAATCAGGGCTGCTATTCCGTGGATGTACAAATTTTTCATTTAAGCCAGGTCGTAATAATTGATCTTGCGGTAAAGGGTTCGTTCGGAAATTCCCAACTCCTGAGCTGCTTTTTTGCGGTTGTTGCGGTGCTTTTGCAGGGCTTTGTTGATCATTTCCTTTTCCTTTTTTTCCAAAGAGAGTGATTCTTCCAGAAGCGGGGGAGAATTCTTCTGTGGTTGAACGGGATTTGGGTAGGAATATTGCCCAAAATTGCTCTGTTCGCGGGCTGGAGGTGGATTTCCCAGAAGTTGCTCCTGAGGTTTGGCCATCACGCCTCCGTTTCGAACCCCCATGAATACCAGGTTTTTCAGGTCGCTGACTTCCTGTTTGAGATCGAATATGAGCTTGTAAAGAATTTCAATTTCCCTTGCCGGATTGGCATTTTCATTGACCTGATTTGCTCCCTGAAAGCCGATTACGCTGGGCAGGTAGCTTTCCGTGATGTTCAGGTGATCGGCCAGTTCGTCGGCAGTGACAATGTCGTGATCGATGAGAACGGTCAGTTTTTCGGCGAAATTCCGCAATTCACGCACATTTCCCGGCCAGCGATAGTCATACAGCATGTGGGCGGCTGCGTCTTCGAGGATCAGGGGATTGCGGTTGTATTTGTCGGCAAATTCGTTGGCAAAATAGCGGAAAAGCAGCTCTATGTCGTCGCCACGTTCGCGCAGAGGCGGCACCTTGATGGTCACGGTGTTGAGACGAAAGTAGAGGTCTTCACGAAAACGGCCCATTCTGATCATTTCGATCAGGTTTTTGTTGGTGGCGGCCACCACCCGCACGTCTGCCCGCTGAATTTTGCTCGATCCCACCCGCAAATATTCCCCGCTTTCCAGCAGGCGCAACAGGCGTGATTGGGTAGCCAGGGGCATTTCTGCAATCTCGTCCAGGAAAATGGTTCCCCCGTTTACTTCTTCAAAATACCCCTTGCGGGACTCATAGGCTGAAGTAAAGGAGCCTTTTTCATGGCCAAATAATTCTGAATCCATGGTCCCTTCGGGGATGGCGCCACAGTTGATGGCGATGAAGGGATCGTGTTTGCGCTTGGAGAATTGGTGAATGATGCGCGAGAATACGTCTTTTCCCGTTCCGTTTTCCCCATTGATGAGCACGTTCACATCCGTGGGAGCAACCTGAAGCGCCACTTCAATGTTGCTGATCAGCCGTGGGTTGTGTCCCACAATGCCGAAACGGGTTTTCAGGGTATTGATATTCATGCCATTACCTCCCCTTTGAGGGTGATGCTGGTAGCTTCCGTGATTTTGACCATTACATAGTCGCCTGGTTTGAGATCAGATCCGTTTTTAGGGAAAATCACCATCTGGTTGTGGTCGTTGCGGCCGCACCAGTCGTCCTGTGAGCGTTTGGAATTGCCCTCAATCAGCACTTTGCAGGTTTTGCCGATGCAGGCGAAGGAGATTTCGCGCTGAATGCGGTTTTGCAGTTCAATTACCTCGGCCAGGCGCTGTTTTTTGATTTCCAGATCCACGTCATCGGGATATTTACGGGCGGCCAGGGTGCCGGGCCTTTCGGAGTAGAAAAACATGAAGGCCATGCTGTAGCGGGCCCATTCCACCATGGAAAGGGTTTCCTGGTGATCTTCCTCCGTTTCTGAGCAAAATCCCGTGATGATGTCAGTGGAAATGGAGCAATCGGGAATAATTTCGCGGATGCGATTGACTTTATTCATGTACCATTCCCGGGAATAACCGCGGCGCATGACCTCCAGAATGCGGCTGCTGCCACTTTGCACGGGCAGGTGAATGTAATTGCAGATGTTTTCGTACTTCGCCATGGTGTGAAGCACGTCGTCTACGATGTCTTTGGGGTGAGAAGTGGAAAAGCGAACCCGCAAATCGGGGCTGATGAGGGCCACTTTCTCAAGCAATTGGGCAAAATTGGTGTCTTCGTAATGGTAGGAATCCACGTTCTGGCCCAGCAGAGTCACTTCTTTGTAGCCCTGTGCCACCAGTTCCTTTGCCTCGTTGACAATGGACTCGGGGTCGCGGCTGCGTTCGCGTCCGCGGGTGAAGGGCACCACGCAAAAGCTGCACATGTTGTCGCAGCCGCGCATGATGGAAATGAAGGAAGTTACTCCGTTGCTGTTCAGGCGAATAGGGGAAATGTCAGCATAGGTTTCCTCGCGGGAAAGGAGGACGTTGACCGATTTTTGACCGGTTTCTGCTTCTTCAACCAGGCGGGGAATATCGCGGTAAGCGTCGGGGCCAACCACGAGGTCCACCAGTTGTTCGCGGTCCATGAGCTGGGCCTTGAGGCGCTCGGCCATGCAACCCATGACACCAACTACGGTGTTGGGACGGGTCTTTTTGACCCTTTTGAGGGCTTTGAGGCGGTTCCAGACCTTTTCTTCGGCATTTTCGCGGATGGCGCAGGTATTGAGCAGAACCAGGTCAGCCGTCAGTTCGTCCTGGGTGAATCCGTAGCCCATATCTGTCAACACAGAAGCAATGATTTCCGTGTCGGAAAAATTCATCTGACAACCGTAGGTTTCAATGTAGGCGTTGCGGGCCTTGGGGCCGGCCTGGCGCAGGTCTTCAAATGCGGATCCCTGACGGGTTTCGTCGATGGTTTTTTCGAGGCCAGGGGCCTCGGGGACGAATACTTTCTGGGTTATTTTTCCTTTATTCATTATCAGTCAACAGACAATGGTCTTGCTTCTTTTGAAATTTGGGTCTGGAATCAATTTATCCTGACAAAGCGCAAAGATAAGGAAATTTTATTGTGGTGCTGACAATTTGGCAGGGATAGTTCTGCAATTCTTTTTACGGGTTGAAATTTTGGGTTAAAATTTCCGTAAAGAAATTAAAGATTTGTTCAATTGCCATTTTTGGCCGCGGTGAACGGGGTTAATTGGCCTTTTAAAACAATGATTTTGAAAAATAACCGTTTTGAACAGGCAGGAAAATTCATTCCAGACGGCCCGGATTTCAATTTTTCGAAAAAGATGCTAAGTTTGCTCAGGTCCAAAAATCTTTTGTAAGAAAACTGTTTATTTCGTAAATTGAAATTTCACAGGAAAGACACCCGACACTACGCAACGATAGCTTAGCCCAATTCCATGCTCCCTTCAGCATGGCGAAAAAAGAGTTGAAATGGCGACTGACCCCCGCCAATTGTTATCTATGACCCTAACCCAGAGTCTTATGACCACTGAAGGAAAAATGATGGACGACTTTTTGGAATTGTCCTCCATTCTGACCGGGATACCGCCCGGAGATTTGCGCCAGAAGGATACGGCGCAGGCTTATTTTGATAGTCTGGTCCACCATGTTGGAGATGATCTGGCCATTGAATTGATGGCTGTTTATAAATGCTTCCGCATTCAATGTAAGGATCCCGAAAAGCTGGCTTTTACGGTCAGACAACACATCAAGAGTCACCCCAAGCTGGGGCCTGTGGCCCGCAGCCTCCAGAAAATGTGGCGGACCGCCCATTGGTATAAGCTTCCCGTGCACTGGCACGAGCAATACGGACGTCATTCCCACGGGAATGTACACCGTGAGGAAGGCCTGGCGGCTGTCAGCTGAGAAACTTCTTTTTGTTCCAAAACCGGGATTTGTGCAATGCAGGTCCCGGTTTTTCTTTTGGGAATTTTTATAACTTGTGGCTGCATGGCAGATAGTATCCAAAAAACAGTAATTCTTTCGGGCGCCAATGGTTTGTTGGGGCAAAAATTAGTTGAAAATCTGGCGGGAAGGCGTTCCGTGAACCTGATTGCGACCTCTCAGGGCGACAATCGCATTTTATTGCGCGAAGGCTATACTTACAGACCGCTTGATATTACCAATCCAGCGGCTTTGCGGGCGATTTTTGAGGAATTTAAACCTACAGAATTCATCAATTCGGCCGCCATGACCAATGTGGACCAGTGCGAAAAAGAAAAGGATTTGTGCTGGAAAATCAATGTGGAGGCGGTGGCCGAAATTGTGAATCTGTGCCGCGAATTTGGAACCCGCCTGATCCACCTCTCCACGGATTTTATTTTCGACGGGGAAAATGGTCCCTACGACGAGCGGGCCAAACCCAATCCACTTTCGTGGTATGGTCAGTCCAAGCTGAAAGGGGAAGAAATCATCATTGGAGCGGGAATCCCGTTTTTGATCATCAGAACGGTCCTGCTTTACGGAATCGTGGCGGACATGAGCCGTTCAAATATTGTATTGTGGGCCCGGGAAAGCCTGGAAGAAAAGAAACCCATCAAGGTGGTAAACGACCAGTTTCGTTCACCTACCCTGGCAGAAGACCTGGCAGAAGGCGTGGTTTTGGCTTTGATGAAAGGCCGCCAGGGCATTTACCATATTTCGGGTCCAGACCAGATGTGCATCACGGATATTGTCTATCAGGTGGCAGATTTTTATGGTCTGGATAAGTCAAATATCACGGAAGTGAGCAGCGATTCGCTGGGCCAACCTGCCAAAAGACCGCCCAAAACGGGCTTTATCATTCTGAAAGCCCAGACAGAATTAGGCTATAATCCCCATTCCTTTCAGGAAGGGCTGGCAATTCTCGACCGGCAATTGAGGGAAGAGTAGGGGACCTACTCGAAATTGATCAGGATCATCAGCGACTGGCTGAAGAGGTCGGTGATCGCGGTGGCAAACCGGGTGTTTTTGGGCTCGTAGATGTTGCGGATGCCCATGGTGTAGCGAAATTCAGGATTCAATTTCAGCTTTTCTCCATACAAATCCACCCCAAAAGAGGCCAGAATGGTCCAGTCTCCCGTCACTGTTTTGAGCAGATCAGGGTCGTTGCGCACCTTTTTGGTACTGGCCATGTTGATGGAATACTGCATGCCAATCTGGGCGTAAACCCGGTAAACGTCGTAATAATTGGATTTGAATTTGAAAACGAAAGGCAAATTGAGGTTAGAAGACTCGATCCGTTTGCGGGCTACAGAATCCACCCTGACCTTATTTGTCGCATAAACAAAGTTGAAATCCCGCTGTTCGAGCGAAACAGAAGGCAAAAAGCGGAAATCAATGTTATTATGCAGTTTGAGATTGGTAATCAGGCCCAGATTGATGCCAGGTTTACGGATCAGTTCCACTCTGCGCAAAAGGACCTTAATGTCGGGATCGAACTGGTTGAGGGTGGAGGTCATGTCGTATCCCCCCAGATTCATGCCCATGGTAAAGCCCAGGTTAAATGGTCTCAGGTCGGCAGGATTTGATTTCATGCCCCTTTGAGCCTGGAGAGAAGGCACAAATAAACAGCCCAGAAGCAGGATTATGGCTATTTTTCTAATATGTACATTGAACATATTCCGAAAGTTAATGATGTGTAAGTTGTTTTGGTAAATCCTGCTTCAATACAAATATCGGTAAATTCTTTTCCGTTAGGAAACGCCCGAACAGATTCGGGCAGGTAAGTATAGGCTGCATTATCGCCAGAGATCAGTTTGCCAATGAAGGGCAAAATTCCTCTGAAATACAGAAAGAACAGTTGTTTCATGGGAAAATATCTGGGAATGGCTGGTTCCAGAATGGCTGCCCTTCCTCCCGGGCGCAATACCCGGCAAATTTCAGAAAGCCCTTTTCCCAGATTCTCAAAATTCCGCACTCCAAATCCAACGGTGACAGCATCAATTGAATTGTCTTCAAACAGAAGATTTTCAGAATCTCCATAAACCATTTCAACGATCTCCCCTCCTTTGACTTTGGCCATTTTTTTTCTTCCCACCTCAAGCATCCCTTCAGAGATGTCGAGGCCCACCACCCGGGTTGGCTTCAGTTTCAGGGCTTCAATGGCAAAATCACCCGTTCCCGTGGCAATGTCCAGCATCACTTTAGGCTTGATTTCGCCCAGTTTCCTGATGGCTTTGCGGCGCCAAAGGATATCAATTCCCAGACTCAGCGAATGATTCAGAAAATCATAGCTACCTGCAATGTTGTCAAACATGTTGGCAACCTGCTCTTTTTTGGTCTTTGAAGCGTCCTTATATGGAGTTACGATTTTTTCCAATGGTTTATTTTAGGAGAATTATTTTTGCACCCCCGCTTTTTCTTGTTTCTTTTGTCCTTGAGGGGCCAAAGTAAATGATTTATCAACGAAAATGGAGATAAAAACAGTAAAATTTTTAACAAGTGGCGTCAAACTGAGCGACTTACCCAAGGATAACCTTCCAGAGTACGCTTTTGTTGGGCGTTCAAATGTTGGAAAATCTTCCCTGATCAATAAACTTGTCAACCGTCAGGGGCTGGCCCGAACTTCCTCCACTCCTGGTAAAACCCAGACTCTCAATTACTTCGTGGTCAATGAAAGCTGGTATCTGGTTGATTTGCCGGGTTACGGCTATGCCAAAGTTTCCAAGAAGCTGAGGGGCACCTTTTCCAAAATGATCGAGGAATACATCAAGTACAGAAAAAATTTGATCACCGTTTTTGTGTTGGTGGATTCGCGTCACAAACCCCAGGAATCTGATATGGATTTCTTTGAGTTTTTGGGAAAACATGAAATCCCCTTTGTGATTGTATTTACCAAGACCGACAAATTGAATCAATCTGAGCGGAACTCCAATTTTACCAAATACCAGAATAAATTGCTGGAAAGCTGGGAAGGGCTGCCGCCCGTTTTCAAAACTTCCGCTGAAACCGGGGTGGGGGTACCCGAAATTCTGGAGTACATTGAGGAAAATATCCGGGTTTACGAGGATTATTTGGCCAGCCAGTCCTGATTAGGGAACCTCTAAAAACTTCGAATCTCAGCGTTGGACTTGATTCAGAAATGCTCATTTACCTTAGTAAATTGCGTCTTCTTCACCTGCGTCCGCCTTGATCTTCTTTGTTTTTTGAGGTCCCCATTATTTTTTCCAGAAGGAAAAATCCGCCTTGAGGCGTTCCACGGGTTCGCCGCCAATCAGGTGTTTTTCCACGATTTCGCGTACATCTCCTGGGGTAACTTTCTGATACCAAACATTATCGGGCACGATCAGAATGCTGGGGCCGATTTCGCAAAGCTCCATGCAACCAGCCTTATTCACCCTGATTTTGAGCTGCAAACGGTATTCCTTGACCAAATGCTTGAATTCTTCCAGAATTTCAAGGGAGCCTCTTTGACCACAGGATCCCCTTGGATGGCCGGGGTCGCGCTGGTTTTGGCAAATGAAAACGTATCTCTCGAATCGCATGCTGCAAATATAGTTAAGCTGAACGATTTGGCCTTTTCAAATTTCATTCCCAGACGAACTCTTTCCCGGGATTTCAGTTTTGATTTCAGATAGTTAATCCTGATTTTTACAGCCTTAAAATTAGCGTCTTGGTCCAGAAATATCTTTCCCTTGTAAAGTTTTCTCATACGATTTTTGCATTGCCGTTTGCATTGATTGGTTTTTTTCTGGGCTATCAGGAGGTGCAAAAGCTCGACTGGATTCTGTTTGTTTTGGTTTTGCTGTGCATGGTATTTGCACGAAATGCAGCCATGGGCTTCAATCGCTTCCTCGACCGTGAAATTGATGCCAAAAACAGCCGCACCGTTACCCGTGAAATACCTGCTGGCACCATTTCTCCCCGCAATGCCCTTTTATTTGTGATTCTGAACAGTGCTGCCTTCTGGGTTACGACCTGGTTCATCAATAAATTATGCTTTTTCCTGGCTCCTGTAGCCCTTTTAGTTATCCTGGGCTATTCCTTTACCAAGCGGTTTACTGCGCTCTGCCACCTGGTATTGGGATTGGGACTGAGTCTTGCTCCTGTTGGGGCGTATTTGGCTGTAACGGGCAGTTTTGCCCTGGTTCCCGTTCTGCTGGGCGTTGCCGTTCTGACCTGGGTCAGTGGATTTGATATTATCTATGCCCTTCAGGATGAGGAGTTTGATCGCTCACAGAAACTCAATAGTATCCCGGTTATGTTGGGAAAAAACAAAGCCCTGATCCTGTCAGTTTTCCTGCATCTGATCACAGCAGGAGCCGTTTATGCTTTTGGTTTTCTGGAGGAAGGAAACTGGCTTTTCTGGATTGGAGCAGGAGTATTTTCTGCCCTGCTCATTTATCAGCATTTGTTGGTGAAACCAAATGATCTTTCCCGGGTAAACCTGGCTTTTTTTACCACAAATGGGATCGCCTCTGTAGTATTTGCTTCATTTGTGATTCTGGATATTTTTCTGGCCTCCTGAATTAATTCAGGCACTTTTTACTCTTAAATATTCCAGTTTAAAAACTTTCCTTTCCGAACAGAAACAGAAAGTTTCATTTTTCGAAATAAATGCGTAGATTCTGTTCAAGTCAGTTCCAAAATGAGTGATCTATGAAAGTATTTCTTACTGCAGATTGGAAGCACCTCTTTAATCTGACCTTCAAAGTAAAACCTGAGCAACTGATGCACCACTTGCCCTCCGGGCTGGAACTGGATGTGGTGGATGGTAGCGCTTTTGTCAGCCTGGTGGCTTTCGACTTCGTGAATACCAAGGTGAAAGGCTTCAGGATTCCATTTCACGTGGATTTTCCTGAAATAAACCTCAGATATTATGTGAATTACAAAGGCAGGCGGGGAGTCGTGTTTATCCGTGAATACGTCCCAAAGCATTGTATTGCCTACGTGGCGAATAAGCTTTATAACGAACCCTATGCCTCATTTCCCATGGAAAGCAAGGTGGAGGAGGATGAAGCCAGCGGAATTATGAGCATTAAGCACCAGATCTGGGTGGAGGAAAAGGAATTTTCGATTGGAGTAGAAGCGGAAATGAATTCATCCACTCCAGGACCTGAAAGTGTGGAACACTTTTTCAAGGAGCATGATGTGGGGTTTGGGGTCGATCATTCAGGCCAGACGTTATATTATCTGGTGGATCATCCCATTTGGGAGGCCCATAAGGTACTCAATTACCAACTGGACCTTGATTTTGGGAAAATGTATGGCGAGGAATGGGCGTTCCTTGGAACTGCCGAACCTCATAATGCCATGGTGGCCAAAGGAAGCTATGTAAAGGTATTTTCACCCCGCAAACTTCAGGATATGGAAATTGCGGAGGAAATTCAGCAGGAAAGTTAAGGGAAATTACTCGTGAAAGGCGAGCAAAGGCACGTCCGTGTACTGGGCCATTTGACGGGTCAGGCTGGGCACAAATATCTTTTCAAAGAAATTTCGTTTCTCCGTTTGCATTGCCACAATATCTACTGGGTTGTCGTTGATAAAGGAATTTAATCCATCCAAAACATCTTCATTGACCACAGTTTTGAAGTGGAGATTGGCATAGCCATACTTTTCAGAATAGGTTTTTCCAAGATTGGAAATCTGTTCTTCTGATAAATCGCTTTTGTCTTCCAGAACATGAACCACATCAATTCTGGAATTGAAAAGCCTGGCTAATTCCACCAATTGTTTAATGGCCTTGGCTTCTTCCTCATCCAGGTCAGAAGCGTACATGATATTGGAAATTTCCCTGAATTCTGCGTTGGAAGGTACGGCCATCACGGGAACCCGGGCCTTTTGAATTACCCCCGAAGTAATGGTTCCAAGCAGGATATCGTCAAGAGAGGAAACTCCCTGGGTTCCCATCACAATCATGTCCGCGCCAAGTTTGCGGGCGGCATCGTCAATGGCATCCACGGCCATTCCTGGCCGGGAAAAAGTCTCAATTTCAAGCCCGGAATTTGCCTCATCTTCCATGATTACCGCCTTGAGTTCCATGAGTTTCTCCCCTGATTCATCTCCGATCCCCTGTTGCCGGCCACGGATCACCCCAGGTGCGTGAGGAGGCAGGTGGTAAGAATGAAAAAGAATCAGTTTTGATCCTGTTTTGCGGGCCAGCATGATCGCATAATCCATCGCTTTTCCAGCGTTGGGAGAAAAATCAGTGGGACAAAGGATGGTTTTCATAGAAAATGGTGTTTACCGTAAAGCTAATGATTTATTTGAAATCTTCTAATTTGCGGCTTTTATGCGGGCGCCAATCTCAGAGAGATCAGATTACTCATTTTATCAATGAGCTTTTTTTTTTCCGGATTCCTTCAACGGATAAGGACGGTTCAGCGCTTCCTGGTTGATCTTGAAATAATCAGCAAGAAGACGGGTGATCCTTTTTGAGAATCCTTTTCTGTAATTGAGAATTGCGGAAAGTTGGGTTTTATCAATTTCCAGATCACGAACCAGGTCTCTGGCTTTCAATCCTTTATTTTTCATCAGGGCTTTGATCAACTCCACAGGATCCATTTCAGGAAGAGGATTATGCTCTTTGTCCCATTTCTCAATCAGGAGAAGCAAATGTTCTATTTGATCATTTATTTCTTCGGTTTCTTCCATTTCGGCCAGACGCTCCACTTCACTGCAATAGTGATGGTATTGGTCAAGGTTTTTTATCAGACTAAGTGCTTCCATGGCTATTTTATTGTCCTTAAATCTTTTTTACCTGAAATTTTCCTTCCAGGAGGCGTTATTTTCTGGCTTTATTCATTTCCTCTTCGCAAATCCCTGGCTCATTTGCTTTTGCATTGCAAAGCTTGGTGTATTCTGCATGTATTTACCTGAAATTTTCCTTCCAGGAGGCGTTATTTTCTGGCTTTATACATTTCCACTTCGCAAATCCCTGGCTCATTTGCTTTTGCATTGCAAAGCTTGGTGTACTCTGCATGTGTGCCAATGAACTTTATATAAAGTAAAATTACCCCGCTGCGGAATTTTATCCCACAGATGATGCGGAAGTTATTTCCGCCCACGTTGAATACCACCCTTTTGCCACCACAAACTGCGTCAAAGCTGCCAAACGTGGATTTGATGTCATTCATCTCCTGCCAGTCAGCTATTTCAAGGGTCTTCAGAAATTGAGTCATCGAACTTCTGGATCTCGCATGCGTTGCTACATATTCGTGCACCGATTCTGCTCTTACTACATGAATTTTCATAAAGGTACGGTTTTTTTATTGGGTTGTTGGCATTCCGTCAACTTTTTTTTTAAAACTTTAGATATTTTCCTACTTTTTCGATTGTTTCAGGGGCTATTCCGCTCACTTTTTTCACTTCTTCGATGTCATAATAGTCACCATGGAACTCTCTGTATGCCACGAGAATCCGCACTTCTTTCCAATTCAGGTAAGGGTGTTTTTTGAGCTCATCTTCTCCCACGCGATTGATTTCCAAATGTGGATATTCATCGAGATTTTCTTTTACCGTGACCTGACTTTGTATTCTTTCAAGATTATCGGGGTACATTCCCCAAATTTCCTGGAGTTGGCTTACTGAGTGATAAAAGCCCAATTGTTCGCGGTATTTCAGTATTCTCGAGGCAAGCTTGGGCCCAATGCCAGATACACGGACCAGGTCGAGGCTGTCCGCCTCGTTCAAATCTGTTTTGGGGAGTGACATTTGTGTCTCCCTTGGTTTTTGCCTCGATTCTCCATCCTTTGCAACTGGGGTGTCCAGCTTCACGAGAGGTTTGATCACCAGAAAGGCAGAATCTGAAAGGCCATATACTTCAGACAATTGATTGATTGCATGAAATCCACCCACGGCTTTTCTGAATTTGATGATCCGGGCGGCCAATACCTTCCCAATGCAGGGCAGGCCCTGCAATTCATCCTCTGTTGCCAGATTGATATCCAGGATTTGGGCAGGCTGGTTTTTTGGGTAAACCTCTTTTCCCCATTTTTTATCCATGGAAAAATCCCGTACAGGCTTTTTCCAATCATCCTTTTTCACGGTTTTGATTTTCCGGGCAGGTCTGAACCCAATGTAAAGTGAAGATTCAATTCGCCCAAAGGTCTCCGGGCTCAATCCATAGACCTCCCTGAGGTCATCCACGGAGTCAAAACCTTGTTTTGACTTCCTGAATTTCAGGATCCTGCCCGATAAAACAGGGCCAATTCCCGGCAGGGAAACCAGTTGTGCGCTGTCTGCGAGATTCAGGTCCAGGCAAAGGTCTGGTTTCGAACTGGATTGCCAGGGCTGGCGCTCTTCTGCCTGAGTGGTGATGATGGTGATCTGACTCAGGTCAGGAACCAGATAAAATTTTGTGATGGCACTGATAATTCCAATGACCAGTAAAACGGAGGCAAGCACAAGCGCACCCCGAAATTGGGAAACTGTGAACGGAGTAATGGTGATCTTTTTCATGTGATGATTTTTTAATTTTTAAATCATCACAAAGAAAATTCATAAAGTCCCTGTTGTAAAGGACCAGTTTACGAGTGGTACCCCAGGAGACATGAGTGGTACCCCTGGGGAAATAAGCGGTAAATTTTTACCTCACTTTTTGGCAATTCATCATTGCTGGTTGCGCCATTCTTTTGCCGCGATGATGTACTTGTCCAACTCCTTTTTGACCACAGGAAGTAAAAAGTAAAGACCAAAAACATTGGGAAAACACATCGCAAAAATCATGGCATCTGAAAAGTCAACTACCGGGCCGAGAGTCAGCGAAGATCCAATGACCACAAAGACACAAAACAGGATTTTGTAGGAGTATTCTGCCGCTTTGGACCGGCCCAGCATGTAGGCCCAGGCCTGAGAACCGTAGTACGACCAGGAGATCATAGTGGAAAAGGCAAAAAGGAGTACAGCAAGAGCCAGGATTTTGGGAAACCAGGAGATCACAGATTCAAAAGCCTGTGAGGTCAGCGCAATCCCGTCTGATGCATTGGAATCAGTGTATTTGCCAGTGATCACAATTACCACCGCGGTCATGGTGCAGACCACAACCGTATCAATAAAAGGCTCCAGCAAAGCCACCAGGCCCTCAGAAGCAGGGTGCTTCGTTTTTACTGCAGAGTGGGCAATGGAGGCCGAGCCAATACCTGCTTCGTTGGAAAAGGCAGCTCTTTTAAAGCCAGCGATCAATACCCCGACAATGCCTCCACCAATCGCCTTGGGCGCGAAGGCTCCTGCAAAAATAAGGCTGATGGCATGAGGAACTTCCCCGACATTGACAAAAATTACTACCAGAGCCGCCAGAACGTAAATTCCCACCATGAAAGGCACGATTTTGTCCGTGACCTTGGCGATTGATTTGATTCCCCCAATAATTACCACGCCAACCAGAATAGCCATCACGATGCCGAATCCCCAGCCATGGTCAAACAACCAAAGGCCCTGAAGTTCAGGCATGTCTGAAAGCTGCTTGAAAGCCTGATTCACCTGAAACATATTTCCGCCGCCAAATGATCCTCCTACACACATGATGGCAAAGAAAACAGCGAAAACCTTTCCCAGGCCTCCCATGCCTTTCTCGGCCAGACCTTTGGAAAGGTAGTACATTGGCCCGCCGTAAACCCGCCCATCGTCACCTATCTCGCGGTATTTTACCCCAAGCGTACATTCCACAAACTTGGAAGACATGCCCAGCAAGCCTGCAATAATCATCCAGAAGGTTGCTCCCGGACCGCCCAAAGAAATTGCAATGGCTACCCCGGCAATATTTCCCAATCCAACCGTGGCTGAAAGTGCTGCCGTAAGGGCCTGAAAGTGAGAAACTTCCCCTTCCTCGTTGGGGTCTGAATATTTGCCCCGCACGATATCAATCGCAAATTTGAAATAGCGCAGGTTGGCGAATTTGAAATATACCGTGAAGAAAATTGCTCCAAACAAAAGCCAGATCAAAACCAAAGGCACCCCAACTCCATTAATCTGGAAAGAGAAGAAAATGATGGAAGTGATAACGTTGGTTACGGGTTGAATGGCATTGTTGATCTGTTCATCAATCGTGGATTCCTGGGCAAATAACCAGACCGGGCTGGCCAACAAAAACAGAAACAGGGAAGCAAAGCTTTTTTTCATGCGTGTAAGGGCTATAAAGTGGGATTTTTCCCAAATCAGACCCAATATAAAAAGAATGTGCGAAATGTTACAGAAGGTTGAATTTACTGTGACTACAATACCCTGCCTTTTCCTCACCTTAAAACATTTTTACTAACTTGAGTTCTGGTTAAAAGAAAATCCCTGAAAATGGAGCAGATCAGAACATATATTGAAGCAAATAAAGACCGTTTTTTGAACGAACTCTTTGATTTGCTGCGCATTCCAAGTGTAAGTGCTGACCCGGCCTACAAAAAGGATGTGGCCCGCGCGGCAGAATGGCTGAAAGAAAAATTTACCGCCCTCAACGTGGATCGGGTGGAAATCTATCCTACCAAAGGCCATCCCATTATTTATGCAGAAAAAATTATTGGCCCCGACAAACCCACTGTTTTGGTTTACGGCCATTACGACGTGCAGCCCCCCGATCCGTTGGATCTGTGGGAAAGTCCGCCGTTTGAGCCTGTGATCAAAAATGGTAAAATCTACGCCCGTGGCTCCTGCGACGACAAAGGCCAGATGTACATGCATCTGAAGGCCCTGGAAGTCATGAATGCCATGGACGCGGTGAATTGCAACCTGAAATTCCTGATTGAGGGGGAGGAAGAAGTAGGGTCAGCTCATTTGGGCGAATTTGTGAAAGCCAATACAGATTTGCTGGCCTGCGACATTGTTTTGGTCTCAGATACGTCCATGGTGGCCAATGATGTGCCCTCTATTACCGTGGGACTGAGGGGATTGGCTTACGTGGAGGTTACTGTGACCGGCCCCAACCGCGACCTGCATTCAGGTACCTATGGAGGTGCCGTTGCCAATCCCATCAACGTTTTATGCGAAATGATCGCCTCTCTGAAGGACGAGGATCAGCGCATTATGGTGGAAGGATTTTATGATAATGTCGTCGAATTGAGCCAGGAAGAGCGCACCAAAATGGCTGAAAAGCCTTTCAACCACGAGACTTACTGCAAGGATTTGGGAATTGCAGACACGCGGGGTGAAACGGGTTACTCAGATATTGAAGTGATTTCCATTCGTCCCACCCTGGATGTAAACGGAATCTGGGGCGGATATACGGGAGAAGGGGCCAAAACCGTCCTTCCATCCAAAGCCCATGCTAAAATTTCCATGCGCCTGGTTCCCAACCAAAAATCAGGGGAGATTATGGAACTTTTTGCCCGCCATTTCAAGAAAATTGCGCCTCCTCAGGTGAAAGTGGAGGTAAATTTGCACCATGGAGGTGAAGCGGCTGTGCTCAGCATTGATTCCACGGGCTATGAAGCGGCCAGTCTGGCCATGAAGGAGACCTTTGGCAAAGAGCCCATTCCAACCCGCGAAGGCGGCTCCATTCCCATTGTGGCCATGTTTCAGGATGTTTTGGGGGTAAATACTGTGCTTTTTGGCTTTGGCCTCAACGCAGATGCCATTCACAGCCCCAATGAAAGCTATGGCCTCTTCAATTATTTCAAGGGAATTGAGACCATCCCAAGATTCTACCATTATTTTGCAACCTTAAACCAAAAATAAAATGAATCTGAAAAGAACTTTACTCCTGCTGGGATTTAGCCTTCTTTTTTGCTCTGCCATGAATAGCCAGACCCTGGAATTTAGTAAGGTTGTGAGATTTACCCTGAAAGGCAGTAGCAATAATACCTCTGGTTATGCCTACAGGGACTCCAGCATTACCATCCCACCCGGAAAAGTATGGAAGGTTACCTCTGCAAACGCCAGTCTGACAAGGGGATACCTGAGCCTAAATGGTATTGCATACCTCTACGGTCCGTTGTCAAACAATCCTCCCATGCTTTTCATTGACCATGAGTTATTGCAGATTTCTTCTGCAGCTTATCGAACTGAAAGTTCAGTCATTTGGCTTCCCCAGGGCACCTATGCATTTAGTTTGAGGTATTACCTGGGAGGATCGGGATGGAATTATGGTGGAACTTTTTCAGCGATTGAATTCAACGTCGTTCCCTAACCGCAAAATTAATCCACAAAAAAAATCCGACCCCTGCGGGCCGGATTTTTTTATTTTGAGCGGCTTATTTGCCGATTTTCAACAATTCAATTTCGAAGATCAGCACTTCGTTGGGGCCGATATTTGGCGGTGAACCACGTTCGCCGTAACCCATTCTGGGGTGAACATACAGAATGCGTTTTCCGCCTTCTTTCATCATGGGAATAGCTTCCTGCCAGGCAGGAATCAGGCCCTGGAGCTGGAAAGTAGCGGGCTCGTTGCGGTCATAGCTGCTATCAAAGGTCTGACCGTTGGTCAGGGTGCCTTTGTAGTGCACGGTAACCTGGTCGCTCAGTTTGGGCGAAGCACCTGTTCCTTCCGTCACAACTTCGTACTGAAGGCCGCTTTCCGTGGTCTGAACTTTAGAATTGGAAGCTGCATTCTGTGCCAGCCATTCTTCAGCTTCCTGCAGCTTGCCTGCAGCAGCATTGGCCTGCTCTTCCATTTGCTTCTGGCGCATTTTGCCATTCATTTCCGTCAATACCTGCATAATTTCCTCTTCAGTCAGCAGGGTATTGCCTTCAAAGAAATCGTTCATGCCCTGGTAGAGAGCGTCTGAATCAATTTCCATGCTGTTTTGGGAAAATGCACGGGCAATATCTGCGCCGAGGGCGTAGCTTTCTTTCTGGGCGGGCGTATCAAAAGTCGCCAGCTTTTTGGGCCCCTGGTTGCACCCTGCCAGCAGAGCCACCAATACCAGAGACAAAATGTAACTAATTCGTTTCATGGATTATCTTAATATTTGAGGGCGAATTTAAAGTAATCTTTTGGACCGTCCTAAAAATATTACCCCACATCCTGAAATAGCATTTTTCCCCGGGCAGGCAGATTTTCAACTTTGATTTCAACGGATTTGCAAAGAAATTTACCACCCCAGACTGCAACAAAATTTTGATTTAATAACCCAATCTGAAATTGCCTGAAATTAACCACAACCATGAAAAAGACACTTTCCAATTCCCAAAATCTCTTTTCCCTGATTTTATTTTGCCTCCTTCTGACCCTTTTTTCCTGCGACCAGGTCAAAGAGCCAGAATTTCAAACTATGAAAGACCTGAAATTCAATTCTGTGAATCTCAAAGGCGACCTGCGTTTGACTGCCAAAGCCGTTTTCAGTAATCCCAATCCCGTGGGAATCAAGATTTCAGGCATGGACCTGAATGTGGACATTGAAGGGCACGAAGCGGCCCACGTGGTACAGCAGGTGGCTTCTGAAATGAAGCCCAATGCAGATTTCAGTCTGCCCCTGACCATTGACATCCCGATCGAAAAAGTGGTGGTGAACCTGAAGGACACCGTGACTTCAATTTTCAAGAAGAAAAAGTACAAAGTGGAAATGGAAGGCACCATTCAGGTGGAACTGCTTGGCGCTCAGGTGGATGTTCCATTTGAATATGAGGAGGAAACAGAATTGCCATTGAAGCCAATCTGATCGGGTTTTTGAGGGAATTTCCCGTTATCCCGTCTCCCTTTGAAAGCCCAGGACAAGTCCTGGCAGAAAATACAAGGGATTATTCCTGCTCCTTCTTCAAAGTTTTGGCATAATCCAAAACTCCTAAAAAATAAGCACGGGCCACTTCCAGACATCTTCTGGAAGTTTGCACCCCCTCCACCTGCTGGTCGATGGAAAAAAGCCGCAGACATTCGTCCACATTGTCCTGGCACAGACTTTCCCCGAAAACCATAGGGCTGTTGACCAGACGGGTCATGGAGAGATTTCGGGCGTAAACGCCCTTGGAGGCCGTTTTGATGGAGGCATTGGTCAGATATTTCAGCCCTTCCTCCTTTTGCACCGCAGGCACGGAAAGGTGCAATTCATGTTGCAGAATCACTTCAGCCGAGGCTTTTTCTGAAAGCTCTATATCATCTGTGAGCAATTTGCAAAGGAACTGAAAACGGTCCTCAGGCGCTTTGGTCTCATTTTTCATGAAACTTCCCGGCACAAAAGCCATGCAGTAATTATCTTCCTGCAAGGTCAGATACAGGTCCTTGTCTGCCTCGTTGGATTCCACAATATTATAATGCACAATCAGGGTCAGATCTGGCTTGAATTCATTGATTTTGCGGGCCCTTTCCTTAAAATCCTCGTCTTTGAAAATCTTGTGGAAAATATCCTTTTCCGTGGCCTGGGTGAGCCACCATTGGGCTTCCTTTTCGGTCAGTTTTTTGTCTCTGGCGTACCTGTTCAGCGCCCGGCGGTATTCATAATCCCGCCAGTTTTGGTAGCTTTTGCCAAAGGCTGTGTTGCCGCCCTTTTCGCGGGTCAGCATGACCTCTGCACCTGCTTCTTTTAGCAATCTGCGCAACTCAAGCGAAGTGGCCACCGCGAGATTTCCTTCATTAAACTGAATTTCTGCAGGGAAATTGGGATAATCCCCTTTTTTGATCTTGACGTATTTCCGCTCCAGAAAAGCCATTTGCATGGTTCCCCCAATGTGGCCGGGATCAATGGCAATGCGCATGCCCGCCAGGGGTTTTGCCGGGTCACTGGAACCCGAAAAACGGGTTGGTAAATCGGGCAGGGTATCCTTTAGCCAGGCTGGAAAACGGTTGGTTTTTTTCATGCCAAACCAATCCAAACCCGTTTCAGGCGGGGTGCCATAAACCAATTTTTGAAAGGTCTCAATTTCATCCCAAAACAAATGAAATTCCACCTGATTGGTGGCTTTGTCTTCAGGCGTGGCAAAAGTACTGATTCCAACGGGGGAAATTTTAAAGTATTGATAGACAGAGGAATCCTTTACCAGATACTTGTCCATTCTGGTTTGATATTGGGCCATCAACATGGCATATTCTTCCCCCTTTTGAGCCTGAAGGAAAATCGTGGCATTGCCCAGCAGCAAAACCATGAGAATGAAGCGTATTTTGGGATTCAAAGGCATTTTTCTTTTGTCAGTAACGGTTTCCCGGGGATAAAATTATGCATTGAAACTGGCTTTCGCGGGCTGTTTTTCCCACCATTAATCTGAGATTGCACAAAAATGATACCATTCCGTTACGGGAAAGTTAATTCCATGGCAGCCCTTCTGATAAGGTAAAAAAAGGGGTTGTTTCTCTTTTCGCGGCTTCCTATTTTTGCCCGAAATTTCAAAGAACCCGGTTTATTAACAAAATCGCATGAAAAAAAATCTGATCCTTTTCCTTGGCCTTTTGGGTTGTGCTTTTGCTTTGTCCGCCCAGTATCCGCTTTACACCATTACTCAACTTCAGCAGCCCGGAAATCTGGCTGCCTGCCGTGATTCCTCCCTGAAAAATGGGGATACAGTAAGGGTGAGGGGTGTGGTGATGATGAACGGAAATCAGGCCCGGGTCGGAAACGGACGAAATGTCTGGATCCAGGATGGAACAGGCCCTTATCACGGTCTGGATATTTTTGGTGCCTCCGGTGGTGCGACCGCCACGACCGACATGCTGAACCTGTTGGCCGGGGATTCTGTGGAAATCACAGGTGTGGTGTTGGAATTTTTGGGTGAAACTGAACTTGTCCCTCTCCCCGCAACCACTTACCCCACAGGAGTGGTCAAAATCAACGGAAATAATCCCGTGCATGCCCCGGCCGTGGTGAATATTGGCGATTTGAATGACGCCAACCGCCAAAACCAACTGGTGACAGGTGAGCAATGGGAAGGATCTCTGGTCGAATTGAGGGATGTGACGGTGGATACTTTGTACTTCTTCTCAGGTGGAAACCGGGTCAGTTTTGATGTGGTGGATGCCGCGGGTAACCGTATCAATGTGTCTGACCGCTTTCTGCAAAACCGCATGCCTGCCCAGGGCGGAACTTTTGTGCCCCCGGCGGTGGGAGATAAATTTTGCTACATCCGCGGAATTGTTTTGCATTCCAAAAACGTATGTCCCGGCTTTGGATCAGGCAGGGGGTATGAGATTCACCCTTTTGCCCCCTCTCATTACTCGGCTGGTACAGAAGCAGATTTTTCCTACGCCACCACCACGGGCTCTGCCTCCTTCACCAACCTTTCTGTCAATGCCAGCTCCCTGCTTTGGGATTTTGGCGACGGAGCAACCTCAACCCAAACCAATCCCACCCACAACTACGGCTGGGGCGGAAATTACTCCGTTTGCCTGATCGCCTACGGTCCCAATTGCAATGACACGATTTGCGTCAATATCACTGTACCCGGACCTGTGGTGCCCACGGTTACCATTTCCCAACTTCAGCAGGCCATCAACCTGAACGCCTGCAACGATTCGTCTGTTTATGTAAATGACACGGTGCGTTTTCGGGGTGTGGTGGTCAATAACGGGGGCATCACGCCGCTCGCAGGCGGACGAAATGTCTGGATTCAGGATGGAACAGGGCCCTATTCAGGAGTTTCTGTCTGGTCGCAGGGCACTGCCACTTTTCCAACAGACGTTTTGAGTCTGGTCGCGGGTGATTCAGTGGAAATTGTGGGCGTGGTGCATGAATTTCTGGGTGAAACAGAAATTTTCCCCTTTGCCAGCCCCACCATCAGCGTGACCGTGATCAGCTCTGGAAATCCTGTAAAAATCAATCCTGTGGCTGTTTCTGCCTTGAATAATTCCACTCAGCAAAATAATCTGCAAACGGGCGAACAATGGGAAGGCTCTTTTATCGAGTTGAGCAATGTGACGGTGGATTCCGTCTATTATTTCTCGGGCAGCACCCGGGTTGGCCTCATTCTGGAGGATGGTTCAGGTAATAAAATCAACGTAACAGACCGTTTCTATGCCATGCGCCTGCCTGGTCAGGGTGGCTCTTTTGTGGTGCCTGCCGTAGGAACTCAGTATTGTGCGGTTAAGGGAATTCTCTACCACAGCAAAAATAACTGCCCGGGTGCCAATGGTCGGGGATATGAAATAGCACCTTTTGACCCTTCCCATTTTGTGCTGGCCCCAGTTGCTGCTTTCAGTGAAAGCGTAAACCTCCTGGCAGTGAATTTTACCAATTCCTCCACGGGCGCCAACAGTTATGCCTGGAATTTTGGGGATGGGCAGGTGAGCAGCCAGCAAAATCCCTCCCATACTTACACCAATCCTGGCACTTACACGGTTTGTGTGATTGCCACCAATACCACTTCAGGCTGTTCTGATACCACCTGCCACGGGGTAACCGTGGTTTGTCCGCTGGCCACTGCTGGATTTGCTTCTTCCTCCAGCCAACTGACCGCCTCCTTCACCAACCAAACCACAGGCACCACCACGGGTTATTTCTGGGATTTTGGAGACGGGGGAAATTCCACCCAAACCAGCCCTTCCCACACCTACGCCAGCCCGGGCACCTACACCGTCTGCCTGACCGCCAGCAACAGCTGCGGCAGCGACTCCATTTGCCACTCCGTGGTGGTGACGTGTCCGTTGGCTTCTGCAGGCTTTACCTCGACCTCTAACCAACTGACCGCCAGCTTTACCAATCAAACCACGGGCACGACCACGGGCTATTTTTGGGATTTTGGAGACGGGGGAAATTCCACTCAAACCAGTCCCTCCCACACCTATGCAAGCCCGGGCACCTACACCGTCTGCCTGACCGCCACGAACAGCTGTGGCACAGATTCAAGTTGTGCTCAACTGGTGCTCACCTGCGCAGGCCCACAGGCAGGATTTACCGCAGCTTCGTCCGCTTTGGTCGCACAATTTGTGGATCAATCCACCAATTCGCCTACCAGCTGGGCCTGGGACTTTGGGGACGGAGCCACTTCCAACCAGCAGAATCCAACCCATACTTACGCCCAGCCTGGCACCTATCCTGTTTGCCTGGTGGCCTCCAGCCAATGCGGGATGGACACCACCTGCATGACGATCAGCCTGGGATGTTCTGCCCTGAATGCAGCGTTTATCTATCAAAAAATCGGAAACACGGTCTTTTTCAGCGACCTTTCCTCAGGACAGATCGCCAGCTGGTTTTGGGATTTTGGGGACGGCAGCACGGCCAACACCATGGATCCTCAGCACGCCTTCAGCAGCCCCTGCCAGCAGGAAGTTTGCCTGGTGGTCACAGATTCCTGTGGGGCCACAGATACCCTTTGCCAGACTCTGGCTGGGGGAACGGGACCAGCTGCTTCTTTCAGTTATGCGAGCACAGGTCTGGCCGTCTCCTTCCAGAATAATTCCTCTGGAAACAGCATTTTCAGTTGGAACTGGACCTTTGGGGATGGAAATTCTTCCTCCAACCAGCAAGCCAGCCACACCTACCTGAACCCGGGTACCTACGCAGTCTGTCTGACTGCTACGGATTCCTGTGGCACCGCCACTTTCTGTGACTCTGTCACAGTGGATACCCTGATTGGCATTGCTGAGCCTGGGTCAGATTTCCTGGAGGTTTACCCAAATCCCACTTCAGGGAAATTTCAGGTAAAATCCAGCCGGATTTTGGTTGGAGCAAAGGTGGAAGTTTTTGATCTGAACGGACAACTGATGTTGAGCCACCCAGCCAAAGGCTTGCTCAATGAAATTGATCTGAGCGGTCATAGCAAGGGAATTTACTTCGTGCGCCTGCAAACGCCTTCAGGAACCCTGGTCAGGAAAATAGTTCTGCAGTAAATCTGCGAATGATTCAGGTCATAGGGAATTGCATTCCCTTTTGTAAATTGCGCAGGTTACCAGTTTGGTCCCTGTAAATGCTTCTGAAATTAGCATGGAGAAATCTCTGGCGCAATAAGCGCCGCACCCTGATCACCATGGGGTCAGTTTTCTTTGCGGTGATTTTTGCAGTCAACATGAAAGCCATCAAGGAAGGCAGCTACACCCGCATCATGGACAACATGATCGGGAAATTTGTCGGCTACGTGAAAATCCAGGGAGCTGGCTACCGCGAGGAGCAAACCCTGGACAACAGCTTTGCGGACGGGGAGCAGTTGCGACAATCCATCCTTTCTGATGAGCGGGTGGCTGGCATGGTGCCCAAAATTGAAACCGTTTCCCTGATTTCTTCAAATGAATTCACCAAGGTGGGGATGGTCATTGGCACTGATCCTGAGCTGGAGGATGAAATGAGTGGCCTACATGGAAGGGTGCGGGAGGGGGATTATTTTTCGAATGAAAAGGCGGGAGTTTTGATTGGGATTGGGCTGGCCAAATCCCTGAAAGTGGGGGTGGGGGACACCCTTGTGATCATTGGCCAGGGCTTCCACGCGGTAAGCGCGGCAGGAAAATACCCCGTTGATGGCATAATCAAACTGGGATCACCTGATCTGAATAAGCGGGTGGTGTACCTGCCTTTGGCTGAATGTCAGCGCCTCTTCGGCATGGAGGAGCGGCTTACTTCGTATTCCCTGCGTTTGCACCAGCCGGGCGCCGCCCGGGCTGTAACCCAATCCCTGAAAGAGAAACTACCTGCTGAAGTCGAGGTGATGAGCTGGAATGAGGTCATGCCTGAGATCGAGAAAATGATCGAATCAGACCGGGCTGAGGCCTATGTGCTGATGACCATTCTTTACATGATCATTACTTTTGGAATCTTTGGAACGGTGCTCATGATGGTGGCCGAACGCCAGCATGAATTTGGGGTTTTGGTGGCGATTGGCATGAAAAAAAGGCTGCTGGCTACCGTGGTTTCAATTGAAGTGGTGTTGATCGCCATATCTGGAGCCCTGGTGGGCATGCTGGGTGCTTTGCCTACCGTCATTTATTTCTATCTGAATCCCATTCAACTGGGGGGAGAAATGCAAAAAATGTCTGAAGACATGGGTTTTGAAGCTGTGCTGCAATACTCCAACGACCCCATGATTTTTGTCAATCAGGGGCTGATTGTGGCTTTCCTGGCCTGCCTGGTGGCGATTTATCCCTTTTTCAAAATTTCGGGCATGAAGGCCATTGAGGCCATGAGGAATTAAACCATGGGAGCACTGATCAAACTGGCCTGGAGGAATGTATGGCGGAAAAAATTCCGTTCCATGGTGGTGATCGCGGCCATTGCCCTGGGACTTTGGGCGGGCGTTTTTATCATGGGTTTTTATCACGGCATTTTTGACCAGAAAATCTCTGATGTGATCAGCACGGAAGTTTCCCATTTGCAATTTCACCAACCCAATTACACAGAAGAGTTTGATGTAAAGTTGGATATTCCCGGGGCAAATCAGCTGTTAGACGTTTTACAAAAAGATTCGCGGGTAAAGCAGGTGGCAGCCCGCACCCTTTCCATGGCCATGCTGGGCGCTCCCAAAGGCAATCTGGGGGTAAAAGTCAATGGCATTGATACCCTGGCTGAGGCGCAGATCAGGGGGCTGGATCAGGCGGTGATTGAAGGTGAATTTCTTGCAGGAATTCGCCAAAACCCCGTATTGATCAGCCAAAAGCTGGCTGAAAAGCTTCAGTTGAAGCTCAAATCCAAAATTATTCTTCAACTGCAAAACCAGTCTGGAGAAATTACCGCGGGCGCTTTCCGGGTGGCAGGAATTTTCAAAACCATCAATGTGATGTACGACGAGGCCAATGTCTTTGTGCTTCAGTCAGATTTGCAAAACCTGCTGGGCATGCCGGGCGGCATGCACGAGGTGGCCGTGCTGCTACACGAAAACGATCAGGTTGAAGCATTTACGACGGAAATGGCTTCAAAATACCCTGATCTGGAAGTTAAATCCTGGATGGATCTGAGTCCGGGCATGCGCTACATGGTCGAATCCATGGATACCATGATGGGCATTATCCTGTCTATCATCCTGCTGGCCCTGCTTTTTGGAATCATCAACACCATGCTGATGGCCGTTTTGGAGCGGGTGCGGGAAATCGGGATGCTGATGGCCGTGGGTATGTCCAGAATGCGGATTTTTTTCATGATCATTCTGGAAACAGTGATGTTGAGCCTGGTGGGCGGGCCGCTGGGTATGTTGCTGGGCTTTATTTGTATCGCCTGGACCGGCCATACGGGCATGAACCTCAGTTCTTATTCTGAGGCCATGGAGCAAATGGGATACTCTGCGATCATTCACCCCAGCCTGGCGGCCGGGTATTATTTTCAGGTTGCCGCAGAAGTAATTCTGATGGCGCTTGCGGCTTCCATTTATCCTGCCCTGCGGGCTTTGAAACTGAAGCCGGTCGAGGCGCTCAGAAAGATCTGATCAATAGCCAGAGGGGCCGAAATTGCCGCCTTTTTCTTCCCTTTCAGGACGAATGCTGAGCACAGGCAGGTGGGTCACATTGATTACGGCCTCCGTCACACTGCCCGAAAGCATGCGATCCAGGCCAGAACGACCATGGGTTTCCATCATGATCAGATCAATGTCGTTTTCGTGGGCCTCTGCATACTTGGAAATAGCGCCGCTGATGTCAGAGCTCGGGATAAGCTTGATCTCAATGTGCTGGAATCCAATATCTGTGAGGGCTTTGTGCTGCTTGCGCAGGAAAGAGCTCCAGCTTTTATATTCGTCGTCCTCAGGTTTCAAATCGGGCGAAATGACTGAGATCAATTCAATTTTGTCTTCGTATTTTCCTTTGAAATCTTCCAGCATCTGCCTGATTTCGCGGATACCAAATTCCTTGGCCACAGGAATAAGGATTTTTTTCAATTCAGGGGCTTCTTCGAGCCCTTTGACTGTAATCACGGGGCAATTGGCTGAGCGAACGATTTTGCTGCCCAGGGTTCCCAGCATTTTTCCATTTTCATTCTTGCCATGCCCATAGGTTCCCATTGCGATCAATTCTGCATCCATTTCATCAGCGGCATGGATAATTTCCTTGAAAATATTTCCTTCCTTAATCACGGTTTCGACCTTCCTGCCTTTTGCTTTGCATTTTTCGATCATTTCCGCGAGTTTTTGCTCGGCTGCATCGCGTTTTTCTTTGGAATTACCGTTTTTTCCCAGCCATCCTCCTCCTTCAATCACATGCAACAGGACCAGTTTTGCTTCGTGAATTTTTGCGAATTCACAGGACATGGAAAGAGCGTTCAGGGCACTTTCCGAAAAATCCATTGCGACAAGAATGACATTTTCTTTGGTGTTCATGGTTAAATCGTTTAATAGAAACCTGAAAATCAATAAAACCGAGGAAAATTGACCTTTTTCATCAATTCTTAAACGACCCACGCAAATTGAATCCAGACGTCAATCCTCTTCCTAATCAGAAGTTCGCCTTTTTGGTCCGGGAGTATAGCTAAACCAATATAGTGATTTGGAACGGTTATTCCATGGATTTGTTCTGTTTTGATAAATATTATTTTACCAAAATGTTCAAAATTTGAAGATTGGTTTTTCCGATCCTAAAGCGGTATCAGTAAAGCAGATAGCGGAATCCAAGCCTGCAGCCTGTATATATAACCGTTCGTTGGAAACTGGAAATGCCCTTGCTGCCCCATTGGTGCATATATTCGAATCCGGGTGTCAGATACAGAATAAATTTGGGACTGACCTGGGTTTCTACAGGAAATTCCAGCCCTGCCATGTAGGTCCCCTTTTTCAGCGGGTCTTTGTATTCTTCGTTCAGCCAGAAACCTCCCACCTTGATCTGGGCGCCCACGCCCCATTTGTCCTTTTCAAAAAAGCGGTAACCCGCCTGAATAGCCACCGTCCGTGCCACTGGCCGCGGCCCTTTGAAGTAAAGTGTGTCGAGCTTGCCGCGGTAAAGCGTATCTGCAAAAAGGGTTTTCCAGCCAAAAGTCCAGCCCAAAGACCAGCGTCCTTCCTCGTACATCAGCCCCAATTCCACGGGAAAAGAAAATCCATTTTTGTAGGGAGTGAGTGAGGTATAGCCAATCGTATCGCCGGTCGAATTGGTGTAGGCAGTCGAGTCCTGCACTTCGTTCCAGGCAAAAAATCCACCTCCAAAGCCAAAATTGACAATCAGCCGCGCATCCTTGTGCCCCAGAGGAGGCACTTCTTTTTTTATTTTGGCAGGCTTGGAAGGTGCTTCGTCGTCCTCGTCCTGGGCTTGCAGGGCAAGAGATGAAAACAACAAAAGCGCCATCAAAGCCAGATATTTCAGGGGAAATTTCACGGGGCTAAATTATCCTTATTCGAGCCTTCTACCAAACCCAATTTTTCAGGGTATCAAATTAATTTTCCCTTTCCTTTTGTGAATTAAATGCGAACAAGGAGGGAATCATTTGGCTGTTATCCAATCTGTTCTATATTTGTATGTAGATATTTAGACCCTTTAAATATTAATACCATGGGCAAGCTCAATTTCAATGAAATTCCGGTCTGGAAGCAGCTGAAAGTGCTGAATTACCTCAACAAAGCCGCTGACCTGCAAGGTCTGATTCACAATGTGTACGATAATCCTGATTCTGGAACGGGCTCCCCGTCCACCTCGTACACCATAGGCGAAAAGGTCGGCCAGCGGATTCTCGATCTGCGGGATACCTTTCCGGGGAAAAGACTGCCCGGTCTGGCCAGTCTGGAGGAAGTGGATGGTTTTGGCCAGGACAAACTCAATGATCTGGTCTATTCCTTTGCCCAAACTGCCGACGAGGCTTTTCGCAAAGCCATGTACAACGGGGTGATCTTCGAAAACTGGCATTTTGACTACCATTCTGATGAATTTACCTCCCACGAGGAGTTTCTTTTGTATGCCAGACATGAGGGTTTGCTCAAAGAATGGGCCTCCAAAAAAGTCTCTGAAATAGCCGTTTCGCGGGGCAAAAGCGCCCAGGTCTGCGACCTGGCAGGAGAAATCATCGATCGCAGCTGGGTGGAAGCCCTGGGCGATCCCCACCTCGATTCCCATTCCTTCGCCCTCTGGATGTATCGCATCGACATGGACAACTGGTTTTCTTTCCAGAAAGTGCAGAATCAGGCTGAATTATACTTCAACTTTCATGGCTACGGTCCCACAGGCATCGAATTGCGCATGATCAAAGGTTTCCCCAATCGCAGGGTTTACTCCGTGGGCATCAGCGCTGACGACCTGCCCGTGGTGGTGAATTATGCTGAGCAGCGACTCACCCTCTGGACCAGCGAATTATTCGACTAAATCGTAGGAATTTATCCGCGAGAGATAGGAAATTTCGTTGGAATCCATCAATCCAAGGTCAGAAGTGATCTGGATGCGGCCTTTATAATCATCTGTGGTGATCAATTCGTCCAGCACCTCCTGGGTGGTATCCTTGATCCTTTGCACCTGATCATAGGTGCCAATTCCCTCTTTGATTGAAAAAATCAGGCTGATGAACGGCATATCTTTGTCAAGCATCTGGTCGTAGGCCCGCACATCAGGAGTGGCAAAATCGCCCAGTTCCTCGCTCAGACGTGTTTGAATTTTAATAGAAAGATTGGGATTGTAGGAAGATTCCTCCACTTCATTGAACGAGGTAGGAATTTTATCCAACAGGTTTTGCAATGGCATACTCAAAAGAACCAAACAGGTGCACATTATGGCCACGGCTCCCAGCGACTGCAGCCAGTCAATTTTGGGGGTTTCCATTTCAGGGTCCCATTTTGCCACGCAGGTGCCTGCGGCCATATCCCCCAGCCTGCGGCTGGGGTTTGCCAAAGCCAGAATCACCTCTATGGGCCAAAGAAAAGCAAAAAGGTTGCGGACCAGGCATCGCCACGGACCCGCGACTTCGCGGGTACTGTTATTCAAAACCACCAGTTTGGTGATCCGTTTCCCCAGAGAGCGCCCCTGAACAGAATCCTTGGCCAGATAAATCCCAAAGCCAATTGCATAAAAAGTGATCATCAGACCAAAATCAAAAGGAAGCTTGTCCTGCAGGTGGTGGCTGGGTTTCATCATTTCAAACATGCCAAACAGACTTCCCAACAGGGAGGCCCCGCCAAACATGCCGGCCACCGCGGACATTATAAAGTGATCCAGGGCCATGGAGCCCAGACGGGTGCCCGCGTCAGGGCGGGAAAATTGTTCCTGATCTGTCATTTGGAAAGGAATTTTCCTGAATTTAAGCATAGACGGTTAATATTCAAGGAGGAAGCCAAGCGAAAATTTCCCTATCTTGAGTAAAATTGGTCCTTATGAGAAATCTTTCCATTGCCTTCGCCCTCCTCCTCACTGCCTTTGGCCAGGCGCTGTTTGCCCAGCAAACCCTGCCCCGCTGGACAACTCCCGAAGAAATGCACCTCATGGATGCCTACCGCGAATCGCGGGCTGAGGCCAGCCGCGGCATTACCACCCCGCCCAATTTCGCCCTGCGCACCATGGCCGAGTGGGAGGAAATAGATTACCTCTGCATCACCTGGACCTCTTATCCGGCCATTCTGGCCGAAATCGTACGCGAAGCGCAAAGCGAATGCACCGTCATCATCGTCTGCACAGATTCCAACACGGTCAAAAATTCCCTCACCAATACCTACAACGTGCCCCTGAACAAAGTCAGGTTCCTGCAACGCGCCTTTGATTCCATCTGGATGCGTGATTACGGGGCCAATTCCATGTACATGGGTGAGGTGGATTCCCTTTTTCTGGTGGACTGGATCTACAACCGTCCCCGTCCCAACGACGACGCTGTGCCCGATGGCATCGCCAGTATGCTGGGCCTGCAGTTGTATTCCACCTCCACTGCGCCTTACGATCTGGTGCATACAGGAGGCAATTTCATGGCCGACGGCTTTGGCACGGCCTTTTCCAGCAAGCTGGTGGAAATGGAGAACAGCGCCAGCGGCAATTACAACACCACGGTTCGCACAGCCTACGGGGTCGATACCATGATGCAAAAGTACATGGACATTGATCCCTACGCCAAAATGACGGTCCTGCCTTACGACGGCATTCACCACATCGACATGCACATGAAGCTGCTCGACGAGGAGACCCTCCTCTGGTCCGAGTATCCTTCTGGCGTGGCCGACGGCCCGCAAATTGAGGCCAACCTGCTCTACATCAGCAGCAATTTTACCTCCGTGTATGGCACACCCTACAAAATCGTGCGGGTCCTTTCACCGCCCGATGCCAGCGGCAAATACCCCGGACCCGGGTGGAATGCAGGCGATTACCTTACCTATTCCAACATGACCTTTGTCAACAAAAAGGTATTACTTCCCCTGTACCAGGAAAAATACGACACCACCGCCCTGCGCATCCTCCGTCAGGCCATGCCTGGCTATGAAATCGTGGGCATCAATTGCAATGCCATCATACCCCTGGGCGGCGCCATCCATTGCATCACCCACAGCGTGGGCTCCAGCAATCCCCTCCTCATTTCGCACCAGGCCCTGCCCAACACCACCAATACCACGGTTGATTACACCGTCGACGCCACCATCAAACACCGCAGCGGCATATCTGGCGCCACCCTCTACTGGACCACCGACACCACCCAGGGCTGGACTTCCGTAGCCATGTCCAACACCACTGCCGACACCTGGTCGGCCGATATTCCCGCCCAAAACATGGGCACGCACGTGTCGTACTATATCCACGCCACCGCCAATTCTGGCAAAACCCAGGTCCGTCCCATGCCTGCGCCCGCCGGCTTCTGGACCTTTTATGTGGGTATTCTGGCCGGTCAGGAGGAACTCCTGACCCAGGGCATCGACCTCGGAAATGTATTTCCCAATCCCGCCTCGGCCATCACGGCCATCCCTGTCACCACCGAAAAGCCCCTTCAGGGCCAGCTCAGGCTCCTCGACCTCCTGGGCCGCGAATTGCAAATGATCCACCAGGGCACTTTCCCCCCCGGAAAATCCCATTACTTCATCCACGCCGACCAACTCCCGGCTGGCACCTACCTCATCCAGCTCCAGACCGAAAAAGGCACCCAAACCCAAAAGCTCAATGTCCAATGACGAGGAACAATGAACAATTAACAGAGAACAATGAACAATGAGCAATTGCAAAGCGAAAAACCCAAAACCCAATACCTAACCCCTAAAACCTAAAACCTAACTCCTAATCCCTAAAACCCAAAACCTGATTCCCATTGCTCATTGATTTGGGGCTGCCCCTCCCGGCCTGCGGCCCCTGGTCGGGTCGGCGTGCTGCGGGGTTCGCTTTTCGCTCCGTGCTGCGCACCCCTGCGGGCCCTTCGCATGCCTCAGCCACCCCAGGGCCTGCGGCCCTGCAAAGGAAAAAATGAATTCATTGCCCCCTGGGGCAATTCAAAACCTGTCCCTGAAGCGCAAGCTTCAGCTCCAAAAACCTCCGTGCCCTTAGCGAACCTTTGGGAACTTTGTGTTGAAAAATCACTCCAGCAAATCAACCCCGGTCCAGTTCCCGAAATCTGGTCAGCAAATCCAGCTCACTTTCCCCCCCATTTTCCCCCAATTCTCCCAAAAGCTCCCGCGCAGCTTCCGCCACTGGCTGATTCGCATAGTAATTATCCCGGGCAAAATGAAAAAACTGCAGCGTTTCCAACCCATTGAACCACTGGAAAAAACGTTTGAAAAACGTTTGGGGTGAAGTGGAGTGCCATTTGGCCTCCTCCACATGGGAAATGAAGTCCTCCATTTCCAGATATTCACGCATAGATTGCGGCAATTCCTGCAAAAAAGAAGCATAATCCTCGGATCCGAGATCAAACAATTCCCTGTACACCTTTTCCAGGAAACTTTTCAGCACCCTGAACGACTCCACAGCATAAACAGGATAATCCTTTTGCTCAGCCTGCAGCCAATCGCTCATGGCTTTGCCCGTGCCAAAAGGCACCCGGTCCGAGGTGCGGGGCGAAGGAATGACCCGGGTGTCATTGACTTCAAAAAAATTGCCCAGGGGCATCAGTTTGTGCAAAAAGTAAAAATCCTCGCCCGCCTTGCGGCGGTTCATGCCCCCTTCTTTGGCATACACATCTGCCCGCACTGCCATGCTCGAACCAATGGTATGATGGTGGTGGGGATAGCCCGTAGATCTCAGACCCTGAATGTAATAGCGCAGATAAAGCTCATATTTTACGATTCCCTCATAGATTTCGGGCGACAAGTCGCCCGAAGTGGGGTGCTCGAAATAGATGGAGCAGGCAATGCCTTTGGGATTTTGTCCAAATCCCGAAAAAACAGCCTGTAAATAATTGGGGTCGCAGCGGCAATCCGCATCATAGCACAGGATGATGCCCTTGGGATTTTCCGCCTGTTCCAGGCGGTCCACGGCCTCATCCATCCCGATTTTGCGGGCCAGGCCCACGCCCGCATGTTTGCGGGACAAATCAGGAAAGTGCAAAAAATGCACTTTCAGCCAGTCTGGCGCAGACTCTGCGGCCCATTTTTGCCCTTCTGCCAAAGACTGAAGGTTTTGCAGTTTTACCCCTTCGGGGTGCATTTCTCCCGAATTGACCACCACAATCACCTCCACCCCGCAATCTGGTGGACTGCAATCAGCCAGCGATTGCAGGCTGCCGTTCAGGTCGGGCTCGTTATGGCAGGGAATGACCACCACCAAACCCAGATTATCAGCGGGTTTTTCGCTGATCTGGCGGGGTGCAAAGGGGTTTTTGTCGAGATAACTCAGGTGGGTGTGGATGGTCATGGGCGATCAGGGCGCAAGGCGGACGATTTTCCAGGCACCGTCAGGTTGCTGGGTGTAGCAAATGCGGTCGTGGAGGCGACTGGGCCGTCCCTGCCAGAATTCCATACGGGTCGGAGCAAGGCGATACCCGCCCCAGTTTTCCGGCCGATGTATTTCAATCCCTTCAAAATGACTTTCCCAGTGGGTCACCAGATCTTCCAGAACCTTGCGGTCCGCAATTTCCTGACTTTGGGGCGAAGCCCAGGCTCCCAGGCGATTGCCCGGTGGGCGGGTCAGAAAGTAGGCGTCAGATTCGGCAGGAGTCGTTTTGCTAATAATTCCCTCAATGCGAATCTGGCGTTCCAACTCGGGCCAGAAAAAGCAAACTGCGCCATGTGGATTTTGGGCGATTTGGTCGCCCTTGCGGCTGTTGTAGTTGGTAAAAAAAACGAAGCCCCGTTCGTCAAAACCCCGCACCAGCACAATCCTGACCGAAGGCTTGCCTTCAGAATCCACCGTTGCCAGCGACATGGCATTGGCCTCGTGCACCTCGACCGCAATGGCCTGATCCATCCAGGTGGTGAATTGCACAAAAGGATTTCCCGAAATAGAATCCAGATCCAGACTGGCCTTGCCATAATCTGTGCGGAGTTGCTGCAGGTGGGCGGAGGTTTTGCTCATGATGCAGCGAATTTAGTGAAAAGAGATTTTAATTGGGGAGATTTTCCCGCTGGTTGAGTATTAACTTTCCTATCAAACCAGATATTAGGCCTTCATTAATCCCTGAAAAGCGGGGCAATGGTTTTCATAGGCAAGAACATCTTCCCCGAATCAGGAATAAGGATAAATCCATACTTGTGGTAAAATTTCAACGCAGATTCATCTATTGGATCTACGATTAATGCCATTGATCCTATTTGGCTACGGGAAGCTTCAAGTGATCTTTTCATGGCATCCATTAGCAAGGTTGCTCCAAGGCCTTTCCCAAAATGGTTATGATCAACTGCCAGCCGTCCAAGGAGGGTTGAGGGAAGATTTTCATAAGTGGCCGGGTACTTTTTTTGCCAATCCAGTGGAATATGGTTCTTTGGAATGGAGGAGCTTGACAGGGTGTAATAGCCCAGTACATTTTTGCCTTCGTCTTCCAGTACAAAACATGCAGCCAAATGCCTTTTCATATCCTGCCCCGCCTGCCGGTGGAGGTAGGAATCGAGCATTTCTTTTCCGCAGCAAAAATCTTGTTTATTGTGCTGTGAAGAGAGGGGCGTTGTTGCGAATTTCATTAAGGATTTACATACCTGCGCTTATATTTTTCAGCAGCAGTTTTAAGAGCTTGATTTGCAGCCGGGGGATTAAGCAATGCATTAAAGAAAATTTCCTTGTCTCTCTGACTGGCAAGGATGGTTTCATGATCTTTAATGATGTCATTCGCTTTTTCCTGCACGGTATAAATGACAAAATCAGTCAGATTCCTGAAACCACCAAGTTGCGCGGCAAATTCAAATAAATCTTTCTGTTCCTGGCTTACACGGGCATCAAATCTTGAGGTTTTCATCGTATTCTGATTTTATTTCCCTACAAATGTACGGTTTTTTTCTGTACAATGCTACACGGTGTACGGAAAAATTACGTACATGGTTACGGTGAAATTTTTTGTGGGATGCATCAAAATCCATCCACCAGCCCCAATCACCCAAACCTGACCGAAAATACGGGCGGCAGGGTGCTGCTCAGGGTTTGCCAGGATTCCCCTTTGTCTGCGGAAAAGAAAAGATTCCCAGTGGTGCTGCCCATGGCCAGATGACCAGCCCGCTGGTCGAGTGCATGGCGGTAAACGAGGTCATAAGCGTCTTTTTGAGGCAATCCCTGGCCGAGTTCCTGCCAGGATTTGCCCCCATCGCGGGTGCGGCAAACCACCAGTTTGCGATTCACAGGCACGCGGACTTCGTCCGCGATGGCAGGCACCACCCAGGCCGTTTCCGGGTCCTGGTCATCGACCGCAACCGCGAAGCCGAAATGGGCCAGATCGCCTTTCTGGCTCACCATTTGCCAGGTGGCAGCCCCGTCCTGGCTGCGGAAGATGCCGCAGTGGTTTTGCTGCCATTGCTGGTTGATATTGTGGGGCTGGGCCACCAGAATGTGGGGATCCTGCCCGACTTCTGAGTCGGGATTGGGCAGAAAATCGGCCCGCAGGCCCTTGCTGCGCACGGCCCAGGTCTGGCCGCCGTCGCGGGTTTCGAAGACTCCCGCGCAGGAAATAGCGATGAATATATGCTGGCTGTCGTTGGGATCGATCAGGATGGAATGGATGCCTGGATGGTCGTAGCCGCCTCCAAACCAGCCCTCTTTGCGGGTGGGTTGATCCCAGAGTCCGCGGTTGAGCTCCCAGGTGGCGCCATGGTCCGTGGATTTGAAAAGTCCGCCGGGGATGGTGCCAATGTACAAGGTACCTGGCTCATCTTTGCCGCCGGGCTGGAGGGTCCACAGCAACTCAGTTTTGGCGGGAACGCCATCTTTTACTTCTTCTCCCTCCGGATATTTGGGCGCTTCCAGTTCAATCCAGGTTTTGCCGCCGTCTTCTGAACGGTGGAGTTTGCAGCCCCAGTGTCCATGGTCGAGGCAGGCCCAAAGGTGACCCGTGCGGGGATCTTTGCAGGCGTAGGTGCATCTGGCACCGAGAAAATGTTCAGAGGCGAGTTTCCAGGCGCCATTTTCGTTTTCGAAAATCAGCAGGCCTTTGCGGGTTCCAATCAGGAGGGAGTTCATTTCAATTGGCAATTATCTAATGGTCAATTAACAGAGAGTAGTTTTAACGTTAGCCGCCCGAAAGGGCTTGCATGATAAAGACCTGGTCGCCAGCGGAGACGGGGTCACTAAGTGTTTTTTTGTAGCGGATGAGGTTGTCACCAATGAAGATATTGACATGGTGGCGCAGGGCGCCCTGGTCATCCACGAGATAGCCGGGGAGCCCGGGATGCCGTCGGCCAAGTTCGGCAATGATTTCGGCCACGGTGTGGCCGGGAATCTCGCCTTCTTTCAATTCTGGAAAGAAGCGATTGAGGGCGGCGGTAAATTTGACGGTCGGCATTTTTTATGGCTTTGGGCATTTAGCCACGAGCTTCGGGCTACCTAAGTTACAGAATTCAGGTTGATTTTCCAGCTTCAGGCATGCTGTTCCTGGGCGGGAGGGAATTTTTTGCGGCCAAAGATGGTGGCCAGCAGACCTCCCGTGAGGAACATGAGCAGGCTGTAAATGGCAGGCGCTACTGACATTTCCAGGTTGTTGAGGATGCCAAGGGCAATGGCAATGGCCAGGGTGCCGTTTTGGATGCCCGACTCGATGGAAATGGTGACGGCCTGTTTGGGATGGAGGCGCAACAGGAGGGAGGAGATAAAGCCCAGGGCCATGGTGCTCAGGTTGAGCACCAGACAGGCAGGTCCCACGGCGGCAATGGCCGCCGGAAGTTCATACCATTGACGGATCACGGCAGCCAGGATGACCAGGGTGAGAAAAACCGCGGATATGATTTTGACCGGCCGTTCCATGCGCTGGGCGAAGGCCAGCTTTTTGTAACGGATGAACATGCCAATGGATATGGGTACCAGCACCACCACTGCAAGCTGGAGGATGGTTTTGGGCACATCCAGACTGATTTGCTGGCCTTCGGCGATGAAATATTCGAGGGAAAAATTGATGATGAGGGGGATGGTGATGATGGTAAGGAGGGAACTGATGGCCGTGAGGGTGATGGAAAGGGCCAGATCGCCGTTGGCGAGGTTGCTGATGAGGTTGGAGGTGGCTCCACCCGGGCAGGCCGCCAGCAGCATGACACCTACTGCGTGCTCGGGACTGATTTCGAAGATGAAGGTGGTGGCAAAGCCCAGAAGGGGCACAAAAACCATCTGATTGATGACTCCCGTGAGGGTGGCTTTGGGGTAGATGAGGATGCGCCTGAAATCATTGGGGATAAGGGAAAGTCCCATGCCAAGCATGATGATAAACAGGGCCAGGGGCAGGAAAAGGGTGGTGATGATGCTGTTTTCCAAAGTTTATAGTTGTGAGTTGTGAGTTGTTGGTTGTTGGTTGTGAGTTGTTGGTTGTGAGTTGTTGGTTTGGGTGATGAGGGGGTAAGATAGGATTTTTTTTGTTTTTGGG
The DNA here is from genome assembly GCA_020635905.1 of Bacteroidia bacterium. Classification (GTDB taxonomy): domain Bacteria; phylum Bacteroidota; class Bacteroidia; order J057; family JADKCL01; genus JACJYV01. The sequence continues at coordinate 629,255 of JACJYV010000007.1, forward strand.
GAATGGGGGTGAGGGCGAAGCCCGATTTTTGCGTGAGGCATGCGGAGGGCCGACTGAGCCGCCACGGACGCGGCACGCGTGGCAGGCGGCGAGGGAAGGGTGCCTCGTGGCA
>JACJYV010000008.1 GCA_020635905.1 Bacteroidia bacterium
GGGGTGGGACTCGAACCCACACGAGTGTTACCCCAATGGTGTTTGAGACCATCGCGTCTACCGATTCCGCCACCCCGGCATTTTCTCCGCGGCTACCGTCCCGAACACTTTCGGGACCGCTACCCCGGCATTTTGCCCAATCAGTGAGTTTCCTCACTTTCTCCGTTGCTACCGTCCCGAACTCCTTCAGGACCGCACCCCGGAAAATTTGCAAAAGCTGCCCCAAGGCATGCAACTTTACCGCTGCACTTTCGACTTTATGCAAAAATCGGACTGCAAATCTAATAATTTTCCCGATTTGTACACATCCTTTTCAAGGTTTTTGGAAAAAAGATGATCTTCAAGCTGCCGCATGCGAAACCTGTTACATACCTGCCTCACCTGCCTCATCCTGCTGAGTGGGTTGCGCCTGTCGGCCCAACCGACCCTCTTCCTGCTCGATACCCTGGTGCTCGACAACCAGGAAACCCAATCCACCCGCCGCTTCCGTTCACCTGAAACCTGGATGGAAGGCCAGACCTTCCGCGTGCTTGACCGGCAACTGGCCGCTGTCTTTGAATTCGATCTGTCTGGAAACAAGCTCCAAACCACCCTGGCTGGCCCCTCCTACCGCGAAAACAAACCCCTGCGCGACCTCTGGCGCTACCTTTTCCGCCGCAAAAATCCCCTCATGCTCGATTATGCCCTGCCGGTCCACCGTTTTGGATTTCAAAAGCATACAGTCCTGGCCCATGGCATATTTTACATCCTCGATCAGCGGGATTGCTTCGTCCGTCTTCAGATGGGTATAAATCCGGGGCGGGAAGGCCGGAAAAAGCATCTGCGCAGCCCGGATTCCTACGGCCTGTTTCCCTGGCAAACCCCCGACTACCAGCAACTTGGCATTCCCTTCACTGCCTGGAGGCGCCCCCGCACCTTTCCCCGCCAGGAGAGCGAATACAGTTTTGGGCTGGCTTTCTGCAACCTGAGCACCCAACCTCGCCCCAAAATCAGGTGCAACAAACTGCAAATCATCCCCTTCCACGGCAAAGCCGGGCCCGACTTCCTGAACGCCCTGGGAGTAAATTGGTTGTTTTCCAACCATGACGGCGGCAACAGACTGTTTCTCAGTCACCACGCCACAGACACCATTGTGGAGCTTGATGCACAGGGCAAAATGGTACAAAAGGCCGCCTTTCCCCCTGCCCACCTCAATGCTGTGCCATTTACACCCCCTTCTCCCGTGAAACTTTCCCGAAAACCAGAAAAAATAAACCCCATCCGGGAAAATCAGCAGCAGTGGTTTTTGCAGGCCAATTATCACCTTGCCCTGGTGTACGACCCGGAAAATCAACTGTTATTCCGCCAGTACAAGCAAGGAGTAAGCGACACCTCTTCCCCCGGCCTTTCCCCGGCCGACCACCAGTTTATGCTGGGCGAACAGATTCTCCAGTCCCCCAAATGGCTCCAGATCATCGATGCCAGCCAGCCTCTCACCCTCCTGGCCGAACTTCCCCTTCCCCCAAACCAGAAAATCCTCGGAGCCCGCGGCGGCATCCTCTACACCCTCGCCCCCTTCAATTTTAAGGAACAGAAATTGCTGGTAATCCGTTATCAAATAAAAATACCATGAAAAGGATTTTCCTGGCTCTCACCCTCACCTCACTGAGCATCTGCATGCTCACCAGCTTCCAAACTCTTCAGGCCCAGGCACCCGCCGAGAGCTTATACGACATCCTGAAAAACGCAAAAAAACCGCGTCCCAACCTCCTGGTGATTGATTTTTGGGCTTCCTGGTGTGGACCTTGCCGCGATTCCTTTCACCACCTCCGCGAAGTCGAAGCAGCTACCCGCGACCAAGGCGTCGGGTTCATCAGCATTTCCGAAGACCGCTCCAAACTCGCCTGGGAAAAAGCCCTGCAGGAAGAACAATTGCCCTGGCCTCAATACCGCCTTACTGAGCGCCGCGAAATCGCACTCGTGCAGAAAAACTTCCCTCACAAAGTCATTCCCACCCTTTATCTCGTCACTCCCCAGGGCAAAATCATCAAAATCAAAGACAGAAACCTCCTCCAGGAAGAAATCAACCAGCATTTATAAGCGATAAAGCTTTTGGGGCTTTAGGATTAATTGAGCCGCATTAGCCCTACTCAATCCAAAGGACTGAAGCCGGTAAAAGGGCATTTCCTTTGGCGAAGCCATTTCGTGTGCGAGGGCTATGGCAAACCCCGGGCCAAAGTCTCCTTCTCCAAAGGAGCGACCTTTTTGTGAGGCAGCTCGAAGCTTGTAGCTCGCAGCTCGCAGCTAAAAAAATCCTTTAGGATTTTTTCAAATACCTCTCCTTGATCACCATCATATGATGGGTCACGTGCCCGCACATGATATACATGATGGCCCGCGCCGAAATCTCCTGATCGTTGGCAATCCCTGTACGTGACAACTCATTATCGCTCAGGTTCTTAAACATCATCTGATTGGCCTGGCGCAACAGGTGAAACTCGTCCTGCAGGTCATCCATCTCATAATAATTATACCCGCTGGCCTTGATATAGTCATTCTCCTCAAAACCCGGCAGCGGCGTCTTATCTCCCCGGCTGATGCGCAGGGCGCGGTACGCAAAAATCCGTTCACAATCAATAATATGCCCCACAACCTCCTTGATCGTCCATTTTCCCTCGGCATACGACTTCTCAAACATATCAGGATCAATGGAATCCAGAAAATCATCGAAAATCTCGATCTGTTTTTCCATGTATTTCATGGGATCCCGGTCCTTCACCCGCATAATGTAGGAGTGATAATATTCGGGAGCCTCTTTCAAAATCGTTCTGATGTCCGTCATAATAAATTTATTGATTGAAGGCGCAATTTAGGAAGGAGGAAGCGCAAGGGCAAGCAAAGAACCAGATAAAGCTTGCCTGAATCAGACAAAATTTGGGGGGAGGAAAATACCCAACGGACATAAGGTTTGGATCCCACTTTGCGCAAACTGCGGACTGCCCTGCAGCCGCGCGTCTGGGCTGCCTGTCCGCACAACCCCCGCTGCCTGGCGCGCCGCAAAAAGCACGGCGCCGCGCCAGACCCACATGCAGCCGAGGCCGCGAAAAAGCCACGGCTCGAGAGTAGCGAGATTTGGGTAGCGAGTAGCGAGTAAAGGGTGCGAGAAACGAATACCAGGTAGCGCTAAACTCTAAATCAATCCAGGGGATTGAAGCCGCGAAGCGGGGATATTTTTTGGCGAAGCCAACCAGAGTGGGGTGGCCTTGCCAAAACCAGGGGGCGGCCTTGAGCGAGGGGAGTGGGCGGCTGGGGGCTTTGTGTGCTGGGTCCGTGGTGTGATGGGGCAGGGTTCAGGTTTTGGCGATTTTTGCTTCTTTTTCTAACAAATCGACCAAGGGGAGATTCACGAGTGCCTTTGAAACTAACAAACCTACGAGTAAAGAAGGCCCGCCCGGCCAGGGCAACACAAAGATTAACCACCATCACCAAATTTTGCGACAATTTGTTGTCGCTTACATCGCCCTAAGTGCCTAAATCAATCCAGGGGATTGAAGCCGCGAAGCGGAGGTGTATTTTGGCGAAGCCAACCAGGGTGGGGTGGCCTTGCCAAAACCAGGGGGCGGCCTTGAGCGAGGGGAGTGGGCGGCTGGGGGCTTTGTGTGCTGGGTCCGTGGTGTGATGGGGCAGGGTTCAGGTTTTGGCGATTTTTGCTTCTTTTTCTAAAAAAGAAGGCCTGCCCGGCCAGGGCACCCCAAAAACTAACTACCAAATTTAAATTTTGCGACAACTTGTTGTCGCTTACGACGCCCTAAGAGCCTAAACGAGTATCCAACCCTTCCGCTGAAGGCGGAAAAGTAACTCGAAGCTCGGGCCAAAGGCCCCCTACGGGAAAGCTTGCAGCTAGGAGCCAGAAGCTCGCAGCTTAATTAACCTTCACCACCCTCGAATGCACCGCATGCCCACCCGACTCCACTTCCAGCAGGTACATTCCTCTGGCCAGGCTGCTCGCGTCAATGCCGCGCAGGTGCAATCCCTCGGGTTGAAATCCCCCGTCAAACTCCAGCAACTTCCGTCCATCCAGATCCAGCAGGCGGAAAAACACCTGCCCAGGCTGAAACAAGTGGTACTGAATCCCAAATCCCACCTCAAAAGGATTGGGATAGGTTCCAAACAGGATCGGGGTGGCCAGATCCTCCTCCAATCCCACAGGATTGTCGGGTTTCTTGGGCGGGGCAATGGCCGTCATAGCTGAGCTTGCTTCAGCCGCGGCTGTGGCCTTGCGCAGGTGGCTTTCCTGGTCCAGTACATACCACGATTCCTCTCTGGAAGTCGTGTAATTTCCCTGCGTCGCAATCTGACTAACAATATAATAGTCAGCCTGAGCGCGGGTCTTATTGAGATCCAGTACAAAAAAACCGTGGTCGGCCAGGTTGATGTATTTGATATGCTGATTGGCCGCCTGAATGATTGCATTGGCAAAATTCACCCCTGTGTTTTCCGTCGTAATACTGGTAGTCACAAATTCCACCGCCACCGAATTGGCCCCCGTGGAGGGATCATAACCCGGCAATGGCAGGTCATTGGCCCAGTTGGAGTGAATATCCCCGGTCAGCACCACCACATCCGTGATGTTTTTGGTCAGGATCGAGTCGTACACCCGCTGCCGTTCGGCGCGGTAACCATCCCATTGGTCGGGATTGACGGGTCCCACAAAGGGAATTTCCAAAGGTGCCATCATCACCTGCTGCCCAAGCACCTTCCAGCGTGCATGCGACGTATCCATTTCTGTAGCCAGCCAGCCCAGTTGCACGGGCCCGATCATGTGGCGGCTCGAATCATCGATGGCAGAGCCGGTCACCTGCTCGTCACGGTCAGCCAGACGGGTATCCAACATGATCAGGTCCACCAGTTCGCCATACTCCAGGGTGCGGTAAATGCGCAGAGAATCCTGCAAATCGGGCAGGCGAATGGGCATCCATTCAAAATAGGCCCGGATAGAATTGGCCCGGCGGGCCAGCCAGGGGCCTTCATTGGTCGTGTCGTGGTCAGGCGAACCAAAAGTCCAGGAGTTGTTCGAAGACTCGTGGTCGTCCCATACGGGAATGATGGGATACATCTGGTGCAGGCACTGCAGGTGCGGATCCAGCTTATACTGCGAGTGCCGCAGACGGTAATCGTTCAGATCGATGATCTCCTTGTCGGGCTCGTGTTTGCGGTCCCCGCTTCCTCCCGATTTCTCATAGATATAATCTCCCAGGTGGATTACAGCGGCCACATCGTTGCGCATTGCCAGGGCTTCATAGGCATTGAAATACCCGCTGCTGTAGCGGGCACAACTCACCACCCCGAAGCGAAGCGAGTCCACATCACCCACAGGAGCCGTGCGGGTCCGCCCGATCAGCGACCAGCGGTCCTGCCAGCGAAAGCGATAATAATACCAGGTGGCGGGCTGCAGCCCGTTCACATCAATCTTGACCGTATAGTCAATCAGATCGTTGGTGGTGGCAGTTCCGCTCTTCACGGGCACCGCAAAAGAGGTATCGAGGGCCATTTCCCAATCCACGCTCACAGGCCCGGTCGTATCGGGCGTCACCCGGGTCCAAAGGATCACCGCGTCAGGCAGCGGGTCGCCCGAGGCCACCCCGTGGTAAAAAGGACGGTATTGCTCATCCAGATTGGAGCGGCTGCCCACATCATCGGGATTGGCTTGGGCAAAAATTCTTCCTCCCACCCAGAAAAGCAGACAAAACAAAAGTAAATTTCTCATGACCCTCACTAACTGGTTGCTATTCAATTTCTTTGGGAAAATTACACTAAAAAGTGCATTGCTGCAAGCAGGGAAAAGGGAGTTGGGGTAATGAGAAAAGTGTAACGAGTTGAATCAATCCGGAGGATTGAATCCGCCATGCGGGAATGCTCTCTTGGGGAAGCCAACCCAGGTGGGGTGGCCTTGCCAAAACCAGGGGGCGGCCTTGAGCGATGGTAGTGGGCGGCTGAAGGCCTTGTGGGCTGGGTCCGTGGTGTGATGGGGCAGGGTTTAGGTTTTGGCGCTTTTTGCTTCTTTTTCTAAAAAAGAAGGCCCGCCCGGCCAGGGTACCCCAAAAATTAACAATCAAATTCAAATTTTGCGACAACATGATGTCGCTAACATCGTTATAAGGGCCAAAAAAACCAAACCGGTCCAAAGACCCCTTCAGGACAACCGTAAACCGTAAACCGTTTACTCCCCAATCTCCACTTCCCGCACATTGCGGATCACCTTGGTGCTGTTATCCATCACATAAGCCACTACGGCGCAGTTATTGGCAACCCAGCTGTTGTCGAGGGTGAATTTCCAGGTTTTGGTAAACTGATCGCCCTGGCTGATGGCCGTGGCGGAAAGGGGCTCACCCCAGGTATTGGAGGTCACCGTGGCCTGCAGCATGTGGTTGTGCACATAGTCAGGTAGCAGGTCGGGCGTTTTGGAGTAGTCGGTCTGGGGACCGACGATGGAATCCTCGATGATTTGCACCACCACATTTTCATTGACGGAGGCATCGGTCAGGTAGCGTACATCCACTTGGATGCTCACCTCGCGGGTGGTGGCGTTATAATCTGCCTTCAGGCCCATGGCCACGGTAGGCGTTTCGTTCAATTGCTGAGACACATAGGTGCCCCACTGGGAATAGGCAATCCTCAGCTTGCCACTGAAATCCTTCTGGTCCACCAGGCCCAGAGGAAGCCCCTCGGCTGCACAGCCGAAAAAAGCATCCATTTCCGTGCCCTCAGCGGTGCGGTAATCCGCGGGATAATCTGGATTCTTAGGCTTGGCAAAGTTGCCCACGTGCAGGGCCACCACTACAAGTTGGTCGCCATACACGCCTTTCAGCTGAGTGGCTTTTTCTGCTGCCCGGGGACAGTTTCCGCAGGTATGTCCGGTGTAATCGCCAATGTACACGACCTTGGTCGAATCCACTTCGCCCGGATTGATGGTGTCATTATTGGTGGTATCCACCTCCCATTCAATGCGGTCTTCAGGCTTGATAATATCGCAACCCTGAAAGGCAGCAAAGCTGGCGAGCAAAAGCAGAAAGGAAATAAGCAGCGCTGACTTCTTCATATTCAAATATACTAAAGGGGATCACTAAAAACAAAGTAGTTCAAGGCGGACGCAGGTGAGGAAAGCGGAGTTTCCTTGGGTATATGAGCATTTCCGAACCCGGTCCAACCCAGAAATTCGGTTTCAAGAGGTTCCCTAAAAAGAGCCCGAAACGGTAAGGTTAAATCCATTTGCCGCGGGAACCACCCGGCAAACCCCGCCTACACAGAGCACCCCGGCCCTTTGACGACCGTACCCGGCCGATAAACGGTACTGGCCCCAGTTATATCCTCCCGTAAAGGAGTAATAGTGCAAACGCTTTTCAGGCACAGCGTTCCCATAGTTATATTCATCGTAAGCGGCTATAAACCAGTGCGGTGCAATGGTATATTCAGCCAAAACCATGGCCCAGCTGCCAAACTCCTGCTTCGCCAGGGCATGCTGAAACTCCATGCGCAGGGTCTGCTTGGGCTTCACTTTGTAGGAAACATCCAGGATGGTCACATGCGATTTCACCTGTGTACTGGCGTCAAAGCCGGTCAACTGGTGGAAAAGCTGGTGGTCGTACAGGATGTAGAGGTAGGTAAAACTGCCCTTCCAGTGGGCATTGAACTTGCGGGAAATCTCCACATTGATGTCCTGAAAGTAAGGTTGAGGAGTGAGGTCCAGAAAGCCCGTGGTGTATCCATCTGTAGGGTCGATGGCCGGGGTTTTGACCAGGCCGTTCAGGCGGGAGTAATTGGCGGTAATGCTGGTGCCGTATTTCCCTCCCAGCTTGGAGCCTTTTTTGATATTATAAATGACTTCTGCCTGAATCCCAAATTCTCCCAAAGGCTGAGTGGCATAAGGGAAAAGAGTGGCCAGACGATAGGTATGCTGCTTGGTTTGAGGGGGAAGGAAATTGATGGTCAGGTTATTGAAAGTGGCGCCGCGGTCACTGCGAAAATCCAGGTTGTCGATCCGCTTGGCCGCCACAGAAATGCCCAATCCCTTGCGGGAATAGCTCCCCTGCACCAGCAAGCCGCTTCCCGGCTTGTAAATCTGGTTATTCACAGTGGAAGGGTCGTTTACCTTGGTCACATACTCAGCAGCCAGACCAAAGCCTCCGTGGTTCAGATTCATCCTGAATCCGTTGATACCCACGTTTTTGGGCAACACATATTGCGGATCCTGATCAGCCTGGAAACGGCTTACAAAGGAATATCCCAGCTTGATGCGGGTTTTAAGCGAATCCATACCCGGGATCAGGTCGTTGAGGGTCATGTCCACATTGGCGCCCCGCACGATGCCTTCACTTTTGTTTTGCAGATCGTAGGAAAAGGCATTCCGCTGATTACCAATCAGTCCGGTAACTTCCAGCCCGCTCACGGGCTTGATTTTCACCCGGGCGCCATCAATGGCGTTATCAAATCCCAGCCCCCATGATTCGTAGGACCTCAGGGTCATTCCACTCCCAAATTGCTCATAAAACGTACCCACAGTCACATCAATGTGGTCGGTGGTGTACTGGGCAAAGCGGTGCGAAATTCCCGCTCCGCGGGCCCGGGTAAAACCCTGCAAAGCAGGGGCATACATTTCAAAACGGCCGCCGGCCCGGAAATTACCCAGACTGTAGGTCATGTACAGAAAACCATTGGCTCCCACCTTCTCAGGAAATTCAGGAGCCCCGATCAGGGTATCCTCGTAATAGAGCGCCCCGTCAAACTGGAAATTTCCGGCTACCTGTCCCCACTTGCCCTCGGTCTGTGCCCGCAGAACAGGGGTAAAACAAAAACACAAAAAGACAGCCAGGGCTGTCTTGATGGTGTATTTCGGGAATGTATATTGCATAAGCTGTGTGGATAATACCCCGTTTTATTCGTCGGGGTGCCCGTTTTCGGCAACCTGTCTCAGGACTTCCGCCAGTTCTTCTTCATCTCCGGGAGAAAAGGAGCTGTGCGACCACACCACTTCTCCGTCTTTGTTAACCACAAAAGTATGGGGCACATCATTTACCCCCATGGCACGCTTGAAATCCCAGTTTTCGTCAATGTAAACCTCGTATTCCCAGCCTTTGCCATTCACAAAGGGAGCCACTTTCTGCTTGTTGCGGGCATCGTCGATTGAAATGGCAATCAGTTTCACCCCGGTTTCTTCCTGCAGGTCCACATACATTTCGTCGATGGTCATCAACTCCAGGATACAAGGTTTGCACCAGGTGGCCCAAAAGGAAATCACCATGGGTCCATCCTCGTTGGAAAATTCTGCCGTATTAACTTTCTGACCCTTAAGGTCTTCAATTTTTACTTCAGGCAGGTTGCGCACCGTTCCACTTTGGGCAAAGGCTGCATTTCCTATGAGAAATAAGACTGCGGCGAAGAATAAATGCTTTTTCATGGTTTCAATTTATAGTGTTCGCTTTTACCAAGCAAACCCCGTGCCTGTTTTTGCCAAAAAAGATGCCTGCCATGATTTCCTTTTAGAAAGGATTCAGAGCAGGCATCTTTTCCTGCATCACTTATTTAGAAACTACGATTTTCTGGTTAAAACGACCTTTCTGGGTGGTCAGGGTCACGAAGTAAACACCGTTGGGGATATTTTGCACGTCGAAGTAAACGCTGTGCTCGCCCGGAGTGTAGGTGCCGCTGCTCAGATCACGAACCTTTTGTCCCATGGTATTGTACAGGGAGATTTCAGCCGGGGTCAGTTCGTTGAAAGAGAATTTAGCCGTACCAAGGCTGCTGACCGGGTTCGGGAAAACAGAAACGAAACCTTCTTCCACCACAGGAGTGGCTTCAGTCAGCAGGCCGGCCAGTTTGGCTTCGCCCACATTCAGCACATAACGGTAGTCAAGTTCGTCATAGTAGTCAGCCACGAAAGCCACCAGGTGAATGTGGCTGGCATTCCAGGAAGGATCGAGGGTGAAGGTGAAGTCCTCGGTGTAAGCCACGTTGGGAGATACCTCGAAGGGAATGGTACCGCTGGCACCGAAGGCAGTGGTAGGCAAAGCCCGCAGCACGTGACGGTGGATGAAGCCCACGATGGGGTCGCCTGCACCATAGTAGGTGTGACCAGCCTGGGTGTTGAGATAATTGGTCTGGTTATAGCCCGTGCCTGAACCGGTCACGGAGTCTTCCACCACCATCAGTACAATACGGGCGTCGCCCATGTGGTAATCCACAAATTCGGCTGTAACCGAAGCATTGACGGTGCGGGTCACAGAGTTATAGGTTGAGCTGATGCCCACGCCCACGGGGGCGATGGCGTTCATTCGGGTGGCTGTATTGGCAGCCCACTTGGAACGTGAGTGAGGAATTTTGGCTTCCCCGGAAAAATGGTAGCGGTCAATTTGGGCGCCGGGATAGCTGGTCACTGCATACTCGCTGCGGATGCCTTCGGCAAATTCCATGGCATCACCATCGTGTACTGAGACAGGAATGGCATCGCCACCGTTGGTGTTGTAGATGTTTTCCATCACCACTGCGCCATCCGGACACCATCCACACCAGGCTCCCGTAAATTCTTCCAGCAGCACACGTTTGTGGGTGGTGAAGCCATTGGCCGCCACCATTTGATGATCCAGGGTATCGTTGGCGTGGTTTTCGTCCTGGTTTCCGCCGTTGATGTTGTCAATCCACATTTTTACGGTGGCTTTCTGACCAGCTACGGCCGTGTAGGGTGAAGAGTGAACGAAGGTGAATCCGCCGCCGCCGGGAGCAATGCTGGCTCCTGTAATGGACTGGGTTACGGTGGAACCGCCGTTTACTGAATAGTTCACGTTGAAGGAAGTCAGGGTTACAGGGCCCAGGTTGGCCATGTCGCCGGTCACGCTCACTGCACCTGCATCCACGGTGTATTTCATGGAAGTGGAGGTTACAGTTACGTCGTAGGTGTTATTGGTGTATTTAAACGTATAAACAACATCATCGCCAGCTCCAATTCCAAGTTCGGTGAAATTGGTGAAAGGAGCGCCGGGCACCTGGGTGCCTTTGGAACCTGTTGCGTTTTCGCAGCCGATGGTTCCCGTGGTAGCCGCAGGAGCGGTGGTGGCGGAGTAGTCATGCACAATGCTGAAGTCACCGCCTTCGTGCAGGCGGATGGTGATGTACACCCAGGAAGAAGTATTGGACTGGGGAGTCATGGACCACCACTGGATGCAGTGGGTACGGTTGGGGGAAGTGCCGTAGGTCCAGGTGCGGATCTTGTCAGGGTTGCCGCTGGCCGAATTTACATTGAAATCATCCCAAAAACCGTAAATGGCATTATTGGGTCCTGCTGCGTTGGGCAGGGTGGTATTGGCAGCCACCGAGGTGGAGGCGCTGTTGTCGAAGGTAATGTAGCCATTATCTGAGGCGTAGTAGCCGGATACGGAACTGCCGTAGAAGTTCCAGGCAAAAGGCAGGGATTGCCAGGCAGAAAGGACCTCATTTCCGGTGGTCATGATGTCGGTGGCTCCGGTTTGGTTATAAACGTAGGGAGCCGAGGTGCCTTTTGTTTTGATGAAATAAGCGGACTGCGCAAACAGACCGCTGGTAAGGGTCAGGGCAAGAAAAAAGGTAAAAAATTGTTTCATTGGGAATGGTATTGGAGAGAAACTTATTTAAGCAGGAAAGATCCCGGGGGACCCAAAGAGAAAAAGGCCCGGGAATTCTCCCCGGGCCTTTTTAACATCAAATTCTTATTTGGACAGCACCACTTTGTGGGCTGTTTTCTGTCCGTTGGACTCAATAACGATCATGTAAACGCCATTGGTAGCCTGTACACCAGACTGGGTCATTCCGTCCCAAACCAGGCTGTGCAGACCGGCATTCATGCCGCCGTTAGCCAGGGAACGTACTTTTTTACCAAACACGTCATACACGTCAGCATTTACTTCGCCAGACTTCTGCAGACCGAATTCAACCGTTACTTCAGAGGAAAAGGGGTTGGGATAAACGCCTTTCACGTCCACATTGCGGTCGTCGCGACCCAGCAGGGTGGAACCAAGAGCGGTTTCGGCAGAGTTGAGAACGGCGCGGTCATTGGCGTCATTGGTATTCACCTGCTGAACCATACCTACCACTTTTACATTATTTTCGTTGTGGTTGGCGGGCAGAGTCCAGGTGAAGGTATGGGAGAAGGAATCACCCGTTTTGATGGTTCCGGTTACAACACCGGTCTGACCCCAGGGGCCACCCAGCATTTGACGGAGGGTGTGGTTGTGAACGTAACCAACGATGGGGTCGCCAGCACCAAAGAAGGGGTGGCCGGAGGTTCCGTCGTAGTAGTTGGTTTGGTCGTAACCATTACCAGTTCCGGTAACACCGTCTTCGATAACCAGTGCATTCAGGCTGAATTCACCTTCAGCAGGACCGAAGAAGTCGGCCTGAACGGTAACGGAGATTGCACGGGTGGTGTTGTCGAAGGTGGAGTTGGTGATGCTCACAGAGGCAGGCACCAGGTGACCCAGACGTTCGCCACATTTGGCATCCCACTTGGTACGGGAAATCGCAACTTCGTTTTCGCCTTCAAAGAGGTAGAAGTCAACGGTACCAGTGGGGTAACCGCTGATGTAGGTATCGTTAAGAGTTTCACCATCGGTGATGGCCATCTGGTCGCTGTTGTGAACAGCCACACCAATCACCCGGGGACGGGCAGCAAGGATGGCATCCATTTTCACTGCTCCATCGGGGCAGTAGCCACACCATGCACCCGTGTGGTCGGTCAGGATAGAGTACTTAACCGGGGCCAGGGTGAGGGTATTGATGGTTTTGGAGTTCATGTCGTTGGCAGCGTTCACGTCGGTAACTGCGCCACCGTTGATGTTGCTGATGGTCACCTCGATATCATACACATCAGAAACGGGCATGCTAACAGGAGTGGTGAAAGAGTAGTTGTAGGTACCGTTGAAACCAATGTTGGTACCGGTAAAATTCTGGGTAACCGTGCTGCCGCCGTTAACCGTGTAGCTCAGGTCAAAAGAAGTAATGCTGGTGTAACCCAGGTTGCCAATCACACCGCTAACGGTGTGGTTGCCGGTCAGCTGGTAGGTATTACCAGAAACGGTGGAAACCGTGGCGTCCATGGGGGGAACTTCATACACGTGAACATCATCAACCGCGAAGCCATCTCCCCAGTTTCCGTTGTCGTTGTGGTGGAAGGCAACCTGAACCGTGGAGGAAGAGGTGTAAGTGGAGAGGTCAACTGATCCTTCAGCCCAGGTGGGGGTTTGGGCAACGGTCAGGACGGGGGTCCAGGTGGAACCACCGTCAGTGGACACCTCAACCGTACCGGTTGATCCGTAGGTACCTGGCTGCACATAAGCAAAGCTCATGGCTACCCCGGTGGAAGCATAGGGGGTCAGGTCCATGGTGGGTGAAATCAGATAGTCTTTGTCTGCCACGTTTTGGTTGGTGGAGCTGTTGTCGTGAGCATCGTCGTTGGAAGCGGCATAGCGGGTATGGACATCAATGGGGAAGTAGGATGATCCCAGGTTGTTGCCAAATTCGAAACCAACGGAGGGTGTACTCTGAGTTTTGGTCCAGCCCGTCGGAGGGGAACCAGCTTCAAAGTCCTGTGTGAGAATTGTTGTCTGCGCTGATACCATTGTACCGAACAGAACCAAGCTTAAGAAGGAAAGTATAAATCGATTCATAACAAGCCTTTAGATTTAATATAAGAAAAACCAAATTAACCGGCCGAATATACAAAATTATCCAACCAACTGCACCATTTTCAGCCTTTAAATTGACACGCAATCACTGGTTGTCACACAACGGACAAAATTTTTCAGGCCCCCAAAAATTCAACTTCCCTTTTATCCCGGTCTGCCCTACCTTTGCCAAATGCCCGCAGAAAAAACGGAGTATTCGGTAGGTGAACTCACCCATTACATCAAATTTCGGCTTGAACAAGACGAAAACCTGCAGTCTGTGTCCGTCACGGGAGAGATCTCCAACCTGACCCGGCATTCTTCCGGACACCTCTATTTTACCCTCAAAGACGAAATGGCCTCCCTGACTTCGGTGATGTTCAAGGGGAATGTGATGCAGCATGCGAGCCTGCCCGGTAACGGGGAAAAAGTGGTGGTCACCGGCGATATCAGTGTGTATCCGCCCCGCGGAAATTACCAGTTTATTGTGCGCACCATGCGCCGGGCCGGGCTGGGCGACCTCCACCAGCAATTTCTCGAACTGAAGGCCCGTCTGGAAGCAGAAGGACTCTTTGATCCTGCCCGTAAGAAGGCCCTGCCCCGTTTTCCCCGCAAGATTGGACTGGTCACCTCTCCCACAGGAGCCGTAATTCAGGACATCATCAATACCCTGCGTCGCCGCTATCCTCACCTCGAACTTGTGGTTTCACCTGCCAAAGTGCAGGGCAGCGATGCCGTGCCCAGCCTGGTTATGGCTATGGGGCGCCTGTTGAAGGAACCCGGCGTGGAACTGGTAATTCTGGCCCGTGGAGGAGGATCGCTGGAAGATCTCTGGCCCTTCAACGAAGAGGGATTGGCACGGGCCATCTACGGATACCCTCTGCCCGTGATCTCGGCCATTGGCCACGAAACTGATTTCACCATAGCCGACTTTGTGGCAGACAAACGGGCTTCCACCCCCACGGCCGCGGCTGAAATGGCAGTTCCCGAGGAACGGGAGATCCGCGAGCAACTCAATGGCGCGGCCCAGGCCCTGCAAAACAGCCTGCAGTATTTTATCCACTATCGCCGCCAGATGGTCGACGACTACCAGCGGCGACTTAGTCAGGCCCTGGAAAACAAATTATCCCAGGCCCGCCAGGAACTCAGCTTGCTGGAGGTAAAGCTGCAGGCGGCCGACATGCGCAAGCCCCTGGCCCAGGGCTTTACCTACACCTTGCTCAACGGGCAGCCGGTCACCGATCCCGCTCAGTTGAAGGAGGGCGATCAGATCGAAACCATTTTCCAGCGTGGCAAAGCCAGGTCCACGGTGGAATCAACCCAATCCTTTGAAAATTAAGCCCATGGATTCATCCACCTTTTCCCTCGAAACGGCCCTCAACCAACTCCGCGAAACGGTGGAGAAAATGCAGATGAGCAGCCTCAATTTTGATGAAAATATCCGTCTGTTCCGGGAAGGGACCGAGATCGTCAAAAATTGCCGCAAATACCTGGATGAATCCGAACTGATGATCCGGCAACTGATCGATGAGGAAAAGAAATAAGGGAAAACCACTTTTTTTTCACGAAATGTGGGGCTCAACTTTGTTACCATTCCCACAAAGAAAACCTTCCATAATTGCACCAGATAAGGATTTCAGAAGGATTAAGGGGCAAAACTCTGTTACTTTTGGGATAACTTTTCCATTTTTTATTTTGTTAGCTCGCTAATTTTACGGCTCAAACATTAAGCAAATGAAATTAGAAGGAAAAATCCACGCCGTTTACGACGCACAACAGGTGACCGCCACCTTTAAAAAACGTGAATTTGTGATTGATTACCGTGACAATCCACTTTACCCTCAGTACATCAAATTTGAGTGCATTCAGGACAAATGCGACATGCTGGATGCCTATAATGTGGGAGACGAAGTTGAAGTTTCCTTCAACCTGAAAGGCCGTGAATGGACCAATCCTGAAGGGAAAAAGGTTTATTTCAACACCCTGGATGCCTGGAGAATCTCCCGTCCGGTGGCTGGCGGTAATGGCGACTCCGCCAATGCCCAGGACCTGCCTGTGTACAATCTCGCGGACATTGCCGCTGAAGACAAGGACGACCTCCCATTCTGAGACCAGCCTTCTCAGAAAGCCCGGACGATTACCTTCGCCCGGGCTTTTTTGTATCCAGGATTTCCATCCTGCCCCTGATTTCCCGATTATTGTGTAACATTGACCATGAATCCGGACCCATCCCATATCGATCCTCACCAACTGATCCAGGGTATTATCCGTACCCTGCCTGCCAGTGAGCAGGAGCGGGTCGGGGAACTGGTGAATTCGGCGGATTCCATTCAGGTCATTAATCTGTACCGTGAACTGGTGCAACGGTTTCTGAACGAGCCCGCCCTGCAACATGAGGTGATGGAAGGCATCATTTCTCCGGCGGTATCTGGTCTGCAGCCGCCTCCGGGGCTGTACGAATCAGGGGGCAGGTTTTTTACCAAATGGACCAAAATTGAGTTTGTAGTGGTTCCAGCCGGGGTGTATCAGCTGGGGGCTGAGGAGGCTGTACTGAGCAAATCGGGGGAAGGTCTGCAGCCCAATCCGGTGCGGGAAGTGAAGCTGGAAGCGCCCTTCTGGATCATGAGCCGGCCCCTGTACCTGGTCCAGGGGAGCGGCATGGTAGCCCCGGATTCTGATACGGACCCTTCGGGAGATTTTCTGGTGCAGAAAATAGCGGATGCGATTGACCTGCGGGCTGAGATTGCCGAACTGGAAGACCTGAATCTGGGTTTTCCCACGGGTGATCAGTGGGAAATGGCGGCGCGGGGTACGGACGGTCGTCCCTTGCCCTGGGGCCGGGCCGGGAGGCTGGGTTTTCTGGATCTCCCCTCCCCCTGTGGCGCCCTGAATATGATAGGGGTTGTACCCCAATGGACGGCTGAGCAGGGTGAAAGCGGGCAACATATCTTTTGCGGGCACCCTGACTGGCGGCATGCCGCCTGCCGGATGGAGGCCAGGGACAAATTTGTCAAAGCCGGCCTGAGGTTTGTGGTCTTGCCCTGAGTGGGCAGATTTACAGAAAAGCCAATAAATCAGTCAGAATTGGTTTCAACCCTCCCCGAATACCTGGTGGTGCCCTTTCAGATCATTCCTCTGCAGGAGTCTTGTCCACCACAATCCGGTGGTCGTGGTTGGCGACTTTCCAGGCGACCATGAAGACCAACTCACCGATGGTGGTCATTTTGCCGAAGCGGATTTTCTCCACGGTATCTGTAGGCTTGTGATAGTCGTCGTGAACCCCGGTAAAGTAGAAGATCACGGGGATATTGTGTTTGGCGAAATTATAGTGGTCGCTTCGGTAGTAGAAACGATTGGGATCGTCTTCTGAATTATAGGTGTAATCGAGGGTAAGGCGGGTAAAATCCTTGTTGGCAGATTCATTGATTTCGTGCAATTCGCTGCTGAGGCGATCAGAACCGATCACATACACGTAGTTCTCGTTGGACTCATGCTGTTTGTCCACCCGGCCGATCATGTCGATGTTGAGGTCGCAGATTGTGTTTTCGAGAGGGAAAACCGGGTGTTCGGTGTAGTACTCAGAGCCCAGCAATCCTTTTTCCTCCCCGGAAACGCACATGAAGAGAATAGAGCGATTGGGGCGGTAGCCGTTCTGAGCGGCCAGGGTAAAGGCTTCGGCCAGTTCGAGCACAGTCACGGTGCCGGACCCGTCGTCGTCGGCTCCGTTGTAGATGTCATCCCCCGAAATGCCAAGATGATCATAGTGGGCCGTAACCAGAATAATATCCTTCGAGTCTCCCGTTCCTTCCAGCAGCCCCAGCACGTTGTGAGATTCCACTTCCTTCACCTCCGACTCCACGGTCATGGAAAAGGAGGCTCCTTTGAAGCCCTGCTCAGGCACCAGGGCATACTGATTGAGGCTTTTGCGCACATCATCCAGCTTCATTTTGTTCTTTTTGAACAGTTCCAGGCCCATTTCTTCGGAGAGGTAGATCATGGGAATGGGAGGATCGGTTTTGTCGGCGGCCAGGCCCAGGGAACTGCCCTCAACCAGGCGTTTCACCCAGCGGCTGTTGATGTAGCGGTCAAAATCTTCCTTTTTGAGGATGGTGAGCATGGCAATGGCGCCTTTCTCCTGGAGGTAATTGCGCTTTTTGCGGAGTTCGGTGCTCCACTCCGAGGGTTCAGTGGTGCCGGTGAGGAGGTAATTGCCATCTGCACCCACGGGTTCGCCGCTGAGCACCACGGCTATTTTGCCGCTGAGCAGGGTATTGCCAATGTTATTATACTTTTCTTCCCCGATCCCGTAGCCGGCAAATACCAGGTCCCCTTTGAGGTCCTGGGCGAAGGCACCGCGGTTGAAGGCAAAGAAGTCCTTCATGAGGCTGTATTCGGATTTGGGGGAGAGACTGATGCGGGCGCTTTTCACGGAGGCGCTTTCCAGCAGGAAGGTCTGGAGGTAGGAATACTGTCCGTTTTCGATCACGGGAGGCTTGAGGCCCAGGCGGCCAAACTGAGCGGCGATGTATTTGGCGGCCACCCTTTGTCCGCGGGTGGCGGTTTCGCGGCCTTCGAGCTCGTCGGAGGCGAGGAAGGTGAGGTGGGCCTTCAGGTCTTCGGGAGAAATGGTGCCGGCGAATTTGGCCATCATGGCCGGATTATTGCGGTCGGCGGCTTCGTCGGGAGGTCCCTGGGCGATCATGGGCCGGGCCGGGATGAGGGAGAGCAGGAATCCGGCAAGTACCAGTGAAAGTGTTTTTTTCATGACAGCGAACTATGTTTTTGGACAATGGGTCTGGGGATTCTGCTTCACAAATCAGGCCAAACCCGCTTCACAACTTTAATGTTACGGAGAAATCTATTGCAAATAGTGCTAAAATACTCCGGGATCAGCCAATCTTATGGGCCCGGCGGGCATGGCGACCGCCTTCAAAAGGGGTATTGAGAAAGGTCTGCACCAGAGAGCGGGCTTCGTCAATGGAAATGAAACGGGCCGGCAGGCAGAGCACGTTGGCGTCGTTGTGCTGGCGGGCAAGCTGGGTGATTTCCTCGTTCCAGGCAAGAGCTCCGCGCACCCCTGCGTGCTTGTTGACGGTCATGCAAACTCCGTTGCCGCTGCCGCACACCACGATACCCATCTCCGGGTTGCCAGCTGCCACGACTTCGGCCAGGGGGTGGGCATAGTCGGGATAGTCGCAGGATTCGGTACTGTTGGTACCAAAGTCCATCACGGCGTAGCCTTCATTCTCCAACATGAGTTTGATGGCTTCCTTGTATTCAAATCCGGCGTGGTCGCTGGCGATGGCTATTGCATTCATGTTATTTCTGTTGGGTTATTTTCAGGCGGTGGCCTCCTTGAGTGCTTCTTTGCGTCTGCGCTCCACCACCCGGCTGCTGATCCAGATGCCCACTTCGTAAAGCATGAAGAGGGGGATAAACACGACGATCTGACTGAGCGGGTCGGGGGGAGTGAGGAGGGCTGAGATGAAGAGGATTACAACCACGGCATGGCGGCGGTATTTCTTCAGAAACTGGGGCGTGACAAAGCCGAGGCGGGTGAGGTAATAGATGAGGATGGGAAGCTGAAACAGGGCTCCCGTGCCGCCCATGAGGAGCATGACGAAGGAGATGTAATCCCCAATGCGCCAGTTGTTTTCGATGCCCTCCACCAGTTCGAAGCTGGTGAAAAACTTGATGGAGAAAGGCATGATGATGAAGTAGCCAAAGAGTACGCCGGAAAAGAAGAGGGTGCTCATGGAGAGCACATTCCAGCGGGCGGCTTTGCGCTCACCTTCGGTGAGGCCGGGCTTGATGAAGCGCCAGAGCTCCCAGACCAGGAAGGGAAAGCCGAGGATCACCCCTCCAAAGAAGGAATAGACCATGGCCTTCATGAACTGCTCGTAGGGAGACAGGACCTGCATTTTCACCGCCACATCGCTGTTGCAAAATTCGTCGGTGAGCTGGCAGAGGTATTGATTGGTGATGAAATCATCCTGGAGGGGCCAGAAAAACACATTGGTCATGACCCATTTGCGCACCACAAATAAGGCAATGGCAATCGCCCCGGTAAAGATGGCGCCCCGGAAGAGGTGCCAGCGCAATTCTTCCAGGTGGTCCAGGAAGGACATTTCCTTTTCAGGATCTTTTTCTGATTTACGCCAGGAGAATAGTCCCATTTTTACGGTTTACAGTTTACGGTTTACGGTTTATTAGTTGGTGGTTGGTAGTTATTGGTTGGTAGTTGGTTGGTGGTTGGTGGTTATTGGTTGGTAGTTTGGTAGTGCTGACCGCTGATAGCTGATAGCTGACCGCTTGTCGCTGACCGCTCAAAACGTTATTTTTATCAACTTATAATCATTGCCGACGGGGTCGCCCACGCCCATGAGGACCATGGTGGATGAGTTGATCATGGCGCTGCGTTTGGGAAAGAACAGGTACTTCGATTCCTGATTCCGGGCGAGGTCCACGCTGGTGGTTTCGCCGGTGTTGAGGTTGAAGGAGGTGCAGACGATTTTGCCCTGGGCGCCTCTTTCGTTGAGGTACACAAAGTTGAGCTTGCCGGGGGAAATGCCTGCCACGTAACTGAGGAGGCGGCCACTGGAGTAGTCGCGCTGCAGTTTGCTGAAGGTATTGGCCCAGATTATCTCGCCTTTTTTCATGTCAAGGGTTATTACGCCCACGTCGTTGTACGCATACTGAAGCTGCTTGTTGTGGATCTGGGTGTAGAATTCCTCCATGATCCAGTAAAGACGTCCCTGATTTTCGATCAGTTCTGACTTGCTGAAGTTGGCTCCGTTCTTGGCGTATTTGTTCATCCAGTTTTCGGGAAGGTCGATCACCTTCTCTTCGGTAAGGGTCAGTTCCCGGGATATATTGAACTTCTTGTACACGATTTTGTTCCATTTGAGGGGCACTCCTGAGCTTTTGGCCCCGTTGAGGAAGCCGCCTTCAGAGCCGTCGGAGAGGATGCCGAGGAAAATGAGGTCGCCGTCCTGGTTGATGTGGATGCGTCCGTCGGGGAAGGAGGAGTTGCGGAAGTTGAGGGCGTGCTGGGTGAATTTGTTTTCGCGGGAGTCGTAGCGCAGGATAACGGGGCGGAAGAGGGTATCCTTGACGGAGTTGGTCATGATCTCGTACTCCATGAGGAGGTAGAGGTTGCCTTTTTCGTCCACGGTGGCCTGCTTGGCTTTGTATTTCTGATCCTGGAAGGGAAGGACCAGCTTTTTGCCCCAGGTCTGGCGCCCGTCGTCGCTCCAGACGGAGAAGAAGTAGTTGCGCTTTTTGTAGGAATCGTTGGGGTTGTGGCCCATCCAGAGGATTTTACCGCCATCCACCGACTGAGCCAGGTAATCTTCGTAGCCCTTTTTGGCTTTCTTGTCGTAGTTGGACATTTTGATGAGTCCGCCTTTGGGAACGCCGTCGGGGGAGTAAAACTGGACCATGGTATTGGGCTGCTTTTTGGAAGCAGGGTTGTACTGGTGGCCGAGGAGGGCAATGTTTTCCTTCATGCGGGTGAGGTGGAATACATCGAGGGGAGCGGTGCCGGGTTTGGAGGTGATCTGGGCCCAGTTTTCGTTGAACTCGGTGTCGTAGCCCTGGAGGTAATAGCCGGTCTCTTTGCGCTCGGTGCCTCTGACCCAGTATTCGACGAAGGCAAATTTGTCTTTGCCCATGGGCACGAGGGCCGAAGGGTAGCCTACGGTATTTACGTAATAGCCGGTGAGGGGGAATACTTTTTCGCGGCTGATCTTCTGGGCCTGGAGTAAACTGAGGCTGCAAAGGAGGCCGAGGATCAGGGTAAGGAGGTTTTTCTTATTCATGGTACAGGCTTATTTGTACAGGGGAAACTGTTTCATCAGGTCGTGGACTTCCCCGCGGACGGAGGTAATGACACTTTCGTCTGAGGGGGCCATGAGAACCCGGTCGATGAGGCGGGCTATTTCACCCATGGCGGCTTCGTCGCAGCCCCGGGTGGTGACGGCGGCGGTGCCGAGGCGGATGCCGCTGGTGACGAAGGGGCTCTGGTCGTCGAAGGGGACCATGTTTTTATTGGCGGTGATGTCGGCGGCCACGAGGGCATCTTCGGCTACTTTGCCGGTGAGGCCTTTGTTGCGGAGGTCGACCAGCATGAGGTGATTGTCGGTGCCGCCGGAGATGAGCTGGTAGCCCCGCTCCACGAGGGCGGCTGCGAGGGCATGTGCATTTTTGATGACCTGTCCGCAGTAGGTTTTGAATCCGGGCTGCAGGGCTTCGCCGAAGGCCACGGCCTTGGCGGCGATGATGTGCATGAGGGGGCCACCCTGGGAACCGGGGAATACGGCGCTGGAGAGCAGGGTGCTGGTTTTGCGTACGACCCCGCTGGCCGTGGCTATGCCGAGGGGGTTGGGTCCGTCTTTGCCTACCATGATGAGTCCGCCGCGGGGGCCGCGGAGGGTCTTGTGGGTGGTGGTGGTGACGACATGGCAATGCTCCATGGGGTTGTTGAGGTAGCCGGTGGCTATGAGCCCGGCGGGGTGGGCGATGTCGGCCATGAGGGCTGCACCCACTTCATCGGCGATGGAGCGCATGGTGGCGTAGTCCCAGTCGCGGGAGTAGGCACTGGCGCCGGCGATGATGAGTTTGGGTTTTTCGGCTTTGGCTTTGTCGCGGATGCGGTCGAAGTCGATGCGGCCGGTTTCGCGCTCCACGCCGTAGAAGGTGGCGCGGTATAGCTTGCCGGAGAAGTTGACCGGGCTGCCGTGGGTAAGGTGGCCGCCGTGGGAGAGATCGAAGCCGAGGATGGTGTCGCCGGGGTTGAGGAGGGCCAGCATGACGGCGGAGTTGGCCTGGGAGCCTGAGTGGGGCTGGACGTTGGCGTATTCGGCTCCGAAGAGGCTGCAGGCGCGCTCGATGGCGAGGTCTTCGACCATGTCCACAAACTGGCAGCCTCCGTAGTAGCGTTTGGCGGGATAGCCCTCTGCATATTTGTTGGTGAGGACGCTTCCGGCAGCTTCCATGACGGCCCGGCTGACGAAGTTTTCGGAGGCAATCAGTTCGATTCCTTCTTCCTGACGCTGCTGTTCCCAGGCTATGATTTTAAAAATCGGTTCGGGCATGCAATTTTTTCCTTATTTTAACGCATTATCTATGCTGGCTGCAAATTAACCGGAGGTATTTCCCCTTGATTTACGCTGAGCAAAGTTAACGGAAATTGGTGCTTTCTCAAATTCATTCCATTTTGATTTTCAGCAGAATTAAAAAGACCCCTCCCCTCCTCTTTTGTCTGGTTTTCCCCGCTTTGTGGCTGTTTGGGGCGCTGTCGTTGCAGGCTCAGGTTTCAGTTTCGGGCCGGGTAACGGATGCTTCCACCGGACAGGGATTGCCCTTTGTGCATATTTCTTCGCCCCTCAGTCAGCGGGGTACGTTGTCGGATCTGGACGGTAAGTTTTCGCTGGTGCTGCCCTCGGTGCCGGACAGTCTTTATTTTTCGCTGCTGGGTTACCGGAAATCTGCATTTCTGGTGGAAGGACCGTGGGAAAACCGGGTAGTGGCCCTGAAGGACCAGGAGGTGAATCTGGAGGAGGTGGTGATCACTCCGGATATGGATCCGGCGCTGCGGATCATGCGGCTGGTGATCCGAAATAAGAAGCGGAATGAGATCTGGTCGCTGCCGGAGTTCAGCTATGAGGGCTATAATAAGCTGCGGGTGCTGGTGGATTCGGCGGGTCTGAGGCCGGACACTTCAAGCCGGGACAGTCTGCTGGCCAGTACGGACTTTATGGTGTGGGAGTCGGTTTCGCATGCGGATTATGTGCGACCGGGTAAGTTTCGGGAGACGGTGCTGGCTTCGCGTACGGCGGGGTATCCGGATAAGAGTTTTCCGCTGTCGGCGGCTGATCTGCAATCGCTGACGCTTTATGATCATTATCTGAAGGTGATGGGGGATGCTTTCCTGTCGCCGGTGTCGGGAGAAGGGCTGGGGCAGTACCGTTTTCAACTGCTGGAGGTGTTTCCGGAGGGGAAAGATACTTTGTTTACGCTGCATTTTACGCCGAAGAAGTCTCTGCAAAAGGGGATGGAGGGGCTGCTGTTTGTACGGTCGGGGTGCTGGGCACTGGAAAGTGTGAAGGCGGATCTGCTGCCGGGTTCGAACCCGTTGTTGTTTAATTCGGGTACGATCCGGCAAATCTACCAGCGGCTGAACGATACGGTTTTCTTTCCCAGGCAACTGAATACGGACCTGCACCTGCTGCCGCTGATGAAGGGTACGATGGTGGAACTTATTCTGACGGGGCGCTCCTATTTTAATGAGGTGAAGTTTGAGAGCCAACTGAAAGGGAGGGAATTTGGGGAAGTGGATCTGGTGATGGCCCCGGTGAAGGCAGACAGTGCGGCGGCGGTGCTGGAGGCAGGGCGGGCGGTGCCGCTGACGGAGCGGGAAAGAAACAGCTATGTGTTTATGGACAGTCTGGGGAAGGAAAACGGGATCAGCCGGCTGTATGACCAGTTTTATAAGCTGCAATATAACCGGATCGCGCTGGGGAAGATTGATGCGGACTACTCGCGGCTGGGGATGATCACGGGGCTGGAATGGTACCGGCTGGGGCTGGGATTGTACACGAATGAGCGGTTGCTGCGGTGGGCCAGTATCGGGGGTTACGGGGCGTACGGGCTGAGGGATAAGCAGTTTAAGTACGGGGGCTCGGCGACGTTTACACCTTTCCGGTCGAGGGCGCTGGTGGCGGGGCTGGCGTATGACCACGATCTGCGTGAAACGGGGTATGAGCGGCTGGAACTGTTTCCGGAACGGCCCCTGTATGAGCAGGTGTATCAGGATGTAGTGTTCAGGCTGCAACATGCGCGGTATTTTGACTATGTGGATCTGAAATCGGGCTGGCTGGCGGTGAGCCTGCCGAAGAACTTTTCTTTGCGGGGAAATTTTGCGGCTGGTACGTACCGGCCGGGGCTGCCGTGGAGTTATGGGGGGCGGGACACTTTCCGGATAGACGAGATCTCGGTGGTGGGGAGATGGGCGCCGGGGGAGAAGTTTTCGCAGACGGATGAGATACGGGTGCGGCAGGTGGCGCAGGTGCCGGTGTTGCAGGTGCGGTGGCGGCAGGGGGTGAACTGGCTGGGGGGGAATACGCTGTACCAGCAGTGGGATGCTTCGTTTCACCAGCGGGTGCGGGTGGGGGCCGGGAATATCTTTGCGTGGCGGTTGAGCGGGGGCTATACGCAGGATGTGGTGCCGATGAGTAAGATGTATGTGTTTCGGGGTACGCGGCGGCCGGAGGGTAATGTGATCACGGATGTGGGGTACGCTTTCAATACGATGCGGACGAATGAGTTTGCGGCGAACCAGTATGCGACGCTGTTTGTGGGGTGGCACTGGGGGAGCAGTCCGATCAGGAAGGGGCCGTTGCGGCCGACTTTTTCGGTAACGGGGAAGGCGGCCTGGGGGCGGCTGCTGCCGGGTACGGCGGAGCTACACCGGCCCTACGGGATGCTGACTGCACCGGAGAAGGTGTATGTGGAGGCGGGGCTGGCAGTGCAAAACTTTGTGCCGCGGGGGAAAAGGCCCACGCTGGTGATGTCGACGATATTCAGCCAGATCGGGATCGGGGTGTACTACCGGGTGGGGGCGTATGCCCTGGACCGGCAATGGGATAATATTGCGGTGCGGCTAACGGCAGTGGGGTTTTGAAGGGGTTTTCAGAATATATCTCAATATCTCAAATGGGAAGATTCGTAATACTTTGCAATTCAGGGTAATATTTCTAAATTGACATCGGCTCTAAGAGGCTACAATCGGAAAAGATTTTGGGAATTGACAAGGGGTGACAAGTTGCAACCCTAATTTGCTTTAAGCAGGCCCTATCCTGCGCTGACAAATTATCCATCAACAGAGATTAATTGCATAGCAGCCTTGCTCATTTGAGCAAACAGATCTGATTTTATTCAAAATTTCCTACTGCTTTGGAATTGAAAGAAAAAACGATTGGATATTTCACAGAGACTGGTCCTTAACCAGGCCTTGAGCTTTTGAAAAAGGAATAGCAACCGGGAGCCTCTTAAATCAAAGAAGGTCAAGGTGGCCGCAGTGGAAGAAAGGGCAGTTTACTGAAGTAAATGAGCATTTCTGAAACAATTCCAACCCAAAGATTCAAAGTTTTTAGGGGTACCCGACAGAGATATATTCTCCAAAATCAATAAAAATTCATTTCATAACCGTTAATTTTAAACCTATGAGCGCAATTAAATTACTTAAACATTTATTCATAGTCCTTTTCCTATTGACCCTATTCGGTCAGTCTTTGAAAGGGCAACCAATCGAATCAGAACTTGAAAAGGTTTGTTTTGATGAAGCCGAATTCATTTTTGAAGGATCCGTCTTACAAAAAGAGTTCTTCCGGGGAAGTGATGGGGGCATTTATACTTCGTATGTCATGGACATAAAGCATGTTTACCGCGGTGCTATTAAACCAGGCACGGTCGAAGTGGTCATTCCAGGAGGCACAATTGGAAATGAAATAAACGAAATCTCGAATCAGGTAGAGCCTCAGAATGGCGTGCTTTTTGGCTATTCCGGTCATACAGGACAATCCTACTCCAGGAAAGTTGATAATGATCCACGAATTTCACTTTACCATGTGATTGGATTCTCGGATGGATTTTCGCCACCCGCGGCAGGATTTGGCATGAAATTCAATTCATGGGATGAACTCGATTCATGGATTAGCAACCACAAAAATGTAGTTCTACCTCCCACCCGTTCAAAGGCACAAACAATTGAGCCTAAAAAAAAAAGTTGTAAATATTTCCTTCGCCGAAGAAAGAATTAAAATTCCAGCAAACCTTTTGACGACCAAGGAAAAGCAGGCAAACCGGGAAAAGTACAATGCCAATCTCCTTCGAAAATTTCAGACTTCCCCACCCTTCCATGTCAGGACGGCTTCCGGGGAAGAACTAACCTACTCATTCAATAACTTCGAACTTACTGGAAATGGCCCTTACTTTTTGGAATTTGAGATTTATGTATCCTGTAATGTTGGTACAACTTACCTTGACAACGCTCCCATTTATATTGAATATAATTCAGCCGCCTTTGGCACCAATGTTGTCGCAAATAACAAAGTTTCCGTAACCCCGGGATTGGGATTTAATACCCCAACTTACTCTGATCCAAACTCCCTCTTAGGAGACGACAGTCCCAATGTTTTCAGCACGGTAATGTCCCTTGATTACAACCAAAACAGTTGGAATCGCACCAATATAACCACAATTGGCGATGTGCTTCTCAATGTAAAAATGGAGATTGCAAATTGCGGAATAAAATCCGGGATAAATTTCACCAATCAGGCGACTTCCCTCAATGCATTAATATTCACAACCAACCCCATTGAGGATGCCTTCTCTGGCCAATTTTATTTTTACTCAGACCTCCTGTTTTCAGGAAACCTTGACGTTGATTTATGTACCCCCCAAATAATTTATTTTGACCCGGGTGTTGTTGGTGCAGGGGCATGGTACACGGGAGGCCCTTTTGGAAACTCTTTACTAACAATCGAAGGGACCGGATTTGGTGATCAAGTGGGACAGGTGATATTTAAGGGAGTTACAAATTCAAATGGTGGAGAAGCGGGATCAAACCATTGGGACATTGCCAGTTGGACAAATAAAAAAATAGAAATACATGTGCCCTATTTCACGGATTCCTTCCCTTCTCCGGCCAGTCCGACAGGCTATCCCGGTTCTGGAACATTCAAGGTAAAAAATGCCCTGGGTTACTCTGGAGCAAGTCCCTGGGAATTGGGGATCAAATATGCAATTGGCCAAAATCGCAATCCAACAGACCCCTTGACAAAAATCCGAACAGACCTCATTAACATGAACGGGACAGGTGGTTATACAATTCACCTCGATACAAGCATTACCAATAATCCCAATCCTATGTTTGAAGCCATCATTCGGAAGGCGGTCAAAGATTGGAGATGCGCCACCCTCGTAAACTGGGAAATAGGAACAGATACCACCCTTGGATTTCTTGCCGGATCGGACAAAATCACCACCATAAGCCTGACAACAGCCCCACTCGGAACCTCGCTGGCCATCACCAGTAGCCATACCCTGATTTGCAATGACGGATCTGGAACAGGATACGCAGGTTATATGCGGGAATGGGATATGAAAATTTCAAAAGATCTTACCAATCATACCGGAGGAGGGGCCTGGTTTTTTGATACCCTGGGAAATGACAAACCGAATGGAACATTTGATTTTTATAATGTCATTCTCCATGAACTTGGGCATGCTCACTCCCTGAAACACATCATAGGCCCATCTTTGATGAAAGTTGATACGGATAAGACCTTTGTCGCTGGCCCCAGCAGATTAACCATCAAAAATCCGGCACAATCTGGTGGGGAGGAAGTAATTCTAAAAAGCCAAAGCACCTTGTATGCAAATTGTACCGAACCCTCAGCCATCATCCCGGTCGCCAATGATAGCTGCATTTATGTAAGCAGGTCCAAAGGAATAACTACCCTGAAATCAATCAGGGTTTTTCCAAATCCCATCTCTTCAAGAGTTTTCATTGAATTTAGACTCACAAAGCCGCAGATTACCGAGATCAGTATTTTTGATTTTTACGGGCGTAAGGTCCTTGGATTAGGTTCGTTTCTAAAACCTTCTGGCCAGAATATTGATTTTATAGACATCCCAACACTATCCCCCGGAATTTATTTTATTACCCTTGAAATCGAGGGAATAAAGCATTCAGAAAAAATAGTCAAATTTTAAACTTGCCAACGGGTCCATGGAAATCGCCCACCAGAGCCCCATTTAGGTAAAACAAGACCGGCGATTTGTTTAATTGAACCAGGTAAAGAATTTATGACCCTCATGCCTTCCATAATAGGGAGGCATGAGGGTCTTTCAGTAAATTAAATTTTGGATTTGAATGAATCTCTTCCCTCAATTAATCCTCGCTTTTAATAATTTCATAAAACGCCTCTTCCATCGCAATCCCACCCTGTTTTAGAAATCGGAAAAACGAGAATCACCTACCCTCACACAATCGAAATACCCCATATCTGTGTTGACATATCCCATATCTGAGTTGCATTTTTAGCCCATGCTTGAAGAAGAGGAAAAGTTTATTCGCCAATTCGGACAGCGTATTCGCGCACTTCGCAAACAACTGGATATATCTCAGGAAGAGTTGGCTCTCAGGTCCGAAATGAGCATAAATCAGATCGGACGCATCGAAAGGGGGGAGATCAATACCAGTCTGCTTGTATTACGGAAGCTTGCAAAAGCCCTGGAGGTGCCGGAAAACAAACTTTTAACCGATCTGGGAGAGAAATGAATTTTATTGACCTTTTTGCTGGTGGAATAAACTTTCCTAATAGTTTGTAAGGCTCATAAAATTGATTCTCATTTCTCCCACCGTGGTTGAGGCACTTACATTTTTTATACTTGACATTTCTGAATCCATTAGCTAAAAAGCCCGAAAGCCAATGGTAGGATCAATGAGAATATGTAAATTGTCCCAATCCTATCCACCAAACTGATGATGAAGCAAGGACTTTACGAGTTATTGATTAATAAGCTGATTACCGAAAAACTTGATGACCTTGACAGAAATCAATATTTCATTAAGCAATCCCCCATAGACAAAAATGAAGCAAGTTTAGTCCTTACCAGGTATCTAAGTGAGGTGATCGGAAGTGCGCTAGGCAAATATTCTGGTGATGACAGACTGAACAACCAAATTGAACTTTCCAACAAAATCATTCGCTTATTAAAGGAAGACCTAAAAAGTAATGATTTCGAAGGTGATCTTATCACAACTCAAGCCAATATCCTTAATGCAATATTCTCCAAAGTTGATGCTCCCTTTTCTGATTTTGAAAAGCATTTAAAAGAAATAACACCTTACACTCGGCTTTCTCAGAGCGAGCTATTTACCGGAAGTAACGCTCAAATATCCCTCGAAAGCGAAATCAAAAAGGAAATATCCTCTTCTGACAAAGTCTCGTTTTTGGTTTCATTTATCAAATGGACTGGCATTAGAATATTTGAGCAGGAACTCATAGAATTTACCGAAAGAGGCGGCCAATTAAAGATAATTACGACCTCGTATATGGGCGCAACTGACCTAAAAGCAGTCGAGTTTTTATCTTCCCTCAAAAACACCCAGGTAAAAGTATCCTATAATACAGAAAATGAAAGATTACATGCAAAGGCCTACCTTTTCTTAAGAAACTCAGGATTCCATACAGGCTATATTGGATCTTCCAATATTTCAAGGTCGGCCCTAACCAATGGCCTTGAGTGGAATATGAAGGTAACCACCAAGGAGGTAAAGCATATCATTGATAAATTTCAAAAAACTTTTGACACATACTGGCAGGACAGCGAATTTGAATTATTCAAAAGAGAAGAGCATACTCAAAAACTTCAAAGGGCTCTGAAAAGGGAAAAAATCTCGGACAAAAATAAATTTGCCACTTTCTTTGACCTCGAGCCCAAGGTTTTCCAAAAGGAAATTCTTGAAAAACTTGAAGTTGAAAGATTAGTCCATGGCAGAAAACAAAACCTGATTGTTGCCGCCACCGGAACGGGCAAAACTTTTATTTCCGCATTTGATTTCAAGCGATTCAAAAAGGAAAATCCCAGTGCAAAACTCCTTTTTGTAGCTCACAGGAAGGAAATTCTACAGCAAGCCCAGCAAGTATTTCAAGCAGTATTGAAGGACCCAAATTTTGGTGAGTTGTGGGTGGATGGGCTTATCCCAGATCGATATGAATCCGTCTTTGCTTCCGTCCAAACTTTAAAAAATCAAATCAATTCTCTCCCCCTTTCTGACTCCTATTATAATTTCATTGTCATTGATGAAGTCCATCATATCGCTGCTGCCAGTTATCGACCCATTTTAAAGAAATTTAACCCCAATATTTTACTGGGATTAACCGCAACTCCTGAAAGAATGGATGGAGAAGACATCCTTCAAGATTTTTGTCAAACCATCGCCGCTGAAATTCGATTACCAGAGGCTTTAAACCTCAAGCTCCTTTGCCCATTCCAATATTTTGGCATAACTGACAGTGTGGATTTATCTCGAATTGAATGGAAAAATGGAAGGTATATGCCAGGAGAATTATCCAAAGTTTATCTTCAAAATGATCGGCGAGTGGGAGAAATTATTGGCAATTTGGAAAAAAACCTCACCAGACCAAACGATGTGCGGGCACTTGCATTCTGCGTAACTCAAGAGCATGCCCAATTTATGGCCGAAAAATTCATCTTTTCGGGCTATAGAGCTGATTATTTGACAAGCACCAGAAATAATGACCGAGATGAATTGAGGGAAAAATTTAGGAAAAAAGAGATTAACTACCTGTTTGTTGTTGACATCTTTAATGAAGGGATTGACATTCCCGAAATTGATACCGTCCTATTTCTTCGCCCCACCGAAAGCCTGACTGTATTTTTGCAACAATTGGGCCGAGGCCTAAGGCTGGAAGAGGGCAAGGATTGCCTAACTGTGCTTGATTTTGTTGGAAACTCCAGACCGGAATACGATTTTGAAGGCAAGTTCAGGGCGTTAATTGGAAAAACCAACACCTCCTTGATCAAAGAAGTAGAAGATAATTTTCCCCATTTGCCTCTTGGATGCTCCATTATCTTAGAGAAAAAAGCAAAAGCCTACATATTGGATAATATTCGAAAAGCTACCAATCTAAATGCAAGGCAAATTATAGAAAAAATACGAAATTTCAAGCACCAGACGGCACTTCCACTCACCCTCAAAAATTTTTCGGAATTCTACCACCTCCCTTTGCACTTAATCTACAAAAAAGGAAGTTGGAAAAGACTATGCAATATGGCTGGCCAGATAGATAACTTTTCGTCAAACCTTGAAAAAGAAATATATAGGGCTATTTCCAAAAAGTGGTTTGCATGCAAATCAACCACTTACTTCAAATTTATCTTGTCACTGGCTCGTAAAAACTTCAAAATTCAAATCGAAACCTTAACCAAAGAGGAAAAGGCCATGTGTTTGATGTTACACTACGATATTTGGCAAGAAGCAGGTGGTTTTCCAAACCTGGAGGAAAGTATTCGTAGCATTGGGAAAAATCCCGTCTTAGTAGAGGAAATTATTGAGGTACTGGAAATACAGATCAATAAAATTGATTTCATGGAATTCCCAGCCATACTCTCATACCCACAACCATTGAAAATACATGGGCGCTACACTCGGGAACAAATACTGGCCGCATTTGGCTTCTCAACCTTCAATAAGAAATCAAGTAATCGAGAAGGAGTAGCCCTATCAAAAGAAAAGAACACTGAAATTCTCTTTATCACACTAAAAAAGTCAGAGCAAAATTTTTCTCCCACGACCCTTTACGATGACTTCGCTATGAGTGAATTTATCTTCCATTGGCAAACCCAAAATTCGGCAACCCCTGAACAAGGCAGGGGTTGGGAATATCTTAATCACAATAAAATGGGTAGGAATATATTACTTTTTGTAAGAGAACAAAACGAAGATGAGTTTGGAAACACCATGGGATTTGTATTCTTAGGCAGCGGCAACCTATTAGAATCCAGTGGCTCAAAACCCATGAGCATAAAATGGCAATTGGATTATCCAATACCCCCTTTTCTTTGGAAGGAATCTGCAAAAATGGCTCTGAGCTGAGAAATCACTCCTTTACAATCTGCATTTTCTTGGCTTTTTTTATTAACCTTGTTTTACCCTTTCAAGGTAGTTTTTTCCCAAAAAAAACCTCCCCCCTTCTCCCAAAAATTCCGTACCTTTTCCCCTATATCCACCCAGGAGCCCGGATTCTGCCCCCACCAGCATCCAACCGACCAGCCACCCCAAAAAGGCTCCTTCAATCCACCACTCCCCACCGGGTATCATCAGGGAATTATCAGGGGTTCATTAGGGTTTCGTTAGGTTGAGATCCATTGGAGATCTTTTTCCGGTCCCTTCCAAAACCCATAAAAGTCCCTTGCAAAACAGCAGCTCCAATTATCCTCTCACCTTGCAGAAAAATTTCCCAGCAATTGAAAATTCTTGTGTATCTTAAATACGTTAAAACCTGAATGAAAAATAATGGCAGAAGCAAAGGGCTTAATCCACCTCAAAGGCACGCTCCGCGACCTCGTATTCTATCGCATGAACGGCAAGACCATAGTCCGGTCGAAGGGCACCGTATCAAAGGAACGCATCATGCAGGACCCCGCATTTGCCAGACGGAGGGAAACCATGTCGGAATTTGGGGGTGCCAACCTCATGGGGCGGGACATGCGCAGCTGTTGGGATGAGGTGAAGGCTACTTTTTGCGGACCGTATGTGAGCGGCCGGCTGTGCGGCAAACTGAAGGCAGGGATTGCGCCTTTTGGGGCAGGTGAAAAGGGGAAACGCACCCTGGGCCTGCGCAATAACCCGACCGCCCTGCTGGGTTTCGGCCTGGACCGCCGCCGCGACTTCAGACAGATCTGCAGTGAGGTATTTACCCTGGCAGCCGACCCGTCGCGCCGCTCCGTGACCCTGTATATGCCACCCCTGACCCATGCGGATGTGCAATTGCGCCAGCCCAAAGGGGCCACCCACTACCGCCTGTGGCTGCACCTGTGCACCATCAGTGACTATGCCTGGAATGCAGAATGTGAAAGCTACCAGCCCTTGCATACCAAACAAAATCTGGCCCGCGCCCTGGTGATCAGCGATCCGCAACCCCTGCGGGAGGCAGGTGCAGCCGGGCAGACGATTACGGCCAATCTCCCGGTGGAGGGGGACCTGTCGGAGGAGGTGTCGATGGTCGCCCTGGTGGGGATCGAATTTTGTCAGTATGTGCGGGAGGAATACCGCACCCTGGCCCAAAACCGCGCCATGATGATCGCCGGGATTTTCTGAAGGACTGGGGTTTGGGGAACGGGAATTTCAGGAATGAATTTCAGGGTCACAATCACACCGTTTGACAAATGGCGGATCTGTTTCAAAACAAATACAGGATAGCCTCTGCCCGGCTTGCCGGGTGGGATTATGGCACGCCGGGTGCCTATTTTGTAACCATTTGCACCCGGGAGCGGGAACATTATTTTGGGCAGGTGAAGGACGGGGTGATGGATTTGTCGAAGGCGGGGCAGATAGCCTGGGATGTCTGGCAATTGGTTGCCGAACAATTTGATTTTGCCGCATTGGATGCGTTTGTGGTGATGCCCAATCACGTGCACGGGATTGTATGGATTCGGGACGAACCGGTGGTTTCACCCATTATGGGGGTTGAACCACCGGTAGAGACGCGATTAATCGCGTCTCTACGGGATAACCGGGATGACGGTGATGACGGTGAAAACCGTAACGCCGACAACCATCATAACGCCAATAACAACGCAATCCATCCCCCCCAACCATCCGCGCAACCCAATCCGCAAAATCCATTGCGGATCATCCCATCCCCGATGCAGGTAAATAACCTGTCGCGCATCATCAGGTGGTACAAAGGCAGGACCACCTATGAATGCAGAAGGGCTGGACTGGCATTTGCCTGGCAGGCCCGGTTTCACGACCACATTGTGCGGGAGGGGGATGCCCTGGTGCGGATTCGGCAATACATTGTCCAAAACCCCGCCAATTGGGGGCAGGACAGGTTTTTCAGGAGGTAAATGCGTATATTGGGGAAAATATTAATGATTGTTGCATGCGTTTGTCTTTGAATTTTCTCTTTGCGCTCTTGCTGATCTGGGCTCTGCCTGCCGGGCTGGTTGCCCAGGTGAATGTGGATACCCTTGCTTTTCAGGATTTTGAAAATACGCCACAGAGTCCGGTGTGGACCTATACGGGCACGCCGAATGCGCTGATCTCAGGATTTAGTGCAGCGGGTGCGACCCCGGCCAGCAGTCCGCTGGGGATTGGTGGCTCGCAGGCGTGGCATGTGGTGTCGGTCTCGGCAGGGAATGCGCTGACTTTTGCGAATACGGTGATTCCGGCGGGGTATGATACGATACGGGTGCGGTTTAATCTGGCGGCTATGAACTTGAACGGTTCCAGCGGAGGGCCGGATGATCTGGACTATGTGCTGGTGGAGTATTCGCTGAACGGGGGCAGCAGTTTTGTGCAACGGATCCGGGTAAGGGGGGCGCTGGCCAATAACTGCTCGTGGCCCTACACCGCGGCCAGTACGGCGCGGGCCTGGTATCTGCCGGCCAGTGAGCAGGTGTTTCAGCCGGCTAACTCGGGCCTGCAACTGATCGACGGGCTGGGCACGGTGGAGTTGCTGCTGCCGGGTACGATCACCAGCCTGATGATGCGGATCACGCCCCGCTCGAGCAGCTCGACGGATAGCTGGCTGGTGGACAATCTGGTGCTGGAGGGGCAAAATGCCTGTACGCCCAGCACCTCGGCCCTGACGGTGACCCAGTGCTACGCCTACACCACGCCCAGCGGGCAGGTGCTGACCCAATCGGGCCAGTATGCGGATACGATACCAAACTCCACAGGCTGCGACAGCATTATCTCGATCAACCTGACGGTGAATCCGGGCACCCAGGGCACGGTGACAGTGGCAAGCTGCTACAGCTATACTTCGCCCGGGGGACAGGTGCTGACCGCCACTGGGACCTACATGGATACCCTCACGAATGCCAACGGATGCGACAGTGTGCTGACCATCGACCTGACTATACTTGAGCGCTCCTACGATACCCTAACGGTGGATGCGTGCGACAGCTACCTGAGCCCGGGGGGACAAACCCTGACCGCGACAGGCAGCTACCAGGATACGCTGGCCAATGGGGCAGGCTGCGACAGTGTGCTGACCATACACCTCACGGTGACCACGATCGACACCACGGTGCAGGTGGTGCAGGATACGCTGGTGGCGCTACAGGGGGGAGCCAGCTATCAATGGCTGGATTGTGGTGATAATTTTGCCCCGATTGCAGGTGCCACGGGCCAGAGCTACGGGGTGGGATTTGGAGGGAATTTTGCATTGGAAATCACGCTCAATGGCTGTGTGGACACTTCCTACTGCCACGATCTGCTGTTTGAAAGCCGGGGTGGGGATCTGAACGGAGCCGGGGTGAGGGTGTGGCCCAACCCGGTGGAAGGGCGCCTGCAACTGGAGTTTCCGGCGGGACTGGAGGTGCAGGAGGTGGCGCTGGTGAATGTGACGGGACAACGGTTGATAAGCCGGGACCTGACCACGGGGTCGAGGCGGGTGAGTCTCGATCTGGGGGATCTGCCTGCCGGCATCTATCTGGTGCGGGTGGTATCTGGCAAAGGCATTTTGGCGGGCAGGGTGGTGAAGGAGTAGGCGGAGGAGGGGGATGCCCACTCAGGACTGGCGGGGCAGAAAGCCCCGCAGCCAGCGAAGCGCCTCCTGGTCGTCGGTGAAGGACCTGATGGGGATGGGCGGGGACTGGAGCCTGAAGAGGAGACTCATGATGAAGGTGGAAAGTCCGGGCCGGGAAACCATGGCCATGGCAGAGTAAATGACGGGCAGTTGCTCCGTGGAGTACTTGCGGGTGGCTTTGTCGGGCATGGGTGAATCACACAAATAGATCAGCAGGGGCACCGGCTTGCCCCCGGTAATGTCCTGTACGAGGGAGACATTCTCCCGGATGAGGTCGACGGTGCGGCGGATGCTTTTGGAATAGGAAAAGAGAATTCCCTCCGGGCTGAGGCGGTAGTCGGCAATGGCGCCGGGGATGAGTTGGGTATTTTCCGGGTGGATCATGGCTTAGTAATTTTTACAGGCTAAAGGTAAGGCTTTTCATTCCAAGATCTTAACCCCGTCATTGGCTTCACTTCTCCAGATTTTGTGACAGCTTTTCTTCCATTATTCGGGTAAAATGTGTAAGTTAAGCCAAAGAACCAGTTTATGAAACACCTCAAAATCCTCTTTGTGCTCTTGGTTGCCATTTCAGGTGCGGTTGCCCAATCCCCTCAATTGGTGAAAGATATTCATCCCAACGGCAATTCGAATCCCTCTCGTTTCATAGAATTCAATGGCAAATTGTATTTCCAGGCCACAGATCCTACTCACCACCGTGAATTCTGGGTTACTGATGGAACGTCTCAGGGGACCAGCCTGCTTTTGGATCTGGACAGCAGCCAGTATGGGAGTTCGTTACTTTACGAGTATCTTTTTTTCCAAAACAAGATTTTTATGAATCTGAGCGTACATGGGGATGCCGAATTATGGGCCATGGATGGTACCCCGAATGGCTTTGAACTCATCAAAAATATTAATCCTGTTGATTACAGTGCTCCTTATTTTTTCTGTATCCTGAATGGAAAATTGTATTTCTCAGCCTGGCATTACATTTATGGACAGGAAATGTGGGTGACGGACGGAACCACCCAGGGGACCCAGATGTTAAAAGACCTGAATCCAAACCCGGATGGAAGTAGTCCGCGGTTTCTCACCCGTTTCGGTAATTACATGTACTTTGCCGCGGACGATCCGGTTAGCGGCGGCGAACTTTGGCGCACAGATGGAACCCCTAACGGGACGGTCCTCTTTATGGATATTAACCCCAATGGAAGCGGAAATCCGGGGAATTTTTTCATTCAGGGAAAGCAGATGTTTTTTTCGGCTGATGATGGAGTCCATGGACGGGAATTGTGGGTAACAGACGGAACAGTTTCAGGAACCCATCTTTTCAAAGATATCAACCCTCTTGGAGACAGTAACCCGGATTACTTCTATCAGCTTTGGGGGAAGTTGTGGTTTTGCGCAGATGATGGTGTGCACGGGATAGAGCCCTGGATCACGGATGGAACTGCAGGTGGGACCCAACTTTTCAAGGATCTCGCAACGGGTTCCTATAATTCCTCCCCTTTTGGATATTACATGTACAAAGGCAAAGCCTATTTCAGAGCCACTACTGCCAATCATGGTGGGGAATTGTGGTCTACAGACGGTACTCCGGCGGGAACACAGGAACTGCTGGATATATATCCGGGGACTCCGTTTGGCTCGCCGGGTTACTTTACGGAATTTCAGGGCAGATTATATTTTATGGCGAGTTCCCAATCCAATGGGCGGGAGTTGTTCGTAATGGGTCCCGGGGGCGCAGGATTACAAGTGGTCCAACCAGTCACTGCAAATGCGTATGATCCTTTTAACGGGGCATTTACAAGTTCCGGGCTTAAGGAGTTTAATAATGAGTTGTACTTTTCGGCAAAGTTTGACCAGAACGGTTCTGAATTGTACAAGATCAGCAATCCTGTGGGGGTGGATGAAAATCTGATTCCCTCAGCAGTTCAGGTGTTTCCAAATCCTGCCCGCGAAGAAGTCTGGATCAAGGGGTTAAAGGGAATCTCTGAAATCACTCTTCTGGACCTGCATGGAAAAGAATTATTAACCAGTGAGATTCTGAACGATGGGAAAATCAGCCTTCCCCATAATCTGGCCGAGGGAATCTACCTGTTGAAGATTGAAAATGCAGGGGAAACGCTGTTACGCAAAATCCTGATTGACGTGGATTGAACCAATCCTGCTACACCATCTTCAGCTTCCATTTCCCTTTGGTAAACAGCCAGATGGCGGTCAGTCCCATGATGGATTCACCCGTCACGATGGCCCAATACACTCCCTGTTCGGCAAAGCCCCATTCCAGCGCCAGAAAGTAGGCCAGGGGAATCTCTATGATCCAGAAGCAAACGAGGTTGATGAGGGTGGGAGTCCAGGTGTCGCCGGCCCCGTTGAAGGCCTGGGGCATGACCATGCCCCAGGCGAAGATGGGATAGCCGAAGGCGATCACGCCCAGGCATTGGGCACCCTTTTCGATGACCGCCGGGTCATCGGTGAAGATGCTGACCAGGGTTTTGCTGAAAACCAGGTAGATCACAGCCACGAGGGTCATGAGGATCATGTCCACAAAGCCAGTGATCCAGACCGAACGCTCGGCACGGTCGGGTTGTTTTGCACCCAGATTCTGTCCCACCAGGGTAGCAGCCGCATTGGAAAGGCCCCACGAGGGCAGGAAAGTAAACATCATGATGCGGATGGCGATGGTATAGCCGGCCACCGTTTCGCTGCCAAACTCGGATACGATCCGCACCACCCCGATCCAGGAGGAGGTGGCGATGAAAAACTGACCGATGCCCCCCGCGGAGGTTTTGAGCAGGCGCCACATGACTTCCCCCTGGAGGCGGATCTGGGAGGCGACAATCCTGATCTGCTTACCGCCAAACAACAGCACATAAAACTGAGCCAGCACGCCCACTCCGCGGCCTATGTTGGTGGCGATGGAGGCCCCTTCAATCCCCATTTCGGGAAAGGGCCCCAGGCCCAGGATCAGCACGGGGTCAAGCACAATGTTGATGCCGTTGGCCAGCCAGAGAATCCACATGGCCACCACTGCATCACCCGCTCCGCGGAAGATGGCATTCATGATGAAGATCATCATGATCACCACGTTGCCGCCCAGCATCCAGCGGCAATAGCGGGCTCCGTGGGTGAGGGTCCAATCGTCTCCGCCCATCAGTGCCAGCAGGTCCTCGGCAAAGAATAATCCCACTATGGATATGGGAATGGCGGCGGCCAGCCCCACCATGATGGCCTGCACAGCCGAGTTGCCGGCTTCGCCCGGATTCTTCTCCCCGATGCGGCGCGCCACCAATGCGGTGGTGCCCATGGCCAGGCCAATGGCAATGGCGTACACGATGGTAAGCATGGATTCCGTGAGGCCGACGGTGGCCACGGCAGAGGCGCCCAATCCGGCAACGAAATAGACATCGACCACGGCAAAGACAGACTCCATGAGGAGTTCGAGGATCATGGGCACAGCCAGCAAAAAGAGGGCCCGTCCCATGTGGCCCCGGGTATAATCCATTTCGACTCCGCGCAGGGCAGCCAGGAGGGCGCTGCCTAAGGTTTGGGAGGCAATATCCTGAAGTTCAGGGGTGGGGGTTTGCTGATTTTCGGCTTGTTGCAATGGGATCCGGTTTTGAGGGCGGAAAATTAGGGATTATCAAGGGATCGGACAAGCACAATTGAGGGAAGCTCCAAAAACTTCGAATCTCTGCGTTGGACTGGGTTCAGAAATGCTCATTTACGGGAGTAAACTGCGCTTTCTGAACCTGCGTCCGCCTTGAGCTTCTTTGTTTTTGGAGCTTCCCGGAGGACTGGATTGGATTGAAACTAAAAAACTTCGAACCTTTGCGTTGGACTTGATTCAGAAATGCTCATTTACGGAAGAAAACTGCGCTTTCTGAACCTGCGTCCGCCTTGATCTTCTTTGTTTTTGGAGCTTCCCGGAGAACTGGATTGCATTGAAAGTAAAAAACTTCGAATCACAGCGTTTAACCTGGTTCAGAAATGCTCATTTACGGGAGTAAACTGCGCTTTCTGAACCTGCGTCCGGGTTTCCCTTCTGGGATTTTGAGCTGTCCTGAGGATTATACCGCGGCCAAAGGGCGCGAAGGTAGTCCCGTAGGGACGCCACCTTTGTAGCCCGGGGTGTGAGCCCCGGGAAGGAGGCAAAAAATGGAAACAGCCCTTGCGGGGCGCTACCTCACCTGTAATTTGGGTCCCGATTCGTGGGTGTCGCCCCTACAGGGCTCAGGGACCCGTTTGTTGCCTGACCCGGGGCTGACGCCCCGGGCTACAGATTTGTCGCCCCGCTGGGGCTGTCCGCTTTTTCCAGGGAACAGGATTTAGGTAATTAGCAGTTCAGCATCTCGTATATTTTTCGAGGTGTTGAGTTGAGCCTGGGTCATTTGGAAAATAGCAATTAACAAACTGCGCTTTCTAAACCTGGGTCCGGGTTGCCCTTCTGGGATTTTGAGCTGTCCTGAGGATTATACCGCGGCCAAAGGGCGCGAAGGTAGTCCCGTAGGGACGCCACCTTTGTAGCCCGGGGCGTGAGCCCCGGGAAGGAGGCAAAAAATGGAAAGAGCCCCGTAGGGGCGCTACCTCACCTGTAATTTGGGTCCCGATTCGTGGGTGTCGCCCCTACAGGGCTCAGGGACCCGTTTGTTGCCTGAC
Organism: Bacteroidia bacterium; assembly: GCA_020635905.1. Classification (GTDB taxonomy): domain Bacteria; phylum Bacteroidota; class Bacteroidia; order J057; family JADKCL01; genus JACJYV01. The sequence goes on from JACJYV010000008.1 coordinate 40,667, forward strand.
CCGGGGCTGACGCCCCGGGCTACAGATTTGTCGCCCCGCTGGGGCTGTCCGCTTTTTCCAGGGAACAGGATTTAGGTAATTAGCAGTTCAGCATCTCGTATATTTTTCGAGGTGTTGAGTTGAGCCTGGGTCATTTGGAAAATAGCAATTAACAAACTCCGCTTTCTGAACCTGGGTCCGGGTTGCCCTTCTGGGATTTTGAGCTGTCCTGAGGATTATACCGCGGCCAAAGGGCGCGAAGGTAGTCCCGTAGGGACGCCACCTTTGTAGCCCGGGGCGTGAGCCCCGGGAAGGAGGCAAAAAATGGAAAGAGCCCCGTAGGGGCGCTACCTCACCTGTAATTTGGGTCCCGATTCGTGGGTGTCGCCCCTACAGGGCTCAGGGACCCGTTTGTTGCCTGACCCGGGGCTGACGCCCCGGGCTACAGATTTGTCGCCCCGCTGGGGCTGTCCGCTTTTTCCAGGGAACAGGATTTAGGTAATTAGCAGTTCAGCATCTCGTATATTTTTCGAGGTGTTGAGTTGAGCCTGGGTCATTTGGAAAATAGCAATTAACAAACTCCGCTTTCTGAACCTGGGTCCGGGTTGCCCTTCTGGGATTTTGAGCTGTCCTGAGGATTATACCGCGGCCAAAGGGCGCGAAGGTAGTCCCGTAGGGACGCCACCTTTGTAGCCCGGGGCGTGAGCCCCGGGAAGGAGGCAAAAAATGGAAAGAGCCCCGTAGGGGCGCTACCTCACCTGTAATTTGGGTCCCGATTCGTGGGTGTCGCCCCTACAGGGCTCAGGGACCCGTTTGTTGCCTGACCCGGGGCTGACGCCCCGGGCTACAGATTTGTCGCCCCGCTGGGGCTGTCCGCTTTTTCCAGGGAACAGGATTTAGGTAATTAGCAGTTCAGCATCTCGTATATTTTTCGAGGTGTTGAGTTGAGCCTGGGTCATTTGGAAAATAGCAATTAACAAACTCCGCTTTCTGAACCTGAGTATTCCTTTTTCAACTTTGTTTTTGGTGGATTCCAGTTTGGGAAGTCCCTTCCTTCGCGAGAGAAGGGGATTTTTAACCAGTTAATGCTGGCAAGATGAGCAAAGGCAAGAAGGTTTCAGGACAAAAAAACAGATTGAAATTCCCCTAAAAAAATAAACCCGCACCTGAATCAATCAGATGCGGGCTTGCAGGATTGGAGCGATTCTTACTTCCTGATCAGGGTCTGCTGCATTTTCTGACCATTCAGACTGAGCTGCACCACATACAGTCCGCTTTGCAGGTCGAGGGAGGGCAGATTCACCACCTGGGTGCCGGAGTTGACAGAGATTTCCCGGGTATAAACTTCCTGGCCAAGGGTGGAGAATACCTGTACCATTGCATTACCTCCCGTTTCGGCGGTAAATTTCAGGTTGACATTTCCGTTGGTAGGATTGGGAAAAAGAACCAGGTCATTGTCGCGAACCACCAGGTTTTCACGCCCGGTGAGTTGGCTTTGGAAAAACTCCAGCACCGTGCCGGTCATGGTTTTCATTTTGTCAAAGGTGGAAATCTGGGATACGTTGAAATAAAAGCTCAGCACCTGGCTGGTGCCGTTGTCGTACCAGAGTCCGCAGGGATAGCCGCTCAGCACATAGGAATTGTCACCCATTTCGTACACAATCTGGGCACCGTTGACCGGGGTCACGCCGTCCACATACCAAAGGGTGGAGAAGATCCAGTCCAGTTGGTTCAGGCCGCTGATGGGGCTTCCAGAGGCCGGGTCGGCCACAGGCAATCCCAGGCTGCCGTCGTCAATGTAGGACTGCACATCGTAGGAACTGACGCCCAGGTAATCATAGGGAAAATCGCCGGTTGAGAACGTATCGGGCGCACCTCCATAACGATCATACAGAAAGTCAGTGCCAATCAGCCAGAGGCGGCCCCCCAGCGAGAGGTAGCTTTCCAGGGGAAAATTGGTGGTATCCGTGAGGTCCCAGAGGGAAAGTGAATCGCCGTCGGAGCCCGTATGCCAGATCACCAGGTCGTAGGACTGGAGCATGGTGCCCGAAGGAATGGACTGGGTGCCGGATGCGTCGTAGGTGGAATAGGCGTAGCCCAGGCTGTCGAGGGCATCAGCAAAGGTCTCCACGTGTCCGAACGAATCGTCGCTGTCATCCACCAGCAGGATGGACATTTGGGCAAAGTTCAGGGTGAAGGAAAACAGCAAAGCAGCAAGCAGAAGTAATTTTTTGTTCATTCTTTTGGATTGATTTATTGATATCGACCGCAAAAATATAGGTTTTCAGGAAAAATCCTGTCATTTGAAGTCATTTTTGGGGAATGAATGAAGCATTAATTTACAGGAAAGTTCCACAGAAAGGAGCCCAATCACCTGCTATCCCCCCATTCAACCCGGACGATCCACAATCTCTGAAATCTGAGAAGTCACACCCTGATGGCTGCATAAAAAAACTCCCCGGGGTTTTCACCCCGGAGAGCACGTAATATGGGATATTCAACGATTTTACATCAGTTTCAGGCGGTAAATATCATTCACGGCTTGCTCGCGGATGTCCACTTCCCCCAGATGGCGGAATTGAATCTTTCCGTCGATGTAGAAGCTAACGCCCTGAAAGGTACGCACGTCTTTGATACTCAGCACATCAAAACTACCCTTGCTGACGTCCGCCACGAATTCCACGCTTTCCACGTCCGAAATGTTGAATTCGGGGATTCCGAATTCCCTCCAGGTGAGGTAGCTGAATACGTAGCAGGCCAGTGAGAAATAAATGGAACGGTTCCAGAGGGGAATTTCGTAATTCGTTCCGTTGATGCGGACTTTGAGAAAGGCCTGGGAGTAGGACACTGCAGTCTGAAAGTGGTCAAAGGAGTCGAAATCGAGTTTGAAGTAGTCCACGGAGGCGTTCAGGGCCAGGGCCCTGGCCGAATCTGATTCGGCATGGTAACGCGCCTTGAATTCCTGCAGGCTGGTCACCCGTTCGTGGCTTCGCACCAACTGATCACGCAGGGAGATTTCCTTCCAGCGGTCGTAGCGGGAGAGGATCTGGTCGGTATAGAGCTGGGCGCCGTTGGCGTTGGGGTGGAGAAAGGATACCCGCTTGCCATGTTCGTGAAAACGCTTTTTTCCCCATTCGGCCAGGGTTTTCTTGCGGGCATCGGGCAGGCCGTGGGCCTGCAGGTAGCGGTTGTAGAGCTGGTCCATGGTTTGAGAGCGGGTTTCGAAAACCTCGTCGTGAACCAGGTCAGCCGGTCCGCCCAGATCGCCATCTGTAACCCAGAAGCCGGTAATTTTATTTTCTCCCGCCAGCATCCAGCCATTATTGACACAGGAGCGGGGCGCAAAAAGGGATTGCTCAAAGTCGAATTTGGGCTCGCACAAGATCAGGTTGGGATCGCCGAGATCCTCGACCAGTTTGCGGATTTCGTAGGAGCCATACTGAAAGGCATTGAATACCCGCCTGATGGATTTGCGAACCTCTTCTTCCACATCCACCCCACCAAACCATTCCCTGAGCAGAGGGCTGTCTTCCAGCAGATTTTCATTGGCTGCAATTTCGTTCCAGGACTGCTGGCCTTCGTACACCTTTTTCCAGTAAAAAACGTGGCGGATTTTGATGTGGCGCGAGCGTTCGGAAAAGATGGGGTAGAATCCCATGAGGGCGATCAGGGCGTTGGGGAATTTCTTGCGGGTGCGAAGCACCAGATCCTTCAGACGAATCTGAATGGCATCGTGCAATTTGGAATTGTCCTCTGAGAAATTCATCCCCTCCGGATCCAGAAACTGCTCAAAGTCAACGTCATTGGCGCCACCGTCGAGGTAAACCACATCCACAGAGTCCACGGCATTGGGGTCAAAGCTGTCCACCTGCCAGGGAATGGTGGGAAAGGAGTTGGGCACTTCACCCTGAAAAACGGTCATCCTTTCGTCCTTACCATTCATAAAATTATCGATAGCGGCCTGGTTGGCAAACAGCCAGGGAAAATGCTCGACAAAGGTGCGGCGTTTATTTTCGTCGGCCCGGATCACGGCGCCTGAATGGGCGTAGTTGGTGACCTCCCAGGTCTTGCCTTCCCGGGCAGCGATGCCCTGGGCGGCCTTGATTACAAATTTATGTTCTTCTTTCAGCCCCTGGCCCCACATCACGGAGTCGCCAAAGGCTACAAATTTCATTCGGGTCATGGTGAATTTTTAATTAAGAAATTGGAAATAAGGTTGAAACCAGTCCGCTCAGGGCGCTTCCAGGGCTGCAATCCGGGCTTCCAGGTCCTTAATTTTATTCACCAGGCTGGTGATGGTGGTGGTACCTCCCGTGAGGGCCACATCCACAAACGTACCTTTGCCCGTCTGTCCGTCGAGACTGATTTTCAGTACGTTGGAATTATTGCGCAGGCTGATGCGTCCCCCCGCCAGACCTCCCAGGTCATAGGTGCCGAGACCAGCGTCAATTTTCATTTTGGCATTGGGGTGATTGAGGAAAGGTACGGTATTGGAATCGCGGCCGGCCTGGGCAGAAATGTGGGCCGTCACTTCCCCGCTGTGGTTTCGCAGAACCACGTCACCGTCTTCGCCGTTGCCGCCCAGGGTCAGGTTGCCGCAGGCTCCGTCCAGGTACACCCGGGTTTTGGCAATGGAGGCGCTGGTCGAGCCCATGCCTTTGGTGATTTTTACTACTGAATCCATGTTTTCATCCAGCAGGATAATCCCACTTTGATCATTATTGCTGTCGCCGCCCTGCACCAGCATCACTCCTGTTCCATCATCAGCGGCCACGAAAGTCAGGGGAGCTTTGGTGGCATTTTGGGGCTTAATGTGGACCATGGTACTTTCGAGGGTCAGGAATTGACCGAGCTTGACATCACTTTTTGAACTCATTTTGTTTGAATTAATTGGGTTTGAAATATTTGAAAGGTCTCGTCAGATGAGATTGAAATGCTAACCGGGACAAAGATGGGGGTGAAGTCTCAGGTGAAAAATGAAAAATGAGACCATAAATTGAGTTCAAGTAAATATATTCAGAGCATTGAAAGCTGATTTTCAGGTGGTTGTGGGCAATATCTGGGAATGAATTCTTTTGTGTATTTTATGGTTGAATTGATTCAGTTATGAAGTCACCCAACCCGGACCTCTGGACCCTGCTCCAGACTTTGGACCAGGCAGAAAAGCGTTATTGCAACCTTTATCTGGCTGGTTTTACTTCCAAAAAGGAGAAATATCTCAGACTATTTTCTGCCCTGCTGAAGATGGAGGTATATGACGAAAGGGCTTTATTGAAGAAAACAGATTTTAAGTCCCGGGCTCAGCTGGCCAATGCGAAGCATTTTCTGCAGGATCAGATTCACAAGGCTTTGCTGGCCTACCACAAGGCCGGGAATATCATTTACCAGACCCGGGACATGATTTCGCTGAGTGAAATTCTGATGAAAAAAGGTCTGACCGGGCAGGGCATGGCCCTGCTGGATTCGGCCATCGAAAACGCACGGGAGTACGAGCTGATTGAGGTGATGCTTGACGCCTCCCGCATCAAACTGGTGCGCCTCGTGAATATCGGGGCACCTTCGGTGGTACTGCCCCAAAGCGCTGAAATCATTCGCAATCAGAAAGAAATTCTTGAGGATCTGCAAAAGGACCTGGGTCTGCTGGAGGATTTTTTCCTCTTGTACCAGACGGTGCGCAGCCAGGGCCTGAAGCAGGCCCGCGACCTTGATTTTGATCGCCAGGAATCTTTCTGGCTGGAGAAGCTGGAAGGCATGGGGCCTTTCCGGGATAAGATCATGGCTTCGACCCTTTCGTACTGGATTTTCAATGCTTTTGGGGAAAAGGAAATTGCCCGCCGTTTCTTTCTGCGCAGCCTTCAGCTGTTTGAAGAACACCCCAGATGGAAGGTGCGCCTGAATTCTATTTATTCCTCGGGCTTGTATAATATGGCGATTTTTCACCTGAATGCCCGGGATTTTGGAGCCATGGAGAAGGTCATTTCCGGGTTGAAAATCCTGCTGCAGGAACTCAGCAGCCACCCTGATAAAACCAGCCGCAGGCTGGTGCAGCTGCGGACAGAAAATCTGGAGCGCCTGCTCATTTGCTTTGGGGATGAGTCGCGGATCAATTCGCCCGGCTGGAAGATTTTCGAAAAGAATCTGCCCCAGGCCCGTGACCTGGAGCTCGAATTTCTGCTCACCATCCGTTCCCTGGACATTGCCATTCTCTTTTTGCGGCGGGAATATGCCGCGGCCCGCAAGCTCACCCACGATACCCTCAACAAATACCCGGCGGGCCTGCCCGAGAATGGGAAACTGAGGCTGAGGACCCTCAGCCTGATTATTTTCTATGTGCAGGGAGATATTGATCTGCTGGATCTGGAAGGTCAGAATCTGCAAAAAAAGCTATCCAGGTTTCCCGCTGAAAAGCCCTTCTTTGCTCAATACATCCGTTTGCTCAAAAACCTCAGCTCCAGCCACCGTTTTCAGGATTCCCTGAAACAATTTCTGGACAGAGGCTGGTCCGGGCCCGAACTTACGTCCTACCAGCAGGCCTCAAAAATGGTCTTTGACCGCATGCTGCGTTCGCTCATTTCATAAAATTCATATCTTTACCAGTGAAATATTTCTGGGTGGAATTTGAGCATTATCCATGGAAGACAACCGCGCACTGAACTGGAAAGGAAAGTCGCCTGAGAGCCAGCCGCTCCCGGGGAAAAACTACCTTTTGATCATTGGCATTGACCAGTACACCCAAATTCCTCCTCTGAAAAATGCAGTGAATGATGCGCAGGATTTTGCCGAAATCATGCTGGAGCAATACCAGTTCAGTCCCGAAAACTGTCATCGCCTGCTGAATGGGGAAGCGACCACCCGCAACATCAAAGATACCTTCCGCAAGCTGGCCCAAACCATTCAGCCAGAGGATTCTCTGGTGATTTTTTACAGCGGCCACGGCACCTTCGACAAGGTGCTGGATCAGGGTTACTGGCTGCCCATTGATTCGGGACCCGACAGCACGGAGAAGTACATTTCCAATGCAGAACTGATCACCTATCTTAGGGCTATCCGCAGTTTTCATACCCTGGTAATCTCGGATTCCTGCTTTTCGGGGACTTTATTTGCCCGCACCCGCAACTTTTCTGACCGGGTGGAAGGAATTCCTTCCCGTTGGGGGATTGCCTCAGGCCGCAATGAGCCCGTTTCTGACGGCGGAGGCCAAAGCAACAGCCCTTTTACTGAGAATCTGCTTTACTTTTTGCGGAATAATGCAGGCGACACGCTGCCCGTTTCCCGGCTGATCCAGCAGGTCAAAGAGGCAGTGGCCAATAATTCAGACCAAACCCCGCAAGGCTCGCCCCTGCAGGACGTGGGAGACAAGGGAGGCGAGTTTGTTTTTCGCAAAAAAGGTGCCGTTCTGCCTGCTCCAAAGGTGGAAATGGCTTCTGAAAGACGACAAACGGCCTCCATTCCCGCTCAGACTCTAATTGTTACAAGCCCGGCAAAAACCCGCAGCTGGAATAAACCCTGGGTCTGGTTGCTGCTGGGGGCAGGAATGGTGATTGGCCTGATCTGGCTGTTTGCTTCGCTGGATGATACGCCTGGATCCATTTTTGACGAAATCCCGACGGAGGAAAGCCTTGACCAAAAGCGCAAGGACGCCCAAAAGCAAATGGCTAACGGCCTTTCGGGCCTGGATCTGGGTCAGCCCCATCTTTTGCACTCCGTTGGAGCGGATGCCTGGGTGAATGTGGAGGAAGAAACCCGGCTAATTTCGGCAGGAGAACGGCCAGCGGCGGGAAAGTTCATCTTCGCCGCCCTTTCAGATGGCTCTTACAAGATCCATCCTGAAACTGATCCCAATGTGCATTTGCAGGTTGCGGGTGGGATGGCGGATGGTATTCGCTTGCGGAAAAACGAGGATACGGACCAGCATTCTTTCTTTTTGTTTGAAAAACTGGGGGAAAACACCTTTCGCATTCATCCCGCCTGGGATCTCAATCTTTCCCTCTGCACAGACAGCCTGGGAGGCCACGAACTGAAATGTCGCAAGGAAAAGGGGAGGTACAGTGAGTTTGTAATAAAATGAGGTGCCTATCGCAGCACTAAAATGATTACAGGGATCACCACCACGCCCAAACTGACGAAAAAATAGATCATACCGCGGTTGGAAATGCGTTTTTGCTCTTCGGGATCAAGGCCTTCGTAGGTCTGGATCATTTGGTCAAATTTTTCCTGGGTGCCCAGGGTAAACCGCACCAATGGATAGCAAAGGGCCAGGGGAACCGCGGCAATGATCCGCCCGATGGTTCTGCCCCCCAGATCGCCAAACAGGTCACGGAACAGGTGATCCCAAAAGTGAGCAAAACCAGGAACCAATACTGCCAGCAGCACCATCAACGTAAAAAAATTGAATACCAAAGCGACCGTTACCAGCATATTCCCATTCTGACGGGCCGCTGGGCCTTTTCCCTTTGGATTCAACTCGTAATACTGATTGCAGTAAACTGCCTGAAGGAGGTTCATGGTCAACGAAGTTTGGGGATCAGCTGAATAATCAAACACAAATTTCCTGAAAAATATTCTAATTTAGGATTCAAACCAGTCCCCAGGCATGGAAAAAGTCATTGGATTCTTCACCCCCATTCTCGTTTACCTGCTGATTTTCGGCCTGAATGCCTTGCTGCCGGGCCGTTGGGTCACGGGCTATGTAACCCGCCCGGGCACAGATCAGAAGCTGAAGTATCGCCTCAACGGGCTGCTGGTGCTGTTTACCTCGGTAGCCGCCTGGGCCGGTCTTTGCTGGTTTGAGGTAATCGCCTGGGATTGGCTTTTTGAGATTCGCTGGTATGCGCTGGCGGGGGCCGTGACTTTCGGGTTAATTTTTTCCCTGGTGCTGGTCATCCCCGCTCCCCCGGTGAAAAAGTCTTTTCTGGCAGATTTTTATCTGGGCAGGCTTTACAACCCGCAGCTTTGGGGCGGGCGCATTGATGCCAAAATGTGGCTCTACCTGATCGGGGCGGTGATGCTGGCCCTCAATATTCTCAGCTTTGCGGCCCATCACTACCTGCTTTACGGGGCCGAATCGTCCATGGGGATCTTTCTGGCCACCGGCCTGCTGTGCTATTTCATTGTCGATTACCTGACCTTCGAGGAAGTTCACCTTTATACCTACGACTTCTTTGCAGAGAATGTGGGCTTCAAACTGGGTTGGGGCTGCATTGCTTTCTACCCATTTTTCTATTCCGTGCCTATCTGGTCCACCGTGGATTTACCTCCCAATGCGCCACCTGTCTGGTTGCTGGCTCTCTCGGCCGCCATCTTTCTGGGGAGCTGGACTTTGGCCCGCGGGGCCAATATGCAGAAGTATTACTTCAAAAAAGACCCCACCCGTTCCTTTCTGGGCATTCCTCCTCAAACCCTCACGGATGGCAAACGCACCCTGCTGGTCAGCGGGTTCTGGGGCCTGAGCCGCCACATCAATTACCTGGGCGAGATCGGCATGGCGACGGGCATTGTGTTGGCCACCGGCCACGCAGACACCTTCTGGCCCTGGCTGTATCCGCTGTATTACATCGGCCTGCTCCTGCCCCGCCAGCTCGACGACGACAAGCGCTGCGCCGCCAAATACGGCCCCCTCTGGACGGAGTACACCCAGAAAGTGAAGTACAGGATTATTCCGGGGGTTTATTAGACTGTCAGATGTTAGAGGGTGAGGTTTTAGATGGGAGATGTGAGTTGTTAGAGGTGAGAGGTTAGGCCCTTTGGGCGATGTTAGCGACAACAAATTGTCGCAAAATTTGGTGATGGTGGTTAATCTTTGTGTTGCCCTGGCCGGGCGGGCCTTCTTTTTTAGAAAAAGAAGCAAAAAGCGCCAAAACCTAAACCCTGCCCCCTCACACCACGGGCCCAGCACACAAGGCCAACTGCCGCCCACTCCCATTCCTCAAGGCCGCCCCCTGGTTTTGGCAAGGCCACCCCACCCTGGTTGGCTTCGCCAAAAGGGGCTTTCCGCTTCGCGGCTTCAATCTCATGGATTGATTTAGATTTTAGAGGTTGGGGGATGTTGTGGCAACGGATTGCCGCATGTTCCCTTAGCTGGCCTGATTGCTATCCTTACAACCGGTACATCTTCCGCGTGGTATCGCCCATGATCTTAATCGCCATTTTGCGGGGCAGGATGCGTTGCATGATGAATGAAGCCAGGCGATTGGGGGCGCCAGAGATGAAAGAGGGTCGCTTACCCAGATTGCGGAAACATTCTTTTACCACGGCTTCGGGGGTTTGGATACTGGGACGGATCAAGCCGGTTTTTTCAGGTTGGGTGTCAATGAAGTTGGGGGTTGAGGTGGCGCCGGCAGTGCAACCCAGTACATCCACGCCGCGGTCTTTCCATTCGTACCAAAGACTTTCGGCCAGTACCCGGTCAAAGGACTTGCTGGCAGCATAGGCAGTGAGAAATCCCGATCCTTGCAGGCCTGCCAGGGAAGCCAGCAAGATTATGGCTCCTTTGCCCCGGGCAAGCATGGCCTGACCGAGTTTTTGCACCAGCAAAAGCGGAGTTACCATATTGGCCTGGGAAAGCTGCTCCAGGTGGGTCGGGTCGTGCTCCTCAAAGCGTCCGATGTAGGAAAGGGCGGCGTTGTAAACGAACACAGAAACCTGACGGTTGTCCAGGGCAGCCAGGAGTTGGCTGGCTGCATCAGGCAGGGCCAGATCGCAGGCAATGCAATCTACCTGTACGCCATGCCGTTGGCGGAGAGTTTCGGCCAGCTCTTCGAGCGGGCCAATGCGCCGGGCCACCAGGACCAGATCCATGCCCGCCTCTGCCAGGTAGTGGGAGAAGGCTGCGCCCATGCCAATGGAAGCGCCCGCCACCAGGGCCAGGGGTCCGTATTTTTGTTTGAGATCCATGGGTGCTAATTACGGAATTTTCCCGAAACCCTGGCCACAAAGGCCAGGAGGAAGCTCGAAGCTTGAAGCTAAAATAAACCACCGAGGACACAGAGATTTTCTGGGACCATAAGGACGGGCACACAACTCAGGAGGACACGGAGGTTGTGGCGAATGTTTCAGGCGAAAGGCCAGAAGAAGGCTCGCAGCTCGTAGCTATTACCTCGCAGCTGAAAGAAAAACCACCGAGATCACAGAGATTTTGTTTTCCGCCGAGACGGGCACACAACTCAGGAGGACACGGAGGTTGTGGCGAATGGTTCAGGCGAAAGGCCAGAAGAAGGCTCGCAGCTCGTTGCCAATACCTCGCAGCTGAAAGAAAAACCACCGAGATCACAGAGATTTTGTTTTCCGCCGAGACGGGCACGCAACTCAGGAGGACACGGAGGTTGTGGCGAATGATTCAGGCCAGATGCTCGAAGCTAAAAGAAAAACCACGGATCACAGAGATTTTGTTTTCCGCCGAGACGGGCACGCAACTCAGGAGGACACAGAGGTTGTGGCGAATGGTTCTGATGAAAGGCCAGAAGAAGGCTCGCAGCTCGTAGCTATTACCTCGCAGCTAGAAGAAAAACCACCGAGGACACAGAGATTTTCTGGGACCATAAGGACGGGCACGCAACTCAGGAGGACACAGAGGTTGTGGCGAATGATTCAGTCCAGAAGCTCGAAGCTCGAAGCTTGGGGCTTGAGGCTAAAACCTCGCCGCTACAAATTAATCTCCTTTAAGCTATTGATCCTGTTTCGTTCGAGGAACTCGTCGATGGTTTCGAAATGCTCGATCACGCGCTGATCTTTGAATTCATAGACTTTTTGGGAAAGGCCCTGAAGGAAATCGCGGTCGTGTGAAACCAGGATCAGGGTGCCATCGAAGTCGAGCAGGGCTTCTTTGAGCACATCCTTGGACTTGAGGTCGAGGTGGTTGGTGGGTTCGTCGAGGATGAGCAGGTTCACGGGCTCCAGCAGGAGCTTCACCATGGCCAGACGGGTCCTTTCCCCGCCCGATAGCACGCTCACTTTCTTTTCGATGTCGTCGCCGCTGAACATGAAGCGGCCCAGGATATTCTTGATTTGCTTGCGGATCTCGCCCACGGCCACCTCGTCGATGGTTTGGAATATGGTGAGATTTTCGTCGAGCAGGGAGGCCTGGTTTTGGGCAAAATAGCCTACTTTCACATTGTGGCCGATCTCGCATCTGCCTGTGTAGTCAATCTCACCCAGGATGGCTTTGATCATGGTGGATTTCCCTTCGCCGTTGCGGCCTACGAAACTCACTTTCTGTCCACGGGAAATGCTGAGATTGGCATCGCGGAACACCACTTTGTCGCCGTAGCTTTTGGAAAGGTCTGTCACCATGACCGGGGTATCGCCCGAACGGATGGAAGGGGGAAAGCGCAGCTTCAACTGGGAGGTATCCACCTCGTCGATCTCGATGATCTCCAGCTTTTCGAGCATGCGCTCGCGGGAATTCACCTGATTGGTTTTGGAATAAGTGCCCTTGAAACGCTCAATGAAGGCCATGTTGTCTGCAATGAACTTCTGCTGCTCTTTGTACGCTTTGATCTGGTGGGCCCGTCGCTCGTCGCGCAGGGTGAGGTAATGTGAGTAATTGGCTTTGTAGTCGTAGATGCGGCCCATGGTGACCTCGATGGTGCGGTTGGTGATGTTGTCGATGAAGGTCTTGTCGTGGGAGATCACCATCACGGCTTTGGCTTTGTTGAGCAGGAAGTCTTCCAGCCAGACGACCGACTCAATGTCGGCGTGGTTGGTGGGCTCGTCAAGGAGGATGAGGTCGGGTTTTTGGAGCAAAATCTTGGCCAGCTCGATGCGCATGCGCCAGCCGCCGCTGAACTCGCTGGTGGGTTTGTGAAGGTCTTCGCGTTTGAATCCCAGTCCGCGGAGGGCTTTTTCCACTTCAGCGTCGTAGTTGATTTCCTCGATAGAGTAATATTTTTCGCCCAGGTCGGTCACCTTCTCAATGATGGCCATGTACTCGTCTGAGTCGTAATCTTCGCGGGTTTCCAGCTCCTTGTTGAGGCGCTCCATCTCGTCGCGCATGGCGAAGATTTTGTGGAAGGCTTTGGAGGTTTCCTCGAATACGGTGCAGGTATCTTCGGTGAGGAGGTGCTGGGGCAGGTAGGCGATGACGGCGTCTTTGGGTGCGCTGACTATTCCGCGGGTGGGTTTTTGCCGCCCGGCAATGATCTTCATGATGGTGGATTTTCCTGCGCCGTTTTTGCCCATGAGGGCAATTTTGTCGTTGGGGTTGATCACGAAATTCACGTCGCTGAACAGGGTTTTCCCACTGAATTCCACTGCAAGTCCGTCAACTGATATCATAGCGTTTTTATTTTTGGGTGCAAAGGTAGGGAAAAGGTTTCGAATTGGTGTCAACTTTAAAAGCCAGAACAGTCCTCTGGCTGAGAAAGTGTCGCGAAATCCGAATGTGACTGTTTACAGTAGGTTTGCCCTCGCCGGGCAGGCCTTCTTTTTAAAAAAGAAGCAAAAGCGGCAAACCCCAAAGCCCTTCCCCTCGCACTTTGGCCCAATCACACTTGCCGCCCCGTCCTCCCGCGCCGAACGCGCAATCCGCCCCAGGGTTTGCCATTGCCCACGCACACTTTTTGGGTATTCCCCAATAATTCTACCCAGGTTGGGGACCAACTTCACTTTTTCCGGGGCCTTGGCCGGTGTGGGCCCGGGTGCCGGGGGCGGTATATGCCCGGCAACCCGGGGAGGAGGGGGCTTGCGGGACAGCGGGCTCAGCCCCCCGAAGGTAGCTTTTGGGGTTCGCGAAGCGAACCCGGGGATTCTGTCCTTAAGGTGGTTTGGTATTTTCCCCAAAAAACAAAAGACCACCCACGGGGCAGCCTCCTGTTTATTTTTCGTTTAGAATCCCTTATTTGGGCGCATTGGCGGGATTGAGGAGGTCATAAAACTGACCCAGTTTGGGGAGGATGATGATGCGGGTACGGCGGTTGGTGGCGCGTCCGTCGGCGGTGGAGTTGTCGACCAGGGTGTTGTATTGTCCGCGGCCGGCCGCGATGAGGCGATTGGGATCGATTTTGAATTCCTTTTGCAGGGTTCTGACCACGGAGGTGGCGCGTTTCACGCTGAGATCCCAGTTGTCGTCCATGCAGGAGTTGGTGATGGGCACGTTGTCGGTGTAGCCTTCGACCATGACCTCGAGATCGGGGCGCGACTCGATGATGAGGGCGATTTTGCCCAGCACTTCGCGGGCCCTGGGGGTGAGGTTGTAACTGCCCGATTGGTACATCATTTTGTCGGACAGGTTGATATAAACCACCGTTTTATCGACTTTGACGTCCACATCCTGGTCTTCGATGCCGTCTTTGAGCACCCCTTTGAGGTTGACGGAAAGGGCCAGGTTGATGGAGTCGGCTTTGGATTTGGCATCCTGGAGGTAGCGGATGTATTTGTCTTTTTTGCTCAGCTGAGAAAGGGTTTCGGAGATGTTCTGGTTGGCAGACTGGGAGAGGACGGTGAGGTCTCCGACCTGGGTTAACTGCTTGTCACGCTGGGTTTTACAGTCTTCGAGCTGATCACGGAGGTCTTTGAGGCGTTGGTCATTTGATTTGGCGGTGGCCATGAGTTTCTCGTTGTCGATGCGCAGGGCCACGGCCCCGTTGTTGCTTTCTTCATACTTTGCTTTGGTGGCGTCCACCTCTGCCTGGAGGGACTTCTGCATGGTCTGGTATTGTTTTTTGGACACGCAGGAGGTTACCCCCAATACAATCATGATTCCGATCAGGAATTTTACACTGATTTTCATTTTTGAAAACATTTTGTGCTTTTGGTATAAGATTGTGGTTTGTAGCCGGCCGGGAAATCCGTCCTTCTATACTGCCCTATACGCAGGATTTGAATTTGGGTACGGTGAAAAGGGGCTTTTTGAAAAATATTTTTTGGGGAATGTTTGGAGGGTGAGTTGGAGCGTAAGGGAGGGAATTTGTTGGTGGTTGGTGGTTGTGACATAGTGGGGCCTTGGGGCAGTGGTTGGTGCGGGTTAATTTTTTGGGGCGGGGAGAATTTAGCGGGGCGGGGAGAATCCCAAAGGTAGGGCCGGGTTAACCCCAAAGGGACTAAAGAACCCAGCCCTATTGATCACATGGGCTGGCTTTGCCAGCTATAAATGGGGCCATTTCGTGGCGGGGTGGATGCTTCGCATCAGGTCCCCGGTCGGTCATAAGGGCCAGATTGGAACGTGTGGGTGGCCCAGGGGATAGCTTGGCCCTCTGGGACCCTGGGCCTACGATAGGAAAAACAGCGACAACCCGTTGTCTCGGCGATATACCCACGGGGGTAGGGCCGGGTTAAAACCCAGCCCTATTGATCACATGGGCTGGCTTTGCCAGCTATAAACGGGGCCATTTCATGGCGGGGTGGATGCTTCGCATCAGGTCGGGGGGCTAAAGCCCCCCGTTAGGTAACAAGGGCCAGATTGGAACGTGTGGGTGGCCCAGGGCATAGCTTGGCCTGCGGGTTGTCGCTACAATCCTCCACCGTCTAAGGACTCAGGACTAACGACTAACGACTCATATCTAAAATCTAACATCTATCCATCTGACACCTCAATTCCCTATCTTGCAGCATCAAAATCAGGCAATACATATACGGCTTGTGCCTCCTATTTCTCCTCCCCTGCTTCGCAGGGGCTCAGGAACCCGCCTACACCCTGACCGGCCAGGAGGAACTCCAGGGCACTGACGTGTACAGCCTGCTGCAGGATACCCTGGGCAACATCCTCCTTACCACCGACCGGGGACTGCTTCGCTACGATGGGTATGGCTTTCACACTTTTGCCAATTCCAACCAGAAAAATGCCTCCCTTTTCGGGCTATGTCAGGCAGGTGACGGACAAATCTGGTGCTTTAACCTCAGTGGGCAGATTTTTCAATTCAACAAGGACTCCCTCCACATCTGGTTTGGGCTACCCGACAGCCTGCTATCCAGCTCCATGGTGTTGCAACCCGACCCAACCGGCAATCTGATCGTGAGTTGCCGGCGCCTGATTCGCATCAATGCCCAAAAGGAGATCGAATTCATCGATCCCGACCGGACCCACATTTATGGCACCCCCTTTTTGGTAAGCGCCAAAGGCGCCGTCATGCATGCCTCCCGCGATCAGCCTTATGTGTTTATTTCCACCAGAACCCACACAGATACCATGGGATTTGCCGATCCCAACCATTTCAGGAGCAGGGTAAAAACCAATAACCTGGCCGGCACTTTCGACCATCCCCGCCTCAACCGGCAAAACGATCTCGAGGTTTATACCTTGCGGGAAGGTCAGTGGACCAATCTCCCCCTGCAGTTACCCGGCCCTTTCGGGACCAATTTCACCCACAAAATGTTTCTCCCCGACCCCAACCAAATCTGGATGGCGTTAGTGACCGGCGGAGTGATCCCCTTCGATACCAGCGGAGCCTGCACCAGCCCGGGCGGGATTTACTTCCGGGACCATGTGATCTCGGCCATGCTCAAAGACCGGGAGGGCAACCTTTGGTTGGGCACCCTGGGCAGCGGATTGCTGCTGATCCCCAATTCGGGGGTCAGGCAGATCAGTCTCGAATTTCCTTCGCCGCGGGAAAAGGTTCGCAACCTGGCCGGATCTGCCGAAGAAAGTCTCTATCTGGGCACCTCTGAGGGAAATATCTGGGCCCTGGGGCCCGATCGCAGGCTTCGCCTGCTCCACCACGATCCCGAGGGTGCCATCCGCTTCCTCAATTATTACCCCCATCCCCCCACCCTTTCCTATGCCACCGGCCTCCACCAATATACCGTGCACCTGCCCGGGGGAGAGGTCTCCGTGGTACCCATCCCCAACTCGGCCAAAAACCACTATCCATATCCCGATGGGTTGGCAGTGCACCCCACTTCGGCAGGCATATATTTTACCACCAGCACCTCCTTTCCCGCCAGATTACGTCAGCTGCAGGGTTTCCTGGAGCTCGATGACGGATTGGCCACCATCCAGGGGGTGGGGCGCTGCAATGCCGCCTGGTGGGATGCCGCCAAAGCCGAATTATACATCGGGGCCGGCACGGGCCTGCTGCTGGTGTCGGCTTCAGGGCAACAGGAGATCACCTGGCAATCCCATCCCATCATTGCAGGCTCCATCCTGTCAGGCGCAGATTGTCTCTGGATCAATTCCCCTCAGCATGGACTCCTGCAGGTAAAGGACGGCGTAGTGACCCGAAAATTCTACCTGCCGGGCGACCAGGCCGCCCATGAAATCCGCTCCATGACCCTGCATGGCGACCATCTCTACCTTGGGCACCGCAACCGCATCCGCATCCTCGACCTCAGGACCGATTCCATCCGCACCCTCGATCGCCGCAACGGACTCACGGGCGAACTTATTTACGATTTTTTGGTGCACGACCAGGAAATCTGGGTGGCCTATCCCCACCAGATCCGCATCATTCCCCTGGGTCCCAACCCGACCAATCCCGTGCCGCCCCTGCTGCGCATGGAGGAGGTACGGGTCAATGGAGATGCCCGCCCCCTCGCTGGTGCCTACGACCTCAGCTACCAGGAAAACCAACTGGAATTTCGCTTTGTCGCGGCTGCCTTCCGTCACCAGGGCAAGCTCCAGTACGCCTATCGCCTGCTTGGAGCCGGTGAAACCTGGCAAATGTTGCCCTTTCAAAATAATACTGTGCGCTTCAGCTCCCTGCAGCCGGGCGATTACACCTTTCAGGTCAGGGCGCTCAACGAAGACGGCACTTCGAGCCGCACCCTCTCCATCCCGGTCAGGCTGGCCGGGCCCTTGTGGTCCCGCTGGTGGTTTATTTTGCTCAGCATCCTCCTGCTGGCCGCCCTCATTGCCCTGGGCTTCCTCTACCGCATTCGCACCATTCAAAAGCAAAATGCCATCCAACGGGCCAGGCAGCAGGCCGAAAAAGACCTGATCGACTCCCGCCTCACTGCGCTCCGTTCCCAGATGAATCCCCATTTCATCTTCAATGCCCTCAACTCCATCCAGGAGTTCATCATGCTCAACGAGAAAAAACTGGCAGCCCGCTACCTGGGAAAATTTGCCGACCTCATGCGCATCTACCTCAACCACAGCCAGAAAAAGACGGTTCTGCTCTCCGAAGAGATTGACGCCTTGCGCATCTACCTCGACCTTGAAAAACTCCGTTTCGAAGACAGCCTCGAATACTCCCTCACCTTTGATCCAGGCCTCAATCCCGAATCACTTTCCATTCCTTCCTTCCTGATTCAGCCTTATGTGGAAAATGCCCTCAAGCACGGCCTCCTTCACAAAACGACCGACCGCAGGCTTTGGGTCAGGTTCAGGCTGCCAGAGGGTGCCGACCCGGCCCACCTGACTGTGCTGCACTGCGAAGTGGAAGACAATGGCGTGGGCCGCCAGAAAGCAGCGGAAATCAGCCAGTCCAGGCCTGCCCTGCACGATCCCTACGCCACCCGTTCCACCCGTTCCCGCCTCGAATTGCTCAACCAGGGCCAGGACCAGCAGGCGGGCATCCTCATCACCGACCTCCTCGACGGGGAGGGCCAGGCTCGCGGTACCCTCGTTGTACTGAGGGTTCCCGCTCAATCAACTCTGGGGAGGTAGCTTGCCCCATCCCATCACCACCCCGGCCAAAGACCTACATTTTAGCAACCACCAAAATTGTTCATTGGTCATTGCTTCTTGATAATTGTTCATTGCTCATTGTCCCGGGCGTGCCCCCGCGCGGCTTCGCCGTCCTGCGGGGTCGGGCAGCTCAGGAGTTCTCCCGAAAACATTCGCATAGGCGTCAACTTAAGAACTTAAAGGTCACGCAAAGTTTGCAAAGGGGGTGTTTTCCTCGTTTCGTGGGTTGGAGGGAGCAAAGATCGCAAAGGCAATAAGCAAAAAAAACGTCCAGCTTAGCGAACTTTGCCACCCCAACCAACGTAATCTGGGCCCAAAATTCTTGGCGATCCCGATTTCTATCGGGATTGCGATACTGATCATATTAGGCTGAATTTCCACTAAGTTGACGCGCATGCGAAAACATTCGGGATCCGTCGGGGCGCCCTCCAAAGTCTCGGGCGCCCTTCACTTCCCTCACGCGGGCTTCGCCCCCCAAAGTAAACAAAGGGAAATTTTGCCCGTACCCCGGGCCATTTCAGCATTTATTCTGTTCCCAAAAATCCCTTATCTTTAACCCGGATATGGGAATGAAAGCGATCATCATCGACGACGAAAAGAAAGCGCGGCATCTGCTGCGCATGATGCTGGAGGAAAATTGTCCGGCCATTGGCCAGATTGAAGAGGCAGCCGACCTTCCGTCCGGCGCCCGCCTGATCCGCAGTCTGCGGCCTGATATTGTCTTTCTGGACATCGAAATGCCCGGCTATTCGGGCACCCAGATCCTCGATTTTATCTCCCCCGAGGAAGTCGATTTCGAACTGATTTTCACCACAGCCTACAGCGAATTTGCCCTCAAGGCCTTCGATCTCAATGCCATTGACTACCTGCTCAAACCCCTGCAGGAAGAAAAACTGATTCGCGCCGTGGACAAGGTAGTCAAAAAAGGGTCTGCGACCCAAAACGGGCGCAACCTCACCGAACTGAACAACACCTTCCAGGCTGGTCAGTTCCAAAAGATTGGCCTGCCCCAATCCACTGGCACCCTGTTTATTGAAATTCCCCACCTGATCATGTTGCAGGCCGACCGCATGTACACCCGGGTTTTCACCACCCAACCTGCCGAATTGCTGGTCAGCAAGCCCCTGAAATACTTTCTCGATCTCCTCGACGGAGTCCCCGGATTTTACCAACCCCACCGTTCCTACCTGGTCAATCTGCAACACATCCGCGAGTATTCCACCCGCAACGGTGGCCAGATCCTGCTCGACCACGACCTGACTGCCAGCCTATCCCGCGAGAAAAAGGACGAATTTTTGCAGTTGATGGGGATTTAAACGCGTTCCCTTTCAACAAATCCGGACATTTCGCCATGGCCAATCCAATCCCCATTGCCAGTGGTCCCCCGTTTGGTCCGGCTGAGAATCATTTGGTAAAATCCTGCATTCCGGAAATTCAAACCTGCATTTGGGAAATTAGCCTGGCTCCAATTCAACCCGGATGCAGAAATTGAAGCGAAATCAATCCTGATTTCAATCTTCGTGTGCAGTTAAAAACTTCCAATATCCAAATCCAATCAATTATGATGAATTCAATTTCCAAACTCTTCTTCGCCGGCCTGTTGGTCGCCTTCAGCTTCGTTTCACTTCAGGCTCAGGTAGTTCAAACTCCCATTGAGGGCGGAACACCTGTCGACACTGAGGGTCCTTCGTCAACTGGCGGATCCACCTCAACCGGGGGCTCCACTTCGTCAGGTGGGCCAAGCACGGTCAATTACGATGCCATGATCGCTCAATGCAACCAGATTGTGGTGGTGGGCAGCCAGGCAGGAGGCGATTTGCAGCAGGTTATTGCCTTTGCCCAAAACGGCAACAGCAGTCAACTCCAAAGCCGCATCAGCGAGGTGGACGATGCCATGACCGAACTGCAAAGCAATGTCAACCAACTGCTGAGCGCCCCCGAGTTCAAACATCAAATCCGGGTGATGATTGAGAATCTGGCTGCAGAAACCTTCTCTCTGGAACACGACTGGCAACTTTTTGTGGAAGGCCTGGGCTCCTCCAGCGGATCAGGCATTCAGAATGACGGCAACCAACTCCGCAAAAAAATGAAGGATCTGGTCAAAATTGCCCAGGACATCCGCGTGGAAGTCCGCAGCAGCAAAAATGACGGCTGATCTGACAGTTTACTCCCGATAGCTATCGGGATTACAGTTTACGGTTTTGGGTGTATTAACTTAACGTCTGACATCTAAAATCTCACGACTCACATCTAAAACTAATCGTCTGACATCTAAAATCTCACGACTCACATCTAAAACTAATCGTCTGACATCTAAAATCTCACGACTCACATCTAAAACTAATCGTCTGACATCTAAAATCTCACGACTCACATCTAAGGAATAAAGACTAAAAAAGGGCGCATCCACAATTGGAGCGCCCTTTTGGTTGATTGAAAAATCCCACTTCCATTTCTCTTCATTTCCCCATTTTCATCCCCGCCTGATCATCACTCTCTTATTTCCGTTCGATCACCACTTTGCGGGTGAGATTATACTTTTCATTTGAAATTTTCACCAGATAAATCCCTTCGTACAGGGTCTGCACGTCGAAATAAGCAATGGTGGCGCCTTTGTTAATCTGAGTTGAAGCAATCTTTTTGCCCTGAATATCCAGCAATTCCACTTTCAGATTATCCCTGACCAATTCGCCCACCTGAACAGCCAGCAAATCGGCAGTCGGGTTGGGGAATACACTGACCTGCAGAGCCTTGAAATCCTGTTCGGAAATCGCAGTGGGAGTTGGGGTATAAACGGTGGTGGGCTCAGTGATGCTGTTTACCTTGCGATTGGCATAGGTGCCGTAGAAGGTGGGGCCGATCATGTAGGGATAGGCGGAATTCCAGTTTTCATCCACGGTGGCAAAGTAGGCATACGTTCCATTGGGATATTCGGGCGTCACACAAAAGCGGCCGTTATGCTCGTCCAGATAGTCGTCCTGACCGTTGTGAGCCACCCATTCGTAATCCTCACGAAAATAACCCAGCCAGTAAGTACCGTTAACCGCAGGACCGTCCGCCACATCTGTGCCATCCGCCCAATGGGTACGCACGGTGATATTGCGCAGCTGGTAGCCAGATTTGATGCGGGAAATGCCCCCGGTTCCGTTGCTGTTTTTATACCCAAATCCACCGTAAACCGGGTAACCATCGTAGGCATAGCCGATCAGGGGAGAATGGGAGGTGCTGTCAAGCATGTAAAGGCCATCTGCATCGTACAGGTTGCAAATGGTGGAAACCACATTCAGATCGAGTTTGAAGGCAGAAGGATTCTGGTGATGGTGGTAATTGCCCTGGGCCGGGTGTCCTTTGGAGCAATCAAAACCTGCCCGTTCGGCTGGCACAGCATCGCGGTTCCAGCTTTGGGTGGCCATAGGGCCTCCCGGACAGGGTGGGTTTCCAGGACCGCCGCACAATGCGTTGGTGGTGGTATTCCAGGCTACCCCATCCCGGTAATCAAACATGGCAACTCCGTTGATAAATACCCCGATATTTCCACCCACCGTAGGGCTGGGATTGCCCGTATTCGGCTGTGGACTCAGCGGAAGCTGAAAAATGGAGTTCTGATTGGTGGCAATGGAGGGATTTCCATCCAGAAAAGGTCCGGTCGGATAAGCTGGAATCCCGGTGGCAGTTACGTAAACGTAATTCGCAGAATATTCCACCTTCTGACAATTGACCAAAGTATTATTGGTGATCGCAGTGGAATTGCCGGAAACATAATAAGTCCCGGTTTGGGTGGTGTTTTGCAGCCAGGAAGTGATGGCAGGCGGGGTAATCTGGGCCTGGCTCAGTGCAAATGCGGCCAGCATGAAACCCATTATAAGTGCTCTTTTCATTATAATAAGTGTTTATAATGACTTAGAAGCCCTTTGCCGGAAATCCATGCGGGCCCGGAACGATTTTTTTTCAAAAAGTATGAAATAGGTTTCACTTAGCGAATCAGAGTCACCGAACCAGAGCGGGCCCCGATCTCAGTTTTTCCGGTAAAACGAAACTTACAGGTATAAACATAGACCCCTTCGGGTACGGGTTTGCTCTGAAAATCCCCGTTCCAGCCATAATACTGCTCATAAGAAGAGAAGATCAGTTTACCCCAGCGATCAAAAATAAGCAGCTCAAACTGGTCCACAGGATCCCCAATCGGGTAAAATGTTTCGTTATTTCCGTCGCCATTAGGGGTAAAGGCAGTCGGGAAGAACATATTGGGCGGACAATCGCGCACCACTTCCACGGTATCCGTCCGGGCAAAGCAGGTATTTGTTACGGTTACCCAATAGGTGCCGTCGTCATAAACAGGGAAATAATTTAGATTGGAACCATCCTGCCAGAGGTAGCTGAGGAATCCTTTACCCGGAGACAATCTGACCGCCCGGTCACATACCGAGGTATCCGGCCCCAGATTGGGGACGGGAGGCAGGGTCACCCCGATATTCATATTGTCTGAAACGGTGCCGCAGCGGTTGGAGCCCATGACCAGGTAATTGCCGGCCAGTCCGGCCCAGATGGTTTGGGTGGTGGAGCCATCGTTCCAAAGGTAAGTATCCGGGCTGGAGCCCGGGTCGAGCTGGATGCTGTCGCCTTCACAGATTTGCTGATCCGGCCCCAGATCCACGGTTGGCAGATAATCCAGCCCTAAAATCGAAATGGCATCCGAGCCCTGGCATTGATGATTATCCACCACCGTAACCGAGTAATTTCCGGCCTGATTGACAGAAATGGTCTGGGTGGATGCTCCTGTACTCCAACTGTAAGCCTGAAAACCTGGTCCCGGGTTGAGGGTCAGAGGCAGGTTGGCGCAGATCACGGTATCATTGCCCAGATTGATCACTGGCAGGGGGTAAAGGGCAACCAGTTGCATAGTATCACTTCCAATGCAGCCATTGGCGTTGGTGACGGTTACGTAGTAAGTACCCACCGCAGAAGCCTGAAAAGTCACTCCCGTGGAGCCATCCTGCCAAACCCGCGAGGTCCAGCCAGGTCCGGCACTCAGGGTAATGGAACTACCGTCGCAGATGCTGCGATCGGGTCCCAGATTGACCACGGCGGCGGGAAAGAGGCTCAGATTGGCGTTATCCGAACCCTGACAACCATTATTATCCGTCACCGTGACCGATACCTGTCCGGGGGTGGATGTGGTAATGGTTTGGGCAGTAGAATTATTTTGCCAGAGATAAGCCGCGTAGCCAGCCCCTGCGTTGAAAGTGGCGGTCAGGCCAGGGCAAATGGTCTGATCGGGTCCCAGATTGGGTACGGGCAGGGCATTGAGGGTCAAATTCAACTGATCCGAACCCTGACAGCCGTTATTATCCGTAACCGTGACTGAAATCTGTCCTGCGGTAGAGCCAGTGAAGGTTTGACCGGCGGAATTGTCCTGCCAAAGATAAGCCGCATAGCCAGGTCCTGCATCCACGGTGAGGCTGGCCCCGGTGCAAATGGCAGTATCGTTGCCCAGATTGACCACGGGAAGCGCATTGAGGCTCAGGTTGATGGTGTCCGCACCCGAACATCCGTTATTATCAGTCACCGTGACATGGTATTGACCCGCAGTGGAGGTCAGGTAAAATTGTCCGTTGGAATTGTCCTGCCATTGATAAGCGGCAAATCCGGGTCCTCCATTGAAGGTGATGTTGGCCCCCGTGCAGATGGCCGTATCGTTGCCCAAATTGACCACAGGCAGGGCATTGATCCCCAGATTCAACTGATCTGATCCCTGGCAGCCGTTATTATCGGTCACCGTGACGGAAAGCTGCCCTGCGGTGGACGAAGTCAGGGTCTGCTGGGTGGTATTATTTTGCCAAAGATAGGAAGCGTATCCTGCCCCGGCATCCACCGTGAGACTGGCCCCGGCGCAGATATTGGTGTCGTTGCCCAGATTGACCACGGGCAGGGCATTGAGACTGAGATTCATGCCTGCAGTTCCCGTGCAGCCGTTATTATCGGTCACCGTGACCGAATAGGCCCCTGCAGCAGAAGCTGACAGGGTCTGGGTTACAGCATTATTTTGCCAGAGATAACTGGCAAATCCGGCCCCGGGATCGAGGGTCAGGCTGCTGCCGCTGCAAATGGTGGTGTCGTTGCCGAGGGTAATCACGGGCGGGGTATTGACTGTGACCACCAGGCTGTCGTAGCGGCTGATGCCGCACTGGTCGATCACCTGAATATTGTACTGGGTGGTGACCACAGGGTTGGCAATGGGCATTTGCACGGAAGTGCTGCTCAGGCCCGTGGCCGGGCTCCAGATGTAGGTGACCCCGCCGCCGCCGGCGTCGAGTTGCACGGCATTGCCGAGGCAAAGATTGGTGTCCACGGCAGGCGTGACGAAGGAGGCATAATCGAGGCAGAATTTCTGCTCGTTATTGGCGCCCCCCGTGGCCGCAGTAAATCCCCAATACACATTGGGATTATTATTGAAAATATTGGCCACTACGTTGCCTGTGTAGGTAAGGCGCAGGTTACACTCCCAGTAGGCGTTGAAGGTCTGCGTGGTGGCATTCCAGGTAAAACGCACATCATGGTACTGGCAGTCCTCCACATCGGGCAGGCTGGCCAGCATGCCCACAGGCCCGGCCAGGGTATTGGCACCGCCGTGTGAAACCACCCCGTTGGTCTGGATGGCCATGTGGTCGTAAACGGGATCCGTGGCATTCTGCCATGTATCAAATTCCACCGCAAAAGAGGGATTGATCCCCAGATACCCCAATCCTCCTCCCGAACTACCAACTGAATTACTGACAGGCTGAAGCACAAAAGCTGCTCCGTCAGCGCCCCCGTTATTACAGCCCAAAAAGATTTGAAAGGAAAGGTCAAAATCCTGGTTCAGACTGATTTGCGTGTTCCAGAAAATAGAACCTGCCTGGGTACCGAGGTTGGGGGTCAGGGTAAAACAATCGGGACCTGTTTGAAAGGCAGAACCATTGATTTGGAACTGCGCAGGTAGATTTCCAGCAAAAAGCAAAAGCAAAAATGCAGCAAAGAGGGTAAGTCGAAATTTTTTCATAGTCCAAAGCCCGGGTTCTGCCCTTTCCAATGCTTATTAAACCCGGCAGACCCAATTTACAGATAATAATTTGTACGAAAAAGAAATACGGTTTTCAGTTTTCGGTCCACAGTCAACTGGCCACGGTTTGAATGAGAATAGAGGAATATTCTGGTTGCAGGACTTCAGATTTTTATTCTATCCGAATTTTACGATATTGAAATTCTTCTTTCAGATACCAAAACTCAGTAAAATGAAAAAACTCCTCTGGTTTTACCTGATAGGCATGTTCAATTTTGGATTTGGCCAAAGCAATAATTTCTCTTTGTTCTTCGACGGTTCAGATGACTATGTTTCAGCACCAAATCCCCTTAGTTCAGTCACTCAGCTATCCCTGGCCTGCTGGACTAAATTTGATTCTGCCGGCACCAATGGCAATCTGATTGGAGACTGGATGGGTGGGAATGGGAAGTATTTACTCAGATATGACACCTATTTGGGCAACCACAGCATTGCAATCAACATTAGTGGAACAACTAATTCAGGGATGATTTCATTTCCTCTGACTCATTCAGATTTTGGAAAATGGATGTTCATCACTTTCACCTACGATGGCAGCAACATGAAATTATATCAGAATGCAGTCCTGAAAAGTAGTGCTGCAAGTAGTCTGGGCAACATTGTGGCTGGCTCGCAAATAATTACCATGGGAACGGAAGAAAATTATAATTTCGGTCAATCACATCCCCAAAACCCTACCCTGAATGGCTTTTTGGACGAGGTTTCTGTTTGGTCAGTTGCACTTTCAGATGCTGAAATTCTGGATGCCATGAATTGTTCGCTGCTTGGAAACGAAACAGGATTATTGGGTTTCTGGAATTTTGAGGAAGGTTCAGGAACAACCACCAATGATCAAACCGCAAATGGAAATAATGGAACGCTTACAAATGGTCCTGTTTGGAGTATGGATGTGCCCGCATCATCGTGTTGCACCCCTGCCCCAATCACTTCTCAACCGACAGACCAATCATTAAATGTGAGTGATACAGCCTATTTTTCCTTCACAGACATTTTAACTGGGGCTTCTTACAAATGGCAAATGGATGCTGGCACAGGATTTCAAAACCTGAGCAATGCCGGGCAATTTTCGGGGGCCTTTAGCCAAATCCTTCAGATTTCTAACCTTACCCTGGCCAATGATAATACCTTTTACCGTGGTATTGCCACTGAATCCAGTTCATGCAAAGACACCACAATCCAGGCCAAACTCACTGTCAGTGAAACCATTTCCCGTAACCCGAAAATGGAGGAATCTATTCAAATTTATCCTATCCCAAGCAGGGACATCCTCAAGATTTCCACCCCCCAGTATTTCTCAGGACAGGTTGAAATTTTGGACTTAACCGGAAAAAGCAGGGGAAAATTTCCTATTGAAGGAGGAAAACTTGCTTTAAATGGCCCTTTATTGGGCTTGTCAGGGATTTTGGTACTTGTGATTCGGGATAAAAGTGGAAAAATAATAACAAGAAAAAGGGTGGTTTTTGAAGGTCAATAATATTGTTCTAATTCCGCTTCCCCTGTCTTGTTTTTCGTTAAAGAGAAACCAACTTCAGGCAAATCAGTCTGATTATCCACCTTTGAGGCCAATGTTTTTAGAATTCGTTCTGAAGTTTTATTGCTCAAAGCTGATTGCGAATTGCTGATCCTTTCTTCTTCTTTGCATTTTAGTGTTTGCATCTCAATTCGTACGCATGCTATTGAAAATTAACCCAACCCAAACTCCAGCCTGGCAAAAGCTGACTGCACATTTCGAAGAAATGAAGTCGGTGGAAATGAAAGACCTTTTCGCCGCAGGACCCGATCGTTTCAGCAAATATTCGGTGAAATGGGAGGAGATTTTGTTTGATTACTCCAAAAACCTGATTTCGGCAAAAACCCTTGACCTTTTACTGGAACTGGCCGGGGAATGTGGCCTGCAAGCGGCCACGGAGGCCATGTTTACGGGGGAAAAGATCAACGAAACCGAGGGCAGGGCCGTGCTGCATACGGCGCTACGCAACTTTTCCGACCCGGTCCTTCAGGTGGACGGTGCGGATATTTTGGGTGACATCAGGCAGGTTTTGGGTCAAATGAAATCATTCTGCAACAAAATTCACGTGGGAGAATTGAGGGGATTTACCGGAAAACGCCTCACCACCATGGTCAACATCGGGATTGGAGGCAGCGATCTGGGGCCGGTCATGGTGACTGAAGCCCTGCGGTCTTACTGGAAAGAAGGCATGCAAGCCCACTTTGTTTCCAATGTGGACGGCACCCACCTGGCCGAAACCCTGAAAAAGGTCAATCCCGAGGAAACTCTGTTTTTGATTGCCTCCAAAACTTTCACCACCCAGGAGACCATGACCAACGCCCATACCGCACGGGAGTGGTTTTTGCAGGCAGCAAAGGATGAAAAACACATCGCCAGCCATTTTGTGGCCCTTTCCACCAATGCCACCGCGGTGACAAATTTTGGCATTGCCCCCGAAAATATGTTTGTTTTCTGGGATTGGGTGGGAGGACGATACAGCCTGTGGAGCGCAATTGGCCTTTCCATTGCCCTCACCATCGGGTACGAGCATTTCGAACAATTGCTGCGCGGCGCCCATGCCGCCGACCTTCATTTTCGCCACACTCCACTGAATCAGAATATCCCGGTCCTGATGGCCCTGATTGGCATCTGGTACACTAGCTTCTTTGGAGCTCCTACGGAGGCAATTCTGCCTTACGACCAGTATTTGCACCGTTTTTCGGCCTATTTTCAGCAGGGAAACATGGAAAGCAACGGCAAACAGGTGGACCGCAACGGCCAGTCCGTGACCTACAAAACCGGCCCCATCGTGTGGGGCGAACCGGGCACCAACGGGCAACATGCCTTTTACCAGTTGATCCACCAGGGCACCCACCTCATCCCCTGCGACTTCATTGCCCCCGCTCGCAGCCACAATCCTGTGGGTGAGCACCATGCCATTCTCATTTCCAACTTTCTGGCCCAAACGGAAGCCCTTATGAACGGCAAAACCGCGGCTGAAGTGGAAGCAGAATTACAATCCCTGACCCTGGAGGAGCGGACCAGGCTGTTGCCTTTCAAGGTTTTTGAGGGCAATCGACCCACCAATACCTTCCTCCTGAAGCAAATTAACCCTTATTCCCTTGGACAACTGATCGCCCTTTACGAACACAAAATCTTTGTCCAGGGCATCATCTGGAACATTTTCAGCTTTGATCAATGGGGGGTGGAACTGGGTAAAAAGCTGGCAGGCCAGATCCTGAAAGAGCTCAAAGGCAGCCAGGAGACCGTTTCGCACGATTCGTCCACTTTGGGATTGATGGCGGCGTTTAAGGAGTGGAAATAGTTAACCCGTTTACAGTTTACAGTTTACAGTTCTGGATTGGATTGATTCCTGAACGCTTTCAGCGATCAGGCCGTAATATCCGTTTTGTGGAGGAAAGAGCGGGTTTGCTGGCCCAGAAACACCCGGGAATAAATGCGGATTACGGCTATGCCGTTCACGATGAAAGTAATGGCGGTAAAAAAGGCCAGCAGAATCTGATTTTGGTGAATGTGGGTCAGAATCAGGTCCTCGCCAAAAAAGGTGGAGGTAATGGGAAAACCCGCCAGCCCCAGACAGGCCAGCAGGAAGACAAATCCGTACCAGCGGTAACGGACCACCAGACCGTTGAATTCATTCAGGCCGATCCTGCGTTCCTCCAGATTCCTGACCGAATACAGGCAATAATAACCCAGCATGCCCGAAATTATCACCCCTCCCAGGTACACCAGGGCTTCTTTTTCGTCGAAATGGTCGTTGAAGGTAACAGCCAGATCAATGAAAAAATGGGCCATCACGATAAGCAGCCAGGCCAATCGTTTATTGGACTTTTCGTTATATGCGCGGGCCACCATCAGCAGGGCAATGAAGGAGGTGAGCACAGCCAGATCGTTGCGAAAATCTAGAGTCAGGCCCGTTTCAAAGTAGGCGAAGCCAAATCCCAACAGGTAAAGGGGAATGAAAAACCACAACAGATTCCTGAAATTCAGAAAATCCAGGATGGCCCTCAGTTTTTTCAAAGGGAAGAAAAAAAGCAGGAAAACCAGGGATTCAAGCTTGAATTCCTTGAGTGAAAGCAGGTAGAATGCCTGCCTGATCCTTTGTAAGGGGCCACTTTTTACCACCTTGCGAACGGGCACGAACGAGTAAAACTGCTCCCGGATCATGTAGGTCACCACGGAGGGTGAAATCAGCAATTGGTAGGTACGAAGCAGGGCGTTGCCGGCAAAATGGATCAGGGCCAGAATCTCAAATCCGGCCGCAATTTCCATGAAAATGATCCCAATTTGAGCCGACGAACTATACGCCACCTGGCCTTTGATGGTGGACTGGACCCGGGCAATATTGGAAGTGACAGCGGCAGTCAGAAAACCCAGGACCGCAATCACCCACCTGATGGAGGTCTGATGCTCCCAAAAGGGGAAGGTGCGCATGAGCAAAAAGGCCCCAATGTGCACAGAAAGAGACCCGTAAAAGATGGCGCTGGAGGGCGTGGGACCTTCCATCGCCCGAGGCAGCCAGGTTGAAAAAGGCAGTTGGGCTGACTTGGCCACCGCCGCCATTAGGATCAGAAGGGAAATGTAAATGCCCGTGCTGTGCTGGGTTTGCAGGTGTTCGTGCACCAATTCCGCATTATGCAGCTTGAGAAAAGTCACATTTTCATGCCACAGATGGTGGCTCATCCACATGGCCAGCAAAATGCCCACATCGCCAATCCTGTAAATGGTAAACACCTTGAGAGCATTTCTGACCGGCAGGTAACGGGTGCGGTAAAAGGCAATCAGCAGGAAGGAAGAAAGCCCCAGAATCTCCCAACCAATGAACAGGGTTTCAAAATTTCCGGCCAGAATGGTGAGGTTAAATCCTGTATAAAAGAACAAAATGGTATTGAAAAATCGTTTGTAACCGCTTTCCTTGTGCATGTAATAGCGGCTGTAAATGGTGACCAGGTAGGTAATGAAGCTGCCCGTCAACAGATAAAAAGCCGAAACCCTATCAAAATAAAAATCCAGAAAAAAATCAAACTGCGCTGACCTGTAAATGGAAACATCCCGCAGATCAAGGGCCGGGCTTTGCCTGATCGCCCAAAACACCACGAAGGCAACTGCAGTCAGCAGATTGAGTCCCACGGTCCAGAAAGCCACCTGGGAAAGGACTTTTTCCCGGCGGGCCGGCACCCCCAAACTGACCAGAAATCCGGTCAGGGGTAGTAACAGCAGGAGATGCAGAACGGCTTCCATGGGCTATGAGGTCTGAAAAACCGGGATATTTTCCGGGTTTTGTCTGATGCGGGCTTCCACATCCTCCACTTGCTCCAAACTTTCCTGCAATGGCTGATAAGGCACAAAATTCCCATCCTGAAACCTGAAAATTTCCCCCGAAACAGGATTTTTCACCGTCATCAGTACCCACTCATTCCTGATCCATTCGTACAGTCCCGGGCTGGATTGAATCACCTTCAGGACCACCGCAGGTTGATGCTCAATGATAAACAAAAGCCGCACAGGATCGTGGATTTCAATCATCTGGCTGGGCAAACCTGGCCTCAAATCGCCTTCCACCCCGTTGGAAACCGCAAATAAGCCTACCACATTATGAGGCAGTTTGGTGCCCGCCCCCAACTTTTCCTGATCCACCCGCGAGAAATAATATTCCAGATTGATCCCCCCGCAAACGGGCACGACTGCACTCAAAATAGAGAGCAAATAGGCGCCGTCTGGGTCCTGGGTGTAATCGTATGAATTGAGAAAGGGCCTTTTGTCCAGAAAAAGGTGATCGTAGAGAGATTTTCGCCCCACGATACACAGGGCATTGGCCGTATGGTTCCACTCGGGACGGGGTTCAAACAGGGAAACAGACCGCTTTTTGACCTCCTGGTGCAGACGAATTAGAGAAAGGTCATGATTCAGCGTGCTGAAGCGCAGGGAACGTTCGCGGGCATTTTCGACCAGCGCTTTTTGGAAATTCTGACGGTTGATTTTGTGCTGTTCCAGCAACCCGGCAGGGATTCTTTCCTCGTCGTAAAATTCGATTTCGTCGCGGGTAGTATCGTGCAGAGCGCCCAAAAAGAGGGTTTCAGGTGGAATTTGAAAGCCTTCCCGGGCCAGAATCTGCCTCACTTCCGGCTTATTGGCCATGCGGGCAAAGACCCGGGCATTCACTCCCCCCGGCCGGCCGCCACAGGCGCCGCAATCATATCCCGCGTAGTAGGTATTATTCACCGAACTGCCCCCGTGACCCACGATATAAATCAGAGGGGCAAAATTTGTGCTGAGACCCACGCTTTTCAGGGTATTTTTCACCCTCAGAGCCATTTCTTCAAAGGTAAATCCCACTTTGAGCCCCCCCTCGACCTGGCCTTCACTTGTTATGGAAAGGCGGGAATGACTGTCCATGTGGGCAAAGGAATAAGCCGTGGCCGGGGAAATTGAAGGTTTGAAAATATTGAGAAATAATTTCAAGCCTGCCCAAAAACCCAGCGTCTGACTGATCAGCCAGCCCCGCAGGAGGTGATGGGAATGTCGGGTGAAGTGCAGATCCGTGCCCGGGGTAGCTTTCCGTCCCCCCTCCTTGATCAGAAAAGCAGGATTCATAGGCGCAGGACAGGCTTTGGTGACAAATTTGCCTGCCTCGGGTTGAAAGTAAAATTCTACCCCAAAATAGCCCGGCGTTCCAAAGGTCTCACAGGATGGGTCGGCCTTTTCCAGATGGCGGCGCAGGGAATATTCCCGGTCGTCAATGCAAAACAGGCCCTGGAAGCTTGTAGAACCTTGTTTTGGCAAATGCTTCACATCTCCTATGCCTTTTAGTACCTGGTCAAAATAGCTCCATTCAAAAGCCTCCTGCCACAGAGAAAGCACGAGTTGCAGTTCCGTATCCGGGCCCGGGGCGAAGAGGTTCTGAGGCTGATAATTGATACTTTCACCCAGGGGCACCCAGCCTTTTTCCAATTTATGGTCGAGGGCATCCAGTTCGAGCAGCAATTCCAGGCAAATCATTTCCTTCAGCGAAATCAGCCTGCGATCCAGTAATGTTTCAGGCTGATTTTGCACCACGGCCACAAATCCAGACCAGCCCGGGTGTAAAAATTGCTGGTCAAAAAGGTATTCCTCGTACAATTCCTCCCTGCCTACCACCAGTTTCAGGAGTTTTTCAAGGGAAATATCCTCCTCCAGCAGCAGCGCCCTGGCCCGCGGGGTTTTGAACAGGCTGACCCATCCATTTTGCTCCAGATCACGCAAAGAAGCCAGGAATCCAGCCTCATTGACAGGAAATTTCCAGGCTGCAATGCCCTGATCGAGGTAAGCCGCCAGCAGGCGAAACAAAAAGGGATGCACCATTTTGTCCAGATTGATCCCGCCCACTCTTTTCCAGTTTGACCTCAGATTTCCCAACCTGCTGCTGACTTTATCGGGGTATTGGGTATGCAAAAGGGCATTTTTCAAATAAGAAATTCGCTCAATCAGTTCATTTCCCTCCAATTTTTCCCTGCGGGTCAGATGCTCCTCAATCACCCGATCCAGGATGGGGGAGCTGATTTTGCCAGATTGATGAAAGTCCCTGAATTCGTCGAGGGAAAGGTAAGTTGTCATGCCAAAGAGGTGCGAAGCCCGGTTGAGGGCCGCATGAAAAGGCTCATTTTGAAAGGCATGCAGGGTATTGTGGTGGACAAAATCCTTCAGGGCCGCCTGGGCGGGCAGATAATGCTCCAGCCTGTGCAGCACTGCATGTTCATCAAAAACAGGGGAATCACTTTCCATCTTTTCTGAATTTCACCCCAGAAAAACCGCACCAACGTAGCACTATTTTTGATGACTGTCAATGATTTTTGCTGCACCCAGGGGGATTTCAGTGGTTGAATTGGACTGAAGAAAGGTCATTTTCCTCACAAGATCCCTTTGCGAATCAGCATCAGGGAATCCAGACGGACGGCCGCTTCGCGCATGCGCAAAGCGAGTTCCCTCTGCTCATTCTGAGCCAGACGAATTTCCTCAGGACGAATGTCCTTATTGACCTTCTGCAGCCTTTGCAGACGGCTGATCTCGTGCTCCAGAGTCTGTTCCATCTTTTGCAAACCCGCTTCAATCAATTCCTCTCCCCTTTCCTTTGCAATTTGCGTGGCAGATTCGATCATGTTGGGGATAATTGTTTCCACCAAAACCTCGTTGTCGATCAGGTCGTCAATTTGGCCGCCACGAATCTGTTGGTTCATTTCCTCCACAGGAAAATCATGCGTCACATCCCGCCCTGCATGGTCCACCACCACCCGCACGGGTGTATTGGGAAGAAAACGATCCATATTCAGGTGTTGACGCCCGCCCGTTTCCAGCACAAAAAGCACTTCCAGCAAAATTCCCTGACCTGCCTGCGGCAACACGCCAAAAGCCGCATTGCCCGTATCTGAGGTAAGCATGGTATCCAGGGCGCCCGTAATCATGGGGTGATCCCAACTGAGAAAGCCAATGTCCTCACGGGCCAGGGCGCGGCTGCGATCGAAAGTCACCATGATCCCTTCGTCGGGAATGCCGGGAAAGGTATGGGTGTTTTTGCGGGGCAAATTCAGCAAATAGGTGCGGGGTCCCATATCGTCCACCTCCACGCTGAAATGCTCAAAAACGTCGTTCAACCAGCTTTCCAACCCTGTATCCTGATCCGCGTTACGGATTTGCTCCACCAGATTGGCTGCAGCCTCTGGACGGAAGGAATTCATTTCCAGCAAACGATCCCGTCCTTTGGCCATTTTTTCCCGCAGGGTTTGGTGAAATTCCCGGGTATCAGAGATCAAAGCTTCCAAATTAGGCTGAAAATCAGCCTGACGGGCCACTTCCAGCACCCTTTCGCGGTACAGGCGTGAAACTTCGTTCCCTCCTTCCAGATTTTTTGCCAGCGCATTCAAACCCTCATGATACCACCTCACCAATACCTCCTGGGCGCTGCCTTCCAGCCAGGGCACGTGAATCTGAATATCGCGCGTCTGACCAATGCGGTCCAGACGGCCAATCCGTTGTTCAAGCAACTCGGGGTGCAGGGGCAAATCAAAGAGAATGAGGTGATGGGCAAACTGAAAATTCCGGCCTTCGCTCCCAATTTCAGAACAAAGCAGGATGCGGGCGCCCTCGGGTTCCGCAAACCATGCTGCGTTGCGGTCGCGCTGCACGATGGTCAGATCTTCGTGAAACACGGCGGCTTTGAGGTTGCCACGCTCACGCAGGGCTTTTTCCAAAGCCAGCACTTTTTCCTTGCTGCGGCAGATCAGCAGCACCTTGGCCGATTTCAGTTTTTTGAGCAATTCCACCACCCAGCCCACCCGGGGGTCGCTGCCAAAGCGGAATTGATGGTTTTCGACCGGGCTGCCCGCAGGCTGCAGGTCCAGTTCAAATTCACGACCCAGGCGCTCAACCCAGCTCTGATGATCTTTTTCGACCTGCAGAGGCACCAAATGCACCTTGCGAACCGGAAACCCTTTCATGGAGGAGCGGGTATTGCGAAATACCACCCGCCCAGGACCATGCTGGTCGAGCAGGTCCTCGATCAGATTACGACGGGCAGCCGGGTCACCTGCAGCCAGGGCTTTTACCCTTTCCGGGCCAAAATGGACTTTTAACAATTCCTCCTCAGTCTTGCTTAAAGCTGTTTCTGAAGACAATTTCTCCACCAGGTCTGCGGTGGCTTTGTGGTCGCGGGATTCGTTTTTGAAAGCCTCCAGATCTGCATAGCGCTCGGGATCGAGCAGGCGCAGACGGGCAAAATGGCTTTCCAGTCCCAATTGCTCGGGGGTGGCAGTCAGCAACAACATTCCATGGGCCACCTGACCCAGCATTTCCACCAGCAGGTACTCTGGGCTGGCTTTTTCAGGGGTCCATTCGAGGTGGTGGGCCTCGTCCACCACCAGCATATCCCAATCCGCCGCCAGTGCCTGGCGGGCCCTTTTGGGAGAGCTGGCCAGAAAATCCGTGCTGCACAAAATCAACTGATCATCCAGAAAGGGGTTACCGTCGGGAGCCCCTTCCTCGAGGGAAAGGCATCTTTCCTCGTCAAAAATGTGAAACCAAAGGTTGAAGCGGCGCAGAACCTCCACAAACCACTGGTGCACAAGGCTTTCGGGAACAAGAATCAGAACCCGCGATATGCGGCCGCTCAGCAGCAGGCGATGCAGAATCAGGCAGGCTTCAATGGTCTTGCCCAGGCCCACTTCGTCTGAAAGCAGCACCCGGGGAGCATAGCGGGAACTTACCTCGTGGGCAATGTACAACTGGTGGGGAATGAGATCAATGCGGCCCCCCATCAATCCGTTGACGGGAGAAATACGCCTGAAATGGTCGTTTTGCAGGGTACGTCTGCGCAAATCAAAGGTATAGGGAGTATCCACCTGCCCCAGTAAAAGGCGTTCGGTCGCGCCCTGCTTCAGGGTCACATTGCCCAGAAAAGCCTCAGAAAAACGACGGTCTTTCCCAATGTAAAAAATCAGTTCATCCCGCTGTTCCACCTTCTCCACCACCATTCGCCGGCCATAACGGTCTTCAATGGTATCCCCGACCTTGAACAAAACCCTGCGCAAAGGCGCATTTTCAGCAGCATACAATCGGGTTTCTCCAGAAAAAGGAAATTCTATGCGCACCCGGCCCCGGGCGGTTTCGGTCACAATCCCGATCCCCAGTTCGGGTTCGGCCTCGCTGCTCCATCTTTGATCGGGGTAGAAATGCTCCATGCGACTGTTTTGGGCAAACGTAGCATTTAAATTGGGTTGGTGCAACCCAATTTGGTCAGATGACAGGGTTGGAGGGAGAGGGTATCGCAAAGATTTTTATGATAAACCCAAAAATTTAACAGAATTTTTCCCTTCCAGGTACTTCACCTTGTTGAACTTTTCGCCCCTTTGGATGAGGGTAAAAGCGATTTTGATGATCTCGTTTATGATCTCATTCAGGACCGAAAAAGGATGCTTTTTTTGAACTTCCGTTCGGTAAATGTACCAATTATGGAATATGCGTCCGGGATGGATGAGGCTCATTGCCCCCATGAATAGGAGCGATTTTGCTTTTCTGTTTCCTGTTTTATAGACTCTGGGTCTCACCTTGTACTTCCCCGATCCCTTGCTGAATGGGGCCGAAGCAATGAATGAGGCGAAACTCTTGAAGTCTTTTATCTTTTTAAAGCCACAAGTGTGAATTAGGATCATGGTTGCACAAACCTTCCCAATTCCTGGGACGGATTTGAGTATTGTATGCCAGGAGCTTAATTGGGCTGAACTTTTGATCAGAGCCTCAATTTCATCCTCCACAAGTTGAATTCGATTCTGGAAAAATTCAATTGTCTCCCGGTAAACTTTTGCTCCCATGGCAGAAGGATCTGCAAGGTCAAGGTTGGACAATTCCCGATTAAGGAACTGGGTCTGGGATTTGACCAATTGTTTCCTGAGCAGGGAAAGGGCACGGAGTTTGGCTTCTTCCTTCGAGTCGGGCTCAAATCGCCTGGCCTGGTCACTGAAGCGGGCAGCAAACTCACAGAGGCGCTCTGCTGAGTCCTGATCATCGCTGTGGCGGCGAATGTCTGGAGAGAATTTATGGATCACCAGCGGACTAACCACCCAGGCGAAATAACCTTCCCCACTAAGCAGGCGGGTAATCCTGTCAATGTAGTTGCCGGTGTGTTCCATGCAAATCAAAGTGGATTCCTGGGTTAGGTTTTCCTTGACCATCCATTCAATGAATAGATGAATCCCCGGGATGGAGTTTGGAAATTGTTGTTGGGAACTGCTGCCATCCTCTTTGCGAACGACCAAATCAAATACCTCTTTTGAGATGTCGATTCCTACGAAACTGTTGAATTTCATAACTTAGCGTTTAATTATTTTTTTAAGATTGTGGCCACTTGTTAACCAGACCTATGTATGGTGATAGGTTCATGGATTTTTATCGGGTTTTTCAAGTGGAGGGAGCAGGTCAATCTTTGCTGAGGCTCGAAGCCTAGAACGCAAGCCTGCTCCCTTTTCCACAATTAACAGCTTCAAATTTATTAACATTGTTTTGTTAATGATTTGAATCCTTTAAACTAATAGATCGCCAAGATTTTTGGGCCCATATTTCGTTGGCTGGGGTGGCAAAGGACGCTAAGCTGTACTTTCTATCTACGTTTTGTCTTTGGGTTCTTTGCCCCCTTCAACCCACGAAACGCGGGTAACAACCCCTTGGCGTTCTTTGCGATACCTCAACACAATTGTGTTTAACGCAGTTTGATGCTGAAACTCATTTCCTGGGTTTCGCCATAAAGGTCCGTAAAGGTAACCACGGCCGTCACCTGCACCTGAATATCGGGCAGAGCGATCATTTCATCCACCGTACCTTCCGCGCCCACGGTCAGATCATCCTGATAAACCACAATGCCCACTTTTTTCACTTTAAAATTGACGGTGGAATTGGATTGGAGGCCCGTCACCTGGAGACGGATTTCTTCGCCCTGATTGACCAGGACCACTTTATCCCCTTCAATAGATTCACCGTTGATCCGCACTTCGACCCCGGTCGGAAACTCGATGGGTTGGTTGCAGGAGGAGGCGATTAACATGATTCCACAGGCGGACATCAGCAGGAAAGCAATTCGTTTGTACATAGTGTTTAGTTTTGGTTGTTATGGAATTACGCCAATTTCTGAGAAGTTGTTACCAATATGGATTTCAAAACAAGGATTTATCATACATGAATTCTTGTTCTGACTTTTCTGATTACCCGGGAAAAATTAACCCTGGTAACTCGCCAATCCTGAAGCCCTTTTTCGGGCGAAATGGAAGTTCAAAATCCAGGCGTCAGGCAATCAGGGGGATAAATTCATTGATTAAACGCATTCAAAATTTTGCAAAAAATCCACTTATTCAACCAGAGACCAATCAACCTGCGGCAATCCATTTGGGGAAATCACTGGCATAGTTTGGTGCAAATCTTGCTCCGTTGGTTCTGGTTTGTGTAAATTTATTCACCATGAAACACCTGCCCACACTTAAAATTTTCCTGCTTTGCTGTGGCCTTTGGCCGACCGCCCTGCTTTGGAGTCAGCCTGCAAGGCAATATTCCACCATGGCCTCCCGCAAGGCTTTTTACGAATCGCTGGCCCGGGAATACAATACAAAAGGCATTCAGGAGATTCTGCAAAGCGACAAAAAGAACGAATTTGAAGCTTATGTGGAAGGGCATTCTGAAAAAGAACTGGTGCACGAATTTGAAACGGTGGTCCACGAGTTGCTGCATGGCTATAACGGCCAGGGCCTGCAATCTTCCTATCGCTACTTTTTTCCCGGGCCGGGCGAACGGATTCAGGTGCCCATGACCAAGGTTTTCAGTTCGCGGGAACTGAGCAGTTTTGTGCCCAGGGGCAGACAGGACAGCGTGTTTCGTTATGCGATTTATGTGGGAGGTAAACAAGCCACGGCCAAGTATGGGAAGCAGGAAATTCGCTTCAATAATGGCGGAAACGGGGATATTTCTTCAGTTACAGACGGACTTTACGGAATTCTGGAAGAATTTAACGCCTATTATTCGGGTACTTTGGCCACCTGGGAACTGAAAAAATATTATCAGGATACTTATGGCAGCGAAAATCCTGAAATCTGGGCTGAGTATAAGCACCAATTGCTGGGAAATGCCCAGGCATACCACGAATTCCGTCTGTTTATGGCCTGGTACCTGCTTTATGCGAAGCAAAAACACCCTTCAGTTTATGCAGGATTGATGGAAAATAAGGCCCTGAGAAAGGTTTTTACCCAACTCTGTGACCGTTATGGAGCCCTTTTGACCAAAATTGAAGCGGCTATTCCCGAACTGGACCAACTTTCGGGTGAGGATGTGGAGGATATTCTGCAAATGAGCGGCAGCGATGAAGAAATCAGGGCCTTGCTGGCCCAAAATGGGGTGGATGCAGAAGCCATGGGCCTTAAACCCGGCACGCCCGAATGGGAGAAAATCAAGGACGAACTCATGCGTTCGCTGGGAGAAGCCAGGTCCTCTGTTTCCCAAAATCTGGATTTTTTTCACAGCCTGCCCAAGGCTCAGATGACCTATCTGAAATCGCTGATGAAGGATAAGGAGCGGGAAATTTTGCAAAATTTCCGCCTGGACGATTGATCAGGAAACGTATTGCAAAACGGTTTTAAGAAAGGCGTTATGATCAAACTGCCCTTCAAAACTCAGCCCCAGGCGCACCACCACCAGTTCCTGGGTGGGAAATATGGAAATCCTTTGCCCCAAAAACCCGGCGGCATAGTACATTTCGCGGGGCAAATCCGGGTGCTCGCCACCTGCATTCAGCCAGAAATGGGCACCATACTTACCGCCAGCTGCCGCAGATGATTCACGGGTAAAGGCAATCCACTCAGGAGAAAGCAATTGCCGCTCCCCCACCCTCCCCTGATTAAGGTATAGCTGTCCAAAACGGGCCCAGTCGCGGGCCGTACCCATGGAAAAGGAAGATCCCACCAGATTGCCCGAGGGATCGGTGCCAATGTGAGTGTGGTGCATGCCCAGGGGCTCAAAAAGCGCTTTTTGGGGAAAGTCATAATAAGCCTGATCGTCCGCGAAGAGGTCGCGGATCATGCCTGAGAGCACATTGGTGTTGCAGGATGCGTAGGCAAAATGGGAGCCCGGCGGGTAAGCCAGCGGCACGGTGCGGGCATGGCGGACGGCATCTTTTTCCAGAAAAAGCATGCGGCTGACCTTAAGAAAATGATTTTCCGTTTCCTTCCATTTGAGCCCGCTGGTCATTTGCAGGAGGTTTTTCACCGTAATTTCACTGCGGCCATCCCGTTTCCAGGCAGGGATATCGGGAATCTGATCCAGCGAAAGCTGGCCCCTTTCCACCAAAATGCCCGTCAGGGCATTCATCAGGCTTTTGGTCAGCGACCAACTGTGGAGCGGGGTTTCGGGCCTAATTCCAGGTGCATAAGCCTCGCCAAGCAAAACGCCGCGGTGGAGCACCACTACCGCATGGGTCTGCCCGGGCCGCGGCTGGACCACGGTTTGCAGCCAGTCATTCAGGTCAGGATTGAGGGCCACAGGCCAGGATTCGGGCGTAGTTGGTTCTCCTGAAGGGGTTATAAATGGCTGATTGGACAGATTTTCGGGGGTTCCGTGCAGTAATTTTATTCCGTGGCCTTCCACAAAGCGGGCTTTTCGCCTGGCCAGCCCCCAAACGGAAGCCGTAACCTCCATTTTCTTATAATCCACTTCGCATTCAGCCAGGGAAATGGGTTTGAAAAACAAATCGGGTTTGATTTCCTCTAATGGACGGCCTGAAATGAAAACTGCCCCACAGTAATATCGCGCCGCATAGGTGGAGATGCCAGGTAAAAGTATCCAGGCCATGGCCAAAACAGCCAACAACAGGGTCAGGGGAAAGAGAAGCAGCCACCACATGGGCGCAAATTTATGGAATAAATCCACTTTAGGAAGCTTTATGCAGGGCGGGATTTCTTCTAAAAAATCCGCAGAAAAACTCTCGTTTAGGTGAATTTACCTACCCTTTCAGGAAAACCACCCATTTGCATTTTTGGGCTTTTTGCGGGACGGCAGGGAAGGGATAGCTGCCGATATTTGAATTATAGAATGAAGGAAATGTCCTTAAAAATATAGGTAGGAGGGTTTTTATGCAGGCGGTCCCCTTGGGGTCGCCTGTTTTTTTGCGGCCCGTCATGAGCGGAAATTTAAACAGCAGCGAACGTTCCAAAAAACCTCCTGTCCATGAATTTATGCCTATTCTTCCCGGCCGCTTCAGATTAATTTTACTCCATGAAATTCCGGCCCTCTGAACCCTTCTTACTCTTGCTGGTCGTACTGCTTTATCAGCCCATGCGGGCACAATTTGCGGATTGGGAAAATTTCACCCAGGGCAAAACCATTACTGCCATTGAAGCCGGGTCGGGTGGCGACCGCTGGATTGGCACCCTGGGAGGTTTGGTAAGGCTCAATTCGAATGGAACGACTTTTTTCAACCATGCCAATTCTCCCCTGCCCCGAAATGAGATTTATGACCTTGAATTTTTTAAAGGAACCCTTTGGGTGGCCACTTCCAAAGGGTTGCTCGCTTATAACGGGGCCACCTGGCAGGTTTTTCAAACAGTTAATTCCAATCTTTCCCATGATCTTCTGACCCGGGTGGCCGTGGACAGTCTGGGCGGGATATGGGTGGCTTCTGCCCGCACCCTTGACCGTTACTATCAGGGTTACTGGATCACTTATGACGATTACACCCTTTTTGAGGGTGATATTGCTGCCCTGGAAGTGGGCCCAAACGGTCATATCTGGGTGGGATTTTTGAACGAAGGACAGGGTTTGGGAGGAAATCTGGCAGAATTTGACCAAACTAACTGGACCAAACATGCTCTCAACCCCAATCCAGACGGTCCGTCTGTGTATGACCTGGCCTTCAGCCCAAACGGGGAGGTGCTGGCTGCAACAGATGATGAAATTTACGTTTACGATGGCAATTCCTGGGCTCAGGACCCTACTTTTGGCAATTTTATTCAGGTTCCACTGGTCCGTTCGCTGAGCTTTTCCCCTGCGGGGAAACTTTGGGCAGGCGGCCTGAACGGCATTTATGAAAAGTCAGGAAGCACCTGGATTTTGCATGATTCCCTGAACGGAGAGGCTTTGCCTCCCGTGGAAATCCTTCGGGTACAGCAGGAAAAGCAGATCTGGTGCGGG
Organism: Bacteroidia bacterium; assembly: GCA_020635905.1. Classification (GTDB taxonomy): domain Bacteria; phylum Bacteroidota; class Bacteroidia; order J057; family JADKCL01; genus JACJYV01. The sequence continues at coordinate 83,003 of JACJYV010000008.1, forward strand.
TTGTATAATGCAGGACTGCATGCCTTTGATGGCAACAACCAGTTGACCTACCACAACACCTCCAACTCCCCTTTGCAGCGAAATCAGATCCATAAACTGGCTTTTGATCATAATGGAATGCTTTGGGTCCTCAGCAACTCGCCGGTCATTGATCTTTGGTCGGGATCAGCCTGGAGCGAATTCAGGCCCCTGAATCAAGATACTGCCTGGACCTCTCCTGCAATTGGAATTCTCACTGCTGAAAATTATGTGTACCTCCAAACCAACAAACTGGTAGGAAAGTGGGACGGTTCCACCCTGCAAACCCATGATTATTTTGCCCAAGCAGGGGCCACCATCCGGGAAATGACGGTGACCGAAAACGGAGACCTTTGGCTGGCTACAGATCTGGGAGTTATCCGTGAATCGGGCACGGGTACCACTATTTTTCAGGAAAGCAATTCTCCCCTGCCGGGAAATTCGGTCAAAACCATAGCCAGCGGGCCGGGAAACACGGTTTGGATTGGAACCAACACCCCTTCAGGCACCTACCTTACCCGGTTTCATGGGGACAAATGGGTTTCGTGGTCCTCCTCTGATTCTGATTTATGGGCAGATTTTTCCGACCTCAGTACAGATGTGTCGGGCAATCTCTGGCTGTCCGGGCCGCAGGGGGTGCAGATTTTTGATGGACTGATCTGGAATTCATTTCCCTACGGCATGAATCCTTTTTTTGCCCTGGCTTCCAGCGGAATTGCCACTTCAGCAAAGGGACGGGTCATGATTTTCGGCTATCCAGGTGCCTTTGAATACAACGGATTCAGCGATTTTACCCTGATTCACCCCGATTTCAGCGGGCTGTCTTCAGAATATGTCAATGACATGGCTTTTTCTGCCACAGGCGAAGCCTGGTTTGCCACCCATAACGGGCTTTCAAAATGGAATGGATCATTTTTTACCGTCAATCCCCCTCAGGATTTTCACATTTTACCCAATTATCCGAATCCGTTTGATGATCTGACCCAGGTTTCTTTTGTGCTGCCAACCTCAGACAATGCCACCCTCGATCTGCTGGATCTGCAAGGCCGGATTTTGCAAACTCTGGTCAGCGGATATTCAACGCCCGGGCTCCACACCTTAACCCTGGACGGCACCCGCCTGCGGCCGGGTGTGTATTTGCTGCGTCTGCGCAGTCACACCACAGGAAAGCAATGGGTGGAAAAAATCCTGAAAGCTCAGGCTCCCTGAACTTTCACTTTGGGGTGCCGATTAATGACAGGCTTCCAGCCTTTTTCGCCATTCAGGACTGCAATCTGACTTGAAATTGAACCCCATTCGGTCAGTTTGACCAAAAGCAGGGGCATTTTGATCCACCAGGGTGGCGAAAGTACACGTTTGCCAAATTTAGCGACCTTTTGGTCGCGGGTGGCAATGGCCTGATTCCAGGCATCACCCGAAAGAGGGAAAATGCTGTTAGAAAATTTCCAGGCCGCGTCGCGGGCCAGGGTCATGGAGAAACCAACGATCTGATCGTCCAGCTTGGCCGGAAAAATCTTCAGAATGGCCTTCAGCATAGGCCAGATGCGGCCCAATTCCTGTTCCACCTGTCCCACCAGGGAGCCCAGAATGTTATTGATTTCATTGAAATCATTCTCCAACTTTTCAATGGGCTGGCCCAACTCCTGCATTACCTGGGCAGCTGCGATGCCCAGGTCCAATGAAATATGGGCATTCATGCCTCCCAACAGGTGTTGCAGCACAATGGGATACCAATATTGGGTATATTCCATGGCCACGATCCAGGATTGGGTTTCGAAAGCATGATATTCGTATTCCTCAAATGCAGCCAGATAGCGGTTCGCAAAAATGACGTCCAGACGCTCCATACGGGCATTATCCTCAAACACACTTTCACTACCCAAATCCACTTCCTCCTTGATTTTTTTGGTAACCAGGAGGTAAAGCGAGGCAAAATAGCCGATGCGGCTGGGTTTCTTGCGGGCAAATTCAACAATCTTCTCCAGGTGCTGAATGACTTCTTCAATGGTTTTGGCTTCCATGGCGGGGTGATTTTACCTGAAAATACAAAATCCCCCCAGATTTGGCCTATTCCAGCAATATTTTTCCTGAGGCAATCTTTTCTCCCGCGGCGGAAATTTCCACGAAATACAACCCTTTCATCAGATTTTCCCCGTTCAAATGAATCTCAGGGCCCGCAAAGTCACGGTCAATCACCTTCCTGCCCAACAAATCGCGCACCACCACGTTTCTCATCAGACCTGCATAGCCCCCGAGTTCGACCACAAATTTTCCGGTCGAAGGATTGGGAAACAGATTAAATCGCACTTCAGGCACAGTTTCAGTGGCTTGAATCAGGTCGCAATCATTGGAAAACGCAGGATTGAGGTAATACAGCAGGCTATCCTGGTAACAGCGCAACTGACCATAAGTCACATTACTTACCACCCTGGCTTCAGGCATGCCAAGAAAATGTTCGAAGCCACCAATGAACTCGAAAATCCCCCCAAAATACCACGACCAGGCATGAATGGGGTCCTGCACATTGGCCACTGAGTGATTGTACTGCACCCTGACCGCGATACTACCAAACATTTTGGTCACCACTGAGTCCACGATTATCACAAACTCATCCAGGGTATCTGCCTGGGTACCATGCACATAGTCGTAATATCCACGATATTCGCCCTGATCCTGGATGTGCAGGGTATCGCCTGCCTGCAGATTGAAGTCGTAAAGCAGGTGATATTTCCCCCCAAACCAGCGATAAACGCGGCTTGAATCTTCGTACAGAAACTCCAGATTTCCCTGATTCCAGTAAGTAGATCCGTTGCCTTGTTCAGAAATCTCCAGCACTCTTGCGTTATGCCCCGCGATAAAGGTATCACCCACCACTTCCAGAAAATAGGAGCCGCAAAAAGGGTTGGGTCCCGTATTGCAAATCTCCGTGGAGTAATGCCATTTCGCTCCCGACGGAAACCATCCCTGGGCAAAAAGGTTAGCATGGATGAAGCCCATTGAAAGCGCAAGCAGGAGGGAAAATACTTGTTTGTTCATCTTCATTTGTTTTTTCAATGAATTCAAGTTCTCCATTATCAGGATTGATTTCAAATGATTAGATTTGGATTATGCCCCATTCACCAACCATAATTTTTGACGGCGTTTGCAATCTTTGCAATTCCTCTGTGGATTGGATCATTCGCCATGACAAAAAAGGAATATTCAAATTTACGGCCAATCAGCACGAAACAGGCAGCAAGCTGCTGGAAGGCCAGCATTTGCCCGACGGAGAAGCAGACACCATTTTTCTGTACGAGGACGGAAAACTTTTTACCCGTTCAACTGCGGTATTGCGCATTGCCCGCAAGCTGCCCTTTCCCTGGTTTTTAGGTTTTGGGGGAATGATTTTTCCCCGTTTTTTCAGGGATTGGATTTATAAATGGGTGGCAAAAAATCGTTACAAATGGTTTGGCAAGAAAAATACCTGCCGCATCCCCACGCCCGAAGAACGGGCGAGATTCATTTAGGAGGTCAGGGGAATCTGCCTCACTTTGAGAAATTCGCCTTCCAGGTGATCAAAATCCGTGTCCATAGTCAGTAATTCCGCCCCGAGCACGGCAGCGGTGGCCGCAATCCAGAGATCGTTTTTGCCCATGTTGCGGGCGCTTTGTTTCAATTTTTTGGAAGGATGCTTGCCCTGGCTGAAAGCCTCAATTTCAGCATAGGCCGAGGTGATATCCTCGGCATGGATGTCTGCGATGATGAATAATTTCATGAAATCACGCAGATCCATTAGCCGTTTTTTGCCCCAGTTATTCCTGATCGCGATAGATTTGATTTCACCAATGGATACCACGGACAAAAGGGGGACATTTCCCTTAAAAAATACTTTATAGTCGCGGTCCAATTCTACAAGAGATAGGTTTCCCCTGATTAATCTGACCAGGATATTGGTATCAATCAGAAAGTTCACTTAAATATCTTTTAGCAAATCTTCCAAAGGCTCCTGAATATCCAGATCCTTTACCAACTGGTCGAATTTTTCCATATCAAAACCAGTCCAACTTTGCTCACGCATCAAATCCTCCACCCTGGTTTCCTTGCGCATGGGACGGGTAACTGTTTTCAGTACCTCATCCCGATTTTGGGCCCCAGCCAGAATTTCTTCCAGTTTGGCCAGCAAGGCTTCCTTTTCCAGACGGGTTATCTGCTGAATGAGATGATATTTCCGTATTTCCAGATCCATTTCCTTCTAACGCATTTTATCCAATTTACTTATTCTTTTCCAATTGTGCGTCCAAATTAATCCAATTCCTTTCGCAAATCTTCCTAATTTTACCCCATGTTTAAACCCCTTTCCGCGGAATTACTCACTGAATTCCGGGCCCTGATCGGCCCCGAATATGTCCTGACCACGGCCGAAGAAACCGAGCCCTGGACCCACGACTATACGGAAGATCTGCGCTTCCAGCCTGAAGTGGTGCTCAAACCTGCAAATGCCGCAGACATTTCTGCCATTTTACGCCTGTGCAACGAGGCAGGGGTGCCCGTCACCGCGGCCGGCGGCCGCACGGGACTGAGCGGCGGCATGCTGGCGGTCCACGGAGGGGTGATCCTGGCCATGGACCGCCTGAACAAAATCCTGGAGATCGACGAGCGCAACCTTCAGGCTAGCGTGGAGCCCGCAGTGATCACCCAGGTTTTTCAGGATGCAGTAGCCGAAAAAGGCCTCCTTTACCCCGTTGACCCGGCCAGCCGTGGATCGTGCTTTATCGGGGGCAATCTGGCAGAATCGTCGGGAGGCATGCGGGCCCTCAAATATGGCACCACCCGCGACTATGTGCTGGATCTGGAAGTTGTTTTGCCTTCAGGCGAAATCATCCATACAGGAGCCCGAACCCTTAAAAATGCGACCGGCTACGATCTGACCCGCCTCATGGTGGGCAGCGAAGGCACCCTGGGCATCATCACCAAAGGGACTTTCAAACTGGTACCTCAACCCGCCTTTCGCAAGCTCATGCTGGCGCCATTTCCCAAAGGTGAAATGGCCTGCGAAGCTGTTTCAGCCATTTTCAGGGCCGGGGTCATTCCCTCCGCCCTGGAATTCATGGAAAAGGATGCCATTGATTTTGCCCAAAACTACCTCAAAGAATTCCCTTTTGATACCAGCAGCGTGGAGGCCCACCTGCTGATCGAGGTGGACGGACAAGACGAAATGGGCGTCATGGGACAGGCTGAAAAGGTTTTTGCGGTGTTGGAAGGATTCGAATGCGGGGAAATCCTGTTTGCAGACTCGCCTGAGGAACAGGCCCGCCTGTGGCGGATTCGGCGTACCATTGGCGAAGCCACCCGCGCCGGAAATGTGATCAAAGAGGAAGATACCTGTGTGCCCCGGGCCGAACTGGCCTCACTCTGGAAATGTGTGAAGGAAACTGGCAAAAAATATGGCCTGCAGGCCTTTTGCTTTGGTCACGCTGGCGATGGAAATCTCCATGTGCACATTCTCCGTCCGAAGGACGGAGGGCAGGTCTGGGAAGAAATTGCCCGCAAGGCAGTGCGTGAGATATTCGCCTACACCATCCAACTGGGAGGCACTCTTTCAGGTGAACATGGCATCGGGTGGGTGCAGAAGGAATTCATGGATATTCCCTTCTCTCCCATTGAGCTGGAACTGATGAAAGGGATCAAAAAGGTATTTGATCCCAAAGGAATCCTGAATCCGGGAAAAATGTTTCCCGCCTGATTAACGGGGACCGTGCATTTCCACTCCCTGATCTGGGGTGGGCGCATCTTCTGGATCATGGTCGTGAGCCACATGCTCGGGTTGCAGGCCGGCATGCAATTCCTGGTAAGCCGTCAGGCGTTGGGCCACATTTTTGCGCACATCCAGCCAAAACAGGTTAAAATCAGCTACATGGTAATTTTTCATGGTCAGGAACATCTTCTGGGGAATGTCTGGCTTGTGCACCCAAAGGTAGCCGTTGTCCTCATTTTCCTGAGCATCGCAGACTTTGTTGTAAATCTTATTATACTTATAAAAAACCATACCCTTCGAGCAGGGCTGAGAACCGTAGCTTCCGTCAGATTTCCAGCTGAGGGGATTCGTGCAGATGGCGCCCTTGTAGTAATGAGCCATTTCAGGAATGTAACCCCACAAAAAGGTATTCCAGGTACAAACCGCTCCCACCTGGCTGGCCGAATCTGAGGCCTCCAGGCTATTGAAATAGTCTTTCTGAATGGGCCAGCCGGGCAAATAGGCAGCTACCAGCTGATCCTGAAGGGGTTTTCCATCAAAAAACTCCTTCAGCAGCATTTTCCCGTGGAAAGAGCCCTGGGAATGTCCTGCAATCACAATGGGACGGCCTTTATTTTCATGGGCAAGGTAATATTCAAAAGCAGCTTTCACATCACTGTAGGCAGTCAGAAGGGATTTTCTTTTGGAAGCAGAGTCTGCACAGAAAAATCCTCCGTAGGTCATCTGACGATACCTTGGGGCAAAAATCCGACAGCTGCCATTGAAAATTGAAGCCTGGTGCTTGATGGGCCGGGTTTCCACCCGTTCATTCTGAATAGAATCATTGAGGGGAGAGATCCAGTAATCCAGACTGTTGAACATGGTGGGATAGATGAAAAACAGGTCTGCTTCCGCTGTTTCCTGGCGATCCTTGAGGGTATCCACGGGCACGGTGTCAGCCCAATCCTTCTGATTGGGGTGAGCCACCCACATAAACGGATCAGAATAATCACCCGCAGCAGGCACTTCTACCTGGTCAAAAGGGAGTGCAGGATGGTTTTCGGGGTATTCCCCACAGGCGAAGAGACCGAGCGCAAGCAGAATAAATAAATAAACCCTTTGCATTGGTTAGCAATTGTTGGAAGTTAAAAAATGTAGAGTGGTGGCAGGTTTGAAAACTTACTTACAAAGGTAGAAAAATATTATTATGCATGCATCCTAATTCCAAAAAAATATATTTCTGATTTCGAATTTAATTTTTGTTGAATAAGCTGATTGGCCAGAATGGAAACCAAGGCAGGCCCAGCTGAAAAAAGCGGGGCAGATGAGCATTTCTGGACCAGGTCCAAAGGAGGAATTCTCTGTCTGCTCATTGCCAATTGAACCAGGTCCAACGCAGAGATTTGAAGTAGTTCCAATTGTTGCACTGCTATTATCCAAAACCCTGTTCCCAGGAACAGGCAGGAAGCCCCTGCGGGGCGACAAATCAGTAGCCCGGGGCAAAAGCCCCGGGTTAACCGCAAGCGGATTGGGGAGCCCCAGCGGGGCGGCACAACCGAATGAGCACTCCACAATCCAGGTCAGGTTCCGCCCCGAAGGGGCTCTGTCCACGATGCGGCATTTGTCCGGGGCTCACGCCCCGGGCTACATAGGTGACGTCCCTATGGGACTACTTTTGAACCCTTAGGGTTCGGATAAAAGCCAACCTGGACCGCGAAAAACAAAGAAGACCAAGGCGGACGCAGGTAAAGAAAACGCAGTTTATTTTGCGGAATGAGCATTTCAAAAATTTATCCAACTCATAGAATCAAAACTTTTTAATTGTTATCTGCTCATTGCCAATTGTCTATTGAACCAGGTCCAACGCCGAGATTCGAAGTTTTCCTTCGAATCCACAGAATTCCAGGGACCGTGAAAAACAAAGAAGATCAAGGCGAACGCAGGTTCAGAAAGCGCAGTTTACTTTGGTAATGAGCATTTCTGATCCAATCCCAACACCGAGATTCGAAGTTTATCCTTCGAATCAACATTGTTCCAGGGACCGTGAAAAACAAAGAAGATCAAGGCGGACGCAGGTTCAGAAAGCGCAGTTTACTTTGGTAAATGAGCATTTCTGAACCAAGTCCAACGCAGAGATTCGAAGTTTTTCGCGGTCCCTATTTGTAGCGTTCCCAAAGAATATTAAACCCCAAAACCAACCCCGTATTATAATAATGGCCATTCTTTCGCCCTGTCTCAAAATAAGGCGAACCATCAGCCTTGGTCGCATGCGGATTTTCAGGATTGATCAATCCCACATCAAAACGAAACCCGTAAGTGATATAAAAGGCTTCGCTCAGCTTGTGATTCATTTCAAAGCCGCCTGCAATTTCGGGCACCACCCGCTTATAGGGATTTCCATTGGGCTGCGAACCTGTAAACAGGCCAATCTGGGGACCTACCTGGGTCTTCAGCACCACTTTGGAATTGATGTCATAAGTGTAGCGCCAAAAGAGCGGGATTTTGAGAAAAGGGACATGGGTGCGCACTGGTGGGCAGGGCTGAGGAGCCGAATGACAGGGTAAAACCTGCTCTATTCCCTGCTGATATACGAATAACAGGCCCGACTCAAAGCCGTGGGCGCGGTTGAATTTATAGGCCAGCGAAACTCCCACCCCAAGTGAACCAATTTCGACCGGGCCATTGGCATCCCACCAGGATTTGAGCGGAAATACGTAAATGCCGGGCTCAATTTTGTAAGCACGATACTTGTACTGACTAAAAGCAGAGACAGCAATCAGAAAAAAAAGTATGGTAAAAAAGGCCTGGCGCATATTTGATTAGTTGCATCAGAAATCGGGATAATCAATCCTTATTCCACGAAAAATGCATGTAATTCCAGAATTTGCCTGAATAAAATTCAATTCCGCACCCTTTTCCCGCATCAGCCACAGCCACGGGTGCGCTCAACCAGCATAACAAAGTTAGGCAATTCCGCCCATTTATGAAATCAAAATCCGCTCCATTCTGAGCCCGGCACCTCATCGACCACCTGCCAGCCATAGGCAGAAGAGGGCGTTTGAAAGCCCGGCTTTGCATTCCCAGAAACAACTTTTTCTACCAGAATCAGCGCCGCATCTGCCGTAAACTCATATCCCTGACTGGTCTTCAATCTGCCCGAAAACGACTCTCCCACCCCATTCCTAACCTCACCCCAGATCAGGGTTTTGCCCGTTTTCAGGGCTTCCTCAGACGGCCCTGCGGGCCTTTTCTCAATTTGCTTTTTCAGAAATTCCTGCACAGCCTGCGACTTAAATATCCCCCAAAATGGCCTTCCCACGGTTGAAAAGAAGCGCATCCCCCCTGAAAGATAGGTGTAGGCAATGATGTTGGGGATGCCGGTCGAGTGAAAGGCAGTTGAGACGTCGCCCCAGGGAATGGCGCTCATGGTGACGGGCCCCCGACCAAAATCAATTTTGCGGGTCAGGCTGGCGGCTGGCAATTGTACCAGCTTTCCTTCCCGCCTGATCATGGCCCCTGTTTGCAGACCCTCCACCATCGTTTTGGCCGTTCCGTGACTCATGCCGCCGCCCAGGGACAAAAAAGCCAGTTCCAGATGAGTGGCCGAAGGCATCACCTCCTTCAGGCGGGCCGCCATGCAATCTGTGGGTACCACGTCAAAACCTGCCCCGGGCAGTAGCATCACTCCCGCGGCCCGCGCCTTGGTATCCAGGCCTTTCAGGCCTTCAAACACCTCGATTTCACCTGTGATATCGAGATAGTGGGTGCGGGTATTGAGGCAGGCCGCGGCCATGGCCTGATAGGTATGGGCAAAAGGCCCGGCGCAATGCAAAACAGCCTCCACCCCCGAAAGAGCTTCTTCCAAAGCGAGGGAGTCAGTCACGGAAAAAGCCCTCCATTCCAGCCCCAGGGCCTCAGCCTGCGCCCGGACTTTGTCCGGGTTGCGACCTGCCAAAATGGGCTTCAAGCCCAGTTCCACTGCCTTTTGGGCAATCAATTGCCCGGTATAACCTGTACTTCCGTAAATGAGGAAATTTGCTGCGTCCATGACCTGAAATTAGCCATTTTACCTGGCTTTGGAGCGAGATCAGGTCAATTTTCCGCCAAAGAGGCTTGTAATTGCTCCTGAATGGCCTTCACATAAGGAATCACAAACCAGCCTCCCAACTGAATAAAATAAATGGAATCCCCCTGCCGCCACCAGGTAACAGGCGATTTGTCCAGCTCTTCCCAATAGCCGGGCGCAAATCCTTTCATTTGATTTTCAATTTCCAGGGCGCCTTCCGTGGAAATACATTTCCATTCCTGTAGCGTAAACCTCACATAAGTAGCTGAGCCTGGTGAAGTGGGCACGGTGGATTTCAGAAAGAATGACCTGATTCTGCGGATATTTTCATAAGCCACATTTCCCAAAGGAGGTCCTTCATAACCATTCGTTTTTCTGAATTCTGCAAATAATGCTGCCCTTTTGCTGATCCAGTTGTCTTAGGGCAGGACCCGGCAACCCAATGTGCCAGTTTCAGTATCCTGGCAGTTTAAAACCGGGCGAATGGTGTAATGCAGACTTTCGAGATTTTTGACCGCCTGGTAGAATCTGTCTGCCGACTGAGCCAGGACAGACGTTGCCCCCCAGAACCCAGGTAGAAGGATCATCAGAAACAGCTTTCTATGAAAATTACTCAAACCCACTATCAATTCGCCACATAAAAAGCCTCAAGTCTTTCGGCCAGGTCCTGAATATCCTCCATGCGGGCCAGACTGGCCAGCCAGAAGTTGTCAATGGATTTCCAGCCATAAGCGATGCCTGCAAGGCCGCCCGTTATGGCGCCCGTGGTATCTGTATCGTGGCCGAGATTAATGCCGGGCAGCACGGCCGAAGCATAATCCTTGCTACGCAACATGCCCCAGCAGGCCGCCTGCAGGCTTTCCATCACATAGCCGCCCGAAAGAACCCTTTCAGCAGGAATTTCCTCAAGGTTGGGGGGAAGAAAATCATGAAAAATGGACCGCTCGTAGGACGAAATGTCTTTTGCTTCAAAAAAGACATCCAAATCACTCAGACAGGTGATATAGGCTTCCTGAATGGACTTTCCTGAAGCCAGGTAATGGGCAAATTGCAGGTAAAATGTACAGGCTATGCCTGCGCGGATGTGGGCATGGGTCAGGGCGGAAACCTGCCAGATGCGATCAAAATGGCCAAAAGGGGCCTCACCCCTGAACTCCAAAAGTAGCGGCAGAATCCGCATCAGAGAGCCATTTCCATTGGAGGATTCATCCTCATTACTACCCAGAAAAGCCAGTTCATCGTTTTTTCCTTCCTGAGACAGCCGCTGAAGTCTTCGTATGGCAGTAAAAGTGGTGTTGCCAATGTCAAATACCGTCCCGTGGGGCGTCCACCAGGATTTATTGACCCACCAGATGAAATGATGGGCAATGTCGGCCAGGGAGCCGCCCTCCAGTTGTCCCTCAGCCTGGCAGAAAGCCAGGCTGCTGTCGTCCGACCAGGTACCTGCAGGCTGGTTGTGCGTGCCGTATCCCCGCATGGTGGTCAATGGACGTTTGGCGATTTGCTCTGCGGTCAAAAATTCCACCGGGACGCCCAGCGCATCTCCCGTCGCGATTCCAAATAAAATGTCGTGGGCCAGTTCTTTTTTCATCATCAGGTAAGTCGAACGAAATACAGGCAGGTTTATTTGCCCGCCAAAAAATCACGGTACCAGATTCCCGAATCCTTAACCGTCCGTTTCTGGGTTTCAAAATCCACATGCACCAGTCCAAAACGGGGTTTATAACCCTCTGCCCATTCAAAATTATCCATAAAACTCCACACGAAATAGCCGCCTACCCGCATGCCTTCCTGTTTGGCCCGCAAGACCTGCCCCAGATAATCCTGGATAAATTGAGTGCGTTTCGCATCGTGCACCTGGTCGCCCTCCACCTTGTCGGGAAATGCTGCCCCATTTTCCGTTACAATGATTTTCTTTACCCCGGGATAGGCATTAAACTTTTTCAACGTCTGGTAAATAGCCTCAGGATAAACTTCCCAGCCCATTTCAGTCAGTTCGTGGCCCCGCTTTTTGGGACTTTGCCGCAGGGCATGAATCACGGGTACGATGGGTACATGGCGAAACACCTCGCGTGAATAGGTTTGCAGCCCGATAAAATCAAAGTCAAATTTGAGTTTGTCCAGGTCGCCGGGCTGAATCACTTTGTCGATTTTCTTCTGCAGGTAAGGCAATTCCTCAAACGGATAACCCAAGCCCAGCGAAGGCTCAATAAAAATGCGGTTGAGCATTGCATCCAGCCTGCGGGCCGTCTTTTGCTGGCCGGGCTTGTCCTTGTAAGGGTCCACAAAAGAAACGGATTGGGTGGTACCCACATTCGCATTGCTGACATTGGCCCTTACGATGCGGCCTCCTTCTGCCTGAACCATGGAAGCATGGTGAGCCGCCGCAGTAAATTTGCCAAATCCCTTTTTGCCTGGCGCATGCCAGCCCAGCAGGTGGCCCAGCGAAACGAAAGCCATGGGCTCGTTGAGCACCATCCAGTTTTTGACCTTGTCGCCATACTCCCGGGTGACCAGATTGGCGTATTCACTGAACCAGCCAATGGATTCGCGGTTCATCCAGCCTCCCTTATCCTGCAGAGCCTGAGGCAAATCCCAGTGAAAAATCGTCACCCAGGGCTCCATACCCAGTTCCAAGGTCTTGTCAATGACTTTGTGGTAAAAATCAATCCCTTTGGGATTGACCTTACCTGTCCCCTCAGGCAAAATGCGGCTCCAGGACAGCGAAAACCTGTTATTGGGGATATTCAGGCGGGCCATCAGCTCCAGATCCTGCGGGTAACGGTGGTAAAAATCGCAGGCCACATCGCCCGTGTCTTTGCCTTTGATCTTGCCTTTGGTATGCGAAAAACGGTCCCAGATGGATTCTCCTTTGCCGTCTTCATTCCAGGCCCCCTCAATCTGGTAGGCCGCCGTCGCGACGCCCCATTGCCAGTCAGGACCAAAGTCGGCGCGGGTGTAAGGGGAATTTTGCAAAGCGCTGTATAAGGTATTTGGCATCAGAAACAGGCCAGCGCCAGCTGCGCCTGCCGTTTTCAGGAAATTTCTTCTGTTCATCAGGTGGAAATTACAAAAATATCCTGTTTGGTTGGACCCGAGATTATCCGCGGGGAACGGGATTTAGGCTTTCCTGGTGAAATTTCTCGATCAGGCGAACCAGTTCATTGAAGTTCACCCTGGAGCCCGCCATCCTTTGTGTAATTCTGATGGTCCCGCCTTTGTGGCGAATGGCAAGGGCCGGGTGGGTTCCGCGGGATAATTTTTCCAGGGATTTGACCTCAGAGAAACGAATCGCGATGATTTTACGGGAAAGAGAGGAGCGCGGGATAATGATTTTGCGGCTGTTGATGATGATGGAAGGAGGTGAATTGCGCAGGCGAATGGCCAGAGCCACCAGCGCCACGGCCAGGCCGAGGAAGACCAGGGCCAGGCCGCCATGGGCGGTGGAAGCCGATTTCCCGGTCAGGGAAATCCATTCACCCAGGGAAAAACGCGGGTGTCCCATACTCAACCTGAAGGCAAAAAAGGCTCCCACAAGACTAAAAAGCAAGATTACCATGAATATAATCGCCCAGCGAAAGCGATATTCAAAGCTCAGTTCACTGTTATCAGCAGAGGTCATCGGGAACGAATTTATTCAATCTGTATATATTTAATAAGGATAGTTATCCCTTCACCATCCAGAATTCAAGACGTTTTTTCTGAAATAAGGTTTTTAGGGGAGCGAAGTCAGGGAGAAAAATGAAGGAAAAGGGAACATTTTTCCATTTGAAAAAGGAAGGGGATCTTGAATATGACCCAGTAGGGGTCAAACATTAATAGCTAAGTTGGTAAAAGAAAACCGACCCTGTAGGGGTCGAACAATACGCTGATGTTTTGCACGGGGTTGATTATGTTCGACCCCAACGGGGTCGTGAATTGAGCAAACTGATTCAATCTATATGTGTTGGACCCCTACGGGGTCATCTTTTTCGGGTCCTGAACCCGAAAATGGATACTTTCCGGGAATTGTAAAGCCTCATCGTATTCCATAAAAACTCCCCCTAAGTTGACGCGCATGCGATTATTATCGGGATTGCCTGCCCCCTGACCTCCATACATTGCAATCTCCCCACCCACAAAAAAAAAGCTCCCGGTCGCTACTATACTTCGCGCCGGGAACTGACAATTGAAGATGGTGGTTTCTTCGAAGGCCTACCTGCGCAGACCTTTTATGTTTATTTCTCGTGCCCTTGCCTCAAGCTCTTTCAAACTCACGGCTTCCAGGGTCATACTTTCTTCTTTATCAACATCCATGCCAACTAACTTCTCTCCCCAGTATGGCTGCCCGTCAAAGTAGCCCAGGGTCACCAGCATACCTTCGCTTCCCTGCGGGATGCTGTGGAAAGAGATCTGATTTGCGCCGCTTTCCTTGCCCGAAATCATGGTTGCCCGTGAATTGTACAGGAAGAAAGTGCGGGTGGCTTCCAGCGGAATTTTGTCCGGAATAACCGCCGTAAGCTGGGTCCGCTCGGGTGCAGTGGTCATCACCTGATCCAGATTGCACCAGCCCGTGGTTTTGAGGGAGAATCCGCAGGAACGGCGGCGCACCCACCAGCTGTCGGCAAAGTTGCCGGAAACCTGCTTGCTGTTTTCCGTCGAACCACGGTAGGAATTGAATTCCTGGGTGATTTGCTTGCGCAGGTGGTGCAGCCGCACCACGCGGTCAGCTTCATTGGCGGCGATGCCCGCACGAACCAGGTCGTGATAGGCCTGCGGCAGGTCCAGGTTGATTCCGTAATCGTGGAAAGGATTGACCCGACCCAGTTTTTGCTCAGCAAAAAAGTCAAAATCGCTGTTGTGACCCGTCCCCGTTTTGCCTTGCCAGTTGGAAAAATCCCCCCTCATTTTCTCTGCCACCATGAAATCCACTTCCCAGAGGTTCTTGTCCAGATTGTCGAGGTAGATGTTGAGGATTTCAGCGTTATAGGCCATTTTGCCTGCTGAAACCAGCCTTTCCACAAATTCACGGGTGGCGATAAACGTATTCTCGTATTTGGAAGAGGCCAGCTTTTTGACCGTACTGTTCCACTCACGGGCCAGGTTGTCGCGGGTTACAAACTGCTTGTAATCAATCACATCCAGCGGCAGGGGGATCAGGGCGATGCCTTGCTTTCCACCTGCAGGAGTCCAGCTTACATTCCCCTGAGGATCAAATTCGCCAGCATACAACTGCATGCTTTCCTGACGCTGTCCGTTGCGGGAGAACTCCACATAGAGGTCCTTGCCCGGGGCCAGTTTGAGCGGGCTCGACCCGGCCGTGGCTTCGACCATGATCACCCCACCTGAAACCAGTTCCTTGTTTTTGTAATTCGTGGGCAGGTTGGAGAGAATATAGTCAGATTTGGTGTAAACCTCTTTCACTTCCAGTTGCACATTGCCTTTCACCTCTTCCCCGTTCATTTTCACAAAAGCATAGGGAGGTACGTGAATCAAAGTGCCCTTACTGCCTACGAACAGGGTTCCGTCACCTGAAAAATAGGTCTTGGTTTCACTGGGCACCGTGGTCTGGGCAAATAATTCCAGAATGGGTGATGGCTGATCAACCGGCCCCGGCCCTGCGTCTGTAGAATGGGACCTGTAAGAAATTTTCATAGCAGACTCGTTGGGCTCGGAAGCAACGGTTGTAGCCAATTCTTTATTTGCTTCGCCTTTGGGAGGCTGGGCACCCAGCACCAAAGGATTCGTTTCCTGTTTTTCCCCTTCGGCCGTTACCTGCTGATCAGCTCCCTCTTCAGGATTCTCATCCTGATTCACAGGATCCAGCAGCGCTATTTGCTCCTGATCCACGGTTGGGACATCTGATTCAATTCCCAGTTGCTCACTGGCAGGATTCGTCTCCTTGGGCTTGACCACCAGCAGGGTAACCGTAAGCGCAATCACTCCCACAGAGGCGAGAACCAGCGGCAGCTTGAGACTGCTGAGCCAGCCTGAGCCAGCCCCCGGTCCGGGTTGTGCCGCAGGCGGGGCCTCTGGCGCGGGCTGGGCCGCGGCAGGAGGTGCCTGGGGCGGAAAATCCGCCTTGAGGCGCGAAAGCATCTCTGCCTTGCGGGCTGCGGACAGACTGACCTCTGGTGGAGACTCAAACACCTTTTCAGCAGTCTGCTGAAGAAGGCTTTCTCCGGGCCCGCCCTGCCCGTCCTGCTTCAATAAATACTGCCGCAGGAGCTCTTCAATTGTATCGTTATGTAAATGTTCAGCCATTCACTTCTTGTTTAATATCCTGCACCCTTTCGTGCATCCTTTTTTCCACGAGCTTCATAATCCTCGAATAATAGACCTTGAGCTGGTTGGCGGGGCGGTCCACAAAGTCCGCAATCTCCGTGTAGGGACGGTTTTGGGCTCTTTGCAGCACCAAAATCCGTTGCCAGGGCTCAAGTTCGTCCAACACCTCCTCCAAAACCGTCATCAATGGATTTTCCACTGCGCTTTCTTCCTGGTAGCTATCCATGGAAATCTCCGTGATTCTGGATTGCACCTGCCGTTCAGTGGCCAATCCTCCTTCACCCCTTGACAAATCAAAACGGGATTCATCGTAATTGGCAAAGGAAAGGTGCTCAGAAATCCGTTGGGAATCGCGGTAAAGCCTGCGCAGAAAATTGCAGAAGACGGTAAAGATAAAGCTGCCAAACTTTTTCTCACTTTCAAATTCGTACCCTCCGATTTTTTCCAGGACTTTGTACAGGGTTTGATAAACCATTTCCCAGCAGTCATCTTCCGAAAGGTTCCAGGATTTGAGGCCGTAGCTGTACAGCCGGGAACCGTATCGCTCATAGAGCAATTCGATGCCGCCTTCCTGGTTGTTGCGGAGGAGATCGTAGGTGGTTTCGTTGTACATCCCTTTGTTCATCCGGAGCGTGTTGTGCTTTGTTCAGGTTCTAACCCAAACAGGTAACAGCACAAGGTGAAAAATATCAAAAATATTTTAAATGGCTGGTAAATTAATTCACCCCACTAACAATTTCACCCAATTCAAGCTCAATCATTAACAGGTTTGTAATTAATATCGAAATTTCATTCGCATTTATTGGAAGTTGGTAAAAATATTTTTTTCTGAAATAATTTTTCCCTCAGGACCAAAGTTGTAAAATCATCAGGGGAGGGCACAGGAATTATCCAAAATATGCAGGGGAATCAGGGAGAATTTCAACCCGGTTGAATTTATTTTTACCTTTGGGCTTCGCCGGAACGAGCCGGCCTTTTAACATGCTTTAAATGGTAGTTATTAACAACAAAGTTGTTTCCCTGCATTACAAACTCCAGGACGACAATGAAAATGGCGAGGTCATGGACCAAAGCCGTCCCGAGCATCCGCTGGTATTTCTGGTGGGCGCTGGTGGCCTCCTTCCTCATTTCGAACAAAATCTGATCGGCCTGAAGGTGGGCGATAAATTTGCCTTCCGTCTGAGCGCCGAAAATGGCTACGGCACTTCCAATCCCGAAAATGTGGTGGATCTGGACATTGCCATTTTCCAGGACCCCGCCGGCAACCTGGCTCCCCAGGTTCAGGTAGGCAACCGCCTCACCCTGCAGACCCAATCCGGACATCCCATGCAGGGCATGGTCAAATCCATCAACGACGATACCGTAACCATGGATTTCAATCATCCCATGGCCGATAAAAACCTGTATTTCACGGGCTCCATCACCCACATCCGCGAAGCCAGCCCCGAAGAACTCTCCCACGGCCACGTCCATGGCCCGGGTGGACACCACCATCATTGAGTCGTTAGTCCTTAGTCTTGAGATGTGAGTCGTGAGATGTTAGATTTTAGAGGTTGAGGATCAGCGTTCAGGAAAGCAAAACAGGCCGGAATTGTTTCCGGCCTGTTTTGTTTTTGGATTATTTTCAATTGAATTAAGGTCCCTCCACATCTCCCAATTTCATTCCCCCCAACCTTCCCTCAACTATCTAACATCTGAAATCTAATAATCTAAAATCTAATAAACAACGCTCCCCTTCCGCTCCATCACTCTCAGAATCGCCTTTTCAGGCGAAACCGTATTCCCCACTTTTTTGGCGTCCTTCCCGGCCTCCCCGGTCTCACGCAGGATTTGCCAGGCTTCCTTGGGGGTCAGTTGGGGATCAATGGCCCGCATGATGCCCAGCACCCCGGCCACCACGGGGGTGGCCATGGAAGTACCCGATTTGGGAGCATACTGGCTACCCGGCACACAGGAAAGAATATCCACTCCCGGAGCCGCAATGGGCATTTCCAGGCTGGTATTGGTATTGGAGAATCCCGCTTTGGAACCTGAATGGTCCGTGGCACTGACCACAATCACCCCCGGCACATTGGCCGGAGCATAATATTTGGCATCAGCGTTGCTGTTGCCTGCGGCCACCACCACGATGCAACCCAGACTCAGGGCATACTCCACTGCATCCACCTCAGCTTTGGGGGCTTTGCGGTGAGGTCCGCCCAGGGACATGGAGATCACATCCGCACCGCCTTCGGCGGCGTCTATGATGGCCTGAGCCACGGTTTCAATCGTGCCAAAACCATCCTTGCCCAGGGCATGATAGCCCGAAATCTCAATGAATTCATTATTCCAGTTGAGGGAGGCAATCCCGGTTTTGTTATTGGTGGCGGCGCCAGCGATGCCGGCACAGTGGGTTCCATGCCCGTGCGGATCAGAATTGCCCGGAGAATTCACAAAAATATCTTTCAAATCCTCGTGATCTGAATCCACCCCTGTATCCACAATAGCCACCCGGGCCTTTTTGTGGTGACCGCGGTTTTTCAGCAGTTCATGCACCTCATTCAGCCTGCCCTGAGGCAACCACCATTGTTCAGAAACCCGCGGATCATTGGCCAGATAGCCATTCGCATTGCCTTGCTCCACATGTCCGGTTACAGGCCGAAAAAGTTCCACCTGATAGTTCAGACCCACAAAATCCACATTTTCCTTATCATCAGAAACTTCATCCATGAAATCCTCCACATCACCCTTGCGAATCGTAATCAGGTAATACTGAGCCAGATCCTCATCTTCGCTCAAATCCACTTCAGGAAAGGCGTCCTCATACAGGGCATCATATTTTTCCAGGATTGTTTTCAGTTCTGAGATCTGATCGTCTGGCCCCAGTTCCAGCAACACCTGGTTGGTTTCAGCCTTGCAAAAGCCATTCTGCAAGCCGTTCCACATAAACCCAATGAAATGCAGGGACAGCCAGATGATCCCGCCCGAAACCAGAGTAACCATCCCCAGACCAAAAAATACCTTGGGATGCACCCGGTTATAGGCCAGATAGGTGGATCCCAGAATCATGGCAATACCAAAATCCAGCAGCAAAATAGCTACCCGGTCCATGAAAGTGGAATCACCAAAGAAGAGGTGAAAAAGGATGGCCGAGGCAAACAGGATCACCGCGCCCAGACCATTGATATTTTTTCCGCTCTCTTTGCGAACCAGATTTCGTCCGATCACAAACATGGCTGCGGTGGCGAGTGCAGGTCCGAGAACGTGAATGGCTTTAATTTCAAAATCCATAACTGGAGGTTATTAGTTGGTTGCGGGTAAAATGAGTTATTCAGTATTGATATTGGAAAGCTTAACGGTTTTGCCCCACATAAAAATTGTGAATGCATTTACATTTTGGGCCTCTGCCTTGATGCGCAATCCTTCCTTTTGGAATTGGGCGGGCAGGGATGGCACCGGAAGCAGGTCGCGCCCGTCGTCGGTTTTGATTCCCCAAAATCCACCTTCCATAGGCAAATGAACAACTTTTCCGCTAATTTTCATACGTAATTAACTTCATAACTAAGTGAGTACGCAGGAAAATAAGAAAGGTTTCAGGAAATCCCCGAGCCCTTGATCCGTTCTATTTCAGCCTTGGAAATCTTGCGGTAGGAGATAAAAAATGCGATGGCCAGAGCCGCAACCAGAGTCAGAATATTATGAAAGCCAAAACCTTCCACCACTGCTTCCGGAAAATCACTGACGCCCATCTGTCCAAATACTTCAATGAAACTCATCTTGTATTCAAGCGCGCACGCCCGGATGATAGCCATATAATTGCCAAAAGCCGATCCCGCCAGGGCAAACCCTGCCCCAATCCACCCAAATTTCATTTCAATTCCCTGGCCAAAGCGTCTTACCACCCAACCCACCAAAAGGGCGACAGGAAGTGGCATCCAAAAAGCCTGCAGCCCGGAATACCAGGTCACCAGCAGCCACCCAAAGGCCCCCAGCAATGCACTGATCCCGGCCAGAAACATGGCCAGTTCTTTGTTTTGATCCTCAAGCAGGCCCTCGATATAGGTTTTTAACCTGATCTCGTTCAGTTCTTCTGCAGTAGGAGTTCCCGGAAGCGGTTCGAATTCAATGCTATAATCGATTTTCATCTTGTACTAATTAAGGAATAAATCTTTACTCCACAAAGATGAAGTCTGGGAGAAGTTAAATCCACCCTTAGTTTATGAGTGGTACCCCTGGAGCCATGAGTGGTACCCCTGAGTTTATAAGCGGTCATTCAGGAGGGATACTTTTCCTGAAAATCCAGCATCTCCCGCATGCTGGCAAGCTCGTTTCTCACCCACTCCTGTACCTGCTTCCGCAACTCCTCCGGATCGTCCCCCTCCATCACCGGACCAAAATGAATGCGGCACGGAGTTTTCTTTTTACCAAAGCAACTGAAAAAATGGGGAATGAAAGTATCAGAGCCAATCCAGGCATCGGGGGCGTATTTGAATTCAATGGCCACCGGGGCCACTTTCAACTTCTCCGAAGCCAGGGTGTAAAATATTCCGGGACGAAAATGGTTCATTTTGGGAGCCTGTACCGTGGTCCCTTCCGGGTGAACCACCACATTCTTGCCCTCTTTGAGTGCCGCGGCCACGTTGGACCGCATATTCTGGCGGCTGGTTCGTTCCTCCCGCCAGATCCACATCGTATCTGCATAAGTGGCCGCATAACCAATCAAAGGCCATTTGGATACCTCTGCCTTGGCCAGATACACCCCGGGAACGTACAGGTTCACGGGAACAATATCGATATAGGAGCGGTGATTGGGAGCCAGCAAAACACCCTGGGGAGGCACTTCGCCACTCATTCCCACCTCAATACCCAACAGCCGGGCCATGATCCGGGCCCAGTTTTTCTTGGCCTGAGACCTTCTTTCAAAAGAACGTCCCCGGGTATTTTCCTGAATGATCAGCTTGATCAATAGAAAAAGGGTGATGTTCGCAAACATGAAAAGGCGGTACGTTGCCCTGATTATTTTCATAAGAAACCTGTTCAGGAATTATCTGCAAAGATTCTAACAAATACGTTCATAGACAAATCTGAACCATTCAGGAGGAGCCCGCCTTACTGGCCAGGGCTTCAATATCTGCCATCTGAATGGGCTTTCCGTTCCGGAAAACCTTCATCAGGTGCCTGATCGGCTGGATGCTGCCATCAAGACCGCAAATCTGACTGGCTTCCAGCCACAGTTTCTTCTCCATTCTGGCCAGCTTTCCGTCGATGACCATCGCAATACCCAGGATTTTGATCACCAGAATCTGTTCAGGGGGATCCAGTCCGCGGATCGTTTCCAGAAAAAGGCGGGAATTATCAATCTCTGCATCGTCGGTACCCACCATTTCCCGCACCCGCCTGATCAGTTGGTGGAGGTTGGGATGGAGGTCTGAAGTACGCACAATGGAACTTCCCACTGCCCTCCTGAGGGCCAGGCGACATTTCGGCGAAAGAGAATCCACCTTGCCCCCCAGCACCATACCTACCATTTCCTTAACTGCAGAGGGCCCCATGGCCCTGATCCGGGCCTCCCTGACCACCCACCAACACACCACCCCGTTCCAGACCGCGGTGACCGGCACCGCAATAAATTCCATGTAGGCCCGGGCCATAACCCTGCCCAGCACCCTGCGGGCCAAAGCCTTCAGCAGAAAATTGGTCACCGTGACCTTTCCCTTATAAATCAGGGTGGTCATCAGCAGCATCATGCCCGATGTCTCCTTGCGGGGATTGATAAAACGGTCCCGGTCCGAAGGATTGGGCATTTCCAGCGCGGCCCGCACCAAAGCGTTCAAAACCGCGGTTTCCTCCTCCCCTTGCGGGATCAGGTCAAGACCTGCCGCCACCGACATACGGTGAACGCTTCTCAGCGCATCCCAGTACAAAAACCCGATCTCAAAAACTGTGGCAATGCCGGTCACGCCGCCCACAATAACCCAATACTCCACCGTTTTGACCATATCATCCCCGTTTTCCAGCAGGTCCCAGGCATAAAAACTGGCTCCACCCGAGACAATTGCAGAAAGCGCCCCTGCCAGACAGGCCCGGAAAACCGCCCCCCGTTCAATGCGACGCAGGTCACGCCGCTCCCGTTCATTCAGGAAATGGATATCATCGTCCGGCTCAACTTCACCCACCTGGTGGGAGAGTTTGCGGAAATAATCAGTTCCCCATTTCTCAAGCAAATGGGGACCCGGGGCCTTTTTTTTGACTTTCTCAGCCATGGTTCAGGCCGGCGGACAGGACAATTTCAGGGGATTAAGGACTGGTGTTCAACTCTTTTTTCGGTTTGTCCGCCGAATCACAAAGTGATTTTAAGTATTTTTTGGCACAAACAGAAACAGGTCACAATTTTTTAACGGTTTACGGTTTACAGTTCAGTCTCCTGCCATCCCGGGCCAAAGGTCTGGGATGAGGCAGCTCGTAGCTCGTAGCCAGAAGCTCGAAGCTTAGAAAAAAATTGGAAACCTGTTCGGATCAGCCTCAGCCATCAGCCGGTAAACCGTCTCAAAAATATCCTCCACATTGGGCTTCGACCAATAATCACCATCCGAGCCATAGGCCGGGCGGTGAGGCTGAGCCGAAAGTGTGCGGGGTTCTGAATCCAGCCAGTAATAGCCTTTTTGCTTCTCCAAAACTTCCTGCATCATATAAGCAGTTCCGCCCCCGGGCACGTCCTCATCCAGAAACAGGATGCGGTTGGTCTTTTTGAGGGATTCCACAATCACCCCGTTCACGTCAAAAGGCAACAGGGTCTGCACGTCAATCAGTTCAGCGCTGATGCCCACCTCAGCCAGCAGTTCGGCGGCTTCAGTCGCCAGGCGGCACAGCGGACCATAGGTTACGATCGTCACATCACTGCCGGTGCGCAACACATCGGGTACCCCCAGGGGCACCGTGTAATCGCCCATATTATCGGGCAGTTGCTCCTTCAGGCGGTAGCCGTTCAGCACTTCCACCACAATGGCAGGCTCGTCACTCTGCAGCAGGGTATTATACATGCCTGCCGCCTGCACAAAATTGCGGGGCACGCAAAAATACATCCCGCGCACCAGATTGAGCACCCCGGCCATTTGAGAGCCTGAGTGCCAGATACCTTCCAGCCGGTGACCCCGCGTACGCACGATCACAGGAGCCTTTTGCCCCCCTTTGGTGCGGTATTGCAGGGTGGCCAGGTCGTCAGACATGATCTGCAGCGCATACAGGATGTAATCCAGATACTGAATTTCAGCAATGGGGCGCAGCCCCCGCATAGCCATCCCGATAGCCTGACCCAAAATGGTGCACTCACGGATGCCCGTATCGCTGATCCGCAGCTTGCCAAACTTATCCTGCAGGCCGGCAAAACCCTGGTTAACGTCGCCAATGTGGCCCACGTCTTCCCCAAAGGCAAACACCTGCTGGTATTTGGAAAAAGTATGGTCAAAGAATTTATTGATTACCTCAAATCCATTGATCTGGGGAGAATCTTCAGAATAAACAGGCGCCACTTCCGGAACCTGCATGGCCGACCAGGGGGAATCGCTGTACAAACGGGAGCTGTACTGATCCACCTTTACCTCGTGGATACGGCGCTTCCAGGCCTTGAGGGCCTCCACTTCGGGGTTTCGGTCCTTGCGCGCCGCCATCAGGGCCTTGCGGATAGCCACAAAAATATCCCGGTAGTAGGGCTCGCTGATGGCCAGCAGTTCCTTTTGCACCGCCCACACGGCCTCCGGCCGTTGGGAGCTTTCAGCCACCTGCCCAATCAGACCGGCCACCTCCTTCACGTCTGCCTGGATAGGCTCGATATAGGCATTCCAGGCAGATTTCTGGTCATTTCTGACCGATTTCTTATCCTCCTTCTCCCATTCATCCAACTGATCGGGGGTGGCAATCCCATCCTCAATCATCCATTCCCGCATCTTGGAAATGGGGTCAAAGTCGAGTTCCCACTGCAGGCGCTCGGGAGATTTATAGCGTTCGTGGCTGCCCGAGGTGGAATGTCCCTGGGGCTGGGTTACTTCGATCACGTGTACCAGAGCCGGAACGTGGTTTTCGCGCGCATTGGTGGAGGCACGGCGGAAAGTTTCCAGCAGAGCGGGATAATCCCAGCCTTTGACCGTATAAACATCGTATCCGTCGCTGGATTCGTCCTTGCGCTGAAATCCTGAAAGCAATTCCCCCACATTGTCCTTGGCTACCTGAAATTTATTGGGAACTGAAATTCCATAACCATCATCCCAGATAGAAATAACCGCCGGAGCCTTCAAAACCCCGATCGCATTTACCGTTTCCCAAAACATCCCCTCTGCGCAGGAGGCATTTCCAATCGTACCCCAGGCTACTTCCTGACCATTTCGGGAGAAATTTCCTGCCTCAGCCCAGTTACGAAGATCTTCCACTTCCCGGTAAAGTTTGGAAGCATAAGACAATCCCACCAAACGGGGCATCTGGGAAGCAGTGGGAGAAATATCAGCTGAAGTATAATAGTTTTCAGTGAGGTTTTTCCAGGAACCGTCTGCATTGAGCGTAGGCACGCTGAAGTGACCATTCATCGAGCGTCCCGCAGAAGCTGGCTCCTGATCGGGATCGGGAATAGCGTACAGCTGGGCAAAGAATTTGGTCACGTCCGACAGACCCAGGGCAAACATGAGGGTCTGGTCGCGGTAATAACCCGAACGGGTGTCGCCATGCTGCCAGGCCCGTGCCATGGCCACCTGGGCCACTTCCTTGCCATCGCCGAAGATGCCAAATTTGGCTTTCCCGGTCAGAACTTCCTTGCGCCCCAGCAAACTTGCCTGGCGGCTTTGGAAGGCAAGGCGGTAATCACGGATGATTTCTTCCCTGCTGAGTTGAACATCGGCAAGGGCGGCTTTCTGGCTGGCGACTTTTCCCATAGATTATTGAATAGAACAGGCGCAAAATTAGGGATTTTTCGCTTGGATCACAAAACGGTTTACGCCCAGGTAAGGGTTTGGGGTTAATAGTTTACAGATTGAATTATGTCAATTGCCCGGTGCCAAATGAAATCCCGGATCCCCCCATTTCCGCCCCCTCCCCGTAGGAAAACGACCAGGTTGTTTCCAAAAACCTCGTCCCCGTCCCCGCACCCAAACCCCAGTAACCCCTCTTTGCCGACCCGGGAGAGAGGGGTCGCGCTCCGCGCGGGGGTGAGTTTCCCCAAGCCCCGGCCAGCAAAATCCTCCGTACGGGTAGGCTTCACGCCTACCCCAAAAAATCCACCATTCTATTCAATAGGAGTGGGTTTCAACCCACTCCCCATGAAACCTCCCCATGAAACCTCCCCATGAAACCACCCCATGAAACCCAACCTCAAATTAACCTTCCCCGCCCATCCGCACCAGCACAAACAACGTCCCCTTAATCGGACCCGTCTCCACCAGCTTTTCCAGCCTCACCCTGAAGCAGCCTGCCCGCTGAATCCCCTTCAGCATCACCGCTTTCCGCGGCGACAAAATCACCAACCTCCCACCCAGACGCAACACCTCCCCCGCACTGGCGATGAATTTCTCATAAAGGGTCGCCATCCCCACATTCTTACCCGATTTCAACCCATACGGAGGATCGGTCACGATCACATCCACCTGCCCAAAAGTAGCCCGCAGGTCGCGGGCGTCGGCTTGCACAAACTCAATCAGCTCCTCCACCCCGTTTTCAACGGCATTCAGCCGGGCTCCCTCCACATTATCCATAAACAGATCAGAACCCACCCACCTGAACCGGTCCCCAAACGCCAGGGCCCCCTCAATGGGCAAAGTTCCGCCCCCGCAAAATGGATCCAGAATGGTTTCCCCCGGCTGAAGCTCCGCCAGGGTCAGCAGGCCAAAGGCAGCGGTGGATTTAAGCGGGGTCTGGTGAATAAACTTGTATTTGATTCGGTAAGCCAGCGATTTGGGGGTATGCTGGATGCCCACCATCATTTCATTCTGGTGAATGTCCACCCTGATTTCCAGATCAAACTGGTGCAGATCCACCCGCGTACCATAGCGACGCCACAAAACCGCGCCTGCCTCCCGCATCACATCCATAGAGCCGTAGGCATGATTGCCCCAGCGGCTGCTGCTCACCCGGAAAGACCGCGCCGTCTCCATCTGTGGCACAGACAGCCCCTGCAACGCAGCAGTCACACTTTCCAGGGTATCGTCCTCCAGCGGAACCCGGTGCAGCAGTTCGGCCACATGGTGCACCGACCGCAGCCTGAGCAGAGGTTCCACCGCAGGTGCCGCCACCCACAGCTTCGCCCGGAAAGGCACAAATGGCTCCCAGGAGCAGCCCTCAATTTGGGCCAGTTCAGATTCCAGCACCATTTCCAGGCCCGGGTCGCAGGTAAGCCAGTATTTCTTCATCATTCAGGTAACGGTTTACCGTTTGCGGTTTACGGTCAGGGATTGCAAATAATCACGCAAGAACGCAAAACCACAAACCAGGATAAAGCCCCGTTTTCCACCAAAGACAAGAATAATAACTTCACGCCCACCCAAAAAATTCACAATTAATTCAATAGGATTGGGTTTCAACCCACTCCCCATGAAACCTCCCCATGAAACCTTCCTGGAAAACCCACCATCCAATCCGTACGGGTAGGCTTCACGCCTACCCAAAAAATCCACCATTCTCTTCAATAGGAGTGGGTTTCAACCCACTCCCCATGAAACCTCCCCACAAAAACCCACCATCCAATCCGTACGGGTAGGCTTCACGCCCACCCAAAAAATCCACCATTCTCTTCCATAGGAGTGGGTTTCAACCCACTCCCCATGAAACCTCCCCACAAAAACCCACCATCCAATCCGTACGGGTAGGCTTCACGCCTACCCAAAAAACTCTCTTCCAATTGCTAATTGAAAATTACTCTCTAAAAATTGCTAATTGATAATTGTTCTCTGCTAATTGATAATTGAAAATTGCTCCCTGTTAATTGCTATAAAGAATCCACCCCGTCACCTTATCCTCCCAGTCGAGCATAAAAATAATCCTTGCCTTCTCATACACCAGAAAACGTTCCCGGATGCCGGTGCATTCCCGGGCCGGGGTACCGTAGGCAGCTTTCACCTGCGCCATCCCCGCCCCGATGGCAATCCCGCGGGCGCTTTTACCTGCATAGTCGGGCTGGGTGGCCAGGAAGCCAATCGAGGTCCGGGGCACGCCATAGGTTTTCACCATCACTGCCCGGTAGGCCTCATCACTTTGACCATACACCTTGATCCGGGGGCGGTCGTCATTTTGCCGCACGATCTCGGTCACCGTGGGGTCATCCAGAATCACTTCCAGCAGCGAGGGATCGGCATCCTCGATGGTTTCCTCCACAGCGCTGGTCTTTTCGCCCGAGGCCTGACCCGAGAGGGCATACGGGCTCCGCCCCGCAGGATTCGAAAGCGCCGCCAGATTGATCTCTGCTGCGTTTTTATTGCCAGCTTTGGCTGCGGTGAATTCCTCCGTCGCCTCGTCCTCCTCCTCGCTCAGGGCGTGAGCGATCCCCCGCGCTATGTGGGCATTCGCTGCCAGAAACTTATTCTTATCTGCTTCGGCAAACTTCAGCCCCTTACCGGCGTAGCCGAGGGCCAGTTCCGGCTCGTTATTCAGGCTCATCACCAGCGAGAGATTCACATACCCGGCCGCATAGTCCTTGTCCACCTTCACCGCGGTTTCCAGCATTTGCCGGGCGTCACCCATCAGGCGCTCCCGCTTTTCCTCCGGGGTTTCGGTCATGCCTTTGGTGCCACCCTGGTCCAGGCGGGTGCTCAGATCGAGGCCCAGGGGATAGAAAAACCGCAAGTCTTTGGGCTCGAAGAGGGGAATGGCTTCCAGGGCCAGACACACTCCCGAGTTATTATACAGTTCCCGGCTGGGAAAAGTCTTGATTACCTCGTCGTAGCAGGAAGAGGCCTCCTCAAAGTGATTGATCACCGTCAGGTAGTTACCAGCCTCAAAAACCGGAATCAGTTCCTTCAGCATCCGTTGACTGTTGGCTGCAATGCCTTCACGGTCACCCTTATCCGGATACCCGGGCAGGTGAGCCGGCAGATCGGCCTCGTCGTACAGTTTGGTATAAAACTTCTTGCCCACCTCCAGGGTATTATAACCGGCCAGGTAGCCAAACAATCCCCCAAAAAAGTCGGCCTCAGTCTCCATCTTGGTCCGCATTTCGGCCGTGATCTCCAGATCATAAATCTTTTCCGAGATTTCCAGGTTATCATTGGCGGTCCCGAAAGCCATCCCCCAGCCGTGGTCCTTGTAGAAGTGGGCCAGTTCGTGCCCCAGCACCAGGGCCAGCACATTGATCGAATCATCCCCAAAGTCATCGGCCAGATCATAAATCCCTTCCTCCAGATTGATGGTATGGTTGGAGGGATCGTAGTAGGCATTATAGACAGGCTCGTACTCGGTATAGAGAAAGTTAAAAGTAGGCGCCTTGCGCGAGTCCTGGATCGTACGGGCTATTTTCTGGTAAATCTCCTTACACAGCTTCGCCCGGTCTTCCTGCTTTTTGGAATAGGCAAAAGCAGACCGTGGAAACAGCAAACCAAGAGAAACAAAGCAAATCAGAGAAAGTCTGGTCAGAAGGCTCATAATTTATGGGGTTGGACGCCCAAAAATACAAAAAATCCCCGGATACAAAGCCAAAAAATCAAAATCCCCCCGTTCGCGCAGGCTTCACACCTACCCCAAAAACCCGTAGGGAAACGACCATGTTGTTTCCAAAAACCTCGTCCACGTCCCCGCACCCAAACCCACAAAAGCCCCTCTTTGCCGCCCCGGGAGAGAGGGGTCGCGCTCCGCGCGGGGGTGAGTTTCACTCTGGCCGCAGGCCAGCAAAATCCCCGTACGGGTAGGCTTTACGCCTACCCCAAAAACCCGCACGGAAACGACCATGTTGTTTCCAAAAACCCCGTCCCCGCACCCAAACCCCAAAAACCCCTCTTTGCCGACCTGGGAGAGAGGGGTCGCGCTCCGCGCGGGGGTGAGTTTACCTATGGCCCAAAATCCCCCGTACGGGTAGGCTTTACGCCTACCCCAAAAACCCGCACGGAAACGACCATGTTGTTTCCAAAAACCCCGTCCCCGCACCCAAACCCCAAAAACCCCTCTTTGCCGCCCCGGGAGAGAGGGGTCGCGCTCCGCGCGGGGGTGAGTTTCCCCAGACCCGCAATCCCCCAAATTCCAAAATCCAACCCTCCATAAACTCCCCATATCCCCCATCAAATTGCACATAACTCCTTAGTTAATTAAGGGTTGATTAAGGTTTGCAAAAGGTTTCATTAAGTATTAATTAACGTCATCTCAAGGTTCAACTAAGGCATAAACAAGATCAACAAAAGTTCAACAAAAGCTAAACCCTTTCAAAATAAGCAGTTCCTCCCCATACAACCCCTGCATCAACCCAAAAAAGAAACTCCCCAAATCGACCTGAAATAGAAACCATCCCGCCCGGAAGCCGCCGCTTCCGCAGCGGCAGGGCAGTAATCGGGCATCCCAAACCCACCGCCCGCCCGGATGAATCGCTCCTGTCCCTGCCAAAACCCTGTTTACAAAGTCCAATCCTTCCCCTTCTACCCCCAAATCCTTTATTTTCCCCAAAATCTGTTCATAATCCCGCCAGAATACCTTATTTTTAATTGGGAGGGATTCTCCCCTATTGGGAAAGATGGGCTTAATTGCTTTATTAGGGCCGTTCTCCTGATTTTTCAGGGGCCCGAAAAAGGCAAAGTCACGAGAACTGTTATGAGATATGCAAGTATTTGTGTGTCAGGGGCCCAGGGTCGCGGGTTCCATACAGAGTTTCCGGACGGCGGAAAGCGGCCGTTATGTCCATACTTTTCCTTTCACCATCCCCTCTGCAATGTGAGTTCCAGGCTCCCCAACCTGCATGTTCAAACCACCCCCTTGTCCCGGTTTTCCTCCAAAGAACTTAATCCATGGACATCCTGCACACACGTACGCTCAGTTGTATTTTCCAGATTCTCCCGGTGGTTGCATTCCGCAGATACCTGAAAAACAGACAACTCTGGCCCGGCCTGCTGCTTCTGTTCGCAGCCACCATGGGTATGGCTGGTCCTGCACTTCCCCCGGGTGGGGGGGCTCCCCCTGTGGCAGTCCGCCCGATGAAAAACAAATCACTGACCGCCGCCGCCTCGCTTTCCGGCTGCAGCCAGGATACCATTCCCCCCACCGTTTCCTGCCAGAACGACACCGTCACCCTGGATGCAGGGGGATCCGGCTGGCTCGACAGCGCCAAGGTGGTGGCTGCCGCCTCTGACAATTGCGGAATACCCTGGGTGATCTTCAGCAAAACCACCTTTGACTGCTCAGAGTTGGTGTACACAGCATATTCTGACCAGAGCTCTCCCCCCGGCAGCGACCAGAGTGCCGCCAACGGGATCGGCCAGACCTTTGTAGTGGGCAAATCAGGCCAGCTCACCTCCCTCCGCATCAACTTTGCCCATTCAACCCCCTTTCCGGGGGATATAATTATCTACCGGGGCCCCGACCCCAATACGGGCCAGGTAATCGCCACCACCCAGTTCACCTTTCCCCTGGCTACCGGACCGGCCACCACCCTCAACCTTTCCCTGCCCCCCACCGTTCATGCTGGCGATACCCTCACCTTTGTGCTCGACGACCTGATGCTGCCGGGCAATGTCCTGGGCAGCTTTGCCTCCGGAAATCCCTATCCCTCCGGTCAGGCCTGGGTCAATAACAGCGGCACCTGGGTGGCCCTCACCGGCTTCGATCTCGGTTTTGAAAGCTTTGTCACCCAATCCTCCGCCACCATACCTGTCACCGTTACCGTGGCAGACAGCGTGGGTAATCTGGATTCCTGTACCGCCCTCATCGCCCTGCGCGATCCCCTCCCCCCTGTCTTAAATTGTCCCCCGGATAAAGTGGTGGCCGTATCAGGCACCAAATGCAAAGGCAAAGTCAATGCCATCGCCCCACTTTCTGCCACCGACAATTGCACAGTGCAGGATACCTTCTGGACCTTCCAGGGTGCCACCAACCTGGCCGGCACCGGAGATGCCTCCGGTTACTACATGTTCAGCGGGGTCACCGCCGTGCAATATATAGTCAGAGATTCCTCCACCCATTCCGACACCTGCACCTTCACCGTCACCGTCAATGACTCCACCCCGCCCCTCGCCTCCTGCTACGGCAGCGAACAAACCGATCAGAATCAGGATACGTATGACGCCACTCTCATCATATCCAATGGATTTGCCCAGACCTTCCAGGCTGGAATCACCGGCACCCTCACCAAAGTTGAACTGGCCTTCAGCCATTCCGGCTTCGCCAATGCCCTCGTCGAGATCGTGACCGGCAGCAATCCTGCCGCAGGTACCGTACTGGCCTCCACCAACCAGGCCACCACCAACGCCATGACCGATTTCATCATTCCCATTCCATCCACCCCCATCCTCACCGCAGGGGCAAACTACCTGGTCAGGGTCAGCGACGGAGGCGGGCCCGGATCCTTTGGTGTGCTGGAAAATAATACCAATCCTTACCCCAACGGCAGCGAGTGGCAACTGGGCGGATCGTGGAATCAGGACTTGGGTGCTGATCTGGCCTTTACCACCTACCTCATCCCCACCGACACCATCGCCACCACCCTGTATCTGAATGCCAGCGGCAAAGCCCCGGTACCGGCCGGTATTCTGAATAATGCATCCTCCGACCATTGCGGCATCGATACCCTTTGGGCCTTCCCCGATACAGCTCAATGCCAGCATACAGGGATCTCCCCGGTACAGTTGGTGATCAGTGACCAATTTGGGAACCGGGATTCCTGTACCACCCACATCCGTGTATTGGACACCCTCCCCCCTACTGCCCTTTGCCAAAATGTAACCATTTACCTGGATGCAGGAGGCAACGCCCAGACCAGCAGCAACGCAATAGACAACGGATCATACGACAATTGCGGCCTGAGTTCCAGTTGGCTCGATGACTCCACCATTACCTGTACGGAGATCGGCGCCCATACCGTAACCCTCACCGTCGCCGATCCCGAAGGATACCCCGCCCAATGTCAGGCCCAGGTAACCGTCCTGGATACCGCTGCCCCCCTGGCCAGCTGTCAGCCCCAAACCTTATATCTGGATGCCTCTGGCAATGCCTCCACCCAGGCTGCATGGATCAATAACGGGAGTACAGATGTATGTGGCTTGCTTCAGGTAGAATTGGATGACTCTCTCTTCAACTGTATGGATGTGGGGGTCAATACCCTGATTCTCACCGCAACGGATCTCTCGGGCAACCAGGATACCTGCCATGCTTACCTGACCCTGTCCGACACCACCGCCCCCCAGGCCCTGTGCCAGGACCTGACCATTTACCTCCAGCCCAATGACACCGCCTTCCTGAGCAGTTCTGCCGTCAATAATGGCTCTACCGATAACTGCGCCTCTCTCCTCCAGATCAGTCTCTCAGACACCGCCTTTCCCTGCGGCACCTTTTCTCCCCAACAGATAACCCTGACTGCCGCCGATCCCTCGGGCAATCAGGATACCTGCCAGGCCTGGATCACCATCCTCGATACCGCGGGCAACTGTTGTCAGGGTGCCTGGGTGGCTAGTATGGCTGCTTCGGATACCGTCTGCCCCGGTGCGAATGCTTACTTTGCGGTAAATTCCCTTTCCGGCACCCCCGACAGCCTGCGTTGGCAGGTCTCAACCGATAACGGCCTGACCTGGACCTCCGTCCCGGACATTTCAGCCAGCTACGACAGCGCCTCCACCGACACCCTCCTCCTGATAAACATTCCTCCCGGCTTTTCCGGAAATCAATACCGCCTCCTGGTCTATGCCTGCGGTGCATTATCCGACTCCTCTGCCACCTTCACCCTCGAAGTGGGCACAACCACTCCCGTCTTTACCCTGTGTCCTGTCCTACTGGTCACTCCCAGCGACAGCGGCTCCTGCGGAGCGGTCGTCACCTATCCCTCCCCTGCCGCAACGGCTTCCTGCGGGCTTGACAGCCTGGTTCTGGTCACCGGACTGGCCAGCGGATCGACCTTTTCTGCGGGTTCCCACACCCTCCTTTGGGTGGCCTCCAGCGGGGCTGCAAAAGACAGTTGCACCTTTTCCATTACCGTAGAGGATCAGGAAGTGCCTTCCATTCTTTGCCCGTCAGATACCATCATCCCCAACGACAGCGGGTTATGTACCGCAGTATTCAGCTATACTCCCCCGGTGGGGACAGACAATTGCCCGGGAGCCTCCACTTACCTGAACACTGGACAAGGCCCGGGCACGGCTTTTAACCAGGGGGCTAATCTGGAAACCTGGAAGATAACCGATTCAGCCGGCAATGTAGATTCCTGCTCCTTTACCATCACCGTGGCCGAACAGGAAATCCCTCTGATCCTGTGCCCGCCCGATACAGTCCTGCCCAATGACCCGGGCAATTGTACCGCCGTCTTTACCTTTACCCCTCCCATCGGCACTGACAATTGCGGCGGAGCCACCACCACTCAAAACGCAGGATTGGGCAGTGGCGCAACCTTCCCCGGTGGAATTACCCTTCAGACCTTTGTCACGACCGATGCATCAGGCAATCAGGACAGCTGCTCATTTACCGTAACCGTGACCGACGGCGAGCCCCCGCAGATAATCTGTCCTTCTGATATTACCGTGGGAAATGATCCTGGGTTCTGTACAGCCGTAGTGAATTATGCGGCACCGGCCGGTACAGATAATTGCCCGGGTACGGTCACCGCCTTAACTGCCGGACAGGGACCCGGTTCTTCCTTTGCCAATGGGGTTAATCTGGAAAAATACCTTGTCACAGACGCCAGCAGCAAGGTGGACAGTTGCGAATTCACCATTACCGTGGAGGATGCCGAATCTCCCCAGATCACTTGTCCAGCCGACCTGACCGTGGCCAACGATCCGGGAATATGCGGAGCCGTGGTGAATTATACGGCACCTACCGGACTGGATAATTGTGCCCTGGATACCACCTTGCTGCTGAGCGGAAACAGCCCCGGATCCACCTTCCCGGCAGGCACCCACCCCATCACCTGGCAGACCGTGGACCAGGAGGGAAATACCGCCGCCTGCACCTTCAACCTGACTGTGCAGGATACCCAGCCCCCGGTCCTGAATTGTCCGCCCAATCTTACGGTGAGCAATGATCCCGGTCAATGCAGCGCAGTGGTAAATTATCCTGTCCCCACTGGCGTGGACAATTGTGGCTCAACCGTCACCCTGCCCACTGCTGCCCTGGGTAGTGGCTCCCCCTTCCCGAAAGGCATTACCACCGAAATCTACACCGCATCCGACAGCAGCGGAAACCAGGACAATTGTGCATTCACCATCACCGTGACAGACAATGAGCCACCCCAGCTCACCTGTCCGGCAGATCTGACCGTGAGCAACGATCCGGGCCAGTGTGGGGCAGTGGTCAGTTACTCCGGACCCTGGTCTGGGGACAATTGTGGAATCGCTGGTCTTTCCCAAACCTCCGGCCCGGGCAGCGGAAGCAGCTTTGCCACCGGCAGCACCCGCGAAAGCTATCTGGCCGTGGATTCAGCCGGAAACACCGACACCTGTTCCTTCACCATTACCGTCCGCGACAACGAAAGCCCCCTCCCGGCCTGCCAGAATATAACTGTGTATCTCAACGCAGCAGGTGTGGTCTCCCTTTCTCCTCAGCAGGTGGACAATGGCACCTCAGACAATTGTGGACTGGATTCTCTTTGGATAATCCCCACCACCTTTACCTGCCAAAATGCCGGAGCCGCTTCTGTAACCCTCATGGCCAAAGATCTGCAGGGCAACGCCGACAGTTGTACCGCTACCGTATGGGTGACGGATACCGTGGCTCCCCTCATATCTGGTTGTCCGGGTGATACCACCCTGCAGTCTGGACCGGGAAACTGCGTCACGGGCTATACCTGGCCCGTCCCCAGTGTGGCAGATAACTGCGGCGCATCCCTCAGCAGCAATTATTCCCCCGGCGACAGCTTCTGGGTGGGTTCCACCCAGGTTATCTGCCTGGGTACTGACCTTGCCGGCAACAGCGACTCATGTCTTTTCACCATTACCGTAATTCCCCCCCCGCTGCTGATCAATGCCACCGCCCCCACCTTTGCCTGCGGCTACCAGATTAGCTGCAACGGACAGTCCGACGGGCGGGCCAGTGTGAGTATCAGCGGCGGCTGCAGCCCCTACACCATCAACTGGAGCAACGGCAGCCTGACCGACTCCATCAGCGCCATTCCTGCCGGAACCTACACCGTGACCGTAATTGATAGTCTGGGCAGCAGCGCTACGGATACCCTGACCCTTTTCTCTCCTCCCCCCATAATCCTGAACTTTGGAGGAACTCTCCTGGTCTGCGAAGGTGACAGCACCGCTGCACCAGACCTGACCGTAAGCGGGGGAAACGCCTGTCTGGGATATTCATACGCCTGGAGTAACGGGGCGACCGTAGAGGACCCGGCCAATTTGCCTGCTGGTATGTACTCCGTTACCGTGACCGATTCGGGCGGTTGCCAGACCACTGATACTTTATTCGTGCAAACTTTCCCGGTTGAAATCCTTAACCTGGGCAATGATACCACCATTTGTCCCGGAGCCACCCTGGCCCTGGATGCAGGAGATCCTGCCTTCCAAAGCTGGCAATGGACCAGCAGCGATACCACCCCACAGATTATTGTGTCCCTCCCCGGCAGTTACCAGGTAACTGCCACCGACACCAATGGCTGCAAAGCCAGCGATT
Organism: Bacteroidia bacterium; assembly: GCA_020635905.1. Lineage (GTDB taxonomy): Bacteria > Bacteroidota > Bacteroidia > J057 > JADKCL01 > JACJYV01. The sequence goes on from JACJYV010000008.1 coordinate 118,807, forward strand.
CCCTCCTGGTATGGATTGCCGCACCCGTCGTAGTCGATCTCGGCCCCGATACCACCCTGTGCGACGGCAGCAGCCTGTGGACCTGGGGTGGAAGCTTTGCTTCCTATCGTTGGAGCACGGGCGACAGTACCCCCGGTATCTGGGCCGGGCTGGCCGGTATTTATTACCTGGACGCCTGGGACAGCCTGGGTTGTTCAGGCTCAGATACCATGATCCTTGGGATATATCAGGTGGCGCCCAGCAGCATTGCTGCCGCCGGGGTCTTATGCAATCACGACGACGTACACCTCACCGCCAATCCGGGGTTCCTGAGCTACCTCTGGGATAACGGAGATACCACCGCTGCCACCCTCGTGACTACCCGGGGCTACCACACCGTTACCGTAGGTGACGGCTCGGGCTGCCTGCGTACCGACTCCATCTATGTGGACAGTCTGCCCTTTGATGATCCCAATCCTGCGGTCTTTCCCGGAGGTACCCTGTACATCTGTGCGGGCACCACCCTGGTCCTGGACGTAGGGGAGCATGGCGGTTCCCACATCTGGAATACCGGCGACTCCACCCGCAAACTACTGGTAACCCATCCGGGCACCTACTTTGCCCTCGTGGCCAACGGCCTGGGTTGCAGCGCCTACTCCGATACCGTCACCGTGCTGGGCGATACTGCTGTATCTCCCTTCATCACCCAAACCGTCAGCGGCCCCGACACCCTGCTCAACGCCTTCCCCCAGGACACCTCCTACACTTACCAGTGGTATGGCTATACCCCGGCAGGAGGAGCCGCAGATACCCTCATCCCAGGGGCTACAGGAGCAGTATATCAGCCCACCCTGCCCGGTTGTTACCTGGTGGAAATCATCACCCAGGGAGGCTGTGCAGCACTATCAGATACCTTTTGCCTCCTCATTACTGGCCTGGAAGAACCAGTCATGCCTCCGGGGGGAATCATGGTCTTTCCCAATCCCACCCGCGATTACCTGACCCTCCGTACCCTGAATCCCATCGATCAACCCCTGGTTCTGCGCCTCACCGACATGTACGGCCAGATAGTAAAGCACGATTACCTCAACCACCTCACCCACGACCTCGTCCTTGACCTGACCCGCTTTGCTCAGGGCTTTTATGTGCTGGAAGTTGAGTTGGAAGATGGCGGCCGCCATGTGTGGGGAGTGGTTTTGGGGGATTAGCTCTAAACTGATAACACCCTCCATACACTTGCTAAAATCAGGAGAATAGGAAACGGAATTGGACCTAAAGGCATGGGTTTCCCTGATAATTTGCCCCCCATAGCCCTGGTTCTGATGGTAAACGGTGCCAGGAAGTAGGTGATAATCAGAATTTGGATTGACTTTGCGATCTTTGCCCCCTCCAACCCACTAAATCTGGAGAACTTCCCCTTTGCGGCCTTTGCGTGACCTTTAAGGCTTTAGTCAGTCCCAAAATGTATTTTCTCTCAGGTGCAATTGGATTGATGAAGTGCCAGAGGATTCCCCAATCACATACTTTCCACCACTACTTCCCCCAATATCAATGATATCATTGAGTCGCTTAGGGTAGGCCGGGCAAATCTCAATGAGAATAGGGATTTTATGGGTTAGGGGGAGGAAATAACTTTGGGTTATCAATAAAATCCAACATAATCCAATGAGAATAATGAACCCAATCCTTCAAAAAATGCAGTGGCCGTGCATTCTGACGCTCTTTTTATTATTAACCGCATCCCAAATCCAGGCTCAGGGGTTTCGGGTAATGTTCAACGGCTTGCACTGCCTGGGTACCACCGACGACGGGGACGATGAAGTCTATCTGAAATACCGGGTGGACGGTGGAGGTTGGCACCAAACCGGCAACCACAAGATGGATGAGATCAACACCCACTGGTACGAAGGACTTTGGTCAGCCATTACCAAAGACGACCTTGAGAAAGCCTACTGGCTGGCGCCCCTCCAATTACGGGCCAACAGCGAAATCGTGATCGAAGTCTGGGAGGATGATCCGAGCCCCAATCCCGACGACAAGATTGGCACCTGGGTGATCAATTCAGCCACTCCCTCAGGGTATCACGAGAGGTACTTTCACGACGGAGGCGAAAAGTACGAAGTCAGTCTCACCGTGCAAAAAATAGCCGGGGCTCCGGCCGCCTCCCAGAGTTCCAGTTTCCTGAATTCAGACAAAAGGCTGATGACCGATGCGGTGGGAAACCAGGGTAAGGAAGGCGCCTGCGTGGCCTGGTCGGTGACCGCTGCCATTGGCACCAAAATGCTTACCCAACTGTTGAAAAAGGATATCCGGGGCGGCTCCATGGGCACGAACCCCATATTTGATGCCCATTGGTTTTACCAGCAGCGGGCCAATAAAGCCGTCGAAGGCTGGGATATTGGCTCCGCCATGCAAACCGCGAAAACCGTGACCATTCCCTTCAAAAATAACCCGAACTACGGGATCAGGATCCGCAGTTACGAATCAATAACGGATAAAAACACCATGCGGGCCGCCCTGGCTGCCAACGAACCTCTGGTCACCCGCTTTGAAACCTATGAGGATTTCATTGTGTATGCCGGCAAAACAGGTGTATATGGCGGAAAAATCACCCGCGGGGTAGCCAAAGGAGGCCACGCAGTCATGGTCACCGGTTTTTTCAACCCCTCAGCCGGTGACAATAACTACCCCTACTGGGAGATTCAGAACAGCTGGGGACGCCAATGGGGACGCGGTGGTTACTGCCAAATCGCCGAAGGAGCCTGCGGCGTGGATGACAGGATGTACCGCATCAAAGAAATCTATGTGTGCGACCTCAACGGCAAGGAAGTTCCCGGCAACGAAGGCCTGAAGATGATGGCTGCCGCCGCGGGCGTACAATACACGGGTACGGACAATTGTGCAGACTTTCGCTCCTTCGAATTTGATCCCGTTTTCTATGCCGACAAATACCCCGACCTGAAAGCCGCTTTTGGTTATGATTGCGGGCGATTGAAAAGACACTGGGAGGAATCCGGCCTCAATGAAGGCCGCCAGAGCTCTCCCACCTTCAGCGTAGCCGATTACCTCCACCGCTACCCCGATCTGGTAAATGCATTTGGCGGAGGAAATTACAAGGCCGCCTGGAACCACTGGTTCAGCAGCGGAAAAGGCGAAGGCAGATCCCCCGCTCCCAAATGCGCCAATACCACCCGCGAATTTGATCCTGAATTCTACGCCAACAAATATCCTGACCTCATGGCTGCCTTCGGCTATGACTGTGGCCGCCTGCAGCGCCACTGGGATGAATCTGGCATCAATGAGGGCCGCCAAAGCTCTCCCAACTTCAGCATCTCAGCTTATCTCAACCGCTACCCCGACCTCGTAAATGCCTTTGGTGCAGGAAATTATCGTGCAGCCTGGAACCACTGGTTCAGCAGCGGAAAAGGCGAAGGCCGCAACCCTGCCCCCTGATTCAGCAATCCAACTGAAGCTAAAAACAAGTCCCCTCGCCTGAGGGTGGCTTGTTTTTATGCTTATCTTTATCCCCATTGAGAGCATTTACCCCTATGCGGACAACCCGGCTGGCATTCATTTTGATCTTAGGTATAATCATTTCCCCGGGCAGAATATTTTCCCAGAATCAGCCCTCAAACCTGCCTTTGGTGCAGAATCTTCAGGTAAAAGTGGAGAATATCGGGGTAAATGAGGGCCTTTCCGCAGGATATGTATTCACCGTGGCCCAGGACTCCCTTGGCTACATCTGGCTGGGCACCCTGCAGGGACTCAACCGTTACGACGGGTATCAGGTGCGGGAATATGTCCATGTAAAAGGCGATTCTCAGTCTCTTCCCAACAACGGGGTGACGCGCATTCTGGTGGATTCGAGGGGATGGATCTGGCTCAGAACGGTTAATGAAAACCTCGTTTTATTCGACCCACAAACCGAAACCTTTGCCGTGGTGGACAGCTTTTGCACCTATTGGCTGATCGCAGAGGATGGTGAGGGAAATATCTGGTTCCCGGATCGGGATCATAAATGGAGGGTGATTGTAGTAAAAGAAATGGAGGGAACCGCGGCAGAAAAATGCCGTTCACTCCAACTGAAAAGGCCGCATGACCTTTATCCGGGAATTCCTTCGGGGGATTTGCCCATCCATCTACTGAACAGCCGTACGAGTGGTTTGTGGTGGGAAGAGGGAGATTTTTTGGTGAATGTGCCGCTGCAACCGGACGGAAAAGCCCGTAAATACCCAACCGGGATCAGCAGCAGCAAAAGCGCTCCCCCCTGGCTTCAACCCCGGTTTGTGGAAGATACCGCGGCCAGGCGCATTTACTATTTCCAGCCTGACCAATGGAGCGCCCTTGACCCTGCCACAGGCAAGGTGCTTTGGGTAAAGCCTGCTCCTCAACCTGAAATAGAAAAGATCCCAACTCTGATCGATGGCCGGGGTCGAATCTACCTGATAACATATCAAGGGGGCCTCAGGTTGGATCCGGAAAAGAATCAGTGGGCTCGGTTGTACGAAAGGAAACAATCTCCCGGAGAAAATGAGGATTACGACCTGGGCCGAACAGAATTCAAGGACCGCAATGGAAATATCTGGTACACCAGCCCCGGCTATGGCGCATTCAGGTACCAGATCGCCCAGGAGAAATTTTCCTCCTTTGGAACCTACCAGAGCAAGATATCCCCGGGGGGCATCTGCCCCCTGGATTCGCACAGAGTAGTCTATTACACAGGCTATCAATTGCACGTCCTTGATCCCCAAACAGGTGAATCCAGTTTTCTTCACCCCAACCTCATCACCCATCAGTTGACATTTTTTGAGTTGCTGAAAGGCCGGGGCGATACCATCTGGATCGGATTAGCAGATTCGGCCCACTTTGCCCGTTATATCTACCGGGCCTCCCCCAAAACCCTGGAAGAGGTAACCTCATTCCGCGGTGGCCCAAAATGTGACTGGCCCCTTACCATCTCTGCCAAAGATCATTCCTTCTGGATGATCTTTCAAACGGGCTTGAAAGTGCCCCCTGAGGAAGCTGGAATGCTGTTTATCAAAAGATTTTACCCGCGGGGAAGGGACAATAATCTGGTCCCCGTGACCGACAGCACCAAACTGAGCTTCCCCCCGGGTGAAATCCTGAGCTGGGCAGAGTCTCCTGAGGGAAAAATCTGGATTGGCTTTGACAGGGGAGGATTGGTCAGCTACGATTTCCGGGAGAAAAAATGGGAACAGTACCTTACCCGTGAAGATTCTCCCGCCTCCCTGGCCGATAACCGGGTTTACTCCCTGCAACCCGATCCGGTCCATCCGGACAGTTTCCTGTGGGCGGGAACCGCCCGTGGCCTCGAAAAGCTGGACCTTCACCGCAAGACCTTCACTCATTTCAACACTGAAAACGGCCTTCCCAATAATGTGGTCTATGGCATTCTGCAGGATGACCACCTGAATTTCTGGCTCAGCACCAACCGCGGCCTTTGTCTCTTCAACCCCAGGACTCTGCAAACCCGCAACTTCACTCCCGACCATGGCCTGGAATTCAACGAATTCAACGGAAAGTCCTACGCCCGGACTCCTGACGGGACCATGTTTTTTGGCGGCGTGGGAGGATTGGTTTGGTTTGATCCCAATGAATTCTATCTGCCCGAAAAGTCCACCCCCACCCTGATCAACGCACTTAGGCTGGGCAACCGGGATATTATCTTCCATCCGGGGCAAAAAGTGAAGGAAGGGGAATTCCAACTCAATCAGCCCCTGGAATTTACCCGCAAAATCACCCTCGACTACGATGAGCGCATCATCACATTCGGGTTTGCCAACATGAATTTCAGTTCACCAGCCCAAAACAAATTCAGGTACCGGCTCCGGAATTTTAACGACGAGTGGATCTATACCAACCAGTTGCACGAAGCCACCTTCACCAACCTGGATCCCGGGAAGTACTTATTTGAGGTCCAGGGACAAAATCCGGACGGAAGCTGGAACGAAGCATCTGCCCAAATCCAGCTGGTGATTCGCAGGCCCTGGTGGCTGACCTGGTGGTTTCTGCTGGGGACCGCTACCCTGGTTTTCGTGGCGGTTTATTTGCTGATCCGCAACCGTTTCCGGCAAAGGAAGCGCATCGAGGACCTGCGCAACCGCATCAGCAAGGACCTGCACGACGAGATCGGGTCCACCCTTTCCAGCATTTCCATGTACGGGATTGTGGCCCGGAAAAGCATTTCAGACGGCAACGAAACTGCCAGCCAGTTGCTGGGCAGGATCAACCAAAGTTCGCAGGAGATCATGGAAGCCATGAATGACATCGTCTGGGCCATCAAATCCGACAACGACAAGATGGAGGATCTGATCAACCGCATGCGGGCCTTTTCCACCCATCTGGGCAAAGCCCGGGACTGGCGGGTGAAATTCCACTACGACGAATCCGTCCTGAAAAACCAGGTGGGCATGGTGGCCCGGCGCAATGTTTATCTCATTTTCAAGGAAGCGGTCAATAATGCCATGAAATACTCAGGGGGGAATTTGCTGGAAGTGAAACTGCAGGAAAAAGGCAGGGAACTTACCATTCATATCACAGACAATGGCAGCGGATTTGACCTGGATAAAGTCGGCCAGAGCCAAAACCTGGGCGGAAATGGTCTTCCCAACATGAAAAGACGCGCCCACGAAATCCGGGGAAAGTTGGTGATTGAAAGCAGTCCGGGCAAAGGAACCAGGGTATCCATTTCCTTCAATCCTGCGCTCAGACCCAAAAACCAATGATATCATTGATTTATTTCAGGTGGGATTCTGCTAATTTTGAATTATGAAAATCGTAAAAGTGGCTGTTTTTGATGATAATGCTGCCCGGCGCGACGGCCTGAAGGTGCTGCTCAATGCCATGGAAGACATGGATTGTGTGGGTCTGTATGAGGATTGCCGCAATGTGGTGGAAAAAGTAGCCGCCTGCCAGCCAGATGTGGTCCTCATGGACATCAACATGCCTCACGTAGACGGCATTGAAGGTCTGAAGCTGCTCAAACAGGAGTTCCCCGGTCTCAAAATCATCATGCAGACCATTTTTGAGGATGAAGACAAGATCGTTTCGGCCATTTGCGCGGGTGCAGACGGCTACATTCTGAAGCAAATGTCCCCCATGGACCTGCTGGAAGGCATCACGGAAGTTATGGCGGGCGGAGCGCCCCTGACCCCTACCGTGGCCAAAAAGGTACTGTCTCTCTTTTCCAGCCGCAATTCCAAAACTGCCACCCCAACCAATTCCCTGACCAAACGGGAACAGGAAATCCTGAAACTGCTGGTGGAAGGCTACAGCTACAAAATGATCGCGGAAAAATGCTTCATTACCTACGCCACCGTCAATACCCATATCGTCAACATCTACGAAAAGCTGCAGGTGAATTCCTCGACAGCTGCCGTTTCAAAGGCGATCAAGGAGGGGTTGGTGTAAAGGGAATTCTGGATTAATCCCTAATGATTTGATTTCTGGGAGCCCTCTCTGGATGGGGAATTTGCCGTTCGAGGGAAAGCCTTCGCAGGGATGGCGTGGGCTGAAGTGACCGTAGGGGGAAATTACCCAGGGAACCCGCTCCCCTCCTAAAATCCCCCCAACTCAATCCACCGCTCCAAAGGCAATTCATACCAGAAGGCATGCTGATCCAGATTGGGTTGGGCGTGGCGCAGGCCGGTCCCCAGCATCACCACGCCGTTTTCCTCGGAAAGGCGGGCAGTGGTCATGTGCAGGCCCGAAGCGGCCTGCCAGTTGAGGGACTTCCCTGTCAGGCTGTCGGGATTGGGGAGATAAACGGGGTGACTGGCCAGCGTTTCACCGCTGGCAATCAGAATCTTGTCCAGATTTGAACCTGAGTAGCCTGGCCCGGTAAAGGACTTACGGTTTTCAGGAAAACCATTCACCATCCAGATATATTCCCCCTGCACCACCAGATCACTCAGGGTGCCTCCGTCAAAATCCTTTTTCCAAATCAATCTGCCATCCCACGACACGCAATAGACAAAAGGATTGGTATGCCCGCCGCGACTGTGTTCGTACCAGGTCACAAACAGGAAATATTCTTCATTGAGGGGCAGAAAGCTGGATTCCAGAAACATGCCCCAGCCCCCAAAGGGGCAATTAAACTGCAGCTTCCAGCTGTGTTTGCCTTTGGCCTGGATCAGGTCGGCCGTCTCGGCGGGCTTGTCGGCGATGGATATGACCGTGCCCTCATGGATCATGCCAGGCACAGGACGGGTGAAGAAAAAATCAGGGGATGAGGTAGCCATTTGCTTATTCGAGTACAATGCGGGCGCTGCTTTGCAGGCCCTGTTCGTTGGTGAGACGCAGCAGATATATGCCTCCTTCGAGGAAGGTCAGGTTGAGTGGATAGGTGGATTGAGTTGCCTTCAATGGCATATCCACCAGCTTGCGACCAGCCAAAGAGTAGATCTGCAGGCCATAGTCCCCGGGGTGGGGCAGTTGCAGATTGAGGGAACCCTGGCTGGGATTGGGATAGCAAATGAAGGAAAATTCCTCCCGCACAGGTTCTGGACGGTCCAAAACCAGGCTGTAATCATACACCCCGAAGGTGTATTCGCCGGGCAGCAGGCTGGCCACTGTGGCCGAACCCCGTTTGTCCACCAGGGTACCTGTATTGAGGGTATAATTACTCACAACCTGCCACTCTGCCCCCGAATTGGGGCGATAGAACAGCAGCAGCGAGTCTTCGCTGGTATTGAACCAGGTGTGATCCAGAAAGGCGTCGTGATTGAGAGATGGGGTGGATGATACGCGGGCGCTGTAGTCAAAGGTGGCAGTGGCGCTGAATCCCGTTGGAAATATTCCCTGCACCTTCCAGTAACGCGACCCGGACAGGCGAACCCCAGGAGGAGGATTTTTAAAATCGTCGGGGGCAATCCAGTTGTGAATGACCCGCACCAGGGCGCTGTCGGGCACATTGGTGGTGGTTACCGAGCAATAGGTTTCGGGAAAGGCATGGGTCTGACTGGATTGGAATACATAATAATTGTCCACCGCGGCATCGGCCATGCGCTCATCCAGATCAAACATGGCCACCGTAGGCGCAAAGGGAATGGTCACCGCGAGGTAAGCCGTCGGGCCCGAAATGTCGATGTTTTTCTGGATAGAATTCCAGTTGGCATCCATGAAGGTCACTTTCGTTTTGACGTTGTCAAAAAAGATACCCGTGGCCTTCTGGCGCTGACGGATGTGCATGGCCACCTGATAATTGCTTCCCACCGGGCTCACCTCTATGGAATCAATCTGGAAATGGGGAAAGCCCGGCTGTTTCACCCAACCTTTGAAGAAATTATCCATATTCACCCCGCTCACCTGGGTCAGCACCTTTTTCAGGGTATCGCTGCTGGCATTGGCGAAGGCATGTTTAGTCATGTATTGTTTGATTCCATTGAAAAAAGCCACATCCCCCAAATATCCACGCAGGGTATGGCCAATCAGGGCGCCTTTGTCGTAAACCGTGCTGCCGTAGGTGTAATTATGCCCCACTCCGCTCACCGCCAGGTAGCCACCATCCGTGATGTAGGTGTAGCGCAAAACGCTGCTGTGGTTGGCACGCACATAATTGGTATAGGCCGTGCTTCCGTAGGCTGCCTCGGTAAAAAGCGCCTCAGAATAGGCAGCCAGTCCTTCGTTGAGCCACATTTCGGGTGCATCCACGCAGGTCACCAGGTTGCCAAACCAGGAGTGGGAAAGTTCATGGGCCATAATCGTTTCGTAGGCCGATCCCGCATTCAGAAATCCATTGGGATAGGCAATGTTGGTGGCATGCTCCATGGCTCCCGCGTTGAAGGGCACGCCCACATAGCCCACCCTTTCCCAGCGGTAAGGTCCCATCCTGTTTTCGAAGGCGTCAAAAGCAATGTGTAGTCGCTGAAAGGAATTGAGGGTGCCGGCCGAATCTGAAGCCCGCACATACAAGGCCACGGGAATGGAATCGCCCGTGATGCTCACAAAAGTATCGCGGACCGCGATGAAATCTGCAATGGCCATGCTGGCCAGATAGGTGGGCACGGGGTCGCGCATTTTCCAGTGAAAGGTGGTGGTGCCGTCGCCATTGTCAATTTCATTTTGCAGGGTTCCGCCACACACGGCCACTTTGCCGGTCAGCACCCTGACGTGGTAATCGTAGAGGGCTTTGTCGGTAAAATTATCTTTACAGGGAAACCAGACCCGCCCAAAAGTATGGGGATCAGCCTGAAAACCCACCCCGATATTATAGACGTACTGGGGATTGGAATTGAAATAAAACCCGCCAAAACCCGAGGGATCCTTGACCGGCTTGCCATGGTACCAGACCGTGACCTGGGCGCTGTCGCCCTGGTTGAGAGGACCAGGCAGGTGAATGGACAGCAGGGTATCGTTGTAGGTGAAAGTGGCGGGAGTATTTCCGGCCAGCACAGAGTCCACCGTGAGTTTCAGCAGATCCAGTTCCACGGTTTGCATCCCGTTGAATTTGCTGGTGTAGGAAATGGTGGTATGTGCCTTCAGACTGGTGGTTCCGTAATTCAGCGTATCAATGTGAATGTCGTAATGCCAGGTATCAATCGAATCTGAGGGCGTGGCCCGGACCGTGAGGGTGGAAAGGAGCAAAATCAGCAGAATAGGTAGAAAGCTTTTCATGGGATCGAATTTACAAAAAAAGTGCTGGTTGAAGGTTCAAAATCAGGGTGGAAAGGTCAGATGCAATTCAATTCCCTATTTCTCCAGACAATTCCTGGGTTAAGTTGGGGGCAATTAAATTTTCTCATTAAATTGATCCCACGAAACAACGAATGACTTGAACTCCTTTATCATTGGTGATGTACACGGCTGCTTTTTCACCCTGCGGCAAATACTAAAGCATTGGGATCTGGAAACGGAAACCCTCGTACTGGTCGGTGACCTGATCGACCGGGGAAACCACAGTCCTGAGGTGGTCAACCTGTGCATGCAGCTGGACGAAGCCTACGAGAATGCCGTTTTTCTGAAAGGAAATCATGAATTGCTTTGCCTCAGCTACTACCAGTCAGGTTATAACGAGGTTTGGATCAAAAATGGCGGCAGGGAAACCCTCGACCAGTTTGAAGCCCGCAATTTTGATCTGAAGAAAGGGCTGCACTGGCTCAGAAATCTGCCCGCCAAATACGAAACTGATCATCTGCTGGTGACCCATGCCGGGTTGTCCACCCACCTGGATCCTTACGACGAGGAAAACTGGAACGGGGTATTCTGGAACCGCAATCCCCCCCTTGACCTGGGCAAGCTTCAGGTCCATGGGCATACGCCTCAGCATTCAGGACTGCCCCGTCACATCCCGGAAATCAATGCCATCAACATTGATACTGCTGCAGTTTTTAACCAATGCCTGACCGGCCTGAAAGTTGATCCAGAGGGGAATATTCTGAAAATCATTCAGGAGACGACGCATCCGCATGATTCGTTTTATTTTAGTCCTTAGTCGTTAGATGTGAGAAGTTAGATGTTAGAGAATAGAGATTTGCTTGTCCAAACCGGGCTGAACTCGTCACTCGCAACTCAGAACTCACAACTCGCAACTCAGAACTTAGAACTCACAACTAACCACTAAAAACTAATCCAAATCTTTGCTTAATTTAATCCCCGAAAAGGATGATATTTTTACAGAACCGAACACGGAAAAACCCGTAAACTGTGAACCTATGGAAAATGAAATGATAAACAACCTGCGCGAAGCGATCAAATTTTCGCCGGATAATATCCCTTTGCGCCTCCACCTCGCCCAGACCCTGAAGCAGTATTCTTATTTCAGCGAGGCGGCAGAAGAATATAAAAATGTGCTCAAGCGCTCCTCTGACCACGATGGCGCCAAACTCGGGCTGGCCGAATGCATGTACGAGGAAGGTCAGTACTCCACTGCCCTGGTGATTGCAGAAGAATTGCTGGGTGCCAAAAAACCGGCTGGGGCGGCCCACCTCCTGTATGCCCGTCTGCTGGTCAAGGAAAGAGACCGTCCCCGCGCAGCCGACCATTACCGCAAGGCCCTCGAAATCAATCCCGAACTGAGCGATCCAGAACTGGATGAAATGCTCAAAGTGCCCAATTTTGCCGAAGACATTGACATTGGGGCGGGCGAAGGCACCGTGCATGTGGAGCGTCCCCGGGTGAATTTTTCCCAGGTGGGAGGTATGGAAAAGGTGAAGGACGAAGTCCGCATGAAGATCATTCACCCCCTGACTCACCGTGAATTGTATGAGGCGTATGGCAAAAAAATCGGGGGTGGAATCCTGCTTTATGGCCCTCCTGGTTGTGGCAAAACCCACCTGGCCCGCGCAACCGCGGGCGAAGTGAAGGCTGGTTTCATCACCGTAGGCATCCACGATGTGCTCGACATGTACATCGGGCAAAGTGAATCCAAACTGCATGGCATTTTCGAAGTGGCCCGGGCCCAGCGGCCCACCGTGCTCTTTTTCGACGAAGTCGATGCCCTGGGCGCTTCCCGCACAGACATGCGCCAGAGCGCAGGCCGCCACCTGATCAACCAGTTCCTGGCCGAGTTGGATGGCATGAGTTCGGACAACGACGGATTGCTGATCCTGGCCGCCACCAATACTCCCTGGCACCTCGACAGTGCCTTCCGCCGTCCCGGCAGGTTTGACCGCATCATCTTTGTTCCACCGCCGGACGAACCCGCGCGGGCGGAAATTTTCCGCATCCGCCTGACCGGCAAACCCACCCTTGACATTGATTTTGGTAAAATAGCGGCCAAAACCAAGGACTTCTCGGGGGCTGATATCCAGAACACCATTGACCATGCGATCGAAGAGAAGCTGAAAGCTTCTTTCAAAACAGGAATACCTGAGCCCCTGACCACCCGCGACCTGCTCAATGCGGCCGCACTGGTCAAGCCTTCCACCCGGGAATGGTTTAATACTGCCCGCAATTATGCCCTGTATTCCAACGAATCAGGCATTTACGATGACATTCTCCAATACCTCAACCTGAAATAATGTCCCTGACCAACCTGATTTATGCCAGCCAGTTGCTGGAACATCGCAGATTTCGCGATGCAGAAGCTCATATCAGGGAGTATCTGGGGAAAAATCCGCATGACGGATATGCATTTCGCCTGCTGGCCATTGCATTCATGGGGCAAAAACGTCTGATTGAGGCGGAAGAGTCTATTTTGAAGGCACTGGGAGAAAATCCGGGAGACGCAGCCAATTTTTATGTGCATGGCACCATCAAAAGTGAGATGGGCAAGCACAAAGATGCAGCCAGACTGGCCCGGGAGGCCATCAAAATGGACCCCAATGACGCAGACTTTTATGGCCTGCTGGCTCATGCCTCCTTCAACCTGAGCGAGTACCCGGAATCCCTGAAGGCCGCGGACCGCGGCCTGGCCCTGGATGCAGAGCACCAGACCCTGCGCAATATCCGGGCAGCCACCCTGATGCGCCTTGACCGCGCCAATGAGGCGTTTGAAACCATCCAGGGAGCCATTGAAGACGATCCCGAGGACGACGACACCCACGCCACCCTGGCCTGGGCGCTGCTCGAACAGGGCAAACACAAGGAAGCGCTCGAACATTTCCGGGAGGCTTTGCGCATCAATCCTGAAAACCAGTATGCCAAAGCGGGTCTGGTGCAGGCGCTGAAAGCCAAATATTTTGTGTACCGCATCTATCTCAAATACATGTTCTGGCTGCAAAGCCAGAGCGACAAGGTGAGGTGGGGGGTAATCATTGGCGGATACCTGGGGTATCGCGGCCTGCTGATCCTCAGCCGCAACAGCGAAGCTGTGCGGCCTTTTGTGATCCCCCTGATGGTGGCCTACCTGCTTTTTGCCTGGTCCACCTGGGTGATTTCGCCGGTCTTCGATCTGCTGCTTTTTCTCAACCCCTATGGAAAGTATGCCCTGAAAAAGGATGCCACCACCACGGCCAAAATCGTGGGGGTTTCCCTGGCTGTAGGCCTGCTGGGCGGTTTGGCCTACCTGATTCTGCCCTGGTTCCTCTTTCTCATGGTGGCGGTGCTGGGACTGACCATGGTCATACCCTTTTCCAGCATGTTTACCCCGCCCAAACCCAGGCGAAACTGGCTCATTCTTTATGCATTCGGCCTGCTTGCCGTGGGCCTGACTGCGATTGGCTCGGCCGTGTTGGGATTTGAAACGGAGGTGTTTATTTATACCTACCTGATTGGTATTTTTGCTTATCAGTGGGTGGCAGGGGCAGTAATTGGAATCCGCGAATAAGGTAAACAGACCATGATCAGCCGCACATATCTCATCACGGGCGCCTTCGAACTTTTTCGCATGGGCCGCTACGATCTGTGCAAGGAAAAAGCCATGGAAATCCTTAAGGATTTCCCGGATGATGATATGGCCTATTACATTCTGGCCGTGGCTGAAATGGAACAGGGGAACCTGAAAAGAGCCCGAAAACACATCTACAAAGCCATTTCTCTGGATCCTGAATACCCAGACCACTATAATGTGGCGGCCATGATAAGCACCAAAAACTGGGAGTTTCACAAGGCCATTGAGGAGGCAGAACAGGCCCTGCGGCTGCGCAATACGGATTCCACTTTCTGGGAAGTGAAGGGCTGGGCTTATTTTAATCTGAATTTGCTGGATAAGACCTGGGAATGCTGTCAGCAGGGACTGATGCACGATCCCGAGCACGCCGGCTGCCTGCGGCAGCGGGCAATGGTGCTGGAAGAACGGGAAAAATACGAGGAAGCCGCCGCTTCTGCCCGGGAATACCTGGGCCAGGACCCGGAAAATGAAAAGGCCCATTTCATTCTGGCCCGCAATCTGTGGCAATCGGGCAAGCCCGGCGAAGCCATCAAACATTTTGCCGAGGCGCTGCGCCTCAAGCCAGACAACTACCAGGCCCTGCAAGGGCTGAGAAAATCTGTGGTGGGCGCCAGATGGCGCTTTATGTATCACTACCTGCGTCTGCTCGACCGCAAAATTGGGTTGGCCCTGACCATCTTGATTGGCTTTCTGGTGTTTATCCTTACCCTGGGACCCGCCTTTGCGATCAAAGGACTACCCTTTATTTTGAAATTGCCCATCGCAGGCGGCATTGGCTTTGCGGCTTTTGCCTTTTTGAATAAAGGGCCCTGGGTGCTGGCCGAGTTTTTTGTGCGGGACGATAAATATCTCTCCAAAGTGATCTTTCGGGATGGAATTTTGGGCAGAATGATGTCGTGGGCCTTCTTTTCCATGGGGGTTTTCTTCTCCTTGCTGCATCTCACGGGCATTTATGCCTCCTTGCTTTGGATTGGCTATTCCATGATTGGCTTTTCGCCCCTGCCCAGCTCCATTATGGACGATATGAGTGAAGCCCGGGACGGCGGACGGATTTTTATGTGGATGATGGCCACCATTTTACTGGCCTCGGCCCTGCTCAGCTTCTATCCCTGGGCCTTGTTTGTCTGCATCCTGGCGGGGGTGTGCGCCTCCTTTTTTGCCTGGGGACACAGGCATTAAAGGTTTTCCTTATTTTTTGTAAAAAAATCTGGCTTCCCAAAAACCGGGCGGGGGACCTCTGGGCTGTGTGGCCACGAATGCCAGCGTTGCTTTTGGCTGGCATTTCGGGGGAAGGGCGGCTGGTGCGCGCAGACCACAGGACCCCGCCCGGTAGGCAGGTTCTGCGAAGCAGCATGGCAAAAGGGGAACCAGCCAGGAACATTCGGCGGAAATTTCCCCCAAACCCACGAATTCTGCCCTGATTTAGGAAAATGGATTATCTTTGGTTATGTCGTTTGCATTGCTGGAACGGTCGCGCCAATTGATTGAGCTGAAAAGGTATGATGGTGCCCTGGAAATGGCGCAAAAGGTACTTGAGGCCCAACCAGAAAGTGTGGAGGCATTGAGTGTGGCGGCCATTGCGGCCATGCAATTGAATCAACTGGATCTGGGAGAGACCTATGCCCGGCAAGCTCTTACCCTGGCTCCCGAATCGGCCTATCAGGCATATATTCTGGGCAAGGTTAAATTATTCCAGGGAAAACTGGCTGAGGCCCTTGAACTTGGCCAGGCAGCCCTTCAAATCAATCCTGAAGGGATCAACTACCTGATATTGATGGCTGAAATCTACTTCACCCAGTCAAGGTGGGAAGAAACCCTGACCTGGGTGAAAAGGGTACGTAAAATCAATCCCAACCATTCCAAAGCGCTGGAAATGGAAGCAACCTGCCAGATCAATCTCAGGCAGCCTAAAAAAGCGGAGGAAGCACTGAAGCAAGCCCGTTCTGTGGCACCCGAAAGTTTTCTTGGACATTATCTGAGCGCCCTTCAACTGGCAAATTCCAGGAAGTTTGAAGAAGGGGCGGCCCATTTGCGGGAATCACTCAGGATCAATCCCTCATTTTCGCATGCCAAAGAGCTTTTCCGGGAATTTTCTATCCTCAGCAAATTTCGCCCCCTTTACCTTTACTATGGGGCACGGAAGATTTTCCTGCGTCCGCTTGCTTTGCTCGTTTTGCTTCCCTTCCTGGCCGTGTTGATGTTTTGGCTCACCAACAACAAGTTGCGATTCAGTGGCCTGGGCGAGGATTTTGGGTTTTATTTGCAGGCGGGATTTTCCCTGGCCGCCGTCTGGTGGCTGGTTCAATGGTTCCTGAAGGTGCCAGACACCCTTTTCAATTTGTTTTTTGTGGGAGACCCGGAGGAACACCTCTTTTTGGATTCCACCCAAAAGCGTGCAACCACCTGGATCAGTTCACTGTCGGGGATGTCCGTTTTCTTTGGCATACTTTACCTCATTTTCCCCCTGCTGCTGGTCAGAGGCATCTCTGGCCTCCTGTTTTTTATGACCTTGCCGGTCGTGACCCTTTCCAGGGTCAGGGGTTGGGTCAGGGTGCTTTTGGGGATAGTGACAGGCGGCTGCCTGCTGATGGGACTGGCGGCCTTGTGGCCGCTGATGAGCCAGCGTGCCTCTCACCTGCTGTTTGAGGGCATGGTCATCTTATGGGCCGCCACTGCTTATTTCCAAACCATGAATTCAAAATAATTTTTCTTCCTGCGATTAAACCTTTATCTTAAGAAAGCATCAAACCTGCCAACGACATTGCATGAAAAGACTTTTTCTCCTAATTGGCTTGCTCCTCTCGCTTTCTCCCCTCTTTGGACAACTTTTGCTTACGCCCGTGGTGGATTCCATTCCCATGCGTGATAACAAGGTAATGCCCGTGGATATTTTCCTGCCTGGCACAACCCAGGCTTACCCTGTGATTTTTATTCAGACTCCATATAACCGTCAATTATTTCGCTTTGGCCTCCCCCTGGGCGTTGGCACGGCCCTTAGTACCAGCCATTATGTCTTTGTGACCATGGATTGGCGCTGTTTTTATGGCGCCGCAGGCGCCTGTGTGGCCCAGCCCAAGCGGGGCGAAGACGGCTACGATGCCATTGAGTGGATTGCCCAGCAACCCTGGTGCAATGGCAAAATTGGCACCTGGGGGCCTTCGGCCCTGGGCGTGATCCAATACCAGACGGCCCGCGAAAATCCACCTTCGCTGGATTGTATCTGTCCTGTGGTGGCCGATCCGGTCACCTCCTACCAAACATACTATCCCGGCGGCTGCTACCGCGAAGAATATGTGGACCAACTGGATGCCCTGGGCTTTGGCACCGGACCTCTGGTGCAGGCCTACCCGGTGGACAATGTGATCTGGCAATTCAGCGAAACCAATTCATGGTATCCCCAGGACATCAAAGTGCCCGCCTTCATGATTGGGGGCTGGTACGACCACAACATCGACGGCATGATCAAATTCATGGATGGCCTGAAAGCCCAGGGGGACCCCCTGGTGAGGGACAAGCATAAAATACTGGTGGGCCCCTGGGCCCACGGCGGACATGGAACTGCCGCTCCCGGCTCTGGCATCCAGGGAGAAATGAGCTACGTCAAAGAAGCCCCCCTGGCCAATCAGGAAGCCAACCGCTTCTTCGATTATTATCTCCGCGGCATCCAAAATGGATGGGACCAGGATTCCGCCTACCGCTTTACCCTTACTGGAATGGAAAGTTTTTTACCCGGTAATCCTTTAGTTTATGGTGAAAATTCCTACCCAGGATCACTTGGGAAAAATCCCCAAAAAATCTACCTGCAACCCGATGGCACCATGAAATTCAACTATCCGTCGGCTTCAGGCCCGGCCTGGAGCAGCTACCAATATGATCCCCGCGATCCCTCACCCACCCATGGAGGTCCCACCCTGCGGGTGGACCAGCTACAAGGACCTTATGACCAAAAAGACACAGTTGAAAGCAGAAACGACAACCTCGTCTTTCGAACCCAATTCGGAAATTTCGGCTGGGCCTGCATAGCAGGAAAACCCAAACTCCGACTTTACGTGCAAAGTAATTGCAAAGACACGGATTTTATGGTCAGATTGACCCAGGAAAATGCTGACCACCCCTCCATGCTCCTCATCGATGGAGCCTTCCGCGCCCGCTTCCGCGACGGTTTCACCGCCGCCGACACCTCGGTCATGGATACCTCTGTGGTCTATCCCATCGACATTGACCTTCCTCCAATCGCCACCACTATGTGGGGAGACGAACACTTGCGCCTGATCATCACCTCCTCAAATTACCCGCGCTTTGCCCTCAACCTCAATAACGGAGGCCCTATGTACGTAGCCGGAGACACCCTGGTGGCCACCAATAAAATTTACCACTCCCCCACCTACTCCTCCTACCTCGAGGTGTCTGTCTCCCTCGCCATCGGGCGGGGGGAAGAACTCCCGCCAGCGTTTGTTCGGGTCTATCCCAACCCCACCCAGGGGCTGGTTCAAATAGAATTGGATCGACCTGACGAAGGAACTTATCGTCTGCTTGACCTCCAGGGCAAGCTCCTTCTGGAAGGAAACTACCATGGCAAAGGCTTCGACCTGGACCTGAGCCAGCAGCCTGCGGGCCTGTATTTGCTTTCACTTTCAGGAAGGCTGGGCAAAACCGTGGAGAAGATTGTGAAGGAGTAAATACAACTTTTCGCAACCTCATTTACAGTTTCCCATCCAGGGGAAACCTGCCTGACATTTCACGGGCCAAAATTGCCATTCAATTCAACCTCCCTGCTGATTTTTCCGGCGGAAAAAGGGCTATTTGCTTAGGTCAAACGACATTAACCCATAAAGAAAAATCGTCATGCTCAACCTCAAACTCATCATCCTCGCCCTCTCCGTCGTCGCTTTCGCCGCTTCCTACCTGATCATCCAGACGGTCAAATTTGCTGGTTTCCTCCTCGGACTGCGCAAAGCAGTGGTTTGAGATTCCAGATTTTTAGATTTTAGAAAGTGAGATGTTAGATTTCAGATGTTGAAGATCAGATTAGGGGAAAATCTCTGATTAAAGTCATGAACCCGGCCCTTCCGGGCAAAAATACCTCCCTGGGCCTGTGTTCTGCCCGCACCACCCACCCTTCCCCCGAAATGCCAGCCAAAAGCACCGCTGGCATTCGGGGCCCCGCAGCCCAGAGGGCCCTGAAACCCCTCCCCCACCTCCTCATTTACCATTCGCCCCCGCAAACAGACCGTCCGGTCTGCAAAACCACCCATTCAAACATATTTTGACCAAGCAAGGCAATCCTTGTGTACATTTGTGCATCAATTAAAAACAAGGATGTCAAAACTATATACTCACATAAGCAACAGCGCGCGACCCAATCCTGAGAGGATCGGCAGCGAACTGTCCGGGGATTTTCCCTGTGGGTGTGTTGGAAAACCAAGACCAGAGTAGCTCTGGCCACTTTTTCCCGCACACCCGAATCCAAAAGATTCGGGTTTTTTATTGCCCAAAATTTTGGAAAGCTCCGGACAGACCAGCGGGAAATCGGACGACCCTTTCGATTTGCCATTTTGAAGACGCGTCGATGAAATCGACCGGGAGAGCTGTGCCTTGCCTGCAAGGCCCTCACCCCCACCCTGCACAGACCCGCACGACTTGTCTGGCGGAAACTTGAAGATACACGAATCCGGAAACTTCCGGGTGGCCACTTTGTGCCCTCCCTAACCCGATTCATTGCTTTTTACAAAACTATTTAACTATTGCAAACCCTCCTGCGACCTAACCAGCGCAGGAACTTCGGAAGGTGGCGCAACGGTAGCGCGCTTGGTTTGGAACCAAGGGGCTCCAGGTTCGAATCCTGGTCTTCCGACATTGGTCCAGGTTCGTCCCGAAAGCTTTCGGAACCTGGTCTTCCGACACCTGTTTTAAGCGTTCTTTGATTAATTGCAAGCAATCCGGGCTGACCCGCCAGGCGTCTGAAATTACCACAGCGCCTGGCGGCTGGCCCAAGTGGTTGGTTGTGGTTGGTTCAGAGTTGTTAGTTGTTAGTTCTGAGTGGCGAGTGGAGAGTTTGGCCCAGTTTAGACAAGCAAATCTCTAATCTCTAACATCTAACTTCTCACATCTAACTACTAAGGACTCATATCTAAAATCTAACCATCTAAAATCTATCATCTAAAAAAATGACCATATTCATCATCGTACTCACGGCAGAAATCTTGCTTTTCAGCATCGGCTACGCCGCTTACCGCAAAAACCGGCGCAGCGAACTGCCCGGCGGGAAGTTTCCCGAAGGGTGACACCGTCCTCTGGACGAGAGAAAAAAATTAACCCGTTAATCTTCTCACATGAACACAGAAATTCTGCAACGTCAGTTTGAAAAAATTGGCGCTGAACTTCAGATAAACCGGCTGGCTGAATTCCGGCTCTCTCCAACCCGCTACAACCGCAATCCGCAGGATTTGCGCCCTGAGTTTGACCTCAACGTGGTCGAAGGCAAACGCAAGGACACGTTCTTTCTCAATATCCGACCCGACATGTGGAACAAGCTGGATTTCCAGGTTCCTCACCTCGACGTCCCCGACCGGCACCTGTTGCTGGTTTCACGCCAACCCGCCGCGCCCCGGGTCCGCAAGGAAAAGTTCCTTTGCGGTCACGATGAAAGGCACTGGTTTGTGGCCGGACTCAAAGACGCCCGGGTGGTTACCACCCGCGAGGCCAAGGAATTCCTCAAGCCTGAATCTGCCCGGTTTGCCCAGCTGGCAAGCGGCGTGAGCGCCAAAAACTGGCACAAGCGACACAACGCTGGCTTTGTCCGTCAGGGAGAGTGGTTTTTCATTCCCCGCCCGGATTTCCAGCCGGACAAAAAGTTCCTGGGCTTCCGCAATGAGCCAATTTCCCGCGGTGCAGGCAGCAAATCCCACATCGTGGAGGAACTGGTTCGCTCAGGAGGAACCACGGTTTACGCACATCGCTACAAAAATATCATCCTCTCTGAGGCTGAATATTTTGAAAAGCTGGGCAAAGATCCGGGTTTCAAACGGCACGAATACACTGCGCGCAACATGAACCCCCGGGTTTTTGTGCGCGGCACGGTTCGCCATCCTGATCATTACACCATCACCCTGCGGGGCTGGCACGAAGTGATCATGAATAACGAACCCGCCAGCAAGTTCGTGGCTTTCCTGGATTGAGATCAGATGTTAGATAGGGAGATTTTAGATGTCAGAGATAACTGATGATCCATCTCGAACCTCTCCTATCTAAAATCTAACATCTGTCAGTCTAAAATCTATTTTCTAACCATCTAACCTCAACCAAAATGGCAACTTTACTGATTGTACTTGCCGCAGAAGCAGGCCTTCTGGCCCTGGGCTACCTGCGACACAGGCGGATCACCCGCCGCCGGGCTTAAAGCTGACCTCCCCGGTTCCGGGGAGGCGGCTGAGGCCCCCAACTGGCAAATTTCGTCGTTACGCATTTGGATTGGCATACTCCATGAAGGAGTTAACCCAGGGAAAAAATGCTGCAAACGACCCCGTTAAACGGAGCCCGGCTCCCTTATTTGAAAGGAATTTTCCCATGAAACTCTTTTACACTTACAACAAACTTGCTCAGCTTTTTACCGGATTCTTCAACCGTAAAATTGAAAAAATCAGCGAAAACCATGTCCGGGACGTCGGCGTGGCTCCGGGCCGTGCAACCTCCGCTCCCGGAGCTCCTTCTCCCGCAACTACCCGCAAGACTTAACCTGAATTCATTCAATACGCTGGCAGTCTGCCTAATTTCCTTCTCTCTGGAATTTTGTGGCAGACTGCCTTTTTTGTAGCCCTGATTTTCAGGGAATTTACCCGCCAATCCGGAAAGTGTCACATTGACACTAATAAATAACTTTCTTATATTGGCAAGGCAATCAATGAAACTGTGTTGCCGGGCTGATATGGCTAATTTGCTGCGAAAAGCTGGATTTCTGATGTTCCTCATACTGGGTCAGGGGATGCTTTTTGCTCAATTCACCACCCCGGTAATTGACGGCACTATCAATGCTGGCGAATACGGGACCCACGCCGAAGGCGCCAACCAGATAACCTCCAGCGCCACCACCTGGTACATGTGCTGGGATGCCAACAACCTCTATCTGGCCACCAATGGCTCCAACATCACCGAAGGCGCAGTGGTTTACCTCGATTTTGACCCTGTTTTGCCGGTCAACGGGGGAGTAAATGCCAACGGATCCACCCAGGGATTGTATTACTACGACCGCAATTTTATGATGATGCCTTTTCGGGCTGACTTTGTAGTCTATTTCAAAAATTCCTACCACGAATACCGCACAGACGATGGGGCCGGTTACTGGGGAGGCGCCACCTCCAACACCCTGACCCTGGCCGCAGGCTTCGCCAGCGTCGAAATAGCCATCCCCTGGAATGTGATCACAGGAGGGGGCCGTCCGGCCTCCTTCAACTGGTTTGGCTACAAAACCTACGATTACGGACCCGGCACCAACGGGCTTTACGATCCTGCGCCCGTGGGAAATCCTTCCTGCGCCTGCAACCAGGACCCCAGCGTGACCTGGGCCACCCGTTACTTCAATGTGCTCTCCACCGCAAACGGCAGCTCAACCCTGCCTTTTTCCACCCAGAGCTTTACCTATGCCCAGGATTATTCCGTGCCGGGCACAGGCGGATATTTCCTTGCGGGGGGAATTTTCTATGATTTTACCATCAACGACAACAGTACCAATAATGCGGATAACGATCCCGTAAACCATGTGTATGACAATAACGGACCTGCCAACCGGGTGCTGCACGAGGGTAATCTCACCATTTCCCACGACCTGTATGTGGGTCAGGGATCAGCCTTCCTTCCGGCCAATAACGTAGGTCCGGACGTGCTTTCTACTGTAACCTTTTCGGGCACAAACGGCAGCATCCGCAATTACGGACGCATTGACCCCAACCCAGAGGCATCCTCGGCGGGGGATTGGAACCATCGCAGGATGGATTTTGTCTTCAACGGAATCACCACCATTCAGCCCACCAACCTGTTCAAGGACAGGTTCAGGTTTTCGAATGTAACGGTCAATCCGGGAGCGGAGCTGCATGGACCTGGCTCAGATTCGGCCCAGATCGAGTTGCAGTGGGGGATTATCAATAATAATGGCCTGATCAACTTTGGAGACGGTTCGGGCGGGATTTTGAATCTGGGTACACGCGGCGACTGGAGCCAGCACAACGATGTTTTCCTGAATTCCAGCAGCAATTCAGGGGTCTGGATTTTGCATGACATGCTGATCGGGCGCAACTCTTCCAGATTGCAGCCTGTAGCGGGGGGTGGAATTGCGACTTTGCAGGTGAAGGGCGATTTTGAGAATTATGATGAATTTTCCGGGGAAAATGCAGGCGGGCGCATCGATGTGCGCATGAACGGCTTCAAAAAACAGTATTTCCGCGGAAATACCACGGAAACCACAGGTGCAACCACCAGCTTTTTCAATCTGGAAATCGCCAACGACAATGGCAGCGCCAATAATAATGCAGGGGCGGATGTGCACTTCCTTTCCTTTGGGGGCGGCACCATCAATTATAATATTTTCGGCACCCTGACCCTGACCAAGGGTGATCTGGTGACCCGCACCGGGGCCAGCATCCACAAGGTGACTCTGAAATCCGGGGCGGGAACAAGCTATCTGGGCGCCACCAGCAACGCGGGCGGCAATCCCTCCTGCTATGTGGACGGCCCCCTGACCTGGGAGGTGGCCACGGCCAGCCCGGTCGATCTGGCTTTTCCCATCGGCAAAACGGACGTGGTGCTGGGCAATCCCTATGCAGATTACCGCCACTTGAACCTGACAATAGACCAAAATGCGGCCACACCCACAGAATACACAGCAGAAATGTTTATTGTGGACCGCTCGGGCACCTATACCTTCCCTTCCCCCATTCCCGAGCCCATCATCAATCTTTCCAACCGTCGCTACTGGAATGTGACCAAATCTGCGGGAGCGGCGCTGGACAGCGCCAAAATCAATCTGAGCTACGAGACAGGCACCTACGATGACTTTGTGCTGAGCCCTTCCATTTTGAGGATTTGCAAGGACGATGGAGCGGGAAACTGGGTCAATATTTGCCCCTTTGGCCCGGGAGGAACTGCGGCAGGCAACGGAAATATCACTTCACATGCCTTTTTTAGCTTCAGCGATTTTATCCTTTCCAACATTGACAATTCTGCTTTTCCCGTAGAATTGCTTGATTTTGAGGCAAGATGGGCGGGTAAAAATGTCTTGCTGGAATGGGCCACGGCTTCTGAACTGAATGCGGCCAAATTTGTGGTGGAAAAAAGCAGCGACCTGGACGAATTCATGCCTGTGGGCGAAAAAACTGCGGCAGGAAACTCAAATCAGGTGCGGTTTTATAACCTGCTCGACGAAAATGTGCATACGGAAATCCCGGTTCGCTATTACCGTCTGAAGATCGTGGATCAGGACGGAAGTTTTCACTATTCGGGAATCAGGGCCCTCTATTCTGACCAGCAAAATAACCTGCATGCCCTGATTTTTCCCAATCCCAATGCGGGAAGTTTTCAGATCAAGGTGAATGGGTTTTCGCTGGAAAAGGAGATTGAAATCCGTGTTTTTGATGCCCTGGGCAAGCTGGTTTGGGAGCGGAGATTGCCGGCGGAAGCTGGCTTTGAGGCCATGCGAGTGGAATTGCCTGTGGAATCAGGCGTGTACGAAGTACAGGTGAGGAGCGGGCACGCCGTGTGGAACGGGAAAGTGGTGGTCTCTGATTAACAATCAGGAAAGTTGGTTTTAATTGCCAGGTTTTTTCGGGGCGAAGCCCCGGCTGTGCGTGAGGGCGGAGGCTGTTGTCTGAGCCAGTGTGGGGGTAGTGGGTTGGCGCTGGTGGCGAGCAGCCGGAGACCGACCCCGGGGCCGGGTTGCGTCGCAGGCGCCGCGGCCCCGGGGGCACGCCCAAATCCTCATCCCTTTTTGCAGGACAACCTGTATATTTGCAGCCTGATGCCTGCGCAAAAGATTACAGATCTGCTGACCCGGAAAGGAAAATTTTTCCTGCTGATTGCGATTCCGCTGCTGAGTCTGGTGATGCACTGGCGGGTTTTTGACCTGGAACTGATGAGCCAGCATGTGTGGCGGCAAACGCAAACGCAAAGTAATGTGCTGAATTTTGCGGAGGGGGATATGAATATTCTCAACCCCAAACGGAACCGTCATGAGGGTGGAAACGGGATTTACCGCAGGGAGTTTCCGTTGATGCAATGGGTTTTTGCGTGGTTTTACCGGGCCTTGGGAGACCATATTTTTATAAGCCGTTTTCTGAGTTGGCTGATTGGTTTAAGCGCGGTGGGGGGGATGTATTTTCTGGGTAAATGGGCTTTTCGCAACGAATTGGCGGGCCTGATTGCGGCCTGGACCTTTAACTTTTCTCCTGAATTTTTCTACTATACGGTCAATCCCCTGGCGGACAATCTGGCGCTGGCGGCAGCGATCTGGGGCATGGCTTTTTTCTTTCGGGCGCGGGAACAGGAAACTCTGAGAGCCTGGTTGGTTTCCGGGATTTTTCTCTCGCTGGCCACGTTGGTGAAGCTGCCGTTTGTGATGTTTTTCGGGTTGCCCGGAGTGAAATTGCTGTTGAATTTGTGGCGGAAAAACAAACCCATTTTTCAGCTTAAATCAGGAGCCGTAATGGCGCTGATGCTGGTGCCGCCCCTGGCCTGGTATGCCTGGGTGATCCCACAATGGCCCAAAGAGGGCCTGGTGGAGGGGGTATTTTCAGAAAAGTCGGGGTTGGGAAATATCCTGGGGATCGTTTTTTCTCATTTTTCCTCGACTTTACCTGAATTATTGCTGAATTATGCCACGGTGCCCCTCTTTTTGGGTGGCTGGGTGCTGTTTTTCAGGGAAAAGAAATGGAATTCGGCGAAATTCCTGCCTGTGGCTGCGGCGGGACTGGGCATCATTGCCTATTTTCTGTATGAGATTGAGATGATCAGCACAGTGCACGATTACTACCTTTTTCCGTTTATGCCTTTGCTGTTTTTGCTGGTGGCTTTTGGGGGAATGAAAATGCTGACTTCTGACCGAAAACTCTGGAAATACCTGGCCATTACGGCCCTGGTGGTGGCTCCTCTGACCTGCGGCCTGCGCATGGCGGCCCGTTGGAACCCTGAAAATCCGGGTTATAATGCAGATCTGCTCAGATATGAAAAGGAATTGCGGGCTGCAGTGCCCGATGATGCCCTGGTGATCGCGGGGAACGATAAATCACAGTTTATTGTGCTGTACATGATCCACAAAAAGGGCTGGAATTTTGATCTGGAATATCTGAGCGAAGGCAAACTGAAGCGGGCCATTGCCGGGGGGGCCGAATACATGTACTCAGACAGTCGCAAAATCGAAAGCGACGAACGAATCAACCGTCATTTTGAAAAAATGGTCTTTGAAGGAGGAAGTGTGCGGGTTTTTAAATTGAAAAAAGGGGATGATCCTATCTGAGCAGGGTGAGCGGCCCCGCCACTTTGACCGTTTCGCCGCGCCAGGTAACCGCGTATAAGCTGAAAAAGTAAACGCCTTCGCGGGCTTTTCGCTCGCCCTGGGTGCCGTCCCAGACTTCGTCTGGCCGGGTGGAATGAAACCAGCTGTTTCCCCAGCGGTCGAAAATATTCATCTGGTACTCAAGCACTACGGGCAGCTGAATATGAAATACATCGTTGAATCCGTCGCCATTGGGGGTAAAAACATTGGGCAGCAGGGAGTCGCGGGGCTCCACGGTGATCAGCAGAGAGGTGGTATCGTGGCATCCGTGGTCATTTTCGACCAGGAGATGGATGCGATAAGTGCCTTCCAGGGGATAGCGGTAAGTGGGATTTTGTTCTGAAAAAAGTAATCCGTCGCCCGTTTCCCAATTCCAGAGAGAGGGATGGGGCTGGCTGAGATCTGATAATTGGACCAATGTGCCTACAAATACAGGTGAGGGCGGCTGGTAGGTAAAATCGGCCACCAGGCCTTCATTGACCCACAAAGTAATGGAATCTGCCACGACACCGCAGGTGTCATTGGCCAGGATATTGACCTGAATGGGTCCATTGAAATCCAGGTCTGTGACCAGGAAGGTGTTGAAGGCCGTATCGTCCAGCAGGGTGCCGGCCGAAACCAGCCACTGGAGAGAATTTGCGCTGCCCACATATTGCAAAGGAATGGTGTCACCACCGCAGGTGGTGTCGGGGGCCAGTATCTGCCAGGGCATGCCTTCGAGGGTCACATTCACCGTGTCGCGGATGGTGCCGCAGGGGTTGGAAACTTCGGCCCAGTAAATGCCGGGCTTGCCAAAACTGATGGTCATGGTGGTGTCACCTGTGCTCCACAGGTGGGGCACACCCGGGTTGGCGGCATCCAGAGTAATGATCTGCCCAGGGCAGAGGGAAGTATCAGGGCCCAGGTCCAGGCTGGGCAGGGGCCGGAAATATACCAGCACCGTATCGGTCAGGTATCCGCAGGAAGACCAGGTTTGCAGATACAGGGCCACGGGATTGGGATCAGTCGGACCGGGGGTATAGGTGGTGGTGGTGCTTTGAGGGGTGCCAAAGGTGCCCGATCCGCCCCACCACTGCACGGGATAGGCGCTGCCCGCATCGCCGTAGAGGTAGGCCATGTCGCCCGGGCAAATCAATTCGTCGCGGCCTGCATCCACGAAAAGAGGCTCAAAAGGTGCATTACAACCATCGTTGGAATAGGTGGGATTGCCTTTCCAGGAAAAGGAAACGGTGGCTCCGTCGCGGTCGGTGCCCGGCCAGCTGCCGCCCGTATGGCCATAAATGTCCACCAGCTCCTGGGTATGGTAGGTGACCGTATCTGAACAGCCCAGGGGGGGATAGAAAAATACGATCAGGGTACGGTAGCCTGTGCTGGTGGCATTGGCAAAATGTCCGCCTGTATTGCCCGGACACTGAAATATGATGTAAAAGGTGTCGGCCAGAGAGGCAAAACTGTTGGCGCTGGTGCTGAAATCGGCTGAGGTGACCAGCAGCACATTGGCCCCGGCGGGCAGGATGTCGTTGGTGGGTTCGAGCAGGTAGCCGCAGCCTTCAATGGTGGAATTCAGCTCGGCCACTTTGGCCGCGGTGGAAACGCCCTGACAGACTCCCAGCCAGGGATTGAAGGTATTGGGCCAGGCGGCATGGAGGGTATTGATCTGCAGATCTGAAGGGCCAATGTGTAGGCGCACCATTTCATTGGCTCCCTCGGGGTTGCCGCAGGCATCCACCAGGATGCTTTCAATTTCGAAGCATTTGGAGGGCGTCTGCCCGAAAATCATTAAGGGAAGGAAAAGAAAGGTGAATATTATGGTTGGTAACCACTTCATACCCATTGCTCAGGGTTCAAATTTCGCAATTACGCAGGACTTTTCCGGCTGAAATGTGAGAAAGCGCCAATTCCCTAAAAAAAATGACCCCGGAAGTCCTGGCGAACGTTCCGGGGTTAGGTGTTACAGGGTTTGTTTTTGCGGCAACTAACACACTGTAAACACATGAATCTATTGGTCAACATCTTTAAGACGTTTTTGAGGAGGCTTTCGTGAATTTTTCGACTTAAGCAAATCTCCTCCCACCCAATTCACTCATTTCCAACAGATTCCATGCATTGATATTTTTTTCAAAATTTGTCCTCTGGTGCATCATCTCCATGCTGCTGCTGATCCTGCTGCTCCTGCTGGCTTTGCTGTTCCTGGGCATGATGCCCCCAGAAATGGCTGCCCCAGTTTCCGCAACGGCCACGAAATTGCTTTTTGAAGGCTTCGCGGTCTTCTTCGCTCATGCTTTGCATTTTGGCGGCAAATTTTTGCCGCCAGTGTTCGCGGCGGGACTGTCCGTTTGTACCACAACCACCGTGATGATGATGGCAGCCACCTCTTCCGCGGGCTCCGCCCCATTTACCAAACAGCAATCTGCTGAGGATCAGCAGGCCGACGGCCTGCAGGTAGGTGATGAAGGGAAGTCCAAAAAGGTAAGGCACAAGGGCATTCCACAAGAGCATGACTACGATGCCGAGCAAAAATGCTCCCACGGTTATTTTTCCTATTATTCTGAAGAATCTCATGTTATTATTTTTTTAGGCTGCGAGCTTTGAGTTGCAAGCTTTGGGTTATGATAGTTACAGGTTGAGAGTTTTGCGTTTGTGTCTGTCAGTTTTTGCAAACTCCACAGATAAACTTTTGATCCTGAAGGTTTTCAGGAAAATCAGGTTAAAAAATTTCACTGTACAATTGCTGCAGTTTTTCCCGCAGGAAAAGAACGGCATAGCGCTTGCGTGAAAGAAGGGTATTCTGGCCTGCGCCTGTGATTTCGGCGATTTCCTTGAAGCTCATGTCCTCGAATTCGTGCATGACAAAAACTTCACGCTGGGCCTCGGGCATTTCATCCAATCCCTCTTCGATTACTTCCCAAACCATGTTGCGGGTCATGATTTCGTCGGCTAATCCGTTGAGATCGGGCAGGATTTCCGCAAGTGAAAGGGGACCGTCTTCAGATTCGCGGGCCGCAAATTCGCGGCTGAAGGTTTCGGGCTTTTTCTTGCGGTAGGAATCAATGATGCGGTTGCGCGCCACCCTGAACAGCCAGGCAGTATCGTTCTCAATCGAGTCGTACGACCGGATGGTATTGGTAAATTGAAAAAGTACGTCCTGGAAAATGTCCTCAGCGTCTTCGAGGTCGCGAACCTGCTTGCGGATGAAGTTGAAAAGACGGGCTCCTTCATGGGCCAGCATCTTTTCGATCTGGGCATCCTGTTGCTGCCTGAGGGCAAATTCACTGTTCAGTATTGCTTCCATTATCTCCGCTGACGGACGGGGTAAAAAAATATTTTGGGGTGTACGGAATATTTTGGGTAAAGGTGCAAAAAACTATCTTTTTATTTTCTTTTTTTGGCCTTTCTTGATTGTAAAAGGCAATTTTCTTAATATTCAACTCCGTTATATTTGTTGCAATCAAACCAGGAGATTTCATTCATGCAGGACTATTCCATTCTTTTCGTCATTCCCTTTTTCTTCCTTTTGATGGGTATTGAGATGTTGTGGGCCCGTCGCAAAAAAATCAAATTATACCGCTTCACTGATACCATCACCAACCTGAATATGGGGATTGGTAATCAGGTCTTTAACCTGTTTATCAAGGGCGGGATTCTCTATGCATTTGTGCAGATTTCCCAGCACTGGGCTCCTTTTCACCAACCCAAAACCTGGTGGTCTTTTGTGCTGTGCCTGTTGTTGTTTGATTTTCTCTTTTACTGGGCGCACCGCTGGGGACATGAGATCAATTTTTTCTGGGGTGCCCATGTGGTGCATCACCAAAGCGAGGAATACAATCTGTCCGTGGCTCTGCGGCAATCCTGGATTCATAATTTGCTGGCGGGATTTATTTTTCTGCCCATCCCTTTTCTGGGATTTGACCCGGTCATTTTTGGGGCGGCGGCAGGAATTGATACGGTTTATCAGTTCTGGATTCACACCAAAGCAGTGAAAAAGATGCCCAAATGGGCCGAATGGCTGCTGAATACGCCTTCGCACCACCGGGTGCACCACGGGGTGAATCCCAAATACATTGACAAAAATCACGGCGGAGTTTTCATTATCTGGGACCGCCTTTTTGGCACTTTTCAGGCCGAGGAAGAAGAGCCTACCTACGGTATTACGACCCCGCTGAAAAGCTGGAATCCTGTTTGGGCCAACCTGCACTACTACGTGGAAATGTGGCAGAAAGCCCGCAAAATGACCCGCTTTTCGGACAGATTGCGGGTAATCTTTGCCCGCCCGGGCTGGTTGCCTGAAGAATTAGGCGGCTTTCAGGCGGTGCCTGAGGTGGATCCTGGCCAGAGCAAATACGAGACCTTTCCCGGCAAGCGTCAGCGCCGCTATGTGCTGGCTCAGTTTGTGCTTCTGCTGGCTGGAATGATGCTTTTTGTCTTTCACTTCAAAGGTATCAGCCTGTTTTATCAGGTGGTGTTTTTCCTGGGCATCATCAGCAGTATGCTGATTTGCGGGGCCATTCTGGAGAAGAAAAAATGGGTCATTTATGTGGAATATCTGCGCCTGGCCCTGGTGGCCGTGGCGCTAAATACATTTTATTACTTCTGGTACATTGACTGGCTGGGGGTAATGCTGGCCGCTTCGATCCCGGCAGCGGTATTTTTCAGCCTGTGGTTTACCCGGGCCTGGTGGAATCGTCTGGCGCCTGCCGCCTGAAAGTTGCAGGAACGGGTTGCTGAAAACTTCCTCAGCACCCCATCATACCAAAAAAGAAGTATAATTTCTGTTCAATGGGTTCTCCCAGGGCATTTTGAGCTGGATTCCATTGACCTGACATGCCCGAAATCAGCTTGACCAGGGTTTCATCGACCTCGGAAAAGCCAGAGGAAGAGGATATTTCAGCCCCTTTGATGGCTCCTGTTTGGGTCACCGTGAACCCCACCCTGCCGGGTTGGAGTTTGTCACGGTCCAGGCGGGCCGTTTGCTCCCGGGTGTTTGTTTTGAGGTAGGAGATCAATTCATCATAACCAGACTTGAATTCGGCTTCCTTTTCGGGAATGATGGTGAAATAATACACCAATTCACGCAAATCCAGGGAACCCGTTTCTGGATTTTTCCATTTGCACAGGGCTCTGAGGTAAAAATCAGTAGAATAATCTGCCGTTTGCAAAAGCCTGATCTGATTGGGATTCAGTTGCTCATTTTCACCCAAAGCCACGGTTTCCTCCTTCCCATGCAGAATGGCAACCTTTACCTCGCGGTAAGAATCAATGTCGCGGGTGGATTCGGGCGGAAAAATTTCCGTGACTTTCTTTGCCTTGCGCAGGTTTTCGCGGGTAATGTTGGCAATGAACCTGGAATCCACATTATACACCAATTCGGGCAGGAGCTGGCTAAAAATGGGATTTACGAGATCACTTTGAGGGGGTGTGGGCTTCGCACTGACGGGTGCTGCTTTGCAGGCGAGAACTTTCTTACAGGATGGCGCAGCTTTACAACCTGGTGCGGCCTTACTATCTGGCGCAGCCTTACAACCAAGCGCAGCTTTGCAGGCTGGAGCAGCTTTGCAGGAGGGTGTGGTATTGCATGGGGTGGGTTGGTTCCAGTTTCTGAACCCAAAGGCAGAAAGGCCAAAAGCCAACAGAACAGCGCAAGTGATGAAAAGGATTTTTTTCATGTCAGATAAATTTAATGATTTTCTGACTCAAATATATCTGTGCAGCCTGGCAGAGCAGGTAAATCAAGTGTAAAATGATGTAAAAGGGTTGTAAAAGATTGGAAAAGGCATTTTAGATGGGTACCAAATCAAGGCGGGCGCAGGAAAAAAAAGCGCAGTTTGTTAATTGATAATTGATATTTGCTAATTGACTTTTGAACCAAGCCCAACGCAGAGATTCGAAGTTTGCTCATCATTATCTGCAATTTGTTAATTGGCCAAATGGGATTTCAAAAAACAAAGAAGATCAAGGCGGGCGCAGGTGAAGAAAGCGGAGTTTACTACCGTAAATGAGCATTTCTGAACCAAGCCCAACGCAGAGATTCGAAGTTTGCTCATCGTTATCTGCCATTTGTTAATTGACCAAATGGGATTTCAAAAAACAAAGAAGATCAAGGCGGGCGCAGGAGAAGAAAGCGGAGTTTACTACCGTAAATGAGCATTTCTGAACCAAGCCCAACGCAGAGATTCGAAGTTTTTTAAATCCCCATCGAGTAGGAGAAAATAAAAGTTAGCATTTAAACCTGCTTATGGCAAAGGTGCTTACTTTTATTTTCGTCCTCTCACACCACCGGACGTACGGTTCCGTATCACGGCGGTTCCTAAACATTCGCTTTCCAGTAATTCAATTGGTCTTCCATTGACACGAGTTTCAAGGTTTTGAAGTAGGATTTGCGGAAGGCATGGTTCATGTGGCTGGCGCCGGAGTTCCACCAGGGACCGCGTCCATTAAAGGCTGATTGCCTTGCCCGGTCTTCTGGGAGTCCGCGACTCATCAATCCTTCGTAACGGGTCCAGTTTCGTTTCCATTGCCGCCAGATGATTTTCCGTAAATGATGTCTGATCCATTCATCAAGGTCCTGGGCAAAGCGTTTGGTTTGAGCGGCCCGGAAGTAGTTGATCCAGCCCCGTATCAGAGGATTGAGGTCCTCCTCGATGAATCGGCCCAGATTACGCCCTTTCCCTTTTCGCAGTAATTCCTTTACTTTACCCTTGAAGCGTTTGATGGATTTCTTCGCCACCGTGATTCGCCTGAGTTTGTCCGCAAGGAAGGTAAATCCAAGAAAGGACCGTTTCCACGGACGGGCTACGGCGCTCTTGGCTTCATTTACTTTCAGTTTCAGGCGCTTACGGAGCCACTCCGTCAACGACTCTTTCACTCGTTCGCCCGCTCTCGCACTTCGAACATAGATGTTGCAGTCGTCCGCGTACCGGCAGAAGCGATGGCCTCTTTTCTCCAGTTCCTTGTCCAGATCATCCAGCAGGATGTTGGACAGAAGAGGCGATAGAGGGCCACCTTGCGGTACACCTTTACGGCGGACTTCCCGCTTCCCGTTTATCATCACATCGGCTTCAAGGTAGCGACGAATCAATCGCAGGACCGCTTTGTCCTGCACCTTTTTCATCACCTTGCCCATCAGAACGTCGTGAGATACTTCGTCAAAGAACTTTTCCAGATCCATGTCTACCACCCAGTTATATCCTTGCAGGATGTATTGCTGAGATTGCACCACCGCCTGTTCTGCCGATTTGCCAGGACGAAAGCCATAGCTGTGGTCAGAAAAATGCGGATCGAAAAGCGGACTTAGGATCTGGTGCAGACCCTGCTGGATCAGCCGATCTACTACCGTCGGGATACCAAGTTTGCGGGTTCCACCGCTTTCCTTGCGTATTTCGACCTGCAATACTGCTTCAGGGTAGTAGTTGCTTCCAAGCAGGGAGCTTTTTAGAGTTGACCACTGTCTTTGGAGGTAGGGTTCAAGGTCAGTTAGTTCCATCCCGTCACAGCCGGGAGCTCCCTTGTTTGAACATACCTTTTCGAAGGCAAGGGTCATGTTCTCGCGTTCGACCAAACGTTCGATCAATTGATTTACCTCTGGAATTGGTGATTCCCGCTTCGAGGATTGGTTTGACGCACTCATAGGTGACCTCCCAACTTCCGGTCGGTACTACCAAATCCATGAGCCTTACTTATTCCAAAGTAAGTGACTGCTTCTGCTTCCATTTCCTGAATTAGGTCCATATTCCTCTAATCTTTAGGTTCGGCCCTTCGGTTTTGGTCGAAAACCTACTATGGCCTCGGCTGACTTCCCGGTGCATTCACGCCCCTCTTTACTGAGAACCGCGGGTTCAGACAGAACTGCACCTCGGATATCCCCGGGTAAGACGCGTTACTTTCACGCTTATGCCCGCCGCATATACCCAACTGCTTTCCGGACAGGGATAGGGCTTTGACGATATTGGCCGCCTAACCCAGCAGTTTGGCCTATTATGCGATTTCTGTTCGTCGGGCCAGCGATTTGCCTGCGGCTTCCTTCAGATTCCTCCTCTCGAAGGACACCCTTGCCGTCCGGCTAACACTTCCCCCTGACGGGCGTGTTCGGGACTTACACCCTATAGTAACGCGCCATGCCGGGCGCACCAATAAAACAGGCCCCCGCAGGGGCCCATAGTCAAGTTGATTGATTTGGTAAAAAAAACTGAAAATTGAAGGAAAAGATTAGTTGGCCTTGACCAACCCATGAGTTTGTAATTGAGTACGATTCGAAAGCACCACCTGGTAATATCCCGTGGCGAGGTCTGCTACGGGGTAACTGCCGCCTTGAACCTGCATAGTTTGGTAATCCCACACCCGCATAACTTTTCCATCCAGACTGATTACCTCCACCTTGTCCCAATCCTGGGCACCTTCTTCTTTCAGGCGAAAACTTTCGACCGCAGGATTGGGATAAAGCACAAGATCTCCTGCCTGAAGACTGCCTGAAAAGTTGGCCCGAATGACAGGAGAGCTGGAGGATTTACCGTCCAGATCGTGCTGAATAATGCGGTAAAAATTCACGCCCTGACCAGGGCTGTAATCCGTAAAGGTGTAATCCTGATCTTCTTTGGAGCTTCCAGCCCCTTCAATCGAGCCAATTCCCTGGAAATCAATCCCATCCTGGCTGCGCTGGATTTCAAAATACTGGTTGTTTTCCTGTTGGGTAATGTTCCAGTTGATGTCCACCTGATGCCTGGCGGCATTGGCTTCCAGGTAGCCGTATTCGACGGGCAGGTTATTGGATGGCAGGAAAAAGTAGGCGTAATCCAGCACGGCGCGTCCGTTGCAATTGCCGTCCATGATGCCGCCAATGGCCGCGGTGGAAGCACCGCTCCAATTGAGGGCAGCGCCGTCAGGTCCGTCGAAAGACCAGATCTGGTTGCCGCCCACCAGCACCCGGGCCAGGCCGTCGGCCTGGGTATAAATGAAAGTATATTCGCGGAAAGTATTGTCGTTGGAAAGGGTGAAATTGGTGGGAAAGGGACCATTGACCACGGGCAATCCACCCGGGCCTGTAGTGGCGTACTTTATAAACAAAATGCCTCCTGAAATGTAAAACGACATATTTCCCCGATCAAAAAAGCGGGCAAAAGATTCGTCGCGCTGAAAATTGAAGGTCATGCCAAACTCAGGCTGATCAAAGATCGAGAAAGAGTTGGGCACCACCAGATCCAGGCCTTTGGAGTTTTCGCAATGATTGGAAATAAAGGCCCCAATTCCGTTGGTAACCGCGTCTGCATCCACAGAAGTCCCATTGGGTCCAATAGATGCGTGGGTCAGGGGATAGTGGTTGAAATCAAAGCGGGAAAATATGGTCTGCGCATGAGCGGAAAAGGAAATGAGCATAGAGAAAGCCATTACAGGGAACAGGCGCGAGCAAAAGCGAAGGTTGAAAAACGGTAAGAGGTAATTACTTTTCATAGCTGTTGGATTTAAAAGTTGGTTGAAAAAGGGGCAAAAATCACCCGTTCGGGGTTGGATTACCCGTTAGACTCGCTGAGGGGAGTCCCGTATGGCCCGCAGAAACAC
Source organism: Bacteroidia bacterium (assembly GCA_020635905.1). Lineage (GTDB taxonomy): Bacteria > Bacteroidota > Bacteroidia > J057 > JADKCL01 > JACJYV01. Next base: position 155,163 of record JACJYV010000008.1, read on the forward strand.
CTTGAATCTGCGGGCCGGGATTTGGTTTTGGATTATTCCAGAATCAGGCGTCTTACGCCCCTGGCTTTTCCTGCCCTGACCTCAAGGAGGTAGAAACCCGGATTCAGGCCGGACAGATCGAGTTCAAATTTTCGGGAATTCTGCCCGATGGCAGGTTTCCAGGACCGCAGGATGCGGCCATTCAGATCACAGAGCAAAATGGAATTTTCTCCTTGTGGATCGCCGAAAAAATCCACCCAGGCGCGGTCATGCGCAGGATTTGGAAACAAATTCAGGGCCAGTGCAGGACCCCGCTCCGCGAAGACGGAATTGGGATTTCTGACGTACATATTTCCGCTGGCCGAGTCCTTGGGAGTGGCTCCCGGGGCCGTAGGCCAAATCACCACCACATTGGCGCCGCCGTTATTATTATTGGATGGCGAAACCACAAAATTATTGACGGGGATTTTCATGGTGTCGCCCATCAGGAAAAGTCCTGCCACCTGATACACGCTCACGGGCTGGGGCAAAACCTGGCCGTTGACCTCCATAAAGGTTTGGATCAAAGGAGAAACCAGACTTGCTACGCCCAAATTGACAATGTAGTAGTCAAAATTGATGGTATCGCCCATATTGACGGTGTCGGGCAGCGAAGGAATACCAGTAGAAACGGGCACCAGGAGGCTCTGGGCCTGCAGGCGGGAGCAGCTAACACCCACCAGCAGCAAAAGTGCGGCAAGGGAAAAAAGTAGTTGTTGGAAGATTCTGGACATTGCCTTGTTTTTAGTTTCTGCTACAAGATTAATTTAAATCTCTTAACTTGCCAATACAAGTATTATTAATTCTGACGGATTCAACCATGGATATCCTGCCCTTAACCATCCAGTCACTTTCCCGCGAAGAAATGCGCGCCTTCAAGCTTTTTGCCAACAGAATGGAGCGAAACAAGGAAAGAAGGGACCTCATGCTTTTTGACCACATCAAAAATGCAGGAGAGGATTATGACGAAGAAGTTGCTTTCAACAAAATATATCCTGACAATTCCAGAAACACCTTTCACCGCCTCAAAAGCAGGCTTTTGATTGAGGTTTCCAAGAGCCAGTTTCTGCTGAATCTGGATTCCAATGAAATGGTGCGGCTGCACCATTTGCTGGCTATGGCCGAAATCTATAAAGAGAAAGATTTGCCTGAAATGGTCAATTATTTCCTGCGAAAAGCCGAACTCAAGGCCATAGCTCTGAAAAAATATGAATTTCTGGAAATCATTTACAACGAATTTGTAAGCCTCAGTTCCCGCCTGGTCAATATCAATCCCGAGGAATATATCCGCAAAAGGAAGGAAAGCCAGGCAATTCTCACCCGCCTGCGTACCATTGAGGACGTGCTGGCCACCATCAATTACCGTCTCAGGATCAGTCAGAACTTTGCCGGGCGGGAGAATAAGGTGATTGAGGTATTGCAGGAAGCCCTGCACGCCTTTGAAGGCGGGGTTGAACTGGAGGAAAACCCCGTTTTCCGTATTCGCCTCTTTGAGGTGACCAGCCGCATCCTGGTGGAACAGCGGGACTTTGTGGGCCTGGAGGACTTTTTGAAGGAAACTTATCTTGAATTCGTACAAAAAGACTGGTTCGACAAGCAAAATCACGCCCAGAAATTGCAAATGCTGGCCTTCCTCATTAACTCTCTTTATAAAAACGGCAAATATAAGGTGTCGCTCAACTATGCTGACGAACTGAAAAAGGCCATGGAGGAATTTGACCGTTCGCATTATGAGCGCTATCTCATCTTTTATTATAATTCCCTGGTCATCAATTATTACCGCCTCGACGTGGACAAAGCAATTGAGATTCTGGAAGAAATGAAGAAAATGCCCGCCATTTCTGATTCAGAGTTCCACTCTGTTTTCGTGCACCTCAACCTGGCCATGTCGTGGTACATCAAACAAAATTATAAGCAGTCTATTCGCAACCTGGTGCGCATCTACCTGGAAGGTGGCTACAAATCTGCGGCTTCAGGGCTGAAACTGAGGATTGGGGTGGCAGAATTGCTGATCAGGTATAAGTTGAATGACTATGAAATCATCATCAGCCGTCTGCGTCAGATCAAAAGAGATTTTGAAAGTGAATTAAAACAGGAAGAATTTGAACGGGAAAATGCCCTCATTCAACTGGTGGGCAAACTCAATGAAAGCCTGGAACCTACCACAGATAAGAAACTGCTGACCCGGGCCAAAGCATTTCTCAAGATGAAAACCCCTGACGACAGCCAGGAAGAATTGATCGATTATAATGATTTTGTGCGGGAATCATGCGGCCTGCAACAAGGTTAATCCGTCATAATTTTTAACCATCAGGACCAAAATTTTACCATTTTAAAACAATTAATCCTCCAAATTGCCTCCCTTAATCCGTCATAATCCGGGCAAGACAGGGTGGAAAATGGAAATCTGGTTTGCATCTTTACATCGTAACTGATCTCAAAACCAGATTCTCATGAAAAACTCAACCATCTCCAACCTCTCTTCGCTCCTCCTCAGAACGCTCATCGTGACTCTGATCCTGATCACAGGTTACCGCCCGGTTACGGGACAAAATCTTTACATCAAGGATCTGGGCGTTTCAAAATCGCAGGTTATCAGACTGCTGAAAAAATATCCCTTCCTGGAAATCACGGAAGAGGGAAACAGCATCATGGCCACCTCAGGAGAAGAAATCAGCATTTTCTACCAGTTTGAAGGCGGCGAACTAACAGAAGCCACCCTGATCAAGCATTTTTCTTCCGAAAAACTGGCCGAAGCAGCTTATGACAGCCACCTCTACTGGCTCGAACTGACCCGCGCCATCTCGGTTACTTTGACCAACGAAAAACACCACAAACAATCCGTGGCCATGAACAAAGGCCAGAATTACCTCCTGACTTTGAACAAGGAAAATTCCTCGAATTTTGCCTTCGTGTTCAAAACCTGGCAGGAATTCGGCTCCGCTCAGGCCAACTCAGAAAATCAGGATGCACCCTTTTTCACCATGGCAAATGACCTCTGAAAGATGAATAAAGACATTTTATGGTGTTGTGGCTTGTCTTGGCAGATCCTCCTTTGGGGGATCTGCCTGCTTGTTTTCTAAAATTATTAATTTGCAGCTATGAAAAATATTACCAACTACCTTGTACTCATTTTCTTACTGTTTCTGGCTCCCCTGGCCAAAAGCCAGACCGCCAATCCCGACTTTCTGGACGGCTCGCTATACCTCAAAGTGGACGATTCCTCCAGCGTGGTGCTCGAGCCGTATCCGGGCAATATTCCTGCTCTCAACCTGATTATCAACCTGTTTGGATTGGACAGTATTTACAAAGCCTTTCCCTCTCAGGATCCGCTGCTGAATCAGATTTACAGGATAAATTTCACAGATACCCTGGGCGTACAGAGCCTGATTTCTCAATTACAATTGTTGCCCTTCGTGGATTATGCGGAAAAAATTCCCCTGCACAAAACCACTGGCACCACATTTACCCCCGACGATGTGAATCCCCTGCAATGGCAGTTTGCAAAAATCCATGCAGAAAATGCCTGGGACCTCACCACGGGTTCGCCCAGCGTGAAAATCGCCATCGTGGACAATGCCATTCGCATTACCCATGCAGATCTGGCGCCCAATATCTGGACCAATCCGGGCGAAACCCCCAATAACCTGCTCGACGACGACCTCAACGGTTACCCCGACGATGTGCATGGCTACGATGCCGCGGATTTTGACCGCAATCCCAATCCTCCTTCAGGTCTGCCCGATACTGACCCGTTTTTTCACGGCTCTCATTGCGCAGGTATCGCTTCTGCGGCCACCAATAACGGCCAGGGAATTGCCTCCCTGGGCTTCAATTGCTCCATCATCCCGGTCAAAGCCACCAAAGACGCCACAGGCGGCGACATTCTGACCCACCCCTACGAAGGCGTTTTTTATGCCATCCAGGCCCATGCAGATGTGATCTCCATGTCATTTGGAGCTGGCTCCTCCTCCCTGACGGGCCAACGGGTGATCCAGACCGCAGCCAATGCAGGCATTGTGATGATTGGGGCGGCCGGCAACAGCAACGTGTCCACTGAATTTTACCCTGCCGCCTACCCTGAAGTGCTGGCCGTGGGCTCCACCAACGACCAGGATCAAAAATCTGGATTTTCCAATTACGGAACATGGGTGGATGTGATGGCCCCGGGCTCCAATATTTACAGCTGCAAAATCGCCAGCGACACGGCCTACGGACTGGCCAGCGGCACCTCCATGGCCTGCCCCCTGGTGGCCGGACTGGCAGGATTGGTGCTTTCCATGAATCCCAACCTGACTCCAGCTCAGGTCTATGACGCCATCAAAAACGGCTGCGAAAACATAGATGCGGCCAATCCCAACCACATTGGGGAAATTGGAGCCGGGCGCATCAATGCCTGGAATACCCTGCTTTCTGTAGGGACTGACCCCGAAATCCATCCCTCAGGATATCTGGTCGCATATCCCAATCCGGCCAGCCAACGTGCCAATTTCCAAACCAATCTGACCAGCAGAGCGACCTGGAACCTGCACGAAATTTCCGGAAAAACCCTCCTGCAAGGCACGGAAATCCTCGTTCCAAACCAGGTCACTTCACTGGATTTAGCAGGAATTTCACCAGGATTATACCTGCTGGAAGTTTTCACAGAACAAAGCAGGCAGGTAACCAAGCTGGTGGTGAGATAAAATCAAAATCTACGAAAAATGAAAAGGGGACCACAATTGAGTCCCCTTTTCTTGTAAAAACAACAGCCTGGCCCCGGCAAAAATGACGGGAACGGACCGTGTCAGCCCAAGACGAATAACATTTCTGAAACAGAATCCCCGCCTGCTTCCACTTTCAACACGTAGGCGCCATCGGGCAAATTGGACAACTCAATATCCTGAACTCCCTGCGGAAAGGGCTCCACATCGGTCGTGTGCACCAGATGGCCGTTCAGAGAATACACTTCAATGGCTTTGGCGACGGAATTCCCGAGCCGCCATTGAACTTTTACATGCCCCTGGCAGGGGTTGGGAAAAACAAGAACTTCGGGCCCATCGTCATAAGATTTAGATAACTGCTGCATTTCAGGATAGTTTATTGCATAATGTTCAGATTGATCCAATTCTGAATTCATTGCATAATGCAACGAGCCCCCCGATCTCACAAACCCCTTTTTGATAATAATGACGGATTAAATTCTCGCCAATATACCTTGAAAACACCCAGTAGGCACATTTAGAATCCAATTCTGACATTTTCAAAAAATCGAATTCGAACTATTCAAAACGCCCTCAGAATAGCCTGGGGGCCATCTGCCAAGTATCTCTATTCTCGTTTCCTGCCTGAGAAAAAATATTGGAAAACAGAATAATCTTCCTGTTCAAAGCAGGCCCAAAAGCCAATTTCAGGGGGAAGCTAAGGAAAAACCAAGCCCCAAACCATCTCCCAATATGTCAGAATTAAAATAATAAGAATAGCCACAAGACAACAATAAGGCAATTATCATAATTTTGAATCCGTCACAATTTTTGCATCCCGGGTGTTTTTCCTCAAAATCACCCTTTACCTTTGAGTCATAACAACAAATCTTATTCACTAAAATTTTTCAACCATGAAAACTCAAAAGCAAGCAAATCCCATCAAACAAATTAGTCTTTTATTTTTTATGGCTATCAGCCTGATGATTTTTGCCAGTGGATGTAACAAGGAAAACATGAATTCCACGGGTAAAATGGGGGTTCGTATGACCGACAGTCCGGCCGAATTTGATGCTATGATGGTCGAAATCACCCAGGTGGAAGCCTACCTTGACGGCGAAGGCTGGGTAAATCTGGCCTCAGACATTGGACAGGTCAACATTTTGTCGCTGACCAACGGAACGGAAGTGGCGCTGGCCCAAAACCTCGAAGTTGAGGCCGGTCTTTACACCATGATCCGCATCTCCTTTGGCTCAGATAATTCCCTGAAACTCAACATTGGTGGCATAACTTCCACCGTCGCACTAACCATGCAATCAGACGCCGTGATCGAAATCAACCAGGAACTCAAAGCCGACGAAAATGCCAGTTTCCTGCTGGACTTTCAGGCCGGCAAGAGTGTGACCGAAACGGCCCTTGGCTTCGTGTGTGACCCGGTTATCACTTACGTGAAGGATGAGGACACGGGCGTTCAGGGCAAACTGGAAGCCAGCGCCAAGGGACATATTGAATTCTCGAATTCCAGCGCCAGTTACGAGTCATTTTCCAACGCCAATGGCGAGTTTCTTCTGCGCGGCATGGACAGCGGAATTTACACCTGCACCATCCATCCCCAGAACACTGACATCTACCCCAGCGAAGTTACCCTGCAAAACATTGTGGTCGTAAACGGCCAGGTAACTCAAATGGGGACCATTCAACTGAAATAATCGTTCTTTTTCATAGCCTAATCAGTATTAAAGGTCGGGGGTAGCCCTCCAAGCCAGACATACAAGCCCATTTCGAAGCCGCCTCCGGGCGGCTTCGAACATTGATAAAAATCCCATCCCAAAACATCTCCCTGAATTTTAAGTATTTAGATTGCTGGTTTTTCCCAAAAAACCTATATATTGTTGACTGGTTTAAAGATTAGGGATGAAAAATTGAGCAGAAGTAAAGAAATCAGTGAGAACAATTTCAATGTCCGTACATTTTTCCACCCTCATTTTACACCTTTCAAAAGCTAACTTTCCCAACCCGACGACCCTGCTAAACCATGTGATCCCTACAAGATAACCAAGAATATTATGCGGTCACTGCACAGCCTTATTCACGCCCTCGCCAAGGAAGAAAAACGCCTCTACAACCTCCATGGCAGGAAAAGTCGCTTCACGGATATTTATACTGAGTACCTTTTGGTTCAGGATTACGACAAAAGTCTGGACCGCGAAATTTATCAAAAGTACTTTTCAGACTTCAGCCGGGCCTTCTATTCCATGCAGAAAAATGCCCTGCTGGACGATGTCCTTTCCGTGTTGCTTGAATATTCCAATTCCTCTGATCCTCAGTACGCCCTGACCCGCCTGCGCTCCAAAGCCGAGGTCCTGCAGCACCGCGGTTATTATGATCTGGCTGCCAATTATTTGAAGGATGCCATCAAGCATGCCCAGAAAACGGAAAATTCACAGGATTATCTCCGCACCCTGGAAGACTACCTGCGGGTATTGAGCAAGCTCAAAACCACTTCCTGGGAGGAATATGAGCAGTTTGTGACCGAACTGGACCAGGTTCGCGAAAAAACGGAAGCCAATCACCCGGCCGAGTTTCTCTCCCTGCAACTCAAAGTTTTGGCCCAATCTGCCACCCAAAATCCCGACCAGCGGGAATATTATAAAGGAATTTCAGAAAAAGTACTGGACCGTCTGCGGGCCTTGCAGGTCGAACATCCCAGCATTTTCATGCGCAAACAGGCATTTTTTGCCACCTATAATTTTTCAAAAACTTTCGAAGAAAGCACAGCCCTGCACCGCAGGTTGCTCGATTATGAAAAGCAACTGAATACCCCTGATTTTCATGCTGATTTTCGGCTGCAGGTGATCAATATGCTGCTGGAAAGCGCTCTGGAATGCGGGGATTTCCTGCTGATTAATGGCTTGATTTACAAATCTGGCAAGGAAATGCGCCAGTACAGCCCCGAAGCCATTTCTGCCAAATTGCCCTATTATTACGAGCTGTGTGGCATCTATCATTTCTATGAAAATGACCTTCCACAAGCTCAGCAGGATTTCCGTCAGGTACTGGAATTCAAAAATCTGAACCACGAAACCCGCCTGCGGGTGCTTTATAATCTCACTTCTGCCCTGCTGGCCGGCAATCTGTCACGCACTGCCCAGGAAACCCTGAACCAGATTGAGAACGATTTTCCCGAGGAAGGCCAGTCCGTGAAGCATGCCATGCTTTCTATGGTCGTTTCAGTGGAACGAAACGAAAACGAGGAGGCCATGGCCCGCATTCACCGCCTCAAAAATCTGATTCGCAAATCTGATGCACCCCGCAAACTGGCTCCCATGAAGCAATTTGCTGAATTTGTGGAGCGTATGCTTCAGGGCGAATCTGACAATTTCCCTGTGATCCAGGAACTGGAAGGAACCTGGAAGGATCTTTTCCGCGAAAATGACTGGCTGAGGGCCAAATCAGAAAACTCATTTTATTACAACAACATTCTCGACTACTGGCAAAGCCGCAAAAAAGTCATTCACGCCTGATAAACGGTCGGATTTCGCTCCCAAAATCAATCGTTGCCCACTAAAAAGTGGGTTTCCCCATCCAGTCTGCGCTTAGCCAGGTCGGCCGCCACCCCGTCTTTGATCGCCTCGTAAAATCTGTTTTCATCGTGGCCCAGCAACCTGCGTCCTGGGCTCGACTGGCTCGTACGAAAGGAAGATTCCGTCATGGTGACGAGATTGGGAAAATATTTGGAACGGTAGGAAATGGAAACCTGGGCAATGGTGGTCGCGTTGATGTGAGAAATAAGGGCATCCACCTGAGGCTTGAGAAAAACCATCAGGTCGCGGTTGAGTTTGCGGGGATCAATTACCTGGCTGCCATTGCCCAGAATGTTATTGGACAATTGCTGGGTGGCAAATTTTTCATACTTTTCATCAATCTCCTTCAGCAAATCTGAGGCCCTTTTGGCCGCTTTAGCCGCCTCCCTGCTCATCAGAAAATACCAAACTCCAAGGCCAATCAGCCCCAGAATTGCGAGAATAATGATTAAGGAAAAATAATTCATACCCTGTCCATTACGAAGTAAATTTAGGTATTGTTGCCGGGGAATCAGGCTAAATATCGAAAAAATGAGGTTGAAATCTCTTAAATTCCGGGTATGAAGTGGAAAAACTGCCTGATGCTGCCTCTGTGCCTGCTGCTGCTGGCTTGCAGCCAGGAAAAATCCCGTTCTGCAACCAGAACCAACGACCGTCCTTGTCTCATGGTCCTGGGCGTTGCCCAGGATGCAGGATACCCCCAGGCAGGCTGCCACAAGGCATGCTGTGCCATTCCACTCGAGGATCCCCAACAGGCAAAACTGCCTGTTTCCCTGGCCCTGATCGATCCTGAGGCAAATCTCTGGTGGCTGCTGGAAGCCACGCCCGCCTTTCCCGCTCAACTGGAAAGGGTGCACCAGGCCTTTCCCGGGCTGCCGGCCTTGCCGGCTGGCATATTTCTGACCCATGCCCACATGGGGCATTATACGGGCCTGATGCACCTGGGCCGTGAGGTCATGGGCGCCAGCAAGGTGCCCGTATATGCAATGCCGCGTATGCGGAAATTTTTGACCGAAAATGGTCCCTGGAGCCAACTCGTTGGGTTGGAGAATATCAGTCTGCAACCACTTTCGGCCGATTCCACCATGGTCCTATCCCGGGCCTTTTCCATTACTCCCTTTTTGGTGCCCCACCGCGACGAATTTTCGGAAACCGCAGGTTTTCGAGTTAAGGGAGCTGAAAAATCTTTGCTTTTCATTCCCGACATTGATAAATGGGAAAAATGGGACAAAAATCTGAAATCAGAGATTTCCAAAGTGGATCTGGCCTTCCTGGATGGCACTTTCTTCGAAAACGGCGAGCTTCCCGGGCGGGACATGTCTGAGATTCCCCATCCATTTGTATCTGAAACCATGAAAATTCTCGAAAATGAGGCACCAGAAAGCAAAGCCAAAATCAGATTCATTCATTTCAATCACACCAATCCGCTCAATTTTCCCGATCAGAAAGCCCGGGATAAGGTGAGAGAAAAGGGATTTGAAATTGCGGTTGAAGGGGAAATCACGGACCTGTAAATTGCGACATGAGAAAAGATTTCATATTTCCCTTGGCCCGCTTTCGCCGCGGATTTGAAGCCCAGCAATTTGAAGTGATTTATTTTGGTCCCAACGGACTTGAACTCAGGCAAAAAGGCAAATCTGAAGTCAGCATTCCCTACTCAGAACTCGAAAAACTGACCTTCACCAATGGCCACAGCATGCTTCCGCGGGCACTTTCTTTCCTTGATATGGGCGGATTTTCCAGTTCCAATGCCCAGTTTGAAATCCAGACGCCCAAAGATTTGTATCGTCTGACCCTGGAAACGGGCCTTCAGTTTCAGTTGGGCAAGTTACAATCCCTTTTTACCCTCCTTTACCGCATGGACATTCCCCTGCGGGAACAAACCCATAACGGAACCCGCCTTTTCCTGCTGGAAAGAACCACTCCTGAAAAGATCGCCCAACTGGTGGAAGAATTGAAAAGAGAAAAAGGTTAATTTTCCTTCACCAACCTGGCCAAATACCTGATTTCAGCAGTTTTGAACTCGATCAGGTAAATTCCATTGGCAAAATGGCTCAGGTCAGCCTCATGCCGGAAACCTTCGGTTCCGGCCACCAGATCTGCCTCCCACAGTACCCGACCTTCCAGGCTGAGCAGCCTGAGCTGGCCCTCCTCCCCGGCATTTCCGGGAGCCCTGAAACTCACCCTTCCGTTGGAAGGATTGGGAAACAACTCCAGGGCTGAAACAGCCAGGTCCTCCTCCAGCCCGACCAGGGTCACCGTCTCGAAAATCGTATCATTGCCACAATCATTGAGGGCAATCAAAACCACGGTAAAGGTGCCCGGGTTGCCAAAGCTGTGCACGGGATTGGCCACTGAATCTGCATTCCCATCGCCAAAATTCCATAGATAGGAAGTTGCGTTTTGGGAAGAATTGGTAAGCGTCAAAACATTGCCGCTCAGACTGGATGAAAAGCCAGCCACAGGCAGGGGATTGATGGCAAAAGGACTGCCGTTATCGTTGCCAATGTACTCAGGCGAATCGGTCACCACCCGAATGCGGTAACCCATCCCGGCCGGGGTGCCCTGGGGAATAATACCTGAAATCAGGTTGGTAGCCAGGGGGCTGGTACTGGTGCCGATGGTATCAGGAGCGGCAAAACTGCCGCTGGAATTCGATAATTCCAGGTAAAAAGTATTGTCCGGGCACAGGGGCCCGGTCACCTGATAAACTGTGGAAATGGGGTCGCCCGCACAAAACGGGCCCATATTGACTCCCACCTGCACCAGCAAATTACCCGAAGTCGATCCTGCTCCAAAAATCCCCTGGCTCAGGTTGAAATAGGTCCCTGAATGACCATTTTGCAGGTCCAGAGCCCGCACCATGTAGACCGCATCCCCAATTTGGGGACAGCTATCCACCCATGAAGTAGCTGTGACTGCCTGGTCTGAAATGCGGGAAAATTCACCATAAAGGGAATCAGCTTTGTAGATGTAATAGCCCAAAACCGTATCTGGAGAGGCATTCCAGGCCAGTTGCAGGTAGCGGCCGCTGCTGACCGGGGTCACGCTGAGATTGGAAGGCGGGGCCACAATGTGCATGCGCAGGGTGGGATCGCCCATCAGGCCCATGTGAACGTAGCGGGGAAAATAGGAGGCAAAATAAGTGTTGTTATTATTCTGGGAAACCAGCGTACTGAACCCAATGGGTTCACCCAATCCCATGTGGTGAAACTGCCAGTGGGGTCGCCCTGCCCAGGCGCAGGTCAGGATGTTGCCTTTGGCGGCCAGGGCCGCCCGCATGAAATTATTCTGGGCATCCCAATCCCCATGATAACTGCCAAAAATCATGGAAAAAACTCCCAACAGGGAATCTGTGGCAAAGTCTGTGCTGCTGCCAATGCCGCCCGCGCTGGTGTAGGTGCCCCCCCCGCAGCCGTAGGCCCACAAGTGGGGCGAACTGTTGAGGCTGGTGCGAAAGTCACCTGACGTGACATTGGAAGGATGGACCAAGGGTCCAAAATTCTTCCAGCCATTGGCGGCGAAGGCTTCGCCGCTGAAAGCTCCAAAATTATCGTCAATCACCGCCTTTTCGGGCGGGGCAAACTCATGGTGCCTAAAGGCATGGTCCTTATTGAGATATTGGCGCAACAAATCTACCTCAGAAAGGGCAAACGCAGGCATATTGGCAAAATCAATCCTGCCTACCCACAAATCTGCATTGCCGGGCAGGGTGCTCTGGTCAAATTTGCCATCCCCGGGAATGTTTCTGTTTTCAGGTCGGCTGGCACTGGATTCATTGACCGAAAAATCTGACCAGTTGCCGTTTATTTCCCCATAATATACATCCGCGGGCCAGGCTCCACGGTGGTCAGGGTGGCCATCAGGGTAAATATTGCCCGAATAGGGCACGGGCACATGCCCAAGCAGGATCACGGCCTTAACCTGGGCAGGATCAGCGTTGTAATCAGCCACAATCAGGGATTTGACTGAGGGGACAGCGTCCGCAGGGTTTACCCTGTGGCGGATCAGGCGCCAGCCATCCCCAATCAAATCCTCCTCAAAACGCTTTAATTCAGAAGAATTACTGCCCAGTTTCGTGCTGTCCACCACCAGAATCACCTTGCCGCGGGCCTCGGTCACGGGCACCTCAATGCCGCAATAAGCATATCCATACGACTGATAGCCCGCCGTGCTGCTGAAAACCCGATACTCCCAGGCCTCTCCTAAATTCACATTATTATCCGTCCAGGTGGTGGCCGTGCCGGGCAGTGAGGCCACCACAAAGCCCCAACTCGTAGCTCCAACTGCCTTGCGGGAAACCTGAAAGGTATTGGAAGCAGGATCTCCCACCCAGTTGAGGGTGATAGAAGGGGGATTGGTATTCACCACTGCCGAAACCTGGACCGCGTAATTGGCGGCAGTCTGGGCTAAAATCCAGCCAGGAGACCATAAAATCAGAAAAAATGGAAGGAAACGAAGCCGCATGATCTTTTTGATAAGGTACAAAATAAGATCAGATTGGGAAAGGAAAACCCGCAGGAAGGAACTGACAAGGAAAAATATTTTTGACAACAGGTCTTGCTTCCGGCAAAAATTGGGGGAAGAATGGTTTGCCAAAAGGCAAACTCTGACCAAAGGTCAGTTGATTGCGGCGAGTTTGAAATAATCCCGGAAACTGGGCGCGCCGTAGCGGGCCGGGGCAGCCGGGGGATTCATGGATTTTTTCAGAGACTTCAGCTCCAAAACCAGATCAGTCATCAGATCGATTTTAGAAAACAGCTGAATCCTGTCGGGATCAAATTCCAGATGAACATTCATTTTGGAATACATTCCAATGACCGGAACTCTTGGATTTCTCTTGATAACCTGGGAAATTTCCCCGTTATAATTGTCAAAATCCACGATGATCAGGTCAATTTTTATCTTTTCAAGCAAACGGGAAGCTTCGGTTGCAGATTCGACTTCGAATACAAAGTTCCTTTTGAAGACTTTGTAGATTGCTTTTACGATCGTGTGTCCTGCCTGAACGTCAGGGTTGATTAAAAGTAGGTTGAAACGTGACATTATCTTTGAACTTTACAAGAGGTTTTTCAAATGTCATTCGTCATGGTTTCTGAAATCAAATTACCACCCTCCAACTACATTTCAAATCAGGCTTTTTCCACACGCAATCCACATAAAATACAACAAACTAATTATCAATAAATTAAGGCGACCACTTTTGCTGACTGCGGTGGATATCCATGTAATTATTAACATTAAATTAACATAAAAAATTTGCGGGAACCTGCGAAGCGTCATTTTTCTATTCCAAAACAACCTCTGAAGCCCTGATTCGTTGAAGCAGAAAAAGAAAAGGACTACCTTTACGTTCCATTAGAAAATAACATGAAAAAACGGCCCAGTATCCTGATCAGCAACGACGATGGTATCACCGCCCCGGGCATCCGCGCCTTGATGGAGGTGGCCCTGGAGTTTGGCGATGTGACCGTGGTCGCGCCCGACAGCCCCCAAAGCGGCATGGGACATGCCATCACCATTGGCAGCCCCTTGCGCCTGCGCAAACAGAAGCTTTTCAACGGCCAGATTGGCTATGCCTGCTCTGGAACGCCCGTGGATTGCGTCAAACTGGCAAGGGCCAAAATCATGGACCACGTGCCTGATCTGGTGATTTCTGGCATCAATCACGGCCCCAATTACTCCATTTCAGTGGTCTATTCGGGCACCATGTCGGCCGCTATGGAAGGCGCCATTGAGGGCATTCCTTCGATTGGCTTTTCTCTCAACGACTTTCGCTACGATGCTGACTTTGGCCCCGCCAAAGAAGTGGCCCGCATCCTGATCGAACGCGCCCTCCACAACCCCATGCCTGAAGGCACTTTGCTGAACGTGAACATCCCAAACCTGCCTTTCAACGAAATGAAAGGTATCAAAGTAACCCGTCAGGCCATTGGCCGCTGGGTCGAGCAATTTGATGAAAGAATTGATCCCCACGGGCAAAAATATTACTGGCTGACGGGAGAATTCAAGGAAGACGATCAGGGCGAAGACCACGATACCTGGGCCCTGCGCAACGGGTTTGTCTCAGTTTGTCCGGTCGAATTTGACCTCACGGCTCACCATTCCATTCCCTTCCTCAATCGCTGGGGACTGACCCTAGAGGGCAAGGCCACCACCTGATGAAGCTCTATTTCATTGCCGGGGAAGCGTCAGGAGATTTGCATGGAAAAAATCTGCTCAGAGCCCTGAAAAACCAGGCTAAAAGCCTGGAAACCAGAGGTGTGGGTGGAGATGGAATGCAGGCCGAAGGCATGAGTCTGATCCGTCATATCCGCGAAACGAATTTCATGGGCTGGATTTCCGTGTTGCAGAATTTGGGTAAAATTCGCAGGCTTTTTCGTGACGTGAAAGCTGATATTCTGGCTTTCAAACCCGATGCAGTCGTTCTGATTGATTATCCCGGGTTCAATCTGCGCATGGCCGAATTCCTCAAAAAGAACGGCATCAAAGTCATTTACTACATCTCTCCGCAGGTCTGGGCCTGGAAAAAAGGAAGGGTCAAAAAGATCAAAGCCTTTGTGGATCGCATGTTGGTGATTTTGCCTTTTGAAAAGGAGTTTTATGCGCGGGAAGGGGTGGAAGTGGATTTTGTGGGGCACCCTTTGCTGGATGAAATTGCTCAGCGGGAATTTGATGACGTGCAATTTCGCCGGGAATTGAGTCTGGACGAACGGCCCGTGGTGGCGCTTTTGCCGGGTAGCCGTGAAATGGAAATCAAGCTGAAATTGCCGGTCATGGTGGAAGCCGCGAAGGCCTTTCCCAACCTGAATTTCGTGGTGGGAGCTGCGCCGACGGTCAGCGGGGAGTTTTATGGTGAAATTCTGGGAAATTCTCCCCTGAAAATGGTGCGCAACCGCACCTACGACCTGCTGCATCTGGCCGATTTTGCCTTCGTTACTTCAGGCACAGCCACCCTGGAAACAGCCCTGTTTGGCGTTCCTGAGGTGGTTTGCTATGCGGGCAACTGGCTTTCTGTGCAACTGGCCCGCCGCCTGATTCAGGTCAGGTTTATTTCGCTGGTTAACCTGATTATGGATCGTTTGGTGGTAAAAGAATTGATTCAAAAAGATCTAACCCCACAAAACCTGATTGCAGAATTGACTTCCATGCAGGAGGATGCGGATTATCTGGCCAAAATGAAGACAGATTTTTCAGAATTGCGCCATAAATTAGGAGAATCAGGGGCTTCAAAACGGGCCGCGGAAAAAATTCTGGAAGAAGTGGGTTTGTCCAAATGAAATACATTCTTCTGACCATATTTGGATTGTTTTTTGGGGGATTACTTTCCGCCCAACACCTCTATTTCTGCGAAGAAAATCCCGCCACCAACTTCCCCGCTGATACTTCCCAGAATTGGCGTCTTTCCATCACGGGAGGCTATATTTTCATGCTTTTTGTGCCCGAAAAGCCATTTGAGGATGACGAACTGGAAATCAGGATTGACAGCTGGGTTGAGAATAAATATGAACCTGTGGACACCCTGACCTGGTTTCTGGAAAAGGGAAAAAACCGGGCGCTCTACGAGCTTTTTCTGGAGGGAAAAGGGCGTAGACGTATCCAAATCCGCGATTCCTCAGACCAGCTGCTGGCTGAGGATACCCTTCACCTGATTCCTTCCTACATGGGCGAAATTTCGCCTCATTTTCGGGGTAGCCAGGTTACCTTTTGCGACTCGTCTTTGCAGGGCGCCCCGGTCAATCCTGACAGTATTTTCAGGCTCAGAGACGGCAAAAAGAAGCTTTTTGCCTTGCTGAAAAGTCCCAAAAAGTTTGGGGAATACGGCATGCTGATCGATCTGTGGCATTGGAAAGAAGGCGAATGGAGTCCTCTGCATTCGGGCAGATACCAGACCAGTCCCTTTTGGGAATTCACTCAGGTTCCCTTCAATTTCACTGAAAAAGGCCGTTACCGGGTCGATTTTTTCACCCGCAGAGGGATCTGGATTTCCAGTGGCGAGGTGGAGATTCAGGATTGATTTTCACCAATTTCACTGATCTCCAGACAGATAGCGCCAGGCTTTCAGGTATTTATTGATGCGGGGAATGTCTTTTTCCGTAACCTGATCCACCCGTTTGAGATTGAGATTATCCTGCAAATCATTCATTTTCACTGCCTTGGCAAGCGGATTTGCAGCCGCTTTGGCCACGTATTCCATGTAATCAGCTCCGTGGGGCTTGGTCAGGGTCAGGATGGCTTCAATCAGATTTTCTGCAAATCCCTCATTGCGCAGGTCGTCAGCGGTCCAGGGTGTATCTTCCAGCAGGTCGTGCAACACGCCTACAATTTTTTCTTCCAGGTTTTTTCCGGCCATGCCCACCCGCAAAACATGGGTGATATAGGGTTGACCGTACTTGTCTGTTTGATGGGCGTGTGCCTCAGCTGCGATTCTGATCGCATTTTCGAGTTGCTGGTTGAGCGATTTGTTCATGGATTTTTAATTTAAATACTATTAAAAAGCTTGAAAATGAGACAACTTATTCTTCACTGAAATTCACCTTCATGCCTAAAAATTCCTCTGCCTGAGGAGAGCAACCTCCGTGGTACCCAGCCAGGTTCTCGATCAGCTCAATCTTTTGGGAATCAGGGATTTGGGCGTGAAATATTCTTCTCAAAACGCTTTCCAAAGGTAAATGAGAGGGATTTGGCTCAAAATGGGGCAGGGTTTCAATCAGGGAAACTTTCATACCACCCGCCCGGCTGACTTTGGGCAAGGCTCCCAAATCTTCCAACGGAAAAAACCAGGAATATTCCCCCAGATTCACCACCATTCCAGGGTCAAAAAAGGCAAAATGCCCTGATTCAGCCACAAATTCCCGCTTCACATTCCACCTGACTTCATGGGGTTCCCATTTGGAAGCAGCCGCTTCAGGAGCCCAGATTTCCGCTGGAAACTGGTCCCGGTAGGTCCAGGCCAGCCAGATCATGCCCACGCCGCGGGCGGGAGTAACCCGGGGAAAAATCAATTTTTCCCGGGAATATTTTGGTCGCACAAAAAGGTGGCGGGGGTGAAAATTAAATTCGTCCAGTTTTTCCAGCAACACTTCCTGTTCGGGCTGACCGCCTTTGCTCCAGACCAATTTGCGGGGATACAAAACGAATTTACCTTTGCCCCTGAGTCCAGCCCAAAAAAGCCAGCCGCCGCCCAGGGCCAGGATCGCCAGCAGGGCCAAAACCGCGCCGTGCACCTCAGCATGCACCAAAATGGCACCTGTCACCAACAAAATGATGCCTGCGGCACAGATCACAATTCCCAGCCAGTTCAGAAGACCTGGCTTACCAAATTCCCCCCTGAAAATTTCATTTTCCCTGGATAAATCCGTGCTTTTCATGGCCATTTCCCTGCAAAAACAAACTCTGCAGGCCCTTCCAGCCAGGGGGCTTCGCCCTCTTTTACATGAACCCAAAGGGTGCCTCCCTCCGTTTCCACCTCCACAGGTCCTTCGTACCCGGGATTGAGTCTGGCCCAAACCTCAGCGCAAGCCGTGACCCCCGTTCCACAACTCAAAGTTTCGTCCTCCACCCCACGCTCGTAGGTTCTCACTTTCAGTTTCCCCGGGGCCAAAACATTCACAAAATTGACATTGGTGCCTTCCTTCACAAAATCTTCGCGGTTGCGGATGCTTTTGCCTGATTGAAACACATCTGTCTGGCTCACAGGAGTTTCCTGAAACTGCACATAATGCGGGGAACCCGTATCCAGCCAGAAATTGCCTTCGGGCATGGTCCTAAAACCCTGGGGCAGGGTCATTTTCAATTTGACACCACGCGAAGTATAAGCGGCCTCGTGGAAGCCATCAATGGCACGAAAAAGAGTTTTTTCGCCTACCAATCCCAGATTTTTTGCAAATGCAGCCATGCAACGCCCGCCATTGCCACACATGGTGGAACGGTTACCGTCTGAATTGAAATAATCCATGTAAAAATCCACTTCAGGGTCCGGATTCAGCAAAATCACCCCATCGGCCCCGATCCCAAAATGGCGGCGGCACATGCGGGCAAATAACTCATTTTCATTGCCTGAAAGCTCTCCCCCGCGGTTGTCAATCAGCACAAAATCATTGCCCGTACCCTGATACTTGTAAAATTTCATGGGGCAAAATTACAAAAAAGGGAGAGGATTTGAGCAGGCAAATCAGGCTGAAAGCACCCGATTTATCAATTAACCCAGCCAAACTGAGCACCTGGCAATAGTTTTGGATCAGATTTTCCGAAAAAAAATTCCCTTCTCTGACCTTCAGGTTGTAAATTGTGCTGAAACCCTGATTTTTGAATTATGAGCGAAAAAGAAAATCCCGTAGTTGCCCAGAAAAGCCCTTATGCAGCCCCAGTCGAGGCGGGAAAGAAATACTTTTGGTGTGCCTGCGGGCGCAGCCAGACCCAGCCTTTTTGTGATGGCAGCCACAAAGGAACGGGTCACACGCCCATGATGTATGAGGCAAAGGAAAACAAGACCCTCTATTTTTGCGGCTGCAAGCACACAGCAGGCGCCCCATTTTGTGACGGAACCCACAATAAAATCTGAGCGTTTGCCCTTTCTGCCCCCTTTTGATGAAAGATGGGAAAAAAGCTACCTTTGTGCCCATTGCAAATTTGAAAGCCATGAAAAAACCTTCCTTTCCATCCGTTTTGCTGCTTTTTTTGTTGGGAATGATCCTTTTCACCTCTTGCCAGCACAAAAAGCCCCTGGAATTCACCTACAAAAGCGTTTCAGAATCCACCCTGACCTATCACCGTCCCGTGGAACTGGATTTCAGCATTGAGAAAAAGGGGAAATACGACATTTCGCTGGAAATGGTGTACGACGAAACCAAACTGAGTTGGGATGGGGAGCACGAGGCCGCCAATGCGCCTCTTTTTATTCGGCTGACCGGCCCCACGCCCAAGGATGTGGTGGATTTGCAGGAAGATTTTGAGTTGCTGACCGGCCTGGGCTGGCGCGGGGCCAAAGTTGGTTCGGGTACAGAACGCAGAATCAATAAGATGATTTACAAAGCCCCCAACCTGACCCCAGGCAAATATACCCTGTCTGTCTTTTCCAATGCGAAATACGAGGACGCTGAGTTTCCCATTCACGGCGTCAACCAAATGGGGATTGCAGTTGAGAAACTGAAGTGATTGCAGTCGATGGTCCACAGGATGAACTGGCCATATTCAACTGTAAACCGTAATCCCGATAGCTATCGGGAGTAAACGGTTAAATTCAGCCTCCAATCCTGACCATGCTGCGGTCAGAAAGCTGTTCGTTCAGGCCTTGAGCATCCTGAAAGTGGGGCAAGCCACCCAATTTTTCTGCTTTATTCTGGAAAGATTCTACAATGAGGGGACGGATATCTTCGCTCTTTCGCAAGGCGTTGAGCAGGTCCCATTCGCGGGTGGCAAACAGGCAATTGCGCAGTTTTCCGTCTGCGGTGACCCGAATACGGTTGCAGCCTCCGCAAAATGGCGCAGTTACGGTCGAAATGACCGAAAATGTACCCGGATTTCCCTTTACCCGATAAGCTTTGCTGGTATCGTGGGGCTCGTCGCGCAATTTTTCCACTTCTGCGACCCGTTCAATCTGCTGCAAAATTTCCCCAAACGAAAAAACCTTGTCCATT
The DNA here is from genome assembly GCA_020635905.1 of Bacteroidia bacterium. Taxonomy (GTDB): domain Bacteria; phylum Bacteroidota; class Bacteroidia; order J057; family JADKCL01; genus JACJYV01. The sequence goes on from JACJYV010000008.1 coordinate 175,086, forward strand.
TCCCATTTATTGCCATCAAAAGGCATGAATTCAATGAAACGAACATGGATATTTTCCTCCTGAGTCAGAGCGATAAAATCCAGAATTTCGCCCTCATTGATGCCCTTCATCACCACCACGTTCAACTTTACTTTGAAGCCGCGGCGGGTGGCCAGGTTGATGTTTTCCATAACCCGGTCAAACTCATCTCTCAGGGTCAGTTTGTAAAAAATATCCTTTTTCAGAGAATCAAGGCTGATATTGAGGGACCGCAGCCCAATTTCCTGAAACTGATCCAGGAACTGGTGTAGCAGGATGGCATTGGTGGTAATGGCCAGTTTCACGGGGAAACGGCTCACCTCCTGGATGATTTCTGCAGCTTCCTGACGAACCAAAGGTTCGCCGCCTGTAAACCTGATTTTATTAACTCCAAATTCCTCCACAAACACCTTGACCACTTCACGAATTTCCTCAGGGCTGAGGAGCTTGCTTTTATGCATGAAACGGGCATCTTCGGGCATGCAATAGGTGCAGCGCAGATTACACTTGTCGGTCAGAGACAGACGCAGGTAATCGTGTTTTCGGCCATATCCATCAAGCAACGGCTGCATAAGCGGGGAGCCCGGGCTCCAATTTTATTCAATGTTAGGCATTGTCATGCCCAATTCCAATCTGTTTCAGGCGTTCACAGCCTCAGGACGCGAGATTTTGCCCTCTTCCTCCAGGGTTTTCAGCACCAGCAGGGTGCTGGCCACCGTGCCGTAGGTCGGTCCCACAAACCAGCCAATCACAGGAATAAATTCGATCAGGAGGGTGGCAAAACCAAGGCCTGCGGCCATGGGACGGTGCGCTTTGACCCAGTCAATGGTCTGATCCGTGGAAAATCTTTTTCGCTCCAGGGTATAGTCAATCAGGCCAAAACCAAAGAAATATCCTGAAATAAACATCCCCAGCACGGGAGCAATGAAACCCACCACGGGGATAAATCCCATGATAAAGACCAGGAAGGTCAAAGGCAATTCTATCAGCAGATTTCGCAGGTTGATTTTGATCGAGCGGCCAATGTCGTGGAGCATTTCTTTCATGCTGAGATCGGGCGGCTCAATGCCCAGCATTTTTTTCTCAGTGACCTCTGAAAGATGAGATAAAACGGGGGAAAGCAGGATCAGAACCACGTATTTGTAAGTCAGATAGGCCAATCCCAGCAAAAGCACCCAAAAAAGGACATTAAAGACCAACTCAACCAAAGTAGCCACCCATTGCCAGAGGTGATTGGTCAGCCATTCTGAAAATGAACTCACAATTCCATGGGCAATGTCATCCACAAAAATCACCCCCAGGGCTATCAGAAGAGCAAAAAAGAGGAAGCTCATCAGCCCGGGTATGAAAAGGAAGGGCCATAGATTATGCTTAAAAATGACCGTATTGGCCTTTCCATAATATTTGATCCCGGTAAAAAAATCTTTCATAGGTGTGCGTTCGATCAGATTTTACTTACGAAGGTCCAGAAGAATAATCTTTTCCTTTCCGTCTTCTGTACCTACTTTGAGGTGGTGTTTTCCACGTTCAAGTCTCAGATTGGAAAAAGTCCAGGTGCCATCCGTGCCCGTTTTTGAAGGGTCCACAGGAAAATAATCCTTCTCCCCAACCCTTTTCAGGTAAACCGTTTTGATGGGCGAACACCCTTTGCAGGGTTCGAGGATAAACCAGGGAAAGTGGGTATCAGATTCGGGGATAAAAATGGTGAGATTGGGACCGCCATTGGCTTTATCCAGATCCATTTGGGTGAGGAGAGAGTCAGCCACCCGTCCGTTGGGAATGCCGTAACCATAGAGGCTGTCGGGCTGATTCTGGCGGTTTCCACTGAGGCGAATGGCTTCCATGATTTCGAAATTATTGCGCTCTGGGTGTCCCTGTATCAGGCAGGCCGCCAGGCCTGCGACCAGGGGAGCAGCATAGCTGGTGCCATTGCTGTACCAGATACGGCCGCCTTTGCCTACCACAGCCGTACGGCTGCCCATGGCCACCACTTCAGGTTTCATGCGCCCGTCTGCGGTCGGGCCAACTGAAGAAAAGGCAGAATGCCGCCCCAGGCTGTCCACAGAGCCAATGCAGAGCACGCTGTCGCCATCGCAGGGTACGTTGATCCGTCGCCAGGCTGACCAGCCTTCATTGCCTGCGCTGGTGGTGACCAGGATGCCGCGTGCGGCAGCCAGATCCGCAGCCCGGGTGATGACAGAAGTGTTACCGTCCAGTTGCTCGAAGCTGTAATTTTCCTCCGCAGCATCAAACGAATTATAGCCCAGGGAAGTGTGAATGATGTCCACCCCAATGGAGTCGGCCCATTCCATACCTTCCACCCAGTTGTATTCCTCCTGGCGGCTTTCAGAATCTGTGACTTCCGTGCGGCCCAGGATAAAGGTGGTGTGCGGGGCCGTACCCACCATTTTTCCAGGCTGATTGGCCCCAATCACAGAAAGCACACACAGTCCGTGGTGGCTGTCCTGAAAGAGGGTGGTATCATGATCGACGAAGTCGTAGTAATGTGTGATGCGGCCATCTGCCCAGAGGGAATCAAAGGCTGCCAGGGTATCAACCCGAAAAAATCCTGCGTCGAAAATGGCCATGGTCACGCCTTTGCCGGTCAGGCCTTTGGCATGGAGGTAAGGCACGCCCAGCATTTGATTTTGCCACCTGGCCACCCCGTACTGGAAGGGACCGGGGCTGTCATGGTCATTGGAGATATCATTTGGAGGGGGGAGGGAAACAGATTCGCCAGCCTGGGCCGTGGTGATGCGGGCCACGGGGCGAATGCCTTTGACGAAGGAAAATTTTTCCAGCAATTCCTTTGGATCGTCCTGGGTGGCGACTGCCACCGCGTTGAGCCATTTGGATTTTCCCACCACTTCATAGCCAGCCTCGCGCAGGGTTCGCACGTATTGTTGGCTGACCGGCAGGTCAGAAAATGTGATTTTCAGACCCATTTTTTCCCGCTTTTGCCAGCTTGCTTCGCTCAGGAGGGTTTCCGGGTGTCGGGCAAATTCAGCGGCCTCGGGGCCTTTGTCCGAGAAAAATACCCAGAAATTTCCCTGGCCGAAGGCCGGGAGGGCCAAAATTGTGCTCAGAAGCACGATCAGAGGAACATTTCGCATGCACACAATTTACGGATTCAAAACGTGGTTTAAAATCCAGGCTTTCAGATTTGTACTGAAAATTGGGCTTCAGGGTTGTGAAAGGAGGGATAATGGGAGGATTTTGGGGGGAATCTGGTTCCGTTTATCCCAATCCCCCTGCCCTGACTTGCGGAATTGATTTTTTCATTGAAGCCAATCAGGCCCCAAATAAACCCAGACCCAATTTTCAGATCAGATAAGGAATTCGGGATTAAAATTCTCCTGTAAGGTCCTCTGCATCCTCCAGAGGAGTCAATCCGCGGGATAGAAGTGACTGATTCAGAGCACGCAACAGGGCAAACTGATCATCAGTTTCCAGGAATTTGGGAGGAATTACTTTTTTGGATTTGCCCAGCATCAGCCAGATTTCCTCACCCCTGATTTTAAGGCCTGAAAAGGCAGAAAAATTCAGTTTGAAATGGCCCAAGGCAAGCCGCACCTCAATATTATCTTCGGTCAGGAGCACTCCTGTGCGGGGGCGAAGGAAAGGAATGGAGGCCCAAAGGGCGCCCAGGGTGGCGAGCCCATATCCGTGATCCGTCAGGCCTGTGAGCTGTGTGGAAAGGCCAATTATCATAAAAAATGCACCCAGAATCCAGAAAGTAGTGCGGAATTCGCCAAAAGACTGAGACGGGAAGAAGAGATTTCCCTGAATTTTCCTCAAAATTTTCTCACGTACTCTTTCCAGTATCCAACCCAGCGCCACCAGGGAAAAGCTTACCAAAAATAAGAAAGGCATGATCTCCGCAAAGGAATCGACATTTTGAACCACCAAAAATCCGAACCACACCAGAAACAGCACGTGAAAAAATTTGCCAATTCCTTTGAGAAAGCCAGCCATACTTTTTTATCAACGGGATTAAAGGCGCATTATTGATTGCTTTCCCCATAAATGGCGACCAAATCTTCCAGATCGTCCATCAATTCCCTGACTTGTTCCCAGTAGGGGTGAGATTTTCCGTAAACCTTTTCATTGGAGGCCAGGGCCATGCCCAGATATTTACGGGCGCGGGTCAGGAACCCCCTGCCCATCAGCACCTTACCTTCATTGATGAGAAAAGGAGTCATGGCTGGATCGTTGGAGGAATATTCTTCAAAGGCCGCCTTGATTGCTTCCTCCTGCTGGTTGCTGGCCTCCTCCAGAAGCTTTCCAGCCTCTTCCTTTTGGGTGGGCAGCAAGACCAGATTGGCGTAGTCAGTTTTGGCCACCGCGAGATCTGAGTTCACCTTGGCAATATAGGGATGATTTGGATTTTGATTGGTGTAATTCAGCTTATTAGACTCAAGGGCTTGCTTCAGCAGGTCTATGCCAGTCTGGAAATGTTCCATTTCGATCAGTATGTTGCCCAGGTTGTACTGGCAGCGGGCCGTTCGGGGATGAGTTGGGCCATAATTGACCAGGGTAGAATCCAGGGATTCCTGAAACAACTTTCGGGCTTTGCGAAAATTGCTTAAATCCTGGTACAAATTGGCCAGGCGCAATTTGGATTTGGCAATGAAACGGTGGTGAGGATTGCTTCCAAATCGCTTTTGGTTCAGCCTGAGAACGTCTTTCAGCAAATCGCGGGCCGTTTTGAAATCACCCAATGCCCGATAAACCCGGGCCAGATTGGCCTGGACAAAGGTCACGTACGGATGGTCAGGGGGAAATTCAACCCGATTCAGGTTCAGGGCCTCCTGCTGAAGTTTGAGGGCATCCTGAAATTTACCTTTGCTGTAAAGGACCTTGGCCATGTAGGCTTTGCCCCGTCCCACAAACTTGGGATCGTTTTTCTCAAAATCGAGCTTTTCATACGTATCCAAAGATTCCTCCAACAATACTTCTCCCTCTTCATGCTGACCCGTTTCATGCAAAATTTGCCCCAAATGATATTTGGCTGAAGCTATTTCAGGACTGTTTGGGGGATATTCTTTGAGAGAAATTTCAAAAACCTTCTGAAAATACTTGACCGCTTCAAGATAGCGGCCATGCCTTTGGTGGTGATAACCCAGGTGTTTGCAGACCTGAATCACCCAGGGAATATCATTTGATTCATTGACCAGTTTTTCTGCGTGAGGTAAAACCCATTCCAGGGTATAATAAGAGTCCTCGTCCTCGGGATTCCGGGTGCGGGCCATGGCCTTTTCCACCGCCTGAAAGGTCGCTTTGGGCAGCTTGCTGTTGCGCGGAATGCGGGCACGCACATAGGCCGACATGAGGGGATGGGCATAAAGCAGTGGGCAATCAGGTCCTTCCTGGATCTCGACCAAAGACAGGTTGGCCAGGTCAGTGGCATTTTCGCGAAAAGGGTCAGAGAGAATGTTTCCAGGCTTATAATCGAGAATTTCTTTGAGCAATTTTTCGGGCACGGGCGCGGGAGCCAACAGGGACATGGTGCGAAGGATTTTTTCCGCTGCGTCGTTATCCAATTGCTTGAGCAGCAATTCAAAAGAGGAAACAATGGATTTCTCGTGGCCTGTGGGCAAATCAGAAAAATATTTTTCTGAAAAAGTGCTCAGGGCATGCATTTCGCCTTCTGCCTCAATGGCTTCCAATAATTTGGAAAGAGATAGTCCATTATTGGCATTCAGGCGAAGAAAGTTGCGGATCAATTCCAGGGCGAGGGGAAGCCCGCCCATCATTCTCACCAGCTTTTTGGCGACCCCCATTTCACTTTCTGCAATTTTGTGTTCACCCCGGGAAATGAGTTGAATCCCTTCCTCTTCGTTGAAATTTTCCAGTCGCATGACCGGCAGGGTGTTATTTTCAAGTCCACGGGTGGTAATCAACACACGAATATCGTCCATGCCTCCAGGCAGCCAATCCTCTAATTTGGTTTGCTCGTCGTCAAGGCCATCCAGGATCACCAATTCGGGGGGCGTACCAATCAGAAAATTCCATAATTGGGCCAATTCGTCGGGAGACTCCTGGAAGGCTTTGCCTTCCTGACCTGTAAATTTCCGCAGGGCTCTGACCAAAGCGGACTTGCCTCCGTTGGCTTCCACCCAGATCACTCCACCCGGAAAAAAGCGGGTTGCATACCTGTAGGCATAGGCTACGGCCACCTGGGTTTTTCCCACTCCCGCCATCCCCTGAATGACCACCACAGGCTCTTTTTGGAGAGTTTTGTGCAGGTCCAGAATGAATTTTCGCCTTCCCACAAAAGACTCTCTCAAAGGTTTGTGAGGCATAATTGAGCCATCTGGAAGGGGTTGTGGTGGAGGAAGATCGTCTTCATCCTCACCCGTGAGCGCAGCAAGGATTTCTGGGTAGCCATCATCCAGACTGCGGTTGCGAAAATCAATGTATTTGATGTCTGAAAGCAGGGTGGGAATCTCAGCATCGTGGAGGTAAACAGGCAAAAGTCTTTTGCCTGTTCCGCGGGAAAGAGCGCTCATGAGCACAGTTTCCCACTCTGTGCTTCCCCAGTTTGACTCGAAATAATCGGGCGAATAGACGCAAATAAAGACCTCAAACTCATCCAGAGCCTGGCGCAATCTCTCTACAATACTTTCACCCGCCCTGATCGACTCTTTGTCGAAAAAAGTTTCGATACCATCCGCTTTCAGCTTTTGGTTTAATTGTTCAACAAAAGGTTTGTCAACACTGCTGTGACTGAGGAAAACTTTGGTCATGGAGGGTAAAATCAGCTTTCGTGCAGGCAATTTAGGAATAATTCAGTCTGAAAAGAACAGCATTCAGGGGGAAAATCCGTGAGCTTAAGTGTTGAGTCGAAATACTTTTCGCTTTAACTCTCCAGCATTATAAGTGGCCAAATCTGATGATAACAATGCACTTTTGGCTATTTATAATTAAAACAAGTACTCAAAAAATGCCTGGAAAACAGGATCAGATTAGGGTATAAAGCGGTATTAGTGACCTTTTGAGGAAAGTCGTTGCGAATTGGGAGGAGAAAATGCCAAAGGTGAAATGTTCATTTTCACCCGTATTGATCAGGTCAATTTCACTGACAAATTGTCCTCCTGATGAAATTCAATTGATCAACACACAATTATAAGCGGCCAAAACTCAATTAAAATACCCACATTTGGCCACTAATAATCACTCTCCTATTGAAATAAACAATCCATAGTAACCTGGCTATGAACTATTTCCAGGCTATATGGATTAGGTGTAACTCCGAATGTTGTGACCATGGTAAAGAAAATACTTTTTCGGGGATGGCTATTCGATCTGAAGAGGCCTATTTTCTTTCTCATTTCTGCATTTTCCTTTTTGTCAATGGTGTAGGGACCGCTATAAAATTTCATTTCGCACAAATTCACCACATTATCGGCCCGGTCAATTATCAGGTCGATTTGCGCTCCTTTTTCTTCTCCTTTGATGCTCCATCCATAGCTTCTGGAAAGCACTCCCGCAATCCCCAGTTCAGCTTTTATCTGCTGAATATGCTTTAGACAAACGGTCTCAAAGCTGAATCCTGACCAGCTTTTGTAACTCTGACTGTTGAATTGTTTCAACCAGGTTCCGCTTTCTCTGGAAGTCTGATTTTCGATGAATTTGAGGTAAAACAGGGCGTATTCGTCGCTCAGAAAATAAAGTGCATCCTTCTTTACCCTGCCAAAAGCAGTGTATTTCTCGATAAATCCTGATTCTTCCAGTTCTGCCAAAGTCCGGGTCAGGCGGCCACCTGACGGAATTTTACTTTTGGCGGAAATTTCACTTCTGGTCAGTCCTTTTCTCGATTTGGCCAGGGCCCTTATGATGGTCGTGTGGCGGTCGGGGTGATCAAAGAGAGAGGCAAATACGTCCAGAAACTCTGTTGCAAGAGGAGCATCGCGGGCAAAACACAGGCGATCAATCGCCTGAGGCACACTTTCCCCCACCGTCAGGTACTCGAGGTACTGCGGGATGCCACCCAGAGCCATATAAACCTGAAGCACGTCGTAATTCGACCAACTGACTCCGTTGCTGAGCAGAAATTGTTTGGTTTCAGCCAGATTAAATGGCAGCAGACGGATCCTTTTGGTCACCCTGTTATACAGGCCGCCCCGATTGCGAATGACGTTTTTGACCATGTATGCCGCCGCGGAACCACAAATGACTACCACCATATCCCTCCTGGAACTGGCAAAACTGTTCCAGAAATTTTCAAATGCCATCAGAAATTTGGACCTGCGGCCGGCCAGCCAGGGAAATTCGTCAATGAAAATGACTTTTTTACTCTTGCCTTTTTGCTGGTTGATGAACTTTCCAAGCTGAACAAATGCTTCCAGCCAGCTTTTGGGTCGTTTTAGTTCAAAACCTTTCTGAGATAATTTCTGTTGGAAATTTTCCAGTTGGTCATGCATGGTGGCATTATGCAATCCACTGAGTTCAAACAAAATCTGGCCCTGAAAAAACTGCCTGATCAAATAGGTTTTTCCCACCCTTCTGCGTCCAAAAACAGCCACCAGCTCAGATTTGTCTGAAGCCATGGCCATTTCCAGTTGCTTTACTTCATAATCACGTCCAACTAAATTGCCCATTATTGATCAATTATAAGTGGCCAAATCTACATATTTTTATTTATTTCTGGCCACTTATGCTTAAAATCAATCATAATGGACATGAGGAAAGTCCCTGTTAGGCTTCAGGAAGTCACTTTGGATTAAATCCTGCTTTATCAGATTTTTCATCTCCATATCCATTATAAGTGGCCAAATCTCTAATAAAAATCTCACTTTTGGCCAATTATTATACAATCAGAAAGCCAGATTTCTCCCAAAAGACGACCTAAAACCCTTAAAAACCCAACCTGGCCCATATTTCATTTTCACCTCTCCAACTAGATTCACGCCAAATGCATCCATTATAAGTGGCCAAATCCCCCCATTCTTCTCCTCTTTTGGCTGAATAAACTACAAATCCATGGCATTTGACCTGCTCTAACCAGTTGAATCCTCCTGCTAAACCATGGGAAACGCAAATTAAGCCACTGGCTTTCTACCAAATCCTGAAAGATAAATCATCTCCTATATTATCATAAGCGGCCAAATCTATATAATTGATACACTTTTGGCCACTTATAGCTGAATCACTGTCTCCCCCGAATCTCCCGACCACCTTTTTCCCTGATCCAAATGAAAGCGAACCAATATTTATTCCTGGTCCCACATTACTCGTATATTTGCCCCATGACGGCCAAACCCGCAAATATTCTTCACCTCAATAACGGGAAGGAAATCCCCCTTCCCCTTTTCCTGCCTGTCTTTCAGCCTGAAACAAACCTGGTTTCCATGGAAGAGATCAAGGAAAAATATCCCGTCAAAGGCTTTATTATGAATGGGTTTTTCATGTATAAGCAGAAAGAGGTGAAGGAGAAATTGCTGGCTGGATTGGATGTACACGATTACGTGGATTTTCAGGGCATGGTCATGACAGACAGCGGGGCATTTCAGGGCCTCAAGAGGCCCTTGTACCTCGACAATAAAAAAATTGTCGCCTTTCAGGACCAGATTGGGGCAGACATCGTCTCGCCCCTCGATCTGATTACGCCGCCCGGCGATAACCGTACCAATGCCAAAGGCAAAATGGACGCCACCCACAAACGCATCAAACAAGCCCTTCCCCTGGTAAAAAACGGCATTCTGGCCGGGGTACAACAAGGAGGAAAATTTCTGGATCTGAGGCGGGAAAGCATGCATGCGCTCATGGAAATGCAGGTCAAATATGTGGCCATAGGCAGCCTGGTGCCATTTTTCAACAAAAACCACAACCTCGAATTTGTCAGCAAAGTAATAGCGGAAGCACGATCGATCTGCGGTGAGCTACCCATGCATGTGTATGGTGCGGGCGACCCGCTTGAATTGCCCTTTCTGGCTGCCGCGGGCGCCAATATTTTCGATTCCTCTTCTTATGGACACTACGCCGCAGGCGGCTGGTACATGACCCCCTACGGTTCCCTTACGGGTCCCGAATTGCTCCAATCCACCGACTGGAAGTGCAATTGCCATGTTTGCCGGGAAAATGAACCTGAGCAGGTTTTCTCCTCTCAGGGCCTGCTTGCCGCCCATAACCTGGCTTCCATTTTCGAAACCCTGGAAACCATTCGCATGCAACAGGAGGCAAATTCTCTTGAAAATCATCTGGCCGATTTAATAACCAAACACATGACATGGTTTCCCGAAAGCGACCTGCAACAATCCTGGGAGGCCTGGTATGGATAATCAAGAGTGGCTGGAGCAGGCCCGGCAGGAAATTGCCCAATCTGCGGTAAAAAAATACCGCATAGATGCGGAAACTGCAGACGAACTGGTGAATGAGATTCTGCAAAAAAGCCCCAAACTGCTCAAAGTGATCCAGGATGCCACAGAATGGCGGGATGTGGAACGCAGCAAATATTTCAAAGAAGCTGCCTCTAGCGCAAAAAAAAGGATCTACTACTACTTGCGACAATACAAACAGGATCAGGATAATCAGGCGATGCTGGTGCGAAAACTTGCAAATGCAAAGGAACCTGACCGCGAATTGCTGGACCAACTTGCGGAAACTCACGCAAGCACGCGCGAGCGCATGCCCTCGCGGGAAGCTTTTTATCCGGAATTGAAGGCCGCTGTGGGCGAAATTTCCTCCATTCTGGATCTGGGCTGCGGTCTGCAGCCCCTCATCTGGCCCTTTTCAGGGCTTTTTGGCACCACAAACAGGTATCTGGCACTCGATAAAGACCCCGATTGCATTCGCATTCTCCAGGCCTTTGCCCGCCTCCAGCCAGCTTTACAGACCTCAAGGTGGTTTTTGAATGAAGGATTAAAGGCTTTGCAAAACGAGGAATTTGACCTGGCGCTGATGCTCAAATTCATTCCCGTACTTGCCCGCCAGGCCAGAGAGGAGTTGCCCCTGCTTTACCAGGTTCCAGCCAGGTACTGGGCCATTTCAGGCTCCAAAATCTCTCTAACCAAAAAGGAATCCATTGAATTTCGGGAACGAAAAGCCATTGAGCGTTTTGTCCGGGATGCGGGTCGCAGAGTGGTGGCCGAATTTGATGCAGGAGAGGAGTTTGTCGTGGTTGCAGGTAAAGATTAAATGAAATTTCCCTAAATTCACCCCATGTCTGAAGCGCCCAAAGCGGTCGTCCTTTTGAGTGGCGGCCTGGACTCGACCACCGTGCTGGCCATCGCCAAAAGGCAGGGATTTACCTGTTATGCCCTGACTTTCAATTATGGACAGCGCCACAAATTTGAGCTGGAGGCTGCCCGCAAGGTGGCCGAAAGCCAGGGAGTGGCCGAGCACATCATCGCCAACATTGACTGGAGGCTTTTTGGCGGCTCTGCTCTCACGGACAATATTGAAGTACCCAAAGGTCGCGATGCGGAAACCATCGACCAGCAAGGAATTCCTGTGACCTATGTACCAGCCCGAAACACGGTTTTCCTATCTTTTGCCCTGGCCTGGGCCGAAGTGGTGGGAGCGAGCCACATTTTTATCGGGGTAAATGCCATTGATTACAGCGGATATCCCGATTGCAGACCCGAGTACATCGCTGCCTTTCAGGCCATGGCCGACCTGGCCACCAAATCGGGAGTTGAAGGCCGCCAGAAATTGCAGATACATACTCCTTTGATCGAGATGAGCAAAGCTGAGATCGTACAAAAAGGCCTGGAACTTGGAGTCGATTACGCCTTGACCATGAGTTGTTATGATCCATCTGCTGATGGACTTCCCTGCGGGCACTGCGATGCATGCAGGTTGCGTCTGAACGGATTTGAAGCTGCGGGTTCCCGTGACCCGCTTACCTACCAGTGAAACTCAGGCAGATGTGCCCCGATTTCAAAATTTCAAGGAAATTTTGATTAAAGAAGCGCAAAAACCAGCCTGACAGGGCCTGTGAGAAGATTTTTCAACTTTTCGTATTATCCTAAAAATGGAAAACCCCATAAGCTTGACTTATGGGGCACCAAAGAACTATGAGAAAGCTATTATAATGAGAACTGTTATCTTTTTGTTGTAAGGCCATACCTTTGCTTCGACCTTACATTACAAATATACGGGCCTTTAACATAAAAGTTAAACTAAAAGAAACGCTTTCCTTACAATTGAAATTCCCGTCACACATTACATCGGGCAAAAAGTTGGAATCACCCGAAAACACCGATTTGAGGCAATGTGGTTTTTTGAAAATGTGGTTTTGTGACGTTCTGAAGGTTCTGTCAATAGTTGAGTTAATTTTTTTTTCGACAAAAATCCAATAATTCTCACATCAACATTTGATCTGATCTTAAAATAATACGAATGGCTGAAGCATTTTTTTGGAGCGAATTTCTGATGAAAGACCGCATTCTGATTAAATTTATCAAAAATTAAAGCATGATCTCTGTTCCCGAAGCGCAGCAAATTCTCCTCCAGAATCTTTTTCCCCTCCCCCATTCCCTGATTCAACTGGAAGATGCTGCCGGGAAAATGCTGGCTGAAGATGTAATTTCACCCGCTTCTCATCCCTTTTTCGATCAATCTGCCGTGGATGGATATGCTTTCAGGTACGAAGATTTGGGCCAAAAACGGGAATTGAAGCTCTTTCGCGAGATCAAAGCAGGAGATTCGGGCGAATTCACCCTCCCCCGGGGCCATGCGGCCCGCATTTTTACAGGAGCTCCCCTCCCACCGGGCGCTGACACCATCATCATGCAGGAATTTGTGGAGACTGCAGGCGAAATGCTGAAATTGGGGGATGAAAGACTGAAACCAGGAGGCAACGTCCGACCGGCAGGGCAGCAAATCCATAAGGGCGATATCGCCCTGCCCAAAGGCGCCCGCCTTGACCCGGCCGCGATTGGGTTTCTTGCTTCTCTGGGGATATTTCAGGTGAATTGCTTTGCTCAACCCAAAGTCCATGTCATTACCACAGGATCAGAATTTGCGGAAACGGAGGCAGATTTGACCCGCGGAAAAATTTTCGAGTCCAACGGAGTCATGCTGGTGGCAGCGCTGAGAGAAATGGGACTTGAAGCCAAATCCACCCAATGCATTGATGACCTTCCTCTTCTGACCGAAAAAATCCGGGATCTGGCTCCACAAAATGACCTCCTGATCCTTACTGGAGGTGTTTCCATAGGAGATTACGACTTTACCCTTCCTGCGCTGGAGGAAAATCAATTTCAAACCCTTTTCCATAATGTATGGCAAAAGCCAGGCAAGCCTTTGCTCTTTGCCAGCAAAGAAAATACAGCTGCATTTGGGCTGCCTGGCAACCCCAGAGCGGTGCTGGTATGTTTTTACGAATATGTTTACCCCTACCTGAGGGCCCTTCAGGGCATGAAAAAGCCCTTTTTACCCACTTTGCGAATGCCTCTGGTGGAAGGATTCAATAAAAAGCAGGGCCGGGCTGAATTTTTAACTGCCGCAATTGTCGAAGATGGGGTATCTTTGCGTGCAGTACAGGGATCACACATGTTGCAAAGCTTCGCAGGGGCCGACGCTTTGGTTTATTTACCCCCGAATCCGTTTGATTTTGCCCCCAACGAAAGCGTGGAAGTGCATATTTTACCCCGATGAAAAGAACTGAGATTGTTGGCGTAGTAAATGCAGGAGGACAAAGCCTGCGCATGGGACACCACAAAGCCCTGATTGAATGGCAGGGAGAAACCCTGCTGGAAAGGGCAGTGTCCCACCTGCAGGTATTTTGCGAACGCGTGATCATCATCTCCAATAATCCTGAAATCCGCCTGGCAGGCATTCGAACCTACCCGGACATGTATCCTGATACAGGCCCGTTGGGCGGAATTGTCACCGGGCTGCACGAGGCCCGCGGCAAAGGAATCCTCGTTTTGCCTGTCGATCTGCCATTCGTTACCCTCGACTTTCTGGGTTACCTGATCAAAAAAATCAAACCTAAAGTGACCGCCACCGTGCCCGTGGAAGGCAGTGAAATTCAGCCACTATGTGCATACTACTCCCCGCGTGCAATCCCTGCGCTGGAAAATATGGTAAAAGAAAACCAGTTGAAGCTCACCCAGGCAGTACGGGCCCTCAATCCGGATTTTATCCCCATTTCCCGTGAATCTTATTTTTCCTACGATTCCCGCCTCTTTTTCAATGTGAATACCCCTGAAGATCTGGAGAAATTAATTGCCTCAGAAGGTGAAACCTGACTGACCAGTTTTTTGCGGCACAGATTCCTTTGTAAATTGGCCGCATGAAAATCAGGATTCTTCTCTTTGGACAGGTTCAGGAAGCGGCAGGACGAGCAGAAATGGAGTTGGAAAATATCGCTTCCCTGGCCGAATTGAGGACAATTCTTTCCCAAAAAATTCCCCTGCTTACCCAAATCAATTACCTGACCGCGCTCAACCAGGAGGTGGTCAAAGGAGATGCGGGCCTGAAAGACGGGGATGAAATTGCCATCATGCCGCCCTTTGCAGGAGGTTAATAAAATTCAAACCCGCCAAAAACAACCTGAAAAATGGAAAATAAGCCCAAGAAAAAGTCCTTCCTTATCCAGGGGCCCATTACGCCCGAAAAAATAGCTGATATGCTGCGCAGCCACCAATCCAAAACCCAGGTTGGCGCACACACATTTTTCATGGGACAGGTCAGGGCGGATGAAATAGACGGAAAAACGGTCACTGCCATCGAATATTCTGCCTTTGATGAAATGGCCGACAAGGTGATTGCCGAACTTCGTGAGGAAGCATTTGCCAAATACGACCTGAGCTGTTTGCACATATATCACAGTGTGGGTACGGTAAAAGTAGGGGAAATTTCCATGGTGGTGATGGTTTCCTCGGCCCATCGCAAGCCTACCTTTCCTTCGCTGGAATATTTGGTGGAAGAAATCAAGGCCAAAGTCCCGATCTGGAAAAAGGAAGTTTTTGCAGACGGAACCCATTCCTGGAAAGAATAACCCAATTCCCGGCATCTAATCCCTGAAACATGCGCGACATTTCCCATAAATCCAATACCCTTCGCACAGCCATCGCCTGTGCCGAACTGATCATGAAGCCCGAAAGCGTGGAAATGGTGCGCACCAACACTGGCCCCAAGCCCGATATCCCGGCCACGGCCCGGGCAGCTGGTTATCTGGCCGTAAAAGCGACTCCTTCTGCGATTCCCCATTGCCACCCCATTCCAGTTGAAGCCTGCAAAATCGATTTTGAATACCTTGAAAACCTGATCAAAATCACGGTTGAGGTCAAGACCATTTACAAAACAGGCTGCGAAGTGGAAGCCATGCACGGAGCCTCTCTGGCCGCGCTGACCATTTATGACATGCTCAAACCCGTGGACAAAGGGGTGGAAATCGGGCGGATTTACCTCGAACGCAAGCAGGGAGGCAAGACAGATTTCCGGGAAAAATTCCCCAAAGGAATAACCGCGGCGGTCATTGTCTGCTCAGATACCGTCTCCAAAGGCGAAAAAGAAGACCGCGCAGGCAAAGCCATCATGGCAAAACTGGAACCGTTTGAAGTGGATTTGCGCGAATACCAGGTCATTCCCGACGAGGCTGAAGTCATCCGTCAAAAGGTGCTCAACCTGTGTGAGGCGGGCGTGGAATTGATCATTACCACAGGCGGCACAGGACTTGGTCCCCGTGACACCACCACGGAAGCCCTGGCCCCCCTGATTGAAAAGGATATTCCCGGCATCATGGAAGCCGCCCGCAAATACGGGCAGGATCGCACCCCCTATGCCATGCTGTCAAGAAGCGTGGCAGGATTGCGGGGACGCACCCTCATCCTCACCCTGCCTGGCTCCACCCGCGGCGCAGAGGAAAGCATGGATGCACTTTTCCCCTATGTGCTGCACATCTTCAAAGTGCTGGAAAAAGGTTATCAGCATTTGCCTGGCCAGTAAAATCCCCTGAAACATTTCCCTGATTGTCTGGTTTAAGCGGGAAATAAATGGGTTTTTTAATTATATTTGCCCCCTATTAAGCCCAGAAGATGCACGAAAAAGCCTTCGATAAACTCCGCGATAAAAACGAAAAAGCCCTGCTTGGCGGGGGTGAAGACAGAATCAAATCCCAGCACAAAAAAGGGAAACTGACTGCCCGGGAAAGGATCGAATTGCTGCTGGACAAAGGCAGTTTTGAGGAAATCGGCAAATTCGTGACCCACCGTTCACACGAATTCGGACTGGAAAAACAGAAATTTCTGGGGGATGGCGTAGTCACGGGCTACGGAAAAATCAACGGCAGGCTGGTGTATGTTTTCAGTCAGGATTTTACGGTTTTTGGGGGATCACTTTCTGAAACCCATGCCGAAAAGATCTGCAAAATCATGGATCTGGCCATGAAAAATGGCGCTCCCGTGATTGGATTGAATGACTCTGGCGGCGCCCGCATTCAGGAAGGCGTTGTTTCACTGGGTGGCTATGCCGATATTTTTTACCGAAATACCATCGCCTCAGGGGTAATTCCCCAAATATCGGCCATCATGGGCCCCTGCGCAGGCGGGGCAGTGTACAGTCCGGCCATAACGGACTTTGTGCACATGGTCGAAAACACCTCCTACATGTTTGTGACTGGCCCCAACGTGGTCAAAACGGTGACACACGAAGATGTGACCCTGGAAGAACTGGGGGGTGCAAGCACCCACGCAGCCAAATCAGGGGTAACCCAGTTTACCGCTCCCAACGAAGTGGCCATTCTGGAGCAAATCCGTCAACTGCTGAGCTATATGCCGCAGAATTGCGAAGAAGACGCCCCTGTGTATGCATTTGAAGGCGATTTGGGAGTAAAAATCCCTGAATTAAATACCATTATCCCTGAAAATCCCAACCAACCCTATGACATCAAAGAGGTGATCGAGCTGGTGGTGGACCAGGGAAGTTTCATGGAAGTGCATAAGGACTTTGCGGAAAATATCGTGGTGGGCTTCGCCCGGCTGGGTGGACGCTCCCTGGGCATCATTGCCAATCAACCCGCGAGTCTGGCGGGGGTGCTGGATATCAATTCTTCCCGCAAAGGAGCCCGTTTTGTGCGTTTTTGTGATTCATTCAACATTCCTCTCCTTGTATTCGAGGACGTTCCCGGCTTTTTGCCTGGTACGGATCAGGAATGGAATGGCATCATTTCCAATGGGGCAAAATTATTGTATGCCTTCTGCGAAGCCACCGTTCCGCGGGTCACGGTGATTACCCGCAAAGCCTATGGCGGCGCCTACGACGTGATGAACTCCAAACACATTGGGGCAGACATGAATTATGCCTGGCCAATGGCTGAAATTGCGGTAATGGGAGCCAAAGGAGCGGCGGAAATCATTTTCCGCAACGAAATCCAGGAAGCGGAAGATTCACAGGCCAAACTCGACGAAAAAGTGGCCGAGTACACCCACAAATTTGCAAATCCGTACCGGGCAGCCGCCCGTGGATTTGTGGATGAGGTAATCATGCCCGAGGATACGCGGGCCAAACTGATCCGGGCCTTTGAAATGACCCAGAATAAAGCTGAAAAATTACCCAGGAAGAAGCACGGGAATATTCCCCTGTAATTCGTCAAATCCAACTGATTCATCCTTCTGTTTAGCCGTCGGGAGGTTTTTTTAACCGGGAATCCGGAGATTTTAGACTCAAACTACTAAACTTTGCGCATCTTCAATGGACAAAAAATCTGAAAAATTCCTCGGGGATTATCTCAATAATCCTTCCCCGACAGGCTTTGAAGCCGGGGGGCAAAAGATTTGGATGAATTACCTCAAACCTTTTGCAGATCAGTTTATTACGGACGTTTATGGCTCTGCGGTGGCTGTGATAAACCCCGGACAGTCATATAAAGTGGTGATTGAGGCCCATGCAGATGAGATCTCGTGGTTTGTGAATTATATCTCCAAGGATGGCTTTATTTACGTGAAACGAAATGGCGGCAGTGACGCCCTTATCGCCCCCGCCAAGCGGGTGAATATTTTTACGGACAAAGGCATTGTCAAGGGCGTGTTTGGCTGGCCTGCCATTCACATTCGCAATTCCGACACCAAGCCCGAATTTCCCAAAGTGGACAATATTTTCATTGACGTGGGAGCTTCTTCCAAGGAGGAGGTGACTGAAATGGGCATTTATCCCGGCACAGTGCTCACCTTTGAAGATGGTTTTTCCTCCATCAATGACAAATACTACATGGGACGGGCTCTGGACAATCGCATGGGTGGCTTCATGATTGCAGAAGTGGCCCGCAGATTGGCGGAGAAGAAGGTGAAATTGCCCTTTACGCTGTTTGTGGTAAATTCTGTGCAGGAAGAAGTAGGGTTGCGGGGCGCCCAGATGATTGCCCAACGTCTAAATCCCGACCTGGCTATTATCACGGACGTGACCCACGATACCAACACCCCCATGATCGAAAAAATCAGGGAAGGGGATGTGAAATGCGGGGAAGGCCCTTCTCTGACGGTGGGACCGGCCGTGCAGAACAAACTGTTGCGGGCCATCCGCGACACGGCAGAAAAGCACAAGATCAAATACCAGATGGAGGCTGCCTCCCGCTCCACGGGTACGGATACAGATGCCTTCGCCTACAGCAACCAGGGAGTGGCTTCAGCCCTGATTTCCCTGCCCCTGCGCTACATGCATACCACGGTAGAAATGGTGGCCAAATCTGATGTAGAGGCCTGCATCGACCTGATGTATGAATTCCTGAAAGGCCTGAAGTCCGGGACTTCCTTCAGCTATTTTGACTGAGCAGGAAAGGCTGCCCATCCTTTATCAGGACGAGTATTTCGTAGCGGTTTTCAAGCCCGCAGGGTTGCTGGTGCACCGCACGTATCTTGATAAGTACGAAACCCGCTTTGCCATGCAATTGGTGCGGGATCAGGTGGGAGAACATGTTTTTCCCGTTCACAGGCTGGATAAATCCACCTCCGGGGTGCTACTCTTTGGCCTGAGCCAGGAAGCTGGAAGGCTGATGACGGAAGAATTTACGCAAAAGCGGGTGACCAAAACCTATCTGGCCCTGGTGCGGGGCTGGACTGAGCCCGAAGGCTACATTGATTATCCCCTCAAAAAAGACCTGGACGGTCCTTTGCAGGAAGCACAGACTGCCTATCGCACCCTGCTGAAAACCACGGTCGAAGTGCCCGTGGGACGCTATCCTTCAGCGAGGTACTCGCTGGTGGAAATCAAGCCTGAAACAGGGCGCATGCACCAGATCAGGAGGCATTTTGCCCACCTGCGCCACCCGGTAATCGGGGATAAAAAGCATGGTGACCGCTTTCACAACCGTCATTTTCTGGAAAACTGGAACCTGCCAGGCCTTTTTCTCACGGCCCGCAAGCTGGAATTCGATCACCCGTTTAGCGGGGCGAAGGTAAATATTGAGGCAGAATGGCCGGAAATATTCGTGAGGGCAGGTAAATTGATTGGAATGGAATTCGGGGAAGGAAATTCAGGGGAATGAGGGCAAAAAGAGCAAATCTGCAAAAGGAAATCTCCAGAGACTAAACTTTGGTTGAAAAATCCGAAATTGATCTCATGGAATACAAGTTTTTTACCCAAACCCGGCATGGCAAAGTGGCTTTGCTGGAAATGAATCGCCCGGAAGCAGCCAATGCCCTCGACCGGGCTGCCTGGGATGAGTTGAAGTTTGCGTTTGAGGCGCTGGATGAGGACAGGGAGGTGCGGGCCATTGTACTGGCAGGAAAGGGGAAACACTTTTGCGCAGGCATTGACCTCAGCCTGCTGGCCTCGATTGATCTGATGATCGAGGATACCTGTACGGGCCGCAAGGGGGAAAAACTGCGCAGACTGATTCTGGAATTGCAGGATACGATCAATGCCATTGAAAAATGCCGCAAACCCGTGCTGGCCGCGGTGCAGGGTGGTTGCCTGGGAGGAGGTCTGGACATTATCTGCGCCTGCGATATGCGCTTCGCCACCCAGGATGCATTTTTTTCGGTCAAAGAGATTGCGGTGGGCATGGTGGCCGATCTGGGGAGTCTGCAAAGGCTGCCTAAGCTCATCCCTGATGGTCACGCCCGCGAGATGGCCTTTACGGGGCGGCATGTGCCGGCGGGGGAAGCCCGGGAAATGGGCCTGGTGAACCGGGTGTTTGATACCCGGGAGGAGATGCTGGAGCAGGTGCTGGGGGTGGCGGCCCAAATTGCAGCCAATTCTCCCCTTTCTGTGCGGGGGAGCAAGGAGGTTCTGAATTATTCAAGGGATCACACGGTGGTGGATGGGTTGAACTACGTTGCGACCTGGAATGCGGGGATGTTGCTCTCTGCGGACCTGGATGAGGCGTTGAAGGCGCAGAAGGAGCGGCGGAAGCCTGCTTTTGAGTGATAAAAGCTTCCGCTTTTAGGGGAATTTTCAACACAAAGACACAAAGATCACTAAGTTTTTTGATGGAAAGCTTCCGCTTTGATGGGAGGTTTTACCACAGTGTTCACCGAGGGGAAATGAGGACACAGAGCTTTTTTGATGGAAAGCTTCCGCTTTGGGGTGGTTATTAAACACAGAGGCACGGAGTCAAGAATAGTCGCCAAGAGGTTTTTTTATGGAAAGCTTCCGCTTTTATGGGAGGTTTTACCACAGAGTTCACCGAGGGGGAAAAGAGGACACAGAGCTTTTTTTGAGGGAAAGCTTCCGCTTTGATGGGAATTTTCAACACAAAGACACAAAGATCACTAAGTTTTTTGATGGGGAAGCTTCCGCTTTTGGGGGAGGGTTATTTTCAATGAGATCACAAAGGGTTTTGCTGGAAGGTTAAGCTTTCAGCTTAAATTTTCAAGCAGGGGGTGCGTCTTTGGGGGGTGAGGGAGTGCGGCGAGGGTCTGGTGGGCGGATGCAGCGGGGCTGGTGCGACACCCAACGCGAAGCACCCCCTGCCTGAGTGGGCAATGTGCCCCTCCAAACTGAATGTCAATGGAGATTTCCCCCAAAAACTACCTTTTCTTAATCCTCGCTGGCTTTTTTGTGGCTGCCATTTGAAGTGGCTTCGCCGTGGTGCTCTTCGTGGGGCAACTCCTCAAACACACCCATGGCGGAAAATTTGGCGATGCGATGGGCCACCAGTTTGTCGGGAGTCTTGGTTTTCAGGTACTTGATGTCTTTGCGGATTTGCTCGCGCACATTTCTGTACACTTCCTGGGGGTCCTGGTGGGCACCGCCCAGGGGCTCTGGAATGATGCCGTCGATGATGCCCAGTTCGAGGTTGTCCTCGGCGGTGAGCTTGAGGGCCTCGGCCGCTTCCTGCTTGTGGTCCCAGCTACGCCAAAGAATGGAGCTGCAAGACTCGGGGGAAATGACTGAGTACCAGGTATTTTCGAGCTGATAGATGCGATTGCCGATGCCAATGCCAAGGGCGCCGCCGCTGGCTCCTTCGCCGATGACGATGCAGATGATGGGCACCTCGATCACGGCCATGTCCATGAGGTTTTTGGCGATGGCTTCGCCCTGGCCGCGCTCTTCGGCCTCCAGACCGGGAAAGGCGCCGGGGGTGTCGATGAAACAAATGATGGGCTTGCCAAACTTCTCAGCCAATTTCATGAGCCTGAGGGCTTTGCGATAGCCTTCGGGATTGGGCATGCCAAAGTTGCGGTACTGGCGGCTTTTGGTGTCGCGGCCTTTTTGCTGACCTATGACCATGACGGTCTGCTGCCCGATCTTGCCGAGTCCGCCAACGATGGCTTTGTCGTCTTTGAAGTTGCGGTCGCCATGAAATTCATGGAATTCGTCGCAGATATTCTGGATGTAATCGAGGGTGTAAGGGCGCTCGGGGTGGCGGGAAAGCTGGACCCGCTGCCAACGGGTGAGGTTTCCGTAAATCTGCTTTTTGAGTTCGAGGATTTGCTCCTCCAGTTTGGCGGCCATATCGGTCGTATCGAGGTGTTTTTCCTCTGCCATGTGACGAACTTCCTCGAGCTTTTGCTCCAGTTCAAACACAGGCTTTTCGAAGTCCAGGGGTTCAGCCATAGATTTTGTCTTGGTTTTACGCGATTAACTCTTTTTCCTTTTCGATGACCGTTGAAGCAAAATTAAGAATTAATAATTAAGAAGCGCTCTAATTTCTGCGAATAAATGGGGAATGATTCCCTGAATGGGGGCAATTCAGGGGTTATGTTTCTGCAGCACTTCACGGCAGGCCACCCTGATACCTGGTAGCCCGATCTGATCCCGGGCCTCTTTGGGACCGGGCCCGAGGTGCACAGGGGAGAGTTTGGGGGAGGCAGGTCTGCGGTTTGAGGGCGTAAGGTTTGGCGTATTTGGGATTGAAGGAAAGCGGTCAGGGCTGCATCTTGGTGAAGGTTATCCTGTCGGAGAACGCGGATTTTCAACTTCAAATGAATCACCTTATGTATCCACTGAAACTGCTTATTTCTTTGCTTGTTGTGAGCTGCATCTGGCTCGCAGGCAGGTCGCAATGTGCGCCAAAATTTACAGGCACCAACAAGATTGTGGTGGAAAACTGTTCCACCTCGGGCAATCAGACCTACCTGATGACGATCGACACCCTTGGGCCCGATAGCCTGACTTTTTATAATCTGTGGGAGCTTAACGGGTTGGTTTACGGAAGCCTGCAATGCGGGGGAGACTCGGTGATTATTGACACCCAGGACGCCCCTACCCTGCCGGGAAGTTTTCTGGAGGGGGTGGCCCGCTATAATTACAGCAATTCGATGGTGGAGATCTCCTATACGGTGTGGGATACGGTCAACTGGCAGCTGGACCATTGCATCCTGATTTATGAGTCGGAGGTGGTCACTTCAGCGGAACGGGCTTTTGATGCTGATTTGTTACGGGTGGGAGTGGATGCCGGGGCAGGGAATGTGCTGTTCTGGAAGGAAAAGAGGCAAGCTGGTCAGGATCTTTTCGAGGTAGAAGTACTGGACGTGCGGGGTCGGCGGGTGGCAGGGGGGCAATTCAGCGGACTGGAAAGGGGAAAAGTTGGGATGAATGGGGCAAGCACGGGCATCTATTTTTACCGGGTGAGGTGTGGCCAGGATGTGGTTCAGCAGGGTAAACTACTGGTTATGAGGGAGTAGGAGACGGGGTGATTGGGGTAAAGGCTGGAAGCCCCGGAGCATGAAGAAAAAAAGAAACTTTTTTTTCAAAAAGTCTTGCGCAGATTGGGGTGATGCCCTATATTTGCTTTCCCTTTTGACAACTGGTCATTTGGGTGTTCTTTTGGTCCGGTAGTTCAGTTGGTTAGAATACGTGCCTGTCACGCACGGGGTCGCGGGTTCGAGTCCCGTCCGGACCGCTGAAGATTCAATTAAGCCCTCATCCGAGGGCTTTTTTTATGACTATAATTTCCAAATTCAAGGTGAAGCGGCTGTCTAAAAGATGGCGGCAATCTCCATGGCCTGGCTTTCCGGGAGGGGGACGAGGTCGGGGCCGGAATTGGAGGCAAACTCAATGCCGGTACAGGCGAGGAGGGCTACTTCTGGTGCGAGCAGGGCAAAGCCGGACAGGGTGGCCTCAAGGTGAGTTGGATCGGAAACTGGCTCCCTCAGGGGTATCCAGGGAGTCTGGACGAGGGCATATTTCCCGCTTTGCCCGGGGTTGGTGGGTTGGTAGCCTTTGTAATCGGGGTGATACTGGTAGCTGCTGAGGGTACTGACCAGTAGCAGGATGCGGTAATGGGTGGCGCCTGCGGGGGCTTGGATGGCAGGCGAAGCTGCCTCAGGCGTGGCCCCGAAACTGGTTTCGGGCAGGGTGAGGGTGACGGCGGTGCGGCTGCCGTTTGGGGTGAGGGTTAAAGGATAAGCAAATATTTTACTGAAAGGGCGGTCTTTGTGGAAGGGAAACCCGACCAGGATCTGAGGGCAATTGAGGAGGGATATTTCCCGTTGTCCGAGGTTGCCGGCGCCCGCAGGGCAAACCTTGCTTTTGAGGATGCCGCTGAGGCGTCCGCTGATGTAAGGCCCCTGGAATTTCTTTCTCACCATCACCCAACTCAACCTGAGGGCCTTGGCCACTTCACTTGAGGCCCCAAATTCGGCCATGGTTTCGCGCCGCCGCTGGTAGGAAGGGGATTTCAGGATTTTTTCTTTGGGAATGTGGGCCTTGCGGCGGACGACCGTCTTGCCGTTGATTTCGTACACAGTAAACTGGTCGATTGAGCCCTGAAAACGGAATATGCCTTTTAATTCTGCCATTATTTAGGTAGTTTAGAGATGTAATTTAGGTTTTTTTGAGCAGATTTAATACCCCTCTAAGCAAAATTCCCCCTACCCAAGCCGTAAGCAAGCCGTGAACAAACCCTAAACAACCCCTGAAGAAGGTGGGATGTGGAAGGGATGTGGGATGGATGTGGAAGGGAGCTGAAATGGAATTATAATGGATTTGGGATGGATTTGGGATGGAGGAAGGATGAATGGATGCGACAGATTCGAATTTTTTTGGAAACAACATGGTCGTTTCCCTACGGAATGGGATTTTTTGGAAACAACATGGTCGTTTCCCTACGGAATGGGATTTTTTGGAAACAACATGGTCGTTTCCCTACGGGGTGGGTTTTTTGGGAAACAACATGGTCGTTTCTACTATGGGATTTTTGGAAACAACATGGTCGTTTCCCTACGGAATGGGATTTTTTGGAAACAACATGGTCGTTTCCCAACGGGTGGGATTTTTTGGAAACAACATGGTCGTTTCCCTACGGGGTGGGATTTTTGGGAAACAACATGGTCGTTTCCCTACACGGGGTGGATTTTGGGAAACAACATGGTCGTTGCCCTACGGAATGGGATTTTTGGAAACAACATGGTCGTTTCCCTACAGGGTGGGATTTTTGGAAACAACATGGTCGTTTCCCTACGGGGGTGGGATCTTTGGAAACAACATGGTCGTTTTCCTACAGGGGTGGGGTTTTGGGAAACAACATGGTCGTTTCCCAACGGGTGGGATTTTTGGAAACAACATGGATGTTTCCCTACGGGGTGGGATTTTTGGAAACAACATGGTCGTTTCCCTACAGGGGTGGGATTTTTGGAAACAACATGGTCGTTTCCCAACAGGGGTGGGATTTTTGGAAACAACATGGTCGTTGCCACACGGTGGGATTTTTGGGAAACAACATGGTCGTTTCCCAACGTGAATGGGATTTTGGGAAACAACATGGTCGTTTCCCAACAGGGGTGGGATTTTGGGGAAACAACATGGTCGTTTCCCAACGGTGAAGATTTTGGGAAACAACATGGTCGTTTCCCAACGGGGTGGGATTTTGGGGAAACAACATGGTCGTTTCCCTACGGGGTGGGATTTTTTGGAAACAACATGGTCGTTTCCCTACGGGGTGGGATTTTTTGGAAACAACATGGTCGTTTCCCAACGGGGTGGGGTTTTTGGGAAACAACATGGTCGTTTCCCAACGGGGTGGGGTTTTTGGAGAAACAGCATGGATGTTGCCAAACGGGGTTTGGGTGAGGTTTTGAATTGATATACAAATGCTTATAAATTTTGTAGGCAGCCTACCTGAAAAATAAATTTACCAATGACACAACTTTTGTGATTTCTTTTGCGTATCATTGTAGCAAACCTACTTAATTTAAAAGTATGAAAAAGAAGATGCATGAAATTGGTGTGACCCGGACGGGTTTCTTTGGGAAGATGAGCCCGAAGGCGGAGGTGGTTTATTTTCAGCCGCGGTATTTTGATGAGGGAGGCAGGCTGGTTTTCCGGCCGGGACCAGAGCTCTCGCTGGAGGAGGTGGGCAATAAGCATTTGCTGAAGCCGGGAGATGTTTTGTTTGCGGCAAAGGGGATTAATAATTTTGCTGCCTGCATGGGGGAATTGAGCCTGCCTGCGGTGGCTTCGTCTTCTTTTTTTGTGATCAGCCTGCATGATCGTTTGGTTTTGCCTGAGTATGTGGCCTGGTATCTGAATCATTCGCATACCCAGGCCTGGCTGAAAAGTTTTGCCAGGGGGACAGGGATTGTGTCTATTGCCAAATCGGTGATTACGGAGCTGGAGGTGCCCATTATTCCGTTGGAGAAGCAGCGGTCGATTCTGAAAATTCAGGAGCTGCGCAACCGGCAGGTGGAGCTGAACCGGGAAATTGAGGACCTGAGGGAGGAGCGGATGCAGGAGATTTTGCTTTCGGTGATCAGGTAATGTTGCTTAACTTAGGGCCAGAGGATTTGATTTTATTTTCCACCACTTACATTTATGAGCCAGAAAATTACTCAAAAAGATATTAACGA
Source organism: Bacteroidia bacterium (assembly GCA_020635905.1). Classification (GTDB taxonomy): domain Bacteria; phylum Bacteroidota; class Bacteroidia; order J057; family JADKCL01; genus JACJYV01. Next base: position 201,287 of record JACJYV010000008.1, read on the forward strand.
TGCGGTCTGGAAGGCCTGCGATACCTTCAGGGGGAGCATTGACCCCAGCGTGTACAAGGACTATGTGCTGACCATGCTGTTTGTGAAATACCTGAGCGATGTGCACGACGATAAGTATGAGGGCTACCTGAAGAAGTACGGCGGCGACGAGGACCGGGCCAGGCGGGCCATGCAGTACGAGCGGTTTGTGGTGCCTCCTCACAGTCACTTCAGGTTTTTGTACGACAGCCGCAATGAGAATAATATCGGGGAACTGATCAACATCGCCCTGACCGACCTGGAGGAGGCCAACCGCGAAAAACTGTACAGCGAGGACGGGGCCGGGATTTTTCAGAATATTGACTTCAATAACAGCAAACTGGGCGAGCCCAAAGACAAGAATCACCGCCTGCGCAATCTGCTGATTGATTTTAATGACGATAAACTGGACCTGCGTCCCTCCCACCTGGGTGGGGTGGACATTATCGGGGGCGCTTATGAGTTTCTGATCTCGAATTTTGCGAGTGACGCAGGCAAAAAGGCAGGCGAATTTTTTACACCCAGTGAGGTTTCGACCCTGCTGGCGCGTCTGACCAAATCGGCGCCGGGTTCGCGGATCTGCGACCCGACCTGCGGTTCGGGCAGCCTGCTGATCAAGGCGGGGCAAGAGGTGGGCTCTGAAAATTTCTCGCTCTACGGGCAGGAGGCCAACGGCAGCACCTGGGCCCTGGCGGTGATGAATATGTTCCTGCATGGCTTTGACAATGCCACGATTCGCTGGGGGGATACGATTCGCAATCCCAAACTGAAGGAGGGCGACGGCCTGATGAAGTTTGACACGGTGGTGGCCAATCCGCCGTTTTCTCTGGATAAATGGGGCAAGAGCAGTGAGAAGGAGGAAAACCGGGCGGTGGGGAGTTTTGATCCTGAAAGCGATCCCTACCACCGTTTTTGGCGGGGGGTGCCCCCCAAAAGCAAGGGTGACTGGGCTTTTATCACGCACATGATCGAGACCACCTATGCGGGCAAGGGCAAGGTGGGGGTGGTGGTGCCCCACGGGGTGCTGTTTCGGGGCAGCAGTGAGGGGCGCATCCGGCAGGCCACGATTGAGGAAAACCTGCTGGAGGCAGTGATCGGGTTGCCGGCCAACCTCTTTTTTGGGACGGGCATCCCGGCGGCGATTCTGGTCTTCAATAAGGGCAAGGGCGACAACACCCAGGTGCTGTTTATTGATGCGAGCCAGCACTTTGAGGCGGCCAAAAACCAAAATAAGCTGCGGGAGGAAGACATTGCTCACATGGTGGAGACCTACCGCAGGTTTAATGCCGGGCAACTGGAGGCCGGGGTGGTGGAGGGCAAATACAGCTATGTGGCTACGCGGGAGGAGATCCGGGAAAATGAATTTAACCTCAACATTCCGCGCTATGTGGATACGTTTGAGGAGGAGGCCCGGGTGGATATTGGGGCGGTGCAGGCCCGGATTGAGGCCCTGGAAGATGAACTGGCCGCGGTGACGGCTGAACTGGAAGGATATTTGAAGGAGTTGGTGAAATGATGGAGGACGAGATGGAAGTGCGGAAAAAAGAGATTCCCCAGGGATGGAAGGAGAAACGATTAGGTGATTTAGTTGAAATTGTAAGTGGTGTTAGCCCTTCCCTATTTAAGTTAAATTCTACTGGATTGATTCCTTATTTAAAGGTTGAAGATTTAAATAATTGCGATAAGTATCAAAAGGAAAGCAGGCTATACTCAGATGAAAAAAGGAATATTATTCCAAAAGGAAGTATAATCTTTCCCAAAAGAGGTGCAGCAATTCTAAATAATAAAGTTCGAATAAATACAGTTTCAGTCCAAATGGATAGCAATTTAATGGCTATTTATCCAAAGAAAGAAGACCTTTTAAATGAATATTTATATTATCAAATTACATATCAACAATTACATAAAATCGCGGATACTTCAACTATTCCGCAGATTAATAATAAACACATTATTCCTTATTCTTTCCCCCTCTCCCCCCTCCCCGAGCAACGTGCGATTGCGCATGTCCTGGGTCAGATGGACCGTGCGATCCAGCTCAACGACGAACTGGTCGCGGCCAAAGAACTCCGCAAAAAATGGCTGATGCAGAATCTGCTGACCGGGAAAATGCGGCTGAAGGGGTTTGAGGGGGAGTGGAAGAAGGTGCCCATAAAGGAAGTTGCAAAGGAAATTAGCATTAGAAACAAGGAGGATAAAGACTTGATTGTTCTTTCTTGTACAAAATACGATGGGCTTGTTCCCTCATTAGAATATTTTGGTAGAAAGATTTATTCTGACGATACAAGTAATTATAAAATTGTGCCTAAAAACCATTTTGCCTATGCCACCAATCACATAGAAGAAGGAAGTATTGGATATCAGGGAGAATATGACGAGGCTCTCATTAGCCCCATGTACACAATTTTCAAAACCAAGGATTCTGTTGATGATCAATATTTTTTTATGTTATTGAAATCCCACAAATTGGTTTCTGAATATGGTGCCCGAATGGAAGGTTCCATTGATAGGAGAGGTGGGCTAAGATGGAGTGGTTTTTCCATGATAAAAGTTCCCCTTCCTTCCCTTCCCGAACAGGTTGCGATTGCGCAAGTGCTGGGTGCGGCGGATAAGGAGTTGGGCTTGCTGCGGGCAAAGGGGGATCTGCTGCGTGAGCAGAAGCAGGGCATGATGCAGGTGTTGCTGACGGGGGAGGTGAGATTGCCCTTCGGCTCCGCTCAGGGCACGTTCGGCTCCGCTCAGGGCACGGGGAGGTGAGGTTGCCTTTAGATTCCGCTCAGGGCACGGGGAAGTGAGGGGGGTAGAAAAATGGCGTGATGCATGTGTTGCTGACGGGGGAGGTGAGGATCAAATCAATTGGCAATGAGCAATGAACAGTGGTTGTTGTCACGGCGAGGCACACTTGGACCTGGCCCTTCGACGAAGCTCAGGGTATCACTCAGTGCATCGCGAAGCCATTTTGCGCTGCTATTGACCACAAGGATGGGCCGCGTTAAGGTAGGATTGCTTATCTTAGGTCCTCCTTCCGTATCGTAACACATAAAATAGTAATACCATGAAAAATTTTAGTTTGACCGAGTTGTTGAAATCGCCCCTGGTGACCTTGCTGGGCGTGGCGGTGGTTGTGTTTTTGCTGGGCTTTCAGGGGAAAGGGGGAGAGGCCCATGAAGTGATGATGATTGGGAGAGGTGACTTGGGAGGGGCTTTTGGGATCCACGTAATTCAAAACGGCGAAGAGGTGGAATTCGTTCAACTATCTTCCAATTATCTCAAAAAGGAAACCAACCTTATCAATGAAAAAATGCTGAATGGTATCATTAACAAATATACCCAGCAAGGCTGGAAGTTGGTAGCAGTTACCTTGCCTTCTTACTACCTTCAGCGATAGAGGATTATTGGGGGTTTGTATGCTGCAAGTGGCGGGTGCGTAAGTTGGGGCTTCTGTGGGAGTGGAAGCAGGGAAGGGTGCGGGGTGTTGCTGACGGGGGAGGTGCCCTTCGGCTCCGCTCAGGGCACGTTCGGCTCCGCTCAGGGCACTGGGAGGTGAGGGGTGTGGAAAAATGGCGTTCTTTTTGAATTGGAATAATTCAAACTTTGTATGGATGGATTCTCCATTCACGGGGAGTTCTGTTTAAAGAATAAACATAAAGTTGGTAAACCTTAAAATGTGCCCGGAATCGGGTGTGAAGTATTTCTATTAAAAAAAATAGATCATGGCAAGAAAAGATAGCAAACAGATGGAACCGTTTGAAGATTTTGTAAAGGAAGCGGTCAGAAAGTGGCAAGTTGAGAAGGGGACTATTTTGAAACGAGGGGGCTTAGCCGGACTTTCCAACCGGGAGTATGGAGACCAGGCGGAGGTCTTTGTTAAAGGGCTGGTGGAGGCCTTGACACCAAACTACTCAGCTTCCATCACCCCGGGAAGTCAATCCCCGGCAGATATTATGGCAATATGCCAAAGGAGGGGTTTTTGGCATCTGATGCTGATACAGGTTAAGAGCTCTATGCAGGTGAATAATATTTACCGCTTAACCCCTGATGATAAAAAGGTATTTAGGGTATTCGCCAGATTCCTGAAGAAGGAGATTGTTGCTGCCGGACTTTTAGGAAATTCCAAGGTGAAGGACTTCGTGGTCTCATTCGGATATGCCGGAGTGGTTCGGTCAGGAGATCAGAAAAGGCCAACCCATGAGCTTGCTTTTGCTGAATACTATGATAGATATAAAAGCAGGAACCGGGATTTTGAGGTTGAGGGGGTGATGGAGCTAATCAGAAGGGCTCATTTGCTGGGGATGAAGAAAAGGAAATGACCTTTATATGAATGGTCTAATCCAAGACTAACTTAAAGAACTAGAACACTTAAAAAAAACAATTAATTCATTTAATAAACTATCATTATGCCAAATTACACAAATTCGCCTTTGACGAATAAGCTGACCATTTACCTGGTCAAGCCCACTTATCGCAGTATTAATTACTTTTTGAGGGCCCCAACGGATGGAAATTTGAATAGGGTTGAGATTCCCTCCGTAGGGACATTTGTCTATGAAAAGTCAGAATACCATTACCCTGATTGGTTAAGCAAGTTTTTTCTGAATGATTCCAATATCAATCAGGAGCACTTTAAATCCTCAAGCCCCAAAGCAGCGCTCATTGTACCCGTTAAAGTAAGCGAGACACAATCCAAATTCTTTGTAATCTGTTTTGGTACAGGACGTTTCTTATTTAAGGATTCTGCTTTCGAGGAGAGATTTGGGTTAATCACCACCCTAAACTCCATAGACGAAACAAAAATCAGGAGTCTTGACAGGAAGACCCTTGCCACCAACCCCAAACTGGCCAGAGAACAAATCTCCAAGGCAAGCATCTCAGCTGATTTTGAAATAGATTTTGAACGGGACTTGCTTCAATCCATAACAGGAAGTTCGAAGGATTCTGATTTAGGCAAAACCCTGACCGGAAGGGGTTCACTTTCAATTTCCGCTAAAGTGGATATTTCAAATGTCAAAGAGAGATTGAAAAAGGTGCTTGAGATTTTTCAAAACGATTCCTACAAAACCAATTTTAAATGGATTGACCAGATGCAGGAATTGAAGGACTCAACCCAAATTGTCAGCCTGAATGCCCGATTGCTGGATTTGATAAAAGCAGATTCCCAGGATGTTTGGCTTGCCATTCCTGAAATCATTGATTGGGAAGGGTTCAGTGGATACAAGTATTCAGTGCGTAAAGGGGATGACATTCAGGAAGAATTGTCGATTGAAAAAATGAAGGAGGAGTTGGAAATAAATGACTCTGTGACCTGGGATGATTTTCGAAAAAATAGTATTTCTGTGTGGGACGAAGACGAAATGCTGAATTCCTGGCCGGTATCCAAATGGCTCAACGCTGAGATTAGCGATGCTGACCGTGTTTTCGTGTTGAGTGATGGGAACTGGTATCAGGTAAGCAGAGATTTCGTCCGTGAAGTGGATGCAGTGGTAAATGGAGTTAGGTCTTCGGGCATTTCCTATATTGATTATACTCACGCTTCAGAGGCAGATTATAATGCCGCATTAGCGACAAGGCTTAGTGGGGCAAATCTGGACCACCAAGAGATTCCCTACGGAAAGGGAAACAGCAAATTCGAGTTTTGTGATGTTTTGACCAACGATAAACAGCTTATTCATGTAAAGAGGTACTACGGGTCTGCAGGCCTCAGTCACCTTTTTGCCCAAGGTTTGACCTCGGCAGAATTGTTGGTAAAAGAAAGACCCTTCAGAATGGAGGTGAGAAAGAAATTGCTGAAGACTAATAATTCCAGAGGAGATTACTCAAGGTTTAAAGACCTGATTTCAACAGGTACTAAAATAAATGCAGGTGAATTCAGTATCATTTATTCAATCATCCAAAAGGGGGATGGCCCCTTAAGGCTACCCTTTTTTAGCAAGATTTCTCTGAAAAATGCAGTGGAAAGCCTGCGGGCGTATAATTATGAGGTTTATCTGGATAAGATTAAGAAGGTTTGATTAATTTATTGTATCTTCAATCTGTTAAAACAAACGGATTTTGGGCTTGATTCAAAGCAAGTTTTCGCCATTATTACACAAATCACTTTCCAAATGAAAAAAGACAAAATTATTGTTGGGCTTCTTGTTCTAGTAGGAATAGCAGTAGGCATTTTTTTGCTTTCATTATCCAACAATTACGACGTTGAATTAAAGGAAATCAAGGTATTTAATGAGGGTGAAAAAGTCACTTTGAAACCTGTGTATCAGATGCATATTAAGAGACTTATACTGGAAAATATAGGACAAATCCTAATTGCAATAAGCACCTCAATAGGTATTTCAATTTTTATTATAAGCATTTTTACGAAGAAAGAAAAAGATGACTTTGAGGCTAAATTAATTGAATTTCAAAGAAAGGTTGCGGAAAATGCCATTTCATCTACCTTTGACTTAATTCTTCCCTCTGGCTTTATTGATTTGTTTAAAAAAGATATAATTGGTGCGAAATTGATGAGAAGGAATGTTAAATGGAACTATATTATTTCTAAAGAGGAGGAGTCGGGAAAACTCAAACTTCGGCGACTCATTTCCTATGAATTAATAAACATTAGTTCAGTCAACCAATCCGAGGAAGTCATTTTGATTACTGGAAGCAACCTTCATGCACAAACCATGGTGGGAGCTAATAATACTATTGAGTCCGAAGGAAAAAAGGAAATGATGGAATTCAAGATTGAGGATAAAGGCAAAGGGTTTTTCAAATATTCTAGATCAATAAATATCAAGCCCAATGAAGCGCTCAAGATCAATTACGAAGTCATCCAACTTTTCAACTCAAATTATGTTTATGAGGCTCATTCAACCAGGCATTCCATTCTTGATTTAACCCTGACAGTAAATCTTCCCAAGGGATTCACCTTTGACATTTCACCTTCTATGGGTAGTAATCTAGTAGAGGAGGACCACGGAGACTTTAAAAAATATAAATCTCAATGGGCTATTCTCAAAGGTCAAGGAATTGAATTTTATGCAGCAGAAAGAGCCTCAAGCCCAGTTAGCCCAAATCCTACAATCCCTTCTTCTGGATTAACTGCCTGAAGAATTTCAAAAAAAAGGAAGCATTAGAAAAACATGAACTCCATCATCATCCGCGGCAAAGCCGACAGCGGCAAATCTGCCACCATCCGTGAAGTCTGCAAAAGGCTCCATCCTGAAAGGGTGCTCAAGATCGTTCCAGATTGGTACGACCTGCGTGAAAGCGGAACTGAAGATTCCGAAGCAGAAGCAATCTATAACGATGCTTTCATCATTCTGGTGAGGGGAGTTGTCGTTTTGGTAAGTGCGGGTGCCCCCACCGAGCACGGCATCAGGATCACCACACTGATTGAAATCTGCATCAGGCTCGGGTATCGGCCTGCATTTGTGATCTGCGCCATGCGGTCGTATGAGCGGAGAGAGGGATATGATACCCCGGCTGAGCTGGCTGCAGTTGGAGAGGTAGTGTCAACAGTTTGGGTTTCGCGGATTGAGGGTGAGGAGTATGAGCGCAATCCTGAATGGATTGCACGGGTGAACGATATTGTACGCAAGATTCGTTTGGAATTGGGAGATTAGGAGGGGGTTAGACGAAGGCAGTAGACAGGCCAACTACTGTTACCTTGCGCGAAAATTCATACATTTGGTTTTACTCGTGGTAGAATCCAATTTTTGTAGAAACATGGCAAGAAAGAGGCCCCTTAGTTATTCAATTGATGATTTGGTCAACGAGTACAATGAAGAATTGTACACGGAAGTGGCGGCACAAGTTGAGATAGAATTGCGAAAGGACACGACAAAAGGCTGGTCTTCAACGATTAAAAATGGCACAGCAATCATTACGTATCAGTATTCAGATTCACCCGATGTGTTATTTGCACTGGAATTACTGCGCATAAAATATGAATTGAAAGGATTGGTACCGCCTGAGTACATTGACAATGAAAATGTGGCTGAAATATTGCCCGGAGTTTTCAGGTTACTTTGCGAACACAAATATTATGGAGAATTCATTGAAATGGGATTTTCGGACGAGGAGTTCCACGATGATTTTGACCTCAGCAAGGCCCAGAAATTAGCCCAAAAAAGTATAAACGGTTTGAAAAAAATTTCTGCAAATGATGTCAACCCGTTTCCCATCCTGCTTTTCCCTTTTCTTATGCTTTCCCTTACCCGGGACAAGACCTCGGCCAGGTACATGTCAGAGCTAAAATCGCTCGGGCATGCCCAGTTTTTTAAAGATATGGATCAGGTTTTAAAGGATTGGCGCGACTCGGATACTTTGGATTGCAGCCTGACTCTGGCCAGAATCTTTAAGGCCTGTAATTTACCCAATATTGGGTTCTGCCTATCCGGAAAAAGGGAAGATTTGATTTTTGCACGTGATGTTTAGCAGCAGCAAAAAATCAATCTTCCTTGTCGCGTGACCTTGAAAATCGTCGATCATACCCAACAGCATATAATTTACCCCCATGAACACCCCCTCCTTCAAAGAAGACCACATCAGCCAGATTCCTGCTTTGCAGCTGCTGATGAAGCTGGGCTATGAGTACCTGTCCCCGGGGGAGGCTTTGGCGCTGCGCGGGGGTAAGACAAGCAACGTGATCCTGGAGGACATCCTGCGCAAACAGTTGAAGGAGATCAACTGCATTCAGGTCAGCAGCAAGAAGCGTACGGTTTTTTCAGATGAAAACATTGAGCGGGGCATGCTGGCCCTGAAGGAGATGCCCCTGCATGAGGGGTATATTCGTGCCTGTGAGGCTGCCTACTCTTTGCTGACCCTGGGCAAGGCGCTGGAGCAGCGGGTGGATGGGGACAAGAAAAGCTTTACGCTGCAATATATTGACTGGAAACATCCGGAAAATAATGTGTTTCACGTTACGGAAGAATTTCGGGTAATGCGAACCACCCACAAGGATCATTACATTCCTGATCTGGTGCTGTTTGTGAATGGGATTCCCCTGTGCGTTGTGGAGTGTAAACGGCCCGATTTGAATGAGCCCATTGGCCAGGCGGTGAGTCAGCACCTCCGGAACCAGCAGGAGGATGGTATCCGGCACCTCTTTGTGTATGCCCAACTGCTGCTAAGCCTGGCAACCCAGGAGGCTGCGTACGCAACCAATGGCACGGAGCTGAAATTTTGGGCACAGTGGCATGAAAAATTCAGGGATGGCCGGGCAGAAAGGGTGTATCGGGAAAGGCTTAACAAGCTGGTGAATGTACCGCTGCCCCTGGTGAAGCGGGATCAGTTGTTTGCGGACAGGTTCAGATACGTGAGTGATTATTTTTATTTTTTAGGGGATGACCCGATCCTGCCGACCGTGCAGGATGAGTACATTTACGGGCTGTGCAGGCCGGAAAGGTTGCTGGATCTGGTTTTCAACTTTATTCTGTTTGACAACGGAGCCAAGAAGATCGCGCGGTATCAGCAGTATTTTGCCATCCAGAAAACCATGGCCCGGATTGAGAAGGTGGAAAACGGGCGCCGCAAAGGTGGGGTGATCTGGCATACCCAGGGCTCGGGCAAGAGCCTCACCATGGTGATGCTGGCGCAGGCCATTGCGATGAGCCCGCACATTCATAACCCCAAGATCATTTTGGTGACGGATCGAACGGACCTGGACCGTCAAATCACGGGGACTTTCCAAAAGTGTGGGAAATACGTTGAGAATGCCACCACGGGTTCGCGGCTGGTGGAGTTGCTGGAAAGCAAAAGTGATGCGGTGGTGACGACCATCATCAATAAGTTTTCGGCGGCGATGCGCAAGATCACCAAGCCGCTGGAGAGCCACGAGATTTTTGTATTGGTGGACGAAGGGCACCGTACACAACACGGCTCTTTCAATATTGAAATGCAAAAGACCCTGCCCAATGCCTGTTTTATTGCACTGACGGGTACTCCTTTGTTCAAAAAGGATAAGAATACGGCGGCACGATTTGGGGGGATTATTGATGCCTATACGGTGGATCAGGCGGTGAAGGACAATGCAGTGGTGCCACTTCTCTATGAAGGGAGACTGGCCAGACAGGAGGTGAATGCGGGGCCTTTGGATGCATTCTTTGCCATGATTACGGAGCCGTTTACGGAGGAGGAGAAGGCTGATTTCAAGAAGAAATTCAGCCGGGCAGACCAATTGAATGCGGCAGAGCAAAAGATCATGGCGATTGCTTTTAACCTCAGCTACCATTGGCGCGACCACTGGCAGGGGAAGGGTTTTAAGGCGCAATTGGTGTGCGACAAAAAGGTAAATGCCATACGGTACAAGGAACACCTGGATAAGATAGGCCTGGTAAGCAGCGAGGTTTTAATTTCCTCCATAGATGAGCGGGAGGGTGAAGACAGTGCTTTTGAGGCATCTTCTGAGCTTGAACACAGGTTCTGGAAAAAGATGATGCAAACGCATGGGAATGCAAAATCCTACGAAAAGAATGTGATCAGCAATTTCCAGCATGCGGCAGAGCCTGAGATCATCATCGTGGTGGATAAGCTGCTGACCGGATTTGATGAGCCGAAAAACACCGTGCTTTATCTGACCCGAAATCTGACGGGGCATAAGTTGTTGCAGGCCATTGCCAGGGTGAACCGGGTGTATCCGGACAAGGAATTTGGATACGTGGTGGACTATTACGGGGTGATCGAAAATCTGGATGATGCGCTGCTGCTGTATTCCTCTTTTGAAGATTTTGATGAAGCTGACCTGGCCGGGACCCTGACGAATATCATGGACGAGGTGAGGAAGTTGCCCCAAAAACATAGTGAGGTGTGGGAGATATTCAAAACGGTGGTAAATAAACGGGATGCAGAGGCCTACCAGCAGGTACTAAGAGATGAGTCGATCAGGGTCAGGTTTTATGATAAGCTGGCTGTTTTTGCGCGGGGACTGAAACTGGCGCTTTCTTCTGTGCAGTTTCACAAAGAAGTGGAGGCAAAGCAGATTGAGAAGTACAAAAATGATCTGGCCACGTTTTTGAAGCTGCGCAAAGCGGTTATCCAACGATACTCAGACCGGGTGGATTACAAACAATATGAGGGGCAAATTCAAAAGTTAATTGATACCCATGTGAGCAGTGCAGAAGTGGAGGTGATCACCAAACTGGTGAATATTTTTGATAAGGAGGAATTCAGGCTTGAGGTGGAAAATACCGTGGGGGCGGCAGCAAAGGCAGATAAAATTGCCAGCAGGACCAATAAGTACATTACGGAAAAAATGGATGAGGATCCTGCCTTTTACAAGAAGTTTTCGCAAATGCTAAAGGAGGCCATTGCAGATTATGAGGCCAAACGGATTGATGAGACCCAATATCTGGATCGGGTGAAGGCGATTTGCACCCATGTGCTTGACCATACCGACCGGGAAATTCCTGCCGCCCTCAGCGACAGGGATGTGGCCAAGGCTTTCTATGGAATTTCTCTGGAGTCATTTGGGGAAAAGATCGGAGATGGGTTGAGGTTGAAGGAAATTTCGGTGGTAGCGGCTTTGGGGATTGATGAATTGATCCGGGCGGCGGTGCTTGACGGAGGTAATCCGGTGGTGGATTGGCAAAGCAAATCAAGTATTACGGGTAAATTGTTGATAGATATTGGCGATTTCCTGATTGATGAGGTAAGGGATAAATTTTCAATTACCCTTTCATTTGGGGAAATGGACTCCATCGCTCAGAAATGTATTGAGGTTGCCAAACTGAGATACCGGTCATGAGGGATTCTATTCAGTTTGGTTCTCAGATTATTGAGTTTTGGGTTACCTTCTCTGACCGGAAAACCCTGGGCATTACCATTACCCCTGAAATGGAGGTTAAGGTCAATGCACCTTTGGGTGCCGAAATGGGTCAGATTAAAAAAAAGCTGCTTGGTAAATCCCCCTGGATTTTAAAGCAACTCAGTTTCTTCCTTTCATTTCAACCCCGAACCACCCCCCGAAAGTATGTGGGCGGTGAAACGCATTTATATCTCGGGCGGCAATACCGACTAAAAGTTGACCTGGGAGAACAAGAGTGGGTAAAGCTGAGGGGGAAATTTATCTGGGTTCAGGCCCAAAGCAAAAGCAGGGTAAAAGAGTTGGTGGATGGCTGGTATCTGGCGCATGCAAGGGTAAAGATTCCGCAAATAGCCCAACCTCTGATAGAAAAATTCAGGAGCTTTGGGGTGGAACCTGCCTCGGTAGTGTTGCGGGAGATGCCAAAGCGCTGGGGCAGTTGTACACCCAGAGGGAAAATCATGCTCAACCCTGAATTGATTAAGGCTCCCAGAGGCTGTATTGAATATGTGATTGTTCACGAGCTTTGCCACCTTATTCACCCCGATCACTCCCGCAGATTTTTTGAATTGCAAAGCAGGGAGATGCCGGATTGGGAGGTATGGAAAGGCAAACTTGAAAGCTTGCTTGCATGAGGTTTTCCTAATTGGGCCTGGTTGCCCCAAATACTGAAACGAAGGTGATTAATTTTCTGAAACCCGTTTTGACAACTCTTCCACCAATTTTCCGAATGTTTTTCAATTCGAAAGTACCCTTACCGGAGAGTTTCGATATATGTGGGATAGTTCCAAAATTCCAAACCTCCACCCCTCAAATTTTCCCCCATCCCCCCATTGCATCCTCTCCCAATCCTTCCTAACTTACCCTTTTGCAAACCAATCCCCCATGCCCATCCTCTTCCTCGACCTCGAAATTGACCCGGTAATCAGGGAGTTGGGGTACATCCACGGCGGGGAGGAGCATCGCGGGCACGACCTCGAAATTGACCCGGCTTCGGGTAGGATCAGGGAGCTGGGCTACATCCACGGCGGGGAGGAGTACCGCGGGCACGACCTCAACAAACTCCTGGCCCTGGCCGGGCAGGTGGAGTTGATGGCCGGGCACAACCTCATCGACCATGATTTGATTGCTTTATTAAAGGCACCAGGGGGGGAGGTTTATGCGGATATTCCCACCATTGACACCCTCAGGCTGTCGCCTTTGTTGCAGCCCGACCGGCGCAGTCACCGCCTCGACAAGGACTATCAACTGATGCTGGGCGACCAGAACAATCCACTCGCCGATGCCCGGCTTTGCCGGGAGCTGCTGACCAACCTGTGGCAATTATTCACAGACCTCTCTCAGGTGAGGCAATCCATTTTCCGGGAACTTTTGGCTGGCCAGCCTGGGCTGGAAGGCTTTTTTCAGGCTTTGCAGTTCCCCAAACAGGATGAAATTTCTCCCGATACCCTCAGTGAACTGATCATCCAGGGTTTTGGGGACCTGATTTGTATCCATGCCCCCCTTGCTGAAATGGTGATTCACCATCCGGTCGAACTGGCCTATGTGCTGGGCATCACCACCACCGAACGGGCCGCCATCGTCACTCCCTCCTGGCTTACCCACCAGTATCCGCAGGTTCACCGCATCTTTGGCCTGTTGAGGGGCCGCAACTGCGGTCAACCCGATTGCCCCTGGTGCGCAGACAAACTCGATCCCCACAGGAATCTGATGCGGTATTTTCGCTATGCGGGCTTCCGCAAATTTGAGGGCGATGGCGATATTCCCCTCCAGGAACAAGCCGTTCAGTTAGCCCTGGCCGACGAGTCCCTGCTGGCTATTTTTCCTACGGGTGGCGGAAAGTCTCTGACCTTCCAGTTGCCGGCCCTCATCCGCGGACAGGTCACGGGCGCCCTTACGGTGGTGATTTCGCCCCTGGTAGCCCTCATGAAAGACCAGATTGACGTTCTGTGGGAGCGCTCCATCGTCAATGCAGCCGCCATCAACGGCCTGCTTTCTCCCCCCGAAAGGGCAGAGGTGCTCGAAAAAGTGGATGACGGCACGGTCAGTCTGCTCTACCTGGCTCCAGAATCCCTTCGCTCGCGCACCATCCTGCGCCTGCTGACCCGCCGCCCCATTGACCGCTTCGTGATCGACGAGGCTCACTGCTTTTCCACCTGGGGACACGATTTCAGGGTGGATTACCTCTACATCGCGGAATTCATGCGCCAGTTGCAGGAGGCCAAAGGAAACCCGGAAAAAATTCCGGTTTCCTGCTTTACCGCCACCGCCCGACCAGAAGTGATTGAGGACATTTGCAGGTATTTTGCCGAAAAATCGGGGCTGGAACTGAAGGTTTTCCAAACCTATCAGGGGCGTCAGAATCTGAAATTTCAGGCATTATCGACGGCTGAAGAAGGAAGCAAATTCACCCGGCTCCTGGCTCACCTCAACGAACGCAAAGGCCCGGTGATCATCTATGTGAGCCGCACCAGGCAGACGGAAAAGGTGGCCAATTCACTGAGAAAAGCGGGAATTGATGCGGAATATTTTCACGGCAGAATGCAGCCACGGGAAAAAAGGGAAGTGCTGGACCGCTTCAAGAAAGGAGAAACAGAGGTGATTGTGGCTACCTCGGCCTTTGGCATGGGCGTGGACAAGGACAATGTGGCCATGGTGATCCACTACGAAATCTCCAATTCTCTGGAAAATTATGTGCAGGAAGCAGGCAGGGCCGGGCGGGACAAGGACAAGGTTCCCGAGGCCAAATGCGTGATTCTGTACGATGAGGAGGATCTGAACAAACATTTCGCTCTGCTGCAGGGGGCCAAACTCAATAAAAAGGAAATCGCCCAGATCTGGCAGGCGATCAAAGGATTTAGGCAGCGAAGAATCTCTAAATCTGCATTGCAGATCGCACGGGCCGCGGGCTGGGACGAGGACATGCGGGACCTCAAAACCCGGGTCACCACGGCCATCAACGCCCTCGAAGATTCAGGATTTATCAAGCGAACCTATAATTCACCCGTTATTTTTGCGGATGCCCTGATCCCTCCCGATTTCGAAAGCGCGGCACGTAAAGTCAGGGAAAACGCCGCCAGGTTCACGGAAAAGCAAAGGGAAGCGGCTTTCCGCATTTTGCAGTATTTGTTTTCTGCCCGGGCCAATCCTGAAAATGCGGGTGCTGAGGTGGATGTGATGGCCAATGCCCTGGGAATTCCACTGCCTGAAGTGTCTGAAACGGTCAATCTGCTCAAGGATTGCGGGGTTTTGAACGATTTTATGGATCTCACCGCCCTGGTGGATATCAGTCAGGCCAGGGAAAATTCCAAAAAGGTTTTTTCTGAATTCAACAAACTGGAACCTCTGTTCCTCGAATGGCTTCATCCCGATCAGACTGAAAACCCTCAAAATTTCGATCTGCGGGAAGCGAATGACAGCCTGCTCGACCAGGGGCTCAAATCCAATATTTCCATGTTGCGCAAGCTCATGACCTACTGGGAATGGCGCGGGTACCTGAAAAAGGAAAGGGTGGAGTTTGGGGAAATGATTTACCGCGTCCGCTTCAAAAAGGACAAAGAAATCATTCTGGAGGAGATCAAAGAGAGGCTGGATTGGGCCGGACGCATCCTGGATCATCTGCTGGAACTGGGCCGAAATCCTAAAACCAAAAGTGAATCCGGGGCCAATGAAGTGGAGTTCTCGGTGATCGGCCTCAAAAAAGCACTTGAATTTGGGGATATGTTGCAACGCCAAGCCACCACCACCCAATACCAGCAGTATCTGCTTTTTCTTCAGTCTGTGGGGGCAATTGATATTATTCGTGGGTTCATGGTGTTTTATAATCGCCTGAATATCCTGCGGGAGGAGATGAATAACCGGCGGGGTTACGGGGAAAAGGACCACGAAAAGCTGGCCAATCACTACGAAAAGAAAACAGAACAAATCCACATTGTGGGCGAGTATGCCAGCAGGTTGTTGCGCAGTCAGATAGAGGCCCTGATCTTCACGGACGACTATTTCAAGCTGGATTATGACGAATTCCTCAAAAAATACTTCAGCGGCAAACGGGGCATGATCAAACGGCCGCTGACTGAGGCTAAATTTCAGGCAATTTTTGGTCAGTTATCAGAGGAACAGCTTGAACCCGTGAAAGACAAGGCCCATGAGCAGATTCTGGTGGCGGCCGGGCCGGGCAGCGGCAAAACCCGGGTGCTGGTGCACAAAATGGCCTCCCTCCTGCTCATGGAAGACATCAAACCTGAACAATTTCTCATGCTGGCCTTCAGCCGACCAGCGGCCCAGGAGTTCAAATCCCGCATCCGCGAACTGGTGCCGGGCCTCAGCAATCACCTCGACATTCATACTTACCACGGTTTTGCCTTTCGCCTGATTGGCAAGAAGGGAGATTTGCTGAAATCTGAGAATATTGTCCAAAATGCCACCCAGGCCATTCGGGAAGGCGAGGTTCCCATCGAAAAGGTTGCAGCCAAATCTGTGCTCATGCTGGATGAATTTCAGGATATTTCGGAAACGGAGTGGGAATTTATCCAGGCGATTGGGGAAAAAGCCAGCGATTTCCGCATCATCGCCGCAGGCGACGATGATCAGAGCATTTATGAATTCAGGGGTGCATCCGTGGAATACATGCGCAAACTGGTCGCTAAGGAGAAATCGCAAACCTATTTCCTGACCCGAAATTACCGCTCCAAAGAAAACATCGTCCAATTTGCCAACCAGTTTCTGAAACTCCTGCCCGATGGAAGCCGAATCAAAGCCAGTCAGCCGCTGGTCGCAAAGGACCAGAGCCACGGCACCCTCAGGCTGAATCGCTACACCCGGGGCCACCTCTTCGAACCACTGGTAAAAGCTGTTCTGGCCCATCCACGCGAAGGATCAACTGCAGTACTCACTGCCACCAACGAAGAAGCCCATCTTTTGACCCATCTTCTGCGCCAGGCTGGTCTGCCCGCCCAACTGGTGGCCAGCCGCCAGGGCTTTGCCCTGCGCAACCTGGCCGAAATCAGGGAATTCACCCGGGAAATCCTGCAAGCCGCACGTCTGGAATTGGGTTTCATCGACCACCAAACCTGGAAAACGGCCCGCGAAAATCTTGAACAACGCTACAAAAGCAGCCGCAATCTTAACCTGGTGCAACGTATTCTGGACCAGTTTGAAACTCAGTTTCCCAAAAAATTCCGTGCAGACTGGCTGGAATGTCTTGATGGGCTCAGAAACGAGGATTTTTTCTTTCCCGATCAGGACAAACTGTTGGTTTCGACCATGCACAAGGCCAAAGGCAAGGAATTTGACAACGTCTTTATCCTGCTCGACAACTTCAACCTCAGCGAAGACGAGAAAAAACGTGTGGTGTATGTGGCTGTAACCCGGGCCAAAAGCCATCTGGAAATACACACCAATCAGGCGTATTTCGACCAGATCAGGGTTCCTGATCTGCAAATCCGGGACAGTGAAGGTACGCCAGACCTCCCGTCAGAAATCATCCTGCCCATGACCCTGGAGGACGTCAATCTCAACTTTTACAAAAAGGGCTATGTGCAAAACCACCTGGATTTTGTGAGGGCAGGTGACACTTTAAATTTCCAAACCGCTCCCTACGAGCACCTTACCCATCCAAGTCAGGATATGCGGGTGGGCGAATTTTCCCGAAAATTCCAGGCTACGCTCCAGGATCACCAACAAAAAGGTTATCACATTACGCAATTTACTGCTGCCAACCTCGTGTGGTGGTTTGATGCAAAAGATACCCAGCAGGAATATCTGGTTTTGTTAAGCGAAGCTCATCTGAAAAGGGGATGAAAGGGAATTAATTTTGGTTTCAGGTCATTTTCCAAACGTGCCTCATTGAGAAATCAGGACAGCATCAACATGTGCAAAAAAAGACCTGCAATTGGCATTGCTATGCCCCCAAAAAGGGATATATTGAGTTAAAATTCAATTAAAATCCTTTCCATCATTTCTTATGACCTTTCGTGACCTATCCTTCCCTACTTTTGCGGCCCTGATCTGCATTTTACTTTTCTCCTGTTCATCCGAGCCCAAAACACCCCAGGAAGAAGCCTTTAGCAAGGCCAACTCCCTGATCTTTGGCAGCTCGAACGGAATCTTCCACGGAGATACTCCCGCCGATCTGGCGCTGGCAGAAAGTTATTCCTCCCAACTCGAAATGAGCCAAAAACTCAACTTCACGGGCGGAAAAGAAAACAGAATCTTCTCCATGACGGGTGAACATTTCCTCACCTACTGCAAAACAGATACTGTGCAAAACCGGGTTTTATTTCTGGTCCATGTTCCTCAACTGAAGCGCTACGAAGACGATGCCAAAGATGCCCTCATGGACATGTGCTGGCTGGATGCTGCATATCTGCTGGAAGAAAACGGATTCTCGCCCAGCACCTACCTTTGCATCGGGCTACGGGGCTCGATGTTTTACAAATGTACCATCAACGGCAAAATCGGCGGAGAACCCAATAAATTCAGCGGTGGCATTGCTCAATCCACAGATGAGTTTGAAGGATTTTTCTGAGGGAAACGCAGAAGAAATTCCTTTTGAAAGCGGTCTCCGTGGAAAAATTCCCCCTCGCTCAACCCACAACACGCCCACTAGCCGTCCGTCACCCTATGTCACCGCAAACCGTAAACCGTAACCCCCAAGCCGGTCAGGGCACCACATCAAACTCAATCGCCGAAATAAATCCCTTCGCCGAGACTGCGGTGGAAGTACACGTATAACCCCGCAAATCGAGGGTATAGGTGCCGGCGGGCAGCCAGATGGGATTTTCGTAATTGGCGTAATTGGAGGTGGAAAAAACCGAGTAGAAAATATTCACATCATCCAGATACAACCCGATGGGATCTCCGCTGCAGTATCCCGTAATATTGCCTGAATAAATGGTCCACCTTGCCCGGGCGGCGGAAATCTTCCAGACCTTGCCCGCGGGCACGGTCAGGGTGGTGGTACCCAGGGTCACATAACTTGCAGCACCAGATACGGTCCCCGAAACGGTTTGATGAATCACCTGGTTGAATTCCAGACTGGCCTGGGATTTGGCAGACAGGCTAAAGGTCAGGGCTACCAGGCCCAGCAAAAAAACGCGATAGATGGATTTCATGTGCTTGATTTTCATAAGCCGTAAGTTAAGGAATCTCAATTTGATTTCCTTATTCCTGTTCTAAAAGTTGGTGGTTAGTTGTTAGTTCTGAGTTCTAAGTTCAAAGTTGGTGGTTGTCACATGGTGGGGCCTTTGGCCGTGGTTGTTGGTTCCGAGTTGTTGGTTGTTAGTTCCCACATGGTGGTGCCTTTGGCATGAGTTCAAAGTTGGTGGTTGTCACGTGGTGAGGCCTTTGGCCGTGGTTCGCCGCAAACTGGAACTGTAAACCGTAATCCCGATAGCTATCGGGAGTAAACTGTCTACAGATTTTTCCGTAAATTCCCCAAAAATAGCCTCCATGACCAGATTCCTTCCCCTGATCCTCATCCTTCTGCTTCCGGCAACCCTCCCGGCCCAGTCGGGCCTCAAAGAAATCAGGGCCTACGTTTCGCGGCCCTGGGACGATTTCACCGGGGACCCTGAAATGCATGGCTGCTGCCAGGGCTTCAATGTGCAAAATCTGGCGGTTTCCAGTCAGCTTTCCAGCCAGGGAAAGATCACTTACGGTCCTGAAAATCTGGGAGATAACAACCCCGTAAGCGCCTGGGTGGAAGGTGATGCCCGCGGTGACGGAATCGGCGAATTCATCGAATTCGATTATGCCTTTGACCGCGCATTCGAGCAGGCTGCCGAAGGAGGCGACAAATACGAAGACGAATGGTACATCCTCAACGGCTACCAGAAATCGCCCCGCATCTGGCAGGAAAACAACCGCATCAAAACCCTCAGGGTGGTGCTCAACGGGCAGGATTACTGCCGGGTCCACCTTTCCGACGAAATGGGCGTCCAGACCATGCCCCTGGGTTTCCTTGCTGAACAAGACCAGCCCCGCGGCGTGCTTCACTTCAGACTGGTGATCGAGGAAGTTTACCCGGGCAGCAAATACCACGACACCGCCATTTCTGAGCTGTTTTGGTAATTACCTCACCAGTCCCCGCAGGTCCTCGATCGTAATCACCTGACAGGTTTCAGGATCGTTATCGCTCCAGGCCGTGCCGATGTAGTCCACCGTGCCAAACCAGGAAAAATACCCCTCGTCCCACTCCTGCAGGCCGGGATTGGCGCCATGTCCCAGGTCCAGTTCCTTGCTCAGGGCACGCCCTTTTTTATCAAAAGCCCGCACACAGGGCGTTTTTCCACGTAAGTAACATCTTACCTGCCCGTGACGGTGCTTTTCCGTGGCATGCAGACGGATAGACTGTCCCGTAAGTAAACGGCGCGGGTCAGGGACGTGAAATCCCCCCACAGAAAGGTAAATGCTGCCCAGATTTTGAGAATCGTGGGCCTTCAAAACGATCTCACCCCGCAAAACCTTGGGCGTTGCGGGTACAAATTTCAAATATTCAGTCGAAAGATTGGCCCTGAGGGCCTGCAGATTGGCATTCATCGGGTAAAAATTGGGGTGAAACATCCTTTTTCGACAAATGCACTACCACATTTTACGCTCTGCGGCCGCCCGGGTTTCAAAATCGCAAATTGCCTTGCCGCCTCCCCAACAAATCCGTTAATTAGCAACCTTAATTTCCCGCCCATGAACACCCTCGGCATCGACTTTGGCACCACCAACTCAGCAGTCGCAGTTTATCTCGAAAAGGAAAAACGCGTCGTGACCAGCGATTACGAGGGCACCCTGCTCTATTTCCAGGATGAAGCCCACCATTTTACCGGGCAGCAGGCTATCGAAAAATTCCTCGCAAACGGCATGAAGGGGCGTTTCATCCGCTCCCTCAAATCCATTCTGCACTCCGATGCCTTCAAGTTCACCCACATTTACGATAAAAAATACTTCGCCGAAGACCTGGTGGCCCTCATCCTCACCCAGTTGCGCAAAACGGGCCAGCAAATATCCGGCGACGCATGCGAAAAGGTGGTTCTGGGGCGCCCGGCCAGATTTTCACCCGATCCCCTCAAAGACAAACTGGCCCAGACCCGCCTGCTCAAAGCTGCTCAAAAAGCCGGATTTACCGAAATCACCTTCCAACTCGAACCCATCGCGGCCGCCTTTTCTTACGAGAGCACCCTCCACCACCCCGAACTCGTGCTGGTGGGTGACTTTGGGGGCGGCACCGCCGACTTCACCCTCATGCAGCTCGGTCCCGACAAAAACAGCAACCGCGACCGCATGAGCGACATCCTGGGTTCCACCGGCATCCGGGTGGGGGGCGACGACTTCGACGCGGCCATTGCCTGGCACAAAATCGTGAAACACCTCGGCATGGGCCTCGAATACGACGCCAACGGACTCGGCAAAATGCTGACCATACCGCCCCACAACTACCACAAATTCTGCCGCTGGGAAAACCACTTCATGCTCAATTCCGTCAATACCATCCGCGAAATCGAGTCTTTCCTCAAGCCCGCCCACTACAACAAAATGCTGCTCGATTTCCTGCAGATCATCCGGGAAAACCTGGGCTACGCCTTGTTTCGCGCAATAGAAAATGCCAAGATCGAACTCTCAGAAAACCCATCTGCCAAAATCAGTTTCCGTCAGTCTGGCATCAAAATCGTGGAAAAAATCACCCTGCAGGAGTTTTCTGACATCATTCAGCCCCAATTAGACAAGATCAGCGAAACGGTGCAGAAACTACTTTCCGACCACGGGTTTCCGCCTGAAAAGATCGACTCAGTCTTCCTCACCGGGGGAACCTCACTGGCCGTACCCGTGCGCAAAATCTTCACCGACCTCTTTGGCCCGGACAAAATCCGCGAAAAAGACGCCTTCCAAAGCGTAGCCGAAGGATTGGCCCTCACTGGAAAAGAAAGGTAATTTGGGGGGCGCCCCCTTGCTGCTTCGGCAGTCCCCGGCGCAGCAAGGGCCGGGCTCAGCCAGGGGTTCCGTGCCGCTGCCAGGCCTTCGGCTCAGTGCAGCGCCACCGCCCTCCAACAGGTCGGGCGCCCTTCCGATCCCTGGCGCCTGGCGGGGCTTCGCCCCGGATCACACCTACAAACAGGTATAGTCCTTCACTTCAAGAATCTCCATTTCCCCCTCACGGCAGGGGCTGCTCTCCCCGGGATCAATGGCTTTATTCACCCACACACCCTTCACCCGCATCGTTTTACAACGCTCCACCTCCTCCTTTTCGCCAAAGCACGCAGAAATCTGCTTCCCACCTTCGGTGGTCAGGATGCCTCCATTCCCACAAAAACAACTCAACGGGTGCATCACCCCTCTTTTGCTTTGGAAAGTTCCCGTAAAGGTCAGTTCTTCCGACACGGTCACCCTTCCCTCCTCAGTTTTTTGGGGCTTTTCAGAAGATTTACACCCTGCCGCAAGCAGCAGAGCCAATGCTGTTAAAGTAAAAAATCCTGCTTTCATTTCAGCAAGTTAATCCCATTTCAGGACTTTTTCTCCTCCGCAGAAGGATCAATTTCCACCGCGACCTTGCTCATGCGGGCTTCGGTCATGCGGGGACGGGTGCCCTGGAGGTTGGCTTCCAGCCATTCTGCATTGAGTTCCATCTTCTCAAAATCCTTCCAGATGCGACTGTCTTTATAGCAGGTGTATTTGCGGCACACCTGGGGACGGTCTGCATAGACCTTGCAGCCGCAATCGCCCTCCCGCACATGCGAGCAATACCCGCTGTTTTCGTGTCGGATGTAGTAGGGCCTGCCCAGGTCCCATTTCACCTTACCGCCCTCCACCTCCTCGCGGCTGAGGGCAAAATCCAGCTTGCAACAAGCCGCTTTGCAGATGTGCAGGCGCTCCGCGCAGTTGACCGCAGGGGCTGGCTGCTCGTCGGGCGGATCAAAGCGTAAAGCCAGATTGGGGCGCACCTCCTCCTCCTTGCTGCGGATCTCGCGGCGGATGTCGCCCACGGCTTGCTGCAATTCTTCGGGAACGATCTGGCCCTTTTTGACCATCAGCTCAATCATGCCATACAAAAAAGCCTCAACTTCGTTGATGCGGCTGGCATGCTGGCTCAGCTCTGTGTGGGTAAAAAGCTGTCCCCGTTCGGCCTGGCGGCTGAGGCGGGCTACTTCTTCTGCGTTTTCGTTTTCGATGTTCATGTGCGATCAATTACAAGCCAGCCCGCCGCAGCAGGGCCCGCATGCCAAGCGATTCTGAGGTATATTCTGGCGTTTCCACGTAGGGAGTGACAGGTTTTTCCTCCGTTCCCCGCCCCAGAATCTGTCCCACGGCGGAAAGTGAATAGGCTTCCTGCCCGTTTTCCTCCAGCAAATAATCCAGATCGGCAAAAAAGCCGTTAAAAAAGTCTGTCAGGTAGCGGGTCCCCTCATTATCGCCTGCATCAGCCAGGGCCTCCAGCCCCTGCTGGCGGTGCTGCAATGCCGACCAAACCAGAAATTTCCGGGTTTCTATCCCATCCAGTATTTGCCTGATTTCAGCCGCATGGAGCGACACGAGCCCTTCGTTGGCGTAGCGCTCCAGCAGGGCCTGATTTTCGTGCTCACAGGTGAGCCCGTAGATGAGGGGCAGGGTCACCAGTCCCCGTTCGAGGTCGCCGGGGTATTCTGCGGGCCAGGTACCGTCCAGATCGTTGAAGATCTGGATGGCCAGGCCCACATGGTAGCCAAATCTGCGCAGGGCGCTGCGGATTTCTGTGCCTGCGCCTGCCGCAATGGCCCCCGCTTCAGCTGCAGTGGCAAACGCGGTGCCGGTTTTCATTTCGGCATTGGCCCAGTACCCTTCCAGGTCTTTGACCTGATTTGAAAGGTCGCGGTCCTGCCCCGCAGCAATGGACAGATAGCCATCTACAAAGGTTTCCAATAATTGATGCTGGCTCTTCTGGGGTATTTCACTGCCGATCAGCAACCTGAAAGCCAGGCTCTGGTAAGTGCTGGCCAGGTTAAAAGCCCGGAAGGTGCCGATTTTTTCAGTGATTCCCTTGCGGCGATCCTGATCGCACAGGTCGTCCAGGATACGCAGCCCCAGGGCTGCGATGGTGATGGCTGCGGCTGGCCCGATGGCCGTTTTAGGGTCACCGCCGGCTGCCTGGCAGGCGCCCAGGCACAGCATGGCTTCAGGTATGGGGCCCGCCACATACTGTGAAGCGACGGTACCTATCCCGGGCCAGTAACCCGGCACGGCCGTAAATATCCGGATGCGTACATCTCCCACCAGGGAGGGAATCGGGGAACTCATGGTCAGGGTTGGGTTAATTTATCGGCCAGGTCGCGGCGGTATTTGATCCTCTCCCCTACTTCCTGGTTGAAATTATAGGGTTCCATTTTGTGCATGACATGCAGGAGGGCTGCGGCCACGTCTCCGGCCTGGTACTGGTACATTTTGGCCAGGGTAGCCGACTCACTGTCGCCCATTCTCACCCGACGTTCGTCGGTGAGGGATTCAATAAGCCGGGCTTCAATGCCCGGCAGGGCCAGCAGGCGGTTGCGGGTTTCAGACTCGTCGTAGCTCCATTCTCCCCACCACTCCATGGGCAGGGTGGAAATGGCGGTCATGTATGCTTCACGCTGCATTTCCGGGGCGATGACTTTTCCCTGTCCGGGATCGGTTTCCAGCACAAAAAAGAGCTGCATGGGGGTCAGGTCCTGCCAGTAACCCTGGGGAGACGCCGCCAGGGCTTTGAGCAGGTCGGCCCGGCCGGGCAGGCCTTCGGGCATAGAATAGGCTTCTGCATCCAGCAGCATCTGATCGAGAATCTGTTTCAAGTCTTTGGGGTTTGAGGAGGGAGAATGGGCCGCACTTCCGCCGGAATTTCCCTTACAGGAAGCACTCAACAGCAGGATGGCCAAAAGCAGGGAAAGCCCGGATACCAGGCTTTCCCTAAAGTTCAAACTATATGAATTCGTCAACATAGATCTGACCGCGCTGAGAGGCTCAGTAGGCCTGATCGAAGTATCTGCTCATGATCCAGCCCACCTGACCGGTAAAAGTACCAGAGGTGATTTCGACTTTGCGCCAGGAGCCGGATTTATTCATGGAAAGAGTTTTCACATTGGTTTCTTTGGGCAGTTTGCCAATGCGGGTGGTATCCCACTTATTATAGTCCTTGACCAGGTGCACGCCTGCGGCGTTGGTTTTCCCTTCGGGAACCAGCACCTTGTCCACGGTTTTGTCACGGGTGCCGTCCGGACCATATACTTCGTTCCACTTTTTGTAGGCAGCTTCCTGTCCGGCCAGTCGGGCGTCGCCATTATTGAGCAGGGCGGGAGTTTCTTCCTTATAAGTTTTGGTGCTGCTGTTGTACTGGAATCCCCAGGAGACGTTTCCGAAGGAAACGCCCGTGCGGTCATCCATGGCATTGGAGGAAAACTCGAGCACGGATGGATCGACGATGCCGGGTTGGTCCCAGAGCATGACATCGTTGCCTTTGTAACTGCCGGGACGAGAATTGCTCATGTTTTGCACATTGCCCTTGGCGTCCTTGTTGTGGCCATAGAAGGGGGTTTTGTCGGTGCCGGGATTGGCGCGGTCCACCCGCCAGCCGCCTGCGGCGGCGCGGGCAGCCCGGTCGGCACTCATGCCCGAATCGGTGGCCTTGGTGGACCAGGTGCCGGGCACGGTGCCGCGGCGCACGGTCTGCACAAAACGGATATTGCTACCCTCCGTTTTCTGGTTGGGCTTCATGTCGATCTGAATCTCGTAGGCCCGCTTGGTGGTAACGGTGTTGTCCACCACCAGACCATGACTAACGGTAAAATCACCATAAGTGCCTTTGAGCACGGTATTTTTCTTGCCTGCGGCAGGCATGAAAGGCTTCGCGGCCGGGGTGGTGGTGGGCGGTGGAGTGCCTCCGCCTCCGCAACGGCGAAGGGCGCCTGAGTTGTCGCGGGTTTGTACGGGAGCTTCTTCGCCCAGGGCATTTTGCTGACCTGAGATCAGGGATTCCCGTGAATTTTCGGATTTGAACTGGGAAATGCCATGGTCAAACTGACCGGCATTCTTTTGGGCGTTGCCATCCACCTGCTTTCTCTGCACGGCTCCCTGCTGCACCACGTGGGTGAGCTCGTGGGCCAGCAGCCCTTTGCCCTGCATGGTACCGGGCTGGTAGGCGCCAGGCTGGAAATGGACGTCTTTGCCAGACGTGTAGGCAAAGGCTCCAATGGAGGCAGGAGATTCATCTTCGTGGATGCGAACCCCGCTCATGTCAGCGCCGAAGGCGCCTTCCATTTGCTGCTGGGTGCCGCTGTCCATGCTTTTGCCCTTGCCCTTGGACTGGGTGACGTGGGATTCCAATTCCTCAGGGGCCGTCTGAGAGCCCTGGGAGCTGGATTTGGCCTGAATGCCAGGCGAAAATGACTGAGAAACGGAGGCGGGAGATTTGCCCATCACCATTTCAGCCATTTTGTCTGCTTCTTTTTCTGCGGGATCTTCTTTGCCGCCTACGGCCAGTTTGGCCTGGATATCGCCCCCTGTGTGGGACATTACATAATGGGGGGAGGACTCTCCCGCCTGGTCGGCTTCCAGCTGAAAATCAGGTGGATTTACGCCTTTCAACTCTTTTTCCTGGGAGAGATTGCTCTGGGAACGCTCCTCCCTTTCTTTTCCGGATAGTGATTTCATAAGGGCTTAATCGAATCATTTATTGGCCCATGAGGCCAGGGTAAATATACGAAGATTCAACATGTCAGAATCAGATTCTGATGGATTTATTTTCAGGAGGTTAGGGGCGAAAAGGAATCCCTTTTCCTGCTTATGATTGCCTCATTTCTGAGGGGATTCTCAGGGAACCACGTTGAATTCCATGACAGTGATGAAGCCCGCGCCAGGAATGGTGCCCGATGAACAATTATAGCCCCTCAACTCAAGGGTGTAAGTCCCGGGGGGAAGCCAGATCACCCCGTCAAAGATGGGGTAATTGGAGGTGGTGAGGGCGGAATAAAAAATCTCCACGTCGTCGAGGTAGAGGCCGATGGGGTCGCTGGAACAATTGCCCCCAAGGAAAACGGAACTAACGGTCCAGCGGGCCCGGGCCGAGGTAATCTTCCAGATTTTGCCTGCAGGCACCGTGAGGGTGGTGGTGGCCAATATTTTTGTTCCAGAGTTAACGGCTGAGCCTGACAGGGATTGGTAAAGGACCTGGTTGAATTCGAGGTTGGCCTGGGCCTGGGTGCCAAGGCAAAACAGCATGAGAATCAGGGAAAGAAGCAGAGATTTGAAGGAAAAGGTCATGGATGGGGAATTTTTCATGGGGAAAAATAGAAAATTTTTAATAAATCCGAAAAAGCGTTGGGGCGGTGTGGGTCCCGAACGCCTTCGGGAGGGTGGGGCGGCGGTGCAAGGGATGTGAAGGGCCGACTGAGCGACGAGCTGCCTGCGGCGAGGAGCGAGGGAGGGTGCTCTGCACGGCACCCCTGAGCAGCCCGACCCGGGCCGTGGCCCGCAGGGCGCCCGGGTTGCACCCAAATCCTGCAAATTTCCATTTTCATTACTTTTTTTCGCAGATTTCCCTAAATTCCATTCAGATTCTATGATTTCGGTTTTTTAACGGTCTAACATCTCGATTTTGTCCCAAAATCCTCTCATTCTCACCATTGACCTGGGTACCGGCGGGCCCAAAGCAGCTTTGTTTACGGCAGCGGGCGAACTGGTCGGTCATGCTTTCGCAGAAACACCCATCCAACTCCTGCCCGGCGGCGGTGCAGAACAGGACCCGGCCGACTGGTGGAGGGCCATCAAAAGCGCTATTCAGCAGCTGCTGAGCCAGGTACGGGTGGATCCGGCCAGCATCGTGGCCATGAATGTGACCGCCCAATGGTCGGGTACGGTGGCCGTGGACAAGGAGGGAAATCCGCTGATGAATGCGGTGATCTGGATGGATTCGCGGGGCTCGAAACAGATCAAAGAACTGGTGAAAGGTCCGCTGATGGTGGAGGGCTATGCGGTGAATAAAATCCTGGGTTGGCTGCGCAAAACAGGCGGCGCACCGGGGCATGCGGGCAAGGATCCGCTGGCGCATATTTTGTTTATCAAGGCCAATTACCCTGAGGTGTATGCCAAAACGCATAAGTTTCTGGAGCCCAAAGATTATCTCAACCTGAAACTGACGGGTATTTTTGCGGCCAGCTACGACTCGATCACCCTGCACTGGGTGACGGACAACCGCAAGATCAATGAGGTCAGGTACGACGAGGGGTTGCTGAAAATGAGCACCCTCGACCGGGCCAAGCTGCCCGATCTGAATCCGCCCAACCAGGTGCTGGGCACGCTGACGGCTGAGGTGGCCCGCGAACTGGGCCTGAGCCCGGATACGAAGGTGATTTCGGGTACGCCCGATCTGCAATCGGCGGCGGTGGGTTCGGGTGCGGTGCTGGATTTTCAGCCGCATTTGTATGTGGGCACGAGTTCGTGGCTGGTCTGCCATGTGCCCTGGAAGAAAACGGATATTGATCATAATATGGCCAGTCTGCCGGCGGCTATTCCGGGTCGGTATTTCATTGTGAATGAGCAGGAAACGGCAGGGGAATGCCTGGATTTTTTCAAGGACAATATTCTGTACCCCAGGGATGCGCTTTCCCAGGAAGAGGCTCCCGCGGATTTTTTCCGCCGCATCAACGAGCTGGCGGCCTCGGTGCCTGCGGGCAGCAACCGGCTGATTTTTATGCCGTGGTTGTACGGGGAAAGGTCGCCGATTGAGGACCACTACGTGCGGGGCGGCTTTTTCAATATGGGGCTGGATCACACCCGGGCCCATCTGGTGCGGGCGATCATGGAAGGGGTGGCCTGCAACTCGCGCTGGCTGCTGAGGTACGTGGAGAAAATGTGCAAGCGGCAGTTTGAGGCGATCAATTTCATTGGAGGTGGGGCGCAAAGCGAGATCTGGTGCCAGATCTTCGCTGATGTGTTTGACCGGCCGATACGGCAGGTGGAGGACCCGATCCTGGCCAATGCGCGGGGCGCGGCTTTTCTGGCCTCCATGGCCCTGGGCCTGCTCAAACTGGAAGATATTCCCCAAAAGATCAAAATCCGGAAAACGTTTACCCCGAACCCACAAAACCACCAGGTGTATGACAATCTTTTCCGGGAGTACGTGCAGATCTACAAACGCAACAAAAAGGCTTATAAAAGGTTAAACAGTCATTCCTGAGATGTTAGATTAAGAGATTTTAGATTTCAGATGATTACGCACAATCGCAATTCCTCAATCCCCAATCTCTTAAATCTATTATCTGCCAGTCTAAAATCTAATATCTCAATGTCTCACATCTCATAGAAAATGGATATCCTCGACATCGTCTCCAACAGACTCAAATGGCTGCCCAAGGGGGTGGCCCGCTTCATTGAAAAAAAGGCCAAAGCCATTCCCTCGGTGCAAAAGACCATTGAGAAGGAAACCGCAGGCATGCTGGAAGAGATTGAGGCGGGTTTGAAGCCCTACAGGGGTAAATTTCCGGTTTTTCCGACTTTTCCGAAGGAGGGGCGCAGCCGGGAGGAAATTCTGGCCGAGATGGAGGAATTCAATAAAATTGAGTCTCCCCGCTGGGCGGATGGCTATGTTTCAGGAGCAGTGTATCACGGTGATCCTGAGCACATTGATTTTCTGAATCAGGTGTATGCGCTCAATTCGCAAAGCAATCCTTTGCATTCTGATTTGTGGCCGTCGGCCACCAAGTTTGAGGCTGAAATCGTGTCCATGACGGCCCACATGATGGGCAAAGGCCAGCCTGAGGTGAAGGATGATATTTGCGGGTCCGTGTCGTCGGGTGGGACCGAGAGCATTTGTCTGGCCATGAAAACTTACCGCGACTGGGCGCGGGAAACCAAGGGCATTACGGCTCCTGAGATGATTTTGCCCACTACGGCCCATGCGGCTTTTGACAAGGCGGCCCATTATTACGGGATCAAACAGGTGCGTATTCCCATCGGGGAGGATTTTCGGGCCGACCTCAAAGCTTTGAAAAACGCCATCACCCCCAATACGATTGTGATTGTAGGCTCTGCGCCTGCTTTTCCGCATGGAATTGTGGACCCGATTGAGGAAATGTCAGAGATGGCGCTGGCCGCGGGGGTGGGTTTTCACACGGATTCGTGTCTGGGGGGATTTGTGTTGCCCTGGGCAGAGCAACTGGGTTATGCGATCGAAAAGCATGATTTTCGCCTGCCGGGGGTGACCTCCATGTCGGTGGATACACATAAGTACGGCTATGCGGCCAAAGGCACCTCGGTGGTTTTGTACCGCAATCCTGAATTGCGGCAATTTCAGTATTACACGACCACGGAGTGGCCGGGCGGGTTGTACTTCTCCCCTACTTTTGCGGGCAGTCGGCCGGGAGCTTTGAGCGCGGCTTGCTGGGCGGCCATGGTTTCCATTGGCGAAAAGGGCTATCTGGAGGCTTCGGACCGCATTATGAAAACGGCCATTCAGATTAAAGAGGGCATTCGCAGTATTCCTGAACTAAGACTACTGGGCGATCCTCATTTCGTGATTGCCTTTGCCTCAGACCAGCTGAATATCTACCGCGTCAGCGACGAAATGACCCATAAGGGCTGGAATTTGAATGGCTTGCATAAGCCGAGTTGTATCCATCTGGCGGTAACGCTGCGACATACCCAGGAAGGCGTAGCCGACCGGTTCATTGCGGACCTGAAGGCCTCGGTGGCCGAGGTGATCGCCCATCCCAAGGCCTCGGGCGGGAATGCGCCCGTGTATGGCATGGCGGCCAACATCCCCTTTCGCGGCATGGTCAGCGACATTTTGAAGAAATATATGGATGCGGTTTATAAGGTGTGAGGACGGTTTGCGGTTTACGGTTTGCGGTTTTATTTCGCAGGCCAATGATGTTTTCAGATGTGAAATTTTTGGTTCTTTCCAGAGGTTATTAATATCCCAAAACCATCCCCTACAACCTCGGATCAACGGGCTCGCTCTCCAGAGCGAGCACCCCAAACACGCACTGGTGCACCCGCCTGAAGGCATCCTGCCCCACAAATCGCTCCAGAGCCTCGATGCCGAGGGCAAATTCACGCAGGGCCAGCGAACGCTTCGCGTTCAGGCCACGGTTGCGCAACCTGTTCAGGTTGGCTGGCAGGCTGTATTCGGGGCCATAAATGATGCGCAGATATTCTGGCCCTCTGCATTTGATGGCGGGCTGCACCATTCCCCGGCTGCCATTCACGATAAAATCCAGGGGCTTGACCACCATGCCTTCTCCCCCTTTGGAAGTCAATTCAATCCACCAATCAATGCCTTGTTGAATTGAATCTTCCTCTTCCAGATTAATTACCTGATAGCGGGTCTGAAGCAAAAACCCGGGATCAGCGGCGCAAATGCGGGCAATTTCTTCCATGTGCCAGACATGGTTTTTATCTGTGTGTACCTGTCCTTCTGTGGCCAGAATGTGAAAGGGAGCCAGTTTGTAATCCTCCAGGGAGGTGACAGGCCAGCAATATTGACGGTAGGCTTCGCGGTATTTTTCAACCAAATGAGCCTTCTCCTGCATTTCTGTTTGCAATTCCAGCAGAGGCAATCCATTCCTGATTCCTTCAGCCAGGGCTTGCTGCACCGCCTCAAATGACATTTCGGCAGCCGCGCCCACGGCTGCGTACTGCTCCTTCAGCAAGGCCTGGGCCTTGGCTGACCAGGGCATCAGTTCGCAATCCAGGCAAACCCAATTGGTCTGGAAACGATTCCAGAAATCCGAGTTTCCAAGCGCCTGGCTTACCTTTTCCAGAAAAGCATTTTCCAGATTCTCTTCTGTAAAAAATGCCCTGCCTGTGCGGGTGTAGCAAGCCCCCAGCTTTCCACTGCCTACCCCAAAACGGGTTCTGGCGGTTTCTCCGTCGCGGCAAAGGACCACCACCGCGCGGGAACCCATGTGCTTTTCTTCACAAATCACCTGTTTCACCCCCTCTTTCTGGTAGTACTCAAATGCCTTGTCAGGAAACTCAAGGTAACCATCCAGTTTACTGGTTTCAGAAGGAGACATGGTGGGCGGCAGGTAAATCAGCCAACGGGGATCAATAGAAAATCTGCTCAGCACCTCCAGGGCAGCAATGCCATTTTCTTCCAGGATGGTGAGATTGCCCCGCAAACGGGTGGTTATGAGTTGCTTGCCCAGCACGTCGGACAGGTCAGGGAGAAAATCTTCTTCAAAATGTCTGGCTTTTTCAGAAATCAGGGGACGGGTAGGCTCGCAGTACACCATTTTGGCGGGAACGCTCACGATTTCCTTTTCCGGGTAACGCAGGGCAGTGAGTTTCCCTCCAAATACGCAACCTGTGTCGATGTCGATGGTACGATTTACCCACAGAGCTTCCGGGACCGGGGTATGACCGAAGACCACCATGGCTTCGCCTTTGTATTCCATGGCCCAGTTGTGGCGGACCGGCAATCCAAATTCATCAATTTCTCCCGTTGTTTCCCCATACAAGGCGAAAGCACGAACTGCGGCCGAGGCCCGGCCCTGCATGTCTTCGCGCATGCCAGCGTGAGCTACCACAAGCTTACCCCCATCCAGCACAAAGTGACTGACCATTCCATCGATAAAGGAAACTACTTTTTCGCGGAAGGTTTCCGACTCTGTTTCAAGTTGCTCCATGGATTCGGCCAAACCGTGATTTCTCTTCACGTCTTTGCCTTGCAGTGCTTTTTTCAGTTTGGCTTCGTGGTTACCGGGAACGCAAAGTGCATTTCCGGTTTCCACCATAGACATGGCCAGTCTCAGGCATTCTGTTACTTTGGGGCCGCGGTCCACCAGGTCGCCCACGAATACGGCTTTTCGACCCTCGGGAGCCGTCACCTGATAACCATCATTCAATTCCCGGTCATCCTGAATTTTGATTTGGTAACCCAATTTTTCGAGTAATTCCTTCAATTCATCAAAACACCCATGCACATCTCCAATGATGTCAAAGGGGCCGGTTTCGTGCTTGAAATTATTCCAAAGTACTTTCCTTGCAAGACTAACTTCCTCCACTTTCCCGGGGGAATCCAGTTTGAAAATGTAGCGAAATCCTTCCTTTTTCAGCTTTTTCAGGCTTTTCTTCAATTGAATCCTCTGATTGCGAATCACATGCGGGGCCAGGTCGCGGTCGCTCCTTTCTGCATTGCGGGCCTGGCAGATTTTTTCGTCGAGGTCCAGCACAATGGCCACAGGAATCACATGGTAATCCTTGGCCAGTTTGATCAGAGACTGACGGGAACCCGGCTGCACATTGGTAGCGTCAATTACGGTCAATTTACCGCGTTTGAGGCGCTTGCCAGCCAGGTAATGCAACAAATCAAAGGCATCAGTGGTGGCATCCAGGTCGTTTTCGTCGTCGGCTACCAGGAGGCGGCAGTAGTCTGAACTGATGACTTCAGAAGGCAGGAAGTGCTTACGACCAAAGGTACTTTTGCCCGAGCCAGAGGCACCAATCAAAACCACAAGGGCCAGTTCAGGGATTTCAATTTTCATTATTTACTCAGATGTTAGATGATTAGACTGTTAGATGTTAGAGATTTGAGATTGGGGATTGGGGATTGAGCAATCGGGATTAGACGAAACTATCTGAAATCTAAAATCCCTCAATCTAACATCTCAAAGAAAGCCATTTGACTGGGGGCACCATGCTGCTCGTGTACGGGACCTACGGGAAAGAAACTCACTTTGTATTTATGGTTTCCGGCTACTTTTTCGGCCCAGTCTTCGAACTGGGCGCGGGTCCATTCAAAGCGGTGATCTCCATGGCGGAATTTCCCCGGGGCCAGGGATTCAAAGAGCACATTATACTCCTGATTTACGGTGGTAATGACTACATTTCCGGGCCTGGCGTGCTGAAATACCACCTTTTCCAGGGCTTCCAGGCGAGGAGGATCGAGGTGCTCAATCACCTCCACCAAAGCGGCTGCATCAAATCCTTCCAGACGACGGTCGCGATAGGTAAGGGCCCCGTGGATCAGGTCAATGCGTTCTTTTTGCCGGGGCGACATATTCTCCCAGTACAATTTCCGCTTGGCCATTTCAAGGGAGCGGTAAGAAACATCCATGCCGAGGATTTTTTCGATCCCCTTTTCTTTCAGCAGCAAGCGCAATAATTTCCCCTCCCCACAACCCAGATCAAGTACGGATTTGGCACCCGTTTCCCTTATTTTTTCCATCACCTGATTCAACCTGACCTGATGCAAAGTGAGTTTTTCCTCCAAAGCATCCTCCAACTGATGCGTTTTTTCTTCTTCTTCCTCCCATCCGTTGCCTTCGGTCAATCGCTCCAGGGCAGCATTGGTGAGGCTTTTGCGGTGGCGCAGGTAGCGGCGGGTGATCAGCTCCATTTTGGGATGCTTTTTCAGCCATTCTCCCCCCTTTTCCAGCAATTTCTCCACTTCCCCGTCACTGACGAAGTAATGCTTGTCATTGTCGAGCACGGGAATGAGGACATACAAATGAGTGAGCAAATCCTGAACCCGACATTTCCCTGAAATGACAACGCGAAAATATTTCGCATCGCCCCATTCGGGCCAATTGGAATCAAGGGGAACAGACGCTGTCTCAACCGTATAGCCCAATGGCTCAAATAATTCATGGATCAGGGAAGGGCCCGGGGCAGGCAGGGCAGAAAGTTCAGCCCGAAGCTCAAATGGGTGGTCCACCAGGTCCGGGCGATCCTTGCAACTGCCATTCATGGCATTGCGCAACACCTGGGAAAGGGCGGACGACATGAGGCTGGAGGCCACATAGGGGCGGTCATTCACATACTGGCGCAGGGCGAAAGTATCGTTTGAATTGCTGCGCACCAACCCGACGGGGTCGGCTTCCACCAACAGACACAGGCTGATCTCCGTTTCAGACTGATGGGGATAAAAAACGGTGGCCTTGCCCTTGCGCAGGTCAAATTCCTGTACTTTTTGGGGATGCTTGTGATACAGGTAGCCCAGGTCTGAGGCAGGTTGGTGTTGGGCGAAAAGGGTTAAAAGCATGTCCGGTTTACGGTTTACGGTTTACAGTTTAGTTAAGATATTGAAGCTTGTGGCCTGTAGCTTGAAGCTTGCAGCCTTATATCATTCCTTCCACGGGGCAGGTGTCTGACGGGGTGATGGAGCCCATTACGGGAGGTTGAGGGTAGTATTGCATGGTATTTTGTACATCGAGGGCGGTTTGGGTACCCTGGATCAATTCCACCAAATATAGGGCTTCATCCAGTCCCGATGAAATGCCGCCGCCTGTGACGCGGTTTTCGTCTTTGACATAGCGGGGATAGCCATCCACCAGGGTTACTTCAGGATAGGCTGCCATGCAGGCGTAAAATGAGTGGTGGGTGGTGATGGTGTAACCATTCAGCAGACCAGTTTGGGCCAGCATGATGGCACCCTCGCAAACGGAACATACATATCTGGCTTGGGCTCCCACCCGGGCAATGTATTTGAAAAACGGCTGATCAGGCTGGTCCAGCATGGCTCTGAGGCCGGTCGCGGCTGCACCAGGCACCCACACCAGGTCGGGGCGCTGTACCCTGCGGTCTGTGTAGGTTGCATCAGGCATAAACCTGAGTCCGCAGCGGGTGGTCACCAATTCGGGCCTTCTGCGCGGCCGACCGTTGGGCCCGGCCGGGGGAAATCCCACGTAATAGAGTACGATTTCGCGTTTGTCGTTGGAGGCGAAACTGAAAGTTTCGCGGGGTGCTGCAATGTCCATGAGGTCAACCTGGTCATAGACCGGGACCACGATTACAAATGTTTCCTTCTTCATAAGAGTGATTTTTTTGAGGGTAATACAAGATAGGCAATTACTGGATTCAGGGGGAATCGAAAATTTTCCAGATTCCGGGTTTCCCAGGTAAATTCCCTGCAAAATGGAGCAAACTCCAAAAAATGAAAAGATTCATGCTGAATTTCCCCTGACTCTTTGCTTAATTGCATCCCAACGGCCCATAAATTCCTTATATCCCATGAAAAAGCTCCTTTTTCTGCCCCTTTTGATCCTTTTGGGATGCACTTCCCTCAAAACCATTTCCAGTCTGGCCGAAAGTGATGTACAGGCCGCTGAGGCCTCTGAAACTCAGACTGTTTACCCCAATTACGACTCTGACAGCAAGATTCTGTACCAGGTTTCCAACGACGCAGGTGACCTTCACCTGCGTTTGTCGACCAGCTACAGGCTTTCGATGGTCAAAATTGCCAAAACGGGTTTGAGGATTTATTTTGATCCTGAGGGCAAAAAGGCCAAAGAAATTTTTGTACAATACCCTTTGCAGAGAGAGAAAAAGCCACTTCCCGAAGAAAAGGAGGCCAATAAGGGTCCGCAAAGATTTGATTTGAATGAGTTGATCCTGGATGTTCCCGGGGACGTTGAATTTCACAAAGGTGAAAAGCAGGAGACATTCAATGTGTTGCTTTCAGAATCAGATATTAAGGTATCGATCAAGGCCAAGAATGAAATTCATTTTGATTACCACCTCACCATTCCCCTGAAGAAAATTTTTGGCGAGTCTGAGCCTCCTGCGGCTTTTACGGTTGGAGTGGTTTCGGGTAAAATTGATGTTCCCCCGATGAAAAATAATTCCGCCTCGGGCAGCAATAATTCCATTACGGGAGGCGGCCTCCCCGGAAGCAACAGCAGTATGGCGGGCAGCGGCATGGGCGGAACCGCGGGCATGGGTGCCGGTCCCAGCGGACCTCCCCGGACGGCCCTGGCCGAACCCATTAATTTCTGGTTTAAGGTGGCCCTGAAGAAATAAAACACTTCTTTTTTACGGCTGATAATCAGAATTCTGATGAATTTGGCATCCCTTTCTCATGCTGGTTAGTGGACCCGGTTTTCTATTTCTGGTCTCATTTACTATCTTGATATTGATTCAACTAAACCAATACTTCATGCGATCTGCACTTTTTACCTTTCTCTTTCTTGCCGCTTTTCTCCTTCCCAATTTGATTTTTGCCCAGCCGCCGGGTTGGAGTTATGCCCAGGAAATGCTTTTGACTGAGCCCTCAGGAAACACCCAAACCGACGTTCAGACCTTGCTGATTCTGGATTCTCAATCCCTGATTTCAGCAGGAAAAATGAATCCTGATCTGAGCGATTTGCGCTTTGCCAATGCCTGCCAGGATACCAGTTTTATTCCCTATTTCATTGCGGCTTACCCCAACACGGATACCACCATGATCTTTTTGCAGATCGACAGTATCGCGGGCAATGGCACCCTTGATCTGGTCATGTTCTACGGAAATCCAAATGCAGCGCCTTACAGTGATCCCGGCTTGCTCAGCGGCCCGCATTCCAGTACAGATTCCGTTCAGCCTACGGGCACCAATACCAACTCCAATTCCACAGTTGGAACCCGCTTTATCACCACCCAGGAAATGATTGTGACCCATTTTGGAAAACGTGAACCAAATGGAACCGACCGCTATGTAACCCTGTGGGACGCGGCAACCACCAGTATGATTTTTCAGGATACGGTGGTGGGCCCCGCTGCCACCTGGACTTATAAGGCCCTGAATTCCGCGATTTTTTTGCAGCAAGGCAAAGAATACATTATTACCATTCATCTGGGAACGGGAGATCAATATTATTTTCAAAACGGTCTGAGCCAGGCAGGTACGCACATGGTTTATCAATCCACCAATTATTGCACCAGTTGTAATGAAACTGCTTTTCCGGGAAGTACATTGCCTGGATGGAATTATGGAATCGGGGATTTCTGGTATTATATCCGGACCAAACCAGATCAGGAGCTGACCGTCCAGTTTGCCCCCACCATGGAGGCAGAAGCTGGCGCTGACACCTCCATTTGCCTGTCTTCCTCCCTCCAGCTCAATGGCCTGGCCACAGGCGGAAATGGTGTCTATACCTACCTGTGGTCCCCCGGAAACTCGCTTAGCAATCCCAGTATTGCCAATCCGGTCGCCTCACCCGCGACGGGTACAGACTATGTACTGTGGGTCACTGACGGATTGGGTTGCAAAGCAACTGACACCGTGAATGTGGCCGTTCAGATGATTGCCCAGATGCTCAATCTGCCCGCTGACACGGCTGGCTGCCATGTCTCCAATCTGACCCTGGATGCAGGGGCAGGATTCTCAGCTTACGCCTGGTCTTCAGGAGGAAGCGGCCAAACTGAAACTGTATCTGCGGACGGAATTTATGCCGTAACTGTGACCGACAACCAGGGTTGTACCCAAACAGACTCCATTGAGGTAAATTTCTCTGATCCCTCCGTGGATCTGGGACCCGACACCAACCTGTGCGATGCCCCCGTGATTCTGGATGCCGGCTCTGGCTTCGTGGTTTATGCCTGGACGGGCGGGGCCAGCACCCAAACCCTTTCGGTCAGCACCAACGGAAGTTTCTGGGTGCAGGTGGAAGACCAGTTTGGCTGTCTGGCAGCTGATACCGTGAATGTTGACACCTGTGTGATTGATTTTCTGGCTTCTGACTTTTTGGGATCAGAGCTTTCAATTTTCCCCAATCCCACGGCTGGCAAGGTACAGGTCCAATTGAATCTGCAGCAGGAAATTCGGGCCAAAGTAATGCTCAAAGATGGTTTGGGTCGTCAGGTCAAATTCATGGAAGAAAGAAATTATCCCCGGGGTGAATCGCTAATCGAACTGGATCTGCAAAATCTTCCTCAGGGCGTGTATTACCTGAAATGGGAAACAGCGGCCGGGTCTGTGACCCGCCGCATCATCCTGGCCCGGCCTTAATCCTGGCTGAGGGCCTGCCCGGCCAGATAGCCGCCTGTCCAGGCGGCCTGAAAATTGAAGCCGCCAGTCACTGCGTCGATATTGAGTACCTCCCCGGCCATGAAAAGGCCGGGAATGAGCTTGCTTTCAAAACGTTTGAAATTGATTTCATCGAGCTCCACCCCGCCTGCGGTCACAAATTCTTCTTTGAAGGTGCTTTTCCCCCTGACCTGAAATTGCCCCTGGGTCAGTTCCTGAGCCAAAGCCAGCAATTGTCCAGCGGTGAGATCGGCCCAGTTGAGGTCGGGGAAAATGAAGGCCGCCTCACATAACTTCTGCCACAGCCTGCGTGGCAATTGAAACTGAGGGGCAGTTTGCACCTTTTTGCGGGCCAGATTGCGCTTTGCACTGCGCAATTGCTCTTCGACCATTTGCAACTTCATTCCGCCCACCCAGTTGATCTGGATAGAAAAATCGTATTTCAGGGCATGCAATTCCCGGGCTCCCCAGGCGCTGAGTTTGAGAATGGCGGGACCGCTCATGCCCCAATGGGTGATCAGCAAAGGCCCCGTACTGGTCAGGTGGGTTCCCACCACAGAAACCACAGCTTCAGGCACGGATAAGCCAGGCAAATCCGCAATCCGCTCGTCGCGGATATTGAAGGTGAAGAGGGAGGGAACGGGTTCCCCGATGGTATGGCCCAGCTTTTGCAAAATTTTCCACATGGCAGGTACAGAACCCGAAGCGACCATGAGGCGGCGGGTGTGAAAAGTGCGTCCTTCGCCGCATTCCAGAGTAAATCCCTCCTCCTCCACCTGAATATCCTTTACCCTGTGACTGGTCCTGACCTCTGTTTTTGCATTTGCAACTGCTCCCATCAAAGCATCCATGATGCTTTGTGAGCTGTCAGAGACGGGAAACATGCGGCCGTCCTCTTCAATCTTGAGGGGCACTCCCCTGCTCTCAAACCAGGCTACCGTATCGCCAGTGCAAAAGGAATGGAAGGGTCCGCGCAAAGCTTTGCCGCCACGGGGATAAAATTTTACCAGTTCAGCTGGCTCCCAGCAGGCATGGGTGACGTTGCACCTTCCCCCGCCAGAGATTTTCACTTTGTCCAACACTGAATTAGAACCTTCCAGAATCAGGATTTTCAGGTTGGGATTGGCCTCTGCCGCCTGAATAGAGGCAAAAAATCCGGCAGCGCCTCCCCCAATGGTGATGATGTCCCAATTTTCCACGGCGGAAAATTAAATAAAAAAAGTGCACCACACACAAAGGTGGAGGTTTCCCCCCGTGGATGCGGTCAACATCCCCTTTGTGTAGGTTGCACCTTAAGTTTTAACAGACGAAGTCTTTTGAGTCTTTAGTCCTGAGAAGTGAGTCCTTAGACTAACCGCTAACCTCTAAGGACTAAAGACTCCCGACTCACAAAATGAAGAACACGACGCCTATATTTCCAAAGAAGCCGACTCCTTTGTGGTAATTTTGTACATACTCGAGGGGAAGCAGAAGGCCAGCTTCAGCATTGAGACCCACCCGCCAGATGCGGACTTCGGCACCCACCCCGGCATCGGCGCGGATCAGGCTTTTGTCGAATTCATTGAAGTTGGCCAGGGTCGTGGTAATACCTCCGAACATGTAGGGGCGGAAAAAGTTTTTCAGAAAGCCCTTTCCATACCAGCGGGCGTCCACTTTGACCGTCATAGCCCCGGCAGCATAACCGTTATCAAGTCGAATCTGGTCGAAAGCGAAATCGGCCACAAAGCCCAGTCGCCAGGGAGTAACCAGGACCCGTCCACCAAATCCGGCGGGTTGTCCGAATACCACACCACCTGCCAGCCAGTGTTTGCCGCGGTGTTTTTTCTTTCCAAAAAGAGTGGGCGCCTGGGCCTCAGAACTGAGGGAAAGGCCGGGTTTTGCGTTTTGCAGGGATAATCCCCCGGCTTTGGCCGTAAACGTGGTCAAAACCAACCCGAGGGCAAACATTGAGATCAGCAACTTTTTCATGGCACTATCAGTATGGGTAGCAAAAATTAAAAACTGAACTTTCTACTTTACGAATACCGGGCCAGAATGTGTGCTCTAAGTAAGGTTTTTAATAATTTAACATCAATTAATCCTATTTTATTAGTATAAATATGAAAAATTCTCCCAATTTTGATAATCCAATTCAGGATCCAGGAGTAAGCAACAACCGAATATTGCCTATAAATGAGGACAATAATTCTCATTTGTAGTTAGCAGACCGGCTTAAATGAGAACCATTTTCTTTAATCTTCATTTTTAAGTGGAATAAGAATCAAAAAGATGGAAATCATTCTCACCTGGGAGCAAAAAGGACTTGAGTTTGAGGGTAGCGACAACCATGGCAACACCGTCATGCTGGACGGTAACCGCCTGGAAGGGCTTTCGCCCATGAGCCTTTTGTTGCAGGCGGCAGGCGCCTGCTCAGCCATAGACGTACTTGACATCCTCAACAAAATGCGAACCCCGCCCACGGCAATGCGGGTGGAAGTAAAGGGCACCCGCAAGGAAGGGGAACCACCCCGTCCGTGGACCCACATGCACATCCGTTTTTTTCTGTCAGGCGACCTGCAGGCAGAGAAGGTGCAACGAGCGGTGGATTTGTCACTCGACAAGTACTGCTCGGTGACAGCCAACCTGAAGGGGGTTACTGAAGTGACTGCTGATTTTCAGTTGGTCTGAAATTCAGATGAAAAAAGGGAGGGGAATTAAAATTCCCCGGTCAGAAATTCCGTATTGGGTACCTCAGGCAGGCGGTCCTCGTAATACTTAAGCGCCAGGGCGAGAATGGCCTTGTCTCTGGGTCTGAGATCTGTAAGTGGTATTTTAGACTCCTTATCCTTTGCCCCCCTGAGAATTATTTGTTCCTTTTCCAGGGTGAACAGGCTCAGATCCTGCCATTTGAATTCCTTGTTGACCTCTCTGGCCCTCACTTCCAATCCGTTTTCCCCAAAATAAAGTACTTGTCTGTTACCCAAAAGGAAGCCTGCGAGGACATAAATGAAGGCACCTGTGACCAATATCGCCACCAAAAAAACCTCATCTTTCAAAGATATGAAGGTTCTACCCCTGAAAATCCAATAGTAAAGCCAAACCACAGAAAACAGCGGGCTGATGTATCTCCAGATGTTATTCTTCAGGTTGATCTGGAATTCTCCCTGTTCCCGGTTAACTCTCCGCCAGCGATTGAAAGCCTGGAACCCGGTATAACTCATGGCCAGAATGCCAAGACAAACCGCCAGAAAACCACCCCAGTAAACCTGAGTCGAGGAATGGACTTTTCCATAATTGAGGAGCATAATTCCCCCCCACCAAAACCAGGTGGAATATCCAAAAATTCTTAAGTTAGAAATCATAGGTCAAATTTATTGCTCAAAACAGGTTAATAACAAAAGCTGACTGTGACAAAAATGTCTCTCCACAGGAAAGTTGCTATGCGCAGAGATTTCAAATAGCGGAGGCCAGAATGCCTGAACTGAACAGCTGGGGCCCTTCGGCCACTTCCGTTTCACCCAATTCCTTCAATCTGGTGGAGACAAAATTATGCACGGATTCCATCCCGTCGCCGCCCCAGGCATTCACACTGTAAAACACCATATCTTTTCTGCCTTCTACATAAAAAACCAGCGCATAACGGGCAAAAAGGGGAAATCTCAACCTTTTTAGCGAGGTGGAGACCAGGTGGGAAGGAATGATTTTGCGGTAATTGTCGTCGCCCTGCTGATAGCTCAGGTGAAAAGAATCGTTCGAATAATTTACCCCGAGCAGGAATCTTTGGATCAGTTTGCGGCTAAAGAGGTAAGCCAGCCCGTACAGGGACAAGCTAAGCAACAGAATCAGGCAGCCTGTGGCTGAATTATCCCGGGTGCCAAAAATCTGAACGAAGCTGAAAATGACTGCAATAACCACCAGAAAGGTGGAAATACGAAATCCTTTGACCAGCCAGACCCTTTGGGAAGCAGGCAGGAGACCGTGGGAAAGGTTGGCCTTAATGGCGTTTTCAGGTTTGGAAATGTTAAGATTCATCACTTTAAATTCGGTTAAAAAATCAAGGCAAATTGTACTTCGTAAAGATTCTCATTCGCACAAATAAAGTCAAGCACCATTTTATAAGCGGTAGCTTTTGACACATGAACGGTCATTTTTGGGCAAAAAAAAATCTGGAATGCCCCGTTTAGGCCGTTTTTTCAGGAATTCCACTTTTCCACGATTCTATTGAATCTGGCTCTCGATTTTGGGGCCAACGGAACCTCAATTTTGTTGGACATGATGATCAATCCTCCTTCCGTCTTCAGAAAGTCCCGCACAAAATGGAGATTAATTAAATAGGAAGGGTGGGGAGAAAAAAAGCCATGATCTTCCGTCAAAACGCTCCTGAAAACCCGCAGGGGGCGGTAAAGGAATTTGAAGGTCGAATTGTGATAGTGAATTCTCGTATTTTCCCCGATCGCAATGATGCAAATGATCTCTTTGTGCGGATAACATTCCAAAAACTTCCCCTCCTCCCTTATTCCCAGAACAGGGATTTCCTTCAGATAATAATTATGATGAAGACGGGTAATGGTACTGGCCACCAGCTTTTTGGACCAGGATTTTCGCACATCCATCAATTTTGCAACCACAACAGGCGACGAAATGGGTTTCATAAGGTAATCCATGCCAGAATAGATCAAAAAATCCCTCATTCTGCAGTTTTCTTTGATCAGAAAAATGGGATAAAACCTGAAGTGCTCCAGAGGAAGAAAATCGAAAAGCTTCAGGGCACGTTCAAAAGCCAGGCCTACATCCACAAACACAATATGCACATTGCCAGAAATGGCCCTGGCCATACCCCGTGACATGGAATCATAGGTTCCACTAAGTCTCATGTCCCCAAAATGGACCTTTATTATCGACAAAAGCTCAATTCGTTGCTTTAAGTCATCCTCGATGATGGAAATCTTCAATGCTGTCTTAGCTGGTTGGGAGCAAATTAATCAAAATATCATAAAATTCCCCCAACGGAAAACCAACTGTTTAAATCTTAACTTTTGTTGGATTCCATTTGTTATTTCGATGCTCCTGTGAAAAACTCCGAATCCAGAAATCCACCTGCATACAAGGGTTCAATTAAAACAAAACCCGCAAAAAGTTTGGCCTGAATCCTGAGATTTACCCTTGCTTGAACACGTAATATTTCCCCCCGAATCAATCTGTGGATTAAAAAAACTGCATTATTTTTGTAGTGTCACACCTCAAAATGGTATGGTGTTTGTAATGCACTATTTGTATCTTTACCATCGTTTAAAATTGGTTTTAGCCAACCAGTTATGAGAAAAATTGCGTTTTCAGTATTTGCATTGCTTTTGATTGGCATTTCCCTGAAGGGCCAAATACTAAGCCAATTTACTTTTGAGGATCCCGGCAATAACGAAAGGATTGCTGCAATTGGCCCCAATGCCACTTCCTCGGGTACAAATGCATTTTGCCAGCTATCAGGAACCAGCGGAAAAGGTTGCAATGCGGGCGAAAGTTGCACCCTGTGCAACTCATTCTGCTACAGCAACATCAACCTCATCGTGCCCAACCTGGGTAGCATCTTTGATGTGCCTGAGATTGATGTCAGCATCGACTACCGCCACTTTCCCAATACCTGCAGCGGCGGCCAGACCGAGGTTGACGCCTGGTTTTTCCAGCGCGGCAATTTTGCCTTTGGCCTTCAGGGCGGCAGGCTGGCTTTCAGCTACACGGTTGATCAGGCAGGATTGCCTTTCCACGTGAGGAATGGAAATTCGCCCTGCAACCTCCCCAACGGCACCCTGACCGTTCAGCAGTGCTTTGGTTGCGATTCAACCCAGTTTTCTCCCGTGCGCCGCATCATTCAGGATGGAATCATTCTGGATAATCAATGGCATAATTACAGGTTCACCTACACCCAATCTGATGGATTGGCCCGTATTTATATCGACGGGGAGAACATTTACACCCAGACTACAGCCTGCTACATTACCCCAGGTGATCCCCTTCGCTGGGTTGGCGCACCCGCAGCCATTGCCATTGGCCCCAATATGGACGGCATGGGCAATAATGTGCCCATCATTGACAATCCCACCATTGGAACCCCTGTTCCCCTTCCGATCAAGCTTTCCCGTTTCGAAGGCAAAATCGTTGGGGTAAAATCGCATTTGGTTTGGGAAACCCAGACTGAAACCAATAACGATTTCTTTACCGTACAGCGCTC
Organism: Bacteroidia bacterium; assembly: GCA_020635905.1. Classification (GTDB taxonomy): domain Bacteria; phylum Bacteroidota; class Bacteroidia; order J057; family JADKCL01; genus JACJYV01. Next base: position 246,005 of record JACJYV010000008.1, read on the forward strand.
CACTGATGGTGAGCATTTTGCGGAAATTGGCAAAGTGAAGGGCTCAGGCAATTCCAGCACGCCGATTGAGTACTCTTTCGTTGACGATAATCCCCAGAAAGGATCCAACTTCTATCGCCTGAAAAACACCGATCTGGACGGAAAATACGAGATTTACCAGACCATCGAACTTTACTATGATTCGAAAGCGTCCGGGCTGATCTCCCTTTATCCCAATCCAGTGAATGGTGCAGAACTGCACATCCAGTTTGAAGCTGGCACTGACATGGCATCGGGGGTTCAAATCTTTGATTTGAGTGGCCGCGAGGTACTTTTCCAGAAATCCTATCTCAGCAAAGGAATTCATAATCTGATTCTGGAAGTAGGACAACTGCCCGAAGGCATGTACATCGTGAAGATGGTGGCTGGTGGCAAAGTTTACACGGATAAATTCCTGAAGACTTCTCAGGAATAAGCTTTCTATTAAAAATTTTATGAGATTTTTTCCCGGGAGAAATTCAGGGAATAAGATTTTGAGCGCGTAAGAATGGGGCCTTCTGAGCGACCTATTTGACCGGCCGTACCCTGACCAGTTCCACCTCGTAGATCAGCATTTCATTGGGTTCAATCAATTCGCCCAATCCTTCTTTCCCGTAAGCGAGGTGCGAGGGAATATAAACTTTCCAGCGTTCGCCTGTGGACATAAGGAGAACTGCCTTTTGCAGCCCTTCGATCAGGTCGCTGACCATCATGCGGCGGGGAGCGGCCGAGGTATCTGTCTTTTCAAAAGGAGTGGGAAAATTGGCTTTGTAGCCTGCATAATACAATTCAACTGTGTCTTTCAGGTGGGGACGGGGACCATGAGTTTGATGCAGGATTCTGTATTGCAGGGAATCGGGCAAAGTAACCACCCCTGCGCTGTCTTTCAACTGAAGATATAATTCCAACTCCTCCCTGCGGTTTTCGCTGGGCAGGTCTGCCAGCCTGACTTCCAGGTCACGCACAATTTCGCGCCGCAATCCCGCCAGCAATAACTCCACTGTTTCGTCCTGCAAGGCTTTGGGATCATCGTAAAGTTCATCCAGCATGGCGCGGTGAAAGAGATCAGGATCAATCGTGATATAATGCTTTTCAAGGTCGTTGGCGTAAAAAACCCCCAAAGCATAACTCAGGCTGTCGGCGTGATTGCCAAAATAAACGGGAGTCTGTTCGGGCTGCTCACTTTCAGAATCGTTGCATGAAGTCAGCCAAAAAAGCAGGGTTATGCACCCGAATGAAAAAAAATATTTCGCCAAAAGGGACTTATTCATCAAATGAGAGGGCTTTTTCCCCGATCGCAGATTTTTCAATGATTTTTTACAATAAGGTTCGGAAACCCTTCGTTTTTGACTTGTGTGTGTTGTAGTGGATAATGGCAAAGCAGCCGACCGCAAGGTTTAGGCTGCTTTGTCTTTTTATCTCCTACCGCAACAGGGTCACATTACCCCGCTCTTCCCACTCCTTGTCGTTTCCGTTGAACTTATACTTCACCACATAGAAGTAAACCCCTTCGTTGGCTTTTCCGCCACCTGGCAAAATGCCATCCCAGCTTTTTGTGATGGAAGTCGAGGTAAAGACGGGATTACCCCAGCGGTTGTAAATATACAATTCAAACAGTTCTATATTCTGCCCCACAAACTGGAGCAGATCGTTGAATCCGTCGCCATTGGGGCTGAAAACGTTGGGAATCAGGATTTCCTGGGGACATTCCTCGCTGAATTGCACCAGATCAGTTTGTTCACAACTGCCATAAAATACGGTTACCCCGTAAATGCCTGCCGCAGTCACGTCAAAGGTTTGGCCGGTCGAATTGTCGGTCCAGAGGTAGCTGTTGAAGGAATTTCCAGCATCCAGCACCACCAAATCACCAGGGCAGATCAACTGATCAGGTCCTAAATCCAGCACAGGAGGATCAACCGCGGTAATGGTGATCTTATCTTCGATCAGACAGCCATCCTGGGTTTCAACCTGCACAAAGAAGGTACCAGCGTTGGCCGTGGTAACCACGATAAACTGGCTGGAGTCGCCCGTTGACCAGGTGTAAGAGGCATAGCCTGCACCCAGATCGAGAATCAATTCTTCACCTGTACAAACCTCGCCATTGGGAGCCAGATTGCCCTGCACGATATTGGCCATGGTCACAGTACCTGATTCAGAAACTGTACAACCATAGGCATTGCTTACCTCAACCCAGTACGTTCCGGGAGCATTTACAGTAATCATCTGATTGGTGCTGCCGTTGCTCCAAACATAGGTATAAGGCTCATTCCCGGCGGATCCTGCATCCAGCACGAACTCTGTGCCAAAGCAGACAACGGTATCGGGAATGTCATTGATCTGAATCTCAGGCGCCAGGGTAATCACCGCCTGATCACCCGCGGTACAGCCATTCACGTCCGTCACCACGATGCCCACGGTGTTATCACCCGGCAGATTCACTACGTGAACAGGATTGGTGGACCCATCCTGCCAGGTCACGGAGGGATAGCCCAAAATCTGGAATACCTTCACGTCCGGATAGCACAGGGTGGTATCGGGTCCGAGATCAATGGATGGATTTGGATAAACCGTGGCTGAAGTGGTATCGCCAGTGGTACATCCGTTTACATCCGTGACATGCACATAATAAAGGCCGGGAACACCTACGGTGATAAACTGGGCTGTCGAGCCCGTATTCCAGGCATAATTGGCCCAGCCGGGTCCCGCGTCAATATTTTTCAGATCGCCATCGCAGAAGGCCAGATTGGGCCCCAGGTTCAGGCTGGGCTGCGGATAATTGGCCATTACCACCGTGTCTGTGTCAGCACAGCCGTAGAAAGTGGAAACAATGGCAATGTAGGTACCCGGGGTGGTGGTATTCACAAACTGATTGGTGGAGCCGTTGCTCCACTGATAATTGAGCAGGCCAGGGCCGGCATCCAGAAACACACTTTGCCCGGGGCAAACAGTCTTATCCGGCCCCAGATTGACAGTAGGATTGGTCACCACGGTGACCACCGCGGTGTCGTTATTGGTACAACCTGTAATGTCCTGAATATGTACGGAATAACTTCCGCCATTTTTCACCCAGATGCTCGAAGCCGTACTACCTGTGTTCCACAGGTAAGACTGGAATAAAGGCCCTGCATCCAGCAGGGCAGAATCTCCATCACAAATGATGGTATCCACCCCGATAAACAGCGAGGGTATGGGGACCGCATTAATCGTGGCCGTATCCGTACCCACACACCCGTTGGTATCAACCACGGTAACAAAGTACAGTCCCGGATTATTTACCTGTATGGATTGGGAGGAGGCCCCTGTATTCCAGGAGTAAAATATGTAACCCGGCCCCGCATCCAGCTGATAGACCCCGGTGGGACAGATGGACACATTGGGCCCCAGGTTGGGCGTAGGCGGCTGATTAACCACCAGGTCCATGGTGTCCTGTGCCGTACAACCCAGGGCGTCCGTCACCGTGACAATGTATTGAGTGGTCACTACAGGGCTCACCTGCGGGTTCGACACGTTATTGGCCAGGTTCCAGTTGTAGCTGTACGGCCCCTGACCGCTGAAAGCGGTGGGGGCAGCGCCCAGGGTCACGGTGGCGCCCAGGCACACCTCCCAGTCAATGCCTGCATTGGCGTTCACAATGATGTTGGGATTTTCGGCCACGGTAATTTCAAATTCACCCATAGAACCCGCGGTGGCGCCATCCACCACCAGCACATAACGGCCGGGGGCGCACAGTTCCCAATTGATCTCAGACACGTTTCCGCAGAAATTGTCGTTGGAGGTCATGACCGTGCAGGTACTGTCGAGCAGGTACAGGTAGGAGTTGAAATTGGTGATAGAACCACATAAATAAGCCCTCAGCCCCATGGGCTGAGTGACAGTAAATTCATAGAAAACATCGTTTCCAGGGCTGTTGGTGAAGTTATTTGAATAACAAACCGTGGAATTGTAATGAGAAAGCTGGGGCTGACCGGGGCCGATCGAACCCAGATTGATGGCGTTATAGCAGCCCGTGCCGCGGGTGTATTGCCAGAATGACTCAATGTGGGGCTTATAATAATTGTTTGCCGGGCAGGTGCCCGTAAGGAAGCCATGGTCATTCCACTGACAGGGCGGGCCGGCGGCCCGGTAATTGATGCGGGTACGGAACGTATCCCCGTCGCAACGGATATCGTCTGATTCGTTGGCAAAAAGACAGCCAAAAATACAGCAACGCTGGCCTTCAAAGGTGCAGACATTACCTGTATTACAGTAGGTCAGACCGCCGTAAGGGGCAAAATCCGAAGGAATATCGTCTTCGAAGGCATCCAGTTTGATGTCGAATCCGCCCGGAACCTGAGAACCAAAGTAAGTGGAAAACAGGATCTGGTCGTTCCAGTCGTTGGAAAGCCCGGGAGGGTTGAACTGCTGAAAGTGGCAGGCGCCGCCTGACCAGTTGGCATTATCAAAGTCGCCGTAATCCCGGGCAAAGACCTTGAATGAATATTCATCCAATTCAACCGCTGGCGGGGTAAGACCTCCCAGGTTGATGGAGTTGTCCGACGGAGATGCGAGCGTCACGTTGACTTCCCGCAGACGGACCTTCAAAATCATGGGCCCATCGTTATATGAAAGCGGAGTTGCCTGAGCCTGAAGCTGATTTAATGCAAATTCCCCGGCAAGAACCAGGAGAAGGAGCAAGCAAGACGTAAATTTCACGGTAAAATTTTTACCCATAAACCTCAATAATTGATAAAAGAAGCGCCTAATATAAAAAATTAAGGATGTAATTCTAAACCCAATAAATTCAGGGTTGTTAATTGCCCCCAATCCGATTCAATATAGGAATAAAAATTGGCAACAGGGCCATTAAAAGGGGAATTTTAACTTGCCTGAAGAGCAAAAAAATCAATTCGCGGGAACTGTAAATCCTGTCAGGGGAACAATTTGCACACCCTGGTAATAATGTTTGATGATGCGGTCGTAATCCATGCCTGATTCTGAAAGAAAATAGGCTCCGTCCTGGCACATGCCCACTCCGTGGCCAAAACCCGCTCCCTCGACCATGAGCAAACTGCCAGATTCGTATAAATGAAAACGGGAGCTTTTGAGGCTGAACAGCCTTCTGACCTCCTCTCCCGAAACCACCAGTTTCGGGTCACCATTGAGCAAAACCTTTTTTACCCGGCCCGAAACGTCGGGAACCACCTCAAAGCCAAGGGCTTCTGTCTTGTGGTATTCGCCCAGTTTCTGCAAAAAATCCCACTTGGTGACCACCAGGTGCCAGGCATGGTTGTTGAATCCTTCACAAAAATTGAAATCAGGAATGGAGCGCAGATACTCCACCTCACTGATCCACACATCTTCTGAATTGGCAGTAAATCCCCCGCAATTGGCCGAAAAAACTGCTTCCACCAGTTGATTATCCCCAAAAACAATGACCTCATGGGTGGTTTCCTGCACTGCCTGATCAATCAGGGGAGCGGAATGAGCCAGTCCGTGATACGCCTGACAATGGGTTTGATCGCACAGATCGTAACCTTCGCGGCCATGCTTGCCCTTGTGAGCCAGGGCATAGGTACGGGCCGAAACCGCCTGCACTTTGAAAAAATCAAGGGATTGGTGGTGACCAGCCTCGGCAAAAATCACACCCCGCACGTAATTTTCCAGATTGGCCACATTGATCAGCTGGAGTCGTCCGTCCAGAGCCCTCACTTCCAGATCGTTGGGATAGGTGCGATACTGGTCTTTGCGATAGGGAATTTCCAGATTAAAACGGGGAGCTTCGTCGTTCAGCCAGAACCTCACGGAAGGAAAGGGGCCAAAAACCTGTTCTCCAATGCGAAATTTCACCACATCACCCGCTGCTATCAGCTCTGCCCGCTGCAAATTTTCCATCCGTACCACGGGCACAGGAAAGGAATCCCCCACATACACCACCACCTGATCCCCCAATGGCTGATACATGACCCGCTCAAGGCTCCTGCCCGGATTGATATTGATCCGTACTTCCTGGGCAGGCAGGCGCGAACAGGCCAAGCCCAGCAAAATGAGTATGAAAAGGGGCCATTTCATGGTAAAAAGCAAAATTACGGAAACCCTTTCTGCGACCGTCAGGAGATATGCACACTCCGGATTCTCATTTGTATGCATTAATCCACAATTTTACCCCTGATTTTACGGGTCCAACGAAAATTCCACCCCGTTTCAGCCATTCTGCCCTGAATTTTCTGACCTGAACCCACCATTTTGCCCGAAGACCTGATAAAAATTGCCTCAATTTTTGAGCACTTTTCGGGTGATGCGGTGCAAAACCCCTTTCCCGCGGTAGCTAAAATTTCCTCAATTTGCGCCCATGAGCCAAAAATCCAGCTTCCTGACCCGCAAAACGAGAAGTACTTTCATCACTTCCCTGGCCAGCATTTCCTTGTCTCTATTTTTCATGGGACTGATCGTGACCCTGGCCGTTTACGGAGATTACCTGCTCAAACAGGGTCTGGAAGAGTATAAAATGAATATCATGCTTTCTGACGAGGTGGGGCAGGAACGCATCAAACAGATGGAAAAGGAGATTGGGGGAAGGCCTTATGCCAAAGAAATTGATTTTACCAGCAAAGCAGAGGCGGCAAAAATATTTTCTGAAGATACTGAACAGGACCTGATGGCCATCATGGACGGTATCAACCCGTTGCGGGCCCACCTCAACGTCAAGCTGAACGCCGAGTACACCCACATTGACAGCGTGAACAAGATCAATGCCGAACTGAAGCAATATCCTGAAATTGCGGAAGTGGTTTATCCCATTGAATATCTGCAGGACATCCGCCAGAATATCGGCCAATACATCAAAATAGCAATTGGAGTAGGGTTTCTGGTCATTTTAATTGCCTACTTTATAATATCTGGCACCATTCGTCTGGCTATTTTTTCCAAACGGCTGGTTATTCGTTCCATGCAATTAATCGGGGGGACCGCCCGTTTCATACGTAGCCCCTTCGTGAGAATGGGGATGTGGCAGGGTTTCCTGGGCGGACTAATTGCGGACCTCATTCTTGTGGGACTCACGGTAAGTATAGGAAGGTTCTGGAGCGATTATGGCGACCTTGGAAAGCTGGTCACAACCCCGAAATTTCTGTTATTGTTATCAGGAATTGTTATATTCGGGACGATTTTGGGCTGGCTCAGCAGCCGCTTAGCCGTAAATCGCTTTTTAAATAAGAATTTGGACGAATTGATCTAAGATTCAAAAAATGGACCAGAACTCAAGCGGAACTTCCCTGCCTCCTTTTGGAAAAATGAACTACATTTTTGTGTTGGCAGGCGTTGCATTAATTGTCATTGGATATATCCTCATGGGGACCGAAAATTTTGTGGACGCCACCCAATTTTCCATTTCCCTCCATGTTTGCCCTTTCATCATCCTGGCTGGCTTTATTGCGGTGGGATACGGAATCATGATCAGACCCAAGGATTCCCAGACTTCCGGGCAATAAGCATCTGATTATCCAGTACCCTATTCTTAATACATGGAATTAATTGAGGCGCTCCTGCTGGGCATTCTCCAGGGTTTGACGGAATATTTGCCCGTCAGCAGCAGCGGGCACCTGCAACTGGGCGCCGCCATGCTGGGCACTGAGTCCAGCGATAACCTCCTTTTTTCCGTTATTGTGCATGCCGCCACGGCCCTGAGTTCTGTGGTGATTTTCCGCAAGGAAATTCTTGATATCATCCGTGGCCTGCTCAAATTCACATGGAATGCCGAGACCCAGTATGCAGCCATGATCGTGGTCTCCATGATCCCCGTGGGCATCATTGGCGTCTTTTTCAAAGACGAAGTCAAGGCCCTTTTTGATGGGAACATCACCCTGGTGGGCGCCATGCTGTTTGTAACTGCGGCATTGCTCTTCTTTTCCTGGCTGGTTAAAGTCAATCACGACCAGGAAATCACCTTTGGCCGGGCCCTCATCATTGGCATTGCCCAGGCGATTGCCGTGCTGCCCGGGGTTTCCCGTTCGGGAGCCACCATTTCCACCGCCCTCATGATCAAAACTGACCGGGTCAAGGCGGCCCGCTTCTCCTTTCTCATGGTGATTCCCCCCATCATGGGCGAAGCCCTGCTCGATACCAAAGACCTGATCGAAGATCCTTCCAAATATTCGATTGATGCCCTGCCCCTTCTGGTGGGTTTCATTGCCGCCTTTGTGACCGGGCTAATGGCCTGCAAAGCCATGCTTTCCATCGTCAATCAGGGTAAACTGCACTATTTTGGCTTTTATTGCATGGTAGTGGGCACCATTGCCCTGCTGGTTGGAACGGGAGTGATCGGATGAAAGAGGTAAAGGACATGAACTTTGCCGAAGGGGAAATTCTGCTTTTCAATAAACCCAGAACCTGGTCATCCTTTGATGTGGTGAGAAAGGTAAGGGGAGCAATGCGCTTCAAAAAGATCGGACATGCCGGCACCCTGGATCCGCTGGCCAGCGGTCTGCTTATTCTCTGCACGGGCCGCAAAACCAAACTGATACAAGGCATCCAGGATGCCGAAAAAGAATATGTGGCCACCATTGCCCTGGGAGCCACCACTGAATCCTACGATCTGGAACATCCCCGCGAAAACGAAACGGACGTCAGTCACCTGACCCGGGAAATGATCGAAGCCAGAATGGCAGAATTTACGGGCGATATTCAACAGTTGCCGCCTGCCTTTTCTGCGATCAAAATCGGGGGCCAAAGGGCCTACGAATCGGCCCGCAAGGGTAAACCCAAGGAAATGCCGCCCCGTCAGGTCACGATCAGCAATTTTGAAATTCTTGAATTTCCCGGCCCTGAGCAATTTGTGGCCCGCATTAATTGTTCCAAGGGAACTTATATCCGCAGCCTGGCCCACGATTTGGGAAAGGCGCTGGGCGTGGGCGGCCACCTGGCAGGCCTGGTCCGAACCCGAATCGGGGATTATTCACTTGAAAATGCATGGGAAATTAGCGATTTTGCCGATAAACTAAACGCATTGCGCCCAGCTTCCCCCTCCCAAGAATGAAGGTTTACCACTCCCTTGAATCCTTTAAGAAAAGTCCTGGCTCCGTTGCCACGATTGGCACCTTTGACGGACTGCACCAGGGCCATCAGGTCATTCTGGACCGCCTCAAAGAGGTGGCCCGCGAAGTGGGGGGCGAAACGGTAATTATCAGCTTTCATCCCCATCCCCGCCTGGTTCTGTTTCCCGACGACAATCCCCTGCGCCTGCTCCATACCCTCGACGAAAAGATCGCCATGCTGGACAAGGCAGGGATCGATAAATTTCTGGTTATTCCGTTTACCCGCGAATTTTCCCGAACCACTTCTGACACCTTTATTGAGGATATTCTGGTCAAAACCGTGGGGATTGGCAAAATCATCATTGGCTACGATCACCAGTTTGGCCGCGGACGGGAAGGTGGATTGAAAGAAATGATGCTGGGAGGAGAAAAATTCGGCTTTGAGGTGGAGGAAATTCCTGCGCATCAGATAGATCACAACTCGGTTAGCAGCACCAAAATCCGGAATGCGCTGCTCGAAGGCAAGGTGGATGAAGCCTTTAAATATCTGGGTTACCATTATCAGCTCAGTGGCACAGTGGTTCACGGACAGGAAATGGGGCGAAAAATCGGATTTCCAACTGCCAATATTCAACCAGAAGGCAAATTAAAGCTTATCCCGGGAGATGGGGTTTACTGGGTGGAAGTGGAATGGGAAGGTCAGCATAAATTTGGCATGATGAATATCGGCCACAAGCCTACTGCAGGTGAGTTCAAGCGGTCGATCGAGGTCAATATTTTTGATTTTGAGGGAGATCTCTATGAAAAAAGGCTGACTGTGCATTTCCGCAAACGCATTCGTGATGAACAAAAATTCCCCGGTCTTGACGCCTTGAAAGCCCAGATTGCCCGGGACAAAGAAGCTTGTTTAAAACTCATTTCCCAGGAATCATGAAATCCCACCTGATTTTACTGCATGGCGCACTGGGCAGCCGTGCTCACTTTTCTCCCTGGATTCCCCTGCTGAAAGGCCATTTTGAAGTCCATACCTTCGATTTTCCCGGCCACGGAATGGCCCAGGTGGCCGAAGGAGGCTTCCATATGCAAGCCTTTGCGGATGCGCTGGTGCGCTATTGCGAAGAGTGGGGAATCACGGAAGCGAATGTTTTTGGGTACAGTATGGGCGGCTACGCCGCCCTGGTGGCCGCCTCCCAAACACCCGGCCTCTTTCAACGGATCATGACCCTCGGCACCAAATTTGACTGGAATCCTGAGGGAGCAGCCCGTGAGGTGAAAATGCTGGATGCAGCCACCATTGAGGCAAAAGTACCCAAATTTGCCGCCGCCCTGGAAGCCACCCACCGGGTCACTGGCTGGCGCACGGTGCTTGACCTGACTGCACAAATGATGCTTCAGTTAGGCCATCAGCCCCTGCTCAATAATGAAATTCTTGCCCAACTTGACCTTCCCGTACGGATATGCTTGGGCGACCGCGACAATATGGTCAGCCTGAGCGAAAGCTCGGACGCTTTCAGGGCCCTGCCCAAAGGCGAATTCCAGGTTTTTCCTCAAACCTGGCACCCGATTGAGCGGGTGGATGCGCAGCGCATCTGCGACGCTATCCTCGAATTTTTCCCCTGAAAAATTGAACCCCGCACCTGGTGCGGGGTTCGACTTCAAAAAACCGTGTTAGCGGTGTTATTATTTTCGGGTTAACCCGGAGGTGATTATTCTATTACAATCCGCTTGATCTGGCGGCTTCCTCCCGAACTTACATCCAGCAGATAGGCACCCGGGCTCAGTTTGGAAAGATCCATTTTGAAATGGTTTTCACCCTCAGCCAGCCCATGAACTTCCTGATTCAGCACCCGGCCCTGCAAATCCATGATCTGCATCCGCACCGTTCCATCGTGATCGGCCAGCAGGCTCACATTCAGGAGAATACCTTTGCCCAACGGATTGGGATAAACTTCCAGCGCCAAAGGATCAGCATTGAGGAAATTGACCGTTTCCACATTGGAGAATTCTTCCAGGCCATTCTGGTCCACACTGCGAATGCGGTAAAACACTTCCGTATGCTCCCCTACCCCCCGATCCAGGAAGGTATAGGTGCCCGGCGAGTCGTATTCACGTCCCAAAACGGTTCCCACAGCCTGAAAGTCCGCTCCGTTGAAACTGCGTTCCACCCTGAATTTGCCATTCTCGGCCGGATCGGCAGAGCGCCATTTCAGCATGGCAGATGCATTTACAGGAGTGGCTTTCAACTGGGTACGAATGGGCAGCGTACAGGGAAGCGGGAGTGATTTCACCGTATAATAAGAGGTGTCAGATCCCCCGGCATTCCAGGCCACCTGCATCACGGTGAAGGTACCCGGGCTGTTGTAAATGTGGGTGGGATTACGGGCCACCGAGAAGTTTCCGTCCCCAAAATCCCAGTACCAACTGGTAGCCGAGTCTGCCACAGGAATTCCAAAACTGGTATCCGTCAGGGTCAGGGTCCAGGGGATACAACCACTGTCAGGGAAAGCGATGAAACCTCCAATGGGAGGATTCGTGGAGCAATCCAGCACCCGCACATAATCATATTTCAATTCGTCGTCAAAACAACCTGAAGCGGCAATCCCTTCCAGAGAGGTATAGTAAAGACCCGGAGTTGCATAGGTATGATTTACCGTATTCACCCCGGCCACCAACTGGGTGGTGCCGTCGCCAAAATCCCAGTCATAGAAAGCCAGACCGGCCGGCGTGGCGGTAAAGGTGACCGTGGTGCCTGCACAGATATCGCCGGTCGGAGATCGTGAGAAATCCACCGCGGGAGTGGTATCTACGGGAATGGTAATGATGTAGCCGGTCGCATCCACCCTGCCGCAGGCATTGGTGGTGGTGATGATCAGGGTATCAGATGTATTCTGGTAATAAGCGACCAGAATCGAATCAATCCCGGCATACGAAGTATCCGTGATGGTTACTCCCGAAGAAAAGTCAAATTCCCACAACTCGGGCGTACTGCAGAAGAAGGTATCCACATACAGCGCCGCAGTTACATCACAGAAGGGGAAAACAAAGAGGGAATTCAGCACAGGCACGGGGGCCAATTCACCCAGCACAGGGATCACACACAGGTCAAAGTTGAGGCTGGGCCCGATCGCATTGGTCAGGTAATCGTTGAAATTGGGGCCGCCGCAGCCAAAGAGGCATAATTGGTTGTTCAGACCCAGATTTTGCCCGTCGCCCCCACCAGTCAGGCCGTTGGTGGACATGAGGGTAAGCCGGTCGGGCGATCCGCCCGTGAAGGTCCCGCTCAGAATTTCAATCCCGATGTGGAAGCTCGACAGGTTGCCAAGTTCAATGGGGGTACAGAAGGAAAAAGGATACCATCCATAAAATCCGGGACCGGGGAATCCGGGTCCCCAAAGGGTATCAGGCCCGAAAGAAGTACCCAGATACAGGGGGTTCGAAATGTCGGGTATGCCAGGCGTGGTGGCACTGTCGGGATAGACGGCCAGGCGGCAGGAGAGATTGCCCGAGTTATTGATGATGTTTCCGAGCGCGATGTCGATGCGGCACACTGAATTATTGGTACCCGAAACAAAGAATTGCTCATAAAAGGCCAGGTAGCCATCTGTATTGGGTCGGCCGGTCACGTAATCGTTGGGGCCATAGGCATAGGCAAAAATCCCCTGGTTAGGCGGCGTATCCACGTGGTTGATGGTATCACAATCCGCACCACCCGTAACGGAGGTCACACACACGAAGAAGGTTTTGGTTTCAGTATCAGAACCGTTGGCATTGGTCACAGTCAGGGAAACGGTGTAGCAGGTGTCGGCCGTGGAGTAAACCACCTGAGGAGGAACCTGTCCGTTGAAGGTGGCAGGCACCGCGCCGCCAATCCCGGTTACATCAAAATTCCAGGACCAGGCAGTCAGGGTGGACTGAGGAGTGGAAAGGTCGGTGAAGGTAACCGTTACGGGGGAAATGCCAAAGGTGGGCGCACCCGTAAAATCCGCAATGGGAGGAGCCCCGCCACAAACCGTATTTCCGTAGGACAACCAGCTGTTCAGGTAGGTATCCATCATGCAATGCATCCTTCCTGCCTGACGGGAGGTAAACTGGGTGGTGCAAAAAGAATAAGACATGTGGTTGTTCACGGGGGGATTCAACCAGCTGAAAGCATCGCAGCCATTGCTGCCGGGCACGTTGCCACATACGTTGGCATTGGTGCGATGGGGATTGGTATCTGAGCAAAGGTCGCCCTCGGCGTCCGCTTCATCCGGGAAGGGACCTCCTTGCGGCGTTACTGCTCCAGTGGTATTGGCCGAACCATTGGCGTTGCGGGTCCTTTCGTAGCAGGCGGAGCAAACCGAAACTTCGTCCACCCCGTGAAAGGTGTGGTACAGCCCGAAGGTGTGACCCATTTCGTGGGCCAGGGTATGAGTGCCCACAAAGCAATTGCCACGGGCCAGCACGATGCCGCCTGTGGCGCTGGTGCCTCCCGTGGGGTCGTAGGGGAAACGGGCATAACCGCCCGCTGCCGGGTTGGTGATCTGGTTCACCACATACACGTTGCAAACGTCCACGGTATTGGCTCCCAGGGCATTTTTCATCGGAAATTCCTCCGTAGCCGAATTGTGGTTATACCACGTGGGATCTTCAATAAAAATAATCGTATCCGTGCAAAACTGAATTCTCCAGGGGAGAAAATCAGCATTGAGTTCGTTCATCAGATCCACCGCCCGAAGAGAGTCGATGTTGGTGGAGGCACCACCATTGCGCACGATGGTCCAGCGGCAGGAAACCCATTTGAGCGGGTCGCCAGCCAATGGAATATTGGCATCGCGGTTGGCCGGATTGTCACATGCAACCGTAAGCGGGCAAGCGAGGCGATTGGTCACATATTCATCCCTGATCATGGGGTAAGGAGTGGCGCAGATGCCGGGATCGCTGGGATTGCGCACAAAATCCACCGGGTAGCCATCCACGGAAAGGAGCTGTCCCCCCTCGTTGAGGGGCAGGTTGCGACCGTCCAGCGAAAGCTGGCGGTTTTGGGCGGCCTGGGTCAGGTTGGATTTGAGGCTGGCAATGTGGCGGCGCATGAGACCGCGGCCGTTGGTTTTGCCGAAATCAATTTGTCCCAGGCTGGACTGCGAGCCCGATCCCTGGGGGGTACTGGTTTGGGTGGAGGTGGTGCCTCCGTTACCCTGGGTACCCGGACCCATTTCGAAAAATTTTCCCTGGTTGGGAATTTCCTGAAGATGGTATTTTTGCAAGGTGCCCAGAGGCAACTGAGTCGATGTTTTTCCGGCTTGCTGATCTGTTCCCGAACTGGCATTTTGGGCAAAACCAAGCCCAAAAAACAGCACAAAGCAAGTGAATGCGAACAATATTCTCATAATAAACCCCATTTGCGAAGCAGAAATTAACTGTTACAAAAAATCAAGTTACGAAAATTCACTAAAAACCCTGAAAAGAAACTGTCTTTTGCAGGACAAGCCAATCAACAAATCGCATTCTTTTCGGGGGATCTTTCCGAAATAAAAGGCCCAAACTGGGTCAATTATTGATTGCACAAATGTTGCGGCAAATTTTGGCAAAAGAAATAAAAAATCTCTTATATTTGCAGTCCGAATTTGGCGCGGTAGCTCAGATGGTTAGAGCGCAGGATTCATAACCCTGAGGTCGAGGGTTCGATTCCCTCTTGCGCCACGCTTCAAGCCCGGTTTTTGACCGGGCTTTTTTTGTGGTGGGGAGTGGGAAAATTGGCTTAATTTTCTTTTCTGGCTTGCCTGCAAACTAAAATTCCCAATGAATACCATCAAACCATTTTCACCTCCAAAAATTTGCGTTTATTGAAGCCGTTTTCACCTAATTTATCCTCCATGGGACTCTTCAACTGGAAAAAGAAAAAAGAAAATCAGGAAATCAAAGCAGAGAATGAACCCTCTGTGGTTTATGTAAAAAATGACAACCAGTCGGTGAGCGCGGCGACCCGGCGGGCCCGGGAAACGTTTAAATACTTTTGGCGGGAATTGAGTTGGGAATACAGGAGAATTACCCCTGCCCATGACTTTGCTTTTGTCAAATACCCATTTGCGCAAAAAATGGAGGGGCGCGACGAACCCGTGGTCGAGCACATTTGGGTGAATCAAATCGATTTTAACGGGGAGTGGATTCGCGGGATCCTGGTGAGCCAGCCCAACCAACTGACCAACGTAAAAAAAGGGGAACAGGTAAAAATATCTCCTTCTGAAATCAGCGACTGGACCTTCTCCATTGCCGGACGTACTTATGGCGGGTTTACCACCTATGCCATGCGCGAAGGAATGAGCAAAAAAGAAAAAGAAGCCTTTGATCAATCCTGGCGGGTCAATTTTGGCGAAAGTGATGAAATTCTCCTTGTCTATCAGGAAAAAGAACATCCCGAAAACCTGGTTGAACACCCGATGAGTGTGAATATGGGCGAAAAAATGGAGGAATTTCTTCAGAATTACCCCGACGAACTCAACGCCACCGACGATCAGGGAAATACCCGATTGGTCAATGAAACCATCGCAGGCAACAAAACCTCGGTGGTGATTTTACTCCAAAAGGGCGCAAATCGAACCATCAAAAACAAGCTGGGAAAAACTGCTCTCGATTACGCCAGACAGCTGAACTGGGAACATTTGATCCCGTTGCTGGAGAAGTAAGAGGGCGGCCATTACCTTTCTCCCCATCATCTCACCTTTCCCTGCCAATCATGCGTTTTCAAAAATTCATAAAGCGTGTGGGCGATAATCCTGTGTCCCAGGAGGTTGGGATGCCAGGGGTCAAACCATTGGATGCCGCCCGGATCAAAACACAAAGAATCCATGTCATAAGCTGAAAAGGAATCCAGCATATCCACCACAGAAACGTCAAGTGGCCCGGAAATGCCCTTCAGTATTAGTCTTCAATTTCCATTATTTCTACGTAATTGTCTAGCTTTCCCACCTTAATTATGTCACCAACTGAATGCCCAAGAATAGAAATTGCTAATGGAGATTTCCAACCTATTTTATCAATTCCAGTTGAAATTTCTCTTGAATTTGATGATTCAATGATATGGACTTTAATTTTTCTGCCATTGTTCATATACTTGACCGTGACCTTGCTTCCAACCTTAATTTCGTATTTCAAGGATTTTGAAATTTTTTCTTCAATCTTTTCAAAAGTTTTTACTGTCGCAACTTCCTTCTTTCTTTCAAAAATTGTGTTTTGGCCAAGGTAATTTTGAACTAATTCAATTTCGTCTGTAAACGCAACTGATGTTTTAGAATGGTCAACTAAATTATAGTCATTTCTTGATTCAACACTTCTTATAAACTCAATTAACCGATTTGATTCTTTTTGAGGATTTCTCCACCAATTCGTACTCCAAATCCTGTGGAATACAAAACCATGACTTTCAAGAATTTTTTGTCTGTGTCGATCGTGTAAATATGCTTCTTTACTTGAATGATACTTTGCACCATCACACTCAATCGCAATCTTTGGCACTCCTGCAATTTTCGGGTCGTAAACAATGTCAATACGGAACTCTGAAACTTTCATTTGCGGAATTAGCTTTGACTCGCCTAATTCATCAACCAAACGCTGATAAACTTCTTCTTCAAAAGGAGATTCTAACTCTCCCAAATTGCCAACATTAAATGAGTTGCTTATTGTCGAATTTTCACTAAGTGCAGTTAAGATTGCTATTCTTGTTTCATTATTTCCTTCACTTACAGCTTTACTATATGCAAGATACGCATAGAAAACAGCTCTCTTATTGTTTGCCCCTTCAGTTATTAAAAAGTCTTTGTAATTCATAAATGCCATTTCTGGCACAGATGAACAGACGTAAACTTTATACTTTGCCCTTGTAATAATTACATTTAAAAGCTTGTAACCTTTGGAATGATTAATTGGACCAAATCTCTGTGCAAATTTCCCGTCTTTTCCGGGCCCATAAGTAGTTGAGAGAATAATAACATCTCGTTCATCCCCTTGGATATTTTCTAAGTTCTTAATGAACATTCCCTTTTCTTCTAGCTCTTGAATTTTGGCATTGAACCCTTCAAACTTTAAGAATTTTTGCCTTTCCAAAATTTTGCTCTTTATGTGGTTTCGCTGTGCAATATTAAACGTTGCAATTCCGACCGTTGGATATTCTCCGTTTGGTAGTCGATTAATATTGTTCTCAAGTATTGACAAAACTATTTCAGCTTCTGCATCATTTATGTGGTCTGAAAAAGTTCCACTTACCTGAATATACTTTATTGGTGTGTAATCAAATTTATTGGGCAGTGGTTTGAGTCTTTGATTGTAAAAGGCGTAATTTGAAAAGTCTATGAGATAAGGATGTCTTGACCGATAATGGAAGTCGAGGTGTCGTTTCTCAAAGTTAAGCTCTGAACCAAAGTCTAAAAGGGATTCACAAGACAAAAGAATATTATCCCTGTCTACTACAATTTCATCTTCTTCATCAATGTCGTCATCGTCCTCTATTGTGCCATCAAATACTTTACTAAAGTAATTTGAAGGAGGCATTTGGTGTTCATCCCCTGCAATTATTATCTGCCTTCCTTTCAAAATAGCTGGCAGGTTATCTTCCAATCGAAGTTGACTGGCTTCATCAAACATTACGATATCAAAATATCCATTCATCCCTTTGAAAAGATTACTGGCAACGTCTGGTGAAGTAAATATTATTGGGAAGAAGGATGTGAATAAATCTGGATCCTTTTGAACAATTTGCCTTAAAGATAGTCTGGAATTTCTTTTTCCTTGTTTTTTCAAATAAAGGTTACCGACTGACAGCCCATTGTTTTTTTGCTCAAATTCTCTTGTCAAGTCAATCTGTTTTGAGTACCAATACTCTTTTATATACTTCAATTGCTCCTTTTCTAATCCCCCCATTGTGCTATTCAGATTTTCATGTTCAGAGTCATTTGTAGGCAAATCAACGTTTGCAGATTTAACAAGAATTGAATTTAGGTAGTAAACCAGAAAAGATTTACGCCAATCCTTTTTACCCTTCAATTCATTTAAAAGACCCTTAACTTCATGGGAAAGACCATTGTAAAATTGAAACCATTTAAATTCAATGGTGAAAATGTCATTTTCATTATTGAAGTAAACATTTTTTTCATGGAGGAGATCCTCAATGCCTTTATTAAATCTTTTGAATGCTTTATCTTGAATTTTATGGACTGTCCAATTATCAGACCTGATTTTCTCATTTAGTTGTGAACAAAGTTTTTTTAGGGATTCCAAAATTTCTGTTTGATATTCTGTCTTTGAAAACCCTAATAAATCAATGGAGTCATATTCATTTTCCATCCTGGTTTGAAAATGTAGGCTAGTTTTCTCAATTAGGTGGTTAACTTCATCCAGTTTTAATAGATTATCCTTAATTGAATGGGAAATTGGAAAACCTTTGAGGTCAGCACATTTTGAATAATGTTTTTCGAGAATTGTAAAAAGATTTTTAATTCGCTTTTGGTCTTGGATTATCCTCCTTTTCTGCTGGGAGAAAATTGCAATTGTTCTATAAAAAAAGCCATTTGTTTTTTCCTCAATAAGAAAATCAGGGTTTTGTTTTTGCTCCGAATATATAGTGTTTATTGAATCCTGTATCTGCCTTCCCCTTTGGATTTGTCCCGAAAGTTCAGATTTCCTTAGTTTGAAGTATTCCTCTTTGAATTTTGATTCAAGTTCATTTATGTATAAATGAGCTTTTTCATATTTTTCAAATGAATCACTAATCCCCTGTTCAATAACATAGGGATTATCACCAATTAGTTTTTCTGAGTTAAGAAATGATTTTGATTTGAATCGTTGGTAGTTTGAAAAAAGAACTTGCCCCTTCTCAACAATTTCTAAAAGTCCGTTTAATTCTTTTGAATTATACTTGAATTGAGATTTGTCAATGTTTAAAGTATGGTTTTCATCAGTTCCATTCAGCTCAGACAAAAGCGTTCCAACTATATCAGTCCATGATTTATCGCCAAGTAGTTTTTCATCAAGCTTTTTATGCTTACCATTAATTGATTCAATTGAAGTTTTTGCCTTTTTTATAAGGTTGTCAAGCGACTCCTTCGAGTATGTGTAGCGGTATCTTCGATATGAAGAATTATCAACTCTATCTCTAACAGAATCAACGACAGTTTTGCGGTCTTTAACTATATCTCGAATAAGCACACAGTGATTGTTCAAGCCTTTTTCAATGAGTTCCTTGTGTAAAACTTCTAAAGCTGTTCTCTTTTCACAAACTACAATTGTTTTTCTATGATTCTCTAAAGCATTAATAAGGATGGCAGACAGTGTTTGACTTTTACCTGTTCCTGGTGGTCCTTGAATCAAGATATTTCTTGTTGATTCTAAAGAATGTAATATCCCTTGTTGTGATGGGTCTGTTTCTACAGATGAAATTGGTTGAAAAGTATGGTTATCTAAGTCGTCAAGGTCAATAGAAAGACCTCCTAAATCCATCAAATTCGAATAATCATTTATGATATTTTGTTTTTGAACTTCAAAAATTGAAAACAAACCACCAAATTCAATTAATGCATTAGTGGAATTTATAGGAAATTTTTCGTAGTGATTTTTTTCGCCAATTGAAATCACATTATCAAGTTTCTTGATAAATGCTTCTTTGATGTCGGAAGGAACGGATGTGTTAATTTCCTTAATGAGCTTCACACAAATTTCAAGCAGTTCATCTTTGGTGATAAGCCCATCATCAAGCATTTCACTCGGAATTTGTTCAATCTCAATATTTGAATCGGATTGTAAATGATTGATTAAGACTTCATTTACATAAATCGGGTCGTCTTCATTTCTATTAATCTCCCAAGTATTGAATTCTTTGGTCCTTTTAATTCTCAATGACCAAATTAAAATGGGAGCAACCGTTAGTTTGTTGTCTGATTTATCTCGCCTAACAAGAATTGGAAAACCAAATCCAAAAGTGTTGATTCCTTTTTCGGATTCAATGGCTTCTGTCTGATTTATCAAGTTTTCAAAAGACTTTGTAATCCTGACCAATTGGGTTTGGTCCTCCTCAAAAAGTGTATTCAAGTCTGGCACATTGTCCTTCCAACTAATCCTAAATTTTAATGATTGTTCAGAGAGCAACCTTTTTATGAAGTTGTCTGGAAGGTTTTTGTCGATATAAGAAAGTCTATTCAAATCAAACTTATACCTTGAATTTGCAGGAATAGCATTTAGGTGAACTCCTTTGCGGTTTCCTATTTTAAGTCTTCTTTGAAGTTCAATTAGTAATTTTTCTGTCAGTTCCATCTTGGATTATTGGTACTTGTCAAAAATTCAAGCTCTTAGGCTAACGAACCTGAAACACCTAAGTTGGGGATAGGGGAGGCAGATTGATGTTAGACCTGCATTTTGTCCCAGTCGTTCAAATTGTTAAATTCCGTCGGCATTTTCGCTTTTGCGATCCCCGCAATATACTCAACATCCTTGAATTTGGGGTGAAAATTCAGAGGATTCTTCACCACAAACCGCCTTTCATCCACCTCCCATATGGAATTTCCCTCCATTTCCCCTCTTATCATAAAGCAATTTCCAAAAACCAACCTGCATGAAATCAAATCCGCATCCTCTCCCCTTGCCCATCCAGTTGCCGGCCTACAAAAGCCGCATCACCTGGCATAATGTGACCAAAAATCAGTGCATCACTCCGCTGCGCTATTTCGAACCTGAAACCATCGACGATCTGCGGGCCATTGTCATGGCCGCTGAATCTGAAAATATCCGGGTGCGGGCCGTGGGTTCCGGACATTCCTTTTCAGGAGTGGCCCTTACGGACGGTTTCATGGTCAATCCCAAAAAACTGAAAAACCTGCTCCCCCTCGATACCAGCCAGTTGAAACCCGAGTTTCGCGGCCGCAATCTGGTGCACGTCGAAGGAGGCATCCGTCTGTGTGACCTGAGCCGTTTGCTCGACAAGGAAATGGGACTTTCCCTCTCCAGTCTGGGCACCATCGCGGTGCAAACCCTCTCGGGCGCAGTGGCCACGGGCACCCACGGCACGGGCTGGGACAAGCCCTCCATTCCCGACATGGTGCAGGCCATTACCCTGGTGACCCACGGAGGCCGGGTTCTGCAAATCGAACCCAGCCACGGCATCACGGATCCCGACGCCTTTGACCGCCCGGGGGTGGAACTTGTGCAAAATGACGATTATTTTCATGCTGCGGTTTTGAGTATGGGCAGTATGGGCATTACCTACTCCCTGGTGCTGGAAGTAATCCCCCTGATCTGGCTCAACGAAGTGAAAACCCCCACCACCACCTGGTCGCGGGTGCGGCAATCAGTGCTGAGCGGGGACATATTCACGGCCGCGCCCCACGTATCCCTGCGCATCAATCCCTATCCGCAAAAAAACTCGGTCGAGCACTCTGTACAGATGGTGAAAATGTATAATGTGCCGCCCATCAGGTGGAATTACTCCAACCTGAACCAGCGCTTTCGCAACGTGTCGGCCATGATCGGGGGCAAAATTCCCGGACTGGTGGACCTGATCGTGCGGTACCAGAATATGTTCCCCCACACCATTCCCAATGCAGTGGAATACAGCCTCAAATCCACCAAAGACAGTACCTACAAAAACAAAAGTTATCGGGTATTCAACCAGGGCATGCGGCAGGTATCCAAACGGGGTCTGAGCTGCGAATGGGCCTTTCCCCTGGAGTCTGGCAACCATGTGGAGGCAGTGGAAACCGCCTTTGAGATCGTGCAGAAGGCGATTGGGTTTGGAAAATTGTACCAGAATTCGCCCATCACCCTGCGGGTAGCGCCCCCTTCCCGTCATTTTCTGGCCACCTCCTTCGGACAGCGCATGATCTACGTGGAATTTCCCATGGTGATCGGGACCAAAGGAGCGGAGGAAATGCTGGACCGCTATCAGGAAGCCATGATCGGGTTGGGCGGACGACCCCACTGGGGCAAGTTTCACAACCGCCTGCTCGCTGCCGATGAACTTATCCCACCTCTCTATGAAAAATGGGATGCCTGGTGCAAGGTCTTTTACGAACTGAATCCCAACCGCACTTTCGACAATCAGTTTACGGATCGCATGGGTTTCAGGCGGAGACGGGAATTTCTGGCTACCCACCAGCAAACTTTTTCGCCAAAATATTGAGGCCCCCCGGGGTATTCATTGAAATTGATGCCAAAAAGGAAGTATATTGGGGATAGGATTTCCGTTTGTAAACCATTCGAATAAAAACAAATGCCCAAATCTTCCTCAGGCTCACCTCCTATTACACCCGATTTGCCCAAATTCAAATCGCGCAAAACCTGGAAAAATGTCACGGGAAATCAACATATCACTCCCCTGAGGTTTTTTCAGCCCCGCACCCTGGGTGAAATTCAGGCCATCATCATTGCGGCCGAAAAGGAAGGACTAAGGGTCAGAGCAGTTGGATCGGGATACTCCTTTTCACGGGTGGCTCTCACGGATGGCTACATGATGGATCCTTCCCGCATGAACAAAATCCTGGATTTGCCCCGGGAACACCTCAAAGCTGAACACCGCGAGAAATACCTGGTGCATGTGGAGGGTGGGATAAAACTCCATTACCTCAACAAACTGCTGGATCAAAAAATGGGGTTGGCTCTGAGCAGTATGGGAACGGTGGCCGTGCAGACCATTTCTGGTGCCATTTCCACGGGCACCCACGGCACGGGCTGGAACATGCCTTCCCTACCCGACATGGTCCGTTCCCTCACCCTGGTGACCCATGGAGGCAAGGTTTTCCAGATCGAGCCCACAGATGGCATCACCGACCCTGATTCTTTCAGCCGGCCGGGTGTGATACTGGTGCAAAACGACGACTGGTTTTACAGTTCGGTGGTGAGCATGGGCGCCATGGGCGTGGTGTACTCAGTGGTACTGGAAGTGGAACCCATTTTTTGGCTCAATGAGAAAAAGACCAAAATGAATGTTTGGATGGATGTGGAGGACCAGGTGAAAGACGGCAGCATATTTAAGAATGCCCGCCACGTATCTCTCCGCATCAATCCCTATCCCCGCCGCCAGGAAAACTACGGGGCCAGGGCCCATTCAGTTCAGGCCATTGAGATGGATGAAGTACCTCCTTTTACCCAGATCTATAATAACCTGAACCAAAGGTTCAGGAATTTCAAGGCTTACATCGCAGGCACCTTGCCCGGATTGGCCGACATCATCGTACATTTTCAAAACAAATTTCCCCGCATCATTCCGGGCACCATCGAGGCCAGCATCAACGGATCGCAGGACAAGACTTATAAAAATATCAGTTATAAGGTGTTCAATCAGGGAATTCGCCAGATTCAGAAACGGGGACTGAGCAGCGAATGGGCCTTTCCCCTGTCGTCGGGCAACCATGTGGAAGCCGTGAGGCAGGCTTTTGCCATTGTGCAAAAAGCCATGGATCAGGGTAAATTATACCAAAATTCGCCCATCAGCATGCGGGTGGCGCCGCCTTCCAAACATTATCTGGCCACCAGTTATGGCGAGCGGGTGGTTTATGTGGAATTTCCCATGGTGATCGGGACCAAGGGCGCGGAGGAAATGCTGGACCGCTACCAGGAGGCTATGATTGCCCTCAAAGGCAGGCCCCATTGGGGAAAATTTCACAACCGCCTGGTGGCCGCCGACAAGCTGATTCCACCGCTCTATGAAAAATGGGATACCTGGTGTGAAATTTATCTGGAACTGAATCCCCACGGGACCTTTGACAACCAGTTTACCGACCGCATGGGCTTTCGCACCACAGCCAAATACGCGGTACAGCAGCAGCAACAAGTCAGCTTTTCATCTGATAGCTCGCTTTCTGACCTGCCCGGCCAGGTTGGACAACTGGAAACCGCACACTGACCCGGGTATATTTGCCGGGCTCACTCTCGAGAATTACTTTGGCTCCCAGTTTGACTGCCGCGGATTGTACCAGGGGTAATCCCAGGCCATTGCCCCGTGATTTGAGTGATCCGCGGTAAAACATTTCAAAAACTTTATCCTGAATATTGGGCGCAATTCCCTCTCCTTCGTCCTCCACCATCAGTTCGAAGCCGTAATCTGTTTCCTCCAGTCTTACCCGCACCTCCATTCCCGGCTGGCCTGAGGCAAAGATCAGCCCATTTTCAATCAGATTCGACAAAATCACCCTGAACAGATCAGGGTCTGACCAAATTTGGGTGAGTGAATCCGGCTGAATTTTGATTTTTTGCAGAAGTTCAGGCCCCAGACTTTTCAGGTCCTCGCGCACCTCGTCAAGGAGGTTTTCCATGTCAATGGCATCATACTCGGGAATGCGGTTGTCGATGTGACGTACCTGAATGAGCTTTCGCAACACCCGTTCCAGATTGGTGGCCGAATATTCGAGCAAACCCAGGTAATGGAGGATTTCTTGGTCGGCAGCGCCGATTTTGGCCACCGTGGCCAGGCCCTGCATCCGCACAATGGGACCGCGGAGGTCGTGTGAAGCCCGGTAAACGAAAGTGTCGAGTTCTTCCTTGGAGCGGGTCACCTCCTTGAGGGCTTCCTGCAGATCGCCCGTGCGGGCGGTCACAATTCCCTCCAGATCGGCGTTGATGCGGCGAATCTGAGCATTCTGGGCTTCCAGCATATCTCTTTGGGAACGAATCTCAGCAGTTTTGAGGGCAATCTCCACATTCTGGGCTTCCATTTCCTGGTTGAGATTGAGCAATTCGCGGTGCGAGCGGGCCCGGCTGCGCAAAGCCAGAAACACAAAAACCGCCGCAATGGCGCCCAACAGCACAATGCCCAGAATCCAAAACCAATGTCCCTGCCGCTCCACGGCTTCCATCTGGGCGAGTTGCATTTCCACAAGGTCGAGAGAATCCCTTACCATCCTGACTTCTTCCCGGATTGCCTCAGGATCAACACTTTCTACAGACCCAACCACTTCGTTTTTTACCGGATCTGAGGTCTGGGCCGCAAGATGATTCCCGCCGAAACATGTCAGCAGGAAAATCACAACCCAAACAGTACCAAAACCCTTATTCATGCAACAGATCAACTTCTTCCTAAAACCTGATTTAAGTTAATAATTTTCACACAAATTCCTCAACAATCACTCAATTCATCCAAAAAGCCCCCCAAACCACCCGTTCACTCCTCCATTTTAACCAATCAGTCCCAAAATGCTGGCATAATTCTCCCCTTCCCTATCTTTGCTCCAAATTATAACAAACGCCATGCGCCTCCTTCGTCTTTACTAAATCTGCCTCCCGGCAGTTGAACGCCGCCCCAGGCGGGCCGTTCTGAATTCATTTCTTTCCATCATTTCTTTTTAATTCCTTAAACGGAAATTCAGATTTCCCTTTAATACCTTTATTTCATCCCGGGATCATTACCCGGAAAACCCTTAATCTCATGGGCAAGAAAACCATCAAAGGAAAAGACCTGGTCGCCATCGGCTTTACCGACGGACGCACCATTGGCATAGCGCTCAATCTGATGAGCCGCATTTATAAAAAAAGAGAACGCGACCACAAATTGCAGGTTCTGTCTGAAGTTCTGGCCAATCCTCAGGCATTTTTGCAGGACGAGCACCTGGGCAAACTGGCCGCAGAATTGTTTCAGGAAGGTAAGCCAGCAGTCAAAGAAACCCCGCTGGAAAAAACAGGCAAGGCCTGGCAGACCTATGGTCGCAGCCACATTGAAAAGGGAGCCATCCAGCAAATGGAGCTGGCCATGCGCCTGCCCGTAACTGCGGCCGGGGCCCTCATGCCCGACGCCCACCAGGGCTACGGACTGCCCATTGGCGGGGTGCTGGCCACCCGCAATGCCGTGATCCCCTACGGCGTGGGGGTGGACATTGGCTGTCGCATGTGCCTTACCTTGTACGACCTCCCCGCTTCCTTCATTAAGGGACAGCACCAAAAGCTGAAAACCATGTTGGAGGAAAATACCCGTTTTGGCCGGGCCGAATTCAGTGACCACATCGACCACGAAATCCTGGAAAGAAAGGAATTTCAGGAGATCAGGGTGGTGCGCGAACTCAAAGACCGGGCCTGGAAGCAGCTGGGTAGTTCGGGTTCGGGGAATCATTTTGTGGAATTTGGGGTAGTTGAAATTTTGGATCCTGATAATGAGTTTGGACTTCCAGCAGCTCAGTATGTGGCCATTCTCTCCCACTCTGGTTCCCGTGGCCTGGGTGCCAATATCGCAGAACATTACACCAAACTGGCCCGCGAAACCACGGTTCTGCCCCGGGCAGCTCAAAACCTGGCCTGGCTCGACCTGGATACGGAAGCCGGACAGGAATACTGGTTGGCCATGACCCTGGCCGGCGATTACGCCTCAGCTTGTCACCACCAGATTCACCAGCGACTCGGCCGGGCTCTGGGCGAAAAGCCTCTGGCCAGGGTGGAAAACCACCACAATTTTGCCTGGAAAGAGCATCTGACCGATGGAACGGAGGTCATTGTGCACCGCAAAGGTGCCACCCCGGCCGGAAAAGGGGTGCTGGGCATCATTCCCGGCTCCATGATTCATCCGGGTTTCATTGTGCGGGGTAAGGGAGAAATGGCTTCCATCAATTCTGCCTCCCACGGAGCAGGAAGGGCCATGAGCCGCACGAAAGCCAACCAGACTTTTTCCAACTCGGAAATGAAAAAGACCCTGCGCACCCACGGCGTAACCCTGATCGGCGGCGGCCTCGACGAGGCCCCCATGGCCTACAAGGACATCAATACCGTGATGGCCGCCCAACAGGAACTGGTAGAAGTGGTGGGCAGCTTTTCGCCCAAAATTGTGCGCATGGATTCCTGACGGTTTGCGGTTTACAGTTTACGGTTCGAACTGAAAACAGTAAACCGTAAACTGGCCACAGTTTTTTATCTTTACGCATGCACATTGCCATCCTGTCTGACCCGCATAATTTTCATACCCAAAAGTGGGCGAAGGCATTGCAGGAAGCAGGGGCAAAGGTTACGGTCTTTGGCTTTGAGCCCGAAGGGCCGGGCACGCCGCCCTATGTGCGCCTGCAACCGCGCTACGCGCGGGCAGGCAGGGCCAGCTACCTGTCCTACCTGGCCGGAGGCCGGGACCTGCGACAGGCCCTTGAAGCTCACCAGATTGATGTGCTCAATCCGCTGAACATCACCCCTTTCGGCGTGTGGGGAAGACAGAGCGGGTTTCACCCGGTCATTCAGTCGGCCCTGGGGGCCGACATCCTGGAATACCCGCCCAGGATTTCCCAAAGCCCGGAGCTGAAAGCCCGGGCGTGGTCGCATATTGAGGGCCAGCCCGGGCTGGCCCAAAGTCTGCGCTACCGCCTGGGCAGGCAGTTTTACCGCCGCCAGGTGCTGCTTTCCCTGCAGGAAGCAGATCTGGTTACGGGCGACAATCAGCACCTGCTGGATCGCATGGAGCAATGGTTTGGCATGGCCCCGGCCAAAATGAAGGAACTGATTTATGGGGTGGAACCTGAACTGTTTGAGGTTTCGGGAGAATCGCTGGCTCAGCTGAAGCAAAAACTGGGCATCCTGTCTGGTCAGCGGGTGATTTTGAGCCCCAGAGGGGCCAAGGCCGTTTACCAGGCGGATATTATTCTGGAGGGATTTGCCCGGGTACTGGAAGCGGGGATCTGCGACCACAAATTTATATTGTTGGGAGCGGGCTATGAGGTAAGCCAGAAGGTGGCTGCCCGGGCTGCAGAACTGGAGGGGAGATTCCCTCAGTTTTGTTTTGTGCCGGGGCGAATGCCCCGGGAGGAGCTTTACGCACTCTGGAACCTGACCGACCTTTTTGTCTCTGCTCCCGTGTATGATGGCTATTCGGCCGCCCTGGCCGAAGGGAGGTATGCAGGCGCTATGCCTGTGGTCAATGCCATTCCCGCCAATCTGGAAGTGATCCAACATGAAAGAAACGGCTGGATCATTGAAAATTTTACTTCCGCCAACCTCAGAGACGCCCTGCTGCACTTAATTCCTGATCTGGAAACCTGGAAAAAAAGAATTTCCCAACCCAACCGTGACTGGATTGAGGCCCACAGCCTTGTAAGAAATAATGCCGCGATGTTCCTGAACTGGGCCGGTGACCTGTGCAAACGGACAAAACAGGGGGGTAAAGCGCCCACCAACCCCGTTAACAATTTCCAATCCCCAAAGTAAGATTTCGGGCGATATGTGATAAAAAGCGGAACGATGTTAATATTTTGTTGAAAATTGTTATAGGTTCTGTCAGAGATTCGTATTATTTTTATCCATATTAATCACAATTCTTAAACACAAAAGCCTATTGAGCAATAAAATTACCTGATCGCTTCATTTAAACAGCACTGCTATGAAAAGCTTCGGATTAGGGATCGCGTTATTGCTTACGGGTGTGTTAATCACCTCCACTTTCAACTTCTTCATCTCCGGGTCGCTTGATCCGCAACTGAGAAAGGAATGCCTCGAGGCTGCTTTCAGCTTCAGAAAGGAAATTCCACCTGACACCAGTAATCTCAGCGAAGAAAGTGAACTCCTGACCCTTGGGTCAGAGGCATCGTCGGCTTTTGCCCAGCCTGAATCACAACAGGTTCGCAAGCCTTGAGATTGAACTCCTTCAACCAACCTTACCAACCATAATTTTCGCTGCTGCGACAAACCTGATTTTGCAGCCTGCGAACGAAAGGAAGCCTGGAATTGTCCGGGCTTTTTTTGTGGGAATCGCTTCAGGGAACCTAAAAAAGAGCAAGGCGGACGCAGGTGAAGAAAGCGCAGTTTGTTAATTGATAATTGTTCTTTGCCAATTTTCTATTTAGCCAGGTCCAACGAAGAGATTCGAAGTTTCCAGACCTTCAGGGAAGCTCCAAAAACAAAGAAGATCAAGGCGGACGCAGGAGAAGAAAGCGCAGTTTACTGAGGTAAATGAGCATTTCTGAGCCAAGTCCAACGCAGAGATTCGAAGTTTTTGGAGCTTCCCGTTAAAATGGGTATAAAACTTCCCGCAGAACTTCCTGAATCAAAGGATAGGTATCGGGCATGGAAGCCTTCAGTTCATAGGCAGGAAACCAGCGCACATCCGTGATTCCTTCTTCCAGTTGGGGAATGAGTTCTTCGCGGCTTTTGCAGGGCATCAGAAACCAGTAAGTGGTCTTGAAACGCCACACCCCAGCATTCCTGCCGCGGAAAATGTGGTAGGTTTCCCTCAGTTTTTTGCCCAGGGTGTGGGAATGAATCCCCGTTTCCTCCCGCATTTCGCGCATGGCTGCGGCGGGGATGGACTCATTCAGATCCACCTTTCCCTTGGCCAGATCCCAGTTTTCGTAGCGGTAGATCAGCAATAATTCCCCGGCGGGAGACACGGGCACCCCACCTGCCGCAACCAGGGGTTTGAAATATTTTCTGAATTTGCGGGCAAAAGCCTGGAGTTTGCCATTCCCCTGAAAGCACACGTTGATACGGGCCTCCACGCTGGCCATGGGCTTCATTTTGAGGAAGGAAACAAATTTCCCACACCATTCAGGATCAGGATCGGCCATGATATAAAAAACCTGACCCGGAAAATCGGGCCCGGGACCAGTCAATTGTTGCTTTACCTGCTTTAAAGTGTGGGTTTCAAAGGAAAACTGAGGAAACTCATTTTTTCTGAGCAAAGAGACCCACAACTTGTTATGAAAAATATTCATAGTTTTGACCCCTAAACAGATCGATCATGGCTGCAAATATCGCCGCTGAATTATTAAAAATCCAGGCCGTTAAGCTAAATCCTGAAAATCCTTATACCTGGGCCTCAGGATGGCGCTCTCCCATCTATTGCGACAACCGCCAGGCGCTTTCTTTTCCAGAGCTTCGCTCTGAGATCAAATCGCAGCTGGCGCAGTTGATAAGGGAGCGGTTTCCTTCGGTCGAAGGCATTGCAGGTGTGGCCACGGCGGGCATTCCCCACGGAGCGCTGGTGGCGGACGAACTGGGCCTGCCCTTTATTTACATTCGCAGCAAACCCAAGGGCCACGGCCTGACCAACCAGGTTGAGGGACGGATCACGCCCGGGGCGGCTTATGTACTGGTCGAAGATCTCATTTCCACGGGTGGCAGTGTGCTGGCCGCGGCAGAAGGGCTGGAAAATGCAGGAGGAGATGTAATTGGGGTAGTTTCTGTATTCAGCTATGGATTTCCCCAGGCCGATCAGGCCTTTGAAAAGGCAGGGATTCGCTATGCTTCCCTCACAAATCTGGAAGATCTTTTGCAGAAAGCTGTTGAAATTAACTATATTCAACCCGCTGATCTGGACACCATCCGTGAATGGAGAAAATCTCCTGAACAATGGCGCCAGAACCCAGTCAATAATTCATAATTTTCGGAAAAAATGAGCACTCTTCCGCAGGAATATCAAGACAGCGAATTCGAATCCTACGTGATCGAAACCCGGGAATATGCCGGGGAACTGACCATTGAAGTCAAGGCTGAAGCCATTCTGGCTGCATGTCAGATCCTGAAAAGCAAATTCGGCTTCAATTACCTGGCCGACATTACAGGCATTGATTATTACACAGATAATAAGCGATTCGGGGTTTCCTACAACCTGGTGAACATGGGCGAAGGCAAGCGCATCCGGGTTACGGCACGGGTGGAAGAAAGCAAGCCAGAGCTTCACTCCGTGACCACGGTCTGGACCGCGGCCAACTGGTTTGAGCGTGAAGTGCTGGACATGGTAGGCATCCATTTCCGCGGAAATCACGACATGCGCAGAATTTTCATGCCCGAGGATTTTGAATACTATCCGCTCCGCAAGGAATTCCCCCTGATTGGCATCCCAGGCTCGATTCAGATGCCCGAAAAGGATCCCCCAAAACCTTATAAATAATCCCCTGAGCGGGATCATTTTTCGGCACAGGATTTGCACCCTCTTTGTTTGGAAGTGAAAAGATTCTCCTTTGATATTAATCGTTTGGGTTGTATCTTTTCTCTCTGATTTAAAGGCTGTATAGATCTGTAAAAGAATGGTTTCGCTAACGATTCGTTTCCTGTTAATTTTTGCTGCTTTGTTCGGTGCCAACCCGGATTCTTCTCCGAGTCAGGCAATGGATAAAGTGATCGTGGTCGATCTGAAAGTACCTGGTCCGCAGGAGGCGGAAAAGTGCTATCTGAGCGTCTATGACAAAGGAAGGGTTGAGTTGAATATTGATATCGACGACACCCTGAACACGCTCCCCGATTTCATATTTGAGGAGGATCCCCTGGAAGGGCCAAATTGCTTTATGCCAGAGATGAAGTTGATTTACAAGGAATATACCTACGTGATCAGCCTCTACTGCACCAAAGTAAAAAAATATAAAAATTCATCTGCCTACACCCCTTCCAACCAGCAGATCAAAAACGATCTGGCCATCACGGAATCTGTGCTGGACTATCTGGAAAAAATCCGCAAAACACACTTCGGACCCAATGCCGACAAAAGCAATCTGGATAAGTTTGTGAAGAAGGAAAAGTTGGGGGAAGATGATATCGACGAACTCGAACTGCTCAAAGACGGGGACGACGACGATTCTGATCTGCAAAAGGATGCCCTCGACAAGGATGGCTGGTTTGACGACGTACAAACTCCCACCGAAAACCTCCAGAACGAGGTGGACGACGACGACGACGGAAAGCATAAATAATTCTTTTTAAGCGGCGAGCTTCTGGCTGCGGGCTTCGAGTGATCTTGTTTGGCGCTGCCAAATGGGTGATTATGCTCAAGCCTTTCCCCTCCCACAAATTAATTTCCCATCCCTCTGCTGAAACCTTGCAATTTTCCTTCCGTATCTTAACTTTGTATTGCAAAGTACTTTTTCATGGAAGACCTCAAATCGCATCTCAAGGATATTTCCGAAATCCGCACCCTGATGGAACGGTCCACAAAGTTTTTGTCGCTGAGCGGCCTTTCGGGGGTAAGCGCAGGAATCTGCGCCCTGGTGGGCGCAGGAGTGGCCTGGAACTGGCTGACCGCCCGTGGCTGGCATGCTGATGAAGCTTTTTCCGCGGGAACTTATCTGTATGCTCTGCGGGGTCTGGAGTGGGACTTTGTGCAATTCTTTTTTCTGGATGCGGGGCTGACTTTGGTCCTGGCCTTGGCTACGGCCATGTTTTTTTCCCTTCGCATGGCCCGCAAAAAAGGATTGCCCATCTGGAACAAAACCGCACTCAATCTCGGGATCAACATGGCGATCCCGTTGGTGGCGGGCGGATTGCTTTGCCTGATTCAGTTGTACCACGGCGTATTTGGCTGGATCGCCTCCACCACCCTGCTGTTCTATGGAATGGCCCTGCTCAATGCAAGTAAATACACTCTGCCCGAAATTCGCTGGCTGGGCGTCTCAGAGATAGCCCTGGGACTGGCTTGCGCCTTCTTGCCTGGCTATGGCCTGCACTTTTGGGCGATTGGCTTCGGGTTGCTGCACATAGTGTACGGCATTGTGATGTATATGCGCTACGAAAGATGAAGGACATATTGTCCAAATTGAATAAAGCCTTTGAAAACCGGGTGCGCCTGGCGATCATGTCCCTGCTTATGGTGAACGAATCCCTGGATTTCAACCACCTGAAGGAGGTACTTGACCTGACCGACGGCAACCTGGCCAGCCACGCGGCCAAGCTCGAAGCCGAGGATTTCCTCGAAATCCGCAAGGAGTTTGTGGGCAAAAAGCCCCATACCACCTACCGGGCCACCAAAGCTGGCAAAAAAGCATTCCAGGAGCACCTGGATGCCCTCGAACAATTACTGAAAGGATAAACCCATGAAAACAAGCAAGAGCAGATGCTCTTTTCTTTTGCTTCATTACTTTGCAATGCAAAGTACTTTTAACAAACAATTTACATGGATGGTTTACCTGGACAAGGCATGCCCTGTCTCTGACCAAATTAAAATCAGACAAATGCGAACTCAATGCTGAATCTCAGAACTCAGAAACCCCGCTTAATACAGACAGGGCATTGCTTGCCTGCAAGACCTGAACGCCAAACTCCAATATTAATCAGAGACAAGGCATGCCCTGTCTCTGACCAATTTAAAATCAGGAAAATGCGAAATCAATGCTGAATCTCAGAACTCAGAACTCAGGCCAAAGGCCCCACCATGTGGCAACTCAAAACCAACAACCACCAACCACCAACCAAAATGAAACGCTTACTCAATACATCCCGCAACTTGCTCCTCTTCCTCCCGCATCTGCTCATTTTGCGCAGATTTCGCCTCCACAATACTGACCTTTATCTGATCCTAACCCTGTTGAAGCATGAAAACAACTGATTCTTCCATCATTCTTTCCCCTGCCTTGCTGAAAGCCACCTTTGCCTCCGGGCTGACCACCGTGTTGATGGCGCCCCTGTTGGTTTTGCTGGTCCTCTTTTTCACAGACCGCCATAAATTCGATTTCCTTTATGAATTTGGCCCCGTTCTCATTGGTTGGGGACTGGCCGCTGGCCTGGCCGTAGGCCTGCTCTTTCTGGTGTTCATCCCCATAACCATTTTGTTTCAAAAGCAATTGGCGGGGAAACCCCTGGGAATAATTCTCATTCCCTTCCTGCTGGCTGCCCTGGGGACGGGTCTGCTGGCACAAGGCGCCACCTTTGGATTCAGGTTTGCTGATTCATTTATCATGGCACTCACTTTCGCCAATCTGGTTTGCCTGGTGACGGGCAGCCTGATTTTCACCTGCCTCATGTCCGCAGGCCTGCCAAAGCCTGAAAATGGGCAGGATTTTTACCAAACAGGTGAGGATATTTTTGTAGAACAATTTTAAAGGAAGGCCATGAAACATATAAAAATCCCCCTGCTTTTCTCCCTGCTGGTGCTGTATCAGTTTCTCTTTTGGGGAGAAAAATCGGGTCTGAACATCCTGCTGTTTACCCTGGCCCTGGGCTTCGCCCTGGCCTGGACCCATCCCGGCTGGCTGCGGTCGCGGCCCGCCCTGATTACTGCCGCAGGCACTTTGTTGGCCGCTCTGCTGGTGGTCTTCAATAACTCTGCCGCAGCTTCTGTGGTGCATATTTGCTCGGCCCTGGCTTTCCTGGGCTTCGCCCAGGAAACGGAATTGCGCAGCCTGCACAGCGCTTTGGGAACCTTTCTGGGCAATTTGTTTAAAGCTCCCATCACATCCATGGGCAAATTCCTTTCCCAACCCCGCCTTGGACCTGTGCTGAGGCCTGCCCTCCCCTACCTGCGCATCAGCCTGTTTCCTCTGGTGGTGGTTACCATTTTCTTCTGCATATTCATGATGGCCAACCAGCGATTCAGCGAGTTGACCCTGCTGCTGGGTGAAAATTTCGGGCAATGGGTTCAGAATCTGCTGCAAAACTTCAACCTGGCCTGGGTGGGATTTATCCTTGCGGGTGTACTTTTCTTGTTGGGAATAATCTTTCCGGGTGGAGTGAAACGGTTTTTGAAAGAAGATCTTTCAGCAAGCAACGAGATTGTACGGGTGCGGAAAGTGAAAAATTTTGCTTCGCCCGTTGGATTGCGCAAAGAATACCGTGCCGCTCTGATGTTGCTCATCATGGTGAATCTGCTGTTGCTGGTTGTAAATCTGGTGGATATTTCCTGGATCTGGATTGGATTTGTGGTTCCGGACAATTTCAACCTTTCCCAGTTTGTCCACGAAGGAACGTACCTGCTGATTCTGAGCATATTGCTTTCCATGGGCATCATGTTGTTTTTCTTTCGGGCCAATCAAAATTTTTACCCCAAAAGTAAACTCCTGCGGATGGGCGCCTATGCCTGGATCATTCAGAATGTCTTCCTCACCCTTTCAGTCGCTTTGCGAAATTATTACTACATCGACCACCACGGACTGGCCTACAAACGGATTGGGGTGATCTTTTTCCTTGCGCTGGTGATCTTTGGTCTGATCTCCCTTTTCCTTAAAATCAGGGACAAAAAATCGGGTTGGTTTCTGGTGCGCACCAACAGTTGGGCAGTCTATGGGGTGATGCTGCTGTTGGCTCTATTCAACTGGGATATTTTAATTGCAAAATATAACCTCAATCATACCACAGACAAGGATATTGACGTTGCATTTTTAATGTCCCTGTCGGATAAGGCCCTGCCCGTGCTCTACCAGCACCGCGAGGTTTTTTCGAATGAAAAAGTCGTGGATTACCGTACCCAACGGGGACAACTGGATGAGTTATTTTGGCGAATTTCAGGCTTCAATCAGTCCCAGAAGGAATATTCCTGGGTTTCCTGGAATCTGTCTGACCAACGTACCGCGGCGTACTTTGAGGCAAACGGATTCAGAAACGAAGAATTTTCTTGTGCAAAGTGACCTGAAATTTCACCTCTGAGAGAAAGAAAAGCCATGAAAAGAATGCTCAAACGACTATACGCAGGAACAGTCTCCAGCCTGTTTGCCGGGATCACCACAGGAATGGTGTCAACCGCCATTTTCCTTCCTATCCTCATATGGATGGAAGGCATGCCCCCCAGCGATGCCTGGTTCGTTTTTCCGGCCACGGGAGGGATTTTCACCCTTGCCGGGCTGTTGGGCGCATTTTTCTGGCTGTTTCCCTGGGCCGCCCTCCTGAGCATCAAAGACAGGATTCCGCCTACTTCGGGCATATTTTCTCTCCAAACCCTCATGACGGTTCTGGTTTACGCGGTTCTGGGCGCATTCCTTATGCCCAAAATTGGCAATTTCCAACCAGAGATTGTTCTTCTTGCCTCCACCCTGATCGGGGCGGTAACGGGATCTGCAGTCTTCAGTTGGTGGTATCCGCGCCTGTCTGAGGATAAAATGGTCAAAGCTGCTCCCGTAAAAAACGGGGATGCCAGCCTGGGCTATGTCACGGAAGTGGAATTTAACCGGGAATCTGACCCCTTTTCTGTGCTGAATCAATAACAGAATGCGACCCATGAAACGCAAAATCAACCCGGGAAAGCTGCCACAATGGATTACAGGAATTCTGCTCCTGTCTGCTTCCGTGCTGTGCCTGACCAGCAGCGATAATTTCGTTTCCAGCATGCTCCAGACCTTTGCCGTGCAATTGCTTGCCTTCACGGCCGTCACTTCCGTGGCCGCCCTGATGATGAAGCGCCAGATTCTGGCCACCTTTTGCGGGCTGAGCGCCCTGCTGCTCTTCGTATTTCTGCTGCCTTTTCTGGGCATGCAGTTTTCGGTCCCACAGGAAGGCGAAGCCGAGCTGCGGGTGGCGCATTTCAATGTGCTGGAAGAAAATGACGACCACGATTTGCTCATTTGCAATGCCATGGATACCCAGGCCGACCTGCTTTCCTTTCAGGAGGTGGACGATACCTGGGCAGATTCCCTGAATGAGTTGCTGGCTATGGAATATCCCTACTCGCGGATCATTCCGCGGGAAAATCACCTGGGAATGGCGCTTTTCTCCAAATACCCCCTGCGCGATCTGCACGAAAAGGAATACGACGGCCTGCCCAATCTGTCGGGCCGGGTGTGTCTGCCCGCAGGTTGTGTTGGATTTGTGGCCAGCAACAGTCCCCGCAGCACCACTTCAGACAGCATCGCCCGTCGCAACGCCCATCTGCACCAGTTGGAAAACTGGCTTCAGGAAATGAAAGGCCCCAAAATAGCCATTGGCGACCTGCAAATGGCGCCCTTGTCGGCCCAGATGGATACTTTCCAGTTGCAAACCCGCATGCTGGACAGCCGCCAAAGCCTGAGCGCCCGCGCGGGAGCCCTGACCATTCCTTCAGAAGAATTTGTGGACTATATTTTCCACTCTGAAGAACTTAATTGCCTTGGATTTTCCCACCTTGATTCCACCCGCTCGGGCCAACCCGGCATTTTGGGTTGGTATAAATGGCGAAGGGAATCTTAGGTGAAGATGTGAGACTTTGAGATTTAAGATATTAGAGAGCAGTGGATTCTGTAGTTAATCGATTTAAAATGCTCAAAATCATCCAATCTCTCCTATCTAAAATCTACCATCTATCCGACTGACATCAAAAACTTAAGAGCCAACGCATGCACTGGCTCTATCTAAGGTAAAATCAAAAACTCCTATCCAACATCTACCCATCTAAAATCTAAAAAATGAAATCATTCTACACTTCCCTGCGGGAAAGCGGCAGGATTCGTTTGTACTCAGCTTTGGCCCTTTCAGTGGCTTTCAGCGTGGGTCTGGTGGCTTTTCGCATCCTCAAAACCCAACAGGTCACCTACGTTTTTTACCTCTGGAACCTGTTTCTGGCGATTCTGCCCTTTGGAGCCAGTACCCTGGTGGTATGGTTTGGGCGGGACCTGAAATCTCCTGTCAACTGGGTGCTGCTGCTGGCCTGGCTGATTTTTCTGCCCAATGCGCCCTACATGATCACAGACCTGTTTCACCTGCGGCCGCGGCCCGGGGTGCCGCTTTGGTACGATACCCTGCTCACCCTTTCCTTTGCCTGGAACGGCATGGTGCTGTTTTTCCTCTCCCTGGGAGATGTGCAGGAAATGGTCAATGGGCGCTTTTCGAAATTCAAAGGTTGGATGGTGGCCCTGGGAGTGATTTTCCTGTGTGGATTTGGCATTTACCTGGGCCGCTACCTGCGCTTTAACAGCTGGGATCTGGTGCACGATCCCCTTACTTTACTTCAGGAAATTGCCGACCGTGTAATTCACCCCCTGCGTCATGGCAAAACCTGGGGCGTGACCGGCAGTTATGCAGCTTTTCTCACTGTTACCTACCTCCTCTTTCGGGCAGTGACCGGGGTAAATGTCACTGAAAATAAGCTGGAAAGCTTTGCGAAGCCAGCCCGAATTTCGAATATTGGCTTCAGAAAGCAGAATATTCCCGGATTATGAAACCTCAGCCCCGAAATCAACTCAGCGCCCGTATTGCCAGCTTTGGCTATGCCTTCAAAGGAATTCGCACCCTGATTGCCTCCCAACCCAATGCCAGAATCCATCTGCTGGCTACCCTGCTGGTGATCGGGGCGGGATTTTACTTTGAGGTAAATGCGACAGAATGGTGCCTGCTGGCCTTGTCCATGGGCGGGGTTTGGTTGGGCGAAGGGGTCAACACGGCCCTGGAATTTGTGGTGGACAAAGTTTCACCCGAGTTTGATCTGCTGGCTGGAAAAGCCAAGGATGTGGCCGCCGCAGCAGTCCTGCTGATGGCCATTGCCTCTGCAACCGTAGGTTGCATTATTTTCATTCCCAAAATCATAACCCTTTTCACCTGAAATTATGGGACTCTTTGCCATGATCATTCTTTCACCCCTGGTGATTTATGCCCTAATCCAGACGGGAATCAGAGTTTATAAATTCTTTACCCAACCCAATTACCCCCAGGCCGACAAATTCAGCTTTGCTGAAATCGTGTATTGCTACGTGACCCCGGTCACGGGTTGTGCGAAAATCTGGTTTTTTGAAAAGGAAAGCGCTTTCAATCCCCAGTGGGCCCCTACCATTGTGATCATGATTGGCATTGTGAGCGCTTCGTACTGGATTTCCCGCCACGCCAAACACAAAATCGGGCCCCTAATCTTTGCCTTGCTGCCTTTGGGAATGTTGCAGGGAATCATCCTCTATGCCGTGTTTTTTGTACATTTTATTTCGGGAAATACCCTGTTGGGAGTGGCCTTTCCCCTGTTTGGCTTTGAATTACTGGCCCCGTTGCCCGCCATATTGTTTATTCTGGTCGAATTGCAACGTTACCACAATTTCTTCCAGGAAAAATACAGCACTGGCCAGTTTGAAGGGGCAACCCGGCATAAATTTCTGATCAAAACCCTTTTGAAGCGCGACTGGATCAGTAATCCCTGGTTCTACGGCTTGTTTTTGCCCTTCATCGCCATTCAGGAAGGTATATTCTGCCTTATGTATCAACGGCCCGATGCAGTGGTGCAGGCTTTCACCAAAACCTGCGAGTTTTATTTCAGTATCCACGAAAGTTGCTACTCTGGCGGGGAACATTATCTCTGTTCCGTGGCGGTTTTTGGCAAAAAAGAGTGGGTAAAACCTCAAAGGGCCGGCACCCGCAGGGGAAAACTCATTCTGGTGAACCGTCAGTTGATGGTGGCCAATGCCTTTGAACAAAGGCTGGAACAGCGCTTTCCGCGCTTTGCCCGCTTCCTGCGCAGGGGTTACGATGCCCTCGACATCCCGGTAACCCGTTGGAGCCGCAAATCCAGGATCGCCAATTTTCTCTACTTTGCCATGAAGCCCCTGGAATGGCTTTTCCTGCTCTGGTTGTACTTATTTGATCCCGCGCCCGAAAACAGAATTGCCCGCCAATACCTTCCTTCACCTGCTGAAATGGAAAAATTGGTGCGAAATTTGCAAAATTAAGTTGTTTCCAGCCCATGGGAACCCGCGGAAAACAATAGTTTCCAAAAATTCACTTAAATTGGAATTGCTTTGGGGCGAAAAAGACCATATTGGAGAACCAGCACAGCATTTTTACTGCTGCTCGGCCTGCTTTTTTCCCTTTCTGCCCAGAATCTTGTTGAACGAAATACCCAAAGGGTTCAATTCAAAAATATCCGCCTTCAGAATAATCAGGTTGAAAATGAGATTCACGGATTCAGAATCACTTACGACCTGTATTTTGATTACTCCGTAAAGCAATTCAAAAATGAGGTCCCTAAAGACGGGATTTCTTACCGCATTCTGGCCTACCTCAACGAAAGTTCTGGCCTCCGCGTGCCTGCAGTGCCTGATGCGCGCGAACTCAGGGCTGATGATGGGTATGTGTTTGGAAAGGGATTTTCACCCCTCAAAGACGACCAAAAGGTCCTGCCCAATCAATCCATTTTCATTCCCTGGTATGCACTGGCCCTCCCAAAAGGGACCAATTACCTCAAAGTAAGGCTGGAAGCCCGCGATCCCAACCACGAGGTCGTGCTGGGCCAGGGCACCTCAGACGTGGTGCAACTCGATAAGCCCGCAGCCCTGCAAATGCGCATCCTGATGTACGAATTTGAGGTAAATCGCTACGATTATAATAACGAAAACTGGGATTATTACTTTATCAATCCCGCCGAGGCCAATCCCGATCCCAAATGGGTCGTGATCAGGGGCAATACAGAAGTGCATTCCTCAGAAAGGCAAAAAAACACCTACATTTATTCGGGCGGTCCCAACGATCACACGGGCTATTTTACCCTTTCCCAGGACGATCAGGTGCATTTATTTGTGCGGGAATTTGATGTCACCACGCTTTCTGACAAGGTTGGTGAATTGATTATCAATCCTTTTAAACCTGATTACCCTTTTGGCAAACGGCAGAATGTGACCTTTGACAAGGTTGACCGCATGGATTTCCTGGTGGAACAGCTGGGCAACACCAGCGCCCGCCTGGGAGCGATCAAAATTGAGCCTGATGTGACCTTTGAGGGCATGAGCGGCATTTTTCTGATTACCAATTACGAGTTGGAGAGGGCCGAGGCCAGTCAGCAATTTCTGGGGAAACTCTACCTGCAGGATGAAAATCGTCCGCCCATTCCGCATGTTTACCCGGTCAACGGAAACGCCCAACACGATAAAAACGGGGAATTCAAACTTACGGGAGGAGCTGAGGGAACCCTCAAAATCTTTGTGCCTCACCATGTGCTTTCCCAGCTACCCGCTGAAGGTGGTTCGATCATCATTCGCATTGAGACGGAAATCCAGGGTCAGCGCTTTCTGGCTGCCCATACCAAGGCCAAAGCCGAGCCCCGCAAAACCTACATTCACGACCTGACCTTTCCCTCGATCAAAATCCAGCCCAACCTGGTGGAAGGCATCAGTGGCATCACCATAGATTTCAGGTACCAGCTTCCCGCTGGCTATTTTGACCGCCTGGTGGATGCCTCCTACTCCATGGACCCCGAATTTCTGGTGGATTTGCTGCCCCTTTCCACGGGCATGGCCCGTCTGGTCAAAGGAGAGGGCGTCTCCTTTTCCAACGGCAAACTGGACCTCGAATATGGCAAAACAGAAGGTGGCGGTCAGTTTTTCGTGCCCTTCCACAGCCTGGCCAAACCCGCTGGACAATACCCCGTTACGGCCAGATTTACCAGCAATATGGCCCTGGGAGGAAAAGTCACGGTCATTGGCAAAGACGAAAAAAGCCAACGGATTGAATTTCCCGAACTCGACTCAATCAGGATTTATTTCAGCGAACTGAAAACCAAAGGAGCCGCGGAAAGCAGCCGCAAAATCAGTTGGCGGGTCAGTTTGGGCACCCGGGTGCTCTATACTTCCGTTTCGGGAAAAGGCCGCAACCGCCTCTTCTGGGACGCTGATCAGGTCGGCACCGTGCGGGGATCAGTCAATGACCGGGTAAAAATCGAACTGGTGAATGCAGGCGTACTCAACGACGACCTGATCGAATCCTGGGAATTCAGCCTGAGCGAGTTGCGTGCCATGCGGGGTGAAAAGCTCAAACTCAAATCCTTCAGAGTGAGGAAACTGGCGGGCATGGTTTTTTGAAAGGAATTGGGTAAAATTTCCTAACTTTTGCTTCGCATGAGACCGCTGACCTTACTTTCCCTGCTTGCATTCCTGCCCGGAATTCTGCTTTCCCAGGTACTTCACACACCCCGGGAGGTCATTGAGCGAATGTCTGATTCGAAGGTGACTTACACCCTGGAAAGCCTTGAAAAATGGAATT
Organism: Bacteroidia bacterium; assembly: GCA_020635905.1. GTDB lineage: Bacteria > Bacteroidota > Bacteroidia > J057 > JADKCL01 > JACJYV01. The sequence continues at coordinate 287,566 of JACJYV010000008.1, forward strand.
CAACCCAGACTTACGCCAAGGTAAATGATTACTTTACCCATCCCGAAGAAGTGGAAGGGGAAATTTCCATTGAACACTATGAACTGGGCCCATATGGCAAAAGATCCTGGCAACTGGCAGAGGAGGCCATGCAAAAGGAGGACCTGAGCGCAGCCCGGGAAAATTATAAGCTGGTGATCCAGAATCAACCCGATTACGCGCCGGCCTATACGGCTGTGGGCCTCACCTTCAGCCGCCAGGGCGACCGCATTGAGGCTATCCGTTATTTTGAGCAGGCCATTGAGATCAATTTTTTTGACTATCTGGCCCATTGGTCGCTGGCTCTGAGCTTGTGGGAGGAGAAAAAGAAGGAAAAAGCTGCCCAGGAAATCGCCATTGCCTGGGTGCTCAACCGCAACGAGCCCCGTCTGGAAGCAGATGTGAAACGCATTTTCAAGACCAGCGGCCGCAAACTGAAGGAATGGAATTTTGACCCGCAATGCACCATCCAAAAACTGGACAAAGAAATCAAAATTGCCTCCCACGCAGACTGGATGCCTTATGCAATGGTGAAGGCTTTGTGGAAATTTGAACCCGGCTACGCCGAAGAAATGGGTGGCCCACAAGAATGGAACACCACGGAGGAGCGGGAGGCCCTTTTCAATCTGATTCTCCTGCACACAGACGAAAATGGAAAGGTGATCAGCAAGGATCCCGCCATTCAGTACCTCTGGAAGGCAATGGAGGATAAATTTCTGATCGAATACATCATTTTTGAAATCTGGCTGCGCCAGGAACCTCTGATCGCCTTCACCCAGCCCAAAGAAGCCGTGCTGAAGCTCGCAACCTACGTCCTTTCTGTTCGGGGAAGCCAGCCCTGATCACTGGATTAATACCACTGAGAACACTGAGATTTTGGGGTCCACAATTCCGGGCACGAAACGGAGGAGGACACAGAGGCAAAGCGCTAAATCGCCCTGTTACCTTGAGGCCTGAAGCTTGAAACTGGATGAAAACCACTGAGAACACAGAGTTTTTTGGGGTCCACAATTCCGGGCACAAGCCAAAGGAGAACACAGAGGCTTTTCGCTTACCTACCCAATAAGCTGCCCCGATTTGCTCGCAGCTCGCAGCCTGAAGCTCGCAGCTAAATAATTACTCAATCATAATCCTGTCCTTGCCGAAGAACTGGGGCGCCTGGATGGAAAGCACGGCCATGGTGCGGCCTTTCACTTTTACTGAGTGGGGCGTACCCTGGGGAATAAAAATCAAATCTCCCTTGCGCACCATAAATTCGCGGTCGCCCAGGCGCATCAGGCCCTTCCCGCGCAATATCAGGACATGCTCAGAGTGGCTGTCGTGTTTGTGCAACTTCACACTTTTGCGAATCCAGATCAGAAAACTGCTGGCGTGAGGGTCAGATTCGAGGGGAACCACCTTGATATTGATCAGTCCCTGGCCGGGCCGCAACTTGTGGAGGGCAGGATGATTCTGGGAAAAAGCTGGCAGCACAGCCACAGAAAGCAGAAGGAGCAGGAAAATCTGGCGCATGGAAATTATTTTTGAAGGTAAAAATTAGGCAGAGGCGGGGAATAAAGCAAAATGAAAAGAAGGAGAGCAGGCAAATCAGTTAATTTTCCTGTCATAAAAAAATCTTGATGGAAAAATAAAAAAATGAAACTTTCAATTCTTTTTGAAAGTATAATACAAAAACACTATACTTGTATCATGGAAATCGCAGAAGGAAAAGAAAAGTTTTTACAGGCCTGGGGCACGATGGGGTCAAGTTGGGGAATTTCACGCACCATGGCGTCTATTCATGCTTTATTGCTGATCTCCAAAGATCCCATTTGTGCAGAAACCGTGATGGAGGAATTGCAGATTTCCCGCGGAAACGCCAACATGAACCTGCGCGCCCTGATCGACTGGGGTCTGGTAAAAAAGGAATTCAAACCAGGTGAACGCAAAGAATTTTTCACCGCGGTCAAAGACATCTGGGAAGTGGCCCGTTGCATCATGGCCCAGCGCAAGCGCCGGGAACTGGAACCCATGCTTGATGTACTTGCCCAGGTGAGCCAGGTAAAAGCCGACAAAGACGACGCTGAGGCCCAGGAGTTTAAACGCGCCATTGCCGACATCTCCAAATTCGCCGAACATTCAGACAAAATTTTTGAGCGCATGATCAAATCAGACAGCAACTGGTTTTTTCAGAGTCTGCTGAAGCTGCTCAAATAAAAAAATTTACACAAAATGTTTCAAAATTTATTGAAACTATGGAAACCTTAAACACAAAAACCCTCCTTTACGACCATGAATGCCCCCTGTGCAGTTGGTACACGGAAAAATTCATGGAAATGGGCGTACTTGGTGCCAACGGACGCACACCTTTTGAAAAGGTGCCTGAAAGCCTGGTTTGCCAGTTTGATCCCGACCGGGCCCGCCACGAAATCGCTCTGGTAGACGACCAGGGAGCAGAAACCCTTTATGGCATAGACAGCCTGTTTCTGATTGTGGGCACGGCCGCCCCTGTTTTACAGCCTGTTTTGCGCTTTGCCCCATTTCGCAAGGCCATGCAGGGATTGTACAACTTCATCAGCTACAACCGCCGGGTAATTGCGGGGCAAAGCAGTTCGGGCGCCTGCGCCCCTGATTTTCACCTGGGCTGGCGCCTGGCTTATGTGGCGTTTGCCGCCACCCTGTACTTTCTGAGCGCCTGGGCGCTGGGTACCCTGGCCATGGGCCATGGCCTTGAATTTCAGGCAGGCCCGCAGGGCCTGGCGGGCATTTTCCTGGCCGCATATCTCCCCCACCTGGCCTTTGGACTGGTCAAACTTAGGACCCACAACGACTTCATTGGCCACCTGGCCACTACCATGATCATCCATGCAGGCATCATTCTGGTAAGCCTGCTTCCCCTGGCCTTCGGCATGGGTGGAATGACAATTGTGGTCAATATGATTGGCCTTGTGGTGAGCAATGCTGTGCTGCTGAATCGCTTGCAGGTGCTCAAAATGTCGGCTTTGCCTGCCATTGCCCTGATCCCAACCCAGTTGGCCATGACCTTCCTGACCCTCAATTTCCATGTGCTTTTTTTTGCCTGACATCTTTCAAAATTTACTGAAACTTCAAAACATAATCACCATGAAACGCTCCCTTAAACCCCTCGCTCTGGTTCTTGTACCTGCAATTCTGGCCATTATGGCCTGGGTCCTCATTGTCAATCCAGGATTGGGACTGACCGTGGCATTATTTCTCTTTTGGGGATCCTTTACTCTTACTGCCGCCCTGATTCCTGCCCTTTTGGTTTCCGTCTTCACGGGCTTCAAAAACTTTGTTTTTGCCTGGGCAGGTACCTGGCTGGGAGCCGTCTCAGGGTTGATGGCAGGCGGAATCGCCTGGAATATTCTGGATTTGGCCGACGACCCTGGCAGTGTGGTAGTTACCGCCGCCTTTACCCTCGACACCCTGGGGGGTGCCGTCATGGGAGCCAATTTCAAAGGCTTTAAGAAAGAGGCAAAAGTGGCCCAGAGCCAGGATTTGGGATATGTACATGACCTCAATCCTTCCCATTCAACCCATGAAATTTCCATCCCTTCCTGATCTTTCATCTTGAAAACAAATGAAATTCCTCCTCCCCTACCGCACCAATGGGCATTTGCTCAAATTTTGCCTCCTCCTGTTCGTAATGGGCAGCCTGATTATGTCCTTCAGTTCAGCAACAGACGGCCAGGAATTTCTGCAAGTCCTGTTATGGCTCCTTTTAGTGGCACTCCTTCAGAGGGTAATCACACTTCCCTTTGGATAGGTCATTGCCCAGCAATGCACGGAAGAGGTATTTTGAAATTTTATTTCCTCCCACTTAATCCTAACTTTCCGCCATGCCAGCCATCGCAACCACGGATTTGAGCTATGCTTATCCGGGCGGAAAAGCCCTCCATTTTCCCGACCTCAGTCTGGAAGCGGGCGAATCCATGCTGGTTCTGGGCCCATCTGGAGCAGGCAAAACCACTTTTTTGCATCTTTTGGCTGGATTAATTTCACCCACTTCGGGAAAAATCACCCTGCAAGAGCAAAATCTCCCTGATTTGAGTCCCCGTCAACTGGATAACTTTCGAGGCAAAAACATAGGGCTGGTATTTCAAAAACCCGTTTTTGTGAAGGGCCTTACTTTACTGGAAAACCTCAAACTGGCCCGTTATCTGGCTGGAAATGCACAAAACGAGACAGCAATTCGCCAGTTGATGGCTCAACTGGGTCTAGGCGACAAAGCAGGGCGCAAGCCTGGCCGCCTCAGTCAGGGCGAATTGCAAAGGGCCTCCCTTTGCCGGGCCCTGCTCAACCAGCCTGCCGTGCTGCTGGCTGACGAACCCACCTCTGCCCTCGACGATGCAAATGCCGCCAAAGTGGCAGATTTGCTGCTGGAGCAAGCTCAACAAGCGGGCGCTGCCCTGCTGATTGTGACCCACGACCAAAGGCTCAAAGACCGTTTCGCCAGGAGGATTGAATTATGAATTTATTCAAACTCAGCCTCAAAAACCTGCTCTCCAGACCGCTGGGAACCCTTTTGTGCCTCATTTTGCTTACCCTGGGCACGGGTTTGATTTCGCTTGTCTTCCAACTCAACCGTGAATTCGACAGCCAACTGACCCGCAACCTGAAAGGTATTTCCATGGTGGTGGGCGCCAAAGGCAGTCCGCTGCAACTCGTTTTGTCAACCGTGTATCACCTGGATAATCCAACGGGAAATATTTCCTGGTCGCAGTTCAAAAGAGAGGTGCTCGACCAGCAGTCCATGATCGCGAAAGCGATTCCCATCAATCTGGGTGATAATTACCAGGGTTTTCCCATCGTGGGCAGCACCACTGACTTCCCAGCTTTATACGGGGCAGAATTGGCTGAAGGAGAATTGGGAATGCAAAGCATGGAACTGACTCTGGGTGCCCGGGTGGCCCAACAACTGGGACTCAGGCCGGGCGATGAAGTGATTTCCTCCCATGCTTTGGTGGCTGAGGGGGAGGAATTTGGCCAGCACGACGACCATCCCTACCGGGTAAAAGGCATTTTCAAGGCAACAGGAACCGTACTCGACCGCTTGCTGGTCACAGATCTGGGCAGTACTTACGAAGTGCACAACCACAACCAGGATTCCAGTCTGCAGGACCAGGTGACCGCTGTTTTGGTCAGTTTTCGCAGCCCCATGGCTGCTTTGATGGTGCCACGGATCATCAATCAGAATACAACCTTTCAGGCGGCGGTGCCTTCCATGGAGGTGACCCGTTTGCTGGACTTGCTTGGAGTGGGAACGGGCATTTTGCGCAGTCTGGGAGCCATTATCCTGTTTTTGTCGGCATTCAGTGTCTTCATTTCCCTGCTCAATTCCCTGCGTGACCGCAAGCCTGAGCTGGCCCTGATGCGGGTGTTGGGCGCAGGTCCGGGAAAATTATTCCTTTCCATCCTTCTGGAAGGAATTTGGCTTTCTCTGGCGGGATTTTTGCTGGGAATTGGTTTGAGCAGGCTGGTTTTGCTCGTCATTCCGGCCTTCTCGCCGAATTCGGCACCCTTTGCTCCCGATCCCTGGCAGGTCAGTCCCGAAGAACCGTGGATTTTTTTGCTTACTTTGGGAATTGGATTGCTGGCTTCGGTCATTCCAGCTTTGCTGGCCATGAAAACCAATTTGCACAAGACCCTGAGTGATGGTTAACAAGAAATTTCTTTACCTTTTTCTCCCCCTTTTGTTCCTGATGGGCACGGCATTTTCTGTGGGTGGCCCGCAAAAAATCACCTGGGAGATGCTCTCTGACGTGACTTTTGTGAAGGAATACAACGATCTGGTGGATGCGAATGTCTGGAAACCCACTTTTGGCGGCTCTGTGCTGGCCCTGGAAGGAGAGGAAATCAGCATTACGGGCTACGTAATCACGGTGGATATTGCTTCAGATTATGTGGTTTTGTCCTCAAATCCTTTTGCAGCCTGCTTTTTCTGTGGAAATGCAGGTCCTGAAACAGTATTGGAACTGCGCCTGAAGCCCGATCACAAACGCTTCAGCACAGACGAAGTAGCTACTTTCAAAGGTCGCCTGAAACTTAATCGCAGCGACATTACCGCCCTGAATTACATCCTGGAAGACGCAGACATTGTCCGTTAAGTGTGATTATAACCTCGGGAAATCAAGGTTAATTTAAGGTTACCAATCTTCTGTTTTCGTTCACACTAAGGGGAACCGTTTTTTTCCTAATCCCTTCATTTATATACCTATACAGCCCGGCAGGTGGATAACTTTATGGTTTTAATGTTAATTTTTTGTTAACTTAAGGCATATTTAATCTTACAAACTGGATTGGCTCATGAGGAAAATTCGTCCCATTGACTTGCTTCGGCTGCGGAAATTTCCGGGGAAGGGGCTGTGGTTGGGATGCATTTTAATACTGGCCGGGTTTGAGTGTGTTCATGGGCAAAATTCCGATTTTGAACTGTGGACAGGGGCATGTTTGAAAAAAAATCTCTCCCAGGTTTTCCACCTTCAGTTGAGGCAGGAATACCGTTTTTACAAGGATCTGACCCAGTTCAGGGAAAATTTGTCTGAAGTGGGAGTGCAGGTCAATTTTACTCCCAATCTTTCTTTTACCCCGGGATACCGTTTTTCTGTGGTGAGAAGCGGATTTCATCACCGGATTTTTGGAGATCTGATCTACAAATTCAAACCCATTCCAACTGGTCTGCGTACAGAAATCCGCCTGCGGACCCTGCGGACCTTCGAAACTGAAGGCAAAGCCAGTACCGCCATACGTCCCCGGGTTTTGTTTGAATTTCCCCTCAAAAAATCTCCCTTCACCCCCTTTGCAGGCACTGAATTATTTTACTCCTTTCAGGATGGCACCCAGGGTTTTAGCAGGTATCGCCTGCTGGCAGGCAGTAAAGTGAAATTGAACGATACTTTTTCTCTTTGTCTCAACTATCAAATGCAGCACAGCCTTCACAAATCTCCCTGGCTGATGGAGCATATTTTCATGGCCGGCCTGAAAATCGATCTGGACTGAAATTTCTCCTGACGGGCGCCTCCCCTCTGTCAGGATCAAAGCCTAAATTGTATATTGCACAAATTTCTTCTATGAAAATCCGGGCGGTAAGTCTGTTCCTCCTCTTGCTCATCATTTACGTTTTCAGCCTTTCCCGCAACGGGGGACTGGCTTTTCAGAACAATCAGGACAATTCTGGCAGCCCTTTTTCCTCGGGTAGTTGCGGCAATTGTCACTCAGGGGGCAATTTTTCGCCTTCTGTCAATCTCACCGTGCTGGACTCCTTCAATAATCCTGTCACGTCCTACAAACCCAATGCACTTTACACCCTCAAATTTCAGATGAGCAATACCGTGGGCAGCCCCGCAGGCTATGGTTTGCAGGCTACGGGACTGAAAGCGGGCAACACCAAAGCAGGAAATATCAATGTGGCTCAGACCCCCAATTCCCGGATTACCAGCCTTTCTGGCCGCCAGTATGCAGAGCATAACGGGGTAAATTCGGCCGGACTTTTTCAGTTTACCTGGAATGCACCTGCAACAGGCAGCGGCAATGTGACTTTCTACTACACTGGCATTGCAGCCAATGGAAATAACAGTACCAGCGGGGACAAAACCACCACCCAGGTCACCAAAATCCTGACCGAAGCCTGTCTGGCGCCCGTGGCCAATTTCAGCCATACCGTCAACGGAGGCCAGGTGGCTTTCGTCAATACCACCACCAATCAGAATACCACCTGGAGCTGGACTTTTGGCGATGGAGGCACCTCCACGGCCCAGAATCCCAACCATACCTACACTGCACCCGGAAATTACACCGTCTGCCTGACCGCAGGGGGCACTTGTGGCTCGAATTCCATTTGCAAAAACGTGTTTGTGAGCTGCACGGGGATTTCGCTCAACCTGCAGTCCCAAAGTGATCCCACCTGTCACGGCGATTCCAGCGGGTCCATTGTGGTCAGCGCCACGGGAGGCCTGGGAAGTTACACTTTCACCTGGTCAAATGGCAGTGCGGGACCTGCGCAAAGCGGCCTGCCCGCGGGCTCTTACACCATCACCGTGACCGACTCGGTCGGGTGCCAGGGCAGCCTGCCCGTGACCCTGAACCAGCCCCCTGCGTTGCAGTCCAGCCTGAGCGCCACGGATGTGGAGTGTAAGGGAGATTCGACGGGTTTCATTCAGGCAGTGGTTTCGGGAGGAAATGCTCCTTACAGCCTCCTTTGGTCCAATTCTGACACAGGCAGCTTCATTTCAGGCCTGGAGGCCGGCACTTATGCTCTGACGGTCCAGGATGCCAACGGATGTACCCACCACGATTCAATTGCCATCAACGAGCCACTTCAGGCTTTGGCGGTCAGTCATGTGGCAACAGCTGACACAAGTGGCCTGGGGGTCGGCTCCATCGACCTCACAGTAAGCGGCGGCACGCCGCCTTATGAATTCCTTTGGAATAATTTTGCCACCAGCGAGGACCTCAATTCCCTCCATGCTGGCGTGTACACGGTGCTGGTTTTGGACAGCCTGGGTTGCTCCACTACAGATACCATCGTGGTTGATTTGGTGGTGGGAGTGGCCGCAGGCATGGACCTTGCAGACCTGTCCATCAGTCCCAACCCGACCCGGGGCAGGCTTTTCATTGAGGGCAAACTGACTGAAAAAATTCAGGTTTCCTTGTGGGATATCCAGGGCAACAGACTGCAAAAGCAGTCTGTGAGGTCATTTCCCCTGCAACTGGACCTGAACGAATTGCCCAAAGGGACGTATTTGCTGCGCTTTGAAGGGCACAAATGGGAGGTTTGCAGGCGGATTGTGCTGAGGTAGGCTTTAGCCCAGGTTTACCTGCGCCAGATATTGAGGAAAAAGGAGAATCCTTTTTTCATCCTTTGGATCAAACAGAAACGGCCTGACTTCCGCGGCCATTTCCTGCATATCCAGTTGAGCACATTTTGCAAGAATTCTTTCCCGCAACTCATCCGGATTTCGAATCCCCGTTTTAAATTCCAGATATGCGTAATTGGGAATCTGCCCCTGACCCAGTAAAAAAACCAAATCAAAAAAATCCCTTCCTTTTGCCCGCTTCCTGTTTAGCACAGCATAAAATTTCTGGGCCAGCAGAAGATCCTTTGGGGTGGCATTGATCATGGTAAAAACATCAAATTTATTCAAAAGAGGCTGATCTGGTTGGAAAGGGAAGCCGTGGGGTTCAGTATCCAGCTGAATCAAAATTTTTTCTTCCTTATGGCCGGTCATGCCTTCGTGGTAAAGCAATTCAGGAAATCTGATAAAGCAATGCCAGGCACCTTTGTGTACATTTCGCATCTCAACCTTATAGCCCAGCCTTTCCAACCCAGACCTGATAATTTCTGTAATCTCATCAAAATCCCCTGCAGTGAGGTCAAAATTGTCAAAATCCAGGTCCTCAGAAAAACGGTTATTCCCATGAACAATCCGCAAACAGGTTCCTCCCAAAAATGAAAGCTTTCCTGCAAAGGGACTTTCAAAAATGAGTTCCAGAATCTTGAACTGGAGATATTCCCGGTAAATGAAACGCTCAAATACCTGCAATTCTGCCGGATAATAGGGTTTAATTTCCCGCAGACTAAGCATGAATTACTTTTTTGAAAAGGTCAATTCTGTGGTCGAGCACATGGGAAGAAAACATCCTTTGATACTCTTCCAGCCGCGAAAAACTGATGAGTTCACGGGCCTGAAATTCGTTTATTCTAACCCCCTCAATGGCTTCTTCAGAATTCAATTGATTCAGGTAAAAAAAATCAAGAATCAGCTTTTCAGGTTCTGCAATTTTGAAGGAAAATCCCTTTTCATGCACCAATTTGTATCCAAAAAAGAGCTCTGGTTTGATGTGCCTGAAGGAAAAATCGCCCACTTCAGAATTACAATTGGCCGTATTTCGGGTGGTCACAGAGGTAATACTGAAAACTCCCTCGGGGATCAATCCATAATAACTGAGTGCGCTTTCCAGGGAAATATAGGACGGAACGTAGATTTTATTGGCAATAAAACAGAGCAGAGACTCATTTCTGGTCCCCTCGCTGAAGGAATAAAAACCTCTTTTTACCTTTTGCAGATAGCCTTTCTCCTGCCATTCAACCAAACGGCGCGAATCAAATCCGGGAAACCGCTTTTGCATGTCGGAAAGGGAGATCACAGGGAAGTCCCGAAAGGCATTCTCAAATTCCAAATACTTCATTTCATATTAAAAGATTGTTAAAAATAACAATTTTCTAATATAAAACGAAAAATAACCACCTTTGGTTTCAGTCAGGAAGGAACCCATTCCCCCTACTCCACCACGACTCTTCCTACCTGATTTCCCATTCTGAGGAAATAAATTCCAGCCTGCAGGCCCTGCAAATCCACTTCCAACTGATCCAAACCAGCTGCAAAATCAATGGTTTTCACTACTTGCATGCGCAGATCGAGGATCCGCAATTGCCCGGCCCGGGTACCAAATTCCCGGGAAATTCCCACAAAAGTCCGGCCTGTGGCCGGATTGGGCCAGATCGCCAGGGCAGCACCTGCCTTTTCGGGTGCAAGCCCCACGGGCACATTCGAAAGTTTGGAAACACCCGTACTGGTGGCAATCCAGACATTATCCTGAGAGTCAATCGCCAGTTGGCGGACCACGGGGCCGATCAGGCCGTCGCTCACCTCGTACTGGGTCCAGTTATAGCCATCCCACATGCTGATTCCGCCTTCCGTTACCAGATAATCCACATAAATACCCGCCCAAATGCGACCCAGACCATCAATTTTGATGTCCTCAATGGGGTTGAGCGTGTCGGGCTGAGGCAAAATGAAAGGACGGGTATGGTTTTTGGACCAGGTATCTGACCAGTCCAGGACGGTGATTCCGTCGGCGGTGCCGACCCATTTGTAACTGCCAGCCGTGATGGCCACCGCCCGGATTTTATCGCTGACCAGTCCGTCGGCTTCTTTCAGGGTGGTCATGTTGGTGCCATCGAAAATGATGACCCCGCCCAGGGCAGAACCGAGCCACAATTTTCCGTTGGAATGGGGGGTAATGGAGGCAATGCCGCCAAAAGGCAGGCCGTCAGCCGAGGACCATGAGGTCCAGTTGGCGCCGTCGTAGCGGGAAAGGCCCAGGTTGGTGCCCACCCAGATATTGCCACTGGCATCTTCAGCCAGGGCCTTTACCTGGTTGCTGCCCAATCCGTTGGAGGAAGTCCAGGTGGTCCAGGTGGAAAAATCTGTTTTGGTGAGGCCAAAACTGGTGCCGGCCCACAGGTCACCGTTGGAATCGATCAGAATGGCTTCCACATTATTGTCCACCAGACCCGAATCCTTGGTGTAGCCCACCCAGGTACTGCCATTGAAGTGGGAAACGCCCGCCTGGGTGCCAAACCACAGGTCGTCGGCCGCATCCACGGTCAGGCAGTTGACATTATTCGAAAGCAGGCCGTCAACGGTGGTGTAATTGGTAAAGGTCTGGGCCTGAAGTTGAATGAACAAGAATGAAACAAATAAAAGGGAAAGGTAAAACCGTTTCATGGGCTCGAAATTTATGGGTTGATGACAATTTTGCGGGTTTCTACAAAATCTGTTCCCCGCAGGCGAATGAGGTATAATCCGTTGCGCAGCCCCAGGGTGGACAGGGTAATCAGGCCTTCATCTGTTATGGCCAGGGGGGCGGCCAGGCGTTTGCCTGTTATATCCATGATCTCAATTTCCAGAGGACGTTCCACCCGGGCAATCACATTTACCTGATCCTGAGCGGGATTAGGATAGACAAAGAATTGGTCTTCCAAAGCGGGGGATGCTGCGAGCGAATTTTCCTTTTTGAAGGTGGGCAACATTTCCTGAAATGCCCCTGTGCCATTGGGATAGCGCCCATAGCTGGTGACAGGATACTGGTAGCCAAATTCGACCGAATCAATCACGGTGCTGTCGCTGGAGGAAAGCAGCAACATGCCGCCGGCAGGATCCAGTTCAAAGCTGGCATGCAGCCCTTCCTGACTGGTCTGGCCGTCGGCCCAGACAATCAGGTATTCATTGCCGCTAATCTGACCATTGGGCAGGGCCCATTTGGTGGGATTGGCAGGATCATCTGAAAGGTAAAGTCCCTGAATGGAAATTTCGTAGGGTGTGGTATTATAAATCTCAATCCAATCATCGTATTCTCCATCCTGATCGGCAAAACGATGGGTATTGGCGCTCATGCACTCATTGATAACCAGATTTTGGGGATACAGCGCGGCCGTAAGGGAGTAAAATTCATACTCAGCCCGTTCAGGAGAGAATTTGCCCGCAGAATCGTTTTGCGCATACAGGTAATATTCCACTTTGCTGCCAATTTCCGGAATGGAAATGCCCCAGGTACCGTCGCTGGCGGCCCCGTCGTTGTGATTGCCGTCGTCGAACATGGCGATTTGGGTGAAAAGATCGCCACTGGAAAAGCGGTAATTGAGCCATACTTCCGTGGCATTGCTGATGTTGGCCAGGATGCCCAGTTCGTCGCCGAGGGCGACGGTGGCAGGTGAAGGGGTGACGCTGCTGATTTCAGGACCTGCCCTGAAGCCGGGGTAGGCATTGAGGTAGGCCAGACGGCCTTCCATCAGGTCCCGCAGACCGGGATAGTCGATCAGGTCGGTGACCGTGGTATCGAGATTGGTATGAAAATCGGCGTAGCTGTAAAATTTATTGGAATCGGCCGCCACGTCGCTGTCAATGAGATTTTGCAGGTAAGCACCTCTCAGATAATATTCCTGGTTGGCAAAATTCTCCTCCATGATCGTACGCAGGTGAGCCATGTACATCCTGCGGTAGGTATCATTCGCAAAAAGGTTGCGCATGAGGGGCCGGGGAATGATGGAAAAGCTGTTGTGATGGGAAAGAGGATCGATGATTTTGGCTTCATTGAGATCAAATCCGTCCCAGTAATCAGAGGCATCCGTGAAACGAAAACTGGCAAAAGACATGTTCAAATCCCACACAATGGGATTGAAACGTCGAAAATCGTCGCGGTAGATATAAAAATTCTGGGCATAGCCCACATAACTGTCAAAATTAATCAGGGCATAATTGAAGGCATGCATCCACAGGGTGCGGTCCACGTTGAGCACTTTGTGTACCTGGTCGGGATGGTTGTTGAGGGTATCAATCAGGTGGTATAATTCGTCCCAGCCGTAGGTAGATTCGAGGGTATAATAAGGGTAATAATCTGCGGGATCAGTGCCCGGGCTGTTGTCCAGATTAGAATTTCCCCCGCTGAAATCCAACACTTCAGGATTCCCCTTAAACAAAGGATTATTTTTGGAAGGAAAATGCTGCTCTATGAATTGCTTGTCCACTGACTCCACATTGGTGTATAGCCCGATCAGGGTATCATTGACATATACATTGGCAAAATTGGCCCCTGAAGCAGGCATGTATTTGCGGGCAATTTCATAAGAAAGCACTTCGCGGATAAAGGAAGGGTCCTGGATCACGTTACTGAGTTTGATTTTATCAATTCCCCGGTATTTCTGCCCGGCAACGCTGTAATCCAGTTTGATATTGAAGGGATTTTTGTCGCGGTTGGTGCTCACAGAAGAATAGCCTTTATAACGCACTCCCACCCCGGGAATGAGGGTGCCATCCACCACCAGGTCGGCAATCAGGCGTTGCTCGTCGCCCAGAATGTACAGGCTGTCCAGTACATGATCCCAGTTGGTGATGGCAAAATTGATCCTGATCTCCCGAATAGAATCCTGCAGGTAAAAAGCAGGCTGGGCCTTGAGCAAAAAGCCTGAAAAAAGGGTCATTACGAGGAGAAAAGGCAGAATTCTGCGCATATCTGGGTTACTTCTGGAGGGATATTTTACGGGTCAGGGAATGGCCGTTTTCAGTGGTCAGGTGGATGAAATAGATTCCGTCAGGCTGATTTGACAGATCCAGCTGCAGGGGATTTTGCTGACGGCTAATCAATTGACCAGTCAGGTCCCAGACCTCCAGCCCGGCGGTGCCCGCCGGCATGCCTCCCAGGCGGAAAACCCCATTGGAAGGATTGGGATAAATGGTGAAATCCTGCAATTCGTCGGCCAGGCCGAGCACGGTGCAAGGTGTATTTCCCAGCAGGGCGATGATGCCAGGATCGTCGCAGGTATAACGGAAGGCTTTGGCAGGGCCCTCAGGGTATTGCCAGACCAGCACATTATTGCTGTCCACTTCGTACATGTAGCCGCCCGAAAGGTTGACAAAGGTATTGCCATTGGGCAGGCGATCTGAGGCCGACTGGCCGGCCGCGTTGCTGAAGCAGTTGTGGCGCCAGTTGTAGGTGGCGGGCAAATAAGCCTGGCCGGCAGTATGGGTGTAATTATAGCCCACGCGGGGTGGCTCAATGGCGTCCACAGTGGAATTTCCGCTGCTGCCCTGGTTATTGAAAAACTGAATCAGTCCTGCATTGGGCCGGCCCGCCTTGATCCAGCGGGTGTCGTGCACGGGACCGGGAATCTGCTGCAGGCCAGAGCCGCCAAAATTGGCTGGCTTGCCCCAACGAAAGAGGAAATCGCCGCCTTTGCCTGCATTTCCACCCGTATGCCCGGCCGCTTCGGCCGTGGTGGTGCTGTGATCGATGATAAAAATTTCGCTCAGATAGCGCGAACTGAACACGATCTGATCCAGATCTGGATTATAATCTATTCCATTTACGTGAAACCAATCCCCGCCACCACCAGGTCCGCCCATGCTGCCTGAAGTCTGCACGTTGATATTCATCAGCTCGGGATGGTCCACAATTACCCCGTAATTGGGTTTATTGGTGTCTTTGTCCTGCACCATGTGGTCCCACATGTGCCATTCCCACACGATCTGCCCGCCCGTCCCGTTTTGCTGCACTTCCACGAAGTGGGTGGGATATTTGGTCTGGCTGTTGCCTGTATAGCCCGCAGCCTGCAATTCCGTGCTGTTTTTCACTTCCCAGGCGGTCAGCAGGACGTTGCCATTGGGCAGGATGGCCATATCGTGGTGAGATACGTGGGTGGCGTCTGAGTAGATAAACTGCCAGACCACATTGCCATTGGGATCAATTTCCTGCACCATGCCTCCTACCGCGGCTCCGTTGAGCACATTTCCACTGTAAACGCCTCCCCGGATAATATTACCGTTTTCTTTGAGCATGACGGCGTAGTTGCCGGGCACGTTGCAATTCCAGCTGTGGGCAATATTTCCATCCTTATCCACCAGATATGACGAGTAATTATTGAGCTTATTATAGAGGGCAAAGCCGTCAAAAGTGGATTGTCCGTAGGAAAAGGTGGCCTGGAACAACAGGGCGACAAGGAGGGTGGGAAGGAATTTTTGCAGCATTTGATGTTAATTTAATCTTTCCAAATGGTTGAATGAATGTTATTAGACGGCAATTCTCTCAATTGCTTGTGGAGGCTTTCTTCTTTTTCTTCTTTTTCTTTTTCTTGCCTGAGATCTTTTTGAGTTCATAGTTGAACTGTGCGCCCAGGACGTGGGTGGTATAGGGGTCCTCCACATGCATTTCGTAGCTGTTCATGTAGTAAAGGCTGATTTCCTTGCGTTTACCCAGATCCACATCTACCCCAAGGTAGTTGCGCAACTCGTCAGCAAAGGGATTCCGTCCGGGTTCATTGAGGCGATGAAAAAGCTCACCCGACCACCAGAAATCAAATTTCTTATTGAGTTTATAGCTGATATCCAGCTTATTACGCAGGTGCCAGGACTGTTGCATTTGTCCTTCACCCGGGCGAAGCCTTACCTGAATACGGGGTCGCCAGGTAAAGGTGAGACTGGCTTTTTTCCAGCGGTAATCTGTTTTAAAATCCAGGTTAAACCGTTGGTAAAAACGGGGACGGATATTGATGTCGTCGAATCCAATTCTGTATTTAAACTTGACGGTCAGGTATTTATGCAATTTGTAATCCACCCCCAACTCATTGAAATAATTGTCCACGATGTACATTCCGTACCTGAAACGCAAATCCTGCTCATAGGACCATTTGAAATCCTTTTTGATGTCCTGGGAAATGGATGCCCCAAACCATTGGCCATTTTCCAGCAGACGGGACTGGGCAGGCAGAATTCCACAAAAGAAAATTCCTGCCAGCAGCAATCCAGCCCTCAAAAAGGAGGTTTTGATATGCCTTTCCTGCTTTCTCATTTGATAATCACGAGGTCACCCAGGTCGATTTCCTGACCTTTGGAGGTGATTTGAGCCGTTTTGATGATGGGCTGCAGGATGTCGGGATTGGTAAGGGTGGTATCTTTCGAATAAACAAAAATGGTGTAGGTGCCTTTGCGCAGAAATTCGAAGCGAAAAGTTCCGTCGAAATGGGTTTCCACCTTGTCGTCAAAGACGGAATTGTCACCATACACAATGAAAACATCCTCTTTGGGAGCATAATATTCGCTGCCCAACTGGGTCAGGCTGGCGTTATAATCCTTCGCGTAAATTTTCCCCGTCACCGCGGCCATACCTCCAGGCCCTTCCTGAATCTGACAAGAGGTAAGGAGGAAAAAAATCGTACAAATCAGGGCCGCAACGGATATTTTTTTACGAGAGCTGGAATTATTCATTTCAGGGAGGTAAAGTTAACGAAACATTAAGTTAATGATTCTTTAACTCCCGAGTGAAATAATCCACGAAAGAAATGGAATTTTCAATTAATCAATAGAGGCTCCCGGAACGCGGTTGAAGGAAATTCTGAGCTCGGCCGTGCCTTTTTTAAGGTCGATGTCGCCCACTTTCACTTCCAGAATATCCAGTCCCGTCTTTTCCTTCAGTTCGGCAATCAGTTCGGCCCGACGGGCAGGCAAGGTCATTTCAAGTTTGCCGTAATGGATGTTTTTATAGCCCGTCTGGTTGAATTTGCCTACTTTTTCCAAAACAAGCAGGGTGCCCACCACGATAAAATTGGTGGCTCCCAGCTCCACATAGCTCATTTTTCCATTGGCCAGGGCATTGACCACCCCAATGCCTATGATGACAAACAGGTAGCTCATTTCGCGGATGGGAATGGATGAGGTGCGGTACCTGAGGATACCAAACAGGGCGAAAAGCCCGAGGGCCATGCCCAGTTGCAGTTCGAATTTTTTGAGGGTAAAACAAATCAGGAATACCATGATGTTGATCATGCAAAGGGCGAAAAGGTAATCCCCTCTTTTGGTGAGGGAATAGTAGATCACCCGCACAATCAGTACCAGAAAAAACAGGTTGGTAGCGAACCTGAACAACAGTTTGAAGATGTCGTCATCGTAAATGGGGATACCCAAAAATTCCAGTGGTGCGTCCATAATCCTGATTAATAGGGTTTGAAATTAGCAGATTTCCTTCCAAATAAAAAGAGCCACCCAAATTATGAGAGGCTCTTTTTGGCAAAGAAGATAAACTGTATATATTAAATTACTTTGACATTTACTGCGTTCATTCCTTTTTTTCCTTGCTCGAGCTCAAACTCCACGTTGTCACCTTCGTGGATCGTGTCGATCAGACCTGAAGAGTGTACAAAATGGTCTTTGCTTGAGCCTTCTTCGTTGATGAATCCAAAGCCTTTGGCTTCATTGAAGAATTTAACTGTTCCTTGTTTCATTTTAATATTTATTAAGAATTATGGCCAAAGGTAGGTATATAAATCGGCAATAGATAGCCACCCTGAATTTAATTGCCCCAATTTCCAACTGTCTGATTCTGAACTGATTTTGAATTTCAGAAAATATGCCGTCTGGAAGGCCGCAAAGCGGCAAAGCTGCATTCACCAGCTGAATATTTCGAAAAAATAAAATTTTTCATCCCCCGGATTTTCCCTGGATGATCAGGCCGGAAATCTCAGTCTGGCAGAAGGGAATGACGAAATAAATTTCCTGAAGGAGGAATAGAGCATGCACAAATAATCCAGGTCAATTGCCGGGTGAGGCAAACGTTTGACAGGATGAATATTGATTTGCTTCCGGGATATTTACTTCAACAAATGACTTTTTGAGCGGTCTCTCCAGCCTGCGTCGTACTTGCTGTTGGCAAAATAAATGATGAGATCCGCATCATACTTGCTGTCCACAAAGAAGATTTTCTTCTTGGCGTCGTATTTGCTGTCCGTGAAAAACCAGCGGCCATCTTCATTGGCGTCGTACTTTGAGCTGACCTCATACACAACCAGGTGTGCATCGTATTTGCTGCTGGCCACATACACCTTGATGTCGGCATCGTACTTGCTGCTGACCTTGAAAACAGTCTGAGCAAAGGAGAGGTTGGGCAATAAAAATGCCAGGAGAAGCAGGCTGAAAATAAAGAGGCTAAACTTTTTCATATTCGTGCATTTAATTGATCCCTGAAGATAGAAGAAAGGGGCTGAATATGCAATAAAACGGATCAAAACCGGCCTGAATTTTGTAACTTGTTCTGGAACAAACTATGCAAAGACCAGAAATGTCAGGGAAATTTTTACTCATGCTTTGCGGGATTTTCCTGTGGAATATCCCCCTTCTGGTTGCCGAAAATCCAATGGAAATGAAAAATGAAGGAGTTCTTTTTTGCGGGAAAGTGTATCCACTTTCCACGGAGGTGCTGGGCTTTCCAGGATGCAATATCACTTCGCTGGAAGGTTTGGAAAAGCTGGTCAATCTGAGGGAAATTGATTTCACCAATACCAATCCACACCGCACCTATCAGCATTCTTTTTCTGATCTGGGGCCGCTGCAAAACCTGAAGTCGCTGGCTACCCTGAAACTGCCGGATTCCAGGGTAGCTGACCTGGCTCCCCTGAGCGGCCTCACCCGGATTCGCAGCCTGGATCTCAGTCATTCCCTGGTGGCCGACATTTCGGCTCTGAAGGGCCTCACAGCGCTGAACGATCTGAACCTGAGCCATTCACGGGTTCATGACCTTTCGCCTTTGGCAAACCTGCCCGGCCTGCGTGCCCTGAACCTCTCTTTTACCCAGGTGGAGGACCTGAGCCCCCTGGCTAATCTTACTTCGTTGAAATCCCTGGACCTGCATTCCTCCCGTGCCCGAAGCCTGACTCCGCTGAAAGGGCTTACCCATTTGCAGGAATTGGACTTTTCAACCACCCTGGTCGACGACCTCACCCCGATTGCAGGTGCTCCTTTTTTGAGCATCACCACCCGGCTTGATCTGAGCGGGTTACCCCTTACTTCCCTCGCTGGCCTTGAAAAGGCCAGCCAATTGAGAACCCTGCTGCTGATTAATTCTGCAGGAACCATGAAGCTAACGGACATTTCTCCCCTGAAATACCTGACAAATTTGTCCGAATTATACCTGGATTATTGCCCGGTAACTGACATTTCCGCTCTGGAAAACTGCAAAAAACTCACCCACCTTTCCCTCGCCAATTGCCCGGTCGAAGCTTTACCCAGATTACCCCAGCTCACCTCCCTGGATATTTCTGCAACCCGGATTTCCTCCATTTCTATGCTGGAAAACTCCCCCCTGCTGGAAAGCCTCAATCTGAATGCGACCAAAATTTCTTCTCCCGGCATTTCAAAGACCTTGGCCAATCTCAAATCCCTGAACCTGGATCACACCCAGCTTTCAGACCTCAACGGACTGTCTTTCTTTCCCGGGTTGAAATCCCTTAGCCTGAAAACCGCTTCTGTAGCCGATTGGAGTGGCCTAGAAAAAGCCAGCCAGGTGGAAACCCTGGTCCTTTCTGAAAGTAATTTTTCCGACCTGAGTCTGCTGAGCGGGTTTGCCAGTCTGGAGGAACTTTTCCTGGAGAATTTGCCCTTATCAGATCTTTCACCTCTGACCATTCTCCCCAATCTGAAACGCCTGCACCTGAAAAATTCAGGCATTCAGGAAATCTCGGCCATTTCAGAAATGGCCGCCCTCCGATATCTGGATGTCAGATACACAAGCCTCTCAGAGGCTCAGATTCAAATGTTGAAAATGGCCCGTCCCAACCTGGTTTTCGCCGGGGACCTCACCAACCGTCCTCCCCGCCATCACAGGCATTAAAATCCGCGGTCAGATGTTGGTATGGGTATCCAGATAAGTCATCAGGGTCTGATCCTCAGCCAGAGATGACAGAGTGGGCCTTGCGGTCAGCGCGTCCTGAATCAGTTGCTGCACGGCAGCAGGAATGTCGGCATCTGTGGCTACCGCGGGCACAGGCAGGGTGTTGGTCAGATCCTGGAGGAAGCTGCAGGAGCGGCCAATTCCCTCGGCCAGAGTCAGATCGAGGTCTGTAATGGTAGCTGTGGCGGCGGGCTGTTCGTGTACTGTCAGGCCCATGATCCGCGAAACGGCCAGAATATTTGCCTTTTCTGCATTGAAGCCTGAATTATCTCCCCCCAAAATCTCCACCCGGGTGCGCCTGAAAAAATCAAAATGGTTCAGGGCGTGGTCCCAGTTATTCTCGAAAAAGTCGCCCGCCTGCTGTCTGACCTGGGCTTCCCGACTCAGGGGCGCCCCCGAAGCCGTGGTGCCCGGGGTGAATACCCGGTCGTGGGGATACACGCTGCGATCCAGCCAACGGCGTGGAAATTCCTCAAAATGGGCCGCATTGCCAATCTTGGTATCCTCATCCATGGCCGCAAAGGCATCTTCGTTGGTGGAGGGAGGATAATATCCCAAATCATGCACCCCGCTTCCCGCCAGGTGACAGGCCTCGTGGATCAGGGTAATGGTCGAATCTTTCAGATCAGTCACCTGCACCACCTCCTGGGTCAGGTGCATGAGCAGGGTGCCTGCCCCGTCGTTCCAGGCCCAACCACCCAAAAATGATTCGGGATCATCCTGGTTATAATCCGTACTTACCACGGTATCGAGCAGGGCATCATTGGTGCGGAGGTTTTCCAGAATTGTAGCGGCATCCGCATAAATGGTTTTCGCCTGGGGTGTTTTGGTGCCGAAAATCCGTTCCAGCGAACGGTTCATACTCGCGCTGGTGCGGGCCACACTGACTGCAAACCTGAGAGCCTGCTTAAATCTGGCCTTCTGGGCGCTTTGGATAGGGGCCTCGGCATCACGGGCATCCACATACACACTGCCCCGATCGCTCACGTCCACCGCCGCATTGAAGGAGGGTTCGTCCATGACGCCCCCGCCCGGAAAAATCCGGGCCACGATCACGGGCACGGGGTCCGTACTGAGCAACCTGTTTTCAGCCGCCATGCGATTGAGCAATACCGTCACCCGGTCGCGCAAAACGGGCTCCATGGAAGGATCGGCGGTCAGCTGGGCCTGCAGGCTGGCAAAGGTGGGCAACCTGAACTGCATGGGCGCATGGGCCGAGGAAGATGGATTTTCCTTTTGTTGCACGGGAGCGTCATTGCCCGAAGAGCGGGCCGCTTTGCGTCCCATCACATCGGCCTCGTTTTCGAGGCCGGGGTCTTCGTTGGCAGGCATACCGCCGGCCATGGAGGTGGGCTGCACCCTTCCCTGCCGCTGCTGGACCACGTGGGCCAGTTCGTGGCCGATCAGTTCCTGACCCGAACTGGTGTCGGGCTTGAACTGTCCGGGGGCAAAATGCACATCATTGCCCTGGGTGTAGGCCAGGGCGCCAATATCACTGGCAGTTCCGCTGTTTTGATGGACGTTCACATTTGAAAAATCCGCTCCCATGGAACCCTCCATTTTGGTTTGCAGGGCGGTAGGGAGACCGCTGCCGTTATTTTCGGCAGGGGGGCTTGCAACGGCCATTTCCGGCCCGTTGCCTTCCTTCATCTGGGATGTTTCCTCTTTTTCCTCTGAGCTTTCCTTTTTTTGCAGGGGCTCATTTGTTTTTAACTGAAAGGCGGGCGGCGCGAAGGAACGCATGCCCGGATTGGCTTCCAGGCCCTGTTTTTTGAATTGGGCCGATTCAATTTCGGGGTGAGATTTCATTGTGGGTTTGTTTAATACCTGCTGAAAATCAGCATTTAAAATTAAGCAAAAATTCTGAATATTTCAATCTGTGAAGCAAATTGAATTCCCATACCCCCTTCGTAAAGCACCTGATTTACCAGGGAAGGGTCGTCAGCACCTCGTGCTTTTCCAGGTTGGTCAGTCCCCAGTTTTCGAGTTCATCGGCCGTCCACAATTCGGGGAAGAAAATCCGTCTCTGGTAGCGGGGATGCATGTATTTTTGCCAGGGACTGCCCCCGGTCGCTTCCACTGGCTTGTCGCCGCTGTTGAGGTATTTGGCAGCGGCGTGGTAATGGGCCATTACCCACAGTACGTTGACCGTGTGGTCGTAATGGCGCATGGAATTGACCAGTTTGAGGTCGCGGCGGTCTGCTTCGGGCAGGGATTTGAAGCGGGTCCAGAGGTTGAGGGTATTATAGCGCTTCATGAAAGTGAGAAATTCTTCCATGTATCTCTCTTCAAACAGCCGCAAAAGGGTGGTTTTTTCTCCCGTTTCGTGGTTTTTGCCCGCGGCCTGCCAGTAAAGGTGGTCGAAGGCATGCTGAAAGGGAGTATTGCGGTCGATGGTGGCCCGGAAGCGGAAGTCGATCAGGTTGATGAGTTCCGTGGAGGCAAATTCGATCAAACGGTACTGAAAACTCTGAAATCCGCTGGCCGGGGTCAGGGTATTGCGGAATTTGAGGTACTGATCCACACCCATGCCTTCGCCCATGATGTTGAAAGAGGAGGCCAGCATGTCGAAATAGCGGCTGATGCGGTCGAGTTTGGTGGCGAAAAAATCGGTAGCCAGGGTTTCCGCGGAGGCCACCTGCTCGATCTCCCAGAGGATCATTTTGAAGAGCAACTCGTTGATCTGGTGGTACATGATGAAGACCATCTCATCGGGCTGATCCGTGCGGGGAATCTGCAGATTGAGAAGGGCATCCGTGTGGATATAATCCCAATAGGTGATGGGTTTGGCGTATAAAAGTCCTTCCAGGTGCACATTGAGGTCCTGGCCAATGCCTTTGAATTTATCTTCGAGTTGCTGGTAAATGTCCATGTCTGGGTTATTTATCTGCTGCGAAGATAGGGGAATTTGAATGGGGATGGGATGACGAATGTCAGTTGGGGGGGATTTTGGATTGAAAGGATTAACTAATCTTTTGCCCGAAAATCCTGCACCAGATTAATGGCCTGTTTGATCAAATAAGAAGACAATACAGGATTTACCTGAAGATTTTGGTCAATCCTTTCCAAAAGGCTTTCCAACTCAATTATTTTCTCCTCCATTGTGTGGCCTCCAAGAGAGCTGAGATCATTTGCATTGGAATCGGGGTTTAAAGAACGGGGTACTGGCTCCACTTCTTTCTCCAAATCCACCACCAGATTGCGCAAAGACCACATGTCGGGCATACTTTTGGCGCACTGCAGGGTGGGCTCTGGCCCTGGTGGCAAAAAGGCCAAAAGCTGGATAGGATGACTGGAAAGGCGGTCACGGCGCTGGTTGAAGCCATAGGCAAGGTCATGGTTTTCAAACACAGCTTCAAAAGATTCGAGATAGAAAATCCCTTCCCCCTTGGCCAAAATTTCCCTGAAAAAATCCAGACTTTCCACTTCGCGCATGTCGTAGGCAAAATGCGAGCGCTGAGGAAATCTTTCCTTCAGCAAATTCCTTACTTCCGTGCGAATACTGCCATGGTTGTGCTGGATGACGATGAAACGAAAGCGTATTACCTTCAATGCCCGAAATAAAAGGCCCAGTTCTTCCTCATAATAATTTTGAATAGCCAATTCGTTCACGATAAACTAATTTTCTTTGGCTTAGGACTCCTCCCTAAATTTATTGCTCCACGAAATTAACTAAATGATTCGCTCTTCAAATTCCCCTCTGAGCCCCTGAAAATCAGTGAAAAAAGCATGATCCGGTCCTACAGGTACATTGAATTGAACTGCCTGATCAATTTCGTCTAATTTGTAGGCACAGCGCATAATACTCTTTTTCCAAAGTTAAGAATTCCTGTCAAACCTTTGGTTTTCCTCCAATAAAAAACGGCTTCGCCGTTTTCGACGAAGCCGTTTTGGGATTGCAGGTGCAACCTGTTACACCATCCGGATTTCTTTTTTGTCGGAAGGATCGAGGGCAGCGGCGGCTACGTCAACGTCAGCTTCCACGAAGTAGGCTGATTTTTCGTTGGAAGCAAATTTGCCGAGTTTGCCCAGGGTGCCCAGAGCGCCACCTTTTTCAGCCAGTTCGTCGTTATTGCTTTTGAGGATCTCAAAATTAACGGTGAAAGGCACTTCTTTGGTTTCCCCGGTTTTGATGGGGAATACGTCGCTCATTTTGACGGAACCCAGAGTGAAGGTTTTGGTTTTCTTGTCGTCACCACGTCCGGTGGTGTACTCTTCCAATACCTTGATCTCAATTTCTTTGATTTCCTGGTCACTTTTGGTGGTCAGAATTACAGTTCCTGAAATTACACCAGAAGCTTTCTCAACCTGGCCAGGTACTTTAAGTTCAACTTTCACTCCGCCGATGCCGAGCTTGTTCTTTATTTTGTCAAAAAATCCCATGGTTATTTGTGTTTTTTGGGGGTTGTTGAAAAATTTAACGGCCAAAAGTAAGCATTTTTTATTCCGAAACCCGAAAGATCAGGAAATTTCTTATGCACAAAAATAAGATGTTTTCCCCCAATCAACGGATCACTACCTTTTGCACCAGCCGCAGACCCCCGGCCTTCAGCACCAGCAGGTAAATTCCTGCCTCCCACGGAGTCTTTGACAGGGCAAGTTCATGGCTTCCAGCCCCAAGAAAAAAGTTTTCCGAATGGATTATCCGCCCTTTCAGGTCGGTGATCTGAACCAGATGATCTCCCGAAATCCGGGTTTGCAGCGCCATTCTGATCGGTTTTCCGGCCGGAACGGGGTGAGAAAAGATTTCCAGCTGCAGTTCTGAAGCCCCTTCCCGACCCACTTCCACCACCCTGCTTTTCAGGGATTTACCATCCTCCAGGCTCATTTCTACCTGATACCAGGCTTTTCCGGGTCCGTCCTGAAAGGTGCGTTCGAAGCCGGGAAGTGAAGTGAGTTCGGCAAATGAAACTCCATCCAGAGATTTGAAAATGCGCACCTTATGCACCGGGCGGCTGGCCTGGGCCTCCCATTCGATGCGGTTTCCATCAGCCAGAGCCATCCCACGCAATTGCAGATCGCCCGCTTCGAGCGCCGTCTGGCCGGTTACGGCCAGCTCATCCACTGCAAAGGAAGGGTCCGTACCCAGGTTATCCCCGTTATTGACCCAGTTGAAGCCGATTTTTACATTGGGATTGAAGTCTGCCGAGGCAGGCAGATTTACGGTATTGGTGGTCCATTTGCCCTGACGGAGGGAGCTGCAAGGGGCAGAAGTGGGAGCGCAGCAGCCAAAAAAGCAATCCAGAAAGCTGCAACAGCAAAGGGAGGTCGGGCCAGTGCCCAGGGTGGTCCAACTGGCGCCGCCATTGGAACTGTACTCCAGGGTATGAAAATCGTTGCCCGGATCTCCAAAAGCGATATAATTATAGGTGAGCTGAATCTGGTTGAATCCCGAGCAATCCACCGTGGGCGACTGGACCCGGCGATGGGTGATGGTGGTGGCGTCTGAGGCGTCGTAGGCGGCGCCGCAATCTCCCGAAGGGCATAATCCGCCGGGGGAACCCGCCACAGAACCCAGATGCAGGGTTGCATTGGCGCCACAACCCGCACCGCAGGTGCCGGGGGCCTGCCCGTTTTCCGAGCAGGATACAAACCATTGGTTGGCAAAACCGCCATTTGCACCCGTGGAGGCCACGGTCCAGCCATTATAGCCGTTGGCCAGACAGAGCGAGGTGCAGCCGTTATTGAAATTGTCGGTAAAAAGATTGACCTGGGCAAAAGCGATCTGAGCAAACAAAATACCCGCCAGGGCTAATAAGGCGGCGAAGCGCTGGTAAAATCTCATTTCTACATTCCGTTGTGTGACATTATTCCAATCTGTAAAGTCACGATTCACACAAGCAGATGCAAACTCAGAACTTCCAAAAAACAGGTTTAATGCCGCTCAACTTGTGTGAAAAATTAGCTCAGGAAACTCCAAAAATACACTTCCAGAATTTCAAATATTAGGGAACCACATTAAACTGAACGCCTGAAAGGGACCACTTGACAGTCAAAGTACTGCTGGTGGTAGAACCATAACCGTATAAATATTTCAGATCGTAAGAACCAGCTGGCAACCAAATTGGAAAATCTGAAAGTACACCAGAGGTGGAATAATTGGGGTAAATCCATTTATCATTGATGAAAAAATCAAAGTAGCTCAGGGCATTTAAGGGCCGGGGGACTGTGCTCGAAAGGTAGCCAGACTGAATGGATTCGATTTTCAGAACCTTCCCGGCAGGGACAACCAAAGTGCTGTTTCCCACGGTGTTAAAATAAGCAGTATTGGGTGGAATGGTGATTGAGTACTCTTCAAAAAGAACCTGATCAAAAGACAGGCTTTGGGCATTGGCAAAGGTAGAAAGGCAGGCAAGGAGGATTACAAACAGAATCTTTTTCATATCGGGTTATCTAAGGGGGCGAAATTACACCAAAATCTCCCGAAAATCCCTATAATCCGTTAATAAAAACAGGTCCAGTCCCTATTTTGTAATACAAATTCCCATTTTTCGTTCCATAATATTTATATTTGAAACACAAAATAGCCGATCAATTATGATTGAAGCTCAATTTCAAAATCTTCACCTGACAGAAAAACCTTTTGACCTTGCAGATGGATTAAGGAAACTTGACAATGCCATTTCAGTTATTTTTAAAATCCTTTTATTTCCATTAATCCTTCCCATTCTGTTGCTTCTCTGGGTTTTTGCAATTGTTCCTTTGGGACTTAAATTAAGATCATTAAATAAATGGATAGAAGGAGAGTTAGATCAAATCAGAAACCCAGGCACCCCTTTTGAGAAATTGAATTTTAAGGAAACGAAAGACCTTCACACGGAAGCAAAGTCTTTTCTTAATAAATATCAGGATTTAATCAATTCCCAGGATCTTGGCTCAAATCCATTCCTTTACCCCTTAGGTTCCGAAATCAAAAGATTTTCCATGCATTTTGGCCATTTCGAAGAAGTCTTGGGCAAAAAATTGTTTATTCAATCTGAAGAGTCCCCTTTCTCTCACCAACAAATAAGAGAACTTTCTGATTTCTTTGGGCCAGAGGAAGATTATGACGAGGACACCTTTGATCAGTTAAACCTGAATGGCTGATTGTACTGTTGCTGATGTTGTGAACGTAATGTTCCCCAAACAGGAAGCGCCCACTGAATTTACCTTCAGACCTGCGATTGTGGTGGAAGACTTTGGAGATTCCGTGGATTTAGTATTTATGACGAAAAATGCAGGTCAAATTACCCGTTATCCTGGCTCATTTATCGTAACCAAAGATTCCTCAGACGGAATTGAAATGGGCCTTGCCTTCGATCCTGCCACAATTTCAAAAAGATTCATCCATTCTAAAAGGGGAACCTGTCCGGATGAAATCATGAAAAAGGTGGAAGATCAATATTTCAAATGACTTCCGAATTACAAAGAATCAATCCTTCGATATTTCTTCCTTTAAGCGGTTGGTGCTCGTCGGACACCCGGAAGAAGTAATTTTGAACTTTACCCAAAAGAAATTTCCCATTAATCTCCCTCGCTAACCATGATTGCAACGAGTCATAAAACCAATCCCAGGAACCATCCGTGCCTGTTCACCTTCAGAATCTGATAAATTTCTCCCGCATGCGATGGGTGGTCACATCCGTAACCTCCAGGATATAAGTCCCTTTGGCCAAACCAGAAATATCCAGATCCAACTGGTGTTCACCCCTGACATCCATTACGGATTTTCCGGTCAGGTCAAAAACTTCGTAGTTTATTTTACCCAAAAAACCCCGGGCCTCAATCCGCATCCTTTGGTTGGCAGGGTTGGGTGAAAGGGTCAATTGATGCTGATTTCCGGCAGGAAGTCCCCCGTTATTGGTGGTGCTTTGCCAAATATTGAAGAGGCTTTGCAGGGAATCAATGGGCTCAATGCCAGAACTGGGCGCAGTTTTGACGGTCAGGAGCAGGGAAGGTTGTCCATCGGGATCGGTGGGTTGGGCTACTTTGAGGAAGGAAAAATGACTGGAAGTGCCAAAGGAGGCACAGCGGGTGTCGGCCCCGACCACATTGGCACCCTGCAGGGCGGCCATGAGTTTGGTGGCCAGGTTGCCCGGGGTGTTGAGGAAATTATACTCCATGGAATCCAGAATGGCGGCCCCCAGGAGGATATTACCCTGAATCGAGTAATTGGGTCCCACCCGGTGCCCGTGCCAGGGATCCGTATTGGTGCCCGTATGGGCCGCCGCGGAGGGCGACCAGGAAGAATCGAGGCGTACCACGCCGTATTGCCGCTTGGTGGAATCGCCCTGGATGTCATTGGCGATCAGCCATGCGATGATCTGCGACGGATTGTCGCCCGCCAGCATGCGCATACGCGCATTGGACTGATTCTGGGCCAGATAATATGCCTGAGAGTTGATGGCCCCAATGCCCGGAAACAAATCCCCCAGAAAATCGGCCGGCAGCCCGGTGGGCAGCAGATTGACACAGGATGCGCCTGCGCTGCCTACTTCGCCTGTCACGGAATCGACCGCCACAATGGAAAAGGTATCCTGGGCAGGCAAAAACATGGGGCCAAAGGCCAGCAGGATGGCCAGCAAGGTGGAATTAAGGGCAGAAATGGGTCTTTTCATGGGCGGGACGTTTTCTGTGGGTCAGGGATCAATTTACCCATTTCCCGGGAAAAATTCTGATGGGAACTTTAAAAACTGAGTCCTTTATGAATATCCTTTGCGGGAGGAAATGTATCGCAATGGAATGTATCGCAAAGTGCGCCAAGATTTTTGGACCCTCCCGAACGCTTTCGGGATTACGTGGGTTTGGGTGGCAAAGAACGCTAAGCAAGCCTTTTTAAATACGGTTTGTCTTTGGGTACCGAAC
Organism: Bacteroidia bacterium; assembly: GCA_020635905.1. Classification (GTDB taxonomy): domain Bacteria; phylum Bacteroidota; class Bacteroidia; order J057; family JADKCL01; genus JACJYV01. The sequence continues at coordinate 316,423 of JACJYV010000008.1, forward strand.
GCTTTCGGTATTTGCTCCCTTCAACCCACAAAACGCGGAAAACAACCCCTTTGCGCCCTTTGCGTGACCTCACACATCAATGGAAAACAACCCCTTTGCGCCTTTGCGATACCCCACACAACCATTAACCATCAAAGACTCACGAAAAGAGCACCGGCACATTTCCCTCCCCGTGGGCCTCCTCCCGCAGGGGCAGGATGCGCAGATCGGGCAGGAGACCGTTGGTGACGTAGGGCTTCACATCCAGGTAATGGGTGCTGCCATTTTCGCCCAGTTTCAGGGATAATATTTCTGATTTGCCGGGTATGGTGGGGTAGTAAAATCCCGGGGAGAATTGCTGATTGAGGAATTGAATGAAATCCAGTGATTTTTTGGAACAAGAGGTAACCAGGCCAGCTTCCATGAAAACCCCCTTGAAAGGATGAAAATCCAATTTCTCGGGCACCACCAGCACAGGCACAGGCTGGGTTTCTGCAAAAACCTCGCGGATGCTTTCCTTAAAATTTCTGGCCGGACGTTTTTCTCCCACAATCATCACATCCACTTCATTTTCAACCAGATACCTTTTCACCGGGCGATAGGGACGTCCCACCATGGTCACACCTTCAAAATCAAAATCTTCCCCTTTGACCAACGGGGGAAGCAGTTCCAGCAACTGTTCCAGTTCATCCTGGGCCTGCTTTTTGAGCAGGTCGTGTTGCTTTACAATCTGGGAGGCAGAGGAAACGGGGATCTGGTAGGTATTGAGCAGGCAAAAGGTGCAACTCTCCCCCCTGAAAAGTTCGATCGCGAAGCGAAGGGTCTTTTCGGGCTGAAAAGAGAGGTGGGTAGGAATTAGGATTTTTTTCTTTTTTGAAAACATCAAAGCCTGACAAATCCCACTTTAGGGAACTGTGCACAAGTTGATGAATTCCCCGAATTCCGTAAATGACCTAAGTCATTATTGGCATTTCCCGGCGATTTAACCCGTTTTCAAATGATTTTAGCCAGCTTCTCAGGGTGGTCAATTACAATTTTCCGCCCCTCCATCCTGATCAGGCCTTCGTCCTTGAATTCTGAGATCATCCTGATCACCGTTTCCTTGGCCGTGCCTACAATATTGGCGAGTTCCTCGCGGGCAATCACCAGTTTGGGAGAGGCATTTTCACCTTCAGAATACCTTTCCCAGAGCATGAGCAGGGCTTTGGCGGTGCGTTGCCGCACAGAATCGTAGGCCAGGGCCAGCAATTCTTCTTCCTTTTCGATCAATTCACCCGAAAGCAATTTGATCATGCGGGCCGCCACATCCCGGTTTTTGTTGAGCAGATCCAGAAAATCCTGGCGGGGAATGCGGAAAGCCTCCACATCGTCGAGGGCAATCAGGGATTCCGTGTAATTCACATCTTTGAGAATGGAAAGATACCCCAGAAAGTCGCCGGGTTTGTACACGTGAATGATCAGTTCCTTGCCGTCCGCATTCATTTTGGTGGCTTTGGCCCGGCCCGACTGTATGTAATAAATGAAATGGGGAAAATCGCCTTCCCAATAGATTCCATCCCCTTTTTTAAACGATTTCAGTTTTTTATCACCCGACAATCCCTCTAGTTCCTTCAGGCCTCGGGCTTCATTGATGAATTCCACCACTCCCTCTGCGCTTTTGCTGAATTCCTTCTGAAAAATCTTGGCCTTTTCCAGGCGGGTTTCAATGCAGTTGAGCAGGTCCAATTCCTCAAAAGGCTTGGTCAGGTAGTCGTCGGCGCCCAGATTCATGCCGTGGCGAATGTCGCCCTTCTCAGACTTGGCGGTGAGAAACACGAAGGGAATGGTGGAGGTTTTGGGATCGCGACCCAGGTAATACAACACCTCGTAGCCGTCCTTTTCGGGCATCATGATGTCGCAAATGATGAGATCAGGCACCAGTTCCTTGGCTTTCTGAATGCCTTCCCTGCCATTTTCCGCAGTGTAAACGGTATAATTGGCCAATTCAAGGATTTCGGCGGTGGTTTCCCGCACATCCTCGTTGTCTTCGATCAGTAATATGCGAATCATGACGGCTTATTAATGGGTATTTTTAAGGAAAAGGTGGTTCCCTCATTTTCCACGCTGGAAAACGAAATTTCCCCACCCATCAGGTTCAGATAATGGCTGACCAGGTGCAGCCCCAATCCCGTTCCGGCGATATTCTGGGCGTTTTTGGCCCGAAAAAAGCGGTCAAACAGGCGGGATTGCTCATTGGCGGGAATCCCGATTCCGTGGTCGGTGATTTTCACCCCAAACTCCCCTCCTTCCCGCCAGGTTTGAAATTCGATCAAATCTCCCTCCCGGCTGTATTTGGAGGCATTGGAAAGCAGGTTGGTGATGACGTTACGGAAGGCGTGGGGATCCACCCAGGACTCGGCATCGGGGCCCTGGGGAGTAAATTCTATTTTCTGGCCTTCCTTGAGAATGGCCTGCATTTCTTCCACCACTTCCTCGCAAATTCCCTGCAGGAAACAGGGCTCGGCCAGCACCTGAATCTTGCCGCTGCGCAGTTTTTCCAGGGAAAGGAAGTCGTTGAGGATGCCAGTCAGGTTCCTGACCGAAGACTTGATGCGGCCCAGGTGTTTTTCTGAGCGGTCGGCATTGCCGGCTTCTATGTATTTGGAAATCAGCGAGGCGGATGACAGAATGGAGGTCAGCGGGGTGCGAAACTCATGCGAAGCCATGGACACGAAGCGGGATTTCAGCTCGCTCAGTTCCTGCTCCTTGCTCAGGGCATTGCGGGCCTCTTCCTCGGCTTTGGCGGTGAGGGCAATCTGGGTTTCCAGAATGGAATTGGTTTCCTGCAATTCGAGCAGGGCATCGGCCAGCTCGGCGGTGCGCTCAGAAACGCGTTGCTCCAGGCGGGAATTCATCTGCTGGAGCTTTTCCTCGCTTTCCCGCAGGTCGGTTTCGGCTTTCTTGCGGATGGAAATGTCGTTGACAAAGGCAGCCACGGTGCGTCTTTCACCTTCTTCAAAAAAGCTCAGACTGATTTCAACCGGGATTTCCACCCCGTCTTTCCGGGTGGCAAAGAGGTCCAGTCCCAACCCCATGGGGCGGGCCAGGGGAGATCCAAAATAGCTTTTCATGTGACCCGCGTGGCGGGATCTGACCGCCTGGGGGATGAGAATTTCGATATTTTGTCCCACCAGTTCATCTTTGGTGTAGCCAAAAAGCTTCTCCACAAACTGGTTGACCCGCTCAATTTCACCCTTTTGGTCAATCACCAGAATGCCAATACTTGCCTGATCACAAATGGGATTCAAATCCATTTTTGCTTACCACCTATTGAATTGGACCTGAAAAATGCAATGCGCAATTCTCACTCGAAAATTAAACCTTTTGCTTTAAAAAGCCGCAATTAATTGGGGAGATTGGGTAAAAGGGAATAAAAAAGGGGCGGCCAGGTGGGATTGTACTGAGGGGGGCTTCACAGGGATGGCAATCTTTTTCCTGCAGAGGCTGATGCGTGTAAGCTTAAGTGTTGGAAATCGAGTGAAAAGGGTCTGTATCGCAAAGGGCGCCAAGAATTTTGAGCCCTCCCGAATGCTTTCGGGATTACGTTGGTTGGGGTGGCAATCCCGATAGTCAATCGGGATCGCTAAGCTGGACGTATTATTTGCATATTGTCTTTGCGATCTTTGCTCCCTTCAACCCACGAAATACGGGAAACAACCCCTTTGCGATCCCGGATAGCTATCGGGATTGCGTGACCCCTGAAACTCTCAGTTGACGCCTTTGTGGTGTGCCTGACAGAACCCGAAATGATAACGGGAAAGAAGTTCATAGATTCGCGAATTTGCATAACTTAAGCCCTGGCTGACATCTCATTATGCAGAAATCATGGACGAAGAAATAATTGAAAAAGCCATCGTCAAAGTAAAGCAATGGGTAATTGACAATAATCGTAATTATGACGAGGAACTTGGTTTTAGGGGTTGGTGGAATGAGAATCCAGAGCTTGAAACGGGGGAAATCATATCTGTGATTTTCGTTTCTTACATGATGACAATGTTTTCTGAACTCATCGGTTATTTTGCCGCGGTTGATCCTGAGACCCTGGAAATTTTATTTATCATGGGGCCACACGGGTACCTTGATCTTTGAATCAGATCGGCGCTTTCTGTGATTTGAATGAAGGCGCTTGGGGATAAGGGTTTCATTCACCCATCATGTAAGGACCTTAAAAATTAAAGAAGAGGATCTCGAACTTGTGGGCTTTGATGGCGGAGGAGAGGGTATTTCCCCACCTTCTTTTCGATTATTTCTAAATTAGGATACGAAGGATGTGCTCCTGCATATATAATATGAAACAAACAGAAGAAAAAATGATCGCACTGATGAACCAGATTCTGAGCGATACCGGGCTGAATTACAACAAAGAAACACCCTTGGTAGCGAACTATACCGAAAGTCCTGCAATCCTTCCCAAGTACCTAAAAAAAGGGTGGTTGGTTTACGCAAGGAAGCAAGCTTCAGGTCGCCCCGAAGGCCGTTTGACGGCCGTGCCTGGTCGTAGATGACGATACCGGGGAGCCACTCGAAATGGCTATTTTGTCGGGCAGGTGGAGGCAGGGAAGGATTGAAAAAGATGAAAACGGGAAGTATATTTGGTAGGAGGATATTTATACTCTATGTGGATCACTCAATTTACGCCAGATTACCTACCTATTTTCAAAGAATTCATCCACAGCCATGGGGATCAGATTGTAATGGATTGCAAGGGGCACGGATCCAGAAGTCAAAATCACTTCATTTCAGGATTGCGAAATGACCTGCATTGCAACAGAATTCGGTATCCGAATTGAGAAACTGACCATAAAGCAAAAAATATTTTCAACCTATGGGCCCTGTAATAAGTGCAAAAAGGAGATCCTTGCCAGGGCAGAGACCTATAAAAACATCGAAATTGAAATTTATTACCATATTTCAGGAGAGATGGCAATATAGAACCGGCAAGAAATTACGATAACTATAAAAATCATGAAAAATCCCCCAACTGATTTCCTTTTCTCTCAATTCACAGAAGATTGGATAGGTTTTGAGGAAGAACTCGATGAGAACTTAATAGCCTATCTTCCCCAAAGAAATGAATTTGGGGATTACATGTTTTCTTGTAATCTGGAAGATTATTTTTCCCAATTGGTCTCCCTTTTCCTGGATAGATTCCCCAATATTGGCAGGTTGTTTGGAACATTGGTAAATTCCCACTACGATAATGGGGAATTTGTCGTAGATGGTGCTTTGCGTCTGTCTGGAGACATTAAGAAAATTGAGTTCATTGTAAATGAGGCAAATGAAGAGCAAATTGGGGCAATTCAGGTAGATTTGGTAGCCGTTGAACCCAATCTTGCCTTATGGATTGAAAAAATAATTTCGCCCAAAAGCTGGCAGGTTTCTATTTCGGGGATGTCGAAATCGTATGTTATTTGGGATTGTCCGCTATCTGGAATTGAAGTGAAGGAGGATTCGGCAAAACTCCTCATTAATCCTGAAATGATCATTGAATATGATTGACCCATGAAACTCTCCCCCAAAGTACAGCAAAGATTCACAGAAGCAGGCTGGTTTGATGGCCGGGATGTTTCCCATTTCCATAACAACCCACCCCTTCAATCCTGAATTTGAGGACTAAAAATTATAAGTAAACATGCTCAACAAAACATTTATCAAAGACCAGTTTAAGAACATAAAAGAACAATATAACTTAAACTGGCAAGGCGAAACAGACCACAGGATGACGATTGAAAATGAATCTTTGGCAATCTATTTTGGCAAAGATCCAAGGGAAAGTGGAATGTTGATATCTGTTACAGATAAGGCCCGCAATGAGTTTTATTTTTCAAAGGACCTGTTACGGAGAAAAGGATACCAAAAATTTTCTGAGATTTTTAATCAAAAGGAGGGGGAGGTAATTATGGAGTTGGATGATGATGAAGCATTAGTAACGATGCTAAAAATTCTCCTCGAAAAACATTGCCAGGATGTCCTTTCAGGCGACTTTAGCAATGTTGGCCCGGGCAGGAAGAAGATAGGAGCAATGTAAACTGTAACGCCTTGCGCAAATGCCACAAGCCCAAAAAAGGGAATTGCTTCTTCGAAGCCATCAATGCCAAATGGATTGATGCATAGGTGGAAGGAGGCAATGATATCTTTGTGGTGTCTCACATAAGGATGATTACCAAAAGAAGGTTTGTAAAGTGTGAATTTGTTGACGAATTGACAGGTTTTGAAAAGGAAATTCACAGGCTGGAACATTGGTGGGGATTTAGATTTGACCCTGTTTCAAAAAGGATGCTTCCCCAAAATATGGCAAATGGTCTTCCCGCACTCACAACGAAAAAATATCCAATCATAAAGATAAAGTAAGTATGGATAAACAATTTATCAAGAAACATTTTGAACAAATTCGTTCAAAGTACAACCTTAATTGGACAACTTTTGAGGAGGATGAGGTTGTTTTGGAAAATGACATAATCAAAATTGAAATTGTCAAAGAAAGATTTGAACCCGGATTAATCCTTTTCATAGTGGACAAGGTCCGTGGAGAATATTACTTTCCATGGGATTTGGAAGAAAAAAAAGGATTGCTAGGACCTGATGATATTTTTTCACCTGAAGAATTAGTTTTTGACCAAACGTTGCCTGATGATGATTCAATCGCATTTGGGTTCAAGGTCCTTTTGGAGTTCCATTTCCCTGATTTACTGCAGGGTAATTTTAAAGAAGTCCATCCCGGGAAAAAACTATCAAATCCCAATTATCAAAATCCAACTTAGGGATTGAAACTGTTGGTCTGGGCTTAATTGATTACCGCTGACCCACCGGATAAGATGTTTTTGAGCTTTCTGGTTTATGGTTTAGGGGAAGCTTACAAGCCGTGGCCTGCACCCCCCATGCAAACCCAGGAAAAACGCGTTCCTTATAAGAAATGCTACTGACAATCAATGCCTTGGAAATCGACCCGAATTCATTCGCTGAAATCGTCGGGAAGGCAGAGAATTTTCCAAAGGCCAAGCCTTTGAAGGGGAGATTCTCACTTGCACCCTATTAGCACTTGCGGGTCCAATTCATGCCCCTGCTCCGCCTCCACAAACCTCCGCCCCCCTACTTATGAGGCATCTCCGTCACCCCATCCCAGGCCTCGGGGAGGCCGTAGGTGAGAAAACGGTTGCAGCGGGTAATGTACAGACTGGCGGCCGGGTCGGGGAACACCTTTAAAACCTCCCTGAATGCCACTTTGGCGGCTTCAAACTGAGAGGAAAGATAGAACTCCACGCCCCGCTCAAAGGAGTCGAGGGTTTGCAGCTTGAGCTGGCGCTCTGCGGGCAAATCTCCGTCAATCACTTCGTAAATGACCACGGGATGGTCTTTGCCTTTGGCCCGCACCTTGTCCATCATGCGCAGATTGAATTCACCCGGATTGGCCAGCCGGCTCAGGGTCTCCTCGGTTATGAGCAGGGTGCCGCCGTAAAATTTGGTCATGCCTTCCACCCGCGAGGCCAGATTCACTGCATCCGAAATCACGGTGCCATCCATGCGGTTTTTACCCCCAATGGTGCCCAGCATCAGCATCCCTGTATTGATTCCAATCCCAATCTGGATCTCAAACTGCCCCGTTTCCCGCCTTTGCTGGTTAAAAGCCCGCAATTCGAGCTGCATGTCGATGGCGGCCCGCAAGGCATCGTCGGGATCAGCATGGAAAAGCGCCATGATCGAATCGCCAATATATTTGTCGATAAAGCCATGGTGGCGCACAATATTGGGTTCCATGCGGCTGAGGAAGGAGTTGAGGAACTGGAAATTTTCCTCTGGACCCATTTGCTCGGAAATGCGGGTAAAATTGCGGATATCTGCGAAGAGAATGGTCATTTCCATTTGGGTATGGTCGCCCAGTTTCACGTCGGCCAGACTGTCTTTTTCCAGGAAATGGAGAAATTCCTGGGGCACAAATCGGCCCAGAGCCTCGTGGATGCGGGCCAGGGAAAGGTGGGTGCGGATGCGGGCCAGCAATTCGTATTTGGAAACAGGCTTGGTGAGGTAATCGTTGGCCCCCGAGCCAAATCCTTCAAGCAGGTCGGAGACCTGGTTGCGGGCCGTGACCAGAATCACGGGCAGTTCGTTGGCGGGAAACTGCAGCCTGATCTGGCGGCAGCATTCATAACCCGACATGCCCTGCATCATCACATCCATGATCACCATCTGGTAGGTGGACGCGGCCAGCATGCGCAGGGCCTCCTCGCCCGACATGGCTTCCTCCACCTCATAACCCTGCACCGCCAGGTGATTGCGCAGCACCTGCAGGTTGACCACCTCATCGTCCACGATCAGGATGCGGGCCGGCAGATCGGGATTGTAGGCGCTCTGCTCCTGACCCGCAAGGGCGTCAGCGTCTTCGTTCACCTTACTGACCGGGCGGGTCAGGGCCGACTGCAGGGTATCAAAAAAGGTGCGGTTGCCGCTGCGGGAAGGAAGATGCTGGTGGTGAAGGGCCACTTCGGCGGGAGTAGCCAAAGGCAGGGTAAAATGAAATTGGGAACCCTGCCCCACCCTGCTTTCCACCCAGATGCGCCCGCCATGGGCTTTCACCAGACTTTGGGTAATGGCCAGCCCCAAACCCGTGCCGCCGTAGCGCCGGGCGATGCTATCGTCGGCCTGTTTGAAGGAGAGGAAAATCTGGTCGAATTTGTCTTCAGGAATGCCAATCCCCGTGTCCTCCACCGTAATTTCCACCCATGGATCCTCCCGCAAAACCGCTTTGAGTTCCACCTTTCCTTCGGAGGTAAATTTCACTGCATTTCCCACCAGGTTATGCAAAATCTGTTGCAGGCGGTTGTGGTCGGCCATCACGGGCGGAAGTTCGGGAGGAATGGAATTGATCAGTTGAATTCCCTTGGCTCTGACCTGAGGTGAAATGAGCACACAAATCATTTCGGCCGTTTCGGACAGATCGAGGGGTATGGGGTGGAGTTCGAGTTTTTGGTGCAGGAGCCGGGCCGAATCGAGGATGTCGCCCACCAGACTGGCCAGGCGCTTGCCGCTGGAAATGACCATGCCCAGGTTGCGGCGGGCCAGCAGGCTTTGCTCGCCCGCCGCACCGTCGAGCAGCCCTTCAGATAGCCCGATGATGCCATTGAGCGGGGTTTGCAGTTCGTGGATGATGCGGGCCAGGTATTCCTCCTTTTCTTTTTGCAGGGCAAAAAGATTTTCATTTTCTGTCCGCAATTGTTCCGCACTTTGGGCCCATTCCCTTACCGCATCCTCCGCCTGCATCCGGCTGGTGCGTGATTTCCGCAACAATAATCCCAGCACCAAAATGAAAACCAAAGCCAGCCCCAGTGCCGTCCAGAGCAAGGCAGGTGGCAAGGTGGAGGCGGAATTTCCCTGGGCAAAAACCAGGCAAGGACAAAGCATGATCCACCAGGCGACCATAAAGACGGGAAAGCATTTCCCGGACAGGGTCTTCAGGTTGGCCAATATGGAGAAAGGAGGATGCAGCGGGGATTCTGGTTGAATGATGCGTGCAAGAAGTTAGGAAAAGGCGGGGAGAATTAAAATCTAAACTCCTTCAATTGTTCGCTTTTTCCCAGCCGGGCCGAGGTTTTTTCTTCCTCTGACAGCTTCAGATGGACGATATTCATCTGGTCGTCGAAGATTTCGGTCAGCAGACTGGTTTCAAAATCCAGGGCAAGCGGTTTTTCGCCCACGGGTATTTCCATGTAAATCCAGATGGCTTCCTCGTCGGTCTCCTTGCCCACAAAATCCATGGGCAGCCATTCTCCCCCGGCTTTGATGCGGGTGGTTTTGATCAGGTAATTTTTCAGGAAGGGATTGGAGGAAGATGATTCAAAATCCAGACCCGCGGCCGCCCAGTTTTTCAGGGCTGTGTGCATGTCATCCAGAAAGACCTTGACCGTCAGTTCGAGGGTTTTGTTTTCGGGATTATACTCCAGCTGAAAAACAGAAACATGATAGGGATGCGCCTGGAGTACGCCGAGGCCCAGGGTCCAGAACAGAAGCAGTAACAGGAAGGATTTTCCGGATTTCATGTTGCGAAGATGTCAATTTTCATGAAACCCTCCAAAAAGGGTGAAATTGCGTCCAACAATCCCTTTTTCCCAAAATCACCATTTACGATTTATCATTCACCTATATATCAACAAATTAAGCAAATAATATCCCCAAATAAGGCCCCTTTATGGCTACATCTAAATTTTTAGATGACAAACACGTAGTTTTTCGAAAAAACGCCCTTTCCAGCGATCTGAGAAAAAATTTCGCCAAAAAGTGACCGCTTATGTCCCAAAAGCTACCGCTTATAAAACGGTGCCAACTTTTTATTTCCACTCATTTTACCTTAGCAAAATAATTCTTGAGACATGTTGATCCACCATAAAGACGGAGCTGAATTGCAACCTTTTCCTAGATAGCTGAGAACCTGTAGCCTGGATCATTGGCATTTCACGTTGCCGTTCAAGGGCCCCTTCGGTTTCCGGAGGGGCCTCGTCTTTTTAACGAATTGGAATCAGGGAATTTACCTCGCTCAGAACCTCACCACTTTCAGGGTCAGGGAGGTTTCCTGATTGATCAGGCGGATAAAGTAGATGCCGGGAGCCACACCTGCCAGCATCTGTGGCAGGGCCAGATTGAGCGCAGCGGCTTCGCCTTGCAGTTCACCCAGCAACCTGCCTTCGGCAGTCATGACCCGCCCCAGGACTTTGCCTGTGGCCTGGATATTCAGCTGCAGTTCACTGCCGCTGGAAGGATTGGGCCAGGCCACAGCCGACAAGGTTCCCGTGAGATCTTTCAGAATCTCCACCGTGCCCAGGTCGCTTTCCTGCCCATCCTGATCGACCTGGATCAGGCGATAAAAGGACAGCCCCAGCGGGGTCTCAACGTCCTCAAAGGAGTAACTGGCCCGATCGGGTTGATTGCGGCTTTCGATGAAAGTAATTGGGGTGAAATCTTCACCCGTTTGCCGTCTTTCCAGGCGGTAGCCGCGGCTGGCATACTCAGAGGAAATTTCCCAATGAAGCTCAGCATTGCCAGTTGGGAGCAATTCCCCGGCAAAACTTTCCAGCTTTACGGGCAGGGGATTGGAGGCCAAAGCAATGGCAAAATCTGAAAAGGCCGTCAGGCCGTTGCGGGCGCAGGTCACCACCCCGCCAGCTTCCGTGAAGAAGTTGTGGGTGCCGGGATTGGCCCAGGCGCTGCCCGAATTGGGCCGTTTGACATTGATATACCTGTTAGCCAACCCATTGGTATAGCCCCTTTCGTACAAGGTCAGGTTATAACTGCCGAGGAAAATTCCGCCGGGAGTCATGGTCCAGATGCCTCCGTTCAGCAGGTTATTATACAGGAAACCCGCCTCTGTAACCGAAGGTGCCGCCCCGGTCAAGGTGGAGGTAAAGGAGGCATCCAGAAAGCCAATTGGACCGGGATTGAAGAAATCAATGTGTGCCAACTCGTAATTGGAAGCCGTTCCCACCGGAAAATCATAGCCAAAAGGCCCTGCACCCGACTGAATGTCGCGACGCAGATTGCCATTGACGTAGCTGCTGGTACTGTGATTGAATATGGATCCCGTGGCAGAATTGCTCACATAAACCAGATTGGTCGAGGTATTGATCAGGCCGCTGGTCAGGTCCAGACTGCCAAACACAGTAATATCCTGTAGGAGATTTACCCCACCCGAAGACTTGTCCACCACCAGATCGTAATAGCCTTCATCCTGAAAAGTGGTCACGCTGATGGATTGGTTGCCCGTTCCAACCAGGTGCACGGTGGATTCTCCTTCCAGAAAATCCGCGTTATCCGTATTATTGGTCCAGTTGCCATAGAGGTAAATTTCCCCGTCGGGCGTGCCTGCAAATCCATCGTCAAAGTTGAAAATCTGGGAGCCCGGGTCTGCGCTGATGGCCAGGTCGCGGTGCACATTCAATACGCGGTCGTTGCTGCCCTGGGCCTGGAAAAACATCCCGTTGCCGGTCAGGGTGAGATCGCGGCAATGGGCGCTGTCGCCGGGTTGCAGCACGATGCTGTTATTGGCCGTGGAGGCAGGGAAAAGTGCATCAATATCCAGATCAGGCACCCGGTAATTGTCCCAGTTGGCGCAATTGAACCAGTCTGTGTCCACATTTCCCGTCCAGACGCTTTGATTCAGCCCTGAGGTAATGGTAAAAGGCCCGGTGGGAGAAGGAAATGTAATGGTATTGTCTGTGTCCCAGTTGGCGGGATTGGTAAGCGCATCCACCATTTGCCCCAGCGAACCCGATTTGGGCGCGGAATTTTTATAGCTGTAATTGTCGATGTGGGCAAATCCGTTATTATAGCAGGCAAGTTGGGGAGGAAGGCGGGAACAGGATGTGGTATTGCATGATCCACTCAAAAGTTCCCAGGGTTTGGCGTTGAATCCCCAGATAAACGTGCCGGTCAGAAACGCGTCGTGGCTGCTGCCGGGCACCGTTCCGTTATTCCAGGTGCCCTGCATGATGAAAATTCCATCTCCCGAGGCAGTAAACTGGTCAAATTTGAAGGGCGGCACGGCAAAGGTATTGGTGGCCACCATGGTATGGATAAAATTGGAAGGGGTGGTGTAGGGCGGCGGACCGCTGCCGTCGTAGGTGATCACCGTTCCCGCAGGGATGGTGGAGCCGGTCACTTCCAGCTCAAGCACTTCTTCAGAATTGGAAAAAAGGCCTGTGGCCACGTTATTGAGAGCTCCGCGCTCGTAGCCATTGTCTGTAAAGAGAATCTTCGTTCCCACGGTCAGGTCCACAAACGTGACGAACGCCCACACGTCGGGCGCGTCTGAATTCATGGTGACCACGGCCAGGTCGCCGGGCTTGAGTACGGTTTGGGAAAAGAGAAACAAGGGGAAAAAACTGCTTAGAAAGATCAGTGTGTAAACTTGCTTCATGAAACTATGGTTAAGGTGCCGCAAACTTGGCACAAAATTAACCAAAAGAATTCAGGGATGCGCTTTCCACATTTTATCAATTTGTTAAGAAATGGGGGGCCGGCGATAATTTTGGCTGAATTTGAATATAATTTTCCTGAAATTAGCCCCAAACGGCGTGCATTCCAACCCGGATAAAGCGCCCTGATGTTATTAGATTGTTGAAAAATTATTCCGAAACATGAAAACAGATTTGCCTGAAATCCAAACCACCCTGATCGATTTGCTTAAAGCCCAGGTTCCCCGTCTGAGAATCCGCATGGATGGCGAAAAAGGCTTTGAGGTTTGCGGCAAAAAGGAAACCATGCAGGGCAAACAAAAGGTGGACGGCTATTATTTTGCCACCGTGGTACCCAAACCGGGCGATGTGCGGTTTTACTTTTTTCCCATTTACACCCATCCCCAAAATTACCCTTCCCTCAGTCCCGAACTGAAAAAATGCCTGAAGGGCAAAAGCTGCTTTCACATCAAAAAGCTGGATGCGGCCATGGAGAAGGAGATCGGGGATATGATCCAGCTGGGGGTGGATTTGTACGATAAGGACGGGTTGATTTAAGGGGTTGGGATTTAGGTTTTAGGTTTTGGGGGATTGGTATCGCAGAGTGCGCGAAGGGGTGTTTTCCCTCGTTTCGTGGGTTGCAGGGTGCAAAGGACCCAAAGCTACATTTCAAATAAAAACGTTCAGCTTTGCGTACCGAACGCATTCGGTATTTGCCATAGCAGCCAACGTAATCCCGAAAGCATTCGGGAGGGCACCATAAACTTCGCGACCTTTGCGTAACCCAACCCATCCAGGATTCCCCACCACATAATTCCAAATGCCCCCGTGATTTCCTAACTTGCAGGAGGTTAAAGGATTTTGGAAAGGATAGTTATGAAAAAGTTAAGGCTATTGTTTTGGGGCTGTTCCATTGCATTTCTGGGGATGCTCTTTCTCCCCGATCTGGCCCGGGCGCAGGACACCACCTGGGTACAAACCCTGAAATTCACAGACATCACCAAACGCCGTGGGAAATGGGTTTTTCCGCCTGCCACCAAGGAATTCAGGAAAATTCTCATGTACTACACCCTGAAGTGCGACGTCAAAACCACCCATGACCAATATCCGTGTGGCGAATGGGATTACCTGACTTACAACCAGATCTACGATCCGCGCGGCATTCTTGACTCCACTTACATGAGCCAGGTGAAGTTCAAAGTGGGTAACAGCGCACCTGATTCCCTCCAGATTGCCTGGAATCCCGTTTATTCCTACACCCGTGAGTGGCAGTATTTTCAGGTAAATACTGCCACGCTTTCCTTTGACAGTACCCTGGTAGGCACAGGCAACGGAAGCCAGCCCCAACCTTTTCAATCCTCCGAGCAATCGGGCAAGGCCCAGTTTTTGTGGCGGGCCAGCGAACTGGCCTCGGCCGGGCTCACGGCAGGTGCCATCAGCGGACTCAGACTCGACCTGAGCAGCCTGGGTTCCACCCTCAAAAACCTCGAAATCCGTCTCAAACACACCACCCTCGACTCCCTGACGCCCTACACCGCGGTGACCGGCCTGGATCTGGCTTACCGCGTCAATACCACTTTTAGCGCCTCAGGCTGGAACAGCCTTCAGTTTACCCAGCCCTTTGTGTGGAACGGAGCCGATAATATCGTGGTTGAATTCAGCTTTGATGCCCTGGCGGGCGGAACGGACAATGAAGTGCGCACCAGCACCACCACCTTCCCTTCGGGAATTTTCAGCTCAGGGCTCGATTATGCCCTGGATTTTACGGGCGGCGGCCGCTTTCTGAATCTGGGCAAGGATCCCCAGGTCACTGGCAATGCGCCCCGCACCATTGAGGCCTGGGCCTATACCCGCGCCTTTAATAATGGCGGACTTTTTCAGGCGGGCGCCACGGGCAGCACGGCCAAAGATTTTTCCCTCCGTACCAACACCACGGCCAACAGTTGGCGGGTGCAGTGCTGGGGAGCCCCCGATTTTGACGTGACCCTGGCGGGCAGCCAGAATAGCTGGCACCATTTTGCCGTCACCTACGACGGTAGCACCACCCGCCTCTATTACGACGGGGCCCTGGCGGGTTCGAAAAATTATCCCCTCAATACCACGGCCCACGACCTCTGGATCGGCGACTGGAACGGCAGCTTTTTCAACGGTCTGGTGGATGAAATCCGCACCTGGGACACCGTGCTGAACGGCAATACCCTCAAAAACTGGATGCATCAGGATTTATCCTCCTCCCACCCCCATTACAGCCATCTCAAAGGCCATTATCAACTGAACGAGGGCAGCGGGATTTTGGCCCAGGACGCATCCTTTAATAATAATGCCGCTGGCCAGCTTTCGGGCCTGCCCTGGTGGGAAAGGATTCAGGGGAATGCCATTTTCAGGGGATTCACCCAAACTTCTGAACGACCCAATGTGATTTTTGAACAGGGCACCTATACTTCGTATCTGGATTCCATTGCGGTAATTGATTCCACTCTTCTCCCTCCTGCCATGGTGGTTTTGTATGAAAATCCCGCTAATGGCACCCAGATTCCCGACAATGCATCCAACCATCCCAGCCTTCCCACGGATACACTGGTGGTCTGGCAGGCGGGGCAATACACTTACACTTACGACAAAAACAGCGGTCTGCCCATAGATTCCACCTGGATTGGCAGCGATTCCACCCTGTATCAGGATACGTTGGAGTGGTACAGCCCGCTATCTGTGTTTGAGATCGGGCGCTTTATTACCCCCTACGGCATCAACCTCGACCTGGGGCCCAATGGCTTCACCTGGATCTACGACGTGACGGATTATGCCCCCTTGCTGGTAGATACGGTCGATTTCAGCGCGGGCAATCAGCAGGAACTGATCGACGTGAAATTTATGATGATTGAAGGCACGCCGCCCCACGATTTCAGACGCATCAGCAAGGTTTGGGGGGGAATGGCCTCACATTCCTACAAAAATCTCGACGACGACACAGACCTTTCTGCCGCGACCCACGATCTGGACCCTGCTGCTGAATATTTCAAGGTAAAAACCCGCCTGACTGGCCACGGCCATAACTCCAATGACGGGTCCTATCCCCACTGCTGCGAGTGGAAAGACAATACCCATTACCTGCTGGTGAATGGCCAGCAGGTCAAAAGCTGGCACATTTGGCAGGATCCACAGTGCGCCATGAACCCCGTGTATCCCCAGGGAGGCACCTGGCCCGGTCTGCGTGAAGGTTGGTGCCCGGGCGATCTGGTCAAAGAAACGGAAATCAATATCACCCCCTACGTGACCGGCAGCACCGTGACCCTCGATTACGACATTACCCCCGTGCCCTCCAATAACCAGGGTATGGGTGGCGGAAATTACGTGGTGGCGGCCCATTTGCTGCAATTTGACGCGCCCAATCACACCCTCGACGCTGAAGTGTATGACATCATCACGCCCAACAGTTGGGAGTATTATTCGCGCATGAATCCCATTTGCAACGAGCCCAAATTTATCCTGAGAAATGCAGGTTCAGGTACGCTGAACAGCGTGAAAGTGACCTACGGGGTGGAAGGCGGCAGTACTGAGCAATACACCTGGAACGGAAGTCTGGATTTTCTGGAAACCGCAGAAGTGGCCCTCCCTGTGCCAGATGCGACCTTCTGGCAGGGAAATGGTGCGGGGAAATTCAACATTTCCCTCAGTCTGCCCAACGGTGGCACCGACCAGTACAGCGACAACGACACCTACACGGTGGAGTACAATCAGCCCGACACCCTGCCCGAGGACATTGTGATCTATTTCAAAACCAACAGTCGTCCCCAGGAGAATATTTACACCCTCAAGGACATGGCTGGCAACATCATCATCGAGCGCAAAAATCTCCTGCCTGAGTGGTATTATTACGATACCCTGCACCTGACCGGCGGTTGCTACACCCTGGAAATGACGGATTCTGAAAAGGATGGCATTTCCTATTGGGCTGATCCCGCGGCGGGTACGGGCCTGTTCAGGATTTACGGAGCACAGGGTGGACTGTATAAGGCATTTTTGTCTGAATTTGGTTACAAACTGCATTATCCCTTCGTGGTGGGCACAGGAGTTTCGGTCAAAGAACCCCACCTGGATCAGGTATTTTCCGTCTATCCCAATCCTAACGCAGGTAAATTCAATGTGGAAGTAATGGGCCTGCCGGGCGAATTCAGGCTGGAATTGGTCAATATGAAAGGGCAGGTGGTGCGGCAGGAAACGATTACCAGCGGCGGAATTTTCCGCCGGGAATATGACCTGAGCAGGGAACCTGCGGGTATGTACGTGGTGCGCCTCAGCGACGGGGAAAATTCCTATGCCCGCAAAATCATGGTGCAAAATCAGTAGGGTAAGCCCCTTATTTTACCCCTACCACCAGCATACTCAGTTCCTTTTTTCCGGGATTTTTCAGCGAAAAATCCCATGAGGGGCCGGTCCAGACCAAGGAACCCTGCTTTTGCAGGGTATTCCAGGGCATGCCTTCCAGCTTCACTTTGGATTCCACCTCAGCCAGATTCACGATCAAAACTGCCTGATTGAAATTGAGTTTTTGCTTCTTGTGGGGGGGAATCACAACCTGCCAGACCACAAATTCCTTGCTCAGGTGCAATTCATTGGTTTTCACAGGCTCACGTTCCAGATTGCGGGAAAGACCGGGGGGATTGAGATTTTCGACCGCCAAAACCTTCAACTTTTCAGTACCCACGTTGGCAATGCGATGGGTAAAAGGATGCTCGTGGTAATCAGGATACTCAAGGTGAAAACCTGTTTTCAATTCCACCGTCCTGCCCTCCTCACCCGGCGATTGGAGCCACATTTGGGTGCCGTTCAGGGTGTAAAACCACATGTTGTGGGCATGTACATGGAAAGCAGAGGTGTCGCCGGGCTCCATTTCCAGATTGATCACCCGGATGTAGTCGGGAATAGTGAGCACGGGCTGGTGAAAGGGCTCTTCGTGCATGGGAATCTGGGCCTCAACCCGGCCCAGGCAACCCAAAAACAGCAATCCAATCAACCAAATGCGAAATCCCATCAGCTTTTTTTGCCTTTGGAGGTTTTTTCTTCCCACTTTTTACGGGCCAGGGCCTGCATATCCGTCACCTCGTCTGATTCATCCACGATTTCCTTGCCCAGCAGGGTTTCAAAAAGGTCTTCCATGGTCACCACGCCCACCACAGAACCAAACTCGTCGGTCGCGATGGAAAGGTGCCTGCGATCCTGGGTCAGGGACTCAAACAGGCCGGGCAAAGGCATTTCTGCATTCACAAAAATGACCTCACGAGCCAGAGATTTCAGGGGAGCATCCCCGTTTCCATCCACCAGTTTTTGGTAAATATCATCCTTGAGCACGATCCCCGAAATGTTGTCGCGGGTATCGCGAAAAATGGGAATGCGGGAGAAGGAAAGGGGTTGATGGGCATTATAAAAATCCCTCAGGGATTGATCTTCCTGGGCCATGAGCATCACCGTTTTGGGCGTCATGATGTCGTACACGATCTTTTTTTCAAACTCCAGCAGGTTGCGGATAATAGCCGATTCTGATTCCTGCAAGGCACCACTTTCCTGACCAGCGTAGGCCATGGCGGCAAAATCGCTGCGGCTGAGCACGGAACCCTCCTTGTCTTTCTTGAAGGATTTGGTAATCAGCTGACTGAGCCAGACCAGAGGTCCCAGGACCAGAATCAGCACCCGCAGAATGCGCACAGTGAAGGGCACCAGAACCCGCCAGTTATTGGCTCCCAAGGTTTTGGGGATAATTTCGGACAGCACCAGAATGCCCAAAGTCATCAGGCTGGCGATGATGGACTCATAGCTGATCTCGATAAAACCCAAATTGAGGACCGTGGTGCCAAAAATCTTGCCTGCCTGGGCTCCCACCCCGATTGCACCTACGGTGTGGGCTATGGTATTGAGGGTCAAAACGGCAGAAAGAGGCTTGTCAATGTCCTCCTTGTACCCGTTGAGCAATTTGCCCGTGGTTTTTCCCTCCGCCAGAGATTTGGTCACGTAAGCGGGGGTAACGCTCAGTAACACGGCCTCCAGGATCGAACAGAGGAAACTGAAGAAGATGGATAGGATGAAAAATAATATTAGCAGGCCCATGGTTTTTGAATTAACAGGGCAAATTTAGGCTTTTTACGGGGAATGAAAGGGAGGGAAAATAATTTTTCCCGTTCAGGGCAATTCGGCCAGGTCCAGAACCAGGGTTTGGCGGCTGCAACTGACCACTGTGCCTGCTTTGGCCTGATCAGCGCCACCAATCAGGTACCATTTGCTGCCAATTTGCTCAGAAATCATCCCGTGGCGGCCGTTGGGCAGGCTGGTGCTGAGTTTCCATTCGCCCATTTCAGGCTCAAATCTCTCGGCCAGGGCAATGGTTTTCCGCGTTTCCAGATCCTCTCCCCCGGCAATGTAAATCCGTCCCTGCTGCAAGGCAGCAGCCAGGCCACCCCTTGGAAAATCAAGGCGCCCGAAGGGCTCCCAGCGGCGGCTGTCTTTTTTGAGACGCAAACAAAAAGGCAATCCTCCTGTCTCATTGCGGCCGCCCACCACCAGCAGATCATCCCCCTGGTGTAAAACTTTGAGGTGATCGCGGGCTTCGGGCAAAGGAGGCAACTGGCCCTGACTCCAGTTTCGGGAAAAGGGATCGTAGGTCCAGCATTCTTCAGAGTTGGGAGGCAGGCCTCCCAGCAAAATCAGCTTCCCCTGGAAGGCGATCATAGAATGAGCGGCCCGTGGGGCTGGCATGGAAGGCAATTCAGCCCACTGATTGGTGCCTGGGTCATACTCATAAAAAGCCGCAGATGGCTTTTTTTGCATGAGGTCGCGCATGCCGCCTGAAAGGTAGATTTTGCCATTGAGGGCCGTCATGCCTGCATGATTCAGTTTTTGGGGCAGGGGCGCAAGTTCCTGCCAGGCATTGGAGTCCGCATCAAACACCTCAAAAGTTTTCAGACTTCCCTTGAGATTGATCCCGCCCGCCACATAAATCCTGTTTCCAATTACGGCCGAAGACATTTCTGAGCGGGCGGTCGGCATTTCAGCCAGGTTATCCCATCCTGCACCACCCGTACGAACAGACTGACCAGGAATCAATCCCGTCAACAAGAGGATTACGATGGCAAAAAATGGCTTCACAAAGTGAAATTAAGGATTTTTGCTGGGATTTTATTTTTCATTTCGGGGAATTCTCTTCCATACCATACCCCGGTCAACGAATCCTGAATCCCAGGTCACCGCTGAAAATCACGGCTTTCAGACCATCACTTCGTTGGTAATTGACCCATTTCAGCTCCAGGCTCTTGACCAAAAAGGTCTGACGACGCCGTCCGCCCGTTTTGAAACGCAAAAGTCCAGCCAGGGGATTGATGCGCAGCCCAAGTCCGTATTGCTGGGTAAGGAGGGCCGACAGGTCGTAGTCTGAGGTGTAATATTTGTCCGTAGGCAAATGCTCTGCATAAGGACGAAAAAAATCTGAGGCCTTCTGCACATGGACCCGATATTGAGGCGCCAGGGTAAGCCAGGGCTGCACGATCACAGGAATTTCCAGGCTGCTGGTGGAGGCCAAAACCCCAAAACTGTCCCAGTAGGCCCTTTGAAAAAACCTGATCACCACATTTTTACCCAGAAAATAATTCAGGCGCATACCCAGGGGAAATTTTACATTCCAACCCGGCAGTTTTTCGATTCTGGGGGTGCTTGATCCCTGAAAATAAACCCGGTGAAAGGGAGTTGAAAGTAATCCTTGCTGCACCGTGACGCCCGCGGAAAGGGAACCCTGCAGGCGGGGATTGATCACCTGAGACAGATTGGCAGTCAGGTTCAGGCTGCGCCGCTTGTCTGTATTGACCTGAGCCAGGCCCGGGCTGCGCAGTTCTTCCGGAAAAATCACGATCCAGGTATCGAGGTAGAGCGTGCTTTGCAGGCTGAATTCTCGGTTTCCGTCGCGGCTGATGCGAGTCCAGGAGTAACCAATGGAAGTGGAAATGTAATCAGATTCGAGAGAGGCCCCGCCCAGAATGCTCCAGGTGGTGCGCTTCTGCAGGTTGCTTTTTTCGTATTCGAATTTGATGTGAGCCCGGTTATCGTCGCGGGAGGCTGAGGAAACGCGGGAATCAATCGCATCTGTGGAGGCCGAGGTGTAATGGTTGAGGCCAGTCGTAACGTGCAGGCCGCTGATTGAATCGAGGGGCACAAAGACCATGATTTTCCCATCCTGATCCTTTAATTCCTGGGTTCCAATTCCCCCTGTGACAGCAGCATGCTCCCCATCCTGCTCATAATAGTTGAAAAGAAAATTGATGTCCACGGGACGGGGTGGAATGAGGGAATCAGCAGGAGTTTGGGCAAAAATCGCATTCCCCCCAAGCCCAAAAACCAGGATCAGAATCAGTTGCAGCCGCATCCGCCTCCGGTTTTGCCGCCGTCAGCCCCGGATGCGCCTTCGCGGTAGGTATGAATACTCTTGCTGTAGGAATCAATGCGCCGGTCGCGCAAGGCCATTTCCTCGTCGTTGAGGTAGCGTTTTTGATAAGCTTCCACGGAGACACAGGCGTTCAAAGCCAGGCAACACACACCAGCCAGCAAGCCAATCAGGGCCCGGGATTTTACTTTTTCACGCCTATTTCTGCCTGCCATTCTGGTTTTCCTCCAGGTTGGGTTTGTGAATAATAATTCAATTTAATCAATTCAGAAGTAAAGAATTCCCCTTTTTCATCCACCAAAATGGCCTCCACCCCCATCAATTGATTCACCAAAGCCAACCCTTTACTTTTGCCCATGACAAAAACCGCGGTCGCCAGGGCGTCGGCCACTTCGGCATCTTTGCAGATCACAGTCACGCTTTGCAGACCGCTGGCGGGCCAACCCGTGCGGGGATCAATGATGTGGGCGTAGCGCCTGCCGTTGAGCATAGCAAAACGCTCATAATCGCCCGAAGTGACCACCGCGAGCCCGCTTACATCCAGCCAGGCTTCCACCCGCGACCGATCCTTCGGATCGGCAATGCCAATCTGCCAGGGTTTTCCATCGGCCTGCTGGCCCCAGCAAATGAGGTCGCCGCCCGCATTGACCAGCCCGTTTTTCACGCCCATGGCCTCCATTACCTTGCGGGCACGGTTGGCGGCATAACCTTTCCCGATCGCTCCAAAGCCTATTTTCATCCCTTCCTCCTGCAAAAAAACATCAAATCCGTTTTCCTGCCTCAGCACCACTTTATGCCAGTCGATCTTGCGTACAGAAGCCGCCACCCGGGCCGAATCTGGGATTTCGGTCATGCTGCCGTCAAATTTCCAGATGCGGTCTGCAGCCGCAAAGCTGATGTCAAAAGCGCCATCAGTCAGTTCAGAAACTTTTTTGGCCCGAAAAATCAGGTCGTACAGTTCCTGATCCACCTGCACAAAACTGATCCCGGCCTGGCGGTTGATTTCGCTGGTTTGGGAGGTTGGGTCCCAGGATGAAATCACTTTGGTGATGCGCTCCACCTCGGCAATGCCTGCGTTGATGGCCGCCCAGGCGAGGGAGTCGTCTTCATGCACCACAGTGAAGCCAAAGGCTGAACCCATGAGAATCAGGGACTTGGTGTGGGCTTTGGGCGAAGGGGATTCCATTTGGGGCCGGGCAGAATGCCCGGCCAGGATCAGCAAAAGGAGGATGATATGGCGCAAATTCCCTTTCATTTTCCAATCCAGAATCTGATTCCTCCTGTAATCCCAAAACCCACCAAAGTTGATCGTTGATGATAAAAGCCAGGCTTTTTGTGAAAGGTGGTGCCCGAAGTGTAAACAGGTTTGAGCAGCAATCCCAGCCTTCCCAGGCGAAATTCATTGCTGAGCCCGGCTTCCCAGTGAAAATTACCCTTCATCCAGGGTTTTTCAGGTGATATTTGATCAAGGTAAAAAGTGCCCGTTTTCAACTCAGGCACAAACGAATAGCGCGGATTGCTGACCAGTTCCCAGCCCACAATGGCACTGTAAAAAATCCCCTTGAGCGACACATCCGCAATCGCGTAACGATCACGTGACCAGCTTTGATCCTCAGAATCCACCATGATTCGATCCCGCAAATCGAGGAAAGCCACTCCAGCTCCCAGCTGCAAGCGTCCCAATCTGTATCTCAGATTCAGCTCTTCGTGCCAGATATTGGCCAGGTGAGTGCGGTCCCAACCCTGATTATTGGAGATTTTGGGATCATCTGATCCCTGATTGAAAATCCACCAGCCAGCCTGGGTGCCTGATTGAAGATCCACGGCAAATTTCCCTTTGGAAACCTGGGCCCAGGAGGTCAGGCAAAGAAGGGAAAGCAGGAAAAGGCTGGCGATAAGCTTCATTTTTCCATTTTTGGCAGGCCTTGCCTGCGGCTGAGTTATTTATCCACCCGGATACACTGGTGTGAGTCAGCAGCCAGCAGATACCATTTTTCACCTTTCTGATACCAAAATGTGGAAACCAGCCAGGAGCAGCCATTTTCACCCTGTGAACTGATCAAATGACGACGGGTGACTCTGGATTCAAGTTCGAGGGCCTTGCAGTAATCGGCATATTCGGCAGAATGATAAATTTCATCCCCGGGATTAACCAGATCAGTTTCCCCATATTTACGCATGATTTTGTCCGCGGCCACATAGGAAAGACCGTTAAAGCTGACAAAGGAAAGGTCAGTGATGGAACCTTGCTTGGGATAGCAGCACAGGGTGTTATTGTCGATGTTGTCATAGCGCACAAACTGGTGCTGCTGAGACAGGCGCATAACCACAGTGGCGAAAATATGGTTGTGCACCACCTCAATGCCTGTGTAATTATGGGCGGTAACCTGCCCGATACTTTGCAATTTCAGGGCCTCAGGGTTTAAATCCTTGTCCAGTTGAAGGTAATACAACCCGTCATTGGGGTCAAGGTAATCGTCGGCCTGGCGAACTGCACCCAACTGGAGAAAATGGAAAAAATCAGTCCAGGTTTTGCGAAAACTGATATTGATTTTGGAGGATTCGCCCATTTCATTGGTTTCTGAACCATGAAGCCAGCCTTTCATACGGCGGCCCAGGGTATCAGGTGGTAACTGAACCTGGTACCAGTAGTCTGCGCAGCCCTGGTATAATCCAAATTCACGGCTCAAAACATCCAGTTTCGAATTTTCGGGTACCATTTGCACCACACTCATCCCTCCTTTGGAATCCACCACGGCGGTTTGGGCTTTGTAGGTGGAAATCTGTTTGGGCATGGCCTGGGCACCCACTTTGGGAGGGCAGATCAGCGAGCCCAGCAGGCTGACCAAAAGGGCCAGAAAGAATTGTTTTTTTAATTCCATGGGCGTAAAAATAGGCCATTGGCGGCCAAGGATCAAGGATTTTTGTCAGGAAGATCAAAGGATTTTTTAAGGGAATTGAGTATTATTGGTTCCCCAACCTGACGAATTAAATTCCCGGTCAATTAACAGGTCATGAAAAATTTTATTCTGCTTCTTTCCTTCCTTGGTCTTGTTTCCTTTCTGAAGTCACAATCCTGCGCAGACTGCCGTTATTCGGCCTATGTGTTTGACAGTGTGACGGTTACCAACGTGAAATTTGGGGAAGGGATGAATGCAGACGGGCAAAATCAGGAATTGTTTATGAACGTTTACCAACCCGTGGGAGATACTTTTGCCCTGCGTCCCGTGGTTATTTTTGCCTTTGGCGGGGGATTTATTAACGGAGCCAAGGAAGAAGGCTACGTGGTGGGTGCCTGCGAACGCTTTGCCAAAGCAGGTTATGTGGCCGCCGCCATTGATTATCGTACGGGAATTGACTTCGTTTCTGCCATTTCTGACCCCCTGGGCGAAATGAGCAGGGTGTTTTTTCGTCCCATGCAGGACATGCGGGCCTCGGTGCAACACATGTACTGGCATGCAGACAGCGCAGGCAATACCTGGCGCATTGATACCAATATGATCATCATTGGCGGGGCCTCTTCAGGGGGAATCACCGCGATCAATGTGGCGTATTGCGACAAAGCTGCAGAATTTGCCATGGTGGGCAATATCAATGGAATCAACAGTCTGGGCGGATTTTACAGTACTTCTGGTCTGCATCCCTCCTACTCCTGGCGCAATAACGGAGTGATCAATATCGCGGGCGGCACCTTCAACACCACCTGGATTGAGGCAGGCGGGGTGCCCGTGATCAGCGCCCACGGCGACCAGGACCAAACCGTGCCTTACGGGGGCGGCAGCCTCAATCTGGGTATTCTGAATATTGGACTGGAAGGCAGCTATAATGTGAAACAGGCCCTGGACAGCCTGGGAACCTGCAATTATTTGTTTACCATGGTGGGCGAAGACCACCCTTCGGGCAGCGCCAGCCAGGAATATTTTGACCAGATTTTCAATCGTTTCATGCCGCGTATGAAGGCCATTGTGGCCGGTCAGGATTTTTGCTGCAATCTCAATACTGAGATTGTGGAAGGCGATTCCCTGCAGGTTACACCCGGCGCCACGGTGAGCCTCACGGCGAGTGTTACGGGTCAATCAGGTACCCCTGATTACCTTTGGTGCGGCATTCCCTGCCCGGGCACGGTGCAAACCACGCCCACCATTTCTGCGACTGTGCCTTATACTTCTTCTTACTACATCAACATCGTGACGGAGGGCAACTGCCTGGCTACGGATTTTATCTGGTTCGCAGAACCTGTGCTGGTCAGTGCGGAAAATCTGCCTGAACAGGAAGTTATAGCCTTCCCCAATCCTACGCAGGGAGAATTTGTGGTGAATTTGCAGGGAAATTCTGCCCAAAAGATCGAACTCAGCAACCTGATGGGTCAGAAGTTGTGGGAACGGAATGTGAACGGACTAAGTACCGTTCGCCTGGATATCAGCCAGTTGCCGGCGGGAATTTATCCTCTTAGCATTCAGTCTGGTGAGCGGGTTGAAGTGATCAGAATGGTCAAAAATTAATCTTCCCCTTTCCTGCAAAGCACCATTCAGTTTGGGCTCATGATACATTCTGCACAAAAGAAAAACAGCCCATTCAACCAGGAATGGACCGTTTTGGCGCGCTGACGCCTTCTGAAACCTATCAAATTATCTGACAAAAAGAGTCTTGGTTCCTTTGGGTCCCTGCTGGGAGGGTTGCACCTCAACCAGGCGGGTGTAAGAAAGGCTTTGATTATCGGCAACGGCCACTACCGTGACCTGGTAAGTTCCGTAGGAATCATAGGTGTGGGTGATATTGGCAACCTGGGTTTGCAAAACACTGCCATCCCCAAAATCGAACATAAAACGTACCCCGCTGCCGGGATCCTGGCCCTGAATCTGGAAATAAACAGATTTTCCCTGGTTCTGGGTGGTGAAAACGGGTACGGTCATTTCGACCGGGTCATTGCCGTCATTGGGTCCCCTTCCCTGGGCCTGTACGCCAACAGAAATGAGCAATAAAAGGGAAATAAGCAAGGGCTGAAAAACGAGTGCTTTTTTCATGATTAGTAAATTATGGTGGTTCAAAATATCTGAAGTGGGATTAAAAAGGTCTGTGCCTTAATAGACGACAAAAAAATCCGGAAGTTGCATGGAGAAATCCAAATAGCAGTAATTCACAAAAAATGGCTTAAAATGTGTCAAAATGAAACAATTTTCCCGGATAAATTCTCCTGACATGCCCGACAAATCAATCCTTTCACCCCAACCTTTAAACTTCAGTTGAATTCCCTTATCTTGCAGAAAAAAAATTCCATGGCTACATTTTCAGCATCCACGTATTCGCAGCGCAGAAAAAAAATGGGACAGGCAGTAGGATCGGGACTGATCCTGCTGTTGGGCAATGAGGAATCGGGCATGAACTACGCGGCGAATACCTATCATTTCCGTCAGGACAGCAATTTTCTCTACTTTACGGGCATTGACCGCCCCGGGCTGGCCGCCATTTTTGACCTGGATGCTTGTACGGAAACGATCTATGGACAAGAAGTGACCATGGATGATGTGGTTTGGATGGGGCCACTGCCCACTTTGCGGGCAGATGCTGACCAGGCTGGCATTCAACAGGTACGGCCCCTGGCCGACCTGGATCAGGCTTTGCAAAAAGCTACACAAAAAGGGCAGAAAATTCATTTTCTGCCGCCCTATCGCCCCGAAAACGCAATCAAACTCTTCCGTTGGCTGGGCATTCACCCCGACGAGTGCAAGGCCAATGCCTCAGAAACCCTGATCCGGGCCATCATTTCCCTGCGGGAAATCAAAACGGACGAGGAAATCGTGGAAATTGAAAAGGCAGTGCGCATCACCAACCGCATGCACCTCACTGCCATGAAAAGCGCCAGTCCGGGCGTAACTGAAGCCGAAATTACAGGCGCCATTTACCGCGAAGTGATGAGCGCAGATGCCCAGCTGAGCTTTCCCGTGATCCTCTCTGTGGATGGACAAATTTTGCATAACCACCACCACCACAATACCCTGAAAAGCGGGCAGCTCGTGCTCTGTGACTGCGGATCTGAAGCGGCCGGCTCACATTACGCGGGCGATATGACGCGGGCTTTCCCTGTGGATGCAACCTTTACCCAGCGTCAGAAAGAGGTGTACCAGGCCTGCCTGGATTCACAACTGGCGGCCATTGCCGCCATGAAACCCGGGGTATTATACCGCGATGTGCACCTCACCGCGGCGCGGGTGATCACGGAAGGGCTGAAAGGCATCGGCCTGATGAAAGGCAATACAGACGAAGCCGTGGCCGCGGGTGCCCACGCTCTCTTTTTCCCGCATGGCCTGGGCCATGCCATGGGCCTCGACGTGCACGAAATGGAGGATTTGGGTGAAAATTTTGTGGGTTACACAGACACCCTGAAAAAAGCCAGCCAGTTTGGACTGGCCTTTTTGCGCTTTGGCAAGGCCCTGCAGCCCGGCCATGTGCTTACGGTCGAGCCCGGCATTTACTTCATCCCCGAACTGATCGACCAGTGGCGTCAGGAAGGCACCAATGCCCAATTTATCAATTTTGATCTGGCCGATACTTTCAAGGATTTTGGTGGGATCAGAATTGAGGACGACTTGCTGGTGACTGCTGGCGGCACCCGCCTGCTGGGTGACGGAGTACCCAAAGAAATCAGGGATATTGAGGCCCTGTATGCCTGAGAAGCCATTTTGTTACCCAAATCCGTTGGCAGAAATATGAAATGGTGGATCTTAATAATTGCAATTTTTGCCGCAATCCGTGTCCAGGCACAAAACGGTCTGTTCCAGATCGGGACAGGAATTACCTACGATTACGGGGTGAATTTTACCGGCAACGAACACTACCAGCCCCTGGCCAGCGGCCAGACCAGCATGGTGAGTTTTGATGTGTTTTGTCGCATTCCCGTAAACAAATTCATCGGCCTGTATCCCACTTATTTTTACTCCATTCCTACCCGTTCCATGCTGGTGAGCAACCTCCAGGGCGATTATTTGCCCAACGGGTATGGTTTTGACCTTCCTTACAACCCCAACAACCCCGATTTCTGGTATTCCCAGGATTACGCCACCCTCACCTCACGGGCTGAAATCTGGCAGCAAAGTTACGGTTCGTTCATCACCCTGATGCCTGTACAGGGATTTGAACTGGGCACTGGATTTTTCATGCAGCAAAGGAGGGTGGATGTGTATGATTACACCGCCTACGACGAATACTACTGGACCGGGTCAGACGGCACCACCTGGGATCATTATTCCCTGTGGGACAGTTATCAGTATCCCTACTCAACCTCAGCCAATTCCTACAAAACACGCCAGGCCACAGTGCCCGTTTTCATGAATTTTTTTGGGCAATGGGGATTTTTCCAGCAAGGCATGTCCGTCATTTACTGGACAGGAGCCGACAAATACTGGAGCTTTCGCTATACTATGGGAGTGGCTTTTTAGAGGGAGGTTAAATTTGCTTTCAGAATTTGTAATGAGAGATTTTTTAGCTCAATTTTTGATTCTTTTCAAAGGGAAGAGCAGCGCTATTTACAAAGGAAAGAGCTGAAAATGGGGCAAAAAAGATCCATGACAAAACTGAAGGATAAATTTAAACGCCCTCTCAGAAATCGGTCACGATTTCCAGGCCAAAGTTGGAAAAGGTGACGGGCAGGCCGTTGAGATCAGCGGGTGCACCCACGGGGGTCATGTGAAAACGAATGTGGTAAATGGTGCTGCGCCCGTTGATATTCAACTCGGCGACGGCATTCGGGTTCACAAACAGCTTATGCAAAGGAGGATACAACTGGGTGGAATACAAATAGGTCATATTTGCCCCAAATCCAAGTCCAAAACCAACTTTTTGCTCATTGAAAGGGGTGGCGCCAGCGCCAACCCGGCCCATCAAAGTAAGGGGAACCTGGCCCAGAAACCAGGCACTGGCCTGTCCTCCGTAGGAGAAGTAATTGAAGCCCAGCCTGACCCCGGGATCGAGGCAAGCACTGACCACATCGTTTTTGTGGGCCAGCACATACGATCCGTTGAGGGAGAGGCCGTAAAAGGGACCCAGGGTATAAGGAGTGGGCGTCCCAACCAGGGGATCTCTTTCCTTGAGGCCAATAAATTCGTACACAAACCCGCCGGCAAAGGACCATCGCTGGGCCTGAAGTCCGTTGGCTATGAGTAAAAGCAGGCCTGAGACGAGAAAAAGTTTCTTCAGCATACGGAAATGATTCTACCAATTGGTTACTAATATACGAAAATACCCCTCACATATTTGAAGGCGAATTACAATCCATGGGGCGATTTCCCGCAAAATCCCTGCCAGTATCCTGCCTTCGCAAAAGTATTTACCCCCCAATCATCCACACTTAAGCAATTGCAAATCAAATCATTGCAAAATTTTTCGCTTTTTTCGGGTTTTGGTTTGCATTTTAATTTATTTCCTTATTTTTACCCAATCCACTTTTAATTCTTCGTGAGCCTTATCTATAAATCATATCACCACCAAAGCACCAATTTCAATCCGGAAAAGATGGGAGAATACTCCCTTGCGGTATTTTTGAAGAAGGGATTGCTCATTTACAGCATCCTTTCGGGTGAAGAGAAGATCCTGGCTGTGAAGGAGTACCGCACCAAAGACGGCATGGAAACGGACGAATTTCTCCAGTCTGTGCTGCAGGAGGAAAAGATCAATTCTGATGCTTTCAATAAGGTGAGGGTGATTTATGGAGTGGATGATTTTTCCCTCCTTCCGTCCGCGCTTTTTGACCGCAAATACTCCAAAGAATTTGCCCAAATCCTGATCAAGGACGAAACAGACGCGGATCACATTGATATCCGCGAACTCAAGCAGGGCAACGCGGTGGCCATTTACACCATCCCCAATTCTCTCAAAAAGCATCTCGACAACCATTTTTCCAATCCTGAATACGAGCCCTTCTGCCTTTCTGCGATTGAAATGGGTTTTGAACTGGCCCACGAGAATAAAAATCTCCTGCTGGTCAATATTTTTGAGCAACAATTCGTGATCACAGGCATCCGCGACGGCAATCTGCACCTGTGCAATGCCTACCCCTTCCGCGAAGCCAGCGACATCGTGTATTTTGTGCAACTGGCGGCTGAAGTACTCAAACTGCAACCCGGCACATTTCAGGTTTTCCTCGCGGGCGAATTCGAAAACGACAGCCACCTGCTCAATCAGCTGCGCAAATTCATTCCTTCCCTGCAAATACCTGCCTCCACCCTCAAAAAGACCTTCGACGGCCAAAACGACAAACTTCCCGCCTGGAAGTATGCCTTTATGAGCTTCTGAGGACGGTTTACTGTTTACGGTTTACAGTTCCCAGACCGTATTCCACGATCCAATTATTAACCGTTAACCCTAAAACCGTAAACCGTAAACCGCGAACTGTACCCATGCGAATCATTTCTGGAAAATACGGGGGAAGGCATTTTACGCCGCCCAAAGGGCTTGACCTGCGGCCAACCACGGAGCGGTCGCGCGAAAGCCTCTTCAATATTCTGGCCCATCGCCATGAAATGGAAGGGGCCCGGGTGCTGGAGTTATTTTCTGGAACGGGCATTGTGGGGATGGAATTTTTGAGCCGCGGGGCTTCCAGTCTGATATTTGTGGAAAAAGATGGCCGTCAGGTGGCATTTACGCAGAAATGTTTGAAAGAATTAGGGGAAAATCAGGCCAAAGTGCTGAAAATGCCGGCTGAAAAATACGTGGATAAGTGCAACGAAAGCTTTGATTTTATTTTTCTGGATCCCCCCTATGAACTGGCCGGACAACGCGAACTGATTGAAAAAATTCTGAAAAAAGGCCTGCTGAAGCCCGATGGAATCCTGATTCACGAACATCGCTCCAAATACAGCTTTGAGGACCTGCCTGGCTTTGTGGAAGCCCGAAAATATGGCGAAGCCACCTTCAGCTTTTTTTCCGGGGAGGATTCTGCTTAAATTGGAAATATTCCTCTGAAAAACACGTTACGACAGCCAGAACACAACCCTTTACCCATGAAAAAAAGTCATTTTCTACTTATTCTGACCCTGATTTGCGGCGCTTCTCCCCTCTTTTCTCAGGGCAAGCTTGGCAAATCCAATTCCCTGGTCCAGTACAACTCCTCCTGGGACGTTCGCGGAGCTACCCCCGGGGGAGGTGCCTACCAGCAAAATGTGTATCAAAATGCGACCAGCTATGCCAGTTTTCAAAACGACAGTGTGATGGAAATCGGGTCGCGGGTGCTGATGAATGTGCCCGCAGATGGCTACATCGTGATTTTTTCCCTGACCCAGGTGGGTGTCAGCCTGGCCGAATGCAATTCCCTCATGGACGAACGCATCAATGGCTTCAAAACCAGCCTGGAAAGGGTGGGAATCAGTGAAAATAACATCAAAATTGACATCATTTCCCAGGTGCCCACCTTTGAATATGAGGTTGAGAAAAAGCTGTTTTCCAAATATGCCCAGGAAGTTCCCTCAGGATTTGAACTGAAGAAAAACGTGCATATCTATTACTCTCAATCGAATCTGATCAATAAAATCCTGGAAACTGCGGCCGCCAATGAGATTTACGAAATCAGCCGGGTGGAATTTGTGATCAATGACGTGCAGGCCGTTTACGACACGTTGCGACAGGTGGCTGCGGCCGACATTTTGTCCAAAAGGAAAGTGTATGAAACCCTGGGTATCAAATTCAATCCCCTGTTTCAGGTAGTTTCAGAGGATATTTCCAGTGTCAGCCCGGAGGAAAGGTACAAATCCATGGAATCCTATTCTGACCAGCCTTTGCCCTCGGGTACCCGCAAGTTCGACCGCACCAAAAAGGACGTTTCCTGGTATTATGCCCGCGTCGGCTATGTGGATTTTGACCAGTACCTCAATCCCCAGCAAATCTCGCCCTCCATGCAGTTTATCTGCCATCTCAAGGTGAGGTA
Organism: Bacteroidia bacterium; assembly: GCA_020635905.1. Lineage (GTDB taxonomy): Bacteria > Bacteroidota > Bacteroidia > J057 > JADKCL01 > JACJYV01. The sequence goes on from JACJYV010000008.1 coordinate 348,716, forward strand.
TTCGCTCAAAAGGCAATAGATTTTCAGGGAAAATTGTAATTTAACTGGATGAAAATTGCGATTTTTCCCGGCTCCTTCGACCCCGTGACCCTCGGTCACGAGGAAATCATTGAAAAGGGTCTGGCCCTTTTTGACAAATTGATCATTGGGGTTGGGGTCAACAGCCAGAAGAAAACCATGTTCAGCGAAGCTGAACGGCTGGCTCAGCTGCAAGCGGCCTTTGGTCACCACGAACAGCTGCAAATCGAGGCTTTTGAAGGACTCACGGTCGAATTTGCGCAGCAAAAAGGAGCAAGATTTCTGTTGCGCGGACTGCGCAACGGTCAGGATCTGGAATATGAAAAGACGATTGCCCTGATCAATAAAGAGCTGGTGGCCGAAATTGAAACCGTTTTTGTGCTTTCGAGCGGGCAATTTTCCCACCTTTCGTCCACTCTGGTGCGGGAAGTCATCAAGTACAAGGGGAATATTTCCAATCTGGTGCCGCCTGCCGTGGCAAATCTGATTTATCCCAAACCCAACTAAGGAGAGTTTAATAAAAAATTTCCTGCCTACAATTCACCCAGATTTTTCTTGAAAACAGCCTCCAACTGGAAGGGTTTCAAATCCTTGGCGATGATCATGTGATCGGGTTTCATGACGTAGATTTCAGGGGTGATGTCCACGTGCCATTTTTTGTAGTAAAGGCTTTTGTAATTGGGATCGTACACGTTGGTAAACACCTCCATCCCGTTTTTCTCCACAAATGCCTTCCATTTTTCCTGATCCTTGTCCAGATTCAGTGCGTAGATTTCCAGACCTTTGGGGTGCCAGGTTTTGTATAATTCCACCAACTCGGGCGTATGCTTGCGACAATGGCTGCAATCGTAGCTGTACATGTAAAGAATGATCAGCTTGCCTTTGAGGTCATAAAGCGATTTGGAATTGCCGTTGAGGTCAATGCAGGTGATGTCCTGACCAGTCTTGCCCAGCAAGCTGGGCTTGCGCTCCAGCGCGTCTTTGCGAATGCGGTAAATCTCCGTGGAATCAGACCAGAAGGCCTTTTCATAGGTAAAATATTTGTCCACCAGATTCACATACACAGCCTCCATACCCATGACATTGGATTTCTGGTATTTGACCGCGATGAAATTGGCAATGAATTTGAACATTTCAGGGTTGGCCTGGGACTTGTCCACGATCCAGTCTGAGTAGCGCACCACACTGTCGGGCGTCTGAGGCACCAACTGGGTGATGTAAGTCTTCAACTTATTGTGAATCACAGGTGTACGCAGCAATCTTTCATCCGCAAAATCCACATCGTCCCAGTAATGATTGCGGTAATCCACCAGTTGCTTCAGGGTATCCAGGTCGCCATTGGGCTTTTTGGGCTCGATGGGATCGGGGTTCTGACCTGCCAGTTTGAAGACGGTGAAAAAGGATTGGGGATATTTTTTGCGATAAGATTCCACTTTGTCTTTGCGCTCCTGCAGAAGTTTTTTCTCCTCTTTGTCGAGACGCTTCCAGTCAGCGGAATTTTTGTCCAGGGTTTTCAACTCGTTGAGCACGGGCGTAATGCGCTTTTGAAAATCCTCTTCCCACTGCTGGTTTTCGTAGAAAAGTTCATTGTCGAGGCTGCCCGTGACCTTCATGGCACCCACGATATTGGCGAAGTCCGTTTCCAGAGAGAAGTCCTGATCCTGGTCGATTAGGAGCTGGATGAATTGATTTTTGGGAAACACAAAATAATACAATCCTCCCTGCAGGGCGCTTTTGTTTTGGTAGGTAAAATCTTCGCCCGTAGCCAGGATAGAATCAACCAGATAATTCTGGTTGCCAATCATCCCAATCACCCGCACGGTGCCGCCTGAAAAACCTTTGACGCGGGCCTGAATATGGGCGCCAGAGTTCTGGGAAAAGGCATTTTGCCCCAACAAAAAGCAGGAAATCAGCAGTAAAAAGGTCAAAAATCGTTTCATAAATGGAGCCCCAAACGTTGGCAAAGACAAAATTAGGAAAGGAAAGGCAGTATTTCAACCCTTCCAGATAATGGTTTGGTCAGCAAATTCTGTTCCGTTTTAGGAACCTCTAAAAACTTCGAATCTCTGCGTTGGACTTGGTTCAGAAATGCTCATTTACGTTAGTAAACTGCGCTTTCCTCACCTGCGTCCGCCTTGATCTTCATCGTTTTTAGAGGTCCCCTTTAGTGTATTGGCTGGTCGTAAATGTCTTTTAGTAATAAAGTATCGCCCTTTTCGTCCACCACGTTCAAATCATAACGAAATTTCACTGCCGTTCCCACGGGTGCATGGTAGTAAATGATCCAGGCATCAGACTCTTTGGTGCCAATACAGCCGTTGGAATAGGCTTTTTCCAGGGTTTTGGGGTTGGTGGTGGGATGAATGAGCTGTCCCCAGCGGGTGCCGTCGAGTTCGGGTTCCATCCAGGGGATCATGGGCATCCAGGTGGTACGGCCGTCGTCGCGGCGGGTATGGGTAAAGCGTTTTCCCCCGCAGGGGTCAATAAACCAGGGATCGCGGGCGATGCGCACGATTTTTCCCGTTCCCGTATGGGTTCTGAGGTCCACTTCATGGCCCGCCAGGGCCAGGTAACGCTTGCGATACTGCCCCACCCGCACGGGAAATTTGTACAGCAAGGTATCGTGCTGGTAAATCCTCAACCTGAATTCAGGTATGTTGACGTCGATCAGGGTGTGCTCCAGATCGTGGATAATTGCTGCGGCCTGCCGCAGGGAGGGAATTCCCAGGGAATCCCCTTTTTTCAGCACGATCATTTCCTTCTGGTCATAGACAAACGAGTCGCGGGCAGCCCAGAGGTAATAGTCCTGGCCCGCCAGGGTATCAATGATCCAGGGGTTGGCCCGCACCAGCAGATGCTCGGTCAGGGGATAATTCACCAAAGAATCCCAGGCATGGACCACAGAATCAATGAAACAATAATAATCATGCATGCGCACATTCTTTTTGAGCGGTCCCACCCAGGCCAGAGGAGGATCGCTCCACTGGGTGGCATGGAGAAAGGAGGAATGCCCTTTCCGCTCCTGAGGAGGCGCTTCGGGCGGCCTGCAAGCCGTTAGAATCAGAACAAAGGAAATCCAAATCAGCAGGGAACGGTTCATGGAAGGATATTTTCAGGAAAATTACAGGGCCCGGGGATGGAAAAAGATGACTTAGATTCTTTTTTGCGATTTAATGAAGCCCGACCTTTGAAAAATTCCACTCAGAAAGGGGAAAAAATTTGCAGAATGCGATGAACTCAGTTGGCAGAAATACAAACGGTCTTGAGGATAAGTGTTTGTCTTCATCGTTGTGTATAATGGTTAATTGTGGTAATTTGCGCCCCAAATCAATCAATTCCAATAAAGGAATCGCCGAATGAGAGCACTTTCAGCTATCTCTGATCCCATTTTCGACCCCAAAAAGCCTTACAACTCGCTTGACAGGTTCTTTTTGAAATTCATCCGCGACGAAAGGGATTTGCCGTTTATCTACACCACCCTAAAAATCACTTTTATCATGATGCCCATCGGCATTTTGCTGTTCTTCCCCTTCATCAAGGGATGGGTTTGGTGGCTGCTGGCCGTGGGATATTTTTATCTGAATAATCTGGTGCTCAAGGGGCCTTTTGGCTTAATGTTTCACTGCACCAACCACCGCAAATGGTTCAAAAAGAAGTACCACGTCTTCAATTACTACCTGCCCTGGGTGGTGGCGCCTTTCTTTGGGCAATCTCCTGAAACCTATTTCTGCCACCACATCAACATGCATCACCCCGAAAACAACCTCGAAATGGATAAATCCAGCACCATGGGTTTCCAACGGGATAAGTTTGGGGATTTCATGAAATATTTTGGGGAATTTCTTTTCCTCGGCATCTACGAACTGGCTTCCTATTTCCAATGGCGCAAAAACTCCCGTCTGAGAAATAAGGCCATTTTCGGGGAATTGAGTTTCTTCCTCATGTGCGGTCTCCTGGGTTACTTTATCAGCTGGCAGGCCACGATCTGGGTGTTTTTGCTGCCTCTCCTCCTCTATCGCTTCGTGGCCATGATGGGCAACTGGGCCCAGCACGCTTTTGTTGATCCCGACGAGCCCGGCAATTCCTACAAAAATTCCCTCACCTGCATCAATGTGAAATACAATCACAAGTGCTGGAACGACGGCTACCACATCAGCCACCACGTGCGCCCGGCCATGCACTGGACCGACCACCCCAATTATTTCCTCAAAACCCTGGATGCCTACGCTGAAAATAAGTCCATCATATTTGAAGGATTGGACTTTCTGGGCGTTTTCGTGACTCTCATGCGGGGCGATTACCAAAAGCTGGCCGATCATTTTGTGAATGTCAACAACACATTCAAAAACGACGAGGAAGTAATAGCCCACCTGAAGCGGCGTACCGCGAAGATCGTGCGCTCCCCCGAAGTGATCCGCGCCGAGCAGGAAAAACGCGAGAAGGAAGCGGCTTAAGGAGTACTTTTCCAGATTTTTTTTCGTACTTTAAGGCAAATTCACGGAAACATGTTTGCCCCTGACCTGAATATTGCCAATTTCATTGTGGATGCCTTTTTGCATGATGATCAATCCATGCCAGTTGATCTGCGTGCTGAAATCAGAAAATTCGTTGAAAAGCTTTCAATTCAAATAGAAAAGCAGTCAGTTGAGGAAGTTTCTGAGTCATTTCTGGGGCAGTTATTTGCGCTGAAAAGTCGGGTAATTTTGCAAAAAATTCAGGAAGAAGAGTTTCAATCCAAGGGAGTTTTTCAGGCCAATGAACCTGCCAGGGCTTATTTCACCCGAACCATGGACCTTCAGCTCTCTGATGCGTCTCAACAGACGAACGCGATTATTGAAATGGTTCAATTGGCGCTTGAAAAACGCATAGGAGGGGAAAATTTGCGGGAATTTCTGAAAGGATTTTACGCAAATGCTACCTCATTCCAAAGCCTTTCAGCCCAATCTTTGCTGCCCAATCCTGTCTTCCAAACCTTTTTTGACTGGATTCGCGCTTTTCTGAAAGTTGAATTGGGTCTGATTTTTTCTGGATTGGTTTTGGGAAAAGGAATTTTTATTGGACCTGAAAGGATAATTCAGGAATTGATCCCTTTCCTCAACCAGCAAATCCGCAGATTTGGAGCTTATTCCATCCTGCTTGACTTTTGGAATCCTGATTATCAGGCAGATTCGCCCCAATATTTGATTGATATTAAAATTCTCGCTTCAACCCTGGACTTTGATTTTGAGCGGGGAATTTCCTCCATTTCCCTCAACGACCTGAGCTCTGTCCTGGCCGATAACTGATGCTTGAAATCAAATTTGCGGGAAATTTTGAGCGGGATATTGACTTGCTAAAGAAGGATTCACCCAAATTTTGCGTCAAACTTCTGGAATTGATCATTGATATCGACAAACATGCCTACACAGGATTGGGCAAGCCAGAGGCTCTGAAAGGCGACCTTTCAGGCTGGTGGTCGAGGAGAATTTCAGACAAACATCGTCTGATTTACCGAATCAAAGATTCCAAAATTGAGGTAGCCAGTTGCTACGGTCATTACGGGGATAAATGAAATTCTCTGTTTTGGAAGTAGTAAAATTCACATAATTTCTCTAAATTAAGGCAGTGAAAGTGCTTTGCATTTTGTGCCACTACAAGGAAATTACATGCAAAATCAAGACATATAACCGTCTTTTACCTGGTTTTTCCAACCTTTGGTATTGACTGGAAGAATCTCTTTTACCCAATTCTTAAATCAATTGAGGCTGCCCGAATCGAGCAGCCTCCTTTTTTGATCTTTGTTTTTGGAATCCGTTTTTTACAATCCCAGCACCTCTGCTCCCTGCTCAAATACGATATCCACGGGAATTCCCTTGTCGGCCAGACGGTCCAGATCTGCTTGTAATTGAGGCTGGATCACGCCTTTTTCAGCCACCAAAGCCGCCACTCCGTCGTAGTCGCCATTGCCCTGCAGGGTCAGAATCAGCTCAGAAAGGGCATTCATGGCCTCTTCCATTTTCTCATAATTCACTTTGTAGGTGCCGGTCGCCTCGTCGCGGGTGAAGGCCCCTTTTTCTTTGAAAAAGGTAAAACGGATCATGTTGGCTTTTCCGTGGGCGCTGGAAGCGCCAAAACGGATGGAACGGAAAATACTGGCCATGAAAGTGGTGTAATAGCCATTCAGATCACCTTCAATCTCGCCCTTTTTGTGCAACTGGGTGATCATATAGAGGCCCAGAATATCAGCCTTGCCCTCCTCCAGGGCCGAGGCATGCTCCTTCAGCGCATTGCGCACCGTGCCTTTGCCATTGATGGTATTTTTGATACCCAGCCCGTGAGCCACTTCGTGAAACATGGTATTGGAGAAAAATGCATCAAAATTGATGTATTTGCGCTGTTCCTGATCGATCAGTTCGTCGGCAATGGGCAGGAGAATCTGGTCGAACTTGGCCTGCATGGCATTTTTGAGCTGAAGGCGGCGCGTACCTTGCTTCAACTGCACTTCCTCGTCGTTGGGCAGGTTGATGGCGATGGTTTTGGACCCTGCGTTACAATCTCCTGCATAAAAAACCACGTCATAGGCATTCAGATCGGCATCTGTGCCGGGTTTTTCTTTTTTATAAGCTTCGCTTACGGGCAATCCTGTCTGCAATTCTGGCAGAAAGGCCGCAAATTTGGCCAGACGCTGGCTCCAGGACTTGTCCTTGATCAGCACGTAACATTCGTGAGAGGCTTTGTAGCCAAAGAGGGCATCCTCATAAGTCTCGATGGGGCCAATCACCACATCAATGCCATTGTTTTTCATGTCCATCCAGGCAAAATCTGAAGCCTGATAATTGTCCGTTCTGAGGGCCTCGGCCCGCATGCTGAGGTACTTTTTCAATCCTGGATCTTCGGCCAGTTCTGAAGCCTGATCCAGCAGATTGGCCGCCTGATCGACCTGTTTGGCAAATTCCTCGTGGTACCAAACCGTTTTCAGCGCACCCGCTTCGTCACGACGCAGAAAGGTGTACTGACTGGTCTTATCGGGCAGGTTTGCCGCTTCAAACTCCTCTTTGGTCATGTCAGCGGGGTAATAATTGGCGCCCTTGGGCTTTTCCCCAATTCCTTCCACGAAGGAGATATTTCCATCCAGACGGTCCCAGGGGCCGTAATTGATCTCCACAAATTTGCGGGTTGCCTCATCAGAAATGTTGGCCAGCAGGTCAGCAGGCTCGCCGTAGGCTTCGTACCAGAAAAGATCATGCATGATTTTACCTGCATTGATCAGGTAGGGAATCATTTTCTTTTCGTTTTCGCTGAGCTGGCTCAGGTCGCTGGTAAGGCGCACCGTGGCATATTTGTCTAATTTTGCCTGCATGGGGCTCACCTCCGTATCATCAATGGTTTTTTCGTGGTTTGCATTGTCTTTGCAGCCCTGAACGCCCAAAAACAGCATCAGGGTAATGAGGAACAGACCTTTTTTCATCATTTTCAGGTAAATTTTGAATAGTATCTGGTAAAAATAAGGAATTTATCCCGCGAATGGACGGCAATTTCCAATTCCACCCCACCTAATGCGCTGATTAGCACTATTTTTTATTTCTCAACGAATTTGCCCTGGCCACCAGTTCTTCCACTTTTTCGCGGGAGATTTCATTGGCCCAATGCCCTTTTTCCTTCAGAACCGAACCCACAATGACTCCATCGCAATTTGAAAAATAATCCACCAAATTATCTGCAGTTACCCCTGATCCCACCAAAACAGGCATTTCCACTTCTTTTCTCACGACTTGCACTTCCTGTCCTTTGGCTGGGTGTCCGGTTGAATTTCCTGTAATAATGACCCCGTCACTGCGAAAAAATGCGGCTGCTTTGGCCGTTTCCAGAATATCCAGATCCGCGGTAATGGCGTGGGCAGAATGCTTCTTTTTGATGTCCGTGAAAATCAAAATCTCCTCTGCCCCAATCTGACGACGGTAACGCAATAATTCCCCCGCGTCGCTGTCCATTTGGCCTTCATCTGCAATGTGTGAAAAGACAAAGCCTTCAGCCCGAATAAATTCAAGTCCTGCCGCCTGGGCCACGGCCAGTGCTGCTTTATTGGCGCCCGCCAGAATCTGAATACCCGTGGGCAGGCCTGTTTCTGCTTTTATCCTGGCTGCAATTACTGCCATGGAAGCCACGATCTCAGGGCCAACTTCCCGCCTCAGGTAAGGCGTATCATGCATATTTTCCAGCAAAAGACCATCAATGCCCTCTTTTTTGAGCAAAATGGCCTCTTCCACCGCGGACCTGAGCACACTGGAAAAATTTCCTTCCCAGGCCGGGGTACCCGGCAGGGCCCGCAAATGCACCATTCCAATCAGAGGGCACTGAGTTTTAGGAAAAAAAGGAATTCTGGAATAGCGGGGACTGGTCATGGGCCCAAATTAATGATTTTTTGCAGGTTGGAGAAATGGGGTTGGATTCAGAATTTGGAGTTTTTATTAATTCAAATCAGGGCCGGGCTTTTGCATGGTTTTGCTTAAATTTGCATTTCAATTATTTAATTCCATGAAACGATTTGCTTTAATTTTCTCCCTTTTTTGCCTTCCCTTCTTCCTTGGAGCACAAACCCTTGAATTCAATCAGGCCATTTACATCAAGCTGACCGGAACTTTGTCATCCACCACGGGAACGGTTCTGGCTACTCAAAACTCGACTGTTCCTGCGGGAAAGGTCTGGAAAGTGGTTTCTTCAAATGGCCAGGTTCAGGGAAATCCAGGTACGCTGGACGGACCTTCCTGCACCACCAGCTGGGTGATGGTCAAGATGGACGGGGTAGGACTTTCCTTTACCTCAGATGCTTCTTCCGAGAATTACAACCCCAGCCTGCCAGTTTGGCTTCCGCCGGGAAACGTCACTTTTACCCTGGAAGGCGACCAGACCTGCACTACGGCCCAGGGCTTTAACGGCTATGTTTCCATTATCGAATTCAATGTTGTGCCCTGATTATCTGAGCACAATTACCCCATTTTTGCGGTAAGTTTTAGCCATAATTTCGTAGAAATACGGTCCCGCTTCCAGATCGGAAGTGGAAATCTCAGTGTGCATTTCCAACGGCATTTCCCTGATTATCTGACCATTGACATTCCAAAGCCGCAAAGCCGCCCCTTCAGGTGAGCCAAGCAGAATGGTAAATCCTTTTCCTTTTTCTGCGGGATTGGGATACACGAAAACTTCGTCCGCAGGTTTTCCCAAATACACCGTCCTGACTTCAGAATAAGAGGTATTTCCCTTCAGGTCAATGATGCGCAGGCGATAATAATTCAACCCGGTTTGGGGTTCGGGATCCCAGGTTTGATAGTTTTGATTTCCAGTTGAATTCCCTTTGGACTTTACCTGCCCGATTTCCTGAAAATTCTGCCCGTCTGAACTGCGGTCAATGGCAAAATAATCGTTTCCTTCCTCCCCTTCAGTTGACCAGTTCAGGCGCACCTGCCTGTTTTCCTGCAGATTGGCGGTAAATTCAAGGTAATCCAGCCCCAGTGGCGCACCCGAATTGCTGATCACAAACTGGCTGAAACTGCCAATTCCATTTCCGTTGGAAAAGGTCACGTCCCCGTCAGCTCCAGCTTTGGCATAATCACCCTGGTCAATCAGGGTTCCCCAGGAACTGGCGAAGGCATTGTCGCCCCGCTTATACAACTTAAAGGCTGAGGGAGAGGCCGCTTCTCCCACGGTTACAGGGCCCACCCGCTCAAATCTGATACTGTCCAGGGCAGTAAAAGTGGAATTGACCCCGTAATTATTGACCACCCAGTAACTGCGGCTGATCGGATCTGTATTGGGCGCCTGGTCTGGATTGAGGTTGATGCGGGTAACCACCAATTCTCCATCAGGATTTGTGCCCGAGGGAGAAAATCCAAGGGTCACGCCTGTCCCGCCAAAGGTCGTGGGTCCGCCCGTGCTCACGGTTTGACGCGAACTGTTTCCGCCTCCAAAAGGGCCGGTTGAAGTTACCCGGGTGGCGGCTCCATTCAGATTGGCATGGTAAATATGGGCCCGGTCAGTCGCCACTCCGCTGGGTCGATTAAACTGATAATAAGCCAGTAATGTGGGATCAGCAGACGGAATTTTGGTCAGGTGGCGCAACTCGCGCACTTCAGCCTGGGTCAATGCACGGTTCCAGATGCAGACTTCGTCGATCTGCCCTTTCCAGTTGCGGCTGCCCCAGCCCTGGTAGCTGCCGATCAGGGAGGGCGCATCAAAGGCTACGGGGGCTGTATTGACGACGTGAGTGGACCCAACTCCATTCAAATAAACCGTAACCTGGGTGGGTTCCACCACCAGCACTACATGAGACCATTGGCTCTGAGGCAAGAGAAGCCCACTGCTCCACCACCAGGCTCCGCCTGGCCAGTGGTAGCCCAGTTCGTTACTGGGCCGCACGTTCAGGCCTGCTGCCGTGCTGCCGTGCATGACAATGCCCGTGTATTCGGGTTGCACGCCGTTGGGTTTCACCCAGGCCGAAAAGGTGATTGTATTGGTGGTAATGCCCAAAGGGGGTATGGAGGCATAATCGCCCGAATTGGTCAGACTGAGCGCCAGCCCGGGAACGGTGTCAGGTTCGCATTCTGATGTTACAGTAAGAAAATTGGTGAGGGTCTGTGAATCGCTCCCGTTGACATCAGAAACAGTAAGACTTACGTCATAGGTGCCGGGGCTGGAATACACCACTTTGGGTTGACGCAGGTTGGAGGTGGAAGGATTTCCGCCCGGGAATGACCAGGACCAGGTTGCTCCATTCTGGCTGACCGAGGAATGATCTGTGTAATAAACCGTGTCACGGGTACAGTATGATTCCCGCCGGTCAGCAGCAATCTGAGCCGTTGGTGCGGCAGTTTCATAGAAATCCACTTCGTAAACGCTGCGATTGGTGCCGTTTCTCAATTTTCCACCCCAATAATAAGGCACCAGATTGACGGAGGAGGTGCTCACGGGCAGATTATTATTGAAGAGCGCCCAGGCGCTCATGTTGTCATTGCGGTACCAGACCGCACGGCGGGTTCCCAGATACACTCCTCCGTTGGTGCCACGGTGGTGCTCTATGCAACTGGGGTACTCACCCGCCAGGGAAGGCGACGACCAGTTGATCCAGGTGCTGCCACCGTCGGTGGATTTGAATACTTCGTACCCGGCGAGCCCGCCGGGTGAGTTTCCATATTGCGAAGTCCGCGCTATCCACAGTTTATCTGCATTTTTTGCATCCACGGTGATGTCGTAAGGCACCCAGGTATTTCCATTGAGAATGGTGCTGGAAGGGGTGATTTCCGTCCAGTTGGTGCCCTGGTCTGTGGTTCTCCAGAGACGTTTGGTATCCCACCAGCCTTTGTAGGTCGCAACATAAATGCGATCAGGATCGGCCCAGGAGACCTCGACGGAGGTCACATTTTCCCCAAAATCCTTGACCAGTTCATAGCTGCTTCCGTTGTCAAATGACCTCCAAAGTGAGGTTCCCTCACCTGAATAGAGCATATTATAGCATCTGGGATCGAACTCAATCTGACTGGACGCTCCCGTGGTATAGGTCGCATTGGGCTGGTGATTGAAGGGAAATCCAGCAATGGCGATCGTACGATCGCCAGGGAGAATTTTGCCACCACCGTCGTGGTAAACAGTTCGGGAATCGCCGAAATTTACGAATCCACGGTAATTGTCGCCTCCCTGGGTGCAAATCCAGCCATTGAGATAGGTATTGCCATCCTTGAGCAGGGTGCCATTGTGGTAGGTGCCGCCCAGCATCACGTCTCCGTCAATAAACCCCGCTCCAAATCCCCAAAAATCCGTCCCTTCTATGCCGTTCAGCTTGCGAATAATGGTGTCGCCTCCGTCACTGGAATAGAAAATTCCCCCGTCACAGGCAAACCAAAGGTCATTTCCATAATAGCGCACATCGTGGATATCAGCATGCACGTATTCTGATTTATCGGGGGTACTCCATTTGGAAGGGCAGGTAAAAGTGTAGCCTCCATCGGTCGAGACCCAGTGATTTACCCCGCAAACATCCACTTTGAGGCTGTTCGCAGGATCGACCGCCAAAGCAAGGTCGTAGTAGTATTGCCCACCATCATCCGTGCCCTGGTCGCTCCAACCCATGAGGTTCATGTTGGTGCTGGAAGGTACGCCAGCCTCCTGGGGACCGCAGCAACGGCGGGCCCAGGTCTCACCTGCATCTGTGCTCACATAGATGCCGTACAGTCCGCTGCCGCCGTTGGCGGCACCTGTAGCCAGGGCATAGACCATATTAGGAGCATTGGAGGTAACTGCTATTTCTGTGCGTTTTTGCTCGTCTCCCGAGGCAGGATTGGGCCAGCCCTGGGTTTTGATCACCCAGGTGGCTCCATTGTCCGTTGATTTGTAAAATTCCGTCTTATCCGCAGGCTGCCTGATCACATACTGGATGTTGGAATTGGAGGGATGCAATTCAAATTCCTGGAAAGAACCTGACATCAACTGGGTAAAGTTGGCGCCGCCATCCGTGGATTTGAAAAATCCCTGATTGGAACAAACATAGAGCACTTGTGAGTTGGAAGGATGCATGACGATATCTTTGATATCGTGGTTGAGTGCCTGGAAGGGAGCATCCCCTATACTGATCCAGCTTGTACCCTGGTTGGTGGTTTTGTAGAGGTTGCCGCCACCGCCAAAGTAGGCAATATTGACATTTGACCAATCCAGTTCCACTGCAAGGGAGCCATTGATGATCATGTTGCGGGTGGTCAGGGACCAACTTGTGCCCTTGTCAGTTGATTTCCAGATGCCCGTGGTAGCCGTGCCGGCAAACAGAAGGCTTGAATTAGCCAGGGACTGTTCTACAGTATAGACATGGGCCGCACCAGGTGCATAAGAGCGGCTGGCTGCATCATGGTCCCAGTCCCAGGGACCGAGAGAGGACCAGGGTGAAGAAGGTCCACGACCTGCGGCCACGTCGGCACATTGCTGAAGGTAAGCGGCTTCCCTTTCCTCGATCTCCCTGAGATTTGCTCCGGTCGTCCACAATCCTTTCACATCCTGGCCCAGCATGCGCAACCAGCGCTTGTAGTACTGGGTATGGCTGTTTTTCACAAATGGGTGGGTCTTATACCAGCCCTCATAGGCTGCAGTAACCGCACCCGGATCGGGTGAATCGCTGTACATGAGTGAAACCCAATCAGGGAGATCAGGACTGGATTGCTGGTATTTGTCCTCCAACTGAGCCTGAAGGTTGATTACCAGAAAGGAAAATAAAAGGGCAAATGCAATTCTCAACGTCATCGTCTCGGGATTGATTGGTTTAAGAAATGAAATTACAAATTCGCGGGCAATTCCGTCCAATGTGAGGGTAGACTTTTGAGAGGACAAAAGTTGTGCAAAGGACGGGATAAAAACGTGCAAATTTTTTCAGAATAGTGCCCCAAAAGGTAGATTTCAGAAAAGAATGCACCCTGAAATCTGCTGAAAACAAGCACTTTATAATTAAATGTGCAAATTATGGGATCGTGATCCCATAATTTGCATCACAATTGAATTCGTAATTCATTATCCAAAAACATAATGTTGCATTAAAAAATTGCACCACCTAAATCCCTGAAAGTGACCATGATAAATACAATTGTGCAAATTTCGGTATTACAATCCCAAAATTTGCACATTTTTTTCAAAAGAGTCATTTTTTTAACTATTTTTGCCCCATGGCATTCGATCAGGCAACTTTACAAAGAAGGATAAAATCCGACCACTCCTGGTGGACCAACGGAAGGATTCCATTCTATGCCGACTATAGAAAAAGGAGGTATTTCAATTCCTTTTTTAATCTGGTCAGGGAAATGATGCCCCACAGGGCCGTGGTGCTGATGGGTCCGAGACGGATCGGAAAAACCGTGATGATGTACCAGGCCATTCAGGATTTGCTTCAAAGTGGAGTTGCTCCTGACAGAATTCTATATTTCAGCCTGGATACCCCAATTTACACCAATATGGGGCTCGAAGAACTGATTGAGCATGCCCTGAGGCCCTTCAAACACGGAATGGCTGATTGCTATATTTTCTTTGATGAGATTCAGTACCTCAAGGACTGGGAAATCCACCTGAAATCTCTGGTTGACAAAAACAGAAGAACCAAATTTGTGGCGAGCGGGAGTGCTGCAGCCACCCTGCGGATGAAAAGCATTGAAAGTGGGGCGGGCAGGTTCAGCGACTTTTTCCTACCCCCTCTTACCTTTGCCGAGTATATTGACCTGAATGAATATGACCACTTGCTGGATGAAATTGAAATTGATTTCCAGGGGCCAAAAAGGTTTTTTCAGGCCAATGACATTCACCAGCTGAATGAACATTTTTGCGATTACATCAATTTTGGGGGCTTTCCAGAGATCGCGCTCAATCCCGGGCAGATCAAAAATCCAGAGCAGGTCATTCAAAAAGATATCACGGAAAAGGTGATCATGAAGGATCTGCCAGGATTATTTGGAATTGAAAACACCCTCGAATTGCAGCAGTTTTTCAACGAAATCGCTTACAGGACGGGAGAAATTTTGAATTACCAGAACATTGGAGAGGAAACCAAAACGGACCACAAAACCATCAAACGGTACATTGAATATCTCGAAGCGGCCTTTCTGATCAAAATTCTGCATCGGGTGGATGTGACCGCCAAAAGGTTCAGAAATATTACCCAGTTTAAGGTTTATCTGACCAATCCAAGCCTCTACACGGGACTGTTTGGAAGAATTGAAAATTCAGATGAGCGGTTCCCCCATTTAGTGGAGACGGCCGTTTTTGCCCAATATCTTCACCGTGAGCATAATTTTCTGCGGTACGCAAACTGGAAGAGAAATGGCCGGGAAGGCGAAGTTGATCTGATTCAATTGAGCAAAAATTTCCTCAAGGCTTCCTGGGCACTTGAAGTAAAGTGGTCAGATTCGCCCAAAGCGGAAAAGCTGAAGTACTTCATGGACAAAAACAAAATCGAAAAGGGGATCATTACCAGCAAATCCCTTTTTGAGGACGGGGAAAAAATGTTGACAGTCCCCAACAGCGTTTACGCCTATGTAGTGGGCAAAAATGCCATGGAAAACCTGTGAAAAGCCGCTCAGGGCTTTTCTGAGCCGCCGCCTTTTTCCAGTTCTTTGGCCCGGCGATCAAGCTGCATTTCATTCTCGGCCTGATTTTCACGCGCTTTGAAAAGCTTGAAACGGGAAGGCTCCGCCTTCCTGGGCCAGTGATTATTGAAGGTTTCTGTATCTGCCGTTTCCAGGAAGGGATCAAGTTCAACCGAGCTCAATTCCTTCTTGAAAAAGAAAACCTTGCTCACTTTTTCGTTATTTCTGCGCCAAATCTCAGCGGGAATCCTCACAACTTCTTTTGACCCGTCCGTGAAAGAAAACTCAAGAATCAAAGGCATTACCAGACCACCCACGTTGGTAAAATCCAATTGGTAATAATTCATATTCTCCTTCAGCAAGGCTTTTTCTTCGTCTGTGAGGCGGGAAAGGTAGTTGTCATAATCCCGCTTATCAATTGCATTGACGGCAAAGGGATCATAGGTATTATAAAAATCAACCGTTGCCGGGTCTTTTTCAGTAATGGTTTGGGAAATTGCCGTTTTGTTGCGGGAGTCTCCTATAAATTCTTCCCCATAATTCTGATCTGCCTTTGCGAATGGTTTTTCCACTGCAGGGTCACCCGTATTCATTTTGTACCAATGAACCTCATCCAGAGAAATGTCGCAATGATCCGTGGTAAAAAACCATCCCCGCCAAAACCAGTCCAGGTCAACGGCTGAGGCATCTTCCATGGTACGGAAAAGATCTGCAGGTGAAGGGTGTTTGAAGGCCCAGCGACGGCAATACTCCTTGAAAGCGTAATCAAATAATTCGCGGCCCATTACCGTTTCCCGCAGGATATTCAGGGCCGTGGCCGGTTTGCCATAGGCATTATTCCCAAACTGGTGAATAGATTCTGAATTGGTCATGATGGGAGAAATGGTGGATTTATCCCCTTTCATGTAGTCCGTGATCTTGTATGCAGGGCCCCTGCGACTTGGATATCCCCGCTCCCATTCCTGCTCGGTCAGGTACTGCACAAAGGTATTCAGGCCTTCGTCCATCCAGGTCCATTGGCGCTCGTCAGAGTTGATGATCATGGGGAAAAAGTTGTGTCCCACTTCGTGAATGATCACCCCAATATTGCCATACTTGGTACCACGGCTGTAAGTGCCATCCTTTTCAGGACGACCAAAATTGAAGCAGATCATGGGATATTCCATACCCATGTCCTTGGCGTTGATGGACCAGGCGGCGGGGTAGGGATAATCAATCGTGTATTTGGAATAGGTGCGAATGGTGTGGGCCACCACTTTGGTGCTGTATTTTTGCCACAGAGGGGCACCTTCTTTGGGGTAGGCCGACATGGCCATGGTCACCCGGTCGCCAAATTTTACCGCCATGGCATCCCAGATAAACTTCCTGGAGCTGGCAAAGGCAAAATCCCGCACATTCTCGGCCTTGAAAACCCAGGTTTTCTTTGTGGTGGCCTTCTGGGATTCATTCTTGAGGGCTTCTTCCTCTGTGACAATGAATACAGGCTTCTCAAAAGAGGAATGGGCATCCTTGAAACGCTGTTGTTGCTGCACAGTCAGAATTTTGGTGGCATTGGTCAGTTCGCCGGTCGCAGCCACGATATGGTCAGAAGGAACGGTGATGGACACGTTGAAGTTGCCAAAGGGCAGGGTAAATTCGCCCCGACCCAAAAATTGTTTATTCTGCCAGCCTTCCACATCATTATAGACGGCCATACGGGGGTAAAACTGGGCAATGGTATAGAGATTATTATCGTCTTCCTCAAAATGCTCGTAGCCTGAGCGTCCACCCACCACATCGCGGTTATTGACATTATACCACCACTCCACCTGAAAAACATACTTCTGACCAGGAGCCAGAGTTGCAGGCAAATCCACCCGCATCATGGTTTTATTGATGGTGTAGGGCAAATTTCCTCCTTTGGAATCCTTAACGGAAAGAATCTTGAAACCACCGTCAAAAGCAAGGGCGCGTTGATGGCCCAGGATGTCGTTGAACGACATCTGGTCACGAATCTCGCTTTCCTCGGTCAGGTAGGTATCAGAGGTGGGAGCCCGGCGATTTTGATCAAGTTGCACCCAAAGGTAGGTGAGGGGATCAGGGGAATTATTGTGGTAGGTGATGGTTTCCTTGCCGCTGATGGTAGCTTTGGTATCGTCCAGTTCGATCTCAATATTATAATCGGCCTGTTGCTGATAATAGCCATGGCCCGGCGCACCAGAGGCCGTACGGTACACGTTGGGAGTGGGTAACTCCATGTACAACTGGCGGAATTTATTGGTATTGGTATTATTCTGGGCCAAAAGGGGATTGACCAACCCGAGTAAAATACAAAAAACACTGATTTTCAGGACATTCATAGCACCCATCATCATTATTCAATTTTCAAAGTTAGATAAAATCCCTGCTTTATTCCAGAAGTAACTGATTTTCTGAGAGATGGCTTTGTGATTAATTGCGAATTTGTCAGAGGTAAGCCAAAAGAAACCAGATCCCTGCCTGATTGAATCAGGGATTTGCTTCGCCTTTCAGAATGATTTCTCCCAAAGCCAGGTCTTCGGGCGTGGTGATCTTGATGTTGTCGTACGTTCCCTCGCAGAGGTGAATTTGTTGTCCGGCCCATTCGGCCAGACTGGCGTCATCCGTGAAGCGGTCGTGGGGACGGGTGGAATAAGCCAGAGAAATATCCTCCAGACCAAAGATCTGGGGGGTTTGCACATGGTAAAACAGGCTGCGGTCCACGGCTTCGCTGCCCTGCTCCGTCTTTCTGCGCAGGCTTGATTTCACAGGCACGCAAACCACGGCGTTGCCCTGGTTTTTGGCCACCTGAAAGGCATTGGAGAGCATTTCGCGCGTCACAAAGGGACGCACGGCATCGTGGATTGCGACCAATCCGTAAGGTTCTGCTCCTGAATTTTTCAGGGCATTCAGGCCGTTTTGCACGGAGGCCGTGCGCTCAGCCCCGCCGCTGGTGGCCAGGATTCGTTGCCTTGATTCGGGGGTAAAATACTGTGAAATAAATTCCTCCCAACCCGCCAAAAGAGACTCATGGAGGACCACACAGGCCACCAGTTGGGGATCAAACTCCAGAAAACGTTCCAGGGTATGCACCAGAATTGGCTTTCCAGCCAGTTCCAGCAATTGCTTGGGGCGGCCGCCACCCATGCGGGTACCCGTGCCGCCAGCCACGATCAGGGCATATAAAGGTGGGTTTTGCTGCGCCACCTGAAGAGATTAAAGGATCAGCATTGCATCGCCATAGCTGAAAAAGCGGTATTTTTCTTTTACTGCTTCTTCATAGGCCTGCATGGTGAAATCATAGCCCATAAAACCAGCCACCATCATCAGCAAGGTGGATTTGGGCTGATGAAAATTGGTGATCATGGCATTGGGAATGCTGAATTCGTAGGGAGGATAAATGAATTTATCCGTCCAGCCTGCGGCTGGCTTCAGGGTTTTGCTGGCAGAAACAGAAGATTCCAGCGCACGCACCACAGTGGTACCCACGGCAATCACATTCCTTCTGTTTTCTTTGGATTTATTGACCAGATCGCAGGTCTCATCAGGGATCACAAAGTATTCAGAATCCATTCTGTGTTTGGAAAGGTCTTCCACTTCCACGGGCTGAAAGCTACCCAGACCCGTATGCAGGGTAATGTAGGAAGGCTCAACTCCGTTGAGTTCGAGGCGCTTGATCAGTTCGCGGGTAAAGTGAAGACCTGCAGTAGGAGCGGCCACTGCCCCGGTTTCGCGGGCAAAAATAGTCTGGTAATTTTCGCGGTCAGAATCTTCCACATCCCTTTTGATATAAGGAGGAATGGGAGTTTTGCCCAGTTGCTCCACCAGCGAATGCAGCTCGTCGTCTTCTCCTTCGAAAAGGAAACGGATGGTGCGGCCCCGGGAAGTCGTGTTGTCCACCACTTCAGCCACCAGATCGCTGTCACCAAAGAACAGCTTATTTCCAACCCTGATTTTGCGGGCAGGATCAACCAAAACGTCCCACAAACGGGCTTTTTTATTCAGTTCGCGCAACAAAAACACTTCGATGGAAGCGCCCGTTTTTTCCTTTTTGCCCAGCAAACGGGCGGGAAATACGCGGGTATTATTCAGTACGATGGTATCCCCTTCGCCGAAATATTCTAAAATATCCGTAAAAACTTTGTGCTCGATTTTTCCCGTATCCCGGTGGCAAACCATCAACCTGCAGCTATCGCGGGGTTCCGCAGGGTATTTAGCGATGAGTTCGTCCGGAATTTCAATCGAGAACTCTGAAAGTTTCATTTTCATAGGAGATACCTTTTAAAATTGGATTGCAAAGATAAGCCCACAAGTGAAGGAATGCAACTGATTCCCCTTATTTTCACAAGTTTAGTTTTGCAGGGAACCTAAGACTTCTATTTCCGTAATTATTGGCTAAATTTCGCTGCATGAAACAAGCCCGGCTTTTGTTGGAAGGTATGATGATTGCCCTGGGGGCCTTACGCAAGCACTTTTTGCGTACCATGCTGACCATGCTGGGAATTTCCATGGGGATTTTTGCCATCACGGGGATTTTCACTTTTGTGAATTCCATGCAAAATTCCGTAACCGCCAACCTTTCTGCCCTCGGCAATACTGTTTTATATGTACACAACTGGCCGTGGAAGAATAATTCCGAGGATTGGTACAAGTACATGGGACGTCCGCGGGTCAGTTATTCTGACTATCAAATCCTGAAAAACGAGTTAAAAAACGTGGTTGGAGTGAGTTATGAAGCCACCCTTACCGCCAACAACCTGAAGCACCGCAAACGCTCAGTTACGGGAGTGGAAGTAAAGGCCGTTACCTTCGATTATGGGCGGATCAACAGTCTGGAAATCGGGGAAGGCCGTTACTTTTCAGAAATTGAGGTGAATTCGGGTCGCCCGGTCGCAATAGTGGGCATCAATGTGGCCAAAGGCCTGATTGGCAATGGGCCTTACGAAGGCGAAAGCATTCGCTTCAGCGGCAAAAAACTCCGTGTGGTTGGGGTTCTCAATCCAATTGGTTCTGGCCTGTTTGGCACTTCCATGGACGACCGCATATTTATTCCCTACTCCTACGCCAGCCGCATTTTCGATCTGGAAGACAGGCATTATGACAAGGTAATTACGGTCAGGGCAGACGAATATGAAAATGTGGCACGGGTTGAAAGTGAAATTATCGGCCTGATCCGTCGCAACCGCGGGCTCAAACCCCGCGTGGAAGACGATTTTTCCATCAACAAACAGGAAATGCTGATGCGTCAGGTGGAGGATTTCTTCAAATACCTGCAAATTGGCGGCTTTTTCATCAGCATTCTCTCTGTGATTGTGGGTGGATTTGGAATCGGGAATATCATGTATGCCTCGGTCAAGGAGCGAACTTTTGATATTGGTTTGCAAAAAGCACTGGGCGCCACCAACAGGTTTATCCTTTTTCAATTTCTGTTTGAATCCATTTTCCTTTGCCTTTTAGGCGGGATTGCTGGCCTGCTTCTGCTGGCTTTGGTTGCGATTGGCGGAACCTACCTGCTGGAATCTTTGGAAATTCCCCTCAAAATCCTCATCTCCACGAGCAGTATTCTGGTGGGATTGATTCTGTCAGTGGGAATTGGCCTCATTTCGGGATTTATTCCTGCCATATACGCCGCCAAACTTGATCCTGTAGATTCCATGCGGGCCGCATAAGCTTTTCAAAATTCCTGTTAACTTTGGGGCGCTTATGAAAGTAATCGAACACATCGAACGGGCTACGGGGCCCATGGTCAGCGTGGAAATCATCCCTCCACGGCGGGGCGGCAGCGCACAAAAAATTCACCAGGCAATTGAGTCGCTCCAGCCTTTCAATCCTCCTTTTATTGACGTGACCAGCCACTCAGCTGAGATCATTTGGGAGGAAATGTCTGATGGATCTTTCAAAAAACGCATCAAACGCAAGAGCCCGGGCACTTTTGGTCTGTGTGCTGCGATTAAATACAAGTATAACATTGATCCCGTGCCGCACATCCTCTGCGCGGGTTTCACCCGCGAAGAGACGGAAGACGCGCTCATCGAGCTGAATTACCTGGGCATTGAAAACATTCTGGCCATCAAAGGCGATGCCAAATACCGCAAGCCCATCGCGGCTGACCGTTCGGTCAATAATTATGCTTCAGACCTCGTAAGTCAGGTTAATCGAATGAATCAGGGCAAATACCTGGACGAACTGATTGACGTGACTCCCACGGAATTTTGCATTGGGGTGGCCGCTTATCCTGAAAAGCATTTCGAATCCCCCAACAAAAAATTTGACGTCTCCATTCTCAAAAAGAAACAGGATCTGGGCGCTCATTACGCAGTCACTCAGATGTTTTTCAATAATGAGCATTATTACGAATATGTGCGGCAGGCACGCGAAGCAGGAATCACCATTCCCATTATTCCCGGCCTGAAAATCCTGACCTCCAAAAGCCAGTTAAGCAGCATTCCCCGCGCCTTTCACGTGGATATTCCCGAGGAAATCACGGAAAAAATGCTGGCTGCCAAAACCCGCGAAGAGGAAGTAAAGGTAGGAATTGAATGGGCTTTGAAACAGTCTGTGGATTTGCTGGAGAAGGGTATCAATAATCTGCATTATTATGTGATGCAAAACACCAGCCCATTTACCACCCTGATGGAACATCTCAAGGCCAGGGCCTTGTGAAATGGGCAATCAACCCTGATTTGCCAGGCTTAAATTGGCTTCTTCCCTGAGTTTAGGGAGATTTACGGGCACCACGCCCACTTCTTCACATACCAGCCCTCCCGCCAGATTGGCCAGCCAGGTAGCGGCTGCCAGGTCGAGCCCGCAGGTGGTGGCCAGGGCCAGAACAGATACCACAGAGTCACCAGCCCCGCTTACATCGCGAATTTTGCGCAAATGGGCAGGGTGATACACAGGCTGCAGGTCGGGTCCAAAGGCAATCATACCTTTTTCGCTGAGGGTAATGACCGTGTTCTCGTGGGGCATGCGGTAACGCAGGCGCGAAACGGCTTCCCTGATCCCCTCCTGGTCGTTGTTGATCAACTTGAGGCCCAGCGCTTCGTTTAATTCTTTCAGATTTGGTTTGAAAAGCGTGGTGCCTCCAAACTGGAGGAAATTCCTGAATTTGGGGTCCACAATGACTGGCTTTTTGAGGGATTTGGCGGCCTGAGTGATCTTTTGAATGAGAAATTCGTCCAGCAATCCCTTATCATAATCCTCAAAAATGACCGCATCCACCTGATTCAGGGCCTTTTTCACCTGCTCAAGGACCTTTTCCCTCAACTGTGTTTCCAGGTGAAAACGATCCTCGCGATCAACCCGCAACACCTGTTGATTATTGCCAATGATCCTGATTTTGGAAGTGGTGGTCCGTCCTGAGTCTCTGAAAACCAGGGAGGTATCAAAAGATGATTTCTGCAAATGATCCAGCAGATCGTCGCCTGCACGGTCATTGCCAATCGCCCCGCATAAAACAGGAGTAGCCCCAAAGGAGGCTATGTTCAAAGCCACATTGGCGGCTCCACCCGGGCGACTTTCCTCGTCATAAACATCCACCACGGGCACGGGGGCCTCTGGTGAAATGCGTTCCACCCTCCCCCAGATATAACGGTCGAGCATGAGGTCGCCAATGACCAGCACCCTGGCGCGGGTGGCCTGTTCAAAAAAAGAATCTATTAACTCGCGGGTCATTTCAGCGTAGCCAGGGACTCCACGATCCGCTGACAACCTTTGGTAAGCTGCTCCTGAGAATAGGCATAAGATATGCGCACATGATGGCGGGTGCCGAAGGCCGTACCTGGAACAACAGCCACATGGGCCTCATCAATCAGAAATTCGCAGAGGTCGTCAATGTTATTGATTTTCTTCCCTTTGGGACTGGTTTTTCCAAAAAATCCTGAAAAATCAGGGTAAAAATAAAAGGCTCCCTCAGGAATATTGATTTTCAGGCCTTCAATTTGTCCCAACTGGGTGTACATGAAATTGCGGCGCTTGAGAAACTGGCTCACCATTTCTCTGGAAGGCTCTTTGGGACCATTCAAAGCGGCCACAGAGGCCCATTGGGATATGGTGGAAGCCCCTGAAGTGATTTGTCCCTGGTATTTGTCGCACAGATCTGCGATCCATTTGGCGGCTCCCAGGTAGCCAATGCGCCAGCCAGTCATGGCAAATCCTTTGGAAACACCGTTTACGGTAATTACCCGCTCGGCTATTTCAGCAATTGAACCCGGGCTGAAATGTACTTCCTCGTAGGAAATTTCCTCATAAATCTCGTCAGAAACCATGAAAACCTGGGGGTAACGGGCAATCACCTCCCCTATTTCACGGATTTTTTGCTCGGGATACATACTACCCGTCGGGTTGCTGGGGCTGTTGAAGACGATCAGGCGGGTTTTATCCGTGATATGAGCCTCCAGCTGCGCTGCAGATGCCTGATAACCTGAATCAATGGTGGTTTCAATGATCACGGGTATGCCGCCCGCCATGTGAATCATGGCGAGATAAGACACCCAGTAAGGCGCAAACAGAATCACTTCATCCCCGGGATTGACCAGCGACATGAATACATTTACCAATGCCTGCTTGGCCCCGGTGGAAACCACAATATTTTCCCGTTTCCAGGAAATTTTATTATCAGTTTTGAACTTATTGACAATCGCATCCCTCAACTCAGGAATCCCCGCCACGGGCGGATAATGAGTCAATCCGTCATGGATGGCCTGAATGCCAGCCACGCGAACGTGATCGGGCGTGTCAAAATCTGGCTCACCCAGGGTCAATCCCACCACATCAATGCCTTTTCCCTGCAATTCACGCACTTTTTTGGTAATGGCCAGGGTCTGGGATTCTTCAATCCCAACCAGACGGCTTGCACCACGATATATTTCAGAAGTTTTGATCATATTACTGGATTTCGATTTTGGGGAGTTTTTTTTGTCCATAAATGGAATTTTCGGGGCCGTTAGGTCCGACCATCTGAGTTGTTAGCGTGCACAGAAATTTCCGCAAACCGAGCAGTTTGCCGTGGAAGTTTGGCCTGAAGCCAACGTTTTGAGGATAAATATCATACGCAATATTCCTGTCAGGAAAAGTGGTATTGCAACATGAAGGTATAAAAAGAACGAGATTTTTACTAATTTCTTTGAGGATTGGGCTTTTGTTTACAAGATTTAAAGTCCATTTTTAAGTATTGGTAATCTTAATACGTTCACAAAACCGGATCAGTTATGAAAAAAATTACCCCTGTACTCTTTCTCTTTCTAATCCTTTTACAATTTGCCCCTGCACAGGTGGAGTTGAGCAATTTCACCGCGACCGGCCGCGGAGGAGTTGGAGTTACCATGATGGGTGATTACCAGACCCTGGGCATCAATGCGGCCAATCTGGGCTTCTATAAATTTGATGAAAGCGGGGTTTTGCCATATAAAAAATTCTCCCTTGGGATCGCTGAAGGGGTTTACTCCACCTATTCCAGTGCGCTGGAGCGCCCTGAGTTGTATCAGCAGTTTTTCAAAATTGAAAATCTGGTCAATCCCAAAAATCTGGATGCAGCCGAAAAGAAGGAAGCTGCGCAGCTTTTTGCCGACAATGGCCTGCAAATGAACCTGGATGTGCTGCCGCTGGGAGTGGCTCTGCAACCCAATGAGGACGTGGGTGGATTTTCGCTCAACTGGCGGGAAAGAATGGCTTTCAGCGTTGACCTGAACCAGGATATGGCGGGAATTCTCTTCCAGGGATTCAATTACACAGACTATTTTGATTCCACTGCGGTGGTCAACGGGGATACCCTGGGATACGCCAGCCTGCCCAAAACCTTTGGGCAGTTGTTCAGCGGCTCACAAATCAACTGGAACTGGTACCGCGAAATTGGTTTTGGCTATGGCCGCAAGATCATTCGCAACGACAAGCTGGCCATCTATGGTGGGGTTGGGATCAAATACCTGCAGGGTCTGGCTTATCTGAACGTGAACGCAAATGACGAACAACTCAATGCCTTTTCGGCCATTACGCCCGGACTGGGTGTGAATTACGGGGTACCCACTCCCTCTCAGGTCACAGGCAACAGTTTCAATCCTGTAGGAAGCGGCCTGGGATTTGAAGCGGGAGTCACGGTGGTGCTGTTCCAGAAGCTGAAACTGGGCGCATCTGCCACAGACCTGGGCTACATCAACTGGACGGGCAACGTTTATTCAGCCAATGATACCATCTTCAACGGATTGGGCAGCGCGGGACTCAACAGCTATAATGTTCTGAGCGAAATCGACGACATAACGGGCGATAAGGGGCTTTTTACCTGGTCAGGTGAGACCAAAGTGGCCCAGCAAACCCCGGCCAAATTCCGCATGGGAGCCAGCTACGACTTTGGTAAAATATTCAGCCTGGGTGCTGACGCGGTAATTCCGCTGAATAATGCTCCAGGAAACTTAAAAAACCCATTTATTGCCATTGGTGGCGACCTCAAACCCCTGCCCTGGTTTCGCTTTTCGTCCGGGATGATGTTTGGGGGAGGAACCAATTTCAACATTCCCCTGGGAGTTTATTTTACGGGCAAAGACAACCTGTTTGAAGTGGGGGTTGCTTCCCGCGATGCAGTGACCTGGTTTGTGAAAAGGACGCCCATGCTGTCTTTGGGTGTGGGCCTGCTCCGTTTCAAATTCTAATTTCTCATTCAGTTTATGCTGAAACTCAATTCTCCGGCCAAAATCAACCTGGGACTGATTGTCAAGGGAAGACGGCCTGATGGTTACCACGAAGTGGAAACCTTGCTTTATCCCGTCAAACTGGCCGATGAAATGACTTTTTCCGAGCAGGAAGGCAACGGAATATCAGTGGTCATGGAGGGAATTTCCATGCAGGTGAATCAGGAGGATAACCTGATCTGGAAAGCTGCTCAGGCGCTGAAGCGCAAAGTGGGCAAACTGCCTGGACTGGAAATCAGGGTGGTGAAAAACATTCCTGCGGGCGCAGGCCTGGGAGGTGGCAGCTCGAATGCGGCCACTACTTTACAGGGCCTGAATGAAATGCTGGGCCTGGGCCTGAAGCGCGAAGAGCTGGTCGAACTGGCGCGCCCTCTGGGCGCGGATGTGCCCTTCTTCCTCTATAACGAACCCATGCTGGCAACTGGCATTGGCCAGAATCTGGAGCCCTTTGAACTGGAAATCCCTTATGACATTGGCCTGATCACCCCGGGCATACACTCCAGTACGCCAGATGCCTACCGCGGGCTTTTTCTGGAAGAACTTGATCCCAAAAGGTCTCTGAAAGAGGCCCTGCGGGCTCCTTTCGAGGAATGGCCCGACCGGGTGGTCAACGATCTGGAGGAGCCTGTTTTTGCCGATTACCCCCTGCTTTCCCGCCTGAAAAACGACCTGTATGTGCAGGGCGCCATTTATGCGGCCATGACAGGAAGCGGCAGCGGGATTTACGCCTTCTTTCACAAAAAATAAATATTCAGTCCAGCCAAACGTTCCTCCAAAAAACAACCCCATGATGCGAAAATTACTCTTCTGTCTGCTTTTTTTCCCTTTCCTTGCCCAGGCCCAAACCAATTGGAAAATAGACACCAGTCGTTCGGGTATCAGTTTTATTATCAGCAATTTTGGGGTGGATGTTGATGGCTCAATGGCCTCCCCTGTGGGTATCATTCAATTTGACGAGGAAAACCTGGCCAATGCAAAATTTTCGGTCAAAATTCCGGTTGGCAGCATTCGCACAGGCATCAAAAAACGGGATAATCACCTGTTGAAAGAGGAATTTTTTGACGCAGAAACCTTCCCCAATATCCGTTTTATCAGTTCTTCTGTGGTCAAAGAGGGTGATCAGTATAATGTAACCGGGCAATTGTCCATCAAGGACATTACCAAAAAGGTCATTATTCCTTTCAAATTTGAACGCACCGCCAAAGTGGGTGGTTTTCAGGGCAATTTTGTGCTCAGTCGCAAGGATTATACCCTGGGCGGCGGCATGTTGCCCACGGGAGATGAAGTGAAGGTGAAGATTTTGGTGGTTGTGGTGGCGGGTTAATTTCCCCGACTGATCCTGAACCCGATTTTTTCAAGTTCCTCCCAGAAATGAGGAAAGGACTTGTCCACCACCTCAGGATCTTCGATCCTGAGCGATTCATTGACCAGCGCCAAAGGCGCAAACGACAGCGCCATGCGGTGATCTTCATAGGTGTGAACCAGGACATTGGGCAAAGGCTCGAATTCCCCTTCCAGAAAAAATCCGTGTTCCACGGGCACAAACTGAATCCCAAATTTTCGCAACTCATATTGCAGGGCCATAATGCGGTCCGTTTCCTTGATGCGCAAACTGTCCAGGCCGGTCAGAATGGCAAGTTTGCTTTTAGAACCCAGGAGCACAGCCAAAGTCTGAGCCAGATCGGGACAGCCCGTAAAATCAATTTTACCCAGGTCGATCTGGGGAGTTGGAGTTCTTTTTTGCTCAATCGTCAGGCCCATATGGGAGAAAGTTGACTCCACCCCCATTTTTTCCATAAATTCTGCAATCCAGCGGTCGCCTTGCAGGGAATCCCTTTTCAGGCCGGGAAGGACCAGTTTCGACCCGGGGCTCAGGGCGCACATGGCATAGGCATAGCTGGCCGCTGACCAGTCGGGCTCAATGGTGAGGTGGTGGGTCTTGAAAAACTGGTGGGGAATTTTGATCGTGTTTCCCACCCAATGGTGAAAAATCCCGCACTGACCCAGCATTTCCAGGGTCATTTTGATGTAGGGCACGGAAAAGACGGGTTCGATCAGGTTCAACTCCAGACCGCGGGGCAAAGTGGGGGCAATCATCAGCAGGGCAGAAATGAACTGGCTGCTTACATTGCCTTTGATACTGACTTCCCGCCCCACGGCCACAGATTCTGACCCCCTAATCAGCAAAGGAGGATAGCCTTCCTCACCCAGATAGTCAATTTTGGCTCCCAATTCCCGCAAGGCTTCCACCAGCGGCCCGATGGGCCGCTTCAGCATGCGCTCTGCCCCGGTCACCACCCGGTCCTCCCCTCCAAAAGCCAGATAAGCCGTCAAAAATCGCATCACCGTGCCTGCGATGCCCACATTGACCGTTGTTTTGCGGGTAGCCAGGCAGTCGATCATGGTTTGGGTATCCCGCGACTCGGCCAGTTTGGACACAGAGACCCGTCCCTGACTCAGGGCCCTGAGGATCAGCGCACGGTTGCTTTCACTTTTTGAGGCGGGCAGTCTGATTTCACCCTTCAGCGGCCCATGGGGCGGAATTATTTTGATCCAGTCATGCAAAATCAAGCCCCTCCAGGCTTAGGCTTTGATAAAATTCCAACCCGGCTGCCACTTCATCAGTTGAAACAGCCTGATTGACCCTGCAATGACCTATGCCCTGCAAAAAAGTGCACATGATCGTTCCTCCTTCATTTTTCTTGTCCATAAGGGCGAGGGCGGCGATTTCTTTGAGTGATTTTTCGGGCAAATCGCGCTTTCCAAAAATACAAAGAATAAATCGTGTGATTTCATTCAATTCATCATTTGAAAGCAAATTATGGTTGAAGGAAAGGTAGCTTTCAGCCACCATACCTATCGCCACGGCTTCGCCGTGGGTCAGATCCAGTTTGTTGCGCAAAAACCAGGTTTCCAGGGCATGACCAGCGGTGTGGCCAAAATTGAGTGCCTTGCGTGCACCCCGTTCGTGCGGGTCCTCCCGCACAATGCGGGCCTTGACCTCCACAGATTTTTCAACCAGATATTCGTAAGAAAGTGGCAGATTTTTCAATCCACGAATGGATTGCCAGGTCTTCTCATCTGCGATCAGGCAATGCTTGACCACCTCGGCAAATCCTGAAAGCAATTCCCGGCGGGGCAAAGTGGACAAAAAGGCAGGATCAATGAAAATGGCCTCAGGTTGTTTGAAAAAGCCAATCAGATTTTTCAAATGGCGAAAATCCACCCCCGTTTTACCTCCAATGGAAGCGTCCACCATGGCCAGCAAAGTAGTGGGAACCTGAATAAAATACATGCCCCGTTTAAATGCCGCAGCCGCAAATCCACCCAAATCCCCAACCACGCCCCCTCCCAGATTGATCAACACAGATTTACGGTCCATTTCACGGGCCAGAAAATCATCCCACAAATCCTCACAGACCCTCAGATTCTTGCTGGGTTCGCCCGAAGGAATTGAAAAGATCTCTGCTTCAGGGACAAACTGCTGTACCCGGGGCAGGCAATGCTCACGGGTGTGTTCGTCCACCAAAATTCCCACCCGGGTAAAATTTCCACCTGAAACCATGGCCCCCAAAGCTTCCAGCGCCTGATTTCCCACCACTCCTGCTGCTCCCCCCAGATCCAGGGGATAAAATTGAGAAAGTATGGGATACTTCAAATCCATGGAGTACTAAATTGCGCTGCAAATTAGAAAAATTCGGCTCATGCAAAATAATTTCAAATATTTGTTTAACATTTTTACAAAAAGATTAAACAAAATTCCTATCTTTGCGTATCCAAAATCCTGAAACACCATTTTATGCTTAGAAAATTACCAATCTTCATACTTTTGACCCTGACAGGATGGGGTCTGATGGGCCAGAATGGCATTATTAAAGGCCGAATGTTCGACCAGTTCAGCAACGAACCCCTTGAATTTGGGGTGATCGTGGTGGAAGGAGCCAATACAGGTGCTTACACTGATTCTACCGGAAATTTTGAAATAAAGGGCCTCCCGGCCGGCCTCTACAACGTAGAAGGCCGCTACCAGGGCTTCAAAAGCCAGACCATTTACGAAGTACAGGTCACCAATTCCAAACCAGCTGTGCTGGAATTTGCCCTCATTTCTGAAATTGACACGGCCCGCGAGGTGAAAATTGTGGCTTCGCCTTTCAATAAAACGGAAGAAAGCCCCGTTTCCATCCGCACCATTGGAGTAAATGAAATCCAGCGCAATCCCGGCGGAAACCGCGACATCAGTCGCGTGATCCAAAGCCTCCCGGGCGTGGCCACGGGGGTTGCTTTCCGCAACGACATCATCATTCGCGGTGGGGCGCCCAACGAAAACCGTTTTTATCTCGACGGCATTGAAGTGCCCAATATCAACCACTTTGCCACCCAGGGCGCCTCTGGTGGCCCTACGGGCCTGATCAACGTGGATTTTATCCGCGAAGTCGACTTTTACTCGGGTGCCTTTCCTTCCAACCGGGGCAATACCCTCAGTTCCGTGATGGAAATCAAGTTGCGCAACGGTCGTGACGACAAAGTGGGATTTACGGCTACTGTAGGTTCCAGCGACCTCGGTCTGACCCTGGAAGGACCCATTGGCAAAAAGAAAAACACCACATTCCTGGTTTCCGGGCGCAGGTCCTATCTGCAATGGCTGTTTCAGGCCCTGGCTCTGCCCTTTTTGCCCAATTACAACGATTTTCAGTTCAAGACCAAGACAAAGCTCTCCAACAAAAGCGAACTGACCTTCATTGGCCTGGGTGCCATTGACAATTTTGCCCTCAATCTCAAAGCAGATTCGACCGAAGAACAACGCTATATCCTGGGTTATCTGCCCGTCAATACCCAGTGGAATTACACCGTGGGTGCCAATTACAAGCAATTCACGGACAAAGGATACTGGACCATCGTGGCCAGCCGCAACATGCTCAACAACCGCGTGTTCAAATACGAAGACAACGACGAAACCCTCCCCCTGATCCAGGATTACACCAGCCAGGAAATTGAAAACAAATTTCGCATAGAAAACACCCTGAGAACCAACGGTTTCAAAATCAATGTGGGTGCCAATTACGAATTTGCCCGCTACACCAACTCCACCTTCCAGCGCATTGCCAGCCCGGCAGGTGAAGTCATTATCGACTACCAATCCAACCTCAAATTCCACAAATACGGCGCATTTGGCCAGATCAGCCGCAAATTTTTCTCCGAAAGACTGGTCCTTTCCACAGGATTTCGTCTCGATGGAAACAGCTATTCAGGCGTAATGGCCAATCCTTTCAAGCAATTTTCCCCCCGCTTTTCTGCCTCCTGGAACTTTGCCCCCAAACTCAATCTGAACTTCAATACGGGCATCTATTATCAGTTGCCTCCCTACACTGTGATGGGCTATCGCAACGAAACCAACCAGCTCATCAACCGCGACAACGGCCTTTCCTACATCAAATCCAACCACCTTGTGGCCGGTCTCGAGTACAATTATTCTCCCTCAGGCAAGATCACGGTGGAGGGATTTTACAAAACCTATCAGCATTACCCCTTCCTCACCCGCGACTCCATTTCCCTGGCCAATCAGGGCGCAGGCTTTGGGGTGATTGGCAATGCACCCGCCACCTCCAGCAGCCAGGGCAGGAGCTACGGGGTCGAATTTCTGGCCCAACAAAAGCTCTGGAAAGGCTTTTTTGGCATCGTCAGCTATACCTTCGTGCGCAGCGAATTCACCAACGGCCAGGGCCAGTACCGCCCCAGCGCCTGGGACAACCGCCACATTGTCTCCCTCACGGGCGGCAAAAAATTCGGCAAAAACTACGAAATAGGCTTCCGCTGGCGCTGGTATGGCGGCACGCCCTACACGCCCTACGACGAGACCACCTCCCTCCTCATCTCCAACTGGAATGTCTCCCGCGTCGGGCTGCTCGACTACAGCCAGCTCAATACCCTGCGTACCAACGGCTTCAACCAACTCGACGTGCGCATCGACAAAAAGTGGTTTTTCAAAAAATGGAGTCTTAACCTCTATTTCGACCTCCAAAACGCCTACAACGCCAAAAGCCAGCAGCAACCCTATCTTGACGTAGTCAAGGACGCAGATGGCAATCCCATTCCCGATCCCAACAATCCCGGCTATTACCAGGCCAATTACCTGCAAAACACCGCGGGCACAATTTTACCCTCGATCGGGATCGTGGTCCAGCTATAAACAGCCTCCCCTGGTTAATTGCTCATTGCCAATTGAATTTGGGCGTGCCCCCGAATGCCGCTCGCTATCCGCTCCGGCTTCGGGGTCGGTCCCTTGAGGGGTTCTCCCGAAAACATTCGGGATCCGTCAGGGCGCTTTGCCTGCGGCAACCTGCGCCCCGACCGCCCGCCAAAGTGGCGGGCGCCCTCCAGGCACCTCACGCAACCTCCCTTCCATAACTGGAAGAGCGGGTCCGAACACATTTGGTACCCAATTTTTCATTGCTCCCTGCCAATTGTCAATTGCTCCCCGCCAGCAGGTACAAAACCGCCATCCGCACGGCTACGCCGTTCTCCACCTGATCCAGGATGATGCTTTGCTCATGATCAGCCACTTCAGAACTGATCTCCACTCCGCGGTTAATAGGCCCGGGGTGCAGCACCACCAGCTTTTTGTCCAGGCTTTCCAGCAATTCGCGGTCCAGGCCATACAGCATGGTGTATTCCCGCAGACTGGGAAAATAGCGGATTTCCTGCCGCTCCAGCTGTATCCGCAGCATATTCACCGCATCCGCCCAATCCAGGGTGCTTTTCAGGTTATAATCCACCTCCACTCCCAGACTCTTGATAAAGGTCGGGATCAGGGTGGGCGGGCCGCAGACCCGTACATTTGCACCCAGCTTTTTCAGGGCAAAAATATTGCTCAGCGCCACCCTGCTATGCAAAATATCGCCCACAATGGCCACATTCAACCCTTTCAGGTGCCCAAACTTTTCCCGCAGGGAAAAGCAGTCCAGCAGGGCCTGGGTGGGGTGCTCATGCGCTCCGTCGCCCGCATTGATGATCTTCGCCTCAATGTGGCGGCTGAGGTAAACGCAAGCCCCGGGATGCGGGTGCCGCATCACCACCATATCCACCTTCATAGCCAGGATATTATTGACCGTGTCCAGCAGGGTTTCTCCCTTTTTTACACTCGAAGTGCTGGCCGAGAAGTTCACAATATCGGCTGAGAGCCGCTTTTCGGCCAGCTCAAAGGAGATGCGGGTCCGGGTGGAATTCTCAAAAAAGAGATTGGCCACCGTCATATCCCGCAGGGAAGGCACCTTTTTGATGGGACGGTTGATCACATCCTTGAACCCATCCGCGGTTTTGAAGATGGTTTCCATGTCTTCCGCGGTGACTTGCTTGATGCCAAGCAGGTGCGGTGTACTTAATAATGCCTCTGCCATGAATCAGGATTCTATTCTCACACTGTCTTTGTGTCCGCCTTCTTTGAGGCGTACAATAACTTTTTCTGTTTCGAGGGTATCCACCCTGATACCCACATACCTGGGCTCGATGGGCAATTGCCGCATGCGGTGACGGTCCACCAGGACCAGCAATTCCACATTTTCAGGCCGGCCATAGGCCAGCATTGCATCCAGCGCCGCACGGACCGTGCGGCCCGTGTAGAGCACATCGTCGATCAGGATCACCTTTTTTCCCTCCACCAGAAAATCCACCCGGGTCTGATTGGCCATCAGGGGCGCTCCGTGGCGGCGAAAATCATCCCTAAAAAAGGTGACATCCAGCTCCCCGTACGGAATATCTCCCTGGGGCGAAAGATCAGCCAGCAGGGAATGGATGCGGCGACTCAGGTAAATGCCCCGGGGCTGCATGCCCAGCATCACTGTATTGCGAAAATCTCCATGATTTTCGATCAACTGGTGACAGAGCCTGCTCAGCGTCACTTCCAGTTTATTTCCTTTGAACAGATTTAGTTCCATAGTGGATGTGGTTGTTAGTTGGTGGTGCTCGTTTCTCGAAGCTCGTTTCTCGTTGCTCGAACCTTTTTCAACGCAATTTCCAAATCTGTTTGTCTTGAGACAAATTTATCTTTAATTTCGTCGTTCGAATTTCGAAGGTAAAACATGCGCCTGGTTAATAAATCATTCACTTTCCTCTCTGTGGGATTTTTGCTGCTCTTCTTTGGGAAGATCAGCAAGGTGGAGTTATTCCAGGTTTATTTCAAAACCCTCAAAGAAGTTCAGGTCCGCAACTCGGTCGGGCTGGATCAAAAATCCGCACTTTTCAGCGCTCAGGACGATCCTGAATTTTCTGACAGCGGCCTGACCCCCGCCCCCGTTACAGGCAGCGCCCTCCCGGGCATTTCCCTGCCCAAAATCTTTGGACCGCTGAAAAAGGCATTTTCGGTCAAATTACCAGAAATCCCTTTCAGAAATTTCCAGATCATTTATTCCCTTTCTCCGCGGGCTCCTTAGCCTCCCTCACAGGGATTTTGGGGATTCATTTGCCCATATTCATCCCCCCGACAAACAAAACCTGTTTTCATCAAATTAGGAATCACTATTAATTTTTCAATATTACCATGAGGAATAAAAATACAGTCCTCGGATTGCTGGTCATATTCGCACTGATTTGCGTTTATAATCTTTACCATACCTGGAATGCATTTTCCAAGGATTCAAAGCTTAAAAACGCAGACGCTGTTGAACTTGCCGAGCTGACCGAGGATGCGGACTTCATGAAGTCCTTAAAAAATTCACAAAAAAATGCCTTTTCTTACGGCCTTGACCTCCAGGGCGGTATGATGGTAACCCTGGAAATCGGGGTGGAAGACATTGTGCGCGAACTGGCCGGAAATCCTGCAGATGACAAGGATTTCACCATGGCTGTTTCCAACGCAATTGCTGCCAAAGAAAATTCCCAGGAATCTTTCGTGGACCTCTTCTACCAGGAATTTCAGAAAATTCAGCCCAACGTAAAACTGGCTGCCTACTACGCCAGCGCAGACAACGGGATCAATTTTCAGACTTCCAACGAAGAAGTGCTCACCTACCTGCGCACCCAGTCTGACGACGCTATCCAGAACACCTTCAATATCATCCGTTCACGTATTGACCAGTTTGGGGTAAGCTCACCCAACCTGCAGTTGCAGGAAGGAAGCGGCCGTATTCTGGTGGAACTTCCCGGGGTGAAAGATCCCGAGCGGGTCCGCAGACTCCTGCGCAACACAGCAAAACTTGAATTCTGGGAGACCTATCCTTACCGCGATGGTATCCGCGAACTCGAAAAAGCCAATGATGTGGTTCGCATGGTCAAAAAACGCGACGGAGATCTGGCAGTAAATGATACTACGGCCAAAGTCGAAGTTGACACGGCTGAAGTGGACAAATCTGCAGTGGTGAACGATTTGCTTTCCGAAAACGAAGGCGCTGAGGAAACTGCTCAAACTGAAACCCCTGACAGCCTGAAGGATTCCCTCAGCAACGATGCCTTTGTGGACGATTCCACCCTCTCTGACGAGGAGCGTCGCGCCAAATTCATTGAGCGTTACCCCCTGTTTGAGAAATTCCAGTCCATCAGCAACGAGCAACTCCAGGGCTATCCAAACACTCCTTTGCTGGGTTACATGGCCATCGCCGACACGGGCGATTTCAACAAATGGATGCGTCACCCTGACGTGGTTTCCGTACTGCCCAACGAAATTAAATTCGTCTGGACGGCCAAATCTCCCGTGGAAGACGGAGAATTTCTGGAACTGATTGCCATCAAATACAACGCTGAAGGCGTTCCGCCGCTGGACGGGGACGTAATTGAAGAAGCCCGCCAGGATTTCGAATCTCAGGGTTCCAAAGCTCCTGACGTAAGCATGCGCATGAACGTGGAAGGTTCCAGAATCTGGAGCGATCTGACGGCTAAAAACGTCAATTACTCCATTGCTATCGTGCTGGACGGTCTCGTTTACTCTTATCCCCGCGTAAATCAGCAGATTTCAGGTGGTAACTCACAGATCACAGGTAACTTCACCATTGAAGAAGCAAAAGACCTTGCAACCCTGCTCAGCGCAGGTAAATTGCCGGTAAAAGCCCGTATTCAGGGTGAAGATATCGTAGGACCCACCCTGGGTGAGCAAAACATCAGCAAAGGTATGTGGTCATTCCTGATCGCCTTCCTGGTAACGGTTGCCTTCATGGCCTTTTACTATGCAGGATCAGGATTTGTGGCCAACGTGGCTTTGATTGCCAACCTTTTCTTCATTCTCGGCGTATCCGCGGCTCTGAATGTGGTACTGACCCTGCCGGGTATTGCGGCAATCGTACTAACCATGGGTATGGCGGTGGATGCCAACGTACTGATCTTTGAAAGGATCAGAGAAGAGCAGGCCCTGGGGAAATCGCTCAAAGCGTCCATTTCAGCAGGTTTCAAAAACGCACTTTCCTCCGTACTTGACGGTAACATCACCACCTTCCTTACGGGTGTGGTACTGTTTGCCTTTGGTATCGGCCCCATCCGGGGTTTTGCGGTGAGCCTTATGATTGGTATTATCACCTCACTGATCTCTGCCCTGTTTGTCAGCCGTCTGATCCTGGATTACTTCGCAGACAAAGGTGGAGATTCCATCAAATTTGGCTCCAAACTCACCATCAACGCCTTCAATAAAGTGGATGTCAAAATGACCATCCGCAAGAAGTTGTTTTATGGAGTTTCAGGATTGTTGATCGCCGTTTCGATCTTCTCTTTTGTGGCCAACGGCTTCAAAACCGGGGTGGATTTCGACGGTGGACGCCAGTACACTCTGAACTTCGAAAAGTCGCTGGATGAAAACGATAACGAAGTTATCCGTCAGGGATTGACCGCTGTCTTTGATAACAATTCTCCTGTGATCAAAACGATTGGGGGTGAAAACTCACTTTTGATCACCACCAGCTATCTGGTTGATAAGCAGGATAAATCAGAAGAAGTTGAAAATTTGCTTCTCAGCACCATCAACGGGCTGAATTCAGAGTATATGGCTGAGGTTGAATCCGCCCGCCTGGTAGGACCTACCGTGGCCAACGACATCAAGCGAAGCGCCATCTTCTCGATCCTTTTCTCCCTGGTAATCATCTTCCTCTACATCTTTGTCCGTTTCCGCAAATGGCAGTACAGCCTTGGAGCTCTGGTGGCCTTGATGCACGACGTGACGATTACCCTGGGTATTTTCTCCCTTCTGGGAGCCCTGGATTTCCTGCCCTTCTCCCTGGAGATCGACCAGAGTTTCATTGCCGCCATCCTGACCATCGTGGGTTACTCCATCAACGACACGGTAATCGTGTTTGACCGTATCCGCGAGAATCTGGGCGAAATGAAAACTTCTGGACTTTCCGATGTTTATAACACCTCCATCAACCAGACGGTCAGCCGTACTTTGATTACCTCTGGTACGACCCTGGCCACCATCCTCATCCTGTTCCTCCTTGGTGGAGACACGATGAAAGGCTTCATGTTTGCCTTGCTGGTAGGTATTGGTGTGGGAACTT
This sequence comes from Bacteroidia bacterium, assembly GCA_020635905.1. Classification (GTDB taxonomy): domain Bacteria; phylum Bacteroidota; class Bacteroidia; order J057; family JADKCL01; genus JACJYV01. Next base: position 385,964 of record JACJYV010000008.1, read on the forward strand.
ACTCTTCTATCTTCGTGGCCAGTCCGATTGCCCACGACCTGATCAATGGTCAGGAGAAGAAAGCGACTGCCCAGGCACAATAACCTTTGACTGAAGTATATTTGACAAGGGGGATCCAACCGGGTCCCCCTTTTTCTTGCCGCTACTTCAGTTTAATCGCCTCAAAAAAAGAATAAAACCCGGCAAAATGGCATTGCGGCATACCCTTTGCACATTCCCAATATCTCCCACGATGACTGCCAACCTGGCATAAATCAATTGAATTGGGGGACAAAAAAGACAAAATGACAATACTTTTCGGCGACAGCCCACTCAACGAGACAGAATTTCCGGTCCTTTCAGATTCAGAAGAAGAAAGAATGTCTTCTGAATTTATTCCTGAAGAACTGGGCATTTTACCCCTGAAAAATACTGTGCTGTATCCCGGGGTGGTAATTCCCATCACCGTGGGCCGCGACAAATCAATCAAGCTGGTTAATGATGCCCTGCGGACTTCTTCCAAACTGGTGGGCGTGGTGGCCCAGCGTAAAGCATCCACAGAAGACCCAACCCCCGAAGATCTTTTTTCAAAAGGTACGGTGGCCCGCATTCTCAAGCGCTTCAAAATGCCCGATGGCAGCATTACCATTGTAATTCAGGGGCGCAGCAGGTTTGAAATTTCTGAAATAACCCAAACCAAACCTTACTTTAAGGCCAGGGTCAAGAGATTACCAGAAATCCAGCCCGACGAGAATCAGGCCCAGGCCATGGTGCTGAGTCTCAAGCAGGAGGCCAATCGCATCATTGAAATTGCCCCCAATATCCCCTCAGAAGCCAATACTGCGATCCAGAATATCTCCAGCCTGAGCCTGCTGATCCATTTTATCAGTTCCAACCTGACCCTGGATGTGCCGGGTAAACAGGAAATTCTGGTCATGGACGACCTGCTCGAAAAGGGCGAAAAGGTGCTCGAATACATGTCCAAAGAGCTGGCTATCCTGGAACTGACCGAGGAAATTCAATCCAAGGTAAAAACAGATCTGGATCAGCAGCAACGGGAATATTTTCTGCGTCAGCAGATGAAAGCCATTCAGGATGAGTTGGGAGGGGATGACGGCCCGGATTCTGACGTGGAAAATTTCAAAAAACGCGCCGCAGAAAAGAAATGGCCCGAAAAAGTGCAGCAGGTCTTCGACAAGGAAGTGCGCCGCCTTTCCCGCCTCATGCCCACCATGCCCGATTATTCTGTGATCTCCAACTACCTCGACTGGTTGCTGGAATTGCCCTGGGCCGATTATTCTGAAGACAGAATTGACCTCGCTCTGGCGCAAAAAGTCCTCGACGACGACCATTACGGGCTGGAAAAGGTCAAAGACCGCATCCTGGAACAGCTGGCCGTTTTCAAATTGAAAGCTGACATGAAATCTCCCATTTTGTGCTTCTTTGGCCCTCCAGGCGTGGGTAAAACCTCTTTGGGTAAATCCATTGCCCGGGCCATGAACCGTGAATTTATCCGCATTTCTCTGGGTGGTATGCGGGATGAAGCTGAAATCCGCGGTCACCGCCGCACCTATATTGGGGCCATGCCCGGTCGCATCATTCAGGGTCTGAAAAAGGCCAAAACAGGCAATCCCATCCTGATGCTGGATGAAATCGACAAAGTCGGCAATGATTTCCGTGGAGATCCCTCTTCTGCTTTGCTGGAAGTGCTTGATCCTGAACAGAATTTCAGCTTTCAGGATCACTTTTTGGAAGTGGAATACGACCTCTCTCACATCATGTTTATTGCCACGGCCAACACCCTGAGCACCATTCATCCTGCCCTCCGCGACCGCATGGAGATCATCGAGATCAATGGCTATTCTCAGGAAGAAAAACTGGAGATCGCGAAGCAATATCTGGTACCCGAACAGCGCAAGGAACACGGTCTTAAGCCCACTCAGTTGAAAATTGCTGACGCGGCCATCAAAGCCACGATCGATAAATACACCCGTGAATCAGGGGTCAGGAATCTGGCGCAGCAGGTGGCCCGGGTATGCCGCGTAGCCGCCAAGCAAGTGGTGGAAAATCCCGAGGCAAAAATCACGGTGAATCAGAAAAATCTGGAAGATTTTCTGGGTGTGCCACGCTTTGAAACGGAAATTTACAAACAGGTTGACAGTCCGGGCGTCGCCATTGGACTGGCCTGGACGCCCGTGGGCGGCGATATTCTTTTCATTGAAACCACGCTCACCCGTGGCTCGGGTAAACTCATGATCACGGGCCAGTTGGGAGATGTGATGAAGGAATCTGCCACCCTGGCTTACACCTATTTCAAGGCCAACGCTGACCAGTACAGTATCTCCCACGAGATTTTCAAACACTGGGATTTGCACCTGCATTGCCCTGCAGGGGCCATCCCCAAAGACGGGCCTTCGGCCGGAGTTTCCATCATGACAGCTATGGCCTCCATTTTCACCCAGCGACGGGTGACGCCCGCCCTGGCCATGACCGGCGAAATAACCCTGCGGGGCAAAGTTCTGCCCGTGGGAGGCATCAAGGAAAAAGTTCTGGCCGCCCGCCGGGCAGGCATCAATACCGTGCTTTTGCCCAAAGACAACCGCAAGGATGTTTCTGAGATCAAGGCTGAATACCTCTCGGGAATCAAAGTACATTATGTGGAAGAAATGCGCCAGGTGCTTGATTTCGCCCTGGAGGGAAAGCCTGTGGATAATCCCATGGACCTGCTTCCACCAGAACTGATCAATAAATCCATGCCCGGCACCCCGGGAAACATTACTTTTCAGGCCTGATTTGAAAGGTAAAACTTCGGGACAACTGGGAAATAATTTCAGGTAAAATGTCCTTACTCTATTTCAAAGGCAAATTCCTGATCTGATTCGGGCACATAGCCCTTTTCCCGAAAGGTAACCTTCCCCCCTTGATCCACCAGCAAAGCTGAGGTTACCCGGGTGCCGTATTTCGGCATTTTAATAAACATAGCGGAAAGCTGCCGTTCCCACTCCAGAGGCACCCCTGTGTGAGGCAATTCTTCATCGGGAGCCAGGCTCCCGTCGGCCAGGGACTCAATCAGCGATTGGGTCTGAATGGCTGGCTGGGCCAGTAGCTGGCTCAGATTATCCTTTCCTTTGCGCACCTTGGGCCAGGGAGTGTCCAGCAGGTGATTGCTCAGGCCGTACAGGCCGGGGCTGAGTTCCTGTGGTTCATCGCCATAATTTGAATAATACCACAAATGGTCTGCATTTCCAGTCAGCAAATTAAATCCATTATACAAATCCCCTTTCTCTGCCAGAAGTTTAAGATATTCGCCCGGATCCCCTCCCCTTTCCAGAAAATGACTCACCAAATGCCCCCGGCTGGGTGCCTCACTTTTGATATTTGCCGGGTCGCGAAAATTGGTCAGGGCGCTGAAATTTCCCGCTTTACTGATCCCCATCCAGGTTCCACCCGCTTCCAGGTCACGTCCCGCCAGCACTCCGTTTTCCTCCCACCACCCCAGGGGAGCGGTTTGACGGGCCAAATATTCATCGCGGTTGGCGGCCAAAATCAACGGATAACGGGGATGTAATTTCCAGGCAAAAATGATTAGGCACATTTGGTTGGGATTTTTTATATTTACAACATGATGCGGAATTTAATTGTTTTTTCCTTGCTTTTCACCCTCGGCCTGGCTGGATTTGCACAGCAGAGCCTTGAGACCAATGTTGCATTCCTCAGAGGAAAGGATCAGATCAGAAATGGCGAATACCAAAAGGCAATTCAGCAATTCGATCAGGTGATTTCTGAAATGGGGGAACAAGCAGAAGTGTTTGCTTTCCGGGCCAAAGCCAAGCTTTTTTCCGGCGATGCCAAAGGCGGAAATGAAGACCTGGCCAAAGCCGTTGCCCTGGATAATTCTTCCCGGAATGTGCTTTATATCAGTTCTGAAATGAAAGGCACTATGGGCGATCTTTCCGGGGCTTTGAAAGACCTCAACAGCCTGCTGACCGGTCACCCCGACGACATTGACGCGCTCATGATTCGCGCTTCCTACCTGAAAATGAAGGGCATGGACGCTGAAGCCTGCGCCGACTGGAAAAAAGCCGAGCAGTTGGGTAGCCCGACGGCCAAGGATTTTTCCAACAGAATGTGTAAATAATCAGGATAATTTGACATAACGGGAGCCACCTCAGTTTGGGGTGGCTTTTTTCTTTTCTGATCCTCAATTAATACTTGCTTCAGGGGAAAAGTTCGTCGTAAATTCAGCCCCGGAATTAAACCAAAAATCAATGCAAGTAATAAACCCCGCCAACGGTTCTGTCATCACGACCCTGACTGAGGATACAGCTGCTTCCGCAGCTAAAAAATACGAAACCGCCAAAGCCGCACAACCAGCCTGGGCAGCCCGCTCAGTGGCTGAAAGGGTGGCCATTCTGGAAAAATTTTACCACAGTCTGGAAGCTGACATCCAGTCCCTGGCTGCCACCCTGACCAGCGAAGTTGGCAAACCCCTCGGGCAGTCCCGCGGGGAGGTAAACGGAGCCCGCAACCGCATCCGTTTTTTCCTGGATAATTCCGAAAAATGGCTGAAAGCTGAAACCACTTTCGAAACTGAAGGTTTGCGTGAAGTGATCAGCTTTGAGCCCCTGGGCGTGATTGGCAATATTTCTGCCTGGAATTACCCCTATCTGGTGGGCGTCAATGTTTTTGTACCTGCTCTGATTGCCGGCAATGCCGTGCTCTACAAGCCTTCTGAATTTGCCACCCTGACCGGGATTGAAATTGGCAAACACCTGCATGCTGCTGGCGTTCCTGCGGAAATCTTCCAACTGGTGATTGGCGGCAAAGAGGCTGGCCAGGCCCTGCTCGACCTGCCTTTGGATGGATATTTCTTCACGGGCTCTTATGCCACAGGAAAATTTATTTACGAAGCAGTCGCTCCCAAAATGGTGCCCTGCCAGCTCGAACTGGGCGGCAAAGATCCTCTTTACATTTCCGCCGACAACTCCAACCTGGCCAAAGTTGCCAATGCAGGGGTGGAAGGCGCATTCTATAATAACGGACAGAGCTGCTGCGCCGTGGAACGCATCTACGTGCACGAAAACCTGTATGATGCTTACCTGGAAAAATTCATGGAAGAATTCGACCAGATGATCAAAACGGGCGACCCGACCGAGGAAGGCGTATTCATTGGCCCATTGACCCGCGAAGCCCAGATTCAGGTGCTGGAAGATCAGGTGCAGGATGCCCTGAAAAAAGGCGCCCGCCTGCTGGCAGGCGGCAAACGCATGAACCGTCCTGGTTACTATTTCGAGCCCACTGTGCTGGTGGATGTGGACCACACCATGAAAGTCATGATGGACGAGTCTTTTGGCCCTGTGATTGGGATTCAGAAAGTGGGCAGCGACGACGAAGCCGTGAAACTCATGCTGGATACGGAATACGGCCTGACCTCAGCCGTCTATGCCGATCACGAAGAAAATGCCACTCCCATTCTGGAAAAAATGAATTCGGGTACGGTTTACTGGAACGCCTGTGACCGCGTCAGCCCGCATGTGCCCTGGTCGGGACGTGGTCATTCTGGCATTGGCGCCACCCTTTCCTATCTGGGTATCCGGGCTTTCACCAAGCCCAAAGCCTGGCATTTGCGGAAATAGTCCTTAGTCATTAGAGGTGAGTCCTTAGAGGATTGGAGAATGGGAAAGCAATAACTTCAGGGCTTATTGCTAACCGCGATCTTCTCAGGACTAAGGACTCCCTTCTAATGACTATACTTCCATTTTCTTACGGACGCGGCTGATGTTGTTTTGATAAGCTTCAATCTCCTTTTCTGAAAAGGCTTTTTGAATGGCGGCCTTGTAATAATAAATGGCCTGTTCCAGATCGCCGCCCATCTCGTGCATGATGCCATACTCGTTATAGACCTTGCTTTTGTTCATGCCGGGCACATCCATGGCCTTTTCCAGCAGCACTTTCACCTCGTCAAAGCGTTCCTGGCCAGACAAAAGGATGGCGTAATTGAGGTATACGGCTGGATAATCGGGGGATAATTCAAGGCATTTGCGGTAATTTTCCTCAGCCCGCACATAATCCCTGAGTTTGGTTTCATAAATGAAAGCCAAATGATTATAAGCCCGGCCAAATCCGGGATGTTCATGCAGGATTTCCTGCAGGATAGCCATGGCTTCCTGCGATTTATTTTCCTCGATCAGGCGGTCAGCCTGGACGAAGAGGGACTCGGGTCCGTTGGAATTCATAAGTTGCCGCAAATTAATGGGGCAATATATAAAAATTACTGGTTGATTGTGATTTCAGGAGAGGTTACCACGTTGCTGCTGTGCCCGGCGCGGTCAATAATGTAGAGATCAAAGGTCGTTTTTTGTGAACTGCTGCCATCCGTGATACCCGTATTGGGCAATACAATTTCCAGATTTCCCTGAATGGGAATGACTGCATCATCAGGCGCAAGCTGCTGAATACGAAAGCCATAGCTGGCATTGATCCGGGAATCCACAATGAAACAGTTTTTCACATTGGCATCATTTTCACCCAGATCCCCGTCTCCATCGCGGTAAGAAACAGAAAAAACAATAGAATCCTGAAGTTCAATCACGGTAGTGGGATTTACCCCCAGCAAAGTAATTTCAGGGATTTCAGAAATTCCAGGATCGTCCTTTTTGCAGGCTGAAAATAAAACCAGCAAGAGGGCCGGGAGCAGGATGGAAAATTTTATTCTCATGGCTCTACGTACATTGCGTGGTAAGTTTTATACCCGTCGTTATGGTCGGTGCGGGGAAATTCCGTGTTGGAGGCGTGGTCGCCATCGTTGAAATAATAGCGGAAAAAGTAGGTACTGCCCGGGGTGAAGGAGGAAGTATTCACATAAGCCACCCAGACCTGGTATCCACCCAAATTCAGGAAAACGGCCTGAAAAGTCTGGGCGCTGGAAAAATCGTTCATGGAGGTGGAGAATTTCACCTTATTGAACTGCATATTCTGTACAGAAGTGCTGTCGTCCTCAACCAGAAAAGCGAAGGAAAGCTGGGTATTTTTGGGGGCAATAAAGGGATTATAGAAAATCCCGTCCACCCTGTGGGTGTCAATGCGGGCAAAATTGGGGTCCAGCACGAGGTAACCCAGGTAAGTGGGTTCGTTATTGGGCAATTGTCCAGTTTCCCCAAACATGTCGCGGGCCCCTGAATTGATCCAGTTGACTATATTTTGAAACTCCCCTGCCGTCAGGTAAGCGCCCGTGGCGGGCATGCGCTGGAGCTGGGCATCGTCGCGGGTGAGGCGGCGGATCAGCATGGAGGAGGAGGTATCGTAAGGTACCACGCGGAAATCGTAGGAGTCCTGGGCGTCATTTTTGACCAGCTTGTGATAGACCAGGGTGGTCCAGGTGCTTTGCACGGTGCGAAAATCAGGCTCGAAAGTCCCATCATGGCAGCCCGGATTATTGCATCTGATTTTGAAAATATTCTGATGGATGCCTACGATTGAATTTGGATCAGGTGGCACCACAGTATCGTTGGGATTGCCATAATCAACGGAATCATACGGATTCACGGGAGGCAAAACGTCGTCATTGCAGGCAAATAAGGCGAGCAAAAGGAGAAAAAACAGGAAATGTGGCTTATTTTTCATCATTAATTCTCCCGTTTATTTGAATGCTCCCGCCAAATGTTGTCCAGGCAAACTGACCTCTGAAGGAATGTCAGAATCAAATCCCAGAATCCGCGCAACGGTGGGCGCCACGTCAATGCTTTCGCCGATTTGCTGGGTCACCACCGTTCCCTGGTTTACCAGATTACCCGGCCCGGCCACCAGACAGAAAATCTCCCGTGAAGTCTGATCCCCGCCCCCGTCAATGGCAGTGTGATCCACCGCGTAGCGGCCAAAGGCGTCAATGATGGTATTGGACTGGGCATTGCGGCCGTGCTCTGGCACCACAATCAGAATAGTATCATTCTGCATGCCGGGCGTGCTTTGGATGGTATTCCACAAGCGGGCCACAGCGTGATCTGCTTTGCGCAGGTTATTGCAATAGCTGGTAAACTCAAAATGGCACACATCCACGTCCTGCATGTTGACCACGGTGAGTTCGGGCTGGAATTTTTTGATGATTTCCTCCGCGAAAAAGATATTATACATATCATTATTCATGGAAGCCCCGGCTCCCCAGGGATTATTATACTGCCCTGCGGCAGCATTGGCCAGCAGATCGCGGAGAAAATTGCGCACGGTTACATATTCGCCCGCGGCGTTGGTTATTCCCCCGCTGTTGACGTCATAACTTCCTGAAAAATTCTTATCCAGAAAATTGCGCAGCTCCTCCACAGATGTATTCTGGCTGCTGGTAAACTGGCGCATATTGCCCAGCACATTATAGCCCGACAGGCTGATGAGGCTGGTAGGCTGGATGTAGTTGGCACCATAGAGGCTGCCATAGCCAGGGTAGGTGCTGTAATGCAGGTAAGGATAAGGTCCAAGCGAATTTGACACCCACCAGGCATTGAGGGGAGATTGGGTGGGTGAGGTATGCTTGCGGTACAGTTCGAAAATGGTGGGATATTCAGGTGGACGGTTGAGATTGATGGCCGTATCTGCATAGCGACCAGTCAGGGCTACGGAATGGGCCGCGTAGTGGCCCGCAGGGCCTTCGTTATAGCGAAATTCCTTGTATAGGGTACCCAGATTCTGCAGAGGAGAGGAAAGGGGTTTGGCGGGAAGTGGATCCATCCCAAACTGAATGTCAGGAGAAATGGATTCATTTCCATTGAGAAGATTGGGCATGAGATTGCCCTCAGCCTTTCCCACAGATTCCCAGTTGCGCACCCCACCTGCAAACAGGCAGAGCACCACGTGATTGGCGATCCTGGAACCCGTAGCAGCAAATAATCGCCCTGAAGGCAGAATATAAGGAGCGGCCACCACTCCCGCGGCGGTTAGTCCGGCTTTTTTAAGGAATTCTCTGCGTTTCATGGGTTAGTTCAGAGTTGTGAGTTGTAAGTTGATGGTTTTGGGCTTAAAATTTGACCGTGAACTGTAAACTGTAAACCGTAAACCGTCAGTAGAATCTGTATTCATTGCATGTCATAAAGGCATAATAAACGAGATCGGGAGTTATGGCGCCATTTTTTTCGATTTTATCTTTGACAAACCATTTTTCAAATTCGTTGGGTTGGCGCACCAGAAATTTCTTGAAAGTGTCTTCAATGAACTGGTCGGGATTGCTGCGCATCTCAGCATCCGTAGGGATTTGCGCAGTAGGATCGTTGAGGAAATTGAGAATGATCATGTCAATGATCATGCGCTTGTCGCCAAAGGATTTGTAAGCCAGAGCCAGGTCGTCGAGGTCGGCCTGGGAAATGGTGGCTCCAAACAGGTCTGTGTAGGCAATGGAGATGATCTCATTGTCTGATTTGGCGTTGGGTTTGTAGGCACCCGTCTGACTGACCGTGACGTCGTTTACTTCGTAAACGTAAATTTCCTCCTTTTTACAGGATTGAATCAGCCCCGGCATGAGCACCCACAAAATCCAGTATTTCATCTTTTGCATGGCTTTCATTTTACTTCACCCCCACATATTCGTCTGAAGAAAGTACAGAAATCAACAGCTGATCGTAGCTCTGAGAATTGCGCAGACTTTGGGAATAGGAGGCCATTTCTGTGCTGGTGGGATCTCTGAACAAAAAGCGGGAAAACACGTCCCTGACTTGTCCTTCTGCATAATCCTTGGAAGCAAAAAATATGTCCAGAAATTCACTTTTGGAATCCCCGTTCTGCAAAAACACATTGGCGCTGAATCCATCCACCATCAAAACACCCTGGTCGAGTTCGTCTGAAGTGGGAAATCGCTGGAGGAGTTTTTGAAAAAGAGAGATTACAAAGTTGAGGGAACCCATGTTGAGGTCGTCGTAGATGGCATTATCGACCAGCCTGCGCTGCATCTGGGCATGATTGATGATCCCGTCACGGAGGTCGCCGGGCGCATCGAGGATAGAATTCAGTTCGGTAATGGCTTCCTGAAGGATGCCCCAAAAGGGCGCATAGGCCGAATCCTGCAAAAGGAGACTATAAATGAGTACTGTTTGCTGTATTTCAGAGGTATCTGTGCCATCCAGCAAAAGTTCATTGGACTGCACATAGAGGTTCCAGGAATATTCATCCCGGGCCATGATCTCCGTGAGCATTTGCTCACGACTGCTTTGCGAAAGGTTGGCCTGATCCAACAGGTTATAAGCGTGGTCGTACTCGGTGGGAGTGGCTTTGCGGCCCAAAAGCCCAATGTATGCCCGGTGCACGTAATTTTCCTTGACAATATTCTCCACCGTAGGATCGGGAGGTGCGGTATTATCGGGCACCAGAATTTCCTTATCCCGGGAGCATCCCATCCACAACAGGACCAAAAGAAGCGGGAGAAGAGGCTGAATTGATCTTTTCATTCCGAACAAATCGATTTTGGCTGAATCTAAGTTATCAATTTCCAAAATCAATGCAAATGGAATGCCAGCCTGAATCTTACCTGGCAGAAAGATTTAATACTGGGTAGCAATCAGCATCTGGAACATCTGCTGATAGTTTTTTCCCCTTTCAATGTGAGGTGCTACCTTTTTTTCAAAAAGTTCCACCTGTTCTTTTACGTGGACCTTATTCTTGAGCGAATTTTTTTCCGGGCAAGATTCACCCACTTTGGTGGTTACCTGAAGCAGCCGCTCGTCACTCATGTAGTAACAGGTTATGCCACAGGGATTTTCACGGTTATCCTCCTCCACATACATCAGGCCAAAATTGGGGCTCCAGTAATATTTTACCACCCTTTTGGATTTATTGGCCCCCTGCACCCTTACCATGACCTGAGTCAGAAAGGGGGGAGTGGAGGTGCCCGCTTCGCCTGAGCGCTGCAGGAAAAAGAAGGTCAGGAAAACGGTTTCCAGATTTCCGCGGGGCGGGGTTACATCCAGAGAGATTTCATGTTTCTTAAGGTTGAAGCGTTTGGCCCGCTCATACACCTTCACCAGTGAGTCTATTTCTGCAACTGGATTTTCCTCCAACTGGGCTTGCAAGCCCAAAAAGGAAGTTCCTGCCAGAAGCAGGAACGCCAAAAGGATTTTGTATTCGAATTTGATCATTAATTAAGCTTCGCGGGATTTTCTTTCCCTTCTGCGCCCGATGGACATGAAAATTGCCAGCAGAGAGTAAGGAATAACTACGGCCCCACCCGTAAAGAAAAAGGCCAGAATGAAAATCAGGCGCATCACCGTGGGAGGGATGCCTGCATAATCGGCAATTCCACCTGCAACTCCAAAAAACACGCGGTTATTCTCGGATTTGGTCAGGGTCTTACGCACATAAGTTGTTTCTTCAAAGGGCCGGCTGATGGGCATTTTATTGGATTTACGCAGGATTTTAAGCTTGGGAAAAGTCAGTGATTTGCGGTTGGTTTCGCGCAGAATTTTAATTCCCCCGAAAACAGCACCAAAGATTCCAACTCCCACCAAAGCTGCCAGCAAGCCTTCAGCCAGCAGTCCGGGCACCATCAGTAAACCTGCGGAAACCAGGGTAATCAGTCCAATCGCGGTAAAAAGGTTGCTGTCACGATTGAGTTTTTTTTCCTCGTTGCGTACATCCTCAATGTTGGTGGATGTCATCTGATCTCCTGCATAGGAGTCAATTCCAAAATTCGAAAAGGCTTCTTTTTCCATCATAATCCAATATTACGAAAATTTCAGGCCGCGGTTTCAGTCAAATTTAACAATCTCATTTTCAGTAATCACCCAATCCAGAGCGACGTCGTGCTGATCTGCCGGCAGGGGTGCGTTGATTCTGCCCATTTCGAAACAAAGTCCGATTTTGAGGCAATCAGGACGGGTATTTACCAGAAATTTATCATAAAACCCCTTGCCGTAGCCTATGCGATGGCCGTTGCTGCCAAAAGCCAGCAGAGGCACCAGCACCATGTCAATGGAATTGGGCAATACAATCTGATTGTCGTGGGTGGGCTCGGGAATGCCCCAGGAATTGGCCTTCACTTTCTCGCCCGGGTCAAGCAACTGGTGGCGCAGCACTCCCTTTTTGGAATCTGTGAGGGGAACCACAATCCTGATTTCAGGATGGTGGCTGCGGATATGATCCAGAAAGAATGAGGTTTGAGGCTCTTTGAATTTGTCTATGCTCAGAAAAAGATGGACGAAATGCATTCCTTTGAGCGGAAATTTCATTTTCCAGAACTCAAACATGCGGGCGCTTTTCACCCGAACCTGATCATCCGTAAATTCTTTGCGAATCTGGAGGGCCTGTTTGCGTATATCATCCTTTACGGAAGTGTAATCCATTGGTGGGCAAAGTTAAAGGGCTCAATCCTGCCAAAAATGTTCTCAATCAGCTTTGAAGGAGGATATTTTCCCGCAAATGAAGCCAGACTGAGGACGCGTTGCTGGGCAGTTCGCTCAGGTTGAATTTCATTTTTCAGGGCAGTAATTTGCTGAAATGGCCCGGGAAACTGGTTGCGAATAGATTTTTTCACCTTTTTCTGCATCCGTTCCAGAAAATTTTCCAATCCTGCCGCCTCACCCGCCACACTTCTGCCCAGCGTGGAATCAATTCCTTCAATAAACTTTTGAAAATTATGCATTTCTGCCCGCAATTGATCTGCCTGCGCGTCAAATTTTTCGGGGTCGAAAAGCTGGGGCAGGAATTTGTCCTGCAACTCGTGCAGTTCCAGTTCCAGATCGGGTTGTGCGAAGCCCATTTCCTGCCAGGCCCGGGCCTGGGCAGGGGTAAACAGGGTCGCGCTGAAGCGCGGCAACAGCATGGGGTAAGGCACCCCAAAGGCGGCAAATATGCCCTTCAGTTGCAGCCAGTAGGACAATTCTCCCCAGCCACCCGCATAGGCCAGATTGGGCAGGACCATTTCCTGGTACAGGGGACGAAGGGCCACATTGGGGCTGAATCGTTCGGGATGGGCCTCCAGTTCGGCCAGCAATTCAGTTTCTGACCAGGTTTGAGAGGTATTCAGGACCTTAAAAAGACCGTTATCCTCTTTTACGATCCGTTCGCGGCTTCCTTCGCCCAGGTAGAAGACATTGATCTCGCGGGGATGGACCTGCCTGGGATAACCCAGATTTTCAAGTTGGGTATTGGTTTCAGTCAGCGCCTGGTAACTGATATTGCGGGTGAATTCAGCCTGAAAAACAGGTTTCAGGGCTCGTTTCAGCGCAGGAGAGTCTCCGTCCAGAATGACCAGCCCGTAGGGCCCAAAAAGGGTATGAATAAATTTGCGAAAGGCTTCTGCCAAACTATTCCCTGTCTGATAAGGGGCAAAAAGCTCAGCCAGACCTTCACCCGTGGGAACCTCAAATGAATTCAATTTATGCCGCCCGACCGCACCCTGAATGGGGTGAGGATACTCCCATTTTTGCTGGTAATCCAGGAAAAAATGATTGATTTCGGCCGCGTCGTGGTCCTCGCTGGCCATCCAGAATACAGGCACAAAATTGTATTGAGGATAGCTTTTCTGCAGGATTTTGGCCGTTTTGATCACGGTCAGGATCTTGTAAACTGTAAACAGGGGACCGCCCACAAAGCAAAGCTGGTGACCTGTGGTCACAGTAAAGGTATTTTCCTGCGCCAGCAGGGCGATATTCTGGCGGGAAAGATCTGCATTTTTCAGGCCTGCATGCTGCTTTTCCAGTTCAGCCACCAACCCCGTGCGATCCACAAAGCGCTTTTTGCGGGCTTCAATTTGCCTGGGAATGTTTTCCAGAGTGGGAAACAAGCCGTAAAAAGCCTCCAATTCTGATGCGCGGGATAAAAAATCCTTGCTGATACTGCGTCCTGAACTCATTTTGAGGGAATTACTTTTGCACAGGATTAGAACTGTTGGGCGCCCCGGGTGTTCGGGTAATTTTTTCTTCCCTGCGTTTTTTCAGCCCAAAGAGGAAAATATCCAGCAAAAAGAGGAATCCAAAAATAATGAGATACAAAATGATCACCACTACGGGTTGCCAAATCAGCAATCCCCCCAAAATACCCAGCAGCGTACCCAGCAACTGAATGTATCTCAGTTGTTCGTTGGTGGCCGTCCAGATCATCTGCTCCAGTTTGCGCTCGTCAAAATGGGCCATTTGTCGAGCCAGAAGATCCTGAATATCAATTCGTTCGAGCACATCCATGACCAGTCGGGTCATAAAGCCTTCCATGTCGGGCTTTTTGCTCCTCAGCCAGCGGCTGAATACATCTGAGCGGGTCTGGACTTTGTCCAGGGCAGTGGAAACCGTGGCTGGAATCTCATTGATCAGGTTGTTGATCAGGTTGTCGTAATCGTCTTTGCTGGTGCGTTTATAGGTTTTGAAGAGAAATCCCTTGAAACCTTCCTGCATTTTCTGGTTGAGTTTACTATCAATCTGGCTCACAAATTCCTCCCTCACCTTCTCTTTTGAAAGGTAATCCACCAGAAATGAATTGATAAAAACCTTGATTTCCTTGAAAAATGCACGATCCTCCAGCACTCCACGGGTTCCATCCACCAAAATGTTATTGATGCGCGAAATCAGCCCTGACTCATGGATGCGAATCTGGATCAGTTCCTCAGAAAGCACGTGTTTGTGCATGCCTTTGGAAAGCTGAAAAATGATGCGGTCACGCTGCCCGGGAATGAGGCCCTGGCCCCAGATCGGGCGTTTTTGCAGGGGCTTGAACAGCATGTGAATGGCCACATAATTGGTGGCATACCCGATCAGACCGCTGACCGTGATCATGGTCATCAGTTTGTCAATTTCGAGGGTGTAGCCAAATAAAGTCGTGGTGAGCAGGGATTTTTCGACGAAATAAGGCAGAGCGAGGGAAACCACAAACAGCGCCCCACAGAGGTAGGGAAGCACGGAAAGGAATCCCAAAAAGGCCTTAAACGAGCGGGTTAATTCTCTTTTCTTGTATTTTTCCTGCTTTTGGGCAGTAGTTTCTGCGGCAAAAATCCCATTCAGGCGGTAATGCTGTCCGAGATAACGGATTAATATGTCTTTAATTTCTGTTTTTGCTTTCATAAATGGGATAGATTCCCGGGGTCAATTCTGACAAAGTTATTTCCTTTACGGACAAATACGAATTTCAGCGCCCATTGTTTAAACTCCCAGGTTTCGATCGCGGCGCCACGGTAGGTCGAACTGCTGATTTTGTCTGGCTTTCCGTAGAAAAACCAGATTTTTCCGCGATCTGTTTTCCAGCCGGGCAAATCTTCCTGAAAATGGGTTTTGATGTAATTGATTCGCTCAAAATAACTTTCCAAAGCGTCTGTGGGCGCCTGAGCCTGAGGCGAATTGCGCAGGCTCCAGAAATTCAGAAAAGCCTTTTCCCGGGCTTTGCCCTTCAGGCCAAGCAGCGAATCTATGTTGGCCTGGTCAGTGACCAGCGCCATTTCAGGGATGACCTCTTCCAGATTTTGCAATATTCCATCCAATCCCCTCCAAACCAGCACAAAAGTGCGGCTTTGGGTCGCAACCAGCTCTTTTTCACGGTAGAGATATATTTCCACCAGATATTCTCCTGAACTCAGCGAATCCATTTCGAACTGGTGACTGAACTGGGCATTTCCATCTTCCAGGGTTAATGCCTGGCTCACCTGACTCAGGGAGGTAAAACGCAGGGTATGAATGGCGCCTGGATTGTGGTTGCGGCGAAACAAAACCACATTGGCGGTCAGTTTGGCGCCCTCAATGCCGCGGGCCTCTGCAATAAACCTGATTTTGGTAGTAGCCGGGGGCAGAATATCGCCAATCACGGTGGTGACCGCCTCCTCGGGAATCAGTTCGCTGTTGCGCAGCAAATTGATGTCTGACCAGGAAAAATCCGCTTGGTTTTGGTCTGCGCAGCGAAAGGCAATCTCCCTGAAATGAATGCGATTGAAAATCTGATCACGGACCTCCACCCCAATGGAATACAGGCCGGGTTCGAGCCTGAGGGGATAATTCAATAAAATTTCGGGCAACTCCAGTTTGGGTCCAAAAAACGGAGTTTCCTCCATGACTTTGCGCTTTTCCACAAATGCGCTGCCTGCTTTCCTGACTGAGATTTCGATCTGTAAACGGGCCTGCCCGTCTTCCAGGGCGAAACTTTCGCCCTTCAGGTCCAGGTACAACTGGCAGTTGAACTCGCGGAAATCAAAATTGAGGCAGGATGCCTCAAAACCCGGCTCATACATCTTTTGCGACTGCAAATGAAGTCCCACAAAAAGGAATATGGCCAGGAAAATCTGCCTCATTTCAGGTCGAAATATTTGGTTGCATTGCCTTTGGCTTTTTCAACAGGATACTTGCGGGCATTGCTGGCGATTTTGTTCAGAACAATTTCCTTCACGTCCAGGCCATGCTTTGAAGCCAGCAAAAAAGCATAGGAAATCACATCTGCCAGTTCCTCGCCCAGACGGTCAAGATTGGGATTTTCAGCCTCCTGGCCCTGTTTCCAAAGAAATAATTCATTGAGCTCACCCGCCTCAATCGACAAGCCCAAAGCCAGGTCTTTGGAAGTGTGAAACTGCTCCCAGTCCCGCTCATCCCGAAAAGCCAGCAGGGCTTTGGTGATCTCCTCAATATCCCCAACGGGCTTATTTTTGCCATTATCCATGATCATTTGCCTTCATTTAGCTGCCAAATCCCCTCCTGTCTCCATTCTGCTTCAGGTCCAGAAGCCGCCCTGATTTCATTGCAGAAAATTACCCATTTCCATGCAAAGGGACCAATGAAATTGAATTTAACCTATGGGAAGTGATTTATTTTGGCTGAAATATGATTTGGGAACTGATCTGCCTAAATTTGAATGAGAGAAAATTAACCTTCATGGTTCAAAAAGCGTTAATTCTGATTTTTTGTTTGCTGCCATTTCTGGGTGGTGCGCAATCCATTGGGGAATTTATCTCAATTGAACCCGGCCCGCAGATTCCTTCTGTCATTTACCCCGAAACTCACCGTTTTCAATACCTGATCCAGACTGGAGACCCGTTGACTACAGGGGGATTTTTACCACCCAAAAATGACTTTACGGGTTTCGTGCCCCTGAATGGCAGCAGCGAAAAGGGATTTCTGGGCATCAATTCTGAAAACTGGCCGGGCGGCATGACCATTCTGGATGTTGAGTTCAATCCTGACACCAGGTTATGGGACATTCTGAAGTCAGAAGTGGCGGATTTTTCTGATCTGGGCACCCCATTTTTGCCGGGAACCATCAATAATTGTTCGGGCGGGGTCACTCCCTGGGGTACTTTGGTCACCTGCGAAGAAAATGCCCTCTTTTCTGACCAGAATGGGGACGGTCACCATGACTTTGGCTGGGTGATTGAGGTGGATCCTGTGACCCGCAAAGCCGTGGACCAGGACGGAGACCACAAAAGCGACAAAATTTGGGCGATGGGCCATTTCAAGCATGAAAATGCAACTTTTACCCCAGACATGAAGGTGGCTTACGAAGGTGAAGACGAATATACCAACGGATTTCTGTTTAAATATGTGATGGATATTCCTGGCAATCTGGCTTCAGGGCAACTTTTTGTCTTGCAGATCACGGATTCCACGGGCACCTGGATTCCTATTCCCAATCAGGTGGATTCTCTTCAGAATCAAACGGTTGCCTTGGCGAAAAATGCAGGGGGAACGCCTTTTTACCGCATTGAAGATGTGGAAACGGGGCCAGACAGTATGGTCTATTTTGCCTCCACCCAGCAGGGGCATGTGTTCAGGTTTAAGGATGAAGGAAATTCGGTCAGTGGATTTGAAATTTTTGTCAAACATCAGGCTTACGAAATCAATTATGCGGGCGGCAGCAAACTGGTCACTTTCAGCTGGCCCGACAACCTGGCTTTTGATTGCGAGGGCAATTTGTGGGTCACCCAGGATGGCGATGGCAACCATGTTTGGGTGATTGGCCCGAACCACAGCAGCAGCCAGCCCGACATTCGCATTTTTTGCAATTCTCCCAAAGGATCTGAGCCCACTGGCATCACTTTCAGTCCTGATTGCCGCTTTTTGTTCATGTCTTTTCAGCATCCGCTCACCTCCAATGGGGTTTTTCAGTACGATGCAAGTGGAGATTTGATCAAATTTGATGAATCAACGAGTGTGGTTTTTGCCCGCAAGGAAGATCTGGGCGATAAATTTGTAACTGGTCTCACCCCCGATCCTGACCAGCAATTGCACATCAATTTTATCTTCCCCAATCCCGCCCATCAGCAATTCCAAACCCTGATCTGGTCGCTCGTAAACCAGGAGGTCAGACTGCGCATTCTGGACGATCAGGGGCGGGTAATGCAGGTCCGTGATTTTCTCCTGCCTCAGGGAAGTTCACAGCTGAGTTTTGATATTTCTGACCTTCATCCAGGCGTATATTTGCTCGAAATCACCAATGGAGAAGGGCGCGCGGCTGCCAGATTTGTAAAGATTGAAGATTAATTCTCTTTCAGATTTATGTCCACCAGAAGCAAAAAGAGGGCGAATGAGACGCCCATGATTCCAAAAAAGATAGTGGCCAGCCAGGGATAAAATATGCTCATGGAAACCAGGGCCACGGTAGCTATGACCAAGGCCAAAATGGGGAAAACGGGGTAAAGAGGCACCCGAAACGGACGGTCCAGGTTGGGTTCCTTTTTGCGCAAAACCAATAGCGAAACCATGGAAATGATGTAAAGCGAAAGGGCGCCAAAGCAGGCCAGGGTAATGATTTCGCCCGTGCGACCCGTGATCAGGGCAGTTATTCCAATCGTCATGTTGACCAGCAATGCATTGGCCGGGGTTTTGAAGCGGGCTTGCACCCGCCCAAGTTCACGCGGCAGGTAGCCCACCCGCCCAAATTCAAAAGTGGCCCGGCCTGCGGCCAGGATGATGCCATGAAAGCTGGCCACCAGTCCGGCCAGACCAATCGTGATCAGCAGGTGATACATGAAGCGACTCTGGCCGAAAATCTGCCCCAAAGCCATGGGCAGGGGAGAATCTGAGGTCTCCAACGTACCAGGTTTATAGACCACGGTTTCCCAGCCGCCCACGCCCACTGCCGAAATGAAAGTCAGGATACACAAAACGACCAGGGTCATGATCGCAGAACCAAAGCCAATCAACACATTGCGCTGGGGATTGATGGTTTCTTCGGCCACATTGGCTACTCCTTCAATGGCCAGGAAAAACCAGATGGCAAAGGGAATGGCGGCAAAAATGCCCGGGATACCGTGGGGAAGGGCATTTTGGGTAAGATTTTGGAATTCGAAATGCGGGAGCGTCGCTCCCGAAAAAATCAGCAATTCCACTACCGCCACCACCGTAATCACGAGTTCCAAAGTCGCAGCCGCCTTCACCCCCAGAATATTGATCCCCGTAAAAACCACATAAGCCAGGATGGCAATGTTCAGCACGGGAACCTCAGGAAACCAGGTTTGAAAATAAGCCCCAATGGCATAGGCAATGGCCGGGGGAGCGAAAATAAATTCGATATTCTGGGCCATGCCCCCAATAAACCCCCAGCGACGCCCCAGGGCGCGGTCGGCATAGTCGAAGGCGCCCCCCGCCCGCGGGATGGCGCAGGCCAGTTCCGTGTAACCAAAGGTAAAGGTCACATACATGACGATGATAAAGGCCGTGGCAATAGCCAGGCCCAGGGTCCCCCCTTCGGGCAGCCCCAGATTCCAGCCAAAATACATCCCTGAAATCACATACCCCACCCCCAGTCCCCAAAGCATAACCGGCCCCAGGGTTCGCTTGAGATTGCCGTCGTTACCAGAATTTTGCGTCATAATTTCAGGGAGTTTGGGATTCTTGCAAGGCTTAAGTTAAAACTATTGTCTGAGACCTGAAAGGGGACATTTCTTACGGGGAAAAATCATTTTCAACAGGGTGTAATTCCGAACCTTCGAAAAATTCCCGAATCCTGAAACAAATTTATCAGAAGCAGGGTTGTATCAATGCAATATTTTATTGAATTTCAGGCACTTAAAAGAACCAATTGTTTTTTTACGAATGAGGGCAAGATTTTTTTATTTTGACTATCCCATTTTGTATTTTTGGACGTTTTGAATACTCGATTTAATCACATAAAAAACCAGCAATAGTATCATGTCACAAATAGCGGAACTGAACGAGACTGCGGAGTTGAAATTGGGTGATATCACTGTCGAATTTCCGGTAATTACCGGCTCAGAAAATGAAAAAGGCATTGATATTTCCAGCCTCCGCGGCAAAAGCGGCTACATTACCCTCGATCTGGGGTACAAGAACACAGGATCCTGCACCAGCGCCATTACCTTTCTGGACGGAGAATTAGGAATTCTCCGCCACCGTGGCTATTCCATTGAAGATCTGGCCGACAAAGCCTCCTTCATCGAAGTAGCCTTCCTGGTAATCTATGGTGAACTTCCCACCAAAGATCAACTGGCTGAATTTGAAGCCGGAATCAAAGAATACCTGATGCCGCCTGCAGGCATTCAGCAAATGTTAAAGGCATTCCCCAGCACGGGTCACCCCATGGGAATGTTGTCTTCTGCTATTTGTGCCTTGCATGCCTGGTATCCCGAGTCTCTCAATGCTTACCGTCCTGAGGACCAAAAAGCCCTGACCTACCGCCGCCTGCTGGGCTTCCTGCCCGCCATTTCCGCCTGGATTTACTGCGTACAAAACGGTCAGGATTTCACCAAAGCAGACGCCTCCCTCGACTACTCGGAGAACTTTATGAAAATGATGTTCAACAAGGATGTGGCTCCCGCGGTGGTTTCTGCTATCAACAAATTGCTGATCCTGCACGTGGACCACGAGCAAAACTGCTCTGCCTCCACCGTGCGCATGGTAGGCTCTTCACACGCCAACCTTTACGCTTCCATCTCTGCTGGAATCGACGCTCTTTGGGGTCCCCTCCACGGCGGCGCCAACCAGAAAGTAATCGAAATGCTGGAAGCCATCAAAGCTGACGGTGGCGATGCTGATAAGTGGCTGGCTAAAGCCAAAGACAAAGACGATCCCTTCCGTCTGATGGGATTTGGTCACCGGGTTTACAAAAACTTCGATCCCCGCGCCCGCATCATCAAAAAGGCTGCCGACGAGGTACTCAACAACCTCGGCATTGTGGATCCTGTACTGGAAATCGCCAAAGCCCTGGAAAGCAAAGCCCTGGCTGATCCTTACTTCGCAGAGCGCAAACTCTACCCCAACGTGGATTTTTACTCAGGTATCATCTACCGCGCCCTCGGCATCCCCACGGAAATGTTCACCGTGATGTTTGCCATCGGCCGTCTGCCTGGCTGGATCGCTCAGTGGAGAGAAATGCGCATCGACGGCGACCCGATCGGACGTCCCCGCCAGATCTACACCGGCTATCCTCCCCGCGACTTCGTCGCCATGGAAAACCGCTAAGAAATTAGCGACTATCGAGTAGGAGAAAATAAAAGTTAGCATTTAAACCTGCTTATGGCAAAGGTGCTTACTTTTATTTTCGTCCTCTCACACCACCGGACGTACGGTTCCGTATCACGGCGGTTCCTAAACATTCGCTTTCCAGTAATTCAATTGGTCTTCCATTGACACGAGTTTCAAGGTTTTGAAGTAGGATTTGCGGAAGGCATGGTTCATGTGGCTGGCGCCGGAGTTCCACCAGGGACCGCGTCCATTAAAGGCTGATTGCCTTGCCCGGTCTTCTGGGAGTCCGCGACTCATCAATCCTTCGTAACGGGTCCAGTTTCGTTTCCATTGCCGCCAGATGATTTTCCGTAAATGATGTCTGATCCATTCATCAAGGTCCTGGGCAAAGCGTTTGGTTTGAGCGGCCCGGAAGTAGTTGATCCAGCCCCGTATCAGAGGATTGAGGTCCTCCTCGATGAATCGGCCCAGATTACGCCCTTTCCCTTTTCGCAGTAATTCCTTTACTTTACCCTTGAAGCGTTTGATGGATTTCTTCGCCACCGTGATTCGCCTGAGTTTGTCCGCAAGGAAGGTAAATCCAAGAAAGGACCGTTTCCACGGACGGGCTACGGCGCTCTTGGCTTCATTTACTTTCAGTTTCAGGCGCTTACGGAGCCACTCCGTCAACGACTCTTTCACTCGTTCGCCCGCTCTCGCACTTCGAACATAGATGTTGCAGTCGTCCGCGTACCGGCAGAAGCGATGGCCTCTTTTCTCCAGTTCCTTGTCCAGATCATCCAGCAGGATGTTGGACAGAAGAGGCGATAGAGGGCCACCTTGCGGTACACCTTTACGGCGGACTTCCCGCTTCCCGTTTATCATCACATCGGCTTCAAGGTAGCGACGAATCAATCGCAGGACCGCTTTGTCCTGCACCTTTTTCATCACCTTGCCCATCAGAACGTCGTGAGATACTTCGTCAAAGAACTTTTCCAGATCCATGTCTACCACCCAGTTATATCCTTGCAGGATGTATTGCTGAGATTGCACCACCGCCTGTTCTGCCGATTTGCCAGGACGAAAGCCATAGCTGTGGTCAGAAAAATGCGGATCGAAAAGCGGACTTAGGATCTGGTGCAGACCCTGCTGGATCAGCCGATCTACTACCGTCGGGATACCAAGTTTGCGGGTTCCACCGCTTTCCTTGCGTATTTCGACCTGCAATACTGCTTCAGGGTAGTAGTTGCTTCCAAGCAGGGAGCTTTTTAGAGTTGACCACTGTCTTTGGAGGTAGGGTTCAAGGTCAGTTAGTTCCATCCCGTCACAGCCGGGAGCTCCCTTGTTTGAACATACCTTTTCGAAGGCAAGGGTCATGTTCTCGCGTTCGACCAAACGTTCGATCAATTGATTTACCTCTGGAATTGGTGATTCCCGCTTCGAGGATTGGTTTGACGCACTCATAGGTGACCTCCCAACTTCCGGTCGGTACTACCAAATCCATGAGCCTTACTTATTCCAAAGTAAGTGACTGCTTCTGCTTCCATTTCCTGAATTAGGTCCATATTCCTCTAATCTTTAGGTTCGGCCCTTCGGTTTTGGTCGAAAACCTACTATGGCCTCGGCTGACTTCCCGGTGCATTCACGCCCCTCTTTACTGAGAACCGCGGGTTCAGACAGAACTGCACCTCGGATATCCCCGGGTAAGACGCGTTACTTTCACGCTTATGCCCGCCGCATATACCCAACTGCTTTCCGGACAGGGATAGGGCTTTGACGATATTGGCCGCCTAACCCAGCAGTTTGGCCTATTATGCGATTTCTGTTCGTCGGGCCAGCGATTTGCCTGCGGCTTCCTTCAGATTCCTCCTCTCGAAGGACACCCTTGCCGTCCGGCTAACACTTCCCCCTGACGGGCGTGTTCGGGACTTACACCCTATAGTAACGCGCCATGCCGGGCGCACCAAATAAAAAAAGGCCTCCAAACGGGGGCCTTTTTTAGTTTTTGAAATAGC
This sequence comes from Bacteroidia bacterium, assembly GCA_020635905.1. Lineage (GTDB taxonomy): Bacteria > Bacteroidota > Bacteroidia > J057 > JADKCL01 > JACJYV01. The sequence continues at coordinate 409,296 of JACJYV010000008.1, forward strand.
CAGATTAACCAGCTTAAACGAATTGATAAACAGAATTACTCCAATTCATCGTCGTCATCGTCATCCAGGGATTTGTCTTCCAGACCTTTCTTTTTGGTGGGATCGGTCAGGTCTTCCCCTTGCTCATCCTCGTCGAGGGCATCCTCGTCGGGCAGGCCAATATCATCGTCTTCATCCAGCAAAGGATCGTCCACTTTGAGTTCCTCGTTCAGTTCTTCATCCTTCAGCAGGTCAAATTCTTCATCCAAATCAAACAAATCGTCATCCTCCTCCTCAAATCCTTCATCTGCAGGACCAGCTTCATCCAGCCCGAGAACCACCTTGGATTCATCTCCGCGCATCGTTTTCTGCTCGTTACAACAAGCATCCTTACCCGAATTTGCGCTGCGTTTGAAATCGCCCGCGTCGTAACCGTTGATCGAAAGTTCGAGTTGGAGGTCCAGCAGGGAAATTGCCACAGGATCATAGCTGAAGGTCAAGGTTTTAGTGGCCAGATCCAGTTTGATATTGGAAACTCCGTCAAATGAATTCAGAATGGACATAATGCGGGCCGAGCCACAGTTAAGACAGGGACCATCCACTTTGAAGGATGCAGGCCGCTGGGCCTGAAGCTTTCCTGCCCAAACCGTTACAGCAAGAAGGAACACAACTGAAAATACTGAAAGATTGCGACGAGCCATAAGGGATTATGATACAGGTAGGATGTTGCTGAAATGATGAATTAATTTTTTCACCAGAAATGAGCTGTTCAGAGGAATGGAGATTTTCGCAGAATCTCCCCTTGAATTGGATTCTCCGTCACCCACGGGCTTTTCAATACTGATTCCTTTACCGTGCATAACTTCAGGTTCATCCGCAAACACGTAAAAATTCAGGTAAAAAAATGCCAGCAAAAAGATCAAAACGCCCAGCACCCCCACAAATTTGTTGAGGAAAAGCTTTTTTATTTTTGCTTGAATGGGGCTCATAGAAAAATTATCCCACCCGGGATTAGCTCCTAAATTACTCAATTTTCCAATTCCAGTTACTTGTGCAGAAAAATTAATCTTTTGGGGTAGTTGTAAGTTGGGAGTTGTAAGATGAAGCTTCAGAACTCAGAACTAAAAACTTAGAAACAACAACTACCAACGCCAAAATTTTTTAAAAAATTTTTCTCCATTTCCATGCAAGTTTCCTTCTTCCCATTCGTCTAAAAAAATTAGGTATATTTGCGCCTCACAAACCTCGATACGCCATGGCCCTGTTCAAATTTTTTGGCAAAAAAGAAAATAAAGAAAAGCTCGACAAAGGGCTGGATAAGACAAAATCCTCCTTTTTAGGCAAAATAAAGCACTCTCTGCTGGGCAAATCCCGGATCGACGACGATGTGCTGGACGATCTGGAAGAGGTGTTCATTGGGAGTGATGTGGGGGTGGATGCCACCGTAAAACTGATCGACCGCATCCGCGACCGCGTGGCCCGCGACAAATACACTGGCACCTCGGAACTTGATAATCTTTTGCGGGATGAAATGGCCCAGATGATGCTGGAAAATTACCCCGACATTCAGGAAGATTTTGACGTACCTGAAATCCGGGTCAACGGCAAAAAAATGCCTTATGTGATTCTGGTCGTGGGTGTAAATGGAGTGGGGAAAACCACCACCATTGGCAAGCTTGCCAATGCCTTCAAGTCACGCGGGAAAAAAGTGATTCTGGGTGCGGCAGATACCTTTCGGGCGGCTGCCGTGGAACAAATCCGTATCTGGGCCGGCCGGGTGGATGTGCCCCTGGTAGAAAAGGGCATGAATACTGATCCCAGCGCAGTGGCCTTTGACGCGGTTCGTGCGGGCATCGAGCAGGAAGCAGATATTGTGATCATTGATACAGCAGGCCGCCTGCAGACCAAGATCAACCTCATGGCCGAACTCACCAAAATCAAGCGGTCATGTGGCAAAAATCTGGAAGGAGCACCCCACGAGGTGCTGCTTGTACTGGACGCCTCCACGGGCCAGAATGCCATTTCCCAGGCCAAAGCCTTTACTGAGGCGACAGATGTTTCGGCCCTGGCCCTGACCAAACTGGACGGAACGGCCAAAGGCGGGGTGGTGATTGGGATCGTGGATCAGTTCAAAATTCCAGTGCGCTTCATTGGCGTGGGCGAAGGGATCAACGACCTGCAAATCTTCGATCCCCGCGAATTTGTGGACTCTCTATTTAAATAAGTTTTGAAAAAAGCTGGCTTTTTTCTGCTTTGTCTTGGCTTCCTGCTTGCAGGAATTTCCAATTCTCCTGCCCAATCTGCAACTGAATGGGTGAATAAAGTGATCAAACCTGAGGCAGGTCCCGTGATTCGTGGTTTGGATATTGGGATGAAAGCCAGCCAGATCAAACAAATTGATACCCAGGCTGCCGCCCAGGAATGGGACAAGGATGGCTGCTGGTGGGTCACTGAAAGCAGGAACCTGGATTTCGAAATTGGCATTACCCTCAATCCCCAAACTGGAAAATGCGACGGAATCAGTATAATTTTCCTTACAGGTTGCAATAATGCCGCTTCCCAGGAAATTTTTCAAAAACTCCTTACCCATTTCCAGACCTTCGCCAGCCGTGCAGAGGACTATTCTGAAGATGGGAACGGACTTTTCTGGGTCTTTGATTTTGCCCATTCCACCCTCGACCTGATGTATATGGAGTCAGGAAATTCCCAGGTTGCCAACGTAAGTCTCAACCTGATGCCCCTTGAATAGGCCGCATTTTTGTCCTGCTCAGATTAGTGAAAAAATTGTATTTTAAGCCATGAAATGTATTAAAATCACTCTGCTGACCCTGCTTTCAGCCTTCCTTTTTCAGGGAATCCAGGCCCAATCCATGCAATTGATGGACATTTTCAAACCCTCCATGGGCAAAACCTTTCGCGGACTGGACCTTGGGATGAATTTCACGGATGTAAATAATGTAACGGGCATTCCCCGCAACCAGCTTTACAGCAGCCCCAACGTGCCTTTTTCATACCCCATCAATGAATATGGCAAGCCAGGCGACCAGATGCAGGGATTTCTTTCCTTTACCCGCGAAGAAACCCTGAAGCAGATAGAAGTCAATCTCACCTTCATGGACCCGCTCAATTTCAGCGATATGGAGATCGAAATAAGGGAGTATCTGGATCAAAAATACGGTTCCTATGCCATGGAGGGAGTGGACAAAACCTGGCGGGAAGGTGCATTGAGCATCCTGATGCGCTCTGAGGAAACAGGTACAGGAGGCATGGTTTTCCTTAAATTTGAATTTACAGGAGTGCGGCGTTAAGCTGAAGCAGGATTTAGGAAAGAAGGAAACCGTTTGCGACCTTTGCAGGCGGAATTATGAAAACAAAACCACGCAAGAAGGACAAGGTAAACATCATTACCCTCGGCTGCAGCAAAAACACCGTGGATTCGGAAGTCATGCTGACCCAGCTGAGAGGCAATGACATCGACGCCTCTCACGAATCTGCCGACGACGAGGCCAATATCATCATTATCAATACCTGTGGTTTCATCGACCGGGCCAAGCAGGAATCCATCGACACCATTCTGGATTATTCCGAGTACAAAGAAGAGGGTCGAATTGACAAGCTATTTGTAACTGGCTGTCTCAGCGAGCGTTACAAAGATGATCTGAAAAAGGAAATTCCCAATGTGGATGCCTGGTTCGGGACCATGGAATTGCCTGCCCTGCTGCATAAATTCAACGCAGATTACAAAACTGAACTGGTGGGCGAACGCCTCATCACCACGGACGATCACTACGCTTACCTCAAAATTGCTGAAGGCTGCGACCGTCCCTGCAGTTTTTGCGCCATTCCCCTCATGCGGGGCAAACACCGCAGCCGCACCATGGAATCTCTGGTGGAGGAGGCTCAGTTTCTGGTCAATCGCGGGGTAAAGGAGCTCATGCTGATTGCCCAGGATCTGACTTATTACGGCCTGGATTTGTACAAAGACCGCCGTCTCAACGAACTTTTGCAACGTCTTTCAGACGTAAAAGGGCTGGAGTGGATTCGTTTGCATTATGCTTACCCTTCAGGTTTTCCCCTTGATATTCTGCCCACCATTGCAGAGCGCCCCAATATTTGCAATTACCTCGACATGCCCCTGCAACACATCAGCGATAATATGCTGAAAGCCATGCGCCGGGGAATCAACCGCCAGAAAACCTGCGACCTGATCCATAAAATCCGGAAAGAAGTGCCGGGCATTGCCTTGCGCACCACCCTGATTTCAGGATATCCGGGTGAAACGGAGGCCGATTTTGAGGATTTGAAAAGCTTTATTGAGGAATTTCGTTTTGAGCGTCTGGGAATTTTCACCTATTCGCACGAAGAAAACACCCACGCCTTCAAATCTGAGGACGATGTGCCCGAAGAAATCAAGCTGGAACGGCAGGCTGAACTGATGGAAATCCAGCAGGATATTTCTTTTGAACTCAACCAGCAACGGATTGGAAAGACCTACAAAGTGCTGATCGACCGCAAAGAGGGCGATTTTCACGTAGGCCGCACGGAGTTTGACTCGCCCGAAGTGGACAACGAGGTGATCGTGTACGGGGATGGGCCTCAGGTGGGTGAATTTTGTCAGGTCAAAATTCAGGATGCCACCGAGTTTGATCTCATGGGAAAAGTGGTTTAGGCCAAAATTTCCTTCATAATTCATTGATTTCAGCCCCTTATGCCCGGATTTCTGCTTGAAAAGTCGGTCAGGATGGCGAATCCCCCAAAAATCACATAAAACTTCCTTAAATTTATTATCCCACTAATTTTTCAATTGAACTTAAATGATTATGAGAAAAAATCTACCTATTCACTTCATTATGAGCTTGTTCCTGTTTTTGGGAATAAGTCTCAGCAGCCAGGGGCAGGTCATCGTCACGCTGGGCGTGAACCAGGCTGCCCAGCTGAACGCAGACGCAGGTGCAGATGTGATCATCTGTCTTGGTGATACAGGCCTGCTGGGCGGAACGCCCAGCGGAAACGGCGGAACCGGCGCCTACACCTATTCCTGGAGCCCCTCCACCAACCTTTCCAGTGCCACCGCCGCCAATCCCATGGCCTGGCCGTCCGTACCCACCAGCTATGTGCTCACCCTCATGGACGACGCAGGCTGCACCTCCCTCGACACGGTTACCCTCACCCCCGACACCTGTCTGGGTTTCCAGGATTTTTCCTGGGTTTCCAGCCTCGACCTGTTCCCCAACCCCACTCAGGGTGGTTTCACCATTCGTTTGACCACCTCGAAGGAAGTAAAAAACATCAGCATCCAGGTGCTTTCATTATTGGGCCAGGAAATTTCCCGGGTCCACTCTGAATCCGTAAACGGTACTTTTGAAACCAAATTCGACCTTTCAGGCCAAAGCTCAGGTGTGTACCTGGTCAGGCTGGACGGCAATGGTCAAACCATGGTCAGAAAGGTAATGTTGAAGTAATGGGCAATCAATTGAAAAACAATTCATTTCCCTGTTCCCAATTCAAAATTCAGAAAATAATGAAAAATCAATATAAACAAAGAAGCGCCTTCCTGATGGTCGTGGCCCTTCTGCTCATGCTGGGCTTTTCGCCCGCCCTGGTTCAGGCCCAGACTACAGTCTGTGCCGATGGAGCAGTGCAATTCAACCTGGCTACCTATAATGGTTCTGTGCAGTGGCAGCAATCCTTAGACGGCACTACCTGGACCAACATTTCCGGCCAGACGGGTTCCACCCTGATTATCACCCCTTTGGCCGTGACCTGGTACCGTGCCGAAATCACCAACGGCACCTGTAATCCCATCTGGTCTGATACCAGCCAGGTGTTTCCCGCGGTTACTCCCGTGATTTCCGTGGTTGGCAATGCAGACAGCCATTGTCCCGACGACACCCTGTGGCTGAGCACAGGAAACTACGTTTCCTATCTCTGGTCCAACGGTGATACCAACCAAACCACCACCACCACCCTGGCTGGCAGCTACACGGTTACTGCAACTGATACCAACGGCTGCGCCCTGACCTCGGCCCCGCTACCCGTAACCAATGCTTCAGTACCCGTGGTGGATGCAGGTGCAGACACCTCGAAGGCCTGCGGCGACACCATTACCCTGGGTGGCAATCCCAGCGCTTCTGGCGGACTTCCCCCCTATTCTTACTCCTGGTCGCCTTCGAACCAGCTTTCCAGCACCTCGGCGTCCAATCCCCAGGCCTGGAATTACTCCAACAAAGATTATGTCCTGACTGTAACTGACACCAACGGGTGTTCTGCCTCAGACACGGTCAGTGTTACCATTAGCGGCGGTATAGCCGGCCCTGACTCGGTCATTTTCAGCTTCACCAATTCCATTGTCGAGTGGGTGGTTCCTCCCTGTGTAAATGACATTCGCATTCAGGCTTGGGGAGCCCAGGGCGGCCATGAAAACTGGTCTGGCATCACCTATTTTGGTGGTCTGGGAGCCTACATGAGCGGAGATTTTACGGTTAATCCAGGCGACACCCTGAAAGTACTGGTGGGTGAACAAGGTGAAATCCTTTCCGTTGGTGGAGGCGGGGGAGGATCTTTCGTGACCAAAAAAGACAATACTCCCCTCTGCATCGCAGGGGGCGGAGGCGGCGCCTCTTCTGACCAAAACGGGGTCAACGCCGTGACCACCACTTCTGGTACGGTTGACGGGCTCGGCGCTGGCACTCCTGGTTCCAATGGCAACGGCGGCGGCGTCTGTGGCGTGAACCAAAATGATGGTGGCGGCGGTGGCGGCCTCCTGACCGATGGGGCCACGGCCAACACGGGCGGCACCACCAACGGTGGTTTTGGCGGACAGGCTTTCGTCAATGGAGGCGCTGGCGGTCTGGGCGGACGTCTGGACAATGCCTGTACTGCAGATCCCCGCGGCGGACTTGGCGGCGGCGGCGGTGCTTCCTGCTATACCGTAGGCGGCGGCGGCGGTGGTGGCTACTCTGGTGGAGCAGGCGGACAGCACTATAATAACTGTGTGAATGGTTCTGTTCCCCGCGCAGGCGGCGGGGGGGGCGGCTCCTATAATTCAGGCAGCAACCAATCCAACGCAGCCGGGGTCCAAAGCGGCAATGGAATGGTGCAGATTAACTGGTAATCAGGAGATTATAGATGGTTAGATTTTAGATGTCAGATGTTAGATGTCAGACGGTTAGATATCAGATATTTGATTTCAGACAATCAGATTTCAGATGGTTTGATGTTTAGAAATCCCGCTTAATCTTCCCAGATTTCACAAAACAGAAAGCCCTTTCCGCAATGGAAAGGGCTTTCTGTTTGTGTTATACCTCTCCAAAGGGCCGGGTTAAAACCCAGCCCTATGGAATCAGCCCATGGGCTTGCGCAGTCTTTCCAGAGATTCTCTTTTTGATCAGGATAGGTGGTAAAAAACAGTTTGGGGGCTTAAGCCCCCAAACAATTTATCTTCCAGTCGTTCAATCCCCAATCTCTAACATCTAAAATCTCACGACTCACATCTAACGACTAATGTTGCGCTCCGCAGCCGCCGCATTCGTGGGCGGTGGAGGGATTATTTTTGCCGCAATAGCTGCATTTCCAGGTGGTGGGCTGATCATTTTGGGAATTGCCCGTGGTGGTGCTGCCGCCTTTGGCATTGGTATTTTTATTTCCCTGCTTGGTTTTGGCTTTGGCAGAATCAATGACCCGTTTGCAATCGCTCATGGAGCGATCCAGGTCGGTAGAGGCACGGTTCAGGATGGCCATGGCACCAGCCTCGTCAGAGGCGCCATTGCGCAATTGCTGGGTGACATTATTGATATTTATGTTTGCGCCATCTGAAGCAGAAGCGGCGCTTTGGCGGTCAATATTATCCTTGGCCACCCGATTCATTTCACTGATTTTCTTTTGCAGCTCCTGAATATCATTGTCCACACTTCTCAGTTTTCCCACCACACCGCCGCTCAGCACGTCATTGGCTTCGGCCATTTTGGCGATTTTTTCTTCTTCAACAGAAATTTCAGCAGCATCTGCCCACAGGCCTTCAGCTACGGAAAGCTTGTCGTTCAGCAGGTCGCTCCAGGCGGGATAAAGCCCCGACAATTCCTGCAGAGATTTTTTGTTGCGTTCAAATTTACTGGTTTCGCCCTCAACGCTTTTTTTGCAAGCGGAAAGCACCATCAAAAGGGAAAACAGAATTAGTGCGAATCTTTTCATGGGTTAAATTTAGCTAATTTTATTAAAAAGGCCATTGACCACATTACCTCGTTACAACCTCCCCAAAATCCCCTCATACACTTTCAACATGGTTTCTGAGCCCCAACCATACTTGTTTTGGTTATAAAGCCAATCCAGCGCCTCCTGATCTGTTTCCAAAGTGCCTTCATAGCCATAATCAGACTGGTGTTCCTGATAACTGTGGTGATATTTGCCCGCAGCATACCAAAAACGGGTGGCGCCTTCCTTGTGGCTGGAATTCCAGGATTTTCCTTCCTGAAGACGTTGGATGATCATTTTTTTCAGGTCGGAAATTTTATGTTGATCCTCACTTTGCTCGAATTGCTTTGCGCCCTCCTCTCCTTTCAGCAAAACCACAATGTCCTTTAATCCCCGCGACATCGCCAATTCAAAGGCATTCTGACCATCTCCCCCTTTGATTTCAGGATCTGCCCCCAGTTCGAGGAGCAACCTCACCAGGCTCAGGTTATCGTATTTTACTGCATGCAAAAGCGCCGTTTCACCCGAATTCAGACGATAAGGATTGGGATTGGCGCCCTGGGCGGCCAGGAAACGAAGCAGGGATTCATCGCTTTTCAGGGACATATTATAAAAAGGAGTCTCCCCGTTATGATTGGGCAGATCAATATTCACCCCCTGACTGTGCAGCCATTTGACCTTTTCAAGCAAGTCTTTTCCCCAACGGCACAGGAAAACTGCATTCTCTCCTTGGGAATTCACTTCATGCAAGTCTGCTCCATAGGCGGCCATTTCCTTCAGCCAGGCCAGATCAGCATCCCCCACCTGACTTAAAAACACACTTTCCTTCCAGCCGGGAATGATCTGACGGATGTCGGCCCCGGCTTCCAAAAAGCGCTTCACCCAGACACGGTGTCCCTTTTGGGCTGCAGTCAGGTAGGCAGATTCACCCTTTTCATTGGTTTGCAATGGATCGGCCCCGGCAGCCAGTAAGGCTTCCACCCGTTCTGCGGCAGGTTCAGGTAAATACAGGATTTCCATCAGTTGTTCACTCAGTTCTGACACAGAAAGGCCGCTGAGATTGGGTTGATTCAATTCCTGGTCAATGTAATTCAATAACAGCTGGCGGGCCTGTTGAAAATCAGCGGGGCCATTGGTGATCTCGGGGTAACGCGTATCACAAATGAGGGGAAACACCTTTTTCAGGTCAGGAATGCGGGTTTTGATCTGAAAAAAATCCAATACCCGGTTGCAGGCATGGTAGCGGGTCAGGTAATTGGGAGATTCGACAGAATTGAGATCTTCCTGCAGTTTCGGGTCGTCGGGGAGGTGCATGGCCTAAAGATAAGGGAGGCCGTACTTTTCTCAAACAGTTTTATAGGGATTTCAGGCCAGGGCTTCGGCCAAAACGGGGGCAGATTCCACCTCAATTTCCATCATTTCCACCCAGTTTTCGAGCAACATTTTTTCGGCAGGCCCCCAATCCAGTTCCCAAAGGCGGCTAATTGGCCACCAAACCACCTGCTCGTGCTCGAAAGGGAATAATTTTCCGGCAATTTTATGGCCCAGGAAGGGCAACATACGGTAATTTTTACCTTTAAATTCGCGGTCCACGGGAGGCAGGGACTGAGAAACCTGTATTTCAATGCCTGTTTCTTCCATTGTCTCGCGGATAAGACAATCCACTGCCTGCTCACCCGATTCGCATTTACCACCCGGCAACTCCCACTTGAAGGGAAGCGACATCGTGGCGGGTCGCTGAGCCGCCAAAATGCAGTTGTCCTGGATTATTATGCCTCGGGTTACGTAAATCACGGCGCGAAAATACCATAATTTTAATCAGGGACAAGTTAATCGCGCGAATTTGATGCAGTATTTACCCACATTTAACCTGTGCATGCTTTTCAGACTCATTCTGATTCATACACTTTGCGGCGCAAAAATTCGCTCAATTCATCTGGAACTGCCAGTTGGGTCCACTCTTCAGGTTGAATCAGATTTCCCACCCTGACCGGGATAGTGCGCCCTTTTTTATTGAAAAATTCGGCAAAATTCCTTCCGCGGCGCAGGGTATCGCTCAGGTATGCCAGGACATAAAAGAGGGAGCTGTTGCGTCCGTCGATGTGAAAGGGAATGATGGGAGCCCTGACCCGCGACATCATGCGAAGGGCAGTAGGATTCCAGGGAGGATCCGTGATGCGGCCGTATTGGGGAATGTAGCGCGACACACTTCCCCCGGGAAACAAACCAATTGGGTTTCCGTCTTTGAGGATGGTTTGAAAAATTTCCTTCATGGAGGCATGATTTCCGCCCATATCCTTCTTGTCGTCCCAGGAGTTGACGGGCACGATATGGGGGCGCAATTCCTGCAATTTTTCCAGCATGAAGATGGTGATGACTTTAAATTCAGGCCTGGCTTCCTTGATCAGTTTCATCATGATCAATCCGTCCCAGATGCCGAGGGGATGATTGGCGATAAACCAGACGGGACCCGAGGCGGGAATCTGGCTGAGGGGAGCGCCCTGAAAATCAATTTTGACCTGCAACTCCTCAAAAAGCGCGTCAATAAACTCGTGAGAAGGCAATCCTGCATGGCGGTGGTAGAACTGGTTGGCCCGGTCCATGCCAAGTAATTTGTAAAGCCAGGGCGAAATAAACTCCAGCCCCACGCGGTCGAGCCGCAGGGCTTTGGTAACATTGTCCCGGCTGACGAGATCCGTTTTTTCCATACCTGGAAATTCAGTTCAGGATTTTCGGGAAAATCCACATTAAATGTCAGACTTCAAAATGAGGCCATCCCGCAAATGAAAAAAGGCGCCCCAAGCTTATTGGAACGCCTTTTCTATGCAGTAAAAATTTTTTACTGGTGATTGTGACCTGAGTGGTCCACGTCAGCAGCATTGTGCGCAGGATCGGTCACTTTTTGTTCAATATTTGGGTCGGGTGCAGGAGCGCCGTCGCCGGGAGCGGGTGCAGGTTTGGCGTTGATATTACCAATGATGTAAATGCGCTGAGTGGGGGCATTCACGGCATTTGAGGTAATGGTCACGTTTTTATTGATGCCACCAATGCGGTTGGAATCATATTTTACTTTGATCACATCAGATTTACCGGGGGCGATGGGCTCCTGGGGCCACTTGGGCACGGTGCAACCACAGCTTCCTTTTGCGTAGGTGATGGTGAGGTCGGCGGTCCCTGTATTGGTGAATTTAAATTCATAAACAGCAGGATCACCCTGGGTCAGGGTTCCAAAATCGTGGGTTGTTTTCTCAAACTCGATCATGGGACCCTCAGTGGGTACTTCTTCGCCAGCGGCAGGTGTAACTCCTTCAGCAGGCTGCTGAGCCATCAGGGGTTGTGCTCCAATCAAAAGCAAAAATGCGAAGAGCAGCGTGGAAAGTTGGTACAAATTCTTCATTTTTCTCGTGTACTTTTTATTAATTCAAGCAAATTAGTTATTTCTCCTGACAATTGCGACAGGTGATTTATTTTTCACTTTTCATAGCAAAGACCTTGCCAGTTTTCGCCCAAAAATTCCAAAACTGTCGCCACAACGTCATGCTGAAGGGGGATGCGATCCTGGCAAATGAAAAATCCCCGTTTGGTAAAAGGTCAGATCGTTTTCAGATACTCGATCAGGGCCGTGCGTTGGGCATCGCTCAACACGTCCCCAAAAGTGTGCCCCTGGTTGCCGTAGCCGGGTTTGGTTGCATCGTAGGTTTGGTTGTCCTGCTTGCTGCCATACTGGGCATAATTCCACCCCACTTTCTGGTAGTCAAGGTCGCCTGTGTCGAAGCTGCGACGCCAAAAGGTGGGTCGCTGAGAGCTTTTGAGCAAATCTTCCAGGGTGGGAACTGAGCCATTATGCAAATAAGGGGCTGTAGCCCAGATACCGTCAAGTGGAGGGGCCACATATCCGCCTTCAGATTCCATGCGGGCTCCATGAACGCCCTGTCCAAACCAGGAGGAATTATACCAATTCACAAAATCGACCTGTTCCTGGTACACTTCTGACAACACAGGGTCAGTTTCCACTTTGTCCAGTTCGACCAGCAGATTGGGGTACAACTCATTCTGCTTATTATAGGTCCCGTGACATTTTGAGCAATAAATGGTAAACACTTCCTCTCCTTTGGAAGCCAGATCTGCATCCACGGTCTGGGGATAGGGCGGGGCCTCCAGGCTGAGCAGGTAGGCATACACGTCCGCGAAGCGGGTGTCTGTGACGCGGGCTTCTGTGGTATCAGAAAGGGTGAGGATGCCCGAGGCCATCATGATGCGGCTGAAGTCGCCCCGCCCCACGCCCGCATAAAACATGGCGTGTTTCTTTTTGAGCAGCCACCAGGCAGGTACGTCAGTTGGAATTACCTGGGCTGGCACTGGTGTGTGCTGATTGTCCTGCCAGGTGAGGTCGTCTTTGTCGCGGTAGGAAGCCAGCAACATGGCGATTTTATCCGCAGGATTGGCTCCTACAACGTCTGTAATCAGGTGTGGGCCGGTGGCCAGCACGGACTTGCGAAATGGCTCATAGGCATCCCACTCGGCCGAATTGGGACCATAAAAGAGGTTTATGGCCAGATCCACTCCAGGCACCACCGAGCTTTGGTCAGCGGTAAAATCAAAGGTGGTATTGCCCAGGCCCATGACAAGTTGTCCGTTGAGGGTCTGGGCGTGACACTGCATGCAGTTGGGCACCACGACCCGCACTCCGTTGGGGGCATTGACTGCAGTATAATTGATGGGAATGGTGGCATTATCACCCGTACGATTCAGCAGATTGGAATTGTCGTCTCCAAAAACGGTTTTGTACAGGGAATAGGGAATACCACTGGCCACATAATCGCCTGTGGTGAGGTATTCATAGCCGGCATCGGCATCGCCGCTTCGCTGGGTGGAGGGCTGAATCACCCGGGTTCCCGCAGGCGGACCCGAATTCTGGGTGGTATCCTGGGGAGGATTATTATCATCGTCCTGAATGGGATCCTTCTTGCAGGATTCAAACAGGATTAAGCCCCCAAAAAGAGCAAATATGGTGGCAATGAGTGTGATTCGTTTCATGTTGACTCCTATTCTGATTAAACCAGGCAGATTTTCCCCAGGCTTCAGATGCTTAACGGCGGGAAATTCGCAGCACCCTTTCTCCTTTGAGGGACTTGACCTGCAACAGATACATTCCTGCGGCCAGGTTGCGAAGGTCAAGGCGTCCTTTTCCCAAAATCCGCTGTTCATTTAGCAAAATTCTACCCGAAATGTCCAGCAAGGTCACACTTAACGGCCCATTGCCCCCTTCCAGGGTCAGCCAGTCACCTGCAGGATTGGGATAAACCTGAAGGGCAGACAGCCCGTCATCCAGGCCAAGGGACAGATGGTAATACTGAGCTGAGGTATCAGAAGGACACCCATTCAGCCAGACAATGACAGAATATAATCCGGGATTCTGAGAAACGAGTTGCTGGTCATTTCCGGGCACCGCTGCGCCAAAATAAAACCAGGAAAATGAGTCACCTGCCACACTGGCAAACAAGGTATCCAGGATGGCTGAAATGGATGGTGTCTGGGGTGTGGGATTGACCGAAATCGTGGCAGTGGCCGTATCTGCGCAGCCAAGGCTGCTGGTCCAGGCATACTGAATGGTATGGGTCCCCACCCCGGCGGCGCCGGGGTCAAAAGCCCCGCCACTTACACCCGTTCCGAGGTAAGTACCACCCGCAGGCGTGCCGCCTGAAAGGGTTGCAGGGGCGTCATTTTCGCAAAATGCGCTGAAGGGAAGGGTCAGTCCTATCTGTTCTCCCTCCACAAAAATGCTGTCTGTAGCCGAAGCGGCGCAGCCAAAACCATTGACGTACTGGTACAGGATGGTTTGCCAGCCCGGACCAGCCTGGGCCGGGTCAAAAGCGCCGCCACTAACTCCATTGCCCTGGTAGCTTCCCCCCGCAGGGGAGCCGCCCGTAAGGGTGACGGGTGAAGCACCCAGACAAATACTGTCGGGACCCAGGGATAAGCTGGCGGAGGCAGGGTGAACATTGACTATGACTGTATCCTTGGCCGAACAGCTGCCTCCGTCGGTCACGGTTACCACATACTGGGTGGTCACGGAAGGATTGGCGGTGGGATTGGCAATGCTGGGATTGCTCAACCCTGTGGCAGGCGACCAGGAGTAGGTGGTGGCACCCCCAGTTGGAACGGCCGTGAGGCCTACGCTGCCTCCCGGGCAAATGTCTTTGTCAGCACCTGCGCTGACGCCGAGGTTGCAGGCTACAATGGAACTGCAGCAATTGCCGCCTGCGGCAAGGGAATAGGGGCTGCTTGACCAGCAACCATACTGGGTAAAATAGGAAACCAGGGTGCCTGTGGTGGCCGTTTGAAAATAGGCCTTGATCTGGTCGGCAGTATTGCAGCCGCCCTGGTTGCTGGTGGTCTGACAGGAATAGGCGCAGACGATGCTGCTGTATCCGTTGGGATTGCTGAGGGTGGAGGGAGGCAAAAAGTTGACGGAGGTGGAAGCGCCTCCCGGGGCACCGTTAATGGTGGTGGTGGAAGGAGAATTGGAGCAATGATTGTTGTTGGTGGTCACGTATCCTGCGTAGCGAACCTCGGTCACGTTATTGACATAAGCTCCTGACAGATTGATGGTTACGGGCTCGTAGGTGCATACCCCAATCTTGATATTGGCCACATTGATATCCACATTGATGTTGAGGACGCCGCCGTCGTAATTGGTATAAACAAAGAGATTGCCGCCCGGGGTGCAGGTGATCTGGGCAGAAAGGTTTTGAAAGGCAATGAAGGTTCCCAAAAACAATACAAGGAAAAATGCCTGTAATTTTAATTTCATAAATGATTTTATTTCTGATTGCTTCTAAGTTATCAAAAAATCAGGATTTGAACTAAGGGCGGCCGCTAACATTTAGATTCAATAGGACATTTTGCGACAACCTGTTGTCGCGAAATTCCAAAGTAGATTTAACAATTTGGTTTGCCCTCGCCGGGCGGGCCTTCTTTTTAAAAAGAAGCAAAAGCGGCAAACCCTTAAGCCCTTCCCCGGCACGCTAAGGCCCAATCGCACATGCCGCCCAGGCCTCCCACTCCTACCGCGCAATCCGCCCCCTGGGTTTGCCATTGCCCCCGCTCCATTTTTGGCTGCGCCAATATTTTCCTTGGGTTGCTAATTTACGAAGGACTAATTATGAGGTCAAGAAACCCGATTTCAGCGGGCATGGCACAACATGGCTCCGCATTCGAGTTGGCAATTTTGCATCTGGCGCGCGGTGGAGCGGCTGCGTTCCCAGATTTCCTGCAGTGAATTTTCACGCACATTGCCCACGGGACGAAGTCCCAGACGGTCCTGATTGAAGCAAAGGCGCACCTCGCCCAACATGTCGATCACCAGATGAGAATCCATGGAAGCACAATGGCCCTGGGCCAATTTTTCGGGTTGGCGAAAATAATGGCGCATGTCTTCGATCTGAGAGGTGCTTTGCAGAATGCGTTTTCCGGCGGCTTTGAGTTGCAAAAGGTTATCCAGACCTGCGTCCATTTTGGCCTGATCCAGGGGGAAATACTCGGTTTGCAGCCACCATTCTGAGGGTACAGCCCGTTCAAAATTGGGTTGGATGGGTTGAAAGAGAATGCCATCGCTCATCAGGTTTTCGCTCAGTTCCACCAGTTCGGGCAGGAATTGGAGGTTATGACTGCCCAGAATGGCGCTGATCAGTACCATGCATTTTCCGCGCGAAGCGCGGATGGATTTGGCCAGCCCGAGGGTGGCGCGGGTTACGCGGCTGAAGGTACCGGGCACGCCCCGCATACGGTCATGCACTGATTCCAGATGCGAATCGATGGAAAAAACCGCGGTGCGGATGCCGCTGTGAGGGATGCGCTCCAGGTCTTCGGGTTTGAGCAGGGTGCCGTTGGTGTTGAGGGAAAGGTGAATGCCTGAAATTTTGGCTGTTTCAGCCAGGATGTATAGATCTTTGCGCCGCAAAAAGGGTTCGCCGCCGCTGAAAGCCAGGCGGCTTTGCGGGCTCCAGGCCCCCAACTGACGGATCAGGTCCTGGCGTTCAGCCAGGGTAAGTTCACCCGAAGGATTGCGAAGCAAATGGATGTCGCAATGCGTGCACCTGAGGTTGCAGGTGGCATTGGTGTCGAGGTAAACCTGTTTGGGGAATTTGGAATTCATTTGCGCACCCTGAAGTTAAAGCCTTGGGCGGTAAATGCAATTGTTTGGGTTCATTTTCAGGCTGAAAGCTCTTTTGAATCGAAATTATGCCTTAAATTGGTTTATGAAGCTGCAAAAACACCTTTTCTTTGGGTTAATGCTCCTGCAACTGGCTTTCTGGGGCTGTCAGGGGGGATCGTCTGGAAATAACGGGGGTACTGATAAGGATACGACTGACACCCCAACAGCCCTGGAAAATCCGGTTGAATCGCGTAAACCCGTGCCTGCATTTGCAAAGCAGGAATATCCTTTGCCACAGGAAGTGAATTTCTATGGGAAGGTGCAAAGCACTGATTATGGAGGGGAGAATTTTTTCCTGCCTTCCAAATTTTACCCCATTGGCTGGTCGTCAGACCATAAATTTGCCTGGGTCCGTGAGCCTGCGGACGAGGCCTGTGGCTGCTATTTTTTCGAAATTGTGATTCAGGATCTGGGTTCAAATGAGATTTTGTGGCAATGGAAGTATAACAGTGATCAGGGGGAAGAAGGAGGCGGAAATGTGGGTGAAAATCTGGGGGCCGTTTGGAAAAATAAGTATGCAGATTTTGAAAAGGTGCTGAACGAGCACCAAATCAGGGCAGGGGGAGATTTCAGTTTGATGCAGGGAAATCAGTTTGATTGGGAAGGAAAGGAATACCAGTGGCGGCTTGAAATGGAGCGCAAGGCGCTGGAGAATAATTATTTCAATGCCATTACCTCGGCCACTTTGTGGCTGGAAGCCAAAGGGCAATCCGCCCAAAAGGTTTGGAAATACGAGGGCAGTGAGTTTTTTATGAATCTGGACATGGAAGTGGCGGGCACGCTTTTGAGCCCCTACGAGCCGCTGGCGGCGGTGGTA
The DNA here is from genome assembly GCA_020635905.1 of Bacteroidia bacterium. Classification (GTDB taxonomy): domain Bacteria; phylum Bacteroidota; class Bacteroidia; order J057; family JADKCL01; genus JACJYV01. The sequence goes on from JACJYV010000008.1 coordinate 426,500, forward strand.
ATAGCGAAAACAGAAAGAGGGTATGAAGGGCCGCCGCATGTGAAGGATTTTGAGATAGTGGGGAGCATTCAGCGATCAGCTTTCAGCGGTCAGTAAGCCCTGGAAGTGCAAGAAATTCATCTTCCAGACAGGGAAGGGAGGTTGCGTGAGGTGCCTGGAGGGTGCCCGACACTTTGGAGGGCAGTGGCGCCCCCCGCAAAGGATTTTGGGTGGGGCGGCACGGATCCCGAATGTTTTCGGGAGAACCCCTCAAGGGACCGACCCCGAAGCCGGAGCGGAAAGCGAGCGGCATTCGGGGGCACGCCCAAATTCAATTGGCAATTATCAATGAGCAATGAACAATTTAGCGGGACCCAATTCCTTTGTCAATCCAAGCCGCTCATAACCAGTGCCTCAAGACTAAGGACTCACGACTTAAGACTAAAAACTAATCTCTGAAATCTAAAATCTGACCGTCTAAAATCTATAAATGCTTTTTGAAGCCTTTGACCAGCAGGCGGGTGGCGGGGGCGCTCTGGGGACAGTGATTGACCAGGGTGATGAATCCGTGGAGGGCTTTTTCGTATTGCTCGAATTCGACCTGGTTGCCTTCGGCTTTGAGGCGCTCGGCGTACCTCCTGCCATCGTCGCAGAGGGGATCGTACTCGGCGGTGACAATCACGGCGGGAGGCAGGTGGCTAAGATCGTTGGCGAGATAAGGCGAAAAGTATGGATGTAGGTGGTCGCCGGGCTGGCTTTCGTAATTGCTGCGGTAAAAATGCAGCTCCTGCTGGGTAAGGATGGGCGCGTGGGTATGCTCCTGGTAGCTGGGATAATTGAAGGTGCCATCTGTGGCGGGATAAATGAGGCCCTGGAAGCTGATTTTGGGTCCATTGAGGTCGCGGGCCATGAGGCAAAGCACGGCTGAGAGGTTGCCGCCCGCACTGTCGCCCGTGACGGCAATGCGATTGGGATCTGCGTCGAGGCTGGCAGCATGCTGGTGGGCCCAGACCAGGGCATCGTAACAATCCTGCAAGGGCACGGGAAAGCGGTGCTCGGGCGCCAGGCGATAATCCACAGATATGACCAGAGCGCCCACTTCGCGGGCGATTTTGCGGCAGTAATAATCTGATTGCTGGAGGTTGCCCACGGCCCAGCCGCCGCCATGGAAATTGAGGATGATGGGCAGGTTTTTGGATTGGGAAGGCCAGTAAATCCGGATGGGAATTTCGGCTCCGTCGCGCACGGGAATGCGCCGGTCTTCGACCCGGGCCATGGTATCGCCGCGGCCCAGGACCCACTCGGCCAGAAACTGGATGGGGAAGGGTTTGCGCACGGACTGAATCTGACGCAGGTTGAGGGAGGCAGAACTGGGCCTGGCAATGTTGAGCAGAAAAAGGAGGAACTTTAGTCTGGAGTTGAGTTGGTATTTGCTGGGCATAGTTCCAAGATAGGGATTTTGGGGGGAAGGTTCAAGATGGGGTGTGGGGGTTAGGATCGCATTCCCTGTGGCTGTCGCATTGGAGTCAACTAAGGGAAAAACAGGGTAAAATGGTTAGCATCGCAAAGATTTTTATGATAAACCCAAAAATTTAACAGAATTTTTCCCTTCCAGGTACTTCACCTTGTTGAACTTTTCGCCCCTTTGGATGAGGGTAAAAGCGATTTTGATGATCTCGTTTATGATCTCATTCAGGACCGAAAAAGGATGCTTTTTTTGAACTTCCGTTCGGTAAATGTACCAATTATGGAATATGCGTCCGGGATGGATGAGGCTCATTGCCCCCATGAATAGGAGCGATTTTGCTTTTCTGTTTCCTGTTTTATAGACTCTGGGTCTCACCTTGTACTTCCCCGATCCCTTGCTGAATGGGGCCGAAGCAATGAATGAGGCGAAACTCTTGAAGTCTTTTATCTTTTTAAAGCCACAAGTGTGAATTAGGATCATGGTTGCACAAACCTTCCCAATTCCTGGGACGGATTTGAGTATTGTATGCCAGGAGCTTAATTGGGCTGAACTTTTGATCAGAGCCTCAATTTCATCCTCCACAAGTTGAATTCGATTCTGGAAAAATTCAATTGTCTCCCGGTAAACTTTTGCTCCCATGGCAGAAGGATCTGCAAGGTCAAGGTTGGACAATTCCCGATTAAGGAACTGGGTCTGGGATTTGACCAATTGTTTCCTGAGCAGGGAAAGGGCACGGAGTTTGGCTTCTTCCTTCGAGTCGGGCTCAAATCGCCTGGCCTGGTCACTGAAGCGGGCAGCAAACTCACAGAGGCGCTCTGCTGAGTCCTGATCATCGCTGTGGCGGCGAATGTCTGGAGAGAATTTATGGATCACCAGCGGACTAACCACCCAGGCGAAATAACCTTCCCCACTAAGCAGGCGGGTAATCCTGTCAATGTAGTTGCCGGTGTGTTCCATGCAAATCAAAGTGGATTCCTGGGTTAGGTTTTCCTTGACCATCCATTCAATGAATAGATGAATCCCCGGGATGGAGTTTGGAAATTGTTGTTGGGAACTGCTGCCATCCTCTTTGCGAACGACCAAATCAAATACCTCTTTTGAGATGTCGATTCCTACGAAACTGTTGAATTTCATAACTTAGCGTTTAATTATTTTTTTAAGATTGTGGCCACTTGTTAACCAGACCTATGTATGGTGATAGGTTCATGGATTTTTATCGGGTTTTTCAAGTGGAGGGAGCAGGTCAATCTTTGCTGAGGCTCGAAGCCTAGAACGCAAGCCTGCTCCCTTTTCCACAATTAACAGCTTCAAATTTATTAACATTGTTTTGTTAATGATTTGAATCCTTTAAACTAATAGTACGCCAAGTTTTTTGTGCCCTCCCGAACGCTTTCGGGATTGCGTGGGTTGGGGTGGCAAAGGACGCTAAGCCTGAAGGAATTTCTTTAGGGAACCATTGAAAACCGTTGGTGATTCAATTCCAAAGCGAATCCCGAAACCATGGTAATCACAATTATCCCCGCTTCACCTGGCGTTTGGGGTCGAAATAGGTGGTGCGGCCGCCCACTTCGATGATTTCAAGGTCGAGGCGGGGTGCGTCGGGGCGTCCTTTGTCGGTCCAGCGGCTGTGGGTGAGGAAATCGGGGGGAAAGCTGGGCATGTGGGCATCGAGTTCGAGGGCCGTGCCAATCACGTACTGCATGCTGGAAAAGATGTTTTCCAGCTCTTTAGGAGTGAGGTCGGCGACCAGCATTTCGGGATGGATGGCAGCCTGGTAGAGCACTTCGTCGGCAATCCAGTTGCCGACGCCCGCCAGGATGGACTGGTTGAGCAGGGCGGCTTTGATGGCTACTTTGCGTTTGCCCAAACGCTTGAGGAAGTCGGGTTGGGTGATTTTGGCGGCATCGGGGCCGATTTTGTTGGCGGTGCAATATTCGTGCAGGTCTGGAGTAAGGGTGACGCGGCCAAATTTGCGAGGGCAATTGTAGGCAAGGTGAAATCCGTTGTCGAAATGGAATATGATGCGCGCATGGCGCGGCATTTCGGCGGGATCGCGGTAATATTTGGGTGAGCCCGTCATGCCGTAGTGCAACATTACCTGAGGTCCGCCGTCGGTGAGGGCAAACATGTACTTGCCGACCCGGTCGGTGGATATGAATTTGCGGCCTTTGAGGGCCGCGATGAATTCATCGGTCGGGTAATTGAGGACTTTGGCGTCGGTCACTTCCACTTCAGAGATCACCTGGTGGAGGGAGGTGCCGGCGATGTATTTTCTGAATCCTTCTACTTCGGGTAATTCGGGCATTTTATGAGATGTTATACTTCACGCGGCCATAAAAGTAACTTTTTTGTACCTCTGGAATCTGAGGTTTAGTGTTTTTCGGTGGTCCTTTTCATGGAATTCGTCCAGTGCTTTGTCAATGGCGCTTTTGAACTCCTTAAAGGTGGGATAATATCGTCCATTAAGTGCGGATTTCTTGATGATTTTCCAAACCCGTTCAATCAGGTTTAGGTTGGGAGAATACGAAGGCAGGAAGCATAATTCAATTTCCATTTGACGTGCAGTTTCCTGGACAAATTTACATCTCTGGTAAGGGGCGTTGTCGAGAATAATTGTGATGGGTTGGTCTGTGTACCGTTCCTTAAGGAGCTTAAACAAGCTTACCACTGAGGTTGAGTCAATGTAGCCTGTGTTTCTGAAGGTTTCGAGGATCTTGGTTTTTGCATGTAGGGCACCCAACACGTTATACCTTTGCCTTCCCGATGGAGCCTTGATGAACAATCGGCAAAACGACCACACGAAGGAGAGAAAGGGTGCCAGCACGAAATGGGCTGAATCTATGAAGAAAACATGACGTTTGTCCGCTATGCATTCGGCAATTCTGGGCATCATCACTTCCTCCCAAAAGACCTCCTGGGCAGCAGGATCGGCCTTCCCAGGAATGTGGCCAAGTTTGCAGAAGCGCATGCCAATTGACTTCAGGAAGTGCCTCACCTGGGTCTGACCGAGTTTTAAACCTGTCAAGTGAGAGATCCGCTGGGCAGCTTCTGCCACAGAAGGGCTGCATTCCGCCAAAAAGGAGGCCTTTAAGATTCCCCGATACGGTTCCAAACACGAAACAGGCCGATAGGAAACAGGAGAAAGGACGCTCCCAAGGCCAAATTCGGCATACTTCTTTTGAATGGACGTCACCGTCTTGGGGCTCACCCCAACTGCCACGGCAATATCCTTACGCTTGAAATCATTACTCATCGCCAAAATTGCCAGCTGCTTCAACATTCGGGGAGGATGATTCAAATATCTTTCTATCTTTACTACTCGAAAGTCTTCTTCAGAGATTTTTATACGGAGCATCATTTTAGGATTTTAGACACCCCAAAATGCAATGCTCCGTTCTTTTTTATATCAACATGTCCACAACTTCAAAAGGGTAACTTGTGCCCGCGCGAAGTATAGATGGTTAGATTTTAGAGAATTAGATGATAGATGTTAGAGGGAGAGATTTTAGATGTAAGGTGTTGGTTTTTTCCACAAGGGGGGCCTTGGGCCGGGTTTAGTTTTCTTTGGCCTGGTAGGCGAGGGCGTATAATTTGATTTGTTTGATCATGGCGGCGAGGCCGTTGGAACGGGTGGGTGAAAGGTGGGTGCTCAGGCCAATGCGATCAATGAAATTCAGGTCGGCGTTGAGGATTTCTTCGGGGGTACGATCTGAGAACACCCGCATCAGGAGGGAAACGAGTCCTTTCACGATCATGGCGTCGCTGTCGCCGTCGAAATGGATTGCGTGATCAGCCGGGCGGGCATGCAGCCACACCTGGGACTGGCAGCCTTTTACAATGTGATCAGGATTGCGATATTCTTCTGGAAAGGGGGGCAAATCTTTGGCCAGTTCGATGATGTAGCCGTATTTCTCCGACCAATCTTCGAAAAATTCAAATTCCCCTACGATCTCGTCCTGTATTTCCTGAATGGTCATAATCCCTGATTTTGGCACAAAACTAAGAAATTATGGAGGGTTTCAGGAATGTAATTCGGACAATTTGCTTATATTCAGTTTATGAAGATACTTTTAACCTTAATAGCTTGCTCGCTAATGGGCTTGTCCTGCCCGCTTTTCTCCCAAACCCTTTTACAGGGTGCTCAGGATACCAGTTTTGCCCCAAATCCCAATCAACCCTATCCCGGGGCCGAGACATGGCTTTATTCCCACTACACCTTTGTTCCTCCTTATTTTACCTGGAAGGTAAAGAAAAAAAGCCTGCCATCAGGCTGGGAAGCCCACTTCGAATTGGATACGGTGGTGTATGACAGCTCGGTGACTTCTGGATCGTTTTTTTTGCCTGATCAGGATTCCAGTTTGTCCAGGGTCGTGTTTCATACCACGGCCAATCCAGGGACGGGGATTGTGCAAATCAATTACAAGGATTTGGATTCGCAGTGGGTGAATCTGGTACTGACCTACATCTGCACGATTGCCGGGCCCGTGGCGAATGATGAATCCATTCAAAGCGGATCATGGCAGCTTTTTCCGAATCCAGGTCAGGGGCAGCTTTACCTGAGAAAGGAGGGGGAATGGGTTGCTCCCCGAGGAACCTACGCCCTGCGTGACGCCAACGGCCGCCTGCTTCGTTCGGGAGATTTGGCCGCCCGGCTGGATTTTCAGGATTTGCCTGGGGGAATTCTCTTTCTGACTATTCATGAGGGGATGGAAATACAAACCGTAAGGTTTGTGTCGATGGGTAGCGATTAAAGGGTTTCGAGGTAAAATCGGCAATTTGCTATCGCAAACAGCCCCAGACTAATTTCTAAGGACTCTCCTCTAACGACTCACTACGCAAGACTCCGTCTTACAGCATATCATTCGCCAGATTGGCGAGGTCTGAGCGTTCGCCTTTGGCCAGGGTTACGTGGGCATAAAGGGGATGGCTTTTGATGCGGTCGATCAGGTAGCTCAATCCGTTGGATTGGGCGTCGAGGTAAGGCGTGTCAATCTGGCGGATATCGCCCGTAAAGATGATCTTGGTGTCTTCGCCCGCCCGGGTGATGATGGTTTTCACTTCGTGGGGAGTCAGGTTTTGGGCTTCATCCACAATGAAGAATATCTTGGCCAGGCTGCGTCCGCGGATGTAGGCCAGGGGCGTAATGGTGATTTTCTCGTTGTCCACCAGCTCTTTGAGCTTCTGGAATTGCTTGCTGCGCTCTTCAAACTGGCTCTGGATAAACTTCAGGTTGTCCCAGAGGGGTTCCATGTAGGGGCCAAGTTTGGCCCCGATATCGCCGGGCAGAAAGCCCAGGTCGCGGTTGCTGAGTGGCACCACGGGACGGGCCAGGTAAATCTGGCGGTAATCGCGGCGGGCCTCAATGGCGCCAGCGAGGGCCAGCAGGGTTTTGCCCGTGCCGGCCACGCCCATCAGGGTCACCAGTTTCACCGCAGGGTTCATTACTGCATGAAGGGCGAAGGTTTGTTCGGCATTGCGGGGAGCGATGCCGTAAGCAGTGGTTTTGTTCAGGCGCTCAATGCGGTTTTCGACCGGGTTGTAGTATGCCAGTACTGAATTTTTTCCATTGCGCAGGATAAAATACTGGTTGTCGTTGGGGGTACCCTCCATGACTTCCCCGGGCGCCACAAAGCCCTCGGCATAGAGTTTATTGATCACCTCGGAGGAAAGCCCGTCGATCTTGCTGATACCCGTGTAAAGGGTGTCCAAATCCTTGATTTTGCCGGTCAGGTAGTCCTCGGCCTGAATATTCAAGGATTTGGCCTTCAACCGCAGGTTGATGTCTTTCGACACGAGGGTGACCTTTTGATCCGGACAGGTATGGCTCATGTGCAGGGCAGCATTCAGGATGCGGTGATCCGCGTTTTTCTCACGAAAGATCACTTCAGCGTCCAGGTCGCTGCGCTCATCCATCAATACTTTGAACTTCCCTTTGTTGGGACCGTTGATCTCAATCCAGTCGTGCAGGAGGTGCTGTCCGGCCATTTTATCCAGGAAACGGATAAACTCCCGGGCTTCAAAATTGATGATATCATTTCCCTTTTTGAACTGGTCTAGCTCTTCCAGCACGGGAATGGGGATGATCACATCATGCTCATCAAAGTTTTCAATTGCACGGTGGTCGTAAAGGATTACTGACGTATCCAGCACAAAAATCTTTCTTTCTTTAATTTTTGCTTTGCCGGATGGACCTGTCTTGGCGGCGGTTGCCGTTTTTCTTACCATATCTGTCTCGTATGCGTCCGATTGGCGAAATCTCAAACCAATCACTCATTACAATGGCTAAATTAGATCAGAGGAAAGGCTGTTAACAGGGCAATTATCCACAGGTTTGGTGTGAAGTGGCCTAATTTAGATGTGAGATGGTTAGATGTGAGATGGTTAGATGTGAGATGTTAGAGAGGTGAGTCGTTAGTCCTGTGATTTTAGAGATTAGACTTTGAGGGTGAAGAAATTGGGTAGGAGATTCGTTAAATCAGATTGTTTGAGATAGTTGAATCAGGTCAGGGATGGATTTGCTGCCAGTAGATGGGATCGATTTGGGTGTCGAGGTCGCGGGCTTTTTGGGCATCGCTTTGGGCCATGGCGAAGTTTCCCTGTGCGAAAAATACGTAACTGCGGCACAGCCAGGCATGCCCGAGATTGGGGTTGCGGCGCAGGGCTTCGTCGAAGTCGGCCATGGCGCCTTCCAGGTCGCCAGATTGAAAGCGGGCCAGTCCGCGGTTGACCCAGGCTTCGACCAGTCCGGGACGCACTTTGATCGCCTGGTCAAAATCGAGGCGGGCGAGGCGCAGGTTGCCCATTTCCAGGTAAAGGTTGCCCCGGTTGTTCAGGGCCTGGCCATAATTGGGCCGTATTTTCAGGGCCCGGGTGTAGGCTTCGAGGGCTTCGTCTTTGCGGCCGACGGCCGCGAGGGCTACCCCCAGGTTGTACTGGGGATCGAAATAATCTGGCCGCAAGGCCAGTGCCTGCTGGTAGTCGGCAATGGTGCGGGTCCAATCTCCTGATTTGGAATAATATAATCCCCGATTGGAATAGGCCAGAGCCACCTGAGGGTATTTTTCAATCACATCCGTCCATAATACGCCGCTGTTTTCCCAAACCTGAGAGCGGTGCCAGGTCTGAATAGCCAGGGTAGCGCCCGCAAAAGTTACCAATCCAAACATCACAAACCCCAGGCGCATGCCCCAATGGTCAATTGCACGGTGTATGCCATATCCCAGCAGAAAAAAAGGCCCCACTGAGGACAGGTAGGTATAGCGATCTGCGATCAGGGCATTGCCCACCCCGATCAGTTGCAAAACCAGGATCAGATTGATCAGATAAAACAGAAATGCAAACAGAATAAAGCGGTTTTTCCGTCCGAAATAAACAGAAATCCCTATCAACAACAGAGCCCCGACCGGCATGAGGTAGAAAAGGAAAGGCAGGTTTTGGGGATCGGGAAATGGATACATTATGGATACGTTATGGATATATCCCAATCTTACCAGATACATCACGAGGCCATAACTGGCAAAAATCCCTTTTTGCCAGAGGTTAAAATTGTGGGCCTCCAGATTCCCCCCGGCAGACTGACTTTGTAGGGTAATGAGGCCCATGAGGATGGCAAGCACGAGGAAGGGAAGGATTTTTAAGCCAAAGTTCAGGTCAATTTTCCTTTGCTGAAGTAACTGCAGAGCCAGCAACACCAGGGGAAAGACCACGGCGGCTGGTTTGGAAAGCAGAGACAGGGTGAATAATCCCAGGGCGAGAATCCAAAGCGCGGGACGCGGCTTTTCAAGATACCGCAGCCAGACCAGCAGCCCCCAGAGAAAGAAAAAGACGTAGAGTACGTCTTTGCGCTCAGAAATCCAGGCTACGGATTCCACATGCAGGGGATGAACGGCAAACAGCAAAGCTGCCACCAGACCCGGCCAGGGGCTTTTGGGAAAAATCCGCCAAAGGAAAAGGAAAACCAATACGGTATTGGCCAGGTGAAAAAGGAGATTTACCAGATGATAAGAAAAGGGATTCAACCCGGAAATCTGGTAATTCAGAATGAGGCTGAGCATGGTTACAGGGTGAATGTTGCCCCCAACCTGTTGGGTAAACAGATCGCCCACCTGATCCGCTCCAAAATTGGTCACCAGGGGATTGGCAGTTACGTAAATCTGATCGTCCCAATTGGTGAATTCGCCATTCAGAGCGGGAAGGTAGATTACCACTGTGCCCAGCAAAATCAGGACCAGAGCGAGGATTACCCTGCGGTCCGGGAGGCTGGATTTTGCATGCAGAGCTTCTCCTTCCATGGAGGAAAATTAGGGAAATCAACCCAATCTCTCCAATATTTTATATCTTTGGATTGAGTAATCTGCGTATGATTCTTTCGTTTAACGGTTAAGAATTACCTTTTTTCCTCCATCCCGAAAATGAAAAAGACAATGAACGTAAATCCTGATATACTGCGCTGGGCCATTGACCGGGCAGGATATGATGAGATTGAATTCATTGAAAGAAATCCAAAGGTAAAGAAGTGGATAGAAGGAGAAAAAGAACCAACGGTTAAGCAGTTGGAAGAGTTTTCCCGAAAAGTATTTCTTCCGTTTGGCTACCTGTTTTTGCAAATTCCTCCCAAAGAAAGCCTGCCTATTCCTTTTTTCAGAAGCAATGGGACTTTAGCGGAAAAAGTAAGCCTAAACATTTATGATACCATACTACTTCTCCAACAAAGGCAGGAATGGTTGAAGGGGTATTTGGAAGATAGCGGATTCGAAAAACTCCCTTTTGTAGGAAAATTTAGGGGAAAATTTGATGCGAAGGCGATTGTGCAAAGCATCAGGGAGGAACTGGATCTGAATGAAAATTGGGCCAGCAATTTTCAAAAATGGGAAGATGCCTTAAATCACCTGGTTGAATTAATTGAGGACAAGGGTATAATTATAGTTTTCAATGGTGTTTTTGAAAACAGTACCAGAAGAAAAATCCCGGTTGACGAATGTCGTGGATTTGTTCTGGTGGATGAGATCGCCCCTTTCATGTTTGTCAATAATGCGGATTATAAATCTGCCCAAATGTTTACCCTGGTTCATGAACTTGCCCATATTTGGACCGGACAAAGCGCCGGATTTGATTTCCGAAAACTTCAGCCAGCAGATAATCCCATTGAAAAACTGTGCGATCAGGTTGCCGCAGAATTCTTAGTCCCTGAGAAGGAATTTGACATGCAATGGAACCAAAACCCCAATACTAAAACGATTGCAAGATATTTTAAGGTAAGTGAAATTGTAATTGCCAGAAGAGCACTTGATACAGGGAAATGGTCCAAAAGAAATTTCTTTGATTTCTATGAGGCATACCAAAACAGAGAATTTCAAAAGAAGGCAAATCAGGGGGGAGGGAACTTTTATGCCACAGCAAAAAAACGATTGAGCGTTACTTTCGCGTCTCATGTGAACACGGCCGTAAAATCCGGCCAACTGCTTTACAGGGATGCCTGCAAATTGACCAGTATGAAGGGGGATACCTTCGAGAATTTCTTTTCAAAACATTTCTGATCCATGCTGAAATATGTGGTGGACAGTAATTTCTTTATTCAGGCTCACCGGGCCACATATCCTTTGGATGTTGCCCTAAACTTTTGGGTAAAAATCAGAGACCTTGCTCAAAGAGGCATACTTATCAGCATTGATAAAGTCAAAGACGAACTCTATGACAGAAATGATGATCTGGAAAACTGGTGTAAAAACAACCTGCCACGAGATTTTTTCCATCCTACAGAACCCGTTTTGCAGGAATATCAAATGGTAGTGAACTGGGCCATCTCACGCAACAACCATTATTTGCCAGGCGCAATAAACGAATTCTTATCTGCAGATGAAGCGGATGCCTTTTTGATTGCATTTTCACTTGCAGACCCTCAAAACAGGTGCATTGTAACCCAGGAGGTAAGCGCTCCCTTAGGAAAGAACCAAATTAAGATTCCCGATTGCTGCAATGCCCTGCATGTAACCCATTTCAATACGATTCAGATGTTCCGAAACTTAAGAGAAACTTTCTAAAATCGCAGGGGAGCTTTTTCAACCGTTTTCCCCTACTTCCCTCCGTGGTTCCCGCACACCACTTCCACTTTTCCACCCGCATCTGCCACAAACTTTGGGCTAACGTAGGGAATCCCGAGTCCCATGCCGCGGAGGATGAAAAGCAGGCCCACGGTGGTCAGGACCCAGGGTACGGAACGGTTGATGAAGGTGCGCATTTTGACCGTGACGAAACGGGCGCCAAAGGCCATGGCAAACATGAGGGGAAAGGTGCCAGCACCAAAGAGGGCCATGGCGGCCATTCCCTGCCAGACTTCATCTGACATAGCTGCATTCATCAATCCCATGTAAACAAATCCGCAGGGGAGCAAGCCGTTGAGCAGGCCGATCATGAACATGGAGTCCAGGGTGGCGCGGGAGAAGTAACGTCCAAAGCCCCGCCTGATCCAGGCGGTAAATTTATCCAGCACCCCGATTTGGAAGGGCAGTTTGAACTGCCCGAATTCACGGATGGCCCAGAGGAGCACCAGCACTCCCAGCCCGAGGGACAGGCTTTGCTGGAGGTGAAACATGCTGGCGCCTACGCCCAGCAGGGCCACTATGCCACCCAGCAGGCTGTAAGTCACGATCCTGCCCAGGTTGTAGAGTAATCTTCCCCAGAGGTAGGGCAGCTTGCCCATGCCCTTGCCGGGCAGGGCGAAGGCAATGGGCCCGCACATGCCGACGCAGTGCAGGCTGCCGAAGAGTCCTATGGTGAATGCGGTAAGCATCTTTTTAGCTTCGAGCCGCGAGCTTCAAGCTTCGAGCTGAACAGTTTCATTCCAGACCCGCTGCCCGCGACTATTTACCCGCTTCTCAAATAATTATTTCCTCCTCCTGGTAAAAGGATATTCCTCCTTCTTTCCAGTCGATCAGGACTTTCCAGTAGCCGGGCGCCAGGCCTTTCAGTTCGATTTGCTGTTCGCCTTTTTCATTGGGTTGGAGGCCAATGGCCATATCCATTTTCTGATCTGAGGCACGGTAAAGGGTAATTTCGCCCTGGGTGAGGGTGGAAGGGAAGGTGTCCAGGGGGAACTCCAGGAATAGTTTTCCTGCTTCGCGGTCCAGGCGCACCTGCACATCCTTGCCCAGCATTTTCACCATTTTCTGCTTGTCGATCTGTCCCTGAAAGGCGATTTCACGGGCGTAATAATCTTCCGTCACCAAAGGTGCGGGCTGTTTGGCGGCCTGGTAAATGGCGTAAAATACAAAGCCACCAAACAGGATGAAGGAGGCAATGATGGCCACGGGCCAAACCTCGTATTTCTTTGAATTGCTCATAACGGACCAGTAAATTTTTTCTTGACAGAAGTTACTTTTTTATCCCCGTCGAATACATCTATGCGGAGATTGAAGCTGTAGCCGGGCATTTTATCGGGGGGAATCTCAATGAGCATGGCCCCGTTTTTGGTTTCACCTGCAGCCAGTTTGAGGGTTTCACCCCCAATGAGTTTCAGTTGGCCGGGCACATCGTCGCCCAGCTCAAAACGAAGCTCCATTTCCTCGGTGGATTTATTGACCACCATCAGGGTGTAGAGGTTGGATATGTCGCCATCCTCAGCCACGGTGTAGGTGCGGCCGGGTGCCCGCAGGAGGCGCATTTCTATTTCGGAACGGGTGGCCATGAAGCCGGTCAGGACGGAGAGGATGAGAAATAATACCGCGGTATAGGCGATGGCCCGGGGCGTAAATTTCCATTTGGTACCCTCCTCGATCTGTTTGGCGGTGGCAAAGCGGACCAGCCCTTTGGGCTTGTTCACTTTTTCCATGATCTCGTCGCAGGCGTCGATGCAGGCGGTGCAGTTCACGCACTCCAGCTGGGTGCCGTTGCGGATGTCGATGCCTGTGGGGCATACGGCAATGCATTGCTTGCAGTCGATACAATCGCCCTGGTTTTCAGTTTCGAGGGAATTCTTTTTCAGTTTGCCTCTGGGTTCGCCCCGCACATGGTCATAGCTGATTACGAGGGAGCTTTTGTCGAGCAATACGCCCTGGAGACGTCCGTAGGGGCAGACCATGATGCAGGCCTGCTCTCTGAACCAGGCAAATACGAAGTAGAAGGCGGCCGAATTGAGCATTACGGCGGCAAAGGTGATGGGGTGCTCCAGCGGCGAACTGGTGATGTGATCTATCAGGGCATCGCGGCCGATGATGTACGCCAGCATGGTGTTGGCCACGAGGATGGCAATGAGCACAAAGATGGTTTGCTTTAAGGTCTTTTTGAAGATCTTCTTTCCATCCCAGGGGGCATTGTCAAGCCGGCGCTGGGCGGCAGCATCGCCTTCGATCCAGTACTCGATTTTGCGGTACACCATTTCGAGAAAGATGGTCTGGGGACAGGCCCAACCACACCAGATGCGGCCAAAGACTACGGTAAACAAGACGATGGAAACAATGAGGGCCACCATGCCCAGGCCAAAAAGGAGGAAGTCCTGGGGCCAGAAATGCATGCCCAGAATGATGAATTTCCGTTCGGGAAAATTGAAGAGCATGAAGGGCTCTCCGTTGACCGTGATCCATGGGGTCACCATGAGGATGGTCAGCAATATGATGCTGACCCAGGTGCGGTAACGGTAGAATCTTCCGTTGGGTCTTTTGGGGTGGAAGCCCACCCTGCGGCCTGAAAGATCGACGTTGTAGAGTTGATCCCGGAATCCTTCAGGAGTTTTTGCGGCTTTCATTTTTCACTTTCATTAAAAGGGCGGGAAGAAGCAGAGGCTTCTCCCCGCCCGCAATCGAAACCGTTTCGATTCTCACTTAATATCCAGGGAATCTGCGTGCTTCGTTGTATCGGATGTTACATTACTTTCAGAAATTGCGTTCTCACTTCCACCTTCGCCTGTCATCAGGCTACCCTGAGGTTCTTTGGGGTTGGGAGGATTGGTTCCGTGGAGGCTTTTGATGAAACTGGCCACCTGCAGACGCTGGTTGGAGCTCAGTTCTTCCTTCCAGGAGATCATCCCCTTTTCGGGCACCCCGTTGGTGATGGTGCGGTAGATGTCTTTGATGGTGTTGCCGTGCAGCCAGTAGTCGTCGGTCATGTTGGGTCCGATGCCACCTTCACCCAGGGCGCCGTGGCAGGCCATACAGTTGGCGGTCCAGATGGCGTGTCCGGCTTCGATGCTGGACTCATCTTCCAGTAAGACAAGCGCATCGTCGGGGAGTTCCACATCTTTGTAGGTCATTTCTGCCAGAGCCACCTCACGGGTGTACTCCTCGTCCTGCATAGGCCCCCACTTGAATATGTGGAAGACCAGCAGATAAATCACCCCAAAGCCCACGGTGCCGTAGAAGATGGCAGCCAGCCAGGCCGGGATGGGGTTATCGAGTTCCTCGATCCCGTCGTAGCGGTGATCCATGAGGGGGTCTTTGGCGTCGGTGCCGGCAAAGTGGGCCATGAGGGCCGCCCAGCTGATTTTGGAGGGATCCTTCACGGTTACGAAGAGGGTGATCACTCCCAGCAGGAGGATGATCACAACCATCAGCACCATCAGGATGCGGAGTTGGGTGATAAATTCCTCGCCGATCAGGAGATTCTGGGATGCGTCCTGGGCCATGGCAGGCATGGCAGCCAGCAGGAGCAACGCTCCCAGACCTACAGGCCGGAGGCCTTTGTATATGCGATTATTTTTGAAATAGGTTTTCATGGGATGTTAAGCTTTACTCGTTTCTGAAATCTCAGGCTCTAAGTCCAGGGGAACATTTTTCATGTAGGAGATGTGGTTTTTGGGTACGATCAGATAAGCATATCCAAAGACGGCAAGCATCACCGCGAAGAAGATGATGAGGGTGATGATGGGATATATCTCCACCCCGATTACTCCTTCATACACGTGTTTGACAAATTTCAACATGGCTGTTTCCTCCTTAGTTTGCGGCCACGGCCTGATTTGATTTCCGGATATCTGTGCCGAGACGTTGCAGGTAAGCAATCAGGGCAATGATTTCCTTTTCAGGTTTGGCACCCTGGATGTTGTCTTTTTTCAGGTTTTCGGTGATCGCGGCAGCCTGCTCGTTGAGGTCGGCCAGGGCCTTCTTCTCATACCCATCGGGGTATGGTACTCCCACGCTGCGCAGGGCAGATATTTTGGACTCGAGATGTGATACATCCAGGTCGTCGGTGAGGAGCGACGGGTAAGGCGGCATGATGGATCCGTCTGACATGGAGGTGGGATCCAGCATGTGGTTGTAGTGCCAGGAATCGGGGTATTTTCCACCCAGACGGTGCAGGTCGGGACCAGTACGTTTGGAGCCCCACTGGAAGGGGTGATCGTACACGAATTCGCCTGCTTTGGAGTATTCTCCTTTGTAGCGCATGGTTTCTGCGCGGAAGGGTCTGACCATCTGGCTGTGGCAGTTGTAGCAACCTTCACGGATGTAGATGTCGCGGCCTTCCACTTCGAGGGGGGTGTAAGGTTTGACGGAGGCGATGGTTTCCACGTTGGATTTGACCAGGAAGGTGGGGATCAGTTCGATGCCCGTTCCCACGCCCAGGAGGAGCAGGGAGGCAATGGCCATCTGGATGGGGCGGCGCTCAATCCAGCGGTGCCAGAAGGTACGGCCGGTATGTCCGTCGGCATGCATGGGGGGTGCAGAGGCTTCCTCGCGGGCGAGGAAGGTACCCGAGGCCATGGTTTTGGCCAGGTTGTACACCATGAGTACGGCGCCGGTGAAGTAGAGGAGTCCACCAATTCCGCGCATGGCGTAGAGGGGAACGAGGCCGGTGGAGATTTCAAGGAAGTTGGGGTATTTCAGCATGCCCAGCTCGTTGAATTCGGTCCACATGATACCAGAGGTAAGGCCGGCCCAGTACATGGGGATCACATAGAGGATGATGCCCAGGGTGCCGATCCAGAAGTGGGTATTGGCCAGGGCCACGGAGAAGAGTTTGGTTTTGTAGAGGCGGGGCACCATCCAGTAGAGCATTCCGAAGATGAGGAAGCCGTTCCAGCCGAGGCCGCCCACGTGTACGTGGGCAACAATCCAGTCGGTGAAGTGGGCCACTTTGTTGAGGCTCTTCAGGGAGAGCATGGGTCCTTCGAAGGTGGACATACCGTAGGCGGTAACGGCCACCACCATGAACTTCAGGATGGGATCCTCACGTACTTTGTCCCAGGCGCCCCGCAGGGTGAGGAGGCCGTTGATCATGCCGCCCCAGGAGGGGGCGATGAGCATGAGGGAAAATACCACACCCAAAGACTGGGCCCAGCTGGGCAGGGAGGTATAAAGCAAGTGGTGAGGTCCGGCCCAGATGTAAAGGAACACGAGGGTCCAGAAGTGGAGGATGGACAGGCGATAGGAGAATACCGGGCGCCCCGCAGCTTTGGGCATGAAGTAGTACATGAGTCCCAGGACGGGGGTGGTGAGGAAGAAGGCCACAGCGTTGTGTCCGTACCACCACTGCACGAGGGCATCCTGTACGCCAGCATACATGCTGTAGCTTTTGAAGAGGTGCACGGGCATCTCCATGGAGTTCACAATGTGCAGGAGGGCGATAGCGGCCCAGGTGGCAATGTAAAACCAGATGGCCACATAAAGGTGACGCTCACGACGCTTGAGGATGGTACCAAACATGTTGATGCCGAAGATCACCCACACCAGGGTAATGGCGATGTCGATGGGCCACTCCAACTCTGCATATTCCTTGCCGGTGGTGATACCGAGCGGCAGGGTGATGGCGGCAGCGGCGATGATGGCCTGCCACCCCCAGAAATGGAGGTTGGAGAGGAGGTTGCTGAACATGGGAGTTTTCAGCAGTCGGGGCAGTGAGTAATACACCCCGGCGAAAATGGCGTTTCCCACAAAGGCGAAGATGATCGCGTTTGTGTGCAGGGGACGAAGTCGGCCAAAAGTGGTAAATTTCAATCCAAGATTGAGTTCGGGGAAGGCCAGCTCAAAAGCGATCCAGAGTCCCACCAGCATCCCTACGATGCCGAAAACCACCGTTGCAATACCGAAATTACGAACCGTGCGATTGTCGTAATGAAAGGTTTCAACTTGCATACAGAATTGAATTAAGGGTTGGTAAATTTTAAATCCTGAGAAGGATCTGCTTCTTTGGAGGCTACTTCTTCGTCAGGCGTTTCTTCAAACAGCATTCTTACTGAGGGGGTGTAGGTATCGTCGTATTGCCCGGATCTCACGGACCACAAAAAGGCCCCGAGAAAGCATATTGCGATGACGATACTGCAACCGATCAGGATGTACATTACACTCATGGAGCAAATGTAGGTTTGGGGGGAAAGGGCAACAATGACTTAGGTCATTTAGTCGTGAGTCGTTAGATTTTAGATGGTAGATGTTAGAGATTAGGCTCTTAGGGGGGGCAAGCGACAACAAGTTGTCGCAAAATTTGAATTTGGTGGTTAATTTTGGGGGTGCCCTGGCCGGGCTGGCCTTCTTTTTTAGAAAAAGAAGCAAAAAGCGCCAAAACCTAAACCCTGCCCCCTCACACCACGGACCCAGCACACAAGGCCACCAGCCGCCCTCTCCCCTCGCTCAAGGCCGCCCCCTGGTTTTGGCAAGGCCACCCCACCTTGGTTGGCTTCGCCAAAAAATACCCCCGCATAGCGGCTTCAATCCTCTGGATTGATTTAGATTTTAGATGGTAGAGATAAGATTTTAGAGGTTGGTGGTTTGGGGACGGGTGCGGGGAGTTGGGGACGGGTGCGGGGAGTTGGGGACGGGTGCGGGTTTGGAGACGGGTTTGGGGACGGGTGCGGGTTTGGGGGGGACGGGGAAGCGAAGGCCACGGGATTGGGTGAGGGATGTGGAAGGTGCCCGACCCGTTGGAGGGCAGTGGCGCTGCAGGGGGCCGAAGGCCGGGCAGCGGTACGGAACCCTGGAGCAAGCCCGACCCCGAAGCCGGACAACGCCACCGGCGGTCCGGCATTCGGGGGCACCCCCAACTTATGCTGCTGGTTTTGCAAGAGGGGTTTTTATTGCTTTAATTAGCGGATATAATCAGATGATAATACCCATGAAAATGAATTTTGTGCGTCGTATGCTGCCTTTGCTGGCTTTGGTTGTGCTGGTTTCGGTGCAGGGTTTTGGGCAAAAGGAGAAGAAGGCCAAGGAGAAAAAAGTGGTGGTGAAACCCGATGTGGTGGTGATCACTACATATGGTAATATCTATATCGACCTCTTTGATGATACGCCCGGGCACCGGGATAATTTTCTAAAACTGACCCGCGAAGGGGTGTATGACGGCACGACTTTTCACCGGGTAATCTCTGATTTTATGATTCAGGGGGGCGACCCGTACTCCAAAGACCCGGCCAAGACCAATATGGCCGGCCAGGGCGGTCCGGGCTATACGCTGCCCGCGGAGATCAGCGATAAGTATGTGCACCTGAAGGGGATGCTGGCCGCGGCCCGTCAGTCGGACCAGGTGAACCCCAAACGGGAGTCGTCGGGCTCTCAGTTTTACCTGGTGCAAGGCAAGTCTGTGCCCGGCGCCCAACTGGACCAAATGGAAAAGTCGATTCAACAGGCTTCGGGCAAGAAGGATTTCAAATATACACCCGAGCAGCGCAAGGCTTATGAGGAACTGGGCGGCACGCCCTGGCTGGATATGCAGTACACGATTTTTGGTCAGGTAGTGTGGGGAATGGAGGTGATCGATAAGATTGCGGCGGTGGAGAAAGGCCCGGGGGATCGTCCGAAGACGGATATCACGATGGAGGTGAAGGTGCTGAAGAAGTGGAATGATAAGAAGAAGGTTGGGAAGTGGTGAGCGTGAAACGCTCACACGGTTTACGGTTTACGGTTTACGGTTTCTGGGTTGTAAGCTGTCGTGTATTTACATTTGGGATGAGGTAAGCGAAAACGGGTTTTCGCTTTTGATGAAAGAGGTGGTTATTATTGAGTGTTTGCCCTCGCCGGGCGGGCCTTCTTTTTAAAAAAGAAGCAAAAGCGGCAAACCCTAAAGCCCTTCCCCTTCGCACTTTGGCCCAGTCGCACATGCCGCCCTGGCCTCCCGCTCCAGCCGCGCAACCGCCCAAGGGGTTTGCCATGGCCTCCCCGCCCTGGTTGGCTTCGCCAAAGAATACTGCCGCTTCGCTGATTCTAGCTTTTGGAATGATTACTCAATCCAGCCTGCAACCACGGCCAAAGGCCTTAGGGGCAAGGTATGAAATCAAACCACCAACTACCAACCACCCCAACCAAAGGCCCCACTTTGTGGCAACCACTAACCAACAACTACCAACCACCACCCTGCGGGTGGCTACAGGCCTTTTTTGCGGGCGAGGGTGCTGGTGAGGACGGTGGTGAATACGATGATGGTTACTGAACTGAGGGGCATGAGGATGGCGGCGACCAGGGGCGAAAGATTGCCTGTGATGGCGAAGGCCAATCCCACGACGTTGTAGAGGAAGGACAGCACAAAGCTGCCATAGATGACTTTCATGCTGGTTTTGGCGAAGGCCAGGAAGTCGCCCAGGCGGGCGACGGAGGCGCCGCCCAGGATGGCATCGCTGGCCGGGGTAAAGGCCGAGATGTCTTCGGCGATGGATATGCCCGCGTCGCTCTGGCGCAGGGCGCCTGCATCGTTGAGGCCGTCGCCGACCATGATCACTCCTTCTCCCTGGGTGCCCAGATCGGCGATATAGGCCAGTTTGTCTTCAGGCGACTGCCTGAAGCGAAGTTCTGTTCCGGCAGGAAAGAGGGCTTTCATGCGGGCTTCCTCCCGCTCGTTGTCGCCGGAGAGTACAGACATGCGGTAATCCTGCTCGAGGGAATGGACCATTTCCTCGATACCATGGCGGTAAGGATGCACCAGGAGGAATTTTCCCAGAATGGTTTCTCCTTTGCGTACCCAGACCTGGCTGCCCTGACCAGCCTGGGTTTCTGTGGGTGTTCCCACAAATGTGGCTGATCCTGCCTGCCAAAGGATGCCCCCGATGCGGGCCTGGAGTCCCTGGCCCTGAATTTCCTGGTATTCTTCGGTGGAGGGCAGCTTGTCACCTGCCAGGTGGCGGGTGAGTTCGCGGCTGAGGGGGTGCTGTGACTGGTGAAAAAGGGCTTTGAGAGCCAGATTGTCTGTATCGCTGAGCTCTTCACCCACAAATCTTACCTGAGAATTGCCATTTTGGGTGAGGGTGCCCGTTTTGTCGAAAACGATACGTTTGGCCCTTGCCAGGGTCTCGACCACGCCAGCGCCTTTGAGGAAAAAGCCGTTGCGCCCAAAGATGCGCAGGGTATTGCCGAAGGTGAAGGGCGAAGACAAGGCCAGGGCGCAGGGACAAGCCACGATGAGGATGGCGGTGAATACGTTGAGGGCATTGGCCGGGTCTACAAAAAACCAGGCGATGCCTGCAATGAAGGCGATGGCGATGATGGACAGGGTGAAATATTTGCCCACGGAGGAGGTGATGCGGCCAATTTCCTCGGTTTCTTCTTTCTGGAACACTTCGTTGTTCCAGAGGCGGGTGAGGTAGCTCTGGGATACTTCTTTGATGATCTCTATTTCGAGGGCGCCCCCTTCCTGCCGTCCTCCTGCGTAAAGGAGTTCGCCAGCCTGTTTCTCCACGGTTTCGGATTCGCCGGTGACAAAGCTGTAGTCTATGTGTCCGGGGCCTTTGAGGAGGAGTGAATCGGCGGGGATGAGCTCGCCGTTGCGCACCAGCAGGCGGTCGCCTGGCTGTAGTTTGGAGAGGGGGATTTGTTCCTCTTCTCCTTTTTTGAGGCGGGTCACCGAGATGGGGAAGTAGCTTTTATAATCCCGCTCAAAAGATAGTGCGTCGTAGGTTTTGCGCTGGAAGGCTTTGCCAATGAGGAGGAAAAAGACCAGTCCGGCCATGGAATCGAGGTAGCCGGGGCCGAGATCGAGCAGTATCTCCAGGGTGCTGCGCAGGAAGAGCACCACGATGCCCAGAGAGATGGGAACGTCGATGTTGATGTGCTTTTTGCTGAGTCCGGCGATGGCGGCCCGGAAATAGTCCTGGGCGCTGTAGATCACCACGGGGAGACTGAGCAGGATATTGAGGTAGCCGAACAGGCGGGTGAAAGCCAGTTCTTCGAGGCCGAGGTATTCGGGAAAGGAAAGGAGCATGATGTTGCCGGCACAGAAGCCGGCCACGCCCATTTTGTACCAGAGCGAACGGTCGGGTTTGGCCTGGGGCCCGCCTTCCAGGCGGGCGAGGGATAGCTCGGGTTTGTACCCGATGGCAGCGAGGAGTTCGGCGACCTGGCGCAGGCTGATTTTGGCCTCATCGTAGGTGAGGTAGATCTCTTTGCGCATGAAGTTGACTTCAGAGCGGAGGATGCCCTCCCTGAATTTGTAGAGGCGCTCGAGGAGCCAGATGCAGGAGGAGCAGTGGATGTCGGGAGCGGTGAAGGTGACTTTGCAGAGGGTGCCTTCGCGAAATTCGACCAGCTGGCTGATGACGGATTCGTCTTCGAGGAAGGCATATTTGCCGGCATCGCCTTTTTGCCCGGTGGCGCCGGGATGGGAATTGAGGTCGTAATAGCCTTTGAGACCCGTTTCGTGGATGATCTGGTACACGGTGTGGCAACCTTCGCAGCAAAAATCTTTCTCCTCCCTTTGGAGGTGAACGGGATGGCAATCTGCCCCGCAATGGTAACATACAGGCGCAGCCTGGGCCATGGGGATGGGATTTTCTTTCGTTTTCATCGTAAATCACCTGCAATTTTGCCGCAAATCCTACTTCCGGCAATGACCTGGATCATTTTCACGTTTTGTTTTCAATTACACCAGGAAACGCCTTATCTTCAGCCCTATGCTCAGCAAATCCCGTATCGAAGAAGTCGTCCGTGAATGGATTCACCTCAAGGAAGAAACCAGCCATCAGACTCCCGCCCATGGGCATCCCACGGAAAAAAGTTACACCCTGAAACACATTCACATCCCGGAGGAGACGCCCCGCGGGTGGAAGGTGAAGTTTGATTATTCGCTGTATGTGACGACCGAGTTTACGGTCTATCCGGATCATCCTCCGTATGAGTATCCTTGTATTGGGGAGCTGGAATTGGATCAGGATGGGTTTATTGTGGCCGAGAAGGCGGAGAGTGTGTGGTGAGGGGGGGATTGTTTTTTGGTTTATTTCAACACAAAGACACAAAGTTCACAAAGGTTTTTGGGGGGATGGGAAGCTTCTGCTTCTTGGGTATTTTTTAACACAGAGCCACAGAGTACACTTTAGCGGTCAGGAGTTTTTTTGATGGGAAGCTTCCGCTTCAGTGTGATTTTTTTAACACTGAGCTACATGCCAAAGGCACTCCCCTGGAGGAGTCCGCTGTTGTGGTCTGGAGGTTATCATTGAGTTTGCCCTGGCCGGGCGGGCCTTCTTTACTCGTAGGTTTGTTAGTTTCAAAGGCACTCATGAATCTCCCAATGGTCGATTTGGCAAGGCCGCCCCACCTTGGTTGGCTTCGCCAATTGTTCATTGCTCTTTGTTCATTGCTCCTTGTCCCCACCCCCATTTGAGCAAAAATTCATCGACTTTGGCTTTTTGG
Organism: Bacteroidia bacterium; assembly: GCA_020635905.1. Lineage (GTDB taxonomy): Bacteria > Bacteroidota > Bacteroidia > J057 > JADKCL01 > JACJYV01. The sequence continues at coordinate 449,483 of JACJYV010000008.1, forward strand.
TCGGTGAGGTCGCCCTGGTGGACGGGGGTAAGAGAGGCTTTTTCGGGAAAATTCTCGATGTGGAGGGTCTGGGTGGGGAAGGCGAAGCTCACTTCGAGGGCCTGGGCCAGGTGCATGACGCCCAGCAGGATTTCCTGGCGGGCTTTCAGCTCGGCGGTCCAGTTGGGGACGGAGAAAAAGAGGCTCAGCAGGATATTCAGGGAAGAGGAATCCATTTCATTGAACCACACTTCAAATGCCTCTTTGCGGGTATCAGGATGGCGCAGGATCATTTCCCGCAATCCATAGACGAAGGCTTCTATTTTTTCGGGAGGGGTATCGTAAGTGAGGCCGATTTTGGTGAGAAAACGGCGGTAAATCCGCAGGCCCATGTTGTTGACATTGGTATCGGCAAGGGTGCCGTTGGGCACATAGACCAGGCTGTTGGCCATGGTACGGATGCGGGTGGCCCGGATGCCTACTTCCTCCACGGTACCCTCCACTCCGTCGGCCACGATCAAATCGCCAATCTGGAAGGGCTTGTCGAGGAAGATGAGGATGGAGCCAATGAAATTCTTGACTGTATCCTGGGCAGCCAAAGCGATGGCCAGACCGCCAATGGAAATACCCGCCACCAGGGCCGTAATGTCCACTTTGAGGGATTGCAGGATAAAAACCACGCCTGCCACGATCACGAGTCCCTTGCCCACTTTGCGCAGCAGGGGCACCAGCTGGTCGTCGGAAACGGTTTCCGTTTCCTTGGCTTTTTCAGCAAAGTAAGCCGACATCACATCCACCAGTTTGTAGCTGGCGATTACGATAAACAGGGGCTCCAGCAGGCTCAGGGTCAGCACGACCCATTTATTGAGCAGGATAGGCAGTTGCAGGACAGGGACAAAAAACTGCAGGGTGAGGGTAAGGGCAAACAGGCTGAGTGGTTTGCCCAGCTGACGAATGACATTGAGGGCTATGTCTTTTTTGAGCAGGCGGTGGACCAGGCCTTCGATCACATTGGACAGGATGAGGGTGAGCAACTGGAAGGCCAGCCAGGTACCAAACAGGAACACCATGATGCCAAGCCATTTCCAGATTTTCATGCCCAACAGGGATTTGTTGCCCCAGGAAGGTATCCAGTTGAGGGTACCAAAGGGATAGACGGATTTGTGCAGGGCGGGAATCTGGCGCAGGGTATGCTCTGAATAATACCATTTTCCGTTTTTGCGCAGCAGGTAAATGTCGGGCACGTCCTCAACCAGGACATATCTCCACTTGCTGGTGGCAGAATCCACGTAGGCAGGGCTGTTGGGCACCTCATCCAGGTTGATATAATGGCCCGAGCCGTCCAGAAATTCTTTCAGTTCGATGGCCAGCTGATTTTTTTCAGGGCCAGGCTTGCCCCACAAGGCCATGGCGGCAGAGTCGGGAAAGTAGCTTTCGGGTTGCAGGTAGTGCAGATGGGTATATACGGCGTGAAAGGGTGATTTGAGGCTGAAACGCAGGTCTTCACGGTCTTCTTCTTCTGTGGGTTCGGCCTGTGATTCCAGTACTTCAAATTCATTTCTCAGGAGGGAATCTTTGATTACGGAATCCCCCGCTTCCCCGAGGGGGGCGGCAGACTGGGCGTTTGAAATGGCACAAAAATTCAGCCCCAGGAGGAGGGCAATCACGGTAATACGGGTCATCAACTTCATAATCTGCAATTTGCCCTCAAATTTACAGCTTATCAAGAAAACCCCGAAAATCATGGAAAATCAACCCTGCAATTCGTAGCTTTCAGGAAAAATTTCTGTGAATCAAGCGCTCATCCTACTGGCTCCCCCATTTGCCCACCACGGTCGGCTGAAAGACTGGATTTGCCAGACCTACGGCTTCCAGCCGCTGGATGTGGGCCTCAATATCCGGGCCGAGGTGGATGACCAGACTGAGTTGGGCCGGCAGCTACAGGATTTTTTGCAAAACGGAGAGGTTATCCCTGAAAGGTTCGTGAAGGAGGTGCTGTGGCACAGCCTGGAAAATCTGAGCAGCAATCGGGTACTTTTTCTGAATTTCCCCCGCATGGTGGAGCAGCAAAGGTTTCTGGAAGAGATTCTGGGATATTTCTCATTTAAATCTCCCCGCTACCTTTATTGCGGCCTGCCCGAGCCGGAGCTGGCCGCGGAGGCCATGGCCCACCAGGGTCACGAACATCAGCCCGATCCGCTGGTGGCCGAAAGGGTACTGGAAGCCATTCAGCGCTATGAAGACCGTTTCTCTCCCCTGCTCGGGCACCTGGAAAAGCTGCCAGGTTTTCACCGCATCGACGGTCAGCGGGCCTGGGATCTGGTGGAAACGGATGTGACCGACTGGCTCGATTCCTGGATTGGAATTCCTCAAAATTAGTTTCATTTGTCATGAATAACCGCCTTTACCTGCTTTGCCTGCTTTTGCTCCCGCTCTTTTACGCCTGCAAAAAATGTGACACCTACGGGGTTTGTCAGACCGCATTTCTGACCATGAAAAATGCGCCTTTTACGGGCGAAATTGAGATTTCAGACAGCAGCGGGCACTCCACCACCTATTCGGCCACGGCAACTGTTTCCGGCACGGTGGACCAGATCAACATTCACCTGACCACGGATACCACGTCTTTGCTCGACACCACCCTCACTTTTACCCTGATCTGCAATGTGAAACCCGACGAGGACTGCAAGGCGGCCATGGCGATTGTGGACTACAAAAGCACGGGTTACTACGAAGAGGGTCCGCCAGAAGTGCTGGAATTCAATTTTATCCCGCAACTTTTCTTTGATGCGCATTTTACCGGGACCAAATGACAAACGTCATTTCTCTAAAAGGCTGATTATCCTTAATTTTGCAGTTCAATTGCAGCAAAATGGATTACAACGTACTCCTATATTATAAATATATCCCGGTAGCCGACCCCGATTCTGTGCGCGACTGGCAGGAGGCCCTTTGCGCTTCCCTTAATCTGTTTGGGCGAATCATTGTGGCTCCTGAAGGCATCAACGGCACCGTTTCCGGCCTGATTGCAGATACGGAAGCCTACATGAAAGCCATGCAGGAATATCCTCTGTTTAAAGGCATTGAGTTTAAAATTGATCAATATCCTGGTCATACCTTTAATAAACTGAATGTGCGGGTCAAGCCTGAAATCGTGCATTTTGGATTGGGAAATCTGGGTATCAACAGCGACAAAACCGCCAATTATGTGGAGCCCGAGGAGTGGCGGCAAATGATGAAGGAACAGCCTGAGGATGTGGTGATTTTTGATGCACGTTCCAGTTACGAGACCAATGTGGGCCGTTTCAAAGGCGCCATTGACCTCAATCTGGATAATTTCCGCGACCTGCCTGAGAAGGCGGCCGAACTGGAGCAGTACAAGGGCAAAAAGATTTATACCTACTGCACGGGGGGAATCAAATGCGAAAAGGTCTCAGTTTTTCTGGAAAAACTGGGTTTTGAAGAGGTGCGGCAGCTTCATGGGGGAATTATCCGCTATGCAAATGAAGTGGGCGGCGAGGATTTTGAAGGAAGCTGCTACGTTTTCGATCATCGGGTGGTGGTGCCTGTGAACAAGGTCAATCCCACGCCCGTGGGCAAATGCGAGGTCTGCCAGGGGCAGACGGAGCGCATGATCAATTGTGCCAATCCCGATTGTAATAAGCATTTTCTGATTTGCGACAGTTGCGCCGAGCAACTGGAAGGGACCTGCTCGGAAGCCTGTCACGCCAATCCCCACCGCCGTCACTGGGACGGAAAGGGGTATTATCTGCGCGGGGTTAACAGCAAGTTGTATCTGGATAATCCTGATCCCAATTATGTGAGAACCAATCCTGAGCTGGCGGGGGGGTGAGTTTTGGGAGGTTTTGGGTTTGAGGAATTAGGTTTTGGGAGTTGGGTTTTGGGAGTTGGGTTTTGGGGAATAACCACCGAGGTCACGGAGAAGTACGGAGTTCACGGAGATTTAGGGTTTAGGAATTGCCACAAGGTGGGGCCTTTGGCCGGAGTTGGGTTTGAGGCAAGGGGGAGAGGTTTCAACACAAAGACACAAAGTTCACGGAGAATTTGGTAATGGATTAGTTTTTTGAATGGCCGGGCCATGGGCCCGCACCTGGTGCTTGAAGCTCGAAGCATGAAGCTTTATTTCTGAGCCAGGTCCAACGCTGAGATTGGAAGTTTTTAGAGGTTCCTCAATTTTTTTTATTCCGAATAAATCCTAAATTAAATATTGAAACGCCTGTCCGATTTATTTAATAATCGAATTCAACAACTGGAAAGTGGGAATTCCCTGAAATTATTTACCTGAAAATCAAGAAAATAAATCCAGCCCCACCGCGTTAAATTCTTTACCAAATTTTGCCTCCCCAAGCCGTTTGTTTGTTTATTTGACGAATTGATCGCTAAAAAATGATTGATAAGTCCGTTTTTATATTAAATTGTAGTCCCCTTGAAGACTAGATCATGAACATCGAACTGCTTAAGAACCGGATGATTGAACGGCTGGAAGAGAATCTCGCGGACGACCTTTTCTACCACAATCCGGATCATACGCTCTCTGTATTTGAAGTTGCACAGGAAATCGCCACCCGCCACGGCCTCTCTGATGAGGAGGTTCAATTGTTGAATGTGGCCTGCCTTTACCATGACGCGGGTTTTATTTACGGCCCCAAGGAGCACGAAACCCGTAGTTGCCAGATGGTCAGGGAAGAATTGCCTGCGATGGGTTTTACAGACCAGCAAATCGAGGTGATTTGCGGCATGGTAATGGCCACCAAGATTCCCCAAAGCCCAAAAAATCTGCTGGAAGAAGTGATCTGCGATGCAGACCTTTTTTATTTGGGCACCCCCGATTATGACCAGATCGCTGACCTGCTTTACCGTGAGTTTCAGGCTTACGATGTGTTGCAGGATGAAGGTGCCTGGATCAATTTGCAAATCAAGTTCCTGGAAAACCACAATTATTTCAGTGACTTTCTCAAAGATGAACATACACGCATCAAACTCGGGCACCTCGCCAGGCTGAAAAGTCGTCAGGTGTGAGCTGACTGAATCCCTTTTCTTTCAGCACTTTCCGGGGATTAATTGGAAATTTTTGAGAATATTTATAGTTTTCGGCTGATATTTGAACACTGAGGTTCACCTTACAATAAAAGTAAAGATGTCTATAACCAAGAGAATCCTTTTTCCCACTGATTTATCTGAATTTGCAGCGAAAGCCCGCGAAAACATCATCGCCCTGGCCAAACTTTACGGCGCCAGCGTTTCCCTGATGCACGTGATCACCGACGACAAAAGTGAGTCTGTGCAAATGAAGCACCTCGAGCAAGAGGTTGCTGAATTTAAGAAAGAAGGAATTTTGGCCATTCCCCTGATTAAAAATGGCAAACTCTGGAAAATGATCGTTGACTCCGCCAAGGAGGTGAGTGCAGATATGATCATTTTCGGTACCAAGGGCGGCTCCGGACTTCGTGACTCCCTGTTTGGCAGCAACATTGTGCATATCATCCGCAATGCTCCCTGCCCGGTCATGACTTTCCGCGAAAAACCTGATCATGTTGGTTTCAGGAAAATTCTCCTCCCCCTCGACCTGACCAAAGAAGTCGGCGAAAAAGTAACCTGGGGAGTGCAGTTTGCTAAAAAATATGGCTCTGACCTGGAAGTTTTCACCGTGCTCCGTCCCGGCGACGACAAAGGAAACGACAAACTCCTGCACCGCATGGAACTGTCCAGAGAGATCATCGAGAAAGAAGGTCTGAGCGTAAATATGGCCCATACGGTTTCCAATGGCAATATTGCCGACATCATCTCTGACCACGCCAAAGCCTCTGGCTCTGATCTGGTGGTGCTGATGATGCAGCAGGAAAGCTCTGGTTCTGGTACGGAGGATATTGTGAACAAGATCACTATTCCTGTACTGGCCGTGAAGCCCGAAAAGGCTTACCTGGTCAAGTCCTACCTCAACCACCACTTCACGTAAGACTATTTCCAATCGAAATACCAAGGCCCGGCTCTTTCAGCCGGGCTTTTTTTTGCTGTCCTGTTTTCTGCCCTCAATCCACAAATCCTGAACAACTTCGCTTTGACCTTCGGGTTTCAATCCACATTTTGAGCCCGTGAAAATTCTACATACCGCAGACTGGCACCTGGGCAAACGCCTGGAACGGCACGACCGGGGACCTGAACAGGCCCTGATTCTGGAAGAGATTTGCAAAATTGCCGAAGCTGAAAATGTGGACGCCGTACTGGTGGCCGGTGACCTTTTTGATACGTTTAATCCGCCTACAGAAGCCACAGAGCGCTTTTACAAAGCACTGAAACGCCTCGCCAAAGATGGCAAACGGGCGGTGGTCGCCATTGCCGGCAACCACGATTCACCCGACCGCATCGAGGCGCCCGATCCCATTGCCCGTGAGTGCGGCATCATCTTTGCGGGTTACCCCAATTCACAGGTGCCCCGTTTCCAGCTCGACTCAGGACTGGAAGTCCTGCGCTCAGACCCCGGCTTCATCGAGCTGAAACTGCCCACCAGCCCCGATCCGCTCAGGCTTATTCTGGTGCCCTACGCGAATGAAATTCGCCTGAAAAAGGACCTGGGGGTGGAAGATTCTGAAGGTACCCTGCGCAATATCCTGCAAAATCACTGGAAACAACTGGCTGACCGCTACCTCGATGACCAGGGGGTGAATATGATGGTTGCTCACCTTTTCATGGCCCGGGAAGGTTCTCCCCTGCCCGACGAGCCTGAAGACGAGCGCTCCATCAACATTGGGGGCGCCCAAACGGTCTTTACCTCCAATCTGCCGCCCCAACTTCAGTATGTGGCCCTGGGCCACCTGCACAGGTTCCAGACCATCGACCAGCGCGGTTGTCCGGTCGTTTATTCGGGCAGCCCGCTGGAATACAGTTTTGCCGAGGCCTATCAGGAAAAACATGTGGTAATTGTGGAAGCAAATCCCGGCCAGAATGTGACCTATGAGGCCATTCCGCTGGAAAAAGGGCTGAAATTACACCGCAAGACCTTCGAAGATATTGATCTGGCTGTACAGTGGCTGGAGGCAAATCAGGATACCTTTGTGGAACTGAGCATCATTTCAAAAGATTTTCTCACTTCTGCCGACCGCAAACGGCTGCTGGCCGCTCACGAGCGGATTATTGGCCCCATTCCCATCATCACAGGCACCCGCGACAACCACTCACCCGTGCCTGAGGTGGATCTGCAAAAAAGTATGGAAGAACTGTTCAAAGATTATTTTCATTACAAATTCGGGCAGGATCCCAATGCAAACCTGCTGGAATTATTTCGGGAAGTCATGGGAACGGAGGTGGAAGGATGATCCCGGTAAAACTGAAAATCAAGGGTTTATATTCCTATCAGGAAGAGCAGGAAATTGATTTTGCCCGGCTGGCCGCTTCAGGTCTGTTTGGCATATTTGGATCGGTGGGATCGGGCAAATCCAGTATTCTGGAAGCCATTTCCTACGCCCTGTATGGAGAAACTGAGCGCCTGAGCAAGCAGGACCGCCGCAGTTATAATATGATGAACCTCAGATCCAATGAGTTATACATTGATTTTGAGTTTCTGGCAGGAAAAACGGGCGAAGACCGCTATCGTTTTGTGGTGCAGGGCCGACGTAACAGTAAGCAATTTGACCAGGTCAATACCCTGGAAAGGCGGGCCTTCAGGATTCAGCGCAAAGAGTGGATTCCCCTGGAATCCGCTGATGCTGAACCTATTCTGGGTCTGAGTTATGAGAATTTCCGCCGCACCATCATCATTCCCCAGGGAATGTTTCAGGAGTTTTTGGGCCTGACCCAGACTGAGCGTACCCGCATGCTTAAAGAGATTTTCAATCTCGAACGCTTCGAATTGTGGGACCGCACTGCCATTCTGGACCGCGACAATAACGATCAACTGAACGCCCTCAACGCCCGTCTGGAGCAAATCGGGGAAGTCAGTCCGGATTTGCTGACTGAAAAACGGGTTCAGTTTGAGGTACAGGTGGGCATTGCGGGCGATCTGGAAAAAGAACTGACCAGCTGGCAAACCCAGGACCAGCAATATGAGCAGGTGCGGGCCCGCTTTATTCGCCTGCAGGAAACAGAGGCTGAAATCAGGGCTTTGGAAGAAAAATTGCCTGAAATAGAGCAAAAACAGGCCCGCCTGGACCGTTTTCTGCTGTGCCGCCACCAGTTTCGTGACCTGTTCATCCAGGAATCAGAGCTGATCAAACAGCAGGAAAGAGATCGGAATGAACTGAGCGTCAAGGAGCATAATCTGAAAACCCTGACGGAAACCGTAACCCTGCTGGAAGAGGAATTTGAAAAGCTGAAGGAGAGGTACGAAAACCGCATCAAAATATCCCAGGAGGCCGATGATCTGGAGCAACTGATCAAGATCAGGCAAATGGAAAATCAGGTGGAGTTGCAGACAGCCAATTACCACGAGCGGGCCAAAAAGCTGGAAGAACTGATGGCCAGCCGTACGGTTTTGGTGGAAAAGCACGAACAGGTAAAAGCCAGGGAAATTGAATTGCAACAAAATCTGCCCAACATCACCCAACTGGCTGAGGTCAAAGACTGGTTTTCTGAAAAGGAGTCCCTCAGCAAACGCATTCGGGAATTGGAGGGTGATTTGTTGAAATTTTCACAGGAAAAAGCCCGCATCGACGAGGAAAGACGGGAGGTCTTTGGGGGACCGCTGGGCGAAGCCCTTGACCCGCCCCAGCGACAGTTGACCAACACCGCCCTCATCCCCATTCTGGAAGAAAAAATCGCCATGGGCGAAGCCTTTCTCAAAACCCAGAAAGAAAAGATCAAATCCCTGCAAAGCCACGCCGTGCTGGAGCACCTCACTTCCTCTCTGACCGATGGAGTGCCTTGTCCCCTGTGCGGATCCACCAGTCACCCGGCTCCATTTGATCCCAGCAATGCGGACGAAACCCTGCGAAAGGAAGAAAAAATGCGGGAAAAAGCGGAGGAAAAACTGGTGAAGCTGGGTCGTTTGCAGGATCAGATCGAAGGATTTCAGCGCCGCCTGAAAGAAAAAGAAGAAGCCATCCACGAGCGGCAGGGCATGATCACCCTGGAAAAATCCCGCCTGCAGGCCCACGAGGAGCGCTACGACTGGCCAATTTACGCTGGGAAAGATCAGGCCTGGATTATCAATGCCTTTAATGAGGCCAATACCCGGCAGGAAAATCTTCGCAAAGTCTCTCAGGAGAGGCAGCAAGCCGACCTGGCCGAGCAGCAGATCAGGCGGGAAACTGAGGCCATGGAAGGGGAATTACGAAAATTCGAACAAGGCATTGACAGCCTGCGCAGTAAGATTCAGGCGGAAACTTCCATCCTCAAAATCCTCACCAAAGACGATTATCCAGACCTTGACACCCAGACCCTGCAACGAAAATCACGCGAATTGCTGGAGGAGGTTCAGAATCTGGTCAATCGCTTTTCCATGAAGGAAAAGGAATTGCGCCATGCCCGCGAAAACCGGGTTGGGCTCGAACGGGAACTCATTTCGGGCAAGGACAGCCTGCAAAAGCAGGAAACCTACCTGGTGGAAAAGCAGCGTGAAATCTATAACCGTCTGGAAAAATACGAGTTTCCTTCCCGCCAGAAAGTGGAGGAAATTCTCCTGCTCGACCTGAACGAAGACATAGAAAAAAATCAGATTGAGGAATTTCGCAACCGCCTCACAGGTCTCAAATCGCAGCTCAACCACCTGCAGCGGGAAACTGAGGGTATGACTTACGACCAGGAAACCCACGCCCGCATCGGGGCCAAAGTCAAGGAACTGAAGCAGGAAAAGGAAGAACAGGACCGTCTGGTGGGGAAAATGGAGGCGGAAATCAGGCAGATGGAAAATCTTCTTGATCAGCAAAAGGCCTTTATCCGGAAAAAGGAAGTCCTCGAATTGCGGGCTGCCGACCTGAAAACCCTCAAAGGATTATTCGCCCGCTCGGGGTTTGTGAATTACATTTCGACCATTTATCTGGAAGAACTCACCAACCGCGCTAATGAGCGCTTTCGCCAGCTGACCCGCAATACCCTCCAACTCGAAGTGCGGGAGGACAACAGTTTTGTGGTGCGCGACTTCCTCAACGGCGGACAGACCCGCAGCATCAAGACGCTTTCGGGCGGGCAAACCTTCCAGGCGGCCATTTCTCTGGCCCTGGCCCTGGCCGACAACATCCACGAGCAGCAGAAAAGCCCGAAAAACTTCTTTTTCCTCGATGAAGGGTTCGGCACGCTGGACAAAGAATCGTTGCAGGTGGTTTTTGAAACCCTCAAATCTTTGCGCAAAGAAAGCCGCATTGTGGGCATTATTTCGCATGTGGAAGAATTGCAACAGGAAATCGGGACCCATTTGCGCATCGTAAATCAGGAGGAAAAAGGCAGCATTGTGACCCTGGAACTTTGATACATTCATCCCCTGACAGGTTGGTGGAATTGGCTTCAAAGGATTCTTTCAGAATTTTGCTTTGATACAGCTTAGTTTTTCCCTTTGCCGGGCAAGGCTAACCTGCTTGTCAGAAATAATTCAGCCTTCGATTTCGACAGTTCATCAGCTGATAGTGGCAAAAAATGATAAAATATTGACGGTTGGAAAATAATCCCGATCTCTGGCGCGTTAATTGCGTATATTTAGTGTACAACTTCCCGAAAAAACCAAGAATAATATGCGCTTATACAACGCGTCGACGAATGTCATGTGCATTCAAACAGTCTTTGAAATATCAGGAGAAACATCCGGGTAAGAAGAGCTTTGACCATAACAGAGCTTGCTCTGATTACATAAACCCGGGTGATTCATCCGGGATTTTTTTTATCCAGAAAATTAACCATCAAAATGTATCACATTAAAAAACGAAAACGATGCAGTATCAAATCCAAACCAACCTGAGCGCCAAAGGCCCGGTAACCAGGCCCTCCGGGCCGGTCACCGACCGCGTTCCCAAACCTGCAGGAGTGCCAGGCGCCCTTGCAGCCATCTCAGCCCCGCCTGCTTTCCCCCCGGGAAACCGAATGAAATGGATCTCTTCGCTCTTTGAATCTGCTGACTATCCGTCCGAAACGGACCCGATTTGCGGTCCGGGATGGGAATTGAACCGAAACGAAATGACCGGGGCTGATCACCCTGGCGTGGCGCAAGCCTCAGGCAAAAATCTCAGCTGAGCGCAGGTGCCTGAAAAGCCCGATGGGCCTATCACCGAGCAACTTGTGTAATGCCACAACCGCTTCCGCTTACGGATCGTTCAACCCCACCCACACACGGAAGCCACAATTCGCCCCTCCCATTTTTGAAGAAATTTCGAAATGGATGCTCCCGGGCCTGACACCCTGCCAAAATTCATGTAATTTTGACCATGAAACAGGCCCGGGCCGAGCTCCAACATACCCTCAATCTCCTCCTGGACGAAAAACAGGAAGATTTACGCCAATTCAGAGAATTGGTACTGAACGAAACACCCGATCAAAGGCGGCAATCCGGCCTGACCTGGTATCCTCTGGCCATTCAGTCAGAGGATACGGGGATCGGGGGAAAACCCGTGCTGACCCTCGAAAGAATGGCCCGCAAAGGGCAGAACCACCGCTTTCAGGCGGGTTCGGTCGCTGCCATGTTCAGCCTCGAATCCAAACAGGAGCCTCTGGCCGGGGTCGTGACCCGGGTCAAAGAAGACACCCTTCTGCTTTCCGTTTATCAGGATGAAATTCCCGACTGGGTTTATGACGAAAAGATCGGCTTGGATCTTTATTTTGATGAGCGGAGTTACCGGGAAATGGAATTTGCCATGAAGGCCGTCCTGGAAGCCGAGAATAATCGCCTGGCCGAACTTCGCGAAATCTGCATGGGCCAGAAAACTCCTGAATTTGAGCAAAACGGGCCCGTGCCCAACTGGGAAAATCTCAATCCCTCCCAGGCCTCCGCAGTGATGCAAATCCTGACCGCCCGCGACCTGGCCCTGGTGCACGGCCCCCCGGGTACGGGCAAAACCACCACCCTGATGCAGGCCATTCGCCTGACCCTCAAAACAGAAAAGCAGGTCCTGGCCTGTGCTCCCAGCAACGCGGCAGCTGATCTACTGACCGAAAAACTGGCTGAAATGGGCATTGAAGTAGTCAGATTGGGGCATCCTGCCCGGATTTCAGATTCCCTGGAAGCCCAGCTACTTGACGCCAAAATCAAAAATCATCCCAGCGCCAAAGACCTGAAGCAAATGCAACGTCAGGGTCGGGAGATGCGGGAACAAGCCCTGAAATTCAAGCGGAATTTTGGCAGGGAAGAGCGGGAAAACCGTAAAAACCTGCTGAGCGAAGTGAAAGAACTGCGCAAAACAGTACGGGAAATGGAAAAGTTCATCGTGGAAGATGTGCTCAATCAGGCCCGCGTACTGGTCACCACGCTGGTGGGTGCTGCATCAGAAACCCTGCGTGACCGCAGATTTTCTACGGTTTTTATTGACGAAGCGGCCCAGGGTCTGGAACCTGCCTGCTGGATTCCCATTCGCAAAGCCGACCGGGTGGTACTGGCAGGTGACCATTGTCAGCTTCCTCCCACCATTAAATCTCAAAAAGCAGCCCGCGAAGGCCTGGAAGCCACCCTTTTTGAAAAATGCATCAACCGTTGGCCTGAGGCAGCCACCATGCTGCAAATCCAGTATCGCATGCACCCCAAAATCATGGGATTTTCTTCCCGCTGGTTTTATAATAATGAGCTGCAAGCTCATGGCTCGGTGCAAAATGCCTTTCTATTCGCTGAAAATGAGTCTGAAAGGAATAACGCCCCCCTTGAATTCATCGACACGGCAGGCTGCGGCTATATGGACGAGCAGGATACCGAAACCCTCAGTCAGTTCAATCCAGAGGAGGGGCGGGCCTTGTTGCGGCGCCTGAATTTGCTGCTTGAACAGGCTCCTGGCGGGGCTGAGTTCAGGATTGGGGTAATCACTCCCTACCGCGCTCAGGTGAAATTTCTGCTCGAAGAATTACCCAAATATGAATTTTTGGCCGCCGCCCAATCCCTGATCGACATTCAGACGGTGGACAGCTTTCAGGGTCAGGAGCGGGATGTGATCGCCATTTCCATGGTGCGTAGCAACGAGGAAGGCCAGATTGGCTTCCTCTCAGACACCCGCCGCATGAATGTGGCCATGACCCGGGCCAAGCGCAAGCTGATTCTGGTGGGAGACAGCGCCACTTTGGGAGGCAATCCCTTTTATCAGGCTTTCCTGGAATACTGCGAGGAAATGGATGCTTACCAAAGCGCCTGGGAATGGATGGAATAAATTCCGGAAAATTTCTCCTGATAACATCTATTTTACCTAAATTTATACCCGGTCTAATTGCCAATTCTGCCATGTCTGCAAAATTTCACTTCCCTTCCAGGGTCTGTTTTCAAAGTCGTTTGCCTCTGGTAACCAGCTTATTGCTGCTTTCTGCCATTATGTTTTTCAGCGGTTGCCGCCCCGAAGAAACGGTGGAGCAGGATGACATTCTGGATTTGCGCCTGCTGACTGCGCTCAACCAGGCTTCCAATGGCGTGGGCATTGAGCATTTTATCATGCCCGAAAGTGACGATCTGGAGGCCATTCCCCAGGACCCTCTCAACCCTTTGACCGCGGAAAAAGTGCAATTGGGAAAGCTTTTGTACCATGAATCTGCCCTGGCTATCAAGCCCAAGTATGCCATTTCAAAAAACACCTACTCTTGTGCCACCTGCCATTTTGCGGCGGCTGGCTTTCAGGCGGGCCGCCTGCAGGGAGTGGGCGAAGGTGGCTGGGGTTGCGGCGAAAAAGGCGAAGGCAGAATCATTCGTCCGGGTTTTGTAACTGATTCCCTGGATGTGCAGCCCTTGCGTACGCCTTCGGCCATGAATGCAGCCTATCAGAAAAATATTCTCTGGAACGGACAATTTGGGGCGACGGGAGTCAATAAAAATACGGAATATGCCTGGAATGCTTCTGAGGCCCTGACCACCAATTTTCTGGGTTATGAAGGACTTGAAAGCCAGGCCATTGCCGGGCTGAAAATCCATCGCATGGATGTTGACACCAGTTTTGTGTTTTCCAACGAGTATAAGGCCATGTTTGATGCGGCCTATCCTCAGGTTGAGGAGGGCGAGCGTTATACCCGCAATATTGCGGGGCTGGCCATTGGCGCTTATGAGCGCACCCTTTTGTCCAATAAAGCCCCTTTTCAGCGCTATCTGCGTGGCCAAAAGTCGGCTTTGACCAGCCGCCAGAAGGAAGGCGCCATCCTCTTTTTTGGCAAAGCTGAGTGCTGGACCTGCCATAACGGACCTGCCCTGGCCAACATGGAGTTTTATGCCCTGGGCATGAACGATCTGGTGGGAAGCGGGATTTACGGGTCAACTCCTGCCCACATTGCTCACCTGGGCAGGTTTGGATTTACAGGAGTGCCAGCAGATTTGTACAAATTCAAAGTTCCCCAGATTTACAACCTGAAGGATTCGCCTTTCTACGGTCACGGAAGTTCCTTCAACAGCGTGCGTGACGTGATCGTGTATAAAAATCTGGCCCAGGCCGAAAATCCCAAAGTTTCTCAGGATCAGCTGGCCGCGGGATTTCATCCCCTCAACCTGACTGAAACAGAGATCGACAAGATCACTGAATTCATTGAAGAGGGCCTTTACGATCCCAATCTGATCCGTTACCAGCCCACATCCCTTCCTTCTGGCATGTGTTTCCCCATGAACGACTCACTTTCCCGGGTGGATCTGGGCTGTTTTTGAGGTTGGGAAAATTATTCCACTGACTCAGTTTCCTCCTTTGGGTGGCTGAATGGCTTTTTGAGCAGCCATTTCTTATTCCCGGGCCAGACAGGCTCGATCAATTGCCCCAGATAAGTGGAGGGAGTTTCTTCGTGAATGCCGAAGGCAGCGGGCTCGTGGTCGGGGCATTTGTAGGTGCCAAAAATAATATCCATCAGAGGTGAGATATTGGCATAATTGCCAGCCATGCGGTCGAGGTCGTGGTGCCAGTGGTGGAGTTCAGGTGCGCCAATCAGCATACGCAGGGGACCCAGATTCAGCCGGACATTGGAATGGATGTAAATGGCCCAGATGCCGCGGAAAGCGATAAATCCAGCAATGGTTTCCAGGGGAAACCCGAGGACAAAGGCAGGCAGATTGATCAGTCCAATGGTGTAAATGGAATCAATGGGATGCTCGCGGTGAGCCGCGAGCCAGTCGAGGTGCTTCGCACTGTGATGCACTTTGTGAAAGCGCCAAAGGAAGGGAACCCTGTGTTGGAGCCTGTGCCCCCAGTAGATCAGAAAATCGCTCAAAATCACCACTTCTATGGCCTGCAGCCAGAAGGGTTGAGAAGCCACGGCGTGGCGAAATCCCCCGGGAAGATGATGATCCAGCCAGATCCCCAAAAAGGACAAAGTCCAAAGCACCAATCCACTCCAGAAAAGGTATTGACCCAGAAAAAAACCCAGATCTGCCCACCAGTGGGGCCGAAAAAACTTCTGTCCCCGCCGTGCAGGAAAGACTTTTTCCAAAGGCATGAACACCAAAACCAAAAAGAGAAAACTCAGGCCTGTGGATAGCAGCAGGAGAGGTATTTCCCTGAAATCTGGCACGATAAGTTACTTTTTGCCTGGTTTGGGGGAGGAATCTATTGAAAAATCATCCTCCTCAAAAATGGGCGCAGATTTGGAACTGGGGATGATAATTTCCTTCATGGATGGGTTCTGCTTTGGATTGGCCACCTCTCTGGGAGCTTCCGCAGGCATCACCTTTTTCACTTCCTCTGGCCGGAAAACCTTGCCCGATTTGGTGCTTTCCATTTCATCCATATAAAATTCATGGACGGAGACCTTTTTGGAAGGGGTGGAATCCTTTTGCAGGTCTGAGGGCAGAAACATGCCTTCATTTTTAGAGCCGGGCATGAACTCTTCGGGTTCCTGGATGGTGTCCGTTTCCCCCGTAGAAACCACCTGGGCGGGATGGATCAACTGATCAAAATACCCCGCGCGAAAGGATACAAAGGCAATGACCAGCAGGAAAAATCCAACCAGGGTGAGAATCTTTAAGGTCAGGGGCGGGCTTTGCATGACAGAATCTGAGCCTACTTTTTGGGAACGTTATTATCCAGAAATTTAGCAGCTTTTTTGTTGTAATCGTCCAACAGGGCACTGTGTTTATTATATGAATTCTGATTTTCAGAATTGTAGGTCGCGGCGGCCGCATTCAATTTTGCCACTGAACCATTGATCTCGTCAACATCAGCCTGGGTACGGTCCTTTTCTTTTTTGTTGTTGAAGGCTTTTTCCAGTTTTGTATGGGTATCCTTCAACTCAAAAAAGCTGGCAATGACCTGGGGATAAGTTTTTTCGGCAAAATTCTGATAGAAATCCAGCACTTCGCGGGTTGCCCCGGCCAAAGAACGGTCTCCATTGAAATTGGAAACCTTGGTCAGCTTTTCCTTTCCTTCTTTGGAATAATTGGAAAGGGCATTGGCATTTTGTTCCATCGCACTCACGTCTCCTTCCTGGATGGCGTTTTGAAGGTAGCCATACTGTTTGTAGCTTTTGAAAAATATGAGGTAAATTTCATTATACTGACTAAAAACCTCGCCCGCAATCTTCTTATTCTTAAAATCCTCCGTTTCCACAGGATCTGTAAGGCGCACGTTATTGGCTTCGCAAAACTTTTCCTGCTCACGGATCATGCGTTCAAAGGTGGATTCCATTTTCTTGCCAGCTTCCTCCTTGGCCAGAATAAAAGCCTCCATGTTGTCATAGGACTGTTCGGCGATCTCCTCCATGTTCACAATCTCTGCATAATCCTGATTCATGATCGCGTAATTGATTTTCAGGTATTTGACCACTGAATCGCGAAAAGCTGTGCTACCTTCAAATGCAGGCATTTTGGCTACATTTTTTTGCATGTTTGTGATGGAATTCAATACTTCCAGCCGGGTTTTCTCGATTTTACGCGGCTTTTTGCCATGGGCTATTTGCAGGGCATACTGCCATTCTGCCTCCCGCGCCACGCTGTACTGGTCGTCGATGTAGCCGAGGTACCCCACCGCTGATTTGAAGTCGGGGGCCTGGGCCAACAGGGGTGATACCTGGGAGAAAATTCCGGCTAACAGAAGTACGAGGGGGATTAATTTGTTGAATTTCATGGAGTTGTTATTTATGCTATTTCAGTTGGATAAGGTCGGAAATGATATGAAAGGATTCGTTGAGGTAAATGTCCTTCCGTAATTTTTCTTTGAGTTTGTCATTGATCTGGTTGCGAAAAGTGTCCATTTTCAGCAGGGTTTGCTCAAATTCCGTGTTTTTCACTTCGAAATCCAGATTCTGCTCTGCCACCATGTCTTCCATGATTTTGAACAAAGCGCGGGAGTCCTTGTCACGGGCTCTGAAGGGCTCAATTTGCAGGGGAACATTCTTTTCCCATTTCTGCTCAAACGATTTGAAACCTTCGTTCAGCAGAGCCACCTGCACAAATTTGTCGCTGTTGTCCACCCGGTCCAGGCTTTTCTGGCGCAGGGCTTCCGCGGGAAATTCAGGCATTGGCGTGTACCAGGTCTTTTTCTGGAGAAATTCACCCGGCAAGGCATAAGGCAGTGAAGATTCGCGGTAATCAAATCCCATAAATATCTCAGGCAGACTGATGTCGGGCGTCACGCCCTGATTTTGGTGGGAGACCCCTGTGATACGGTTGAATTTCCCGACCGTGAATTTGAGAAATCCCTTTTCACCATTCAGATTTTCAGCCGTTCCTTCCAGATCATCCAGATCGAGGCCCAGGGGCAGCACAATCTGTGAAGTTCCCTTTCCAAAGGTGGGGCAGCCCACGATCAGGGCGCGGTGGTAATCCTGCAGGGCCACGGTGGTAAATTCGGCCGCAGAGGCGCTGAGTCCGTTGACCATGACCAGCAAAGGACCGCTGTAAGACATACCCAGATTGGGGTCCTGGTGGACAAATGGTTTTTCGTAACGGGAACTTTCAATGATCATGGGGCCACGGTCAATGAAAATGCCGGCCAGCTCAATGGCTTCGTTCACAGAACCTCCTCCATTATTGCGCAAATCGAGGATCAGGCCGTCAATGCCCTCCTTTTTGAGGTGGCTGATTTCCTTGGCAATGTCGTTGGCGCAGCCAAATTCTCCTTCTTTTTCCCATTCCGTGTAAAAGCTGGGCAGAGAGATGTAGCCAATTTTTTTCTCCCCCTGGAGCACCCAGCTTTTGACCAGATTCTCGACTGCCTCTACTTTTGATTTGGTCAGCAGGACAATCTGGTGCTTGCCGTCCTTCTTTTTCAGGGTAAATGATGCCTCCTGCAGGGAAATATCTTCCAGCAGGGTTTCCACTTCCTCCAGATCCATGGCGCTTACGTCGTGGATTTTTCCGTCGCGGGTTTTGCATTCAAGCAGAATGTCGCCCTGGTTGATCTCGTTTGAATTCCAGGCGGGCCCGCCAGGGATGAGACGCACTACCTCGATCTCGCCGTTGCGGTTTTCGAGCAGATTCAGACCAAAGGAAAGCTCCTCCCGCGAGACGCCTGACTCGAATTTTTCTTTTTCTGTGGGCGAAAAGTAAGACGTGTGCGGGTCAAAACGGTTGGCTATGGCATTGAGCCAGGTGTTTCCTACCAATTCCTGCAGGCCAATGGTCGGTTTCAGGTCTTTGTGGATGGACTTTTGTACCCAATTTTTCACTTTCTCCCGGGCCGCAGGCTCGGTTTTCATCATTTCTTCTGTACTTACCTCTTCTTTTTCGCCAGTATCAAAGAGTTGCTGCAAGACCCTGAATTTGAGCCATTTTCTCCATTTTTCGGCCAGCATTGCCTGATCCTTGCAGTAATCTTTTTCCTCCCCGGGAAACATAGGCAGGGTTTCTGCTTTGGAGAAATCAAAGGGTTTTGCGCTCAGGAGAATCACCAGGCTGTCGGCCCGTTGCAGGCAACGTTGGTATTGTCGGGTAAGTTGGGTCAAAAATTCACAATTGCCGCCATCCAGTTCCTTTTGTAGCCCTTCTCTGAAGGGCGCAAGCTGGTCAAGTTCAGCCCGGGTGAAATACAATTTTTCGGGATCAAGGCCTTCAATAAAACTGTCAAAAATCTCAGCAGAAGTGGAGGGGTTTAATTCAATGGGGGAAAAATGGTAGTCATTCAGCATTTTGACCATCAATCCTGCCTTTTCACAATAATCCTGTCCCTTTTGCGCAAAAAGAGAATAATTCAGACTGAATCCACAGAACAGTATGATGATAAGTATGAATTTAGGCCTGTTCACGGCTAAAAATAGAAAAATTTTGTCATTTTGGAGACAGAAAAATCCCGTCTTTCCAAATCCATTGCTTCCTGAACTCCAGGTTTATCCCAGTATGGGATGGGCTCACCCCCTTTTGCCAAATTCCCCTGTCTTTTCCCTCATTTTTTTCTAAATTCAACCCAACCCTAAAATGCAACCCAATGCGCAATCAATTTATCATCTTCTCCATTCTGCTGATCTCTGCCCTGGCGGGGATTTATTTTCTGCTTTGGCCACCCATTATCTGGAGCATGGTGGGGGTGGGCCCGCTGCTGCTGCTTGGGTTTTATGATCTGGTGCAAACCAAACACACGATTGCGCGCAATTTTCCCGTGCTGGGACGAGGCAGGTATATCATGGAATGGATGCGCCCCAAGTTGTACCAGTATTTCATTGAATCAGACATTGACGGGCGTCCATTCAGCCGCACCAACCGCTCAGTGATCTACCAACGGGCCAAAAATGTGCGTGACACGACCCCGTTTGGCACCCAGCTGAATGTGTATGAAGAGGGTTACGAGTGGATGAATCACTCCATTGCGGCCCTGGACCACCGCAATTTGCCCCATCACCCACGGGTTACCGTGGGCGGGCCTGACTGCAAGCAGCCTTACGACCTGAGCCTGCTCAATATTTCGGCCATGAGCTACGGTTCCCTGAGCAAAAATGCCATCCTGGCTCTGAACGGGGGCGCCAAAATTGGCGGATTTGCCCATAATACGGGCGAAGGCGGGGTGAGTCACTACCATCTGGAACCGGGCGGCGACCTGATTTATCAGGTCGGAACGGGCTATTTTGGCTCACGCGACCCTGAAACGGGACGTTTTTCCCGCAAGCATTTTGAGGTTTCCGCGGGTCATCCCCAGGTAAAAATGATTGAGCTGAAGCTCTCCCAGGGAGCCAAGCCTGGTCACGGAGGCATTTTGCCTGCTTCCAAAAACACGCCCGAAATTGCCAAAATCAGGGGCGTCAAGCCGGGCACGGAGGTGGATTCGCCTCCCTATCACAAAGAATTCAACACCCCGATCGAAATGTTGCATTTCCTGCAAAATTTGCGGGAATGGTCGGGGGGCAAGCCCATTGGGTTCAAGCTGTGTGTGGGGCATAAAGGGGAATTTCTGGCGATTTGCAAAGCCATGGTCAAGACAGGCATCAAGCCCGATTTCATCACCGTGGACGGGGGCGAAGGCGGCACAGGAGCGGCCCCGCTGGAGTTTTCCGACTCCGTGGGCATGCCCATGCGTGACGGTTTGGCCTTTGTATATGATGCGCTGGTGGGATTTGACCTGAAAAAAGACATCAAACTGATTGCCTCAGGTAAGGTGGCTACCTCTTTTCATCTTTTCAGGGCCCTGGCCCTGGGTGCGGATGCCTGCAATTGCGCACGTGCCTTCATGATGGCTTTGGGCTGCATTCAGTCTCTGGAATGCAACCTGAACATCTGCCCCACAGGCGTGGCGACCCAGAAACCCCACCTGATGAAGGGGCTGGTGGTCGCAGACAAAAAGCAACGGGTGGCCAATTTTCACCGCGAAACCATTGAGGCCTTCACGGAATTGCTGGCTGCTGCAGGTCTGAATTCTCCCGAACAGATCAACCGCGGGCATATTTACCGCAATGAAAATCAAACCACGATCATGCGTTATGACCAGAGCTACCCGTATGTGAAGCAGGGAGGCCTGCTCACAGGTCCGTACCCCGAGGGCTGGCAGACCATCATGGACGAGGCCGTGGCCGAGAGCTTTCACCCCAGCTTTGTGGAGATTTAAGGGTGAGGGAAAATTATTTTACAGAAATGCACTGAAAATCGCTGATGTTACGTGATTCAACGCTGAATCCGATTCCCAATAGCAGGATTTTCTTATCTGAAGCTGTATACTTCAGGTGATATGCTTTTTCCTGAATTTGCTCAAGCGCAGATTCTGCCGTACCCAGTTTGAATTCTATCACCCAGATCTGGGCGGCAGTTTGTAAAACTGCGTCAATGCGGCCATCATGGGTCATAATTTCTGCATCAATTTGATAGCCAAGCAGTTTAAGACAAAGGTAGAAAATGCTGTGATAATACCTTTCCTGGTGCTCAGGAGTGGATTTTTTGACAGGTGCGAGGGGATAAGTTATATTGGCAAACATGGATTTCATCAATTCCACGAATGTTTCTGTTTCACCTGCCTCAACGGCCTGGCCAAGTTTAAACAAAATACTACCTGCCTGCTCCTTGGTACGCTGACTGAATTCAGCCAGGAGGTGAATGCTGAAGGCTTCTTCCACTTCACGGTTGGGGAAATCAAGGGTCACGATATTCGTCCCAAAATTAAAGGCCTTCATGGTCAGATAGCCAGTCTGGAAAAGCAGGGCATTCAGCTCAATATTCCTCAGGTCAAACGTATTGAAATAATTGATATTCAACTGGCGGTTTTTGAGGTCGAAAGGGGAATATCCGTTCTGACGAATGAGCTTCATCAAAAAGGTTGGCGTTCCCGTCTGAAACCAGTAATCTCTGAAGACATTTTTTTCAAACAGGTTCAGAATGGAAAATGGATTGTACACAAAATGGGCTCCATCCCAGGAATATCCATTATACCACTCCTTGATCGCCTTGAGAATGTCGGGGAAATAGTCTGCATATTTTTGGGCCAGAACAGGGATGAATTCCTTGAAGTAGAACTCAAGTTCCTGCTGGGTGTAACCCAGCAAAGTGGCGTAGTTTTCGTCTGTGGAAATGTCGTTCAGGTTATTCAGATCAGAAAAAATCGACACCTGACTGAATTTGGAAACGCCTGTAAGGAGGAAAAATCGGATGTACTTATCGTTTCCTTTGACCACAGAGTACAAATTTTTCAGGACTTCACGGTTGTGATCTGCCTTGTCTGGGTCATCCACATGGTCAATGATGGGTTTATCGTATTCATCCACCAGAATCGCCACTTTTTTCCCGCTCCCCAACTTCCTGATAAGCTCGTCAAACTGGGTGGAATAGTTTGGCGTAACCAGGTCAATTTTATTTTCCCGGGCAATTTCGGCCAATCTGGATTCGAGCGCGGATTGTAAACCAATGGTTTTTTCGCTCATTTTGCTGAAATCCAGATGAATTACAGGGCAAGCTTCCCAATCCATTTTATCATGAATCCAGAGCCCCTCAAATAGTTCCTGATTTCCCTGAAAAATCTCTTTTAAAATGCTGATCATCAAAGACTTGCCAAACCTCCGTGGGCGGGATAGAAAGTAATAAATTCCCTGGTTGATCAGGTTGTAAATGATTTCAGTCTTATCTACATACAAATATTCTTCCTTTATTAGTTTGGAAAATTCCTGAACTCCTATGGGAAGTTTTTTCTGCATCTGGCCAAAGATAAGGAGATTTTGGGAGACAGAAAGGCAGGGTAATTATGCAAAAGACAGCTTGAATTGATATTTTAAACAGATTTTGAGGCAAATCCCACGATACTGAAAAAAAATCCCTAATTTTTCCCCTGATGAGCAAGCAGAAAAAAGCCGAAATCACCTCTCCCAACCCGATTATTCCTCCCAAATGGGCTCCCTGGGCCTGGCTGGCCGGGATACTCATCCTGACTTTCGTGACCATGTCGCCCGTGGTGGACAACGATTGGACCAATTGGGACGATGAGGTGTACGTGGTGCAAAATACCCAAATTCAGGAATTCAATGGGGAAACCATTGGCCACCTTTTCAATCCTGAAACCCGCACCCTGGCCAATTACGACCCCGTGAGCATGACCACCCTTGCCTGGGACTTGCGCGGTAACAGCCGTCCTGATGGGAAAGGCGGTCAGATCATCAAGGCGAAGCCTTTTCACCAGACCAGTCTGCTCTTTCATCTGGCAAATACCATGCTGGTATTTCTGTTTCTCTACCAGTTTTTCGACCGAAAGCTGCTTTTTCCCATCGTGGGAGCCCTGCTTTTTGGGGTTCACCCCATGCATGTGGAGGCCGTAGCCTGGGTTTCGGCCCGCAAGGAAGTCGTTTACACCTTCTTTTTCCTGTTTTCCCTGCTTGCTTACGACCGGCACCTCAAAAAAGCAAACTGGCTCATGCTGGGTCTGACTTTCCTGGCCTTTGTACTTTCCGCCCTGTCCAAGCCCAGTGCCGTGGCATTGCCCGGGGTTTTACTGGCCATGGATTTATATAAGGGGCGCACCCTGGGTGCAAAATCCCTGCTGGAAAAGGTGCCCTTTTTCGCAGTTTCAGTCTGGATTGGACTGCTTACCATTGCCGGACAAGCCGCGGAAAATGCCTTGCAAAGCACGGAAAATTTTGGTCTGGGCCTGAGATTCCTGTACGGCTGCTACGGGTTGGTAATGTATGTGGTAAAGGCAATTATTCCCTTTGGGATGGCTGCAATTCATCCCTATCCCAACCCTGAAGAATTGTCCGTGATCTTCTACCTGGCCCCCGTTTTGGCATTGGGAATGCTGGTTGGTCTCTTTTTTCTCTGGAAAAAAGGCCAAAAGGGGTTGTGGTTTGGGGGAATATTCTACCTGATCACCATTGCCCTGGTCCTGCAGTTCATCACCTTTGGACATACCCTGATTTCAGAACGATTTACCTATCTGCCCTATGTGGGACTTTTCATCATGCTGGCTTTTGGACTGGAATGGGCGCTGCAAAAGTGGAATTCCAACAAAAATCTGAAATGGGGGCTCTATGGATTGGTAGGTTGTCTGGGAATAGCTTTTGTACCCCTTAGTCAGAATCAGGCCAAAGTCTGGAAAAACAGCAAAACCCTCATGGACCAGTCCATTGCCCAATATCCTGACCTGAATGCCCTGCCTTATAATAACCGCGGACTTTGGTTCAAGCAAAATAATCAGTACGGGCCTGCCCTTCAGGACTTTAACCAGGCGATTGACATTGACCCGGGCAAAGCGCTGTATTTTAATAACCGTGGCAACCTTTACCGCGAACTGGCCGCAGAAGGGCAGAATGAAGCCGCCAACCTGCAATTGTCCGTGGCTGACCTCAGCAAAGCCATTGAAATCAATCCCAACGATCCTGATGCCTACAACAGCCGCGGACTTTCCTACCTCGATATGGGGAATGAAAAGGCGGCTCTGGCTGATTTTACCCAATCCATTGAAATTAAACCTGAAAACGACCTCGCCTATCTGAATCGGGCTGTTTTGCAGTTGAATTCACAGGCGCTGGAGCCCGCATTGGCCGATTTTGACCAATATGTGCAGCGCAATCCCAACGACATCCAGATTCTGAATCTGCGCGGTTACACCCGTTTTCGCCTGGGCCAGTTTGAGAACGCGCTTACGGACCAAAACCGGGTGATTCATGCCTCGCCTGATAATGGCAGTTTTTATATGTTCAGGGCTTTCACCCTCGATACCCTTGGTAGAGCGCAGGATGCACTTTCAGATGCCCGCCGCGCCCGCGAACTTGGCGCCCAGGTGGAGGAAGATTTCATGCAAAAGCTGGAAGGGAAAGTGGGTGGAGAATGAAAAGGCCTACGCCACTCCTCTATCTAACCTCTTTCATCTAAAATCTCATCTCTAACGACTAAGTCAATCCCTGGGATTGAAGCCGCTATGCGGGGGTATTTTATGGCGAAGCCAACCAGGGTGGGGTGGCCTTGCCAAAACCAGGGGGCGGCCTTGAGCGAGGGGAGTGGGCGGCTGGTGGGCTTGTGCGACGGGTCAGAGGTGTGAGGGGGCAGGGTTTAGGTTTTGGCGCTTTTTGCTTCTTTTTCTAAAAAAGAAGGCCCGCCCGGCCAGGGCACCCCAAAAACTAATCACAAATTTAAATTTTGCGACAACTTGTTGTCGCTTACGACGCCCTAAGAGCCTAACGACTCACATCTAAGGACTCCTCTAAGGACTCGCAGTCTCCGTTAGGACTTATTCAGAGGATTTTGCAAATTCGAAAGTCTGATAAAAAATTATTCACCCGGAAATCAAGCCCCGAAAATGGAAACCAAAGAAATTCTGAAATACATCAAAGACCATCCCTCGGCCAAAGTCAAAGTTGCGATCACGGACATCGACGGGATTTTGCGGGGTAAAATCATGGCCCGCGACAAGTTCATTTCGGCCCTGGAAAGCGGATTTGGCTTCTGCGATGTGGTTTTTGGGTGGGATTCCTCAGACGTGGCGTATGATAATACTGAATTTACGGGCTGGCACAGCGGCTATCCCGACACCATGGTTCACCTCGATCCGGGCACGTTCAGGAAAATTCCCTGGGAAAATGACCTGCCCTTTATGCTGGGCGACACCTTTGATAATGAAGGAAAACCAGCCGTGGTTTGCCCGCGGAATCTGCTGAAAAAAGTAAAGGCAGAATGTGAGGAAATGGGGTTCAAACCTTTTTTTTCGCAGGAGTTCGAGTGGTTTAATTTTGAACAAACTCCCCAGGAATGGGCCGATAAAAAGTACCGCGATCCCAAACCCATGACCCCGGGCATGTTTGGTTATTCCATCCTGCGCTCGTCTCTGAAAAGTGGGTTTTTCAATGACCTTTTTGATCTGATGCTCAAATTTGATGTGCCGCTGGAAGGCTTGCACACGGAAACGGGACCGGGCGTATACGAAGCGGCCATCCTCTATGCTGATATTCTGGAGGCCGCCGACCGGGCTGTGCTCTTCAAAAGCGGGGCCCGTGAAATTGCCTACAAGCATGGGATCATGGCTACTTTCATGGCCAAATGGAATGAAAATCTGCCCGGATGCAGCGGACACGTGCACCAAAGTCTCTGGAAAAAAGGCAAAAATGCCTTTTACGATCCCAAGCAAAAGCACAACATGAGTGAGCTTTTCCAGAGCTACCTGGCGGGACAATTGCATTGTCTGCCCCATATTCTGCCCATGTTTGCCCCCACGATTAACAGCTATAAACGCCTGGTGGAAGGTGCCTGGGCGCCCACCACCATCACCTGGGCAGCCGATAACCGTACCGTGGCCCTGCGGGTCATGCCGGGTAGTGCTGGTTCCTGCCGCCTCGAAACGCGGGTGCCTGGCTCAGATTCAAATCCTTATCTGGCGCTGGCGGGTTGTCTGGCGGCTGGTCTTTACGGGATCAAAAACAAATTGAAACTGGAGATCAAAGAGACCAAGGGAAATGGCTACCGCGACCTCAGCAACGGCATTTTGCCCGGAAATCTGTGGCAGGCCACCCAAAACATGAAAAATTCGGCCCTGGCCCGCGAACTGTTTGGCAACGGATTCGTGGATCACTTCACCGCCACCCGCGAGTGGGAATGGCGGCAATTCGGCAAAGTGGTGACGGATTGGGAAATGAAGCGGTATTTTGAGATTATTTAGATTTTAGATTGGTAGATGTCAGACAATCAGAGGTTAGAGAATTAGATTTGGGAGATGGTCTGTGAATCAAAAACACCCATATCTGATGTCTCAACTTCTGGCATCTAAAAGCGAAGCGGTCTTTCCCTTATTTGCCCTGGGGTTGCAAATGGCTTTGTATTGGATATTTTGGGCGGATTTTATGCCTTACCCAGCCGAAGATGCGGCCATGCTGATCCGTTATGCCCTGCATTGGGCGGCGGGGCAGGGAATTGTCTGGAATGTGGGTGAGGCGCCTGTTGACGGGGCAACGGATTTTCTGTTTCTGGCCTTTGTGGCAGGAGGAATCAGGTTGGGGATCGGGCACATGTGGGTGGTTTGGATTTTGGGTGGAATTGCACATCTGGGGAGCATTTTCCTTGTTTACCGCATGCTGGTTCGTTTTTTCAGGGTGGGAAAATGGCTGGCTTTTGTGGCAGCGACCGCTTTTGCGCTGGGCAATGGCAGTGGTTATCTTGAAATTGGATTTGGGACCACCTTTTTTGCCTTCTGGGTGCTGTTGAGCCTGAATCAGGCGTTGGTATTGCTGCACCAGCCAGTCCCTGGCTGGAAGGCTTCCCTGGCCTTTGCCTTCGCCTGTCTGGCCATGGGCCTGACCCGTCCTGAGGGGGTGTTCATGGCTGTGTTCATGCTGGCAGGGATCCTGACAGCCAAAGGCTGGCAACCAAATAAAAAAGTGTTTCTGACATTTGCAGGCGTGTTTTTAGGCTTGGGTGGGATGTATATCCTGTGGCGCTGGCAATATTTTGGACATATTTTACCCAATCCCTTTACCAAAAAATCGGGAGGAACATTGCACATAGAAAGCCTGAAAAATGCGGTCAAAGAAGTGATTCACCAGGGAATTTTCTTTCTGCTGCCTCTGATCTGGGCAGTTGGCAGGCAAATTTTAACCCAACTCAGCGGAAAATTCAAACCAGATTTCAAGGCAGGCGAACTTTGGTTCGCCCTGAATCCTGTGCTGGGTTTCACCCTCATTTGGGTGCTGATAAAGGACGAAATGAATATCCTGGGTCGCTTTCAATACCCCTTGTTTTGTATTCTGAGTGTGGTTTGGGCATTTTTCATGCCTGATATGTTGCGTACCGCACGCATCAGCACACGCCTGCCCCAGGTTCACTCCTGGGTTTTGCCCCTGTTGATGCTGATCCTCAGCATAATTGCCCCTTTTATCAAAGGTGAACTGGGCTCAGCATCCGGCCATCCCCGCGACGGCCGCTTCGCGGTCGCCCGCTTGCTGGCTCCCTACCAGGAGCAGGGCTACACCCTGGCCACCACGGAGGCGGGCATTCTGCCCTTGTACTCTGGCTGGCGTACCCTCGACACCTGGGGCCTCAACGATCCCCGCATCGTGGCCGAAGGCGGCCTTACAGAAGCCTACCTGTCCGAACGGAACCCCCAAGTCATCCTGGTCCACGACTGGCGCCCGCCGTGGGAGCCCCCCTCACCTCCCACCGACGACTGGGACCGCATGTGCCAAACCCTGCATGCCTTCGCCCTGGACCACGATTACCACCTGGCGGCTTGCTATGGTGCCAAGCCAGATAATGTGCATTATTATTATGTACAGCGGGGATTTGCGGATGAGGAGGCGATTTTGGAGGGGATTCGGGAGGTGGAGTATGAGTGGGCCGGGGAAGGTGGACTGGCGCGGGATTTTAGGCGGGGTGGGGAATGAGGAAGTCCGGAAACCGTGAGGTTCCGGACTTCAGGGAGGGGGATTTTTGGGGGAAGGGTTATTCTTTGGTATCTTCCTTTTCAGTGTAATATTTCCCCTTAATGGAAATTTCACGCTCAAGTTGACCCGTTGGACCGTAAATCCTTATTGGGCTTTCATAACTCCCTTTCCAATCCACAGTAAAGGTTTTTCGTTTGATTTTGGAATTTCCCGGGTGGTAAAAAGTCACCTGTTGCAGTTTGCCACCATTTTGATGCAGGACGTCCTTAATCAGAAATCCTTCCTCATTGTAGAAAGAGTGCTCTTCAATGGCTTCATCAGAACCCATGAACTTAACCTGCTCCTTGATTTTTCCCGTGGTCAGATGGTAAAAAGTCCATGCGCCAACTTTTTTTCCGTAGAAATATTGCCCACGGGAGAGCAGATGGCCAGAAAATACATTCCTTTTTACGAAATCTCCGTGGAGGTTTCCGTTGAGATAACGTGCCTCAACCACGATGCCGGTGGAAAGATCTTTTGAATAGTAGCCTCCGTGCAGTTTCCCTTTACGCATTTCCTTGCGGATGATCATGGTCGAGACAGAATCAATTATCAAGGTAATTGAATCATCGGGTGAGGTTCCTTCGGAAATTCGAGCTTCGCTGAAGCTGGTTGGTGGCTCTCCAGCCCAGGCGAATGCCTGGGAGGAAAGACAGGAGAGAATGAGCAAGTGGAAAAAGTAAAGATTTTTCATTGGTTTGGGGTTTTGATTGTGGATGATCAGCAGCACTCCCGGGATGAAGTGTGGTAGAACGGCTTTGTAAAGACAGTAATGGGAATTCCATTTTGGAGGATTTTGAGAGCAATCATGCATTTCTTTTTGATTGTCATATCTTCTGATAAGTAGGTCAGGGTAAATTTGGTAGTAGGGCTAAAATGGGTTACGCTCCAATTTGGGCTACTAAGGTCAGGGCTCCCATTTGAGTTCAAAGGTGGAGTGGAGGTCGATTGGCCTGCCCAGAAATAGCAGTCGCTTATTACCAGTTGATTTACATCCCAAATCACAGTAACCTTAGGGAGGTTAGAATTAGTGTAAGTGCCAAACCAGACTTGGTACGGACCATAGGTAATCACTTGGCCAGTTCCAGGATGGAAGACATGAATTCTTTGGTGAACAGAATCCAGCAAACAGATTTTTTCTGGTTCATGAACTAAACCTGGGTTGCCATTTCCCTTTGGAGTTTCCGAAATGACAGACACTTCCCATTTTCCAAATTCAGTAATTGGATCGTCCTGTTCAGGTTTGCAGGCTACAAGCAGCATGGCTGCGAGCACTGCGTGTAAAATTCTTTTGTTTTTCATTCGTTTGACATTATTGATGATCAAAAAAGTTGACCAGCAATTGCCAAACCCCTGAAAATTTTGTATTTTTGTGACTATAAAACACAAAAACAGGGTCTGGCAAAAGCCAGGCAAATCGTTCGCACGATACTGTTACAGACCTTGAGGGGTAGGATCCTTAAGGTCTTTTTTTTGACCTTTTGAACCCCAGTAGGATCCCCTTAGGATTGTAAAATCTCAGGAAAGAACTCGAAAATCTGGATTGTACCAAACTCGTAATACAAATATAGCCAAAGGGAATTTATTTTCCAAGCAGGGATGGAAATATGCTACGTTTTTTTTAAAAAAATGAGCGGTATTTCGCAAATACTAAACAAAAATAAGATAATCGACTATTTTTTTTTGAAAATAAATCATGATAACATGCTTAAGTGTTTCATAAAACAGGAGCTTTTCATAAATACCTCTTCTTAAACTCCCTCCTCTTCCTTGCTGAAACAACCACTTTATCCCCATTTACCATTGTAAGTTCGTAGGTATTGTCTTTCACCTCTCCTTTCAGCACATGAACCAGATTAACAATGGAGCCACTGTTGGGCATAAAGAAGGTTATCTGGGGTAGTTTTTTTGCTAAATCAACCATGCCTTCATTATGAGAAACCTGGGCTACCACCCCTTTTTGCAGGTCGTTATACCATATAATATTGGGTGCATTCTTTTTAGATTCCACGTGAATGATGCAATCCAGGGGGATGATGATGATCCTTTTACCCACAAATTTGAGCAGTTCATTTCGCACAACGACATCTCCCTTGAATTCTTCCCCGTCCTCAGATTCGCTGCCTGCTTTCTCTTCAGGCAATTCCCCTTCCTCGTCCTCCATTTTCTCCAAAAATTTGTCTATTTCCTTTTTCAGAAGGTCAAATTCAAGGGGTTTTTCGAGGTAACCAATGCCATAGCCCTGAGCA
This sequence comes from Bacteroidia bacterium, assembly GCA_020635905.1. GTDB lineage: Bacteria > Bacteroidota > Bacteroidia > J057 > JADKCL01 > JACJYV01. The sequence continues at coordinate 480,046 of JACJYV010000008.1, forward strand.
GCCTGAATTGCATAATCCAGAAATTTCAGTGGAACCTGACTTCCATGCCCACTTAGAGAATCAGAAAGATAGGCTGAAATAAAGATCAGGTAAAAATCAATATTGGGGCTGAGCGCTTCCAGAATTTCAAAGCTGAGCTCGTCACCCAATCTGATGTCCATTAAGACAAGGTCAGGTTGGGTGTCTCTGATCCCCTCAATTCCTTCCTTTACGTTCTCGGCCAGGCCCAGAATCTCTATCTCATACGGGAGAGCTGCCAACCATCCTTTAAGGGCCTCCTGCCCGTTTTCTTCATCTTCCACGATGAAGCAGCGGATTTTTTTTTTATGCTTCATTATTATTTTGGGTTTAAATCATCATCATTGACATCTTCGGGCAATACATCATCCTCTTCCCTTAACTTTCTCAAAAATTTATCAATTTCTATTTTGAATGATTCAAATTCCAGAGGTTTTTCAAGGTACCCAATCCCATAGCCCTGAGCCGCCTGGGCCGCATAATCCCGAAATTTCAACGGAACCTGGCTTCCCTGTCCATTCAGCGAATCAGAAAGATAGGCTGAAATGAAGATCAGGTAAAAGTCGATGTTGGGGCTAAGCGTTTCCAGAATTTCAAAGCTGAGTTCGTCGCCCAGTCTGATGTCCATAAAAACAAGGTCAGGTTGGGTGCCCCTTATCCCTTCAATTCCTTCCTTTACGTTCTCGGCCAGGCCCAGAATCTCAGTTTCATAAGGCAAAGCCTTCAACCAGCCTCTTAGAGCCTTCTGCCCGTTTAGTTCATCTTCTACGATGAAGCAGCGGATTTTTTTTGTTTGTTTCATGACTTGGATAGGTTATATGTTTTGGGAAAATAAATAATCACAGTCGTGCCCAGGGATTTTCCCCTTGGGTCTTTTTTGTCGATGATTTCAGGGTTAATATTCGCTCCCGTAAGACGGTTGAGCATACTCAGACGCTCTTCGGCCAGTCCCATGCCATGGGTTCCACCTTCCCCTTTTACTTTTCTACCTGTGCCATCGTCGTCAATCGTGCATTTCAGCATGTCACCAAATTCCTCGAAGAGGACGGTAACTGTTCCTCCCTCTTTGCGAGAAGAAATGCCATGCTTGATGGCATTTTCCACATAGATCTGGATGATCATGGGCGGCACGGACCAGGGATATTTTCCTGCCTGGGTGGTATCTATTCTGTATTTTATTTTCTCGCCAAAGCGAAGGATTTCCATTTTCAGGTATAGTTCAAGGTATTCGATTTCAGTTTCAAGTGGAATCACCACCTCTTCGGAAAGGACCATGGAGAGCTTAATCATCTTAGAAAGTTTTGCCAGGCTGTCAGCGGCTTTGATTTTTTCTTCGTTGAGAACGATGCCCTGGAGCGAGTAAAGCGCATTTTTGGTAAAATGGGCATCCAGGCGTCCACCCAGAGCCTTAAATTTGCTGTCAGCGAGTAGGCGTTCCAGTTCCATTTTTCGGTTTTCCAGTTCCGCTGATTCTGCCCTTTTCTCGGCAAGCTGCCGGGCCAGTTCCTGCTCTTTTTTTTGTTGTCTGACTTTCACTTGCCTCACCACAATGGCACCTCCCAATCCCAAAGCGGCAAAAATTGCGAAGATCTGGAAAAGCAGATTTTGATAAAAAATAGGATTTACCTTCAGTTTTATTCTTTCAAAAGTTTCATCCAGTGCAAGGGCTGGCCCGTTGCCGCCTCGATTGGCAAAAGCTCTGATGGCAAAGGAATATTTCCCGCTGGCCAGATTTACGTACATTTCTTTGGGTTCTGTGGAGCAAACAGGCTGTGGTTCCTGCCCTTTTAGTTGGTATTGGTAATATACTTTATCAGGGGTTCTGTAATTGATGGCCTGGAAACTGAAGGAAATATTATTCTGGTCATGGGGAAGTTTAATGATACTTTTGGGATCAGGAAAAGAAATTGAATAGCTGCTTTTTTCGCTTTGGCCTAATACCTGCGCGGACTTAATCAAAACGGGGACTTTAGGATGGGAGTCATATTCAATTTCCCGCGGGTCAAAATCGTTTATTCCTTCCTGCCCCCCAAAAACCAGATTCCCATTGGCTCTGAGCAGGGCCGCTCCTCCTGCAAATTCTCCTGGCTGTAATCCATCGTATTGGTCAAAATTCACCACTTCCAGACTATCCCTTTCATCAAAGGACAAACGGGTAAGTCCCAGGTCTGAGGCAGCCCAGACATTTCCTTCATTGTCCTTTAAAAGGGACTTGATTTCGTTGGAAAGCAAACCTTGTATTTCTTTGGAGATCAGGCTGGATGCGAATTGGGTTCCGTTATAATACAACCTGAGCAATCCTATGCCTGAAATTCCAACCAGATAATTATCAGGCATTCTTTCCACCATGCAATTGACCGCCCAACTGCCCGGCGTTCCAGGTTCTGGTCCAATGATGAACCGTTTGAATCCCTTCCCATTATCTCTCAGATGGTGCAATCCCCCTTGCCGGGTCATTACCCAGATTCTGCCTTTTGAATCCTGATATATTCCGTTCACATTTCCATTCAGAAGAGCATCCTTATCCTCTAAATCGGGGGAATATGGTTTGGTGATTTTTCGAGTGTTGGCATCCATGATAAATATGCCATTTCCCTTGGTCCCAATCCAGAGGTTTCCAGTTTCTGCATCCTCTTGCAGTACTGTGGGGTAGTATTCGTGACCTTTTCCTAGTATTACTTCTTGGGAAAATTGTCTGGAACGTGGATCGAAACATATCAAGCTTCCACCTTTGTCACCTGTTCCAACCCAAAAACACCCATTTCTGCATCCTTCACCACTTAACAAGGGCCTTAACCCTCCTTCCAAATTTTTACAGGGACTAACTTCGCCGAATAAGTGATCCTTCCTGATGTCCTGAAGCCCATCTTGGCGTACAAGCCATAACGACTCCTGATCATCCTCAAGAACTCCAACTACATCCCTTAGCTCCAGAACGGGGTTGCAATCAGCAAAATGGGTGAAATTGAATGCTGCCTTTTGGTAATCAAAAGTTACGACCCCCTCGTTGGTAGTAATCCAGATCAGTCCGTCTGGCGCCTGGTAAAGGTCAGTAATCTTATTGCCAGGCAATGAATTGGGGTTGCAGGGATCATTTTTCAGAATAATTTCCTGCTGAAAATCCTTCCCGTAAAAATAATGAATGCCATTTTCCTGGGTTCCTACCCAAATACTTCCCTCAGAATCAACCAAAAGCGAAGAAATTGCTTCTCCTTCCAATATCGTGGGTATTGACTCGTAAGTTTCCCCTGACTTGCTGAATCTGATTAACCCATTTTCTGTTCCAATCAGAATTTCGCTCTGACCCGAACCTGAAATTTCTACCGCACAGGTAAACTCTGGACACTTTTTTTCTTTCCCAATTGGAAGTAATTTCTGGTCATTTAGCAAAAAAAAGCCATTATCCGCGCCAAGCAGGAGTTGTTTTTGGGAAAGTGGGAAGAGGCTATTCAATTCTTTGATTCCATAATCAATAAAAGGAAGAGAAATGCTGTCCAAACCCTCCATATCCATCTGGTACAAAACAGAATTTCCTATGTAGAGATTCAAATGAGTGGGATTTGAGGCAATCTGGGAAATGCTTTCGGGAAGTTTGGGGTGCCCGTAAGTGAGATTTGCAGGGGATTGAATCGTGCCCCATTGGCCGGGAAAGACAAACCAAAGTTTCCCAGATTCAGGGCTGGAAAGTCGGGAGGGCAGTTTATCGCTTACAATTCTGGCTTCATCCCCATCAAACCAGCCCACCCCTTCCCTGGCCTGAAACCAGATCACCCCCATTTCATCCGTTGCAATTTTCTGGATGTTGTAGGGGGCAAGCTTTGATAAATACAGTCGATCGAAGGAGAAAAAGCCATTGCTTTTATAATTTTGGCAAAAAACAATATTGGCATAGGCTATTAATGCCCCAAAAAGACAAAAACCAATAGTAATTTTTGCTAAACTGTTTTCGGACAAAGGAATAATTTCAAAGGTAAACTAATCTTTGCTCAAATTAATAAAGTTTTCCTTATCTTTGTTACAGTTATGCCCAAAATTAAAACAGATGAGAAACAAAATAAAACGATTAATGCAGAATTTTCTCTTATGCATAGTTTTTTTCATTCTTCCGTGGTTTGGTCATTCCCAGTCAAACGCAAGTCTTTCTTCAAATAATCAGCCTCAGGGTACATTCCCCGCAGTTATTACTGATAATAACGTAGTCGTGCAAAGCTACCATTACGAAACTCATAATAAGCAATCCTACCTTTTCATTGACATTGAACCTTCAGAATACGCAAAACTCATTCCTAATACCCCGCGTTCCTGGTCTGATGCCCAAAGGAGATGCCTACCCATGAAAGGGAAATGCGTTCAAGGCGATATTAACATTGTGATCAAACCTAAATAACCCTTTTTCCGTGCGGATCAGGGCTCAGTTTCATCATTTCAGTCTCCTTTTGGGGATACTTCTGGCAGGTTTTTGCTTTTCAGAGCTTACAGGTTGTAAATCTGATCCGGGTGCAAAACCTTTCCAACTCACAGAAGCTGATCAGATTTCTTTCAACTCACCTCAGGCTGCGGGGATAAAAATGCCTTATTGGGCAGGGAAGGTAGAGAAAGAAGGGGAACCCTGGTTGGCTTTTACCTTTTTGGATTCCTCTTTTATCCACTTCCAATCCCTTGTAAATAAGGATTCTGCATTTCAAATTTCCCTTAAAAAAGATAATATTTTCCCAATGACACTTGATGACCGGGGAGATACCCTTTTTGTTTTTTCTTTAGCTCATAAAAATTTTCACGAGCAGATCCATGCGGTTAGCTGGAAGGGAGAAAAGATACGCACCATCAGCACTTTGGGCTTTTTTAATAACCCTGATCCTGACAATTCATTCATTGAATCAGAACTTGAATTTTTAGACGCCGGCCCCTTTACTCCTCTGATTTATTTCGACCAAAAGCTGTTTTTTGGCATGATCCCCTTTCTACCTCTCAATCAAAATCCAGACAAAAAGAGAACTATTTCTGCCGCCTGGGACCTGACCAAAGGGGAAATACTGAGATTCCCGATTTATCATCCTGAGGCCTATTACAAATCAGAAACCACCGTGGATTATTTATCTGTTTTTCAGATTCTGAGTGAAGGAAAACTGGTGGTCTCTTTTGCGGCCAGCCCGGAAATAATAGTTTTTGATCTTGAGAAAAATGAACTTAAAGAATATGCTGTAACCTCAGAAAACCTCTCTCTGAATTCTCCTCCACCTCCCCTGGATTCTGACAGAGCGGGGGAAATTTTGATCAGAAACGGCTTTTGGGGCCCGATAATTTATGATCCTCATGCAGAAAATTATTATCGGGTAATTTACAAAGCAGAGGATCTGGACTCCTATCCCCTGGGCCAGCAACCCGGGCTGGAAGAGAGAAAAAATTTCCTGATTGCAATGGACAAGGACTTTCAGAAATTGGGAGAATTTGAAATTCCGTCAGGATTGGATTTTAACGTCGCATGGTGTGACCAGGTTGGCCTGCACATTTTCGATCCTGCCTTGTCCAGAGACAAGAATGAGTATATTTTTAGAACATTTGCCCTACAGGGACAGGAAAATGGATAGATAATTCGTTAAATTGTGTTGAAATAGTTTTATAATATTTTGAGAATAAGAACAGGGCTTATTACTGCCATAATTTTACTTTTAATAATTACCATCTTTTTCATTTGGTATACGGAGAAAAGTTCCTTCCAATCAAAAATTACAGACCACGAACGCTTTTCAGCCTATTACAGCCAAGTCCATCATGAACAATTTCCAGCAGGTCGTTGTAACTTTTTTGTGTTGCCAAGGATAGGGTGTAAATATTGTGAAGTGGTCCTAATCTCTAAATATTTCCCGAGCATCAAAAATTCAAAACTTAAATCCCACAACAAACTGATCCTGGCTGGGGTAACCCCCAGAGAAGCCCAATCCCTTCCTTCCCTTCAAAATATTACCGCCGATTTCTACGACCCAGAAAACAAAATCGCAAAATACGGCTTCTACCTTTCGGCTCCCCTGTACGTGCAAACCAAAGACCACAAGGTGGTCTCCGTAACTTATACAGATGCCACCAACATCGACAAGATCATAGACCAGGCCCGGGAATATTCGCTGGCCGCTTTGTAGCATTCTTCCGCAAAATTCCCCTTTTCAAATACAGGATTTTATCTAAATTGGCCCTGCCAATTCGTTCTTTTCATTCCCTGCCGCAGGCAGGTTTCAAGATGTAAATCATTTCAACCTGTATTGATACATGTTTAATAATATCTATACCTATAACTTTCCGACGCCCATCCGTTTTGGGGCGGGTGCGATCAAGGAACTGGGCCCCTATCTGAAGGCCGAAGGCCTTTCCAGGCCTTTGCTGGTGACCGATGCCATCGTGCGCGGGCTTCCATTCTTCGCCAAAATCGTGGCCGATCTGGAGGCCCAGGGCTTCTCCATTGAGGTCTTTTCTGAGATGCACAAAAACCCGATCAAATCGGACGTGCTGAAGGGCGACGCCCACTACAAAGCCACCAACCGCGACAGCGTGGTCGGCATTGGCGGTGGAGTGCCCCTCGACGTGGCCCGGGCCATCGTCTTGCGGGTCAATCATACCGAGCGCGACCTGCTCGAGTACGACGATCTGCTGGGTGGTGACAAGTACGTGACCAACTCGGTGCCCCACTTTGTGACCGTGCCCACCACCTCGGGAACGGGTTCTGAAGTGGGTCGTTCGGCCATCATTTCCGAGGACGAAAGCAAGAAAAAACGCATCCTTTTCCACCCCAAACTGATGGCCCGCAAGGTTTTTGCCGACCCGGAACTGACTTTCGACATGCCGCCTTTTGTGACCGCAGCCACCGGGATGGATGCTTTCACCCACAATATTGAAGCCTACCTGGCCAAAGGATATCACCCCATGGCCGACGGCATTGCCCTCCAGGGCATTCAAATGATCACGGAGTCGATCGAAAAAGCTACCCACAATCCCGATCTCGAAAGCCGCAGCAAAATGCTGCTGGGTTCGCTGATGGGCGCAGTTGCTTTCCAGAAGGGACTGGGCGTGGTTCACTCGCTGGCTCACCCCCTTTCCAGCCTGCTCGACATGCACCACGGCCTGGCCAACGCCATCAACCTGCCCTACGGAATGAAATTCAATATTCCGGGTCAGGAAGCCCGTTTTGCTGAAATTGCCCGCGCCATGGGCATCAAAGGAGGCGACGGAAATGCGGTGGTCAACGCCTTGTTTGAACTGAACGACAAGCTGGGTCTGCCCCGCAAACTGAGCGGAGCGGGAGTTAAACCCGAGCACATCCAGCCGCTGGCCGACCTGGCTCTGGCCGATTTCTGCCATCCCAGCAATCCACGCCCGGTTACCCGCCAGGATTTCGTGGATATGTACACGGAAGCGATTATGTAAAGAAGTCCACGGTTGACGGTCGACGGTCCACAGACTGGGGGAAAATTTCACCTTAGGCTGTAGACTATCGACCGTCGGCTGTGGACCCCAAAATATGGACGAAAGAATTCTCAAACATCCCATGTACCTCAAAGCGCTGGATATTCTGCGCGTGACAGAGGCGATTGTGGAATCGATCGACGAGGAGGATGACCAACTGGACATGCGCCAGGCCATGATGTCGAATGCGATGATCCTGGCTCCCAAAATTGCGGGCGCAGAAGGCGGCGATCTCTACATGTTGCGCATGGAAAATGCCGTGGTGATCAAGATGAATGCCCGTGAACTGCAGGCCCAGACCTCTCTCCTGCGCATGCAGGGGCTTTCTGACTCCGAGTATCTGCAGGTTTTGCGCGACGAGATCGACGAGTTCAAGGGCATGTTTCGCGAATGGGTGGAAGGTTTTGACCCGGACAATAACATCAACGACGGCTGGGGTATTTTCGAAACGCCGGGCGGGGAGTGACTCCCCTGACAGTTTACGGTTTACGGTTAAAGAGGTGTCGGAAAGGGTTAAAGTTGGTGGTTTTTCAGAAAGTGTGCAGGGAATTCGTTAGATCTGAAAGCTAATCATCTAAAATCTAACCGTCTGATATCTAATATCTGACATCTAAAATCTGACAAAAAAAATGATCAAAATAGGCGTCACATCCTGCTTTATGTACCCGGATCCAACGCGGTTGGTTTTTGGGCACAAGTCGTTGAACTACCTGGAAGCGGATATGGGGCGCTATCTTTCGCGTCAGGGGGTGATGCCCATCCTGATTCCTGATCTGCCGAAGGCAGAACTGATCTCTTTTCTGAAGGAAATGGATGCCTTTGTGCTGCAGGGAGGCAGCGACCTGTCGCCTTCCACTTATGGGGAAACACCTATTATTGAGGGGAAATGGTTGGGGGATAAATACCGCGACGAGTATGAGCTGGGGGTGCTGGATTTTGCCCTGAAAAACGAGAAACCTGTGCTGGGCATTTGCCGGGGGTTTCAGTTGATGAATGCCTATTTTGGCGGGACTTTGTACCAGGATATCAAAACCCAGCGTCCTGAAGCACTCCTCCACCGCGACGCAGACCTTTATGATCAATTGAATCACAAGATTGAGTGGAGCGTGGGAAGTCTGATGCAGCGGCTTTATACGCACGACCCGCACGATGCAGTGAACACGGTGCATCACCAGGGTCTGAAAACGGTAGGAAAAGGTCTGGAGGTGAATGCATTTTCACCCGAGGACGGAATTGTGGAGGCCTTTGTCTGGAACGGCGCAGAGCCCGGCAAGGTCATGGGAGTGCAATGGCACCCTGAGTTTCACTATAATTCCAAAACTCCGCTGGTCGATCCTGAAGTGATCTATGATCACTTTTTGGGCTTTGTGGGGAAATAAAATTTCAGGAATAACGACATTAGCAACCCTGATAAGGTTTTTCCAACAATAGAATTTAAGCTCTTAGGGCGTCGTAAGCGACAACAAGTTGTCGCAAAATTTAAATTTGTGATTAGTTTTTTGGGTGCCCTGGCCGGGCGGGCCTTCTTTTTTAGAAAAAGAAGCAAAAAGCGCCAAAACCTAAACCCTGCCCCCTCACACCTCTGACCCGTCGCACAAGCCCACCAGCCGCCCACTCCCATCGCTCAAGGCCGCCCCCTGGTTTTGGCAAGGCCACCCCACCCTCGTTGGCTTCGCCAAAAAATACCCCCGCATAGCGGCTTCAATCCTCTGGATTGATTTAGATATTATCGTAAATTGGAGGAGGAGGAATAACTCTATGACGGACATTTTAAACAGAATTACCATAAATCCCGAGGTTTGTCAGGGGAAACCTACCATTCGCAACATGAGATTCACAGTCGGCCAAATGCTTGAGTTATTGGCCAGCGGAATGACTCAGCAGGAAATTTTGGAGGATTATGAATTTTTGGAGAGTGAGGATATTATTTCCTGTCTGGTTTTTGCCTCAAAACTTGTGAATTCCTAAAACTCTGTTCCTGATACTGCAAATTTAGGGCAACCATTTTACCAATTATTCCAGTTTTTTGAGGGAAGGATTCAGGATATTGTCGCCAAATTTGAAGAAGGAGCTGAATTAATTCGATTTTCTGGAAATCAGATTTCCATTTTCGAATCAGACTGACCTGACGGGGCGAAGCCCCGCATGTGCGCGAGGTGGCCGGCGGGTGCCCGACACTTTGGAGGGCAGTCGGGGCGCAGGTTGCCGCAGGCAAAGCGCCCTGACGGACGGAGGAACCCCAGAGGACACCGACCCGACTGGTGGCCGCAGGCCGGAGGGACGCGCCCAAATCAATGAGCAATTATCAGGGAGCAATTATCAATTAACAGAGAGCAGGGAGCAATTATCAATTTTCAGAGAGCAATGAACAATTAACAGAGAGTTAAATTAACCATAATCACTTTAGCACAAAATACGGGTAACAACCGTAAAAACAGATATTTTTTCATTTCTGGCTTACGATTTGGATGTCTCAATAGCAGAAATCGTCCACGGATGTTTCGGGGCTGTTTCGGAGACGTTTTAATCATTAAATTCAAACAGAATGAAAAAAATCAGTGTAAATCTTGCCATTGAAAGACCCAACCGTGAAGGGCTTTGCAGTATCTATGTCCGCGTTACCATTGACCGAAGGAAGAAGGATTTTCCAACGGGAAAGAAAGTCCCCTTGAAATTTTGGGATGCGGAAAAGCGGACCCTCCGGGTCAGTTCAGGTTTGCCCAATGCACAATTGATCAAGGCGACCATCGAGAAGCGGAAAAATGAATTTGAAGCTATCATTACCCAACTTGAATTGCAAGGAAAGGCAGTTTGTTTTGATACGATTGCCAATTTCAGGGAAACTGGTTCAAACAAGCTGTTTTGGAAGTATTGTGAGGATCACACCCAGTCCAGGCTGGATTCCGGGCAGTTGAGCCCAAATACTGCCAATAGCTATTTTGTCTGCATTGGCCATTTGAAGGCTTATTCTCCCAATATTCAGACCTGTGACCTTACCGGCGATTGGTTGGAAGGCTTTCAAAATTTTCTTTTAGCCCGTTGTTCGTCCAGAAGTACCCGCAATTACCTCAAACCAGTGAACAAATGGGTGAATGATGCCATGCGCAACCGGGATTTGGAGAGAAATCCATTTGACAGAATTGATCTGGTGAAATCGGAAAACCACGAACGGGAATTTCTTTCTCTTGAGGAACTGACCCAACTTGATGCGCTTTACTGGTCCGATTACTCAGGTAAAGAAAAGGGGAGCAGGAGTTTTAAGGCTGAAAAGCGGGTGCTGGAAATGTTTTTGGTGGGTTGTTATTCGGGCCTTCGTAAATCAGATATTCTGGCCTTGCTCTGGGACCATATCAAAATCAATTCCAAAGGAATGGGCAAGTATTTTCAGATTAAGCAGGTGAAAACCAAAACAACGGTCAAAATCCCTCTGACCCCCAAACTGGAAGCCCTGTTGGATACATTTCCCCGGAATGGGTTTCTGGTTTTTCCTGAAAAAGTAGCCAACCAGACCATTGCAAGGAAATTAAAAGTGCTGTGCCAGAAAATCGGGGTAAGCAAGGAAATCACCTTTCATTGTTCGCGCCACACCTTTGCCACGGCTTGCCTCACCATGGGAATGCCGCTGGAAGTAGTTTCCAAGTTGTGCGGCCACACGGATATTGCCACCACCAAGATTTATGCCCGCCTGATTGACGAACGCATTTTCGATGAAATGGAGAAATTTGATTTGGACGGGTACTCAAAGAGGAGGTTGAGGAAGGTGAAGTGAGTTTTGGATTGAGGAAATTGATTTAAAAGGGCCTTGAAATGGGGCCCTTTTTTCTTTCAAATTTTGGGGACACATTCTATGGAAGAAGGCTCATCTTAGGATGCAAAAATATCCTTCCGGTCATTCCCTCACAATCTGAAGGCGTAATTTTTCCCTGTTTTTTCCCAATCTGCCTAAACAGTGTATTTAGGTAGATTGGGAGACGGGTCACAGATGGGTCACAGACGGGTCACTCAAAAATTATCAGAAATTTGGTTAATTTTTAGTAAGTCTTATCAAAAATGGATCAATTGGGCATATTAAGGCTGGTTTTAGGCATTGAAAAGGAATGAAAATGATGGGTCACAGACGGGTCACAGATGGGTCACTCACAAAATGGTGAAAAATTATTAGTGAATTCCGTTAAATGGAGATGTTTTTCAGGAAAAAACGCATTAGAAAGGGAAGCCCTATCCGTAACGGAATTTCCTAAAACGTAACGAACAGTAACGCCTGCCTTCACCCCAAAAGCACTCCGCCCCCGGCCCTGCGGGCCGGGAAGCAGAGGCCAACTAACAACTATATTTTCATACCAACCATTATTCCTGCTGTAAAATTGGAGTAGGGAAAAGCGACAATCTCAAGCAAGCTTGGGTCGGGGTCAAAGACAAGTATCTGCCCCCTGGCGGTACCCAGAAATGCGTAGTTAAAGAATCCTTCCAGGCTGAAGCGACCTATGCCAGCTTTCCAGCCTGCCCCCACCCCCCAACCCAGGTAACTGGAACTGGCCGTTGCGAAGTCATCGATGGAGGCATTGGCAAACTGATACTGAATATGGGAGGAAATAAATGGTCCGGCCTTGATTTCTGGTTGGGAATACCAGGGATAAAAGCGCACAGGAACCACCACGGCGGTTGCAAAACCGTTGATCTGGTAAAAGTCGCTTCCGTCATACACCTGATTGGAGGAACCGGAAAGGCCAAGCATCGGGGCCAGACTCCATCGAGGGGCAAGGGTGCCCTCATAGCCCAGCCCTACATAGGAGGTCGGTCCGCGTGAAACCAGGTAGCCCAGTTTGAGGCTGTGACCGTCCTGGGCGAAACAGGAAAAAACAGGTGCCAGCAATAGCCAGCCCACTAAAAGGAAACGCCCCATTGGGGAAAACAAGTGGTTTTTAATTTTCATGTTGAATGTGGTTAAGGTTTGAAATTTTATGAATGATAATATTGTGAATGCAGATTCAATTGAGTGAGGACTTTGGGAAATGATTCAACGGGTCATTGGGCTCTTTCAGCAGGTGGGGATTCTTTTCGGCGGAAAAAACCAGCTGAAACTCTTCAAAAAGCTGGATTTGGAAGGCTTCAATGCGGGGATCGTCCAAAAAGATGCGCCAGCCCTGCCACGCCAGCATAGCCATGGTTTTGCTGGTGGTGCGGGAACGTAACTCGGCGGGACATTTGCCCTGCTGTTTCATTTTGAGGTGGAGGAGCCAGTTTAGTTGTTCGTGCAGCATTAAATCTGTTTTAAAGGTTGAGGGCGATATTTAATGCCTTCTTTTTCCAATAAGGTGAGTTGGAGTTGATTGATCCTTTTGAGATACTCCATTTCCCCTTCCAGGGCTTTTATTTCTTCCCTCAAGGGCTCTGAAGGGAGTGATCCTTCCAATTCGCGGGCGAGTAATTCGAAAAAGTTGAATTCCAGAGCCAGAGAAATGGCCCTCAGCAAGCCTGTATCCAGGTTTTCTCTGCGGAAAATGCCATAAATGTTTTGCTTGGACGTATTGATCATTTCGCCAAGTTCTGTGGGGCCAATGCGGAGTTCTTTGCTACGGAGTTTGATTTTTTCGCCAATATGCATTTTTTGAGATGTTAGATTGTTAGAGAATAGATTTTAGATATTTGAGGCTCGAAGCTCGTGGCTTGCAGCCCTAAACCCTACCGTCTGATAGTGACTCCTCCGCTGGCCACATCGCCTTCATGGCTGCTCACTACGTACCAGTACACCCCATCGGGCAAGCCTGAGCCGTTCCAGCCTGGGGAAAGTCCTTCCTGTTTGAAAACGGGACCGCCCGCGCGGTTGAAGACGGTGATCCGGTACTGTTCGGGTTGGATGTGGTCCAGGTAGCGGATTTCCCAGCCGTCATTTTTGCCGTCGCCATTGGGGGTGATCAGGCCGGGAATGAATATGTCCGAAATGGTGGGCAGGAAGGTTATGGAAACCGTGTCCGTTTCGCCATTGCAACCTGCCTGTTCGGGTTGGAGGAAAAAGGTCACTTTGGCGGGAGTATTGGGGTTGACCAATTCAAAATCCGTGCTCAAAGCAAAGCTTCCTGCCTGGGCCTTTACGAAGGTGGGGGAGGTATTTTTCAAGCTGGCAGCGGATTCCTGTACTTCAAACCACCAATGCACCTTGGCCGTGTCCAGATTTGTTTTTCCCGAAATGCTCCAATTGGCTTCTGGGGTAACAGTTTGGGGATAGTTCAGGTCGGTGATTTCAGGTCGTGGACGCACAGTAATGGTCAATGTGTCGCGGTCTTCACAACCGCCCGGATCTGCGCTGGCCTGTACAATGACCTGAGCCCCATTCTGTAAGCTGTTGCCGGGAGTATATTGGCCGATGGGGGTCCACAATTGCGCAATGGAATCTCCCACATAAAAGAGGTAATGATCGGCACCCGTTGCGAAAAAGGTAATTTCTTCGTCTTCGCAAATGGTCTCGTAATCAGCAGTTGAAATCATGGCAATCTCAGGTGATTGATGGATCGTCAGGGGCAAAATGGTGTCCTGCGAACATACTCCGCCCGAACTGTATCTAATCAGGTAATAACCAGGTGGAATTTTGCTCAGGTCGATGGTCCCCAACAGGCTGTCCAGATAGGAACCATTAGAATCTCCATCGCTGAAACTGCCTCCCCCGCTCAGATTTTGGGGTGCAATAATCTGGTCTCCGGTGCAGTATTCTGATTGGGGATAGTGCAAGTTCAGAGGCGGGGCGTTGTGAATGGTCACGGTGGAGCCATTTGAACTATCTGTGCAGGAGCCAGGTGGGAAATAGCGGATCAGGTAGGTGCCGGGTGGGGTGGCGGAAAGGTCAATCTGCCCGGTGTAGGCTGAGGTAAATACCAGACTGGAGGGGAAGGCTTGAAAGGTGCCACCCAGAGGGCCGGAAACCACGGGCGCGGGATCGTCCTGCCAGGGACAGTAGTCGGCTTGGGCGTAGGTCACCGAAACAGAGTTGGAGGGTTCGAGGATGGAAACCAGGGCCAGACTGCTGTCTGAGCATTGCCCGTTTTGGCCTGCCACCCGATACTGAATCAGGCAGGAATCACCTGCCTGGGAGGCGGAGAGGTCGATTTCTCCCGTCAGGGAATCCACCCAAGCATTGCCCCAAAACACAGAAAATACCCCGCCCGTATCCCCCAGAATCTGAGGGTACGGGTTGGGGTCGTTGACACAAAACACCGACGGAAAATATTGAAAGGCAGGATTGGCCTGCGGATTGATCTGAAAGGTAAACGTACTGGTGTCGGGACAGGGCGATAGGGTGTGGTACGAAACCTCAAAGGTGCCCGTATTGCTTTGGGAAGGATCGAAAAAGCCAGTAAGGGTATCGAGGGCCAACCCGGCGGGAGTTGCATTAAAAAGTCCGCCTCCCTGACCCAGGATCACGGGAGCCCCCAACACGTCGCCGTTGCAATAGGTGGTGTCGGGATAGTAAAAGGCTGCACTGGTCTTGGGTTGCAGATGAACGATACCCACGGAGGAATCCGGGCAGGTGCCCATAGTGGTATGCAGAACCAGATAGACCCCCACCGGGCTGGAAGCCAGGTCGATTTCGCCCGTCTGGGCATTCACAAACTGCAAAAATCCGGTGGGTTCGCTGAATATGCCTGCATTTTGGGCCACAGGAATTGGATTAGCCACCTGATTTGCACAAATCAGGCCCGGATATGTGAAAAAGGCAGTTGGCGCAGACAGGAGGTGAATTTGCACCGTGGCCGTATCCGCGCAGGCATTGCCCACCAGGTAAGAAACCGCGTAAACCCCGGCACTGGAAGCCGACAGGTCTATGTGACCTGTCAGGCTGTCCAGAATCAAACCAGAAATTTCGACAAAAATCCCTCCAAAGTCACCCAAAATGATGGCTTGTGGGTCTGGTTCGTTGCCGCAAAAGGAAGTGTCAGGGTAATAAAAGCTTGCGTTGGCCTGGGTTTGAATTGAGATGGAAAATTGGACCGTATCAGGACATGGACCTGTTACAGTATATTCGACGGGGAAAATTCCACTTGCCGACAAGGAAACATTTATTTGCCCATTGGTGCTGTCGATCGCCAAACCCGTAGGGCCGTGAAAGACCCCGCCCGTGTCACCCAGCAAAATGGGAGATTCCACTTGTCCGGGTTTGCAGAAAACCGAGTCGCTGTAAGCGAAACTGGCATCGCTGCCAGCCAGCAAAGTGACCTGCCCGGAATAGAAATTCTGGCAACTGTCATTCACCAGAAAACCGATATTATAGGTGCCGGGCGAGGAATTTGCAAGATCAATGGCTCCCCAACCCGTGATCGAAATGCCCGGACTTGAGGCTATAAAGTAGGCATTGGGGGTGGAAACCGTATCCGGCAGGGCGGTGCCAGCGCCCAGGCAAATGGGGCTGGAATAGGCGAAAAAGGCGGGATCGCAGGCAAGGGCCTGCCCGGCCCAGGGTATGAGCAAGATAAACAATGGTATGTATTTCATTTTAGATTACGGTTTTGGTCTCGCTGTTTTAATATTCAAATTCCATCAAACTTGAAATTTCAGGGTGAGGGATTATTATTAATCTTACTTGAAAGGGGAAATTTCAAACTGGTTACTGAACCTCAGTGAATTTGGTATTGTATCGAAGTTTAATTTTATTTATACCTTGGGTCATCAGTTTTTATCCTTTCAAAACCAGATATGGTCACACGATAGGTTGAACTATAGTGCAAGTCACCTGACGTTTCTGTAATAACCTCGATTTCCGGCAAATTCACTTTTGCAACTTCATAAATCCCAACTTCAGTCCAGGCAACTTCCAGTTTCTCGACTCTCCGTTTTCCAACAATGATTTCTGCAAAAACCCCTCCGCCTAATTCTGGAACTTCTCTGTTAGGAATTGTATTAATGAAAGTAAGAAAATACAATTCACCTGAAGAAGATTGTAATTCCACCATTCCTAAAGGGTGAACCATTTCTCCATCAAAAGGAGATTTGATCTTAGCGGGCAAACCTTCTTCTAAAAAAGATATTTCTTTACCTGTAAATTCTGCAAAATTCTCCAAATATGGCTTTTGGCATCCTAAAAGAGCCAGAATTATGGTTATCACCCCTAAGAAAATTGCTTTTTGCTTAATTGCTTTCATGGTTTTTTACATTTCTTATTTCGCTTAGAACATATTTGCCACAATAGGTATTGCCAGAAATATAACCATTATTTACGATTAACAGGTTTTGAGGGCTTGTGCCCTTGGCTTTGCTGTACCTTCCTGAATCATAATAGCGATAGGCTTTGCTTCCATCCTCTAACGTAGTTCTACCAACCACAATTACGAAATGATCTGTCGGCGATAAATTCCCGTCTGTTTTGGTATTTGTCCATTTTGCATTTTGGGAATCCCTATTAACCCCTACGATCACGGGGATTTTTGCATTCAATAATTTATCCAACATAGATTCTCCTACCTTTGCTTCCTTTGATACCCCAGATATCCATTTTTTAAATCCTACTGCATCCTTCTCTCCCTCAAATTTAGCCTCAACCATATACTTGGCAGTATTGATTCCTTGGGGCGCAAACCCCGCTTGTTCTAAAGTGTAACGGCAGGTAAAATAACATCCCGATTCCCTATACCCAGTTTCTGTTGCATGATAATTCATATTATCCTTCAAATATGAAAGTGGCACAACTTGCTCTCCCTGAATTGCACCGTAGTACTGACCTTCAGTCAGTAGAGGGCCAATGTCCTTAAATTCGCCAGAACTGTCAGTTTCCCTTGTTTCCTGGCCAATTTTTTCCATTTCTTTCCCTTCCAACATCTCCAAAGCCTTACTCTCCTCGTTAAACCAGCCCC
Source organism: Bacteroidia bacterium (assembly GCA_020635905.1). Lineage (GTDB taxonomy): Bacteria > Bacteroidota > Bacteroidia > J057 > JADKCL01 > JACJYV01. The sequence goes on from JACJYV010000008.1 coordinate 497,358, forward strand.
AATCCCAAAGTTCATCTTTCAGGAATTGTTCAAGATCCTTGTCATACAGATTGCAGAAGGTTTCTTTCAGCTTTTTGGCCTGCTCGCCACCTGCTTCAATCAGACCCAAATTTTTGTAAATCTTTTCTTCGTCTGTGCCCCAGCCTTGCCCGGCTTCATAAAGCTCTTTGGCAATGCATTCATAATCAGGGGTGTTTGGAGACAAGGCATGCCCTGTCTGTGTCGAAGGGGAAAGTGGGTTGGCGGATTCCTCTTTTTTATTGCCTCCTTTTCCTTCCAAAAGGGCTTTTTCGGTAAACTTTCCGGGGGCGATAAATTCATCAGGGACTTTCAGGCCAATGGCAGCTTGATAGCGTTTGATAATCTTCGAAATCGCGCAATCCGGGAAAGGCCCCTGCATGCCGTTTGCTTCCCAGCCTGTTTTGTCGGCTCCAAAGGATTGCCAATCGTCCACGGTGAGGAAGCCGATCTCTTCGAGGCGGTACATAAGGGCATATACATCCTTGGGATCGTTTACCTTTTCCAGGCCCACTTCCTGCCCAAAAAGGCCCTTTCCCTGGGTTTTTGCAACTGGTGTGGGCTTTACCTCTGGTTTAGGGGCCGCAACCGAGTCAGTTTTAGCGGGATCAAAAGCAGGGAGGGTGTCTCTGCCTGTGTTTTGCAGACTATCCAATGGATGCGTGGAAAGACTGTCGCCACCATCGGCTACGCCGCCTGTACCCAGGCTGTCATTGGGTGGCGGGGTGATGCTGTCGGCGGCCACTTCGAAGGCAGGGGGTGCCTGGGTCTGGCCCAGGGTGTCGCCCTCCACCGTTTCCGGGGCAAGGGGATTCTTTTTTACGGGATCAGTTTGGTATTTCATCTCTTTTACGGTTTTGGTTGCACAATTTTCCGTTGTCTCCTGCCCCGGACAAGCCGGGGACAGGTGTTACAACGGTTTAGGTTTGTGCGTCTGGCAGTTGACAAAAAGAACGGGTCAGTTATATGGGTCAAAAAACGGTTAATTCGGTCATGGATGTGATTCCCCCTCTCCCGAAAATCGGGAGAGAGGTTTGAAAAGAATCAAAAGTCACCCTCTAAAACACCATTGTTGGTTGCCCACGAGGCCGCCCGCGTGGTTAGAAGTTAGAAAAACGTGGTCGGGGCTAAGCCTCATGGGTCCGACAACCAACTAATATGCTTTCCGCATTACCTGGCTAAAGGTGTAGTGCGGTTTCCAACGGCCCGCAAGGCTGCCCAGACAACGAAGGGGCTGCTTCGAAGCTGAACTTGCGGGGCTTTTGGCATGACCGGAAATTTTGGTAAATTTCCGTGCGTTTTTGTTCATGCCATTGCCCCACGCCTTACGGGCCTGTCCTTTGGAACATCCAATGGACGTTATTTCAATGTTGGTTGATTGAAGGGTTCCCAATGGGAACTTGCGAAGAATTGTTCTTAACTGTCTTTAAAAACTGATATTGTAAAGTTTAGCAAAATGAGGATGCATGCAAAACCTCTTTTTTTCTAAAATAACTCTCGTTATATTGAAATAGTGAGAAACCCTGACTCATATATATATGATCTTATAAAATCACTCTCCGAAGATGAGCGGGAGCGGTTTTTCTTTCTGGCCAGGGCAAGGGTGAATTCCCCAAGTTTTCTGGAATTGTTTTTAATCATAGATAAACTTGAACGATACGATGAAGAAGGTTTAAAAAAAGAGGCTCAAAATCTTGGTCATTCGTGGCTGGGTTATTTCCCAAAAGTAAAACGGGAGTTGCTAACCAAAATAATCGAAGTTCTTAAAGGGGATATTACCTCTACAGAAAAGGTTAACTCAGAGAAATTAATTGAAGGACTTGTTTTAAATGAGCGGGGATTCACAGAATTGGCCTTGAAATCTTTTAGAAAGGCACGAAAAAAGTTTGAGGAAGATGAAAATTTTGTTGAGGGTCTGAGGACTTTAAGGGTTGAATCAAAAATACTTCAGGATGATCTAAAGGATGAGGATTTTGAGCAGGTTTCTATTGAGTTCAATAAAAAAGCCATTTTCCTGAAGGAAGCCTTTAGCAGGGTCATAGATCTTGAATATTGGGAAGCAGCCCTTGCGCCTGTATTCAAGAAGAAGTACCATTCCAGTGGGGAATTTGATCCTGAAAAGCTCCAAAACCCACAATTACTTTTATTATTAAACCAAAACCCCATCTCAAAAAGGGAAGAAATGTTTATCCTTTTTATTCGAGCCAGAATCAATTATTTTTTGAGAAAATTTTATGAATCCAAGCAAGACATTGAAAAATTGTATGCTTTATTTGAAAACCACGTCTTCCTCCAAACTGATTACAAAGAATATTATATTCGTACAGCATTTATTATATCTGGATACTTTATTGTAAATGGAGAAACTGAGGCATTTAAGCGGGCAATTTCTACATTACGAGATGTTGGACAATCAGCGAAGGGCCTTGATTCTATATTAGCCACCAAATTTCTTTTTTGGCGTATCTCCTCGACTTTGGTGGATTTTCCCAAAATGGAAGCTACCTTTCTTGAAGAAGAAATCCGAAAGCTTGAAAACTATATTTTGGGCAAGTCGGGAGGGGTGATTGATATGTATTATTATCATATTGCTTTTAACTGGGCAAAGCGGCACTTTTTAAGAAATGAGAAAAAGAAAACCAGGGACTTTCTAAAATTGATTATTAACAATCCGAGAAAAGGAGTGCAGACAGATATTCAGTCTATCGCCAGGATTGTTGATTTATGTTGTTTGATTGATCTTGGAAATCTGGAATTGGTGGAAACCCATTTCAGGTCCTATCGAAATTATATTAAAAGCAGGGAGAACTTATTTTTTCTTGAGAAAAGAGTCCTCTTATTAATCAAAAATTTATTAAAAGAACAAACGAAACAAAGCAAAAGAGAGCAATTCGAGTTGGCTTTAAATGACCTTGAAAAAATGAGCGATAAGCTTTCCCAAACAACGCTATTTATTTTCGATTTTAAAGATTGGGTATCAGAAAAGCTTAATTGAATTTCTCAATAGTTTTAAAACCCTCCCCCTATTGAAATTATTGTTGATCCCCCTCCATACTCAACCCTAAAACTCATATCCCCATTTGGGTAAATCCCAACACAGCTTACCTTACAATTCTTATTATAGTACTCACTCAGCAGCACCTGAAAAGGCGTATTCAAAGGCACCTGCGCTTCATACAGCACCCGGTAAACGTAGGAAATGGGGATAGTTGGAGGAGGAGTTTGTACT
>JACJYV010000009.1 GCA_020635905.1 Bacteroidia bacterium
GAGTCCAGGTTCGTCTACGATAGCCATCGGGGCCCGTCCCCCGTACAGGACCGGGCAATATCCAAAGGAGGAGATAGTCCGGTTTTTTGTACATTTTTAGACCGAATTTGAGGCACGCAGACTGAAACGCCGTTGATTCTATCTGCCTCCTTAATCCATCCCACCCTGGCTTCTTTCTTTTTCAGCGAATTCCTGTTTTGGCGGGGATTTATTAACACCTATCCCCAACTTTTGAGCATTTGTGAACAAAGATTTTTGGGTTGGAATCTTTCTTTGCCCGAACTTTGGGCTATTAATCAGCTTATTCAAATGGCCAAAAAGAAAAAGAAAAACAAAGCCGCCTTTTCCCCCAAAAATTACGTCGCAAACCAGGCGCGAAACCTTCCCATTGCAGGGGTGTTTATCAACCCCGACTGGAGAGAGGACAACCTGGCCAACATTCTTGTGGCGCGGGAGCATACCAACGGGCATATTACGGTGGGAATTTATCTGGTAGATTTGTTTTGCCTGGGTTTGAAGGATACCATTTACGAATTCAATATTCCCCGTTTTGAATTTGAAGAAAAATACAGGAAAAGCAAATTTGCCCAAATTTGGGGGCCATGCTCCTACGAATTGGCCCATAATATCATTTACGGGGGGATAGAGTATGCAGAGGAATTGGGACTTCAGCCTCACCGCGACTGGAGAATCACCCAGGGGATTCTGGAGGAGGATGACGAAAAGGTGGAATTGATGGATATTGAATTTGGAGACAAGGGAGTTCCCCACCTGATTATTTTCGAGGGACAAAATTACCTCCGTGAAATGTCCGTATTGAGTAAAACCCTGGGCCCGGGAAATTTCCTGGTTTCCCATCTGCAGGTAGACCAGGATGAGGATTGGGATGAAGAGGAGGATTTTTTTGATGATGAAGAGGAGGATTTTGAAATGGATTTTTCACATCCGGATCCGTTTCAATGGACTTCCGATGATTGGGCCATTTTTCTTGAGGATGAAGAAGTGCTTCCTTTTCCCGTGTATGCCCGTGCGATTGACTGCCTCTATCGCTTAAGTGATAAGGAAGCTACCGTGAATACGGATGGGTGGGAGGAAGAGTACAAAAAATTTGTGCCAGCCAACTTTGAAATTTCAGGTATAGTTGACCCTGAAGATGAGGATGAATATGTCGAGTCGATCAATTTATTCGCTAGTGTAGCGGGGGCTGGAAAAAACCTTTTGAAAAAGATCAAAAAGTTATTCCATAATCACCCTGAAAACGAAATTCTCAGGGAAATAATTCTTGAATTTCTGCTGACCGAATTTGATGCTAAAGATGCAGGGCCCCTGGCCAGGGAATTTTTTCAGTCCTTTCCGGAATCAATTGGAGCCAAAACAAAAATGGCTGAGTTTTTAATCAGAGTAGGAGATTTGGACGGGGCGATGGAAATAATGGGAGGAAGTTTTTCATTGGTGAAGCTTTTTCCCGGCCAACAAAAATTCACTGGGATGGAGCTGATGCATGTGCTTGACCTGGCTATTTTTTATTACGTCACAAAATTTGAAATCAGTAAGGCCACCATGTACAGCGAATGGGAATGGAATCTTTTTGCGGGGAATGGTGTGAATCTATCGGGGTTGAGAGCCATAACGGACTTCAAAGAAAGTCAAATGCCTGACCTGCGGGTCATCATAGAAGGTTTGGAATCAGAAGGTAAAATTCGCTAATCTGTAAGCGTTAAAGCCCCCTCACTTCCCCGCCAAAGCCTTATCCACGCCCCGGTCAACCAGACCCAGGCCAAAGTCCACCATGTTGGAAACCAGCCATTTGAATGGCTCGGGGGGTATGGGGAATGTGCGGCGTTGCAGCACATGGCCCAGGGGGTGCTGTTTGCCCTGCACATTTTCTGCCAGGATTTCTCCAACCAGCAGGGTCTGAGGCACGCCGTGACCGGCGTAGCCCATGCCATAATGCAGATTGCCATTTTTGCCAATCTGACCAATGCCCGGCATAAAATCGAGGGGAATGCCTATCCAGCCGCCCCAGAAGGTAGCCAGGTCGAGGTCGGCGAGTTCGGGAAAGCGCCAGCGGAAAACCTGTTCGATCTGGGCCGCCATTTTGGGCTGGGACAGGTTGTCGAGCTGAAATCCGTAGGGGATTTTTACAAATTTACCCCCGGCAATGAGGGTGCCCCGCTCGGTGAGGCGGTAGCTTTCCAGCTTTTCGTGGGCCGTATAAAGGCCTTCCTTGCCCGGCCATTTCAGGCGTTCCCGCTGTTCCTGAGTCAGCGGCGCTGACTCAAACATACCTGCCCAAATGGGCGACATGAAGCGCTTTTTGTAACCCAACTGCATGGTAAAGGCATTGGTGGCCAGCACGGCCTGATCGGCCGTGACCACGCCGCGGGCAGTTTCCACGCGAATGGGCTTTCCTGCCTGGATTCGCACCACAGGGCTGTTTTCGTACAACTTTACCCCCGCATCAATCGCCAGTTGCCTGACCCGGGCCACCAGTTTGCCGGGATTGAGGGTGCCGCCCACGGGATCGTGGATGCCCGCCACAAAGGTGGGGGGAATGCCCCTTTCCAGCATGGCCTGCTGATCCAGAAATTTGAAATGGAGTTCCAGCCCTTTGCCCGCCTCTTCAAGCAATTTCAGGCGCTTGATCTGTTTGGGGTGGACTGCTGCATTGATGTTGCCATTGCCAATGTATTCACAATCAATCTGATGCTCTTTGATAAATTGCTCCAGACTTTCGACTGAGGTTTTGGCAAAGGCACAGAGTTCTTTGGCCCGTTCGGGCTTATTCAGTTTGAGCAGGGAAGGGTAATCCTTGCCAATCAGGCCGTCCACATAGCCCGAGTTGCGGCCGCTGGCGGCCGAACCTGCATATTCTCTTTCCAGAATGACCACCTCAACCCCTGCCTTGCGCAGGTTCAGGGCCGTATAGAGGCCGGTAAAACCACCCCCCACAATGACCACATCCGTCCTGATATCCTTTTCCAGCGCGGGACAGAGATTTTCGGGCCCTTTCCACCAGTTGCTGTGTTTTTGGGTGACGTGTTCTTTCATGATTGATCAGGGTAAGTTCAGGGCGGATTTCCATTCAGACACCCGTTCAGTGGCATAATTATATCCAATTTCGTACATGACCTTGACCGCATCCTGGTCCTGGGCCGAATATTTGCTCATGTCTGGCTCGATAAAGAGGTCAATCTCTGATTTGTCAAAGATGCCGGCCAGGAGGTGGGTGGAGGCAAACAGCATGGATTGCACGATACTGGCTCCGATTTTGGGGGAAATTACTTCGTGATTGAAGGGATTGAGGCGTTTGCCCAGCAGATTCCAGCCTGAAACAGTGGGAGGGAAGTAGCCTACTTCCTGCAGGCCGGCCTTGCCAAAGGCGCTCACCACGATGATTTTGCCCGCGCCCATTTCATGGAGCACGTTGGTGGGGCAGGGATTGATAAATCCTCCGTCCACCAGCACATCGCCGTGGCTCATCACGGGGGGGAAAAGTCCCATCACAGATGAACTGGCCCGCACGGCTTCCCAAACGGGGCCCTGGCGATGGACTATCAGGTCGCCAGTGATGAGGCTGAGGGAAATGCAGAAATAATTGGTCCAGAGGTCTTCCAGGTCGAGATCACCAAAGAAATCCATGAATCCCTGGGTGATTTTTTCGCCTGAATAGAGGGAAACCATGGGGAAAGTCAGCTTGGTTACCTTGCTGAATTTTTCCATGCCCGCGGCCACCAGGTCGGGAATTTTATCGAGGGGAGGGCGATTGGAGAAAACTGCACCTGCGAATGCGCCACCCGAACTGCCACCCATGATGTCGAGCGGAATGCCGTTTTCGAGCATGGCATGCAGGATGCCGCCCTGCATGGAGGACTTGAAGCCGCCACCGCTGAGGGCCAGCCCGATCGAATTGCCGGTGACAAACCGGGCCAGTTTCTGCACATCTGCGGCATTATTTTTCACCATGTGGTGGTGACGAAACACCTTGCGGTCCTGCATCCATTTGCGCGTATGGGCAGGTTTTGTTCCAGGCTGATCATATATAATAGCCAGTTCGACCCGGGGATGATTGATGGATTCCAGTTCCTCCCACATTTGCTTTTCGGGGATTCCCTGTTCCTGAAAATGACTTCCCAATGCCACCAAAACCAAACAATCGACCCGGGCAGCGCAGGTTTTGGCCCAAACATCCCATTCTCCCCGGCAACTGTACACGGTCAGTTCCTGGCGGGGCTCGATTTCGGCAAGTTTGTGGCGAATGGCATTTCCGTCTGCGGGAGAATTATTTTTCAGACTGATCCCGCTTTGCTCCTCAAAAATCCGGGGAGAGATAAAGGTGGATTTTTTATAATGGGCAAGCGCCTTGATAAACTCGTGGCCAAATTCCTCCAGATCGATGCCCGGGGTGATGGGGAAAAGAAGCACGGAACGAATTTCGCCTTTGAACTGGAAGGTGCTTTTGCCCCGTTTGACCAGGGTTTGGGTAAAATCCAGGAAGGCGCCCTGGTGCATTTGCAGAATTTCCAGCAAGGCAGTGCGGTCAATTTGCAAAACGAGCGATTCCCTGAGTGCGGTCACGGTTGCCGAACGGGGTTGTTCCAGCAGGGCGGCAATTTCACCCACGATTTCGCCCCTCGAAATTTCGCCCAGGGTAGTCTTCACGCCCAGGGAATTTTGGGTGGTGGAAACGAAGCGACCATCGAGCACCACAAAGGCAAAATTGCCTTTTTGCCCCTGTTCGATCAGTTTCTCGCCGCAGGCGAGGTGAATGAGGTTTTCCTCACGGGTCAAAGCCTGAAGGCGGTCCAGGGGGATGTGTTGAAAATAGGAGATGGATTGCAGAAATTCCGGGCTGATCATTTGGCCAGATTGATTGATTAAGCAGACAAATTAAAGCCTTTGAGGCAGAGGGGCAAGAAAATATTAAAAATAGCTGGGAGTGGTCAGCGCAAAAGCCCAGGAGGGGCTTCCTCTTCTGACCTGAAGGGTCAGCTTTGAACTCATACAAATGCAAACCTCCAACAAATCAAATCCAGGTAAGGAACCGATCAGGTTCTTTACCCAAAATGTCTGCCCCTTTGGAAAAGGAGGAAATCTTGCCAGCTCTGACCAAAAGCCCTCAGAAGTGGACGGTGAGCCCTTGCCCGTGGACCGTTAACTAAAAATTTTCCTTATATTGAAATGGATTAGAAAAAGACTGAATTGTTTCCTCAATAAATTTTATGCGAAAGAATCTCTACCCGGCTGCTTTTGTTTTGTTATTGCTCTGGATTTTCCCGCAATTCCTGGATGCCCAGGCAGGCAGACAGGGCTTTTGGAATGATCCCCTGCAAGCCCGCAGTTTTGTGCAAAACCAGGGTCAATTTGATGCCCGCCTGAAGGGGGAACCCGTTAATTTTGGCTTTGAGGGCAACGGACACCATGTTTTTCTGGGCAATGGGAAGATCTACTACCAATTGTACAGGATCGAGCATAAGAAGAAAACGGAGGAGGATAAGAAGAAAAGGTACCTGCAAAAGATCAATGGCTTTGCAAGTCAGGAGGCCTTTACGGCCTTTGCTGAGGCGGGCGACCGCATCATTTTTCATTCAGATCTGCTGGTGGCCGAATGGGTGGGAGCCAATCCAAACATGGAATTGGTGCCTTCTGATAAGGATAATTTTACCCACAGCTACGAATACCGCGAGGGAAACAAATTCAAAACCCGGGAAGGCATTTCCTCCTGGAAAAAAGTGACCTACCGCAACCTCTACGACCACATTGATGTGGAGTACGAATTGCACCCCCAATCCGGGGTGAAATATACCCTGATCCTGCACCCGGGAGCGGACATTTCTCAGGTCAGGTTGCGTTATTCCAAATTGCCCGAACTGAAAAATGACGGCCGCATCGTGACTCCCACCCGTCTGGGTGAGGTTGTGGATCATCCTCCCTTCACCTTTTACCAAAACTCTAACCAGGAAATCGTTTCTGGCTACGCCCTTCAGGACCATGACATAACCTTTAAGCTGTCGGGCTATGATGCCTCCCAGACCGTGGTAATTGATCCCTGGACCAATCTCCCCAACGACCCGGGCTCCAACTGGAACAGCGCTTGGGAATGCGAAACGGATGCGCTCGGCAATGCCTACGCCATCTTCGGGGCCATGCCCCTTCAGTTGCGCAAGTACAACGCCGCGGGCGCCATTCAATGGACCTACAACACCACCTACGACACCACCTCCTGGCTGGGCACTTTTGTCACGGACGATGCGGGAAATTCCTTTGTCACCAATGGCTCGACCGCCGCTTTGCGCCGGGTAAATACCGCCGGGGGACTGGTCTGGAGCGTGGGCAATATTACGGGGCAGCTGCTGGGTGAATTCTGGAATATTGCCTTCAACTGCGACCAAACCCGCCTCATCACGGGCGGAACGGGCGGACTTTTTGTGCCCGAACCTTATATCTACGAGGTCAATATGGTCAACGGGGCCCTGTTGGGTAGCGTATTGGTGCACCAGGGCACAGGTCTGTTCAGCCCCTCTGAAGTCCGGGCCATCACGGCCACTGAAAACGCCAAATATTACTGGCTGACCCACGATTCAATTGGATTTCTGAGTCAGAGTTTTGCCAGTTGTCCCGCTTCAGGCTCGTCTTTGATAGTGAATAATGGCTATGACCTGGGCTATAAATGCGAAAACTGGCGGGTGAATAATACGGGGATCGAAGCGATGGCTTATTTCGGGGGATTTATTTATGTCAACCGGGGCAATCGCATCGACAAACGAAACGTAAATACGGGAGCCATTGTGGCTACTGCAGCCATTCCTGCCGGGACCTTTACCAGCGGTTTTGGAGGTTCTCAGGTCGAAAACAGCGGCATAATCATCGACAATACGGGACGGATTTTCGTGGGCTCCAAGGGCTCGGTCTCCCAGTTTGACGTAAATCTCAACCTGGTGGCTACTTTTCCGGTCACGGGAGGTTATACGGTGTACGACGTCGATCTCACCTCCAGCGGGCAGCTGATTGCCTGCGGATCAACGGGTAATTCTGGCTCGGCCAGCCGTACAGGTACGGTCGAATCTCTGGGCGTAATTGGCAGCGCTCCCTATGTGATGCCCTGTTGCGATGCCTCCATTTGTGCGGTTGGGCCTTTCTGTGATACGGATGGCCCGGTAAATCTGACGCCGGGTGTCGCCGGCGGAACCTGGAGTTCCACGGCTCCCGGCTTCAATGCCGTGACCGGCACTTTCGATCCCTCCGTGGCCGGCATTGGCACCTATACTTTCCATTACACCCAGCCTTGTGGCTCCGATTCTCTGGTGGTGGATGTACAGTTTTGCCCCACCCTCACCGTCTGCCGTCTGGGCAACGGCGACCTTTCAGTTACGGGCGGCACGGCACCTTATAACTGGGAGACCGGCACCATTGTGCACAGTTGTCCATTCGGGCCGGGCTCGGGATGCAATTTTCTGACCCACTCCGTGGCCACCCTTACCTGGACCAATTTTGCAACCGGCAATATCGTGACTCCTCCTGCGGGTGCCGATACCGTGCACGTTTTCGACCCTTCCAATGAATTGTTTTCCTGGGATATCACCACCTTGCCCTCGTGTGTGGTGTTGCCTGCGGAAATGGTAACTTTTGAAGGAAAATCCGTAGATGAGCACACCAATGCTCTGCATTGGGTGACCAGTTCAGAAACAGATCTGGATCATTTTACCCTGCAAAGCTCCCCCAATGGCACAGATTGGAAGGCCATCGCCACGGTCAGGGGCAAAGGCAGCCTGAACCAGGAAACGAGATATGACTTTACGGATGGCGCCGCCTATGCCCCGGTTACTTTCTACAAGCTCGGCCTGACCGATCACAACGGCATGTATCGCCACCTTTACACCATTGAGATCAATTCCCAGACCCACGAAAACCTGATCAACCATGTCTATCCCAATCCTGCGCGGGACGTCATTCACTTTACCTATACGGGCAGCGCTCAGGAAAATCAACCTTTGTTTGTAAAGCTGGTGAATACCCTGGGATCCGTTACCCAAACCAGGGTTTACACAGGCATGGGACAAATCGAAGATTTGTCCATGGAGGTCTCCGGCCTGGCTGCAGGAGTCTATTTCCTGTATTTCAGGCAGGGAAGCAGAACTGCTTACCGCAAGATTGTGGTGCAGGGAGGGTGATTACCCGGGCTGCTTTTCCGCAAAACTGACCATCCAGCTGATGCCGAATTTGTCGGTGAACATGCCAAAATAATCTCCCCAGAAGGTGCTGTTCATGGGCATGGTTACCGTTCCTCCGTTCGAAAGCCCGTTGAAAAGGCGGTCAGCTTCGGCTTTGCTGTCGGTGTTGATGGAGATGGAAAAATTATTTCCCTGCGTAAACCCCTTCGCCCACTCGCCGCCAGTGTCGCTGCCCATAAGCACTGTTTCCTTACTGATGGGCAGAGAAACGTGCATGATGAGATTTCCTTCCTCAGGACTCATTCCCTTGCCGTCTTCTGAAGGAGGCATGTCTTTGAAGCGCCCGATATAAGGGATTTCGCCCCCGAAAACAGATTGATAAAATTTGAAGGCTTCTTCGCAGTTGCCGTTGAAGGTCAGATAAGCATTTACAGTTGTCATAGAGTTGGAGATGAATTGTTTTCCAGAATTTCTTTGAGGTTTTGCAGGCCCGTGCTCAGGTCGTCGCCGATCATTTTTTCAAAATCCATGAAGGCCATCATGATATTCATGGGGTAGTCGACGTGGCCTTTGAAGCCCCATTTTACCTTGGTCTGATTTTCGCCGGCATCTTCTGTACTCATAAAGCACTGCTCCGTGGATTCAAAGGGCCGGATAAAGCGCAATTCGAAATCCAGTCTTTCGCCTTCCGTGATCTTTTTGATTTCCTGTTCACCCTGGCCCACATCCTCATTTTCGCTGTCCCAGGCCGAAACAAATCCCACCGTACCATCCTTGCCAGTATAGGTCTTTTTCATGTTGGGGTCCATTTTGGCCCATTTGCTGTAATTGTCCTGGTTTTTCAGCATTTTGATGTAGGCAAACACCTCCATTCTGGCCTGGTTGATGGTAACTTCGCGCTCCACCTCATAATCCTTTTTGAGAAAGAGGCCCACCACCAGGGGAATTGCGATCAGAATGACGATGGCAATCAGTACTTTCTTGAGAATTTTCATTTTGTTCAGGGTTTAGGAATTGTTTGACAAAATTAGCAGATTTTGGGGAAATATTTGCTCAGGAATTGAATCTGGTAGAGGGGCTGCTGTAGCGGAGAAAGTCAGGTTAATTTCAGGATAGAACGACCTCAATTGCCCCAAATTCTTCAACCTGCCAATTTACTTCATCCACCCAGCACAGAGCGGGGTTCACCTCGCAGTTTGGTAGGTCAACCCAGCAAAGTGGTAGGTCGATCCAGCTCAGAGCTGGGTCAACCCAGCAAAGTGGTAGGTCGACCCAGTAATGAGCTGGGTCCACCTTGTACAACAGGTAGGTTGACCCAGTAAATTGGTAGGTCAACCCAGCAAAATGGTAGGTCAACCCAGCAAAATGGTAGGTTGACCCAGCAAAAAGGTAGGTCAACCCAGCAAGTTGGTAGGTCGATGTAGAAATGTGGTAGGTCGACCCAGCAAAGAGCGAGGTTGACCCAGCAAAAAGGTAGGTCGACCCAGTAATTTACTAGGTCGACCTAGTATTTTCACTTTTTAGGAAAATGGGCTTTTTCGACATGCCTCATACGGGGTTGGGAAGGTGATTTTTTGAAAAGTCAGGGGAAATCGATTAAAACTTTAGTCAAAAAAATCGAGAAACGCAAAAATAAAAACCGGCCCGGAATGGTACTTTAAGGCCGAAAATTTAAAATGTGGATAAAATTGTGGAAATGTGGGATAGGCTTAGTGTGTAACAGAAGGTGGATTTGTGACGGGAAATGGTGGGGGAGGGGTAAAGGATTGGGTGAAGGTCGGGGTAAGCATCCACCGCCGCAGAAAAACGGCCATCCCAACAAAAAAACTGCTGATTTTCAGTAATTGCTTACCCAAAACCAGCAGTCGTGTAAAAATTGTTCTTCCTGGCAGGATTTCAGGCTCCTGCGGTGCCTTCAAATTACTCCAAAAACAAAGGCGATCAGGGCGGACACAGCTGTAGAAAACGCGGATTGTTAATTGATAATTGTTATTTGGCAATTGTCTATTAACCCAAGTCCAACCCAGAGGTTCAAAGTTTTCAGAGGTGCCCTTAGTTCAGGGGCATTCTGCCGCCCGTGTTGGTCCATACTTTGAAGTTGGTATTGCTGTAGAGCACCAGGGTGCCGTCATTTTCCAGCACCAGGCGGGTAGCCTTGTACTTGTCCTGACCGTATCTGGCATCCGTGAAGGGGCTGGTGTCTGAGGCAAAGATGGGGGTGCCAGCTTCATTATAGGCCACCAGATTGCCGTCGGTCTGCATGTACAGGGTGGCGTTGGTTTGGGGAGCAGTTTTGCTACTGTAGATGACTTTAGGATCAGGATTGTGAAACCAAACGCCCAGATCGCCATTTTCCTGCATGTAAAAGTAGTATTTACCATTGGCAGCTTGCAAAAACTCAGCCTGACCCATCACCTTGCCTGCATTCAGGTTTTGTCCTGCCTTCAGGGTGTTGGCAGGAGTCCAGGCGTCGGGGGTGCCGTCATATCTCCAGAGAGAACCATCCGTGCTGGTGCAATATACTTTGCGGCGGTTGCAGGCCAGGGCATCGCATTTAATGCCTACTTTCACCCATTTGCCCGCGATCTGCTCGTAGATCAGTTTGGCCGCATCCACTTTGAAGCTTTTCCCTTCACAGGTGGTGATCACCTCGGGGCTCACTGATTTGCAATCACAGCCTTTAGGGCCTTCACCCAGGGTGCCGGCATTGATCAGGTTCGCGTCTGCGGTCATGCCCCCGGAAAAGGTTCCGTTCAGTCCGCCTGCTCCAAGGTCAGCAGCGCCGTTTTCGAAGCGGTAGTAAGCCCAAAGCCCGGCTTCTTTCCCGGTATAACAGGTGTTCATATTACCCGCAATATCTTCATTTGAGCGATAAACGAGCCAAATGCGTACATCCGTGATGGCACTTCCCGCCGGGCCGTCTGAACTCATGATGGCGTTGCCGCCACATTCTTTGGGATCCAGGTTGTGGTAGCCGGGTGAATTTGAAACCACTTTTCCATTCACGAAAAAGTCCATTCCCTCTTTCCTGTTTTGGCGAAAGGCCACGTGGGTCCATTTTTTGGCGGGTACCACTCCTTTGCTTGAATTCAGCCCGCTCGATTGCCAGAGACAGGTTCCATTATTGCCCCAGTTGAAATACAGGGCCCCATCTTTGGTGACCGTAAAATTGTGGCGAAGATGTTCTTCATAAATTTTGAGGGTTCCGCCGGTCCAGAATACCCAGGCTTCCAGCGCAAATTGATCGTGGTTGGTGGCCGGGTATTTTTTACCGAAATCAACATACCCCGTGGGGCTGGTAAAAGTAACGGCGTTTTTGCATTGTGCCTGGATATTTCCGACACTAAAACCTACGAGTAAGATGATGGCTAAGATGATTTTTTTCATGTTTAAGTTTTTTTGAGAGTTAATAATTGGTCGTCCGGATTGGGATTGATTTCTGAAGCTAAATAACCTGCCCGTGGAATCACTTCTAAATTTTTGTTCCCAGGGAGGGTTTTTTGTTCCGAACGCGTTTGACTTTGCGCCCGGGGGTGCTGAATTTGGAGTATGGATTTTTGCCGCCATATAAGGAAGGTATTTTTGCCCCTGACCGTGAGTCTGGTCGCCGGGACTTTGATGGTTGGGATGGCTTTTTCCCAGCGCACTTTCCAAACCAGGTATGTGGCACAGCAATTGGGTTTACAGGATTTCATTCCCCAAAAATCCCTGAACGATCCGGACCAAATGCTGGCTTTTCAGGATTCGCTTGACCGGGTGCAAAAGCCAGATACCCTGAGCAGCCAGTGGATAAACCTGCAATATTTCAGATGCAATGCCTGGGTTGAAAAGCGTGAAGGAGATCGAGCGTTGAAACTGGCCCGAAGGATGGTGAAGAAGGTAAAGGGGGAAGGGAATACCTTTTTGTACAGAATGCTGCTGCTCAACCTGGCTGAGGCCCTTTCTCTGAATTCTGAAACCGGCTTTGGGGAGGAAACCGTGAACGGATTTCTGGCCGCGATGGAACTGGCCCGAGAAGCTGGCGACCGGCAAATGGAATTTGACCTGTGCCTCCGCATGGCGGGTTACTACATTGAGGTGGAGCGTCGGGACCTGACCAGCGAGTGGGTCGAACGGGCTCATTCCATCCTGCCGGACATCTACGATGCAGTCAATTGCCATTTTTATTATCTGTGCGCCGCCGATGCCTCCAATCCGAGTCAGCACAATCCCGACGGAACCCTGCGCTGGAATACGAAGGAGGAAGAAGATAAGGCTTTTGCAATGATCAATCAGGGAATTGCCTGCTCGGAGCAGGTGGCCGGGGAGGGCAAACAAAGTGAGATCAATCTGCCGCTCGCCTACCATATCCGGGCCGATTTTTGGCGCAATCCCGACGACCATGTGTATTGGTTTCGCCGCACCCTGCGTGCATCCACCCAACTTGGAGATCGCTGGGCCATGTTTTTTGGGAATAACAGATTGAGCGCAGCCTACCTGACTGCCAATAAACTCGACAGCGCCCGACTGACCCTCGACTCGGCCCGGGCCCTGGCCCGTGAATTTGGCGACCAACCCGAACTGCTTAGCAGGGTGTATAATAACTACGTCCGTTATTATGAAAAAGCTGGCCATCAGCCCGATTCCCTGATCAAATACCTCAAACTGAGCAAGCAGGTGGATATGGTGGCCAGCCAGCAGGAGGCGCTCGTGCAACTGGAACTCAATAAATCCAAATTCCAGGATGTGCAGCAAAAGCTGACCATTTTGCAGCAAAAGGGTGAACTGGAAGCCCGCAACCGGGCTCAGTATAATATGCTGATGGGTGGAGCGGTGCTGGCCTTCATTTTGTTGCTGGTGGTGTTTTTTCTCATTCGCATCCGGATTCGCAATCGTTTGATCCAGAAGAAAAACAATGAAATTGAGCACATCAATCAACAATTGGCCCGGGGCCTGGATGAGAAAGAAGCCCTGATTCACGAAGTGAACCACCGGGTAAAAAACAACCTGCAGATGATTTCCGCCTTTGTGGATATGCAGGGCCAGTACCTCGACCAGGAAGAATCGCGGGCCTTTGCCGAAGGCATCCGCAACCGGGTGCGGGCCGTGAGTCTGGTGCACGAACTGATCATGGAAGACGACCGCCTGCTGGGCATGGATTTCAACGATTACGCCAAAGAGTTGATGCAGGAGCTGGAATCCCTGCATTTCAGGGGCAATACCCTGGAGTGTCACCTCGACATCGCAGATGTGCGCTTTGGCATGTCCACCACCATGTACCTGGGCATTTTACTGAACGAACTTGTGTCCAATTCCATGAAGTATGCGGTAAAAGAGGGGGAGGAGCTGCATATCTGGATCAGTTTGCAAAAGCACGGACCCGGCCTGAAGCTGCTCTACCGCGATTCGGGCGGCGGATTCAAAACGGAAAATATTGAGAAAAAGGGCAAACGCCGCTCCATTGGGTTGATGTTGGTTGATGCCATGGCCCGCCAATTAGGCGGGAAACTCCATTACGAGCAGCAGGGGGGAGGGGAATACCAGTTGGTGTTTCCGAGTCAGGGGTTGGAGGATTAATCGTTAGATTTTAGGCACTTAGGGTGATGTAAGCGACAACAAATTGTCGCAAAATTTGTGATTGGCGTTTATAGTATTGCCCTGGCCGGGCGGGCCTTCTTTTTTAGAAAAAGAAGCAAAAAGCGCCAAAACCTAAACCCTGCCCCATCACACCACGGACCCACCGCACAATGCCCCCAGCCGCCCACTCCCCTCGCTCAAGGCCGCCCCCTGGTTTTGGCAAGGCCACCCCACCCTGGTTGGCTTCGCCAAAAAATATCCCCGCTTCGCGGCTTCAATCCACTGGATTGATTTAGAATTTAGATGATAGATGATAGATGAAAGATGACAGATGTTAGAGGAAAGGACAGAACCCAATTTTCACGAAATCAATTACCTGAAATCCCCTCCATTCCTTGAAGAAGGGAGGTGCCGAACGCATTCGGCAGAAGCAGGGGTGGGTTTAACCCTGTCCGGTCTGCGAGCTGCGCATCCAGGCCAGAAATTCTTCGCGGTAGCCCGGGCCAATGGGTATTTTATTGCCAGCCACGATCACCCGGGTGCCAGTCACGCTTTCGACTTTGGTGGGGTTGACGGCAAAACTGCGGTGAATGCGGACCATATCTCCGGCTGAAAAATCGCTGAGAATATTCCCCAATGGCTGCCGCAACACAATGCTGCCTTCCACCAGAAAAATAGTCACATACGACCTGGCCGCTTCCAGATAGAGGATGTCATTGAGGGGCACCCACTGGATTTGGGTACCGTTTTTGATCTCAATCTTTTTGCCTTTGGGTTTACCCAGTTGGATCTTGGCCCGCACCAGTTCAATGGCAATAAACAGGTCGTCGAAGGTAAAGGGCTTGGTGATGTAGCCCAGAGGCAGGGTTTCCATGGCCCGCTTGATGGTGCCTTTGTCCGTATTGGAAGTGAGAAAAAGGAATGGGATATTATGCTTTTCCATCAGTTCCCGCGCCACATCCAGGCCCGATTTGCTTCCCTTGAGCCGAATATCCACCAGCAATAAATCAGGTTTTTGACCCTCCGCCAGTTCCAATGCCTGCTGAAAATGCCCGGCCGTGCCCACTACTTCATGTCCCATGTGGGAGATATGCATCGCAATATTATCTGCGATCAGAATTTCATCTTCGATGATCCCAATCCTGAGACTTTCCATAACCGCTTTCTTCAGGCCGCAAAAGGCAATACCCAATTGGGTTTTAAGATACTCTTTTTGATCTTTTGGAGAAAAAAAGAGACGAAAATTTGCGGCATTAACCTAAAGTGTATCCTTGCCTGTCTGAGGAAGAAGGTCGTTTTTGAGAATATTTACCCTGATTTTACCTTAATTTACATTGAAAATTCCCGGCGGCGAGTCAGTTTGTTTAATTTGGATGCAAATCAAGCAGTTATTCATGAAACAACCTTTCGTTTTTGTCTTTCTCCTAATGGTCCTGTGCTCTTTGCTTGTGACCAATTCCGGGCTGGCCCAAAGCCCCTCCAATCAGGAATCCTGCCCCGTTCCGTTTGAGGTCAGGCGGGTTGAACCTGCGTTTCCCATCACCTTTGAGAAAATTACCACTGCCAATTCCCTGACTGATCTCAATCCACGATACCCGGCAACCTGGGTGCGGCAATATCTCTCGGTGGAGATTCAGGTTCGGGTGAAGGGAAAGGTGAGCAAAGCAGTGGGAAAAGACGCTGCGCTCAATTCAGAGCAAAGGAAATTGATGCTTGCGGCCGATCCCGGGTCGGAAATTGGGGTGGTGGTGCATTATATTCCTGAAAATAACCTGAAGGAAAATGAACCCAGAACCATTGATTTTAATCTGTCCCTGCAGCCGCAAAAGGAAGCGCAGTTTCCGGGTGGTTATCAGAATTTGAAGGCATTTCTGGAGAAAAATGGACTTTCAGGGGTGCCTGCGTCCGCTTTTCAGGGGTATGCCCTGGCCGGGGTGAAATTCAGGGTGAATGAACGCGGCCAGATTGGGATGCCTCAGATTGTTTGGTCGTCAGGTGATGTAAAAGTGGATCAATTGCTGGTGAAAACTGTGCAAAACATGCCCGACTGGGAGCCTGCGGCTTTTGATTCTGGCGAAAAAGTGAGCCAGGAGTTTGTGCTGGCCGTGGGCAATATGGAGAGTTGCGCTTTGAATTTGCTTAAGGTTCGCCAGGATTGAATTTTGGGAGGGGAATTTGGGTCACGGAAAGGGCGCAAAGTTTATGTTTTCCGCGTTTCGTGGGTTGAAGAGTGCAAAGAGCGCAAAGAAAACATGCAATTAAACCGCCCAGCTTGGCGCTCTTTGCCACCCCAACCCTCGCAATTTGGGCCCAAAAATCTTGGCGATCTTTGCGATACTTACCCTTCCCGGCCCACTTTACTCCATGGCTGGCTGATTGTCACCCTGCATATTTCAGGAAAAATTCCCTATTTTTAGCCAAGCCAAAGAATCAGAGTCAGGGAATTGGAAAGCCTGTCGAAAAAATCATGCAAAAAAGTCCTTAGCGGGTCAATTCTGATCCGTTTGTTGCTGCTGTTTGGAATCTGGTTGGGAATCGCATGTCAGGTAAATGCACAGCAGTCTGCAGAGAATATTGCGGGTATGATTCCCAGGTATCATCAGGTGCAAAAAGGGGAAACCATCTACAGTCTGGCCCGTTTTTACAAGGTAAATCAGGACAATCTGGTCAAGTGGAACCGACTTAAGCAATACCGCATTTTTGCGGGAACCAAAATCATTGTGGGCTATCAAAAGCCGGGGGTTTTGGAGCAAAGTCCCCGGGTCGAAAAGGTGGTGGTCACCCTTCATGACACGGTTGTGGTGCGGGATACGGTCTGGGTGATTGAGGAAATCAATATCCCCGGGCAGAATGACACCATTTTTGTCAAAGCCAAATCCTCTCCTTTCCATTTTGAAGCCTATGTGGATGTGTATTATGCCCAGTACAGCGACCGGGATAATGGTTCCACTTTTGCGGCTTTCCCCTGCATTGCGCCGCGTTCCAACAGCTTTGGACTCAATACTTTCCAGCTTTCAGCCGGGTACAAAACCGACCGCCTGCGGGCGCTGGCCCAATTACACGTAGGCGACCTGGCCGCAGATTCCTGGCCTTCTGATTTTCCCTACCTGCGCCAGGCCAATATCGGGGTGCGCATTGGCAAGGGTATCTGGCTGGATGCGGGCTTTTTTCCTGTCCATTTGGGAGCAGAGTCCGTGCCACCCAAAGACAATCTGATGAGCACCATTGCCCTGGCGACCTTTCACGAGCCATTTTATCAGGGCGGGATCAAACTGAGCTACGAAAATCATCCCAAACTGAGCGCTTCCCTGCATGTGGTGAATGGATATAACCAGTTTTCCAATTTCGACGGCCACCTGGCCGTGGGAGTCAGTGTGGGCTACCAGTTCAATGACCAGCTGAAAATCACCTACGGCAATCTCCTCAGCGACGACGGTGCCCTGAGCAAACAAGAACACCGTTACCGCCTGTATAATAACCTGGTTTTCAACTGGAATCCCAACGATCGCCTGGAGGCTTTGCTGGGGCTGAATCTGGGTCTGCAGGGTAGGAGCCAGTTGTCAGATTCTACGGCCACGGCCCTGATGGTGAGCGCCCTGGCTACGCTCAAATATCATTTTAGCCCTCATCTGGCGGGTATGTTTCGCGCGGAAACCTTTCAGGACCGCCATGGCATCCTTTCCGGACTCTTTACCAATAATGTCGGCAATCCTGTGGGCCTGCAAGCCTGGGCCCTGACGGGCGGACTGGAGTACAAAGCGATGGAAAATCAGTACCTGCGGCTGGAAGGAAAATACGTCCTGGCCACGCCCGGGGAGGAAATTTTTGAAAACAGATTCCACAGCGGCGCCAAAACCACGCACCAATGGGAGATCGTTTCTACCCTGGGGATTTGGTTTGGGAGGTGATAATGAAGTTTGCGAATAAAAAAATCCCCGGACCTGTTCGATCCGGGGTATCCGAAAGAATTTTTCCCCTCGTATTCTGCGTTTTACGATCTTATTGGGCCATGGCTTCCCTGATCACCTGCTCGATGTGGTGAGCGGGCACCACGCCTGACTGCCGCCATTTGACCTGGCCTTTGTGGAAGAGCATCATGGTCGGGATACTGCGAATCTGGTATTTGGCCGAAGCGGCCGGGTTGCGGTCCACGTCTATTTTGATGATTTTGACTTGTCCTTCCATGTTCTGACCCACTTCGTGGAGAATGGGCTTGAGCATGTGGCAGGGCTGGCACCAGTCGGCATAGAAATCCACCAGCACGGGTGTTTCTGAGTTTTGAATCAGTTCGGCGAAGGTTGGTTTTGAAGTAGTATTTTCCATTTTAATTTTTGATCTGTTTCACAAAGAAACGAAAGCCCGGGCAAAAGGTTTGTGACAAATGTAACAGGGAGTGAATTGAACCCGCCCAACGCGGCTGAAAAAGTGAAATTCCATCCCGCGGGATCATTGCTAATTATTAAATGTTAATTATCTTTGCCATCCAATTGGCTCCGTAGTACAATGGATAGTATATGAGTTTCCGGTACTCCAGATCCAGGTTCGATTCCTGGCGGGGCTACAACCCAAAAAACAACCCAACCATTTCTGGTTGGGTTGTTTTTTAGGTGATGATTTTTGATCCTTTTTACATTGCCAGGAATGGGTCTGACCTGACACAGGTAGTACGATGGGGCTTTTATTGCCTGAACCACTGGGAACCATTGCCCCAGTAAATCTTTGTTCCATCATTTGTTGAACCACCTCTGATTTTCTGCACAGGAACAGTTCGTTTTTTTTGAGTGGGTTCTGCTCCACTGACATCACAAAGTTGGAGGCTGGAGCCGTGAGATTTCAGTACAGAAATAACCGTTTCTTGACAAGAATAAATAACTGTTTTGGATATTTTGGCCTGTATTAGTAACCGTTTAAAAGGTAAATTGGAGCATGCGACCCCGAAGGATAAAGGAAAAGGGGGTGAACAATTTTCCTTGCCTCATTCTTAATCACTTATACCTTATGATATCCTTAAAAAGGATTATTCACTCTTCCTGCTGACTTCGATCCGTTTATCAGGTCTTTCCTTTATTCCCTGCCAGCATAAATCTCCTCCCAGGGATTTTTTTTCTTGCTCCCAGATTCAATCAGAAAATGAAAAAACTAAAGCCCTTTTGATCGGGCTTTAGTTTTGTTTTGGAGGATCATTTGTTTCGCCTGGCCTTCATGTTGGAATTGAGAGCCAAACAATGATCAGGGGTGATTTTCAGCGAAATTAGAAAGGAATAACGATGAAAGGATCCCATCTGAAGTAACCCAGGATATCGCCTGAGGCTTCGTCCACCAGTTCGAAGGACATGGAATACTGAATGGTCTGGGCGATGTTATTCACCTGGCTGGAAGCCACATACTGGTGATTTACATACTGTCCGAGCTGACCAGTAGGGTTGTTGGTGCTGGGCAGACGTACCCCGATCACCTGATTGGCATAAGTTACCCCGGGAATGGCAATGGGAGGCTGTCCGCTGGTCAGGTTGAAGTCTGAGTTATACAGAAAGGCCGAAGTGGTGGACATATTGCCGAAAGTGGTCATGTTCCACACAATGGTATCTCCCGAGCGAACATCAATGGTCAGTTCGGATTTGGCCTGGTTATTGGCGGCAACGCCATTTTTGGCCACCATGTAGATGAAATTGTCAGAGGTTCCGTAAGAGCCCAGGTTGGTGGGACTGCTTTGGGTACCTTTTTTGATGGTTCCATCTTCCAGTTTGCTGACGAGGTTGTCGGCATCGACTACAATCAAAACGTTTACAACTTGTGACATTTTAGAAAAAATTAGAATTGGGCCTACTCTGTTCAAGGGCTTTTCGGCATTCGCCCTCCCCATTTAACTCCGGGAAGGAGTTCGTTTTTTTGAGTGGTGGCTGCTCCACTGACATCACAAAATTGGGGCATGGGAAGAGGGGATTTCAGAGCAGAAATAACCTATTGGGAAAACAGGTATAAATACCTGTTCGGGAAATTTCCCCCGGTATAAATAACCGATTTTTGGATAAATTGGCATTTGCGAACGTCGGAGGTTTGGGAATATGTTGACTTTCATCTATCCTTACTCCTTTCAAAAATTTCAAACGCTTAATACCATGAAAAAGAATTATTCACCCCTCATTTTAAGTTTATTATGGTTTGCAGGCATCTTTTCTCCATCCTGCACTCCCGTGGATCACCATCCCGAGGAAAGGGCCAATGCGACATACCCAGAGTCTGGGATCAATTTGAGAGGAGTTTCCTTCAACAAAATTTCCCTCGACTATGCCAAACAGAAAGTTTTTCATTATGGTACCTATGTGGGAGCAAATTTCCCTGACCTGGCCTGCGAAACCCCTCTTTACTGGGAGATCAGGACCTCAGAAATGGATTCAGTGCTGGCCAATACAAATGGTGAGGTAGCTAAATTTCGCATTTATCTCGGGCGGACCTTTACGGGAACTGAAACCACTCAGTTGATTCTGATGCCCATTGGAGACGGGGAGGAAGATGTGAATAACATCCAAAACCTGATCATGCCTTGTCCATCCACCTGCGGGAATGCTTCATCCACCCTGAAACCCTCCTTTTTTGCAGGCCTGGATTCAACCATTGGCCATTCCTGTAATTATTGATTTTTCATTCTGACTGCACCCAGATGCCCGTATCAGCCATTATTCTGGCCCTTACTTATGCTCCGTTTTTAATGGCGGTGCCCTTTGTGCCTTTGGTAATGGCGTGTATGTACGCTGGCCTCCGTTTCACCCGTCTGTCCAGAATCCATCAGATTCTGTCCCTCTTTATCTTTTTTACCACTGCGATCCAGGGTGTTTCTCTCTGGTTATGGCTGGAAGTAAAGAATAACATGCCCCTTTCCCATCTCAATACTGCGGTGGGAATTCTGCTCCTGGCCTGGTTTTATCAGGAGGTTTTCAGGGGATTTATTGACAAATGGATATTCGGGTGGACGGGAGGCCTGCTTTTTGTTTTCGCTTTGATCAATGCCATTTTTCTACAGGGCCTTTACAGTTTCAATTCTTATGCTCTCATGGTGCAATGCATCATGGTGATCATATTGTCCCTTACCATGTACGCAATGCTGCTCAATGATACGGTCAAGGAGCAAAAGCGGGATCAACTCAAAAGCCTGAACTGGATCAATGCAGGCTTGTTTATTTATTTTGCCTCCAGTATCTTACTATTTTACTTTGGCAAGGTGATCATTGATACATTTTCACAGGAGATAAGCCTTTATTCCTGGATCATGCACTCCTTCTTCGCCACCATAATGTATATCTGCTTTCTGATCGGACTATGGACCCATCCACGGAATTAGACTATCTGGAGACGTTGCTGCCGCTGGTGGGGATCATATTTCTGATCGCCGTGGGAGTGGTATTCATGAACCAGCAATTCCAGAAAAGTCTCTTTAAGCAACAACTGGCCCGGGAAGAATTGAAGAATAAACACCAACTGGAAATGCTGCAAACCACCATTCAGGTGCAGGAAGATGAGCGAAAACGAATTGCCCAGGACCTGCATGATGAATTGGGAGCGGCGCTTTCGATCAGCAAAATGCATCTTTTGCGACTGGAAAAACTGGGTCAGACCGAGCCAGAGGCGGCCCTGAGGGAATTTCCCGAACTGAGAAAGTACGTGGATAGTGCCCTGACTTCCACCCGACGAATCAGCCACCAGCTGATGCCTGCCCGCCTGCAAACCATGGGATTGGAAAAATCCCTGGTAGCCATGGCTGAACAGGCTTCTGCAGCGGGGGTAGTCCAATTTGAAGTTGATATTAATGATCAACTGACCATTTTGCCCTGGGCTGCCAGCCTGAGCCTCTATCGCATCTATGGTGAATTGATCAATAACACCCTCAGACATGCCCGTGCAACTCATTCCCAGCTAAAAATCGAACTGAATCAGGCGCGACTGCTGTTTTTTTATACAGACAATGGGCAGGGGTTGCGCCTGGAGAAGGAGCGGGAAGGGATTGGCCTGAAAGGCATGGAAGGAAGGGTGAGTGCGCTCAGGGGCAAATTGACTTTTGGAAACCGGGAGGAGGGAGGTTTTTTTGCCAGAATTGAACTTCCCCTTGCCTGATCAATGCAAAAACAGAACGTAAAAAAACAGAAACAGTATGTCTCAAAAAGTTCGCATAGGATTGGTGGAAGACCAGCTTTTATTCCGCCAGGGCATCAAAGCCATCCTGGAAACCTGGCCGGATATTGAAGTCATTTTTGAATCAAGAGATGGGTTTTCCGTGGTGGAAAAGTTGGGTAAAAGTGAAATCTTGCCCGATGTAATGCTGGTGGATCTTTCCCTTCCCGCAGACGGAAACCGCGAATTCAGCGGCATGGACCTGACCCTGGCTTTGCAGGAATCATTTCCTTCCATTCAGGTCCTGATCCTCTCTGTGCACGACGACGAATATTTCATCGCCCAGCTCATTGAGAAGGGTGCCAAGGGCTATCTGGTCAAGGACAGCGATCCCCAGGAGGTGTATGAGGCCATCATCAGCCTGCATACCCGCGGCAGTTACATCAATGCCCGTACCCTCAAAGCCTTGCAGGGCAAATTGAGCGATAAAGTACGACCCAAGCCCAAAACTGAATTGCTTTCCAAACGTGAGGAGGAAGTTTTGAAGCTGATATGCCAGCAACTGACCGCCGAGGAAATCGGTGAAAAACTCTTCATCAGCACCAAAACCGTCAATGGTCACCGCAGCAGTCTCCTCCTGAAAACAGATTCAAAAAATGTAACGGGGTTGGTAATCTATGCGGTGAAGCATGGGATTGTGGAAGTGATCTAAGGGATTTTCCTCACCCCCGCCACTCCGTTGGCGTCTTTCCAAAGCGTTCCTGAAAGCATTTGGCGAAGTAGGAAGGGCTCGAAAAGCCCACCATATACCCAATCTCGCTGACATTGAGTTCGGCATTTTCGAAATGCCGCAGGGATTCATCCAGGCGCAGGTTGCGCATGAATTGATTGGGCGACTGCCCGGAAAGCGCCTTCAGCTTGCGTTGCAGCTGCTTGGTACTCAGGTTGAGGGTTGCCGCCAGGTCCTCGACCGAGTATTCACTCTGGTCCAGGTGTTCGAGCACCGCGGCTTTGACCCGTTGCAGAAAAAGATCTTCGCCAGGTTCACCCACTTTGGCTTCGGCCACCGCGCCTTCGCTCTGGCCAAACTGCTGCTGCAGCCTGTCCCTGAATTTGAGCATGTTTTGCATGCGCAGAATTAGTTCGCGGGCATTGAAAGGCTTGGTCAGGTAATCGTCGGCCCCGCTTTCCAGCCCGGAAATCTTGCTTGCATCCGAGGCTTTGGCCGTGAGCATGATCACAGGAATGTGACTGGTCGCCACTTCGTTTTTGAGGTGAGAAGTGAGCTGCATGCCGTCCATGACGGGCATCATCAGGTCGGTCACCACCAGATCAGGCACCATTTCCCGGGCTTTTTCCAATCCAATCCGTCCATTTTCAGCTTCCACCACTTCAAATTCTGCGGCCAGTTCGTCGCGGATAAAGGCCCGCAAGCCATCATTATCCTCCACCACCAGCACCACGGGACGTGACGAGATCGCCCCTGTTTCCTCCTGCCTTTCCGCTTCAGGTTCCCTCAGGGGCAGGGGAGAAGCTGGCTTAACTTCCTGGACAGGAGTATATTGAGCAGAATCAGATTGAGTTTTGGGAAATTCGAGCATAAATACCGTGCCCTGGCCGGGTTCGCTTTCCACCTTCACCGTACCCTTGTGCATTTTTACCAGATCACGAACGAGAGAAAGCCCCAAACCTGTGCCACCCTGTCCGCTGTGACCCTTCATGCTTACCTGGTAAAAGCGGTCGAAAAGGTGGGGAATGTCTTCTGCGGGAATGCCTCTGCCTGTATCTTCAACCTTTATCTGCACAGTTTCAGGGTTAATTTCTAGCCAGGAAAGGGTGATTTTGCCGCCTTTGGCCGTGAATTTCAGGGCATTTCCCACCAGATTATAGAAAATATGTTCCATTTTCTCCCGGTCGCAGGTCAGGTTGACTGGTTGAGCAGGAGGGAGGAGCTGAAGTTGAATCCCCTGATCGGTCGCCGCGGTGGTAAAATTGAAGAAAATGGATTCGAAAAATTCCTGCAAATCGACCCATTCCGGGTGAAATTCCTCTTTATTGGCTTCCAGTCGCGAGGCTTCCAGCAGCTGATTGATCATGCGCAGCAGGCGTTCGCTGTTTTGTTCCACCAGGGTCAGCAAACGCTTTTCCTGTGGATCAGAGGCCGTTTCCAGCAGTTTGTGCACCGGACCCTTGATCAGGGTAAGCGGGGTGCGCAATTCGTGGGAGACATTGGCCAGAAAATCAGATTTGATGCGCTCAATTTCCCTGAGTTTTTCACTTTGTAATTTCTCAATGCGCAACTGATTTTGCAGTCTGATGCGGCGGAATCTCGAACGGATGATCCAACTGGTCAGGGTAAGGAAAAAGGCCAGATAGAGGCCGTAGGCCCACCAGGTTTTCCAGGGCGGCGCCTGGATGGTGATCCTCAGAACCGCAGGTTCTGTGCCCCAGATGCCATCGTTATTGCTGGCCAGGGCCCGCAAAGTGTAGCGGCCGGGACTGAGTTGGTTGAAGGTGATTTTGTGGTCATGTCCCAGGGGAATCCATTCCTCGCTCAGGCCCTGCATCTGGTATTTGAATTGATTTTCTGCAGGGGCAGAAAACTCCATGGCCGCCATTTCCAGGGTAAAAACCTGATCCCGCCAACTGAGGGACAGTTCTGAAGTCAGGTGAAGGGGCTGGCTCAGCAGGTTGGAAGTGCGGAAATCCACGGGAATGTTTTTGAGCAGCAGGTTGGTAAATTTCACCCGGGGTGCATATTCATTGGCGATTATTTTTTCAGGGAAAAAATGGTTGAAACCGTTGGTGCCCCCAAAGAAAAGCTCGCCCTGCGGGCTTTTGAAAGCGGACCGCACATTGAATTCATAGCCTTGCAGGCCGTCAGATTCCTCGAAATTGGTAAAGGTTTTATCCGTTGGATCAAATCTGGAAATCCCGTTATTGGTGCTGATCCACAGATTTCCCTTTGAGTCGGGCAGCATGGCATACACCACATTATTACTCAGGCCTTCGCTTTCCCCAAATCGGGTAAAGTTCTCGTTTTCAGGGTTCAGGGCATTGAACCCACCTCCATCTGTGCCCACCCAGATGGTGCCGTCCGCGGTTTGGGTGATCCAGCGAACCTCGTCATTACTCAGGGTGGCGGGATTGCGGGAATCGTACCTGAAATGTTTGAATTGAGGTTTTGAATCCGCACGATGGGCCGCAGGGAGCAAATCCAGTCCGTTTTCCGTGCCCAGCCACAGATTCGACTGACGGTCCTCGAAAACAAAGCGTACATAATTATGACTCAGGCTGGAGGGATCGTCGGGATCGTGGCTGATGACTTTCAGATGTTTCAGGTCCTTATCCAGCACAAAAAGCCCCAATTGGGTTCCAATCAGGACCTGGCCGAGGTGGTCCTCAATCAGGTGGTAGGATTTATTTTCGAGCAATTCACTTTCTTCCGGGCTCAGGCCCTGTAAACGGGTAAAGCGTGAGCGTGATTTCCCGAAAACCCAAAACCCGTGCAGCGAAGTAATCAAAAGCGTGTCCCTGCCTTTTGGAATAATACCCCGAATGGCATTGGCCCGCGGATTGGCCGGGTCTTTTGCGTCCACGGGAAGCAGTTCCATCTGCCCGGTTTTGCGGTCGAACTTGCCCAGGCCCGACTTGGAGCCCGTCCAGATAATGCCCTCCGGGTCCTGATAGACGGCAAAGATATTATTGTCGCGACCGGGATCGTGCAGGTTGGGGCTGGTGTGGGTGTGGTGAAACTGGCTTTGCAGCTGGTAAACTTTCTGGAGTTTGTGGTAGGTGCACACCCAAATATTCTGGCTGTGATCTTCGTACAGGTGGCCGATTTGATTGGAGGTAAGGCTGCCCGGGTCCTGGGCATTTTGCTCATAATGAGTGAAAAGAGGCGCTCTGGTCTCAGTTGCAGCCATTTCTTCGCGGCTCAGAACGGATATTCCGTGGTCATAGGTGCCAATCCAGAGGTCTCCATTTCGCAGGGTAAGCAGGCAATTGATCACGTTGCTGCCCAGGCTCCTTTCATTTTGAGGTTGGTGAGTGAACCAATGCAGGTCGTTGGGAGAGGGGGAATTCAGTTTTCCGGCTGAAAGCCGGGCCAGGCCACGGATGGTGCCAATCCACAGGTCCCCATCCCAACCTACGGCGAGGTCTGAAACCGGGGTATCCTTCAGCCAAAGGGGCTGTTTTTTGCGGCGAAAAGTACCATTCTTCAGTTCGGGAGCAGGAATGAAAGTAAGCCCGCGATCCGATCCTGCCCAGAGATTTCCCTTCGCATCCAACAACAATCTCGCCTTTTCAATGGGTAGAGCTTCTTCAGATGGTTCCTCCATTTCAATTTCCTGAAAGACTGCAATGCCCGTTTGATGGAATTTTTCCCATTCAAAAAGACACAAACCCAGGTCGGTGCTGAGCAAAATCAGGCTGTCGCCGAGCAGCAAAATGTCCCTGATCTGGTCGCTGATCAGGCCGTATTTGCCGTAATGGGCCAGGTCAAAGCGCTGAAAGCGCTCTGTGCGCTTGTCGAACCGGCAAAATCCACCCAAGGAAGTTGCAAACCAAAGTTCCCCGCTGGCCGATTCCGCAATTCGGCGCACCTCGTTGGAGGGCAGCGAGGTGGTGTCATTGGGATTGTACTTGAACCTACGAACTGCGTATCCGTCATAACGGGTAAGGCCCTCAGAACCAGCTATCCAGAGAAATCCTTCCTGATCCTGAAAGGAATTGTACTGGTAAAATGTAATGTTGCGGTTAAGAAAGTCGGGTTGTTCGAATTTGAGGGTATGATACTGGGAATAGCCGTGCAGGAAGGTTGAAAAAAACAGCAAATACAGGAGTACAGGCCTACACGGAGACATAGGGTTGATCGATTTTGGCTGGATTGACAACCAAAGATGGAGATTTTCGCCCTAAATGCAAAGTGCCCCATTACCCCAAAAAACGATCCGCCCCGGGCGGGGCGGACCATAGTACCCGATGCCGTTCGGGAAATATGAAAATTGAAACTGGATTACTCCTTGCGAATTCTCAGGGTTTCCTGCTGCCCGCCTGCATTGACCTGCAACAGATATAAACCTGCGTTCAAAGCGGAAAGATCTGGCTGGAGACGGTGAGGCCCTTCAGACAGCGCTTGTGCCTCCTGCCAGAGTATTTTTCCGCGCAGATCCATCACTTTCAGCCCTACCAGAGCCCTTTCCCGCAGATTCAGATTGACCGAAAGTCCATCTGCAAAAGGGTTGGGGAAAACTCCTTCTACCTGGAAAATATTTGCATCCCAAATCAGGCCGCTCACTGCATTGGAGGCTACCTGATTGCCGTTTTGATCCGAAACCACCAGCTGGTACCAGTAGCGCAGGCCCGTCTCCGCCGTGCGATCTGAATACTCAAACTGGGTCTGACCAGGGTTGAAAGTGGCCAGGGAAGTGAAATCAATGCCGTTTTCACTGCGGCGCAACTCGTACTTTTTAGCGCTTTGGCTGCTCAGTTCGGGCCAGGAAAGGTCGATGCGGTCGGCAAAGGCCTGCAAAGCCAGGGCGGGCGCTTCCAGATCGAGGGCGCCGCCCAGATCGTAATTGATGGTGCCGTTGAATTTGCGCACGGTAAAGGTCAGGCCGAAGGGGTAGGATTTGCCCACGCCTTCATAAACAGTCATGTTGGCATCCCCGGCCAGGAAATTCCCCACTGCAGCGCCGTCTGTGTAGCTGGTGCCGCCTCCCGAGGTATTGGTCACATAAAATGAGTAGGTGGCCCCGGCCGGGATGATTACGGAAAAATTGATGGGCAAAGGGGTAGGGACATTATTTCCAAGTGAGGTTACGGCTGCGGCGGTGCCCAGCAGGGTCCAGGCGCCAGCGTTGTTTTCTGATCCCACAAAAGTGCCGGCATGGTAATATACTTCGTAGGGTGCTGTGGTACCCGAGTAGAGATTCACATCAAAACATCTTACCGTGAGGGTGGTATTGGCATGCACATCAAACATACAGCCCCGCTGGCCATTATTGGTATTGTAGGGAGCCACCAGATTGAGTGAGGTGCCGCAGGCCATGGTTTTGGCTGCTTCATACTCCCCGGCAGCCGTACTCAGGCTGACGGCCCCGGCCCGGGTTTGCTCTCCCGTTTGTCCGGCGGGAGTGGGATTAATCTGATTTCCTTTCGGCCCAAATTCTTCGAGGTCGTCGCGGGTCATTTCTCCGGACTGCGCCCCAAGAATCAGGGAGGTGGAAAGAAAGAGCAAAAAGATAAATTGGCATCGGATATAAAAAGAAGTCATAGTCTTGGTTGTTTACCTTCAGGATGATTTTAAAAAACAAATGGAACGACACTCTGCAAAATTGGGATGCAGGGACGGGGAAGACTGAAACATTTGGGACAAATCCTGCAACAAATGGGACAAAATGGCTTTTTCGTTAGTTCAGGCGGGGTTTTGTGGGTTGAATGCAATTGAATCAGGATTTGCTTAACTTGCTGCGAACTGATCCTTTACCCTCAAATTTTCTGTCCTGATATGACTTCTGTGCAGGAAAATCATCTACGCGACGGCCTCAATGCCATTTCGCCGGTCTCTGAGGAGGAATTTGCTATGGCAAATGGCCTTTTTCACCTGCGCAAGGTCGCCAAAGGGGATTTCTTCAATCAAAAAAGTAACATTTGCCGGAACCTGGCCTTCGTCTGCAAGGGTATGTTTCGCATTTATTTCACCGAAAAAAAGAAGGACGAGGAGGTGAATCTCTTTTTCTTCCGCGAAGGTCAGTTCATGGTTTCCTTCAAAAGTTTCATCACCCAAACCCCCTGCTACTACACCATCCAGGCCCTGGAAGATGCGGAAATTTTGCAGATTTGCCACGAGGATTTGTTGAAATTATTTGAGCAATCCCATGCCTGGGATACCTTTGGGCGGGTGTTGGCCGAACAGTATTTTTACTTTAGCCAGGCCCGCACCGAGAGCTTTCTTTTCAGGTCAGCGGAGGAGCGTTACCTGGAAATGCTGCAATATTATCCCGACATTTTCCAGCGGGTTCCCTTGTACCAGATTGCCTCTTACCTGGGAGTCAAAAGCCCGTCTCTGAGCCGAATTCGAAAGAGAATTTCGAATTTATAGCAGATATTAACCCAGGTTAATTTTTTGCTCACCCTCAATCCACAACTTTACCCTGTGATTCAATACAATGAAAAAAATACTTCTGATTATTCCGTTAATTTCATTCCTTATGGCAAATTCACCTGTAATCGCCCAATCCGAGGCAAAATCAATGTCTGAAACCAAAACCATCGTTTTCATCCACGGCCTGTTTCAAAACCCCAAAAGCTGGGAAAAATGGATGGCCCATTTTGAAGGTCTGGGCTATACCTGCTATGCCCCCGCCTATCCTTTTCACAGTGGCGAACCTGCAGATCTGCGCAAAAACATTGATCCTGGCCTCGGCAAGCTCACTTTCACCCAGGTGCTCGACACCCTGATCAAATTTATTGATGGACTGCCCGAAAAACCCATTGTGATCGGCCATTCCATGGGTGGATTATTCGTGCAAAAACTGCTCAATATGGACAAGGTTGCTGCGGCAGTTGCCATTGATGCAGCCCCGCCCAAAGGCATATTCACCGCCAAATGGAGTTTCCTTAAACCCAACCTGGCCACTGTCAATCCATTCAAGGGCGATTCTCCCTTCATGCCCAGCCTCAAATGGTTCAAATTTGCCTTTCTCAACGATCTCAACGATGCGGATGCCCGGAAAGTGGTGGATGAATATTGTGTGCCCGAAAGCCGCAACATTCCCCGTTCCAGCACCACCAAGGCGGGCGCCATTGACTTCAAAAAGCCCCACAATCCCTTGCTCATCATTGCCGGCGGCAATGACAATATCATTCCCCACAGCCTCAACGAGAAGAATTTCAAAGCCTACAAAGACCCCAACAGCAAGCGTGAATTCAAGATTTTCCCCGGTCGCACCCACTACATCTGCGGCCAACCCAACTGGAAAGAAGTCGCGGATTTTATTGCAGAATGGATTCGGTAAGTGGTTGGTAGTTGTTAGTTCTGAGTTGTGAGTTGTGAGTTTCGAGTTGTGAGTTGGCAGATGATGCGGCCAATGGCCAAGGCTGTAAGTTGAGTCCTACCTTACGATTGCCGCTATCGTCTAACATCTAAAATCTAACATCTAACATCTCAAATCTAACGCCTCTACTGAAGCAACTTCAGCACATTGGTATAATCATCCGTCCAGATGACGGGTTGGTCGGGCATGCCCTCCCAGGGAAAGGACATATCCTTCACCTGCCAGTTGTTCAGGAACTTCTGATTCTGGGTCATGATGACCCAGGTACTTTGCTTGGCACCTGCCTGAAAATCTTCATTGGTTTCGATCAGCAGAGTAGGGATACGCAATTCCTGACCCATGGAGTAGAGCAGGGGGCGCAGGTTGAAATAGCGGTTGGAGATGTGAATGGTAAGAATCCCGTCTGATTTGAGGTGCTGAAAGTACAAATTGAAGGCTTCGCGGGTCAGCAAATGCACGGGAATGGCATCCCCGCTGAAGGCGTCCACGGCCAGAATATCAAACTCACGCGAACCCGTCGTTTTCAACTCCTGTTCGAGCACCACCCGGGCATCGCCCAACACCACATCGCAATTGGCGGCAGAAGCGCTCAGGTAGGTAAAATACTTCTCGGCCAGGGTCTGCACCGCGGGGTTGATTTCGTAGAACGTGATTTTATCCCCGGCCAGTCCGTAGGTGGCAATGGTACCCACGCCCAGCCCGATCATCCCGACTTTGAGGCCGCGTACCCGTTTACCACTGCGGATTTTGGTAGGCAGGGGATGGTGGTTAAAGGCCAGACCGATCCCGCTGTAGGGCGGATAATAAGAGGTGGGGATTTGTTTCAGGCTGTCCACCTGATATTGAAAACCGTGGTTGATGGAACCGTGAAAGAGTTTCAGCCGGTGATTTTCATTGGCGTCGTCACTTTCGATCACCCGCAAAACGCCGTAAAAGTTGCGTGTGGAAGTGACCACTCCTTCATTGAACCAGGTAAGAAAGATCACAAAATAGGCCGACATGACCAGCAACCCGCCCAGCCAGACCAGTCCACCCAGACCGAGGGCCAGTTTATTATAGGGCTTTTTGAGGGTACGGAAAATGGCAATCCCGGCCAGAAAGGTAATCAGCATGAAGGCCAGGGGAAATTCCCACCATTCGTTGAAAATGCGGGGCACCAAAAAATTGACCAGCAGACCGCCCAATGCACCTCCTACAGATACCAGCAGGTAAAAGGCAGTCAGGTGATCGGGCGCGGGTTTGAGGCGCACCATTTCTCCGTGACATACCATCACAGCCACAAACATAGCGCCGCAATATCCTGCCAGCTGAAACCAGAGATTGGGATGCTCCAGGTCGTAATGTTCACGCATCAGGTAGAAAACAATTCCCAGAAAGACAGCCAGTAAAGGTATCCAGACATAGCGATTATACCAGCGGGGATTGTCGAAGGCTATGATGAAGGTGATCAGGTAAAGGCTGAGGGGAAGCACCCAGAGGAAGGGGATCACGGCCACATCCTGACAGATAAAGTTGGTGGCAGCCAGCAACATGACCGAGCCGCAGGCAGAAAGGGCAATCCAAAGCAGGGGATCGGCCCAGCCCAGCCGGGTTCTGACAAGCGGGGCGGCTGGTTTCAAATCCACCTGTACCTCGTGAGCCCGCAACCGCTTTTGCAGTACATAGCCAGCCCAGCCGCACAACAACACAAATACCCCATATCCCACCGACCAGCCCAGGGTCTGCACCCGCAGGGTAAAGGCAGGTTCAAAGAGAAAGGGATAGGTGAGCAGGCCCAGCAAGGAGCCCAGATTGGAGAGTGAGTAAAGTCTGTAAGGCGATTTTTCGGGATTTTCCTGCCCAAACCAATGTTGCAGCAATGGACCTGTGGACGAAACCATTACGTAAGGAAATCCAACTGAAAAAGTGAGCAGTTTGATGATTCCCCACACAGGATTGGACCCAGGTTCGGGCTTCAGCCAGTCGCCGGGGGTGATGGGAAGTGCGATCAGCGAAACTGCCAGCAATATTATGTGAATCAGAACTTGTTTCCTGAGTTCAAATTTGGTCACCAGCAGGTGCGAATAACTGTAACCCAGCAGCAATCCCACCTGGAAAAAAAGCATACTGGTGCTCCAGACCGCAGGACTGCCCCCAAACCAGGGAAGGATGTAGCGGGCGATGAGTGGCTGAACCTGAAATAGGAGAAATGCACTGAAGAAAATAGTAACCGCGTATCTCATGCAAATAGATTTCTGCGCTTAAATTATTTCTTTTTTCCCCTTCTTCATAGGAAAAGGCGGGATAAAAGAGGAAAGGCACGAAAAAATATTATGGATGACTCAGGAAATGATGTTCAGAAACAGAGGATGTTTTTTGAGGCGATTAAAATCGGGATCGCCCAGGACATAGGTTTTGTATGAAGAATCCAGTTGGATACTCCTTTGCAGGTAATCCAGGGCTTTTTCATCCTGCTCCCGCAGGCAATACACGCAGGCCAGTCCGTAAATCGGGCTGGCATCATTGGGGTCAAGCGCCAATGCCCGGAGATAAAATTCCTCCGCCTGATCATAACGGCCTGTATCTGAATATAAAACCCCGAGGTTGATAAAGAGATAGGTGTTTTCAGGTTCTAGCTCCAGGCCATGCAATAAAAGGGCTTCTTCTTCTGCGTGCCGACCCAGTTTTGCCATACAAACGGCCAGATTACACACCGTTCCCCCATCTTCAGGATCCAGCTCGAGTACCTTTTCAAAGGCTTCCGCTGCTTTTTCAAAATCCCCATTGCGCAAATGCATTACGCCCATCATGCCCCGGATGGCGGGTTCCTCCGGGCTGAGGGCCAGACATCTCCCCAGAATGTCCAGGGCATGGTCACGATCTGTAAGCTCATAGCATTTGGCCAGCTCGATCAGCCCGCTCACCATTTCAGGCTTCAGGGCCAGACATTGCTGCACCGCGGCCAGCCGGGCCTGAGGTTGGCCGGTCAGATAGTAGCATCTGGAAAGCAGATAAAGTGCCCTCGCATTCTGGTGGAGGTCAGGGTGGTCAGTGAGCAGGCCGATGGCCAGGTCAGCTTTGCGCAGGTCGAGCAGCAACTCCACCTTTCTGCAAACTTCTTCTATTTCAGCCATGCGCAATTGGTGGATGGTTCCCCCTTACATACCCAAAATCCTGAATTCCACCCGGCGATTCAACTGTCGCCCTTCGGGCGTGTCGTTGCTGGTTTCGGGCTGGGTCTCGCCATAGCCTTTGCTGGTCAGGCGGTCCGCACCAATGCCTTTTTCCTTCAGGTAATTGAGTACAGCTCTGGCCCGGTTGTCGCTGAGATTGAGGTTGTAGCTGTCGCTGCCCACATTATCCGTATGTCCGGCAATTTCCACCTTCATCCCTTGATTCGCTTTCATAATTTCCGCCAGACGATTCAATTCCAGGTTGGCAGCGCTCCTCAGTTTGTAGCTGTCTGTATCAAAAAACACGTTATTGAGGCGCAGCACCTGACCTGCTTCGAGGGGCACCAGCTTGAGGTCGATCTTCACGATGGCAAATTCTTTGACCTCCTTCAGGTCCAGATTCTCGTTTTGCGAAGCAAAGCCCCTGGCCTCTGCCAGGAATCCATAAGCATCGCCACGTGGCAGAATGAGTGAAAATTCTCCCGTGACCGGGTTGGAGCTGGCCGAGCCCAGTTTGATTCCCTTGGTTTGGGATTCGTAGAACACATCTGCGCCCAGCGGCTCATTGGTTTTGGCATTCAGTACCTGTCCCTGAATCATCACCACGGGCTCAGGACGGACATTCTCAGGCAGTTTGATCCTGAAAATGTCTGACTCGCCAATTGCATCCTGGTAAGAGGAGAAATAGACGTAATCCCCGGCGGCCGTAAGGGAATAATAGGCATCAAATAAGGGGGTATTGAGCACAGGGCCCAGATTCTGAGGTTCAGACCAGTTGGTCCAGGTGTCGTCGAGACGGCGGGTGAGGAACATGTCGGCCGAGCCGTAGCCGGGGCGGCCCGAAGTGGCATAGTAGAGAGATTTCCCATCCGCGGCCAGGAAAGGTGAAATTTCTGAAACTGCAGTATTGACGCCTTTGCCCAGGTTTTTGGGAGCGGTCCAGGTAGAATCCTCTTTCAAAAAGGAGACATATACGTCCTTGTTTCCCTCGGAATCGTCGCGTTGCAGGGTCATCAGCAGAGTCCGGCCATCGGCCACCAGGCAATATTCACCATAAGAAGAGCGGTTGTAAAATTCATCGATCTTGAGGGCAGTGGGAAAACCAAAGTTCTCCCCTGATTTCTTACTGAAGGATACACCTATCCCCATTTCTCCATTTGGCAGGTAGGTATTGAGCACCAGGGCCGTATTGCCGTCGGGCAGGATAGAGGCCAGGGAGGAGTTTCCGTTGCCCGTATTGAGAGGTGCGCCCATATTTACCGCTTTGGAAAAGCTTCCATCGGGCTGCAGGCTGGCTTTCCAGATCTCCTGGTAGGCCGAATTGCGGTTGTCTGGAGATTCCTGCACTGTAAAATAAAGGGTTTTGCCATCGGGAGAAATGATGGGCAGCAGTTCTGGTTTGACCGTATTGATGTTGGTGCCGAGCGTTTCCCGTTTGAAGTCGCCGGTCACTCCCTGGGCCAGATTGATCTTGTAAAATGCCTCCACCGGGTCGCCAGAAGTAGTCAGGCCCACAGATTCGATCTGGTTGTGGCCGCCTACCGCCGAGGTCTTGAGGTCAATGCGCACCTTGCTCACCCCAAAGGAGGTAAGCGCAAATTTCGTGTCCATGACCCTGCCTTTGGAGTCAGCCGCGGTGGGATTGGGCTGCTCATAAGCTACCACAGATTCGCCTCCCTTGCCATACAAGGTGATTTTGCTGACAGATCCGGGGTTGAAACATTCGTGGATGAGGATGCGTGAAGCGGGTTTGGCCGGGGTAAAGCCCAGTTCGATCCATTCTCCCTCGGGGTTGCCTTCGCTGGAGCCATTCCAGCCACAGGGATTGGCCCCGGTGCCGGGCAGGGCGCTGGGCTTGCCCAGTGCCTCTTTGGCCTGGTACTGACCCGGATACTTGTCGTATTTGAATTCAGAACTTACCCCAATGACCTCAGAAGCCCAGATGATATCCTGGGCGGCAGTCCATTGACTGGACATCAGCAGGAGCAGGAGGATGGGAAATAAACGCAGGCAAGCAGAGCCGGGGGAGCAGGTTTTTCTCATGGGGTTATCAATCTCAGACGAATTTAGGCATAAAGGGGTAAATGGCAAAGTTGAAGCTTCGAGTTACGAGTTACGAGCTGCGAGCCAGAGGGGGCTTTTCCAGGCTCGCTACTCGCTTCTCCCGACTCGCTACAAATTATGAAATCCAGATTCGAATAATTAGATTTGATTAACATCAATTTCATTATAAACCTTAAACGACAAATCTTTATGAAAAGATTCTTTTTGATGCATTGCGCGGTTGGTCTGTTGCTTTTGGCAGGCTGTGCACCCAACTCCAACTGCCTTGAGATTGCCGACCTGGGGGACCTCAGCCCTGTAGGGGAGCAACTTTCCATTCATTTTGATCAACTGGATGCCACTCAATCCATTTTTCAAAAGGGGAATTATGCTTTCTGGGAAGATGCTGATTCCAAAAGGACTTTTGTACTTGGAGAAGGCGTGCTTGCGGATGGGGCGAAAGTAATTTTTCGTTCAGAGTGCTTTGTGAATGCGGGTGAGGGTGGAATTTCATTAATGGAAATGTCTTCTGAAATGGAAAGATGCCTGGGACGGAATTGTGCGGCCTGCACCTTTGCTCCCGAGGGAGGTTGTGCCTGCCAAAAGGTGGAAGATTCCACCGCTGGCGAAGGAATTTGCGAGCATGGGATCAGTAAAATGAAATGACTCCCGGTCCGCAAATTCCCCAACTTTATTCCTTGAACCATGGAAACTAAAAAACCGAAATTTGACGAGTTCAGTATAAAAAATTATGACATTCGAATGGCTACTCGCTTGAGAGCAGGGTTGTTTTTTGAGCAAAACTTTCAGGTGGGAAATCTGGATTCACTTGCAGTTGAACTGGCATGTCACGCAATTGACGAATACATCGATGGCAATTGTACCCGCTTAGAAATTTTGGTTTCCAAGGACCATTTCACCCTTTCCTACGATGCAGGCATGAGCCTCAAAGAAGTTAGTGAAGGTAAAACCCAGGCTGAATCCATTTTTCTGGATATGATGGTCTGCAGCAACCTCAAAAAGCATCTGGAAGTGGGTCAAATGTATTGCAGGATAGGAATGATGAAGATAAATGCAGTATCACTTTGGAGCGAGGTGACCACCGTTTCAGGTGGCGAAATGGGGGTGTTTTCATTTAAAGAGGGGGCGCTGGTTTCCCGGAAAATATCCCCTTCCCAATCGCCAGATTTTACCCGCATTCGTCTGGCACCTGACCCCAGGATTTTTCCCGGTCTGAAATTTACCCTGGAAGGTGTCAGAGCCCTGGCCCTTGAATTGCAAGGTGAATTACCTGGATTAGAAATCGGGGTTACAGAAGGATCTGACCAGGGTTTTGCAGGTGAATAAATCAGAAAGTGAATCCTCTTACTATGGTCAATCAATCCCCATCTCCCGGCTTTTTCTTCCAACCCCGCAACTTGTTTTTACCAGGAGCCATCCTGTTTCCCGTCTGGGGCATGGTGGCCGGAAAAGGATCCGGGCCCCTCGATATCCTTTTGCATGACACATACATTGTACTTGAAATGCCTGCTTTGGGATTCATTTTTGGGGTTATTTGCCTTTTGCTCTTTGGCCTTTACTTGTTTCTGGGTAAAAAAGGATGGATAGGCAAACCAGCGCTGGTCTGGATTCATGTGGCGACCACCCTGGCCTCCATGGCTATGATGCTTCGCTGGTTCAGTCAGGTTGGCGGAGCGCCAGGAAGTGATTACCAAAACGATCCCTGGAAAGAGATAGACGCCATCATCACCTATTGGGTAATTCTCGTGGGGCTGATTCTGATTGGGCTTGGGTTGATGCTTCCTCTGATTAATGCCTGGCTGGCCAGGAAAAAAGAGAAAGTTGTGTGAAATTCGACCCCAAATGGCACCTGCTATATAAAA
Organism: Bacteroidia bacterium; assembly: GCA_020635905.1. Taxonomy (GTDB): domain Bacteria; phylum Bacteroidota; class Bacteroidia; order J057; family JADKCL01; genus JACJYV01. The sequence goes on from JACJYV010000009.1 coordinate 36,975, forward strand.
TCTTCGGCTTATGCAGCGATTGTATCCCGTATTGACACACCTGATTCAGTTCAAAGCCTTGAAGCAGGTCACGGTTTTTATTCTTTTTCTTCTGGTCGCAATGCCCGGAATGCAGGCCCAGCGGGGCGGTGATGGCGGAATGCTGATTCTCAATATCCTTTATCAGGGTGAAAGATTAAAAATGATCAGCGAAGAATTGCAAACTGAGGATCGCTTGCACATGTTTACCTGGCGTCACTATTTGCTCAATTCCAAAGGAAAGCAAAAGGGCAAAGCCCAGCCCTGGATTAAGGTGAAGAATTATGACGTGTTTGGTCCGCCTCCACATCTTTTCTACCTGCAGCCTCATATCCGCAAACGCAAATCCACTCCCAATCACCGCCTGATCCTTTCCGACGGAAAAGAGACCATGACCATTGATTTTATGGGCATTATTCAGTGGAATCCGGTGGGGATTTATGAGAAAATGAATGAGATCATTTTCAAACCCGGCCACTATATCTTGTATCGAAACCTTCCCCCCCAAATTCCCGCCGGAGAACCAGGTTGGATTCTGCGCAAACAACTCTCCGAAGCCCGCGAAGCCGGCATCAACCAACCCACCGATGAGGTCCTGATCAAATGGGGGCAATTGGTGGTGAAACCGTGAACGGTTTGCTCCCGATAATTATCGGGATTACGGTTTACGGTTTGGACTGTCCATTATTTACTCCATGAACCCCTGTCCGGATTTGGAAGGGTTGGGTTAAAACCCAACCCTATTGAAAACAAACAATTGATTCCATCATATATTCAATTGTGGCGGGTTTTAACCCGCCACCTCTCAATGAACCCCTGTCCGGATTTGCAGGGTTGGGTTAAAACCCAACCCTATTGAAAACAACCAATTGATTCCATCATATATTCAATTGTGGTGGGTTTTAACCCTCCACCTAAATAGTCCAGATGGTTTCAGATCCCCCCCGCGCTCATGACCCGCAATTCTTCCACAATCGCTTTGGCCAATAAGAGATCAATCTGGCGGCTGCTTTCGGCGATTTGCTGGCGGAAGCGGGCATCGGGGAACTCCGGCACGGGACGGGTCCAGGTGGTTTCGGCCCTTTGGAGAATGTCGTCGCGTTGGGCTTCGGGGAGCAGACTCAGAGCGGTGACCGCATCCCCGAAGCGGCGGGTGCCGCGGAGGTCACGGGCCCTTTCCATTACTTCCATAGAAGTCTGAATTTCGCGGAACCGATCACGGGCCATGGGGGGATCATTTTCAAACTCGAAGAAGGGGAAAGTTTCTTCCTGGGTCTGGATAATCAGGTTTTTGACCACTCTTTCCGGGTCAAAAAAGACGGGTTGAAAGCGTTCCCTGAGTAATTCTCCCTCCACCCCTGAAAATTCCAGCAGGTCGGTAGCGGTGAATTTGCCCGCCCGGATTTGCCGGCCAATGAAATCCTGGTAGGCCATGCGGGTCGACTCAAGCTCTTCGGCCAGGTGCTGCACTGCAAAAAATTCGTGCTCGGGATAAGGAATGGCAGGAGCATATTCGCCTGTGACCTCATTGAGACGGTGTTCCAGGTTGTTCATTTTATGAAAAGCCTCCTCCACCACAAACGCCCCGGCCAGCAGGAGGGAGGCGGCCACCATCCAGGGCAGGGCCTTTTTGATCCAGCCAAAAATGGGACGGTTGCGGCCAGGGGACCGTGGATGCTGGATTTTGGAATCAAAGAAAGCCTGGTCGTGGGGGAGGGAATGGGGATTTTGCATGGATTTGGATTGAAGGTTTTGTAAAATTTCGTGGGCAACTTCGTCCGGGTCAAGGCCGGCTTCAAAAAGCCGGTGATTGGCCTGCTCGGGACTCAGGGCATCGGGAATGCCACGGGCGAGTTCGGTGAAAAAATCGGGAGTTTTATGAGAATGATGTTTCATGTTGATTTAGCTTCTGCAGACCCCGATGGCCTGCCATACCTTTTCCTTTAAAAGGCTTTTTTGGTAATGAAATTGATTGAGATTGGTGAAAACACCTTCATGGATCAGCTTTTCGGCCAGATCAGCGCTGCTCATGTGGTCAAACCACAACCCATGAAAGATTTCCCATTGCCGGGAATCTTCCTGAAGGGCCTGTCTGAGTTGGTTGACAATACAATCATTCACTTCGAGTCCTTCCCAGAGTTCGTGACCGCCTGCAACACTCAAGCCGCGGGCCAGATCCTGACTGACCGGCTGAAAGCGGGATGCCCGTCGAAGATGGTCCAGGCAAAGGAATTTCAGTTTCCAAAACAAAATTCCCTCTGTTTCTGGGTTGGGACCTGCAGAATTATGCTCATACCACCACAAAAGTGCACCGGAAGCACAATCCATTGCGCTCTGGTTCTTTTCCTGTCCCTCTGAGCCCGGCAATTCAGCCAGGGCCCGCGCTACCAGACGGCGGCAAAGCTGGCTCAGATAGGAATTATGTTCAGTCATGCTGTTCCCCTTTTCGATCATGATCATGGATGCCTGCATGAAAGTATATCGCAGGAGAATCCGTTTTTTTGAAATTAAGGAGAAAAAAAGTTTTTCGGTTGGTGGTTTGGAGTTTGGGGGTGTGGATTAGAAGCAGGCGGCCCTGGGTTCGGTTCAGCTCTGACCACGATCTGAAGTAGGTTAACCCAGTTCTGAAGTAGGTCAACCTCGATCTGAGGTAGGTTGACCTCGATCAGAGCTAGGTCAACCTCGATCGGAGCTAGGTACTACCTCGATCAAAGGTAGGTTAACCTCGATCAGAGCTAGGTCAACCTCGATCAGAGCTAGGTCAACCTCGATCCAAGGTAGGTCAACCTCGATCGGAGCTAGGTACCACCTTGATCAGAGGTAGGTCAACCTCGATCGGAGCTAGGTACCACCTCGATCAGAGGTAGGTCAACCTCGATCGGAGCTAGGTACTACCTCGATCCGAGGTAGGTCAACCTCGATCGGAGCTAGGTACCACCTCGATCAGAGGTAGGTCAACCTCGATCGGAGCTAGGTACTACCTCGATCAGAGGTAGGTCAACCTCGATCGGAGCTAGGTATTACCTCGATCTGAGGTAGGTCAACCTCGATCGGAGCTAGGTATTACCTCGATCTGAGGTAGGTCAACCTCGATTGGAGGTAGGTTGACCTCGATCCGAGGTAGGTCAACCTCGATCGGAGCTAGGTACTACCTCGATCCGAGGTAGGTTAACCTCGATCAGAGCTAGGTGCTACCTCGGTCAGAGCTAGGTACCACCTCGATCTGAGGTAGGTCAACCTCGATCGGAGCTAGGTCAACCTCGATCGGAGCTAGGTACCACCTCGATCGGAGCTAGGTCAACCTCGATCAGAGGTAGGTCAACCTCGATCGGAGCTAGGTCAACCTCGATCAGAGGTAGGTCAACCTCGATCAGGGCGGGAGTATTCGAAACTGTTCAAATAACTGTGTCATTGGCATTTACCGAGTCCTCACCAGCGCAAAAGGTCTTTGCCCGGCTGCTGATGAACAGGGAGCGGGTAGTCATAAAGTTGTTTTGTCTGGCAGTTAAAAAGTGGCGATCGATTCATGGAAGAAGTAATAAGATCACCCGGAATTTCACCCCAAATCCTCAAAATATTTTTCCCTCCCGATGACCGCTTATTTCCGCAGGGGTACCACTCATGTCTCTACGGGTACCACTCGTAAACTGGTGATTGACTTCTCTTGCATCCGGTTGCATCTTGGCTAAATACTTTTAGTTCTTTTTAGCCTGAATACAGAGGCTTGTTTTCAATCTTTTTAAACAATCTAATTTTTTTACCGTGATTCAAAATTTCAAAACTTACAAAACCTCCATCAAGGATTCAACCATCAAAGACATGTGTGATTCTGTGGAAATGACAAAAGTATCAGTCCCGAACCCGGTTCAGTTGACCCCAATTGACAGAAGGTCCATTCCCAACGTAAGCGATAGCCGGATGGCCTTTGCTATTAAAGCTGAAGATTACACCCATCAGTTTCCATCTGTGATTTCGGAGGTCATGCGTATTCCGGAAGCAGCTGACAACCTGAAAGGCTTTATGGGTTTGGAAAAGGTAATTCGCCGTACTGAAGTCATGCTCGAAATCCTGAAAGACACCTCCATGGTGGCTTCAGCCGCGGCTTTCCATTCTTACAGGTGCTTTTATGACGCATTGGTTGCAGCAGCCGAAGCCGGTCTGCCCGGTGCCGATGAGGCCGCCGCCGATCTGGGCAAGCTTTACCGCAAGGCCACGGGTGGCAAATCCTTAAAAGATCAGGACACCGTGGTTGACAACGGCAGTTCCGATCAGGATGCCGCCTGAGGGTATTGATGGCAAACTGGACGGTCGTCCAGTTTTATCAGGCCCCTGATGATCAGACTCCCCTGCCGCGATTGTGGTGGGGGAGTTTTTTTATAAGTTGGATAGAGGAATTGCCAAAGAGCAATTTACTTTTAACCCATCAACTTTTCCCGGTTACCCAAAATGCTTAGCCATTCAAACCAATATCCACCCAATAAATGCGAAAATGGTACATAATTATTCTGATTTTTCTCTCCACCAACCTGAAGATCTTTTCCCAAACCCGGATCTGGACTTTCACGCTGGAGTCTGAACCCGATTATCCTGTTCAGGTGGTATTCCATGATGGCCATGAAGTGTTTCCCGACAACCTGGGTCAGGGGGCTCAGGTAAAGTCATTTTCCTGGACAGACAACTTATGGGGCTATGATTCTGTCTTCGTAGCAAATATGTGTGAGGAGGATTTCCTGAAAGCCCTGGCTACCTGGGATAACCTCGAATCCCTGTACCTGAAGGACGTTCCTCTGACCAAACTTCCCGACAATCTGCATCGATTCAAAGAGTTAAAGGAAATCACTTTGATTGATCCCCGGCTAAAAGAGTTCCCCGCTCATTTACCCAACCTGAAAAAACTTACCATACTTTGTAATTCGGGACCAATCCCCCCCATGGTTCCTCCCAAACTTCCTCCATTGCACAACCTCGAAGAATTAAGCATCGGTGTTTTTAACGGACCTATCCCGGTCAAATCATTTTTGCCCAATCTCAAAAGGTTTGAAAATCTTCGAAGCATGTGCATCCGTATGGGTAACGACCCGGAGGACAGGGAAGCCTTTTTCCAAATCATTCCTTTGCTAAAACCCCTGAAAAGGTTGGAAAAACTAACCCTTGATTTCCCGGTCGACGAAGAAATCCTGGCTGCGGTGGTACCTTTGCTTCAGGGCAAGGAGTTGGAGATCACAGACCTGTATTTGCCCCCTCATGAAGTGCCCAGGTTGAAGGGATTGTCTGCTTTGACCATCTACAACAGCATCCAGTATTTCGGAGAAAATCGGGAAGCCTTTTGGCAGGAGTTGGGTAAGTTGCATTTTGATCGGTTTTCTCTGGGTGATTTCCCATGTTATACCTGCATTGATTACCTTAAGAAAGTGGAAAACCTTCATTTACACCTTAAGCCAAGAAATGGATTGATGTTCCATTTGGCTGATTTTCCTGGATTAAAGTCCCTGCGCTATGATGCGAACAGTGAAGGTTACCTCTCAAATCTTCCCGTGCTCAACAATGTGGAGAGCGTGGAGCACCTGGGCTGGTGGAGGGGGACTCATTATTGGAAGGATGTGTGGGACACCCTGGCCAGATACCCCAATTTGAGAGAGTTGACCATTGATGTCAAGGCTTTCAAGTATATTCCCCCTGTGGTGCGGGAGGGCGATTTCCCTAAACTTGAACAAATCAAGGTGGAGGGATGGTCTGAAAATCAGGAGACGATGGAGCATTTTGTGCAATACCTGAACCCGATAGCGGAAAAGCTTCCAAAGGTGAAGTTTCTGTATTACGAAGGGGGCTGGGGGCCGGTCAAATATGATGAATTGAAAGAAAAACCAGGAGGGGAGAGTAAGATTTGGATAAAATGGCGCTCACCGTGACCCAAAACATTGAATTTTACCGATACGAGGTGAAGTTTAAATTGTACAAAGAAAAATGAGAAGAAAAAAAAGATGATTTTAGGGTAGGATATTTCTTTTTGAACTGAATTCGTTTCAATTTCAACTGAATTGAAATAAAAATCCATAAAATGAGAAGAACTCTACCCCTGATCGTTATTATAATCGGCTTACCCATTTTGTTTCCCCTGATCAACCCATCCATGGAATTGGGTTCGGAAGGGCTTGTAATGGGGCTCTGGGGTACCTATCTTTCCCCGTTGACGCTCTTTGGTTACCTGATTTACCAACTGTTCAGGAAGGAGGCAGGAAGATGAAATCCTATCCCTTCACCAATCTCCAACCCCGGCTCGTCACCCTCGAAGAGAAAAAACTGATCGGCCTGAGCCGCCGCATGTCCTTTCAGGACAATCAGACCGGAGCCCTTTGGCGGTCCTTCATGCCCCGTCGCCAGGAGATTGTCCACCGCGCCTCAACCGACCTGATCTCTATGCAGATTTACGATCAAATGCCCGATTTCAACCGCTTTGATCCTGCCCGTACCTTTACCAAGTGGGCTGCTGCCGAGGTCACCGATTTTGAAATTGTGCCCGAAGGGATGGAGACATTTATTCTCCCAGGTGGACTTTACGCGGTCTTTCCCTACCAGGGACCTGCCAGCGGCGGCCCGCAAATCTTTGGCTACATTTACGGAAGCTGGATGCCCGCCTCAGGCTACGTGTCCGACCACCGTCCTCAGTTTGAGGTTTTGGGAGCCGGGTACAAGGGTGAAGCCCCCGATTCGGAAGAAGAGATTTGGATTCCGGTGCGAAAAAGGGGAGATCAACAGGCAATGATAAACTAACGAAAGTCAAGTTATTATTTACGTTCAGGGGTGACTGCGGCTTGTAAATTGGACCAGAATGCTCCATATTTGACCTCAATCTGATTACTTAATATTAATTGCGACAAACCTCGCCGGGAGCCTGGCTGCGAGCGCGTCTTCCACATCACCAACGACCACTACGCCCAGGCCGACAGCATCTGATCACAAACCACCATAGCAACACGATAATGAAAACATTAACCCTTATTTCCGCCCTTATAATTCTCCTGGCCAGGGCATGTTGTCCAACCCCTTACCACGACGAAAGATTTTATATTCAGAATGATTCTGATTACCCTGTTGTGATAAAATCCTGGGATCAGGGTAGCATCATTTTTGAAGCGACCCTGAACCACGGCGATTCCGTGGGGGTGGCAGCATACGATTTCAGCAGCATCTGGTTGGATGACCTGCTTATCATCAGTTATTCGAACGTAGATTCAAACGTGGTGGTTTTCGATCAGGTCAAACGATGGAATAATGAAGTTGTGGGACAGGCCACCTTATATAAAGCAACCAATTGCGAAAAAGACCGCAAGCAAATTTCTTGTGACAGGACGTTTCACATCACAAATTCCCACTACGCCCAGGCCGACAGCATTTGACCCCTTACACCACACTCACACCCTTTTCCCTTACCACCAATTCCCCAATTACCTCCACCTGCATTCCATTCTCGCGCATGAACGCCTCAAATGCCTCCTGCTTCGCAGGAGCCACCGAGATCAACAGGCCGCCGCTGGTTTGCGGATCGGCCACAATCTTGAAATGCTCCACTTCGCGGAGCCTGATCCGGTGACCGTAGGTCTTCCAGTTGCGGTGCGTACCGCCGGGAATGCAGTTTAGTTCGAGGTATTTGGGCACAAAATCAAAACGGGGCAGCCGGTCAAAGTGAATCAGGGCCCCGGTATTGCCGCCATCGCAAAGCTCCAGCAGGTGTCCGCCGAGGCCAAAACCGGTCACGTCGGTCACGGCGTGGACCCAGGGCAGGTCGCCCAGCTTTTGCCCGATCTTATTGAGGGTCAGCATGGAGTTGCGGGCCTGAGCCAGGTCGGCCGGATCGGCAAGCTTCTTCTTTTGCGCCGTGGTCACCAGCCCGATGCCGAGCGGTTTGGTCAGATAAAGCAGGTCGCCGACCTGCCCATCCATGTTCTTTTTGATGTGGGCCACCGGCACCTTGCCGGTCACGGCCAGACCAAAAATCGGCTCAGGCGAGTCGATGCTGTGTCCGCCAGCCAGCGGAATTCCCGCTTCCAGACAGGCTTTGCGTGCTCCTTCGAGCACCTGACCGGCCACTTCGGCCGGAATCTTGTCGATGGGCCAGCCCAGGATGGCAATGGCCATGATGGGAGTGGCGCCCATGGCGTAAATGTCGCTGATCGCATTCACCGAGGCAATCCCTCCAAAATCAGACGGATCGTCCACAATGGGCATGAAAAAGTCGGTGGTACTCACAATGGCCGTGGTACCGTCCAGATCCACCACCGCCGCATCATCTTTGGTTTCGTTGCCTACCAGCAGGTTGGGGAAAGTCGCCAGATGGGTGGAAGGCCCCAGAATGTCGGAAAGAACCCCGGGGGAGAGCTTGCAGCCGCAGCCTGCGCCGTGGCTGTATTCAGTTAATTTATATTGCATGGGTATTATTTTTAGCCAGTTCCGCCGCCAGGCGGGGCAAATCGGTCATCTCAACTGTATAACGGTCTGTGATCAGGTGGTTCTTTTTCGAAATAGATTTCTCATAAAACTTGTCGTAATACACGAGCAGAATCTCCGCGGCTTCCTGCAATTCATTCTTTTCCAGGGCTTCCAGCACGCGCGCTGTTTCCAATCCGCCCAGCTTTTTGCTGATGGCCAGGGTCGCATCCTCCGCCTGCTGCTTGCTGATTTCCCCGTAATCCTTCACCAAAAACGCAGCCCGCTGGGCCTTGCTCACTTCCAGATAAATGTGGGGCGATTCGCTCATGCGGGCAAATAGTGCTTCGTGCAGGTTCACGTCGCCGATCCGCTGACTTTCGTCTTCAATCCAGATGGGTTGTTGCAAATCCAGTTTGAGAAATTCCGCAAAAACCAGGTTTTGAAAATGCTCGGTCGTAGGTTGCCAGTCACTTTTTTTATTGCCAAAACTCGATCCCTGGTGGCGGGCCAACCCTTCCAGATCCACAATCTGGGCTCCGTTGGCCTGCAGGTCATGGAGAAATCCCGTCTTATTGCTGCCCGTATAGCCGGTCACCACCTTCAGCGGAAGTTTCCCGCTGAAAAAGCGAATCATCTCGTTGCGATACGCCTTATACCCGCCTTTCAGGATCACCGTCCCGAAGCCGTACCAGGCAAACAACTGCGCCATGGTGGCGGAGCGCATACCGCCCCGCCAGCAATACAGCGCCAGGGTAGGAGAGTGGAGGCTTTCGGCCTGCTCAATGAAGCCCCGCATCTTGGGGCCCACGATTTCGAGGCCCTGCTTGATCGCAGATTTTTGCCCCTCCTGCTTGTACAGGGTGCCGATCACCGCACGTTCCTCATTGCTGAACAGTGGAAAAGAGATTGCCCCCGGAATATGCCCCGCAGCGTACTCGCCCGGCGACCGGATATCCAGCACCGGGATGGATGGATCCTGTGCCAGAAAGTCTGCGGCATTGATTCTCAGCTCCTTTTGCATGCAGGAGCAAATTAGGCGAGAATTGGGGTTTAATGCAATTTTTGTTTTGGAGGGGTCAGTTATCAGCGGTCAGGGCCTGAAAGGAATTGCATGGGGGGATTTTTATCACAGAGTAAGCATTTGCATGGGGGATTTTAACACAAAGCACACAAAGTACTCAAAGTTCGCAGAGAATCAATGTGTTATGATTTGGGAGGGGTATTGAATGGAAGGTCAATTGGCGACCCCGTAGGGGTCAAACATTAATAGCTAAATTAATTGTAAGAAGACAGACCCTGTAGGGGTCGAAAATTCCTCCACTAATGTCCTGGCTACAATAGTCTGACCGCGCTGCGGTCACCTGCCTGCCCTTCAGGCCAGGGCGAATCTTCCTTAATCCTTATTTTGATTCCTATGGATAGTCAATACGGATCCGGCCCTTCGGGCCGTCTGAGATGTTCGCAGGGTTCCTGCTCTGAAGTCAAAAGGGTGATCATACTGGGAGCCTTGTCGCCGTGAGTCACCCGAATGCCGCCAGCATGACGTGACCGAAAGAACCCGTCCACAATTTGAACATCTGTCGCAGGTTGGGGAAGGAATTTGGGATAAAAGATGTACTCCCCCGGGGGAAGGCCGAGGGCAAACTGCCCTTTGGCATTGGTAAGGACGCTGTCCACGGTGACCCAGTTTCCCGAAAGGGTATCGAGGCAGTCCGCCATAATCCAAAGGTGGTCCGAGACCTGAGGATGGACCAGCAAGGACCGCTTTTCCACCCCGGAGTCATGGCAGGGCACGATGGAGTGTAAAACTGTCCCCTGTACGATTTGTCCATTGGGATGATGTTGCAACAAAAAGGCGGTCAGCAGGGGGATAAAAATTTTGGTCAGGAGCATTTTGAATCTGTTTCCATCAGGGTGACCAAATCCGGGCAATTCCATAACAAAAAAAGCCCCCTTGGCGGGAGCTTTTCAGCCCCTTAGGGCAATGTAAGCGATAACAAATTGTCGCTAATTGTAAGGCAAGGACATTTCCTTGCCTTACACGAGGATGGGCCATCCCCGCTTCGCGGCTTCAATCCCTGGGATTGATTTAGGATTTTATGGGGTTTCCCTTGCCGGGGGTTAACCCCCCCGGCAAGGGAATTCTGATTATTTCACCACCAGCTTTTCGCGGCGTGTTTTTCCATCCACCTGCATATCCAGCAAGTAGATTCCCGCGCTCAGGCCCGGCAGTTCGAAGTTCTCAATGTGATTTCCTCCTGCGATATTCACCTTGCGTTGCATCACCTGCTTGCCCGAAAGGTCCAGCATCCTGAATTCCATTTCACCAGCTGGCACCTGGCTCAGACTGACCTGAAAGCTGCCCTGGTTGGGGTTGGGATAAATGCTGACCGTACCCGGAAAAGAGGGTGCAAGTCCGGTCAGGCAGTCGATAGGCAGGTTCAGGCTGACAGAGTGAGTATTGCAGGTATTGGTTGCGGTAAGCGTTACCTGATAAGTGGCGTTTGCGGCATAAGTATTCGTCGGGTTGGAAGCCGCACTGCTATTTCCATCCCCAAAAGACCAGGCCAGGGTGGCGGCATTACTGGATCCACTGGTAAAGGAAATGATGGGACAAAGGGAGGTATCCACCCCTGAAATGAGGGCCATGGCGGTATCCTGGGCCGTGGCATTGGCCGTGTCCGATCCCATACACCCGTTGACGTCAGTGGCAATCAGCCATACAGTGCCCGGCGTGCTTACGCACAACTGATTGCCCGTGCTCGCATCGCTCCACAGATAAGTCAGGCCAGAGGAGCCCTCACTGAAACAGGCAGAGCCAGTAAGGCAAATATCTAAATCCGAACCCAGGTTGATGATGGGATTGGGGACTGCAATCAGCATGACGGTGTCTGAACTCATGCATCCAAAAGTATCGGTAATAGTAACGCTCAGCGCACCTGCGGTGCTGCTGCAAACCGACCAGGTGGTGTCGCCTGTGCTCCAGTTGGCGGAAACGGCGCTGTTGCCCGCATTGAAGCAGGCGCTGTCGCCGGGACAAAGGGTCTGGTCTGCGCCCAGGCTTACAGGTTGGGCTGCAAGTTGGGAAATCACGATGGTGTCAGTGGCCGAATTGGCACCTGTATCCGTGACAGTCACCCAATAGGTGCCTGGCTGTGAAACGGTAATGGTTTGGGTGGTGGCGCTGGTGGACCACAAATAGGTATTGCCGGGATTTCCTGCATCCAGGACTACACTTTGGCCGGGGCAAACGGCCTGGTCCGAACCAAGATTTACGGAGGGACCAGCCTGGATCGCCACTTCAAAAGTCTGGTCAAAGCCTCCAATAATGGAGCAACTATACCAGGCGTCGCCTCCGGAATATGCCCCGCTCGGATTGAAGGAAACTCCACGTCCTGCATCTGACGTTTGGTTTGCATCAGAAATTTCCCAGGCATTCACCTCTCCCTGGGTTATGGGTACCGGGTTAGTCAAAGTAATGGTATTGGGACCGACAACTATGCTGTTAACCGGGATGGTCTGGCTGTAAAGCAAAGTTGCCGAACAAGTGCCTCCGTCGTAGATGTTGAGCACCCGGTCGTTCAGATTGGTGCCTGAGGTTGGCAGAGAATTCCATGTGACGGTTACTGAAACAATATTGCCACTGCAGGATGCAGTAAAGGATTGCCCGGCGTTGGTATGCCCGGAAACATTATTATTGGAGTTTTGTGCAAGATTGTTCTCAGTGCAGCTCTGGGCCCGGATGTTTGCACAGAACAGGATGAAGGCAAATGTGAAGTAGAAAATTCTCATAGTCTCAACTTAAAAATTATTTAAACTCAAGTTACGGAATTCGGCGATCTTTCAACAGGGTCAGATCCTGCATGGCTTCATTTTTGCGTTGAAATCCCAGGTCAACGTAGTCCGAAATGGTCATGATGAGGGTTGGATTTCCGCCATTCTCCTGATAATCAATTCTTGGCAATACCAAAGGTCCTGTCTGCAATACGGGGTCGCGCTCTTCGTTTTCTCCTTCCTTGACGGTTGCCGTTCGCAACCTGTCGCCCATGCGGGCAGGGATCATGGTCCAGGGCGTCTGACCCTGCTGAAAAGCCAGACCTTCCCTTTGCCACCATTCGCCCAGTCTTTGCAAGCGGGCCGGATCGAAGCCCGAACGGCAGGGATCAGGTTCACCCGGTCGGGGCAGACAGGGGTTGGGATCGCTCACCTGGGTAAAATCGGGCTCCTGGAAATCATCACTGGAATAGGTGCAGGGATCAATGATCAAAGTGCGGCGGTAGCGGTCAAGAACTTTATCTCCCACCTGATACGTAATTTCCACTACCAACCAGGCCGCTCCCGAACACATAATCTGGTTATTGAAATCGAGGGTGATTTCCTTCCCGTTCAGGGTGCTGGTCAGGCAGGACTGACAACTGAGAAGTTTCGTTGTGTCAGGAATGCCAAAATCGTCCCGTCCAATGGCCACAGATTTGATCAGTTTGAAGGTAAACGGACTGGCGCTGCCAAAGTATTTGATCCTGCTGCGGGCCGAGGAAGCCGAGGTTTCCAGCAATTCGTTCAGCTTTTTCACGTATCCGTTGGGATTTCCTTCCTGGTCCGGCACAAAATAGGGTGCTTTGAGGGTGCGATCGCCCAGGACTTTGACCCGCTGGTGAAACCTGAGATCGGGCGAGCCAAACCTGGGCTCCAGATCCACTTTTACCTGTGGATTGCACCTGCGAATGGGCTGCCCGGGAACAGGTACTCCTGAAGTACAATTATTGACCGTACCTTTAAGCACAGCGTCAGCATCAAAATACAAGGCCACGGGTGCAGTCCATTCAGGCATGGAATGCATGTACTGCCGCAAGCGCTTGTCGAGGTCCACTTCGCGGGTCATGGAACGGGTTGAAAAAGTCCAGTCACTGCGTTCACCCACCAGCGCCCGCTCAGGGCGGCTGATTTGAGGATTCACATGTACCAGCGGATAATAGCCGTAGCTGGCCGTTTCCAGATTGCCTCCGTTTTGGGGCGTGATCCAGGTATATTGATTCTGCAACCGTTGCCTGATTTCCGATTTTAATTTGATTCCAAAATCTGCATCTATGCGTTGCAAATGATTGGCCAGGCGGGTGGCTGAAAGGGCATTCTCCCACAAAATCCAACCAGCTGGCGCATTCAGACTGTGTCTTTCGGGAAACACAATTCTGCCTTCATTTGTATCGAAAACGGGCGTCTGCAATGCACTGACGTGATTCAGTTGTTCTTTCGGCCAGGGCACCAACAGACAGTAATCGAGCAGCAGTTTGTGGTCAGCCGCATACACATCTGGGGCCATGCAGATGAATTCTGAGATATCGTAGCGCTTCCAGTCGTTGCTGATTTTGGGGATTTCAGGATTGAAAAGCTCGCCCCATTGCAATAAAGCCCACAGGTTATTTGAAACTTCCAGGGTGAGGGTGATTTTCTTTTGCGCCTGCAGGTACTGAGCCGCGAGACTGCCGATTTTCATTTCCTTCTCCGTGGGATTGGTGGTGGTAAAGGAATATCCTGTCGGGTCATATTTCAGGTATAAATTGGTGCTCAGGTGGGCATGATCCACAAAAACCTTGGGCATAGGACTGAGGTCCACTTCCATCCACCATACCTCGGGGAGGGGTTCGCTGAGGTCAATTTCAAGGGTTTTGCGGGTGTGTGAAGCTCTGAGCAAATTCTTCAGGGCAGTGTAATCGGTCAGATCTGCATTATAGGATGCGGAAACCTGCTGGTCGGTCAGTCTTTGCTCATCTCCACAGGCCACCTTGCCATCTGACTGGTCGGAAAAGGTGACCGCCGCGGTCCAAACCTTCTCAGTGGAAGCAGCCACTTTGAGGAAACCTGCAATGCCTTTTTGGTTGTTGCGATCATAGAAACGGAGATTTTGCACCCAGGCCGCCACCCCTTCGGGCTGGTTTTCGCCCTGATAACGCAGCTGAATGTGGCCCACTTCTTTGCCTCCCATTTGCACTGAAAGTGCTTTTTGAGGCGCTACAGGACTTACCTTGTTGCCGGGCAAATCTCCCACCGTTGGCAGGCTGTCCGCACGGAGTGACTTGACCACCCGTGATTCGATGGTGATTCCGTAATTAAATCTGGCGTATTCTCCCGCCACTTCTGCTGCTTCCAACGGAATAAAGAAAGGAATTTTCAGGGTCCCTGTCCTTGGCGACCAGGCCCAGGGTTTCAGCTTCAGTTGGGCATCCACCGCAGCCCGGTCAGCATCTGTATAAATGCTTTGATTGAAATGCCCCTCCCTTTTCAGGTCGTGCAATTTGCGGTAACCCAGATAAAAGTACTGAGCTTCCGGGTCAATCTGGTTTTTGATTTTCTGGGTCAGGCTGTTATTGAGGTGCACAGCTTGCTTCTGAAAGCGATCGGCATCATCCCACAAAAGGCCCACCATCCAGGTTTTGGGCAGGATTTCCGTATTGGAAGAATCCAGTTTCATCCACCAGATCCAGTCCCAGGGGTGAATTTCAGGACGATTGCCGTGGCGGTCGTCCATGCACATGGGGCCGTAGAGGCCAATGGCCGGGTACTGATTGGTAAAATGTGGGCTGAATTGAAGGTTTTTGTGGGTGTAATGGGTGCCCAGAAACTCCCAGTGAGAGGTGGTCTGGGGATCGTCCAGGGCAAAAGTAGGGAAGAAATGACGGTCCAGAGCCTTGTGGCCGTCCATCCAGGGGGTTAATTCGGCTTCCAGGGTAATGCAGTAATCCGTTTTGGGGTCAGTGTTTTTGTGATCGCCTTTGGCCACACCTTTTTCCAGGTAATCGTTTCTGTACCAGTTGAGGGCTTCGGGACAAAGGTCCTGGGGGGATGGGTAAGGATCGTTGATGCGGTACAGATGGACCTCCTTGAGGTTATGTGATTGCAGGGCGGCAAATTTCAGTTGGTCCACATGGCCCGGCTGATTGGGAATTACCATGAGGTTCAGGTCGGTTTCCTGCACAAAATGGCTGTTATACATTTTATACCTGGCCAGCATTCCCACAAACTTTTGCCTTTCGCCATACACGGTGGTCCAGTCGTTGGGATCCAGTTCGTCGCCCACATGGTTGACCTTGCGGGGAATGACATGGTCTGTAACCCAGGGAGTTACCAGATCGACCGCCATTTCATTATTCAGTTTGTATTTGTGCAGGTGCTGATCGCTGCGGGCCAGCATCTCAAAGCGGGCATCTGCGGGATTTTGGGTATCAACGGTGAGGGTCAGGGAGTTGCCTGAATTTCCGGTCCCGGGACCACACTCCAACGACAACAGGGGAAAGGCCAAAAGGATCAGAATCCAGCTGAAAGGGTAACTTTTCATGGTGCAGTATTTTCCAACAATCTAACCCCGTTTTCTGAATAATTCAACCCATGTCCCGCGAGGAATTGATTCCGGGGATTGACAGCATTTTTCAGGTGATTTTTCAGACACTCTCAATCATAAAAATTTCCCGAAACAGAAAGAAACGAATATATGGTATTTGAAGGGGTTGATTTGAGTCAGAATCCTGGCCTATGTAGCTGAACCAGAATGGCCTTAGCTTTAAATTCAGTACCCCATAATCATCCACTTTAACCTCGATGAATCCTGCCTGAATTATCAATTTGTGGATAATATTCTAAATCAGTTCAATTTGAAAATTGAAATTAAATTTATACCTTAAAAATCTAACGGACCTGATCATCCTCTTCCAACACCCGTCAAGTCCCGTCACGTAGTAGCTTAATAACCCGACTATGCAAGTAGGCTTACTTGATCTTCTCGCCCCCCATTTTTTGGCAGGCTTTGATCTGCCGGATTCAGTCAACGACATTATCTCCTTTCTGCGGGTTTCCGAACTCCAAACTGCCTGGGACGATTCCGGGGTGGTTTATTCGGGTAAAGCCATTTTTGTGGGTGAAGGAGATGCTTCGCCTGTGCCGCGCTACCACACCCCTTCGGGCTCACTTTGGGAATGGGAAGATGTGAATCTGCGCTTTCGGCTTACCGTTCCCCGTCAGGGATCGGCTCAGATCAGGTCGGCCATGACCACTGCCGTGGGATTACCCACGGTCAATCCGGGTGACCCCATTGATCAACTGAATAACGCACTCAACCGCCTCGAAGTCAATACCACCACTCTACCCTCAGACTATCCGGGTTTTCAGTGGCAGCTGGAAATGTTGCTTACCGCCATTACCCTGCATATTCCCAAGGACGTTTTCCTGCCGGCCAAGCTCGCTGCAGACGGGTGGCTGGAACCTGACAGAAACCATGAAAATGTAAAACTTACCCTGCCCAAAATCGCCTTTGTGGTCAGTCAGGGGGCAAATTACGGATCGGTGACAGCCAGTTTCCGGGGGTGGGGCATCAACAGCCTGGATGATCCCAGTGATCCTGCGGCAGGTGAATTGATTCGCATGGAACCTCCCATTGCCCTGCACGAGTCGGGTGTTTTTGGTTTTGGCCTGGATAAGGCTATCCTTGATTTGTCCGACGGATTTACTCCTCCAGAGATTTTGGAATTATTTGGGGTGGGGGATGATTTTCAGGGACTTTGGCTGCCTCATGTGCGCCTCTTCGTGGCGCCCAACCGGACAACAGGCTTTGCCTTTGACCTGCGGGCCAATGACTTGCTCATTGATTTTGAAGGGGTGGTTTCGGGAGAATTTGCCCTGGATATCATTCGGCGAAATTCAAAACTGAAGGTCGAACCCATCCTTTATGAAGGCGACCTGCGCCGCCATGTGACCCGGGGTAATACCTCTGAAACGGCCACTTCCGTGACCGTCACAGGCAGCCGTGCTTCAGTAGCCGCGGATGGTGAATTGCAAATCAGTATTTCAGGGGGCATGGCCCCTTATAATGTGGAGGTGACCCTCAACGGGACACCCCTTACCTCACAGCTCCATAATGGAGATGTGAACCGGCCTTACTGGCCGCTGGACCAGCCCTCTTCGGGCTCGGCCACCCTGGTAATCACCGTGACCGACAGCACCAATCCCACCCATTTTACCTGGACGGAGACCATTGCCCTGGAATTGGCTGCGCCTGGCACCGTGACCGGCACGGAAACGGATTATCCTGCACCTGTACTTGTTTCGAATCCCTGCGCAGCCGGATATTCCCTTGACCTCATGTCGCCCCAGTCAGACCACGATGCGGTCTTTTTGCGGGCCAATCCTTCCCAACTGGTGGGCCTTTCCATTGATGGCACGCCCGTGGCCACCCTGCCCACCAATGGCGAAATCCGGGTGCCCGTAACCGCAGGTGGTCCCGTGGTTACCGTAGAAGCGCAGTGGACGGGAGCCCCGATTGAGCCATTTATTGGTCAATACACCTTTGATAAACCTTCCACCACTGCTGAACGGGTTTCATTTGAGTCCCTGTTTCAATCTGACAGCCGCCTGCTGACTTTCCTGCAACAGGCGGGGGCCTCGCCCATCATTGTGGAAGGGAATGCTTCTTATGAAGGAAATACCACGGCTGAGGGGTATAATGAAAGTCTTTCTGGGCGCAGGTTGCTGGGTTTGGTGAATGCCCTCAATGCAACCGCCAGCGCCAATGGGCTGCCAGCCCCGAATATTACCGTGCAAAATACCTTCGGCACGGCCCGGGCCCGGCCTGCCACCACCTCAGGTTCACCCGCAGAGCAACCCGATTTTGAGGGAGATCCCAATTTTTCCAGCCATCCCATCCTGGGCAATGTGGGTTCGTCCAATGAGGCCAATTATAACCCACAATATTACTGGACTGCCATCGCCCGGGTCAACGGGGTGGGGGCCAATGTCACCTGCAGTGTGCAGGTGAGCCGTCCTTCGCCGGTTACCACCGACATTACGACTCCCACGGAGCGTGGACCGACCCCCCAGGAGCCCGAGCGGCCCCCGGTTTTCCGCAGCATTGGATTCAGGGTGCGTTTGGAACGCAACCTGCTGGTCCTGGCCGAAGTCAAGGGCGAACTGGATTTTCAACTGGAATCAGAACGGCTGGCCGAAAGGGTGCAAACCAACGGTTCGCAAAATGTGGCCGTCAATACCAACAGCGGCGCCTCTGAAAGCGGCGCCCAGGGTATTCTGGATTATCGCCTGACCCTGACCTATGACTCAGCAGCCAAGAAGCTGACCCAGCAACTGGCGCTGGGCTTTGACCGGGAAAATCCGTCCGGATGGCTGTATGTGGAGGGATTCAATCCTGCGCCCGTCAGCAACTCCATTGGTGCCCTGGCCATATTTGCGCCTTTGCTGGCCAGTTCGATTGAAACTGCAGTGACCGCCGAAGGCGGTGAAGCGATTGCCGCCATGGTCATTTCCGGGGCTGAGATTGCGATTGCCATTGCTTTGGGCGCCACCGGCGCCCTGGAAATGAAAAAATTCATTTTTTACGGGGCCGAACTCAGCGCCAGCCAGACCCTGCCGGGTTACATGGAATTCGAAGGTGCCACCTTCGACGAACTGGGTGTCTTGCTCGATTATGCGATCGATTTTGAGATTCACATCAACCTTGGGCCTATTTCGATCAATTCAACTCCCGGCAAACCGTTGCGGGTCCGTTACAAAGCGATTGGTTTCAAAGTTGATTTTAATACCAGTTCCTACCATCCCGTATTCGATACCAGCCGGGGCTATCAGTTCGATCTGGCCGATCCGGGTCTGTTCGATATTGGGGCGCCCCTGGGCAACATCCTGAAAATCCTGGGTGCCCGGGTTTCCCGCCTGAATCCACTCTTGCTGGAATTCGACATTGGGCTGAAGATCAATCTGGGGGTGATCTCCGTGGACAGCTTCCGGGTTACCCTTCCCATTGACGATCCCACCCGTGGACCCTCCATCATTCCAACCGGAGCCTCGGTCAATATTCCGGGGGCTCTGATCGGGAGCGGATATGTGGATTTGCGAAATGGGATCAAAGGTCAGCTCGATCTCACCATTGTGCCGGTCAAGTTAAGGATCAGCGCCGGGGTGGGCATTGAATCCATTACCGCAGACGACGGACGTAAACTGACCGCTGTGATCGTGGGATTGATGGTGGAATTTCCTGCTGCTATTCCCATTGGCGGAACCGGGCTTGGCTTGTTCGGTATTCTGGGCTTATTTGCCATGCATTACCGCCGCAACGAAACAACCGATCCTTCCATTACCGTTCCTGCCTTGCATTGGCTCAATAACGCCCCTGTCAATGGCAATCCGGTCAATATCCAGGGTTGGGTGGCCGATGCCGACAAATGGGCCTTTGGCGCTGGCGTGGTGTTGGGATCTATGGAAGGCGGGGTGCTGATTAACCTCAAGGGGATGTTCATGCTGGAGCTTCCCGGCCCACGCATTCTCATTTTTGTGAATGCCAAAATTCTGAGCGAAAG
Organism: Bacteroidia bacterium; assembly: GCA_020635905.1. GTDB lineage: Bacteria > Bacteroidota > Bacteroidia > J057 > JADKCL01 > JACJYV01. The sequence continues at coordinate 56,771 of JACJYV010000009.1, forward strand.
ACCTGGAACTGAGGGTAAGGTTACCACCGGGGTATTGGCTGTGGTGGATCTGGACTTTGCCCGTAAGCGCCTGACCATTGGTCTGATCGTGGATTATTCGGTCGAAAAAGTCATTTCTGTCAAAATTCCGGTTGAAGCGCTGTTCAGCTTTGACGACGTAACCAACTGGCATTTATATATAGGTCAGATCAGTGCCCGGGTAACGGCTGACGTTTTGGGTCTGGTGAAAGCCGAAGGCTATTTCATGATTGCCGGGCACGAAATTGCAAACTTTCCGTGGCTGGACGGGGGGACAAAAACCCTGCCCGGATTTGCAGTGGCCCTGGGTATTCGCGCTTCTATCATTCTGGGCAAGGAGAGTTCGGGAATTTATCTCAAAGTCTCTGCCAGTCTGGATGTGGGTCTTTCTTTCAATCCATTCAAACTGTATGGTCTGGTGGATTTGAGGGGAGAATTGCGCCTGCTGATTATCTCCATTTCGGCCTGGGCCACCCTTGCGGTGGAAGCTCCCGATCCAACCTATCTGGAAGGAAAAGCTTGTGGAAAGGTGGATTTCTTCTTCTTCAGCATCAAAGGCTGTGTGAAGGTAAGGATAGGGGATAAGCCCCCCTTGAATCCACCTCCGCCGCTCGTTCGTGGGATGATTTTGCAAAGCCGATCACCTGCTTTGATCGAAGGCTCGGGCTCAGACCGCCCGATTGATGGCTCTTTGGGCGAAGCCTACGAAGTCACCGCGGTGGGAGGATCCGTTCCGACCGACGAACGTCTGGTGGTGCCGATTGACTCCATGCCGGTCTTCAACCTGCATGCTGCTCCGCAGGCTTCCAGTGGTTTCACCAGCTTTACCCTGAATCCCGGACAGGCACCCCGAATGAAGCCTGGAGGCTGGATCGAACTAACGCCAAATTTGTCTGTTCGCTACGAATTGCAGTCTATCAGCATAGATCCGCCGCTGCCGGCTTCCACTTTGGGATTGCCGCCTGCCACCTGGCGTTCCTTTACGGGCACAACCTCAGATTCAGACACCAGCGTCGATCTGGCCCTCATGTCCTGGATGCCAGAGCATTTTACCCGGGCCATGGAGCGTTCCCAAGAATTGACCGACCGCCTGACCCACCGCTGGGGCGATATTTGTGATGAAGTTGCTCCGCCCGCCTGCATTCTGTGGAATTTCCTGAAAAAACCATTGGGATATTCTGAAAATGGCTGGGATTTGTATGGAATAAAATGGCCCGATCCGCCGAATACGGTTCGGTCTGCTGAGCCAGACAATCATATTTGGGTTCACGAGGATCAGGGCAAAAAGCCAAGTCCCCTGCTCGATCAGATTCGGGCAGAAATGAAACAATCCTTCCTCGATCACGCCAAAGTTATTGGTGGTGGATATAAATCTGTCGCGGGTAAACTGGTGACGGCCCGGGTATTGGAATTGCCTTTTGAGTATCACACGGTTCAGAAATCTGATCTGAATATTCCCAAGCAATTCAACGAATTTCTGCCCAAGGAAACCCAGAAAATCATTGTGGAAAGCGATTGCGTCAACCGGATATTCATGCTGGTGGCCCTTCCTTTGGGCAAAGATCAGCAGACCATTCCGGTGGATTGGGTGATTTTCCGGGCCATTGATGCCAAAAATCAGGTGGTGGAGGAAGTCATGCTCAAGGATATCATTGCCAAAGTTCAGCCTGTGATGACCGATTATCCAATCAATTGGCAGGATGCAGCCGGTCCCTGGCAAGGTGAGGTAAGCCGCATCCACGATTATCTGGCCATTGTCCACCGCGATCTGACCCGCTTCCTGCTGAAATGGGAACCCAAAAAAGAAATGGTGCGCTTTGAAATTGTGGTCGAAAAGCGCCAAAATCAGGAACCGCCTTCCTTATTGCTGGCCATTATGGAAATGTGTACCTGTGAGGAAATGGACCGCTATAATCACGACTCTGTGGCTCGTGATACGGACATTCAGACGGTGGAAACCGCTCTTCTGGGAGAACAGCTTCGTCAATTGCTGGAACCCGATACGCAGTACACCATCTCCATGTCGTATAAGGCGCAGGTTGAGGAAACAGATAAGGACGGAGCGAAAACGGTGCAGGATTTCTCAGATACCCAGCATTTCTCCTTCTTCACCGACGACGAAGCTCCCGAAAGGCTGGATCCCTGGATTCTGACCACCACGCCTGATCCTGAGAATCCGTATTTCTTTACGGAGGATGCCATTCGCATTTTCTTTACGGATGCCTCAGCGGTTCAATTGTGGGAAGCCTATGGCAAAACCCTGAAAGCAGTGATCCGCAATGCCAACGGCGATCATCCCGATGAGCAGCCCGAGATTACCCAGGACCTGCTGGAGGCCATTGATGCCCAGATTCTGACTCCGTTCCAGGAAACCCTGAGCACACTGGTTTCTGCCATGGATTGCGTCACGGAAGGTGTAACGGAAGAACATCGGGTATTCAGGATTGATATTCCGCTGGAGCGTGGCACCTCCTATACTTTGGATGTGGAAGTGGATCCGGAAGTAATTGGGGCCGATCCCAAAACGCCACTCTTCAGGGTTGCCTTCCGTACCTCGAGATTCACGGGTGCCGCCGAGCTGGCTGATTATATCTTGAAGGCCTACGTGGATGAACGTGCGCTCAGCGCCAATCTGGCGCTGCTGGATGAAGAACCCTCGGACGCTGAAATCCAGCAGGCCCTGCTGGATGCAGGTATGGAGGCTTTGCCTCCTTCTGACCAGCCGGGTATGACCCTCCTGTGGCAGGCTCAGGGCAATAATTTCCGACTGAAAGCCCTGCTGATTGATTCTCCTGAACCACTCTGGCGCTATCGCAATGAACCTGAACAGGAATCGATCACCACAGACACCGGTCCCATGACCCGCTGGGTCATGGAGCGGACCCGCTACCTGGAGTTGGCAGAATCGGGCACCAGCAGTGTGCAACGGTTTGTCCGGTCGCCGGGCGGAACCCGAACCCTGGTGATGCTCAAAAATAACGCTACGGATATCAACCTGGTTCTGCGTCAGCATGAAATCGGGTTGGAAGGCGGAGCCACCACAGATCACACCCTTCTGGGAGCCACATTGCCCTCAGATCCGGTTTGGGTATTAAATGAAATTGAAGATTAATTGACCTTAAACAAAGGAGTAAAAATGTCCACTTTTGTTTGGCCAAGAATGTTTGAACTGGAGTTTGCCCCCTCGCTCAACGAGCGGTCTGTCTCAGGGCAGCCCTCAAAGAGGCTCCAGGAACTTCTGCGCAAGTTTAAGCTGAACGAGGAATCCCAGCCCATTGCCCTCCGCTGGCGGGTACATCCTGATTTGGGATTTCCCCGCGAACCTTTCAAGGTTTTCCGGCGGCACTGGGATTCGATTCCGCCTCCGTCGGCCCTGAGTCCACTCAATGCAGTATATGCCAATCAGGTGGTGGGTTGGGGAAATATTCCGTTGATTGACTTCTTCGTGCATGTAGTTCCCACCGCCGGAAATCCCTGTACCCTCCAGGCTCTGGATGAACATCAGGAAGCTATTTTCGGGGAAACTGTTACCGTGAGTGGGGGAGGAGGAACCGTGCGCATGCACCATCCCAATATCTGCTCCTTTCGGATTACAGGTTCGGCCACCCTGAGCAATTTCAAAGGCTTGTCCATGCAGGATTATGCCCGCGACACCAAGTGGGATCTGATCGAGGAAGTCGGATTGCCTTATAAGCTGAACGAAGTGGTCATGCCGACTTACGATGCCCGCCTGCAGGGCAAACCCACAGACCTGAAGCCAGGGCACCTGGCGGCCCATGACCGCTTGTTGATTGGTCTGGCCTTCAGCGAATCCCCCAATCCGCTGACTGCTGCATCCGATCCCACACCTCCCTGGAATCCACCTACTCCAGCGGATGTGATGGCTGAAATCCGTGCACCCGGGGTGGCGCTCAAGCTGATCACGGACATGCTGGATTCGGTTGATCCAAATCTTTTTGTGGGCAACCAGGCCGATTATTCAGTGGATATCCCCAACGATGGAATTTCCCAGGAAGGCGGGGCCGCCTCCTCAGAACCTTCCGAATTCGGGGTTCCCGTAGGGTCCATGTTTTTGCTGGGAGCGGCCACGGATATTCATCCTTCCCTGGCCCTCGGCTTTGGTACCACCGATTTTCCCGACCCCGTTTTCAAGCAATTGAAATTCCTGATGCCGGCCAGAGCCTTCCAGCTTCAGTATGATTACATGGTGATGGTTCCCTATCTGTTGCCGTTTGGAATGAAGGTGGATGTGGCAGCCCTGGGATCACCCTCCATTGCAGAGCCTCCGGCTCCGGGGGGAATGTCGGCCAGTACCTACCAGCGAAACCGCGGGATCGATCTGGATGACCAGGAGCGGGAAGATGTGCGGGTGGAGTGGAATCGCCAGCCGCGCTATATTTCTCCCCACGGATTTTATGTAGGAATCATTGAAGGCGCAAATCCGCCCGTTTTTCTGAATGCCAAACGGGACAGTGGAGCTGGATTTATCCCCATTTTGCCTGCCTCCCGCCCCGACGGCGACCTCGAAAGTGAGGCCAATGTCACCTATATCGATACCAATCGAATCGTACCTTTTACCGGCTCACGGACCGACCGCTATGAAGTGGCGGTGCAGGATGTATTTGGTCGCTTCAGCGACTGGGCTACGGTGGACCACAGTCTGAGTCCCAAAGGGCCGGATATTCCGGCCCTGCTGGAAGTGAAAATCCTGCTGGACATGGCCACGGTGGCCGGAAGGTCAGTGGGGGCCTCACTGCAGATCGACCTGGTTTGGGACTGGGAAGACCGGGGACCGAAGCAAATTCAGTTGCGGGGTAAATTCTTTACCGGGGATGACCCGGGCCCGGCTCCCGCCGGGATGCAAAAGTCTTCAGGAGGTCCGGCCGGTGTGACCGCTACGCTGACTTTTTCTCAGCCTTTGGGGGGAGGTCAGAATGAATTGCCGGTCTTGGCCGGAAGTCCGGGAACGGTGGCAATTCTGCCCCCGGAATCAGGCGACGGCGAAGCCGTTCGCTACCGGGTAACCCTGGAAGGATTTACCATGGATTTCAGCGCTGTTTCCCGCCTGTATTATGCGGTGTATGCCCGGGCTGCTGAAAAAGTAAATCCGGCGGTATTCAGCGGCTCTTCAGCCGGACTCAGCACCGTAATCGTGGATCCGTTGCCTGCCGATCCGCCGGTGGTTTCACCCGACCTGCGCTGGACTGCTCTGCCCGATGCCAATGGTTATGCACGGTATAAAGTGGCCTTTCCAGCCCAGCCTTACGCCAGCGGTTACCTGATTTACGAAGCGACAGAAGCTGCCATGCGCAACGCGGCTGCTCTGGGAGCCCCGGCTGACGAATTGCTCACCACCCGGGTGCTGGATTTGCAGGGCTTGCCTTTTGCCGGGGATATCATTGATACCTTTTCCCGCATGACCCGCGATCCGCTACCTTCACCAGAAATTGAAGTAAGTCTGCCGGGCTCGGTGGATGGAATTTATGCCTATAATTTTTCCACCGTCACGGCCGAAAATATTGAATCCACCCGTTCAAACACCATTTACATTGCAGTTCCCCGCCGTTTTACCCCTGGAGCACCCAGTTTGCAGGTACGGCAGGGCGAAACTGAGGGCTCTGTGAACATTCAACTGGAAGCGGGAGCAGGCTCTCCGCCGGCCTCCATGGAACTTTACCGGACCCGGTCTTCCCTGTTGTCGTTGGCAGTCAATAAAATGGGACCTCCCATCATCGAACGGACCGATCCTTCCTGGGTGAAAACTGCCCAAAATGGTGATGCCGTCGCCTCCGGCAATGATGCGGCCGTATTTTTCAAGGTGGAAGATTCCGTGAATCCCAGTTGGTTTCCCTATTACTACCGGGGAATTGCCTGGGGTGTAAATGATCCGGTGAACGGAATTTACCCCGGACGTTCTGCCTCCTCGCCTGTGGTGCACGTGCTGATTCCTCCCGCGGATCCGCCTGATCTGGAACCGATCACGGTGGATGAAAGCACGGATGGAAGCCTTTGGAAAATATCTTTCCGCAGCAAGGCCGAGTGGCGCCTGCCTCCGGCAGGGCCACATAAATTATCCGTACAAACCGTTGACCGCACTGGCACGACTCCTTCCTACACGGAGCATTTGTCCATCGATCTGCCTAAAGTGGAAGAGTTGACGGGCGCACCTACGGAAGTCGCCGGGCAGGTGTACCGCCACAGCCGCGATGGCGACGGACGGTGGCAGTATGATGTCTGGTTTGCCAAAGGAGACACCCATGTGACCGTGATCCTGACAGATCCTTTACAGCGAAGAAGTGTGGTGAAAGCCGAACTGGTGCCACCGGTGCCGGTTGCTGTTCCGCCTGACCTGGTGGATGTATCCTTCAACAGGTTCCTTTTCTGGCTGACGATTCATTTCAAAAGTGCCTGCTCCATTGCGCCGCCCTTTGATCCGGGGGGAGGCTTTGTGGTGGAAACTTTTGATTCCGACAGCGAGCCCTGGCACCTCTTCAATATGGCCCGGTTGCACCAGATTGGCACCTCGGGCGGATTGGGGCAATTCAAACGCTCGGCCACCCCGGATGGGGACGGGCGTTACAGTTATCAGATTACCCGCTGTGTCTGGTTCAGGACTGTACACGAGGTTGCAGTTCGTATTACTTCTTCAGATGGTTTGGTTACAGAATTAACTTCCTGATTATGTTTGATACCGACGATATTCAACAGGTCCTCTCCAATATAGGTGTGCAGTCTTTGGGTTTTGGAAATCCGGGGATTTCGGTACACTGGACCACGGTGCCCGGGACGGTTCCGGTGGAAGGCGCAGCCGGAACCCTGAGTCTGGTCAGCACAGACAACTGGGTAGCCCCGGCAGGAGGTATTCTGGTAAAATCAGGGGGCACAGACAGGTTGTTGCAAACCACGGGGCTTCCCGTGGATGCGAATGCGCTGGTTTTTCGGCTTCATCCATTCATCTTTTTGCGCATTCAGCGGTTTTATTCGACCATCATCGAAGGTCTGACTGCCGTCACTCAGCGACCAGAGCGGCCCGTTCCTTACTATTTTGTATATGTAACAGCCGACGACACCGCAGCAGTGGAAGGCGGGAAATATAATGCAGGGGATGACCTTGGATTTACCGGAACCCTGACCATCCACGATGAACTGGGCCTGCCTATTGACCCGGTGGCGGCGGCCGGAGCCCTGGAACAGATCGTAAATACCCATACCGTGCTGGAAGATAAGGACCTGATGTCGGATGTGGTTACGGCCCAGGCCAATCGCCAGATTTTCAATATCGGACAAATTGGGGCCAATCAAACCATTGCTCATTTGGTGAATCTGTATGGGCAACCCTACGCAGGAGCAGATGTGCAAAATGTTACCGCAGTGGCCAATGGGGTGAATACGGTGAATAATGCAGGGAATGCAATTGATTTTGTGGGGGGGGCGGCTGCCGGATTGAGGTTGGGACCTGCCACCAACGGAACGATGGGCACCACTTATACCATCCGCGCCGCAGCCGGGGGCATTGCCCTGAACCGTGACTTTGTCAGGGTGTATGTGGAGGACCTGGAGCCACACCTGATTGGAACGGTGACCGCGGGGGATGCCGCGATTGATTTTGAAGAACGTCCGGACATCCGGCATAATGAAACGGTGACCTTCTCTTTCAATGGAAATGCGACCATGGGAGTGGCCAATACAATCATCGGGGGCACCCCGGACGATGCTTTTGTGGTTTCTCCGGTCATTGAGGGGGATTTTGACCTGCCTGCTGATGGGACGGTGGCGAATTCACAATGGCCTTCGTTTCCTACGGGTACTCCTGCAACCTCGGGGGCCATTGCAGCTTCGATCAAGGATAATTTCAATCCTGTGGCCCATTTTCTGTCCGGATCGGATGAAGATGCGGACGTGGTGGTCACCATTTCGGGATTTACAGAAGGACAAGCGGTGCGGGCCTATAACCGCAAGTTTTTGCCGGATGCCCGGGAAGGCCGCGGAGACGGGGCCGGGGCGGTGGCTCAGATCCCCTCCGGAGGAGGGGGCGATGGCTCTGCTCAGGTGTGCCTGGTGCTGACCGACCCGCTGGGGCTTAAATCGTGGGGGGGGAGTGTAACTTTGCCCACTGATCCGACTCTTCACCTCGATTTAGTGGTGGTGAACGGGGATAATACGGCGCGGGTTTTTGGCAACGTGACCTGTACCATTTCTGCGCCTGCGGCCCTGTCTGCGGCAGAAACGGCCCTTATTGGTTCGGAAACCAACGGATTGACAGGTGCTGAATTTCGCTCCATTTCCTCGGCCGGGATTTTGGGCATTGAACCGCCCACAACTTCTCCCAGTGGTACCACTATGGACGTGATCCTCTCCCTCTTAAGCGAGGGAAATCCGCGGGACAGTCCGCGCATGCCCACCATGGCCCGCCGCGATTGTATCATCGCCAGCCGTACCACAACTACTTTCGACGGTCAGCTTTCGGGAATGCATGCGGTGAAGGCCTCCCGCTCGGCCATCAACAGATTGGGGAGCCCGGGAGGACATGGAGGAAAGGAATTTCACGTGGTTTCAGCGCAAACCACGGGCGGCCCCCTGGCCTATGATATCAACCGCGCGGCGTTTCGCCGGGCGAAGAATGTGATCGAGCGACTGGTGGCGCTGGGCGATAATAACTGGAATGAACCCGCAGCGGCGGCTGCCGGCACCATTTCGGCGGCGGTCTTGCAAACCATTGCTTCGGGGGTGGAAACTCCCGAACTGGCCCTGTTTACCAACCAGATCAGTACTTTTTTTACGGATAATCCCGCCTGGTCGGATATTGTGGACTGGCTGGAAGAGCAACTGGATCTGGATGCCTGGCCGGATTTTATTGGGAATGCGATCGAAACCCAGCTGGATAACCTGAGGACCAGTCCCAATGCGAACCGTCTGTATGACGAATTCAAGCGGGAATTTTGTTCCTGCGCCTTTGGGCGCAGGGATGCATACTGGGCCTTGCGTCATGCTTTTGAGAATGCAAGGGAATTTGTGTACATCGAGGGGCCTGCCTTTGCCCGGACGGAATACGGGGGCGAGGTGGCCAATGACCTGCTGAATATTCTGAAGACCCGCATGGGGGTTCATCCTGGATTGAGGGTGATTGTGGCCATGTCGAAGGAGCTGGATTATGGTCCTGGCTATGAGACTTTTGCGGCCCGCGAATATGCGAAGCGCCAGGAGGCGGTGGACTTTATCGACGCGCTGAGCACGGTGGACAAAAAGCGGATTGTGGCCTTCCATCCCATGGGATTTCCCGGACGACCGCTCCGCCTTATGACCAATACTGTGATTGTGGATGATGTTTTTGCCCTGATGGGATCGAGTACGATCCGTCGTCGCGGCATGACTTTCGACGGGGGACAGGATATGGTGCTCTTTGACCGGACCCTGGTTCAGGGAAAGTCGGCGGCGATCTCCACTCTGCGCCGTACCCTGATGGCAGCCCACCTGAATGCGGTGGCGCCAGTAGGCACGGCTATGCCTGACCCTGATTTTGTGCGGCTGGGCAATGGAAATCAGGCTTTTGAGGTATTCAGGGAATTGCTGGAAGGAGGAGGTGCGGGGCTGATTGAGTCGGTGTGGGATGGACATGTGCCGGGTACCCCGGTGATCGATCCTGCGAGCTTCCCGGCGAACGATGTGGCTGATCCGGATGGACGGGATTTTGATGTACTGACTGGTTTGCTGGTGGCTGCGCTGGCGGCGGCGGCTACGCCGCCTGCCTGGCCGTAACGGTTTACTCCCGATAGTTATCGGGATTACGGTTTACGGTTTACGGTTTACGGTTTACAGTTTACGGTTTGCGGTTTGCGGTTTGCGGTTTGCGGTTGGGAAAAAGCTGACCGCTATTCACGCAATTTTGGCTGGAAGCCAGGTGTGGGTGAGGCATGCGGAGGGTGCCCGACACTTTGGAGGGCAGTGGCGCCCCCCGCGAAGGATTTCGGGTGGGGCGGCACGGATCCCGAAAGCTTTCGGGAGACCCCTGGAGCTCGCCGACCCGACCTGGGGCCGCAGGCCGGGAGGGGCACCCCCAAATTCAATTGGCAATGAGCAATTTGCAATTAACTATGAGGGTTTTCCTGTATGTAGGCAATCAGTAATCTGCGCTGGGCGGATTATGATCGAAAGCGCTTTTTGCCGATGAGCGCGTCGACTTTGTCGGTGACTTTTTTGATGTAGGCGTTGGCCTGACCATAGGTTTTGAGGTCGAGAAATTCCTGTCGCATGGCTTCTTTTTCTTCCTGGGTTTGGGCAAACAGCTCGATATTGGTTTTGAGGATGATGCCCAGGGTGCCAATGAAATTGCCTTTTTCGGGCAGGAGTTGGTCGTCGGTGACCTCAGGCTGGGTGGATCGTGGCACAGCTACTTCTCCTTTGAATGGCGAGGGGAGGCTGGTGGGGCAATCCGTGCGCAGCGCATTGAGGTCGAGCAGGGGCATCAGGCTGTTGGCCTGGTCCTGGCGGTCGGTGAGGGCCATAATTCCGAAGAGTTCCTGCAGGGTTTTGAGCAGGGAAGTGTGGTCGTACTCTGTGTCGCTGACCGTGCCTTTGGGTATGTAGGGAGATACCACCACAGCGGGAACCCGCACGCCGAAGGTCTTGAAAAAGAAATGGTTGACTGGTAAATTGGGATCTACGGAGCGGTTTGGTGGGGGAGCCTGGGGGGGCGCAACAGAGTCATAAAATCCGCCGTGTTCGTCGTAGGTGATGAGCAGGAGACTGGTTTCCCAGATGGGTGAGTTGCGCAGGGATTCGTAAACGAACTTGATCAGGGCCTCGCCACCGTAGGTGTCGTCCATGGGGTGCTGGGAGGAGCCTCCCTTGTAGTTGGTATTGGCGCTGCCATAATTGGGCTCGATGAAGGTGTAGGCGGCCTCGTAGGGAGAGAGGAAGTCGCCTGGCAGGTCGTCGATGGGATTGACATCAAGCAAGCTGATGTTTTTGAGGGAGGCTACCTGAGCCACGCCGCCATTGCCATTGTACTGGTCGCGGTGGTCGGTAAAGCGGCTACTTTTGTCGCCATACAGCCGCCACCCTTTTTTTAGTTTATTGAGTTGATCAAATACGCTGCCATCCTCGCCTGTAAATCCTGATACTGTTTCCCATTTGGCCATCTGGGCTGTGGATGGGCTGTCGTCGAGGCCATTGGAATAGCCGAGATGGATGAAAAAGCGGTTGGGCCAGGTGGGGCCGGGCAGAGAGGAATACCAGTGGTCGCAAATGGCAAATTCGGTGGCCAGTTTGTAAATCACGGGCAATTGTTTTTGGGTTTCGAAGCATTCCATGATCAGGCCTTCCTGACCCTCCCTGAGCCCGGATGTGGTGGCATAGGAGGCGGCAAAGCCCGAGTTGTCAATGGGTGGATAGCCGGTCACAGGACTGTATTTTTTACCCATGCCACACAACTGCTCCACTACATCGTTGAATTCGTGGTGAGGATCGGTGGGCATGGTGGAAAGGGCCGGCTTTTTTACGTAATATTTTTTGCCTTTGGATTCGTTGAAATCTTTGGTGGTGGCCACGGTCAGACCGGGGATTTCGGACATGGCAAACATGTTGTCGAAGGAGTGATTTTCGAGCATGAGCACGAATACGTTGGAAATTTTCTGGGCCGGGCCTGCGCGGTGCATGTCAGACTCGCAGTTGGGCCAGGAGCGCATTTTTTGCTGAAAACTGGTTCGGTTGACCGTCCAGGTGAGTTTCTTTTGGGCGTCGGAGGATTCGAGCATGCACTCTTTCCAGCCGTCGGCGAGGGGCACGGCGTCATTGACATAGACTCCGTTATTGGTGGTGCCCATGACGGAGTAGCGCACTTTCCACATGTCTGTGGTGCCGTAGCTGCCAAATCCGGTTTTGAAGTACACGAGCAGGGGACCCACGGTTTTGTTGGGTGCTGCAATCCATCCGCCGGCGTGGCTTCCTGTTTCTTTGTTGTAGTGGTAGAGCTGGATGAGGGCTTCCTCGGTTCCTGTGTTGGTAATGTAGATTTCGGCCCAGTTGAGTGATGACATATTTTTAATCGTTAAAGGGTGTAATATACTGCAGCATAAAATACGTCTTAATGAGCCATTATGCAAGAAGTTGGGAGGAAGGAAAGTAGATTTGAAGGGTAAGGATTTGATTGTGAGAGGGGATGATTTTGAGGGGAGAGGCTGGATGGCAGAGACAAAGCTGGCTTTTCAGTCCCATAAAGGATTTAAGAGTTGTAATATGGCGGATAATTGGTAAATTGGCGGCAAGAAATGGTGCCAGATTTGCCTGCTATGTTCTGAAAAATCAGCATCTGATTATGATACCAGGATGATTTGGAAAGCGGGTTCAGGAACCTGATTACAACAAATTAAATTAATATGTGATGAGTAACAGCTTAAAAAAGGTCTTTGGAGTAATTTTTATGGGCATTGGCGGGTTGATTGTTCTGGCCCATGTGATGAATGCAGGGGAAGTGCTGGGCAGTGTGGCCGATTTGATTCGTTGTCTCTTTGATTCGGGCTGCAGGGGAGATAATTTGGGTTACCAGGCGGGATATACGCTGGGGAGATTGATATTTTTGGGGTTGGGAATTTTGTTGCTGGTTCTGGGGGCGAAATGGCGAAATAGGGCGATTGATGCCGAAAAAGAGCAGTCGGGAGGAATTTGACCCCCATTATCCCAAAAAGGGTTGAAACCTTAGTCCTCATACTTTTGCGTTTCGGGATGGAAACTCAGCCAACTGTGCCAGTATTCCTGGGAGGCCGAAACGGGCTGGAGAGGGGGCATGGCCGAATTTAGTTCCCGGCCCGAAAAATCATAGGCCGCGCTGTCTGCAAGCAGGTGGTCATTTGCATCCAGGGTGAATACCTGATTGGGCGACCGTTCGAAAACAGCGAAGCTGTTTTCGTCGGCAGCAAGGGCCAGCACCAGGGGAGTATTGCCCACTGAATCATGAATAATCCGTTTCTCTTTCAGATTGTTCCAGTCATACGCTTTGCTGGCCCCGCCCACTTCAATGCCCACCACCCAGGATTTCATTTTCCAGGCCAGACTGTCGGTCCGGGTGAGGCTGCCCTGATTTTTTCCCTTTTCAAAATTGGCCTCAGGGTCGTAAATATCCATGAAAGCCGGGTCGGGTTGCAATACCTTTGAATGGGGGTGCAGGGCAAACCACTTGTCGAGGGTCATCTGCCAGGATTCCATTTCGGGCAGTTCCTGCCCTTTGAGCTTCCCCGCAATGGCTTCGCCATTGACCTGACGCCACCAGCTTTTGGTGGTGGCATCTTCAAACATGGCATTGAAATGATCCATGCCCACCAGTCTGAATTGTTCATTTTTGCCATTGACCACTGGCTCAAACACCCGCCCGGTGCGGCATACACTGCAGTAAGTCACGATCACGGATTTGCCCCCGATGCTGTCCCTGACCTGGTGGTGGTAGGCCAGATACTCGATGGGATAGGCTTTGGCTTCTTCGCCCTGGGTGATGCCGAGGATAATTCTGCTGCCGGGCACTTCGTTTTCCGCCCGGGATTTAAGTTCCACGGATTGGGGCTGGCGAAACATCTTTTCAGCCGTCATTTTGAAATTGAAGAGATAGCAAATCCCGGCGGTAAAGATCAAAACCAGGGCAGGCAGCCATTTTCTTTGGCCCCGGATCACTTCCCGGCTGCCTGCGGCCGCCATCAGGAGGAAAATTACCCGAAAAACCCAACGCCACGAGTACAAAAAGTAAGCCAGGTCAATGCTGTTGATTTGCTGGCTTCCGGGCATGGGCATGATGAACCAGACGTTCAGAATCTCAAAGAGGGCCAGCCCCAGTAAACCTGCAAAAAATAGTTTTTTCATAGTTTCAACCTCGTTTGATCAATGGGTACCAATGTTTGGGCGTTTCGGGATCTGTAGGTGGGGGAGGAGCCTGCAGGTCGATTTCGGGAAAAAGTTGGGTCTGGAATCCCTCAAAATCACGGGCCCACTCCTTGTGCTGATAGACGCAGACAGGCAGGCAAATGGAGCAATAATTGTGGCGGGCAAAATAGGGGAAACATTTTCCCGTATCGACCATGTAGCGGTCGTTGCCCAGGTGGTCCTTGCCGGCCTCGGGGCTGCGCTCATCGGGAATGGCATTGGCCGGGCAATAGATGCGACAGGCCCTGCATTTGTCGCAAAAGGCGGCAATGCCTGCATCAATGGGCTGATCGGGTTGCAGGGGAAGGTCGGTGATCACGCTGCCCAGGCGAAACAGGGGACCCATTTTGGGGTGGATGATGGAGCCGTGCCGGCCCAGTTCGCCAAAGCCCGCCTTGAGGGCCAGGGGCACATGCAGCACGTCGCTGTCGCCAATGGGGTGCTCGACCGTGCAGGGATGGCCCAGAGAGCGGATGAAATCCGCGAGACGGATCACCACCTCCCCAAGCGAAAAGTACACCCGCAGGCATTCCACCGCAGAATCGTGGGAGGGCACCTCCTGAAACATCCTCCACAACATGCGCTGTCCGACCACGATGGCGTATTTTTCCTTTACTTCCCGCCCCTGATATATGTCTGAAGGCTCGATTTCGGCAATTCCAACCTCGTCTGCACCCATTTTGAAGGCCATTTCTTTGACCGTTTGTGCGGCCTGAACGGGATTTTGGAAATGGGTTTGCCGGGGATGGACCTCGCCCGTAAAGCGTGGATACTGAAACTCTCTGATCTGAGTCAGAATATCATCCACCTCACGGATATGGATGCTGCGTCCCCCCACGGAGTGGTACCAGTCGTCCCAGTTGAAGGCGGGGGGGCTATTTTCAGCGCTGCGCACAGAGTTGCTTTTTCCGCAATTTGGCGATTTTTCTACTCAGTTGGAAGGGGATGGACATTATGGGGAATCAATCTTTAGTTCCATTATTAGGGCAGGATTTTGGCGCCCAAACCCAATAAAAAGGAGGATGGAAGTGATCAGATATTTGGGTAATTTGGGATAACTTTGAATGAACCTTAAAGAAAAGGAACCCATGACCTACAGACTCCTGACCAGCTTTTCCGCGGCCCTGATCGCCTTCACCTGGCTGAGTCCTTACTGGCATGTGCTCGCCAGCTATAATGGCTCAGTGGAGGAGTATGATTTCATTTTGAAGGGGTTTCCGCTTCCCTGGATGGTCACGGATGGAATCGTGGCTGTTTTTGGTAATTCCTTTGATATAGCGGTTTGCCTGGTCAATGGCTTGATTGATTTGGCATTTTGGCTTACTTGCTTTTGGGGATTGACCTTTTCATTGAGAAGGTATTTCAATGATCCTTCCAAAGGACTCATAATATTTATCTGGATTTGGGTGGGATTGGGCGTTTTGCATGAGTGGGGATTGATGCTTGTGGTGGTGATGGGAGATTTGCATCCCTGGTTTCAGGATGGATATAAAGTGATTTCGGTGGGATTTGATAATGCGGAAATGGTGAAGGATATTTGGGGGAATTGAGGGGACCAGCGGCTTTCAACTCTTTTTATGACCTTTTTCGTGCTCAATTTCCTTAACTTACCCCCATGTCTCAACTCAAAATCAACCGTGATCCGCGGGTAGAACCCAAATTTCAGTCCTATCCTGATGAAATCAGAGGAAAGCTGGAGGCCCTGCGCGACTTGATTCTGGAAGTCGCGGACGAAACTGAGGGTGTGACCGAAATCCTGGAGACCCTCAAATGGGGTGAACCCAGCTATCTGGTTAAAAATGGCAGCACCCTTCGCATGGATTGGAAACCCCAAAATCCCGGGCAATATGCGATGTATTTTCAATGTACGAGTCAGTTGGTGCCTACTTTCAAGGTGGTTTATGGGGATAAATTCAGGTATGAAGGCACCCGGGCTTTGCTGTTTGATCTGGAGGAGAAAATTCCCCGTCAGGAATTAAAGGACTGCATCCAACTGGCCCTGAATTATCACAAGCTGAAGCACCTGCCACTTTTGGGAAAATGACGAATCTACAATTAGTTAAAAGGAAAATCGCTAAATTTATGTAGTAATGCATTGATTATGATTGATTACGCAAATTACATTTCCATTGATCCAAACATCAGGTTTGGTAAACCTGTAATTAACGGGACCCGCATCACGGTTTTCGATGTCCTGAGTTGGATGGCCAATGGAATGACTCCCCCGCAGATTCTGGAGGACTTTCCAGAGCTTTCTATGGATAGTATTCAGGCTTGTCTTGCCTATGCAGCAGACAGGGAACACAAGCTCAGGGTTGCCTGATGAAACTATGGTTCGACCAAAATATTTCCTTTAGAATAATTCGAAAAATTGAGGAGATATTTCCTGATTCTGAACAAGTTAGGAGACTTGGACTGGAAAACTATTCTGATATTCAAATTTGGACTTTTGCAAAGGAGAATGGGTATTCCATTGTAACTTTTGACTCTGATTATTTTGATATTGCGAGTTTAAAAGGCCATCCACCAAAAATAGTTTGGCTTAGATCAGGAAATACAACTACTGATGGGATTTCAGGAGTATTACATGAGAAATCCGAATTGATCAAAGAATTTATTGGGAATTCAGAAAACAGGCATTTGGCTTGTTTGGAGATAGAATAACATGCCAGAAAGTAAAATAAATAGTAGGGCCGTAGCTCAATTCCTCAATTCCTCCCCATTTCTCCTTTAGTTTTCGTAATTTGTATCGTTTCCCCCAGGCATCCCGGATTTTGTCATCTCCAAAACCATTTTTATGGACCTCAAAATCATTTTGTTTGCCCTGCTGGTTTGCTTTGCAACTGCCTGTCAGCCCCAAAAATCCAATCCTCCCACTCTGACCGCAGATACCTCTCTTGTGGATACTTCTGGCCCAAAAATCCCCCAGGAACCTGACTTTGAAGCTGCCTTCCAAGTGCACGATCTGTTCAAAAATGAGTCCAGCGACGTAGTCAACACCATTGGAACGGAAGACTTTGCCCTTGCCCTGCAAAAGATCGACCATTACCGCAGCGATCCCAATCTACAACTTAGTCCAACCCAGGAAGCCAGCTTTAGATTCATGCAAATTTATGCCCTGGCCGGGCTGGTAACTCAGGGAAAAAAGACCCATGGCGATCTGAAAAAGGTACTGGACGCTTGTGTGGGAAAGGAAATCATTACCCACCATTACGAAGTTACCCAGGGGAATTTAATGCCTTTCAATCAGGTGCGGGTGGAACAGGATGTGCCTGGGAAGGTACAAATTACCTGTGCCAATAACGAGGGATTCAATATCCATTGCTTCGTGCGGGCAGAGATGAAAAGGGAATTTCCGCTTGAACCTCAGGTGGGAAAACGGGCTTATCTGGCCGGGAAACTCAAATCCTACAAACTCAGCGAACCCACTGTGGTGAGCTGGATCGCCGACCTCGAATTGGAGGAGGGGTTTGTGAAGATTTTGGAGGATGAGTGAACCTCTAAAAATCATGAATCTCTGCGTTGGACTTGGTTCAGAAATGCTCATTTACAGGAGTAAACTGCGCTTTCTTCACCTGGGTCAGCTTTGATCTTCCTGATTTTTAGAGATTCCCATGAATTTGAGGAGAAATGAGCTTGAGAAATGCGAAGGGGATAAACTTTTTCTAAATTTCCGGGTGAAACAAAAAAGTCATCCATGAAGTGCCAAAAAGACCTCTTCAGCCTGCGTGAGGGCGTACATTACCTGAATTGCGCCTACAAGGCGCCCCTGCTCAAATCGGCAGAGGAAGCCTGCCTGCAGGCCCTGATCCGCGAGCGCAACCCTGTGGACATCTCTCCCAACGATTTCTTTGCTACTGCGGGCAAAGTGCGGGAAGCTTTCGGCCAGATTGTGAACTGTGCAGGCTCTCAGGTGGCCATTCTGCCCTCCACTTCCTACGGCTTCGCCTCCGTGCTCAATAACCTGCCTGGCAAGCCCGGCGGGCATGCCCTGACCGTGGAGGACGAATTTCCCAGCGGCTATTTTGCCCTGGAAAGGTGGGCCCGCGAACATGAAAATGAATTGAAAGTGGTTTCATCCAGCCCGGACTGGAATGATAAAATCCTCAATCAGATCGGCCCGCAGACTTCTGTGGTGCTGATTTCTTCTGTGCATTGGATGAATGGCTATCGTTTTGACCTGCTGCGGATTGGAGCCCGCTGCTGCGAAGTGGGAGCCAGGTTCATCGTGGATGGCACTCAATCTGTGGGGGCCTTGCCCCTGGATGTGCAGGCTTGTCAGGTCGATGCCCTGGTTTGCGCCACTTACAAGTGGCTTTTTGGACCTTATTCAATGGCGCTGGCTTATGTGGGAGATACATTTTCCAACGGAAAACCCCTGGAAGAATCCTGGATGAATCGCCAGCATGCGGTCGAATTCAGTGCGCTGACCCAATACCAGGCGGCCTATGAGCCGCAGGCTGGCCGCTTTAATGTGGGTGAAAGCAGCAATTTTCTCCTGCTGCCCATGCTTCTTACCTCTCTCAAACAGATCATTGATTGGAATCCAGCCCAAATTCAGGCCTATGCGCATCAGTTGATTCAGCCTTTGCTCAGTTACCTTCGCGGACTGGAGGTGAAAATTGATACCCAAAATCAATATTGTAACCACCTGTTTTCCCTCACTTTGCCGCCTCAAATCAGGCTGGATGAATTGCAAAAAGCGCTGAAAGCGCGGCAGATCAGTCTTTCTGTGCGGGGAACCTACCTGCGCATTGCGGTCAATGTTTTCAATGATGAAAACGATATTCTGGCCCTGATTGAAGCGATTGAAGCTACCAGGGAGGGAAGCTAAATGGGAAGGGAAACGGCAAAACTCAAATAAAGTGGCATATTTTTAGATTATTAACTACAACCAACCCACTCCAAAATTCCCTAACTTGTTTTCCTGATTTTATGAAATCATGAACAGAAAGGAATTCATCCTGAACACTGCAAAAATGGGCCTGGGAGCTTTTTTTCTTCCTGGTTTGCTCAGCTCCTGTCAGGACGAGAACCTGTTTGAGGAAATAAATTTTCAGGGAAAGGTGGTCATCATAGGGGCGGGAGTCGCGGGATTGTATGCCGGCTATCTGCTCAGGAACTATGGGATTGATTTCCTCATCCTGGAGGCTTCAGACCGGGCAGGAGGGAGGATGGGCCGTGAAAGCAGCTTCGCTTCGTTTCCCATTGATACAGGTGCCCAATGGCTCCACGGAGATTTTTCCATCCTGGGCGATCTGGTCAAAAGTTCTGGTACCCAGATCTTTGTGGATAATTCTGAGACCCTTTACTGGTACAAAGGTCAGTTGGTCAGCGAGCTTCCAACTGATCTGACCGAAATGCTGGAAAGCCTGACCGAATCCACCACGGATGTATCTTACCTCGACCAATTTTACCAGATGGGGGGCACCCAGGACGGGTTTTACATCCTTTCAGGTCTTACCGGCGACTCGGGCGCTTCCCCTCAGCATATTTCAGCTCGCTGGGAAAACGAAGGCTACGACCTGCAAAGCTATGGTTCTGACGATCATAAATTCGCCCAAACCTACTTTGACCTGATCGACCAGCAACTCATTACTCAAGTCGCGGGCGAAATTCAACTCAATTCTCCCGTCACGGACATCAATTACCAGTCTGATCAGATTTTGATTAGGATTCAGGGAGGGCAAACCATTACGGCCGGTAAAGTCCTGCTTACCGTGCCCCTGACCGTGCTCAAGCAGGGCGACATTAATTTTACCCCCTCCTTACCAGCTTCGAAAACTGAAAGCCTCTCTCACCTGGGCATGGAACCTGGAATGAAGCTTTTCCTGCGCTTTTCCAATAAATTCACGGACAAAAACATCATTGGAGGTTCAACCTGCGCGGCCTACGTGTGCGAAAGTTATAAACGGAATTCCCAGGACCTGGTTTTGTTTGGTTTTGCCATGGGCGATCAGGCCAAACTGCTGAGCGATATGGGCGAAACCGCTGCCTTGCAGGCCTTGCTCGATGAACTTGACCTCATGTTCAACGGGGCAGCCAGCGCTTCCTACAAGGGACATTTTTTCAAGGATTGGTACAAGGAGCCCTACATTCGCGGGGCCTATTCTTATCCGCTGGTGGGAATGAAAGAGGATACCCGTAAAAATCTGGCCCAACCTGTGGATAATAAGCTCTTTTTTGCGGGCGAAGCCACTAACTGCAACGGCCATCACCAGACGGTGCATGGTGCGGTGGAAACCGGGTACAGGGAAGTAATCAACATCCTGAATTCTGTCTCATGAAAAAGGTTATTTTCATCCTTCTGGGGCTGTTTTTGGGAGGTCAGGTGGTGCTGGCGCAACAATTCTCCCTGGGGCTAAGCTACCAATGGCTCCATGCTTCTCAATGGAATAAAGCAGTTGAAACCTATAATTTTTCCCGTCCTTTTCTGACTGAAAAGCAACCCTTACTGCGCTCAGGGGTGCGTCTTGATGCTGCCTGGATACTTCGGGAAAATGGCAAATTTTCCTGGGGACCAGCCCTGGCTGCATCTTTTCACCACAGCGCCGCCGACAATCCCAATTACGATATTGCCATCCATGCCTTTCTGCTTGATCTGGGAGTCAGGTTGCAGTATTTGGTTCCAATAGGCCAAAATTCTTCCCTCAATTTGAGCTTTACTCCTGCTGTGACCGGGGCCATGCTAACCCGCAGTTTGAACGGAGAGATTGTCATTGTGGGGCCCGGCGAGGAAGATCAGCCGTTGCGCAAGGCAGGGGTGGGGCTGGGACTGAATTTTCAACTCGCTTTTGACCTGCCTATGGGCCAAAACTGGAAAATTTCGCCTCTTTTGGGGGTGAATTATGATCCAATGGTCTGGGTTTCCCGCAGCGAAGTGGTGTTTAACGAAGCCACAGTAGGAGAATTGCGGTCCGTGACCAGCCTGATCAGGTTTCAGGGAGGATTTGCCATTCGAAAATGACTCAGATGAACCATCCTGAAAAATCCCTCGAACAACTTGAAAACGACTTCTGGCCCGATCAGGAAAACTATGTTTCAGGTTTGGTGCGGCGTTGTCATGAGTACCGTAAAATTCCCCTGGGGGAATTGACTTCAGACCAGTTGCGCACCCTGTTGGGACAGAAAATCGGGTTGAATTTCATTCTGGAGCCTTCCATTCAATATCTGGAAGCCAATATTCTGGATGATGCCGACCTGTACGAAGGCTGTTTGCTGGAAAATGTTCTCCTGACTGAGTCTGCCATCTGGGAGGCCCGTCCTGATTTGAAGGCCCGCCTTCGCCTTCTGACTGAAGGCCAAAGAGAAACATTGCTGGCCGAATTCGGGCCAGAAGAATTTGCCCGCATCCTGGAAAAATTGCCCTGAAAATCCCTCATGACCCTGATTCAAAGACACAAACTCATCAATCTGCTGCTCATTCTGACCTCCCTGCTGGGCTATCTGGAATGGGGCAGGGACAATCATTCCTTTCTGTTTCAGATGGAGGGCGAATTGCTGGCCAAGCTGATTACCGAGCCCAAAACGGTGATGCATCCGTTTACCTTGCTTCCCCTGGCGGGGCAGATTTTATTGCTGATCACCCTCTTCCAAAAGCGCCCCCGCAGATTGCTCACCTGGCTGGGTATGGTGGGCATTGGCCTGTTGCTGTTTATGATTCTCCTGGTGGGCACCCTGAGCTTCAACTGGTTGATCCTGGGCTCAGCGCTTCCTTTTTGGCTGGTGGTGGTGTGGGCAATTGTGTTCATGCGCAGACAAAAGCGGGCTGAAAAAGAGGGAAATAGTTGAAATTGGATTAAAATTCCCCTTCCTTTTGATCAATTACTCCTTGCCTTCCTTCATTTGAATTCCAATATTGCAGGCCCGGCTCTTTCTTTCACCCTCAAAATTATCCCCATGGAACTTTACGGACAACAGAGCAGGAGCATTCCCCAAAAGATCCTCATTCATGTGCTGGAAATCCTGCTGATCGGGCTTTCTTACTGGATTTTGTTCCAGACAGGAGGCAACTGGTTGCAGGAACATCTGGGCATTACCAACGCTGCCGGGGCTGAGGAACGCCGTTGGATGATCGTGATCTTCAACCTGATTATATTCCTGCGCATGGCCTTCATGATGGCATTTTTGCTCAGGCGAAAAATTCCATGGGAAGAAAGTATCAGTGTGCCCATGGCTTTTGCCATTTATTTTGTGGGATTTCCCCTCTTTGTATTGCCCGAATCCATTCCTCTGAGCCTGGCTGATTTGCCGGCCATCCTGATTTTTGCCGCAGGTTGCGTGATCAATACGGGGTCGGAATTGCTGCGCGACCGTTGGAAAAAGAGGCCCGAAAACAAGGGTAAAATCTACACAGGAGGATTTTTCAGGTATTCTCAGCACGTCAATTATTTTGGGGATTTGCTTTGGGTAATTGGCTACGCGCTCATGACCCGCAATTGGTATTCAGTCACAATCCCCGTATTTTTGTTCAGTTTTTTTGCCTTTTACAACATCCCCAAACTCGATCTCTATCTGAAGGAAAAGTATGGGGAAGAATTTGAAGAGTATGCCCGCAAAACCAAAAAGTTTATCCCTTTTCTCTACTAAATCCCTACCATGAAAGCCCGCAAACTCACCCCCATGATCTGGACGGATCAGCTGCAGGAAACCATTGATTTCTATGTGGATGTGTTGGGCTTTACCCTGGGCGACCGCAACGACAAATGGGGCTGGGCGGGATTATATCTGGGCGAAATTGACCTGATGGTGGCCCGTCCCAATGAGCATACCCCTTTTGAAAAACCCCATTTCACAGGCTCTTTTTATTTTTACATTGAGGATGCAGAAAGCCTGTGGCAGGAACTGAAAGTGAAAGCCAAAGTGGCCTATGAGATTGAAACTTTCGACTGGGGCATGCGTGAATTTGGCCTCTACGATAATAATGGCTACCTGCTGCAATTTGGGCAGGATATGCTGGAAAAATCCCCCAACCCCGCCTGAAAACCCATGGGAAACACCATCAGCCCCTTCGAGTACGTCTCCATCCTGATCTCCATTATCCTTGGGTTGGGCATCACCCAGATGCTGGCTTCCCTCTCAGACCTGTTGTACGACCTCAAAAAGGTCCGTTTTTATTGGCCCCACCTCCTTTGGGTGGTGTTTATCCTGTTTTTGCATATTCAGGAATGGTTTAGCGCCTACAAACTCAAAGACAAGGCCCAATGGTTGCTGCCCGAGTTGTTTTTCGTATTACTTTACCCCATTTCCCTCTACGCGACAGCCAAAATGCTCCTTCCCACCAACGAACGGGAGGAAAAGCGGGACATGAAAGCCTTTTATTACAGTCAGTATCAGGTTATTTTCATCATTACTGCCTTCAGTATTGTGCTATCCATCATTTCCAACGTATTTCTCATGGATTATACCTGGCTGGAACAGATTCCCATCATTATTTTTCTGGGTATGATGCTTACTTTTGGCATTCGTCGCACAGAAAATGAATGGATACACAGGATTATTGCCCTGCTGATCTTCCTGGGGGCCCTTTTGTCGACCATTTTGGTGCCTGAGGAGTGGGTAATTCAGTAAATTTGCCTGAGAAAACAAGTTCAGAACCCGTTTAGCCTATGAAAAAACCTCTTGTTTTACTTCTTTTAAGCTTCAGCATACTTTCGGCCCGGGCCGAATACATGGGCTATCATCTGGCTCTCAGTCTGGAATTGCAAAATGGACGCACCCTTGAGGGCTTTGTTTTTTATTCCAGCGAAGATTTGAACCTGGATTCTCTGCAGAATACGGCCTATCTGAAGCAATTGCTGGGCCGCGATCTGGAGGGCAAAGCCCTTCCCCTGACCCTTTTTCGCCAGCGGCTGGCTTATACTTATTCCCTTCCTGGTGAGGACGATGGAGGAGTGGACACCCTTTTTTACCTGATGAAAAGAACCTCCATTCCCCTGGAAAAGATCAAGTCCATTACTGTGCGTGAAGTGGTGGAATGGTCAGTATTGACGGGAATTTCCAGCGAATTAAAGCCATCAGACCAAAGCTGGATGAAACGTCCGCCCCTGACCAGTGAAGGATATAAGGCTTATTTGTGTTCGCATTGGGTTTATTATCATCGAATTACCCGCAAAACAAAACGAATTCGTCAGGAAATTTATCAAAAGCAGTTGGAGTGGGAGGAAATGGAGATCAATTTTGAGAACGGAGACAAACTGGATGCAGAACTTTGGAAGATGCTGGAAAAACTGAGGAGGATGAAAGTGGTGGTGATCAGTACCTGCACTTGCTAAGCCGGGCGGGATTTTGCAAATTGTCTGAAATAAAACTCTAAAGATGCTAACCCACATCCACCCCAAGCTCCCCATGCGCGACAAAGCCGCGACCCGCGGGTATTACCTGCAAAAGCTGGGTTTCAGTGAAATGGGCAGCGCGGATTTTCCGGGTTATTTGATGGTCGAAAGGGACCAGATTGAGCTGCATTTCTTTGAATTCCAAGACCTCAATCCTTTGGAGAATTACGGGCAGGTTTACATCCGCACCAATAAAATTGAATCCTGGTACGAATTGGCCCTGACTCAAAAACTGCCCATGCCCGCTGCGGGTCACCTGCAAATCAAACCCTGGGGCCAGCTGGAATTTTCCCTCCTCGATCCCGACCACAATCTCCTGACCTTCGGTCAGAGGATGGGGTAATTCATTCCTGAAACTTTCAGCGATTAAAACCCACTACCCCAGCCCCCGGCATTACCCATGGCATCCTGAGGCTCGCTGTTTTGCATGCCTTCCAGGCGTTTGAGTTCGCGCTTGGCGTCTGAAAGCAGCTTGGCCACCATGGCATCGCGGTCGTGGCCTTCGTGCAGGTAGGCAGGCATCACGTTGTCGATCAGGTCGATCAGCAGTTCCTTGCGGCGCCCCAGGTCGCGGGTGGCGTGGTATTGATCGAGATAGCGGTCGATTTTTTTGTCGTCTTTGCTGCGGCTCTTCATGCCCCAGAAGCCTTTTACCCGGGAGTATTCTTCCCATTCAGGCTTGGTCATGAGGAGCGATACGCCCGTTTCGTCACCGCCCAGGCGGTTTTCCATGGAGCTATTGGTTTCGCCCGTGAAATATTCGAGGGGCTGACCCGTATCGTTGAGGCGGCGCAGTTTTTCCAGCATGATGCGGCGGGTGGCCTGATCCATGGGTTGGGTGGGGTCCATGACGTCGTGCACCAACCGCCAGAAAAGCAGGGAATCAGAGATTTCGTCTGATTTCCGTTCGCGTTCCAGGATCACATCCTCGGTTTTGGCCACTTTGAATTCGATTTCAGGCTTGCGGCCCGGCTTGCCACCATCAAAGGCAGTTTGCTCAAATTTGAATTCATAGCCGCCATCTTCCTTGGCATTGAGGCGGCCTTTGGCCCGCCAGATACCCATATTCCAGTTGAGGAAGCGGTATTCCCACAGGGTAACCTCGAAAATATGGAAGGCACGGGCCTTGATATGGGCACCCAGAGCCGCATTGAGGTCGGCATGCATGTCGAAAGAGGCGGAGGGACGCTCCTTGGGATCGTTGCTGAGGGAAATGCGGTGTGCATCTTCGTCCCAGTTGATGGTGCCGTGCAGGGCGGCGTCGGCGGCCATGTCTGCTCCTGCCTCGGCAAACATACCTGCGTGGATGGAAACCAGCAGGGGGTGACCTGCACTCACGTCGAAGTGAGCCTGTACATTGGCGCTGCCATGCAGCCCGGCGTAGCCACCCAGGTCCCAGGGCTGAATGGGCCCATCCTGACGGTGGGGCATTTTCTGCAATTTCCCATCCAGTTCTGCGCCCATTTCCAGTTTGGCCCCGATACCCAGACCGGCATTGATGCCGGGCAGGATGGGGAAGTCAAAACTGACCTGAGGCAGGTTGGGAACGGCATAGTCCCATTTTCCTTCAAGTGAACCTTCGTTGGTATCGCCATTGAATTTGGCTTTGACTCCAAGTAGGTGCGCTGCAAATTTGTGCAGCTTTTTCTCCAGATCGCCATCCATGTGGAAACCGTCCGCGCCGATGGAAACTCCATTGGCTGAGGCACTTACCACAAGGGTGTCGATGCCTGTGTGCTGGATCCAGTCCAGATTGAAGCCGGGAATGATGGATTGAATATCCTTCTGGTCGATCTGGGGAGTTTCGTCTTTTTTGTTGTGGAGGCGTTGCTCGTTTTGCTCCTGGGTTTCCTCGTCGCCGTAGGAAAATTTCAGGGTGATTTTATCTGCCTTGAACCCTTCCTTGCTGATCGAACCGCTGTCCATGATCAGTTCCACGAAACTGGTAGCGCCCAGGGGCACGAGCACGGAGAGCTGCTGGATGCTGCCAATAAACTCTCCATTTTGCCAGCGAATGGCGGTCCGGGTTGAGTCGAAATCGAGCTTGTCGTTGAAATTCAGGTGAATGTCGCCCGCGAGTTCGAGCAATTCAAGTCCTTCTTTGCCCCAGCGGCCAATGAAATTGAGGTTGCCCAGGGTAAGGCGGTCTTTGATCAGGTCCAGTTCCTCGGGAAGAATTACATCCACATAGCCGCCCTGAAGCTGGCCGTCGGTGCCCACGTCCAGGTGGAACTTGCCGAGCAGGGTATGCCCGAAGAAGTTCATGATGGTATCGCCGTAGAAGCCCAGCTTTTTATCGCTGGCCGAATAGGTCATGCCCAGTTCCTTGGCGATAAACACATCCTGCCCAAAGGCGAAATCCAGCATTTTGAGAGACATGTAGTCCACCCCCACGCCCGATTTGAGGCGCAGCAGGGGCATGCTCACGGGGCCTGTGCTGAACCAGTTGCCGAGCGAAATCTGCTCGCTCAGGATCATGGTGTCGCGGAAGGTCATGGTCCAGTCAGCCGAGTAGGGGAGTTGCAGTTCGATGTCGTCCGAGCCCATGGCATTGTCAAAGACCTTGACGCCCAGACCTCCGTCAATCACCATCCCGCCACGTTCTTTGCCCGTTTCGTCGTTCCAGCGGTCGAGTTTGGGCATACCCATTCTCACCCAGAAAAATCCCAGATCGGCATTGAAAAGATTGTCTTTGCGGGCCTTGTCGGCACCTGATTCTTCTTTCTGCTGATCGTTGCCCTGGCCCTGCTGTCCCATTTTGTCCCGGGGACCAGAATAGCCCGTGGCGTCTTTGGCGCCATTTTCCAGGTGGGTCAGGTAATCGGTCATGGAATCGATTTCGTCGTTGCCAGTGAAGTAACGAACTGCAGCCCATATTCCTTTATAAATGGTCCGCAGGGGATTGTGCCCCAGATCGTACAGAAAATCGATGATATTGCCCACGGTGGCAGCTGCGTCGCCGCCTTCAATAAGCAGGAAATTGAGGTGCTTTTCTTCGATGGCACCCCACATGTTTTTGTCGGAAAATTTCTTGAGACCGTAGCCCATGGCGTAGCCAATGAAGACCCGTATGGGGCGGGGAATGGTCTCAATGATGGTCTTGACCGCCTTCAGGATCTCCAGATAGGGCGTAATGGCCATCAGGTAGGAGCTGATGCCAGTCACTTTCAGGCCGTAATCCACCAAATACAGGCAGGCTTTTTCCAGCAATTCGGCCAGGTAGTTTTTGAGGTTGAATTGCTCTTTGAGCTGATCCCAGTAGGCCCAGGCAAAGTCCACGGCCTTGGATTTGGCAACGTCAATCACCATGCCTTTGGCATCATCCGTGACGGAAGTGGTGCCGCCCTCGTCTCCGTTTTCTTTGCGCTGAACGGGAAGGAGTGAATTTCCTCCCTGCTGATTTTCCTCTCCTTCTGCTTTGAGCTGGAAGGGGGGAGGTGCCGTTTGCAGGGCTGCCACAGAATTGCCTCCACCATTATTGGGGGAGGAATTTGCCACGGGGTCTGCGGACTTTAACTGAAATGCTCCTGGAGCCTGGGTTGATCCGTTTTGGGAGGGATCATTTTGCTCCTTCTCTTTTACCTGGTTTAACCTATCATTCATAAAATTTCCCTTGGTTAAGCGATCCAATCGGGTCACCATAAATGAGGTCAGATGTTACGATTAAAGAACGGAAAGTTTGTTTTGTAAGATATATATTTTTAGATAGCTGGCCAAGGGATTTTAATGCACAATAAATGATTTTGACCCAAACCCGACAAAGTTAATCCCGGCCGGAGACTGAATCATTTTTCCCGGGGGAAGGCAGATTAGGTCAATAGGTTATTGAGATAAATTTTCCCTAAATTTCGGTCAGGATTAGTATTATGGACCTCATTTACGAAAAATATGTGTTGCAGGAGGCGACCTGGCCACAAAGCGGGAAGCATATTTTGGCCAGTTTTACTGACCAGGAGATTGTGGTTTATCAGGCCTTCAACAAGCAAATTGGTCGCTATGCTGTCGAAAACCAACACTTTGGAGGCAGCCATTACAGTTTTGCCCGCATGAGCTGGATCAAGCCCAATTTTCTTTGGATGATGTACCGTGCTGGTTGGGCAACCAAAAAGGACCAGGAGTGTATTTTGGCCATCAGTCTGAAAATCGAAGGATTTCTGACTTTGCTTTCCCTGGCGGTGCCCTCTTCGTATAATGATGTGAATTATCCCTCTCAGCAAGCCTGGCAAGACGCGCTCAAATCATCTGAGGTGAGATTGCAATGGGATCCCGACCATGATGCCTATGGCAATAAGGAAACCCGTAAAGCGATCCAACTTGGTCTGCGGGGGCAAATCCTGCAGGATTTTTCTGCCAAATGGATCACCAGGATTGAAGATATTTCTCCCTGGGTTGAGGTTCAGCGGGAAAAAATAAGGGAAAATGGACTGGATGAACTCAGGGTGCCGGCAGAAAGGGTTTTTCATGTGACTGACCCAGCCATTGTGCGCAATCTTCATTTATCTCCTCCTCCCAATATTCAGTCATGAAACTCACCCGCAAACGCAAAAAGGAACTTGGGCTGGCCGAACTGATTGCAGTGGCCCTTGGAGGCATGGTAGGCGGCGGGATTTTCTCCATTCTGGGTATTTCCGTGGAGCATATTGGCAACGCCACCCCAGTTGCTATTCTGATTGGGGGCGTGCTGGCCCTGTTTGCGGCCTATTCCTACGTCAAACTGGCGGGGCTCTACAAAGACGAGGGCGCGACCTATTCCTTTTTTAAAAAGACCTTCCCAAATTCTCCTTTTTCTTCCTCTGCCATTGGCTGGCTCATTGTTTTTGGCTACATCAGTACCCTGGCTTTGTATGCCTTTACCTTTTCCTCCTACCTTTGCAGCATTTTACCCTTTGAAAAATCTCCCTGGATCACCAAGGGCGTGGCAGGGATGATCATCCTGATTTTTACCCTGGTGAATCTGGTCAGTGTGAAAGGCATGGGCAAATTGGAGGATTTCATGGTGTACACCAAGATCATTTTGCTGCTGTTTATCTCAGGACTTTTGTCGGGTAAGGGGGACATTCAAAACGTGTTGCCAGTCTTTGAAAGTGAGGTTTCTCTGGTCAGCATTGTGATTATCTCTTCCATCACCTTTGTGGCTTTTGAGGGATTTCAGCTGGTGATTCATGCCTATAATGAGATGGACGAACCCGAAAAAAACATTCCCCGCGCCATCTACAGTTCGATCGCCATCGCCACCTTCCTGTACATTGTTTTGGCGATCGGGGCTCTGGCTGCTATTCCCAAGGAGCTACTGATTGCGGATAAGGAATACGCTCTGGCCGCAGGGGCGCATAAGTTGTTGGGAAGTTTCGGACAATTTGTAGTCATATTTGGGGCTTTGCTGGCTACCTCAAGCGCCATCAGCGGCACTTTGTTTGGGGCTTCGCGCCTCATGGCGGTGATTGCCACAGATGGATATTTCCCCAAATTTCTGGCTAAACGGGTCAAGGTTCATATACCCAACCATGCCCTCATTACCATGGCCATCCTGGCTTTTGCCCTGATTTTGAGTGGCGGATTGCAAATCATCCTGGAATTTGGTAGTATCACCTTTATCATCGTCTCCTTTCTGATGGCCTATTCCAATTACGTCAAACGGGCCGAAACAAAGACCCATATTTTCCCTGCCATGGTGGCCATGGTGGGCTTGCTGTTGGGTGGCATCCTGATCTTTTACTACGAAGCCACTGAAGCCCCCGAGCAATTGATCTATATCTTTTCCATCTACCTGATTCTGGTGGTGGCGGCCTGGATTTATGCGCGGAGGGTTAGTTCTAATTAGTTCTAAGTTGTGAGTTCTAAGTTGCGAGTTACGAGTTCTGAGTTCAAAGTTTCGGGATGGGCTAATGGCTGGCCGCCCGAAGCTTGCAGCTTGAAGCTTGAGGCTTGCAGCTGATTTCCTATTTCTTCACCTTTGTATATGCTGTTGCGGCGCACCATCAACCCCTGGAAATGGATTCCCATCCTGGTCATGCTGACCTTGCCAGCCGGGCTGTGCCAGGCTGTGACGGTTCACGACAGCTTGTATGCTTTGCTGGCCACCCAGCCCGACGATACGACCCGGGCTGATCTCCTGACCGACATTGGACGGGATTTCTTCTTCACAGACACAGATTCGGCCATGTTCTGGTGGGAACGGGCTCTGACTTTGTCAGAGCAACTGGCTGAAAGCGAGGTGCCCGCCATCCGCTACAAGGGGAAAAAGGGCGTAGCCCTCAACTGCAACCGTCTGGCTGTCATCTATCAATACCGTGGCTTGTATGCCCAGGCCCTCAAGTTCTACCAGCGCTGCATCCGGGTTTCGGGCGAAATTGGTTTTCAGGAGGGGAAAATCAAGGCCATGGGCAATATTGGGATCATTAAAAAAGAACAAAAGCAATACCCGGAAGCCCTCCAGTATTTTGGGCAATGCCTGGTTTTGGCCCGGGAAAATGCAATGTATTCTATTCAGGCGAGTTGCTATAATAATGCTGGTATTGCCCTGCGGGAAATGAACGAACCCGAGCTGGCCATGAAGGCTTACCACAAGAGCCTGAGGCTGGCCCGCCAGGTGGGCAACCAAATCCAGGAGGTGGATAATTATATCAATATTTCGGTCATTCTGGTGGAAAAAGGCAAGGCAGATTCGGCTCTGGTCCTGCTGAAAAGGAGCGAATTCATGGCTGATTCCCTGGAATACGGGCTGGCCCTGACCTCCATTTACGTGACCACCGCCGAGGCGCTGATCCATCTGGAGCGATTGAACGAAGCGGAGGACTATCTCATGCGGGGCATCGCCATGGCCCGCAAACATGGCATCACGGAGGAATTGCTGGCAGGCTATGAAATGGCCGGCCGCCTGTTTGAGCTCAAAGGAGATTTTCGGCGTTCAAATGATTTCCTCAAACTGCTGATCGGGCTCAAGGACAGCACTTTCAACGTGAACAAATCCATTGAGTTTGGTCAGTTGGAGGCCAGCTTTTCCTACGAACGCCAGGAATATGAGCGGGCCCTGGCCGAAACTGCAGCCGCCCAGGCCAGGCGCAAAACCCAGTTCACCCAATATCTGATTGCCTTCGCCAGTCTGTGTGTATTTGCGCTGCTCATGATCGTGGTGGTGCGCAGGAGCAAGGTGGGAACCCGCCTGCGCAGCCTGGCTGTGTTTGCCTCGCTTATCTTTTTCTTCGAATTTGTGCTCGTCCTGCTCGACAACTACGTGGATGCCTGGACCGCAGGGACCCCCATTCCCAAACTGATCCTCAACATCATCCTGGCCATTCTGTTCACCTGGCTGCACAACCAGTTTGAGCGGCGATTGTTGAAGCATTCCTGATGGCAGGCATTTGGGTGAGGGATCAGGTGGAGAATTCAATCATAAAATAACGAAATCATTTCTTCTGAATAGATTTGCAATTATGTATTTTTGGATAAGATGTAACGGTTGATTACCTGGTTTTTTCAACCTCCAAACCTGAATACCATGAAAAAACAAGAAGTTGAGCTGATCATTTGTAAGGTGTCCTCAAACGGGCAGGTCGCGCTGAATATGAAAATATATCGTGATGGCACCACCTGTCGGGAGGGCAACGGTGGATTGCCAAACCTGGGAATTTCGGGGATGAGTTTTGGAGGGGATTCCAGTTATTTTGATCATTTGATGGCCTTCATCCCCGACAAGGTGCTGGAGCAGCCCATTTTTTACTAGGAAGAATGCCCCAACGGCCAGTTGGAATATGTGGTCGCGTTTTATGGGGATTCAGGCAATGGTGAAACCAATGAACAGGCACAATGGAGGAAATCCACCGGCATTCGGATTGTGCTTGATACCCAGTCCACTTCAGAGGAAATCATTATTGGGCTGGTTGATTATATATCCCTTGAAGCGGCAGAAATTACCAACTCCTGGTATTTTGATGTGGTGATTATGGCCGTGTTTGGTTTCAAAAGTGCCAGTCTTTCCGGGCAGTCCTTCATTGGACACCCCAAAACCCGGGAGGAGACACAAACTGCGTTCGAAAATTATCTCAATCAGATCCAGCACAGCAACAGAAAATGGGATATTACCACTTTCTGTGAGGGCAAGACTTACCACAAAGACGGTGAAGTTCCCCAAAAATTTGTGATAATCCGGGATGGGGAAGCGCTGAATATGGGGTTCCTCCCTGTGAATGAAAATCCCTCAGGACCGTCCGATTCTCCCTCTCCCAAATCAGCCAAAGAATCTTCACCAAAGCCCCAAAACAAGCCTTTGGGAAAGCCCTGGTGGAAGTTCTGGTGAGAGGTTCAATCCCCGGTCTGATTTATGTTTGTACTGCTGTGGATTCCGGCCAGGTCTTGGTGGATTCTGTCAGTATTTGAAAAATCACCCTGACGAATTTCCCTCACTTTACCAGCTTATACCGCCTTGCGGCGGCTTCAGCTTCCCCCTTTGGCAAAGCCAAAGGCTCGTCCAGGGGCTGAAAGCCATCCAGCTTGAAGTTGAGGTTGTACTCCAGTCCGGGTTGCAGGCCCAGCACGAATTTTCCATTTCCGTCTGTCTCGGCTTTGATGCTGGAACGGCCCCTGCGGGCCGCAATCTTTACCCCGGCAAGGGGATTGCCCTCCTCGTCATACACAAAACCATAAAAGGGATTGAGGCGGATCACTCCGTAAATATCGTCGGCGCCCACGCTGCCAGCCCGGTTGCTGCACACAAATCCGATCCCGTTTTCTTCGTCCATGATGAAGCCAAAATCGTCCTTGGGACTGTTGAGGGGAGCCCCCATATTGACCGGATCCCCGATTTCATCCTGATCGGGATCGACGCTGAAAATATCCAGGCCGCCCTGCCCACCCCGACCGTCGGTCGAGAAATAAAGGGTGCCGTCGGCGCCAACCGTGGGGAACATCTCGTGTCCTTTGGAATTGATATCTTCCCCCAGATTTCGGGGTTGGCCCCAGTTGCCCGCTGAGTCACGTTCGACCACATAAAGGTCTGTTTCGCCCATTCCACCCGGCATATTGGAGACAAAATACAGCCTGCGGCCGTCCGGACTCAGGGCCGGGTGCCCCACTGAATATTTTTGGTTATTGAAAGGCAGAGATTCTCCTTCGCTCCATTTTCCATCCACCTCCACCGTGCGGTAGGTCGCCAGATTGACCATGCCATTTTCATCAGCCCCCGCTTCGCCTTTCTTGTAGGGATTGCGGGTAAAGAACATTTCCTTGCCGTCTTTGGAAAAGCAGGGGGTGGCCTCGTGGTAAGGAGTGGTCAGATCGGAATGAAATAAGACGGGCTCGCCCAGGGTGAGGTTGCCATTATAAGCAGCCTGGTACAGGTCGAGGTAGGATTGGCCGGTGCGGTTGTCTTTTTTGAGGGAGCGCGTGCGCGACGAACTGAAGACCAGGGTGTTGCCCCGCAGCGCAGCGCCAAACTCCGCAGATTCCGTATTGAGGGCCAGCCGTTTTACTGAGAATAACTCTTCTGATTGCAAAAATGAATCCAGGTTGCGGCAGGCATCCAGCAATTCTCCTGCGCGGGCGTCGTCGGGGTGGGAGGCCTGGTATTTTTCGAGCCAGGGAATGGCGTCCGGGTATTTGCGGCAGCTCATCAGCACCTGGGCATATTCGAGGAATAATTCTGTATCTGCACCCTTGAACTTCACCGCCCGCCCGTACCAGCGGCGGGCATTGCCCACATCACTGATGTTGCGGTAGGAGCGCGCCAGCCCGGTTACGGCCTGTTTATTGCTCTTGTCCTGCTCCACGATCTTTTCGTAGATTTTGATCGCAGCCGGGTAGGAGGCCTCTGCATAGAGTTGGTTGGCTCTATCCAGAGCGGTACTCTGCCCCAGAGCGCAGATTGCCAGCATCAAAAGGCCGAAAAGGGTCGTTACTTGCCTGAACATTTGGTGAAAATAAGAACCTTCCCCCTAAAAGCAAACAAAGTACTGGTCCTGTGAACTAAAGACAATTCTGGGGGATTAATTTTGGAGTCCTTAGGAGTGCTTTTTGGTCACGCAGAGGCCGCAAAGGGGTTGTTTCCCGCATTTGGTTGGTTGAAGGGTGCAAAGAGCGCAAAGCTGAAATGAAATAATTCCGTCCAGCCTAGTGTCCACCGCAATCAACGGAATCTGGGGCCAAAAATCCTGGCGCTCTATGCTTTATCCCACCCCAGGCTTGTTTTGCCATGCTAATGATTGTAAGCCACGTCCATAGAGGTTGTGGAATTCTGATCCGTTGCTTAGATTAAGGGAAAAATAGATCACCCGGTAACACATCCCTCAATCAGGTAATTTATGAAACACCTTTATTACTACTTACCGCTGCTTTGGCTCGCTCCCCTTTTGATGGCCCCGACCTGCACCCCGGTCAGTTCCTTTCATCCCCGCCGAAGTATCATAAATCAACCCTGGGGCAATATTTCAAAGCCAAATACCCTCTTTCATACCTATTTTGGGGATGTCAATGGAGATGGGATCGATGATTTGGTGCAGTTTGATAAAAACAGAATCTTTGCCGCCAATGTCAATTTCAGGCGGGATGGCATTCTCCACAAATACCTTGATGTCAATATCAAACGGCTGGTGCTGGGAGATTTCACCACTTCTGGCCGCGAGCATGGTCGGGTTCAGGTTATTGCCCTGACCACAGACAACAGCCTGATCTGTTATTCTAGCAGCGACGACAACCGCACCCTTTGGTGGTGGTTTACCCAGGGAAATTTTATTGCCGATAGCCAGGAGCCATTGGTGGGCGATTTTACCGGCGACGGGGCCGACGATATTTTGGTTTATGACCCGGGCAGAGGCACGCTGGAACTTTGGATTCGCACTGGCACCAATGTTTTTTTCCAGAAGGCCACCAACTTCAAACTGGGCAACCTGGAAGGCAAAGATCTGCGCAACCGCCAAATTTATGTGGGTGATTTTGGGCAGGAAGAGGGTCGGGCAGATCTGCTGATTGTGAACCGGGCCAACGGGCAGATTGATCGCTACGATTCAGTCACTGAGAATGGGGAAGTGAAATTCTGGTGGGCTTTTACCACTCAGGCTGGCTTTCTGGGCAATGCAGAACAGCTTGCCGTGGGCAACCTGACGGGTGGCATACACGATGAAGTGATGATCATCAACGGCACCCAGTACAAATTTTTCCAGGCTGAATTCGAGAACAACGCCCTGAAACCCATTCCCGAGCTTCAGGCGGGAAATCTCGCAGGTAAGACAGGGCTTTTCCCTCAGTTTGGTCGCTTTGCCACCTGGGACAACGAACGGGGTGCCCACCGCGACGACCTCGTCATGCACAATTTCAGCACCAATTCCTTTCAGCAGTTTGATGCCCGTTTCGACCCCGGCCAAAGCAAGGACACCTATTGGTGGGCTTACTCCATTGGGGCTCCCCAGTTTCACCGCGGCTGGCCCGACCGCAAGGTGGACAAATGGATCATTCCCAAATGCAGGTTCACGGATGTGGCCGCCACCCCCAATAACGACGCATATTATAACGACCTCTTTACCAAATCAGGTGAAGAGATCTGGGGGATGTACAGGTATTTTCATGATCAATCCTATGGTGGGGTCGGGTTGGATGCGAAGGTGCCCTCAGGCTGGAAAGACATGGGTAAAACCCATAACTGGGGCCTGGGCAACCTGCACCGTTTCTTCCTTTCCAACTCTTTTGAGACTGGCAGTAACATTCAGTATTGGGAATTTACCCTGGAAGATTTGGGCAATAATAAGGTGAGATTGAAGTGTGTGGACAAATACCTTTGCTCCAGCGCCACCCAGGACGGGGACCGTTTCTGGACCTGGGCACCCATCCCGGCCGGGCACGATGCGTATTATGAGTTTGAAAAAATTCCCGCTGGCAACGGACGGTTCAGGTTTAAGCATACCCATTCGGGAAAATTTATTACCACCGAATCCAACTCAGCCGGGGCAGAAATCGTCATGAAGGGCCCCATCCCGGCCGGGCAGGAATCCAAATTCAACTTCGAACTGCTGGACCAGGGGGGAGGACTCTTTATCTTCAAACACCAGGCTTCAGGCAGGTATGTGCAACGCCCCCTGCATAACCGCTATTTTACCTGTCTGGAATGCCTGAAAGCGTATAATGAGAAACTTTCCGACTACCGCGGCGCAGTGTCTATTTATAATGCTGGAGACATTGATATCGGGGCCATCACGGGTATCCTGGTTAATCTCCATACGGAACGGTTTGATCAGAATCTGGTGGCGCATGAAATGACCCACGTATATAATCTGAATCATTCCTGGGACGACAAGAACCGGGAATACTGGGATCCCTGGGATGTGCAGGGGAGTACTCCGGACAATCTGGGCAGGTTTGTAGGAAATTATGCTTCCTCCGGGCCGGGCATCCATGCCTGGAATAAACAGAAGCTGGGCTGGATTCCCGAGGAGAGAATGTCACGTCTGCCCGGCGATTTCCCCAATCCCACTGAAATTACCCTGGCTGAACTCAACCGTCCTGAGTGCAACGGATTCATGATGGTTTCCCGGGATATCCCTTTTACAGGGGAGAAGCTTTTCTTTGAATTGCGAGAGCCCCGGGAGTGGGATCAGGGATTTCAAAGGATGGCCGTGTATGTAAGGAGGATAGATGGGAACGGAGTGA
Organism: Bacteroidia bacterium; assembly: GCA_020635905.1. Lineage (GTDB taxonomy): Bacteria > Bacteroidota > Bacteroidia > J057 > JADKCL01 > JACJYV01. Next base: position 93,661 of record JACJYV010000009.1, read on the forward strand.
GTTACCTTCAGGCCCAGGGGAGAGGAGGAGGTTTCAGGAATGGCGCTCAGGTATTACAGGGTGAAAAATACCAGGGCTTCAGCATGACCATGGAGGTACTGGAAATAGATTCTGTCAATGGAACTGCGCGGATTAAACTGACCCGCTGAGTCAGGCAATGATCCAATTTACTGTATCCAACGTATCTGAAAAATAAACTGACCTATGCTACGCATCATTCTTTTTGTACTTCTTTTTATCGGCTGTGAGCAATCAGAAATGGCTGTTTCCTACAAAGCGGAGCCAGCCAAACCTGTGCGCTTTCTGGCCCTGGGCGATTCTTATACGATTGGGGAATCGGTCGCGACCAACAACCGCTGGCCCCTGCAACTGGCCAATCAATTGAAAGCTTCCTCCGTTCAGGTAGATACCCTGCAAATCATTGCCACCACAGGCTGGACGACCCGCGATTTGCTCAATGGCATTTCTGCAGCCAATCCTCCTGAAAATTTCAACCTGGTTTCGCTCCTGATCGGGGTTAATAATCAGTACCAGGGCAAGAACTTCCACCAGTACCTCTCAGAATTCCCCCTTTTGCTGAATCAGGCCATTCGTCTGGCTGGCGGGGATACCTCGGCCGTTTTTGTGGTCTCGATCCCTGATTATGCTTACACCCCTTTTGGAGGAGGAAATGCAGGCATCAGCAGCGAAATAGATCAGTATAATGCGGCTGCGCAAGAAATGTGCGGCCAGTATGGCATTCCTTTCATTGATATTACCCCCATCTCCCGCGAAGGCCTGCAACGCCCCGAACTGGTGGCCCGCGACGGACTGCATCCCAGCGGCATCCAGTACCGCGAATGGGTTGAATTGATAAGGGCGAAGTTGTTTTGAAAGCGGTCAGCATTCAGCTATCAGCTTTTAGCGTTCAGCGGTCAGTTCTGTTAAAATGTTTCTTAACCGTAAACCGTAAACCGTAAACCGTTCAGTAAACCGTTATTTATATACACTTCCCCTAAAGACCCGCTCAGCTATGGAAAGAATGATCAGGCCCATTCCGACGCTGGTGGAAATGATCATGCCAATTTCGGGGCGGTGCAAAGCGAGGGTTTTCATCAGAATGCCAAAGAGAGCCCAGACGGTAACCAGCGAGAGGAAAATATCGCCCCGATCCAGAATGGCCCACAAGGCAACCATGGTAGCTACCACAATGACCAGCATAGCCCAGGCTACTTCGGGCAGTCCAAAACCATCCCAATGGTAAGAAACCAAAACCGCCGTGACATTGGCCACGGTGGCAATGATGATCCAGCCCAGATACACGCTGAATGGAAGATGGATTAGCAAACGGTTGGAGCGCTTGAGTTCCCCTCTGCCTATCTTCAGCCCAAAATAGATTTTACAGAGGCAAACCAGGATAAACAACATAACCCCCAGGGAGAGGAGCACCATTTTATAATGCCAGGCGAATATCCATCCTGCGTTTCCCAGACAGGAAAGCACAAACCAAATCCCGATCCCCTGGGTGAAGGGTACATTATCCTTGAACGCGCTGAAGGCGCGTGCCACGTGGGTCACCACAAACATGCCCAGCAGTAAATATATCACCCCCCAGATAGCAAAGGTGAATCCCGCGGGGACAAATAAATTGGGGTAAAGGGCGGATAATTCACCTGTATTTACCCCGTTGATCGGCAGAATATTAGCCAATGCATTCACTGTTACCATACCCAGAAAGGAAATCAGGTTGAGAATGGCAAGTAATTTGGTGGAAAGCTTCATAGCAGGGCGTTTGGGTGAATTTACAAATTTTAGGGGGAAATTTCCGATCATTTAAGGTCAGGAAATGTCGATTTTCCAATGTCTGAACAACCAACCAGAGCCAAAGGTCCCACATTTGCCAAACCAATAACCAACAACTAACAACCAAAAACCACCTCCTTACTTCAGTCCATTACTTTTCTTGGTGCCTTTTACTGCCATAGCTGTCAGGGCATCTTCGGGCCAGTAATGCTTCGAATACCGGCCTCTCAGGTCCTTGCGGACCTCGGGATAGACATTGGTCCAGAAGCTTCGCAGGTCCTGTGTGACCGCCGCAGGGCGCATGGCGGGGGTAAGCAGATGGATCAGAACGGGAATCTGCCCGCCGTTGACCCGGGGGGTGTCCAGCAGGCCAAACATTTCCTGCAGACGGGCTGCCAAAACGGGGGGCTTGCCATCGGGGAAGTACTCCAACCCAATCCTGCTGCCAGTGGGTATCTCCAGGTGAGTGGGAGCCAGTTCTTCCATTTGGGTGGAAAGGTCCCAGGAGACCATGCCCTGCAGCAAACCTTTGAGGTCAATCCGCCTGAGTTGGTTACGGCTTTGGACTGGCCCCAGCCAGGGTGCCAGCCAGTTTTCTAAGGAGCCAAGTAAATACTCTTTGTTCAGATTTGGCCATGGGCTTTCCAGGCCGCCATTCCAGTGGTGAAGGCTTTGCAGGCGGACCAACCAGGATTCAATTTCTTCATCCCAGGGCAGGAGGGAAGGATCATTTCTAATCGCTTCACAAATCACTTTTGCTTTGGCCTCCTCACTGACTCCGCTCAGGGTACGGCTGGAAATCACCAGATCCCCGATCCGCAATTCTTCCCGGGCCGAAAGTTGATCCGTTTCTTTATTCCATTCCACCTTTTCCTCCCGTTGATGCATTTCCTGCAGGGCCAGGGGATCCACGGGAGCAGCCAGAAATATGCGCCCTTCCTGCTGGCCGCCGTCCATGTGAGCAATGGCCAGCCAGGGTTCGGAAATCAAGGGATCGCCTTCACTGAGGCGGACCCGCCCCCCCTGGGCAAGGCGATAGACCTCAGAGTGAGGCGCAAGTTGGCGGGCAATCCGTTCAGGATAAGCCGCGGCAATGAGGCGCCCGGTTTCCTCTCCCTCACGGGCCGGGCTTTCAGTTTTGACTTTCAACAGGCGCCGCCAGTTGGCGGCCAGTTGGTCAATGCGCTTCCAGCGGTTGAGGTCACCCGGAACCCGTAGCTTCTGCCTGAGTTTACCCAATTCATCCACCCTTCGCACCAGATCGGCGCTGCTACCCCGGGGCATGGGGTCCCGTTCCTCGAGCATGGCTGCCACATCTGCAGCCAGATGACTCAAACCCCATTCTCTCCCCTTGATCAGCAGGTGCGCAATCCTGGGATGGGTGGGCAGGGCCAGCATTTCCTGCCCGGCTCTGGTAATCTGCCCGGCTTGCAGGGCCTCCAATTGGTTCAGCAGGTCTTCGGCCTGTCTGAGATTCCCTTCGGGCGGCGGCGTGGGCCACCCAAGTTCATACACGTTTTCAACTCCCCATTGGGCCAGCTCGAGCCGCAAAGGAGCGAGATCAGCACTCAGAATCTCGGGCTGGCGCTGGTCTTCGAGATAACGGTGGGCTGCTTCGGCCCACAGGCGATAGGCGGTGCCCGGACCCAGGCGGCCCGCCCGCCCGGCCCGTTGATCGGCGGCATCTTTGGTCACGGAGACCGTTTCCAAACGGGTAAGTCCGGTCCGCGGATTGAACCGTGACACCCGGGCCAGGCCGCTGTCCACCACGGTGGTGATACCCTGGATGGTAAGACTGGTTTCAGCAATGGAGGTGGCCAAAACCACTTTGCGCAGGCCTCCAGGGTGGGGTTGAATGGCTTCCTGCTGTTCCCGCAGAGAAAGATTCCCAAACAAAGGGTGAAAGCTGATTCCCCTGACCTCTTCCTCCAATGCTTCCTGACAACGACGGATTTCGGCTTCGCCCGGAAAAAATGCCAGTATATCGCCTTCCGTCTCCCTTACGGCTTTGCGAATGGCCCGGACCATGTTGGGGATCAGCGGGCTGTCTGCCGGGTAATCCAGGTATTGGTAGGAAATGGGATACTGCCGCCCCTGGCTGGTCAGGATGGGAGCCTGGTCCATGATGCGGGCCAGGTATTCTGTGTCCAGGGTGGCTGACATGATCAGCAATTTCAGGTCATCCCGCAGGATTTCATTGACCTGACGACAAAGGACCAGGGCAAGGTCGGCATGGAGGCTGCGCTCATGAAATTCGTCGAAGATGACCAGCCCGACCTCTTCGAGGGCGGGATCGCTTTGCAGCATGCGGGTCAGGATCCCCTCGGTAACCACTTCCAGGCGGGTGGCCGCACTTACTTTGTTCTCAAACCGGACCCGATAGCCGATGGTTTCGCCCAGGGCGCTGCCATGGTTTTGGGCCAGGCGGGCAGCGACCGCTTTGGCTGCCAGACGCCGTGGTTCCAGCATGATGATCTTTTTGCCCTGCACATATTCCTGATCGAGCAGGGCCAGCGGAAGCAGGGTACTTTTTCCGGCGCCGGGTGGCGCCTGAAGGATGACACTGGGTGAAACAGCCAAGGTCTCCAGCAGTTGGGGGAGGATTTCTTCTATGGGCAGGGGCTCAGGCGCCACAGCATTTTTTGTATTTTTTGCCACTGCCGCAGGGACAATCGTCGTTGCGGCCCACCGGAGCTTTGGAGTAGGAGGGAATGGTCCAGGAGGCGTACATCCACTTGCCATTTACCTGATTGAATACAGACCGTTCGTGCAGACATTGCAGCTTGCCTTTGTCCTTGTACCAGGCTTTGAATTCGACCACTCCATCCGTGTCTGCGGGGGAGCCTTTTTCGGTATGGAGAATCTCGAGGCGTTTCCATTCGATCGATTCGGCCCAGGCTTTGGTGCGCACCGGATCGTCGATCCAGGTGGGGCCGGGAAGGGCTGTGCTCATGAGGTAGGGAACGTCGGCGCGGGTGTAGGCGGTGTAGCGCGAGCGCATGACTGCTTCCGCCGTAGGCGGAAGTGATTTTCCACTGAGGTAAGGGCCACAACAGGCCTCAAAACTCTTTTGGCTGCCGCAGGGACACAGGTTTTCCATCCTGCAATTTTACCTTTTTTTATTCACCCACCAAAACAGCAATCCACCCAAAACATAAGCCAGCACGTCCCACCAGTCGCGGGTGAAACGGTCGGTCAGGGCGGGAAAAAGTCCCTCGAAAAGGAGGCTGAAGAGGATCCAACCCACCAAAAGGTGGTGCCAGGTAAATACAAACTCCCGGCGGCGGGGGTCGCTCAGGCGGATGACATACTGGGCAAAGGGCATTACTACGGGCATGAGCAGGAAATCCGCACCATAATCAGAAAGAAAGGGGATGGGATGATGGGTTTTTTTGAGGATGAAAAGGACGAGGTATATTCCCAGGGAGACAAGAAACAGGGGATGACTGAGGGGGGATTTCATCCCGCCAGCCAAAAAATCACCCAGGCAATGAAGGAAACAATCGCCATGTAAATGGTGTAAATGAATCGCCCAACCCGTAGAAAAAATTTGGCAACCGGGGTCTTTGCTTCAAAGGCAGCTACTTCCGCGGCTATGGCTTCACTTTTGGCCACCTCTTTTTGTTCGATTTCCCGCTCATGGTGATCCAGAAAATCACCGCAGTGCTGGCAAAATTTGGGTTTGCCGAAGTTCCATTCTCCACAGGAATCGCATTTTCGCTTGGTATTCTGGCTGGACATGGTGTTTAAAGTTGCGCCGAAAGTTACAAAAATGTTGGAATCATGTATGTGTATTTTTTGAGGATTGTGATCTGAAACACTAAGATTTTAGCCATGCCGGACAAAGTGAATTTGAGTCACGATAACTACCTGGTTCACAGTGACAAACCTTGTTTTTTATCAGCTGATGGCCGAAAGCTGACTGCTGAAAGCTCTTTAATAAAAAAAGGCGGAATTGCTTCCGCCGGTGTTAATAGAGTATGAAAAGATTGGATGGAAATACTGTTTTTCAGCTCAGCAGAGATTTTTCTGGATCCACAACCTGATGGGACGGACCGATTTACCCTGGGCCAGGTTGAGGGATTGATTCAGAGAATCAACCCTTTGATATGCGGCAGAATCAGAGGCCGCCAGATTTCCTGACTGTCCGGATATGAATTGGGCAGAGGAATCTGCAATGAGGGAATCAACCCGGGCCAGTGCCTGGCCCGTGATGGCTGAATCCTGCTGGGCCATGGCCAGAGAGTCAGAAGGCATAGGCTGGTACAGACTGTCTGACTGTATTTCGGCAAAGGAAGGAGCCTGGGTGCTTTGGCTGATGTCTGAGGCGAATATGATCAGGGCAATCAGCAGGGCGGGGAGGATGTTCAGTAACGTTTTCATGGGTCTGGTGTTTGGGTTTCTTTTGATTAATATTTCAAAGAAACGGATTCCCCTGACCAAAGATTAGCAGCCTGGTTGCGATGATTGTCAGGTTTGGCAGGATTTCAGACCTCGGGTAAGGGGTGGCAAGGGTCAAGGGTTGATTTTTGTAATCCTGGTTGCATTTACTGTAACATCCGGGATAATCCCACAAAAAAAATCCCCCGAATTCCGCAGATTCCGGGGGTTAAAAGGGGCGAGGTTTTTTTACTTTCGGGCCAGTTCCAGTAACTCAGAGATCATTTTTTCCGTTTCTGCCACTTCATCTCCTTCCTCTGACGCGCCGAGGGCCAAACGGGCGTATTTCAGGGCCTCTTCGTAACTTCCCTCCAATTTGAGGATATAGGCTTTGGTGTCGAGATTATAGAAATTGGATTCGAGGTCAATGGATTTATTCACCCATTTCATGGCCTGGGCCCGTTTTGCAGGTTGGTCAGGATATTTTTGGGCATAATTCCAGGCATTTTCGTTCAGCATTTCCCAATCCCGGCAATGATTATCGAGGTACTCAGCAAGGTAAAGGGGCTCCAGTAAAGAATCATTGGCGTAATAACACAGTTTCAGCATGGCTCCCACCTCGGCAATTTCAGTTTCGTTGAAGTGGAGTTCGGCCAGACGGGGCAACAGAGAATCATAACGGACACTGTCCTGGTTGTATCCGATTTTGCGGGCCCAGTGAATGGCCATCCGCATGCAGTGTTTGTCGTAATTTCCCTGAGCAGCTTCCCGGAACAGATCTTCGTTGTCACGGATCATCTGGAAAGTCGGGGAGGTGAAATCGAATTCAATCATGGTCAACATCGCCCAGTTTTCGGGGGTCGCAAGTTGCTGCGGGGTGCGTGAATTTCGGTAAGCTATGAAAGGTTCCTCGTAATCAATGAAGGCCCTGATGCAGGCATTGGTGTATTTGAATAGGAATTCGGGGTCGCGGTCCCCTTTTTCAAACCGTTCGGCCAAGGTCATCAACTGAGTTTCCGGGTTCAGAGCGTCGCGGCCCAGGCCGATCAGTCCTTCGGCGGGACGCATCCCGGCAGAGCGGTGGACCAGCTTCCCTTTGCTGTCAAAAAAGAGGAGAGTAGGGTAGGCATTCACGTCCCAAAGTTTGGCATATTTCAGCCCTTCGCCCTTCTCCATGTCCATCTTGAGCGATACAAATTGAGGATTGAAAAACTCACCAGCCTGCGGGTCGGGAAAAACCTCGGCACTCATCCATTTGCAAGGTCCGCACCACTCCGTATAGGCATCCACCATGATGTATTTGTGCTCTTTCTTTGCCTTTTTAAGGGCCTCCTTCCAGGTTCCATGCTCAAATTCGATGCCCTGCGCCATGGAAAAGGAATGGATCAGACAGATCAGAAAAAGGGTTATGAGGGTTTTGGGGTGCTGCATAATGGTTTTCAATTTGGATGATTCGGGTTTGGGTTATCCAAGCTAAAGTCTGCTTGAATCAGCAAGGGGTTGCACATTTGGCTGTGATGGGGTAAAATAATTTTTCAGGCCGTGGCCTGCTGGGAGGACTGGGGAATGAGGATGGAAAATGTGGTGCCAATGCCGGGAGTGGACTGGCACTGAATGCTGCCTCTGAGCTTTTCGATGGTTTTGCTGGTCACGTACAATCCCAAACCCGATCCAAACGCCTGGTGAGTGGCCCGGAAAAACAGGTCGTAAATACGGGCCTGATCCTCCGCGGTCATGCCAATGCCATTATCCAGAATGCGAATCTCAAAAGCCTTTGGCTTTTTGTCGAGTTCCACCTTGATCCAGCGGTCTTCCTTGGAATAATCATGGTATTTGACCGCGTTGGAAAGGAGATTTTTGAGAATGATGCGCAGCCGAACAGGGTCGGAAAACAGGGTGGAAAAGGTGGGTTGAGGCAATTCCAGACGCACATTTTTGAAGCGTTCAAGACTGCGGATTTCGCCAATGACTTCTTCCAGCAGTTCGTGAAAGTGGATTTGCTTGTGGCCCACTTCCAGGTTTTGGTTTTGGGAAAATTCGGCCAGATTGCGCACATAATGCTGCATCTTCTCCAGGCTCTTGCTCAACAGGGTCAGGTACTTCCGGGGCGCGCCCTGCACGTCTTCCATTTCCAGAATATTGAGCAATCCTCGCATGGAATCCATGGGGGCTTTGAGGTCGTGGGAAGCGCTGTAGATGAATTTGTCCATCTCAAACTGACTGGTAATCAGCTCGTTGATGCGATTGGTGGCTTCCGTGATGTCGCGGTAAAATAATACCCGGCCCAGCACCTTGTCCCCAGCCCGTAAAGTCTCAGTGAAGCGCTCCACAATCTTTCCATTCAGAAATTCAATCAGACTGTACTTTTCCAGATCAGGATTGCGGATCAGGTCGTAAATCTCTCCACGAAACCGTTCAGTATCTGTCAGTTGTGAAACGCTGTATTCAATGACCTTTTGGGGAGATTCATTGCGCAGAAAGTCTTCTGTAAGTTTAAACAGGTCCAGATAAACCTGGTTGAAGCCAATCACTTTTTGCGAATCACTGACGATCAGGATTCCATCCTGAGATTTTTGAATCACTGCCTGGCTGATGGCATGGCTTTTTTCCCTGAGGCGGGCGTCCACATCCTCGGGATTCAGGATGCGGGCTGTCCAGTTGCGCCCCAAAAACTGTTCTCCTGCCCGCAGCGGAAAGCTGGTAATTTTCAGTTGGGAACCATCATTCAGTTGGAAATGGTTTTCTTTTGGCAGGAAAGATTCCGTTTGAATTTCCCGAAACCAGTCCCTGACCTGATCAGGTTGGGACAAAAGGGGACGAATTCTCCCCAGATGTGCCAGTTCATTTCCCGATTCTGGTTCAGGGGCAAAAAGGTCCGTCCAGGCCTGGTTTTGATCCAGCAGCTTGCCTTCGGCATCTGTAAGCAGCACAGCTTCCGGACTGGAGTTAAAGAAGGCCCGATGTATTAAGTCCAATTGAAAATGCGCTTTCTCCATGTTAGCTGGAAATCCCCAAAGTGCTATTAATTTCCATAAATTTCCTGACTTATTTTAATGGGTCGAAGAATTTTTACACTCCTTTCAGTTGGAATGTAAAAAAGCGGACAAAAAAAGGGCCCCGAAGGGCCCTGATATTTTAAGGAGAAAGCTTCCGCTTATTCTTCTTCATGGATGTCGGTCGTTTCACCTTCCTTGAGGCTGGCCGGGTCAATTTCGATGCCGCGGATAAAGTGATCCAACATGGCTTTTACCCCTTTGGAATCAATGCGTTTGGCCACGATTTTCTTGTCTGCATCCAGCAGATAGACCACGGGGGTGCTGTACACATCGTACCAGTTCTTGAAATCCGTGCGATAGTCCTCGTCAAACACGTTATGCCAGGTCAGCTTTTGTTCGTTGACAAATTTCTGCAGCTTTTCCTTGTCTCGTTTGATGCAAACCCCGGCGAAGTCCACATTATCTTTCTTGAAATCATTATAGATCTCAAACATTTTGGGAATTTCCTTTTTACAGTGGCCGCAGTCATAATCATAAAACATCACCACCGTGTATTCGGCATTCAGGCTGTGCAAATACCATTTTTCACCGTTCAGGTCATTGAGGGTGAGGCGGGGGAAAGTCTTGCCCAGCAAAAGAGGTTTGATGATGCCCACCCTTTCCTTCATTTTGGCAAGGAAAGTCGAGTCGGCCCAGCTGCAACGGGGAGTCAGGTAATACCTTTCCGCAAAGTTGACATAGGCGGCATCCATGCCCATGATCTTGGAATTGACATACATGTTGAAAAGGGTGATCAGACTGAATTTGAACATCTCGTCATTGGGCAGGGTCTTGTCAATGATCATGTTCGATTCCTTGATCACAGAATCGGGGATTTGCAGGACCAGATCTTTCATGTAGCGTTTGATCTTGGTTTCAAAGACAGGGGTGCGCAACAGGCGCTCGTCCGTGAAATCCAGTCCGTCGAAGAAATGCTTTTTGAAATAGAGGTAGCGCCAGGTTTTTTTGCCTGCTTCAGAGGAATCAGCAGGTGCCTCGGGCACGGTGGGATCCTCCATGATTTTGAGCACCTTGGGGAAAAAGAAATCAGGGTACCCGTCAACGAATTTGGAACGGGCTTTTTGCACCCGTTCATTGAGCACTTCCAGCCTTTTGTCAATGGCCGCGGTGCTGTCCTTATTGTCTTTCAGTTCGGCTTTGAGATCAGTGAGTTTCTTGGCCCGGTCAGAAAAGGACTTCATTTCTCCCTGGTAATTATAGAAAACCTGATTTTCCTTGGAACCCGTGATCTTCATGTTGGCAAATACATCTGCTTTGTCGGTCTCCACAGAGAAGTGTTGTTCTTTGTCCACGATCAACTCAAACCAGGACTTGTCGGGCAATACAATCAGGTAAATTCCCCCGGGTAATGCCTCAGTACCTTTGAATTGGAAATTTCCCTTGGCATCCACCACTGTGGTGTCAGAAATGTATTGCTTCTTTCCATAGTGGTATGCAAGCATGGCCTCACCTTCGGTGATGCCTTTTACTTTGAATTTAAGGTCGTATCCTGCCTTTTGGGCCTGTAAAGAGGGTGCAAAAGCGAAGGCAAGGAGCAAAAGCGAAAAGAATAAGTAAAAATAGTTCCTCATGCGAATCCTTTTTTCATTTAAAAAAACAAATTTAACCCCTTTTTTGAAGCAGTCAACCCTTTATCAGGGATTCCTGCGGATTCAGGCAAAAACCATGCCCGACCACCGGGAGGTAAACGAATTTTTTTGGTTTTCATTTTACTCCTGCCCGCTTTACACAAAAAAAGGCCGGACCCGAAGGCCCGACCTTTACCAAGGTTCTTTTCTGAAGGTTATTTCAGGACCGTCATGCGGGTGAAACGGGTTTCTTCGCCCATTTTTACCCTGACGATGTACACACCTGCATTGCCGCCCCACTGGGCAGACTGAATCTGGAAGCGGTTCAGACCAGACTGACCCTGGATGCTACCCGACTGGTAGAGGGTCCGTCCTTCCAGGCTAAAGATGGATACCTCCACTTTGGTGGCCTGGTCCAGATTGAATTCGAGCTGGCTCATGCCGTTACTCGGGTTCGGGTAGAGTACCAGACCGTTGCCCACGATGGGATCTTCGATGCCATTGGGGTTTTCCAGTTCGTGGTGAGTGGTATTGGTCACCACGGGGCTGTTGTAGTCAAAGTAGATGTAAGCCGTGTTGTCGATGCTGGTGCCGGGAGAAAGTCCGGGCAGTTGCTCGATGGAGTAGGTTACGTACCCATGGCTTGCGGGCTCGTCAATGTTGCTGTCAGGCAGATTGATTTTGTCGAAAGTAAAGGTCAGCAGGCCTGCACCTTCCACTTTCCAGGTGTAATTGTGGCTGGAAGCACCAGGCTTGAAGGTGGGGATGTTCAGATCTGAATCCAGGGTGTCCTGAATTTCCACCGTGTAAGCCGTGTCCGTACCCGTGTTCTGGAAGTTGATGGTGTAGGTGAGGGTTTTCTGGCTGGAAGTAATGATACCCTCAGCCGGGTTGGCTTCCTTATTATTGGGGTCGTAGGAATTGGTCACCACGCGGTCGCAAAGGTAGCTGTTATTGGCCGGGGTGGAGTCTGATGCCACGGGATCAACAACGGCACTGTGGCTCACAGTAGAACCTACCACCGTAGTCAGGGGCACATAGAAGTGCGCATAAACATTGGTGGACTGGTGAGGCAACAGGGTGGGCAGGTTCCAGGTAATGGTCTGGGTGGTGCTCACGTAGTTGGATGCGCCCGGGGTGGAGTAGGTATAGGTAAGTCCTGCATCGTGGGTCATGGTCAGGATGGGGCTGCGGGGCGTGTTGCCATCGTTACGCACATACAACTGCACCGTTTGGCTGAAGCCGGGGCGGGCGGTTCCACAGTACATGCTCAGTCTGAGGTCGTGCTGCAGCCCGATGGGCTCATCGTAGAAGTCATTTCCAGAGGAAACACTACCTGCGCCAGGCAGGCTTGCCGTATAGGTGGCAGGACTGTTGGGACAAACCTGGTTGTAGTAGTTGGGCACGGTCTGGGCCACGGTGTAGGTGCCGGGGTTGACCACGCGGGAGTAGTAACCATTAATGTCAGTGGTGGCCCAGTTACCAGAACCCATGTTGATGAATACGCCCTGCAGACCGTGGTCTGATCCATTCTGGTTGCAGTCAGCGTTATTGTCGTGGGTCACATGGCCTGAGATAACTCCATAGCAGCTGGTGGGGTAGTAAAGCTGCTTATAGCCGCTTTTTGTACATCCGTTAGCATCCGTTACGGTTACATGGTACCAGCCGGGGCCCAGGTTGGTGGCCGTCTGGGTGGTTTGTACAGGGTTGGTGGTCCAGGAATAGGTGTAAGGAGGAGTTCCTCCTGAAGGATTGGCGGTCACGCTGCCGTTGGTGTTACCACAGGTGGGGTTAGACCCGCTCAAAGAGAGGGAAATGGGGCTAACATTGCCCACGGCCTTACTTTTGGAATTGGTACAACCTGCATTATCAGTCACAGTCACGGTGTACCAGCCAGAGCTGAGTCCGTTGATGGAGGAGGAGGTAGCGCCATTGCTCCAGGAGTAGGTGTAGGGCGGGGTTCCGCCTGAGGCCACCACGCTGGCCGTTCCGTTGGCGTTATTGCAGTTTTCAGGAGTTACGGTCATGTTCAGGTTGATGGGGCTCTGACCCTGGTTAATGACCACCCAGGCATCCTGGGTACAGCCGCCTGCATCCGTGATGGTCACGATCAGCCAGCCGGGTTCCAGATTGGTGGCCGTCTGGCCGGTCTGCACGGGGTTGGTCTGCCAGTAGTAGGTGTAAGGTGGGGTGCCGTTGGCGGCGGTAACCGTGGCGGTACCATCATGGCAAACGGAAGGTGTTTTGGTAAAGGTGGTGGTAATGGGGGAAGCGGGATAGACGGTGTTTACGGCCGAATCCGCTTCAGAAAGCATCAGTTTGCAGCCGAGGGCATCTGTGACCTCCACGTCCACTGAGCCGGCGCAAAGGCCGGTTGCGGTTTGGGTGGTCTGACCGTTGGTCCAGAGGTAGGAGTAGGGCGGGGTGCCGCCCGTGACATTCACGGTGCCAGTGCCGTTGCAGGCACCGCAGGTATCACCTGTGGTGAAACCACTCAGGTAAAAGGGAGGGGTACATAAAATGTAGCCCGAGCCCTGGCCCGAGCCCGCATCTGAAACGGATACGTACACGTAACCGCCAGGGAAATTGGTAAGTGAATTGGTGGTGGTGGTAAGCTGGTTTTGGCCATAGTACCAGGTGTAAGAATAGGGAGGTGTTCCGCCTGTGACTGAGGCTGTCACGCTACCATCGTGGTCGCAGGCGGGTGTCATACTCATGGTCACCCCGAGGGATTGAGACCAGAGTGTCTGGGCGAAGCAAGAAATAAAAGCAATTACAATGAGTTTAAGAAAGGCTGATTTCATAAGATGAAATTCAATTGGGTTAATGAATAATCATTCAGGCCGGGGAGGTTCGTGACCTAAAGGTAGAAGGAGATTGGAAGGAGATTAAATCAGATTAATTCAATTCTTACGTTTTCAGAGTAAAATTTTACTTTATTTATTTGATTATTAATTAGGTAAAATGAAATTAATGAAGTGATTTTCGTAACGGAAAATTGTAAAAAAACCTTTGAAATTCGCCTTCCTTATGCAGCAGGCAATCCCCCAACCTCTAACCTCTGACAATCTAAAATCTAACCACCTAACTTCTAATCCTTAATCGCCTGACCGTAAAACCACCCCAGCCAGAGCAGGTAAAAAAGCAATCCCCCTGTTTCCAGCCAGAAAATTGAAACGGAGGCATAGGGGTTGTATTGAATAATTTCAGTGGACAGATTGATCACGGAGAGGGCAATAATGGAAAATAACCCGGCCAAAAGCATAAAGCCAAAAGGCCTGATCACACCCTGGGAAATCATCTGGCTCGACATGAAAAAGGCCATTCCCCAACCAAACGCCAAAAGAGAGATGATTTTATCCTGATAGGCAGAGGAGGGCACATCAAAATAAATGTAAAATCCGGGAATCTTGATTTGCAAAAAATGGACTGCCGCGATGGCAATAAAATACACTGAACCCGCCAGGATGGAAATCCGCAGCACTTTGGCATGATTTTTCATGGATGGAATTTACGAAAATTCGGATTTGACGAAAATAATGGAGGGTAGCGGGCAGAAAATCAGGGAAATTTCGTTGTAAGGGAATTAATCTGAAGTGAGAATAAGGCAGAATCGACTTTTATCTGACTTTCCCACAGGGGTTGGAACATTCTGTTTTCAATTCCAGCGAATTTTTACCCAAATTGATAGCCCAATTCAACCAAAATGATGAAATACACCAGCCAACGAACCCTTTTGCTTGCCTTTGTCCTCGCATTTTGGGCTTTTGGCAGGCTGGGAGCCCAGAATTTTCCCGCCAAAGTAGGGCAACTGGAAGCAGAAATTGCCAAGCTCAAGGAGCGGGAAACGGAAATCAACAGCGAAATTGAGACCATCAAACTGGATTTTTACAGCGGTTTGCTCAAATCCAAAGGTCTGCCTGCATTGAAAACAGGGGAGGAGGTCATTCACCACAAAATGTTTTCCCTGGTCTATGCCGAAAAGCACGAACAGGCCAAATGGGTGGCTCACCTCATTCCGCCCGAAGTGATGGAAGGCAAAGAGGGCCGCACCAATGATTTTCGTCCTGATCCCCTGATCAAGACGGGTTCGGCAGTGGAGGAAGACTATTTCCTGAAAAAAGAATTGCCCGACGGTTCCTTTGAATACGACGGATTTGGCTATGACCGCGGTCACCTGGCTCCCTCGGCCGACTTTCGCTGGTCGGGAGTGGCTTTGTCTGAATCGTATTTTTATTCGAATATGTCCCCTCAGAATCCCGATTTCAACCGTGGAATCTGGGCTGATCTGGAAGCACGGGTCAGGGGCTATATTTACCGCAATCCCCAAAGCATTTTGTATGTGGTGACCGGCCCGTTGCTGAACGAGGAATTGAATCACATTGAGCGGGGCATGAACAAGGTGTCCATTCCCAAAGCCTATTTCAAGGTCGTGGCCGACCTGAGTCAGGGCAAAGCCATTGCCTTTGTATTGCCCAACGAGCCTTCGGCTCAGTTGCTGAGCTCATTCGCCAAAAGCATTGACGAGGTGGAAACCCTGACCGGAATTGATTTCTTTGCCGATCTGGAAGACGGACTGGAAAGCAAGCTGGAATCCCAAAAAGTGGTGGAGGACTGGCTGCCCGAGGCGGCCAGCGGCAATGTGGAGCCCATTCTGGCCACTTCTCTGCCCCGCAATCACTTCAATACCCTCCAGGCCAAGGCCTATATGGACAAAAATGATGCGGTTTTTGTCTGCGGAAAAGTGGTGGGAGGACGCACCAGCCGGGCAGGAAACATTCTCCTGAACCTCGACCGCGCCTATCCCGACCAGATTTTTACTGTGTTTATCCGCAAGGAAAATATTGTTAATTTTAGCTATGATCCTGAAAAGGAACTGGAGGGCCAGGTCATTTGTGTGAAGGGCAAGGTGGCGAATATGGGCGGCACGCCCGCCATGTACATTGAGAATGAAAAACAACTGACTTTATACAATGAAGAGTAGGGACTGCCCTGCAATATGAAATCAATTCTGCGACGCACTTTTTTCCTGCTTTTTTTGATTCTTCCCGGGTTGGGCATCGCCCAGCCTTCTGTCGTTATCAGCCCGGCCAACCCCATGGTGTGCCCGGGCGACCCCGTGACCCTGACCGCAGGCGGCGTGATCGCCACATCCTATCTTTGGAGCACAGGCGCCACCACCAATTCCATTACCGTGAGTCCTCAGGTGCCCACTCAATACTGGGTGCAATCCAATTTTCTGGGAAATATCAGCAGCGATACTGTGATTGTGGGCATTTATCCTCAGTTGAGCGGGAATGCAGGCAACGATACCACCATTTGCACCCCTGGGGTCACATTTTGGCTGGATGCGGGTTCCTACGGGGGCAGCAATTATGTATGGCAGCCTTTTGGCATCATCAGTCCCATGTACCTGGTTTCCGGATCTGGCATCTATTCCGTGATTATAACAGATTTCAACGGTTGCAATTATTACGACACAGTGAAGGTGGCTTACGATCTGCCGCCCACCATTACGCTCAGTTCGCTGCCAGATACCATTTGCAAGGGCGATCCCGTGACATTTGTGGTGAATCCTGCCATTCTTCCCAATTATGCCTTTTTTGACAATGGAAATCTGGTTGCCTCTGGCCCGTCGCCCACCTGGACCAGTCTCAGCCTCAATCCAGGCAGCAATATTACCGCGGTAGGCATTACCGCGGCAGGTTGTACCACTGCAGTTTCAGCCACAGCTCAGACCATGGTATTTTCCAAACCTCTGGCCACGGTGGAGGTGGATACTGTGTGTGAAGGCAATGCGACTGTGTTTTTTGTGAATGCACCTGCGGGAATTTCTATCCAATGGAGCGGGGATGCCAATCTGAACGGTAACAGCGCCATTTTGCCTTTTACTTATCCATCAGCGGGGAATTTTGCCTGGTCTTGTCTCCTCAGCAACGGAATTTGCGACACCCTCATTTCAGGCACTGCCCTGGTTGAAGCGGTCCCTGCGGCCCCGCTGTTGCATGATACCCTGGTATGCCAGGGCGAAGATGCCTTTCTGATCGTTTTGGAAACGGGTGGAATCTACACCTGGTACGATCAGCCTCTGGGCGGATTTTCGCTTTTTTCAGGGAATCAGCTTTATTTGCCAGCCCTGAGTCAGGATCAAACCTACTACGTGAGCAGTACCCTGGGAAATTGTACAGGACCGCGGACCCAGGTAAATGCAGCCGTGAGCATCCCGCCTGTGGCGGATTTTACGGCTCTGCCTGACACAGGCCAGGTGATGTATTACCCCAATTCAACCGTGAATTTAACCAATCTCTCCTTCGGGGGAAGTCAGTTTCAATGGGATTTTGGGGATGGAACCTCCTCAAATGAATTTGAAGCCAGTCATTTCTACCCTGAAGCTGGATTTTATGCCGTTTCCCTGATTGTCACCAATGGCGATGGTTGCGCAGATACCCTGCAAAAAGGCAATTTTGAAGTCAGAAAGCTGGAAAGGGTATTTGTGCCCAATGCATTCTCTCCCAATGGCGACGGGATGAATGATCGCTTTGAACTGGTGGTGTTGGGCTATGCAGATTGGGATTTGCAGATTTTCGATCGTTGGGGCAATTTGGTTTTTGATAATGGAGGGTTGGGGGATAATTTCTGGACAGGAGAACGGAATGGTAAAGCCCTTACCGAAGGAGTTTATGCCTTTTTGTTGGTTTTGCACGATCTGGAGGGAAAGGCTTACGAGCGCAGAGGTTCGGTCACGCTGATCAGGTGAAATTTGGGATCAGTCCTTTTTGGGGAGAATTTCGCTCAAATGCTTATCTTGGTGCAAAGAGGAATTTATGCAAATCAAAGGAAAAACGGTGCTGGTGACAGGCGCTTCGCGTGGAATTGGGGCGGCTGTGGCCAAAGAAATGGCTGCTCAGGGCGCATCCAAAGTGATCCTGTGGGCCAGAACACGTTCTGACCTGGAAAAAGTGGCAAAAGAAGTGGAATCTGCGGGTGCGCAGGCTTTCATTTATGATCTGGATCTGGGAAATGTGCCTTCCATTGTGGAGACCAGCCAGCAAGTGAAGGACGAAGTGGGCATACCCGACATTCTGGTGAATAATGCAGGTGTGGGCAGGTGGCTTTTGGTGGACGAAACTTCTCCTGAGGAAGGCCTGAGTATGATCAATGTGCCTTATGTTGCGGCCATGGCAACCACCACCTCCTTTGTCAAAGAAATGGTGGCCCGCAAAAGCGGTCACATCCTCAATGTGAATTCCCCGGCAGGTCTGGTCGTTTGGTCAGGGGCCACGGCTTATACCGCGGCCAGATGGGCATTAAGAGGCTTCACTGAAGCCATTTACGAGGATCTGAGAGGCACAGGGGTGGGAGTGACCCACTTCGTGGCAGGCAAGGTGACCAGCAATTATTTTGAAGCGAATCCTGGTTCAGAAGAACGAATTCCCACTATTGCGAAAATTATCCCCGAAATGACCCCTGAACTCACGGCCAAACGGCTGGTCAGGGCCATCATTGCCAACCGCAGGTTGAAAATGACTCCTTTTATGCTGGGACTGATTTACACCCTGAATCTGATGGCCCCCTGGCTGGTACGCGTTTTTTTGCGCCTGACGGGCTATAAGCGGCCGCACTGAGCCTCAATTATTGGTGGCTGCCATTCCCTTGCGCTTCATTTCGCGCTCGTGAGCGCGAATCTTAAAGCCTTTCTCATAGGTGCGCTTGCTGATTTCCTCGTCTGAGAAAAATGCGGGTTCGCCTTCCTTGCTCACTTCTTCAATCCCAGCCGCCATTTTGCGGGCCAGCTCCCTGAATTTGGTTTGGTAAGCCCCCAGACTCCATTCCCCAAAAACGGTGTGCCCGGCCTCGTACCGCTGATGCTGGTATTCTTCATTTGTCGTGATATAGCCTGAGTAAGCATTGGCATAGGTAATCAGGATCACTTTGCGAATTCCTGAAGGAGCCAGTTCGTCCTCAATGGTCTTTTTCAGGCGGCGTCCCGCCACGGTGGTAATCTCGGCTGGCACTCCTGCCAGCACAATGTCGCCAATGCGGAAAAGCTGAATGGGCAAAATCTGAGGCGTCCAGGGATTGTCTGACAACCCGCCTTTGCGATGGTGCTCCTTGAAGGTCTTGATCACAGGATCGGCAAAACCAGGAATAACCAGGGCTTTCACATTGCGGGTGCCAAGAATTTTCTTTTCACCCGTCTCAATGATGATGGTTTTCGGCCCCTGCCATTTGTATTTCAGGAGTAATTTTTCTGCCTTTTGGCGGCTCATAAAGAGGCTGGCTATGTGCTCGGCAATGCGAATGAAAAAGATCAGAACGGTGGCAATCACGGCCACAGGTTTGGTCATGCCTGGTCCTTCCACGGTGCCCTCCAGCATGGTCACCCCAATGCAAGCCGGGCTGGTACGCATACCTGTCTTGCCGTGGGCAAAATCAGGATCTACAGTGCAGTTGGACATGTCAGCATACATCAGGTTGGAAGCCACCACAGGTTCAAGGGAAGGCGCCTGGCCAGCTTCATCCCAAATCTCACGGGCTTTTTCAAACTGCTGTTTTCCATGCCATTTGGCGCTTTCGTCGTCGTCCTCAAATTTGCCGCGGGTCCATTTTTTCTTTTTGTCCCAGATATAATTGGGGGTCACATCGCCCGCAAGGGCCTGCCCGAAAATGGAAATGAAATTCTTGTCAGCGCCTTCAGCATCCATCTGGTGCTCATGAAATTGAGAGGCGTAGCCTTTATTGTCAAAATGGATGGATGTATTGTCGTTGGACATGCTGGTGGTATGCACTCCAAACCAGTTGAGCGAGGCAATGGGGGACCCGTCGGGCGACTCAATGCGCAGCAGATCCATGGTGCGGTCCAGAGCCAGGTGATGATCTTTGGCCTCCAGCGGGGTTACGTCTGGATTGGCATTATAGGATTTGAGGGAGCGGTTAAATGCAATTTCAATTTCCGGGTCAAAATCTCCTGAGGCATCGCGAATCACTGCAGGTTGCATGTGTTTGTGGGCCAGGACAATAGAATCCACCAGGGCATTGACGATGGCCTGATATACTTTGGGCACAAAGCCAGGTATGCTGAGATTATAAAATCCGTAGTGAGAATAGCCTCCTGGCGCGCTGTGGGTGTGCTGAGCAGTAATCATGAGATTGTCCTCGCGAATCCCCAACTCAGGATAAAAACGATCCAGTTTTTTGAGAACCCCGCGCTTGAGAGAGACTGTGGGAAAGCATATTTCCGCGCACACAAATGTGAGACATTTGGGCGAATGGCTGGCTTTCACAGCCACTGCGCGGCTTGATATTTTGGTTTTCTGATCGCGGACCACATTGAAATACATGCCGTAGCCCATCATCCCCATTCCCCGTCCGTCAATTTGAATTTCTGCCTTGCCTGCACCTGCTTCAAACATAATAATAGAAATTTAGGGTCCCGCGGGACCTGAGTTGAAAATTGATGGATCCGAATGGAGGGGAGATCAGTCCTTCCAGCCTGAAATTACAAATTTTGCCCCAGTAAATCGAGCTAATTTAAATATGAATGGAGAAAATTATTGGAAATGAATGCTCAGGAAGATTAATCCTCTTTTTCCTCATCTTTTTGGGGAGATTTGGGGGAGAATAATTTTTTGATTCTGCCCCAGAGTTTGAGTTGCTTTTCCTTGAAATAATTGAATTTGCCAAATATGAAGGCCACAATCAGCAACAGGACCTGGTAAAGCGGGGTAATGGCCAGCACCACGAAAATCCACCAGGAAAGAGAGAAACGCTCGAGGCCAATGGCAGTGGAAATCATTGCTGAAATACGGCCCACCGAGCTACCCGTAATGGAGAAAACCAGAATTACCACGGTGAAATGGGTGATTTTATGTTCCCAGAACCTTTTCAGCATTTGAAGGCAAATTTATACTTTTCGGCAGAATAATTATGTGATATGATACTTTCGTTGTTTTTTTGAAGTATTAAACGGGAAATTCTATGATCTGTTTTGAAAATCGGGAAAGTGCCGGTCGGGCATTGGGAGAAGCTATTTTGTCGCTTTCACCGCAAAATCCAGTGATTTTGGGGGTTGCCGCAGGTGGAATTCCAGTGGCTGCTGGCGTGGCCAGAGCCCTGGGAGAGCCTTTGGAAGCGATTATTTCCAAAAAAGTGCATTATCCTGGCGAGCCAGGTGCGATCATGGGAGCGATCTCTGAGGACGGAAATTACTATCTCGCCGAGAATGCAAAAGTGAGTTTTTCGCAAAAAGCTTTGCAGCGAATTCTGGCAGAGCAAAAACCTGAGCTCGATGAGCGGGTCAGGCAATTCAGGTCGGGACGGCCTTTTCCGGCCATGGAGGGCCGCACGGCCCTGATCATCGACGAGGGGTTCAGCAATGGCGCAGCCATTGTGCCGTTGATTCAGACCTGCCGCAGGCAGGGCGCGGCCGCAGTCTGGATTGCCGCTCCCGTGGGCGGGGCCTCCACCTGCACCTGGCTGGAAAGCCATGCCGACAAGGTGGTGGTGCTGAAGCAGCCCAAACTTTGGGTCAGGATCGAAGATTGTTATGAAAATTACCATAAGTATCCCCGTACGGAACTTGTTGAGATGCTTGGAAACAGTGGGCAGGGGAGGTGATAAAAAACTAAAGCCCTCGTTGAGGGCTTTAGCGGCAAACTAACTAACCATAACAAACAAACCTAAACCGTAATAAAAATCCTTATGTTGAATGCCTCAAAAGGCACGTTACAATCATCAAAAAATTGAATATTTGGTCAAATATTCCTTTCCTCTAAAGTAGTTCAACCACCCGCTCGTTTCAAACCCACTTCCGTCAAATTATTAGAACATTAAACCCCTGAAATATTGAGCTTTTGCTAAATATGTATAGGTTATATTATTGTAAATCAGTTGATTGGATTTGTTGAAGCAGATAGAATTATTCGAAGAATAACGGTTAGAAAGCAAGGCTTTAAATTTTGTAAAACCCCCAATCTGTAAAAAACCAAAGCCCTCTAAAAATGAGGGCTTCAGAAGCAAACAAACTAACTAACCATATTTAACAAACAAACCTAAACTTTTGTGAGCCAGGAATCTGACTCTATTTTAAAGAACGTTAGATTCTGAGTTGGTGAAATCACAGTTTATTCTGCTTTCTGAATTTTTTCATTCCGAAGAATAGGTGGTGATTTTCTGTTGGATTAAAGTTCTTCTTTTAAATTTTGAATTGAAACTGAACTTTAGGTGTGTTTTTAGTAAAACAAATCCCAAAAAAGTGTGCAAATAATTGTATTTCAGAAGGTTATGCGTTTAATTTTTAGAAAAACAGACAATATTTTTTCGTGTAAGAATTTTTTAAAAAAGTGACATATTTTGAGGAGAGATTTTTGAAAACGCCATTTCTGGCTTGTTTTGGGAGGATTTGAACCTCAAAACCCCATGTTAGATTTTGTGCCGTGGTTGCAGTGTTTTCAATGCAGAATTAATTTCAGGAACTCGTATCCGTGAAAAAAATAAAAGGGCACAAATGCAATCAGGATCAGGGCCAGTGTGCCAGCCAGAGGAATGGGGTATTTTTCAGGCAATCTCAGGAACAACTTAAGCAGCAGAAAAAGCACCAGGGTAATCAGCATGCTGGCTTCATAGAAAAGCAGAAAACCAGCCGGGTCCAGCCAGGATGAGATAGCTCCCAGCATAATGATGTCCCCCCAACCCAGTTTGCGGTCCATCACCTTTTTAACGCCCATAAAACGGTAAATCAGCAGCACGCCTCCCAGGATGATGGCCACGAAAAGCAGGTTCCAGGCAAAGTCTATAATCAGGGTAATCAGGCCGTGCTGGTGACGAAAGGCAAAGCCAGCAATGAAAAGGGTAAGCATGGGGATAAGCCAGATGCTTCTGCGGGTAAAGTCTGTCCAGGCAATAATCGAGCAGCAGAGAATGCCTGTGCAGATGGCAATGAGCTCTGCAGTATCAGGAATAAGCTGGTCCATTATGAGTGAAATTCCCCAATTTTAAATGTGTAATGATTCGTCGCCCTAAATTTGGGGGTATTCAGGCATAAATCAAAGCCCCTTTTCTATCAGAAAAGGGGCTTCAGATTTTCAGAAAGGACCGTTGGCCTTATCTGTGTATGATTTTGGTAAACTGACGGATATCACGGCCGAACCAGAGTTCTGCAAAATAAGTGCCCGGAGCCAGGTTTTTCAGATCAAGTTCGATCTCATTGAAGCCCGCGGATTGCTGGAACTCCTGGTTTACGATTTTCTTACCGCTCAGGTCGTAAATGCCCACCTTGAGTGATTCATCCTGAATGCCATTGAAAGTGATGTTCAGCTGACCTTCAAACGGATTGGGGAAAATGGAGGCGTGGCTGCTGATTTCGTTGTCATTATAAACGCTGATATTCTTCAGGATATTCACCCTGCCGTCCAGATCCGTTTGCTTGACGCGGTAGAAAGCCATGCCCGTCAGGGCGTATTCGTCCACCAGAACGTAATTCTGTGGAGAGTTGGAAGTGCCATAATTGCTGTTCACCTTGCCAATTTCCACATAAGTTTCCTGGTCAGAACTTCTTTCAATTGTAAAGAAGTCGTTATTATTTTCCGTTCCTGAAACCCAGTTGAGCCGTACGCGACCACCTCCCAGAGGGGTGCCGTCAAAGGAAATCAGTTTGACGGGCAGAAAGAGGAGGGCACAGGGACTGGCGCAGTTTTCAGGCGTGGGCATCCCAGAATCCGTTCCACCAGCACACCAGCTGACTTTGGGGTTCCAGATTCCGCCAGGCGCATTGGTCAGGTTGCCAGAAACGCTGATACCACCTGTTCCACCCACAATGGCGAAAGGATAATTGGTAAAGCTACCCGTTACCGTCACACATGAACTTGCGTCCAGGTTGCGGATACTGCCGTAGTTGGAGTAATTTCCCGTAATCGTCACATTCACCCCGTTATAAACCCAGATATCCCAGCGGTTATCAAAATTACCATTGATGATGGCGTCATTGTGGGCGTGAAAGTCACCCAGATTGGTAAAAGTACCATTGACGGTCATGGTACCCCAGTTTTCCATCTGCCCCAGGCCGCCAATCACGAAGCTGGGACAGGTGAGGGTGCCGTTATTGATCATACGGCCGTTGACCTGGAAAGCCAGGTTGCTGGCTCCCCCTGCCGGGCCAATGGTCAGGGTATCTCCTGCGGAAACAGTCACAGGAGAGGTCATGGAAATGTCATGGTTGATGACAATGTTGAATCCTGAAGTGGTGGTGGGAGGGGCACAGAAACAGGGAGTGATTCCGTTGGTGGACCATACTCCAAAAACGCTGGTCCAGGAACCAGGAGCAAGTGTGGTGTAAGTCAAAGCTTTGCTTTCCGTTGGCTTGAGAAAGGCCAATGAAAACAACGCAATAATCAGACACAGGTTTAATCGATTTGTCATGAGGGTCGTCGGTAGTGTTCTCGTTTTCAAATTACAAGATTTTCGCTTGTGATAAAAAATCTTTGGCGGACAATATGGAATCAATTCTTACATGTGGAAAATTGTGAAAATGAAAGGTTAAGCCAGCTTTTTGCGGACTTTTAGGGCTGTATTTTCTGGTTTTCCACATCTTCGAAATGTTTACCTGCGGGGTGAAAAATACTGTCACCAAAAATTCAAACTTTCGCACCGTTTTATGGGAGCTGGTTGGGTTTGTTTGACTCATCAACATGACGCGGGAAATCCCCGATTTCCATAAGCTTTTCCGAAACTTTTTCAAGATGAACAATTGCAGGGATAACTTCAGGACAGAATTTAGGATTTATTAGTATCATAAATCGCTCAGATTGTTGGAGTTGATTGCGGAAAGGCCTCTTTTTTGTAACGGATGGGTGGTGGGAAAAAGTATCAATAAAAAAATGTGGCGCAGCCCTCACAGGGTGGTGGATATTCAGTAAATTTTTCCTAAAATTGTTGAAAGTGTAAAAGTGACACCAAGCTAAGGCCGAACTGTATTTGTCTTCAAATCAGCGGTTTTCAACAGGCAATTGCAGGCGTGGTCCTGTGTTTGGGACACTGATTTTTCGTATTTTAAGGCAAAATCAAACATTAAAGCTATGAATCCAGGAAAGTTCTACCCATTGTTTTTTGCGCTTTTGGCTCTTTTCGCCGTCACAGAAGCCCAGAGCTGTTACAAAATTACTCTCAACAAAGCCGGATTGCTGGAACCTTCCTGCAACCTCAACGGCGTGAGCAAAGTTTATCTCCACTCAGGAGCCTGCTCCTCCAATGCCAATGATTGTGCTATCAATGACTCTATCTGGCAGCATATCGTGGGAAACTGGGTCCAGGGCGTAGGCCAGGATGACGGCCTTGGCCTGATGACCGACAAAGGCAATGGAAATTATGAAATTACCTTTGATCCAGATGTGTATTATGGTACTCCCGGGAATATCAATACTGCCGAAGGTGGTATTGTAATGCCTTCAGGGGCAACAGTTTACAGTATTGGTGTGGTATTCAGAAACCCTGATGGGTCAGTGAAAGGCGCGGATAATACCGTGGATTGTGGCGACATCTTTATCAAAGGCATCAACACAGGTTCACCTACGGTGGTGGATCATTTTGGCGATCCTTTTGGGGGCGTGACCTTTTCCATTTGTACAGGTTTGCGCGAAGAAATCAATTCCATTGCCAGCACAGAAATTTACCCAAATCCTGCCCGCGGCAACGTTTGGATTGATTTTACCCTGATTCAGGACGTGAAAAATCTCTCAGTGAAAGTTTTTAACCAGCTTGGACAGCAACTCGACGGACTGTATCAGGGCTTCAGCCAGGCAGGAACCCATTCCCTGCAATGGAATAACGCCCAAATGACCCCGGGAATCTACTTCCTGGTTATGGATGCAGACGGTCAAATGTCCACTTCCAAAATTATCGTGGCTGAGTAAAATTATTCCCCTCCAAACCACCTTCAGGCTATGAAAAGACTTGTCCTGATCCTTTTTGTCCTGCTCTTCCTTCAGCATCTGAACGCCCAGGTCCTTTCCTGGAGCCCCCAGTATCCCACAGTCAACGACACCATTACCATTACCTATAATGCGTCGCTGGGGAATGGGGCCCTCAATGGAGTGCCTGTAATTTACGCCCATACGGGCCTGATTACGACCCTGAGCACCAATCTGACCGACTGGCAGTACAAAAAAACGGATTGGGGAGTCAATACGCCTGCCACATTGCTGAATAACCAGGGTGGCAACATTCACACCATAACCATTCCAGTTAAGACATATTACGGAACTGGAAATGCCGACAATATCACGTATCTGGCTTTCGTGTTTCGCGACTCAACTGGCTCACTTGCAGGCAAAACCGCGACCAATAGCGATTTTCTGATTCCTGTTTACAAGAATGGATTTGATGTACGTTTTACCTCGCCCGGGCATACCTTTTCCCTGTACAATCTGAATGATGTGGTTTCCATCACAGCATCTGCCACGACCAGTTCGCAAATGGCCATATACCACAATGGAACCCAGATCGCCACTGGTACGGGCACCAGCCTCAGTCACAGCCTCAGCGCCTCATCCTATGGCAAAAACTGGCTCAAAGTGGTGGCTGTCAATGGCGGAAATACCGTGGTGGATTCCATTTATTACATCGTTCAGGCTCCCAATAACGTCTCAAATCCTCCCGCAGGCGTGCGTCAGGGCGTGAATTACCTGAGCAGTACCAGCGCCGTGCTGATGCTTTATGCCCCGTTCAAGAACTTCGTGTATGCGATCGGGGATTTCAGCAACTGGGAAATGGATCCCAATTTTCGCATGAATCAGACTCCTGATGGAAAATCGTATTGGTTGCAGTTGAATAATCTTACGCCTGGAAAGGTTTATCGCTTTCAGTACTTTGTGGATCAGGAGGTTAAAGTGTGTGATCCCTACACAGAACTGGTGCTCGATCCGGGCAATGACGGGGTGATCAACAGCCAGATTTACCCGAATCTGACCCCTTATCCCTGGGATACAACTTCAGAATTGGTGGGAATTTTGCAAACCAATCAGCAGCCTTATAGCTGGCAGATTTCCATTCCCAATTTTTATCGTCCGTGGAAAGAAGATTTGGTCATTTATGAAATGCTGATCAGGGATTTTATCAACATGCACAATTACCAAACCCTGACTGATACCCTCGATTATCTGCAAAGGCTGGGAATCAATGCCATAGAACTGATGCCCATCAATGAATTTGATGGAAATTCAAGCTGGGGATACGGCCCTGCGCTCTACTTTGCCCCTGACAAGTTCTACGGCCCCAAAAACGACCTGAAAGCCTTTGTGGATGCCTGCCACCAGCGGGGCATTGCTGTGATCATGGATATGGTGCTGAATCATGCCTTTGGGCAAAATCCCCACGTACGGCTCTGGTACGACAAAAATGCGAAAAATGTCACCGCTCAAAATCCGTTTTTCAATACGGCCATTCCCCATCCTTATGGCTTTGATTACGATTTCGACCACGAATCTCCCGATACCAAAGCCCTGGTGGACAGCATTTTTTCCTTTTGGATGAAGGAATTTCACATTGACGGATTTCGCCTCGACCTTTCCAAGGGCCTGACCAATAAATGGACGGGCTCTGATATTGGCGCCTGGGGCCAGTACGATCAAAGCAGGATCGACATCCTGAAACGCCTTTCCAACGAGGTTTGGAGCCGCGACCCCTATGTGTACATGATTCTGGAGCATTTTGCAGAATATTCTGAGGAAAAGGCTCTTTCTGATCACGGATTTATGATGTGGAAGAATGGCAATCACGCCTACAAGGATGCTCTGCTGGGCTATGGCGCGACGGATATTGAGCCTTTTGTCTCCTGGAAGGAGGCAGGCTTTAGCAGTCCCAAACTGGTGGGTTTTATGGAAAGTCACGACGAGCAGCGGCAGATGTACGAGATGATTACCTACGGAAATGCGGGCACGGGCTACGATGTGAAGGACCTCAACACAGCCCTGGATCGCATGGGCATGGCAGGTGCCTTTTATTTTTTGGTGCCCGGTCCCAAAATGATGTGGGAATTTGGCGAACTGGGCTACGACGTGGACATTGATTTTCCCTGCCGGGTTTGTGCCAAACCCATTCGCTGGTATTATTACACCGTTCCTGAACGGCTTCTGTTATTCAAAAAGTGGAAAGCCATGATCCATTTGCGCACTACCAACACAGCTTTTCGCAGCTGGAATTTTGACATGGATGCCTACGGCACAGGTAAGCGCATGTGGGTCAGCGACCCGCAGATGAATACCTGCGTGATCGGCAACTGGGATGTGCATTCCTTCAGCATGTCGCCCTCGTTTCAGCATACGGGCACCTGGTACGACTTTTTTACCGGGCAGGCCATTCAGGTCAATGATGTGAATAATCCCATTTTCCTCAACCCGGGCGAATACCATATTTATACAGATGTGCAATTGCCCCTGCCCGATCTGACGGTGCCCGTGGGAATTTCTGAATTTGTGGAAAATGTACTGGATGCGGTCGCTTATCCCAATCCATTTACAGAAGAAATCACCCTGCGCTACCATCTGAAGGCCTTTGCACCTGTAAAAGTTACCATACACAGTCTGATGGGACAAAAAGTGCGCACCCTGGTCGATGAAACCCAATCCAGCGGCCTTCAGGTGGTGGAATGGGATGCCAAAAACGATTTTGGACAGCTTTTGCCTGCCGCGCCCTACATTTACCGCATCCAGATTGGAGACCAGGTGGTGACCGGGAAAGTGAATCTTCTGAATCGTTAGTATTGAGGTGGTTAAGGCAAGGTATAAAGACTCAATTAATCCAGAGGATTGAAGCCGCGAATGGGAGGTGTTTTTTGGCGAAGCCAACCTGGGTGGGGTGGCCTTGCCAAAACCAGGGGGCGGCCTTGAGCGAGGGGTCCCGGATAGCTATCGGGAGGGCGGCTGGGGGCATTGTGCGGTGGGTCAGTGGTGTGAGGGGGCAGGGTTTAGGTTTTGGCGCTTTTTACTTCTTTTTTTAAAAAAGAAGGCCCGCCCGGCCAGGGCAACACAAATATTAACCATCAAATTCAAATTTTGCGACAATTTGTTGTCGCTTACATCGCTCTAAGTGCCTAAGGGCCTAACCACTCACCTCTCAGGACTCAAGACCCATTAGCTCCAACAAATACGTATTCAGAATCTGCGCCTGGTTGAATTTTTGGCGTTCATTCCACTGCAGGGCCAGGGACTCAGCATATCTGGCGCCGCCGCCATAGAAGCGGGAGGTAAGGCTGGCTCCAGTGAAAATTCCAAATAAAATTCTCCCCTCCACAATACCTGCCACGGAAAGGGCTGCACAACCATAAACCAGCAAAAAGGAAAGGGTTCCCCGGCCCACTTTGCCCGCGTACATCTGGCCAGAACCTGCAATAATTCGTGAAAGCCATTTGGCGGTGCGGGGATTTTTCAGCTTCGCTGAACGGGCGTCTGCATACAATTCCCTGATCCTTGCCACCTGAAATGGTTCATTTGGAAAAAGATTGAGCGCAAGCGCCTCCCCCCGGTCCCAGTTTCCCTGCATATTCTCGCTCAGCAATTCCAACTGACGGGCCTCTTTTGTAAGTTCGGGGTAATGTTGGGAGTCATTGCACAAATGAAAATGCTGGCTGGCAGCGGCATAATCTTCTTTTAAAAAGAAAATCAGACCTGCTTTTTTCTGGGCTTCAAAGTAAGTGGAATCTCCCGTCAATTCGTCTGCAGCACGCTGGAAATAGCGCAACGCGCGGTCCCAATCCTCATTTTTTCGCGCAAATTCTCCCAATTGCAGACACACTTTTGCCCTGATTTTGGGATCATGCTGATAGAACATATAACGTTCCAGCTCAACATAGCCCCCTCTACTGCCAATTGCCAGCAGTGAATCGCCCAAATGCCTGATTTGCTCCAGAGACTGGGCTTCAGCGCAGTTTGAGTACAGATTGCTCCAGAGGAACAACCAGCAGTACAGCCACCTGTTGGTGAAAATCCGTTTGTAACCTGACATTATACTTTTTGGTTTGCCAAATACTGCCAAAAATATTGGCCGTGTAATAGCCCAGAAAGGCCGCTCCATAAATGATAAACTGGGGATCCCTGAATTTGCGATCTGATTTGTGCCAGCCTTCCCAGGCCTGTAATCCCAGAGTGGCGCTGGTGATCAGAGTCACTACGCCAGAAAAGGTATTGCCTGCGTAGATTTTGCCTGAGCCTGGCACAATGGCCGACATCAGTCCTGCGACCGCAGGCGATCGGGGTTTTTGATGCGCATAGCGATTCCAGGCCAGTTCCACGGCCTGAATATTGGTTTTGAGGCCGGGTTCTGCGGCCAGGAAAGCATTTTTGCAATGCAAAAAGGGCTCAGGATTGCGCTCTGTGAGCGCAAAGGCCCCCAACAACATTTGCTGATAGGGGACCAAATAGGGGAGGAAATGGTGGTTTCTGAGGGTGTCAAATGGGCTTAAATCAGAATTGAAACCCGACTTGTGAGGAAAATAGCGGGTGTTTTGCAGGATTAAGGCCCTCTCCCTGAAAGAAGGTGAAAGGCTTGAAAACTTATTCCAGGAAAGTGAGGAGGTGGAATTCTCCTCGTTAAGACAGATTTTTAGCCTTTGCCACTGCAGAGAATCTACAAAAAGGGTATCATCCTGGAATATTTTTATAAGCTTATTGCATTGGATTTCTGCGAAAAAACTTTCCCCTACCTCATCCAAATGCTCAATAAAGCGCAATTGGTTTTGCTTGCTGTAGAAATTCTGGCCCAAGGCCTGATACCCCAAAGCCAGCACCAGTATGGGCAGAATCATGAGTACTCTCATCACCACGCCTCTAAGGTAGGATCATCTGCAGGCCTTCCCTTTGAAAGTCCAGTTTTCTGGGCCTTCTTCGCGTCAAACGGATTACAGCGACTCAGACGGTCAAGTCCCATCATAGTCCCCTTAGCTAAACCATAACGAGAGATAGCTGATTTGGTGTATTCTGAGCAGGAAGGAGTGTAGATGCAATGCGCATGCACCTGATAGGTGATTTCTTTTTGATAGGCAAACAAAGCTGTCCAGGCCACAAGTTTCAAAGGATTCCAGAAAAAGGGCATCTTCCTGAATTCAGGATGCCAGTTTTCTTCCTGAAAGGTCTTGCCCTGGCAATGGTTGGCCGCCAACTGCAAATCAGGACTAAGCTGAGCGGAAAGGGTAGGGGCCCAAAAGAATGCCAGCAGGGCCAGCAGGGAGAGCCGTTTCAGGAAAATCAGGTTTTGCAGCATGAATCGCATTTGAAAATGTAGCCTTTTTACCAAAATTTTAAAAATAATGACTGCAGATTTTCGGAACATCCTTATATTTGGCACGCGTTAAGCCACCTTAGCTCAGCTGGTAGAGCAGCTCATTCGTAATGAGCAGGTCGCGGGTTCGAATCCCGTGGGTGGCTCAAAAAAATTGGCCTTCGGGCCAACTTTTGTTTACAGTTATTCGTAACCTTAATAAACCTGACCGCCCATGGCAAATTTTATGGTATCTGTTCTGCTTGCGTTGTTGTGGGTCTTTTCCCTCGGATCCATCCTTCTGACGCTTTATCGCTGGTTTTTCGACCGTGAAAACCGCATTTCCAGAAACCTGATGGGCAAGCTCAATTTGGCTATTCCCATTCTCGGCATCCTCAATTTCATTGGGTTTGGCACCTGGATTTACAGCATCTGGATGCAATATACTTCCCTGGTTGCGGTCGAATCCTACGTTACCATTGCCTTCGCGACTGCCGTTTGGGGAATCGTGTATCTGTTTTCACATCTGATCATTCCTCAACTTTTCTGGATTCCTGCCATGCGCAAAGTGCCTGCACTTTCGCTCAGCTTTCTGATTCCCATTGCCCTGACCCCTGTGGTGGGCGCCTGGTTGCTCAATCGCCTTTTTGACTGGTATCCTGAGATCAGCTTTGGTTATACCCTGGGCTTCTCTTTCAAGCAAATTCTGATAGGAGTGGCCATCTTTTTCGCCCTTTTCATGATCCTGTTCAAAGACGAACAAAGAGCCGCCTCTCACCGTCCCAAAGTGGATGAAGACGAGGAGGTGGAAGAGGAGGAAGTGGAATTCGAATCAGGCTATGTGCACGAGGATGAGAATGAGGTCGAAATTGAGATCGAAAAGCCCAAAAAGTCCAAAAAGAAAAAAGAAGAGGATTAATTCATCCCCTTCCTTCAATTCCATTGATTTTTAACCTCACTTTGCCATGCGAAATCCCGCATGCTGGAAGAAATTTCGCCTGAACCACAAGCGATAGTATTTGGAAGCAGGCGTCCCAATGGTAGCCCAGGAGCCACCCAGAAGGGTTGCATGATCAGCATCCATGTAGGCTGCAGAAAAATCCTCGTACAAATAATGGGTCTTAAACCCGGGCAGGGCATAAAAATCGTCCTTCAGCCAGGTCCAGACATTGCCATAAACGTCTGAAAAGCCAAGAGAAGAGCATGCAGAAGGTAAATAACCCACGGGTGAAGGCGATCCAAATTTGAGATTCAGGTTGAAATCGCTGCAAAAAGGCAGGTCAAAAGGCTGGGAAATGGCCGTTTCCCCGATCAACCTGAATTCAGCTTCGCTGAGCAGGCGGGCGCCTTTCCAGTTGCAATAAGCCTGGGCCTCATGGCAATTCACTTCTGCCGGCCAGTCCAGTGGCAGGTCCATTTCATCAAACATGGCACGGTAGCGAAATCCGCCCAGCCCGGGCACCCAGAATTTGGGATGTTGGGCTCCTGCCTCACCTTTCCAGTTCCAGCCTTCTTCAGTCCACCAACGGGCCTCATTATAGGCCCCGCCTTCTACAAAATCCAGGTATTCCTGGTTGGAAATCAGGTTTTTCGTGGCCGAAAAATCATTCACTTCCACCTCCAGGTGGCCATATTCATTATCCCAACCAAAGGTTGGGAAGTCTGCTGGCTTGCCCAGTACCACCTTTCCTCCCGGCACCTCAATCCATGGATTGTCGCCTGGTTTGCCCAGGGTGGGGGCATATTCCCAGCCCGCAGGGCGGGTGAGCCATTCTGCCGGGTACTGACGGATCAGCATGGAGCTTGTCTCAAAGTGAATCCTGTCATGGGCCAGGCCCATGAAGAGCGACCAGTACGGATGATCCTGGGTGATATTTCCCGAAAAATCGTGGGAATCAAAGAAATCCAGCACGAATTGTTTCGCCTTTTTCCTGTATTCGACCACCTCATGCTCCCGTGGCCAGGCTTCAGCCCCCAGTTCCTCGGCCTTGGCCGGGTCCACCCCCTGGGCAAAGATCTCCTCAAACTCAGGATTGATCCTTTCAGATTCAGGTATGGAGCCCGAAAGGACCAGCTTATTGATATAAAAAACAGCGGTATGACCCAGGTAGAAAATCAGCGGGTGACGGAGCGGGTCAGGATTTACATACAACGCACCTGAATGGGTAATGGAACTGAAGAGTAACTCGTAAAGGCTCCAGGTTTCCAGGAAATAATCCTTTAGCATTTCTTTGCCAGGAGAATCCGTCCGCAGAGGGGGAAGGCTGGAAATGCGCTTTTCAAACGGTTGGGAAATCATGGTATATGGGTGATATTAAGTTCGTAATTTCGGAAATATCTGAAATTGCAAGATATAAATTGCTGGTTTCCTTTTGCAATGAATTATGTCAAATTTTCCTTAAAAGAACGACGCCCCCGGGCGGAGGCGTCATTCAATCCAAAAAAAATTACCACACCATAATTCTTGTATAAGCCACAGTCGGGCTAAATTGTTTCATTATTGATCAGATTTTTTCTCAAAAATGAGAGAGGCCGAGTTGATACAGTATCTCAGGCCGGTCGGTCGGGGGCCATCGTTGAAAACATGGCCCAAATGGGCATCACAACGGTTGCAAACCACCTCTGTACGCACCATGCCGTAGGCCCGGTCTGTATTTTCCCCCACTGCAGCTTTGTCGATGGGTTGGTAGAAAGAAGGCCAACCTGTTCCCGATTCAAACTTGGTGTCAGAGTCGAAAAGAGGCAGTTGGCAGCACACACACTTATAAACACCCTTGTCGTGATTATCCCACAATGCACCCGTAAAAGCCCTTTCTGTGCCTTTCAGACGCGTAACTTCGTATTGCATGGGAGTGAGTTGGGCTTGCCATTCGGCATCTGTTTTTACCACCTTGTCTGTTCTTGCTTCAGTAGCAGGTTTATTGCCCTTATTTTTGTCTTTCTGGCTGAAACCATCTTTGGGCGTGCAGGCCAGCATAAAACAGGCACCGATCCAGACCAGAAAAAAGACCCTTGTTGAACGAAAAGTCATTTGCTTTGTCATTTGATAAATAAACGGATGGGGGAGGGTAATGGTTTTTGCCGCGGGACACTTTTTTTGCGATTGTCAGTTTGGGGACAAATTTCGGGTAATTGAAAAAGGGATGCGAAGGAGAATAGTGCATTTTACTATAAAATGACAATAATAATGGCAAGGTGGATTTTTACGAAAAACAAAAGATAAAATGAGCCCTGGGCGCCCATGGGGTTCATTTGGGGAGATAATTTATATGGTATGTTCAGGGGATTGTGGATAAATATTATGGATTAATTGATGATGATGTTGGAATTTATCTCATTATTTTGGTATAATTGCTTTGATAATTGGCATTGCTGTGAGCGATTTACCCCATACTCTAAAAGGAAGAGGTGCTCAATTGAATGTGAGTAACCCCTTTCACGCCCAAAGCTACGTGCAGGAGCACGTGGAAGGTTTGGACGAGCCTTATTATGAGAATATTCCAACAGAAATCATTGACGAATTTCCCAAAAGAATCATCAATAAGGTCGATTCCCCGGATATTCCCATGAACTGGTCCATGAATCCCTACCAGGGTTGTGAGCATGGGTGTATTTATTGCTATGCCCGGAATTCACACCATTACTGGGGTTTCAGTGCTGGTCTTGACTTTGAGCGAAAAATCGTGGTCAAGCGCAATGCGGCCGAAATTCTTGAATCCCAATTGCGCAGCCCCAACTGGCAGGGCGATCCCATCATGTTTTCTGGAAATACAGATTGTTACCAGCCGGTCGAACGTGAACTGAAAATCACCCGTTCCATGCTGGAAGTGCTGCTTAAATACCGTCAACCCGTAGGCATCATTACCAAAAACAGCCTCATTCTCAGGGATATTGACTTAATAAGTAAAATGGCAAAAGAGGGCCTGGTTCATGTCATGGTTTCCCTCACCACCCTCGACGAGACCATTCGCCAAAAGATGGAACCCCGCACCGCGACGGGCATCAAACGCCTGCAAGTCATTCGCGAACTCACGAATCAACGCATACCTGTAGGCGTGATGGTGGCACCCATAATCCCCGGACTGACCAGCCATGAGGTGCCCAATCTGATCAAACGGGCCGCTGAAAATGGAGCCCTTTCCGCAGGATATACCATGGTCAGACTTAACGGGGCAATTGCCGAAATTTTTGAGGACTGGCTGCAAAAGACCTATCCTGAAAAAGCTGATAAAGTGCTCAGCCAGATTCGCGAAACCCGGGGCGGCAAGCTCAATGAAAGCCGTTTTGGAGCCCGTATGAGGGGAGAAGGGGAAGTGGCAGATTCCATTCGCAAACTGTTTCACGTCGCTCGCGACCGTTTTCTGGGCGGCAGGCGTATGCCTGAATTCAACCTGCAAGCCTTCAGGCCCCTCGACCGCGGAGGTCAAATGTCCCTTTTCTGAGAGAAATTTAGTGCATGGTTTTGGCGGGAATGATTTTATTTTCAGAAGTTTTTGGTCAAATTCGCACTGAATTTCAATCCTGGCCAGAATTCCTTGAAAATGATCATTCGGCCAGCGCTAAACAAAATACCTGATGAAACTGGGCACTTACTCTCACCTGACCATTGGCACTGCAAATGCCGACGAATCCATCGCCTTCTACCACCAACTGGGCTTCGAACTGATTGGTGCTGGCGAAAGCCCTAATCCCTTTTTTCTCATTTCAGATGATGGCCTCCTGATCCTGCTCAACCAGGAAGGAGAGAATTACCTGGCTTTGAATTACTATTCAGGTGAAATGGAGGAGAAACTGGCCGAAATCGAGCAGGCAGGCATTCCAGTAATTCACAAAATGGAGCACGAAGGGATGCTCAACATGGCCGTGATTGGCTCTCCTGAGGGGCTCATGATTGGCCTCGTCAATCTGGAACCTGAAGGACATTACATTCCCGGCTCACCCCGCCTGATAGATCTGGCCCAGGAAGATTGGCAGAATCCCGAAAAATATCCCAATAAGCATTTAGGTATTTTTGGCGAAATTTCTCTTCCCACCACTGATTTGCAAACTTCCCTCAATTTCTGGGAAACCCTGGGATTCAAAACCACAGGAGTCTATAATGATCCATATCCCTGGGCCATTGTTTATGACGGGATCAATGTAATCGGGTTGCACCAGGCTGCCAGTATGAAATCCCCTGCGATTACTTATTTCTCTCCCAATCAGCCCGAAAATGTGAAGGCCCTTATCGAACTGGGATTGGATTTGAAAGTTGCCATGGGCAAATCTCCCGAGAGTGGAAATGCAGTTCTGACCACCCCCGAAGGGCAGCGATTTTTTCTTTTCAAAATGTAATTTTACTTCTGGTAGGTAATCCTGTAAATCAGCCCTTGTTCATCATCAGATAGCAGGACCGAACCGTCAGGGAGTTGCAATAATGCGACAGGCCTTCCCCAGGCAGAACTTCCCTGCAGCCACCCCGTTACGAAGGGCTGATAGTTTTGCACTTTTCCACCCTCTGTTTCAATCATCATTACGCGGTAACCAATAGGAGTGGAGCGGTTCCAGGATCCATGCTGTGCAATCAAAAGACGGTTGCGATATTCGGCAGGAAACATCGAACCAGTATAAAACAAAACACCCAGCGCAGCAACATGTGGACCCAGTTTTTGAGCGGGTTTGACGTACTTGTCGCAAGATTGCGCATCCCCAAATTCAGGATCAGGCGTGTCACCCTGGTGGCAAAACGGGTAGCCAAAATGCATTCCTGCCTGCGGGGCATGGTTCAGTTCGTCATTGGGGGCATCGTCTCCCAGCCAGTCGCGGCCATTATCCGTGAACCACAATTCCTTTGTCTCAGGATGCCAGGAAAATCCCACCGTATTGCGAATCCCGTGCGCAAAAATTTCAGGATTACTTCCGTTTGGGTCCATGCGGGTGATGGTGGAGTAAATTTCCTCCTCCGGGTTGCAAATATTGCAGGGCGCACCCACGGGAACGTATAACTTGCCGTCAGGACCAAAGGCGATGTATTTCCAGCCATGCATTTTATCCGTGGGAAATTTATCGTAAACAACCACTGGGCTGGGAGGATCCACCAAATGATCCTCAATCTGATCAAATCTCAAAATCCGGCTGATTTCAGCCACATACAGGCTTCCATCCCGAAAAGCAACCCCATTGGGGCTGTTCAGCCCTTTGGCAATCACCCATACTTTGTCCGCAAGATGGTCCCCATTCTCGTCACACACTGCATAAACTTTTCCGCCGCCTCGATTCCCAACGAATATGGTTCCCTTGTTGCCAAGAGCCATTTGGCGGGCACCTGGCACGTCTTTAGCGAAAACAGAGATGGCAAAGCCAGGGGGCAATTTCAGCCTTGGATCAGAATTTACTTCAGTTGGGGCTGGGGCAGGGGAACACATTAGCAATTGTAAGGCACAAAAAAGTGCTGTTATTCCCAAGAAATGCATATTTTTTACGATTTTTAATACCATTTTTGCCTGTTTGATTGAAATCCTGATTGGATTTCTTGAATTTAAGGTAAATCATCTTAGTTTTGTTTAAACTACGCTAATTATTTCTGCTCAAAGAGAATCACACCGCCCATGAGAAAGTCACTACTTGCCTTTGCACAGAATATGCCGGAATCACTCAGGCGAAATATCCTGATTTTTGGATTTGCCCTCCTTGGAATGGCTCTGATTCAGCCCAATCCCCTTTTGGCGCAAAGTTCCACCTTCAACAAGGCGGAAAAATTGAGGATGAAAGGCGAAATTGAAAGGGCAATTCCCCTCTATGAGAAATACCTGAAAGGAAATCCTGATGCCATGTCCCAAATGGCTTTGGGTGAATGTTATCATATTCTGGGAAAGACCAAACTCGCTGAGTTTTGGTATGCCAGAGCGGTGGAAACCGACCTGACCTCAGCGGAAGCAGCCTTGAAATACGGCCAGGAACTGCAGTGGAATGGGAAAAATGAGGAAGCCATGAAATGGTTTCAGGAATACAGCAACCGTGATGGTGATCCAAAAATCGCTAAACGAATGCTCGCCAGCCAGGGCCAGAACCTTGCACAGGATCCCCTGACCAATCCGTATGAAGTTCGCAGCCTGGGTATTAACACAGAAAATTCTGAAATCGCCGCCTTCCCCTACGAGGGTGGAATTCTCTTTTCCAGTGCAACCATGCGGGGGAGTTTTACCGATGTGGAAGGGAATAATGGAGAGTCGCAATTGTACGACATTTACTTCCTGGGCGATCCCTTGTCCACAAAACCTGGAAAGCCCAAACTGCTTTCTGGCAAAATCAATACCCGGTTTCACGATGGACCCGCGGTTTATGACAAAAATTCTCAAACCCTTTACTTCACCCGATCCTTTTTCCGTACCGGCAAAAAAGAAAATAGTGGAGATGGCAAAAACATGCTGATGATCCTCTCAGCGCCGAAAAAAGGCAATGATTGGGGCAAAATCACCAGTTTCAGTTTCAATAACCGTGAGTATTCCTGTGGTCATCCTGCCCTTGGACCTGAAGGCAAATACATCGTTTTTGCCTCGGATATGCCAGGTGGATATGGTGGAATCGACCTTTATATTTCAGTTCAGGGCGAGGAGGGTTGGACATCTCCCGTAAACCTGGGGCCATCCATCAATACCCGCGGGGATGAAATGTTTCCTGCGATCCTTGATGATGGAAGCCTTGCATTTTCAAGCGACGGACTGCCCGGATTGGGGGGGCTGGACATTTTTTTCGCCTCGGGTGAAAACGGGGTTTGGGGAAACCCGGTGAATCCTGGCGCACCCGTCAACAGTTTTCGCGACGATTTTTCTTACCAGTCCATTCCGGGAACTTCCAAAGCCTTTATGACTTCCAATCGTCCGGGAGGCAAAGGAAAGGATGATATTTACCTGGTTACCCGCAAGCCCATGCTGCAGTTCAGGCTGGTGGACCAGCAAACTCAGGAACCCATTCCGGGCGTCTCAGTCAGGATGTGGGAACAAGGCGAACAAGATGAGCGTAGTTTCACGACAGATTCAGATGGAAAATTCTCATTTCCAATTATTTCCGGCATGCGCAGTCTGGATTTTTCCTTCGAAAAACCCAGTTATGAAATGCAGAAACTGCAACTTGACCGCCTGAAATTTTCTGAGGTGAAAACAGTCCTCAATTTGCAGTATGAACTTGTTCGCAATTCTGTTTTTTCGGTTCGGGGCAGGGTTTTGGATGTGGTTACGGGCGTACCCATTGCTGATGCGGAAGTGGAATTGATCGACCCCAAAGGCAATATTTCCAAGCTCAGCACCAATTCGGACGGATACTATTCCGCCGATCTGGAGCCGGGTTTATTCTACGAACTGATTGCCACGGGCCCTGAACATCAGCCAGATATGCAGACCATTCAGGTGCCGGAAGGCGGGGCCAGCCAGGTGTTTCAATTGGATTTCCTGCTGCCCGAAGGGCATTATGTGATGGTGTATGGAAGGGTGCTTTCGCGGGAAACGGGTGAACCATTGGGAGATGCCAGTGTGAGAGCCATTGCCAGTGAAACCCAGCAGGAACTCAAAACCCTGAAAACCCGAAACGATGGAAAGTTTTTCGTGCTGCTCGATCCCAATGTGAAACAATACCTGCTGATTGGGGTGAAAAAGCAGTATTTCACCAACCGTTTGGAACTGTTTGGCTCGGCCGAGCCTTCCGGTCAGAATATTGAAATAAAAAGTGACATACCTCTGGTTCGATATAAAGTAGGGGAGGTCGCCAAAGTTATTTATTACGAATACAACCGCCCTTATTTTACCGTGAATTCTACCAGTGATCTTTGGGAAATCGCTTACTTTCTGATCGATAATCCAGAGGCCGAACTTGAATTGGGAAGCCATACTGATACACGAGGTTCTGCTGCCTATAACCTTCGTTTGTCGCAAGATCGCGCCGAGAAAGCAGTGGAGTTTATTACCTCTAAAGGAATCTCCAGGGAACGGATTCATGCCAAAGGTTATGGAGAAACGGTCCCGCTCAACCGTTGCCTGAACGGGGTTCAGTGCAGTGAAGAAGAGCATGCGGTAAACCGCCGTGCAGAGGTTCGGATTGTGGGGATTTCTGAAGATTAATTCCTTCTGAAAAACCCCTGATTTCGCATTTTTGCAGGGTATATTTTGTTGTTTTTGAGGTAGATTTTTATCCAAAACTTATCAACAATGCACCTGAAAGGCAAAATGAACGGCCTTTGGCCACATTTTAGGGGTTGCAATGTAATTTTATTCTATTACCTTTGCCCTGCGGTTTTCTTACATGATTAGGCAACTCAGTCACCATCCTCTTACGCAATCCCTGAAAAAATGAAATTAATCCGTTTTTTCTCATGGATTGTGGCGGCGGTTATTGATTTTCAATATTATATGAAGTTTTTTTGCATGTAAACAGGTTAAAGCAAGCCGGCTAATGAAGACAAAGATTTATTCAACCATTTTCCTGATCCTTTCCATTTTTCTGGTGCAATCGGCGATTGCCCAGGTTGATCAGGCTCCTGATGGGCTTTCCGATTCCCATCATCCCACCCTCGACATGCGCTCCGCCAGCAATTGTTCCACTCAATCCACCGTGGTTGATGTGTATATTTTGCCAGGAGACACCCTTGGGCTTTGCCCCGGGGATTCGTTGGTTTTGTTCGCAAATACTGACCCGGATATCAAAGCATGGTTTTGGTCCACAACTCCCGTGCAAACCACTGATACCCTGCTGGTTACTGCTCCCGGAACCTACACAGTCATTGCCCAGGATTCGGCTGGATGCCCGGATACGGCTTCCGCTTATGTGTATCAGATTCCCGTGAATCAGGACCCGTTGGGCGGAGATACTGCCTTTTGTGCAGGGGATACGCTTACTTTCGATCTTACCAGTTCGGAATTTGTGTCATTCCTGTGGAAAAACGGCGACACTAGTTCGGTAGTAAAGCGATACACGGCAAGCACCATTTGGGTCACCATTACTGACACTAATTCCTGCACCATCCGTGACACGATTACCCTGACCCGCAATCTGAATCCTGTGGTTTCAGTGCCTTCCTCGGCCAATTACTGCCCCGGGGATACCGCCACCCTTTCTGCAACCGCAGGCTTTGTTTCCTATCTTTGGTCACCCGGCAATCAAACCACCACCACCATCATGGTTACCACCGACGGATCCTACACCTGTACGGTTACCGATACCAACGGATGTATGGGGACCTCCAATGCGGCCGCGGTTACCCAGTTTACCCCACCTGCTCAACCTGTAATCACTTACAACGGGGACTATATTTCCTCTACTTCCGCCTCGACTTATCAATGGTTTTACTACGGGGTCATGCTTACGGGTGCCACGGCTCAAACCCTGGTTCCTGACAGCAACGGAACCTACATGGTCAGCATCACGGATGCAAATGGTTGTGGGGCTTCTTCTGATCCCCTGGATGTTTACCTTGACATTGTGGTTCCCAGAGGAGCCTCTGCCACGACGCCTATCCAGTTGCCGGGCCTCAATGGATATCCTGACAACAAAATTGTGATTTTTAACCGCTATGGTAATGCCGTATTTACCAAAACGGGCATGACTGGCTCCGATACCTGGGCCGGCACCACCGACGACGGGAAAACCCTTCCCACGGGAACTTATTTTTATGTACTTGACCTGGGTGACGGATCCGAAGCCCTGACCGGTTATATCGAATTTGTCCGTTAAGAACCATTTCAAATGAATTTACAGATGCGCAGATTATTACCTTTCATCATCGTAATACTGGTTTCTCTTCAGGCCTTCGGCCAGCAGGATCCCCAATACAGCATGTACATGTTCAACGGACAGGTACTGAATCCTGCCTATGCTGGCAGCCGTGAAAACGTTTCCACAACCCTCCTCATGCGTTGGCAATGGGTGGGATTTGACGGAGCACCCGCGACCCAGAGTTTTAGCATAAACGGTCCTTCCCGTAACCTTCACCACGGATTTGGGCTTTCGTTTTTCAACGATAAAATCGGGCAAACCCGCAATTCCGCAATCAATGTGGACTACGCTTTCCGCATCCTCATGGGCGAAAATTCAGCCCTTTCATTGGGTTTGAGGGGAACTGTCGCAAATTTAAGCCGCGACCTTACCTCCATCGACCCCTCTGGGGGAACGGATGGAAATTTTTCCCAGAATGTAAATCTCTGGCAGCCCAATGTGGGAACAGGAATTTACTTCAACAGTCGCAGACTGTACCTCGGGGCCTCCGTGCCCCACCTGATCGAAAATAAATGGCATGCTGATCCAAATGTGAATCCAGCTGCCTCAGGCGTTTACAGCCGCCACTTCCTTTTTACCGCAGGGATCGTGCTTGGGGGTGATGCGGTCAAATTTAAACCCTCAGCCTTGTTGAAAATTGTTCCAAATGCGCCTATGTCACTTGACCTGAACGGAGCTTTCCTCTTTGCCGATAAACTTTGGATTGGTGGATCCTGGAGGATGAACGACGCCGTGGTGGGCATGCTCGAATGGCAGGTATCTAAAGCTTTCCGTTTGGGTTATGCTTATGATTACGGAATTTCTGACCTGAAACCCGCGCATAACGGCTCTCATGAACTGATGCTCGGATTCGACTTCAATTTCAAAGGAAACTCCATGGTTTCTCCCCGCTATTTCTAAACCAACTACCTGGCTGAATTAAGATGAAACTAAACAAGACATTATCCACTCTGTTCCTTATCCTTTTTGCCGCCTCAGCGCTGGTAGCCCAGAACAATTCCACTTTCAAGCGTGCAGATAAGCTGTTTGGAAAGATGAATTATCAAACCGCGCTTGATGCCTATGAAAAAGGTTTGAAAAAGGAGGACAGTTCTCTCGCCAAAGAAAGACTTGCTGATTGCTATCGTCTTTTGGGCAATTATGAGATGGCTGAGTTTTGGTATGGCAGGGCAACTGCCGGCTCCAATTCCACCAAAGAGTCCTGGTTTCAATACGGAAAAATGTTGATGGCCAATCAAAAGTATGATGACGCCAAAGCAGCATTTGAAAATTTCCAGAAAAAAGGAGGAAGTTCATCTCTGGCCAGCAAAAACATTGGGGCCTGCGAGTTCTCCAAAAAAGCAATTCAAAGCGAACCTCAGTACAAAATCACCCCACTTCCCTTGAGCACCTCCGCCAATGAATTTGGAGCCGTTCCCTTTGGAGATGGCTTTCTGCTTACCTCAGCCCGTAAGCGCGGCGCCTGGACAACCGTGGTAAATTCCCGTAATAACGGCCGTTTTTATGATATCTATTTTGCAGCACCATCTACCGGAAAATCTGCCTACAAAGCAAAACCAGTACGTGGAAAAGTAAATACCCGCTTCCATGACGGCCCTGCTATTTATGATGCCAAAACGGGTACCCTTTACTTCACCCGCAGCAATTTTGTAAGTGGTAAAAAAGGAAAAAGTAAGGAGGGATATAATAAGCTGAAGATCCTTTCTGCCCAAAAAAGCGGAAAAAAATGGGTCAACGTGAAAGAGCTTTCCTTCAACAGCAATGAATATTCCTGTGGCCACCCGACCCTGAGCGCAGATGGACTCACCATGGTTTTTTCCTCTGATATTCCCGGCGGATTTGGTGGAGCCGACCTGTACATCACCCGTTTGGAA
The DNA here is from genome assembly GCA_020635905.1 of Bacteroidia bacterium. Classification (GTDB taxonomy): domain Bacteria; phylum Bacteroidota; class Bacteroidia; order J057; family JADKCL01; genus JACJYV01. The sequence goes on from JACJYV010000009.1 coordinate 137,308, forward strand.
GGAGATAAGTGGAGCACCCCCGAAAACCTCGGCAGCGATGTGAATTCTGAAGGAGACGAATTTTTTCCCACCCTCCACGAAAATGGCATGTTGTTTTTCTCCTCTAACGGACATCCGGGTATGGGGGGATTGGATATATTTTCCGCAGAACTGACCGGCAAAAAATACGGAAAAGTTAAAAATGCGGGCTATCCCCTGAACTCATCCCACGACGATTTTGCCACAACCTGGATCAAAAACAAAGCCAAAGGCTACTTTTCGTCTAACCGCAAAGGCGGTCAGGGGGGCGATGACATTTACATGTTCTCCCGCAAAATCAGCCTGAAGGGCACCATTGTTGATTCGCGTACCAAAGCTCCCATGGAAGGAGTAAGCGTATCTGTGATGGATGTAAACAACAAGAAAACGGACTATATCACGGGCAAAGACGGAACTTTCTCGCACTTTGTGGATTTCGGGAATGATTATTTCCTGACTATGGAAATGAAAGATTTCTTCCCCAAAAAGGCACGTGTTTCCACCCAGGATGGAAGCCCGCTCGAGGATAAAGAAGTGGTGATTGAACTCGAAAGAGAAGTTCTCTTCAGTGCCTTTGGCACTGTAACTGACGCAGGAACGGGCCTGCCCGTTTCCGGTGCAACGGTACGTTTTGCCGGGCTGGGAACTGACTTTCAGGTTCCCACAGATGCCAATGGAAAATTCTTCAGCCAGCTGGCTGAAGATCAGGAATACGAGTTGATCGTTCAGAAACCTGGCTACCAGCCAGGTATGGTCAATGTAACCACCAAAGGCCGTACCGGTCCGGAAGATTTCCAGAAAGATGTGGCCCTGGTCGAAGGACCTTACCTGCTGGTGGAAGGTACTGTGGTGGATAAAACCAATCAGAAACCCCTGGACAAATCCACCATCCGCGCCATTGCAGTCCAGAAACAAGAGGAAATTTCAACCAAAACCAGCCGTTCTGACGGTAAATTCTGGATGACCCTGGATCCACGTATGGACCAGTATCTTCTGATTGGTTCACGGGCCTATTACTTTGCTTCCCGCATCGACCTGCCTTCGCCCGACTCATTGCCCAATGAATCCGTGGAAAAGGTTACCATCGAAATGGTTCGTTACAGGGTAGGGGAGGTTGCCAAGGTAATTTACTACGATTATAATAAATCAGACATCACCACCAACGCGAGCAAGAAACTCTACGAAATGGTTTACTTCCTCGTGGACAATCCCGAAGCCAAAGTGGAATTGGGTTCTCACACGGATTCGCGCGGTGGCGAGACCTATAATCAGAAACTCTCCCAAAGAAGGGCAGATGCTGCTGTTAATTTCATTGTATCCAAAGGAATTGACAAAAGCCGCATCTCCTCCAAGGGATATGGTGAAAGCAAACTCACCAACAAATGCAATGACAAAGTGGAATGTACGGATGCTGAACACGGTCTGAACCGTCGTTCGGAACTGATCATCACCGGCATTGAGGAAATTCCGATGGGAGATGGAACCGGGGATTCTGGCAATGGAGGAGGAAAAACCACCACCAAGACCAACACTCCCGGATCTGGAAATGCTACCATAAAATCGGGCGGTCAGGATGATGACCGTCCCTGGTAATATTCGAAATAATTTACGGGCTTGTAAATATTCCGAATACTCGTACTTTTGCAGTCAGGTTCAATTGGGGAATTAAACCGGCACAAAAAAAGCCAATTAATGAGTCAGATCAATCAAATCAGGGTTTATGAACAAACAATTACCTCCAGACGAAGGTGGCTGTGCAGCCACCGTTTTTAAAAATTATTTCCAAATAGCCTCAACCCTTCCGGACGGAAATGGCCAACTGGTCACCCGCCCGGAAGGGTCTTTTTCATATAATTCCAATCAATCCAACAACACTCAAATCCCAAAAGCAAGGATTATGAACTCTTATTTTCCACACACAAGCCGCTTCACAAACTTGTCTCTTAAATTCATTTTCGCCACTCTGTTCATGCTCACCGGCCTCAATTCCTTTGGCCAGTTGACCCTGATTCACCAGGAAAGCTTTGAGACGAATGGAGAAGGAACAAGGTACGTTTCCAATACCTTTTTGGGTTCTACCACCAGCGATTACTGGGGCCGGACTGATGCGGCTGGAAATGGTACGCAGGGAACTTACTCCTTTCTGCAACCGCCGGTTAGCATTGATGGATCTTCCTTTTGGGCAGGTGAGGACGTAGATGATACAGGAAACCCCTTGCCTCCCACTGGTGTAATTACTTTAAACCCCATCAGCGTGACCGGGTACTCAAGCCTGGAAGTAAGAGGGCTTTTTGCTGCCTTGCAGCACTTCAAATACGAAGCAACGGATGGGATTTTTATTGAAGCCGACCTAGATGGTGGAGGCTTTACGGGAATTGGCGGCTTCTGGGGATATGATCCTTTGTCTCAGGCTAATAAGGATATCCGCAGAGCTGGGACATTCCCATTTACTACAGCAAGTGTTGGTGGAACTATCCTTGATTCGCTTTTCAGGGATTTTACCTTCCCTGTTTCTTCCACGGGAAACAATCTGACCATCAGAATTACTTTCTTCAATAATGGAGGAACGGAAGAATTGGCCATGGACAATATCCGGGTGTTTGGAATTCTCAGTGCCAATAACCCCCCTGTCCTTGCCGCAATAGAAGGTTCTGTTTTGGGATATATTGAAAACATGGGTGCGGTTAACCTTACCTCAACCCTGACTGTCACCGATTCGGACAATGCAAACCAGGCCAGTGCCACCGTTTCCATTGTAGGAAATCTTCGTTCATGTGAAGATGAACTTCTTTTTACCAATCAAAACGGAATAACAGGTACCTGGAGTGCTGCCACGGGTGTGCTAAGCCTTACAGGATCTGCTACCAATGCCAATTACCAAACTGCATTGAGATCTGTTCAATACAGAAATAATAATACCACCAACCCTGATACGAACCAACGTACTGTCAGATTTGTAACCAATGACGGCACTTCTGCAAGTAATAATCAGGACCGCCAGGTAACCATCTCCCGCTCCCTTACGGGCTCAGGTACAATTCCCTATCAGGAAAGTTTTGAAACAGATGGAAATGGTGTTCGCTATGATGCAAATGCCCACAATAATGGAACCACCAGTTTGTGGGATCGTCTTTCCAATCCCAATGCCCTGGTCACCAACCCTACCAATGTTAACGGATCCTTTTATTTTGCGGGTACTGACGTGGATGCCACCGCAGGAACCTCAGATAATTGTGTCAATGGCAACCCTGATCCAAACGGAGTGGGTACTATCATCCTCAACGACATTGATATCACGGGTTACACCAATCTTCAGGTAACCTTTGCCGCGGCGGCTCTGACTCCCACTGGTTGGGATGCCGCCAATCCAAAGGACAGAATTCGCTTTGAAGCTTCGATCGACGGTGGTCCTTATACTTATGTAGGAGGTTATTATGCCAATGGTGCCACCCAATTAGAGGAAGATACCGACCTTGACCTTGCTGGCGGGCCGTCTGGAAATATCCTGGGGACAGCCTTCTCAGATGTTACCTTAAACATCTCCGGAACCGGATCTTCCCTCTCCATTCGGGTGGAGGTTTTTGCAAATTCACAGGCAGAAGAGTTGGCCTTGGATGATATTCGGGTGAATGGAATTTTGGCCTGTACTGCCGCCTCTGTTAGCACAGACCCAAATGATGCAACCATTTGTCTGGGTAGCAATGCATCTTTTACTGCCGATACCACCGGCACTGCCGACTCTCTGCGTTGGCATGTTTCCACCAACGGCGGTACTTCCTGGACCACCCTCTCTGATGGTGGAAGCGTTTCCGGAGCCACGGCATTAACCCTGAACCTCACTGCTCCTGGTCTTGGAATGGATGGGAATCAATATCGTCTCGTGGTTTATTCCTGTTCTGCCACCACTGACTCCTCTAATGCCGCCACCCTGAATGTTTCGGGAATTGCATTCACCTTCTGTCCCCCGAATAAAAACGTGACCAATACCGTTGGCCTTTGCGGAACCACGGTTACCTATACAGCTCCTGCCGCTGCAGGTGCTGACTCCATTGTACAGACCGCCGGCCAGATCAGTGGAGCCACCTATCAGGTTGGCAGTACCCTTAACCAATTTGTGGCCTATAAGGGAACCTGCACCGACACCTGTGAATTTTTCGTTGTGGTGGCCGATACCCAGCTTCCTGCCTTGAATGGTTGTAAAAATGATACTTCCATTTACGCGAACGCTTCCTGCCAGCGCAGCTACAGCTGGCTGGCCCCCACGGCCTCTGACAACTGTCCTGGCCAGGGTTTGGTTGAGGCGAGCGGCTTTAACTCGCCAGAGGTATTTGATGCGGGTATCCACCTGATTAAATACATAGCGACCGACGCGAGTGGCAACCAGGATTCGTGCAGCTGGACGGTGACGGTACTGGACACAACGAGCCCGAACTGGGCGGGATGTCCTACGAACATGAACGTGGACGCTGATCCCAATACCTGTGGTAAAACGGTCAGCTGGACCAATCCGACCATCAGCGACAACTGTCTGATTGATGCGGCTTCGCTGGATACGAACATTACGCCGGGCAGCTTCTTTGCGATTGGCACCACCACGGTGTACTATGCAGCGGCAGATACGAGCGGCAACGTGGACACCTGTACGTTTACCGTAACGGTAAACGACACCACACCCCCGGCTGCACTTTGTCAGGATATCACGGTGTACCTGAACGGTGGGGGCAACGCGACGATCACGGCAAGCGACGTGGACAACGGTTCGGCAGACAGCTGCGGGATTGCCTCACTCAGCGCCAGCCCGACCAGTTTCAACTGCTCGAACACGGGCGCCAATACGGTGACCCTGACGGTGACCGATAATAACGGCAATGTTTCCACCTGTACCTCGACCGTAACGGTGGAAGACAGCACGGCTCCTTCGGCAGTTTGCCAGGATATCACGGTCTTTCTGGACGGCGCGGGCAACGCCACGATCACCGCGGGTGATGTGGATGGCGGCTCAACGGACAACTGCGGGGTGAGCCTGAGTGCGAGCCCGACGGCCTTTACCTGTGTGGATGTGGGGGCAAATTCCGTGACCCTGACCGCGACCGACCCGAGCGGCAATACGGATAATTGTACCGCTACGGTGACGGTAAGTGATACCACCGCTCCCACGGCGACCTGCCAGAACATCACGGTATTTTTGGATGGCGCGGGCAGCGCGACCATCACGGGCAGCGATGTGGATGGCGGTTCCTCAGATAACTGTGGCATTGCCAGCACCAGCGCGAGCCCCTCGGCTTTCACCTGCTCCAACACGGGCGCCAATGCGGTGACCCTGACTGTAACGGATGTAAACGCCAATACTTCGACCTGCTCCGCAACTGTAACGGTGGTGGACAGCACGGCTCCGAGTGCCGTTTGTCAGGATATTACAGTATTCCTGAGCGGCGGCGGCACGGCGAGCATTTCTGGAGCTGACGTGGACGGCGGCTCTTCGGACAACTGTTCGATTGCTTCCTCGCTTGTCAACGGCGTACCGACCATCAACTATAACTGCTCCAATGTGGGCGCAAATGCGGTAACCCTGCAACTGATGGACCCCAGCGGGAACACGGACAACTGCTCGGCCACGGTGACGGTGAGTGACACGACCGCTCCGAATGCAGTTTGTCAGAACATCACGGTTTTCCTTGACGGCAGCGGCAATATCTCGATCACGGGCAGTGATGTGGACGGCGGATCATCGGACGCCTGCGGGATTGCTTCACTGAGCGCCAGCCCTTCGGCCTTCACCTGCTCCAATACGGGTTCCAATGCGGTCACCCTGACCGTAACGGATGTAAACGGAAACTCTTCGACCTGCTCCTCAACTGTAACGGTGGTGGACAGCACCGCACCGAGCGCCGTATGCCAGGATATCACAGTCTTCCTGAGTGCTGGCGGCACAGCCAGCATTACAGGAGCAGATGTGGACGGCGGCTCGACGGACAACTGTTCGATTAGCAACACTCTTATCAACGGAGTTCCAACAGTCAATTATAACTGCTCCAATGTGGGGGCCAATGCGGTGACCCTGCAGGTGAGCGACCCGAGTGGCAACACGGACAACTGTTCGGCCACGGTGACAGTGGTTGACAGTACAGCTCCTACGGCAGTATGCCAGAATATCACCGTATTCCTGGACGGTTCGGGTAATATCTCGATCACGGGCAGTGATGTGGATGGCGGATCGTCAGACGCCTGCGGCATTGCCAGCAGAAGCGCCAGTCCTTCGGCCTTCACCTGTTCCAATACGGGTTCTAATAGTGTGACTCTGACCGTCACGGATGTAAACGGCAACAGTGCTACCTGCACCGCGACCGTAACGGTGAACGACACGACCGCTCCGGTGGCAGTTTGTCAGGACCTGACCCTGCAACTGGACGGTTCGGGCAACGCCTCGACCAGCGGGTCTGCAGTAGACAACGGATCTTCAGACAACTGCTCGATCAGCTCCATGAGTCTGAGTGATTCCACCTTTACCTGCTCTGACCTGGGTGCGAACAGCGTGACTTTGACCGTGATTGACCCGAGCGGCAATACGGACAACTGCTCGGCCACGATTACGGTTGAGGATAATGTGGCTCCCTCGGCAGTTTGCCAAAACCTGACCATCTACCTGGACGGATTGGGCAATGCCAATATTGTGAGTGCGAACGTGGATAACGGCTCGACGGATAACTGCACGATCACCCACTACAGCCTGAGCGACTCGATTTACAACTGCTCGGACGCCTTTGCGGTGGCCGGTAACCAGTCCACCACCCTCACGGTGATTGACCAGAGCGGCAACAGCGATAATTGTGTTTCGACCATCACGGTGCTGGACACGATTGCCCCGGTAATTGTGTGCCCCAATGATACGGTGGTGGCCGCCGACCCGGGCGTATGTACCCATACGGCGACCTTCCCCTCACCGACCCGCTCAGACAACTGCTCACCGCTGCCGATGACTAACAGCAAGAACTTTACGGGCATCCTGAGCGGTACCTTTAATGCTGGTACGACCAATGTGGTCTGGACGGTGACCGATCCAAGCAATAATTCAGACACCTGCCATTATAAGGTCACCGTGGTTGACTCTCAGCCTCCGGTGCTGACCTGCCCGGCCGACACGATGGTGAATGTGGATGGCAGTTGCCAGTACACGATCCACAACGTAGTGGCCCTGACCACGATTACGGATAATTGCACCGCTTCAGGTTCAATTATTAAATCGCAGTCCATTGCCTCTGGCACGGTGGTAAACATTGGTGACTACGGAGTTTGGGTATTTGCGACCGATCTGGCCAATAATACAGACAGCTGTCTGACCACGATCATGGTGCGGGATACGACCGCGCCGACGGCCATTTGCCAGGATATTACCCTGCAACTTGATACCAACGGCCAGGCCTCGACTACAAGTTCAGCCATCAATAACGGATCTTCGGACAATTGCCAGATTACCTCGGTCAGCCTGAGCGATTCCAGCTTTACCTGCGGAGATCTGGGCGCAAATTCAGTGACTTTGACCGTGATTGATTCTTCGGGGAATTCCAGCACCTGTACGGCTACCGTCACGATTGAAGACAATATCGCCCCCACGGCTATTTGTCAAAACCTGACCCTGCAACTGGACGGCTCGGGCAACGCCTCGACCACGGGTGCGGCGGTTAATAACGGTTCAACCGACAATTGTTCCATTACTTCAGTCAGCCTGAGTGATTCGACTTTTGATTGTGCAGACCTGGGCTCAAATTCAGTTACCTTAACTGTGATTGACCAGAGCGGTAATTCTGATAACTGCTCGGCAACCATCACGGTACAGGATACGGTATCCCCCGTGGCCCTCTGTCAGGACATTACCCTGCAGCTCGACGGTTCGGGCAATGCCTCGACCACAAGTTCAGCGGTGGATAATGGTTCATCAGACAACTGTGCGATCACCTCAAGCAGCCTGAGTGATTCGACCTATACCTGCACCAATCTGGGGGCCAACAGCGTGACTCTCACCGTAATTGACCAGAGCGGCAACAGTTCCACCTGCACGGCTACCGTAACGGTGGAAGACACGGTAGCTCCCACGGCCATCTGTCAGGATATTACCCTGCAACTCGATACCAATGGCCAGACCTCGACCACGAGTTCAGCCATCAATAACGGTTCATCAGACAACTGCACCATTACTTCAGTTAGCCTGAGTGATTCGACCTACAACTGCAATGACCTGGGCGCGAACAGCGTAACCCTTACGGTGATTGACCAGAGCGGTAACAGTTCGACCTGCACAGCCACTGTCACGGTGGAAGACAACCTGGCCCCCACGGCGCTCTGCCAGGACATTACCCTCTGGCTCGACGGCAGCGGACAGGCCTCGACCACCAGTTCAGCGGTTAATAACGGTTCCACGGACAATTGCACCATCACCAGCATTTCCCTGAGTGATTCAACGTACTCCTGTAATGAGATTGGCGCAAACAGCGTGACCCTCACCGTAATCGACCAGAGCGGCAATTCTTCAACCTGTACGGCGACCGTTACGGTGGAAGATACGGTGGCTCCGACGGCGATTTGCCAGAACATTACCCTCTGGCTGGATGCGGGCGGCAACGCCTCGACCAGCAGCAGTGCAATTGACAACGGATCATTTGATAACTGCGCCATTACCCACTATTCACTGAGTGATTCTGTATTTACCTGTTCTAATGTGGGATCAAATGCTGTCACCCTGACCGTGATAGACTCGGTGGGCAATGTGGATTCCTGCTCGGCTACGGTGATGGTGATGGATACGATTGCCCCCACGGCCATGTGTAAAGACACCACGGTCTATCTGGGTGCGGTGGGAACGCTGAGCATTGACACGAGCTGGGTCAATAACGGCAGCTTTGATAACTGCGCGATTGACACGATGTACATCTCGCAAAATTCTTTCAACTGCGCCGATACGGGTGTGCAGCAGATTACTTTGGTGGTAATGGATGTCAATGGCAACAGCGACAGCTGCGTGGCCAATGTGACGGTGCTGGACAGCACGCCTCCGGTCATCACCTTCTGTCCTGCCAACCAGACCCTGCCCAATACGCCTTCGAACTGTGGCCGGATTGTGACTTATGCCACCCCTACGGCCACGGACAACTGCCAGGTGGATTCAATCACCATTGGCAATACGGACAACCTGAGCGGTCAGCTCTTCCCGGTGGGAACGACCACAGTGACCTGGACGGCTTATGATCCGAGCCTGAACACCACGGCTTGTGTGTTCACGATCACGATCAACGATACCGAACTGCCCAAGATCACGGGCTGCCCGACCAATAAGACGGTCAATAACTCAGCCGGTCAGTGCGGTGCCGCGGTTAACTGGACTGCGCCTACGGCGAGCGACAACTGTCCCAACGTGACCCTGACCTCGACCCATTCCCCGGGCGACTTCTTCGCGGTGGGTACCGACACGGTGGTTTATACTGCCACCGACAGCTCGGGCAATATCAAAACCTGCACCTTTACGGTGACGGTCAATGACAACGAAGCTCCCCAGATCACCTGCCCGGCCAATATCACGGTCAGCGCAGGCGCAGGCAACTGTACCGCGGTGGTGAATTATATCACTCCGGTGGGTACGGACAACTGCCCGGGCGTGACTACGGTACAGACCCTGGGTCTGGCTTCGGGCGATTCCTTCAGCGTGGGTACGACCACCAACACCTTTGTGGCCACCGACGGCAACGGTCTGCAGGCCAGTTGCAGCTTTACTGTGACGGTGAACGACGGGGTGGCTCCGGTGATTACCTGCCCGGCCAATGACACGATCTCAACCGATCCGAGCTTCTGCTTTGCCAATTACACCTACGCCACCCCGACTGCGGTGGACAACTGCGATGCCTCACCTGTGGTGAGCCAGATTTCTGGTCCTGCTTCGGGTGGTATCTTTAATAAGGGCACCACGGCGGTGACCTGGCAGGCCACCGACAACAGCGGCAACACCTCTCAGTGTACCTTTACGGTGAGGGTCTATGACGGAGAAGCTCCGGTGATCATCACCTGTCCGGTGGATGTAACCAAAAATGCCGATCCGGGCCAGTGTACGGCTGCAGTGACCATTCCGATCCCCCAATCGGGCATTGCCTTCTCAGACAACTGTCCCAACCCGATCATGATCAACAACCATTCGGGTAATGCCAACGCGAGCGGCACCTATCCGGTGGGTGTGACCACGGTGATGTGGACCGTAACCGACCAGGATGGCAATAAAGACACCTGCTACCAGACGGTGACCATCATTGACAACCAGCCCCCGACGGCGGTTTGTCAGAATATCACGGTGTTCCTGAATAACAGTGGCAGCGCCTCGATCACCCCTGCGGACGTGGATGGCGGATCAAGCGACCAGTGCGGCATTGTGAACCTGAGCATCAACGATTCGACCTTTAACTGCACCGATGTGGGTGCCAATACGGTGACCCTGACCGTGGCCGATACAAGCGGCAACTCGGTCACCTGTAATGCCACGGTGACGGTTTCGGATACGGTGTCTCCGGTGGCCCTGTGTCAGGATGTGACGGTGTATCTGGATAATGGCGGCAATGCCAGTATTACGACCAACGACATCAACAACGGCTCGAATGACGCCTGCGGCGTTGCATCAGTAAGCCTGGACTCGACCAGCTTTGATTGCAGTGAAGTGGGCCCGAATACGGTGACTCTGACCGTGGTGGACAGCAATGCGAACAGCTCGACCTGCACGGCAAAGGTGACGGTGATGGATACGGTGGCTCCAGTGGCCCTGTGTCAGGATATTACGGTACAACTGGACGGTAGCGGTAACGCATCGATCACGGCGAATGAGGTGGACAACGGTTCAAATGACGCCTGCGGCATTGCTTCGCTGAGCGCGGCTCCGACTTCTTTCAACTGTTCAAACATTGGTGCCAATACAGTGACCCTGACCGCGACCGACAATAACGGCAACAGTTCGACCTGTACTTCCACTGTGACCATCGCCGACACGGTGGCTCCCCAGGCGGTGTGTCAGGATATTACGATTTATCTGGATGGCAGTGGCAATGTGAGCATTAATGCCAGTGATGTGGACGGAGGGTCAAGCGATGCTTGTGGAATCAATTCCCTGAGCGCAAGCCCAACTGCGTTTACCTGCTCAAATGTGGGTGGCAATTTGGTTACCCTGACTGTGAGCGACAATAATGGCAATACTGCAAGCTGTGTTTCCACCGTAACTGTTCAGGATACCGTATCGCCAGTAGCAGTTTGCCAGAGCATCACGGTTTACCTTGACGCAAGCGGCAATGTAGCTATCACGGCCAACGACATTGACAATGGTTCTACCGATGCTTGTGGCATTGATACTCTGATGCTGGATACCACTGCATTTAATTGTTCTGATGTGGGATCTAATCCCGTAACACTCACCGCAACTGATAATAACGGCAATACTTCGACCTGTTCAGCCACCGTAACGGTAATGGATACGGTGGTCCCGGTGGCCCTGTGTCAGGATATCACGGTTCAGCTGGATGGTTCGGGTAATGCATCGATCACGGCCAATGACATTGACAACGGATCAAACGACGCCTGCGGCATTGCATCCACCGCGGTAAATCCAAATAGCTTCACCTGTTCCAATGCAGGCGCCAATCCGGTGACCCTGACGGTGACCGACAATAACGGCAACAGTTCGACCTGTACGGCCACGGTGACGATTGAGGACACGATTGCCCCAGTGGCAGTTTGCCAGAATGACACCCTGTGGCTGGACGCCAGCGGCATGGCCACCAATACGGCGGCTGATCTGGATGGCGGCTCAAGCGACAACTGTGCGGTTGATACCCTAATTTCTTCCCAGACCATGTGGAGCTGTACTGATGTGGGTTCTAACCCGACGACTCTCTACGTGTATGACGCAAGCGGCAATGTGGATTCCTGTACGGCCATGGTCATGGTGATCGATACGGTCGCTCCGGTAGCCAGCTGTATTGACACGGTGCTCTATCTGGATGGCAATGGAAATGCCTTCCTGACGGCCAATGTGGTGGATAACGGCTCAAGTGACGCCTGCGGCATTGCCTCTTCCAGCGTGACTCCGAACGCCTTCAACTGCTCCAATACGGGCGCCAATACGGTGACCCTGACCGTGACCGACAATAACGGCAACAGCGACGCCTGCACCGCAACGGTGACGGTGCTCGATACCCTGAGCCCGACCATTATCTGTCCGGCCAATATCACCATCAGCACGGGAGTGGGCATCTGCCAGCGCAACGTGACCGTACCCCTGGCCACCAAGTCTGACAACTGCTCGGCCACGGTGACCAATACCTTTAACTTTACCAATAACGCCTCGGGCATCTATCCCAAAGGCACCACTACGGTGACCTTCATTGCGGTGGATCCGAGCGGTAACTCGGCCAATTGCCAGATGACTGTAACGGTGGTGGACAACGAAGCGCCCAATGCCCTTTGTGCGGACACGACCCTGTATCTGGATGCCAGCGGACAGGCCAGTGTAACGGTGAATGACCTGGACGGCGGCACGACGGACAACTGTGCCCTGGACACCCTCTTCATCACCCCCGCGGGCATGTTTGATTGCAGTAATGTGGGAGTGAATGCAGTGGTGCTGACTGCGATTGACCAGGATGGCAATACGGATACCTGTACTGCCCTGGTGACGGTGGTGGATACGACTGCCCCGGTGGTGAGCTGTCTGGATACGACCCTCTACCTGGACGCCAGCGGCATGGCCAGCCTCGGTGCGATGGACCTGATTGGTTCAATCAGCGACAGCTGCGGCATTGACTCGGTCTGGGCTTCCCAGACGGTCTTTACCTGTTCGGATACGGGTGCCAATGCCATTACCGTGACGGTGATGGACAATAACGCCAACCTGAGCAGCTGTACCTCGACCGTGACGGTACTGGATACGACGCCTCCGGCGGCCATGTGTCAGGATGTGACCCTCGCGCTGGACAATAACGGCAACGCCGTCCTCACCCCTTCAATGATCAATGACAGCAGTTTTGATAATTGTTCCATTGACTCGATGTGGGTGAGCCAGGATTCCTTTACCTGCTCCAACACAGGCCCGAACAGCGTGACCTTAAGTGTGAGTGATGTGAACGGCAATCTGAGCAGCTGTACCGCGACGGTCACCGTTGAAGACACGATTGCCCCGACGGCGGTTTGCTACCCGACGGTGAGTGTCTATCTGGACGCCAGCGGCAATGCTTCGATCACGACTACTGATATTGATTCGGCCAGCTTTGACAATTGTGCGGTGGACTCACTCTCGATTGACATCACAAGTTTCAACTGCTCCGACCTGGGTTCACAGAAAGTGACCCTGACGGTTTGGGATGCAAGCGGCAATATGGACATGTGCCAGAGCAATGTGGATGTAACCGATACGATCGCTCCGGTGGCTCTGTGCCAGAATGTGACGGTTTATCTGGATAATAGCGGCATGGCCAGCATTTTGGCCAGTGACGTGGACTCCGGCTCGACCGATGCCTGCGGCATTGCCAGCCTGGTGGTGGACTCGACCAGCTTTGACTGCTCCGAAGTGGGTGCCAATATGGTAACCCTGACCGTAACGGACTCCAGTGCCAACAGCGCAAGCTGTATGGCGACTGTCATGGTGATGGATACGGTTGCTCCGGTGGCGATTTGCAGTGACACGACCCTTTACCTGAACGGATCGGGTATGGCCATGATCACCGCGAATGATCTGGGTGGTAACTCGACCGACAACTGCGGGATTGACACCATTACTGCTTCGCAGACCATGTTTACCTGTGCCGACAGCACAGTCATGGTGATAATCACGGTTCTGGATGTAAACGGCAACACTTCCAGTTGCACCAGCACGGTGACGGTGATTGATTCCACCGCCCCCCTTGCTTCCTGCATGGACATTACGGTGCAGCTCGACGGATCGGGCATGGCCACCATCAGTGATACGGCAGTCAATAACGGCTCTTCGGACAACTGTTCGATCGCTTCAATCACGAGCAGCCCGACCAGCTTTAATTGCTCCAATGTGGGTGCCAATACGGTAACCCTGACTGTGATGGATGCCAGCGGCAATGTGGACAGCTGTACTGCCACGGTGACGGTGGAAGACACCGTGCCACCGGTGGCAGTATGTATGGATACCACCTTGGTGCTGAATTCCCTGGGCAACGCCTCCCTGACGGCCAATGATTTGGATGGCGGCTCGACCGATAACTGCGCCATCAGCAGCATCACCGCCAGCCAGCTTTCCTTCAACTGTACCGATGTGGGAGCAAATAACATCCTGCTGACTGTAACGGATGTCAATGGCAACAGCGACACCTGTACCGCAGTGGTTACAGTGACGGATACCACTGCACCAGCCATTGCGAACTGTCCGCTGGATGTGACCATCAATAATACGCCCAATAACTGTGGATCAAGCTTCAACTGGACTGCGCCTACGGCTACGGACGCCTGTGGTCTGGCCTCGTTGGTGGGAGACAATGTACCCAACAGCTTCTTCCAGGTGGGTACGACCACGGTAACCTATACCGCAACCGATGTGAACGGCAATGTGAGCCTGTGCAGCTTCGATGTGACAGTAATTGACAATGAAGATCCCAAGATCACGGGTTGTCCGGGTAATAAGACTGCCTTCAACGGGGTGGGTCAGTGCAGCGCAATTGTCAGCTGGAATCCGCCTACGGCGAGTGACAACTGTCCCGGTGTGGTAATGGTCTCCAGCCATAACCCCGGCACGAGCTTCAATGTGGGGCAGACCACGGTCACCTATGTGGCCACTGACAGCGCAGGTCATACCGACACCTGCCAGTTTGTGGTCACGGTACTCGATACGGCTTCACCCCAGATCACCTGCCCGGCTAACATTTCAGTAAGCAATACAGTAGGTCAGTGTGCGGCCACGGTATCCTACACCACTCCGGTGGGTACGGACAACTGTGCCGGTGCGACCACGGTGCAGAGCGCAGGTCAGCCCAGTGGCTCCAGCTTTGCGGTGGGAACGACCACCAACACCTTCGTGGTGACTGATGCGAGCGGTAATGTGGATAGCTGTTCATTTACCGTTACGGTCAATGATACGGAAGTTCCCCAGGTCACCTGCCCGGCTGATATTACTGTATCCAACGACAGCAACCAGTGCTCGGCCGTGGTAAGCTATACCGCCCCCGTGGGTACGGACAACTGCGCAGGAGATACAACCACTCAGAGTGCAGGTCTGGGCTCCGGCGCGACCTTCCCCGTGGGTGTAACCACTGAAACCTATGTGGTGACAGACGCCAGCGGCAATGTGGACAGCTGTTCATTTACCATTACGGTCAATGACACTGAAGTACCCCAGATTGCCTGCCCGGCTGATGTTACCGTCAATAATGACTCCGCACAATGCAGTGCGGTGGTGAGCTACACCACCCCGGTGGGTACGGACAACTGTGCGGGTGCAAGCACCACCCAAAGTGCAGGCCTGGGATCAGGCTCCGCCTTCCCGGTGGGTATGACCACGGAAACTTATGTGGTGACCGACGCCAGCGGCAACAGCGACAGCTGCTCATTTACCATTACGGTCAATGATACTGAGGCTCCCCAGATCACCTGCCCGGCTGATGTGACGGTGAGCAACGATGCAGGCATGTGCTCAGCTACGGTAAACTACACCACCCCGGTGGGTACGGATAACTGCGCTGGTGCAAGCACCACCCAGAGTGCTGGTCTGGGCTCGGGAGCAAGCTTTGCCCTGGGTACGACCACTGAAAGCTACCTGGTGACTGACGCCAGCGGCAATGTGGACTCCTGCTCCTTCACCATTACGGTGGAAGATACGGAAGCTCCGCAGATTACCTGCCCGGCTGACCTGACGGTCAGCAATGACAGCGGTATGTGTGACGCCGTGGTGACTTACACCGCACCTGTGGGTACGGACAATTGTCCCGGTGCCACTACCATCCAGACCGCAGGTCTGGGCTCGGGAGCCACCTTCGCCGTGGGCTCCACGGTGGAAACCTACCAGGTAACCGACGCCGCGGGTAACCTCGACAGCTGTTCCTTCACCATCACGGTGCAGGACAACGAAGCTCCCTCGATTGTCTGCCCCGCAGATACGGTCATCCCCGCCGACAGCGGACAATGCTCGGCAATGTTTACTTACACTTCACCCGTGGGAATGGATAATTGTCCCAATGACTCAACCTTCCAGAGTGCAGGCCTGGGTTCAGGAGCAACCTTCCCCGTGGGTATGACGACTGAAACCTATGTTGTGATTGATCAGCAGGGAACTTCTGATTCCTGCTCCTTCACTGTAACGGTTCTGGATATTGAAGCTCCTGTGGTAACCTGTCCTGCAGATACCATGGTCAATAACGATGCTGGAAACTGCAGTGCAGTATTCAGCTATACAACTCCGGTTGGAACCGACAACTGTGCGGGAGCCAGCACCACCCAAACCGCAGGTTTGGCCAGTGGCGCAACCTTCCCGCTGGGAGCAACCACCAATACTTTTGTGGTAACCGACGGTTCTGGCAATATGGACAGCTGTTCATTCACGGTAACTGTGATGGATGCGGAAGCTCCCCAGATTACCTGCCCGGCCAACCTGACGGTTAATACCGATCCCGGTCAGTGCAGCGCAGTGGTAAATTACACCGCTCCTGTTGGAACGGATAACTGCCCCGGCGCTTCCACCACTCTCAGCAGTGGTCAGGGAACCGGAGGAACATTTGCCCTGGGTGTAAATACCGAAACCTATGTGGTCACCGATGGAGCTGGCAATACTGACAGCTGTTCTTTCACCATTACGGTGGAAGATCACCAAAACCCAACCATCGTTTGTCCTGCCAACTTCTCCGTGAATAACGATAATGGATTCTGTGGAGCGGTTGTGACCTATACGACTCCGGTGGGTACAGATAATTGTGCTATGGATACCACGGTTCTGTTGAGCGGTGGTGGTTCAGGAAGCTTCTTCTCTGTGGGTGTGAATGGCATTACCTGGCAGGCGACTGACGCAGCCGGAAATACCGCTTCCTGCTCATTTAACATCACGGTAGTGGATGCCCAGGCACCTGCGATCACCTGTCCCTCCAATATCACAGTAAGCAACGATGCTGGTCAGTGCTCAGCAGTGGTAAGCTACACCGCACCTGTGGGTACGGACAACTGTCCGGGTACCAGCACAGCCCTGACCGCAGGTCTGGGCAGCGGCTCGGCCTTCCCGCTGGGTGTGAATACGGAAACCTACACCGCCACCGACGGTGCCGGAAATCAGACAAGCTGCTCATTTACCATCACGGTGAATGACAATGAGGCTCCGCAGATCACCTGTCCTGCCGACCTGACGGTCAGCAATGACAGTGGCATGTGTGCCGCGGTGGTGTCCTACACCACTCCTGTTGGCACGGACAACTGTCCGGGCGTGAGCACCACTCAGACCGCAGGTCTGGGCAGTGGCTCCAGCTTTGCAGTGGGTGTGACCACGGAAAGCTACCTCGCGGTGGATTCTGCCGGAAATGTGGATAGCTGCTCTTTCACCATCACGGTGGAAGACAACGAAAACCCGATGGCAGTTTGTCAGAATGTAACGGTCTATCTGGACGGTTCAGGTATGGCTTCCGTAACCACCCTGGACGTGGATAACGGATCAGGTGACAACTGCGGAATTGACTCCATGTGGGTGGCTCCGTCGAGCTTCACTTGTGTTGACACGGGAGCCAACTCGGTGACCCTGACCGTAATGGACTTCTCCGGAAACATGGACTCCTGTGTGGCAACTGTAACTGTGATGGACAGCACGCCTCCTGCGGCCCTTTGCATGGATATCACCCTGCAACTGGACTCTAACGGAAATGCATCCATCGTAGCAGGTGACATTGATGGAGGATCGACGGATAACTGTACGATTGCCAGCCTGGTGGCTTCGCAAACCGCCTTCAACTGCTCTAATGTAGGCGCCAACAGCGTGACCCTGACCGTGACCGACGTGAACGGCAATGTGGACAGCTGCACCGCTACGGTGACAGTGGAAGACAATGAAGCTCCAATGGCAGTATGTCAGGATATTACGCTCTTCCTGGATGGAAGCGGCAATGCAGGCATTACCGCTGGTATGATCGATGGCGGCAGCACGGATAACTGTGCGGTGGACACGATCATGGCCAGCCAGACGGCTTTCACCTGCTCAAATGTAGGTGGAAACAGCATAACCCTGACCGTACTGGATGTAAATGGAAATACGGATACCTGTACCGCCATGGTAACCGTGGTGGACAGCACTGCGCCGGTGGCGCTGTGTATGGACGTAACGGTGTATCTGGATACGGCCGGAACGGCCAGTATCAATGCCGGCATGATCGACGGTGGCTCGAACGACGCCTGTGGCGTGGGTTCGATCAGCGCCAGTCTGACTTCCTTCACCTGTGTGGACACGGGAGCGAACAGCGTAACCCTGACCGTAACGGATGTGAACGGCAACGTGGACAGCTGTACCGCCACGGTAACGGTGCTGGATACGGTGGCTCCGATGGCAGTATGCCAGAACATCACGGTTTATCTGGACAGCCTGGGTAGTGCAGCGATAACGGCCAATGACGTGGATGGCGGCTCGACCGACAACTGCGGCGTGGACAGCCTGAGCGCCAGCCCGACTGCCTTTAACTGCAGCAACCTGGGTGCCAACGGCGTAACCCTGAGCGTGACCGATGTAAGCGGTAACATGGCTTCCTGCATCGCCACGGTGACGGTGGAGGATACTACTTCACCCTGGGCAGTTTGTCTGGATACTACTCTTTACCTGAATGCACTTGGAACGGCATCCATTACAGCCAATGATCTGGGAGGTAACTCTACTGATAATTGCAGCGTGGACAGCCTTTCGGCTTCAGTTACCAGCTTTAGCTGTAATAATACAGGGGCGAATTCTGTCACGGTTTCTGTTTGGGACGGTAGTGGTAATATGAGCACCTGCGTATCCACCGTAACGGTACTGGATACCCTGATCCCGGATGCAGTTTGTCAGATGGCAACCACCTATCTGGATGGCAGTGGCAATGCCACAATCACCGTCAATGATGTGGATGGTGGCTCAACCGATAACTGCGGAGTGGATACGGTGATGGTAAGCCAAAGCCTCTTCACCTGCGGTGACCTCGGCAGCAATACCGTAACCTTAACGGTGACTGACCTGAGTGGCAATATGGATACCTGCTCTGCCACCGTAATGGTGATGGACACCATTGCACCTGTGATCTCAGGTTGCCCTGCAGATACCACCCTGCTGGCTGCAGCCAACAACTGTGTGCCCAACTTCAACTGGACTGCACCTACGGTGAGCGACAACTGTGGCGCATTGCTGACCAGCAATTACGTGCCCGGTGACAGCTTCTATGTGGGTTCAACCACAGTGATCTATGCCGCAGTTGACTCGGCCGGAAACACCGACACCTGCAGCTTTGTGATTACGGTTACTCCCAACCCGCTGGTGATCAGCACGACTTCACCCACGCTGGCCTGCGGTACCAACATCGCCTGTAATGGCGATTCTACGGGTACGGCAAGTGTGGCCATCATAGGAGGTTGTGGTCCTTACACCATCAGCTGGAGCAATGGCGGAACCACGGATACCATCAATGGTATTCCTGCGGGAACCTACATCGTGACGGTAACGGACAGCATGGGCACCACTGTAATGGATACCATTACCCTGACTGAACCTGCTCCGCTCAGCCTGAGCTTTGGCGGTAACCTGCTGGCTTGCGGTGGCGACAGCTCGGCTACGATCGACCTGACGGTGACGGGTGGCAGCACCTGTGGCAGCTATGGCTACCTCTGGAATACCGGTGCCAGCACCGAGGATCTGAGCAACCTGCCTGCTGGCATGTACACCGTAATGGTGGCAGACACCAACGGATGCTTCGCTTCTGACTCGGTAGCGGTTCAGACCTTCACTCCTGAGGTGATCAGTCTTGGAAATGACACCACCATTTGTGCCGGCGGCAGCCTGGTGCTGGATGCAACCAATGCAGCCTTTGTAAGCTACCTGTGGAGCAACAGCGACACCACGGGTATGATCACGGTAAGCACGGCTGGTACTTACAGTGTGACTGCGACTGATACCAATGGTTGCGATGCCAGCGATACCATCATGGTGAGCGTAGCCGCTCCTGTGGTAGTGGATCTGGGAGCAGATACGACCATCTGTAACGGAAGCTCTCTTACCCTGGATGCAGGTGCATACGCCTACTACCTGTGGAATACGATGGACTCCACCATGACTATCACGGTAAGTTCTGCCGGAACCTACTATGTGGATGTGTGGGACAGCATTGGCTGTACGGGCTCTGACACAATTGATGTAAGCATCTACACGGTGGCTCCGAGCGGTATATCTGCGGCGGGTGTGCTGTGTAATAATGACGAAGTACAACTGAGTGCCGATGCCGGCTTCAGCAGCTACCTGTGGGATAACGGGGACACCACCCAAACCACGATCATCACTACCCAGGGTTACCACACGGTGACGGTGAGCGACGGAACGGGCTGTTTGCGGACGGATTCTGTGTATGTGGACAGCCTGCCCTTCGACGATCCGAACCCATTCATTACTCCTGGTGGTACGGTGTACCTGTGCTCCGGCTCATCGCTGGTACTGGACGTGGGAGAACACGGTGGAACTTACCTGTGGAATAACGGGGACACCACCCGTAAGATCACGGTGACCCAGGCGGGTACTTACTACGCCCTGGTGACCAACGGTCTGGGCTGTAGCGCCTACTCGGATACGGTAACGGTGCTGGCTGATGCTGCGGTAAGTCCGTTTATCACTCAGACCATGAGTGGTCAGGATACGATTTTGAATGCGAACCCTCAGGATCCGAGCTACACCTACCAGTGGTTTGGCTTCACCACCTCTGGTGGTGCGAGCGATACCATCATCCCGGGTGCCACGGGTGCGACTTATCAGCCCACCAACCCAGGCTGTTACATTGTACAAATCACGACCATGGGTGGTTGTGCGGCCAAGTCTGATACCTTCTGTATCACGATCACGGGCATTGAGGATCCAATCCGTCCGCTGACGGGTATCGATGTGTTCCCGAACCCGACCCGCGACTACCTGACGATCCGTACGATTGCCCCGATCGATTATCCGGTGGATATCCGCATGACCGACATGTATGGCAAGATCGTGAAGCACGACTACATGAACCATCTGGTGAATGATGTGGTGCTGGATCTGACCCGCTACTCGAAGGGTATGTATATCCTGGAGATAGAGGCAGAGAATGGCCAGAAGTACACGGTGAGGGTGGTGATTGAGGAATAAGCCGAAGGCTTATTCCCTGGCTACGAGCTACCAGCTTCGAGCTTCGAGCTTCCTCCGGGGCCTTTGGCCCGAGCTGATGAAAAGCCTTCCGCCTTTGGCGGGAGGCTTTTCTGCTTTAGGGGAGCAAAGCCTGAGGCTTCAATGAAGCGGGGTGGAAGGGCTGGCTTGCGGGTGGAGCCGGGGCCCCAGGGATGGGAAGGGCGCCCGAGACTTTGGAGGGCGGTGGCGATGCCATGCGCGGACTGCGGGCATCGGCACGGAACCCCTGGAACAGCCCGGCCCGAGTGATTCCGCCGCAGGCGGCACGAGGGGGGGCCATAGTTTAGCTACGAGCTACGAGCTACGAGCTACGAGCTACGAGCTACGAGCTACGAGCTACGAGCTACGAGCTGCGAGCTGCGAGCCTTCACAGGATTTTTGTTTGGGAGGATTGGCATGGTGCAATGTAGGGCCAGGAAACTTCCTGGCCGAAAATGGGGTACGGGTACGGGTATGGGTATGGGTTTGGGTACGGGTATGGGTTCGGGTATGGGTACGGGTTTGAGGTTCGGGTATGAGTTCGGGTTCGGGTTTGAGGTTCTGGTTTGAGGTTCGGGTATGAGGCTGGGTAGAGGAAAGGATGGGATATGGAATTGGAAGGAGGCGGGGAGGGATTTGCAGTAGCTTTACATGCGCTTATCAACGGGTTACTGTGGGGTTTGACCATCTGATAACCATGGGAAAACCATGGAAATACCATGGGGAAACCATAAGAAACCTGTGTTTGAGGGAGAAGGGTGTGGTGGCGATTTTATGGCCAGGGGTTGAGGTGGAAAGATAGACATTTTTTGTTGAATGTGAGGTTTTGGGATTTGGGTTTTTAGGTATGGAGGGAATTGTTGCAGCTTGTGCTGAACTTTGTTAGATTCGGGTTGCGAGCAATGTAACTCTATGGATGAATTTTCAGAATTGCCTTTAGCTGATCCGGAACAATTTGAAATTGTATTCAAAGCACGGATCAGGTGGGTGCGGGAAGGTATTCTGGCCCGGACGGGTCAGGTGGAGGCTGCCCAGAAAGGCAGTATGGACGTTTTTCTGAAGTTGTGGGAAGCCCGAAACGAGCTGGAAAAGGAGGGAGTAGAGGCTTTTCTGGAGGCAGAAATGAGCCGCAGGTGGGCGGGAAGTCCGTCAGGGGGAAAGGGGGGAAAGGTGCCGGATTTTGATCTGGAGGAAGCCTGGGAAGCCTTTACGGAGATGGCTTTGTCGGAAGCCCCGGTGAGTGAACCAGCCAGGTCTGGCCGGAAGCGGAATACAAAAATGAAATTTTTGGTGGGAGGCGCTTTGGCCATTGTGGGGGTGGTGCTGGTGCTGTGGTGGTCTTTGCCCCCCAAACCACTGAAAGTGGCGGCAGCCCCCGGGCAGCGCCTGGATTATACCCTGCCCGACGGGATGCCGGTGAAGCTGAATGCGGCTTCGGCGATTTCTTTTTCGGAAAAGGACTTTTCCTCGGATGGGTTGCTGAACCTGGATGGGGAGGCTTTTTTTGAGGTGAAGGAGGGACATCCGCTGGAGGTGGCCTTCAGTGGGGGAAAGGTGGTTTGCCCGAAAGGAAAATTTGATTTGCGGGTGCGGGAGGAAGGCTGGGATGCGTGGTGCTATGAGGGGGAATTGAGCCTGCTGGACACCAAAGGTACTTTGCTGACCCAGCTTTTTCCAGGTCAGATGTATAAATTCAGGCTGGAAGGTCTGAAAACTATTTTTGATCCCGGATTGAAGACCTGGCGGGAGGGGGAACTGGTGTATGAAACGGCCCCGTATGAGGAGGTGGTGGCCGAACTGGAACGGCAATTCGGGATCACCATCTTTTTCCCGGCCCGGGGTTTCCCGGTCTTTACGGGTTCGCTGACCATCCTGAACCGTGACGTTACCCTTGATGTTTTTGCCCGGACTTACGGGATGAAATTTACCGATGAAGGCAATGGGAAAGTGAATTTTTCCCTGCCCGATTGATCCAATAGCCACTTAACACCCATCTTATGAAATCCTCTTTTTATCTGATTTTGTTGCTGATTTTGGTTTCAGCCTGCAAGCAGTCGAATGGCCCGGCCGATCAGGTGCCGGCCAAAAAAGGACGGGCCGTGCCGGCCCTGAAGCTGGCAGACGGGAGCGAACTGGATTTTGAGCAAATCGAATTTGCTCACCGGGGAGGCTACTACGAGGGCCTCGAAAATACCCTGCCCACCATCGCCCACAGCCTGACCAACGGTGCCCACGGGATCGAGGTGGACATTTCCATTACGGCCGACAGTCAGCTGATCCTGTTTCACGACCATGGCCCCAAACGTCTGCTGAATACAGAATCGGATGAAGATATTGAAACATTCACCCTGGAGGAACTCAACGCCTTCGGCTTTCGGGAAGGTGAACCGGGTACCCCGGTCAGTACCCTGGCAGGGCTGTTTGCCCTGCTGGACAGTCTGAACCGCACCCAGAATCTGCGGACCAAGCTGCAACTGGACACCAAAGTGTCCAGTACCTATTCCCCCTTCTTCGCCCGTGAACTGGCTAAACTGATGGATAAATATTCCGGCGACCCTGACTATCGCATGGCTGATCAGGCTTTTGTGACCAGCTTTTATCCGCATACCCTGGCTGCGGTGCATGAGGTGAATCAATCCCGTACGCCGGAAAACTCTATTCTGAGCGGACTTTCCGTGAACGGCGGGGCCCAGGAGCAGCGGGCTCTGGCGAAACTGGCGGTGGCCCTGGCCCCGGTGCTGACCAAAAAATACTGCTGTTCGATCATCGAGGCGGACAAATGTCTGGTGACCGAAAAATATGTGAACCGCTGGCACAAACGGGGCATGAAAGTGATCTCCTACACCGTGAATTCAGAATCGGACAAGCAGCGTCTGAGTGCGTATCACATTGCGCTGGCCACCAATTGCCCGGGCACTTCGTGCCCGGAGGATGCAAACGACATGCTGGGCATTTACAAATGGTGCAAGGAGGCGGCCGATCTGGCCGACGACCCGGCCATTGAAGACGAAATGGAAAAGGCTTCGCCTGAGGTGTTGCTGGAAAAGGAACAGGAGTTGGTGAAGAAATTGTAGGGGAGATTTTAGATTTTAGAGGGTTAGATTTTAGAGATTAGTCGTTAGTCCTTAAGTACTTACGGCGACACGAGGATGGGCCAACCCCTCGACGCGGCTTCAATCCTCTGGATAGAGCAAGAAAGTTGTAGTTGATTTCAACCTCAAAGTCCCCTCCATTCCCCAAAGAAGGGAGGGGAAAGCGCAGCTGGGGTGGGTTTAATCCTGGCCGCAACGCGGCTTTAATCCCCATGGTTCCTGGCCATCCACCTTCTTTTGAGCCAGTTGTTTACTCAATATCCCTCCAAATTCACCCTCTTTGTAAAATCCTGCTAATGGCCCAAAACCAGATTCAGCCTACCTTCCATAAAACCAAAAAATCACTATCTTTGCAGCGCCTAACCGACAATAAATCAGAATAATAACCACTTTTCAAAATACAATGAAAGCATTTTACAAGTTTACCCCCTTCCTGCTGATGCTGCTGATGCTGGCTGCATGCAAAGGAAACGAGGGCAAAAAGGGGCAGGAGCCCGCTTTTGAGGAATTTCTCTGGAAAACAGAGACCTTCGAGAAAGAAGCTGATCAGGATTTTCGCTGGAAAACCGAGCAATTTGCCGACCTCAAAATCGTGCGCTACCAGGTGCCAGGGTTCGAGCAACTCGACCTGAAAAAGAAGAAACTCCTGTACTACCTGTACGAAGCTGCCCTTTCGGGCCGCGACATGATTTACGACCAGAATTACAAGCACAATCTGGCCATTCGCCGCACCCTGGAAAACATCTACAATACCTATTCTGGTGACAAATCAGGGACTGAATGGCAGGGCTTTGAGGTGTACCTCAAGCGTGTGTGGTTTTCCAACGGGATTCACCACCACTACAGCTCCAAAAAACTCGTGCCTGGCTTCACTGAGGCCTATTTTGACGGACTGGTGAAAGGTTCTGATCAGGCTGGATTTCCCCTCGAGGGCGAAACGGATCTGGCCAGCTTCATGGCTAAAATCAAACCCATCATTTTCGATCCTGAAGTGGATGCCAAGCGTGTGAACAAAGACGGCGGGGTGGATATGGTAACCGGCTCGGCCAACAACTTTTACGAAGGCATGTCACAGGCAGAAGCTGAGGCTTTCTACGATAATATGATCGACAAGGAAGACGATCATGCCATTTCCTATGGTCTCAACTCCAAGCTGGTCAAAGAAGGCGACCAGATCATGGAAAAAGTGTATAAATCAGGAGGGATGTATGGTGGAGCGATTGAAAAAATCGTGTACTGGTTGCAGAAAGCCTCTGAAGTGGCCGAAAGCCCCGAACAAAAAGCTGCTTTTGACAAACTGGTTGAGTTTTACCAGACCGGCGACCTGAAGGTATTTGACGAGTACAGCATTGCCTGGGTGAACGCCACCAAGGATGATATTGACGTGATCAACGGCTTCATTGAAGTGTATGGCGATCCCATGGGCTATAAAGGTTCTTTCGAATCTGTGGTTGAGCTCAACGATTTTGAAGCCTCTGCCCGCATGGAAGTGGTGGCTGCCAATGCCCAGTACTTCGAGAACAACAGCCCCATCATGGACGAGCACAAGAAGAAAAACGTGATTGGTGTATCCTACAAAGTGGTGAACGTGGTCATGGAAGCGGGCGACGCCAGTCCTTCCACCCCGATCGGCATCAACCTGCCCAATGCCAACTGGATTCGTGCCGACTACGGTTCCAAGTCTGTGTCTCTGGGCAATATCGTGGAAGCCTACGACAAAGCCTCTGGTTACGGCGGGTTGGATGAATTTGCCTACTCCGACGAAGAAAAAGCCCGCGCCAAAGCTCACGGCGGCATTTCTGACAAAATGCACACAGCCCTGCACGAGGTGATCGGTCACGCTTCAGGACAGATTGAGCCAGGCATTGGTACTCCCAAGCAAACCCTGAAAAACTATGCTTCCACCCTGGAAGAAGGTCGCGCTGACCTGGTGGCCCTCTACTACCTGATGGACCCCAAACTCATCGAACTGGGCCTGATCGAGACCCTGGACGTGGGAAAATGCGAGTACGACAGCTATATCCGCAATGGTATGATGTATCAGTTGCGCCGCCTCGAACTGGGCGAAAACGTGGAAGAAGACCACATGCGCAACCGCCAGCTGATCGCTCAGTGGTGCTTTGAAAAAGGTGCGGCTGACAACGTGATCGAGAAGAAAGTGGAGAATAATAAAACCTACTATGTAATCAACGATTACGACAAGCTGCGTGACCTTTTTGGTCAGTTGCTCCGCGAAATCCAGCGCATCAAGTCCAAAGGTGACTTTGAAGCAGCCAAAGCTCTGGTGGAAGGCTACGGGGTAAAAGTGGATCAGGCCCTGCACAAAGAAGTGCTCGACCGCGCCGCCAAACTCACCTCAGCTCCCTACGGTGGATTTATCAATCCTTCCTACGAGCCCGTTATGGACGAGAAGGGGGAAATCATCGACGTGAAAATCATTTATCCCGACGATTTTACCAAACAACACCTGGATTATTCCAAAACTCACAGCTTTTTACCCACTTATAACTGAGGCAAAACCACGAGGGGGCCTCGAAAAACAAAGAAGATTGAGGCGGAGGCAGGTGAAGAAAGCGGAGTTTACTTTGGTAAATGAGTAGTTCTGAACCAAGTCCAACGAAGAGATTCGAAGTTTTTGGAGGTTCCCTGAAATTATTCCCCGGGATGTGTAAATGTCCCGGGGAATTTGTTTTTTTTGGGGTAGGAAAATAACCTTCCCAATTACGAAGAAGAACCTGAAATGATCCTCGCCACTGACGTATATTATTATGAAAAATCTGCCAAAGCAGTGGGAATGCTCCTGGAGTGGGAGGGAAGTGAGGAAATTGAAATCCTGGTGGCTGAAATTCCGGGAGTTGAATTTGGAGAATATGCCCCGGGCGAATTTTACAAAAGAGAATTACCCTGCCTGCTCGAACTGCTGAAACAGGTGGATCTGAAGGCGATTGATGGAATTGTGGTGGATGGCCATATTTATGCGGGAGGACCGGATAAACCCGGACTGGGAGCACGCCTGTATGAGGCCCTGGGGGAGAAAATTCCTGTGATTGGAGTGGCCAAAAGTTCATTCAGGGGAAATGGGGAAACCGTGGTGGAGGTGTTTCGGGGGAAAAGTAAAAATCCCCTTTACGTTTCTGCTTTGGGAATCCCGAAGGAAAGGGCGGCAGCCTGGATTCAAAACATGAAAGGGGAGCATCGTATGCCTGTCTTGTTGAAAAAACTGGATGGCCTCACCCGTGGAAATATTATTTAATAACCTTGCACTTAATCTTGCTAAATTTGCGGTAAAACAATGTCTAAGTTATGAGAAAGAATTACTTACTACTCCTTATTTTGCTTTTAACCTTTGCTCAGGCCTGGTCTCAATGCACCGGGGTTGACAACCTTGGCTCAGCCTCCAACATGTTTACCATCATTCAGACTGAGGCCAACCCCATCGCGGTGAACAACGATATCAACACCATGATTTTCGTTCACCGCAATAATGCGGGTACCTTTGGCGGTCACAGCGGCCAGTTTCGCTACGACATCACCACCAACGGCGGCACCAGCTGGACCCTGGACCAGGGACCGCTCAATCCTGCTTCTGTAAACGGTACCAATGCAGGCCGTTATCCCAACATTGCCATTTACAACCCGAGCGGCAACCAGAACCCCTCCAATGCTTATCTGACCTACCTGGGTGCCACGGTTGCTTCCACCTGGAACGGAGAAGTGACCGGAGTTCGCAAGCTGAATGGTACGGGCAATACTGAAAATTACAACCAGTTTGGGGTGACCCAGAGCCTTATTCCACGAAGCATGGTAAAAGGCGCACCAGGTGTTTACTGGGCCATTGATGCAATCTATAATGGAACAGCCGCCACGGGATTCAGGATCTTCAAGGGAACCTGGAACCAAACCAATAACACCATCAGCTGGACCCTCAACAAGACCATCAATCCCGGCTTCAATACAGGTTTTGACGGATCCAATTACATTTCAGATTTTCAACTTGCCTTTGACCCAACGGGGCAGATTGGCTGGGCCTGCGCCCTGACCCACCTTACCCCCGGCCCCACAGGCTATGCCTTTTACCCCGTTTTCTACAAAACCAGCGACGGAGGTGCCACCTGGTCCACCCCCATTCAGGTGGATCTGGGCCAGTTCAGCTGCCTGACCTCCAACATGGCCACGGGCAACATTCCCACCACCATTTTTGACATGGACCTCACGGTGGATGTGTACGGAAATCCCCACTGTATCACCGGAGTCGGCAACGGATCGGGCTCTTATTCTATTTACTTTGGTGAATGGCACGCCATTTTCGACATCACCCAAATGGACGGCATCTGGATACCCATTCACATCCGCGACATTTACAAAGGTCGCGGTTCATGGGGCTCAGGCGCCAATGTCGTGAGCATGGATATGGACTGCCAGGCTGCCCGCTCAGATGACGGTACCCACATTTTCGCCGCCTGGGGCGATGCCGACTCTGTAGTTGCGTCGGGTGTGGCCGGGGTATCTCCCGACCTTTATGTAGCTGCCTATGACGTGGTAAACCGGGTGTGGACCCCGGCCGAAAACGTGACCAGTTGCAATACCACCTGGAAGAATAAGATCCTTTTCCCCCGCATGGCACCCACCGTGCTCAATGCAGGGGTAAACTGGCGTCTGCCAGTGGTATTTGGCGCCCTCAATACCGGCACCAGCGATCCCATCGATCCTGCCACCTTCCATTATCTCAACAACATTCAGATCACCCCCTCAGACTTTACTGTCCCCCAGTGTACGGCTGCAGTTTCTCTTTCCAACCTCGATACCATCATCGTGTGTGACCAGAGCAGCTATATGCTGGATGCGGGTTCAGGCAAGGATCAATACCTGTGGAACAACGCCTCGACCAATCAAACCCTGACCGTGACCAGTTCGGGCACCTATTCTGTGGCCGTAAGGTCAGGATGCTGTACAGGAACAGATCAGGTGGTGGTAATCTTCAAAAACACCCCCAATTCGGCTTTCAATGGCATTGTAAGCGGCCTGGCCGTGGCTTTCAATGACCAGACCTCAGGCACTCCGCTGACCTGGCACTGGGACTTTGGCGATGGAAACACCTCGACCCAGCAAAACCCCTCTCATACCTATGCGGTAAACGGGGTTTACACCGTTTGTCTGATCACTTCCAATGGTTGCGGGGCTGATACGTCCTGCTCCAACATCACCACCAATTGCACCCCGGCTACTGCGGCCTGGAGCTTTAGTGTGAACGGACTCTCCGCCACCTTTACCGACCAGACGGTGGGCAGCCCCGTAAGCTGGGTCTGGAATTTTGGGGACGGTAACTTCTCCACCAACCAGAACCCGACCCATAATTATGCCTCCAACGGCACTTATAACGTATGCCTGATCACCACTGATGCCTGTGGAAATGACACTCTCTGCCAGATGGTGACCATTTGTCCGGATCCTGTGGCTTCCTTTAGTGTCACCACCGCCCAGGATATGGCAACCTTTACTGACCAATCGACGGGAAACACCCTGGGCTGGGCCTGGGATTTTGGGGATGGAAATACCTCCACCCAGCAGAATCCAACCCACCAGTACACCACCTCAGGCTCCTTTACGGTGTGTCTGACGGTTACGGATACCTGCGGAAACGATTCCTCCTGCCAAACGGTGGTCATCATCATTGAGGGGGTGAATGAAGGGTTCAGCCAGGATCTGGTGGTTTACCCCAACCCGACCCATGATTTTGTACATCTCAAAGGCATTCATCCTGCGGCAGGCACCCTGCAAATCCGCCTCTCCGACCTGCAGGGTCGCATTGTCCTGAGCCGCGAAGTACAGCATCCCGGCGGCCCCCTCGACCTGCAACTGGATCTGCGCACCCTGGCCGACCAGCAATACATCCTCCAGCTGTCCAACGGACAGCAAAGCTGGAGCCAGCTGGTGGGTAAAACCCACTGATAACCAGCTCCACAGGAGCGAATTCAGCCTCTGCAACCGAAGGTTGTGGAGGCTGAATTTTTTTGGGGGGACGATACATTGCACGCTCACCCTGCCTTTTCCATAAAGACCATAATTGCAATTCAGCATGGGATGGGTAGAACCCCGCATGTCAGCCTGTCACTTGGAAAGATCAACCCAAAATCCCTCCAACCCCACAAAAAATCATCCCAATCTGCC
This sequence comes from Bacteroidia bacterium, assembly GCA_020635905.1. Lineage (GTDB taxonomy): Bacteria > Bacteroidota > Bacteroidia > J057 > JADKCL01 > JACJYV01. Next base: position 167,956 of record JACJYV010000009.1, read on the forward strand.
TCAAAAGCCGTATCTTTATCCATAAGTTACCACCCCGGCTCAACCCTGCAACCTGCTCCTCCGGCAAAATGAAAAATAGCCGTCGAAGCCTCCTGAAATCCGCCAAAATCAGGGCTCAAAAAACAGGGTTGTTTAGGGTTTCACCCGTGGTTCACCCGTGGTTTACCCAAGCTTCACCCGTGGTTCACCCATACTTCACCCGTAGTTCACCTAAGCTTCAGCTATACTTCGCCTAACCTTCGGGCATAGTTTACCTATGCCAGATCCCTTACAGATACCTTGCAGGTCCCTTGCAAACCCCCTTCTTTCCCCCAACTCACTCATCAGAAAACCATTCCGTGCCCTGCGAGAAAATCAAATTTCCTCCCCATAAAACCGATCCGTCTGCCCAAACGAAATCCGGAAATGATTGCTCTTTGCAAATGGTAAATTATTTCTTGATTATTGTTAATTGCTTCTTGCTAATTGTCCTTTCCCCCTTGGTTTAAATTCTCCCCTTTGCTATTTTTGCTCACGGAAAACTTCGACAAAACCCTGTTTTCCCACCGTTTCAAAAAATCTCCTGCACCGTATTCCCGGCGGTCAGGAGAAAGATTTACCAGGGGGCCTCTAAGAACAAAGAAGGTCACGGCGGACGCAGGTGAAGAAAGCGCAATTTACTTCCGTAAACGAGCATTTCTGAACCAGGTCCAACCCAGAGATTCGAAATTTTTAGAGGTACCCACAAAATTGTTTAACCCGAAGAACCTTCAATAATGACACCAGGTAATCCCCACCAAATGAAATTCAGTCTTTCAGCTTTATTCTTCCTGCTCACTTTTTCCCTTTTTTCCAACCTCTCCGCCCAAATCCCCAACCAACAAGTGGGGGAGAAGTATTTCCTGGAGACCAATCCATCCACTCAAATGGCGGCACGGTCCCTTTCTGAGGCCCGTAAGGCATTGGAAGTGAAGGCCACGGATTCGGGAATTACCTCCACCAAAGGACTGGAGAAAATCACCGCGGTCACCACCTTTTCCACGGCAAAAAAGGGACGCAAAGGTATGTCTGACAAGCGTAAATCCCTGCTGGCTCACCATACTGAGCGCAAGGGGGCTGCCAAACTGGGGCAGTTTCCTCCTTTGGCAACCCGGCTGGTGAATGAAAAGGTGAAAGTGGATACTCCCCTGGTTTCCCTGGAAAGGAATCGTACCGCACCAGCTCAGCCCGTGGCGGCATCCCATCCTGGTGAGATTGCATTTCCGGTCCTTGAAATGGGCTTTGAAGAAAACCTGGGCCAGATTCTGGATATTGAGGGACGTCAACACAACGAGATAAAATTCCTGTATCGCAAGGGTGGGGTGGACCTTTATCTGGCATCCAACCGCATCAGCTACGTATTTAAGAAAAAAGAAAAACATCCCTTTGTCCTGCAACCTACCGCAATCATGGGCGCCCGGGATCAAAGGGGGAAAGTGGAATTATACCGCATGGACGTGGAACTTCAGGGTGCCAATCCGGAGGCTGCCATGCGGAAAATCGGGTCCAAAGCTGGTCGCCGAAACTTTTACCTGGGCCAATCCCTTGAGTTCAGCGATGTAAAAAGCTATCAGGAAGTGGTTTTTGAGAATGTCTGGCCCGGCATCGATCAGCACTGGTACCTGAAAAACGGCGAATTGAAATACGACTTCATTGTCCATCCTGAAGGCCGGGTGAGCGACATCAAAATGAAGTACCACGGATCACAAAGCCTGAATCTGGGCCGAGATGGCAGCCTCTCAGCCGAAACCATGATGGGAAATGTGACCGAGAAGGCTCCAAAAGCCTGGCATGAAGGTAAAAAGGGTGAAAAAGTGGAAATCGCTTTTGCAGTAAAAGGAAAGACGGTTCGTTTCACCGAGCCTGAACGTGCCCCCGGCAAAACCCTCATCATCGATCCTGCCGTGGTCTGGTCCTCTGTCATGGGCACCTTTGGCAACGAAACCTGGCAGGACCTGAAAACAGATGCTGCTGGAAACATATTTTGCGCCGGCTGGACCGATGGTTCCGTATTCCCAACCACCGTTGGAGCTTTCCAAAGTGTAAGCCAGGGCGGGCACGATGCCGTCCTGGCCAAATTTACCACGGACGGTTATCTTGTCTGGTCAACCATAGTTTCTGGCAGTGGGCGGGATGCATTTAACGGCATTGGAATTGATGCCAGCGCCAATATTTACCCGTTTGGAGGCACATTCAGCACCAATTTTCCCACCACCGCAGGTGCCTTTCAGCAGGCAGATCCCAGCGGAACCATCCCGGATATGGTGCTTTGCAAATTTGACAGTTCGGGAAGCCGCCTTTGGGCCACCTACATAGGTGGATCGGCTGACAGCAGTTGGGGTTACGGCTGTGTCACACGATCCAATGGCGAAACTTACATCTGCGGAATCACCCGCGCCAGCAACTTTCCTGTATCCGCCGGAGCATTCCAAACCGTCAAAAGTACTGCAAATGACGGCGTAATGGGAGAATTCAGTACATCGGGCGCACGCAACTGGCTTACCTTCTTCGGGGGTTCAGGCCATGATGAAATTAACGCTGTGGATACAGATGCAGCCGGCGCCGTTCATTTTGTGGGTTCCTCAACCACTCCCACCGGACTCGCCTCTTCCTTTGGGTTCCAGCAAAATTCAGGAGGTTCACAGGATATTATCCTCGGGAAATTCAATTCCTCGGGCGGTCGCCAGTGGTCAAGCTACCTGGGGGGCTCCCTGGAGGAATACGGAAACGGAGTAGCTGCCTCCAGCTTTGGCACCTACGTCACCGGAAATACCTTCAGTTCCAACTTCCCGGTATCTGCCGGGGCCCAGCAAACCACGTACGGTGGAAACGGAGACCAGGTCCTGGGTAAATTTTCGACTTCAGGAAGCAGGGTTTGGGCCACCTACTATGGCGGACCCGAACTGGAATTTGCCTATGAATGCCGCCTGAGCTCTCAGGATAGCCTCGTCGTGTTGGGAATTACCACCGGAACCAGCTACCCGGTAACCGCAGGTGCTTTGCAAACCACCTCGGGTGGCGCAAATGATGCTACCCTGGCAAAATTCAATGACAACGGAATGCGTCTGTGGGGAAGCTATTTTGGCTATAATGATTTTGAAGTGGTGAGGGCTTTCGATTTGGACCCGGCAGATGAAATCCTGCTGGGGGGCGAAACATCCAGCAGCAATTTCCCCATCACTTCCAGTTCGCCCTTCCTCAACTTCCCCGGCCCCGACGATATGTTTCTGGTCAAGATTGGCACACCGCCTACCTTGAGTGGACCGGGTAGCGCCTGCGGCCCAGACACTGTAAAATACATCCAGGGCAAAGCCACCCTTTACAGAGCCATAACCATTGGAGGAAATTCGCCTGTTTCGGCTGCCGCTCAATGGTATCCTGCTCCTCAGGATATTTACATTCACGGGGTGGATATCATTGCCAAACTTGATACTGCAGTGAATTTCTCCTCAAATGTGGAGGTTTCGATTTATCTCGCCGATCCAACGGATTCCCTGCCTCTTGGCAGCCCCCTTGCCACCACCATCTTTGCCCTGGATACGACGGGGTGGACCGCTACAAATATTCAGGGAATCATGAAATCTGTGAGTTTTGCCAGCCCTGTTTTGGTTAACCAGCCCTATGTGGTTGTATTCAGAAACACCAATCCCACCTATCGTGCGTTACTGTTTGGCACAGATTATCAGGTAGGAGACGGGGCAGGGGAATACCTGGGCCACTGGGAATTTGGAGCCGGAAACTGGTTTCACGGCTATAACGTAATAATCTCTTCCCTTTATAATTTCGACGCAGACTGGGGACTTGAGCCCCATGTGAGTTATGATCTGACCTCTGATTTTACCGCGACTCCGGCCTGTGCCACCCTGCCGACCAGTTTTACCAACCTGTCGAGCCCGATTTTCTCAAGCAGATTCTATAACCGGGACATCTTCTTTGGCAGCAACCGCACCTGGCTCTGGGATTTTGGGGATGGATTTGGTTCCAATCTCAAAAATCCCACGCATTCCTACGCCACCTCCGGAAACTATACGGTTTCTCTGCTGGATACCATCTTTGGCTGGACTGTGACCTGCGCTGCGGATACCTCTCACCAGGTAAGCATCCCAACTGCCACGGCGACCAACCCCAACTTTACCTCCAGCAACGCTGGTCTGACAGTTTCCTTTACGGATGGCACGACCGGTACTCCCACCAGCTGGATGTGGGACTTTGGGGACGGGGGAACGTCCACCCTACAAAATCCATCTCATACCTACGCGGCGAACGGGGTTTACACTGTGTGTCTCACCACCAGCAACTCCTGCGGGCCCCTTTCAACCTGTAAACTGGTGACTTTGGGCACTGCCATTTGTGATTCCATCACCAATATGGTGCCTCCCGGCGTGGTTTACCTGGCGGGCGGATCCAATGGCTATGTTACCGGAACCAACTTCTGGCAGGATGTTCATAAGGCGGATAAGTACACCAACCCGGGAACAGTTTCCTTCAATACGGTTGCCCTGCGCTTCGGGGTGGCCCAGGGAGCCAACAGCGGTTCCTTTATCACGGTCAAGGTGTGGGATGATAACGGTGCAGGGGGAACTCCCGGTACTGTGCTTGCATCTCAGTCTGTCCTGATCAGTACCATTGCCAACCACCTGGCCAACAACCAGCGCACCTTTGTGACCTTCCCTTCCACCATCAATCAGACAGGTAATTTCTATGTGGGTTTCCAGATGAATTACTCCCCGGTGGGAGACACGGTGGCCATATTCAGCTCTCAGGACAGCACGGTTCTCCCTGGAACAGCCTGGGAAGAATGGGCCTCCTCGGGGGGATGGTTCGCCATTGCGGATGCAGTCAACTCCTTCGGCCTGGATTTGGCCCTCGACATCACCGTTTATACCCTGACTCCGCCCACCGCCGCCTTCTCACAATCTACCAGCGGCCTTAGCGCCAGTTTTACCGATCTGTCCTCCCTCAATCCGACCTCCTGGGCCTGGACCTTTGGCGACGGCGGCACCTCCAACCAGCAAAATCCCACCCATACCTACGCAGCTGCAGGTACCTACAACGTCTGTCTCACCGCCACCAACGGCTGTGGAAACGATGTATTCTGCAGTTCGATTACGGTAAATGGTTCATCGTCTGCTTTCTGTGATTCCCTTACCAATTTCTTTCCTCCGCGGGTCATTTATCAGGTAGGAGCCAACGGCTATGTGACCGGTACCAACGTCTGGCAGGATTCCTCCAAAGCAGATAAATACACTAACCCCGGCACAGTCAGTTTCGACCAGGTGGCCATGCGGTTTGGGGTGGCAAAGACCCTCAATCCGGCTACCTCCTTCATTACGGCCAAGGTATGGGACGATAATGGGGTAGGGGGATCTCCCGGCACAGTGCTGGCCTCCCAAAACGTGCTGATCAGCAATATTGCCAGCGATGTGACCAATGGTCAGCGCACCCTGGTCACCTTCTCCTCCACGGTAAACGTAACCGGAAATTTCTTCGTGGGCTTCACCATGTACAATGGCATCACCACCGATACCGTAGCCCTGTTCACCACCCCCGACAGTGCAGTCATTCCGGGCACCGCCTGGGAAGAATGGTCCGGAACCCAGGGCTGGTTCGAAATATCCTCCGCCAACTCCTTTGGGCTGGACCTGGCCCATGAAATTGTGGTTTATACCCTGAACCCACCCCAGGCAAACTTTAACTCTTTCGTATCCGGTCTGAATGTGACGTTTGCAGACCTCTCTCTCGGAAGTCCCACCTCCTGGTTCTGGGACTTTGGGGACGGTGGCACCTCCACCCAGCAAAACCCAACCCATACCTATGCCATGGCAGGCAATTACACGGTTTGCCTGACGGTATCGGGTCCCTGCGGCACAGACCAGTTGTGCTCCTTTATCCTGGTCGGGTCAAGCTGTGTGGCCAATTCCACCATTGGATCATCCACCACTGCCTTTTCCCAGATCGTGGAAACCTGTAATACCCTCATTGCCGATAATGATCTCAACACGGTTTTGTTTGTGCATCGCAGCAATGTGAATACCTTTGGCGGTCACTCAGGCTTCTTCCGTTATGACATTTCCACCAACGGAGGAACTTCCTGGACCACTGACCAGGGACCAGTAAACCCGCTTTCGGTCAATAATACCAATGCCGGACGATTCCCGCAGTTCTCCATCATGAACCCGGCGCTGAATACCAATCCCAATAATGCCTACCTCGTATATCACGGAGCAACCATTAATTCCAATTATAATGGCTACGTTTCCGGGGTGAGGAGATTGAATGGAACGGGCAATACCGAAAACTACAACCAGGCCGGAGCCACCAATACCTACATCCCCAGAGGATTGGTTGAAGGCGCTCCCGGGGTTTACTGGACTTTGGATGTGATTCGCACCGGCGGAAATTATACCGGATTCCGGATAATGAAAGGGGTTTGGAACGGTTCGAATGACGTGGTGTGGAGCATAAATAACACCCTGACTCCTACCTTCAATACTTCCCTTGGAACTGCCCGCGCTGCCGATTGGGACATTGCCTTTGACCCGACCGGTACTTATGGCTGGGCTGTGATCCTTACTCACCTCACTCCCGGACCTACCGGAAATGCATTTTACCCTGTATTCTACAAAACGACTGATGGAGGAAATTCCTGGAGCGGTCCCGATCAGGTGGATCTTTCCCAGTATTCCTGCATCATGAATAACATCAATTCCGGCCGTATTCCCACCACCGCCTTTGATGTGAATCTCTCGGTGGATGTGAAAGGAAATCCCCATGCGAATATGACCATTGGCAACGGAGCCGGTTTGTATGACATTGCCTTCTATGAATGGCACGCCAATTTTGACCTGACCAATATCAATGGCGTCTGGAACCCGATCGAACTGGATGTGGTGGATGCAGGAAGGGGTAATTTTGGTAATCCTGTGCTGGGAGATTCTCTGTTTCAGGATATGTTTAACCAGACCAGCCGCACAGTTGACGGTTCCAAAATATTCTTTTTCTGGACCGATTCAGACACTTCTCAAACCAATCTTTATAATAACGACAAGCCCGATTTGTATGGCAAGGCTTACGATGTGATCAATGATAAGTGGACCACGGTGCGGAATTTCACTTCCTGTAATCCCTCAGTAGCTGGAAAAGTAATTACTCCAATAGCTTCACCCATTGCTTTGGGAACATCCGGAAGTTATACCATTCCTTTTGCAATTGCCAAACTGAACACCAACGGAAGCCCTTATTCTGCAGCAGACTATGTTTATCTGGACGATGTCCTCTTTCAGGATACTGATTTCCAGACCCCTCAGTGTGTGGCTCCGGTCTCCATTACTCCTTCGGGATCACCTTCTTTCTGTCAGGGATCTGCTTTAACCCTGACCGCAAATGGTACCAATCAGCACCTGCTTTGGTCGAATGGAGCCACCACGGCTACCACCACCATCACTGCACCGGGCACTTACAAGGTAACCATCAATAATAACTGCTGTATTGGAGTGGATTCTGTGGTGGTGACTGTGAATCCTTCGCCCGTGGCTGCTTTTAACTTTTCCTCCTCAGCCCTGGTCACCACCTTTACTGATGCATCCACCGGCACACCAACGGGTTGGTCCTGGACCTTCGGCGACGGCGGAACTTCGACCCAGCAAAACCCGGTGCATACCTATGCCACGGCTGGAACCTATGTTGTCTGTCTGACTGTGACCAATGCCTGTGGCAGCAATCAGGTCTGCCAGAACGTGACCGTTACCGGCGGATGTGTGGCCCCGGTAGGATCATTTACCAAAACCACTTCCCTCTTGACCGCCACCTTCACGGATGCATCCACCAACACGCCCACTTCGTGGGCCTGGACTTTTGGCGATGGCGGAACCAGTACGGTGCAGAATCCATCCCATACTTACGCCACCGGTGGTACTTATACCGTCTGTCTGACCGTGACCAATGCATGCGGCAATAATACCTTCTGCGACCAGGTGACAGTCAGCAGTTGCCAGACCCCTGCAGCCTCATTTACGTCCTCCACTTCGGGATTGAGCGCCTCCTTTACGGATGCCTCTTCCAATGTGCCCACCTCCTGGACCTGGACCTTTGGGGATGGCGGAACCAGCACTTTGCAGAATCCCACCCACACCTATGCGACCAGTGGAACCTACACGGTTTGCCTTACGGCGACGAATGCCTGCGGCAGCAATACTTCCTGCAATACAGTAACCGTCACGGGAGGTTGCCCCCTGCCTGTGGCCGCATTCAATATGTCGGTCAATGCCGGGGTGGTTTCCTTCACCGATAACAGCACCAACACGCCCACTTCGTGGGCCTGGACCTTTGGAGACGGAGGTACCTCCACCCAACAGAATCCCGTGCATACTTATACTTTTTCGGGCACCTACACGGTCTGTCTGATCGCCACCAGCAGCTGTGGCAGTGATACCTCCTGCCAGTCAGTTACGGTTACGGTGGCCTGTCCCACACCCACAGCTGGTTTTACCAGCAGTACCTCGGGGCTTACAGCCAGCTTCACCGATGCCTCCACCAATTCGCCCACTTCGTGGTCATGGACCTTCGGTGATGGGGGTACCTCAACCCAGCAGAATCCCTCGCATACCTATGCGACCAGTGGAACCTACACGGTGTGTCTGATCGCCACCAATGCCTGTGGCAGCAATACTGCCTGCAATACGGTGACTGTGACAGGTGGCTGTCCGCTGCCGGTGGCAGCTTTCAATAGCTCAGTCAGCGGAAATACGGCTGCCTTTACCGACAACAGTACCAATACGCCCACTTCGTGGGCCTGGACCTTTGGTGACGGAGGTACCTCCACCCAACAAAATCCGTCGCATACCTATGCGAGCAGTGGCACTTTCACAGTCTGTCTGATTGCGACCAGCGCCTGCGGCAGCGATACCTCCTGCCAGTCGGTGGTGATCTCGGGAGGATGCCCGGTTCCCGGTGCAGGCTTTACCTTCTCCGCCAATAACCTGGTGGTTTCATTTACGGATAATTCCACCAATACCCCCACCTCCTGGTCCTGGACCTTTGGGGACGGCGGCACTTCCACCCAGCAAAATCCGACCCATACCTACACGGCCAACGGTACCTATACGGTCTGTCTAATCGCGACCAATGCCTGCGGCAGCAGCACCTTCTGCCAGACGGTAACGGTGACTGGTGCCTGCCCGCTGCCGGTGGCAAACTGGAGCAGCAATGCCAATAACGGGGTGGTGAACTTTACCGATCTGAGCACCAATTCGCCCACAACCTGGGCCTGGACCTTCGGCGACGGCGGTACCTCAACTTTGCAGAATCCGGTTCACACCTACACGGCCAGCGGCAGTTATAACGTGTGTCTGGTGGCTACCAATGCCTGTGGCAGCAACACCTTCTGCCAGACCATCACGGTAACCCTGCCTTGTCCGGTGCCCGTGGCGGCCTTCTCCAGCCAGGCGGTTTCCTCGCTTAATTACCTGTTTACCGACGCAAGTGGCAACTCGCCCACTTCGTGGGCCTGGACCTTTGGGGATGGAGGCACCTCCACCCAGCAAAATCCCACTCACAGCTACACTGCAGCCGGTACCTACCAGGTATGCCTTACCGCAACCAATTCATGTGGCAGCAACACCAGTTGCCAGACCATTACGGTGACCTGCCCCACACCCGTGGCCAACTTTAACTCCACCGCTTCGGGTGGCACAGTTGCCTTCACGGATCTGAGCACGGGTACTCCCACGGCCTGGGCCTGGACCTTTGGGGATGGTGGAACCTCCACCCTGCAGAACCCCAGCCACACTTACACCAGCAGTGGCTCCTTCAATGTGTGCCTGACGGTTACCAATGCCTGCGGCACCAATCAGTCCTGCTCTACCATATCGGTGGTGGTTTGCCCCAATACCAATGCTGCCTTTACCACTTCGGTCAGCAGCCTTACGGCTTCCTTTACGGATCAGAGCACGGCTTCAGGTACCCCAACTTACAGTTGGGATTTTGGGGATGGTAATACTTCCACTTTGCAGAATCCCACCCATACTTATGCTTCGGCCGGGACCTATACCGTGTGTCTGACCATTACGGACAACTGTGGGACGGATGTCACCTGCAGTCAGGTTACTGTGGCTACGGGATGTAACTCGCCAGTGGCTTCGTTTATCACGACCGGCTCCGGGCTGTCCTTTACCTTTACGGATGCTTCGACCAACAGCCCGACTTCATGGTCCTGGGCCTTTGGGGACGGTGGTACCTCCACTTTGCAGAATCCTTCACACACCTATGCCAATGGAGGCAGTTACCTCGTCTGTTTGACCGTGACCAATGCCTGCGGCAGCCAGACGGCCTGCTCGACTGCGGTTGCGGTTTGTCCCAAACCGACGGCTTCCTTTACCAGTTCGGGCACTGCCCTGGTATTCAACTTTACGGATGGATCCGGCAACGGGCCCACGGCCTGGCAATGGAGTTTTGGAGATGGAGGCACGGCTATTCAGCAAAATCCCACCCACACGTACGCAAGTGCAGGGACCTATAATGTGTGTCTGATCTCCTTCAATGCCTGCGGTTCGGATACCTCCTGCCAAACAGTGACCGTGGTTTGTCCCAATCCGGGAGTTGCTTTCAGCCAGACCACCAACCTGCTGACCGCGACCTTTACGGATCAGACCACCAATAACCCGGTATCCTGGTTGTGGAATTTTGGAGACGGTGGCACCTCCACCCAGCAAAATCCCTCGCATACCTATGCGAGTGCAGGAACCTATACGGTTTGCCTCTCTGCCACCAACACCTGTGGTAACAGTTCGAGCTGTAATACGGTAGTGATTACCTGTCCCACACCCGTGGCATCCTTCACATCAACTACCGCTGTAAACGTGGTAACCTTTACCGATGGATCCAGCAATGCCACCTCCTGGCTCTGGGATTTTGGTGATGGCGCCACCTCCACGGCTCAAAATCCGGTCCATACCTATTCAGCCGCGGGCACCTACTCCGTCTGTCTCACCGCAACCAGCGCCTGTGGCAATAATACTACCTGCAAGGCCATTACCGTGACCTGTCCTTCTCCCACGGCTTCCTTTACCTACGTGATCAATTCACCCACGGTAAACTTTACGGACGGCTCCACAGGGGGAACCAGTTGGTTCTGGAACTTTGGGGATGGAACCACCGGGACCACCCAGAATCCGGTGCATACCTACACTGCCTATGGTACCTATGTGGTCTGTATGACGGTAAGCAATGGTTGTAATTCGGCTACCAGTTGCCAGACCATTATTGTGAATTGTGCCCCGCCCCAGACTGCCTTTACCTTCACCCAACAAGGGAATACCTTTACGTTTACGGACGGGACGGCGGGTGCGACTTCATGGGTTTGGTCATTTGGGGATGGAAATTCCTCCAACCAGCAGAATCCGCAGCACACCTACATCAACGATGGTACCTATAATGTGTGCCTCTCCGCCACCAACAGCTGTGGAACCACCACCTTCTGTCAGACCATTACCTCGGTAGGGATAGCAGAAGGAGATTTCTCTGAATACTTCCGGGTTTACCCGAACCCCAGTTCGGGGATTTTCACTCTGGAAGCCAATCTGCATCAGCAATTCGACATGAAGGTGCGGGTGTACAGTCTCCTGGGTGAGGAGGTTTGGTACCGCAATGAAGGCAAAGCAGGGCAGAATTTCCAACGGGAAATCGACCTTACCCATGTGGCCAAAGGGACTTATTTCCTGGAAATTGAGCTCAATGGCCGAAGACTGATGCACAAACTCATCACTCAGTAATCCTAAGACTGCCCGCAGTAAAAACCTGCGGGCAGTTTTGCTTTCGGCCTCTGGTAATCAGATTATTGAGATTGATAACTGACCGCATTTAAAAAGTGATTCCCCTTAAATTTCACAAACCCATAAACATATTTGAATAGGAGAAGCAGGTTGTGTAAATTCAAACCGTGATTATATTGCAGTATTGTAACCACTTTGTATGAGAAATATATTACTATTCATTGCCTTTCTTGCCTTGGGAACCTTTATCCTGCCTGTTGCAGGCCATTCTCAATGTAGTCCCAACACCAACCTTTCCGCTACAGGATTATATCCTGATCCACTCCCGGCCGGATGCATGGGGATTGCCTATTCGGAGACACTCACCTTTGTATTTCCGGCTGACACCACAGTAAGTTCGATCACAGTTCCCTTTGATTCCTTCATGGTCAACGGGATCGTATCAAGCCCGGGTGGTTTGAACACCCTTACCTGTACCCCCTTGAACTGCATTTATCAGGGGGTTTCCTCCGGATTGGGTTATGGTTGTTTTATCCTTTCTGGTACCCCCACGGCCAATACCTCGGCTTTGGACCAGCTTTGTGTTTCAATTACAGCTTTTGGAACGGTATTCAGCCAGGTTCAGACCTTTACAGATACCCTTTGCGTGAATTTTCAGGCCTGTGGTGGCGGCGGGGGCTGTAACGGCCCCACGGCTAACTTCTTTTTCAATGCCGTTGGCCAGACTGCCAACATCACCAATACTTCAGTTACCACTGGCACCACCACCTACATGTGGAATTTCGGGGACGGCGGTACCAGTACCGCCACCAATCCCCAGCATGCCTACATCAACCCGGGAACCTATAACATCTGTCTGATGGTAACGGACTCCTGCGGATCAGATACCTTTTGCAAGCCCATTTCAATTGGTTGCCTGGTTCCCAATACAAATTTTGCCTTCACTGTAAACGGTCCCACCGCAACCTTTGCGGATGGCACCAGCAATACGCCCACGGCCTGGGCCTGGGATTTTGGAGATGGCAGCACCGGAACCATCCAGAATCCCACCCATACCTATGCCTCCAGCGGCACCTATACAGTGTGTCTGGTTTCATCCAATGCCTGCGGGGTTGATTCCATTTGTAAATCAGTCACCGTGACCAATTGCCAGACCACTATGGCGGCCTTCAGCTATCAATCGACAGGATTGAGTGTGAATTTCTCTGACCAATCCTCCACCAATCCGGGTATGAACTGGTTGTGGGATTTTGGGGATGGCAATACATCAACCTCGCAAAATCCGAGCCATACCTATACAGCGGGCGGCAGCTATACCGTTTGCCTCTCCATTGTGGATACCTGCGGTGCTGACAGTTCCTGCCAGGTGGTAACGGTAGCCGTGGGATGTAACTCCCCGGTTTCCTCCTTTACCTCATCCAGCAGCGGGTTGGCCTACACCTTTACGGATGGCAGCACCAACAGCCCCACTACCTGGGCCTGGACCTTTGGCGACGGAGGCACTTCCAGTGCGAAAAATCCCACCCATACCTATACAGCTTCAGGAACATACCAGGTTTGTCTTACCGTGACCAGCAGCTGTGGTTCCAATACCTCCTGCCAGACGGTGAATGCCACCTGCAATAACCCGGGAGCCAGCTTTGCCAGTATTCCTTCGGGACTTAATTACGGATTCGCTGATCAGTCTTTGGGTAATCCCACTTCCTGGCTTTGGGACTTCGGGGATGGCTCAACTTCAACCCTACAGAACCCCACTCATACCTATGCCAGCCCGGGCAGCTACACGGTGTGCCTCACCGCCACCAATGCCTGTGGCAGCGACCAGGTTTGCACCACCATCAATGCAAGTTGTCAGACCACCAATTCGGCATTTGGATATTCTTCCAACTTCCTGACCGCTTCCTTCTCCAACCAAACCACGGGTAACCCGATTTCCTACTACTGGACCTTTGGGGATGGCGGTTCTTCCACCGCTCAGAATCCTACGCACACATACCCGGTGCCGGGCACCTACACAGTCTGTCTCACCACCACCAACAGTTGCGGATCTGACAGCGTTTGCCAGTCTGTAAGCATTGTGTGCCCCAACCCGGTGGCCGCTTACAGTTTCTCCTCTGCTCAGAACGTGACCTCCTTCACCGACGGTTCCACCAACGCCACAAGCTGGTTCTGGAATTTTGGAGACGGTACCACTTCCACGGCTCAAAGCCCGCAGCATGCATTCAATGCCCCCGGCAACTACGCTGTCTGTCTGACTGCGACCAGCCCCTGCGGCTCGCATACCGTTTGCAAAAACGTACAAATCTCCTGCAGCACCCCGACCGCCAGCTACAGCGCTACCCAGGCAGGCCTTACCGTAAACCTCACTGACGGTTCGTCAGGTGCCACCACCTGGTTCTGGAATTTTGGCGACGGATCTATCAGCAGCAGCCAGAATACTTCGCACACCTATGCTTCCTACGGCACTTACATTGTTTGCCTCACGGTAACCAACGGGTGTAATTCCTCGACTGACTGCAAGCAGATCGTGCTTTCCTGCCCACGCCCCACGGCTACCTGGGTTTACTCGCAAAGCGGCCTAACCTTCGATTTTACGGACCTTTCCACTGGCGGGGCCACCAGTTGGGCCTGGGGATTTGGAGACGGAATCTTCTCCGCCCAACAGAATCCGCAGCACACTTATTCGCAGGCTGGGATTTACACGGTTTGCCTCTACGCGACCAACAGCTGCGGCACGGATACCAGTTGCTCATTCCTGAATACTGTGGGTATTGAGGAAGGACTGGCCGGACAGGTGAAAATTTATCCGAACCCTTCATCCGGGAATTTTACACTGGAAATGATGGATCTGACTTCAGGTAATCCCGTGCAACTGCGTATCACTGACCTGCTGGGCAGGGAAGTCCTGAATCAGGTACTGACCCCATCCAACGGGCAACTTAAGACTGCTCTGGACCTGAGCAGCTTCGCCAATGGCAGCTTTGTGCTGCGGGCACAGTCAGGCAATAAGCAATGGAGCCGCCTCCTGATCAAGGAATAGCACAGCATAGATTCATGAAAAATCCCCTTTCAGTACGACCTGGAAGGGGATTTTTTTTATGATAAGAGGATTTAAAGTGTTCCTTATTTGATTCTAACCAATGAATAAAGATGTATCGACCAACTGTTAATTGCTAATTGTTCATTGCTAATTGTTCATTGCTCATTGTCAAAGCGTTATCCTCGTATACTCCCCTGAATTGCCAAAAGAAATATTGACCTTGACTTTACCCTGCTCCACATCCTGACGGGACATGGTGGAACCAAGACTCAGGTGCACCTGAAAGCCCTCGTTTTTGGGGCTGTGCAGCTTGCCTGTTTCCCACAAGTGGGAGAGGAGCTGAATGATGCTTTCACGCAGGGCTTCCCACGTCTCTTCGTTATTGGGAGCCATGTAGTAGCCTTCAAAAATTTCCCGGACCCCGGCCCGGATTTCTGCTTCCTCTTCAGGAGAAAGAAAGGGTTTGCGATCTTTTGCTGATTCCATTTTCAATTTTAGCTTTTGCCGGGCAGATTTCCAATTCTGAAACTGTTCCTCAGGAAGGATCGCCGGGGTAAGATATTGGGGAAAATTCGTCTTGAGTGTCCAAAAGGGATTCTTTAACTTGAAAACATGAAAAAATTACTGCTACTGCTTCCCGTTCTGGTGCTTCTGGTCACTTCAGTCAGGGGCCAATCTGATAATAACCGTGTTTTCTACTACGACAACGGCAATAAGAAAAGCGAGGGCCATGTGGTCAACGGAAAGCAGGAGGGCGTCTGGACCTTTTACTTTGAAAACGGGTCCAAAAAGAGCGAAGGCATTTACCGTGGTGGAGTGAAGTTTGGAGAATGGAAAAATTATTTCAGTTCGGGCCAGGTGATGAGCGAAGGAAAATACACCATCTCAGGCGGTGAAGCCATCAAGGACGGTCTCTGGACCACTTACCACAAGAACGGAGCCAAGGAAACTGAAGGCAGTTACCGCGCTGGCAAACCCATAGGCGAATGGAAAAAATGGGATTCCATGGAGGTTTTGGTCTCGAAAAAGAGCTATTAAGCTTGAGATGTTAGATGTGAGAGGGTAGATTTTAGATGAGAGTCTTTAGCCCTTAAGGCGACGAGGATGGGCCATTCCCACATTGCGGCATAAATCCTCTGGATGGATTTAGCCCCTGGAAGCGAGTCGTTAGCTTTTTAAGTTTTAGGAATTAGTTGTTAGGCTTTGGAACTGAGATATTTTCAATCTCGCAGCTCGTAGCTTGCAGCTTAAAACTACTCACTTTTTCCCCAAAAACACCTCAATCCCCAAAGGAGAAATCCTTGCAGCAACATTCCTGCCATTGACCATGGCGTCGCCTTTGAAGTTGGAGAGAAACTGCACCCCGGCGAAGCGCTCTGGCAATTCGAAACGAATCACTTCCTCTTTTTCTGACTTATTGAAAGCCACCACCACACATTCGTCAAACCAGGTGCGGGCATACACCAGGCTGGAATCTGAAGATTCCAGCAGTTGGAAATCGCCATAAATGAGCGGCAGGTGAAATCCACGCAGATTCACCAGACGGCGGGTTTCATTTTTGAGCCAGTACTGGTCGTTGTCGAGGTCCGTATCCCACAACATGGGACGGCGGTTGTCGGGATCACCTGCACCAGGCATACCAAATTCATCCCCGTAATAGATCACGGGCACCCCGGGAATAGTCATGATGAAGGCCGTCAGCTGACGCAAACGGTAGTACGCATTCAGGTCGGTGACCCCAATCTCCCGTTGCCACCCTGCTTCCTTGTCGTCCTCGTCCCAACGCAAATCGCCGCTGGCCAGACTCATAAAACGGGCCAGATCGTGATTGCCCGTGATGTTGGCCATGAGTGAATGGCTGCCGTACCAGTTCATGCTTTCCTGCAAAGAGCGTGACAGGTCGTTGAGGGAGCTGGTTTTATTGGCAAAAGCATTGCGGGCATCAAAGTAAAGATTGAAATCAAACTGGCCATCCATCAGCCCGGGGCCCACATAGTCGCCAATCAGCTCGCGGCTGCCAAAGGTTTCGCCCACCTGATAAAAGGGACGATTCTGTGGAATCATAACCTCATTACGCAATTTGCGGGTCAGGGTGCGCCAGAAAGGAGTAGGAATGTGCTTGGTGGCATCGTGACGAAACCCGTCCAGTTCGTAATTCTGCGCCCAGAAAAGGGCCGAATCAGACTGCAGTTCCAGGACTTCAGGATTGGCAAAATCGAGGCTGGGAAGGAAGGTGTCAAACCAGGTGGTCAGACGATATTCGTCCCAGAGACGAATGTTTTTGCGGCCGTCGGGCAGGTTGAGCTGGGTGGCGTATTCAGGGTGTTTCTGGTAGAGGGGATGCTCCTGGTGTACATGATTGCTGACGAAATCCAGCACCACATTCATCTTTTTCTGGTGGGCCTTTTCGATCAGGGTTTTCAATTCGTCAGAAGTGCCAAAACGGGTATCCACTTTAGAAGAAGAAATGGGCCAGTATCCGTGGTAACCCGAATACCAGCGGCGGGGCTCGGGAAATTCCTGGTATGCACTCAGCGGATTTTGAGAAATGGGGGAGAGCCAGATGGTATTCACACCCAGATCTGAAAAAAATCCAATGTCAATTTGCTTGATTACACCCGCCAGGTCTCCCCCATGGTAATTGGCCCGCGGAAAGACCCTTTTGTCCTGCAAAGGGGCGTCGTTGCCGGGATCGCCATTGAGAAAACGGTCCACCAGCAGAAAATAGAGGATCTGGCTGTGCTTATCCTGGCGTTTTACCTGGGTGATTTGCTTATAGGGCTGACCATTTTCGAGGGGAATAAAAAGGTCGTTGGAAATACCCGCTTCGCTCAGCGCATACACCCGCAGGGTGCTGCGGGGCATGGTTTTGGCCTGGTCAGGCAGACTGATCATGATTTCGCCCCCTTTTTGGCGGCGCAGATACTTGCCCTCCAGACGGTGATTTTCCCAGAGTACAAATAATTCCTTTTCCTGACCCTCCATCCCAACGATAATTTGTCCATTCTCAATGCGAGAGGTAAAGAGGTGAACAGGCGTACCTTCCACAGAGGGCATGATGCGCAATTGGGTATTCCAGTTGCCAAAGCCATTGGGGACCGAATCCGTACTCAGGGGATCCCGCATTTCCACCCCGTCGGCCACAAAAAGGAACTGGTAGGTGCCCGGATCAAATTGAGCGCTGGCAGTCCAGGCCCCGTTTTCGAACTTCAAAACGGTATTGGACGGGTTCCAGCCATTGAAACTTCCTTTTACCTGGACCTGGGAATATTGGTGTTCGGGATCAGCCAGGGTAAAGGTGTGATCGACCTTGTCGGGCCAGCGGGAAAGCACGGTGTAGGGAGATTTCTGGTACCAGAAGGTAAAAACTGAAAGCAAAGCAGGCTGCCCTGTACGGGTCACAACCAGGGTCTCCTTGTCCGCGGTAAGGGTGCATTTCAGCCCGTCAGGGCAACTGACCGAATCCAGACCCGAAGGGTCTGGGAAGAAATCCCGCATTTCCAGTACATTCTGGTCCTGGTACTTCAATTGGATGGGTGACTTGAGGCCAAAAATGGCCGATTCAGCCGGAAACGATCCCTGACCTGGCTGGGATTGACAGGCCCACAACAGTAAAACGGGTACAAAAAGCAGGAATTTCTTCATACCTGAAAGTTAGAGGGATGGGAGGGAAGTGTCAAGCGAAATTTGGGAGATTCAAAGGCAGGAGGGTGATAATGAGAGGCAATTCAGGATTTTTTAACCAGACAAATTGACCGTAACTTTCCCCAAAGACCCATAAATGAAAAAACAGGCAGCATTGCACTACATTCACACCCACAATCTCACCGGACTCAAAGCAGGAAAGGAGCGGGTTAATTTTCTGGAAATCTGGATGGTGGTGGTAGAAAATCGCATATTTGCCCGTTCCTGGGGTTTCGCGGAGAAAAGTTGGTATAATACCTTTTTGCAGGATGAGCAGGGGCAATTGAAATGTGGGACAGAGGTGTACGATATCAAAGCCCGCATTCCTGCTGATCTGGAAAGACTGACACCCGCCATCAACCAGGCCTATCTCGACAAGTATAATTCGGGTGAAAATGCCTTTTATGCCCGCGGAATCGTTGAGCCTCAGCACATTGAAAAGACCATGGAGTTTGTGCTTTTGTGAGGATTAATCAATCAATGAATTTTTATGGGAATTTGAAGGTTGACAATTCCCTGTGATCTGCCTGAATTTGTAACTGAAGAAAAGGAAACCATTCGGATTTACTTCGACATTTCCAGTTTTTACGGAAAGGGATTTTGATTAACCTCTTTCCTTCCTCCCTTCAATAATTTCCCTTTTATTGTCCCTTAATTTGGGATATTTGCTGCGCCTGCCTAATTTAGGTAGTTATGACCAGAAGCAGGGAAAATGCCCTGATTTCCGGGATATGCAGAAAGACTATGATTCAAAATCGCCACGTGTACCATAAATCAAAACCGATCGCAATGATGCATCGAACCAAAAGCTTTTTATTCTTTTTGGCCATGTTTTGGGGGATTTCCGTTCAGGCTGCCAAACCCTTCGGGCTTTCGCCCACTCCCAATTTTCGGGCCATGACCACCGAGGAACTCAACCAGTACTGGCAGGACCGCATGGGAGTGGATAATTTCAAGGCCGTTCCCACCGCAGAGAGTGCCCTCGTGAGCATGATTGACGAGAAAAAATTGTACCTCTGGGAAGAGCAAATCCCCCTGCGGGTGCGTGAAAATGTGCTCATCGTGGGCGACGATCAGTTTGAATTCAAGCGGGGCGTGTATTCCCGCGACGGGGTGACCTTCACCTATTATTCTCCCGAAGATTCCGTCACCTTTGACCAGTTTGTCAAAGACTGGTTTCCCTCCCTCATGGTGCTGGGACTGGAAAAAAATCAAATTCAGGATTTGGGTTACAGCGCCACCAAAGACCTGCGCAGCGGCTGGAATTTCAATTCCGTAGCCAGCCAACTTGGCCTGGGAGGCCAGATTGGCGTGGATCCCCGTTACGAAAACCTCAATTTGCGGGACGCAATTCAGTCCCTGCTGGTGGCCTGGGTCAAGGCCAATCAGGAAGGCAGGGTCCTCACCCTGGAGGAAAATATGCTCAGAAGCCGTCCCAAAGGGATGATTTTCGCCTCCAACGACAAACTGACCCGCCTCAGCCTGGCCCTTTACAACCCTGCAGGGCTGGAAGTCATGGAAGAACCTGCCTTTGATCTGCCCTGGATGGGCGGCGCAATGGGGGTTGGGGCCCTGTTCGGGATATTGATTGGCGGCATGATTGGCCGTCGCGGTCGTACGAAAGAGCCCAAAGCACCCAAAGAGAAAAAGGAAAAGAAAACCAAAACCAAGGAAGTAAGTCTGCCCACGGAAACGCCCGAAGAGCCCGAAGCGGGACCCGAAAGGGCTCCCATCAAGATTCGCGCCATTGGAAACCGCGAAATCGCAGTGGAAAGTGAAGTTCCTGAGGATGAAGACAGAGAGGACGAGCGCCTCAGGGATGCAGAGGAAGACGAGGAAGAGGATGAATTGCTGGAAGACGATCACTTTGAACCCATTTTGCCCTATGCTGAACCCGATTTGCTCAGCCGCACCCGCCGCGAACTGGAAGTGGTGAAGGAACAACTGAAGGATGCCCGCGAACAACTGGAAAGCATGGAATCTGGCGATGAGGATTCAGGAGATGGGCGCGAAAAACTGGTCAGAGACCTGAATCAGGCGCGTTATCAGGTGGAGAATGTAACAGAAAAACTGCAGGGACGTGAAAAAGAACTTGCCAATACCCGCAACGAGATCAATCGCCTGAAATCTGATCTGGACCGGGCGCGCATGGAAATGGAGGGCATGAGCCGGGAAATGGAATCCCTCAAAAACCGCGAGCAGACCCCGCAGCGGGTGGACCCGGTCAAGGAACGGGCTGAATTGCTCGAAAAGCGCGAAGCGCTGGAGCAAATGCGCCGCCAGGCTGATAAACTGA
Organism: Bacteroidia bacterium; assembly: GCA_020635905.1. GTDB lineage: Bacteria > Bacteroidota > Bacteroidia > J057 > JADKCL01 > JACJYV01. The sequence continues at coordinate 188,762 of JACJYV010000009.1, forward strand.
AGCTCGATCTGAGCGAAGCCACCCGCGCAGGCGAAGCCCTGCAACAGGACCTGGAACAGGTCAAAGGCGACCTGCAGGCTGAAAAGCAAAAGTCTGATCACCTGCAATCAGAGCTGGAAAAAGCCCGTCAGGAAACCAGCGATCTGGCCAATAAATTCAAAGAAACCAGTTCACAAAAAGCCTCCTCTGAAGATGGATTGCAGAAACTTCAGGGTGAACTGGCTCAGGTGAAAGTGGAATTGAGCACTGCCCTAAGCGACCTGCAACTCACCCGCGATTCCCTGACCAAAAGCCAAAAAGACCTGGAGAATGAAAAGGCAGCCCACAAAACCACTCAACGGGATGCAGGACAGGTAGCCGCAGCCAAAGGAGAGGTGGAAAAGGAATTGACCCTGCTCAAAACCCAGCAGGTACAATCCCTGACTGAGCTGGACCGCCTGCAAACCCAGTTGGCTGCCCTCAAGGAGCAACTCACCCAGAAAACGGAACCTGGAATAGAAACCCTGGATTCATCTGAAGTAATTCAGCTCAAAACTGAACTTACCACGGCCCAGGCTGCTCTCAATAAAGCTGAATCTCAGCTCGCCGAATCTCAGCGGGAACTCGAAAGCCTCAAAGCCACGGTAAATTCTGAAAAAGAATATTCTGGTAAAGTTTCGGGCGAAATAGAGGAATTGAATGCGCGCATGGTGGAGCAGAATAAGGCTCTGATTGTGGCCCAGGAATCACTGGATGCAGCCCTGGAAAAAGAAAAAGCCGCTTCCTCAAGCCTGGCAGGCGTTCAGGCCCAGGCCGACAAACTGAAAGCTCAGGTGGATGATTTGAACCAGAAAATCGCGACCGCCACCAGCGAAATGGAAGCTGCCCGCACCCAGGCTGAAGCTGACCGCAAAAGTGCAGAATCAGCTGCCAAAGCGCTCGAAGAAGTGAAAATTGCCCTGGAAAACAGCCGGGAAGCCGCGAATAAATACAAGGCGTCCATGAAGATCTGGGAAAGCAATCTGAATCCCACCGCCCTGGTCGAAAATTTACAAAGCCACTTCAAGGATTCTGAAAAAGCCCGGGAAAATCTGGCCAAAATCCAGCGCACCAGCGAAGAAGCACTGCAGGAAACCATGCGCAAAGCCCTGAGCAAGGACGATCGCATCCTTCGGGCTGCCGAATTTCTGGATCAGTATTACGACTTTAAGGGAGAATTGGCAGAGAAATTCCGCGAAGGAACCCGCAAAAGCCGCGACCTTTCCACCTTCCTGAATCTCGTTTCACCCGAAGCCCGCGACGACTTCAGCAATCAGTTGGAGGACGCCGTGCGCCGCATCCAGGAAGGGGATTCCCCCAAAGACTTTATCCCGTTGGCCGCCTTGTTCAAGGTGCGCGACCAGGCCCTGGCCCTTATTGAGAAGATTGTGGGTCGTTCTGATGCTCTGGATAAATTCCTGGACGAATACGAGCGCGACAATGAGGAACCCAAATCTGTAACTGACGAGTGGATTGGCCACATCAGCCATGTCAAACGTGGGTTGGAGTTTTTGGGAGAATTTGGGGACGGCAGCTTCAACGCCCGCAATTCCAATGCCCTCGAACATATCCTGGAAAATCTTTTCTTCCGTCGCCTGGCTACTGAATCTGCCAAGGAAAATAACAGCCAGCAGGTGATGGATACCCTGATCAATTTCCGGGAAAAAATCACCAACGACGAACGTATGCAGGGAATTCAACTCTCCAATCGCTTTTTCGATCGTCGTATTTTGCCCTTGCTGCAGGGAGCCACGGTCAAGGACATCAAAGTGGTGGCTACCACCACGGGGGTGGACAGTGGAGAAGCGGCCCAGTATCTGCGAAATTTCCACAGCCGTTACGGCGATCTGCTGGATAAAGTCCGCAAATTTACCCCGCCACCCACGGAGAAAAACCGCAGTTGGTTTTATGGCCGCCTGATTGAGATGGCCTTCCACATGAACGACTTCCTGCAGATTTATACGGGTGCGCCCCACGACGAAAGCGCTCAGCTCAACTACAACATGATCCTTGAAAATCAGACGGTTTACGATCTGGACGAATCATCCTACAAAGAGCTGCCCGATAGTGTGATGGATGTGCCCCGCGCGGTGCAAAATATCCGTTCCATGGCTCGCTGGACCGCGGTTCGTGATCTGGACAACGTGTTGTTTGAAGGATACCATATTCAGCAGTCTATGCTTTAAGGAGATTTCAGTTCTGGGATTGGAAAATTGGAATTTGGGTGAATGAGAATGCCAATGGGGGGTATTCTGTTACCCAATGAGCAATTTCCAAGTATAAAGGGCTAAAGGGGGTTAAAACAAAATTCAAATAAAGCATGGAATATAAAGTGGAATTCAACGGGATTACCTTTTCCCAGACCTTTTTTCACGGCACCAGGGCGGAACTCAACAAGGGCGACCTGATCGAAGCCGGGTTCGTTTCCAATTACGGAAGCCGCCGCAAGTCACGCTATGTGTACTTTTCGGCCACCCTGGATGCAGCCATTTGGGGCGCAGAACTTGCTCAGGGCGAGGCCAAAGAGCGGATTTATCTGGTTGAACCCACAGGCCACATCGAGAACGATCCCAACCTGACCGACAAAAGATTTCCTGGAAATCCCTCCCGTTCCTACCGCACTCAGGAGCCCCTGAAAGTCATTGGTGAGGTGGGTAGCTGGATCAGTCATCCCCCGGCTCAAGTGGAGGCCATGAAAAACCACCTTGAGCAATTGAGAAAGCAGGGAGTGGAGGCGATAGAAGAATAGCCCTAAAAAAATCCCGCCAAAGTTGGCGGGATCGTGTCGGGGGTTTTGGAAAAACTTTAAATAGAATTCTCTTCGTTTTCTATTTCAGGTACCTGAATGGGGCGTTTCTTGCCTCCTCCTGCCATAAACCAGATTAATCCAGCGGCAGCCAGGAAAGGAATCAGCAGGCAAATACATCCACCAAACATGCTCATACCTTATGTTTTTAAATACAGGAAAATGACTGACTAAGTCCTAATTTAGCCGTTTTTCTCCATTTAATCAAGCAAAATTACGGCAAAATCAACCTAACAAATGTTAGTGAAAATAGCTGCCCGGGACCGGGCTGTCTTGCATGAACATGAACCTGACCGTGCCGCCTTCCTGTCCTCCTTTGATCCAGCGTTGGCGATTGAGATAAAAGTCAAGGGTTTCCTCAAAACCCTCTTTTTCATCGGGTGAGGTGGCAGCCAGTTCAGCGGCAATTTCATCAGCGCTGCGCTCATCGGCCTCCGTGCGGGTAATATCCTGTGTATCAGGATCAAAACGGAGCCCGCCTCCATCCCAGGGGAAAGTGTAAACCTGGCTCATGAAGCCCATCACATCGGGCGAAAGCATGGTGTTTTCCAGCCAGCAATGGTTCAGACTGAACACGGTTTGGTCAGGTCGAACTTTCAACAGGGCAGGACTTTCATTGAAATCAGCCGTGCTGCCTGCCACAACCAGGCTCTGGGGAGCGCTGGCCAGGTTTTCGTTCAGTTCGCGTACGGGAAGTCCAAGCAGAATGCTGAGGCCTTTCCCCAGAATCTCAGAACTGCGTCCGGGAGCATAAAAAATCTGCAAAGGTTGCCGCTGGGTGGCCTCCAGAAAGCGGGCCAATCGATCCAAAACCATGCGAATCTGGCTCATTTGCCCATAAAGGGCTACATACCTTCCACCTGCCACATATTGTTCGGGATCGCTGAAATAATCCAGAATGGCGCCCCCGTACTGAATAAAATGCCAGTCGCGGATGTGGTTTTGGGGATTTTCCACCAGGTTTGATCTGAGCAACATTTCCGCCAGTTCGTCCACCTTTTCGCGGGCCACCTCCATTTCCCGGCTCACGGGGCCGGGCGCATTGAGGACCTGTCTGGCCATGGTGATGAACTCCTCAGCCGTTTCGGGAAATCCGGTCAGGACCTTGCAAAATTCAAAACGCCAGTCCACCCAGAAATCTCCCGTGCCAGCAACTTTGGAAAGGACTTCCAGGGCATTTTCAAAGCGAAATGTTGCAGTATAACCCAGGGAAAGTTCGTAGGCAATGTTGGCATTTTCGGGTTGAAGCTTGTGGGCTCTTTCCAGGAAAGGAACGGCCAATGGAAAATGTCTGACCTCAATAAAATGGTATCCAAGCTTAAAAAAGGGCTCGAAATCCTCAAAATTGTCGATCGCATTCCTGAACAGGCCCGCTTCGTGGGTGCCGCCAAGCTTGTTGAGTGAGGCTGCAGCCAGCTCATAAAAGGGTAAGTAGGTGGAATCTGCGGCAAAACCGTTGGAAAGGGTGCGCAGGCACTCCTGATATTCACCTGCTTCAAAGTTTTTCAGGGCATTTTGATAGTTTTCCGCGCTGGAATTGGCCATGGGAGGATTATTTGGATTTGTGGCAAGTTAAGCAATTAAGGAAAATTATTTTCCCGCTCAGAGCTCAAATTTCCCGGCGGGAAAATGCATCTCAAAGGGTTCTACCCACATGCTGATCAGCTTTTTCGCCTGTTCCAGGCGGGGAAACCCTTCACCAGAACTGGTGAGTGAGTGAATGCGGGCCAGTTTGGCCCTGCCTTTGCCGCTTGGGCGCACGGTGGCTGCTTTGCCTTCCCATTCCTGGTACAAATGGATGGGCAGGAGAGAAGTGGTCATGGGGAAACGCAATCCCCCGTAAGAGGCATTTACCTTCAACAACTCCTTTCCTGCCACAGAAACCCCAATATGAATTGAATTCTCCTTTTCCACCCAGTCAAAATCAGCCAGATATTTGGGAATGCACCAATTTTCCCGCCCTCCCTGCAGACTTTGGGGAGAATCCACATAAATGCGGGCGATGCTCTGGTATTTTTTGCCCCTCACCCGAAATTTCCCGGGAATGAGCAGCAACTCTTTATAGGGGCCGACCGGGCTGCTTTGGTAATCAATCAGCATGAGATAGCCCAATCCTCCTTTGAATTCATGGGGCCAGGCCTGCCCAAATACTTTTTCCTGCTCAAACCAGCTTTTGGGAAACAAACCACTGATAATCAGGGCCCTCCCCGTCAGTTTCCAGGGTGGGGGAAAGGCAAATTTGGGAATTGTTTTAGCCGGATTTTCCACCACGGATTCAGCGGGGTAAATTTTCAGTCAGAGAAGTGATGGGCGGTTTATAATCTTCGCCAAACAGCTCAAAATGAAGGGTTTCCCATGCCTTGTGCGCCACCCCTGTTTCCTCAATCACCTGACGGTAAGTGGGATAGCAATTGAGGCAGTCCACCAGTGCCTTTTCGTTGGCAGGGGTAAGGGTTAATACGCAGTCGATGAAGGCCTTGCGGCTGCGGTTGACCCGCACCATTCCGCCCTGGGTGGGAGTTTCTTCCAGATCAGGCAGGGTGAAAAAAGCCAGTCGCTGTAAATAGGTATGAATTTCCAGCAATTCAACATACAGCCGCTTCACCACCGCGTGGCAAACCAGGTGATCGTGGTGCCCGGAAATGCCATGCACAGGGTAGGTAACCACGATATTGGGCTGAATTTGCTCAATTTGCTCCCTGATGATCCACTCCAGCTCCCGCGGATCCATTTCACGCAGGCCTCCGTCTTCGAGGTCCAAAACAGTCAGGCCAGTCAGTTGGAGATAATCACGTACTGCTTCCAGTTCCTTCAGCCTGATCAGGCCCATTTCCTCCACGGTTTTATTGAGGGAAAAGCGCATTTTGGTTGCTCCACCCCGGGTCAGGGTGAGGAGAAACACTTCGTGTCCTTCCCTAAGCTGGGCATGCATGCCTGCGGCGGGTCCAAAGGACTCGTCGTCGGGGTGGGGAAATATGTAGAGAAATCTTGCCATTCAGGCTGGTATAAGAGTTTTGTGGTAGAAATTGTTTAGAGTTTCAGGCAAATTCTGTAAGAAAATTCCCCGAAAAGCCGCTCACCAAATCAGGGGCTGGTCACTTTCTTCATCCAGATTTCAATCCTGTGGGGGCAGATTTTCTGATTTTCTTCGGGTGAAACAAAGGAAAATCCATTTTGGAAAATGCGGTCGGGATCAACTCCTTCGCCCACCAGGAAATATTCGGTCAGGGTGGCCCGCAGCTTGCGTACTTTGTCCTCCTCGGCCTGTTCCCCCACATTTTTGTGGGAATAGATCCCGGCCCTGGTTTTGGGATTCTTTTCCATAAAAGCCGCCAGGGCCCGAAGTTTGTCTTTGGTGGTATCCTGCAGAATGTACTCTCCCCGGCCAAAGTCAATCACCAGTTTGTACTCGCCCTCGTTGCCCGTGCCGGGCGTCTTATAGTAAGGATTAGGATATTCCCGCACAGGCTGGCCTGGCTTGCGGCTGGCGCCCGAGAAGGGATCTCTTTTGAAAAGATCCTCTGATTTGTGGGCTTTGGAGGGATTTTCTTTCTTTTCCCCTGTATCTCCCCGGGGAGGACTGTCGTCAGGAGTTTCGTTCTGGGTGATCTTTTCCTGCTCTTCTTTTTGGTCAATTTCGTACTGGTAAGCCTCCTTCAGGCGTCCCAGGTCGGGAAGATTGTCATAATAAAAGGTGTCGCCCTGAAAAGTGTATTCCTCAGGTGAATGGAAAACCAGATCGGCAGCCTCTGCCTGAGCCTGCTCGCTGCCCAGAACAGGGCTCAGACTATCGGCAACAAGGTTGCGCAGACTGTCCTGAAGGGCCATGACCATGCCCGTGCTGTCTGCACGGCGGCGCTCGGCCAGCGCAATCCTGCGCTTTTCGTGTTTGGCCTGCTCCAGGCTTTGAAAAGAGCTTTTGCCCAGCAAAATGGCGCTGTCGTACATGTCGTCGTCCACATCCGTAATGGTGATGCGCATGTGGTAAACCTGGCGGGGAACAATGCGGCAACCCACATTCAGGGCCACGGTCATGCCATCGTACTGGATGTTTTGGTGCAACTCAGGATTGAGGTTGTCGAGCTTGGTTTGCACAGGCTGCCCCACCTTATTGAACTGATTATTATCCACATACAGGTGGTTGTTGTCGCGTCCGTTTACGGTATTGATGGTAATGGGTGTATTGGCGGTCCCGGGCAGGGAAGCCAGGTTTTTGCCGCTGCGAAAGCCCGGGCCAATGATAAAGGCGGCGAAAACGTCGTTGTATTCCGTGCCGACAAAGTCGTTATACTCTTCGGTGGCAAACACGAACGAAAAAGTCACGGAATCCTTATTTCCCATAAAATCAAATTCCAAAACGGCCGCGTCGTAAGAACCGCCCATATTATAGCGTTTGAGGGTCAGGTCGCCGGGTTTGTTGAAAGCTGTGCCGGTTTTTGCACTGTTATTGGGACCAGCAGCATCGGCCGCACGGCCGGTGGAAAGGATTACCCCGCCTTTCAGCCCCAGGGCTTCGCCTTTATAGGTAAATTTTCCAATGGCCTCGTCTGCACCTTTGAAACGAATGTCCTTCACCCTGATTCCGCTGCCAATAAATTCATCCTGAACCAATTGGGCAGGATCCACGCCGCTGATGATCTGAATCTGGCCCTGAGCGGCCAAAAGGCAACCTAAACAGGATAAGAAGATGATTCCGAATCTGATTCGCTTCATAGTAACTTGATTTAAAGGGATAAAGGTACAAATTTCGGGCCAGGACGGGGCAAGCGTTAGTTGTGGATAAGGGTGGAATTGTCCTTTATGGGAGGCAGACGGGTTGGTTTGAATGAATTTTACCCGAACGAATCTGATCAATTTGAATTTATTGTAAATCTCCTTTTCCCTGAGGGGATTATTGTCTATTTTGTAAGAGAAGGAAAGAAATCACATTTGGGAAAGAACTACCATCTGATCAAGGTCGCAATTCTGGCGGGGTTTTTTTGTATCTCCTGCGGAATTTTTACGCCTGGCCAGGCCCAGCAAGACCCCATGTATTCTCAGTACATGTTCAACGGGCTGGCCTTCAACCCGGCTTACGCGGGCAGCCGCGACGCCCTCACCCTTGCGGGCCTTTATCGCCGCATGTGGCTGGGCATACCTGGAGCCCCTGTTTCTCAGACCTTTGCCCTTCATCTGCCCAACAAATCCCGCCGTCAGGCTTTTGGCTTTTCCATGGTCAACGACCAGGCATCCTACATTTCCCAGACCCTGATCAGCCTGGATTATGCCTACAGAATTCCCATTGGGCCGGGCAAACTGGCTTTGGGGCTGCGGGCCACAGGCTATAATTTCAGGGTGGACTGGACCAGGGCAGATTTGAAAAATCCCAACGACATTGTGCCTTCATTGTATCCGCGCAGCCTGTTTTTTCCCAATGCAGGTTTCGGGATTTATTACCACACCCAGAACTGGTACGTTGGCGCCTCCGTGCCCCGCATTCTGATCAATTCTTTGGATCCTGATAAGCCAGGCGTTTCCTTTTCGGGCAGCGATACCACAGATGCAATTTTCAACCGCCACTATTTCATCAACGGGGGAGTGGTGTTTAATCTTTCCTCCTCCGTGCAAATGAAGCCCTCTGTGCTGGTCAAAGTGGTGGAGCGCGCACCCTTGCAGGCCGACCTGAACCTGAATTTTTATTTCAATAAAAAATTTGGAGTGGGCACTTCCTACCGTTCAGGCGATGGCATGGTGTTCATGCTGGAGTACATGATTACCCCGCAACTGTGGGCAGGTTATGCCTACGATTATCCCCTGACCAGGCTCAACGGCTATACTTCGGGTTCCCACGAACTGATGCTGACCTACGATTTCATTTTTGGTGTGGATGGGGTGGTAAGTCCGCGATTATTCTGAACGATCATGCGACTGATACTGTTTCTCATACCTCTTTTGATCTTTTCCCGGGGATTCTCCCAGGATTCAGGTCTGGAAAAGCGGGCAGACGAGCATTTCAATCGCATGGCTTTTGTGAAGGCAATTCCCCTTTACAAACGCCTGACGAAAAAGGGTGAACCCTCTCAGGCTTTGTATCGTTTGGGGGAATGTTACCGCCTGACCCGCGATTACGAACGGGCGCAGAAGGTGTACGAACAAGTGATGAAATGGCCCGAAAAGCCCAATGAGGCTTATTTTAACTACGGACATTTATTATTGCAGCAAGGAAATTACCAGCAGGCAGGGGAGATGTTTGCTGAATTTTCCCGCCGGGTGCCTGAGGATGAACGCGGTCCCGCCTTTGCCCAAACCCTGAATAATTTTCAGGAAATGTTTGCAGACTCGGCTGCTGTTTCAGTGGAAATATTGCCTTTCAATTCAGATGCAGCTGATTTTTCCCCCGTTCCCTACCTCGACGGATTGGTATTTTCCTCTTCCCGCGACCCGGGTAAAGCCGTGGTAAAAGTGTATGAGGGCACGGGAGAATTTTTTCTGGATTTGTACTTTGTCAAAGAAACGGGCCGCAAAGACTCTGCCTGGACCACGCCCAGACCTTTGAAGGGGGAGATCAATACGGCCTTCCACGAAAGTAATTTTACCGTGGCCAACGACAGCGCGACTGAGGCCTGGTTTACCCGAAATAATTTTCTGGGCCACAAAAAGGGGAGAAGCGAAGACAGAATGATGCTCCTTAAACTCTATAAGGCGCAGATGAAGGGCAAAAAGGGCGTCTCTGTAGAGGAATTTGCCTTTAATAACGACAATTTCAGCCTGACTCATCCCGCCATAAGCCAGGATGGGAATACCCTTTATTTCGTTTCTGATATGCCCGGCGGATTTGGGGGAAAGGACGTTTATAAATCACAAAAAACAGGCGAAAACTGGGGCCCACCGGAAAATCTGGGTTCGCAGGTGAATACTTCCGGGGATGAGTTATTTCCCTGGATCAGCCCTGAGGGAACGCTTTATTTTGCTTCCAACGGCCATCCTGGCCTGGGCAATCTGGATATTTTTGCAATTGATCTGACCCAATCCGGGCAAAGGCCCAAAAACCTGGGTTATCCTTTCAATTCTCCTTTCGATGATTTTTCCTACCTGCTGGATGCTGAGGGCGAAAGTGGATATTTTTCCTCGAATCGTCCGGGTGGAATGGGGGGAGATGACATATACCGCTTTCACCTCGAACGTCCTGTGATCGGGATGCTGGTGCAGGACAGTATTTCGGGATTTCCCATTGAAGGTGCGGAATTGGTGCTGTTTTCGGGCAATGGGGTTGAATTGGAGACTTTCGTCACAGACTCTGTGGGGCGGGTTTCCTTCAAGGTGGATCGTGGAAATTTCCGTGTGCAAGCCGTTACCACAGACTTTCTTCCCTATACATTTCCCTTTTCTACCCAATCTGAGGCAGGGACAAGCGAATTTTCCTACACCCTCAGCTTGTATAATCCACCTCCCGCCATTACCGCGCTGGTGATCGATGAAGCTACTGGCAAGAAACTGCCTGGCGCCTCGGTCAAATTGGTGAATCTGACCCGGGTGGATACGCTGGCGCGCACTTCCGACCGTTACGGGCGCTTTTCGGCCAAACTTGAGCGCAACAGTCATTATGATTTATGGGTGAAATTTCCGGGTTATCTGGTGTATAAAGACCATATTTCCACCACTTTCAATTCCTACGAAGGCGATACCATCATTCCCATGAAGCTGGAACCTGTGGTGATCAATAAAGTGATGCGCCTTGAAAATATCCATTATGAATTCGACCGGGCCGAAATCCGCGCTCAGGATTATCCAGATTTGCTGGAATTGGTTTCCCTCCTGCGCGACAATCCTGAAATCCGCATTGAGCTGAGTTCACACACAGATGCACGGGGAAATGCCGAGTATAACCGTTCTCTTTCCCAACGCAGGGCCGAATCAGCCCGCTCATTTTTGATCCGCGCCGGGGTGGAGGGAAATCGCATTGTGGCCAAAGGTTATGGAGAATCTCAATTGCTGAACGGATGCAAAGATGGCGTAAATTGCAGCGAAGACGACCATTTTGCCAATCGCAGGACCGAGTTTCGCATCATTGGCTTTGTGGAAGGGACTCAGATTGAATACCAAAACAGCAAGCCCAAAAAGTAAGTAAATGGCATGAAAAACAGGATCATACTTATTGTGGGAATTTTCTTGCTAAGCCTTCAACTCGGGGCTCAAATCTCGCAGTTGCCTCATCTGGAGGATTTTGAATCAGAATTTCAATGTCCCGTGGGGTGCATTCCCATTTGCAATCTGAAAGGGTCCTGGAAGAACGTGGGCGGGGATAATTTTGACTGGAGTTCTGACAAAGCGGGGACGGGCACGGGAGGCACAGGGCCATCCGTCGATCATACCCGCGGCGACAAATACGGGCATTATATTTACCTCGAAACCTCCTGCGACCAACAGGGCTATCCCAGTAAACGGGTCGATCTGGTGAGTTCCTATTACGATTTCACCAACATTCCTGGCGGCAGATTGCGCCTTGCGGCCTGGTACCACATGTACGGAGCCAATATGGGTTACCTCCATTTTGATGTGGATACTACCCGTGGCCAGGGCAACTGGATCAACGATTTTGTCACTTCCTGGACGGATAATCAGAATCTCTGGCAGCGCAAGGAGATCAATCTGGATAATTTCATTGGCAAGGATTCGGTCAGATTTCGCTTCCGCGGCATCACTGGTACCTACGCAGACAGCGACATGGCCCTCGACGATATTCTCGTTTATGAGCCTTCAGACATTGATCTGGGGATCATGGGGATTGCATCCCAGGAGTTCAGTTGCGGCCTTTCCAATGCCGAGCAGGTTACGGTGCTGATTTCGAATTACGGCTTGCTGGGGCTAAATCCCGGCGATACCATTCCTGTGAGTTATCAGGTGAATAATCAGGCGCCAGTGGAGGAAAATTTTGTGCTGAATGTGCCTTTCCCCGTGGGTGGATTTCAAATTTTCACTTTTACCACCACCACGAATATGTCAGCATTTCAGGTGTACGACATTACGGCCCGAACCCTCCATCCCCAGGACGGGCTCCAATTCAACGACGAGGACCGGGTTTCCATTCGCAATCATCCTATTATCAACCAGTTTCCTTACGACGAGGATTTCGAAAATGGAGACGGCGGCTGGCTGTGTGACGGCACGAATAATTCCTGGGTGCTGGGCGATCCCGGCAAAACGGTGATCAACAGCCCGGCCTCGGGCTGGAATTGCTGGACCACGGGCTGGCTCAACAGCCAGTATCCCAATGGGGAATATTCCTGGGTGCAAAGTCCCTGTTTCAATTTTACCGGCATTTGCAGACCCGAAATCAGATTTAGTTCCATTTGGGAGAATGAATTCAGTTGGGACGGGGCCGTGCTGGCCTATTCGACCAACCAGGGCACCAACTGGTATCGCCTCGGCAACTGGAATACCCCCACCAATTGGTATAACGACAACACCATCAATGCCCGGCCGGGCAACCAGACTCAGGGCTGGAGCGGCTCCGTGGCCGACAGCAATGGCTCGGGCGGCTGGGTGATCAGTCACAATCGCATGCAGTTTTTGAGCAATAAGGCCTCGGTCAGCTTTCGCATATTTTTTGCCAGCGACTTTTCCAACCGCGGCGAAGGCTTTGCCTTCGACGACATTCAAATCTCCAACGGAGTCTATCTGGGGCGTGATATCAGCTTTTGCATGCCCGGCAGCACCACCATCAGTGTGCAAAACAGCATCGCAGGTGATAATTTTCTGTGGTCCACGGGGGCTACCACCAGCAGCATAACCGTCACTTCTCCCGGAAAATACTGGGTCAGGGTCACCAATAATTCCACCTGCACCACCAGCGACACGATTGAAGTGGTAGGGGTGAACTCGTCTTATGCCGTTAGTTTGGGGGCGGATACCTCTGTTTGTGGCGGCCTCTGGCTGGATGGCGGCAGCCTTCCCGGGGCAGTTTACCATTGGTCCAACGGGGATTCCGTGCGTAATTCCTTGATAACAAGTAGCGGGGCATATTGGGTGGATGTGACCACGCCTTGCGGCATCGTGCGCAGCGATACCATCCAGGTTACCGTTTTGGCGGTAGCCCATGTGAATCTGGGGTCAGATTCAGCCGTGTGTGGCAGTTATTTGCTCGATGCAGGCAATGGAGGAGCCACCTATCAGTGGTCCACGGGCGACACGGGGCGCTATTTGCTGGCCGACACTTCGGGCAGCTACTCAGTACTTGTCACGGCAGCCAACGGCTGCCAGAGTGTGGATACGGTCGATCTGGCCGTAAATCCTGTGCCTCAGGTGGATATTGGCCCGGCTGATTCGGCCATTTGTTTTGGGGAAACCCTTTGCCTGGCTGCGGGCAATACTCCCGGCTGGACCTACCATTGGTCCACGGGCAGCACCCAGGCCACACTTTGTGTGGCTCAGAATGGGAAATACTTCGTAGCCGTGACCAACCCTTTTAGCTGTACCAGTCGCGATACCCTGACCCTGACCCTGCAAGGGGCACCTGAGGCCCACATGATCATTGATACCTCGGGTTGCCCCATTGTGAATTTCATTGACAATTCCTCCCAGGGCACCCCCAACGCCTGGCTTTGGCGATTCGGCGACGGCACCACGGACACAGTCCAGTTTCCGACCCACAATTATTCCGCGGCCGGCCAGGGCACCTACCTGGTGACCCTGATTTCCTCCAACGATTGCGGCAGCGATTCCATTCAGGATGTGGTGCAGATCAATTGCAGCATTGGTCTGAATGAAATAGTGGAAGGCGGGATTCACCTCTATCCCAATCCCAATTCAGGCCGTTTTTTCCTTTGGTTCAATGAAATTGATCTCCAACAAGGCAGCCTTGAAATATTCGATCTGAACGGCCGCCAAATTAAATCATTCCCCTTAAATCAGGTGGCAAAAGGTGAAAAGCGGGAGTTTCAATTGAAGGGAATTACCCCCGGGCTTTATCTGGCCAGGTTGAATGGAGTTGAGAAATCGTTTTTCTGGAAAATACAGGTTGAGTAGTTGTTGGTTTTGAGATAGAAGGGAATAAGATGCCAAGGGAAAATCGTTAAATTGGAAAGAACCTTGATGAACAAACCCGAAAATGAAAAAAAGAAAAAGGTGGTTAAGGCGAATTATCAGACTTTTCCTTGGACTGATTTTGTTTATTTCCATTTTGGCGTGGTTCTACACCAACTCATTGATTGGAGTGACTGAGGAATCAATTACCTTTTATAATGAACTTAAAACCGAATTGAAAGCTAAGGGTTATTACCCACGAATGTTTGCCATCAGTGGTAGAAGATGGGCGCTTGATAATTGGATATTGACAAATTGGGGCGGCGCAGCCCCTAAAAGCAAGCATTTAATGGGCCAGGCAGTAGATATCATTGTTTTGGATGTCAACGATGACGGAAAATCGAACTCGATGGACGTTGATATTGTCTACAAATTGCTGAATGAAAAGATCGTATCCAACAATGGAGGAATCGGAACCTACAAGAACGAAAAGGGCTTCTTAGATAGACAAATGGTTCATTTTGATTGTAGGGGCTATCGGGCAAGATGGCATAGGTAGGAATTAAACAAAATGATTGGAATAAACCATTGTAAATAAACATATGAAAAAATCTCATAACACATCGATATCACTTAAGGGGGCCAGCCTTCGGTTGTTCACCCGCCCACGTGATATGGTCGCCGTTCTAAGATGTAATTTGTAGGTTGGGAGAATCGGGTTATAGGTTGTTTATTTTCAGTCTCTTAGCCCAGACCTATTTCTTAAACAGAATACTCGCGTCTCAAGTCTAACGACTCAGGACTCACTTCTAAGGACTAAATCAATCCCGAGGATTGAATCCGCTATGCGGGAAGCCTCTTTTGGCGAAGCCAACCATGGTGGGTGGCTTTGCCAAAACCAGGGGGCGGCTTTGAGCGCGGGGTCCCGGATAGCTATCGGGAGGGCGGCTGGTGGCCTTGTGTGCTGGGTCAGTGGAGTGAGGGGGCAGGGTTTAGGTTTTGGCGCTTTTTGCTTCTTTTTCTAACAAATCGACCAAAGGGAGATTCACGAGTGCCTTTGAAAAATAATAAACCAACGAGTAAAGAAGGCCCGCCCGGCCAGGGCAATACTATAAACGCCAATCACAAATTTTGCGACAATTTGTTGTCGCTTACATCACCCTAAGTGCCTAAAAACTCACCGCATAATCACCACATCCCCCACCACATTTTCAACCTCCTCGTCACCCAAATCCAACACATAATAATAAGCACCATCGGGCAGTGCCTGCCCGCTTTGGTAATGGTGGCCTGACCAGCCATTCTGGTAATTATCCGCGGCATAGACCTTTTGCCCATACCTGTTGAAAACCTCCAGATGGTTATTGGGAAAGGCTTCCAACCCATCAATTTCGAAGAAATCGTTATTTCCGTCGCCATTGGGAGTGAAGGTATTGTACACATGCAGGGGCAGGGCCTCCACACATACTTCCAGGCTGACCGAATCCGCACATCCACCATAATTTTCACCCCACAAGGTAACCGTATAAACGCCCACTGCCGCATAGGCATGGGCCGGGTTGGTATTGGGAGAATAAACCTGGTAATTTCCGTCTCCAAAGCTCCAGGTGCCGCTGTCAATTCCGTTGCTCAGGTCAATGAAGTTGAATTGAGGATTGCTGAAAAGGGCACAATTGCTCGGATTGGAAAGGAAATTGGCCTGAATTTGGGGATAGCCGGGAATGCGAATCGTATCCTCCAGGGCACAATCCGTACCCGAATTCACCACGGTCACGATGTGCTCCGTTCCAACCCGGGCAAACAAGGTGTCTCCGTGGGTGGGAGGGGAAGTATTCCAGGTAAAAATGAAATTTCCGGGGATACTGGGAAGAGCGACTGCAAAGCCAATCTCGCCCGCACACTGGATGTCGCTGGTGTCGAAATCAATGGTAAAGGGCTGTTGCACATACAGTTCCACTGTATCCGAGACCGGATCCGTACAGCCGTCGTAGGCCGTCACAACATACACCGTGGACACGGTAGGATTGACCAGGTGCTGAAAGCTGGCGGGCAGACCCTGGTTCCAGGAAAAGGTATAGCCCGTGCCCAATCCGCCGGCGGCGGATGCATTCAAAGTGGCGAAATCGCCCTGGCAAATGGAATCAAGATTGGAACTGGCGGTCAGAAACAGGGGCTGACCGACAATTACATATTGCTCAACTGTTTCCTCGCAGTCCCCGATGCCGTAAGTATAAGTGATTTTATGCGCTCCCGGCCCGGCCAAGGCAGGATTAAAAACTGAATCCGTCAGTCCGTCGCCAGTCCAGGTGCCCCCAAAAGGCTTGCCGCTCAAAGTCACCAGGGTATCAATGTAACAGTAATTGCCATTCAATCCCGTAAACCAGACCGAGTCTTTGGGCGTCACGGTCACGGAAGTGGTGTCAGCACAGCCCGCAAAGGAGGTGTGGTAGACGGGAAAAGTGCCCGCACCCGTCTGAGCCGGGTCAAAAGTTCCATGGGGATTGGTAATCCCTGCCCCGGTCCAGATGCCTCCAGGTGGAGGGTCCTGAGGAGATTCCTGCAACTGAATGGGTGCAGAAAGTTCGCAAATGATGGTATCCGTGAGGGTTTTGGGTGGAATGATGTAAACCGTCATGGAATCGCTGCACCCGCTGGCTGTGTAGGTGAGTGTATGGTAACCCGGGGAGGCCATGGAGGGCACGAAAGTGCCCGGATAATCGGGATCGGTCACACCAACTCCCGTCCAGGCGCCATTGCTGACGTTGCGGTTGGTATTATTATAATCCAGCAAAAACGGGCCGGGATCCTGGCGGCAAAAGGAAAGGGTATCCACCCCAATTTCCGTAATTCGCACCCATACATATTTTTCGTCCGAACATCCTCCGTAATGGTAAAAAAGCTGGGCATTCCAGTTGCCTGAGGTAATTCCCGGGTCAAAATAGCCAGTCAGGGAATCCAGAATGCCGGGACCTGTCCAGTAGCCACCTGCCGGGGCTCCTGCAATGATGGTAAAGGGGCTGTGCTTGGGACAGGTTTCCTCGTTGGGACCTGCATAAATCTGGGTCACAAACCTGTAAAGGGTATCTTTGCAGCCGTTGATGGTGTAAATGTACATTTTGAGGCCAATTCCCGCATTCCAGGTGTTCATGATGCCCAAAGCAGAATTATTGATCCCTGGTCCCGACCAGTTTCCACCCGGCGGGTAAAAGGCGAGGGTGTCCAGCCCCAGACTTTGACAAACGGTATCATCTGGCTGAATGGCAATGGGTTGCACGTAAATCTGTTTGGTGTCAGAGCAACCCCCAAAAGAGTAGGTCACGGTATAATTTCCCTGCACAGAAGGGGTGAAAAGTCCGCCAGAAGTGATATTGGGCCCCGACCAGGTGCCCCCGGGGGGACTGTAGCCCGTCATGTTGAACGGGTTGGAACCCGGACAGGCTGCCTTGGGCGGTCCTGCCTCGATTGGATTTACGGTCAGAATGACCGAGTCGCGGCAACCATTGCCGCCCGTGTAATAGATCACGTGAGCCCCGGCTCCGGCCAGATTCGGGTCGAAAGTACCCAAAAGGGAATCTGTGATTCCTGCTCCGTTCCAGATGCCACCCGAAGGGTTGGCGGTGAGGTTGAACGGGGGTGCCGACTGGCACACCGTTTGGTTGGCCTGGGTCGCAGGCGCAGGCAACACCGTGAGCGTATAGCTGGCTGAGGCACTGGGCGATGGCCCGAGGTCGGAGACGGTGCAGGTGTAATTGGTGGTCACCAGGGGACAAACCGTGAAGGGCCCTGGCCCGTTGGGCAGGCCGTTATTCCAGGCGAAGGTGTAGGTGGAGGAATCGCCTCCCGTGGCATTGGCCCAGATTTGGGCACATTCCCCCGGGCAAATGGGAGATTGATTACTCTGAATATTCACCGCAATAGGGCAATCATTGATTGAAACGGTGTCTGCAATGGTGATGGTCCAGAGCGAATCACAGGCATCGCGGAAACGGTAGGTGAGGGCCACAATGTAGCTGCCGCCATTGTCCAGACCCGGATTCAGGGTCAGATTGACCTGGGTACTCGAATCATTCGGGGCGCAACCTACAGGAACCGCGCTTACAGACTGGGCCAGGGGGCCAATGACCGTCCAGGTGCCGCTGTTGATGGAATCACACTGGATGGGGGTACTGAAATTGGCGGTCAGAGTTGCGGTGGAGCAGGTGGGCGAACCAGGCGAAAGGGTAAGCACGGGTGGCACAGGGGGATCCATGATGGCGGACCATTCTGCTACAAATCCCGTGCAGGCCAGACTGGCATCTGATTGAAAATTGAGGGTGATGCAGGTGGAAGAATTGAGGGGCGGTGGGAGGGAAGTGCCCGAATAAGCTCCAATTACAGGCGAATTCGTATCTGGTCCGGCATAAATGGTCAGAATGTCAAAATTCAATTCTGTGCAAAAAGAGGTAAACACCAGATTGATATTCTGAACCCCGCCTGGCGGGCAAATGGTAAAGGTATAATTTTCATTATGGGCGTAATAATCCAACTGAGTGCCCTGGTCACTGTCGCGGATAATGCCCTGACAATAGGTAACCACGGTATCCTGCATATTGAAATTCAGCAATTGAGCCCGAGTGGTAATTGAAATTCCTACCAAACCCACCACGAGAAATATTATCCTGCTGAACTTCCTCATTTCCCTTATTCTGTGATGGTAATGTCGGGGGTAATGGCAGGATTGGACCAGTTTCCAGCCCGGTCACGAATGGTCACGGTATAGTTGATGACTTCGTCACCGCCGGTGCCCAGTTTGAAAGGGGCTTTCAACTCGACCATGATCGTGCCCTGAATGGGCAGCGTTTCATCAGGAGGCGCCAGGGGCGCCAAATGGTAGGCATCTGGCTCGGTCAGGCGGCTGTCCAGCACAAAAATGGCTGACGAATCAGGATCATAATAACCCAAATCCCCGTCTCCGTCCTGGTAAGAAATGTAAATCCTGAGATTTTCCTGAAACTGCACCACCGAGGTGGAACTTACGCTGTCAATGCTGATATAGGGTTCCAGGGGAAAAATGGGTTCATCGTCCTTTTTGCAGGAAGAAAATCCCACCAGCAACGCCAACAGAACGGTCAGGAAAGATATTTTGGGTGAATTCATTCTCATGCCGGCAAATCAGTTGACAATTTTGATGGCACAGTATTCCTTGATATAATCGGGACTGCCCAGGTTGGGAATTTCCGTAATGTGCCCCGTTGCATCCTCCACATAAGCCCGGATAAAGATAATGGCTCCCTCTGCAAATGAATTTACATTGAAACTCACTTTGTGATAGTACTGAACCTGGGTGCCAAAATATCCTTTTTCAGTAATGGGCGTGGTAACGAAGGTAAGATCGTTTTCGGGTAAATTGGAGAATTTGTCGATTTCCAGGGAGAATTTCACCTTATTATATGCCAAATCCTGAATGGCGGTTTCCGGGTCAAAAAAGGAAAACCAGATTTCGAGATTCTGGGCTGATGAAGGCACTTTCAGGATGCCCTGCCCGCTCTGCGAGCGGGGTACTTTGGTCAGACTTCCGTCTGCGAAGGCCACAATGCCCTGCAATTGGGGCTGAACGTCACCCGCAGTCGGCAAATTCCCAAACATATCTTTCGCTCCCCCATTGATCCAATCCTTGACGTTTTGGATGTATTGGGTTTTCTTTTCTTCCCAATCTGAATTGGGCTCCACCGCGAGGGGCATCAGGCCTGATTGCCCGTCAATGTCGATGGTGAGGCGCTTGTAAAGCACGGAAAAGTCTGCGTTGCCGGGTTCCACCCGGTAATCGTAAGCTGAATCAATGCTGTTTTTGATGGGTTCCTTGAGCACCAGGGTGTTATAAGCGCTTTCAATGGTGCGAAAGTCAGGTTCAAAGGTGCCATCGTGGCAGCCTGAATTGGCACAGGTGGGGGCAAAAATGTTGTTGTGGAGCCCCACAAAGCTGGCTGGATCAGGCACATAGGTCTGCCCCGTATCCACGGGTGGCTGCAAATCAGGGTTATCGTAGGGATTTTCCCAGGGATCGCTGGTTTTGCAGGAACCAATTCCCAGCAAAAACGCAGCAAACAGCAGAAAGGTGAAGTGGATGCGATTCTTTTTCATGCTCAGATTCGGTCAAACATTGACATGGCGTCCCCGTGGGTGAGTCCCGCATTGAGGACTTCATTTTTGAAGCCCAGTATTTCTGCAATGGTCAACACCCCGTCGCAGCCATGCCCCAGGGGATTGGCCTCGTCTCCCAGTTGCAGGTTGGCGGGAATATTGGGACCGACCATCATACCAAAAATCCGCTTGGAATTATCGTCTGAATGGTCATAGGCATACCAGAGGTTTTGGTCGATGATGGGGTTTGGCACATCGTTTCGGCCGTGTTCAGGGATGATCACCATGGCCGTTTTGCCGGCCATTTCAGGAATCTGGGTCTGGATGTAATTCCAGAGGTGGGCCACTCCATGATCGGCACGGTGCAGGGATTTGAGGTATCCCGTAAAATTGCCGTGACAGCCATCCACCGCCGAAAGATTCACCACGGTGAGGGTGGGTTTAAACCATTTCAATACCTCGCAGGCATAGCCAATGGTGGTCAGGTCGGCATTGTCACGCACAGGCGGCAGGGCAATGGAATTGCTGGCCGTCTTATTATACATTTCCTTAAAGAAATTCTTCAGGTCGTTTTTCTCCTCGTCCGTATTTTTGATGCCCGGCACATCCTTGCCTGAACTGAGGGCCAGACTGTCCAGAAAGTACTTCATACGATACATAGGGCCCAATTCCTCCTCAGGGTGATACACCTTGGCATTGGCCATGTGCTTTTGCCCGCCTGCGCCAAAGGTGACCTGTGGAGCAATGAAGTTGGCGCCAAAGGCCGCTCCATAATCGGGATAGGTGGAATAATTGAGCAGGGGAACAGAGTTGCCAATGGTGTTGCCCACAAACCAGGTTTGGGTGGCAGAAAGGCCCATGTGGCGGCGGGCGTATTCAAAAATGGTGGGATAAACGGGTTTTTGCTTCAGGCCCTGGGTGGCGGCATAATTTCCCGAAACCAACCCATTCAGGCCTGCATAATGGCCTGAAGTATCCACGTGTACTTCTTTGAAAAGGGTTCCCTGTTTTTCGAGGGTGGTGTTAATTATTTTGGGAATAGGGGTATTACCATCCAGGCTGCCATTGGTGCCGTACACGATTTTCTGGGTGGGCGGGGCTCCTTCCAGCATGTTGTACATGATGTTTCCCGCAATGGGAACTCCCTGACTGTCATCCAGATAGCGTTGCAAAACGGATTCCTGCTGGCGTACGCCCCCGGCAAACAGCACGAACACGACGTGTTCGGCCAGTTGGGCACCCGAGGAGGCGAAAAGGCGGCCTGAAGGCAGAATATAGGGAAAGACTGCCGCGCCTGCGGCGGCCAATCCTGCTTTTTTCAAAAATGTTCTCCGTTTCATCTTTTTCAGCTTTTGGGCGTTAGAGCTTAGCTTTCAGGGCAGAAATTCAGGCTGATACCCAAATCCTGACTCCAAACTCCTTTTTAATAATACTGATACTCATTGCTCAGCGCGAATGACATGTAAACCAACTCGGGCGAAATGTTGGCATCGGCCTGAATGTAATTGCGAAACCACTCCTTCTCAGCTGCAGTGGGTTTGCGCACATAAAAACGGGCGTAAGTTTCTTCGATAAATTTGTCCAGATCGGCCCGCATGGTGGCATCGCTGGGGATGATTTTACCCGGCTGATTCATAAACGAGCTCAAAATCACTTCATAAACCGTTTCTTTGTCCCCCACAGATTCAATTACCCTTTTGATTTCCACCAACTCATTGGCGGAAAGAGCCTTTTGGAAGAGGTTCGCATACAACACGGAAATGTATTGTTCTTCCGTTTTGAGAATGGTTTTATCTGCATCTGCGGGCAAAGCTTCCACCTGATTTACATCGTAGATGTATTCAGGATCAGGCTTGCAGCCACTGAAAACCAGCAGGGCCAGGAGGAAACTGAGGGTAATGGCGGGGAAAATGGATAGCTTTTTCATCCGTTTTGGGAATTAGAATTGAGCATATTCGTCGGAAATCATGATGGTGCGCTGCACTTTTTGCAGGTCGTGGTCCTGGTAGAAATCTTCAATCAGGGCCGCCACTTCGAGGGTATTGGCCTCGCGGGCCAGTAAAGTCAGGTACGACCAACGGATCATGCCTTCGTAGTATTCGCGGGTGGAGGTCAGCACCTGAATGTACTCCCATTTATTGGAGGCAGATTGCCCGAAAATAATGGCTGGGAGGTTGTATTCAATCATATCAAAGGCCGAATAATATTCCTCCTGGGTCGGGTAACGAAAGAAAAGGTCGTCAAAGGTGGCATTGATATAATTGAAGGTATTCATATTGATCAAATCATAAATGGAATTATGGCACATGCGGTTGTACACATCTGCAATTCCAATCGTGCCTTCGTAATATTCGGCCTCACTTTTGAGAATGGATTGTAATTTGGCCGCTACGGCTTTGTCGATTTCGGCATCAAGCGAGTCTCCAAACAGGGAATCAATCTTGGCTGCATTCAGGGCAATCCCAATTTTTTGCTGAATATCCGCGTTGGAGGCACCCTCCAGCAGCCGCACTTTGGCCAGTTCGTACATGCGATGATAGTAGGCAATGGAATAAGAGGAATCACCAGGCACGTATTCGCGGTTGAATTGCAGGCGCCGCATGATAGAATCGCGGGAATCAAAGGAAAGGTCATTGGCGCGCAGCCAGGCCACATGAGCGTTCATTTCGTCGGGCAGGGGCTCGCGCCCAATCAGGTCAATGTAGGTACGATTGATGTAATTTTTGATTTTGGAGGTGGGGATTTCGTTATAGAAGGGGGGATTATTATTTTCCACCACCACGATTTCCTTTTCGCAGCCGCTGAATATCAACAGTAACCATGCCAGCCATGGTGCGATTAACCGAAATTGCTTAGCCAATTCTTTTTCCCTTTTGCGTATCCAATAATGTCATAATTTAGGATAAAAAGGGGAAGAATGGAAGGACTCAGGTTAATAATTGGTTAAATAAACGGTTTGGGGGCAATTATCCGTGGATTCCTTTGCCGCTTTCGTAAAAAGAGGCACCTTTCTCCACTTCGCGGTCTTTTTTGGTGGTAATTTCCAATTTCGTTTCTTTTCTCCTACCCCAATACCCCCTGATCATTAAAGGGCCCAAAAAGGGGACAAACCAAATGAATTTTTTATGCATTTTACGCTGAGATTCATCGGCATAGCGGGCCGCGTCAATTTTGTCCATGACCCGCAGGTTGAAAAAGATGTAAACGACGGCAGCAATGGCAATACCTGTTCCCATGGCAGTGAAGTTGGGTTAAAATTTGGGGAAATGTCCCTCAGAAACCAGTGGTTGGCCGAATATAATCATTTTTTAGGGACAAAACGAACTGCGGCGCCTCCACCTGCACCCAGAAACAAACGCAGGTAATCCGTATTGCGCACCTCAGCTTTTTCAATTACGATTTGGGTGGGCTGATGTTGCCAGTCTGAATTTTCTGCGTCGCGGTAGATTTCAGCCAGATACACCTGATTGGGTTCCAGAAAATCAAGTTTGAATTCCTGGGAACGTTTTACTTCGTCCGTAATGGCGGCCAGAAACCATTCCTGGTCGTGGCGGCGGGCCAGGGTGAGGTAATCCCCGATTTCGGCTTGCAGGATACGGGTTTCTGTGTATCTGGGGGGTAAATCTGAGATGAATTTGAAGGCAGGCTGACCGCGGTAATTTTCGGGCAGGTCAGCTGCCATCTGCATGGGACTGTAATTGATGAGCAGGAGGGCCAGTTGTTTGGCCAGGGTGGTGTGGACCCTTGGAGTGGCTCCGTCGCGGATTTCCCAGGGCGGGATCCGCCCGGGACTTTTTTCCAGCAGGAGGTCAAAGATGCCTGGGGTGTAATCAATTGGCCCCGCGAGACCGCGGGTAAAGGGAATGATGCAGGTGTGTCCGGGAGGATTGCCCTTGCTCCAGGCGTTCCATTCCATGCCGCGCACCCCTTCGCCAGTCATAAGATTGGGCCAGGTGCGATGCAGCCCCGTGGGTTTGATGGGTTCATGCACATCGAGGCAAATCTGGTATCTGGCGGCAGTTTCCACCACTTTTTGGTAATGGTTCACCATCCACTGACCGTGGTGGTGCTGACCCACGGGGCGGATAGCCCCGGCATAGCCGGTCTTAATGTAATGAACTCCCAGGCTTTGGGCCAGGCCAAAGGCCGAATCAAGGCGGGCCTCATACCAGGGGGCGTCGCCCCCTGTTTCGTGGTGCAGGATGTAGGAAATACCCTTTTCCCGGGCATAGTCGGCTACTTCTGGCAGATTAAGATCGGCCGTGGGAGTGGTGAAATCAAAAGCAGAATCCTGCCCCCAGCTTTCCCAGCCTGTATTCCAGCCCTCGGCCAGGACCCCGTTGATCTGGTTTTCAGCAGCAAAATCGATCAGGGATTTGATGTTTTGGGTGGAAGCCCCGTGGCGCGGACCTGGCACCCAGGTCTGGGTGCCGATATGCAATCCCCACCAAATACCCACATATTTGATGGGTTTGATCCACTGGGTGGAATCAATTTTGCAGGGTTCGTTGAGGTTGGCAATGAGGTTGGATTTGAGCAGGCCTGCGGCATCGTGGCTCACCTGAATGGTGCGCCAGGGGGTGGTGAGGGGCAGTTCTGCCCTGACTTTTACCCCGTCGGGCCAGGGCACGAGGTCGGCAGTCCAGAAATTGGGCTTTTCAGGACTTTTTTTCAGGGTCATGCCTGCATAATTGAGCAGGGCGGCCTCATGGAGGCTGAAATGGGTTCCGTCAGCATTTTTGCAGGTGAGGGGCGTGTTGACGGCTTCGGCCTGGCTGAGGGGAGACTGGGTGTAGAGGTGCTCGTAGCTGTCATAATCTGCAGGAATCCACCAGGCGGTCGGGTCTTCAGCGAAGTGAAAACCCGTCAGTTCGTTGCTGATCTGGACAGATGTCCAGTTTTCGTTTTTTTCGAGGGTATAGCGAAAGCCCAGGCCATCGTTGTAGAGGCGAAATTCCATTTTAAGGATGCGTTCGGGGGAATCTTTTTCATGGAGAATGAGCTCCAGACGGTTGCATTTGTTTTCGACGATCAGGTTTTCGCCCCAGCGGGGCTGCCAGGGTTCATCCATTCGTGATTCACGGATGAGGACGATTTCCAGGTTGTCTTTGAGGGCGGGTGCGTCTTTGAATTCGAAACCCAGGGGCGAAGGCAAAATGAGGGGTTGCTTGCCAAAAGTCAGCTTGTAAGTGGGTTCGCCCTGTTCTGTGAGGTGAAAGTGGAGGATCAGCTTTTCGTCGGGCGACTGAATCTGGACATCTTTGGGGCCGCCGCAGGCGGACAGGAGGGCCAGAGTTGCGAAGAGAAGGAGGCAGGCAGGGATATTGAGCTTCATGTGCTTTGTTGGTTGTTGGTTGTTGGTTGGTTGGTTGGTTGGTGGTTGTTGGTTGGTGGTGGGATGGATTTTTCGGCAATTTAAGAGATTTTAGCTTTGGGCTGGGGAGCAAATTCTTTCAATTCCAGACTAAAGACTCACTTCTCAGGACTAACGACTCATCTCTCAGGACTCAGGACTCAGGTCTCAAAGGTGAGCGGGTGGCCTCGGCTGGGTGCTGGAAGGAGCGGCTGGATTTGCGCGGGAGGGGGGAGGCAGGTGCGCGGCCAGCCCAGACGCCCGCTCACCTCAGGCGGGGCATTTCCAGCGAAGCTGGCTGGTTTCAGGAACTTTAATCAGAGATTTTACCTAAACCTCCCCCTCAATGATTCAGGATAAAGTCGCGGATGGCTGGATTCGTCACGTCAGGATTATTGTACATGGGGTAATGGTTTGATTCTGGCACGATGAGGAGGTCTTTGTCATTGGCGGGAGTGCCCAGGAGGTCGAATACATCTTTGCCCGTTTCGGGACAGAGGTTGTTGTCGTAACGGCCGTAAATGACCAGGGTGGGCAGGGTAATTTTGTAGAGCTGAGGTCGCAGGTCCACGTTGGCCACTTCGCCCAGCAGGTGATCCCGCACGATTTTCCACTTTGGGGATACGTAAAAGGGAAAAATGTTGTAGCTGCTGAAAAAGACCAGTTCGAGTTCCTGTCCAAAGGGGGGAAACCCGGGATCTGGCGGGTTGGTGGGACTGCCAGGAGGGCCCAGAAAGGCTTGCCATTCCTTTTGCTGCTGGGGCGTGGCAATGACAGGATTGGCGGCGACCCAGGCGAGGGCATCGTTCCACTTGAGGGTGTCCTGGCCTTCGGCCAGCATTTGCAGGGCCACGCCTTGCAGGAAGTCGCGGCGATAGCGCCACAGGGTATCAGCGGGCGCCACAATGAATCCATCTATGTCGATCCAGGCGGCGATGGGTTGCGGATTGCCCAAAAGGTAGGAGGCTGCGGTAAAGCCTCCCCAACTGTGGCTGAGGAGGTAAACTTCGGCGTTGTACTTGTCGTGAAGGACGCGGATAATGGCGTCGAGGTCCTGAATTTCGTTTTTGAGGTTGACCTGGCTGGTGTCGAAGGTGCCCTGGGAGTTGCCGAGTCCGCGGCGGTCGTAATAGGCCACGGCAAAATCATCTTCAAAGTCATTCCAGTGATACAAATCTGTGTCCTGGAGGTTGATGGCAGTGAGGGCAGGCCCACCCTGGATGAAAAGGCAGATCTTGCCAGAAGCCGTATTGCCGGTCACAAGCACAGGAATGTCGCCGTTTTCGCGGTGAATGTTGAAAAAATCGTTGGAATTGGTGTCCGGGACGAGTTTTTCGCAGGATTGGAGGATTATGAAGCAGAGAAGGCTGAGCAGCAGGAGATTTATGTTGAGTCGCATGGTGATTTCGTTGGGAGGTTAGTTTTTGAGGGGAATGGATACGCCCACTTCCAGCACGAAATAGTTGACCGTTTTTTCAAAGTTGGGCAGGGCGGTCAGGAGGGCTGGTTTGAAGAACAGTTGAGGCGCGGTGGCAGGATCGGGTCCCAGGGTTTTGCCGAATATGAGGTGCAATCCCGTGAGGAAATAGTTGTAGCCTGCGTTGATTTTGTTGACATTGCCATTGGCATCAATTTCGTAGGCCGAAGGAATGAAGGTGTGTAAATAGCCCAAACTGAGGCCTGCACCAAGCAGGCTTCCTTTGGCGGAAGTGTAGATGTAGTCGAATTCGGGGAGAAAAAAGAGGCCGGTCTGGTAGCGGCGGTGATGGTACATGCCAAAGCCAAAATCGCCGCGAATTTCCTGGGAGGAGGCGCCATCGCCGCCTTTTTTCCAGAATACATAGTCTGCATTTACCCTCAGCCCGGGATGGGTGATGGTTTCCCCAAAATAGCTGACAGAGATGTAATTGGGACTGATTGTGGTAAGTTGGGCACGGGTCACGAGGGGCAGGACCACCAGGCTCAGGAGAGCAAGCAAGCTGGTTATTCGAATCATAGTCAGAGGATTATTCCAATTCAATTAACGAAAATTCAGGGAATTTTCGGAAAAATAGGTTTATACGGTTTGAGACATGGCTTGCCCTGTCTGTTTCTAAAAGGAAAAGTAGGCGTTGAACTATTCAAAGGGCAGTTTGAAGGCCTGGCGGTAAGCCTGAAAGGCATTTTCGATTTTTTCGTGGGTGAGGCCAAAGTCGGCGGCATGGTACACGTGTTTGCCGTGTTTGTGCTGGCGGTTTTGTTGAAGAAACTGGTTTACAGTTTCGGTCTGGCTTGCGGAAAGGGACTTTCCAGTGGCTTCCAGGATGGTTTTGAGCACGGAAACGGGATTTTTGACCAGCTCTTTGTATTCCACATCGAGGATGTTGAGTTCGGGATGGGCCTGGCGGTAAGCCAGGGTTTTGTCCATGGCATACGCATTTTTGCGGAGCCAGTGGGCTCCACAGTCAAGTGGATCGACCTGATCGCTGAATATTTTGCGGTTGTGGTAGATCATGCTGGCAAAGGAGGGTATGACTTTTTGCGGATCGCGGTGGGTCATCACGAAGAGAGCGTCAGGGAATACCTTGTGCACAATTTCCAGAAATTCAAGGTGTTGAGGGGTTTTCAGGATCCAGGTGCGGGGCGTTTGCGAGCCTTCGTGCCACTGCAGAAACTGAAGGATTTTGCGTACATAGCGGTAAGCGGGTTCGTGGTCCTGCGCTTCGGTCCAGGCTGCGTAGGAGGGGATTTCGAAGGTGGCTTCGGGAACCTGACTGAGAAAGGTCATTTCGCTCAGCAGGACCTCTTCCTCGGGCTCGGTGTACTCGATGGGGTGAATGGCAAAGAAGTGGGGCGCCATGTATTTTACCATTTTCTGGCCAATTTTGGCCAGTTTCATGCGTCCATCCTTCTTGGAAAAGGGATCAGGAATGGGATTGAGGGCTTCCCATGAAAGCAGGGCCCGGTGATCGGGATGGCGGCTCAGCAGCCTGTGCAGGAAGGTGGTACCAGATCGCTGCAAGCCCAGGATGATGATGGGGGCTTCGATTTTTTCCTCCAGAATTTCCGGATGCTTTTGCAGGTAATGTTGGAGCCGCAGGCGACCATCCAGGATGCTTTTGAGGCGTTCTTTGTAAATGAACCGCCCGAATTTGTTGATTTTGCCCGTTTTTTCGATCGAATTGAGCAGCAATTCGAAGGCATCACGGTTCAGTTCCTGGTCTTCCTGGTTGATTTTGGTGCGTTTTTGCGCTGAATGGAGTAGTTTTTCAGGATTCAGATCCAGTTTTGGGCCTATCTGGTTGAATAATCTGATGGGCCAGGGGCGGGTGGTGTGGAGGGAAAATTCTTTGGGAGCCGCCATGTCAGTTTGCTGGTTTGAGGGAAAATTCCTTTTGCAAATCCACCATTTTGACTACTCGACAGCCCGGTTCGGGCTGGGTTTCGCCATACCACCAGCGCCAGCACATGGTGCCTTCTGCATGTCCCTGGGTGGTGATCCAGTTGGGCAAGCCCGGGTCTGTGTGGGCCACCACCACCCTGACCGAGCCGTCCGGCTCGTAGTGGGCGGTATGGCTGTTGAGGTGAATCTGGTGGTAGCGGTAATCGAGGGATTCCATCCAGTAGTTATTGAGCTGGAAATTCCAGAGCCTGCATTTGGGCGGCATGACCTCAATGACCAGGACTTCGTCCTGGGCCAGATTCCAATAACTGTGGTAATAGGCAATGTTTTTGTCGCCGCCTGCGGCGTCTGAAACAGCCTGATCGAAGCGGGGCAGGCGGTTGGGGTGATTGGTTTTAAAACCATTGGCCCATTTGGCGAAGAGAAAAGTGGCCCCGGCCACGAAGGTGGAGGCCATGTCCAGTCCTTCGTCCATGTATTTGGGGGTCAAAGGACGCGGGCTGTCAGGCCCGCCAATGCAGTCAATTTGCATGAGGGCAATTTCCTCAGAGGAACGGTCCAGAAAAGTCTGCCTCACCATGAGCATGGTAGTTTCAGCTTCGATTTTCAGCCAGTTCTGGCCTTTTTTCTCCTTGCTGAGAATGATTTCAAAGCGGCCATTTTCGTCAAATTGCATTTCTTCTGCTTCCAGGGCGCCGCAGGGCGCGAGGCCACCTGATTTGCCATAGCTGCCATTCTGGGTAAAAAATCCCAGATAAAAAACCGTCCCACGGTGGCCGGTGATGCGGTATTCGTAATCCGAATTGATTTGAGCGTTCTGGTAATAATTGTCGGGATTGTCTGAACCCAGCTTTACGGTTTCGTGCGCCATGCGCTTCAGAACAGGAAATTCAGGGTCGTTGAATTCCACGAAAGCTTCCAGTCCGCCCCGCACCAGGCGGCTGAGATAGCGGTAGCCTTCGGCCTGGCTGAAGGGATCCGTGGGGGCTTTGCCAAAGTGAAGATTTCCGCCCGCTGCTTTGAGCGTATCACAAAATTCATCCCAGGTTCGTCCCGACTGTATGCGCTGGGCATGGACATCGTCCATGGTTTTACCCGCCATTTTCAGGCGCCAGAGTTTGAATTTTTTGAATAATCCCAGTAATCCGATCAGGAGTTTTTTTGCCATCAGCTTGAGGTGGTTTTACTGAATAATGCCTTGAGAGGCCATAAATGAGTTTCCCAGATGGTTTCTTTGGTATCGTCGCCCTCAGGGGCGCCATAGCGCAATTCATTGGGGCCATGGAATGGCACCAGGGTGCCAAAGACCCAATCCCAGACGGGAGTGACAGAAGCGTAGTTTTTGGCTTCGTTGATTTCGTAGGAATGGTGGGTGCGGTGTACCTCGGGGCCTGGCACGAGGTAATTGATCCAGCCGAGACGCATGTCGAGGTTGGCGTGGTGCAGGGCGGCCACAATACCCGGCCACCACATGCCCCAGAGCACGGCTTCCTCAGAAAAGCCCAAAGTCCTGACCATGCAAAAGGTCAGAATGAGGGCCCCCGAATCTGCAATGTGGTTGCGGGGCCCCACCATCATGTTGTAGCGGGGGGGGATATGATGAGCCCTGTGAAGCCCCCAGAGAAATTTGCTGCCGTGTTCGTGCTGTGTACGGTGAATCCAATACAGGAAAAAGTCCTGAAACAGCACAAATATGGTCGCCTGAACCAGGAAAGGGAATTTGTGGAGGGGAATCCAGGCTCCCAGCAGAGCGTCTTCGCCGGGTATGGAGAGTACGAGCATGTGGCCGAAGGCCACTGCCAGACCATTCACGATGGAAAATAAGCCATCGCTGATCCATTGGTTGCGGTTCATGGGGAAGGACTCTTCCCTGAATCGCCATTCCCAGACAATCACCCAGGCAGCCATGAAGGAAAAACTGACAAAAAAGCCAATGAAATCGGCCCAGTGTAATCCATAATGGCTTAATAGCCATTGATTTGTAATAATCAGATGATAGATCAGTCCAGCCAGGATCAGACTGAGGGGAAAGAGAAAATAGCGAATGAAGAATTTCATTTCCGGATAATTTGGGCTGTGACGTGATCCGGGATTAAAGTAAGGAAATTGTTTTGAATAATTTCCAGCCAGTGAATTTGAATTGGAGGTATGCGGTGAATAAATTGACTAATCACCGCATAAAATGCGGCGAATACGATTGCTAATCACCGCACCAGGTTAAAAATAATGAAGGGGCGTGCGGTGAATAATTTTGGTTATCACCGCATGAAATGCGGTGAATATGGTTGTCAATCACCGCAGCAAATGAAGAATAATGAAGGGTCGTGCGGTGAATAATTTCAATATACGCCGCATATTATGCGGTGAAAGTGGTTTTTAATCACCGCAAAAATCAAGGATCATTTGTCCATCGTGCGGTGAATAAGCATGATAATAACCGCAGAAAATGCGGTGAATAATTTGTGAGCTGAAAGAAAAAGAGTAAATTTGGGGATGGGAAGATATATCTATCAGAAAGAGGAGTGGCCTCATTTTACCTGGAACGCGGAAGAAATATTCCAGCGGCTGGGAGATGTGCGCAACCAGCAGGGGAGATTGGTAGGTAAAATGGAGGGGCTTGGTTTCAATCTGAAATCAGAAGCCATGCTGGGTACGACCACATTGGATGCAATCAAAACTGCCGAAATCGAAGGCGAAAAGCTGGACATGGACCAGGTGAGATCATCCGTGGCCAGAAGGCTTGGTTTGCCTATGGGCGGCTTGATAAAATCAAGCCGCGATGTGGATGGCCTGGTGGAAATGCTACTGGATGCATCTGTCAACCATGCCGCGCCCCTGACCAAAGAACGCTTATTTGCCTGGCATAAAGGGCTGTTTCCCTTCGGGAAAAGTGGAAATTATACCATCTTTACAGGTGGTTGGCGCCAGCCCGGATTGGGACCCATGCAGGTCGTTTCCGGGGCGATGGGCAAAGAAAAAGTGCATTTTGAAGCCCCGGACGAGTCTGTGCTGGAAGCTGAAATGGAAAGATTTCTGAAATGGTTCAATGGGAAACAGGCTCTTGATCCGGTAATCAAAGCCGCCATAGCCCATCTTTGGTTTATCACCATTCATCCTTTCGAGGATGGGAATGGCCGGATTGCCCGCGCCATCGCAGATATGCAATTGGCCCGTGCTGACGAAAGTAACCAGCGATTTTACAGCATGTCTGCAGAAATTCATGCCCAACGCAAAGGGTATTACGAAATCCTGGAATACACACAAAAGCGTAATCTGAACGTAACCAAATGGGTGGATTGGTTTTTGAAATGCCTGGAAAGCGCAATTCGCGAATCTTCCAGTCGCTTATCTGGAGTATTGGCCAAAGCAGAGTTTTGGGAGTTTCACCGCACGACCATCTTCAATGAACGCCAGCATAAAATCCTGAATATGGTGATGGGTGATTTTGTAGGGAAACTTCAGAATAATAAATGGGCGAAAATCTGCAAATGCTCCTCAGATACCGCCTTGAGGGATATTCAGGATCTGATGGAAAAAGGTGTGCTGGAAAAGGAGCCAGGGGGCGGCCGAAACACCAGTTACCGGCTGATATTTCCCCAAACTCCCCGCTCAGGGAACCCGCTTCCCGTTGGTGGCCTCGTATAATTCAAACCATTCTTCCCGGGTCAGTTTCAGTTGCTTGCCTTTCAGGGCGTGCTGAAGCCGGTCCGGGCGGCTGGTGCCCGTAATGGGAATGATGCCCGACGGATGGGCAAAAAGCCAGGCATAGAAAATGACCTCCAAATCTTTGACTTCGTAGCGGTCTGCAATGGTTTTCGCTGCTTTGCGAATACGAAAAGCTTTTTCGTCCTGAGGGGAGAAAAAGCGACCTGCCGCAAGGGGAGCCCAGGCCATGGGATGAATGTGATGCTGGTAAAGAAAATCCACTGAGCCGTTATCAAAGTTTTCCAGATCGTACAAGGAAAGCTGAATCTGATTGGTAGCCAGGGGGAAATCCAGGCGGGATTGTAACAGCATCAGTTGACGGGGCAAAAAGTTGGAAACGCCAAACTGACGGACTTTGCCATGTTTTTTGAGGTGAACGAAGGCAGCGGCCGTTTCATCAGGATTCATCAGGGGATCGGGACGATGGATCAGCAACAGATCAAGGTGATCTGTTTTGAGGTTCAGCAACGATTGCTCGACAGACCAGATGATGTGCTCGGCTGTGGTATTATAGCTTTTGATGGTGTGGGTGGGACGGTTGGGAGAAATCAGATTGATCCCGCACTTGGAAATGAGCTGGATTTGCTTGCGAAATCCAGGTTCGAGGGCCAGGGCTTCGCCAAATAATTCCTCGCAGGTATATCCCCCGTAAATGTCCGCATGATCGAAGGTGGTGACGCCCAGGTCTGCGACCTGGCGAAAATGCTTCAGGCGCTCTGCCGGGCTCAGATTCCACTCGTTGAGTTTCATCATCCCCTGAATGATGGGGGAGACCTTGAGGTCGGGTGCAATGGCAATGGGTTTCATGGGGGAAAGATAACACGAGTTTGATTATTTTGAATTCACATTTCTCAAATTGATTTGCAATTCCCCAATTCCCCAAAAAATCCTATCTTTTGCCCATGGTGGAAACTCAATCCAATTCAGCATACAAGAGCGCATTTGCCCTCCTGACCCTCCTTTTTTTCATGTGGGGATTTATCACGGTCATGAACGATGTGCTCATCAATACCTTCAAAGAAATCTTTGAACTGACTGCATTCAAGGCCAGTCTGGTGCAATTTGCTTTCTTTGGGGCGTTTTTTGTGATTTCCCTGATTTATTTCCTGATTTCGGGTGCTTCAGGTGATCCCATCAACAAAATTGGGTACAAAAATGGTATGATCATTGGACTGGCAGGGTGTGGATTGGGTTGCGCCTTGTTTTACCCGGCGGCCCTGATGCACAGCTACTGGTACTTTCTGGGCGCCTTATTTGTGCTGGCTGCGGGGGTAACCATCCTGCAGATTGCGGCCAATCCCTACGCAGCCATTTTGGGCAGTTCAGAAACAGCTTCTTCCCGCCTGAATCTGGCTCAGGGGTTAAATTCTCTGGGTACTACAGTAGGGCCTTTGGTGGGCGTTTTGCTCATTTTCAAAGTCTTTTCTGCTGGCCAGCAAACCCCTGAATCCGTGGGAAAAACCTATTTATTGTATGCAGCGATCTTTATCCTCTGCGCCATTTTGGTGGGATTTTCAAAATTGCCTCCCTTCAAAAACGATGATTTCATTGAACGGGGATTAGGGGCATTGAAATTCCGTCACCTTGCCCTGGGAATCATCGCCATTTTTATGTACGTAGGCGCTGAAGTCTCAATTGGGAGCTTCCTGGTGACCCTGCTGGGTGATGAAAATGTGGCGGGCATGGCCCGGGTGGACGCCAATAAATACCTGGCCTATTATTGGGGTGGATTGATGATTGGGCGTTTGCTGGGGGCAGTTTCTTTGGGAGAAATGAAGGACGGATTGAA
Organism: Bacteroidia bacterium; assembly: GCA_020635905.1. Taxonomy (GTDB): domain Bacteria; phylum Bacteroidota; class Bacteroidia; order J057; family JADKCL01; genus JACJYV01. The sequence continues at coordinate 222,936 of JACJYV010000009.1, forward strand.
GAAATACCTGCTCATGAGTGCAATTTCTTTAGGAACTTTTCTCTTCATTTGGGTCATTACCAGTGTGAAAGACGATCAGGGGAAGTTTTTCCTTGAATTCCTTTCCTTTTCGCAGGTTTCCCTCTTTCTGGGCATGTTGTCGATCAATTATCTGGGATTTTTCATTGGGAAAAATAATCCTGCCCGCGCCCTGAGTATCTTTGCCCTGGTGATCATCGTGCTGCTATTGGTAGCTTCTCTGGGAGCAGGAAATCTCGCCTTCTGGGCCGCAATTGGAATTGGATTATTCAATTCCATCATGTGGTCGAATATATTTACCCTGGCGATCAAAGATCTCGGCAAATACACCAGTCAGGGGAGTTCCCTGCTGGTAATGGCCATTTTTGGAGGTGCCGTGATTCCGCCCATTCAGGGCCTGGTGGCCGATTCTGAAGGCATTCAACTTTCGTATCTGGTGCCCGTAGCCTGCTATCTTTATCTGGCCTGGTATGGTTGGAAGGGATTTCAGGTAATTCAGGGAGGTTTGCTCAAAGATCCGTTTCAAAAATGAAAGAAGTTGTAGCCGGAATTGATATTGGAGGAACCAATACGGTGATTGGAATCCTGGACCGTGCGGGCAATACTTTGGGGGAGGAAACCATCTCCACCCGCGATTTTCCTGATGCTCTGGAATATGCACAGGCGCTTTGCGCCAAAATTCGCATGCTCCTGGGCTTTTTGCAGGAAGAAGTGGAGCTAAAAGGAGTGGGAATTGGCGCCCCCAACGGAAATTTCTACTCAGGCAGCATCGAGCAGGCGCCCAACCTGCTCTGGAAGGGCACCGTGCCCCTGGCACGGTGGATTGAGGCAGAAATGCAGGTTCCCTGCGTTCTCACCAACGACGCCAATGCCGCCGCATTGGGCGAAATGCTCTTTGGCGCGGCCCGCGGCATGAAGCACTTTGTGCTGATCACCATTGGCACAGGTCTGGGCAGCGGCATAGTGGTGGATGGCAAGCTCATTTACGGACACGACGGCTTCGCCGGGGAAATAGGGCATGCCCTGGTTCGACCGGGCGGACGGATATGCACCTGCGGCCGCAGGGGATGTCTGGAGACCTATGTTTCGGCCCGCGGCATTCGCGAAACCCTGGGTGAAATGCTGATTGAATCATCTCAGGAAAGCCAGTTGGCAACCATTCCCCTGCGGGAACTGACCGTAAAGGACATTCATCAGGCTGCCGACCGGGGAGATCAGGTAGCCATTCGCACCCTGGCGGAAACAGGTAATATTCTGGGAGAAAAGCTGGCCGACAGCGTCAATTATACCAGCCCTGAGGCATTCATCATCACAGGCGGCATCGCCCATGCGGGCGAATTATTGTTTGGACCCTGCCGGGCTTCCCTGGAGCATCATTTGCTGAACATCTACCGCGGCAAAGTCAAATTGATGGCTTCAGAACTGATTGAGCGAAATGCGGGCCTGATGGGTGCCGCTGCCCTCATCTGGGAAGAATTGGCAAAAGTGAACCTCTGAAAACAAAGAAGGTCAAGGCGGACGCAGTTGAAGAAAGCGGTATTTACTACTGTAATTGAGCATTTCTGCAACAAATCCAGCGAAGAGATGCGAAGTTTGTTAATTGATTCCTGCTCATTGCCAATTGAATCAGGGAACCTCTAAAAACAAAGAAGATCAAGGCGGGCGTAGTTGAAGAAAGCGGAGTTTACTACTGTAAATGAGCATTTCTGAAAAAGTCCAACGCAGAGTTTCGAAGTTTTTAGAGGTTCCCAAAAGCATAATATTCCTTTTGCCCGGAAAGAATTAACTTTAGCCATCCCGCCAAACCCGGGTTGATCGCCATGAATTTTGCAAAAATCCCAACCAGATTTCTCCCACATTTCCTCCTGATCTTTTCCGTCCTGCTGATCATTTCCTGCAAATCCAAAGTACAGGATTTGACCCAGCACGTGAATCCGTTCATTGGCACGGGCGGGCATGGGCATACCTTTCCGGGTGCGACCCTGCCTTTTGGCATGCTGCAGTTGAGTCCAGACACCCGCATGAGTGGCTGGGATGGCTGCGGGGGTTACCATTATTCAGACAGTGTGATCATTGGCTTCAGCCACACCCACCTCAGTGGTACGGGAGTTTCCGACTATGGGGATATTTTGCTCATGCCCACTGTAGGTGAAATCCAGCTTGAAAACGGGGCAAATGATCCCAAAGAGGGCTATGCAAGCCATTTCAGCCATGAGAAAGAAGAAGCCCATCCAGGCTATTACCGGGTAAGGTTGCTGGATTATAACGTGCGGGCCGAATTAACTGCCACCACCCGGGCGGGCTTTCACCGCTATACCTTTTTGGACGAAAGCGAGGAAAATAACCTCATTCTCGACCTGACTCACCGTGATAAAGTGATTTTCAGTGGGTTGAAAGTCGTTTCAGAAACGCAGATTGAGGGTTTTCGCATCTCAGAAGAATGGGCCAAAGAGCAGTACATTTATTTTGTGGCGGAATTTTCCCAACCTTTTACCCGAAAGATGGTCACCCTTGATGGAAAAGAAGCCTCGGGCCAGTCACAATGGGAGGGAAGCGCCATTAAGGCGGGATTTAGCTTTCCCTGGTCCCGTGAAGTGATGGTCAAAGTGGGAATTTCTGCGGTGAGTATAGAAGGGGCCAGGGAAAACCTGAAGCACGAGATCAAAGGTTGGGATTTTGATCAGATTCGGGGGAAAGCAGAAAAAGCCTGGCAGGATGAATTGCAAAAAACCGAGGTAAAAGGTGGTTCAGAAGCTCAGTTGCGCACCTTTTACACGGCCTTATACCATACCATGATCGCTCCCAATACCTGGTCGGATGTGGATGGAAATTACCGCGGCATGGATGGAAAAATTCATGCAGGGCAAAAAGGCAGGACCCGCTATACCGTTTTTTCCCTTTGGGATACTTTTCGGGCGACTCATCCCCTCTACACTCTCAACCAGCAGGAGCGTACCCGCGATTTCCTTTACACCTTCAAAGGCCAGTATCAGGAAGGGGGGATTTTGCCCATTTGGGAGCTGGCGGGCAACTATACGGGTTGTATGATCGGCTACCACGCCATTCCCGTGATCGCGGATGCCTGGCTGAAAGGCCTGGAAATTGAGGGTATGGACACGCTTTACGAGGCCATGAAACATAGTGCCCGCCAGCAGCACCTGGGCTTGCGGGCCTATCAGGAGCAGGGTTATATTCCTGCAGGTGAGGAGGCAGAATCCGTCTCCAAGACCCTGGAATACGCTTTTGACGACTGGTGTATCGCCCAAATTGCCCTCAAATTGGGTCGGGAAGATGAGTACAAAGAATTCATCACACGTTCGCAGTACTGGAAGAATGTGTATGATCCTGAGACGGGTTTCATGCGGGCCAAACTCAACGAAACCTGGTTTTCGCCCTTTGATCCTTACGAAGTAAACTTCAATTATACAGAAGCCAACGCCTGGCAATATCGCTTTTTCGTGCCCCATGACCTCAATTCCCTGATTGAAATCATGGGTGGTCCCGCGAGATTTGAGGCAGCCCTGGATTCCATGTTTGAAGCCAATGCCCAGACCTCAGGCCGGGAGCAGGCTGATATAACGGGTTTGATCGGCCAATATGCCCACGGAAACGAACCCAGCCACCACATGGCTTACCTGTACAATTTCATTGGCAAGACCTGGAAAACCCAGCAGCGCGTGCGCCAGATCATGGACGAACTGTACTCAGACCAGCCCGACGGGCTGTCGGGCAATGAGGACTGCGGCCAGATGTCGGCCTGGCTGGTGATGAGCGCCATGGGGCTTTATCCGGTCAATCCTGCTTCAGGAAAGTACGAATTGGGTACTCCCTGGTTTGATGAAGTGAAACTTAACTTAGAAAATGGTAAAGTCTTTATAATCAATAGAAAAGGTGGAACAGATATAAGTGGGTTTGTGAAATCTGCGAGCCTGAATGGCGAGCCTTTGCAACGATCCTGGGTTTCCCATTCTGATCTGCTAAAAGGAGGAGAATTGGAATTTGAAATGGAGGATTCCCCTTCGCAAAGCTGGGCAGTTTCGCCCGAAGGTCTCCCCACAGAGCAGGTTAAAGAAGAGCAAATAATCCCTGTTCCATATTTCAAAGCCCTCAATCGCACCTTCACAGATCAGTTGGAAGTCGAAATCAAAACAGCTCAACCCGGTCTGGAAATTCATTTTTCTGTGGATGGCTCTGAACCTGATTTGAATTCCCCGCTTTACTCAAATCCCCTGAAACTTACCCAATCCACGGATATCAAAGCCCGCGCCTTTGCATCAAACGGGAAATCCAGCCACCTGGTTGAAGCTCATTTTTATAAAATTCCCGCAGGCAGAAGCATCAAATTGAATTCCCAATACGCCAATCAATACTCAGCAGGTGGCGATTACGCGCTGATCGATTACCAAATGGGTGGGGTGAATTTCCGTACGGGTTCCTGGCAAGGCTACCGCGAAGACCTGAGCGTCACCGTTTCCCTGGGCAAAAAGCAGCCTGTTCACAAAGTGGAGGTGGGATTTTTGCAGGACATTGGAGCCTGGATCTGGATGCCTTCTGAAGTGAAAATTTCTGTTTCCATTGACGGGAACTCGTACCGTGAGATATGGAAAGGAGGGACCGCAGTGCCGGACAATCAGTACGGTGGTTTGGTCAAAAGGGTGGGAGTGAGTGGACTAAATCTGGAGGCCGCGTTTGTGAAAGTAGAGGCGAAAAATTACGGGGAATGTCCTGCCTGGCACCTGGGAGCGGGGGGTAAAACCTGGATATTTGCAGATGAGATTGTGGTGGAATAGTTTTTGATTTAATTCATTGAAATTCAATTTTTTATAATTGAATTTTGCTTGTTTTTTGGAAAAACTAACAGATTGTTAGGGAAATTATTTAAATGATTGATTATCTTTGGTTTAATGAGCTTTTCTTCAAGTAAAATTCTGCTTACCCTCGCCTTGCTGATTTCCACCCTGAATCTTTCCGCCCAGGTCGAAGACCTGCGCGCCAAAATGAACCTTTCAGTCATGACCTGGAACATCCGTTACGACAATCCCGCGGATGGAAATAATGCCTGGTCCAACCGCCAGGAGCGGGTCATTTCTCTGATCAAAGAAACTGATCCCGATCTGATCGGCATGCAGGAGGTGTTGGAGTCGCAGCTCAAAACCCTGAAGAAAGAACTCAAAGGCTATGCCTTTGTGGGCGTGGGACGAGATGATGGGAAAAAGGCAGGCGAGTTCAACCCCATTTTCTATCGAAAAAGTCAATTCAAACTGCTCAATTCGGGCACCTTCTGGCTTTCGCCCGATCCTGAAACTCCCGGCTCCAAAGGTTGGGAAGCCGCTTGTCCCCGCATCGTGACCTGGGCCAGACTGGAAATTCTGGGTACGGGCAAGGTTTTTTATCATTTCAACACCCATTTTGACCACCAGAGCCAGGAAGCCCGTTACCAAAGTGCGGCCATGCTTTCAGAATATTTCAGGAAATTACCCGAAAAACCCCATTTCATCCTCACGGGCGACCTAAACGAAGAGCCCAACGGCCCCGTTTACACCACCCTGACTGCCAATGGCGACTATAATTATCTGGTGGATACCCGTCTGGCTGCTTCCAGTAAATCAGGGCCCAGGGGCACATTTACAGGCTTTGAGGTGGGCGCCATTCCCTCCAAATTGATTGACTATGTTTTTCTGCGTAAATTCAGAAATGTGGTCAGCTACCGCGTTCTGGACGAACAAAAAGATGGATTTTATCCCTCAGACCACCTGCCCGTTCTTGTGAAAATGGTGTATTAATTCTCCTGAAAATGAAAAAAATCCTTCTCTTCGCCGGGTTTCTGGCCTTTTTGCAGACAGCCCAGGGCCAGTTATTTTCCAACGTCTCGACCTTCCTGGGCGGCTTTCCCGGCTACGAGGACGGAGATACTTCCACGGCCCGGGTGAAGGAGCCATTTGGCATCTGGGTGGACCCCAATAACGGCGATTTATACATTTGCGACCACCAAAACAGCGTCATTCGCCTCGTTTCCACGGACGGCACGGTTTCCACCTTTGCGGGCAATGGGAGCAAAGCCTGGAAGGATGGTTACAAAGATACCGCGTCTTTCAACCAGCCTACGGGCATCACAGGCGACGGGCAGGGCAATTTTTACGTGGCAGATTTTCTCAATCAGGTGATTCGCAAGATTGATGCAGCGGGCTTTGTGACCACGGTGGCTGGAAAACCCGGCATAGCTGGCTATCAGGACGGGCAGGACACCGCGGCTCTGTTCAATTATCCCCGTGGTCTCGATCTGGATGCACAGGGCAATCTTTATCTGGGCGACAGTTGGAATCACCGCATCCGCAAGATCGATCCCAGCGGCAATGTCACCACCTACGCAGGGGGCGGCAGCAGCATTGGGGTACAGAGCCCGGGCGATTACGTGGACGGACCCGACACCAGCGCCCGTTTTTGGACTCCCACCGAGGTGAAAGTGGACCCTCAGGGCAATGTTTTTGTCTCTGATCCCTACACCCACCGCATTCGCAAGATTGACACGGCCCGCGTGGTAAGCACGGTGGCAGGCAGCGGTCAGGCTGGCCAGACTACGGGTGGATTTCAGGATGGTCATGTAACAACGGCCCGCTTCAATACGCCCACCACGCTTTTTGTGGACGAATTGGGTCAGATTTTTGTGGGGGATGGCCCCAATCAGCGGGTTCGCATGATCGGACTCGACGACACGGTGCGCACGGTGGCAGGCTCTGGCTTGCCGGGCTTTGTCAACGGAGCTCCAGGGACGGCCCAGTTTCGCTTTCCCCGCGGCATCGAAAAATCGGCCGACGGTCGCCGCCTTTTTGTGGTTGATTTCAACAACCACGCTATTCGTTCCCTTTGGTTTGCCCCGCCTACGGGCATCAATGAACCAGCAGGGCAGGGGATTCTTTATTATCCCAATCCAGTGCAGGAAAAACTCTGGATCCAGGCCAATCGTGAGGTGGATTTTATCCGCATTCTAAACCTGGAGGGGATGATTTTGCACCAGACAACCACCCAGGGACAAAATCAGATTGAGTTGAATTTGGGCGCAATTTCGCCCGGAATTTACTTGCTTGAAATGAAGGGAAAGAAGGGAATCTGGAGGGAAAAGTTGGTGAAATTGTAATTTGATTTAAGTGTGGGAATAGGGAAATTTTATCCTGAAAATTCCGTTTCCTTAGTTATATTTAAGCTTGAAAATGGTTGATTATAAGAAACATATTCACTCTGATCCAGCAATAATGGTGGGAAAACCAGTTATCAGAGGGTCCAGAATTACCGTAGAATTGATCCTGATAAAAATTGCCGGGGGATATTCTTTTGAAGAGATTTTGGAAATGTATCCTCAGTTAAATCTGGAGGATATTTTGGCCTGCGTCGCCTACGCCGCAGCAATAATGGGATCTGAAGAAGTTATTCCAGCCGTTTAGTGGGGTAGTAAAACCAGATACCAATCCCAACCAAGTCCAACGCTGCGATTCGAAGTTTTTAGAGGTTCACGAACATTTTTGGTATCTTTGCGTTATAAGTATTAATGAAAAACGCCTCCATCATACTGCTGACTGCGTTTTATCTCCTGCTTTCCGTGGGAGTAAACGTCAATGTGCACTATTGTGGAGGAAAATTATCAGAAATATCCCTGGTTGAAACCCCCACCTGTTGCTGTGGGGAAATGGGCATGCGTAAAGGTTGCTGCTCAGACCAGAATTTCCAGATGCAGCTGGATACCGACCACCAGATTTCGCCCCAGTTTCAGATGGATCTTGGGCCCATGGTGGCCTGCATTTTCGAAAATGAAGTAGGCGAAGCTGCGGTCCTTCCAACCCGACCTGATGCAAAGCCTTTTGGGTTTGATCTCCCACCGCCTCCCAATGCGCCCGCATATCTCCTGCATTGTTCCTTTACCTTTTACGGTTGATCTTTTTGGGTTAATCCCTGGTCTCTAATCGACCTCAATTTCCTTATTTTCAAAAATTTAAGATCAATCGTCATGAAAAATTATATCATTATACTCATACCTTTCCTCTTTTTCTCCCTCACTACCCTGCAGGCTCAAAAAGCCACCAAAGAGGTCCTGACCAAAGAATTTTCAGTCAAAGGCAATTGCAAAATGTGCAAGGTGCGCATTGAAAATGCCGCCTACATCAAGGGAGTCAAAAGTGCGGTTTGGGATCAGGAAACCCATAAAATTACCGTCATTTACCGCGCAGACAAGGTTACCCTGGAACAAATTCAGAGCGCAATTGCCAGCAAAGGACACGCTACTGAAACCCAAAAGGCTGTGCCCGAAGCCTACCAGAATCTCCCCAAATGTTGTCAGTACGAAACTGAAAAGTGTGAGCATTAAGGCCTGGAACCATGAAAATATACTGGTTAACAGGTCTGCTCATTCTGGTAGCTGGAATTTCACTTGCGCAAAAAGCGCCTGAAAAGAGAGTTAAGGGAAATTCTGATTACCTCAAGGGAAGACTTTTTGAGACAAATAACGGAAATGACGAGCCCCTGGCCGGGGTCAGTCTTTTCTGGTCGGGAACCCGCAAAGGCACCCTCTCTGATTCTTTGGGGAATTTTACCCTGAAAAAAGTCCCCACTTCCACCCAACTGGTGATCAGGAGGTTTGACGCTGGCTCAGATACTGTGGAGGTGGCCGGACTGGATTCAGTGGCCATTCGCCTCAAAGGTGCGGTCGAACTGGAAGGCGTGGAAATCACCTTTCGGGTCAAATCCACTGAAATATCCCGTTTTGATCCCATCAAAGTGGAAAATATCGGGCGGGCTGAATTGCTCAAAGCAGCCTGTTGCAACCTGTCCGAGAGTTTCGAGACCAATCCCAGCGTGGATGTGGCCTTTACGGACGCCATTTCGGGCACCAAACAGATTCGCATGCTGGGTCTGACCGGGATTTACACCCAGATTACTCAGGAGAATATTCCCGCCATTCGGGGCCTTTCCGCCCTCTACGGGCTCAATTTCATACCCGGCACCATGATTGAGAGCATTCAGATGAACAAAGGCACGGGCTCAGTGGCCAATGGCTTTGAGAGCATCGCGGGGCAGATCAACGTGGAATTATTCAAGCCTGAGGGCATGGATAAGGCATTTTTTAACCTCTATGCCAATCAGGGTGGGAGAGTGGAGGCCAATGCCAATCTGAGGCATAAATTCAATGACAACCTCAGTACGGGTCTGCTTCTCCATGGTCGCACCTTTCTCATGCGCAACGACCGCAACCACGACGGCTTTCTGGATATGCCTCAGTCCAATTATCTGATCGGGCTGAATCGCTGGAAATACATGCTGAAACGGGGTTGGAGAGGTCAGGCGGGGATCAAAGGAACGTATGTGCGTGATCTGGGCGGGCAATTGAGCTATGATCCTGATCTTGGACCCATTCCAACCAATGGCTGGGGCATGCGACTCAATCTCAACCGTGTGGATGTGTTTACCAAGATGGGTAAGGTTTGGGAGGAAAAGCCCTGGAAATCCCTTGGAATTCAGGTGGCGGGCTCCTGGCACGACCAGCAAAGTCATTTTGGCCTGACCACTTACGACGCCACCCAGACTTCGGGCTACGCCAATGTGCTGTACCAGAGTCTGTTTGGCAGTACAGATCACAAATTCAAAACGGGCGCCAGCCTCATGTATGACAATTTCAAAGAAAACCTGAACGGCACGCCTTACCTCCGTACGGAAATTGTGCCCGGGGCATTTTTTGAATACACCTACTCTTTCCTGACCAAATTCAATGTGGTGGCAGGTTTGAGGGCTGATTATAACAACTACTACGGCTTTTTTGCCACGCCCCGCCTGCACCTGCGCTATGCGCCCCGGGATAACTGGGTTTTCCGGGCTTCTGCAGGCCGCGGACAACGCACCGCGAATGTGATTGCCGAAAACACGGGTTACCTCGCCAGTGCGCGCCAATGGGTCATTCAGGGCGATGGGAGTAATAAGCCTTATGGCCTCAATCCTGAAGTCGCCTGGAATTACGGGATCAATGCGACCCATTATTTTAAAATTGATTACCGCGAAGGCAGTGTCTCCCTGGATTTTTACCGCACTGATTTCACCAATCAGATCGTGATCGACCTGGACCAGTCGCCAGGGCAGGTGCTGTTTTACAACCTCGACGGACAGTCCTGGTCCAACAGTGCACAAATTCAGGCCGATTACGAAGTAATCAAACGCCTGGATGCCCGCATTGCTTACCGTTGGTACGACGTGAAAACGACGTACAGCGGCGTTTTACGGTCCAAACCCCTGGTAGCCAATCACCGGGCTTTCCTCAATCTGGCCTATGCCACCCGCAACGCCTGGAAATTTGACGGAACCCTGACCTGGACCGGCCCTTCGCGGGTACCTTCCACCGCCAGCAATCCTGTGCAATACCAGCGCAGCGATCGCTCACCAGCCTTTTTCCTGCTCAATGCCCAGATCAGCAAAACCTGGAAGGAAAGGTTGGATCTGTATTTTGGGGGAGAAAATCTGCTCAACTTCCGTCAGCCCAATCCCATCATCGCCAGCGACCAGCCTTTTGGGCCCTATTTCGACAGCGCCCTGATCTGGGGACCGATTTTTGGGAGAAATGTGTATGCAGGGTTGAGATATACGATCAGGTAGGGTTTGAGTCTTTAGTCGTTAGTCGTGGGTTCTTAGAGGGGAGTCTTTAGTCGTTTGGCACTGACGGTGACGTAAACTACAACAAGTTGTTGCTAATTGTAAGGCCAGGAAATTTCCTGGCCTTACTCGAGGATGGGCCATTCCCTCATTGTGGCCTCAATCCATTGTATTGCATACATAGGGGCTGTTTTTTCCTTTCAGGCCACACCTTCCTCAAACGAATCCACCCCAAAAAACTTTTCCAGAGATGTTGCCGCAAGGCTTCTTCTGGGCTCGCCCACATCCATTTCCCAATAATAGATCTGGCCATAATCTTCCTCGCGGGTGGAAATGGTAAAAATATTTCCATTCTCATCGTCAGCAAATGGAATTTCTTCTCTGGGGATGTGCTGCTCTGTGATTTGTAAATCGTCAATAACTTTCTCCAGGGTATTATTTCCGTATTTAATTGGGAATAAAAAACTAAAGGCATAGCCTTCAATTTTTCCGTCCAATGTTCCTCCATTATACCGCAATAAGATCTGCTTTAAGTTTTGTGGAAGAGTTATTTCAAATTCATTCTCAAAAGATTGAATTTCTTCTGCTTGAATTGGATGATGTTTTGAATATGAAAAATTTACTTTACTCATGATTGCTAATTTTTATACAATATGCCAAAAAAGCCTTCAATTTGCTTGACTGAGCCAATATGAGGGCTGCATTGTCGATGAATTTCCTTTTCAACTAATTGTAGTGTACCTTGACCTGTAACTGGATTGAAATCATCCAAATGGTGCCAAGTGTAATCTTCCCTTATTAATTTTATTTGTTCTTCCGAGAATCCAGTCTTTTTCCATGCGGTAAGGTTGTCTAATTCCCGGCTTCCTTTCAGTTTTATCTTCACCACACTTTTGCTGTTTACTTTATTCCCGTAAAGGTATTTTGGCGTCTTGGAAAAATCCACACACAGACCATTTTTACTTTTATACAAAGTTACTCCCAATTTCTCTAATGCAGGTTTGTTTGGATTAAATACTGCACTGCTTTTCTTTAAAAGCTCATTTATCTTCCTGATTTTTTCCCTTGATTGAGATGCACTTAGCTTGTTCGCAGGTAAAATGCTCAGAACGTCATCTATATCCCCGGAAAAAAGTTTGTAAATCCGCTCCTTTATGTAGGTCATCAGTTTTCCATCCCTGATAGCCTGAACAAGCTCCTCAAATTCCTTTTTGATAAAGTTAAAGATAGCTTTGGTGGTATCCGCGATTTTCTCCCCAATTTTCCTTACGGTTTTTATCCCCTTTTGGGCAAATTTGGTAGCGAGCCGTGATACTTTACCTGAAATACTGGCTGCAAGGGAAGAGGCCTAAATTTATTAGATTTAATTTGTCGATAAAACGGGATATTGATTAAAAATCCCCTATTCTCCCAACCTCAACTTCAATTCCTCAATCTGCCGATCCCGATCTTCCACCTGCTCAAAATACTTCAATTCCAGACCCTTGATTCGGCCCAGATACCAGGCGGCAAAATCGCAGATTCTGAAATGATAACCATTGCCAACCATGGCTTCTTTGCTCCCCATGTAAACGGGCCCAGCCTTGGTATTATCCAAAAGTGCAGTTAACCCGGGAACCGCTGTCTCGCCCAGCATCAGAAACCGCACGCCAGCGGTGCCGTCGTCCTGGTGTTCGTAGAGGAAACCCCAGGGATTGGCAAAGCCAATCACATCCTGAGCCAGACTTTGGGTATAAATTTCGGCCACGGGCTCTTTTCCCGTTTCGGCCATGAAGAAGATATTTTTCGCAAACAGCACCTCACACGCAAACAGGCGGGCTTTCAGAGGTTGGCGGGCATCCTTTACCAGATCGATCAGCGCGGCATGGTTTGCTTCAATTTGCCAGATGGCCTCAATGGCTTCTGTGTGGGAAGGGTAGAGGAAAAAAGCTCCCCATTTTTCGTTGACGAGGTCGCGGGCCAGGGGAGAAGGTTCATTCATGGTGGTTTCCAGGTGGGAAGTTTGGGGAAATGCTGCCTTGATCCTGTTTCTGTGACAGGAAAAACAGGAGAACACGATCAAACCCAGGATAATTGCCAGGTTATTGCTCACGCTTCAGTTTGGTTTGGTCCACGTAGCCAGTGGCTTTCCAATCCGCACCCGCCACCACCTGTACTTTGTAGGTTCCGTTGACCATGCACATGAGGGTTTCCACCCGGGTACCTTTGGGCAGATCCTTCAGTTTATTGGTTTGCTCCTTGTCAGAAAACAGTCCCACAGACTCTGTGGTTTGGAAAACCTCTTTTACAGGCAGATTCAGGGTGTCTTTGCCATCCCCTTTGTCGCCCACATTGCCTTGCAGCACCCAGCCCCGCTTGTCCTTGAGCGGGCCGTCGTTGACGGTAATCAGGGAGTATTTTTTGCCGTTGGCCTCGCCGCTGCTGTGCTCCGTGACCTTGGTATTTTTACTCAGGTTGCCCAGATTGGCCATGGTGTTTTCGTCCTGCAGTTTGGTATTGTCTGCGGTAATCACGGACGAACCTTTGGCCTTGGCGCTGTTCCATTTTTTGGCCGAAGCCATGAAATTATTGGAGGGCAGCGCATCCGAAACCAGCTCAAAATCAAGCTTTTTGAAGGCTCCATTATTATCTCTGGTCCAACCCCATTTCACCGAGCCAAAGTAGGTGCCCTTCTGGGCTCCCTCAATGGCCAGGGCCGTGGTTTCAAAAATCTGACCCGAATTTTTCTTTGCCGCCGGACGGTTGGGATTGTCATGCAATTCTGCGTCCTTGGATTTGACATTTTCCCCTTCTTTGTAGTGGTAACCGTGTTCGCCCCAGCCTTTATACTCCCTTCCCGTCATTTTGTCATTGTCCTTCAGGCTTTTCTTTTCATCGCGGGTCAGCTTTTCCACGGGTGATGGCGTGGCATATTTGGCCATATCTTCCTGATCTGCGGCATTTGCAGGCTCATTACTGGTCGCGTACATGGGATTGCGGTAAGCCACCAACTGATCCATGTAATTGCCCTTGGCGTCGCCTTCGTTCACCAGATAATTGGCTTTGTAGGGCTCAGCCACACTGGGAGTGCCTTCCTCGTAGGGTTTGAGAGACTGGGTCATGCCGATTTTGGTCGCATTGATCGTATCGCCCGGATGAAATTTCAGGTAAATATCCACCCCAATTTCCTTTCCATCCTGCTTGATGGTGGTGTAGGAAACGTCCTCAAACTCTCCCTGATGGGTTTTCAGCTTTTTGGCCTGCACCACAGATTTCTTTTGCGCAGGATTGAAAGCGCCCGCATTATTCCCTCCCGTATGCATGGAAGTGGATTCGCCTCGGGCCGCTTTGGCCCCCATGGTATCCGCTTCTGATTCGAGGCTTTTATCGTCATTGACCGAAAATCCCTTTTCCTGGGCGGTGGGTTGTACCCGTCCAGCGCGCTGTTGCACCACGTGGGTCAGCTCGTGACCCAAAAGCTCCTGCCCCTGACTGGTGTCGGGTTTGAACTGTCCGGGCGCAAAATGCACATCATTACCCTGGGTATAGGCCAGTGCATTCATGGAAGATGCTTCCCCGCTGTTTTGGTGGATATTGACGTTCGAAAAATCCGTACCAAAGGATTGCTCCATCTTGGTTTGCACGGTCTCGGGCATGCCTGTTTTGCTGCCCTGGGTTCCCGTTTTCCCTTCCTGGCCTGGCTGTTCATTCATTTTGGCCTGGACGGGTCCGTTTGCCTGAGGGGCAAAGGCGGGTGGAGCCAGGGTCAGCATGTCTGGATTGGTTTCGTTTTCGCGTTTCTGTTGAACGCTTTTCTCTTTTTCCTGGGTGCTCTTCATAGGATGAGGGTTTGAGCTATGGATGCAAATTTAGCCATTTTTCCACAAAAACGACCCAGGTTTTTGTGCACATTGTGTTGGGATTCAGCTAAATATCCCAAATTAAACTCAAACATTTCTGTCTCAACAGCATTTTCTCAGCTTATTTTCCCAAAATCTCATTCAAATGCATTACTTGCAAAGCTTCTGGTTCATATTTGAAAGGCTTTTTCGGGATAAACCTGATTTCCCGGCTTTCGCCGGGCAGTAAATCAAAGCAATTGTCATCAAAATGGCCATGATTGGAGGTCTCCTGAAAAGTGAGATCTTTGATCAGGATGGGAGAGGTGACAGTGACTTTCAGGCCTTTCTGGCCGGGCAGACTTTCTGCTTTCCAGGTAGGTTGGGTTTTGGGTAACTCCAATTCAGCTGGCAGAGCAAAATACAGCAGGTCGCGGCTTTGCACTTGTCCGTTTTGCACCCATTCGGCCACCATCACAATCTTTTCTGGCTTCAGTTTTTGCAGGATAAAGGCCTTACTTCCCTGAAACAATTCCTTTGCTTCGTAGGATTTGAGCGTGACCGCCACTTCGCGGCTCCATTCTTCTTTGCCCTCAAAATCAATCAGGCGCAGCCTCAGCTGCCCCTTTTGGCTATGCAGGCCGTCGTTTACCCCTTCCACCAGAATGGTATCGCCCGCCAGTCTGGCCGAGATCAACAATTCTGCATACGACCGCTTCACCTGATAATGCGCTGCTTTCCAACGCCCCAGGTAGTCGCGGGTGGACCAGGAGATGGCTGGCCAGCAATCGTTGAATTGCCAGTACATCGTGCCCATACACCACGGACGGGCCACGCGATGACTGCTGATCGCGATTTTGAGGGCTTCTTTTTGCAAAAGCTGGCTCAGAAAGACAAATTCCCCAAATTTTTGTCCGCTGTTTTTGCCATACCAACGGTCCATGTGCTTGCGGATCAGACCATTGCCTTTATAGCTTTTCTGACGCATTTTCATGGTGGGTGAATCCAGTTTCAACTCTTTTTCGGGAATCACCCTGCCCAAAGTGGCCAGGTCAGGGAATGACTGGAAGCCGTATTCCGTCATGAAACGGGGCACATTGGTGCGGAAATTCTCAAAAGGCTCTTCCCCATGCCAGACGCCCCAGTAGTGCATGTTTCCATACCTGAAATTCTCCTTTTTGCCCCAGTTGGAAAGGGGAGAAGTGGGAATATAATTGAAATGAGGGACATGTTTCGCCAGCAGCCCCGGGATAAGTGTATCAAATAAGCTGAGATACTGGCTCCACATCAGGTTTTGTTCAGATTTGGAAATCTTGTATTCGTTTTGCCAACCCCAGTTGTGCCAGGCCACATTCACCTCATTATTCCCGCACCACAAGGCGATAGAAGGATGGTTGCGCAGCCTTTTGGCCTGAAATTCAATTTCTGACTTCACATTTTCCCTGAATTTTTCGTCCGCTGGGTACATGGAGCAGGCAAACATCAGATCCTGCCACACCAGAATGCCGGCCGAGTCGCACAGGCGGTAAAATTCATCGTCCTCATAAATTCCTCCCCCCCAGACCCGCAGCATATTCACATTCGATTCGACCGCGTCTGAGATTAGATTGCGGTAATAATCCTGCTTCAGGCGGGGCAAAATAGATTCTCCCGGCACCAGATTCGCACCTTTGGCAAAAAAGGGCTCCCCATTAACCGTGAAATAAAAACTCTCCCCTGAAGGCTCTGGTTTGCGATCCAGCTTGATTTCCCGCAAACCATAGGGAATGGTCAGGGTGTCCAGAACCAGGCTTTTATTGCCAAAGTGGGCAACGTTGAATTTCAAATGGTATAAATCCTGCTGCCCGAAACCCCTTGGCCACCAGTATTTTGGATTTTGGATCACTATCGTGCAGGGAATCTTCTGACGGCCTCCCCGCGCTTCAAAATGAAGCTCAGATGGCTTAAACTGATCTTCTGCTTCAACCGTCAAAATGTATCTCCCCGGGTGTGCTGCATCCACAATCACTTCCGTTTTCAGGATGGCCCATTCCACATTCCTTTCTTCAATTTCCACCTTCACTTCTCTGATTTTAAGCAAATTCCAGGCTTCCAGATAAGCAGGTTTCCAGATACCGGGTCCGGGCAGATAGGGCGCCCAGTCCCAGCCGTAATGGTAGCCCGCTTTGCGGAAATAGGGACCCGCTTTCTCCTTTCCCGCATCGCTGGGAGCTGGATAATTGCGGGGCGACTGGTCCTTTTCAGGTCGAATCACTGGCTGCAGGGTAACAGTGACCGTGTTTTTGCCGGGTTTCAGGAGGGGTTTGATTTCACGGCGAAATTCCACAAACATATTTTCCGTAATTCCACCACCTTCAGGCAATTGTCCGTTGATCCGCACCTCGCCTTTGGTGTCAATTCCCTCGAAAACGATCTCAATGCGGTCTTTTTTCAGCAATTCTTCCCCCACCTCAAACTCTTTGCTCCAGGTCCAGGTGCCCTCATAAACCCAATCAAAAGTCCTTTCGTTCTGACCTTCATAAGGATCGGGAATTATTTCACGTTGGATGAGATTTTGCAGCACGGTCCCCGGGACTTCCACCCCCTCCAAAGGGCCTTTTTCCGCAGGATTTTGGGGCGCATGGGTGATCGTCCAGTTTTGGGAAAGGGGAATGATCTGGGCAAGGGAGGGGCTGATCAGGCAAAATATGAGAATAGCTAAAAGGTAAAAACGCATGGGAAATCAGTTTCTTTCAGGGGAATGCATGCCCGTAATAAACGAAAATCAGGGGCCTAAAGTCCTGTAAATCAATTTTTCAATCGAAAGAATCACCGCCAGTTCAGACTCGGCCACGGGCTTTTTGGCCTCGGCCAGGGTATTGAGGGCTTCCTGCTTCCAGGCCGCCTCGGGTTTGGTCTTGTGATCAATGAAATTGAGGGCTTCCATGCCTTTTCTGGCCAGATTTTGCAGCTTTTCAGACATGGGGAGAATTTCAAGCAGGGCAGGGGCCTGCCTGGCCTGCCAGGTCAGCTGGGTATGGATGCGCTCCATATTCCCGAGTTCGCGGGTCAGAATCTTGACCCCCAGCGGGGTGGGATTGGTAAAATAGAGGTCCACCAGATCGTTGAAGTCGCGCACGGCTTTGGGGTCGGGTATCGCTACATCGGGCAGACGGGTCAGGGAAAGGTCTGTGGAATATGGAATTCCCTGAGCGTGACGCTGGTAGATTTTCAGCGGCTCAACGTAGTTGAGCAGGCTGGCCAATGGGTAGATTTCCTGTCCGTTGGTAATTCTGCGAAGCATCATCTCCCTGTTTTTCAGGTGAGTAAGGCCTGTTTCCTCAAGTCTCAGTGAAACCCCTTCCAAACGGCGGTACATGTCATTCACGCTGGTGACTGCGGCAGGTGACCACAATCTTTCCGCGATGGCCGCGGTACGCGGCCAGATGCGGGTATCCACATTTTCGGGGGTGACCAACTCGGCCCACATGGTGGCTTCCCCGCCCAGCACATTTTTTTGCTCTGCCTCACTCAGACCCAGATCTGCAGGCAGGGGATCATTGAGGTAATGGTAGGAGGCGGGCTGACACAGGTCTATGTACCAGCCGTTGCTGAGCATGACCTGATAGCCGTTTTTGGCGGCCTGAGCCAGGGCTTCCTTCCCGCGCCAGCTTTGGATCACAATGTCTTTGGATATGCCTTCCACCAGAATTTCGTCCCAGCCCACCATGCGTTTGCCGTTTTGGGTGAGAATTTTCTGAATGCGCTCGTTGAAGTAGCGTTGCAATTCGTGGTTATCCTTCAGACCGTTCTTTTTCTTAAAAGTCTGGATTTTGGGATTGCCGTCCCATTGCTTGCCGTTATTTTCGTCACCCCCAATATGCAGGTAAGCATCGGGAAAAAGGGCCGCCATTTCCGTGAAAAAGGTCTGAAAGAAGGTATAGGTTTCCTCTTTGCTGGGATCAAAAGTAGGATCAAAGACCCCGAAACCTTTCTCAATCTGATAGGGACCCGGGGCCGAGGCCAGCTCTGGGTGGCTGACCAGCCAGCTGGTGGCATGGCCGGGAATGTCAAATTCGGGTACCACCCGAATGCCTCTCAGGTTGGCATATTCGATGATTTCGCGGATCTGGTCCTGGGTAAAATAATCACCATTGGAGCCCAGACGGGTCAGTTCGGGAAATTTTTTACTTTCCACCCGAAAGCCCTGATCTTCGCTCAGGTGCAGGTGTAGTACATTCATTTTCACCAGAGCCATGCCGTCGAGGTTGCGTTTGATCACCTCCATGGGCATAAAGTGGCGACAGACATCGATCAACAGGCCGCGCCAGGGGAAACGGGGCTGATCTTTGATGGTCACACATGGAAAATACCAGCCCGTGGAGTCAGCAGAAAGCAACTGGAGCAGGGTTTCCACCCCGTGGAGGGCCCCCAGATCCGTTTGCGCTTCCAGATTGATCTGTCCGGGCGTGATTTGCAGGGAATATGATTCATCTTCGCCCAATTCGAGTTTGGCAGATTCCTGCGTTTTGACCACCCAGGAAGTTTTGGCGCTTTCAGAAACCTGCACACTTTTGCCCCTTCTCAGACCCGTACGGCGGTCCAGCCTCCACAGGGCCCGTTGCAGGGCAGGCAGCAGGCGCGGAGAATCCGCGCCCCGCAGGGAAACCGTAAAACTGGGTTGCAGCTGAAAGCGACCCGCCTGAATCTCCATGGAGGCAGGCACAGGCATGAGCTGGTCCACCTGAGCCTGGAGGGAA
This sequence comes from Bacteroidia bacterium, assembly GCA_020635905.1. Classification (GTDB taxonomy): domain Bacteria; phylum Bacteroidota; class Bacteroidia; order J057; family JADKCL01; genus JACJYV01. The sequence goes on from JACJYV010000009.1 coordinate 242,137, forward strand.
GGTGCGAAGCCCAGCAGGCAGCACAGGAGTATGAATGCGGCAGAAAATATTCTCATGCCGTGAATTTAAGGCATTAAGTGGAAAAAGGGTAGATTTTTTGGTTTTGGGCTAATTCCCGATCAAAGAAAAGAACAGAACTTATCTGGGAAAAAAACATTTTCCTTTACTCTTTCGGGAAAGTTTGCCCTCCCTGACCCTTGAATTGAAATCAGGTTGTTTTTACGGACGAAATATAGGCCTGGTGAAGTTCAAGCACCTGGGCTTTATAGGTATCCATGGCAAAATTATTATCGCCTATTTGGATGGCATCCACGCAGGCACGAATGGTTCCATACATGGATTTCCAAACTTCAGCCGAGGTTTCAGGGGGAAGGTTGTAAATTGCCTCCACAATGGATGGAGCAATTGCATAATAATTACTGACCATTTCCTGCCCACCATCCAGCCGGGCCATATAATCGTCTCTGAAAGACCGCAATACCGTCAGTTCTTCGCAATCGTCAGGCAGGCCAAGGTACTGGGTACAAGCCGTGGTGAGAAAACACCATCCCTTTTTGGCAGGGGCGGTATTCAGCTGGGCTCCGTTTCCCTCTGCAAAACTTGCTTTCCAGGTTAGATTAGCCCCTCGTTTTCTCAAAATATTTTTCTTTATCCACCGTCTCTCTTCTGCATTTGTTCCCGGGCCAAACAACCTGGTATGGACATTACCAAGGGCAACCAAACCAGGTTCATCAGGATCATTGTCAAAATTATCCTTGATTTGATCCCTTAATCTCACCAATTCTCTCAAGTCATTTCTCAGGTCACCTGTCCTCCATAAATTGTGTGCACCGCCACCCCGGCCAATGTTTTGCCCAACCGTTATGGCATCAAGATAGCCCTGAATTATGTAGGCGTCTGTCCCACTTTGCAGAATTGTAAAGAAATGGCCCACAATATCTGCATCCACATAATAAATGAAAACCTGGTCCCTTCGGCTGTCTCCGTCAGCCATGGCATTAATCAGAGATTCAATCCCGACTCCTGATCCTGCATTTCCATCTCCGCTTCGCAAGGAATTATAAATAAATCTGGCTGCTGGACCACAGGTATGTTCGTTAAGTGGCTGCTCTTCAGGATCATCCCCAGCCTTCAATAGCTTTTCTATCGCCCGGTTTTTAAAATTTCCCTGCACTGTTTCTGATTCCGCGGAATGAACAATCCTGCCTTGTTGGAGTGTTTCGGGAGTATTAAACCCTGACTGTAAAGCCCGGGCCCCCATCAAATCCGCTTCCCGCTCCAGTTTCACATCGTCGTTGATATTGACTCTGCCCTTCAACTGGGTGGTGGGGCGCACTCTTCCCTGTTTTTGCTGCACCACGTGCCAGGCCTCGTGGGGGAGGTGCTTTTCCTGACCCGGACCCAGATGTATTTCCTTGCCACGGGCAAAGGCATGAGCCTGCAACTGGGCTGGTTTTTCCGAATTATAATGGACATTCACGTCATCCATGGAAATCCCTGAAAGCTGTTCGATTCCCGATTTGAGCTTGCCGGGCAGGCCACCTTTTGGATTGGAATCAGGGTGTTTTCGCTGTGCATACCCGTCCGCCATGGCCTGAAGTTGGGTCAATTGCCTGGATGAAGGGCTGGTGCCTGCCATATCCTGAAAGCCCTTCATTTTCAGGGTTTGCGGACTTTGGTCGGCTAATTCCTGAATTTTACGTTGCTTCAACCCTTCAGCACGCTGATCTTGCAAAGCTCCTGAGAGCCCGATTTCTTTGGAATTTGGGGTTCCCAACCCAGCCCCCGGACCCTGAGTGCGTGCGACTTTTTTACGGGAATGAGAAAAATGTTCGTTCATTTACGGGTGGTTAGGGTTTGATTCTGCCTCAATTTGCAAATAATAAAAGGAAAACCAACGCAGAATTTCAGTCAAGATTTTTCCTTTGTGCTGACCCGTGCAGATTTCCTTTCTTTAAGCTTTATTTAAGGAAAAGGTTGGGGAATTATCCTGATCTGAAAATTTTTCATAAAAACCCTTCCCACCAATCTCTCTAATAACAAGCATGCCTCAAGGCAACATTGTTTTTTACATTACCTTTAATAATCCTGAAATTATTATTTCTATATTAAAGCGCTGAAAAGAAACGAAAGCCCGCCTGACGGGGTAAAGCCATTCCCATTGCCTGTAGTTAGTATGATTTTTGAACGGGATTTGATGTCCCAAAACATTGCATTACATGAAAAAATTACTCCTGATTTTGTTCTGCGCCTCCCTCTTTTTCTCCTGCAAGCGGGAAGGCTGCACCGATCCTGCGTCTCTCAATTATGACGCCAAAGCCAAAGTAGATGACGGCAGTTGTGAATACGGCTCCCTGGATTGCTCAACTGTCAGCGGATTGGGGACCAAATCCAGCCTCACCACCATTGCCAATCTGGCTACTTTGGCCACAGATTTCAAAAATTCGCTCAGCAGTGCAAACCTCGCCACCATGCAGTATTGTCTCAACGACGATGAACTCACCCTCTGGGCTTATTTGCCCGAGAATGAGGTGGACCGCGAAGGGCTGCGTATCGGGGAGATCAGCGCCGCGTCCCTTGATTTGTTTGAATCTCTCTTGCAGGGATTTCTCAGCAATCAGGGATACAGCAAGGTGGATTGGGTGATCAACACCCTGGAACCCTATATATCCTCTCAGGAAGGCACCACCAACTACGGATCGGGCTACTTTACCGTCACCATGTTTAATGATCCTGCCACGGATGGTTCCTGGGCTATCCAACTGGAAGGGCACCACCTGGCCATGGTATTTGTAGTCAATGAGGACGTGGTCACCTTCACCCCGACCTTCTTTGGCGGTCGTCCCCGGGTCTATAACGGAACCAATATTTATGCCGACGAGGAAAATCTGGGGCTCAATTTCGTCAATTCGCTGACCACCACCCAGTTGGCCATGGCCAGAACAGACACGGCAGCTCCCGAAGCCACTGGCTATGCAGCCCAGAAAGGAGCAAACGACGATCATTTTGGCACCTACGGCTATGACCAGGGAGAGAAAACCCAGGGAATTGGCTATGCCGACCTCACTTCCCAACAGCAAACGGATTTGCATGACCTGATAAAATATTACGTGGCCAATTACAACGCCAACCTGACCAGCTCTCTGCTGACTGATATCGCCAATGGATTATCCCAGACCAGGTTTGTCTGGAAAGGCTCCATGGACAACAGCAATGTGACCAATCTCAATATTTCTGCCTCGGACCGTTACTATTACCGCATTTACAATCCTGCCATTCTCATTGAATTTGACGTCACCCTTTACGATGCTCCTGAAGATACGCACCACGATCACTTCGTGATCCGCTCACCCACGGGCGACTTTGGCCCCTTCGCTTCCCTGATTCATGAAATGAATCTGGAAAAGCATCTGAAAACCTCTCCACACCACGCCCATGAAAGACTGATGGCCAGCCACCATCATCAGGATGGAACCCATCACCACCATCATCTTTCCCAAAAGGAAATGGCCATGCAAACGACCGAGAAGCAATTTATCGGCCGTCTGTTGGAGATGATGAAGGAAAGAGGATAAATTTGATCTCACGGTAAACTCAGGTCAGTAATCAACGGAATGCTGACCTGAGTTTGCTGTAATAATGCCCAATTTTCGCAGCCAGTAGCTAAATCCTGATTGCCCCGATAATTGCTCATTGCTCTCTGCTAATTGTTAACCCACCACTGCCCCCGCATCCATCAAAATCTCGGTAAATTTATTCCTCAGGGCAAAATTAAACCCTTTGTGAATGGCATACCCTCCGTATTCCCCCTTCTTATTCAGGGCCAGAAAGCCCACCTGAAGATCATGAATCAGCGCAGGATCATGCTTTTTGATCACCCTTAGCACCGCCAGCCTGCACGCCTCTGTGGGAGAGTGGCCCTGCCGCATCATTTCCACCACCGTGTGGCTGCCCGCCACCCTGATAACCGCCTCGCCCATGCCGGTCGCACAAGCCGCCCCGATTTCGTTGTCCACAAAGAGCCCAGCCCCAATAATGGGGGAGTCGCCCACCCGGCCGTGCGGCTTGTAAGCCAGGCCGCTGGTGGTGCAGGCGCCGCTCAGGTTACCATTCAGGTCAAGGGCCAGCATGCCAATCGTATCATGGTTTTCGACGTTGATGATGGGTTTATACTGACTGGTTTTCAGCCATTCCTGCCAGGCCAGGCGGGAATCCTCGGTCAGCAGATTCTCCTTGACGAATCCCTTGCTCAGGGCAAATTCCAGGGCTCCTTCACCCGCAAACAGCACATGGGGAGTATCTTCCATGACTTTTCGCGCCACGGAAATAGGATTTTTGATGTGCTCCAGAAAAGCAACCCCGCCACAGTTTCCCAGGTGATCCATGATGCAGGCATCCAAAGTCACATGCCCGTCCCGGTCGGGACGGCCGCCGTAGCCCACACTGGTTGATTCCGGGTCCGATTCGACCACCCGCACCCCTTGTTCGACTGCATCCAGCGCCGTTCCACCGTCCCGCAGAATCGTCCAGGCTGCCCGGTTGGCGGGCATGCCATGGTTCCAGGTAGAAATCACTACCGGGCCCTTTTCTACCGGGGTTTCCGCAAAAAGGGAAGCCTTTCCCATTGTTTTGGAGATCCCCAGGGCGCCGGCGCCCAGGGCCGCCAGCTTTAAGAATTTTCTTCGTGAACTCATTTGCAGGCCAATATTGCGCTTTCAAATTAGGAAAAAAACTGTGTAATTGGTGCACAGTCAGCCTTTTGGCTGTAATAATGCGAACATTAGTTTTCCCCAAAACAAAAAAGATGTCCAAATCTCCTGTCATTTTCATCGCTGGCGCGGGCGGAATTGGTTCTGCTGCTGCCGTTCTCCTCCGCGAAATTGGTAACCTGAAACCCCAGATTTATCTGGGTGACATCAATCTCAAGGCAGCAAAAGCTGCCTGCAACTGGGTAATGGAGGGTTCCATGGCCCCGGGTTGGGTACGACCCATTGCCATGCCTGCTGAGGGGCCCGACAATGCCCTGCAGAATGCCCTGAGCGAATCGGACATCCTGCTGGATTGCCTTCCCGGCAGCCTGGCACCCCAAATGGCCCGTCTGGCCCTCGAAAACGACTTGCACTATGCCAACCTGACTGAGTACGTGGCAGAAACGGAGGAAATACAGAAAATGGCCGCCCGAGCCAAAACCGGGTTCATTCTCCAGACCGGACTGGCTCCCGGTTATATTGGGGTGTTGGCGAATCACCTTTTTCAGGAATTCTGCAAAACTCATGGCGTGGAACGGGTAGAAACCATAGAAATGAAAGTGGGGGCTCTCACTGATAATGCGGTTGCACCCCATTATTATGGCTTCACCTGGAGCCCCATCGGGGTAGCCACCGAGTACGTAAAAGACGCCATTGTGGTCCGCAACGGTGAAGTGGTCACCCGTCCCAGCTTGTCAGAGCGGCGGTCCATCATCCTCAACGGCATCGCCTATGAAGAGGACCTGACCTCGGGAGGCGCCGCCGACCTGCCTCAGGCCCTGTCCACCAGGGTTCGCCGCCTCGATTACAAAACCCTGCGTTATCCGGGCCATTATGCCTGGGTGGAAAAGACCTTGAAATCCATACCTGAAGGCCAGGATCTGGCTCAGTCACTCGAAAAGGAAATGTTACAGCAGGTGCCCCGCCTGGAAGCAGACCGGGTGGTCCTTTATGCCTCGGTCGAAGGCAAAGACCTGCAAGGCACCCTGCACCGAAGCGAAGTTTCCCGCCTCATTCCGCCCCTGAAAGTGGGAGGGAAGACCCTTCGGGCGATCCAGTCCACCACTGCTTCCGCCCTGTGCGAAGCCGCCAACCTGCTCCATACCGGCATGTACGAAGGCGTAATCCTGCAAAGCGAAATCAAAACCCGGGAATTCCTCCACGGCCCCTTCATCACCGCCGCTTACGGAAAGTAGAACCCGGGTAAACAACCATGTTGTTTACCAAAACACCAACCATCCAACCGTAAACCGTAAACTGTAAACCGTCTTCACCACCCCGTCCGAAACAAATTCGTCGCACTCTTCATCCCGCATTTCTGAAAAGCATGATACTGGCTGGCTGCCGCAAGCCTGATCTCATCCGGACTTTTCCCCACCGCCCACGCATCAAATATCCCCTCCAGCACATACGCCTCCGGCGCCATCAATCCTGTGGTGGTCACCAGCGGATAGCCACCTGCCTTTTCCAAAGGATCCCTGAAATACCCATGAGAAATACATCCCACCACCACCACATCCTTGAAAATCCCATCTGAATTCCGGGGAAAATCCACCTCCTCATCCATCAGGCCATTATGCCCGGCAAAAGCCAGCAGGTCCGCCTTCGCAAACAACCCCAGATCCTGAACCTCCACCGCCTGTGTACCCTGCTTCAATCCCGCCACCGAACCCAAAAGATCGTCCAGACATTCCTTCATCCTATCCCCGCGGTAGGCGTCTGCCACCAGAAAAACCTTTTGTCCATCTGCCATTGACTTCCTGAAAGCCACCCTTTCCAACACATTGGGATGTGGGGAAGGCATATCCTTCTGGCTGGTCCAACCCGCCGAGCGGGAAAAATGCGTCTTTACTCCGTAAAGTGCTCCCCAGTAAAGATTATTCTTCGGGTCCAGCCCATTGCCCAGCGTTTTTTTCACTGGCACAATCCCCTGATGGTCATTATCACACAGCGGCACCAGCAGATGAATCACCAGCGGCTGCCTCGCCTTCCGTTTATCCGCCAGTCGTTCCTCAATCGAAGCCCTGGAAAAAGTGGCCACCGCTTTCCCAGCCTCAATATCCTGTCCAAAATCCCTTCCTCCCCCCAAAGTCAGCAAAGAAAAAAACAGGGTGAAAATAAAATGCTGCATCATCATACTATATAATTCATCAGAATTCCAAATTTCAAAATTAAGGCCCCTCTTTCCTTCAGTGAGAGAGGGGAAGCGCAAAGCGCAGGGGTGAGTTTTCCACCTGCGGGCCCCGGCCCGCCCAGAGCCCCAACTCCGTAGGAATCCCGTTGAGACATGGCTCCACCGCCACAATTCCCTCAGGGATTTCATCAACAAGGCCCCTCTTTCCTTCAGGGAGAGAGGGGAAGCGCAAAGCGCAGGGGTGAGTTTAAATTGACCGCAGGTCATCTGTCACCTCCTGGGCTCCCACCACTCCCAATTCCCAATTCCCAACTCCCAACCCCCAACCCCCAACTCCCAACTCCCAACTCCCAACTCTCAACTCCCAACTCCCAACTCCCAACCCCCTCCCCACCATAACGCCCAGCCTCCCCAAAGTAACTCAAACCCCACAAAAAAATGTACCCAACCGTCAAATGTTTATAATTCAGGAGGATAGCGGATAACCTTAATGGGAATAATTCAGATAAATTATTAGTTTTGCAGCCTTTCGGATCGGGAATAAAATAATTGAAATGAGGAAGATTTCAGCCATTCTGGTAACCCTTCTCTTTGCCTTTTGCGGATATTTACAAGCCACCAATTTTACCGTAAACGTCACCACCGACACCCAGGACAGCAATCCGGGCAACGGAGTATGCTCCGATCCTGGCGGAAACTGCTCCCTCCGGGCTGCCATCATGGAGGCAAATGCCCTGCCAGGGCAGGACACCATATTTCTCCCCGCAGGCACCTACACCATGACCAAAACCGGCATCAACGAAAACGGTGCCTTTACCGGAGACCTGGATATCAACTCCAACATCGTAATTGTAGGCGCAGATACCCGCACCACCATTGTCAACATGGACAGCCTCGACCGGGTGTTCGATGTGCGTACCGGCGGCGTGGCCTACTTCACCGGATTTGAAATCCGGGCAGGATACGTACAGGGCGCCCACGGCGGCGGCATCCAGAATGTTGCCTCCCTCACCATGGTGGACGTGGCCCTGAAGTTTTCCGCCACCGTAGGCAACGTGGGCGGCACCGTTACCGCCGGGGGCTTTGGCGGCGGCATCTGGAACAGCGGCACCCTCACCCTCAACAAAGTAACCTTCGAAGACAACAAAGCCATTGGCAGCCGCGGGCAGGATGGAGGCGTACCCGGCGCCGGGGGCGCCGGAGGTGGTGGAGCCGGACTCGGAGGAGCCATCTTCAATGAAAACGGAGGCACCATCACCCTCACCAACGTCACCTTTGCCGCCAACGAAGCACGCGGCGGCGGCGGTGGGTTTGGCAGCACCAATATGGGCTCCTTCTCTGCCGCAGGCGGCAACGGAGGAGGTCTCAACGGACAGGGCGGCGTCACCAACGGCGGAGCCGGCCAGCCCGGTGGCTTCGGCGGCGGCGGGGGAGGAGGAGGTAGCAATGCCACCACTCCCGGCAACGGCGGAGCAGGCGGATATGGCGGCGGCGGCGGCTCCCGCGGAGCCCGTACCGCCGGCAACACCGGCGGCACGGTCGGACCCGGCGGCTTCGCCGGCGGAAATGGCGGCGGCGGCTGTTGCAGCGCCTCCGGTGGCGGAGGCGGTGGGGGCGGATTGGGCGGAGCCCTCTTCAACAACGGGGGCACCGTAACTGCCATGAACATTACCGCTGCCCTGAACAAAGCCACCGGCGGCGCAGGCGGCGGCGGCGGATTTGGCGGGGGCGGAGCCAGCGGGCAGGGCCACGGAGCTGGCTTTTTCAACCGTACCGGCACCGTCAACCTGTCCAACTCCATCCTCGCCCTCAATACCTCGTCCTCATCCACCAATCCCGATGCCTACGGCACTTTTACCTCCTCCCAGGGGCACAACCTGGTAGGCAATCCGGGGGTAGCCGTCCTCGGCGGAACCACCACCGGCAACCTCACCAACCTCTCACCCGGCATGGGCCCCTTCGGCAATTATGGCGGCAACACCGACGTATTCAGTCTCATCCTTTGCCCCACCAGTCCCGCCATCGACGCAGGAACCGCCACCGGCGCACCTGCCAAAGACCAGCGCGACACCGCCCGCGTGGCCCAGACCGACATAGGAGCCTATGAAGCCCCCGCCCCCGCCCAGTACAATCCCTTCACCACTGCCGATACCTCCATTTGCATGGGCGATACCGTGGTCCTCGATGCGGGCGCAGGCTACACCTCATACAATTGGTCCAATGGCTCCATGGCCCAGATCACCGACACCGACCAGCCCGGCATGATCTCCGTCACCGTCATCGACATCAACGCCTGCACCCTCAAAGACTCCATTCTGGTCGTCTGGTACCCCAATCCCGTGGTCAGCCTCGGGCCCGACCTCGACTCCTGCACCAACGGCAGCCTTCTGCTTGATCCGGGCAGCCAGTTCGTAACTTATCAGTGGCAGGACAACAGCACCAGCCAGACCTTTACCGCAGGTGCCACCGGCACCTACTATGTCACCATCACCGACACCCACGGCTGCCTTGGTGCAGATACCGTCAATGTAACCCTTCATGCCCTTCCCACTCCCGATCTGGGCCCCGACCAGGTCGTCTGTTTTGGCGCCAGCGCCACCCTCGATGCCGGAATGGGTTATCAAAACTATGCCTGGACCGATGCCCTGGGCAATCCCGTATTCAACCAGCAGATCTTTATTACCCCCAATACCGGCACCTACCTCGTCACCGTCACCGACTCAAATGGCTGCATGGGTTCAGACAGCGCCGCCGTCACCGTATCTGCCTTCATAGCCGGCAATTTCCTCGGACCCGACAGCGTCAGCTTTTGCCAGGGCGATTCAGTCACCCTCAATGCCGGCTCCCAATTCATGACCTACACCTGGCTCGATACCATCAACGGCGATTCCCTCTTTACCGTGACCTCCGAAGGCAGCGTATTTGTCGAAGTAATAGATTCCCTCGGCTGCTTCCAGACCGATACCGTCTATGTTACCGAACTCATGGTCCCCGTGCTTGAACTGGGACCCGCCCAGGTCATTTGCCCCGGCGAGCAGGCCGAATTATTACCCTCCAATGCCTCCCAGTGGGATTCTCTCCTTTGGCAGGACAGTTCAAAGGTCACCCAATACATTACATCCGATACGGGTTGGTACTCAGTCACCGCCTGGTTCCTCGGTTGTCAGGTCAGCGATACGGTGCGGGTCGATTCCTGTCCCAGCTACCTCCAGGTCATCCCCAACGTATTCACCCCCAATGGCGACGGATTTAACGATTTCCTCGATTACAAAGGCATGAATTTCGAAATCTTCCAGTTGGTCATCTTCGACCGCTGGGGCAAACAGGTCTTCGAAACCAAATCCCACGGCACCTTCTGGAACGGCAAAATCGGTGCCGCCGATGCCAAAGAGGGCGTCTATTACTACGTCCTCCGCTACAAACTCGCCACCTGGCAGCCCTCCGAACTCGAAGAAGAATCCGGACATATCACCCTGTTGAGATAAGGGGACCTCTAAAAACGATGAAGATCAAGACGAACGCAGGTGAGGAAAGCGCAGTTTACTACCGTAAATGATCATTTCTGAACCAGGTTCAACGCAGAGATTCGAAGTTTTTAGAGGTTCCCATAAGATAAGGATTTGGGCGTGCCCCCGTGCCCGGGCGCCTGCGGCGCAACCCGGTCACGGGGTCGGGCTTGCTCCAGGGTTCCGTGCCGCTGCCACAGCCTTCGGCTCACCGCAGCGCCACTGCCCTCCAACGGGTCGGGCCCCTTCCACATCCCTCACGTATTCAGGGTGCGTCCCGCACCCCACTCAAACCCGAACTCAAACCCGCACCCGAACTCAAACCCGAACCCGAACCCGCACCCAAACCCGCACCCAAACCCGCACCCAAACCCGCACCAGCAACCGTAAACCGTAAACCGTAAACCGTAAACTGTAAACTGTAAACCGTAAACCGTAAACCGTAAACTGTAAACCGTAAACTGTAAACCGTAAACCGTAAACCGTAAACTGTAAACCGTAAACTGTAAACCGTAAACCGTAAACCGTAAACTGTAAACTGTAAACTGTAAACTGTAAACCGTAAACCGTAAACTGTAAACCGCAAACTGTATCCCAAAATTCCCTATCTTACCACCTCATCCCGCGGGCGCAAACAATCGCCCCTCAACTTCCTCCCCACAACATAGGTTTCTTATGGTTTCCCTATGGTATTCCCATGGTATTCAGATGGTCTTTAGATGGTTAAACCCCATGGTAATCCCCTGGTAACCCGGTTTTAATCCCTTGCAAAGGTATTGCAAAGCCCACGGTCCCCCGATACCGTACCCCAATCCATCACACCCGGGTAAACGACCAAATAGTTTCCACTCCAATAGAATGGAAGTGTCTAATCACAAATCAGACACCGCATCATGGAAAAGGCTCGCAGCCAGAAGCTTGGAGCTTGCAGCTCAAATCGAAAAACTATCCGAAAAAAGTTAGTGTACTTTTAACACTTATGTACTATCTTTGTAAAAATTGTGGACTAATTATTTAGTAAACCTTAAATAGCATGAGAAAAATTTATCTTTTTACAGCCTTATTTCTTGCTCTCGGAAGCTGGGTCTCTGCCCAGACCTTCAGCGTGACCCTCCAGGTCGATATGCAAAACGTGGGAACCGTAGCCGACACCGTATCCGTTGCCGGTAACTTCCAGGCAGCCGCTGGGTTCGCCTCAGACTGGACCCCGGGCATCACCATCCTCACCGATGCCAACATGGACCTCATTTACGAAGGCACCTTTCAGTTGCCTGCCGGATCCTACGAATACAAATTCGTCAACGGAACCGCCTGGGGACAAGACGAAGGTGTACCCGGTGCCTGCGCCGTAAACGGCAACCGTGGCATGACCATTTCTGCCGCCACCACCGTTCCTGTAGTTTGCTTTGGCTCCTGCACCGTATGCCCTACCAACGTGGATACCGTTAACGTTACCTTCCGTGTGGATATGACCAACGAAAACCCCGGCGTGGGTGATACCGTATCCATCGCAGGCGACTTCCAGAGCGAAGCCGGCTTCTCCGACTGGACTCCCGGTGTGACCATCCTCACCGACCCCGACAACGATAAAATCTACACGGGTACCTTCTACCTCCCTGAGGGAACCTACTCCTACAAATACATCAACGGAACCGCCTGGGGACAGGATGAATCCGTACCTTCTGCCTGCGCCGTTAACAACAACCGCGAACTGGTAGTGGTGGGACCCAATGACATGGTCCTTGACAAAGTTTGCTTTGCCACCTGCGATACCGTTTGTACTCCTCCGCTGCCCGCCATCAATGTGACCTTCCGCGTCAACATGTCCAACGAGATCGTATCCGCCAACGGATTATTCGTAGCCGGCTCCTTCCAGGATCCTGCCTGGGTGAAAAACGTACTCCAGATGACCGACGGAAACGGTGACGGCGTGTACGAATACACCGAGTCCATCGTACCCAACGAATACCAGTACAAATACTACAACGGCAGCAACGGTGATCCCGACGGCGAAACCGCTGACTTCGAAGCCCTCGGCTGCGGTGCCAGCAACGGCATCGGCGGCTACAACCGCGTACTGGACATCACTGGTCGTCTTACCGACACCATCCTCCCCATCTACGATTATAATGGTTGTACCTCATCCGTGTCTGTTGAAGACGAACTGGATAACCCCGCTTACTTTGACGTATTCCCCAACCCTTTCAGCAGCACTGCCCGGGTTGAGTTTGCCAATGGCACCCGCCAGCCCTTCACCCTGACCCTGTCCACCATTACCGGACAAGTGGTTCGTACGGAAGGAAACATCCGCAACGAATACGCCACCATCCACAAGAATGGCCTGACTCCCGGACTGTACTTTGTCACCCTGCAATCAGCAAACGGTGCGAGGTTCAGCAAAAAGGTGGTCATTGAATAGTAAATTGATTGTGAAAAAGTGAAAAAGCAACCTCAGGTTGCTTTTTCGCTTTTAAAACTGACCAAACCATTCCAGACCGCCAGAGTTTTAATCTTAAATCAGTTCATTATGCTCCGGAAAATATCCCCCATCCTGCTCCTGATCCTGCTCACATCCCTGACCCAACTCAGGGCCCAGGTGGTAATTACCGATCCTGTATTCCCCAAACAGACCGATACGGTAACCGTAACCTTTGACGCGACCCTGGGAAACGGCGCCCTTACGGGCTATATTCCGGTCTATGCCCACACGGGGGTGATCACCAACCTCTCCAGCGGTCCCACCGACTGGCGCCACGTACAGGGCAACTGGGGCACCAATGATCCCAACGTGATCATGACCTCTCTGGGCAATAATAAGCACTCCATAACTTACCACATGCCCACCTTTTATGGCTTTGGAACAGAGACTGTGAGCCGCATGGCCTTCGTCTTCCGCAATGCATCAGGGTCTGTGGTGGGCCGTGAAGCAGATGGCAGCGACATCTTTGTGCCCGTGTATGGTCCCGGATTATTTGCCAAGTTTGTTACCCCGGGCGAATCCTCCATCCTGGCCTCCATGGGTGGCACCATCGACATCTGGGGTGCAGCCTCAGAAACCGCTACGCTGACCATCTTCGACAATGGCAGCCAGATAGCCAATGGAAGTGGCAAAAATCTCAATTACACCCTCAATGTGACTACTGCCGGCAACCACATGGTCGAACTCGTGGCCGACAACGGAACCACCACCGCCCGCGATACCTTCTACTACGCCGTCAATCCCTCCAATTCCTCCATTGATCCTCCCTCAGGCACCGAACTGGGAATCAATTACCTCAACGACTCCACTGTCAGACTGCGCCTGTATGCACCCAATAAGAGCTATGTGTATGTGTTGGGAGATTTCAATAATTACCTCCTCAACACCAACTACTACATGAATAAATCGGTGGACGGCAATACCTACTGGCTCGACCTCCACCTGACCCCAGGCCAGGTTTACACCTATCAGTACCTGGTGGATGGCAGCATCAAGCAGCCCGATCCGTACTCCACCCTCGTGCTTGACCCCAGCAACGACCCCTGGATTGCCGATTCCACCTATCCCGATATGCCCGATTACCCCACGGGCAAAACCACAGGCATCGTCACCGTGCTTGAGCCGGGCAAACCTGCCTACGTCTGGCAAAATCCTACCTTCAATGCACCCGACAAAGAGGATCTGGTGGTTTACGAACTGCTGCTGCGTGACTTCCTCAATGCCCACGATTACCAAACCCTGCTTGATACCCTCGATTACCTCGACAATCTCGGTATCAATGCCATCGAAATCATGCCTGTCAATGAATTTGAAGGCAACCTTTCCTGGGGCTATAACCCCTCATTTCACATGGCCCTCGACAAATACTACGGCCCCGCCGACCAGCTCAAAGCTGTCATTGACGAATGCCACAGCCGGGGCATCGCCGTGATCCTCGACGTGGTGTACAACCACGCTTTCAGCCAGAGCCCGCTCTGCAAGCTCTACTGGGATGATGTCAACTTCCGCCCTGCGGCCGACAATCCCTGGCTCAACGTCACTGCCAAACACGATTTCAACGTGGGTTACGACTTCAACCACGAGTCTCAGGCCACCAAAGACTGGGTGGACCGGGTCATGAAATACTGGATCACCGACTTCAAAGTGGACGGATTCCGTTTTGACCTGTCCAAAGGATTTACCCAAAACTACACCGTGGGCAACCTGGGTGCCTGGGGTGCCTACGACCAGTCACGCATCAACCTGATTGAGCGCATGGGCAATACCTGCTGGTCTGTTAATCCCGACTTCTACATGATCCTGGAGCACTTTGCCGACAATTCAGAAGAGAAAGAACTCGCCGCCAAAGGCATGATGCTGTGGGGCAATCTCAATTACAACTACAACCAGGCCTCCATGGGCTTCTCTCAGGACAGCGATTTTGGCTGGATTTCCTGGAAGAACCGTGGCTGGGGCAGTTCCAAAGTAATGGGCTACATGGAGTCGCACGACGAGGAAAGACTGATGTATAAGAATCTGCAATTTGGAAACTCCTCAGGTGGATATAATGTGAAGACCCTGGCCACGGCCCTGGCCCGTCAGGAACTGGTGGGCAGCTTCTTCTTCACCATACCCGGTCCCAAAATGATCTGGGAATTCGGCGAGTTGGGCTACGATTACTCCCTCGTTTACGGAGGTTCCAATGTGGCTTCCAAACCTATCAAGTGGGATTATTTCCAGAACGCCAACCGCCAGCACCTCTACCTGGTCTGGAAAAACCTCATCTGGCTCAAAACCAATTACTCCTCCTTCCGCACCAGCAATTACGACCTCGTACTCAATAATACCTGGAAGCGCATCAACCTCTACGACAACAACATCAATGTAGTGGTTCTGGGCAATTTTGACGTGGTAACCCAGAATGCCTATGGAAATTTTCCCACCCTGGGCAAGTGGTACGAATTCTTTTCCGGCGACAGCATGACGGTCTTCAATGCCAATGATCCCATCAGCCTGGCCCCGGGCGAATACCGCATCTATACTGACGTCAAACTTCCGTCTCCCGTCTGGGTCATCACCGACGCAAAGCAGGAGCTGGCCGGTCCCGCGGCTACCACTCTGCAACTCTTCCCCAACCCCGCAGGCGACTACGTCTTTGCCGGCTGGGAGCAACCCCGCGCCGGTCAGACCACCCTGCGCCTCCTCAACCTCATGGGCCAGGAAGTGAGCCCCAGGGTGAGCGTTTTTTGTGCCGCAGGTCCGCAAACCCACCGTTTCGAGACTTCCCATCTGCCCGCATGCCTCTACCTGATAGAATTGCAGGTCGAAGGTCACACCACGATTCAGAAATTGGTGGTGGAATAGGGGGGAGGGTAAATGAAAAAAGCCCGGCTGCGTTGGAGTAGTCGGGCTTTTTTTGTGGGGTGGATTTTTCCCTCAAGTTGCTTCCTGTCTTGGAAAATCAGGGAGGAGGAATTGTTCTGAACCTGAATTCTGCATTACTTAAAGAGGCAGTTTACCTGATTTCAAGAGAATGAAGTATTTGGTTTTTGTGGTCTTTTTTTGGGGATGTTTCAATGGAAACTGCCAGGATATTTCTGTAAAATCCTTAACTATTCGTGCCGTAGATGAAACTGACAGGTATGCTGATATCAATATCCGGGGAAAGGATTGGGTTCTAAGTAGCGAAATGCAAGAACTGGCTTTCAGGCATTCAAAGCATTGATTTCGATGTAAAAGGATGGAAATCACCCGGATTTGGACCTCGGGGTCCAGGACGAAAAAAGAAAAAAACACATTGGATTGAATCAGGTGATCGCCAGCAAAAGGATTGAAAAGCTACTTAAAGAAATCCAATTGGCTTCTTCCCGCCTGCCTCAATTTGACGGCCTGGGTATCAACGAGCAGGATTTGCTGCGGCATTTCCAAAATGGGGAATTGGCTACCTCGCCTGATGGCGTTTTGCGTAAAATGGCCCAAAGAAAATGGACTGAGATTCAGGATCTGTATCAGAATCAAGGCGAGAATTTTCTGAAAGGAATTTATGAGATGGATACTTGTAAAACTCTCTCAGTTGTGCTGAAAATTTCAGGCGGAGGAAAAATAGAATTGAGCGGCCATGATACTGGATTTTGGTTCCTTCCTCTCGAAGTATCAGATGGAAAGCCCGATCCCTCAAAAGTTTATCTGCCCCAACTCGCTGCGCTGTTGCTGGCAACCCTTCCCGAGGATTTTATTTTTTATTCACTTCTCAGCAAAGACGCACTATTCAGGTCCATTTTGACTGGAAATGGAAATTGAGGAGTTAGGTTCTCCTGTGAAGAAAAAGGATTAAATCAGAATAAAATCCCATCACCTGCCCTTAAAATACCTCTTCTCCACTCCAATGACCACAAAAAATCTCCTAACCACAATGCATGACTCTTTGCCTCGGTGGTAAAATCCTCCAACCCTTTGTGCCTATTAGGGTTGAATTCGTGGCGCAACTGGTGCTTTGCAACCACTCAAGGGAGACGCACGACCGTGGCGTCCCTACAGCCCACATATCCTGATTTATTTTGCAGTGCCCCCCACAAAAAAAGGCCACCCTTGCAGGCAGCCTTTTTTATATCTCATCAGCCAGACCTCACTGGCACCTGAAGTAATACACAAATTCCCCGTCCACCGCATCGTTGGAGTTGGTGAGTTTGGGCTTCATGATCTGCAGCTTCACATAATCCAGCACCTGGGTGTCGGGAATATTGAAGACTTTGGCGGGCTGTATGGACCAGGTGAAAGTTCCATCGCCGTTATTGCGCATTTGCAGTTTGGGATTATTGCCAACCTGGGAAAGCAACGCGGGCTTGTATTCCGTTCCTGTAGTGTCATAAGCTCGGGCGTAAACGAACAGATCGCTTACATTCTGCATGCTCACTTTTTCTTCCTCGTTATTGTCGTAGCGCAGGGAGAAAATGTCTTTCTGGGTGATATACACGATATCGTCACCATCTGCTGCGGGGAAGGATTTGACTTTCAGGTTGGGGGCCACGGGAGGATCAACTGCCACGGTCAGGTCCTCAGTTTTGTTTTCGAGTCCTGCAGATGAACAATCTCCACCAGAGCCCCCGTCAAGGGCTTTCACCAGGAAAAAGATGTCTTTGTCGTACACATCCTGGGCAGGTACTCCGTAAAATTCTGTCGGGATCATGGTGAATCTCCAGATATCAGGCCCCACATTGGTCCAGGCATTATCCGTGTTGGAGGCGTTCCAGCTTCCGTTTCCGTTGACGGGATCGCCTGGCATCCAGGTCCAGATGTACAGCGGGCCGGGGTTTCCCACCAGTTTATCGCAGTCCATTTTGGTCAGATCCACATAGATTTTCAGGGTATCCGCCGGGTCAATATTGTCGGCGGGCTCGGTCCAGACTTTCTGGGCAAAGCTGCTGCTTCCCACCAAAAGGATCAGCGAAAAGATTGAGATTAACTTTTTCATTTTCATTCCTCCTTTGGATTACATGCGACGAAATTCATACTTATACCCGATTGTATTGCCTGAGCCACATCCTTTGGAGAAGGTGAATTTCAGGTACTCATCCACGGTACGGATGGTTGCGTCCAGGGTCACCACTGTGGTATCAACCGCGCCCGTGGGCACCATGTTGATCAGGGTAGGGTAGAGGTTGTCGTCGAATGACCAGGTGCCTGAAGTGCCCATGAAATTTGGTGAATCATTTTCCTGAATGGTCCAGGTAAAATCAGTTGAACTAAAGCTGATCACCATGGGATTATCGCCTTTGTAAGCGTCGCTCACATCCAGTTCGTCGGCCAGGGCCGACAAAAGATCAACCTGGGTTACGTTTTCCAGCACGAAGGAATCGTTGATTCCTTCCAGTTTGGAAGAAGGTGGATCAAGAGTTGGAGGTTCGGGTTTACAGGCCCACAACCCCAGGGTCATCACCAGGGCGAGCAGGAAAGGGCCTTTTATTTTTGCAATCATGTTCATTGAATTTCTTTGCTTGAATTTACTAACCATTGCTTTTCAAATCAAATCAGTTACACCCTCCTTCAGGATTGGGCACGATGATGCTGCTGGCCGCAGATTCCTCGTCAGGAATCTGGGCTACCAGTCCGTTACAGTCCCAGGGAGCATTGCGAATGGTGAGGCCTGGGCTATCGGCAATGGCCTGACGCTTGAGATCCCAAAGGCGGTCGCCTTCGAGGAAAAGTTCCAGGCGGCGCTCGTTGCGCACGAAGGTGATCAGGTCAGCAGCGGAAGTATTGGTGGCTATCAGGGCCACACCCGCACGACCGCGAATGTCGTTCAGGTCAGCCACTGCAGTCGCGGTATTGCCCAGCTCAGCCGCAGATTCAGCACGAATGAGTTTCAGGGCGCTCACATAGACCATGGGCACATTCATGAAGCTCAGTCCGTTGAATTTGGTGGCGTAGTATTCCTCGTTTGCTGCCCCTTCGTTGGCAATAGTCACCCAGCCCATGCGGGCATCGGCCGTATCCAGGGTAAAGAGGGTGTAGGCCTCTTTGGAGATCAGCACCGTGGGACGGTTGAATTCGGAACGGTAGTAGCCCATGGTGGTGCCGCCAGAGTTGTCAGCCGTGCCCGTGGAAACCAGTTCAAATACCATTTCCTTGCTGGCGCCGGGTACAAAACGGTCAGCCAGGGTACTGTCGAGGGTGTAGGGTCCGTTGGAAAGCACATCGTCGGCCATGGCATAGGCATTGGTGAAATCATTCATCATGAAATAAACTTCTGCCAGGTAGCCTTTGACCGCCCATTTATTGGCATAAACCCCGTTGGATTCAGGCACCAGATTGACCGCTTCGGTCAGGTCGGCCAGAATCTGGTCATAGACCTCGCCCACTGTGTTGCGGGGCAGGGCATCTGCTCCCGTTTCGGTCCGAATGGGAATACCCAGCTGAGTATTGCCGGACGAATAGCCATAAGGCTGTCCGTAGAAACGGACAGTTTCAAAATGGCCAATAGCCCGCAGGAAAAGGGCTTCGCCACGGATGCGGTTGCGGTCTTCATCGCTCAGGCCACTGATCAGATCAAAGCTTTCCATCAGCAGGTTGGCCCGGTAGATCATAATATAGGCTTCTGACCACATGCCGCGGTTTCCACTGTTGAAGATACCCGTGCTGCGGTTGTACCAGGCCAGCCAGTCGCCCGAAAGATCTTTGCCGCTCAGGTGATCGGCCATAAATTCTGAAAGGAGCCAGGACTGGCCTCCCTGAAATTTACCCGAACGCAGTACGTCGTAGCAGGAAACCAGGGTCCGCTGGAGATCGTCGGGGGTTTGCAGGGCATCCTCGGTCAGGATCACATTTTCGGGTTCAAACTGCAGGAATGAGGTGCAGGAGAAGAGATTCAGCAACAGAATCAGTCCGAATATTTTTGTTATTGTTTTCATGTTGATTTTCCTCCTGATTAAAATGTGACATTCAGACCTACAGAAAGGGTTCTTTCCTGCGGAGGTGTGAGGTAAGATACGTTGGGGCTGATGTTGCGGCCCTGAGGACCGTTCTGGTCACGTACCACTTCCGGGTCAGAGCCGGGATAGTTGGTAATGGTGATCAGGTTGGTGCCAGTCACATACAGGCGCAGGGCCTGAAGGTGCATTTTGGTGACCAGATCCCCGTTGAAGCTGTATCCAAGGGATACTTTTTTCAGACGGTAATAGGTGGCATCGTACAGGAACTGGGTGGTGTTGAGGTTCCATTCAGAGCCCAGACCACCGTAGGTGCCGGGATTCATGGTCAGGCGGGGATAGGTTGCGCCTTCCTGACCGGGAGTGGTCCAGCGGTTGATGATGTCCGTACGCATGTTCCAGTCGGTAAATACACCCAGTTGACGCTTGGCTGCGTCGTCGTAGATATTGCCGCCAATGGAAAAGGTCCAGAGGGCCTCAAGGTCGAATCCTTTGTATTCAAAGCGGTTGGTAAGACCTCCAATCACATCTGGAAGCACTTTTCCTACCACCACACGGTTGTTTTCAGACCAGGTCATGGTTTCATTTCCGTCTTTGTCGAGCCATACGGGAAGTCCCGTAGCGGCATCCACATGGGAGAAACGCACCAGATAATTCACGCCCAAAGGCTGACCTTCAATTACGCGGGTATCGCCGCTGCCGGCCAATGCGTCAGGCGCGGTGTCGCCCACATCCAGTACCTTATTATAGTTGCGAGACAGGTTGAGGGTGGTGGTCCATTTGAATTTGCCCACCAGGTTGCGGGAGGTAATCCCGATCTCAAAACCACGGTTCAATACCTGTCCCACGTTCGACCAGTAGTTAGGGAAACCAGTGGAGGTCGCCGTTTTCAACTGGATCAGCATGTCGCGGGTTTTCTTATTGTAGAAGGTCACATCTGCGGTCAGACGGTCATTCCAGAAGCCAATTTCAAAGCCTCCATCCACCGTGTAGGCTGTTTCCCATTGCAGGAAGGGGTTTTCCAGCTGAGTGGGGTAGATGGTGGAATCGCCGTTATAGGTCACGTTATTCTGGTTGGAACTGAAGAGGCCAAAGCGGGCATTATTGGGGATGTTGGCGTTGCCTGTTTTACCCCAGCTGGCTTTGAATTTCAGGAAATTGATTACTGGAACTTTTTCCTTCCACCAGCTTTCCTCGGAGAGAATGTAGCCTCCACCTACGGTGGGGAAGAAGCCGTAAACGTTTTCCCGTCCAAATTTGGAGGAACCGTCGATCCTTGCCGTAGCCTGGAAGAAGTATTTTTTCTTGTAATCGTAATTCACACGGGTAAACAGCGACACAAATGACCAACGCTCAGTTGGGTTGACGGTATTTATGGTGTCCGTATTTTCAGAAGCACTCGGATTGGCGTAAATGGGCTTATATACGTTGGTCAATTCGAGGTATTCTGATCTGGAAACGGATTTCTGGGCTTCCATCCCGGCCATTATTTTAAGGCCATGGTCCTCAGGGAGATTCACTTTATAAGAAGCGTACCCATTGGTTGACCAGTTGAATACATTGGTGGCCCATTCTTTGGCCCGTGCAGTATGGTTTTGGGTATCCCAAAGGGAGTCTTCCAGAATGTCGTCGCCCATATCCATGTAGTCAAAGTTGCCGGAGGCATTGATTTCCAGTCCTTTGATGGGTTCGTAGAACAGGGAGATGTTATTGATGGTACGATATTCAAGGGTTTGCCAATCCACCACCGTTTGCTTGAACAGCGGGTTGATCTGGTTGTTGAGGGTGTCGGAATAAATGGGGAGCAGAGTGGATTGAGCTGCGCCAAGTCCGCCGGCCCAGGCCTGGTCCACGCGGTTGTTGAGGCCACGGGCGAGAGAGAAATTACCGCTCACCCGCAGGTTTTTCAGAATGTTCCAGTCCACGTTGCCGCGGGCTGTTAGTCGCTGGTAGCTGTTGCCCACGATGTAGCTTTCTGAATTCATTGCGGATACGCCCAGATAGGTTTTGATTTTGTCATTGCCCTGCCGCATGGAGAAATTGTACTCCTGTTTTACGCCCGTTTGCACCATTTTGTCCTGCCAGTCAGTATTGACTCCCTGGGCATCTTCCAGGGTAAGTCCCATGGGAAGGGGCGCCCGGCCGGTATTTCCGTCATTTTCCCAGGCTTCCTGACGCAGTTGCAGCCATTGGTCGCCAGTGAGGAGGCTCTGGAGTTTGGTTGGTTGGGAAAGCCCGATGCGGGTACTGAAATCGAAAGTGGGTTTGCCCCGTTTACCTCTTTTGGTGGTGATGAGAATTACCCCGTTGGAGCCGCGGGAACCGTAAATCCCGGTTGCAGCTGCATCTTTCAGGATCTCAATGGATTCAATGTCGTTGGGGTTGATGGACGAAAGGGGATTATTATTCTGACCGCCGCGGTCGCCGTTGGCGAAGTTGTCCTGGGTGATCGGAATTCCATCCACTACATACAAAGGGTCGCCGCCTGCGCCAACGGAGGCAATCCCCCTAACCCGCACCATGGCACCTGCCCCGGCAATTCCCGAACTCTGGATTACCTGTACCCCGGGTGCTTTGCCCTGCAGGGTGGCTTCAAAGCTGGTGCCTGGAATGTCGTTCAGGTCGCGGGCCCCGATTTTGGAAATGGAACCCGTCAGGTCCCTTTTTCTTTGGGTACCGTAGCCAACAATCACCACATCATCCATTTCCTTGCCTTCAAGTTCCATTCCCGTGTTCAGGGAAATGGTTTCTCCAGCCGCAACTTTCACGGATTTTGTCTGTTTGTCATATCCAACAAACGAAAAAACCAGATTATAGTCACCCGGATCAAGTTGAATGCTGTAATTTCCTTCCCCGTCGGTCAGGGTGCCCATCTGGGTTCCTTCCACCATCACGGTGGTACCAACCAGGGGATCGCCATTTTCGTCCTTTACCTTGCCACTCACTGTGCCTTTTTGGGCAAAAATGAAGGCCGAGGAAACAAAGGTCAGGACCAGAAGGGCAAGTATCCTTTTTCTTAGTTCTCCGATCATAAACAACTTAGTTTTTACAAATAGTTAACACCACTTTATCAAAGTAAGCTTAATCGTAAAGATAGCATAAATTTTTTGAAAGTGTCAAGCCGACACTAAGATTAGTAAAAGATTGGTTTTGAAGGGTAAGAGGGTGGTGGGGATCGGTAAATTAGCCCAAAATTAACCTGTATCCATGCGAAATGCTTTTATCCGTTTTGCTCCAAATCAGGGTCGAATCGGGAACTGTAAAGATTTGGCTTGCAAGGATGGGCTTTGAAAGCGGATATTTGGAAAATGATCTCCACGAATTATGAAAATCGTATTCATTTCTGATACCCACGGCAAACACAAAGATCTGCAATTGCCTGATGGCGATGTGCTGGTCCATGCGGGAGACCTCAGTCCCAGGGGCAGCGCCAGGGATCTGCAGGAATTTTTCCATTGGTTTGAAACCCGTCCCCATGCGCATAAAATTTGCATCGCAGGTAACCACGACTTTCTGGCTGAGGACAACCCGGAAATGTTCGCAAAGCTGGTCCCTGATAATGTGATCTACCTCAACGACAGCGGCTGCGAGATTGAGGGAGTGAAATTTTGGGGATCGCCCATTACTCCCTGGTTTTATGACTGGGCCTTCAATCGCAAGCGGGGAGAGGAAATAGCCCGTTACTGGTCCCTGATTCCCGAAGATACGGATGTGCTGATCACCCATGGTCCGCCCTATGGCATTCTCGACAAAACTGCCCGCGGCGACCTGGCGGGTTGCGAAGAATTGCTCAGGCGGGTGGAGGAAGTTCAGCCTAAAATCCACGTGTTTGGTCATATTCATGAAGCCCGTGGCGCGGTCAAAAAAGGAAAAACCCAGTTTGTCAATGCCAGTGTCCTGAATCTGATGTACATGCTGGTTTTTGATCCGCAGGAATATTCTCTTTAAGCTACGAGCTACGAGCTACGAGTTACGAGTTACGAGCTACGAGAAGGGGAGTACGGTAACGAGAATTCAACTCATGCCCAATGCACCACCATGTGGAAACTCTGAACTCAGAACTCAGAACTCAGAACTAACAACTACTAACAACTACCCAAAACACTTTATCTGAAAACCAGTTAATTTGTCACAGAAAATCGATCTAATGCAGGAACCTCAGGTCATATTGGTGGACAGCGAAGACCGCGAAATGGGTAGTATGGGCAAACAGGAAGCCCATGAAAAAGGCCTGTTGCACCGGGCCATTTCCGTTTTTCTGTTTGACCCCTCGGGCCGCATGTTGTTGCAGAAAAGGGCGTTGGAAAAATACCATTCTCCCGGTCTCTGGACCAATACGGTTTGCAGCCATCCTGCGCCGGGTGAAAATTCCGCACAAGCCGCCTTACGCCGCCTGAAAGAAGAAATGGGCATTTCTGCCGATCTGTTGCCCGCTTTCACCTTTACCTATAAGGCAGAATTTGAAAACGGTCTCACCGAGCACGAACTCGACCATGTTTTCCTGGGAAAGTGGGAGGGAAGCCCCCAACCCGACCCGGCTGAAATCGCCGCCTGGCGCTGGATTCATCCCGACGACCTCCTCGACGAAGTAGCCCGCAAACCCGAAAACTTTACGGTTTGGTTTCGCATTATTTTGGAAAGAGTACTGGAAGTGAAAGCGGAAATGTTTTAGAGGTCCCCTGAGGCAACTCATTCTTTGAAGAGCCTCATTCAACCTGAAACTCAGAACTCTGCCCAAAGGCCCCACCATGTGGCAACTCACACCTGCAGTTTACGGTTTGCCGATTGAACTCTCTATTTAGAACTAACAACTCAGAACTTAGAACTATACTTCGCGCGGGCACAAGTTACCCTTTTGAAGTTGTGGACATGTTGATATAAAAAAGAACGGAGCATTGCATTTTGGGGTGTCTAAAATCCTAAAATGATGCTCCGTATAAAAATCTCTGAAGAAGACTTTCGAGTAGTAAAGATAGAAAGATATTTGAATCATCCTCCCCGAATGTTGAAGCAGCTGGCAATTTTGGCGATGAGTAATGATTTCAAGCGTAAGGATATTGCCGTGGCAGTTGGGGTGAGCCCCAAGACGGTGACGTCCATTCAAAAGAAGTATGCCGAATTTGGCCTTGGGAGCGTCCTTTCTCCTGTTTCCTATCGGCCTGTTTCGTGTTTGGAACCGTATCGGGGAATCTTAAAGGCCTCCTTTTTGGCGGAATGCAGCCCTTCTGTGGCAGAAGCTGCCCAGCGGATCTCTCACTTGACAGGTTTAAAACTCGGTCAGACCCAGGTGAGGCACTTCCTGAAGTCAATTGGCATGCGCTTCTGCAAACTTGGCCACATTCCTGGGAAGGCCGATCCTGCTGCCCAGGAGGTCTTTTGGGAGGAAGTGATGATGCCCAGAATTGCCGAATGCATAGCGGACAAACGTCATGTTTTCTTCATAGATTCAGCCCATTTCGTGCTGGCACCCTTTCTCTCCTTCGTGTGGTCGTTTTGCCGATTGTTCATCAAGGCTCCATCGGGAAGGCAAAGGTATAACGTGTTGGGTGCCCTACATGCAAAAACCAAGATCCTCGAAACCTTCAGAAACACAGGCTACATTGACTCAACCTCAGTGGTAAGCTTGTTTAAGCTCCTTAAGGAACGGTACACAGACCAACCCATCACAATTATTCTCGACAACGCCCCTTACCAGAGATGTAAATTTGTCCAGGAAACTGCACGTCAAATGGAAATTGAATTATGCTTCCTGCCTTCGTATTCTCCCAACCTAAACCTGATTGAACGGGTTTGGAAAATCATCAAGAAATCCGCACTTAATGGACGATATTATCCCACCTTTAAGGAGTTCAAAAGCGCCATTGACAAAGCACTGGACGAATTCCATGAAAAGGACCACCGAAAAACACTAAACCTCAAATTCCAGAGGTACAAAAAAGTTACTTTTATGGCCGCGTGAAGTATAACAACTATCAACTAACAACTACCAACCAAGTACCCCAAAACCGCCCCCGCAGAAGCCACATTCAACGATTCGGCTTTGCCTTTCCCTCCAATAAACACCTTCTGAACTCCAGCCAAATTGCGGACTGCTTCTGAAACCCCATTGGCTTCATTGCCCAAAACGATCCATTCATTGCCCTGCCAATCAAAATTGGAGGCATTTTCACCGTCCAGGTCTGCCACCACCACCCGTCCCGGGTGCTGGCTGAGCCAGGCGGACAGGTCGTCCACATAGATCAAAGGCAGCCTGAAGGCTGACCCCATCGAACTACGCAGCACTTTGGGATTGGTCCAGTCAGCGGTGCCGCTGCTGCAGATCAGGCCCTTCAGGCCAAACCAATCCGCGGTGCGGATCAGGGTGCCCAGATTTCCAGGGTCCTGGATCTGGTCGAGCACAAAGGCCGGACCGGCCTGCAGGGCATCCTCGGGCCAGGCCGGAAAAGGGATCACCGTGACCACCCCTTCGGGGGTGGATTGGGTCGAAATGCGGCCAAAGGCCGCTGCGTCTGTGGTGAAAACCAGTTCAGGATTCAGTCCTGAAAAGGGCTCTCCCTCGGGCATGGAAGTATTTTCCAGCAAAATCACTGCCTGAGGGATCAGCCCTTCTTCCAGAGCCTCGGCCAGCAACTTCCAGCCCTCAATTAACAGGAGACGGTTTTCGTATCGAAATTTTTTCTGCCCGAGAGAGGCAAAAAACTTTACTTTTGCTTTAGATAAGGTATTCATGCGGATTCAAAGCCAAAAATACATACTTTTCCTTATCCTTCCGTTGTTCCTTTACGCCTGCAGCGCAACTGAACACCTTCAGGACGGGCAATCCCTCCTGAAAAGCAATGTGAAATTCAAACGGGCGGAAGAACGGGTGGAGGTGGATTCCACCATTCACAAAGGCCTTTTCCGCTTTCTGAAAGTGACCGGGAGCGCCACCCTCGACGAAGAATTACTGGCTTCCAGCGTCAAAACCCGCCCCAATCGTCGCATGCTATGGCCCAAAACGTATCTGCATCTGTACAACCTGGGCAGGACTTTGCAGATCTACGAGTTTCCCATAGAACGGGCCTATAAATTCTTTTTCCCGAAAAGCTACCTGGTCGATTCCATCGCAGGTTTTTTGGTGAATGTGGCGGGGGAACCCCCGGTTTTGGTGGACACCCTTTTGCTCAATAAGGATCGCGAAAACCTCAAAAGCGTCTATTTTTCCCGGGGCTACTTCAGTCCGGAAATTTATTACGAAATCGACACCCTCCACAAGGGCAAGTCCAAAAAAGCAAACGTCAATTTCATCATCAAGGAGAATTCTGTGTTCATCATTGACACGGTGGAGTATAATATCCCGGTCAAAAATATCAGGGACATTTGCCTGACTACCCGGGAAAAGTCCTTTCTGAAGCCGGGCGAACCTTATAATGAAGAGAATTTCAACAAGGAAAGGGGGCGCATCAGTAACCTGATGCGGGACTTTGGCTATTTCAATTTCGGGCCTTCGCGAACGTCCTTTCGGGTGGATACCTCCTGGCATTCGGGCCGGCGAACGCCCCTGAACCCTAAATTAAAAAATTATAAAACCCTCAAAATCACAGTTGATATTCCCGATCCGTTGCGGGTTTTCAAGATTCGGGATGTTGTTTTGCAGATCGAACCCTCCAAGGTTTATTTCGACGACATTCCCTACGTAATTTATCCCGGCCAGGTGGACCCTGAATTCAGAAAAGAACTCGGCCTCAGTCACCGCGTGCTGCGCGACTCCAATTGGGTCACCATCCGGGCTTATCAACGGGCGTTGAAAGAACTGAATCTGGATTTTTTGATTCAACAGATCGCGGTCAAGCCAGGCGAGGTGTTTTCCGCTCAGAATGAAGCCAAAACCATGCGCAGATTGCAGGAATTGGGAATATTTCGCTTCATTTCCGTTCGGCACCAGGTCGCGGATTCTTTGCAGGAAATTGACATCATCATTGAAACCTCCCTCGCTCAGAAATTCCAGTTGAAAGTGGGCTTTGAAGGATTTTCAACCCAAAACAGGCTGCTTTCCACTGCCAACCTGCCGGGATTGGGAGGTGAGGTGAATTTTCTGAATAAAAAACTATTTAAAGGAGGGGAATTGCTCCAGCTGACCGGGCGGGGCAACATCAGTTTTTATCAACCCGGGAAAGGGGAATTGTTGCAAACTTTTTTCGAATTGGGCATTTCTGGAAGTCTCAACTTTCCGCGCATCCTCTTTCCCTTTGCCCGAAGTTACAACTGGGCCCGTTTCAATCCCAAGACCAAACTGGTGCTCAATGCCGACACCCAGCAACGGGTGGAGTTTGACCGCACCGTGGTGGGACTGGACTGGAATTATTCCTGGTTTCACAATTCCCTCCATCGAAAAAACCGTTCCACGGTCTCCCTGCTCAACGTCAACTTTATCCAGTCCGTACTTTTGCCAGCCTTTGAAAATCAGATTGATAGTCTGAAAAATGGATTCCTTCGCCAACTTTTGCTTCTGGATTATCAGCCCCGTTTCAGTTCCAAATTCAGCTACAAATTCACCCACTCAGACTACATGAGCACCCGCACCAAGGTCACCAAGTTCATCGAGCCCGTGTTTGAGTTTGGGGGGAATTTGCCTTTCCTGATCGATCGCTTTTTTGGGGCAGAACATGATGTGCGTGATAATAAGATTGGCAATATCTCGTACGGGCAATGGGTGAAATTTACGATAGAAGCCAAGGTGTATATCCCCACGGGCGATAATTCTGAAATTGTGGCCAGGTTTTTTTCAGGCGTGGCCGACCCCTGGAATTTTACCTCCAAAGTGCCCTTTGACGCACGTTTTTTCAGCGGCGGCACCAACTCCATGCGTGGCTGGCAATCCAACACCCTGGGGCCGGGCATTTTTCAGCGGGAAAAGCAGTCGGGCGAGGACCTGACTTCGGTCGAATATCTGGTTTCTCCGGGTGGAGAACTTGTGTTTGAGAGCAATCTGGAGTATCGTTTCAATGTAAACAGCTTCATCGAACTGGCGGTTTTTAACGACGTGGGCAACGTTTGGTTCCTGCCTTCTGGTGGATTTGAATTTCCAGACGGAAAACTCAGTCCACAAACCCTGCATTTTGGCTGGGATGCGGGCCTGGGGCTTCGTTTTGACTTCTCTTTCTTCGTTTTCAGGATCGATGTGGCCCAAAAACTGTACGACCCGGCCCGGGTGATCTACGATGCCAACGGTTTGAAAACACAGTCTGGTTTTGTGATCACAAGTGGATTAAAGGATTTGGGTGGTCAGAATTTTCAGCTTAATTTCGGCATTGGTTATCCGTTTTAAATTGAGGCGGGTACATTTCAGATTTTTGACCCCAATTTCATGAGCTTCGCCCAACTCGTCAAAGATATCAGGCAAAAGAAATTTTCCCCTATTTATTATCTCTACGGGGAAGAGAGCTACTTTCTGGATAAAATTTCCAAAGAGCTGGAAGCCAATGTGCTGGAGCCTCACGAGGAAGCTTTTAATAAGGTGGTGATGTACGGGGGGGATGCCAAAATTGGTTCCCTGCTCAACGAATTGCGCAGTTTTCCCATGATGTCCACCCGCAGGTTGGTGATGCTGCGCGAAGCCCAGTCCATGAAGAAAACTGAATTTGAAAAAATTCAGCCTTACCTGGAGAATCCACTCAGTTCGACCGTATTTGTATTGGTATGGAAGGGAAAAGGAGTGGATGGACGTGGCAAAATGGCCAAATTGCTCAAAGAAAAAGGCACCCCTTTTGAATCCAAGCCTGTGTATGAAAATAAGGTGGCTCCCTGGATCATCGAGCAGGTGGAGGCCAAAGGCCTGAAGATTGAGCCCCGTGCAGTGGAAGTCATGGTGACCTATCTGGGCACCAATCTGGGGTTGATCGAGAGCGAAATCACCAAAATGGCCCTCAATCTGGGGTCAGATCCCTCCAAAACCATCACCACAGCCCTGGTTTTTGACATGATCAACATAGACAAAGATTTCAATGTCTTTGAATTGCTGAATGCGCTGGGGGTCAGGGATCATGCCAAAAGTCATTTTATCATCAACCAAATGATGAAAAATGTAAAGGAAAATCCCCCCATTATGATCCTGGGGCAAATTTTTTCCTTTTTCAACAAACTGACCCTGCTCAAGTATAAACGCCTGGCTACGGATACTGCCATTGCCCAGGAACTGGGTATGAATCCGTACATTGCCCGTCAGTATGTGGCCGCGGTGCGCAATTTTTCCCCCCGTGAATTGCACGAAAACCTGAAAAATATTCTCGAAGCCGACCTTTTTCTCAAAGGCATCCGCACTACCCACATGAGCCAGGAACACGTGATGAAAACGCTGGTTTACAAGGTTTTGAATTAAGTGCCTGTTGGTATAATTAACTTTATTCAACTGAATTATCCCCACCAAAACTGTAAACCGCAAACCGTAAACCGTATTCCCTTGGCAAGATTTTTGCACCACAATGTTTCAGACTAATAGCCGTTATTCCCAAACGCCAGTTTATGAAACGAATTCTTCCCGCAATATTCGCCTTTCTGCTCATACTGGGTGGATTTGGCTCCCTCCAGGCCCAATCCAACCGCGTTCCCTGGCAGGAAGATTCCCCCCTTACCTGGAATAATTTCACCCGCATTCCCGACAACGGGCGCGGGTATGCAGCAAGCGTGTACTGGGAAATGTCCTATAATATGGAATGGGTGGTCGATGAGCCTGTTTTCAAAGTTGAGGTCTTTGCTGTGAAGTCCAAATCGTGGGTGAAAAAAGGCCTGGAAACGCCCAAATTACTGGCTCATGAGCGCCTGCATTTTGACATTGCTGAAATTTATGCCCGCAAATTGCGCAAGGAATTCGCCAACTGGAAGCCGGGCGACAAATCGCCCGACAGCTTATTCAACGCGATCATGAAGGAATGCAACGCTTACCAGGACCTCTACGACAGCGAAACTGACCATGGAACCCGTCCCGAACAGCAGGCTTTCTGGGCAAAAAAGGTTCCCCAGGAACTGAAAGCCCTTTCCGCCTGGCGCCAGCGGTAAATTACCCGTTTGAGGGCCGGCCGTCCCCAATCTTCATTTGGAAGGATGTTCATCCTTTGGTAATTTCAACGGGAATATTATTCCTCTGAATTTTCCTGCAAATGAAACATCTCATTCTGGTAGCCATTATTGCCATTTTCTGGGCCCCTTTGGCTGGGCTGATGGCCCAATCCTGCGCCTCCCAGCGTTATCTCAAGCCTTCCTTCGGGGTTGATACCACCCTGGATGTGATTTATGGCAATGCCCCGGCCATTACCACTGTCTATGTGGCAGAAAATGTCACCACCAATGAGGATCTGCTTTTGGATGTGTACCAGCCTGCAGGCGATACTCTGGCCTTGCGTCCCTGCGTGATTCTGGCCTTTGGCGGCGGATTTTTGATTGGTTCAAAAGAAGACGAAGACATCCGCTCCACCTGCGACAGCCTGGCCCGCCTGGGTTATGTGGCCGTTTCCATCAATTATCGTCTCAATCTCAATGTGGCTGATGCTGCGTCAGGAACCCGCGCTGCTTACCGTGGGATGCAGGATTTCAGTGCGGCCATTCGTTTTGTCAAGGAAAATGCTGCGGTTTATAAAGTGGATACCAATTACATATTCAGTGGGGGAGTGAGTGCGGGAGGGATTTCAGCCATGGGAGCTGCTTTTATGAAGGAATCTGACCGTCCAGCGGAAACCTTCGCCAATAATTTCCCTGCGAGACCCGATCTGGGCTGCTTTGATTGCTCGGGCAATCAGTTTCACCACAGCCGTCGCACCCGGGCGGTCATGAATTTCTGGGGTGCAGTCCAGGATACTCTGTTGCTGACGGCCAATGACGCCGCGGATTCTGTGCCTTTGGCCCTTTGGCACGGTGATCTGGACCCCGTGGTGCCTTTCAACGTTGGTTTTCCTTTTACAGGATTGATTACTTTGCCCCAGGTCTTTGGTTCTAACGTCATCCATGCACGTCGCCAGAACCTGGGTCTGCATTCAGAATTGACCATTTTTCCGCAGGAAGGGCATAATGTGTGGGGCACCGTGATTGCCAATAATTTTGTGCCTGGTCCCAGCCAGTACTGGAATCAGATTCAGCAGGAAATGCAGGCCTTCATTTATCAATGGCTGATTCCGTCTCAGTGGCCCGTTTCAGGCTCGCAAAGTGCCTGGGTAGGCGCCATTCGCACTTATACCGTGCCTGTCAGGACGGGCTTTAAGTATTGCTGGTCTGCTTCAGGGGGAAATGTGCTCAGTCAGAGCGGAAATTCAGTCACCATAGAATGGACCACCCCTGGATTTGCTTCGGTCAAACTGATTGAGGTGAACCATCTGGAAGTGCCCGGCCTGCAGCAGGATTATCCTGTTTTTGTGGGCACGGTGGGAGTGGAGAAGGAGCTTGAATCTGATTTTATTCTCTTTCCCAACCCGGCCAGCGATCAACTCAGGGTCAAATTGGCCAGTCAGGGACTTTATAAGTGGGAAGTCGTTTCGATGCTGGGGAATGTTCTTCTAAATGGACAAAAACAGGTGGATCAAGGGAGTGAATTAGAGATAAATGTTAAGGATTTACCTGATGGAAACTATCTGATTCGATTTAAAATTAATTCTGATAATGTATTTTGGGCTGATTTTGTTAAAAATTAAGTTAACTGTTTAAGGTTTTTTTCAATTGCCATTGCCATGGATGTTTCCTTGGTGTCCTGGCTTTCTTTGCAATTAGAAAAGCAATCTCAAAGCCCTGAAACGGGAAAAAATAGCATTTTTTATTCCGTGAAATCCTGTTATTCTTGTTTTGTCAGCCAGGAAAGAATCCATGAAAGGGAAGACCTATATATTTCGACAGGCCCAGATGGGTGATGAGGCCAGAATTGCTGCCATTCAACTCAAAGGCTGGAAGGATGCATACGCTGGGATTCTGGCTGCGGATTATCTGAATAATCTGGATACCCGCGAACGGGTCAGGGTTTGGCGGGAAATCATTCATTATGCTCCATCCCGCAGCTGTCTTTTGGTGATAGAATGTGAGCGGGAGATCGTTGGTTTCGCCTCAGGAGGAGTGGCTCACGACCAGGAAAACAAATATCACGGAGAAATCTATTCTCTTTATTTGCAAAGGGAGTTTCAGGGGATTGGGCTGGGCAAGGAATTATTACTTGGGATGGTGAATGAGCTGAAAACCCGTGGTTTCAGGCAAGTGGAGCTCAATGTGCTGAAGGGCAGCCGAACAATTGGCTTTTATGAAAAAATGGGAGGCGAAATTATCCGTGAGGATCAGACTCCAATAGGAGGGGAGTACTACCCTGAATGTGTCTTTTTCTGGGATTTGAGCCAGCCAAAGGCTGGCAGGTGAAGAATTCCGTTTTTGTCCCTCTTCTGCCTCTGAAAAAATCCAAAAACGTCTGCAAAACTGCATCCTACTGAGTAACCTGTGTGGAAATTTGGCATAGGAAATTCCTTGTTTAATGTAGTATTTGCCCCTGTTTCGCCCTGATAAGAATCCTGAGCCGGGAAATGAAAGTTTTTCGGCCTGATGGCGTTTATTGGGAGTAATGTTGAATTGTTGGTATGAAGAAGAAAGAAGTGAAAAAATTGCTCACGCATCAGGTTACATCGCCCTTCCTGCAAAGGGTCAGAATCATTCCCATCACCCTTTTCATTGCGTTTTTATCCCTCTCCAGCCTCGTCATGGCACAGGCAGGCACGATTCGCGGGTCGGTCACGGATGAGTACGGCGAACCTGTGGTGGGGGCCAATGTGATCATCTGGGAACTCAAAACAGGGGCTGCAACCAATCCTGATGGCCTTTTTTCCATCCCAAAAGTTCCTGGTGGTAAGCATAAACTGCGGGTGACCTATCTGGGTATGGATACCCTCTACCAGGAAGTGGAAATGGAAGAAGGGAAATCTGTGACCGTAAAACTGCAAATGAAAGAAAGTGGCGGCGGGGTTTTTGGCGATGAAGTTCAGATCACGGATCAGGTGCTGGGGCAAATTCAGAAACGCGAAATCACCACGGGTGTGACCGAAATTACGCCCCGCCAGATCACCATGATGCCTTCTCTGGGTACTCCTGACCTGGCTCAGTACCTCCAGGTGTTGCCCGGGGTGGTAACCACGGGCGACCAGGGCGGTCAGTTGTATATCCGGGGCGGAACGCCCATCCAGAATATGGTTTTGCTTGACGGCGCCATCATTTATACCCCATTTCACTCCATAGGCATGTTTTCTGTGTTTGATACAGACTATCTGAGGAGTGTGGACGTGTACTCGGCGGCTTTTCCTGCCCAGTACGGTGGGCGCATTTCCTCCATCATGGACATCAGAACCCGCAACGGGAATTTCAAAAATTTTGGCATCAAGGCCCATTTGAACCCCATTTCCGCAGGATTGCTGGCCGAAGGCCCCCTGGGTAAGCCCAAAGCGGGCTCGGGCGGCAACAGCTACCTCCTTTCTCTGCGGGAAAGCCACCTCGACCAGACCAGTCTGGCCCTTTATAATTATGTGAACGACACGGTGGGGCTGCCTTTCAGCTTCATTGACGGCTATGGCAAGGTCACCTTCTCAGACGGAGGAAACTATCTGAACCTCTTTGCCTTCTCCCACAACGACGCAGTTAACTATGGATTTCCGGCCGACTATCGCTGGAATTCTTTTGGTGGAGGAACCAATTTTCAACTACTTCCCCTGAATTCTAACATGATCCTCACCGGGAATAT
Organism: Bacteroidia bacterium; assembly: GCA_020635905.1. Lineage (GTDB taxonomy): Bacteria > Bacteroidota > Bacteroidia > J057 > JADKCL01 > JACJYV01. The sequence goes on from JACJYV010000009.1 coordinate 276,637, forward strand.
GGCCTTTTCCAGTATCAAATCAGGGCTGGCCAGCGTGAGTGAACAGTTCCCCCGAAGCAGCGGAATCAACGGTTTTAACGGCGGGTTGAATTTTGCCTACATCCTCAACTCTGTGGACGACCTTGCATTTGGATTTACCTTCCTGGGATTCAACACCAATTATCGCTTTACCAACTCATTTGGCCTGATTACGGAGGAAAGCGCGGACAATACAGAGGCGGCTTTCAACATGCGCTACAAGAAAATTATCCGCAAATTCCTGTCCAAAGACCATACCCAGCTTGATTCAATCATTGACCGCGTGGTGCTGGAACCCAGTTTGAGGATGCATTATTTCAACGATCACCGTCACGTATCCTTCGAACCCAGGCTGCGCACCAAGTTCAATTTCAACCACATTTCCTTTACCCTTGCGGGCGGATTATTTGCACAAAACCTCATTGCAGCCACCTCTGACCGTGATGTGGTCAATCTTTTCCAGGGTTTTCTGGCTGCGCCTCCCGACCTGAATGACCGCATCAAAAACCATTCTCTCCAGACCGCGGCCCACGGCCTGACGGGGATAGAAATTGAGCTGTTCAAAGGCATGGAAACCACGGTGGAAGGCTGGGTCAAGCAATTCACCCAATTGACCAATATCAACCGCGATAAAATCTTCCCCAGTGACCCCGATTATGTGACAGAAACGGGAATAGCTTACGGGACAGATTTGTTGGTCAGGTATCAAAATGAAAACTGGTACGTATATGGAAACTATGGACTGGCAAGAGTCCAAAGGGACAACGGCGATCAGATCTACCCTACGGTGTGGGATCGTCGCCACAACGCAAACCTGGTCGTCTCTTACAGGGGAGGAAAGCTGATCAACGATGAACAAAAAATTGCCGGAAAGGTAAAATTTGATGATTCCAAATGGGAATTGAGCGGAAGGTGGGCCCTTGGATCGGGATTCCCCTTCACCCAAACCCAGGGTTTCTTCGAAAAGATCGACTTCAACAGCAACGGAGCCCAAACGGATTATACCACCCAAAACGGTAACCTCGGGATTCTCTACGCTGACAAGATCAACGGTGGCAGATTGCCTTACTTCCACCGCCTCGATCTTACCGCGAAACGCCGCTGGGCCATCAAAAACAGGTTTTTGCTGGAAGCCAATGTGAGCCTCTACAACACCTACAACCGCAAAAACGTGTTCTACTTTGACCGCATCAGGTTCGTCGTTGTGAATCAATTGCCCATTTTGCCGAGTGTCGGACTGACAGTAACCTACTAAACATGAATGCCAGACTGCTGTTTTTTTTGCTAACCATCCTGACCACTTCCAGTCTGCATGCCCAACAGCCTGCAGCCAACGAACCCATCGCCTTTTATAATGAGGCGATTGAGTTATTCGACAAGGGGAAATATGGGGCCGCCCAGGAGCAATTTGCAGATTTCCTGGATGCCACCCGCACTTCTTCCCACACCCATCTGGGAAATGACCTGAGAACTGAGGCCGAATTTTACAGTGCAGTTTGTGCCTATCACCTGTTGCGCAATAATGCCCAGGCCCTCTTCTCTGATTTCATTACCAACCATCCCAACCATCCCAAAGTGAATGAAGCCTGGTATTATTCGGGCAAACTTTACTATGTAAAACGGGAATATGCAGATGCCGTGCCCATGCTGCAAAACGTGGTCACCAATGACCTGGACGCTGAAAAACGGACGGATACCCGCTTCATGCTGGGCTGGTGCTATTACCAGGATAAAAAACTCGACCGGGCCAGCACCCTTTTTGCCTCTGTGATGAATGTCAAGGGCGAACACCAGGAGGCCGCTGCCTTCTATTATGCTCTGATTCAGTATGAAGCTGGAAATTACGGTGAAGCCCTCAAAGCTTTCGAGCAGGCCAAAGCCAATAATAAATATGCCGGGGCCGCACCTCAATACATTGCCAATTGCCTCCTGAAGCTCAAGCGCTACGACGAACTGGACGTAATGGGAGAAGAATTGCTCTCAGAAGGCGTAAAAAGCAAAAGCGACGCCCAAATCTACCTCACCCTGGCCAACGCTTCCTACGAACGGGAGCGTTACTCGAAAGCCCTGGAATATTTCTCGGCCTACAGCCAGAAAGGCGGCAAATTTGACCGCGAAATGTACTACAGGGTAGGATTCTGCAATTTCAAAGCAAAAAATTACGAGGAAGCCCGCAGCGCCCTGGAGAAAACCCTGCGGCCTGAGGATGAAGTAGCCCAGAACGCATCCTTTTTGCTGGGGCAGTGCTTCATGAAAATGGAGAATTACGAAAATGCCCGCCTTGCCTTTGGCAAAGCTGAAAGCATCAAGGGAAACCCGGAAATCACGGAGGAAGCCATGTTTTTGAATGGCAAAATCTCCTTTCAGACCCGCTACTTTGACGATGCATTGTCTTCTTTTCAGGGCCTGATCAAGAAATTTCCTGATTCACGCTATAAAGGAGAATCTGAGGCGTTGATTGGGGAAATTCTGCTTTATTCAGGACGTTACCAGGAGGCCATAGAATTCTTCGAAAAATCTCCCCTCAAAAACGAGCGTTCCCAGAAAGCTTACCAGATCGCGGCCTATTCCTACGCGCTGGATCTCTACAAGAAAAATCTGTTTGAGAAATCTGGAGATTATTTCAAAAAAGGCTTCAACCTGAGGTACGACAAGGAAATTACCCAAAATTCCTACTTCTGGTATGCAGAAGGCAAATTCCGTCAGGAAGATTATAAGGAAGCGGTCAATTACTACGAAATATTCCTCGACCAGCCTGGAGTGCACAAAAATCCCTACCACACCAAAGCCTGGTACGGCCTGGGTTGGGCCTATTTTTCCCAGGGAAAACTGGAATCAGCCAGCCGCAGCTTCAGCAAATACCTGGCCCTGGCCGACAAAGGCGAAGATCCCGAACTCTATGTGGACGCTCTGCTGCGGGCGGGAGACTGCGAATTTGTAGCCAAAAAGTACGACAATGCCCTGAAATACTACCTCCAGGTGCGTGACCGCCGGGCACAATCCGTGGATTATTCCCTCTACCAGATTGGTCAGTGTTATCACCGCAAAGGCCAGTATCAGCAGTCCGTGGACAACCTGAAAACCCTGGTCAATAATTTCCGCAAATCTGAATACCGCGACGATGCTCTCATGAGCATGGCCGACACTTACCTCAACTTCCTCTCAGATTGGGGCAGCGCAGCGGGTTACGCCAATAAACTGATCACAGATTATCCCAAAAATCCCCTGGTGGCCTCGGCCTATAACGTGGTGGGTACCAGTGAATCCTATTCCAACCAGAATGAAAAAGCGATCAAAGCCTTCAAAGTGGTGGTAAATGATTACTGGTCTGATGAGAAAAACTCCATGATCGCCCTGGAAAACCTTTCTGCGCTGATGGCGCCCAACGATTACGACAAAGTACTGAGCGAGTATCAGAAGAAGAATCCCAAGCAAAACGAAGGGCTGTGTGATCTGGTTTTCAGAGCTGGCCAGGATCGCTTTTATGCGGAAAATTACCCGGCCGCCATCGAGCAAATGTCCACCTACATCCAGGATTGCCCGGGTGGAAAAGACATAGCCGAGTGCCGTTACATCCGCGGACAGTCCTACGAGAAAACTGAAAAAGTGGAAAAAGCCCTGCAGGATTACGAATTGGTCTATAATACCACTCCCCTGAATGATTTTTCCATGCAGGCCCTGAACTCTGCAGGAGAATTGCAGTTTGCCCAGGGTAAATTCCTTTCTTCCATTCAGTTGTTCCTTTCCCTGGAAGAGCTGGCTGACGGGATGGAGGATAAATTGAAAGGACAGTTTGGCCGGGCAAAAAACTACATGGCCATGGAGGATTACAAACTGGCCATGGATGTGTATATGGGCATTTTCACTGATCCAAATACCACCCAGTATTCCCGCGACCGCGCCCATGTGCAGATCGGGGTGTGCAAATATTTCCTCAAAAATTACGACGAGGCGCTGGAAATCTTTACGGAGATCGACAAAAACTACACCAACGTGTTTGGGGCCGAAAGTCAGTACTGGAAAACCAAACTCCTCTTTGATCAGGGCAAATATGCTGAAGCCAAAGAAGCTGGTATCGCCCTTAAAGACAAATACACCACCCAGCATTACTGGCGGGCCCGCGTATTCCTGGTGGTGGCCGAGGCTGACCTGGCTATGGGGGATTCGTTTCAGGCCAAAGGGAATCTGGAGCGACTTTCCCAGGAAGACAGGTTCCCTGAAATCCAGAAAGAGGCGCTGAGACGTCTGCGCGAAATCATTCAAATGGAGGAATCCGGGGACATGGATGGCTCAGGAGACGGTGGGGGATGGGATGAAGGAAATCCCCAGGGTTCAAATGGTAAAGGTTTAAAGGAGGATAATCAATGAAAAATCATAAAGTAATTTTCATCGCTGCCCTTCTGGCAGGCTGCATTCCTTTTGCCCGCGTTCAGGGCCAGATCAACGACCCCATGGCTGGTCAGGGCGACAAAGAAGTCACCCAGGAGAGGCTGAGGGAAGAGATTCCTGAAAGCAAAAAACCCGAACTCACCCTGCCTGCCAACCAGGTGAAGGTGGAGACGGAAGGCCTCGAAATGGAAACCAAAGAGGTGCAGGTGCAGACTGAATATACTCCACCCGTGCCCAGGGCCCCACAGCCAGAAAAACCTGTTTTTCCCAAATTGTATAATAACTACCTCAAAGTGGGCTATGGCCGTTTTGCCACTCCTTTTGCGCGGCTCTACCTCAATAATGACCGCAACGACAACGCTGACATTGGCCTGGATTTTACCCACATTTCCAGCCACAAGGGCTATGTGGACTATTCAGAATTTCGCAAGGATTACGGAACCCTGAAAGCATCCTACTTTCTGAAGGAGCAAACGATTTATACCAAACTGTATGCCTACAACACCAATTTCTTTTATTTCGCGGACACCATTGTCAGTGATCGTCCTGATCTGAAAGATACTATTCGCCAGAATTACACCCAGATCATGTTTGAAGCGGGCCTGCTGCGCCACCGTTCAGAAACGGGCCTCAATTATGATGTGGGACTGCGATTCATGGACTATCTCGATCGTTATAAAAATAATGACCTGCATATCACCCTGCTGCCCAGCTTTGACTGGGCAGTGACCAAGGATTTTCATGCAGCCATTTCCTCCAATCTCACCTTTTCCAACGCTCGTTTTGACAGCCTGACCCAGAGCCGCATCTTTTTTGATCTGACCCCCACGGTGGTCTATAATAAAGGCAATTTCAAAGCTGAAGGAGGTTTGAAAATCAACAGCTATTCAGACAGCAGCTCAGTTTTTGGTGCTTATCCCATTCTCAAGGCCCAGTATCAATTGCTGCCAGGCAATTTGCAGGTCTTTGCAGGTTATCAGGGGGAAATGCATTACAACCAGTATTATAATCTGGTCAACCAAAACCAGTACCTGGACCGGGTGGGAAATATCAAACCCAGCCGCGAGCGTATGAACATTTACCTGGGCGCCTCGGGCGGCTTTGCGAAACATTTTACCTTCAGTGTGAAGGCCTATCACCGCCTGGTCAAGGACCAGATCATGTTTTACAATCCTGAAAATGAAGCCTATTTTCACCTGGTTTACGACTCAACTTTCAGCGAGCAGGGCCTGGATCTGAACCTGGGTTTCAATATGAACGACAAGATCAGGGCAGGGGTGAGGGGCCTGTTCAGAAGCTTCCATACCTCCAATCAGGCGGCTTACTTTGGTGAATCTCCCTTGCGCTTCGACCTGTGGGGTACTTACAACTTCGCTAATAAGATAACCGTTGGTACTGAGGTGTTTGTCTATGGCAAACGTACCATGAGCGTGGATGCCCTGGGCGGATTTATTACCCAGGATCCCCAGGCCGACGTAAATCTTTCCGTGGATTATAGATTTAATAAGAGGATTTCTCTATTTTTGGAGCTGAATAACATCCTTAATAACACGTACTACCGTTGGTACAACTATCAGCAGCGGCCGTTTGATGTTAAGGGTGGAGTTTCGCTTGCTTTTTGATCCTCCATGAAAATTGATTCTGGTCATTCTCTAAACCTCGCATTTCGTTCCCTCGATTTGTTTTCCATTCCCCGGATTGGGACCTTTCGCAAGGTCTGGAAATCTGCGGTGGTGGATCACATTTCTGGCCGCATCGAGCCACCTTCTGAGCGATTCGTGTTCGAGAAAGGGGAGAAGTATGTGGAGGCTTTGCAGAATTTTGCCCACAAACGGCTTGGTTTGGACGATTCTGCGGCTGAGGCTTTGATTCAGGATCTTTCAGGAGAAATCCTGAGCGGCCTGGAGGCCAGACACCGTTTCAGGATTACAGGCATAGGGGAATTGGTCCGTGAAAAGGATGATTCCATCCATATGAAAACGGACACCCATCAGTTTGGCACTGCCTTTGGACTGGCTGGATTGCCCCTCACGCTGAGGGAAAATGTGCAGGCGGAAGAGCAACGGACTGCGCAGAAGGTGGAGGAAGCCAAAGCGGCTACTTTCACTGTGCCCGTGGAGCCAGTGAAACCTGAGAAAGCTCCAATCAAGCCCCTGCCAGTTTTGATTGTGTTGCTCTTTCTGGCTCTGACCGTCAGTCTGATCTTTTTCCGCCACCAGATTGGAGACCTGCTGGGCATTGGCAAAGGCACGGTAACTTTGGTCAGCAACGACCATACTGATAAGCAAAATGATAACGTGGTTCCTGTGGATACCACTTCTGAAAAGAATAATGCCCAACCCGAAAAAGTGGTCAAAAAGGTCGAAAAGACTGTGCCTACCCACGATTTTTCAGGTTCAGGCGTGGCTCCGCGCCATGGAATGCACTATCTGGTGGTTTCCAGCCCGCGGAGCGCTGAGAATGCAGCCCATTATGCTGCGACCCTGGCTGCCCAGGGCATGGATGCTTCGCTGATCAATCCCTGGTACGACGGTGGATTCTACAAAGTATCTGTTTTTGCCTCTACAGACAAGCAGGCGGTCATCGCCAAAATGGTGGAATGGAAAGACAAATTCCCTGAGAAAAGCTGGATTTTTTCTCCCTGATAGAGTTGAGCGAATTCGGATTTAGGGGAATTAGACCTAAACACGGATCACCCTGAAAAACTGTAAACCGTAAACAGCAAACCGTTTTACTTTTTCAACTCTTCGAGTTTCTTCAGGTTATTGAGGGGCAGCACGAAGGCCGCCGCATGCTTGAGGGACTCCTCAAAATCAAGTTTGGCCTGGTCGTAATTCTTTAATTCCATGTTCATCACGCCGCGCAGGTTATACACGGTGGCCTTGAGCGGTACTTCCTGACTTTGGTTTTGACCAACATTCAGGGTGATGGCTTCCTGATCCAGTTTGGGATGTTTGAGCATGGCTTCCAGGGATTGACCCACTTCGCCATAGCGCTTGAGGTTGAATTCAATCACTGTTTTTTCGTACAAATGGAAGATATTTCCCGTTTTCTGGTACAGATTTTCGTACCTGGCCAGGGATTCCTTCAGCAGGCCAAGGGCCTGCTCTGCAACTGCGGTCATTTCCATGACCTGCAGATTATCCGGAGATTTTTCCAAAATATCCCGCCCCATCAGCACGGTTTGCTCATAGGCATTCTGACTGAAGTAGAGCATGCAAAGGGAATCTTTGAGCGCAGCATTATTGGGTTCGAGCTGACTGAGCACGTGCAGCGCATGGATTGCAGTTGAAAAATCGCTGATTTTCAGGGCTTGCTTGAATACTGTGCGCTCAATCTGAGCCATTTGTTTTACCGTCATATTCTGAGCCTGAAGCCGCGGAGCCAGACTGAAAAGAAACAGGATCAAAGAAAAATATACAACTTTCATAAGGTTAGGTTGGTAAATGAAAAAGGTTAGAAATCGTTCTAACCTCTTTCGAAATTTAGTAAATAAGTGGTCTGCAATTATTCAACCACCAGTTTTTTGATGAATTTTTGTCCGTTAAGGGTCACAGCGATCATGTAACTGCCCGTGGCCAGGGTACCAATTCTGAGGGAAATCTTATTGATCCCTTTTTCCACATTGGTTTCTGAAGCCAGCACTACCTGTCCAATCGAGTTATAGAATTCGAGTTTAGCCAGTCCCTGTTCAGGGCTTTGCAGGTCGAGGTAAACCTCGTTGCGGGCCGGGTTGGGGTAGAGGTCACCTACAAATAATTCGTTGCCGGGAACCAGCATAGCTGAAACCTGATTGGAATACTTCACTCCACCATCCAGGTCATGCTGTTTGAGACGGTAGGTATATTCCACATTGAATTCTACATCCTTGTCTTCATAATCGTACTTACTGGTCAGAGATGTGGTGCCTGCACCTTTGATCCAGGCAATTTTTACGAAATCCACTCCATTATCGCTTCTTTCCAGATCATAGCCAAGGTTTTGCAATTCGCTGGCCGTGGCCCAATCCAGTTGAATGCTGGTGAAGAGGGGTTTTGCTTTAAGATAAAGCAATTCCACGGGAAGAATGATACAAGCCGGACTCCAGGGATTATACGCAAGACTGCCAAGTACGAATCTTTCAGTGTTAAAAGGAGTACCTGTGTAGGTAGCAGGATAGCCCGTTTTGGTGGCATAGCTCAGAATTGGACTGGCCAGGTTGACGTTTGAAACGGTAGGATGAAGGTTTCTCCACAGTGAGTTATCCCATTCAGCAATGGTGATATTGTCCAAACAGGCCTGATCATTGAGTTGATCATAATAAATTCTGATGGTTTCAGGTGAGCCAAAGGCAAACGCGCGACCAATAAAATGGTAATAAAAGGGGTTAATACTGGAAACTCCAGGCCCCAGAGAAGAAGTATTTGGGGTGGCAAGGTCAACCAGTTGAACGGAATAAAAGTTATCTGCCACGGAAGTGGGAGTGATTTCCACCGGGCGGAAGCCACGGGCAATGGTGCCCACGGGGAAAAGATAAACCCCGCCCGGGAAGGCTGTATTGGCCCGACGAATCAGGCGACCCGTCGAACCAGAATTGCTGGTCACGAATCCCTGGGTGGTATTATTTATGTAATTCGGGGTAATCGTACCTGTACGGGTTATTGCGGCAGGATTTGGATTCAATACCAGAAAAGTATCCACCGTGGTATTGAGAAAATCGTCTGTGAGATTGAGCACCCCGTCTGCTGAAGCAGAAATATCCTGCCGCACTTCGCGGGTAGTGCCACCTGGCTTATTAATCGTGAGGTTATTGAAGGCTGTTACTCTGGAACCGTCAATCATTTGCAGGGCGTTATTGCCCAAAAAGGTAGTGGTACCCGGATCACCCGCCTGAAATACGTTGCTGGGGGAGTAATTGTACCAATTCCCTTCCAGTTGAACGTCGCCCGAATTGAAAATGCGGCCAATATTGGCTCCATTATCGCGGTTGACCACCTCTCCCTGTACGTAAATTAACCCGCCGGCCTGCACATATACGCTCGCGCCGTCATTGAAAAATTCGTTCGTTACCTGCCCAAAGGACATGCAAAAGGAGAGCAATAAAAGGCTTGATAGTAGAATGTATCTCATTGATCTTCAGACTGCATACTTATTATTACTAAGTTAATAAATTTTAAACAAATTCCATCTGATTGTTTCAGTTTGGCAGGAATTTGAGCCTGAAGCCAAAAGTGGCCAGAAACGCTTCTGGAGGGCGTTTCAGGAAAAATGAAAATGAGATTTTAATTGAAAGGAATCTTTTCCGCTGAAATGGAAACAATTAATGACCCTAAATTCAACAAAAAATTAATTTACCTTGATATATCTTCCATCCGAAAATCTGAGGAAAGTAACCCGCTGATTGTCCTGAAAACCATCATATTCCACATCCTGGTGAATGGTTTTGATCATGGGCGCTGAACGGAAAACCTCAGGCATGGGCACAAAGGGATTGATCTCTTTGGCCATTTTCAAAATGTAATTCAGAATGTCAAATCCCTGAACCACATACTTGGTGGGGTAATTTCCATAATCCTGAATGTACTGATTCTTAAGGTCTTCATAAGCCACAGAATCATTTTTTTCGAAGTAGAAAGTCGAAAAAGTGAGGTTGAAACGGGTTTTGAGATCAGGGTCAATGGCTTCAAAATATTCCCAGTCAGGGCTGCCAAAGACACGGGTTTCAATGTCGTGCAGGTTGAGCAGGGAAAGGGTGAGCCCGGCGTGCTCTTCCCGTGACCAGGGCGCAAATACTGCATCAAACTTCTTGTATTTCAGTTCCTTGATGATTTTTTCCAGTTCTTTCTGGGCCACATCATACACCTGAGATACTTTGTATTCCACTATTTCCCCACCCAATCCCTGGTAGGATTCTTTGAATGAACTGAAAATGGAAGACGAAATTGTGCCTGAATCATACAGCACAACCAGCTTTTTCAGGCCTTTTTTATTGAAAATAAATTCAGCCATTTTCTTTCCATGGGTGGAAATAGAGGGGTGGGTGAGAAACACCTGACTGCGGTCCTTGATCAGCTCGTCTGAAGGATTGAGCAGTACAAACTGGGTTACCTGGTTATTTTCGGCCCATCTTGAAATGGGAATCGTGCTGCGGGTAATAATATCGCCCATGATAATATCGGGCATGAATTCATCCAGCTGAGCCAGTTGCTCCTTAACCAGAAAGCTGTCTTTGCGGGTATCAAAGATTTTGAGCCTGATTTTCTTGTTATAGGAGCCACTCAGGGTATCGAGCGCCATTTTCATCCCCTGATACAATTCAAGTGCCCTTTGGGAATTTTTGGGAATTTTGATGGAAGTATCGCTCTGATTGAGGTAAAAGGGCATGAAAACCGCGATATTGATCTGGTCGTCCATGGCCACATTCGCACCCCCGTATTGCTTCTTAAGTGCCACCAGATAACGGGTGGGCTTGCCTCCGTCCTTGAGGTACTCGTCGATTTTCTTGTTGATCTGGTCGCCGTCTTTCCGTTCGGCGAGGTGATGGCAAATGGCCTCCATGACGATGGGACGGAATTTGTCATTCACAAAAAGGTAATAAACATTGACAAATTTCTCGTCATACACATAAAAAAGGAACTGCTTGGCTGCATTCAGTGCGTCTTTTTTCAGCTTGAAATTATCCGTCATTTCCGAAACCCGCAGCATCATATCCAGGCCCAGTTCGCGCAAGGCATTGTCCTCGCCTTTCATCAGAATCAGCGCTTTGTGGTATTTGGCGTCCTCTTTGTAATTGGAAAGGGGATAATTGCGCAGCAGTTTATTGAACCATTCCTTTGCTTTATCAGGCTCGTCCTGGCGGTACCAGGAATAACCTGCCATATAGTAGCACAAAGTGGTTTTGGTGCAAAGTGGCTTTTCTGCCCCAATTTCAAAGGTTTGGGCAGCGGAAAGGAAATCACCCTTGTTCAGGTAGCTGTTACCCAGGGTGACCAGATTTTCCACATCAGGATCCTCTTTGACCGTGCCCTGAACCTGGGCAAAGGAGATATAATTTGCCGAAATGATCAGCAATAGGAAAAAGAACCTTTTCATGTTTGATTTGTTTATTCCCATTCTATGGTAGCCGGTGGTTTGGAACTGATATCATAAACGACCCGGTTTACTCCTTTCACTTTATTGATAATCTGATTGGAAACCCGGGCAAGGAATTCATAGGGAAGGCGCCCCCAGTCGGCGGTCATGCCATCGAGGCTGGTAACCGAACGAAGTGCGACCACGTTTTCGTATGTGCGCTCGTCGCCCATCACACCCACAGAGGAAACTGGGAGCAACACGGCAAAGGCCTGCCACACAGAATGATACAGCCCGCTTTCTTTCAGTTCAGAGATAAATATATGGTCAACCTCCTTCAGGACGGTCAGTTTTTCTTCCGTTATATCGCCAATGATGCGAATGGCCAGTCCAGGACCTGGAAAGGGGTGACGGGCAATGAAATCTTCGTTCAACCCCAGGTCGCGGCCTACCTGACGCACTTCGTCTTTGAAGAGCATGCGCAGGGGTTCCACCACGCCCAAATGAAGGGAAGCGGGCAATCCACCCACATTATGGTGTGATTTGATGGTGGCAGACGGCCCTTTTACGGAAACGCTTTCGATCACGTCCGGGTAAATGGTGCCCTGAGCCAGGTATTTCACGTCTTTCAGCATTTTGGCTTCTTCCTGAAATACCTCTACAAAAACCCTGCCGATGATTTTACGCTTGGTTTCAGGATCGCTGACTCCTGCCAGTTCTGACAGGAATTTTTGCCGGGCATTCACACCTTTAACGTTGAGACCCAGTTGTTTGTACTGAATTAAAACGTCCTCATATTCGTTTTTGCGCAACAAGCCGTTGTCCACAAAAATGCAATAGAGATTTTCCCCGATCGCACGGTGAATCAATTCCGCAGCCACGGTGCTGTCCACGCCTCCTGAAAGCCCGCAAACGACTTTGGCATCGCCAATTTCCTCTTTGAGACGGGCAATGGTGGTTTCTGAGAAGGAATGAGGGGTCCACTCAGCTTTGGTATGACATATATTAAAGAGGAAATTTCGCAGAATTTTTGCACCCTCTTCTGTATGTGTGACTTCTGGATGAAATTGCAGGGCAAAAATGGACTTGTTCAGGTTGTGAAAAGCGGCGGTGGGGATACTTTCCGTGGTAGCGGTCAGCTCAAAACCCTGCGGCAGGGCCGTAATGGTATCTCCGTGGCTCATCCAGATCTGCGAACCCGGCATTAAGCCTTCCAGCAGGGGACAGGGAGCTTCAGCAATGAGCTCGGCCCGGCCATATTCGCGGGTTTGCGAATTTTCCACTTTTCCACCCAGGGTATGGGAAATCAGCTGGGCACCGTAGCAAATTCCCAACACAGGCACTTTTCCCAGAATCTGGTTGAGGTCAATGCGGGGCGCGTCCGGGCTGTAAACAGAGGAAGGCCCGCCCGACAGGATGATTCCTTTGCAGGTTGGATCGATCGTGATGGGGTGGTGAAATGGTTGGATTTCACAGTAAACGTGCTGCTCGCGGATCCTTCTGGCAATCAGTTGCGTAAATTGGGATCCGAAATCAATTACAAGGATTTTGTCCATAGTTCGCGCAAAGCTACGAATTTCAGGATTTTATCGACCCGTTCCCCTGGATTAGTTTTTCACATTTGGGGTGTGGGTGTTTATAATAATGGCTTTTTCAATAACCAGCGCTGATTCCCCTTTTCCTGCGCCAGTAGCCATAGATCAGGAACCCGGCCACCATGAAAATGAGGATCCATTCGTGGGGTTCAGGGGTGCCAGTGACGTTGAATGGTTCACCCGCATCATCCGTGAGTTCCATGCCTGATTCGATTTCACGGTCAAATCTGTCCTCCCGTTCCTCAGCTTCCTTCAGTCGCTGCTTTTGCTCGTCATTCACCAGCACAATCATGGAAGAATAGGGACTGATGATGCCTGAGGAAAGGGCAATCTGATGGATGGCGTCCATTTCAGCCAGGCGGTTTTCTGGATTGATTTCCCGGCTTTCAATGAAATATTTTGCCGCCAGAGGTAGGTAAAAGGGATCAGCATTTTCCACAAACTCATCACTTTGAGCATAGGAAATGCCGTTTTTTCGAGCCAGCAGACCTGTTTCCCGCTTTTGAGCAGCCCAAATTTGTTCCTCAAGATCGTCCAGAGAAGACACCACGGTACCTTTGCTGTTTTGCATGATTTCCAGAAAGGCGTCGCTGTAAATGGGGGCCCGTTTTTCTCCTGTATGCAAAAGGAAAAGGGGAGAGGCGAGATTTACAATCTCTTGGGTATCAGTTTCTGATTCATAATTGCCCTGGTCTGAAATCATCAGGATCAGGTCAAATTTCTGGTCGGGGCCCTTTTGCGTATAGGTATGGATCATTTCCGTGTAATTGCTGCTGCCAAAAAACAAGTCTTCCTGACTTTTCAGGGCCGTTTCAAGCTCAGCAAGAGAGTATTCTGCGCAGGTTTCCCCTATCACAAAGGCGCGGATATTTTCGCTTTTAAAGGGACTGGTTTTCAATTCATCCAGAATTGCCTGCACTTCAGCTTTTTGCTGGCGCATGCTGAAACTCCCATCCAGCAGGACAGCCATTTTCATGGTGCCTGCCGCAGGCAGATTTTCTTTGGGCGCGGGTCCAAATTCAATTTTCACCGAGTCATTCAGTTGCACCAGGTGCTTTGCAGGTTGGGCGCTGCTTTCAGCTTTGATCTGGGCAGGCAGCCATTCATCCGTTTTTTCCACCCGTTCCCCGTTGATCAGCAGCGTGGTTTGATCTGACCAATAGACATTGCGGCGCTCATTCAGTTGGGGGAGATCCCAGGTTCCAGCGGGTGAAATCAGGGTTTTATAGCTCAGCCAAAGGTGCATTTCAGGGCCTTCAATGACGGTGAAATTTGAGCTTCGCCAATGTTCGCCATAATCTTTCCGTTTGGGTTCGATGGGAAACGCCCGCAATCTGTACTGATTGGGCCCCACCTGTTCCAGCAGGGAGGGATCCACCCGCCGTCTGACTTCGCGTTTGTAAACCTCCTGGGCGGCCCCGCGGGGCGAAACCTGAAAGGCATATTTCTTTTCCACAGCCGGGTCGTCGCTGAGCCACAGGCCGGTGAAAACGGAGTTTTCGGGCAGGGAGAAATAATAAAAAATCTCCTGACGGTCGAAAGTTTTGTTTTGATAGACTTCGTGAATCTGGATTTCTGCTGCGTCAAGGTGTTCATTCACAGCAATTTCCTGCAACTGAATATGAACTTTTTCCTCATTGACATTCAACAATCCCGCTTCAATATCATCTGCGCCCCAATGCGAGCGCACCGCGTGCAAAATCCGTTCCTGTTCACCTTTCTGGATATTCTGATCAAAGTATTTCTGGTACAATTCTGCCGCTTTTTTATCATCAGTCCGCCAGTCTCCATCGTACAAAAAGGGGCTCAGCACAAAATTATCCAGATTCTGCAACGCCTGGCCCGCTTCATTTTCCAATCCAAATGATTCTTTGTACAATTCTTTGATGTGATTATTGCGTTCGGGTGTTCCAAGGTAGCGGTCCTTATTAAGATAGGCATTCATCAACCCTTTTTTGAGAGATTTTTCACGTTGAATCAGCTCAATTCTGTTTTCCTTTTGGGTGAAATCAGATTCAAAGAAGGCAAAAGTTTTGATTTGAGGCTGGTTGGAATTGAGCAGGAAAAGCAATCCAATATTTACCACCAGAGTAGAAAGCATCAGGACTTTCCCGTAACGAAGTTCCTCACGGGACTTTCGGGCAAAGGCTCTGAAATACAGGATGGGAAGGGCTGCAGGCAGAAAAACGATCAGGGTCCAGGTTAGAGAGAAAAGCAGGGCCGCCACATAAGGCAGGAATGATTCTTTAAACGGTCTCACCCATTCAAAGCGGAAAAACTCCCTTACCGCAAACCATCCCATGGGCACGGAATAGAAAATGAGGACAAATCCAATGTACAATCCCGTAATTAAAAGCATGGTGTGGCCGATTCGCATCAGGTAGGCTACCCCGTTGGGGATTCTTTCAGGTTTGACCAAAATTTCGATCAAATAAGATACCATGCCAAAGCCCAACAGCAAAAACAGATGCAGGGTGCCAGCCGTCATTTCCCGAAAAACCGCAAGTCGCAGGATGAAAATCAGGGTCAGTGGCACTTCCACTCCGTAAAATAATTTCAGCAAATCATAAGGCCGTTTGCGTAAAATTGTAGCTCCAATCAGGATGGAGGCGAGGGGAATGGCAAAAATCAGGAGAGAATAAAGCCCGTAATCCAGGGGCAAAAAGCCCTTCCAGACATTTTTCATCAGTCCCACCATAAAACTGACCTCAATTTCAATTCCAACCAGCAGAACCAGGAAAACCGCGTTCCAGGACCAGAAAATGGCATAGGAAAAGAAAGGCTTACGGATGAAATTCAGCACTCTGTTAATAATTGCAGGCTTCATAAGGCATTGATTTTTCTTGTTTTTGCAAATAATCACCCACTTTTTCGTTCAGTTGGGCGACAAATTGAAGGGCGAGTGGGAATGAGTTTTTGTTCATGTCATTGAATACTGCTGAAACCAGGATCCAATTATTTTCTTTGTGGGTGATTTCAGACCAAACCTTGGCCGAAAAGTCGTCTGTGCAGGAATTGGGGCTCTGAAACCAGTAAAATCCCAGGGTATTTTCCTCCATTTCCAATTGTTTGGCGGGTTTATTTGGAGCGGTGAGAATGGTTTGGGAGGAAATAATGTGTTGGCCTGCGGCCCGGAAACAATGTTCGGGGTGATGATGACCCCGCCAACCCGTATTTTTCACCAGCAAAAGTGATCCCTGCAATGTATCCCACTTAAAGGCATACTTGGCCGCCTGACTGTTTTGTTCTGCGAAAAAACTGGCTTCCTCAGCCCTCAATTCCATTTCTGTGGCCTGCCATTCTGCGGGGAGCCTGATTTTCAGGGCTTGTCCTGGCTTCGTTTCATCTTTTATATAAGGTAAAAGCAAGCAGGGCAGCAGAATCAGCAAAAGGGCCATTTTGCCCGCCAGGTTGCGGGAATGGGAGTGAGCCAGAGGAGATATGGAAGTGAAGGATGGAAAGGAAATTTTCCTGCTTTTGGAATCGAGCCAGGTATAGGGCTGCGAACGGATCAAAAGCCAGGTAAGTGCACAGGCAAAGCCAAAACTGATGATTCCCAGGGGAGCATGCACTGCCTCGGCTACTTTGGGCAATTGATAGATCGAGTCCAGACTCACAATGGCCATGATGCGAAAGAGATTTCCCAGCAAAACCATGCCCAGCAACAGGCACAGGCTCAGCACCCAGGCAAATGAAATTTTGAGCCTTTCGATCCATGTAATGGAAAAGAAAAAGAGGAGGGAAGCCCAGATTCCCTTCAATCCGCTGCAACTGAGATCAATCTGGGAGGCATTATTTTCAATGGTAATGATTGTTTCTGAGGTAATATTGGCCATGCCCATGTCATGAAATGCACCTGAAAGGGCTTTTATCAGGCCCATTCTCAGTGGAAACCCGAGATATACGTCGAGGATGGTGCCAAAGGGCAGGGTCATGAGCAGTAAAGTGACAGGCACGATGGAGCGGGCCCATTTTTCGGGGGTGGAGTAAAATCCAGCCAGGCCAAAAACAAACAGGCCGCAGGCCGTGGCAGCCAGAATATTGATGTGGACCAGATAACTGGCATAAATCCACAAAGTGGCCGAAAAAAGTACAGTGAGAAAGGGGAGGAGGCGAAAGGTGAATTCGAGGGGAGGAAATTTTCGGGGAAATTTCCATTGATATTTACTGCCCAAAACCAGCAGAATCATGATCAGGACAATCAGATTGAAAACCCCGTAGAGTCCTGAGAATACCCTCCCAACCCAGAAAATCGCCGGATAAAACGCTGCCAGAGTGGCCAGAGCCAGCAAAATATCCGTTATTTTATGGGTGCGCTTTTGCATGAATAACTTAAATGGAAAGTACTTTGTACTACAAAGCAAATAACGAAGAATTTGCAGAATGGTTGCAGGAAAGTTGGGATAAATATTTTGGAATATATTTTTCGCGATCCTCCCTTGGAATTTCAGCAGCAATACCCGATATTTGCAATTCGTTTGAAAAATCAAAAGAAAGATTTAGATCATGTCCCGAGTTTGTCAAGTAACAGGAAAACATCCTATCTCAGGAAACAACGTTTCCCACGCCAATAATAAAACCCGTCGCCGCTGGCTGCCTAACCTCCAGAAAAAGCGTTTCTTCGTGCCTTCTGAAAGCCGTTGGGTAACCATGAGAGTTTCTGCCAAGGGTATCAAAGTAATCAATGTGCGTGGCATCGAAGCGGTGCTGAAGGAAATCAAAGAAAGGGACGGAGTAACCCTTTGATTTGATGAAAAATATCGGTTGGATCCTTCTTGCAGTAATACTCTTGATGGTTCCACCCCGCCGAACCCAGGGACAGACCCCGTCTACCCTGGGTTCGGCTTTTTTTGTTAAAAACCGGGATCAGGTTCGCCAAAAACTGCCTGAGCATTCCTGCGCAGTTATCTTTTCCGCCCCCTGGCACCTGCACCAACCTCAGATCAGTCCCACTGCCCTGGGCGATTACGCCCAGGATCCCAATTTTTATTATCTCACCGGGATTGAAAGCCCCAAATGTGTATTGATCCTCTTTTCTGAATCTCACAAATACGGGGAAAAGGAGGTCAACGAGCTGCTTTTTTACCCCGATAAGCCCGATTTTCTGGCCCGCTTCGCGGGCGAAACCACTGGCTTTGAAGCCTTCTCCAACCGTGAAAGCATCGGAAAATGGGCCGTTTTCTGCCGGGATTTTCTCACGGAAAAAGCCTTTGACAAGATCTGGATGATCCCCCGTGACTATTCAGGGGTACGTGAACCCGGCTTTCTCTCCTCAGACGATATGCTGATGGCCTTTTATTCGTCCATTTCGCCCGGGTATCCTCTGGGCGCAAAAAACCTTACCGCTTACCGCCTGATTCGGGAAGGGGAGAAGAAAGGGCCGGGCGAAGTCGCGGCCCAGATCAGCGCCATGCTCAACTATTATCCTCAATTGCGGGCAGATCCCCTTTTGCAGCGGGCTGCCTTATTGAACGAGGACAGTGAACTGACTTCCCTGCTGGAAAAGCTGGATGAAATCAAAGTGGATGTGATTGCCCTGAAACTGTTTCTGGAGGAAATGCGACGGGTCAAGGATGCAGAAGAATTGAAAATTCAGGAGCGGGTGGTTGGATTGGTTTCCCAAAGCTTCAAAACCGCCCTGGGCGATCTGAAAGCGGGTCGCAGCGAGTACGAAATAGCGGCCACTCTGGCCTGGGGAGTGGAAAAGAAAGGGGCTCGCCTGGCCCTCCCACCTGTGGTGGCAGCTGGCAAAAACAGCGGCCATGCGGCCGCTCAGACTGGAAAAACGGCCCTGGTGGCCGGGTCGCCCGTAGTGCTTGATCTGGCTGCCCAGGCAGATCATTACTGCATGCGGGTTACCCGCACCGTGCCCGAAGGCTACGACTGGAAAGGGAGTGCGGGCAAGGAGTTTGAAACCTTGCTGAAAGCCCATCGTGCAGTGATGGCAGCCTGCGAGCCAGATGCCTCCGTATCCTCTGTTCTGGGCCATTTCGATCAGATAATTTCCACCAAAACTTTCCCCAAAATGATGCGTGTACGTTGGATCAATGCCATTGGACTGGGGCTGAATGACCTTTCCTGGCCCCCCGAGCCAGGCGAGGGAACGGATTTTCTGAAAGAAAACATGACTTTGGTGGTGGAAAGCGCCTTGTACGGAGACGATTATGGCCTGGTATTGCGGGATGTGGTACAGGTGAAGCCAGGCGGCGGCCGGGTTTTGACGGGTTCCATTCCCTACGGGCTTGCTGAACTCAAGGCGTTTGCTGCAAACTAAAGCAATAAATACAGTCTTTTTCCGTAGAATCTGCATTAATTCCCCTTCGGGGAAAAGCCAATGCCCGCAAACTAAAAGATTTGCTTAATTTTGCCCCGATGAAAATCAAGTCTATGCGTCAATCAGCCTTTTTGATTTGTTTTTTGCTTGCCTTTGGGGCAATTCAGGCCCAGGTAACCCAGCGAATTCCGGGTTCAGTGGCTCCCCTGATTCTTACTTCTGAGAGTTTTCCCTGCGAAGGAAATGTGCTTTTCAGCGAAGATTTTGAAAACGGGATTCCCTCCACCTGGGAGGTTCGGGATTACGATTCTCTCATTCCTGCGCCTTCCACGGGCCTGCAGCCGGGTTGGCAGAGTCTGGTTGATTACCGCGATAGCAGCAATCATGTGGCCGCTTCGCCTTCATGGTACCTGCCCAAAGGCGCCTCTGACGACTGGTTGATTTCTCCTCTGGTGAATCCCACCAACCAAACCTGTCTTTCCTGGAAGGCCTATTCTCAGGATGGGAATTTCAAGGAATCCTACGAAGTGCTGGTCGCCACCACCAAAGATACCGCTGATTTTTTGGCCAATGATGCCCTCTTCAGTAAAACCAACGAGAATTCAGATCCATTCTATAATAATGTTGACCTCAGCGCCTGGGCTGGTCAATCCGTTTATATTGCCTTTCACCAGAAATCAGACGATAAATTTGTGCTTGTGATCGACGATGTATCACTGGTTGAGGTCAATACCCTGGATGCGGGCGTTTCCTACATTGATACTCCTGCCGCGAAGGCCCTTTCTCCCGTGACGGTCAAGTGTTTTATCCGCAATTACGGGTTGGAAACAGTGGAGGATGTGACTCTCAAATGGAGCGTAAATGGCGATACCGTCCACTCCATGGATCTGGATTCGATTGGTTTGGAATCGGGCCGCACTTATGCCATCGCACACTCTGCCAAATGGACGCCTCAGGCTCTGGGCACCTTTAACCTGTGCGTCTGGACCAGCAAGCCCAATAATCTGACCGACAATTTCATTTTCAATGATACTCTTTGCCTGGAGATTGAGGTAACTGAATTTGTGGGTTTCGAAGAATCACTTTTGGGATCAGAAGTAAAAGTCTATCCCAATCCCGCTCAGGATAAAGTTCAGGTGGAATTGGATGATTTTCACGAGATTAAATGGGGTTTGCGCGATCTTTCAGGGAAATTGCTTCGTTCAGGTAAATTGCACTCCCAAAAGACAGAGATAGACCTTTCAGGTCTGAATCAGGGAATTTATTTCCTTCAATTCCAGTCAGAATCCGGGCACAAAATCACCCGAAAACTCATCAAAAGGTAATGGATTTATTTGCCGGGGAAGCGATGAGCAAGCACCTGCCGCCCCTGGCGGAGCGGGTGCGGCCCTTTTCTCTGGACAAATATATCGGGCAAAAGCATTTGCTGTATCCTGAAAGTCCGCTGAACATCATGATTCGTTCTGGGAGGCTCAGTTCACTCATTTTTTGGGGTCCTCCCGGGGTGGGAAAAACCACCCTGGCCCAGATTCTTGCGCAAAAACTGAATCGCCCGTTCCGCCAGTTGAGCGCTGTGGCCTCGGGGGTAAAGGATGTGCGTGAAGTGCTTGATTTTGCCCGCAAAAGGCCTGGCGTGGTGCTTTTCATTGACGAAATTCACCGTTTCAACAAAAGCCAGCAAGATTCGCTTCTGGGGGCGGTGGAAAAAGGAATTGTGACTTTGGTAGGCGCTACCACGGAAAATCCCAGTTTTGAAGTGAATTCGGCCTTGCTAAGCCGTTGTCAGGTGTATAAACTGGAGTCGCTGAGCAAGGAGGAGATTCGTGAACTGCTGGAATATGCGATTGCTGAGGACACAGAGCTGCAAAAGCGGCAGATCGAATTGAAGGAACTGGACGCAGTATGTAAAATCACAGGTGGGGATGCCCGCAAAAGCCTCAATTTGCTGGAAATTTTCGTCAATGCGACCGAAGGAGATCCCGTGGTCCTGACCGACGAAGCGGTCATGGCAGTTGCTCAGGAGCGGATTGCCCTCTACGACAAGGGGGGAGAGCAGCATTACGACGTGATTTCTGCTTTCATCAAATCTATCCGTGGCGGCGACGCGGATGCAGGCATTTACTGGCTTGCCCGAATGCTGGAAGGAGGGGAGGACGTGAAATTTATTGCCCGCAGGCTGGTCATTTCCGCTGCTGAAGACATTGGCAACGCCAATCCCAATGCGCTCCTGATTGCCAATGCAACCTTTGAAGCCGTGCGGAATATTGGGCTACCCGAAGGGCGGATTGTGCTGGCCCAATGCGTGACTTATCTGGCCACTTCTCCCAAATCCAACGCTTCGTACATGGCCATCAATCAGGCCACGGCCCTGGTAAAAGATTCGCCGGACTACCCCGTGCCCCTGCATTTGCGCAATGCGCCCACCAAACTCATGAAAGACATGGGTTATGGCAAGGATTACAAATACACCCACGATTTCGAGGGGCAGGAAGGCAGGCAGGAATATTTACCTAAAGAAATTTCCGGCACCACTTTCTATCACCCCAAACCAGTTGGTTCTGAAGCCAAAATCAAGCAATGGGTGGATGAAATACGAGGTAAAAAAGGTTAAAACATTCTGTGCCAAAACAAGGTGATTTTTCTCCTTACCAATCTGATAACCAAAGAATTGCTCATTGCTAACTGCTAATTGCTAATTGAATTATGTCCCGCCTCTTCGCATATCTTCGCCCTTACAACGGGCAACTGTGGTTTTCCATTCTATCCAGCATCAGCAATAAAATTCTGGACCTGATGCCGCCCCTGCTGGTTGGCTGGGTGATTGATACGGTGCGCGGAAATCCTCCCATTTGGATGAAAGAACTGGCCTGGATGGACGATGTGTGGGGACAAGCCGCCTTTCTGGCCTTTCTGGGAGTGATTATTTTTGGATTTGAGAGCATATTTGAATGGATGTTTCAGCGCGGCTTCATGCGCCTGGCTCAGAATGTGCAAAATGACCTGCGCATGGAGACTTACGGGCGCCTTCAGTCCCGCGAAATGGCTTTCTTTGAAAGCCAGCGCACAGGCGACACACTCGCCATTCTCAACGACGACATCAACCAACTGGAGCGTTTTCTGAATACGGGTTTCAATGATATCGTTCAGTTGATTGTCCTTTTCCTGTTTGCAGGAGCCATTTTATTTGGGGTTTCCTGGGAACTTGCTCTGATCGGGATGGCGCCTTTGCCCCTCATTTTGCTGGGTAGTGTCTGGTACCAAAAGCTGATTGCGCCCCGCTACCGCGACATGCGCAACGAAGTGGGGCAGATGAGCAGCCGCCTGGAAAATAATATTTCCGGCATTTCCGTGATCAAAAGTTTTACTGCGGAAAAGTTTGAATATGAACGGGTTCAGGTGAATTCCACTGCCTACCGTGACGCCAATTTCAAGGTGATTTCCTACTCAGCCCTTTACATTCCCCTGATCAGAATGCTGATTGCCCTTGGATTTGGGGGCGTTTTACTGCTGGGTAGCTATTGGGTACTGAACGGATCGGGCATCCTCACCGTAGGTGAGTTGGTGCTGTTCAGCATGATGATCCAGCGTGTATTGTGGCCGGTCACCCGCCTGGGACAGACATTTGATAATTTTGAACGGGCCAAAGCCAGCGCAAAGCGGGTTTTTGGGCTGTTGGATACTCCATCTGCCATTCAGGATCCCTCAAAACCCGTTGCCATGGATCGTGCCCAAGGAGAAATTGAATTTCATCAGGTGAAATTTGCCTACCAGCCCGAATTACCCATTCTGAAAGGTCTGGATTTGAAGATTGCTGCTGGTGAAACGGTTGGCATAGCGGGTACCACGGGCTCTGGGAAGTCAACTCTGATCAAGCTGTTGCTCAGATATTACGAAGTGGGGGAAGGTGAAATCCGTCTGGACGGAGTGGATTTGCGGGAATTAAGGATGTTTGATCTACGCAAAAACATTGCCCTCGTGAGCCAGGATGTGTATCTTTTTCACGGCACCATTGCCGAAAATATTGCTTACGGCACGGCCAGCGCCCAGGCTGAAATTGAACATGCGGCACGCATGGCCCAGTTACACGACTTTGTGGTCAGCCTGCCTAAAGGGTACCAGACTTTAGTGGGTGAACGGGGCCTCAAGCTCTCTGGTGGCCAGCGTCAGCGCCTCAGTATTGCAAGGGCCATTTTGAAAAATGCGCCCGTTTTGGTGCTCGACGAGGCTACCAGTTCAGTGGATACTGAGACGGAAAGAGCCATTCAGCAGAATCTGAATCGTTTTGCCGAGGGACGTACTGCCCTCGTGATAGCCCACCGTCTTTCGACCATTCGCAACGCCAACCGCATCATTGTGCTGGACCAGGGTAAGGTGGCCGAACAGGGGAAACACGAGGAATTGCTCGAAAAAGGGGGAATTTATGCGGATTTGTGGAAAGTCCAGATCGGCGAACTTGATCTGAACGGGAATTAACTCTGGCTGATAAATACCCGGAAAGCGCCGTCACGCAGGTCGTATTCCCAGATGGAATTGCCTTCCTTGGCCTGAACCAATCCCACAAAAGTACCTTCCAGAATGAAGCCAGTACCTGAAGGAATGACCTTTTTGACCACAATTTTGGACTTATTGCCTTCGGAAATGCTTTTCGCCTTCTGCACCTGACCTTTGTCCACGAAGTTGTACTGGATAAAGTTGTTGTCAGACTCAGCGGGGGTGTAAACGCCCGGGGCGGGAGGGAAGCTCAGAAAAGAAAAATGCAACTCAAAACCTGGCACGTCCATGACTTTGGAGTAACCTTCGTTGGCCCGCAGGATCAACTTGGCAGAAGGGGTGGCGGGAACCAGCAATGAATAGCCCGATTTACTCAAAAAAACCTTGTTTTCGCCGTTAACATTGGCGGAAATATAAAAATCATGGATGGGTTCGTCGGGGTTGGGGGTATCAGGCCTCTGGCAGGAGGTGAAAAGGGAGGATCCAAAAGATAAAATCGCTCCAATAAATAATATGTACTTCACAAAAATCCGCATCACGGGTATAGCTTCGTTGGAAAACTGAGTTGGTAACTGAGCGAATTAATACACTCATAAAGATACCCCCCTTGGGAGGGGAAAGGATTTGAAATCGGGTTAAAAACTTACACATGAAAGATTTTAGCCTTTTTTTCATTTGGCTGCACCCTGACTTTGTCCTGATCTGCCTGAAATGATGAAAATTCCCTATTTTTGTCTCAGACTCAATTTGAAAAAGCCAATTGAAAATCCTGATCTGTGGTGCAACAATTCCTGAAATGTCCCAAATATTTGGAGATATAGCGGGCCTGAAATTCGAAGAACATGGGAAAGCTGAATTAACCTTACATGGTCATCAGCTGGATGTTCTGACCACAGGAATTGGGATGGTCAATACTGCCTTTGAACTTGGGAGGTATTTTGCCCACCACACTCCTGACCTGGCCATCAATGCAGGCATTGCTGGCTCATTTTCGCCTGAAATTGGCCCTGGAAGGGTGGTTCAGGTACGTTCTGAGAATTTTTCTGAGCTGGGTGCAGAGGACCATGAGAAATTTCTGGATTTGGAAAATCTCGGGTTTTCGCAATTTTCCCTTGGGGGAAGACCTGTTTTCAATCACCTGGAAAATCCCACAACTCCTTTGGCTGGAATTCTTCATGCGAAAGGGATCACCGTGAACAAGGTGCACGGCAATGAAATTTCCATCGCAAAAGTCAAACAAAGGCTGGCCCCGCAGGTTGAATCCATGGAAGGCGCAGCCTTTTTTCAGGCTTGTTTGCTGGCGGGAGTACCCTTCCATGAAATCCGCGCCATTTCCAACTTTGTGGAGCCCCGCGATCGTTCCAAATGGCAGATTGGGGCGGCCCTCAAAGCGTTACGTGAATGCGTGCAAAATCTGTTGAAAGAAATTCAACCATGAAAATAAAATTAGGCTTCAGTTCCTGTCCCAACGACACCTTTATGTTTGACGCCCTGGTCAACGGAAGGCTGGATACGGGCGATCTGGAATTCGAAATTTACATTGGTGACATCCTCCATCTCAACCAAAAAGCCATGCAGGGAGAGTTGGATATGGTCAAATTGTCCTATAATACCCTTGGCCGGGTGCTCGACCAATATGCACTGCTGGATGCGGGCAGCGCCCTGGGTTTTGGATGCGGTCCTTTATTGATTTCCAATGGTATGTATAGCCTGAGCGAAATGGAAACTTCAGGCAAAAGCATTGCCATTCCAGGTCGTTATACCACGGCCAGCCTGCTGCTGAATTTCTACGCTCCCCAGTTAACCAATCGCCAGGAGATGTTGTTTCATGAAGTAATGCCTGCGGTGAAAAGGGGAGATTGCATTGGAGGGGTGATCATCCACGAAAATCGTTTTACTTACCAGCGCGAAGGACTGGTTTGCCTGCAGGATCTGGGAGCATTTTGGGAAGAAAAAACAGGGTTGCCCATTCCGTTGGGGGCCATTGCAGCCCGACGTTCTCTGGGGACGGAAATGATCTCAAGACTGGAAAATCTGATGCGCCAAAGCGTGGAATATGCTTTTGCCCATCCTGAGATTTCGCGGGATTTTGTCTGCGAATATGCCCAGGAAATGGAGGAAGAGGTGATGCAGGCTCATATTGGGTTGTATGTCAATGATTTTTCAGTCTCACTTGGCGCAAAAGGCCGCGAAGCAGTAGCCAGGTTATTTGCTGAAGGTGAAAAAATGGGTTTATACTCTACCAATCCTACCCAAATTTTAAGCCTGAGCTGATGAATTCTTCCAAAAAAATCATTCTGACAGGCGCTGCGGGCTTCATTGGCAGTTGTCTGGCCGCCGACCTGAACGCAGCCGGCGAGGATCAACTTATTCTGGTGGATGATTTTTCCCGCAAGGAAAAGGAATTGAATTATGCAGGCAAAAAATTTCTGGAACTGGTCACCCGTGATGAGTTTTTTCAATGGGTAAATGGTAGGAAAAATGAGGTTGGCTGGGTGCTGCATCTGGGTGCCCGCACAGATACAGCAGAGATGGATACAGCGCTCCTTAATCGCCTGAACCTGAATTACTCAAAGCAGATATGGTCCCTTTGTGCAGAAGCTGGAATTCCCCTGATTTATGCTTCGAGCGCGGCAACTTACGGGGGAGGAGAATTGGGCTTTGAGGACAGCCACGAACTGCCCTTTTCCCTCAAACCACTCAATCCTTACGGGGTTTCCAAAAATGAATTTGATAAATGGGCTCTGCAACAGGAAAAGGCCCCGCCATTTTGGGCTGGATTGAAATTTTTCAATGTGTACGGCCCCAATGAGTACCACAAAGGGCGCATGGCAAGTGTCATTTTTCATGCTTTCAGACAAATTCAGCAAACGGGGAAAATGCGTCTTTTCAGGTCTCATCACCCTGATTTTGCGGATGGGGAGCAGTTGCGCGACTTCGTTTATGTGAAGGATGTGGCCAAAGTGGTTCGCTTTTTAAGGGAAAATCGGCCAGCCAGCGGGCTCTATAACCTGGGAACGGGCAAAGCCCGGACTTTTCTGGATTTGGTGCGGGCAGTTTTCCACAGTCTGAACCTCCCACCCGTCATAGATTTCGTCGATACGCCAGCTGATATCCGCGACAATTACCAGTATTTTACCGAGGCCAAAATCCAAAAATTGCTGAATGCAGGTTATTCAGGAGGGTTTTCAAGTTTGGAAGAGGGAGTGAAGGACTATGTGGAAAATTATCTTGTTCACAATCGCATAAATTAAAATTTTGGTCCGTTTTTTTCGTTTTTTGAATGAAATTGCTATCTTTTGCATGCAGGTAACCAATAAATTTAAAAGCTAAATGGCCGTAAAATTTATTCTGAATATTAGTCTGATGTTTTCGATCCTTGCTGCCCCCGTTTTTCTGGCAGTGGCCGTCTGGTATAGAAATCATCTGGGAAAAGCCGTTTTCTCCTGGCATATTCCCGAAATGGTGCTCGTTACCATCGTCTATTTCATTACCTCGCTGTTGCTTTTTATCGTTGGATTTTCCTGTTTTTTCAGTCACTGGGGCTTTTTGGGGAATCTCGAAATGGGTTCCAGGCTGAGTGAACAATTCCTTTTGCTGGGAATCAGCTGCATTCTGCTGCTCTCAGGCATGACCATGATCTACTTTGGTTTGCGCAAAATTTTGGTGCAACTGGTCATGGAAAAGGGAATTATTATGAATGAAAAGATCGTACCTTTACCTCAATCCCTGAAATTAACCCGTTGGGATCAGATCGTCGATTATTACGTCGTGCCTGATTATCCAAATGCTGTATTCAATTTCATTGTTGGTGAAGAGAATCTTAAGTACAAGCGACAGTCGGTCAAAGTTCCCATCTTTCTCAAGGAGGATTTTCAGAATTTTCTGGAAAAGCAGCTTTATTCTGCCCAGGCCGACCATGCTGACGATTCCCGCATTTCAAGACCTTATTTCTCTGAAAATTAGGTCCTTATCCCTTTCCCATAATACATTCTTTTCATGAAGCCCGGCGCTAAATGGACGGGTAATCTGTTGATCGCGGCCAGCGGTCTTTTGCTTTTTTGTGCCCTGGGTTTGTGGATGCAGGATACCCTTACCTCCACCAAAGATTTGCTCGATCAGGTTGGCCATCAGATTGAAAAAGATTTTCAATCTCTGACTCTTCAAACGGAGCGGGAAGCGCCCATGGTGCTGCAACAATGGGAGGAAACTCACCAGTTACCGCCAGATCAGGGAGAGGTCCTGCAACTCGTTTTTGACCGCGACAGTCTGCTGGTTGACTGGAGCAATGCAGATCAGATTCCTTCAGTGGATACCCTTCTGGGCTTGTGTTTCAAAGGAAATAACCGGGCCATCATACAGGACGAAAAATCCTGGTATCTGCATCGCCAGGAAGGGCCTGAGCATACCCTGGTGTCCCTGATTCCCCTTTCGGTCAGATATTCCATTCACAACGATTTTCTCACGAATTACGTTTTTCTGGGCCGCTTCAATGGCAAGCCTCAAATCCGGGAAAATCCCCGTCTGTTTCCCATTGAAATCCGAAAATCGGGCTCTGGCATCGAGGTGCACGACCACCACGAAAAGTATATTTTCTCCATTTTGGCGAAAAAGCCTGACCTTTTTCGCTATCCCGTACGCCAGTGGACCCTGATTTTGGGTGCATTTGGCATATTTTTCCTTTCCCTGCTGGCTTACCGCGTCCTTTCGGCCAGTATTGGCAAATCCTGGGCGGGCGCCATGGTGCTGACTGTGATCATTGGGGCCAGGCTGGCCATGATCCTTACGGGATTTCCCAATTCGTATTTTACCACCCGCCTTTTCTCGCCAGCTTTGCTGGCGCTCAACCAATGGAACGCCTCTCTGGGCGACCTGACCCTCAACATCCTGATCGGGTTCCTGATCCTGTTTTTTGTGGGCAGACGCTGGTTTGCCCAGCTTTCCGTGTATTACCGCAAATGGCTGCAAAATCCGCTGCAGGCCTGGGCTTCCAATTTTATCTTCCTGGCCGTTGCCTGCGGGCTGATGTTGGTTTTTTTCAGGTTGATGGAGGAAATTCTGAACAACTCAACCATCTATTTTGAATTCGTCAACATCTTCAAACTCGACTTTTACAGTCTGATGCTGTTTGTGGATATTGGGGGAATACTGGCCGGGCTGGTGATTCTGCTCTTACAATTATTGCGCTACACCCTCTATTTCATCCAGCATAATAAAAAGCAAAAATGGCTCAGAATTGGCACTTCTGCCATATTTGTGGGTCTTTTTAGCCTGATCTTCTGGGATGAAAGCATTGAAATTGCCCTGGGAATTGTACTTGGCCCGTTGTTGGGAGGTCTTCTTACAGGTCGCATTCGTTCCTGGAAACTATTCCGCACTGAATTTGTGGATTTCCTTTTTCTTCTGCTCACATTTGCCCTTTTTTCCACTCTTGTGATCGTGCGGGGCAGTCAATCCAGGCGAAATGCTGCCATGGAACTCGTGGCCAACCGCATTTCAGAAGAGCGCGATCTGATCATGGAATCCCTTTACGACCGTGCGGTCAAGGACCTGACCGACCAAAGTTTGCTGCTTCAATACGGGCTTTATAACGATACTATCATTGATCATTTTGATGAATGGTTGTACCAGTCCTTTTTTCAGGATGCCTTCAAAGGCTATCGCATGGGCATTTATGTGTATGACAGCACGGGCAATCGCCTGGACAGCCATCCTGAACGGCTGCCCGAGGTGAAAATCGGGCCCGAGGCTACGGTTTCGAGCGTGGGCGGGGTGACCATCACAGATCATCTCACTTTCCTGCCCGACCGGGGAGGACGGTATGAATTCATGTATCTGGGCATTATCAATAACTTCAATGTCAGGGATTTAGGCAAGACTCAGATTCAGGTGGAGATGTTCCCTTCGGGTTTTGATCAGGAGAAATTATACCCCCAGCTACTCCTCGACGGACAGGTGCGGGATAAATCCACCATTCCCAAGGGGTATGAAGCAGCCCTGTACAGCAACGGAGAACTGGTGCGTAAAATCGGGGCTTCGCCCTTTCCTGTGAAGGCCAAAGATCTGCCTGAAATGCAGGAAAGCACCTTACTCAGATTGAAAAGGGAAGGTCGAATTCACCTGTTCAACAAAACAGATGCGGCCCGTGTGGTATGGGTGCGCACGGACCCGATTGGCTTCTATGACGGTGCCAATATCTTTTCCTTCATCTTCTATTTCTACATTCTGGCCTTCGTGGGCGCCTTCTTTCCCTGGTGGTTTTTGCAGCGCATCCGCACCGGGCAGAGCCCGGTCAGTCTGACCATCCGCAGTAAAATTCAGGTTTTCCTGCTATTTATCTCTATCATTCCCCTGCTGGTAGTAATCTTTTTCCTGTCGCCCTACCTGAAAAACAGGTTTACCCGTGATACTTCGGCCACTTTGCTGATGGAAACTTCCCGCCTGGGCAATATGCTGAGCGAAAAATTCCTGACCTCCCGTCAGAATATTTCTGAAACCACCATTCGCAATGACCTGGAGTCGCATTTGCGGGAACTGGAGGAGGAAATTTTCAAAGACATCAATTATTACGGTCCGGACGGAAAAATTCGCTTTACGACCCAGCCCGCCATTTATCAGATGGGCCTTTCCTCTGGATTGATGAATCCTTCGGCTTTCCGCGCCCTGAGAGACGGCCAGAATTCTGACCTGGTGATCGAAGATCAGCTCGGAAAAGTGACTTACTTTTCGGGCTATTACCCCATGGCTACCCGCAACCACAAAATCATGGGGTACCTCAATATTCCTTTCCTGAGCCAGCAGGACGATGTGGACGAGCAAAGTCAGAGTCTGCTGGCCTTTCTGGTGAATATTTATGTGCTTGTTTTCCTTTCCATTGGTATTCTGGGGGTGGTTTTGTCAAATGCCATTACCCGTCCTCTGTTGTTGTTGCAGCGCAAGATGGCCGAAACCCGCCTGGGCGGGCAGAATGAGCCCATTGAGTGGAAATCGCAGGACGAAATAGGGGAGATGATCCGTTCCTACAACCAGATGCTGGAAAAACTGGCCGAGAATGAGAAAAAACTGACCGCCACCCAGCGCGAACTGGCCTGGCGACAAATGGCAAGGCAGGTGGCCCACGAGATCAAAAATCCGCTGACGCCCATGAAGCTCAGCATTCAGCACCTGACCCGCAGTTGGAAAAGCCAGGCGCCAAATCTCGACACCATGTTTACCAAGGTGACCAACACCCTGCTCAGGCAGATTGATTCGCTGGTGAATATTGCGAATTCATTTTCAGAATTTGCCAAAATGCCCGAGCCCAATAAGGTGCTTTTTCCGCTACAGGAAGTGATTCGCGAAGTGACCGACCTCTATGCGGCTACAGACGGAGTGCAAATTGAAGTCCATTTACCTGATGAAGAATTTTTCGTACTTTCAGACCGTGACCAGCTTTCCCGGGTTTATAATAACCTGATTAAGAATGCAATTCAGGCCATGGAAAAGGAGGAGGGAAATATCATTGTGACCATGAACGTCGTTGAGAGAATGGCACGGGTTGAAATTCAGGATAATGGAAAAGGCATTCCCGAAGAGGTGCAGGAGAAGATCTTTCAACCCAATTTCTCCACCAAATCGTCGGGAATGGGGTTGGGATTGGCCATTGTAAGAAGGATCATTGAAAGCGCAGGCGGCACCATAGACTTTAAGAGTAAAGTTGGAGCAGGGACTACCTTCTATATCGAACTTCCTGAGGCAGATCGGTCGGCCTGACCGCATCCTGGTTCAGCTTTGGCTCCTGGTCCTGCCTGGAATCATACCTGCTTGGTCCCTGGCCCAAAATTCCGTTCCCCGTCGCGATTCCATTACTTTTGAAAAGGATACCCTCGTTCTGCCCCAGAAATACATCGTGCCCTTTTCCTTTCAACTGCTCAACGGAAATCAGGAAGTGGATACCTCGGCCTACGAAATTCTTCCCCTCTCGGGCGCCCTGGTTTTGCGGGATAAAAGCCTGATTGGGCAGCCTTTGGTGGCGGATTACCGCTATTTTCCGCGCTTTCTGAACGCCTCCTACACCTTTCGCAAACTGAAGGTAGAAGTCAATGAAAAAGGCGATACCGTGGTCAATTACATTTCCTCCCGTTACAACCGCGAACAGGTGGAAGCAATTGAGTTGGGCAATCTGCGCAAAAGCGGGAGCATTTCCAGGGGAGTCACGGTGGGAAATAAGCAAAGTCTGAACGTGACCAGCGGCCTGCGGCTGCAGGTGGAGGGCGATATTGGCGACGATATCAAGATTCTGGCTGCCATCACAGACGAAAATATTCCCATTCAGCCAGACGGAACCACCCAGCAGATCAACGACTTCGACAAAGTCTTTGTGCAGATGTCAAAGGGACGCAATGACGTTGTGCTGGGCGACTTTGAAATCAACCACAAGGGAACCTGGTTTTCCAATTTTTACCGCAACGTTCAGGGCATTGCCGCCCACATCAACACAGACAAGATATCGGCCAGCGTCAACGGAGCTGTGGCCAAGGGTAAGTATTTTACCAATACCATTGCCGGGAAAAACGGGGTTCAGGGCCCGTACAGGCTGGTGGGCAAGAATAATGAACGCTTCATCATCGTGCTGGCGGGCAGCGAAAAGGTGTATCTCAACGGGGACCTGATGACCCGGGGCGAAGCCAACGATTATACCATTGATTATAACACGGGCGAATTATACTTTACCTCTCAGCGTATCATCAACAACGTATCGAGGATTGTGGTCGATTTTGAATATTCAGACCGTTTTTACAACCGCAGCCTCATGTTTGCAGAATTTCATGGGAAATTTCTCAAGGACAAATTAAACTTTGGCTTCTCCTACGGTCGCGATGCAGACAACCAGAATGCGCCCATAGACCTCAGTTTCAGCGAGGCAGACCGCGATACCCTGCGCATGATCGGGGACGATAACACACTTGCCTTTACCTCGGGCGTGGATACCGTGGAATATAGCCCCAATACGATTCTCTACGAGCGGCGCGACACCACGATTGGCCTGGTGACTTACGAACGTTATGTCCTCTCTACCGTGGCCGAAAAAGCCATTTACAACGTCAGTTTTACCTATGTGGGCACAGGAAATGGCTATTACCTCCGCTCCTCCAAAACGGTGAATGGCACCGTTTTCGACTGGGTGGCGCCCGACACCTCGGGCAAGCCCACAGGCGATTACGCCCCCATAAAACTCCTGGCTTTGCCTCAGTTGCTGCAGGTGGCCGATTTCAAGGCCGACTATCAACTGACTAAAAAGGTCAAACTTTATTCAGAACTGGCCATCAGCAGCCGCGACAAGAACCGTTTTTCTCCCCTCGACGACGACGACAACGTGGATCTGGCCAATAAGACCGGCATTCTGGTGGATAAAATCAGCCTGGGAGATTCAGTGAATCTTAAAGTGGATATCAGCCACAAATACATTGGCGAGCGCTACACCAACATCGACAGGATCAATAAAATCGAGTATGGAAGGGAGTGGAATTTCGATGATCTGGGGGTGCAGCAGACGGAAAATGTGACCGAGGCGTTGGTGGAATTGAGGGTTAAACGGCAGTTGAAGCTGTTGGCCAATGCGGGGATTCGAACCATGGGGGAGGATCTTTTTACGGTGAAGCAGTTGTATGAGGTCCAAAGCTGGCACAAATCCATTCAGGGAAAACATAAATTCACCACCGTGGCCACTGACAATCAGGCTTCGGGCGTTTATTCACGCTGGGACCGTCACAACGGGGACATTTATAAGAAAATGGGCTGGTTTAAGCCCGGGGTTGAGGTCTGGATTGAAAACAAAAAAGATACCCGCGCGGAGGAACTTCAGGATGGGTCCTTCCGTTTTTATGACCTCAAGCCCTACATTCGCATCGTGGATGTGGAGAAATTCAGCCTCGACCTCAATTATAATTACCGTCTGGACCTGGCTCAGAAAGATTCAGTTTACCGCAAAAAATCGCTGGCTCATACGGAATACATCAAGTTTATCGTCAGCCCCGTGGAGAATCTGCGCCTCCAGAATACCACTTCCTACCGTGAATTTTACCTGCAGGACAGCGTCTTTGCCGAGGACGGTTTGGGCGATTCCAAAACCCTCATCACCAACTTTCAGGGCAATTATTTTACCAAAAACCGCCTCCTGTACTCCAACCTGATCTACGAAGTGACCTCAGAGCAGCTGGCCAAACGCGACGTGGCCTATATTGAAACCAATCCCGGGCAGGGGCAATACATCTGGGAGGATAAAAACGGGGATAATCAGCAGGATCTGGATGAATTTTTGCCCACCACGGACCCCACACTTTCGCCCAATTACATTCAGGTGGTCATTCCAACCCGCGATTTGCGTCCCACCACCAACCTCAATTTTCAGGGCAATTTCAAACTGGATTTCAAACGGGTTTTTGATCGTTCCAAAAACCCCTTCAAGGAAACCCTGCGCAACTTCATTTCCATCACCAATTTTCGCCTGAGCCAGAAAAAGGAAGCTGGCAGTGCCCTGGAAAATTACCTGATCAACATCAAGCGCCTTTTTGCCGACACCACTTTGCTGGACGCGCGCTACACTTTCAGGGAGGATGTTTACTTTTTTCAGAATAATCCTGTGGGTGACCTGAAATTTTCCTTTTCTGACAATAAATCCATGCTGTTTCTCTCTGTGGGGCAGGAATTTCGTTCAGTCAAATTCTGGGGTTCCAATCAGAGGTTGAATTTTGGCAAGAATAAAAGCATTGAAAATGAAATTCGCATTGGCGACAAAGTCAATAACAGCGAGAACCTGGAGGAGCGCAATTATAACATCCATTTTCTGGAACTTTCGCCCCAGGTCAATTTTCAGCTGAGCCGTAAAGTCCGACTTTCGCTGGGCTATGATTTTAAGGATAAAGTTAACCACACAGACAGCGTTGCCAATGATACCCGCGTAAGTTTTCACAAGGTAAAAGCAGATTTGAAAATCAACTTCAAGGACCGCAACAACCTGTTTACCAAGCTGGAATTGGTGTATGTGGGCGAAAAAGGGCCACCCGCCAGCTTTGCTGCTGATTACGAGCTCAAAGAGTCATTGAAGACGGGTTTCAACGCTCTTTGGCAGGTTTTTTCCACCATTTATTTCTCTAAAACCCTCGAATTGGGCATCACCTACGACGGACGGGCATCAGAGGCCAATCCTGTAATTCACACTGGAAGGGTCCAATTGAAAGCTTTCTTTTAACTTTGCCAAATTGCTTGCGGATTGTTAATAATCTTGCATTTGAATTTGATAACATGTTAGAAAAAACTCAGAGTTTGGATAGGGAAATTTCAATTCAGTTTATATATTTGAAAAGTCAACTCAGGCCCATTCGGGCAATTCTGATCAGACCTTTTGCCGGTTAAGGGAGCAGCAAATATGATTTCATTTTGACTGCTTAATTCTTACTTTTGTTCGGCTTTAAAATGTGTTAAAGGTTTGGAGAAAATCATCGTAATCGTCATTCTTTGCTCAACTCTGTTTTCATTTCTCCTGAATCGGATTTTGTACAAATTCAGTAGTACATTAGGGATTCACAACAACGGGAAAAATAACACGGAAGGAAATATCATTCGCTGGGCCAGTACTTCAAAGCCAACGGTCGGCGGAATCGTATTTTTCATCGTCTTTATCCTGGCCGCGCTGGTGGTTTTCATCATGCAGGGCACTTCGCAGGAATTTTCCTCGGACTTTCTGTGCATGCTGGTGGTCGTTACCCTGGGCTTTATGATCGGTCTGCAGGACGATGCATACAATACCAATCCGTTGCTCAAATTTGGTGGACAGCTTTCCTGCGGCATCATCATGGTCCTTTTCGGGGTCCATATCGACCTTTTTGGGGTGCCTGTGCTGGATTATGCCCTGACCATTTTCTGGGTGGTGGGCATCATGAACAGCATCAACCTGCTGGATAATATGGATGGGGTGACCGCCACGGTTTCCCTCATGATCATCGTCACCACCCTCATTCTGATGCGGGTGTACGACGTGGGAGTGGATCCGTTTTTCATCACGCTGATCGCAGTTTCAGGTGGTTTGGTTGGATTTTTGATTCTCAACTGGAAACCCAGCAAAATCTACATGGGCGACACAGGCAGCCAGTTTCTGGGGGTCCTGCTGGCCTTTATTGGGGTAAAATACCTGTGGAATATCCGCGCTTTCGACGATCGTGTGGTTACCTCCATGCAGATCATCGCCCCCGTTATGACCTTTCTGGTGCCCATTCTGGACACCTCCTTTGTGACCATGGCCCGCATCATGCGGCGGCAATCCCCCTTCGTGGGCGGCAAGGACCACCTGGCTCACCACCTGACCCACATTGGGGTCAAGGAAGGATTTATGCCTGTTCTTTTGGGACTGGTTTCAGTCTTTTCGGGCATTCTGGCGATCTTTGCTTCCAAGTACGTATTCCAGTGGAATCACGGTTTCACCGCACTCTTTTCTGGCTATCTGGTGGCTGCCTTCATCATCTTTTGGTTCCTCTACAAGCGCGGCGAGCGCATTGGACGGATCCGTGAACGCTGGGCCAAGCGACACCTCCATGCCGTGGCCAAGAAGCCTGAGGCCGCCAAAGCGCCCCAGAAAATGTCCTCCTGAGGGAAGAAGCTTTGCATATCCTTTATCTTCATCAGTACTTTTGTCCTCCAGGTGGTAGCGGCAATAACCGCTCCTTTGAACTGGCCAAAGAATGGGTGAAGCTGGGCCATCAGGTTACCCTGATTACCTCACCAGCCTATTTTCCCGCGGAGAGCAAAGCCAATTTGCTGAAGGGAAAGGCGGAAATTCAGGAAATTGAAGGTATTACCGTACACATCCTGCCTGTTGATTATGACCACCTGATGCCGTTCAGCAAAAGAATTCTTTCCTGGATTCGATTTTACCGCCAAATTCTGTCCCGTACCCGCTCATTCAGCCAGATACCTGATCTGATTTTTGCCAGTTCCACTCCATTGACCGTGGGGGAGGCAGGCAGAAAACTGGCCCGCAGGTGGCAGCGCCCTTTCGTATTCGAAACGGTGGATGTGTGGCCAGATGTGCCCATCGGCATGGGGATTGTCAAAAACCCGTTTTTGGTTCGTTGGCTGAATCGTCGTACGAACAAAATCTACGCTGAATCTGCCGCGGTGGTGACGCTTTCTGAGGGGATGCAGGCGCAGGTGCTATCACATGGAGCAGAGCCTGGCAAGGTGTTTGTTTTCCATAATGGCACCCATCCTGAAGAGTTTCCTTTTGTGGAAAGGAGTGTAACTCCTGACCGGGTCGAAGTCCTTTACACGGGAACTGTGGGGCTCGCCAATGGGCTGGACCAGTTGGTAAAGGTGGCGGAAAAGTTAAAGGAAATGGGGCGAAACGATATCAGAATTACCATTTTGGGTGGGGGAAATGACCTTGAGCGGGTGAAAGGTTTGGCCAATCAGGCAAAGATGCCCAATCTGCGTTTTTTGCAGCGGGTTCCCAAGGAAGAAGTTCCCGCTATCCTCGCCTCTGCAAGCATAGGCGTGGTCAGTTTTGCCCCGTTTCCCGTTCTGGAAGCCAACAGCGCCAATAAATTCTATGATTACCTCGCCTCAGGCCTGCCCGTTTTGCTCAATTACGAGGGCTGGCAGGCCCATTATCTGAGGGATTGGAACGCAGGGTTGAGTTCTCCCCAGGGAGATCAAAACGCATTTCTCGAAAACCTGCTGAAACTTGCAGATTCACCTGAATTATGCAGTGAAATGGGACGAAACGGGCGCAGACTTGCGCTGGAAAAATTTGACCGCCGGGCCATTGCCCGCGGTCTGTCAGACCTTTTTGAGCGGATTATTTTACCGTAAAGGAAGATTTTCCAATCTCAAACCCTTCACAGTAAACTTTCACTCCGTAATCACCTTTGACCCATTTCTGGTCGTCTGGCTTGTCGTAATCTGCACAGACATTTTTGGTCTTGCCATCGTATTCCAGGGTGGACTTCATGGAGTAAGCCAGTTGGTCTTTTTGAAATTCGAAGGTGCCGCTCTGCTTGTTTCCATCGTTCACCACTTTTCCGTCCGGACCAGTGATTACGAAATAGACTTCTTTGGTGCCTTGTTTGGTCACTGTATTTTCCAGGGCATCAAAACAGCAACGCAGGGTTTGCAGACGTCCTTCGCGGAATTCGCGGTCTTCATCCACTTTGCCACTGCGCTTCACCCTGAAAAACTGGAAATCGTCCGTTTTGAGGATGGCGGCGGCTTCCAGCATGGTGTTTTTCAACAGATTTTCCTGTTCCAGGTTGAATTTGTCATCCTGAAGCGCCTCCACATTGCTTTTCAGCGTATTATTCTCGGTGGTGAGCTCAGTAACCTGTTCTTTCAGCTCGTCGATCTCAGCCTGGTATTTTTTGATGTAGTAATTCAGCTGATCCACTTTGCCTTTCAACTCTTCCATCTCCGTTTTGGTGATGCGGTTGGTTTTGTACAGCAGGTCGATTTTCTTTTGTTTTTCCAGAATTTCGAGTTCCTTTTCGGCCAGCAACCTGTCCTTTTCCTGGATTTCCAGATCCTTGTCCTCCAGTTCCACTTTGAAATCTTTCAGATCATCTTCCAGATCGAGGATTTCCACGTTCAGGTCTTCAATTTTGTATTCGTATTGTTCCTTATCTTTTTTGAGATCGAGGTTTTGTTTGATCAAAAATCCAATTGCGCCCAGGGCAATTACGCCTGCAGCCACAAGAAGAATAAGATTTCTGGTTTTCGCTTTATTTTCGGAGCTCATGAATGGGTAGCTTATAAAGATTTGTGTGCAAAAATAAGGATTAAATAGGACACCATAAAACGGGCGCAATTCTTTTTGTCCAGAATTACCCTGGGAGTGTCCAATGCACTTAACGTTGGGAGGGAAGGGGTATTATAAGGGAGCCTCTGAAAACACAGAAATCAAGGCAGACGCAGATGAGGAAAGCGCAGTTTACTAAAGTAAATGAGCATTTCTGAACCAGTTATAACGCAGAGATTCGAAGTTTTTGGAGGTAATAATAAAAAAACAGCCCGAAGCGGGGATCTTTTTTCATTTCGTTACTCAGCCGCAGAATACAGATAACAAAAGCGGAGAGTTGCTTCTCTGTGAATGTCCAATGCGAAAGCTATTTCTCTTTGAATTGGAGAAGCTGAATTGATTTTTTTGTTCCTCGACTTCGGGTGTTTTTCAAGAGAAAAAATTACCGGGAAATCTCGGCTCATCCCAATAGGCACAAAGGGGGATGAGGCGGGTATGATAAAGAACGAATGGTCATTTTGCTTTTATACCACACGGGAATTTCCCACTAATTTCAAAGTTAACACTTTTACTTTAGAATGAGGTGACGATCGACGACATTTTACCTGAAATTCATTCATCAGGCATAAATAAAGGCGCCCCGGGTGGAGCGCCTTTATCATACATCCAGATTTGGTTACTTAATATTTATCAGTTTTTGGGAATAATTTGCGGCAGTGGTTTTCAGTTCACACAAATACACTCCTGGTGCCCAATTTTCAGTTTTTACTGCAAAACTGTGTTCTCCAGCAGGAAGAATTCCCTGAGCCACGGTGGTCATTTTTCGCCCCAGAAGGTCTGACACAGACAATTCCACCTGATCAGTTTTTTCCAGTTCAAAGGAAAGAGTTACCTGGCTGGTGGCAGGATTGGGGTACCCGGGTTTCAGATTGGCGGAGGTGGCGGGGAGGTCTTTATCCCTTGAAATTCCTATGCAATTCCAGTAGTCAAATGAAAAATTCAAGAGGGCAGGATCTTTAAATGAATGTTCAATAATTTCTGCATCGTTCCCTGCATAAATGCCCGCACAAGATAAATTTTGGTCGCCAATGAGCAAATCAATCCAGACAATGGGTAAGTAATGGCGATTGCCCGAGGCTGAGGTGATTACCTCAGGGGCCATAGAGGGCCACAGCGCTTTTCCATCCCAGAGCAAATCCTTATCAGTAATTTTTTGATGACAGGTTTGGGTGCCATCCGTTATGCGTTTTCCCGAAATTCTCAGGTTGGGAGCCAGGTTTCTGAATTCACCGAATCCCGTGACGGTGGTGTCAGAATCCACCCAACTGAAAAAAATCCGTGAACCATCGTGGGTACGGGAGACCTGGCAGAAATTATCCATGGTGATGGGGTCATTAACATTGCCAAATTCTCCCCTGAAAGCCAAAATGGGAGCCAGATAGGAAACATCCCAGGTTGCGCCTCCGTCGGGGGTGAAAATGTCCGCCATGAATTTGCCGAGGCCGGCAAAGACAGCATAGGCGGGAGGTTGACCTCCCGTGGTGGTTCCGTTGGCAATGATCGTTCCAATATGCAGGTTTCCGTTCATATCCACCGTGATATCAAAATCAAAGCCCGTGGTGGGGCGCCCGCTACCTATTGGAATGGTGTCGCCAGTAAGGGAATCAATGGTTACCCAAAGGGAAGTGAGGGTGTCGTGGATCCAGGGTATGGTGCGCAGGTCAATTTCAGTGGGGCTGGCATCCCAGGTAATGCCTCCGTCCTCCGTTTTGAAATAACAGGGCATTACCAGCGAATCGTGTCCACCCACGATATCGCCCAGCCAGACCACGTAGCCCGTCTCTCCGTCGGGTGAGAAAGAAATATTGGGCCCGACCGTGATGCCGCCTCCCGGGCCAATGAAGTGGTTAGGCACCAGCGTATCGTGGCGGCTCCAGTCAAAATCCTGGCTGGAAGCGTTGTAAACGCCTTTGTAGAGGTAAATATTTTCGTTATTCTGATCGAATTCAGCGGTCCAGAATTCTCCCGGCATTCCCTCACACAAACCGCCCGGGGTTTGGACGGGATCAGGGTCAGTAATGTAATTTTCCGTGCTGGTTACGAATGGGCCATTGGTCACCTCTGCCATACCAAATACATGACCACTGAATCCTGCGACAGGAGTTTGGTAGGTTGGCCCGCCCCAAATCAGTTTCTCATCAAAGGGAAAATTGCTGGCCGACTGGTTCCAATGGGTCATGTTGGGGAAGCGACCCTGGCTGGTGTAAAGAGTTTGCAGAGGGCCAATTTCCGTGGTCCAACTCAACCCTGCATCCGTGGATAGATCATACCTGAATTTGCCGGTGGCGGTGCTTCCACCTCCCCAGATGGTGACGTCCTGGCGATGAATCCAGGCCACCAGGCCCGTTTCAGTATTAGCTACTACCTGATTTTGTTCGGGGTGAATGGCGGAAAAGACATTCGTCATTCTTCCAATTGAGATTGGGTTGATTGCAGAAGGAGCCAGGGGGGGGGCAGATGGGGAGGAGGTCTGGGCCGGGCTCACTTTTGCCGCGCTCACCAGATTTTTTTCTTGCTGGAATAATTGCTTTTGTTCGGGGCGAATCGTTTCTGATTGAGTGATTTGGGCCTGATTTGCAAAAGCCCGCCGCGGCTTTTGAGCCATGAGGTGGAGGGTCAAAGAGCAGAGAATGAATAAGGTTATTAAGTTCTTCATGAGGTAAGTTGTTTTTTTGTTAAAAAGGTACATTTTTTGCAAACATTTGAGTATCAGCTATCTGCACATAAAAATGCGGACTGATGAGCAAATGTGGGAGGGTAAAAAAACAGGCTGACCAACCAGTAGCCAGCCTGTTTTGAGGAGATCAGAATTATTTTACAATCACCATTTTATTGGTAAAGGTGGATGCACTCGTCTGGAGTGAGTAGAGGTAAACACCCTGAGCAAGGTCAGAAGTATTCACCGTTACTTTGTGTTTGCCTGCTTTGTAAACGCCCTGAGCTACGTTGATCAGGGTTTGGCCATAGAGGTTACGAACTGTCAGGTTGATCTGCTCAGATTTTACCAGATCAAAGGCAATGGTAACTTCGTTGGTAGCCGGGTTGGGATAGCTGGGGTGCAGGGTTACTCCTGTGGGTTCAGCTGGCTCCTGATTTACGAATACAGGGAAGCAGTTGGCATCGAAAGAAAGATTCAGGGTAGCGGGATCTTTGAAATCGCTTTCCAGAATTTGGGCTTCATTGCCAATGTAGAAGCCCTGACAAGGTGCAGACTGGTCATTATTGAGCATTTGCAA
The DNA here is from genome assembly GCA_020635905.1 of Bacteroidia bacterium. Lineage (GTDB taxonomy): Bacteria > Bacteroidota > Bacteroidia > J057 > JADKCL01 > JACJYV01. The sequence continues at coordinate 318,514 of JACJYV010000009.1, forward strand.
CCAGGCGATGGGCAGGTAGTGACGGTTTCCTGAAGCAGCGCTCAGCACGATGGGTGACATGGAGGGCCAAAGAATCAGACCATCCCACAGTGCGTCTCCGTCGGTGATGCGTTTCCAGCAGGTCTGGGTACCATCCGTGATCCTTTTACCTGCGATGCGCAGGTTGGGGGCCAGGTTGGAGTTTTCACCAAAACCAATAACTGAGGTGTCAGAATCCACCCAGCTGAAGAATACGCGGGTTCCGTCTTCTGTGCGTGACATTTGCACAAAGTTGTCCTGGGTGATAAGGCTTCCGTCGCTTGGATCTGGAGTTCCAAATTCACCACGGAAAGCAAGGATAGGAGCAATGTAGTCTGCATCCCAGGTGGTGCCTCCGTCTGGAGTAAAGATGTCAATCAGAAATTTGTTGATACCAGAGTAGATGGAGTAGCCTGGAGGGTCACCGCCGGGAACAGATCCGTTACCCACGATACAGCTAATGTGCAGGTTTCCGTTCATATCCACGATCACGTCGAAGTCAAAGCCCGTGGTGGGATTTCCTGAACCAGAAGGAATGGTGTCGCCCGTTACAGAGTCAATGGTTACCCAGAAGGTGGTAAGTGAGTCATAAATCCAGGGGATATTGCGCAGGTCAATTTCAGTTGCAGCCGTGTCCCAGGTGGCTCCACCATCAGTGGTTTGGTAATAGCAGGGAGAAAGCAGGGAGTCGTGACCACCTACAATGTCACCCAGCCATACTACGTATCCATTCATTCCGTCAGGGGAGAAAGCCAGGTTGGGGCCAATTGCGGCTCCGCCAGCACCCTGGTAATGGTTGGGGCTGAAGGTTACTTCGCGAGCCCAGTCAAAGTCTGAGGTACCCGTATTATAGGTGCCTTTGTAGAGGTAAATCTGGTCCGTGTTGGCGTCAAATTCCGTGGTCCAGAATTCACCGGGCATACCCTGGCACATACCGCCGGGCAGCAGGGTGGGATCGGCATCAAACAGATACTTTTCTGTGGAGGTTACGGGATTTGAGGTCGTTACATTGGCCTTGCCGTAAACGTGTCCAACCCAGCCTGGAGTAGGGAATTTATTGGTTGGGCCGCACCAGAGTAAGTTGGCTCCCAGTGGGTCACTGCCTCCCGAATTATTCCAGGCGGTAATGTTGGGGTAACGACCGTAATTGGTGTAGGTGGTTTGGAGCGGTCCAATATCCGTGGACCAGGTGATACCGCCATCCGTAGAGATGTCGTAGCGGTATTTTCCGTTGGCAGTTCCGCCACCGCCATACAGGGTCACGTCCTGACGGTGAATCCAGGCCACCAGATTCAGTGAATCCACTGCAATCAGCTGGTTTTGTTCTGTACGAAGTACAGAAAATGCGTTTGAAAGTCTTCCGAGGGCAACGGGATTTACGGCAGATGCAGCCAGTGCAGCACCTCCCTGATTGCCATTCTGGCCAACCGGGCTGACTTTATTGGCTTTTACCGGGGTTTCTGTTTCCTGGGTAAGTTGTTTTAGCAAGACAGAATAATCATCCTTTTGCTTCAACTGGTCCTGAGTCGCAACTCTTTTCGCGGGGCGCTGAGCCATGATTCCCAGGGCAAGGAAGCTGAGGAAAAATAACATTGTAAATTTCTTCATAACCATACCATTTGTTTAAATAGACTAATATTGTTTGTTAAATGTACTACTGATAAAATTTCTTTGCAAATTCCCCGGCCTGCTGAAAATCAGGCAATCCCGAAAGAAAGAGCAAAAAAAACAGGCTGACCTGAATAAGGACAGCCTGTTTTTTTTATGAGGCTATACCTTATTTGGTAACCACCATTTTATTTGAGTAAAGTTTATCACCTACGCGGAGGCTGTAGAAATAAACTCCATCAGACAGGCTGGAGGTATTTACCAGAATATCGTGACGACCCTGAGCAAATGTTCCCTGAGCAACGTCCATGATTTTCTGACCATAGAGGTTCAGCAGATCAATTTCGATGTCAGACTGTTTTTCCAGATTGAAACGAACAGTAGCATCACCTGATGTCGGGTTGGGGAAGCTGGTGAAACCAATTCCTGCAGGAATGGGATCCAGATTGCCCACGAAAACAGGGCTGCATTCTGCACCAAACTGGAGGTTCAGGGTGGCTGGATCCATGTAATCACTTTCAAGGATCTGTGCATCGTTACCAATGTAAAGGAACTCCGTGGGGCCGAGCTGGTCGTTATTTACCATGTTGAAATAAACCAGCGGCAGGTAGTGACGGTTGCCGGAAGTAGCAGACAGCACTTCAGGAGACATCATGGGGTACATGATTTTTCCGTCCCAGATCTGGTCACCGTCGGTGATACGTTTCCAGCAGGTCTGCTTACCATCAGTGATACGCTTGGAAGCGATACGGAGGTTGGGAGCGAGGTTGTCGCTTTCGCCAAATCCGATAACAGAGGTATCAGAGTCAACCCAGGAGAAGAAAATACGGGTTCCATCGGGAGTACGTGAAGCCTGGCAAACGTTATCCATGTTCAGCAGTGCACCCTGGTCGTCGGGAGTACCAAACTCGCCGCGGAAGGTGAGGATAGGAGCCAGGTAGGTGGCATCCCAGGTGGTACCACCGTCGGAGGAGTAGATATCAGCAATGAATTTGTTGATTCCAGAGAAGATGGAGTAAGCCGGGGGATCACCACCAGGTGAAGTTCCGTTACCAATGATTACCACCAGGTGGGGGTTACCGTTATTGTCAACTGTGAGGTCGAAGTCAAAACCGCAGGTGGGGTTACCAGAACCAGCAGGAACGGTGTCACCAGTTACGGAGTCGATATTAACCCAGAAGGAAGTCAAAGAATCGTAAATCCAGGGGATGTTGCGCAGGTCAACTTCGTAGGCAGAAGTATCGCCCCAGGTAACGCCACCGTCAGTGGATTTGATAAAACAGGGAGAGAGCAGGGAGTCATGACCTCCAACGAGGTCGCCCAGCCAGGCAATCCAGCCAACGGTTCCATCAGGAGAGAACTCCATGTTGGGACCTACCATGACAGGGCTGCCGTTATTATTTCCAGTATAATGATTGGGAGCCAGGGCGTGTGAACGACCCCAGGACACGTCATTATTGGAGTAAGTTCCTTTGTAAACGTAGATAGAGTCACCGTTTCCGCTGTATGCAGCATCAACCGCCCAGAAGGTGTTGTCATCGCTTCTGGTCAGACCGCCGGGCAGCAGGGTGTTTTGTCCGAGGAGGCCGTAATGTTCAGTATAAGTAGGTGAACCTGAAGTTTGAACTGCGCCATAGCCTGTTACGTGACCGTCCCAGTCGGGCTGGTTATCCAGGGTGGGAGCACAGTAAAAAAGTTTGGTATCAACTGCACTCGTTTCACCATTAGGGTTATGTCCAGTAACGTTTGGGTAACGCGCAGGACGGGTGTAGGTGGAGTTCAGAACCCCTACGTCAGAGGAGAAAGAGTTTCCACCGTCAATAGAAATGTCATAACGCAGTTTACCGTTAGCAGAAGCACCACCTCCCCAAATGGTTACGTCGTGACGGTGCAGGTAAACCACCATTCCATCACCAAGAGAGTTGTCGGCGTAAACGTTGTTCTGCTCCTGACGGAGGTGAGAGTAAACGTTGGAAGCACGACCAATTTTGATGGGATTGATACCAGCGGTTGCCTTGAGGGCAGTTTGGCCCGCTGCTGAATGATCAAGGGGAGCAACCTGACGCGCCCCGACCAGTTCTCCGTCCACATCTTTCAGGATCTGGCGGAGTTTTACGTCATAAGTAGCTTTTTTGGTCAGCTGGCTTTTTGAAGCCACATTGGGCTTCTGAGCGTATCCAAATGTAGCTACAAGTGCCGTAAGAGCTGCAATTGTAATTTTTCTTAAACTCATACACTTTTAAATGATATTCAAAAATTAGCTTCACAAGAAGCTGCAATTAATTTCCGTTAATTTCACCTTTTAAATGAAATTTCCATTGCAATTATAAGGAAAAACCCTTTAAAAAGTGACTTTGTTTCTGTTTTCAATCAACATTTTATTCAAAAAAACGACGTAAAAGCCAGACAAAGTCAAATGTTTTGGAATTTTTCAGGCAATGAAATAATTCACTCTCAGGCGAAATTAAACCTGGAGAAGAACTAAAACAAAAGCTGCTCTTAAGTCCGATTTAAGGATTAATCGTTGGGGCGGAAGTGGGTATCCTCCAATGCAACCACAGTTTTGGGGTTGAAGCGGTGGATGTTACGGGTCTCCAGTTTCACGTCCTGGTGAATCTGGGGGATGCCGGATTTTGCAACCGTTCCGTTCTGTCCGAACAGACCAGTGAAGAAGAGGAAGAAGATGTACAGCGCATTCATAATCGTAATCTTAATAGGTTTCAACAGTCAATTTCTTACAAAATAACCTTCATACAAAGTTCATATTTGGGTCTCAATTACACGGTTTAAGGAGGTGGTTTGGTCGGGTTGCTTGCGTAGTTAATTGAAATTGAGCAGTTTGGCTGTACGCAATGAAAAATTAAATTAAAATAAACAGTGCAATTGCAAATATCTTTGTAACTCTGAAAGAACTCTTTACATTTATCCTTCCAGAAGGCAGGAAAACGAAAGTCATTGACCCATAAATATATCAATATTACCACAGGATTCCAAGTTTTTCAGGTAATTCGTTTTGGCTTTTTGTTGCTGATCTCCATTTGCCTGTCCAGGATTTTTGCCGACAAAACCCTGATCGGGCATTATGAAAAACTGCTTCTGCTGGCTACCAGCCTCAGTTTTTTCTGGGTTTCGGGCATTTTTAATGCCCTGGTGCCTGTTTATCAGTCCGCTTCCTTACAGGATCGGCCTGCCCTTCTGTCCCAGTCTTTTTATTCAGGCTCGGTGGTTTCGTTACACAGTTTGGCGATTTTACTGGCAATTGGTTACTGGATTTATCCTGAAATTCCCCTTCAAGCCCTGATTTGGTTTGGGGTATTCTTCTTTTTTAACTGCTCTTCCTTCCTTTTAGAGTACATTTTTATCCTGCGCGACCAGAAATGGAATCTGATGATTTACGGATTCCTGTTCTACGCAGCCTATTTTCTGGCCGTGATTTTGCCCCAATACCTGGGTTATGACCTGGCTACGGCTATGCAATGGCTGGCTTTGGTGGGATTTTTGCGTTTTGTGACGCAGTTAATGGTGGGAGGGAAGGATATGCTGCTGCCCCGCTGGCGCAGGGATTTGTTCCAAACCCATTGGAAAATGGCCTGGCCGCTCATGCTGGCCCTGCTATTGGGGGGGAGCACGGGATACATTGATAGTTTCCTGGTTTCCACCTTCTTCAGCAACGACGATTTTGCAATTTTCTCCTATGGGGCCAAGGAATTGCCCGTGATTGCCCTGGTAGCTAATGCTTTGGGTACGGTGAAGTCGGGCGAGATTGCCGCCCAACGCAAGGAGGGTAATATAGAATCTGTGCTCAGCAGCCTGAAAAAAAGCAGCCTGCGGCTGATGCACCTTTTCTTTCCCTTTTCATTGGTATTGCTCTTTTTAAGCCGTTTTTTATTCACCCACGTTTTCAACCAAGGCTTTGGCGATGCCTCGCTGATCTTTGATATTTACCTTTTGTTGATCATTCCCCGTTTGCTGTTTCCACAATCTGTGCTGAAAGGCTTTCTGGAAACCCGGGTAATTTTGATCACCTCTGCGCTGGAAATGGTCCTGAATGTGGGCCTGAGCCTTATTTTTATGCAGTTTTGGGGATTGACCGGCATTGCTGCGGCCACGGTGATTGCCTACCTGTTCGACAAAGCAGTATTGGCTTTCTGGTGTCAGAGTCGCCTCAAAATCCCCGTTACCGCCTACCATCCCCTCTGGATCTGGCTGATTTACAGCCTGATTTTGGCGGGTGCCTATGGGTTGAAGGTTTTGGTTTGAGCTTTCAGCCATCAGCCATCAGCTTTCAGCGGTCAGCTGTCAGGGATTCGGTCAGGACCTGTCCTTACCTTATGGTCAACTCACAACTCACAACTTACAACCCAACAAACTTACCCCGCCCCCTGAATGTACCAGCAAAATATTCCCTTGCAGATTTTCCCGTGCAATCTCCTTTTGGGCCTGAAGGAATAATTTTGCCGAGTAGATGGGATCAAGCAAAATGCCTTCTGTGCGGGCCGTATGCCTTATCTGGTCCAGAACGGCCTGATTTACTGATCCAAAGGATCGGGCAGTTTCGGCAAATTTTGCCGAAAAATGAGTGGGAACGGGAGCGGGAAAATGAAATTCATTTTCCCAGTCCTTCGCGCAATTTTCCAATTGCAACTCAAAATCACCTGCTTTGCCAGCCAGCAAGACCACCTGAATCTGAGCCTTTGGGGCCAGGGAATGGTGCAGAATATTGGCTGCGGCCGTAAATCCTGTGCCCGAATCCAGGAAAATGTGGTCGAATTGCAGGCCCAATTCTGCTTCATTTCTTTGTATGTCCGAATAAAGGGTGCAGGCACCCGCCAAAGCCTCCGTGCAGGCTGCTCCCTCGGGAATCACTTCCCGTTCCAGGGGATTTTCGGCCTTCCAGGCCGCTTCAATGGACTCAATCTGAGGCCACTCCGTTTTAGGATCCGGGTAAATCAGCCGGGACTGATCCTGCAAAAGTTGGAGTAAAAAGCGATTCCCCGAAAACTTTGCATGACTCTTTTTCAGAAAAAAAGTGGCTTGAATTCCCCATTCAGTAAGAAACTGAGCCAGTCCGGCCACATTATTGCCCGCCTCATTGCCAATCACGGCCACTTCCCTGATGCCACGTTTCTGCAAGGCAGGCAACAGAGAAGCATATTTGCGCAATTTTCCTCCCGCAACCGCAAAGCCAGCTTCATCCTCCCTTTTCACCCAAAGGGTCGCATTTGAAAAGGGCTGTTCCCGCAATTTATGAACCCGGGTTTGAGGCAGGAGGGAAGGCTCGCATTTGGCCTCAAACAGAAGCGGAAAATCCATCTAATCAACCCCCGTAGGGGTATTTTGAAATTGAGAGAGTTGGGAGGTAAAACACATTGTTTACTTTCTGATCCTGTAAACCGCGGGTTGGATTTTTTCTTCCTTGCCTTAAATCAAAACCAATTCCGTAGGGAAGGTAACTGATTTGATAACCAATTAACTGCCATGACATGGTGCCGCAATACCAGGTCGCACATTTTTTTGTTGTCCATTCACCCCCCACATGATTGGGTTTGCCAAATATTCTGTTCACTTTCAGATAGGAATCTCCCGGCCAGATATACCTGTCCCTTTTACCTGGTCTTTCTATCTTCAGGCCCACTTTTTCCCCTGTATTCACAATTTCAAAGGTGGCGTTTGCAAATTTCTTTTTGAAATTAGCCTTCCCTGATAAGTTTTGACTGAAACTTAGAAACGGAAAAAGTAAGCAAGCGAGGAAAATGAAATTCTTCATGGAATTCAACTCAGGTTCCCCCAATTTAAGACTATTTCCCCTTAAAAACAGGACTTCTTTTCTCGTTGAATGCATTCGTGCCTTCTGCATAATCCTCTGAACGGCCTGCAATCTCCTGGCCCCACATTTCCTGCTCCAGCGCCTCTTCGAGGCTCGATTCAAAAGAGCGATTCAGCATGCGCTTCATCAGCCCAATGGCCTTGGTGGCCGATTTTGCCAGCTTGCCCGCAATTTTTTGCACTTCTGCATCCAGTTCCTCATGCGCCACCACTTGATTGATCAGACCCATTTGCTGAGCTTCCTTTGCAGTAATGGAATCACCCAGACATGCCAGTTCAAATGCTTTTTGCCGTCCCACCAGGCGGGGCAGAAACCAGGAGGAGCCACTGTCAGTGACCAACCCAATATTGACAAAGGCCCACACCATCCTGACATTTTCAGCCGCCACCACATAGTCGCAGGCCAGAGGAATAGAGGCACCTGCCCCCGCAGCCACTCCGTTCAGGCGGCACACAAAGGGCTTGGGAATGCCCGTAATCAGCCTGATCATGGGATTATAGCGCTTCGCCACAGACTCGCCCAGATTATGTTTGGGCGCATCTTTCAGGTCCTGACCCGAGCAAAAGGCCTTGCCCGCTCCAGTGATCACAATTACCCTCACTTCCGGGTCGTACTGAGTCTTTTTCAGGGCGTTGATAAACTCTGCACTGAGCTCATTATCAAAGGCATTATAGCGGTCGGGACGATTGAGGGTAATGGTGGCAATGCCGTCTTTTACTTCGTAAAGGAGTGAATTGTACATGATTTTCAGGGGCTGAATTAATTTTAACGCAATTCCTTCGTTGGTCGAAAGTTACTATTTATCACCTTTATTTTTCAAACCTGACAAAAAAAGGACACTTTTTTCCGGGCGCAAAAACATTGTATCTTTCTGGATAGTTAAGCCAATTATCCTCAAAACAAGCCCTGAACAACCCGGCAATGAAAACAATCACCCCTGAAGGCCTGCGCAAGGTCGAATCTCTTGAAAATCTGCCCCAGGAATCTCTGCAATGGATTCTTGACCACAGCGAAGTGGTCACCATTCCCGCTGGTGGAACCGTTTTTTCGCCCAATACAGAGGTGCTGGACATGAAAATTGTGCTGGCAGGAAGGATCAGAAATACTTTTCAGCAAGGCTCGGGCGAACGGGAGGTGGGTATTACAGAAGCTGGAAATATCACGGGCGTTTTGCCCTACTCCCGCCTCAAAACCGCCGCAGGTCGGGGTACAGCCATAGATGACGTGGTTTTTCTTTCTCTGCCCAAAAGCAAATTTCCTGATATGATCCGCGAGCAGCAACCATTGGTAGAAGCTCTGGTTCACCTCATGACCAATCGGGTCAGGACTTTTACAAGTTATCAGCAGCAAAATGAAAAACTGCTTTCCCTGGGAAAATTGTCTGCTGGACTGGCCCACGAACTGAATAATCCAGCCTCTGCCGTGGTGCGCAGCGCATCAGAACTGAAAAAGCATCTGACCACCACACCCGAGTCGTTCAAAAGGGTGATTTCCATGAAATTGTCTGATGTTCAGATAGATGCAGTAAATGACATGCTGTTTTCCAAAGCCCAGTTGGGTAAGCATGCAGAATGTTCTCTCATGGAAAGAACTGCCCTGGTGGACGATTTGCTGGATTGGCTGGAGGACCACGAAGTGGAGAACGCGGATGATGCAGCAGAAATCTTTTTGGAATATGGCATTGGAGTGGAAGAACTGGAAATGGTGCTGGACGAGGTTTCGGGCAAATTTTTGTCTCCCGTGATTGGCTGGCTGGTGAATGTGTTTACTACTGAAAAAATGGTGATTGAAATCCAGGAAGCCGCTCAGCGCATTTCAGATCTGGTGCAATCGATCAAAACCTACAGCTACATGGATCACTCCCAGGCCAAGGAAAAAGTGAGTGTTCACCACGGTCTGAACAGTACCATCACCATGCTCACCCACAAGATCCGCAAAAACCAGGTGGAACTTTCCCGCGAGTATGCTGCCAATTTGCCCGAAATCAGCGCCTTTGGCGGAGAATTGAATCAGGTTTGGACCAATCTGATCGACAATGCGCTTGACGCGCTTGAAGGCCGCAAGGGCAAACTTACCCTGCAAACCCGTCAGGACAGAGAATTTGTGCTGGTGAATATTATTGATAATGGACCGGGCATCCCAGAGGATGTGGTGCAACGCATTTTTGATCCATTTTTCACCACCAAAGAGATCGGCAAAGGTACGGGCCTGGGATTGGACGTGGTTTTGAAAATTGTGCAAAGGCATAATGGAACCATCAAAGTGAATTCCGTGCCCGGCAACACCAATTTTGAGGTGTGTCTGCCCATTTGAATTTTTTGAATTGAAACAGAATTAAGAACTTGAGTTCAGGATAATTTTTGTCAGAATCCATGAAGAAACCAATCATTTTTGTTGTTGACGACGACGAACAGGTGCTCAAAGCCATTTATCGGGACGTTCGCTCACGTTACCGTCAGGATTACCGCATTCTGAGCACCACTTCAGCCCGCGAAGCCCTCGAATCGCTGGCCGAATTGAAAAAGAAAGGGGAGACCGTGGCCTTATTCCTTTCTGATCAGAAAATGCCCGAAATGCTGGGAGTTGATTTCCTGGAAAAAGCCCGCGTCTTTTATCCTGAGGCCAAAAAAGTGCTGCTCACCGCCTATTCTGATACAGATGCCGCCATCAAATCCATCAATGATGTAGGGCTCGATTATTACCTGATGAAGCCCTGGGATCCGCCTGAGGAAAAGCTTTTCCCCACCCTGGACGATCTCCTGCAGGACTGGCAGGCAGGTTATCGCCCTGAATTTCAGGGAATTCGGGTGGTTGGATTTCAGTTTGCCCCCAAATCACATAAGATCAAGGATTTTCTTTCGGGAAATCTCATTCCTTATCAATGGCTTGATATTGAGTCCAATCCAAAAGCCAAAGAGTTGCAGGAATTATTTGGGGTGGAATTGAAAGAATTGCCCCTGGTGATATTTGAGGACGGAACCCATTTGCTGAATCCTTCTCCCCAGGAAATTGCAGAAAGATCCGGGCTCAAGCCCCGGGCCAGTTCCAAAATGTATGACGTAGTCATCATAGGAGCCGGGCCCGCCGGCCTTTCGGCCGCCGTGTATGGAGCTTCAGAAGGGTTGAAAACCCTCCTGGTGGAAAAGCGGGCTCCCGGCGGTCAAGCCGGGACCAGCTCCCGCATCGAAAACTACCTCGGCTTCCCCACGGGACTGAGCGGGGCCGATCTGGCCCGTCGGGCCATAACCCAGGCTACCCGCTTTGGCGCAGAATTTCTTTCCCCCCAGGAAATTACCTCCATCAAAACCCAGGACAATTATAAAATTCTCTCCCTTTCAGACGGAAACGAACTGCACAGCCGGGCCGTTGTGATCACCACAGGAGTCGATTACCGCCGCCTTGAGGCCATTGGAATTGAGAACTTTACCGGGGCCGGGGTCTATTATGGGGCTGCCACGACTGAAGCTGCCGCTTGCGCAGGACGGGATGTTTTTATCGTGGGAGGTGGCAATTCGGCCGGACAAGGTGCCATGTACCTTTCTCAGTTTGCCCGCAAAGTGTACATTGTGGTGCGCAAAAAAGACCTGGTCGAGACCATGTCTTCCTATCTCATTGACCAGATCAACGGCACGGAAAATATTGAAGTGGTGGGCAATTCTGTGATCAGGGAGGCACGGGGAGACGATCGCCTGAGTTCTGTGGTGCTCGAAAATCTCGAAACGGGAAAGGTGGAAGAGAAGGAGGCCGTGGCGTTATTTGTCTTCATTGGGGCTAGGCCTTACACGGATTGGCTCCATGAATCTATTTTGAAAGATGACAAGGGATTTGTGGCCACGGGCGAGATGCTGAAGACCTTTCGTGATTACCCGCTGATCTGGAAAAAGGAGCGTGATCCCTATCTGCTGGAAACCTGCACCCCGGGCATATTTGCGGCGGGTGATGTACGGGTGGGAGCCATGGCCCGGGTAGCGAGTGCGGTGGGAGAAGGAGCGATGGCCATCAGTTTTGTACACAAATACCTGGCTGAAGTTTGAGAGTGGGATTTCAGATCAGGAACAAATTGAAAATCAAAGACTTGTAAAGAGCAAAATTTCTAAAAGAATATGATTGTTTACGAACCCAATTCCAATTTTTTGAAAGATATAGGCCACCTGGCCCGCAGCTGGACCATGGTGAAAATCGTGCGTGCCGTGGGATTGATGGGTGCCATAACCACTGCTTTTGTGGTTCCTATCTGCTACTTTGAACTGGAGGAGGATTTTACCATGAATTCTTCTGTCTTTTCATTTTTGGGAATTGTACTTTCTATTCTCCTGGTTTTCAGAACCAATTCTGCCTATGACCGTTGGTGGGAGGGAAGGAAACAATGGGGCGCCCTGGTTAACCATTGCCGCAATCTGGCCATTCAGGCCCATGTGGTATTGCCCCGCGAGGATAAATTTACCCGCCATTATCTCGCGGTGAAAATTTCCAACTTTTGCATTGCCTTCAAAGAACACTTGCGCAAAGGGGTGAAATTTGAAGAATTGATTCAGGTAAGTGAGCAGGAAATGGAAGATTACCGCAAATTGGGCCATGTGCCCAATTATATTTCCTACCAGATTCAGGAAATTTTGCAGGAACGCTACAAGGCGGGCGACATCACAGACAGCGATATCCTCAATCTGAAACCCCACACCCAGGCCCTGCTGGATGTCCTGGGTGCCTGCGAAAGGATCAAAAAGACCCCCATAGCCTTCAGTTACGCGGTTTACATCAAACTTTTCATCCTGGCTTATTCTGCCATGCTGCCTTTTGTGCTGGTGGCCGCCTTCAGCTACTGGACCATTCCCATGGCCATGTTCGTGTTTTTTGCCTTCATTGGGGTGGAAATGATGGCCGCTGAGATCGAAGATCCTTTTGGGCTGGATTGCAACGACCTGCCCACAGGCACCATTGCCAAAGCCATCAGCGACAACGTTTTTGAGTTGCTGGAAGCCAAATCGAGCCTCGGGCACGCCCACAAAGCCGAACTCTACGAGAAGCAGTTTTGATGGATTCTTTTGCCGAACATGTGCGCCTGGGGCTGACCGCTCCCTCCAAATTTCTATCCTCAGGATACATTTACGACCAGACGGGCAGTCAGATTTTCAGTGAGATCATGGACATGCCCGAATATTATCCTGCGCGGGCTGAAAGGTCTGTTTTTGACCTGTTCAAAAGGGAAATTTTTGCAAATTTAGGCCACCCCGCGCATTTGCGGGTGCTCGATCTGGGCGCAGGCGATGGACGCAAAACCCGAATTTTATTAAAGGAATTTTCAACTCTGGGTTGCAGGCTGGAGTATTTTCCCCTGGATATTTCCCCCAAAAGTCTGGAAGTTTTGTCCCGTGAGATTCGGGCAGAATTGCCTGAAATTGAGATTTTTCCCCTGGCAGGAAGTTATGAGGATGCATTGGCCGAATTTCCCTCCTCCAACCTGCCCACCCTGGCCATGTTTTTGGGTTCCAATCTCGGCAATTTCAGCCCGGGAAAGGATGGGGAATTTTTGCAAATGGTGAGAAAGGCCCTGCAACCAGGCGATTTCTTTCTGTTAGGAGTTGACCTGAAAAAAGATCCCCGCCTCATTCAAAAGGCATACGACGATGCGCAAGGCATTTCTGCCCGTTTCAATCTCAATCTGCTGACCCGCATCAACCGCGAGTTGGGAGGGGATTTTGACTTGCAGAACTTTCGCCATTTTCCCGTCTATGATCCTGAAACTGGGGTGATGAAAAGCTATCTGCTTTCAGAGAAAGCTCACTTGGTGAAAATTAAGGGATTAAATCTTGAAGTGAATTTCCAGGCCTGGGAAACCATCCATGTGGAATATTCGCGTAAATACACTGCCGAGGGCGTTCAATCCGTGCTGGAAAATGCCCACATGAGGCTGATTCGCAATTATTCTGACCCACAAAACCTCTTTCTGGACGCCCTGGCCCGGGTAAACCAGTAAGACTTACATTTCCTTGCGCAGTCGCGCGACGGGAATATTAAGCTGTTCGCGGTATTTGGCCACCGTGCGGCGGGCAATGTTATAGCCTTTTTCGTTCAAAAGCTCAGAAAGGCGGTCGTCTGACAGGGGCTTGCGCTTTTCCTCGCCATCGATCATCTCTTTGAGGATGGTTTTGACCTCGCGGTTGGAAACTTCCGTTCCGTCCTCAGTAGCAATGCCCTCCGTGAAAAAGTATTTCAGAGGGAAAATCCCGAATTCCGTTTCCACATGCTTGCTGTTGGCTACCCGGCTGATGGTGGAAATATCCATGCCCACTTCCTCGGCAATATCCTTGAGGATCATGGGTTTGAGTTTCTTTTCGTCGCCACCTGAAAGGAAAAACTCTTCCTGTTTTTCGGCAATGGCATACATGGTGTTGAGCAGGGTAAATTGCCGCTGACGAATCGCATCTATGAACCACTGGGCAGACTCAATCTTATTTTTGACAAAATCCAGGGTCTCTTTATTGGAAGCCGTTTTCTTCTTCTTTTGCTCGGCCTTGTACTCCTCGTACATGTTGATGTAGCTGCGGTTTACCCGCAAATCAGGTGCATTTTGGCGGTTGAGCTTGATGTCAATCGCGCCATCCTTGACCGCCAGCAAAAAATCAGGAATGATGTATTCGTTGCGCTGGGAGGAGGAACTTTCCCCTGGTTTAGGGTTCAGTTTGACGATGATCTCGTAAATTTCTTTCAGTTTTTCTTCAGAAACACCCAGACCACTCTTCATGCGGGCAAAGTGCTTTTTGGAAAATTCTTCAAAATATTCCCGCAGCAACCTGATCGCAATACGGGTTTCCTCCGTCTGCTGTTTTCTTTCCAATTGCAAAATCAGGCATTCCTGCAGGTCGCGGGCGCCAATGCCGGGCGGATCAAATCCCTGAATTTTCCTGAGAATTGCTTCCACCTGATCTGGCGTCATGCGGATATTGGAGCGGAAAGCCAGGTCGTTGACCACGGCAGGAATGGGGCGGCGCAGATACCCGTCCTCGTCCAGACTGCCGATCAGGTGCTCGGCCACCAGTTTTTCGTCCTCGTTGAGGTCGAGCATGCCCAATTGCTCCCGAATCCGGTCATAAAATGATTCCAGAGCGATGATGGGGGCTTCATATTCCTCCTCGTCGGGTGAGGTGGGAAGTTTGGTTTTGTAGCTGAAAGAATCGTCACTGGCCACAAAATCCTCAATGCTGAATTCGTCGTCGCGGCTATCTTCCGGGTCTGTTTCGTTGTCCTGGTAATCGTCCTGGCGATCATATTCACCCGGGCTGTCAAAGTCGTCTTCCCCTTCATTGAGGGCAGGATTTTGCTCAAGTTCTTCCTTGATCCTGGTTTCAAGCAGGGCAGTGGGAATTTGCAGCAGTTTGATGAACTGGATTTGCTGGGGCGAAATCTTTTGCAGTAAACGGAGCTGTTGTCTTTGCTTCAGCATTTTGTGGGTGGCTTAAAAAATTATGTCTGATTGACGGTCATACCAATAACCGTTCCACAATAGAACTCAGGATTTTGACGGTAAATTTGATAAAAATTTAGGGATTTCTACCCGAAAAAACAATCTCACCATCCACAATTGTGTACAGTACGTTCAGGTTGGGAATCTCTTTTTCCTCGACAAAGAGAAGATCCTTGTCAAGGACCACCAGGTCGGCAAATTTGCCCACTTCCAGTGAGCCTTTGTTTTCCTCGGCAAAGTTGGCGTAGGCGGCTCCTGCGGTCATGCCGTAAAGAGCAACTTCGCGGCTAAGGGCTTGTTCAGGGTTAAATCCTGAGAAGGGGTAGCCTTTCAAATCCTTGCGGGAAACGGCGGCATAAAATCCCAGCAGGGGATCAATGCTTTCAACCGGGAAATCGCTGCCTATGGCCACGGTTTTGCCCTGTTCATAAAGCGTTTTATAGGCATAAGCCCCTTTGGAACGGGATTTTCCAATCCTGTCCTTGACCCAGGGATAGTCGCTGGTGGCATGCGTGGGTTGTACGGAAGGAATAATGCCAGCATCCTTAAAGCGATGAAAATCAGCCGGGTGGATAACCTGAGCGTGCTCAATCCGCCACCTGCGGGTATTATCAGCTTTCAGGACTTTTTCATAGAGGCGCAAAATCATGCGATTGGCACTGTCGCCAATGCAATGCGTATTCAATTGAAACTGGCTGTTGGCCACGCGTTCAGCCACCTCGCGGTAATACTTGGCAGGCTTGAGAATCAGGCCGTACTTGCCTGGCGCGTCGCTGTAGGGTTCCAGCAGGCAGGCACCCCGTGAGCCCAAGGCCCCGTCAGCATACATTTTGAACGACCTTACATTGATCCTTTCCGTGGTAAAGGGGCCGCGTTCGAGGTAATAATCCAGGTTTTCAGGTGTGGCATTGGCCATGGCATACACCCTGATTTTCAGTTCCCCCGTGCGCTGCAAAGAATCAATCAGTTCGATCACATCCCGGTCCAAACCTGCATCATCCACGGTGGTAAGGCCGACGGAAAACAGGTTTTTTTCTGCTTTTTTGAGGGCATTGGCAATGGTTTCAGGGGAGGGGGGAGGGATCAGTTTTTCCACCACATCCACGGCATTGTCGATCAGGATGCCAGTGATTCTACCCCGGCGTGATTCCACAATTCCGCCACCTATTTTTGTCCCAGCTTCGATTTTTGCACGTTTAAGGGCCTCATCATTGGCAATGGCCGCGTGTCCGTCAATTCTTTTGAGAATCACGGGACGGTTGGGAAACAGGCGATTGAGTTCCTGGTTAGTGGGAAATTCCTTGATGTTCCAGTCATTTTGATCCCAGCCGCGGCCCAAAATCCACTCAGAAGTGATGTTTCTTGAGAAGGAATCCACCCGCGAAACAACTTCCTCCCAGGAATTGGTGCCCACCAGATCCACCTGGCTGTTGCCCAGGGCATAACCCACGAAGTGGCAATGACCATCAATGAAGCCCGGGTAAACGGATTTTCCTTTCAGATCCAGAATGGAATCGCAGGCAAATTCGGCCAGGAGGTCGTTGGTCAGGCCTACGGCCGCAATTTTTCCATCCAGAATGGCCACAGCCTGCTCAATATCCCCTTCAGGATTCATGGTATGCACGAAACCATTGATCAGGATCAGGTCGGCTGTTCTGTTTTTGCAGGATGCAAATGTCAGCGCAAACCCGACCAAAAGCCAGACAAAAAATCTTGGATTAAAAGTCATTTAGTCTTCCAGGCAAATTTGTCGTTCGAAAGTCTGCTCAAGGGAAATGAGGGTTTCAGTACGCTGTACGGCAGAAATTCCCTGGACTTTTTCATTGAGGAGGGCGCGCAAATGGTCGGTATCCTTGCAATAAACCTTGAGGAAAAGGGAGTAAACCCCGGTGGTGTAATGGCATTCCACTACCTCCTCAAATTTGATCAATTGCTCAGAAACTTCTTTGTAAGAGGATCCGCGGTCGAGGTAAATTCCCAGGTAGGCGCAAATCCCCACTCCCAACTTGGAAGGGTCAACAATGAGCCTGGATCCACGGATTATCCCGATTCGTTCCAGCTTTTGAATTCTCAGGTGGACGGTCGCCCCGGAAACATTGCAGCCCCGGGCAATCTCCAGATAGGGTGTCCGGGCATCCTTCATCAGGATATTGAGAATTGCCCGGTCCAATTTGTCGATATTCGAATCTGATTGCATTAATTAATTGATATTTATTACCAGCCTTATCTTTAAAATATCAATATAAAGAAAGTGAAAAATTGAAATTATTAAAAGAGATAATTTGACCGCAGGCAGGCTTTTAGCAAAGCAATTTTGTTTAATCACCTTGTTATCAATTAGTTAATGATTTTCCACCCCATTCAGGAGTTGTTAACAAAATTCCCCTGACGGTGGTTATAGGGAATTTCAGACGCTGAAATGACCATTTTCAGGTCAAGAAAATCTTTTTCAGGTGCACTGCATCCTCGGGTTTCATGCGTTTGGCGCTGATCAGTCTCAGTTCGCGGCGGCGCATGGCGCTTTCGTACAATTCCTTTTCCTCCTCCGTTTCGGGGTGCACAGGATCCACGGGAATGGGACGACCCGTCTGGTCCACGGCCACAAAGGTGTAAAATGCCTGGTTTGAACTTCTCTTTTCTGTGGATTGCAGGTTCTGGGCCCACACTTTGACCATCACTTCCATGGAAGTCTTGAAAGCGCGGGTCACTTTGGCCTCCAGAATCACGATTTCTCCCAGTTTGATCGGGCTTTGAAAGTCAACAAAATCCACGGAAGCAGTTACCACCACGCGGTTGGAGTGTTTGGAAGCAGAAATCGCAGTCACAATGTCCATCCAGTGCAACAAACGCCCACCCATGAGGTTGCCCAGGGTGTTGGTGTCGTTGGGAAGGACCAGTTCGGTCATATTGGCCAGGGTATAAAGAGGAGTTTTGTCCATTGGATTAAAAATTTTGACAAACATACGAATTAGAAATCAGAGAATGGGGTTGAGTTTACTCTCATTTCCCGGGTGAGCTTTCTGATGAACATCTGGTGGAAAAGAAAATGCCAGATTGGCTTTCAATTTCAATAATTTTGCAACCTGTAATTCATTTTTAACTTCATAGCAACCAATTTTATGCGCCAGTACCACGAACTTTTGAAGCACGTCCTGGAAAACGGGGTGCAAAAGGGTGATCGGACAGGTACGGGAACCCAAAGCGTTTTCGGCTACCAGATGCGGGTAAACCTTCAGGAGGGATTCCCTTTACTTACCACCAAAAAAGTTCATTTTAAGTCAATTCTGCATGAATTATTGTGGTTTTTGAGGGGCGATACCAATATCCGTTACCTGGTGCAAAACGGGGTGAATATCTGGAATGAATGGCCCTATCAAAATTGGTTGCGTGAGTTAGGCCAGGAAGCTTCTTTTCCCAAATATTCTGAGGAATGGAAGGAAAAAATGAAGGAATTCGTGGCGAGGGTGCAGGATGATGGGGATTTTGCGGCTAAATGGGGAGACCTGGGACCTGTTTACGGACGTCAGTGGCGCAATTTCGAGGGGGTGGATCAGATTGCAGAAGTGGTCGAATCCCTCAGAAAAAATCCCGACTCGCGTCGCTTGATTGTCTCTGCCTGGAATCCCAAGGATATCCCGGTCATGGTGAAGTCTGGTCTGCCGCCCTGCCATACCATGTTCCAGTTTTATGTGGCCGAAGGTCGTCTGAGCTGCCAGCTTTACCAACGCAGCGCCGATCTTTTCCTGGGCGTACCTTTCAATATTGCTTCCTATGCGCTTTTGACCCTGATGATGGCTCAGGTTACGGGTTTACAGCCGGGCGAATTCATCCATACGTTTGGAGACGTTCACATCTATTCCAATCACGTGGATCAGGTGAATATCCAGTTGGCCCGCAAGCCCAAACCACTCCCAGAACTGGTCATTAATCCTTCAGTGAAATCCATTTTTGATTTTACTTACGAGGATTTCGAATTGAAAAATTACGATCCCTATCCACGCATTAAAGCCCCCGTTGCTGTATGATACTTTCCTGCATTTTTGCCACGGATGAAAACGGATTAATTGGGGCCAATAATGCCCTTCCCTGGCATCTGCCCGCTGATTTGAAACGGTTCAAAGCCGTCACGGGCGGCCATTCCGTGATCATGGGCAGGCTGACCTACGAGTCCATTCTGCAATCTCTAGGCAAGCCTTTGCCCAATCGCCGCAATATTGTGGTGAGTCGCGGGCCCGCTCAAAACCAGGAAGGTGTGGAGTTTGCCGCCTCTTTGGGCGACGCTTTGAAGCTTTGCGTGGGTGACGACGAGGTTTTCATCATTGGGGGAGCCAGCGTTTATAATAAAGCTTTTGAGTTGGGAATCGTGCAAAAAGTCTATTGGACCCTGATTCACCACGCATTTGAAGGTGATACGCGCCTGGATTTGACCATGTGGAATGAATGGAATCAGGTGGAGAATAAGCGCCTGGAACCCGACGATAAAAATGCTCATTTTTATTCTTTCATCACCCTGACCAAGCCAGAGTTAACCAATGCCGGCCGGAGGGTGGAAAATTAAAACCAGATTTCCTGCGCCAGTCTGAAGGTGTTGCAGTGGGCTTCCACGATGTCGCGGATATTTTCTGAATACCCTCCTCCCATGGAAATCGTCAGGGGGATTTGGTTTAATTTGATCATTTCCAGTACGATACGATCTCTTTCTTTGCACCCTGCGCGGGTGAGCGAAAGACGGCCCAGCTTGTCTGTGGCCAGCACATCCACACCAGAAAGATAAAAAACCTTGTCGGGTTGCACCTCTTCCAGAAGGCGGGGCAGGGTTTCCCGCAAAAGGCGCAGGTATTCCTCGTCCTCCGTGTAGGGTGGGAGGGAAAGGTCCAGATCTGAAAGCTCCTTTTCCAGGGGATAATTGCTGCGGCAATGCATGCTGAAGGTGAAAACAGCGGGATCATCCCTGAAAATTTCTGCCGTGCCATTGCCCTGGTGAACATCCAGGTCCACGATCAGGATGTTGTGGGCCAGGCCCTTTTGCAGGAGCATTCGGGCGGCCATGGCAATGTCATTGAGCAGGCAAAAGCCTTCGCCCCGGTCGGTGAAGGCGTGGTGGGTGCCACCCGAAATATTCATCCCAATGCCCTGTTCCAGGGCATATTGGGCAGCCAGAAAGGTTCCCTTCCCAATGGTAATTTCCCGCGTCACCAGTTCCGCGGACCAGGGAAATCCCGTGCGGCGCACTTCTTTGGGAGACAGGAGGCCGCCTTTCAGGCGGCGCCAGTATTCAACGTCATGGGTCAGCAGAATTTCCCCTTCCGTAAGCTGGTCAGGTTCAAATAAATTCTCTCTGGTAATGGTTCCCTCATACATCAATTGCTCTGGAATGAGGTTGTACTTTTCCATGGGGAAACGATGTCCCGGCGGCAGGGGATGGGCGTAACACTCAGACCAGGCAATTTTCAGCATTGGAAATTCAACCCTTTTGGGATGTTTGTGGTTTTCATGAAATGCAAAAAGGCCAACTTTGCAAAAAGCTGGCCTTTTTGAAGGGTTTGAGACCTTATTTTATAGTTGCGTCATTGAGTTGATAAGCGGTCAGTTCGGGTTCAATGTTAAGTGTTCCCAAAGGGCCAGCCTCAAATTCTACTGCAACTTTTACGATCCCTGCGTCTTTGGCAAAAAATACGGAAAAATTATTGCCGTTGGCCAGGTCAGTATAGAGAATTTCAACCACATTGGTGAAGACTCCTGCACTCACAGACTGATTTGAAATACTGTTGACTGTGCACAGGTAGTGATCTTCGTTGGGAGTATCATACCAGGAATTGTTCAGAGTCAGCGGGTAAGACATGAACAAAGTTTCGGTCAGGTCAGCAGCACCTACGTCCACACGGTACACATTGCCCAGGTTGTCCTTGCGGTAGGCAAAGCGACTGGACTGTGAGCCAAAATCCGGGTTGCCTGTTTCTTCCACAGAAACCACGTAATGAACTCCATTCATGGTGGTGTCTTTGATCATGTTGAAGTTGGCGTTGAAGGCAACTGTTCCCAAAAGGGGAATCTCAACAGATCCCTCCAGATTCCAGTAATTGCCCGGAGCAGTGGGAAAATAGTTGTCCGGGTACTCGCAGGAACCATCGTCCTCGTTGGCCCCGGGATCGTAGGTAAGCGAATTGGGGTCAGTGCACCCTTTTACCGGGTCTGCAGGAACCCATGGATCGGGTTCATTTTTTTTGCATCCTGCAAATACGATGAGCAAAACGCCGGCAAGTAGGATTAAACGATTGATTTTCATTTTATTTAAATGTGCTTTTGCTGCCAAGTTATGAAATTTTGACGGATGAAAACAGGATTTTTACCGCCTGAATTCAGCCTGAAATTTATTTTTTTGCAGAGGCCATGAGGAATGCCTTGATGAAATCTTTGATATCGCCATTCATGACTGCATCCACGTTGCTGGTTTCCACCCCTGTCCGCACGTCTTTCACCAGTTTGTAGGGGTGAAAAACGTAGTTTCTGATCTGTGAACCCCATTCAATCTTCATTTTTCCGCCTTCCACTTCGGCTTTTGCTGCGTCACGTTTTTCGATTTCCAGCTGATACAACCTGCTCTTGAGCATTTTCATGGCCTGTTCGCGGTTGCGGCCCTGGGTCCGTTCCTGCTGGCAGTCCACCACGATTCCAGTTGGAATGTGGGTCAGGCGCACCGCGGTTTCCACCTTATTTACGTTCTGACCGCCTTTTCCTGAAGAGTGGTGGGTATGCAGCTCAATGTCGTTGGGATGAATTTCAATCTCAATCGTGTCATCGATCTGGGGATAGACATACACAGAAGCAAACGAGGTGTGCCTTCTGGCGCTTGAATCAAAAGGAGAAATCCTGACAAGACGGTGCACGCCGTTTTCACCTTTGAGGTTGCCGTAGGCAAACGGCCCTGCAATCTCCATTTGGACGCTTTTGATCCCGGCCACGTCTCCTGGCTGCTCTTCCAAAAGGGTTACTTTGTAACCGTTTTTTTCCGCGTACATGATGTACATGCGATAAAGCAGAGAAGCCCAGTCCTGGCTTTCCGTTCCACCCGCACCTGAATTGATCTGGATTACGCAATCCAGTTCATCCTCCTCATTGGAGAGCATCATCTTGAACTCCAGGTCTTCCACTGCGGCCAGGGAATCCTTGTAATTGTCGTTGACCTCCTGCTCCGTAGCTTCGCCTTCTTTGGAAAATTCAAAAATTACCTCCAGATCCTGAACTTTCGAATCCACAATTTCATAGGCTTCGGTCCAGTATTTGAGGGATTTTATGTTTTTGAGGATTTTTTCCGCCTCTTTTGGGTCGTCCCAAAAGTCAGGACGGACTGAAATGTCTTCTAATTCGCTGATCTGGGCATTCTTCTGATCGACGTCAAAGGTACCCCCTCAGCGCTTCAACCCTTGCGCTTAAATCCTTAAGTTGTTCAATTGTCATTTTTTCAATGCTTTTTTAATTCCCGACAAAGGTATCATTGTCTGGGTTAAAATGAAAAATTCCTTTTTCCAGGCGTATTATTATAGCCTTTTTGGGTCACGCGAAGGCCGCAAAGAGGTTGGTTTCTGCGTTTTGTGGGTTGAAAGGAGCTGAGTGTGCAAAGCCAGAATGCAATTATCATGGTTTTGCCATGCGAATTCCCATTGGTTGGTTGCAGAAGGCCATTAAACATTGGTTTCAAAAACCATGAAACTTCAGGTCGGGAGGCGCGACATTTTCCAGGTGGTGAAAAATGGGGTTTTCAGGGTCATCCATAGAAATTCCCACAATGTCAAACACGGAAGGAACCGTCATCATTTGTCTTTCCCACAGGTAAAAACTGGCCGCAACGGCAATGGTTCTGATTTTGGAATCTGTTACAAAGTCTTCAGGCTCCTGAAAGCGGGTATTGGAACGGGTTTTTACTTCCACAAAATGAATGACATTGTCCTGAAAGGCTACGATGTCGATCTCAGACTTTTTGTATTTGTAATTCTGGTCGAAGATGATGAATCCCTTCGCTTCCAGAAAGCGGACGGCGAGTTCTTCGCCCTGTTTTCCCAGTTCATTATGGGTTGCCATAGATACTCAGGTTGGGGTGATTACTTGCGTGGATCGCGTTTCTTGCGTTTGAATCCGCGCGGGATTTTAAAATTCGCTTCTCCCAGGGCTTTGGGCGTAATGGAGGAATATTCCGTGGTAATGGTCAGGTTGGCTTGCTTGATCACTTTTCTGAGTGGAATGCGGCCATCCAATCCAGGAGTCAGGAAGTCGGCCTTGGCCTCGTTTTTGTCCTTTCCTTCGTAATTTTTCAAATCCACGCGGTATTTGTCCGTCACGTAGTACAAAATGGCGGCTTCGCCGGGTTTTACCACGCGGTAAACGGAGCACCATTCGTTTTTTACCTGAATAGAATCCTGCACTTTTTCAGCCTTGGGAGCCGCTTCCGTGGAATCTTCCTGAAAATAATCCCTCAAATAAAACACCTGGCTGGCCATATCCACGATATAGGTGTGGTTGGAATCGCCAATGTAAAGAAAGGTGCGGGGAATGCGGGCCTCATACAGGTTGATAATGAAATTATCGTCCTTGATGTGGAGGTCCATTTTCTTGGCGGGCTCATTTTCAAGGAGTCCCTTGGCATCTTTTCCCGTGATGGAAATATTATAGGTGACACTGCCTTCGAAAAAATTCTGGGCCACGGCATTCCGTGCGCTCACGAAGGTCAGCAACACCATGATAACGGCATAAATGCCGGGTTTAATTCCTGAAAAACTTCTCTTGTCCATAAATTTCTAATCCTAGTTTGAATGTATTGCAATGAGCTTTTACCACCGTGTTCAGGAGGGGAGAGTAACCCCCACCCATGACGATTACCAAAGGTATGCGCCGGATTTTCGCCTGCGAAATTACCCATTTGTCCCTTTCCCGGCAACCCTGAAGGCTGAGATTCAATCGCCCGAGGCGATCTGTCTGCAGCACATCCACGCCTGCCACATAGAAAACGATATCCGGGTTAATTTCTTCATACAGCCGCGGCAGATACTGGTGTAACAAATCCAGATACGTAACATCGTCCGTAAAGGCAGGTATTTCGACGTCCAGATCGGAAACTTCCTTTTGGTAAGGATAATTGTCCTTGCAGTGCATGGAGAAGGTAAAAACCGCGGGATCAGCTGCAAAAATGCTGGCTGTTCCGTTGCCCTGATGCACATCCAGATCCACTACCAGAACCTTTTTTACCAGCTTTTGGGCCAGCAACCAGCGGGCGGCAATAGCCACATCATTGAGCAGGCAAAAGCCTTCTCCCTTATCAAAGAACGCATGATGGGTTCCTCCTGCAAGATTTATGCCACAGCCATCTTCAAGGGCATTTCGGGCGCATTGCACCGTGCCACTTGCTGAAGAAAGGCTCCTTTGCACCAAAACTTCACTTCTGGGAAACCCAATGCGACGGATTTCACGGTCGCTGAGTTGGTTTTGTTTGGCACGGGCCCAGTAAAGGGGGCAATGAGCCAGTTCAATCACCTCGTCCGTTATAAATTCGGGATGAAACACTTGTTCGGGTTTGATTGCGCCTTCGTACTCAAGTTGCTGGCGAATCAGTTCATACTTCTGCATGGGGAATTTGTGCCCTTCGGGCAGCTCGATTCTGTATTTTTCAGAAGTTGAAAGGCGAATCATGGAAAAATTTTACTGACGACTATACGAATTTTCCTCAGGATTAATTCCAGGGGAAAAGGTCCGTTTCAATCGCAATCCCGACCAAATTAAAGAAAATAATTCAGCCAGGGATTTTTCACCCGACCGTGCGCGGAAGTCTGCACTGAATTTCAGCAAAATTGCACTGGTGAAAAAGACCATCCCCAGCATTAAACCCGTTGAATGCCAGTTGGTTTTGTCGATCACGGCTCCGGGCAGGCCTGCAATCCAATCTGCCCACCAAATCAGGGCCCAGAGCAGTCCGTGAAGCATTTTTGCCAGCAAGGCACCCAAAAAGGGAATCCAGCAAAGGCTGAGATAAATGAAGCCCAGGTGAATGATCAGCCAGGCGAGGGGCAGGGCAATCAGGTTGGAAAGGAGGAACCAGGTGGGGAAATTCCCAAAATTCAGCAGGATAAAGGGCAGGGTGGAAAGCTGGGCAGCCAGGGTCACGGCCACTGATTCAGTGATTTTTATGGGGATAAGTGGAATTCCATTGTGAATGAAAACAGATATGGGTTTTGTGAACAATAAAATCCCAAATACCGCGGAAAAGGACAGCTGAAAGCCTGGATTGTACAGGTCATTGGGGTTGATCGCAAGCAAAACCAGGGCGGCAAAGGACAGCAGGGTTAGGCTGTTGTGACGCAGGAAAAACACCTTTCCTGCGGAAAGGAAGCTCATCATCAGGGCAGCTCTGCAAGCTGAAGGCGC
The DNA here is from genome assembly GCA_020635905.1 of Bacteroidia bacterium. Lineage (GTDB taxonomy): Bacteria > Bacteroidota > Bacteroidia > J057 > JADKCL01 > JACJYV01. The sequence continues at coordinate 343,842 of JACJYV010000009.1, forward strand.
CGCCCCTGATACCAGGGCAAATACCCAGATGAGCAGGATTGCAAGTAAATGTCGCGCCCAAATCTGGCGGTGACCGGGAAAAATTCTGCCCAGTAAAGCCAACAGACTCAGGTAAATCACTCCCAAATGAAGGCCCGAAATAGCCAGCAAATGGCTAAGACCCGAAGCGCGAAAGGAATCCCGCGTGCCCCTGGAAAGGTCACCACGATCTCCCAGGATCATCCCTTTGGCCAGGGACGAAATTTTTGCATCGGGCAGGCCCGTTTCCAATTCTTTTACCAGAAAGGCCTGAAGCCGGGAAAAAATCCCGCCTCCCTGAGCAGAAACCAACTCCAGGGTTGCTGAAGAAATGATGGCCCGCGTGCCCTGGTTCAAAAGGTATTGATAATAGCCGTTTTCCCCTGCCTCCAGAGCGCGAATTTCGCCCTCTATTTTGATCAGATCTCCCCGCTGTGGCAAAAAAGAAGTATCCCTGAAATAAATCAGGGCCTTTCCACTCAGCCTGACTTCTTCATTTTGGACCAAACTCAATGCCTGAATCTCACAATTGCCCCCTCGAGCCATTTTGGTCCCGTTTTGGGTGGCCTCGGCCAGAATTTCAACCCGTTTTCCTTCAAAAGTCAAAAGGTGATTGGCAGGCAATTGCTGGTTGAAAAATGCGTACCCCAATCCCAAAGCAGCCATTACAAAAAGTGGAATTCCTTCCCGAAAAATCAGCCTGGAAGGCTTCATGGGCAGGGGAGAGTCCTTTTTGATCAACCAGAAAACCAAAATCAGAATGAGGAAAAAAAATCCCACGCCTGTCAGGGGGAATCTGAAGGAAATAATTCCTGCCATGAAACTGAGGCTGAGCAAAAATATTTTGGGGAGCTTGTTTGATTTCATGCACCAAAATTGCAGGATGCATTCCAGGTTGCCATGGAAAGGAATTGCCAAAAGTAACAGGTATGAGGCAGGCTTTTTCTTTAAACTTCGTTTAAAATCATCCTGAAAACGCTTGAAAGGCCATTTTGGGGAATAATTCAGGAGAAAACTGGTAACATAGTTGAGGGGAAATTATTTTTCAAAAACCATCTTTCTGTGCATGATGTCGCATTCATCAAACTCAGGTCCCTCGGCCGTAAAACCCAGTTTTTCATAAAATGGGATCACCTGGACCTGGGCATGCAAATAAATTTTAAAATTTTTTGGCAACTGGCTTAAAACTGCTTTCACCAGTGCTTCACCCACCCCTTTTCCCCGAAATTCTTTCAGCACTGCAAATCGTTCCAGTTTGATCTTGCCCGAAGGGGTAATCCGCCAGCGGGCTGTGCCACAGGCTTTATCTCCAAAATAAGCGATATAATGATGCGAAATGTGGTCGTGGCCGTCAAATTCGTCTTCTTCTGAAACATTTTGCTCACCCGTAAAGACAGTTCGTCTGATATCGAAAATCAAATCAAATTCACTGTCATCTGTAACGCGGTAAACGAGAATTTCAGCCATAAATAAGGTAGGATGCGGGTAATTCTGCATCAAAGATAAGGGTTTTGCAATTTCAGGCAATTTCACGTCCATTTTACCCTCCCACGCTCGACATTCTTCCCCAATCCTCAAAGCTCAGAAGTTGTATTTAAATTGAATTTTGTAATATTGCGGAACTTCTCACTGAAGTTTTCAAGCCTCCGTCTAAATTTTATTCTCTGATTATGGCCAAAAATCTTGTTATCGTGGAGTCTCCTGCCAAGGCAAAGACCATTGAAAAATATCTTGGAAAAGATTTTGTGGTGAAAGCCAGTTACGGCCATGTGCGTGACCTGCCCAAAAAGGATGATGCCATTGATATTGAGGCAAATTTTGAGCCCAAATACGAGGTTCTGGCGGATAAAAAAGACGTAATTAAGGAGCTGAAAAAACTGGCGAAGGAATCGGAAACGGTTTACCTCGCGACGGACGAGGACCGCGAGGGAGAGGCCATTTCCTGGCACCTGGCCGAAGTACTTGGACTGGATGTCAAACTGACCCGCAGGATTGTTTACCATGAAATTTCCAAAAAAGCCATTCAGGCCGCGCTTGAAAATCCCCGTTTCATTGATATCAATCTGGTAAATGCTCAGCAGGCCCGCCGGGTGCTGGATCGTTTGGTGGGATTTCAGCTTTCGCCCATTTTGTGGAGAAAACTCAAAGGAGGACTTTCTGCAGGCCGGGTTCAATCTGTGGCTGTGCGCCTGATTGTGGAGCGTGAACGCGAAATCAATGATTTTCAGACCACTTCCAGTTTCAAGATCACGGCCGAGTTTTTGCTGGATGGGGGCGTAATTTTAAAGGCAGAATTACCCAAAAAGTTTGACCGGGAAGAAGAAGTCAATGAATTCCTTCAATCCTGCGTCAATGCTGAGTTCAAAATCAGTGATCTGGAAACCAAACCTGGCCGCAAATCGCCTTCTGCGCCTTTTATTACCTCCACCTTGCAACAGGAGGCTTCCCGTAAACTCAGTTTTTCTGTAGCCCAGACCATGCGGGTGGCTCAGTCCCTTTACGAAAACGGACACATTACTTATATGCGTACTGACAGCGTCAACCTTTCTGATACGGCGCTTTCTGAGGCGGGTGATGTGATCAAAAAGGAATATGGTCCTGATTACCACCAGGTTCGCAAATACAAAACCAAAAATTCAGGAGCCCAGGAAGCCCACGAGGCTATTCGTCCGACCAATCTGAGCGCACGCGAGGTGCCGGGTGAGCGCAATGAAATGCGTCTTTATGACCTGATCTGGAAACGGACCATTGCCTCCCAAATGGCGGATGCCCGCCTCGAAAAGACGGTGGCTACCATTGACATCAGCACCAATCCCAATAATCTGCAGGCCTCAGGCGAAGTGCTGGTTTTTGACGGGTTCCTGAAGGTTTACCTTGAAGGTCAGGACGATGAGGGCGATGATGAAGAGCAGGAAGGCGTATTGCCTCCCCTCAAAGTAGGGCAGAAGCTGGCTTTGAAGGAAATCCTTGCCCGTGAACGTTTTACCCGGCCTGCGCCCCGCTACACGGAAGCAAGCCTGGTGAAAAAGCTGGAGGAGCTTGGCATTGGACGTCCATCTACTTATGCACCTACCATTTCCACCGTGCAGAAACGCAATTACGTGGAAAAAGCCAACCGCGACGGCGTGCAAAGGGAATTTCGGTCCCTCAAACTGAAGGATGGGAAGATTTCTTCCCAAACCCTGGAAGAAACCACGGGCGCGGAAAAATCCAAGCTTTTTCCCACGGATCTGGGCATGATGGTGACAGATTTTCTCATGGAAAATTTCCCCTCCATTCTCGATTACAGCTTTACCGCGTCTGTGGAGGAAGAATTTGACGAAATCGCCGCTGGAGCCAAGGAATGGAATAAAATGATTGGCACATTTTACACTGATTTTTCTACCGCGGTCAAGGATACTTCAGAAAATGCCGACCGGGTGCGCAATGAGCGTGAACTGGGAACGGACCCCAAATCAGGCGAGCCAGTCTTTGCAAAATTTGGTCGTTACGGCCCTTACGTGCAGATTGGTTCAGGCGAAGGGGAAGAAAAACCCAAATATGCAAGTCTGCTGGCCAATCAAAGATTGGACACCATCACCCTGGAAGAGGCCATGGACCTGTTCAAAATGCCCCGCAATCTGGGCGAATGGGACGGTCACGCAGTGAAGGCCAATATTGGACGATTTGGTCCCTACGTGCAATTCCAGAAAGTATATGCTTCAGTTCCCAAGGATGAAGATGTATTTACCATCACCTTCGACCGGGCCAAAGAGCTGATCATTGCCAAACAGGAAGCTGCCGCCAACATGGTGATCAAGGAAATTGCCGAAGATTGCCAGGTTTTGAGGGGCAGATTTGGACCTTATGTGAAAATGAGAGGTAAAAATCTGCGCATTCCCAAAGGGGTGGAACCCGAATCCCTGACCCTGGAGGCCTGTGAGGAATTGTTTAATTCCCAGAAAGACAAGCCCAAAAGGGGCGGGGGAGGAGCAAGGAAAAAGAAATCCTGACGGCTGATCACTCCTGAAAATCACGGTTTGTAAACTCCATATTGAAATTCACCAATAGAGTGATAACTTTGTGGCGAATTCCTGAAATGGAATTTTAACAAAAAGTACAACCCTACTCAGTTAAGTCAATGACCGAATATCAGAAAATTCAATCCCTGCTTGGTTCCGAGGCGGAATATCTGCTGGGCTTCAATAAGCCTGCCATTTCCAAAGATCTTCTCCATTTGCCTGGCGCCGACTACGTGGATCGCATTTATAAAGACTCCAACCGCAATAACCAAACCCTGCGCAGCCTTCAGGTACTGCTCGACAATGGCCGCCTGGCCGGCACGGGCTTTGTTTCCATCCTGCCCATCGACCAGGGGTTGGAACACACGGCTGGCGCTTCATTTGCCCCGAATCCCATCTATTTTGATCCTGAAAACATTGTGAAACTTGCGATTGAAGCAGGTTGCAACGGGGTGGCCTCCTCTTTTGGGGTGCTGGCCTCAGTTTCCCGGAAATATGCCCACAAAATCCCCTTCATTGTGAAAATCAACCACAATGAGCTTATTTCTTATCCCAACGACTATGACCAGGTCATGTTTGGATCTGTGCATGATGCGTGGAATATGGGGGCCGTAGCCGTGGGAGCCACCATTTACTTTGGTTCCGAGCATACCCGTCGCCAGATTGTGGAAGTGGCTGAAGCTTTCGAGCAGGCCCACGAACTGGGCATGGCCACCATTCTGTGGTGCTACACCCGAAATTCTGCTTTCAAAAAAGACGGAGTGGATTATCATACCGCCGCCGACCTCACGGGACAGGCCAACCACATTGGGGTAACCATTCAGGCGGACATCATCAAGCAAAAACAGGCTGAAAATAACGGCGGTTTCCAGGCCATTGGCTTTGGCAAATACGACAAGCGCATGTATTCAGAGCTTGCTTCTGATCACCCCATCGACCTTACCCGTTATCAGGTAATCAACTGTTACAGTGGTCGTGCAGGTCTGATCAATTCTGGAGGCGGCTCCACGGGAGCAGGCGACCTGAACGAAGCCGTCCGTACGGCTGTAATCAATAAACGGGCAGGTGGCATGGGACTTATCCTGGGCCGCAAAGCTTTCCAGAGAGACATGTCAGAAGGCATCAAAATCATCAACGCAGTACAGGATGTTTTCCTCTGCGATGAGGTCGATTTTGCCTGATGTGGAAAAGAAGATTCCCCCTTTTTCTTGTGATCCTGCCGGGGGATGATTAATTTAATACTCAAATATTTCGAAATATGAGTTGGTTCAAGCGCGTTAAGGAAGGTATTCTTACCCGTACCGAAGACAAAAAAGAGACTCCGGACGGAATGTGGTACAAGTGCGAGGAATGCAAGCAAGCCACCCCGACGCGTGCCCTTGAAGAAAACTGCTGGGTTTGTCCCCATTGCGAGTACCACAAGCAAATCGGCAGCTATGAATACTTTCAGTTGTTGTTTGACGGCCACGAATGGCGCGAACTGGACCGCGATCTGATTTCAGGTAATCCGCTCAATTTTACCGACACCAAAGATTACGTGTCGCGCATCAAGGCAACCCGCGAAAAAACCAACCTGAATGATGCCATTCGGGTAGCTTTTGGGGAAGTGGAAGGCGAGGAACTGGTGGTGGCCTGTATGGATTTTAAATTTATTGGCGGAAGTATGGGTAGCGTCATGGGGGAGAAAATTTCCCGCGCGATTGACTTTTCCCTCAAATACTCTGTGCCCTTGCTGGTCATTTCCAAAAGTGGCGGCGCCCGCATGATGGAAGGAGCGCTCAGTCTGATGCAGATGGCCAAGATTTCAGCCAAGCTGAATCTCCTGTCACAACAAAAAATACCCTATTTTTCCCTCATGACCGATCCCACCACGGGTGGGGTGACTGCGAGTTTCGCCATGCTGGGCGACCTGAATTTTGCCGAGCCCAATGCTCTGATTGGCTTTGCCGGCCCCCGCGTAATCAAGGAAACGATTGGTAAAGACCTGCCTGAAGGCTTCCAACGGGCTGAATTCCTGCTGGAGCACGGCTTCCTGGATTTCATCGTTCCCCGTGGGGAACTGAAGGCCAAGCTGGCCAGCCTGATTCGCCTGTTTGAAAAATAAGGCATGCGGCTGTTTCGCCATCCCCTTCTCTGCAATTATTACCTGACTTATCGCTGCAACGCCCGTTGCGGGTTTTGTGATATCTGGGAAAAACCTTCTCCCTACGTCAATCTGGAATCTTTTCGCAATAATCTCCGTGACCTGAAAAAGCTGAAGGTTCGGGTAATTGATTTCACAGGCGGGGAACCTTTATTACATCGTGAATTGCCTGAATTTCTCGCTTTGGCGAAGGAAATGGGATTTATCACCACGGTTACCACCAACTGCCTGTTGTATCCCAGGTATGGCAGGGAATTGGCGGGCAAAATAGATATGCTGCATTTTTCCCTCGATTCTGCCGACAAAGACAAGCACAATAAATCACGTGGCGTGGATTGCTTTGACCGGGTGATGGAATCCATTGACCTGGCGCGGGAATGGGGCGAAAAGCCAGACATTTTGTTTACGGTCAATGAGGAGAATTTTACCGAAATCTCCCGCATTTACCATGAAATCTCCCGCCCCAACGGATTGATTCTGATTCTCAACCCGATTTTCTCCTATAATAAGGTAGGATCATCTCTGGGTAAAGAAACCATGGAATCCCTGCGAAACTGGGCCAAAGTTCCCGGAATTTACCTGAACGAAGCCTTTCTGGATCTCAGATTGGCGGGAGGAAACTCAATTTCTAACCCTGTGTGCCGTGCAGGCAGTTCTACGGTAGTCATTTCTCCTGAAAATAAACTGGTTTTGCCCTGCTATCATCTGGGAAAAGAGGAACTGGAAATCAATGACCAGCTTTACGAATTGGTAAATAGTAAGAAGGTGCAGGCCGAAATCAGGCAGGAGGGAAGATTGCCCGAATGCGAAGGCTGCGTGGTCAATTGCTACATGGAACCTTCCTTTTCCCAGGAAATATCGCCCTGGTTTTTCCGTTCTCTGGGCTCCACACTCAAATATTCTCTGGAAAAATGGATCTATGCCTGAGATAAAAAACAGGGATCAAATTATTTTTTTGCAATGATCCTTTCCTTCCCTATATTTGCGTTTCAAAATAAATTAGGATTACAGATACTTTAAAGCGGTTTTAAGACGAATAAAGATGTACTTAGACACAAAAACAAAAGAAGAAATTTTTCAGAAGTATGGTTTTGCTAAAAGCACGACCGATACTGGTTCTCCTGAAGCACAGGTAGCACTGTTTACCTTCCGCATCGCACACCTTACTGAACACCTGAAAAAAAATAAAAAAGATGCATCCACCCGGGTAGGTTTGATGCGATTGGTTGGAAAGAGGAGAAGACTCCTCGATTATCTGGCCAAAAAAGATATCGAACGCTATCGTAGCATTATTAAAGAATTGGGAGTTAGGAAGTAATTCCCAATTCTTTTTTTTTAGGTCCTATCATTCAGTAAAATAAATGAATCATATTGAGAAGACGATCGTCCTTCCCGACGGGAAAGAGATCCATATTGAAACAGGCCGGCTGGCCCGCCAGGCTGATGGTGCCGCCGTACTGCGTTGCGGAGATACCATGCTGCTTGCCACCGTGGTAGCCTCCCCTGATATCGACAAGGAGAAAGATTTTCTCCCTTTGATGGTCGATTATGTAATGAAATACTCAGCCTCAGGAAAAATCCCTGGAGGCTTTTTCAAGCGTGAAGGACGCCTGGGAGAAGACGAAATCCTGACCTCACGCCTGGTTGACCGGGCTCTCCGTCCCTTATTCCCCGATGATTACCACGGGGAGGTTCAGGTAATGATTCAGTTGCTTTCCGCTGACCGGGAAGAAATGCCCGATTCTCTGGCCTGTACCGCGGCTTCCGCCGCTCTCATGTGCTCTGACATTCCCTTCCCTGATCCCGTTTCTGAAGTACGCGTGATCCGTCTGGATGGCAAATTCATTGTGAATCCCACCGCTTCCCAAATGGAAAATGCCGACCTCGACCTCGTGGTGGCCGCTACCATGGACTCCATCGTGATGGTGGAAGGGGAAATGAAGGAAGTCAGCGAAGAAACCATGCTGGAGGCCTTCAAAGTGGCTCACGAAGCCATCAAGGTCCTCAACCAGGGACAACTTGAGCTGCGTAAGGAAGTGGGAAAAACCATCCGCGAATACGAAGTTCTGCAAATCCTGCCTGAAGTGGACGCCCTGGTGCGCGAAATGGGTACGGAAGTAATTTCCAAAATGGCCCACAGCTTTGCCGGCAAAGAAGAGCGCTCACAGATCCTGAAAGACCTGAAAGAGTCTATCAAAGCGGCTCTGGATGAGAAATTCAAGGACAATGAGGAAGTTGAAGCCCTGGGTACCCAGTTCAGCTATGCCTTCAAAAATCTCCAGAAAGAAATTGTACGGAACATGACCCTCGAAACAGGCAAACGCCTCGACGGTCGTACCACCACTGAAATCCGCGACATCTGGTCTGCGGTTGGATATCTGCCCCGTGCCCACGGTTCTGCCATCTTTACCCGCGGTGAAACCCAGAGCCTCTGCTCTGTCACCCTGGGTACCAAGCTGGATGCCCAGACCATTGATTCTGCCATCGCAGAGCAATCCAAGCGCTTTTATCTCCACTACAATTTCCCCGGATTTTCAACGGGTGAAGTTCGTTTCCTCCGTGGAGCAGGACGCCGCGAAATCGGTCACGGAAACCTGGCTGAGCGTGCCCTGAAAATGGTAATGCCCGCCGACTACGAATACGTGGTACGTGTGATTTCCGATATCCTCGAGTCCAACGGATCCAGCTCAATGGCTTCCGTTTGTGGCGGATGTCTCTCTCTGATGGATGCAGGTGTGCCTCTTTCCGCTCCCGTTTCCGGGATCGCCATGGGCCTCATCACGGACGACGCAGGCGGCAGATTTGCCGTTCTGTCCGACATCCTGGGCGACGAGGACTTCCTCGGCGACATGGACTTCAAAGTAGCAGGTACCGCGGCTGGTCTGACTGCCTGCCAGATGGACATCAAGATTCGCGGACTTTCCTACGAAATCCTGCAAACCGCTCTGGAGCAATCCAAAGCTGGTCGTGCTCACATCCTGGGCAAAATGAACGAGACCCTTTCCGAGCCTCGTCCAGACCTTTCTCCCTATGCTCCACGTATCATTCGTCTGGAAATTCCTTCAGATATGATTGGTGCGGTGATCGGCCCTGGCGGAAAGATTATCCAGGAAATCCAGAAAACCACCAATACGGTTATCGTGCTGGAAGAAATCGGCAATATTGGCCAGGTTACCATCTCCTCTGTGGATGAACTGGGCATGAAGAAAGCCGAGGAAATGATCAAGCAGATCGTGGCTATTCCGGAAGTTGGCGCTGTTTACCGTGCCAAAGTGAAGTCCATCAAGGATTTTGGAGCCTTTGTTGAATTTATGCCTGGCCGCGAAGGTCTCCTGCATATTTCCGAAATCGAATACCGTCGCCTGCCCTCCATGGAAGGTGTGCTTGAAATCGGAGACGAATTCGATATCAAACTCATTGGCGTGGACGAGCGTACCGGCAAATTCCGTCTCAGCCGCAAAGTCCTGCTGCCCAAGCCCGAAGGCTGGGTTGACGAACCCCCGCAGCGCGAAGGCGGAGGAGGCGGCCGTGGTGAACGTGGAGGCGACAACCGTGGTGGAAGAAACGGTGGAAACCGTGGAGACCGTAACCGCGGCGAACGGAATCGCAACGACAGAGGGTAAATGAAAGTACTGGTCACAGGAGGAGCGGGGTTTATTGGTTCTAATCTGGTGGAACACCTGTTGGAAAGGGGAGATGAGGTCAAAGTCATCGATAACCTGAGTACGGGCAGGATTGAAAATCTGGATCGGGCCAAAGATTCTTCCTCTTTTGAATTCATCGAAGGAACGGTTTCTGACCGCGATTTGATGGATCAGCTGATCAAATGGTGCGATCATTGTTACCATTTGGCGGCTCCTGTGGGCGTAAAGTACATCATGGACAATCCTGTCCTGACCATTCTTGAAAACATCCGCGGCATTGACGTGGTGCTTGAATCTGTAAATAAATACGGGAAAAGGGTGCTGGTCGCCTCGACCTCGGAAGTTTACGGAAAAAGCCTGGACATGCTCGATAAGACGCGCAAACACAAGCTGAAGGAAGACGATTACCGGGTTGAAGGCTCCACCCAGAACCATCGCTGGGCCTATGCCAATACCAAATCCCTGGACGAATTCCTTTCGCTTGCTTATCACAAAGAGAAAAATATGGAAGTGGTCGTGGTCCGGTTGTTTAATACAGTCGGGCCACGCCAGCTTTCCAATTACGGGATGGTAATCCCGAATTTTGTAGAAAAGGCCCTGAAAGGGGAGGATGTGATGGTTTTTGGGTCAGGGGAACAACGCCGCAGCTTCATGCATGTGGAAGACGTCCTTCGCGCCCTGACCAGCCTGATGGAAACTCCTGCCGCCTTTGGCAAGGTCTTTAACGTGGGAAATCCCATTGAGATTTCCATCCGTGAACTGGCCGAACTGGTGATCCGTAAAACGGGTGGTCTCTCCAAAGTCAAAATGATTTCCTACGAAGAGGCCTACGGATCAGGTTTTGAAGACATGAATCGCCGCACGGCTGATATTGGTCGCCTGCAGGAAGTCACGGGCTTCGCCATTCGCCACGACCTTGAATCCATCCTCGATGACATTATTTCCCATAAGCAGCAACTGAGTCGTCTTACAGGCTGAAATTGAAAGGAATTTATCGTGAAAACCCTCTCAAAATCCCAATTTTCCAATTTTTTCTTCAGAATAATTCCTGCAATTCTTTTGCTTGGAATATTGAACTCCTGTGGTGAAAAATCTCCTGAGGAAGGAAAAGGAGCCGTGGTTAAAGAAATGGGAGGTAATTTCAATCCTGAATTTTCTGAAAGAACCTATGGGGGAACGCTGGACAGCAAAATTCCCATCTCCATGGTGCTCAACCGCAAGGGAAAAGCAATTTCAGGTACCTACCAGATGAATACCCTTTCAGTGGATATTTACCTCAATGGCGAAGTCAGGGGAGATTCTGTTTTTCTGACAGAAACCTCCAGCCAGGGAGCCATTACGGGATATTTTTCCGCCGCTTATCTCCGCAATGGGGAAGAAATTTCCGGCCGGTGGGAAAGCAACAGCCGGGCCGACAAACGGCCGTTTACCGTTTTCGCAAAGAACCGCTGATCCGGGCAAATCACGCTCAATTTATTCTGCAAGACACAAAGGCAATTCTCTTTTGCATTGCCAGCAACCTTTCGTAAATTCTCAGCCTAAAGGCATTTTTTATGAGAAAAATTACGCTTGTCTTGTCCTTGCTGCTCCTTTTTGCAGGAGCCAAATCTCAAATTCTGAATCTGATACACCAGGGAAATACACCCGTGGGTGGTGGGTTGGAAACCTGGGGCTATGTGGATGATTCCACTGGCAAGGAATATGCCCTGATTGGCTGGTGGGACAGCATGTACATTTACGATGTTTCCACTCCTTCGGCACCTGTGCTGGTGGCTTCACTGGACACGATTCCGGGCTTTGATATGAAGGTTTATGACCACTTTATCTATACCTGCAGTGGCAATACCAATCGGCCTACTTACATCATTGACATTGACAATCCTGCTTCTCCTCAGTTGGTGGGTACAATTCAGGGCACACACAACCTTTGGGTGGATGATAATGCACATTTGTATGCGGCCTATCCCGGGCTTACCATTTATGATCTGGCCAATCCTGCCACACCATCCGTTATCTGGCACGATTCCACCACGGATGGCCACGATATGATGGTCCAGGGCAATATTTTGTATTACTTTGGCGGATATGCCGGGATGTACATTTACGACATCAGCAACATCAGCAGCCCGCAATTGCTGGAACAAATTTCTGATCCCAACATCAAATATACCCACAGTGGCTGGCCCTCTCCTGATGGAAAATACCTCTTCATCTGCGATGAACTGGCCAAGGACCCCACTCCAGACATTACCCTTTGGGACCTGTCCTCCCCGGGTAATCCATTGAAAGTCAATCAGTATGGGGATCCGCAGGCCATTGTACACAACCTGTATATTCTGAACGGGTATGCCTATGTGTCCTATTATCAGAAGGGACTGAAGATATTTGATGTTTCAGGTCTGCCGGCCTTTCCGCTTCTCACCCGTTACGAAACCTTTCCAGACAGTTCAACCGAAAATTACGGGGGAGATTTTGGGGTGTATCCGTTTACTCCCTCGGGTACGATTTATGCCAGCGACATGACTTACGGGTTAATTCTCTTCAATTTTGACAGCCTGACCATTGGTCGCGACCACGAATTGGGAATGAATCCTTCTGTTTCTTTGAAAACCTGGCCCAATCCTCTGCAAAATGTACTGAATCTTCAACTCGACCTTGAGAACCAGGATGTGGTAAATTTTCGGGTATTGGATCAGCGGGGTAGGGAAGTGGTAAACCTGGGAAATAATTCCTGCCTTCCTGGTAAAAATTCCTTTTCATTTTCTCTGCAAAATAACCTTGCCCCTGGAACTTACTTCCTGATTGCAACCGGCAAATTTGGTCAGGAAGTATGGAAGCTGGTGAGGGAATAACTTGAAGCAGAAAGGAAACTCAATTCTCTGAATTGTATGAAAATCAGGATTTTATTTCTTTTGGCGGCTGGTTTTTTCCTGCTGGCCGGGTCGGTTTTTGATGAAAAACCTCCTGTTCGTGCCCGCCATGTAGTGGTGATTGGGGTGGATGGAATGAGTCCCAATGGCATTCAAAATGCGGAAACTCCGTTTATGGATGCAATGCGCAAGAACGGAAGCTGGGCCTTTCATGCCCAGGCCATTTTGCCCTCCTCCAGCAGTCCCAACTGGGCTTCCATGATCATGGGTGCAGGTCCCGAAAAGCACGGCATTACTTCAAATGCCTGGCAGCGCAGGAAACACGAGCAGGAGCCCGTTTGTCAGGGAAAATGGGGAACTTTTCCCACCATTTTTGCATTGCTACGCGAACAAAGGCCCAAGGCATTTTCTGCCATTTATCATGACTGGTTCAGCTTTGGGCGCCTGGTTGAGCCGGGAGTGACCAGCCGTAAACTGAATACTGCAGGTTACCGCGAAACCACCCGCGCGGCTTGTATTGGCATTCGTCTCCACAAACCCGAACTCACTTTCATTCATCTGGATTTGTGCGACCATGCCGGGCACAAATTCGGGCACGGTACGCCTGAGTATTATCGCTCTGTAGCGCTGGCCGACAAGATGATTGGCAAGATTCTGAAGGCCCTGCAACAGGCCAAAATTCTTGAAGAAACCGTTGTTTTGGTAACTTCAGACCATGGCGGGATTGGCAAGGGGCACGGAGGAGAAACCATGGAGGAGGTCGAAATTCCCTGGATTATTTCCGGTCCCGGGGTGAAAAAGGACCACGAGATTACCACTCCCTTCAAAACCTATCATACCGCGGCTACCCTGGCCTGGCTGCTGGGAGTTACCCCGCACGAGTGTTGGGACGGGAAGCCTGTCCTGGAAGCTTTTAATGAGTAAAATTCCACTGAAATTCTACTTTCTGATCACCTTGAAGGTCCTTTTCATTTCTGAATTGGACAGCTCCAGCAGGAGAAATCCCTGGGGCAGATTGCTCAGATCAAGGGCGTAGGAGACGGTTTCACTTTGTTTCTGATGCTCTTCCACCCTTAATTCCTGCCCCACCAAATTGAGCAACCTGATTTTGAGACGTCCGCGGTAGGCATTATCCAGATCCACAAAAAGTTGGTCATGGGCCGGGTTGGGATAGTATTTCAGGTTCTGAGCCAGGATGTGATTGGGCAATTTGAGCAAAGTATCCACCTGAATATTGAGCGTAACCGTATCTGAGCAGCGGCAGTCGTTCTGGGCATACATGGTCACGGTGTGATTTCCGTAGGTGTTGTACACGTGGTAACGATTGGAATCCAGGCTGAAAACGTAGTTTCCATCCCCAAAATCCCAGCCGCGACCAATCACATCTGAAGTGGTATCATTGAACCAAACCGTGTCCCCAATGAAAATATTGGTGGCTGAGGCCGTAAAACCTGCATTGATTTTGCGGCCAATGGTGAGATTGATACCGTCAATATCTTTGCAGCCGCCGCCATTGGTCACCTCGCAGGTGTATTTGCCACCATTGCTCACGGAAATGGTTTGGGTGGTCTGTCCCGTACTCCAAAGGTAAGAAGAGTACCCGCTGCCTGCATCCAGGGTCACGCTGGTGGGACCCACGCAGGTGGTCAGATCCTGCCCAAGGTTTACTTTAGGAATATTGCCCAGGATCACGCAGTTGTACTTTTCACGGGCTGCATCAGCCGCAGCCCGCACATCCACCAGTTTTTTGCCTGCGGCCATGAAAAAGGCCACTTTTTCTGTGGCGCCTGCCCCAATGTTAAAGGGACCTGCGGAAACAAAAGCAATGATGTCCGTGGTGTCGCTGTTGGCTCCTGAAGGTGGGCTGGAAAGAGCAGTCCATTTGGACGCAGTGGTGAAATTAAAGAGGGAGAAGTCCGTGGCATAAGCCCCCAGGGTGTGGTTGGAAACCAGGCCCATGGCAGGATAATAATACTGACCGTGATAAATTTCATCCGCATAAATCAGCTGGCCTGCAGTATCAAATTTGCAAATATTGGCGGGAGAATAGCCCAGATCCCAATCAGCATACATGCCGCAACGCAGCCCGCTGAGGGCAAAGGCGTTATTATTGGTGATTTCGTATTCAAAAATGATGTAATCCTGGTGCTCACCTTCGGTGTACTGATACACATTCTGGTTGATTTCCAGATTGAGTGAACTGGCCGCGCCGTTGTCGTTATACAAAATATGCCCCTGACGGTCCGCCAGAGGGCCCGGGGAAACGGCAGACGCCTCCACCACATTTACAAAATCATTGTCCTGACCGCCACCATTTCCACGGATGTTATCTGAAACCTGAGTAGAAGACATTCCCACCAGAAAACCACCCTCTGAGAGGCAATGCTGGTCGCTGTTGTAGGTAACCCCCCGTCCCAGACTGTTGCTGGGGTAATTATGCCAACCATAACGGCCCTTGCTGTCAATGCTGGTTTTGAGGCGATTTGCGCTCATGGGCACAAAGGACTGGTCAATGGTCATGGGATAGTATTCCCAGTCGTTATAGGTGCCGTCGCTGTAGGCAAAGCGCAGGTAAGCAGTTGCATTGGCCGGGGCGCTGCCCAGCACTTTCACCCTGAAAGCTGCATGTTTGAGGCTGACCGTGTCCAGGGTGCTCAGAGATCCCACGTTGATGGTCTGATCAATCACCTGAAGGTAGGTGGAACTGGGAGTGGTTAGGGTGATGTCAAGTGAACCCGTGGGATCGAGGTAATTGACGAATTTGGCCCGCACATAAATGGTATCTCCGGGCTCAATCAGGCCATTGTCGAGGTCATCATACTGTACATCCACCAACCTGACGGATGGGCTGGCAAAGGTCAGGGCCCGCCAGCAATCCAGGCGCCCATGGCCGAATTTCTCAGCATAGGTGGAGGCAGGATTATCCAGATAAAAAGTGTCATTTGCGCTTACCCGCACATGTTCGCCCGCCTGAATGGGATTGATATTTGGATAATAATCCAAAGCCAGGGCAGAAGCCCCGCAAACCACAGGCGCAGCCAGTGAAGTTCCCGTTCCGTAGCCTCCAGATCCACCGCAAATCGAGTTTTTGGCCGTGGTTTGGAGGTTGCGGGCAGGAGCCGTAACGTCGAGCAGGTAGTTGTAGGTTGACCCAAAGCCCGAATTATTGAACCAAACCTGACCCCCGTTTTGCTCGCCTGCCACCCCGATCACGTTGGGATAAGTCGCGGGGAAGAAACGATAATCGCCAGGAGTATTTCCACCTGCCACCACGATAAGGATCTTTTTATTGATGGCCGCGTAGCGGACTACGTCCGCTCCAAAGTCTGAATACCAGGTGCCCCCCCAACTCAGATTCACAATGGGAATCTGGTGATCTGCGGCGTAAGCCAGGGCTTCATAGCCAAAAATAATGTAGCCGCTGCCGCTGGGAGTCGTTTTCAGGGGGATGAATTTGGTGTTGAAGCCAATGCTGGCAATGCAAAAATTATTATCAGATTCGGCCGCTGCGGGCCCGGTTACAATCACCCCGTGATCCGTGACGTCGTAGGAAGGATCTTCGTCAGCAGGTGCGCCCAGGCTGTCACCGCCAAAATCCCAGCCATGGTAATTGTCGATGTAGCCGTCATTGTCATTGTCGATCCCGTCGATGGTGTCATTTAGGTTAAAGAGAATTTTATCCTTCAAATCAGGGTGAATGAGGGATGTTCCTGTATCCAGAATGCCAATTGCAATGGTGCTGTCGCCGCGGGAGAGGTCCCAGGCCTTGCGGGCATTGGTCTGATTGATGTAATATTGCTTGATGGTATCAGGGTCGTTGGGATTGTAGAGCGTCTGATAGACGTAATGAGGTTCTGCATACTCGACCGCAGGGCTTTGCAGAATCAGATTAATGGCATCCACCAGATCGACGGAGCCTTTGTATTCGAGTTCATAAATCAGAGTGATATCCGCCATGCGCTGCCCCAGTTCGTTATGGGTACTTGCGGGGCGATCTGCGTAAGGAAATACCTTTTTCAGGCTGGTCACATTCAGGAAGGGGAAAAGTTCTGGAATGCCTGGTACCTGCACGGTGTTGGCATTACAAAGGGTGCGATAATCATTTTTGACCTTGAAATAAATTCTTCCCGGGAGATAGTCAGTGATGGTCACTCCAGCAGGCATCTGGAACTTTTTCAATTTGGCCTGGGAGGGTGTCTGGGCAAAGATTGCAGTGATAAACAGGGGCAAGGTCAGCAGGCAGGCGGCAATGTATTTCTTCATCTCTCTTAATTGGGAATCCTTTAAATTTACGCAATTTTCCTGTCTCTCTCAATTTCTTTTCCCGCCAATTCAGGCGGTATAAAAAAGAAAAACTGCCGCTGGCATCGCCAGCGACAGTCTGTATTATTACTTGAAATGCTATCGTTTGATGAAGCGCAGCACCCGGGTCAAATCGCCCATGCTCACCTGCAGGGCATAATTTCCGGCCGGGATATGAGCTATTTCCAACTGAGGTTCAAACCTGGAGGCAAATTTGCTGAATGTCTTTCTCAAAACGGTCCGTCCCTGCATATCCAAAACCGTGAGGATGGTTTCTCCCTGATAATCATTCTGTATACGGGTGGAAATATAGCTGCTTGCCGGGTTGGGAAAAACGCTGATTTCGTCATTTTGAGGCAGATTTTGTCCAGTTCCCGTCACCAGCGCCTTGATCGTGATGGACATGGTGGTGGTATCAAAGCAGTATCCGTTCCCCGAAATCAGGGTGACCAGGTAGGTGCCTGGCGACTGGTAGGAATAATTGGGGTGAAACTGATTGCTGGCTCCAGTTCCGTCTCCAAAATCCCAGTGAACGTAATTGGTCTCCAGGGGAGCATTGCTGGAAAAGGTAATGGATTCGTTGATATCAGCTTCAGATTTATTGGCAAAAATCAGGCTCGTGCCAGTCAGCAAATTGACATGAATGGTGTCGGAAGTGTGGCATCCGTCAGAATTGAATACATCCAGGTAGTAGGTTCCAGCATTGTCAACCGTAATCTGCGGCGTGGTGCTGCCCGTGGACCAAATGTAGGTCTCGTACTGGTCAACGGGAGCAGAAAGATTGACAGGGGCATTTTTCAAACATTCAGTGATGTCAGCACCCAAATTAAGGGGCAGAAGTCGGGTCCTGACCCGGCAATGGTAGGCTTCCAGAGCCATTGCCGCGTGATCGTTCAGGTCTTGCTGGTCCATTCCTGAAATCAGGGCAAAAGCAATGATAATGGAATCTCCCGGGTTAAGATTGATTTGGTTAACGGCCAGAGATTGAACCAGATCGCCCGTGACATTGGTAATTGAACTGCTGCCCTGAGAGATGGCGTTGAATTTGTCAACATCCGTAAAGTAGAATGCGTTGGCGCTTTTATTGAAGGAAACGGCATTTTGGTTGGTGAGGAGGCGAATCCCTGAAAAGATCTGAGAGCCGCCACCATTAGTGCCTAATTCGGCGAATAGCAGGTTATTTCCAGCATTAAAGCCAGAGGAAAGTGCAGTCAGAGCCGTGCCTGTGCCACCCCATTCCAGCAAGATACCTGCGCTCAAATGCGAGTGATAGGTATTGGTGGGGTTGCGAATCACGTACTCCATGATGATGAAATCATCCATGCCGGGTTCAGAGAAAGCGAAGGTATTCTGATCGACCTTCAGACCCAGGGGAAGGGTGGCGAGTCCGTCTGAAAACTGACAAAAAGCCTCTTTGGCGGCAATTTTACCCGGCTCATGAATCACGGGTGGTGCCAGCAGGTTATAGTCGCGGGTAGGGGAGGACACCTGGTTTTTAGTGGCATCAGTGAAATTGGAAAGGGATGAACCCATCATAAAACCGCCGGTTTTCAGGTTATTTCCCATGGATTTATAATCCCAGCCCAGCCCCAGATTATTCGAAGGACAATCCCCAAAACCAATATTTCCAATGGGAGTGACTGACAGGTGGAGATTATTCACTTCAAAGGGAATGCAAATCGGGAAAATGGAAAATTTGCGGTATTCAAAATCTTCGTAGGAAACAGATGGGTCGCTCAAAGAGAATTTCAGCCATTTCTCGATCTCAATGTCACAATTTTCACGGATCACAATGCGAAATGGCTGGGCATTGATCTGATATCCCAGGGTAGGGATAGCCCCGACGGTCACGGTGGAATTCAGAATTTCCACGCAGGTGCTGTCAGGGGTGGAAAGGGTCACCTGCAGGTTGCTGACCGGGTCAAGGTAATTGATGAATTTGGCATAAACCTCAACCGTATCATAAGGTTCTGGGCGGTTATTATTATGATCTTTGAAATACAGACTGTCAACCCGGACAGAGGGTTTAGAGGAATTCAATGCATCAAAGAGATCAATCCGTCCGTGCCCAAGCTTGTCCGTGTAGGCAGGATCGGGGTTTTTGGTGTAAATCTCGTGAGAAGTGATTCGCAGCAATTGACCGATCTGATAATTGGTGTAATTGGGAAAATGGGCTTTCAGAATGCCTGCCGCCCCGGCCACGATGGGAGAAGCCAGGGAAGTTCCCGTTGCACCAGCGTAATAGGAATTGGTCAGGGAAGTGGTGCGAATGTTGCGGGCGGGAGCCACCACATCCACCAGATAATTATAGCTCGTTCCAAAGCCAGAATTGGAATACCAGACAAAATCATGTTCCTGCACATTATTGATCCAGGCAGCCTGGGTTCCACCCACGCTCAGGATGTTGTCGTAACTTGCCGGGTAAATCTCAATTTCTGAAGGAGTATTGCCAGCTGCAGCCACCACCAGACAGCCCTTGTTGATGGCGGCATAATTCACCACATCCTGTCCGTACTGGCTGAAGCCATTATAGCCCCAGCTGAGGTTGATGATGGGAACTCCGTGGTCTGCGGCATATACCAGGGCGTCAAAGCCGTAAGCTACGCCCGTATTATTGTCGTAGGAAGCTTTGAGCGGCAGGTATTTGCAATTATACCCCACCCCCGCAATACCAATCCCGTTATTGGGTTGGGCCACTGATACACCACTCACCAGCACACCGTGATCCACGCCAGACATGGTTCCTGCCCACGAAGGATCGTTATCAGGCGGGCTGGTCAGGCTGGATCCACCAAAATCCCAACCGCGGTAATTGTCCACATAGCCATCCTGATCATTGTCAATGCCGTCAATGGTATCAGCCAGATTAAACCAGACTTTGTCCTTCAGTTCAGAGTGTCCAAAAGAAGTTCCCGTGTCAATAATCCCAATCACAATGTTGGAATCCCCTTTGGAAAGGTCCCAGCCCAGCAGGGCATTGATCGCGGTCAGGTAGTACTGATCGCCGAGTTTGGGATCGTTGGGAGCGTAAAAAGACTGGTAAATGAAACGGGGCTCAGCATATTCGATGAATCCCAGCTGGTTCAGCTCACGCACCACCTGTTCGACGGTGAAGGTGGTATCAAAGCGAAATTCGTAGATCAGGGACAAATCCACGAAAGGCTGACGCAGTGCATTATGGCTTTCGCGTGGTTTTTGAGCATTTGGAAATAATTTTCCGGTGGTTACGCCATTCCAGTCCGCCATTTTCTGGTTCAGTTCGGGAATGGAAATCTGACCGTTGGTGCAGGAATTGCGGTGAGAATCTTTGATTTTGAGGATGACCCTGCCCGGGACCACATCTTTGGGATTGTACTGCTCCGTGAATAGTTTTCCAAGGTTTCCAGAGGCGAATGACTGGTCAACCGAACCGAGGTCAAGGGCAAAAAAGAGGGTGACAGCCAAAGCAATTGCAACCAGGGAAATTCCCCCTGCAATCAAATTTCGGCTAAATTTTCGCCTGTGGCGGTTGGAAGTGGTTGCGTTTAGTTTAGTTTTCATTTAATCTCTCTCCCGTGTAAAGATAACATTTACAGCTGTTTTATTGATGCAAAATCCCCTGATTTTTCATATTTGTCAGGGCTTTGATTTTGACAATTTTGCTTCAATTCTTTCCTGTAGCTTTTCAAATGTAAATCTCCTTTTTGACATCCCCCGTCAGTAAAAAGATGGAAAATACTCTATTTACGATGGCGAAGCCCTGGTGGATTTGATATTTAATCCCATTTGGGTGAAAATGTTACCTGGTCGGTTTACAGTTTACAGTTTACGGTTTGAGCTCGTAACTCACAACTCACAACTCGGTCCTGAAAAACAAAAAACCCGCTGGAATGCAGCGGGTTTCTATTTCTAAATTCAGATCAGGCTCAGGCCGAAGCGATGGGCTTTACTGAAACGAATTTCTTATTGTCTTTTTTGTTTTGGAATTCAACGGTTCCTTCGACCAGGGCAAAGATGGTGTGGTCTTTACCAATGCCAACATTTTCTCCTGGATGAACCTGGGTGCCACGCTGACGGATGATGATGTTGCCGGGAATTACCAGTTGTCCACCGGATTTTTTCAATCCAAGACGTTTACTATGCGATTCGCGACCGTTTTTAGAACTACCTGCGCCTTTCTTATGTGCCATGATTTTTCAGAGTTTCTGGTTGGAAAATATTATTTAATCCCTTCAATGCGGATTTTGGAGAGTTGCTGGCGGTGACCGTTTTTCTTGCGGTAGCCTTTGCGACGTTTCTTTTTGAAAACAATCACTTTGTCTCCCTGAAGGTGAGAAATAATCGTTGCTTTTACGGAAGCACCACTGACCACGGGCTGGCCCACAGTAACTTTTCCGTCTTTGTCGAAAAGAAGCACTTCATTGAACTCAACTTTGGCTCCTTCTTCCTCAGCCAGACGGTTTACGAAAATCTCCTGATTTTCCTGAACCTTCATTTGCTGGCCTTGTATGTTAACAATTGCGTACATGCTTTTAATTAGAATTTTTTTTCGAACTGCAAAAATAACCAAATGTTCCGGGTTTCCAAATCCAGAGAAGAAAGATTTAATATTTTCTTCCTGATTTTTTTGCAGGACAATTAGCAGATGGATGGCTGTATTGATTTCTGTACAATGGCTGGGTTTTTAACGTCCAAAAAGTGGGAAAGTAGGGGTTGTTGGCCCGTATGAAGCCCCTATATTTGTGTTGTGACAAACGCGCATCTGCGCAATTGTCCTGTTCATTCGCCTTAATTTTGTCGAAGTTTTCATACGCTATGAAGCCGGAACCCCCAAAGTTCCGGCTTTTTGCTTTTCTTGCGGAAATGAAATTTCGGATTCTTCTGGCTTTAATCGTCTTTCAATGGGCTTTTTCAGGCCTTTGGGCTCAGGTTTACCAATTCAGACCTGCAGTTGACGGCACTTATCTGGGCGGAATGGCGGTGGGATACGGTCTTTTGAAATGGCAAATGGAGAAAATTCCGCCACTTTCTCAGGCGGGAATCGCAGCGTTGGATCCCGCAACTATTCCCGGAATTGACCGCAGCGCAACCCGCTACTGGTCTCCGGGCGTCGCCCGGGCCAGTGATATTGTGGTGGGTGGCGCCATTGCCATGCCCTTTGTTGCCCTGGCCCATAAAAAAGTGCGTTCAGAATGGCTGACGCTGGGTGTGATGGGGGCTGAGGCTGGCCTCACCACCCTCGGTTTGGCCGAAATGAGCAAATCCCTGGTCAAAAGGCCACGGCCTTTTGTCTATAACCCGGCAGCGCCGCTGTCTGAAAAAGAAAAGCCGGGTGCCCGCTTTTCCTGGTTTTCGGGGCATACGTCTCTGACGGGCTGCTTCAGTTTCTTCAGTGCCAAAGTTTTTGGCGATATGTTTCCTGATTCCCGGGCGAAGCCCTGGGTATGGGCGGGTGCCGCGGCCCTGCCCGCGGGGGTGGCCTTCCTGCGCTACCGCGCAGGCAAGCATTTTCCCACAGACGTGGTCACTGGCTATGCCGTAGGCGCATTTACAGGTTGGATTATTCCCCATTTACACAAAAAGAAAAGCCAGGCAAACCTCTCTTTCTATCCGCTGGGACCGGGCAATCAGGGCGTCGGAATGATTTACCGCTTTTAGAAGAAGATTATCCCCCTGAATCGCTCCCTGAAAATCAAATTCACCAAACGATTATTTCAGGGGAATTCCATTCTCATTATATTTGCCCTACATTTCAAAACTTTACCAAAATGAAACAAATTCTCCCCTTTTTTCTTGTTCTGAGTGCGATTTTTGCCTTTTCCTGTAAAGGAGGCAAAGAGGTTGCAGGCAAGGCCAAGGTTAAATCCTATGCCATGCTGGATCAGAGCACCTTTTTGATTTCCAAACCTGCTGATCAGGCCGATTATGGCTACTCCCAGCAAAATCCCATCAAGGTGGGCGGGAGCGAAGAGCATTCTGGCCCTGCTTCTGAAAGATATTTTTTGAATGCCCTTTTAGGTCCTCAGGGACAGGCAGTTACCTATAAACGTACAGGCAGTTGTTGTGAGTTTAAAACGGAAGCTGGCTACGAGGGCAAAGGACTGCTGGACCAGTATGAGGTAACCTGGGAAGGCTCCAAGACGCCCAAACTGCTTTTTATTAATATGTATGACTACGGCGACCTGATGATCCCGTCAGGATTCACGGCCAAAAAGGACCATTGAGGTCTTAATAATAACCGTTCAGGTTTGAGAATGCCCGTTTCAGCAAGGAACGGGCATTTTTTATGGTTTTTGGCACGGTCATTGAAACATTGACTTTAACCAAGGGACCTCTAAAAACAAAGAAGATCAAGGCGGACGCAGGAGAAGAAAGCGCAGTTTACTTAAGTAAATGAGCATTTCTGAACCAAGTCCAACGAAGATATTCAAAGTTTTTTGAGGTTCCTGCAAATTAAACCTTTACGATTATGGAAATGATACTTATCCTCGCCGCAATTGGAGCCATGGTAGCCTCAGGCAACATGAAATTCCGCAAAATCTGACTCACCATGAAAGCGAACAAATTACATATCGCAGGATGGGGATTTACAAGTACAACAGGGTACATTCCATATCAACCTCCCTCTTCAGGAACGGAGGGAATACTTTCCAGGCTAAAAACGTACTCCAAAACAAAGTGACAGGCTGCGGCCCCGAAGATATGCCAGAGGAAATGCGTTCCAATGGGAATCCAGGCCAGATGATCAACCGTGCGGAAGAAAATCGCAATCAGGAAGGAAATCAGGGCAAAAGCCACCCATTTCGCTTCAAAAAAACGGGTTTTGACCATCACCATGATAATTGGGATCAGAATCAACAGGGCCATAATGCCGTAACCTGTGCTGATCATGTAATTGGCGGGCACAAATTGCGAAGCCAGCCAGCGTAAGCCAAAAAGGCCCACAAAGGCGCCAATTCCCCCAATCCAGCCGCCACCTCCCCGGATAAAAAAGTAAATGCTGCCCGCCAGGCAAAGTATGAGAATGGGCAGCCAGTCCATGACCAGAAAAACCTGGGAAATGCGAAACGCATGGTAAATGGTTCCCCCTACACCTCCAATCAGCAGGACGGGCAGGCTCAGGGTAAGGAAAAGATGCTTGCGGTATTTTCCCCTCAATCTGAACGCCCACCAGGCCACAATTCCCAAAAACAATAAGGCCGAAACTGCATTGAACGGTTCCGCAATCAGGTTTTCCAGATTGGTTTCCGTGTATTGCTGCCCCCCGTCGCGCAGCCTGGTCAGTAGCAGGATGATATTCAACATGAAAAGTTTACAGTTTACGGTTTACGGTTTGGTTGGTGGTTTGAAAGTTCAGGGTTGGTTAATAATTGGGGCAATTCAATCACTGATTTCCATTATCTCAACCTCAAATCTAACCCATTGATATCTGAAATCTTAAATCTGTTAATCTCAAATCTCTTGAAAACAGGACGTCCCACACCTGCAAATATTTTATTAGTTTCGCTGCATGGCAACTTTATTGATTCAAAATGCGACCCTGGTCAACGAGGGCAAATCGTTTGAAGGGGATGTTTTTATCCGGGATGGGATCATTTTTGAAATTGCTCCCCGTTTGTATAAGGCTGCAGATGAGGTGATTGACGCCCGTGGCCTGCACTTATTGCCTGGTGTGATTGATGATCAGGTGCATTTTCGTCAGCCCGGGTTGACGCACAAGGCAGATATTTTTACCGAATCAAGAGCGGCTGCCGCAGGAGGAATTACCTCATTCATGGAAATGCCCAATACCGTGCCCCAGACCCTGACCCAGGAATTGCTGGCCGCCAAGTATAAAATGGGTGCCGAAAACTCTGTGGTGAATTATTCCTTTTTTATGGGCGCTTCCAACGATAATCTGGAGGAATTGCTCAAAACGGATCCAGAAACGGTTTGCGGCCTGAAAATATTCATGGGTTCCTCCACAGGCGACATGCTGGTGGACGATGTGGAGGTGTTGGATAAAATTTTCAGCCGTGCGCCCATGCTGGTGGCCACGCATTGCGAAAAGGAGGAAATTATTCAGCGAAATTATGCCCTGGCCCGCGAAAAATACGGGGACAATATTCCCTGGGAAATGCATCCCGTGATCCGCAGCGCAGAGGCCTGCTACGCTTCCTCTTCGCAGGCCGTTGAATTAGCCAAAAAGTACGACACCCGCCTCCACATCCTGCACATTTCCACTGCCAAAGAGATCAGCCTCTTTGAAAATGTGCTTCCTTTGGAGAAAAAACGCATTACCGCGGAGGTTTGCATTCACCACCTTTGGTTTGACGATAGCTGGTATGCCCAAAAAGGCAGCCTGATCAAGTGGAATCCTGCGGTAAAAACCGCCGCGGACCGCACCGCCCTGCTGGCCGGGCTGCTGGATAATCACCTCGACATCATCGCCACAGACCATGCGCCACACACCCTGGAGGAAAAATCCAACCTTTATCCCAAGGCGCCTTCAGGGGGACCTTTGGTGCAGCACGCCCTGCCTGCCATGCTGGAACTGGTACATTTGGGCCGCCTTACCCTCGAAAAAGTGGTGGAAAAAATGTGCCATGCCCCGGCCATTTGCTTTCAGTTGCGCAAACGGGGTTTCATCCGCGAAGGCTACCATGCAGATCTGGTGCTGGTCGATCTGAACGATCCGTGGGTGGTGAGCCGCGAAAACGTACTTTATAAATGTGGCTGGTCACCTTTGGAAGGCCAGACTTTTTCAGCCCGGGTAAAATCTACCTTTGTCAATGGGCAAAAGGTATACCACGAGGGCAAGGTGGACGATTCCATTCGCGGACAAAGGTTGTTATTTGACCGAAAATAAATCCAGACAGGAATTTTTGTCAGAATCTCATTAATTTGAGCCTCATTATGAAAAAAGATCATTACATCATTACAGGAACTTCGCGCGGAATCGGCGAAGCCATTGCGCTGAAATTGCTGGTCCCCGAAAATAAGGTGATCTGTATTTCAAGAAATGAAAACCCAAAACTTGCCCTCAAAGCTCTCACCACCAAAGGTGACCTCAAGGATATTGCCTTTGACCTGGACAATGTGGAGCGGATTCCTGAACTGATGCACCGTGTTTTGCGCAGGATTGATCCAGAAGAGGTCAAATCTTTGACCCTGATCAATAATGCGGGCGTAATTCACCCCATTATGCCCATTGGGGAGACCCAGCTTTTTGAGCGCATCATCCGCAATGTGAATGTGAATCTGATTTCACCCATGCTGATAATCGAGTATTTTATCAAAAATACCCGCGACTGGGATGTGGAACGCAAAATCCTGAATCTCAACACAGGAGCTGCTTCCCGTCCTGTGAATGGCTGGAGTGCCTATTGCAGCAGCAAGGCAGGCCTGGCCATGTTTGCCCGCTGCCTGGCCGAGGAGCAGGCTGACTCAGAAACGCCCGTCAAAGTGGTGTCTTTTTCGCCCGGGGTGGTGGATACAGAAATGCAAATGGAGATCCGCGAATCTGACAACCACAGTTTCAAGGAAGTGGAAAAATTTCGTCAGTATAAAAAGCAGGGCCAGCTCAAAAATCCAATAATGGTGGCAGATTCCATCATAGAAATGATCCAAAGCCCTGATTTTGGGAACGTTCTGGAATACAGAATGGATTGAAAGGGTGGATTTTCGCAGGAAGATCTTTTGAGGGAAACTCTAAAAACAATGAAGATCAAGGCGGACGCAGGTGAAGAAAGCGCAGTTTACTCAGGTAAATGAGCATTTCTGAAACAAGTCCAACGCAGAGATTCGAAGTTTTTAGAGGTTCCCTTGAGTTTGTGTACGAACAAATGACTATGACCAGGCTTCAGGAAGGAAGCATTTATAAACTGATTTCAATTCTCAGTCTTGATGTCGCGGCAGGTTCCCTGGCCGGGGGTGTTTTGGTTACCCGCCTGCTGAAAGTGGAGATGCCGACTGCCTGGTACATTTTGCTGCCCCTTTGCGTGTGGCTCATTTATACCCTCGATCACCTGCTCGATTCCCGCAGGCTGGGCGCGAAGGCTCATACTGCCCGTCACCTGTTCCACCATCTTCATTTTCGTAAAATTGGTCTCTTTTGGTCTGTGCTGGCCGCAGGCGGCTTTGCCGCAGCTCTGATCTGTTTGCCGCTGGAAGGCATTTATTTTGGCCTGGTGATGGGCCTGGGAGTGATTTTACACCTGGGCCTGGTGAGTTTGGTGGGAGGGAAGACCTCCCCGCTGCTGGTCAAGGAAGGGGGCGTGGCCCTGATTTATACCTTTGGCATCTGGGGCATGCCTTTCGTGTTGCATATGGAGGCCGTGGAAACGTCTCACTTGCTCATGATGGCCCAGTTTGGGCTGTTGGCTTTGGTGAATTTGCTTGAATTTTCTCTTTTCGAGCGAGAAACGGACGAACTGGATGGACAAAGCAGTCTGGTACGGGCCATTGGCGCCCGCAAAACCTCGGTTTTGCTGGGGTTTTTACTTATGCTAAATCTGGTGCTGGCCATTGGGGTTTTTATCGTTGATTTTTCCCAGCCTACCATCCTTTATCAGGGAATTTTGCTGTTAATGGCTCTATTGCTTGGATTGATTCTCTTTCGCAAAAATTACTTTGCCCACAGCGACCGCTACCGTGCCTGGGGCGACGCCGTTTTTCTCCTGCCTGCGCTTTCACTCCTTTTCTGATGGCCAGGGGATTTGATTTACTGGCTCCCGTTTACGACCTGTTGGCAGGTCTGGCGTTTGGTAAATCCATTCGCAGGGCTCAGTTTGCGCATTTAGGGGAAATTTCTGCTGGAAGTCGCGTGCTGGTTCTGGGTGGGGGAACGGGATGGTTTTTGGAAGAATTATTGAAAGTGACCCAGCCTTCAGAAGTGGTCTATGTGGATATTTCAGCTAAAATGATCAGCCTTTCAAAGGAGCGGATTGCAAGAAAATGTCCTGACCAAATGGGGAAAGTGCAGTTCGTGCAGGGCGAATTGTGGGCTATTGATCCTGGGGAGCGATTTGAAGTGGTGGTCACCCATTTTTACCTGGATCTTTTTCCAGAAAAAGAATTGCAACGCATAATGGAACGAATCCAGGCAATTCTTTCCGCGGAAGGTAAATGGCTTTTTGCCGATTTTCAGGTGGTGAGCAGGGGAGGAATGCGCTTTTATTCGGCCTTGATTATCAGGGTAATGTATGCCTTTTTCAGGGTAATTTGCCGCATTCCCGCTTCGCGCCTTCCCGACTTTTCCGCAGCTTTTTCCCGGCTGGGTTTTGTTTCTGAGAAAGAAAATTTTTTCTTTGCGGGCATGATTTCGTCTAAAATTTTTTCACAACAAAAGAAAAAATCACTTCTTTGAATTTGGCATCAAAACCTTTGTGAACTGAGTTCTGTAATTTTTAATTTTCAGGTATGGAAAGGATCAAACTTCAATTAAAGTACACATTCGACTGCGACCCCAGAGACCTGTTTCTGGCCTTGTCTAAGCCCGCCTATCTGCAAAACTGGATTGCCGACGAAGTGGAGTTTGATCCTCAGACCGGGGTTTACACCTTTCATTGGGAGTCCTTCAGCGAATCTGCCAAAGTGGACAAGCAAAAGATGAATGAATACCTGCGCTGGACCTGGGTGGAAGCTGAGGACCGCGAGGAAACTGATTATATTGAATTTACCATTCGTTCTATCCCGGGCGACGAATACATTGACCTGCACATCGTGGACTTTTGCGATCCCCTGGAAGAAACCCAGGTAAAAACAGGCTGGGATAAGCAAATGACCCGGCTCGAACGTCTCCTGATGTAATTTAATTTTAGCTGATAGCTGCTGGCTTCAAGCTGCAAGTCTTTGGTTTTGGCCTGGAAAGGGTGAAAAATCAGGGAATACTATAAATGAAAAGGAAGTTCCCTTGCGAGAACTTCCACTTTTCAATAACCCCGACCACTTTGGATTAAAAAAAGGACATTAATAAGAACCCTTTGCTTTTGTTATCTGAAGTAAAGTTGCAAGAAATTTTTCAGGTCCGAAATCCAACTTTAAAAAAATCTTACGCGCCCATTTCAGGATAGCCTGAGTTCCTTCCTTACCCAGTTAAAATAGTCGATGAAGGCATCGTCAGACCCTGGAGTCCCCTTGTTAAAGTTTAGAAATACCTTTCCAGCCTTAATTACTTCTTTATCCTGATGGTAATCCACAGACTTATTCATGCTGTCAATTAAGTCAATCAATGCTTTTTCCTTCGCATTGCCTTCCTCCTCAAGAAGTAAAGCAAAATCTTTTCTTACCTTCTCAATGCTTTTTTGAATCGTTTCAAATTCGTTTATTTTTAGCCTGAGCATCAATTCATAAACTCCAATTTGTAGTTTTAAACTTTCTCCAGCCGTTCCATAACCGTCGTGAATGTATACCTTCACCAGGGTTCTGAGCGCCTTTTTATACTCTTCTGAGAGGAAATATGCCGCAGATAAATTGGTATAAAAAACTGCTTCATAAAAAGGAAGATGGCTGAATGTGCCTTCCCTGAGCACCAATTCCAAAACTTCTATCTGCTTTGAAAGATCCTTTTGCCCATAATTGATAATGAGTCCATTATAATAAAACGGAAGGTATTTTTGGTAAAGCAGCCCATTATATTCGTCCATGGCTGTCTTTAATTTTTCGCAGAAATCAAGAGATTCATCCAGGTTTTTACAGTGGAAGGAAGTATTGACAATATAGGTAAGCATCTGCAGCTTGGAATCGTGATTGGATTTTGAGAATAATCCTTCCTGAGTAAATTCCTGATAAGTTTTCAAAAGATAATCCCTGAGATTACTGTAATCATGGCGGGAAAGAAAAATCTGGGTTACAGCGCGGTAAATGGTAAATCGCAGTTTTGGATTTTGCTTAATGGTTTCATTTTCAGAATAATCATCAATAGATTTCTGGAGAACGTCAAAAACTGGGTTATCAAATGAATTGAGACTCAAAGAGGTGTTAAGGCGGTAGATAACTGCAGCCAGGATATCGTCAATTTCGCGGTGAATTTTCAGCTTTTCACGGTTGTCCTTTCTCCTTTGGATATATTCTTCAGGGTTGATGGAGACGATTTCGTGCGAAAGCCTGATCAACTCAGTGTATATAAAGTCCAGCAACTCGTAATTTTCCAGCTGAATGGCTTTCTTCTCAGCTTTCTTGATGTAATGAAAGGCAACTGGATAACTGTTTTTGGTACGGTAATATCTCGCCAGGGAAAGTAGGTGGAACATGTAAATGTTGTCATCATCGTCCACATGCTGCAGGATCAGGCTTTTGTTAAGATCGCTTAACAGCCTGTTTTTGAGTCGGTAAAAGGGGTTTTTAGTTCCTTCTCCGTACAGCTTTTCAAATATTCTGTCTTCCTCGTAGGAATCTCCAATTTTCCTTATATAATCAAACAGGAGCAGGTCTTTCCTGTCTGAAGTAACCTGAGTTCGAGAGGTGTAAAGCTTGAAGTGGCGAACTTCCTCCTTGTTCATTAAGTCAACCACCTGGTTCAAAATGTCCATAGAATTAGATAAAATAGGGCCTTGAGCAGGTAAGAAAATTAGATTTTTTTATAACAACTACCAAATGAAATTATTATCTTTGATAGTACGCCTAATTGAATTAACCTGTGATGATGAAAAAACACACCTCCCTTCTGCTTGTATTGATGCTTTTTGTAGGCATGGGCTCCATTTTCGCCCAGCCAGCCCTCGGTTTTGGGGTGGATGGCGTAATGCAGAACAAGGATACGGTGAATGTGATTCAGAACGATTCTGTGATCCTGTATTCAGCCTGGGTGGTTAACAAGGGAAATGCCACTTTTGCAGGTACCATTCTGTTTAAAATCAAGTATGATGTGCCTGGTTTTCCCTTAACCAGAGGGTATAAAAACGCCATTATCCAGCCAGGTGATTCCATTTTTTTCGAAGTCACGGACACGGTAACTGAGCAGCCCTACCATGGAGGAAATAACGTTTTGGTAATTTGGCCTCCTTCAGATAATTCATCTATTCAGGTGCTGGATACGGCCCAAAACTCAGTGCATGTAATCCTGCCAGGCGGCACTTCCAGAGAGAAAGTGATCCCACTCGCAACCCGCATGGAGATTTTCCCCAATCCCGTGGCCGAAAAGCTCTTCCTCAGGGATAAAAGCCAGGGATACCAGCTTGAATACGTAAGAGTTATGAATTTGCTTGGAAATCAGGTTTATTACTCAGAGCAGAAAGTTGCCCAAATTGATTTTTCCGCTCTGAAACCCGGAATTTACTTCCTGGAAGCAAAATACAAGGACGGCCTCAAAGGCACCTTTAAACTGATTCACCCTTGAAATCCAATAAATGAGTTATAGCTAAAGCCACTCTTCGGGTGGCTTTTGTTTTTCAGGCCATTTCTTTGTTTTACCCGGGGAAATTTCGGATATTAAATCTTTTCAGGGGAGCTCTAAAAACAAAGAAGATCGAGGCGGGCGCAGTTGAGGAAAGCGGAGTTTACTGGTGTAAATGAGCATTTCCGAACCAAACCCAACACAAAGATTCGAAGTTTTTAGAGGTTCCCTTCAGAAAGTGTCAATCAGCCCCATTATGAAGCCCTTTATTACCATTTTATCCCTGCTTTTTCTGCTTACTTTTTTCAGTTCCCAGGCTCAAAATGTCGGCATAGGACAGGCTACGCCTGTCAGTAAGCTGGACGTTTACGGAGGCATGACTGTAGGCACAGCCTACAGCGGGACCACCACGGCTCCTGCCAACGGTGCCATTATTCAGGGCAATACAGGTATTGGCACCTCAGCACCTGCCCACCGCCTGCATGTGGTGGGGGATGTGCGCATAGAGGGCGATTTTGTCAATCAGGACCTGATTGGAATACATGTCTCTGCGGTGCAGAATATTCCTTTTACCAACGGTGTGATCAATCCCATCACAGGAACAGTGGTGAGCATCACTCCCCAGGTAGGCAATGGGGTAAACCATTCAGGAGTGCTCATCACAGGCTTCGCCCGTGTGTTTGGAGGCACCCTTTCGGGTGGAAGTTCCTCCATGGGAGGCTATTTCATGATCCTGCAACGATCCACGGACCCGGGCTTTGCCACCGTTACCAACCTGACCTATACTTCAGGTACCTGCTACATCAAAACCCCCAACGGGGCAGGCTCTGCGGCCATTGGTTTTGGGGACGGCGGCCATGTGAGTTACGTGGATAATTCCCTGACTCAGGGCACCACCTATTATTATCGTCTGGCCCTTTACCCCAATGGGGTCGCCATCACTTCAGGAACCTACGACGTGTATGAGCGGGACCTGGCCATTGTACAATTGAAACGATAAAAATAATGCATTCCACTCTGAAATATTTCCTACTTAGCCTGGCTGTTTTGTTGGCCAATTGGGTCATGGGGCAAACCATTTCCCCTAAAAGCCAGGATCAGGTGGCTGCATCTGCCCCCGTAATTGGGGCTGCAATAACCAATCCTGCACCTGTGCAACCACCTTCAGGTGGAGTGCACCTGACCAGCCAGGCTGCGCCTGCCATTGGATTGCCCGCCCAGCCAGATCCTGACATTCCCGCAGGGGCTCCCAATTCTCCCGCCCAAAAGACCCAGGCAGCCTTGCCTGCTGACGCCGATCACAAGTGAGAAATTATTTGCTGTTTGTTTTCGCCTGCCTGATACTTGGAGGAATTCTGGGGAATTCCACGGCTTTTGCCCAGGCAGGTGATACCCTTTTTCTCACCCGTGAGGTAACTTTGCTTCAGTTGGACAGTCTTTCGCGGGCGCAAAGCAGCCCGCATGCCCTGGTTTACCGCCGCGCCTGCCAGTTGCGTGACTATCCTGCCGCGATTCAGGCCTTGCATTATTTACTGGTGGAAGATCCTCAAAATCCATTTTATCAGGATAGTCTGGCCGCCTTGTATTACCGCACGGGTAATTTTTCTGCTTGTATTACCCTTGGAAATGAGATTATGCTGGAACGCCCCGAGGATGGATTTATTCACCTCATCCTGGCCAATGCCAAGCTTCAGTCAGGCAATTCCAAAGCAGCCTTGAACCATTATGGCTGGCTGGCGGAGGGAACGGGGCAATTATTTTTCTGGTATCAAAAGGCTTCCCTCGAATTTCACCTCGAACGCCTGGGCGAATGCAGAGCCAGCCTGGGGGAAATTCTCGCTTCAGAGTCCAAAACAGAGATGATCAGGATAGAAAATGGGGGAGAAGAGTACCTGGTTTCCATGGAAGCTGCGGCCCTGAATATGTTGGGCAATCTCGATCTAAAGGCCGGCAATAAAGACAGCGCCGCCCAAAATTTCCAGCAAGCCCTTGACCTTTATCCCGATTTTGGATTAGCCCGGGCCAATCTGGACAACCTGAAAAAGCGCAAAAAATGATTTTTGGACATTTACTTTCCCATTAAGCGGCCTTTTTCAGAAAATCTTTTCGTCTGCTCACTTTCCGCTTCCTTTCAGGAAAATTCCTTTACCTTTGCATCGTTCCAGAAAACACCACACCCTCCCCAAAATACGGGGCGGGCTTTTTTCATTCAGCAGATTGTGAATTATGAAGCTGCAGGAAATCTTAAAATTGTATCAGGACCATCCTGAAATTGAGCAGTTTGCTGCTCAAATGAAGGCCTCAGAAGGAGGGAAATTCCGCATTCGCGGCATGGCAGGCAGTCAGCCTGCCTTTGTGCTGGCGGCCCTCTATCGCCATTCCCACAAAAATACCCTGGTCATCCTCAACGACAAGGAGGAGGCCCTCTACTTCCTCAATGACCTGCAAAACCTCATGCCCCGCAAGGAAATCCAGTTTTTTCCGGCATCCTATAAGCGGCCTTACCAGATCGAGGAAATTGACAATGCCAATGTGCTGCAACGGGCCGAAGTGCTCAACCAGCTCAACCATACCTCCACCGGACGGCAGGTGATCATTACCTTTGCTGAGGCGCTCTGTGAAAAGGTGATCAACAAGCGCTCTCTTGTAAAAAGCACCCTGGAACTGAAAGTGGGGGAGAATGTGGGCATGGATTTCGTGGTGGACCTTTTGGAGGAATACGGGTTTGAACACAATGATTTTGTCTATGAACCCGGGCAGTTTTCCGTGCGGGGTGGAATTTGTGACGTATATTCCTTTGCCCACGAATTGCCTTACCGCATCGAATTTTTTGGTCCTGAAGTGGAAAGCATTCGCACTTTCGACCCCGTGACCCAGTTGTCAGAAAAAGAGGAGGGACAGGTTTCCCTCATCCCCAATATCCAGCGCAACCTGCTCACCGAGGAAAAAGTCCACTTTCTGGAATACATTTCATCCTCCACCCAGGTCTTTGTGGAAAATGTGGACTTCGTCAAGGCAGATCTGGACAGCCATTTCAAAAAGGCCGAAAACCATTACGCTGAACTGCAAACCCGTACCCGTGGCGCGGCCCTTTCCTCTGATCCCATGACCCTCTACACGGACGGAAAAACCTTCAGCCAGTTGCTGGATGGCTTTACCACCGCCGAAATGGGCAGTCGTCAGTATTTTCGGCAGGTGGAGGCAGAATTGCAATGGACAGGTGGCGGGCAGCCCAATTTCAAAAAGGAATTTGAATTGCTGGATTCTCACCTGCGCGAAAATATGGCCGCAGGCGTGAAAAATTTCATTTTTTGTGAAGATGACAAGCAAATTCAGCGTCTGGAAGAAATCTTTGCTGAAATCGACAACGGGGTGGAATTCAAAGGCCTGAAGAGCGAAATTCACAAAGGCTTTCTCGACAAAAAGCTGAAAATCGCCTGTTACACGGACCACGAGATTTTCCAGCGCTACCACCGTTACAAATCCCGCTCCCATATAACCCGTTCTCAGGCCCTGACCCTCAAGGAATTGAAGGATCTGGCACCCGGTGACTTTGTGACCCACGTTCACCACGGGATCGGGCGATTTGCGGGCCTGCACAAGATCAAGGTGGGGGAAAATGACCAGGAAGCGATCAAAATAATCTACCTGGGCGGCGACGAGATTTATGTGAATGTGAATTCCCTGTACAAGGTTTCCAAATTCACGGGCAAGGAGGGCACCGAGCCCAAACTGAGCAAGCTGGGTTCCAAGGACTGGGCCAAAAAGAAAAGCAAAGTCAAGGCCCGTCTCAAAGAGCTGGCTTTTGACCTGATTCAGTTGTATGCCACCCGCAAAAGCACCAAAGGCTTCGCCTTTGCGCCTGATACCTACATGCAGCGCGAACTGGAAGCCTCATTTATGTACATTGATACGCCCGATCAGGAAAAATGCACAGACGAGGTGAAGCGCGACCTCGAATCCACCACCCCCATGGACCGCCTGGTTTGCGGGGATGTGGGTTTTGGCAAAACGGAAATCGCGGTGCGCGCCGCTTTCAAAGCCGTGGCCGACAATAAGCAGGTGGCCATTCTCGTGCCGACCACCATCCTGGCCGTGCAGCATTACCACACATTCAAGGAAAGGCTGGAGGATTTTCCCGCAGAAGTGGATTATATCAACCGTTTCAAATCATCCAAAGAGATCAAAGAAACCCTGGAAAAGGTCAAAGCAGGTAAAATTGATATCCTGATTGGAACCCACAGGATCGTTTCCCAGGATGTGCGCTTCAAGGATCTGGGGCTGCTCATCATCGACGAGGAACAGAAATTTGGGGTGGGAGTGAAGGACAAACTGAAACTCTTCAAATCCCACGTGGATACCCTGACCCTGACCGCGACGCCCATTCCGCGGACTTTGCAGTTCTCTTTGCTCGGCATTCGCGACCTTTCTGTACTGGGCACCCCGCCCCCCAACCGTCAGCCCGTGGAAACGGTGGTCAGTACCCTGGAGCCCGAGGTCATCCGCGATGCCATTTCCTACGAACTGAAGCGCGGCGGGCAATGTTTCTTTGTCCATAACCGCGTGGCTGATCTGGAGGAAATCTCGGCCATGATCCGCAAACTGGTACCCGATTCCCGCATTGCCATTGCCCACGGCCAACTGGCGGGTACCCAGGTAGAGGCCATTATGAAGGGTTTTATCGAAAATCAGTATGACGTGCTGGTCTGTACCACCATCATTGAGTCGGGGCTGGATATCCCCAATGCGAATACCATCATCATCAACCAGGCCCAAAATTTTGGACTGAGCGATCTGCACCAGATGCGCGGACGGGTGGGACGTTCCAATCGCAAGGCATTTTGCTATCTGCTGGCGCCCCACGACACCTTGCTTTCCAAAGATGCCCAGAAACGTCTCAAGGCCATTGAGGAATTCAGCGACCTGGGCAGCGGCTTCCACATTGCCCTGCGCGACCTGGATATCCGCGGGGCAGGCGATCTCTTTGGTCCCGACCAGAGCGGGTTTATCTCGGAAATTGGGTACGAAGTTTATCACCAGATACTCGACGAGGCCATCATGGAGCTGAAGGAAGAGCATTTTGGGGAATTATTCCACGACGAAATCAAGAAACGCAAAGCCCAGTATGTGTCTGATACCCAGGTGGAAACGGATCTCAACATCCTGATCCCTGAGTCCTATATTCCAGGTGTTTCCGAACGTCTGACTTTCTATAAGCGCATTGCGGGTGCCGAATCAGAAAACGAGCTGCGGGCCATTTCAAGGGAAATGCTGGATCGTTTTGGGCCCATTCCCGATCAGGTGCTTGGCTTGCTGGATTCGGTCAGAATCCGTGACCTGGGTAAGCAGGTGGGCTTCGAGAAAGTGGTGCTGAACGGAGACGCCTTGCGCATTTATTTTGTGGCCGACAAAACCTCCAAATATTACAGCACATCCATGTTTGCCCGCATTTTGGGTTACGCCACTTCATTTCCTGGCAAAGCCCGTTTCAAGGAATCTCCTAAATACCTTTCGCTGGTGATTCAGGGAGTGGCCGGGATCAAGGATGTATATTTCAGAATCAAGGATATTTATGATTACGTGCTGGAAACGGCCGAAAACAAAGAAGAGCAACCCAAATGAGTGAAAATACGCATGCAGAAACTGGCGCAGCCATGGAACTGCCCGAAGATGATATCGCCCTGCTGCAGGAGCGCTGGGCCAAACTGGATCAGCAATTGCGCAAACAGTTTGGCAAAAAGGTCTCCATGGAGGGGATATTATTCCTGATCGGGGTGCGCGAACTGGGCGCAAGTCCTCACCGCGAATTTACGAAAGAGGAAAAACAGGACCTGATCCACATTGCCATGTGCGCCATTCTGGCGCCCTCGGGCTATTTTGAGCTGGATCACCTGGATCAGGATGGCTGGCCCCACTGGAAGGAACTGAAGCCCATTCCCTTCATTGATATCTTTGGCCAGGAACTGTTCCTGAAATCCCATGTGGTGGATTATTTCATGGAGATTTATGAATTGTAAGCCAGATACAGGGGTGACGGGAACTGGTATGAATTTTGGGGGCCTCTAAAAACAAAGAAGATCAAGGCGGACGCAGTTGAGGAAAGCGCAGTTTGTTAATTGATAATTGTTCTTTGTCAATTGCCTATTGAACCAAGTCCAACGCAGAGATTCGAAGTTATTAGAGGTCCCCTTTTGTGAAATGGGGATTTGCAAAGGTGAATCAGGTCGAATTTAGCCTGAAATGCCTTTATGACCACCACTTTTTTATTAACTTGCAACCCAATCAAAAGGAAAGTTAAACATGCGAAAAATTCATTTCCTGATTTCCCTGCTCCTTTTAATCACTTTTAATCTGATTGCTCAATCCAATCCTGCGACACAAATAATGACTGCCACCACGCCTCCTGATGCAAATGTGAAGATCTCCACCAATTTTGGAGACATCTATATCAAATTATACGACGAAACTCCCCTCCACAAGGAGAATTTCCTCAAACTGGCAAAAAGCGGGTTCTATAACGGAACCACCTTCCACCGGGTGATCAACGGCTTCATGATTCAGGGAGGTGATCCCTATTCGGCCGATCCTGAAAAGAAAAACATGGCCGGCACGGGCGGTCCCGGCTATACCCTGGACGCCGAGATCCACGAAGGACTGTACCACAAAGTGGGAGCCCTGGCCGCAGCCCGTCAGGCCGATAATGTGAATCCCATGCGCAAATCCTCGGGTTCTCAATTTTACATTGTGACCGGCAAAAAGTGGACAGAAGGCGATCTCAATAATGTTGAAAGAACCCTCTCCCAAACCTCAGAGCAAACCCGTACCCGGGAATGGATGCAGGCCAATCCCTGGACCCAGCAATACGATTTTCGGGCACTGCAGCAATCCAATCCTGATTCGCTGCAAAAGGTGCTGCAACACATTGAAACGGAATACAGAAAAGAATATCCCGAACCAGTGACCTTCAAATATTCAGAGGAGGCCCGTCAGGGATATTATAATGAAGGTGGATACCCGCCTCTGGACATGCAGTACACCGTATTTGGCGAAGTGGTGCAGGGCATGGATGTGGTGTTTGCCATCTCCAAAACCCCCACTATGCCAGGCGACCGCCCCCGGGCCGACGTGGTCATCAATGTCGAAGTCCTCAAAGACTGACCTTGTCCGTAAAGGGTAAAACCCTTAAATTTCGTCAGAAATTATAAAATAAATCCAAACCACAATATGAGATTAATCAGCAAAATTCTGCTTGGACTTTGTATTCTGCCCATGCTCTGGTCATGCCAGGGTGGGGGAGACCAACCCTCGGGTACCAGGGCCCTGATCCACACAGACTTCGGGGATATGACAGTCCTGCTTTACGACGATACCCCGCAGCACCGCGACAACTTTGTCAAACTGGCCAAAGAAGGCTTTTTTGATGGCACTTTGTTTCACCGTGTGATCATGAACTTCATGATTCAGGGGGGCGATCCCAATTCCAAAGATCCCGCTCAAAAGGGAATGTGGGGCCAAGGCGGACCGGGTTATACCATTCCAGCCGAATTCAATCCCAAACACCTCCACAAAAAAGGCGCCCTGGCTGCGGCACGTCAGGGTGATAATGTGAATCCCCAGCGCAAATCTTCGGGTTCACAATTTTACATTGTGCATGGTCAGCCCGTCAATCCCCAGACCCTGACTCAGATGGAAGCCCAGGTCAAGCAAATGGTTGATCCTGCATTCACCTATTCTGAAGAAGCCCGCACGGAGTACCTTCGCAACGGCGGCACCCCTTTCCTGGACATGCAATACACTGTTTTTGGGGAGGTGATCAGCGGAATTGAGGTGGTTGATAAAA
The DNA here is from genome assembly GCA_020635905.1 of Bacteroidia bacterium. Classification (GTDB taxonomy): domain Bacteria; phylum Bacteroidota; class Bacteroidia; order J057; family JADKCL01; genus JACJYV01. The sequence goes on from JACJYV010000009.1 coordinate 382,953, forward strand.
TTGCCTCTGTGCCCACTGGTCCTGGTCCCAGCCCTGGCCAGGCCGATATTCCCCTTGAAGACATCAAAATTACCGTCAAAATCCTCGATTAATACCTATGAAAAAATTATTTCTCCTGGGCCTGCTGGCCCTGTTTTTCTCCTGCAAAGGGGGAAAAACGACTTCCTCCAAGCAAATTCCTGCTGACGCTTTTGGCGCCTGGATGCATTCACATGAGGAAGACAAGGATAATGTGCAGGTTTTTCGCAACATGGATTATGAATATCCCCCCAGCCGCGGCCGCGAAGGCTTTGAGCTGAAGGAAGATGGCCAGTTTATCCATACCCGCATTGGAGCTACTGACCGCCCCACTCCCGTCGAAGGCAAATGGGAAGCCAAAGGCAAAAATGAAATCCAGGTTTCCTTTCCTGGCACTGAATATCCCTCATTCACCGTCAAAATCCTTTCTGCCACCAAAGACAAAATGGAAATTGATGGGGATGCACGCAAAAATTGAGAAGCCAAAGGCTTCTCAATTTTTGCCTGGCTTCAAGCTACAGGCTGCCAGCTTCAAGCTTTAAACCAAGGCTTACAGCCTGCCAAGGTGCCCGAAGCTCGCAGCTTGAAGCTAGTGTCTTGTCAATTTTAAAATGACGTAAATTGTGCCTATCTTTGCAAAAAAAGATATGCCAAACATTTACGTTGTAACCTTGACCTCCCCTGAACGGGAAGAATTGATGTCCATCATCCACAAAGGGAAACATAGTGCCAAAACTTATCGCAGTGCCTATGTTTTGCTGAATACTGATGAGGGCGAGTATCAGGTTGAAAAGCTTACCAATGAGGCGATTGCGAAAGTTTTGAAGATCGGGATGCGGACAATTGACCGGATTAAAAAGCAATTCGTTGAAGAAGGTCTCGAAGCCTGTTTAAGTCGCAGAAAGTCCTCGCGTGAATACCATAGTAAGATTGACGGGGATTTGGAGGCTCATTTGATCGCGTTGAGTTGTGGTGATCCCCCTGAGGGATTTTCCAAATGGTCCTTGCGAATGTTGGCGGATAAGGCCGTAGAATTGAATTACGTGGATAAAATTTCCCATGAAACGGTTCGTCAACTTTTAAAAAAACGAATTAAAACCCTGGAAAGTTGAGGGCTGGGTCATCCCGCCAAAGCAAAATTCGGAATTCGTGGCTAACATGGAAATGGTCCTGGATGTCTACAAACGCCCCTTTTCGGCAAAAAACCCGGTGGTTTGCATGGATGAATCACCCAAGCAACTCATTTCTGAAACCAGAGTTACTGTCCCAATGAAGAAGGGCGCTCCCAAAAGAATAGATTATGAGTATAAGCGATGTGGCACCTGCAATATCTTTATGTCGAACGAGCCTTTGGCAGGAAAGAGGAGGGTGAAAGTAACTGAGCGGAAAACCAAAAAAGATTGGGCAGAATTTGTGAGGGAAATTGCGGACAATGACTATCCTGAAGCTGAAAAGATCACATTGGTAATGGACAATCTCAATACCCACCATCCAAGTTCATTGTATGAGGCTTTTGCCCCGGAAGAAGCCAAACGGGTTTGGGACAGGTTTGAATTTGTTTATACACCCAAACATGGAAGCTGGCTAAACATGGCAGAAATTGAGCTGAACGTCCTTAATGGTCAATGTCTGAACAGAAGGATCGATAATCTTCAGGAAATTATCAGGGAGGTAAAAGCCTGGCAAGATGCCCGAAACCAGAAGGACTGCAAAATAAACTGGCGCTTCACAACAAAGGATGCCCGAATCAAACTCAAACGGCTTTATCCGTCAATTGAAGATTGACGAGACACTAGAAGCCTTTAATGACTTTTTCCTTCTTGGATACGCCGTTGCAAATGGTTTGCAGCAGGTAGATTCCCGGGCTCAGATTCGACGTATTCACTTCAAATTCATTCAGACCTGCCTCCATGGGGCGGGTTTCTGCATGAAGCACCTTGCCCTGCAGATCGGTCAGCCGAATCTGGGCTTGTCCGGCTTCCCGGGTCATCAGTTGGGTATGCAGGCTGGATTGGAAGGGGTTGGGATAGGTAGCCAACTGCATTGAATTTTGTTCAGGCGAGGCTTCCTCAATGTTGGAGTAATGGGTTTTGCCGTTTTCATCCGTGGCCATCAGACGGTAGAAAGCAGATTTTCCCTGCAAATCGGGATTGTCGTTATAGTAACCCTGATGTTGAGGATGGTGGTAAGAGCGAACGGATTCAAAATTAATTCCATCCGTGGAACGCTGTAGCTCGAGGTAGGCAGCCTCCAGATTTTCAGGAATAAACCAGCTCAGCAGCATTTCCTGTCCATTTGGACGGGCTTTGAGCACCATTTGTTCCCCGTCCAGAGCTGCACCCCCGTAGTGGATGGTGCCGTTGAATTTGCGCACGGTAAAGGTCAGGCCAAAGGGATAAGATTTTCCCACCCCTTCAAACGCCGTTATATTTGCATCCCCGGCCAGGAAATTTCCCACCGCCGCACCGTCTGTGTAGGAAGTGCCGCCGCCAAAATCATTGGTGATGTAAAATGCGGCCCGTTGTCCGGCGGGAATGGTGACGTTGAAGGTAATAGGAATGGCCGTAGGCAGATTATTCCCGGCCGAAGTAAGAGCAGTCGTACTTCCCAGCAGGGTCCAGGCGCCGGCATTATTTTCCGTACCCACAAAAGTGCCCGGATGGTAATAAATCTCATAATTGGCCGTGGTGCCTGAATAAAGATTCGCATCAAAGCAATGAATGGTCACAGAATTGGTGGCAAAAATATCAAACATGCAGCCCCGCTGACCATTATTGGTGTTGTAGGGGCACACGAGATTACTGGGAGTCCCGCAAGCCGTGGTTTTGTCTGAGGAGGATTGAAGGTTTTGCTCGGGGAAAGCTCCCACCAGTCCGCCAATGGCGCCTGTTTCTTTCAGTTCTGTGCAATCGTCCCGTGAAATATCGCCGCAGGGCGAGGAAGGACGGGTTTGAGCAGTGGTCAGTTGGAAGGCCAGACAGAGGGTCAGGGTTAGTTGGATAATTGGGTAAATCTTTTTCATGACGATTGACTTTAAAACTATCAAAGTATGGTCTTTGTCATTGAATACCCTGGTTTCCTCTTTCGTTACCCCCCTGAACGAAATTTTTTTTGCATAAGGGGACCTTGTTAATTGATAATTGTTATTTGCCAATTGCCTATTGAACCAAGTTCAACGCAGAGATTCGAAGTTTTTAGAGGCTCCCATAAAAAAACGCTACCCCCTGAAAACAGAGCGTAGCGCCTTTTGAATGGGTTTAAGTACCCTGATCTTATTTGGAAACCAGCACTTTTTTGGTCATGCTTTGGTCACCTGCCGTGATTTTTACCAGGTAAACGCCGTTGGGAACCTGAGCATCCCAGATGATGGTGTGGGCGCCAGAGTTCATGTAACCTTCAGCCAGGGTGTTGATGTGCTGGCCCAGGGCATTGAGCACTTCAACTTTGATGTTCTGGTCTTTTTCCAGAGAGAAAGCCACTTTGGTGGTATTATTCACCGGGTTGGGATACACACTGATAAATTTGGCCTGTGAGCCAATTCCTTCCTCAATTCCGGTCGCAGTGATCAGGTCCATGGACTCAGAATTGAGGATTTTGCGGTCAGCCGTGGTGTTGCCGTTGTACATCGCGGTAACTCCCACCAGGAAAATTTCATTTTCATCCCAGCCAGCATCGAGGGTGGTGGTAAAAGTTTCGTAATAAACTCCCCCGAAATTCACGCTGGAGGGAATAGTTCCTGCATTACCCCAGGCACCACCCAGCATGGCCCGCAAAACCTGCTGATGCACGAAACCCACAATGGGGTTGCCCGCGCCATTCAGGGGGTGACCTGCAGTGGTGTTGTCATAATTGGCCTGGTTGTAAGTAGAGCCTCCCGTAACATTGTCTTCAGCGATGAAGAGGTTGAAACGGATGTCGCCAGCTACCGGACCAGTGAAATTGGCTTTCAGTCTTACCGTCAGTTGGCGGGTAGCTGAGTTATAATCGAGGGAGTCGAATGAGATCGTCACAGAAGCAGCGCCCTGCAATTTGTTGCCTACCGCAGTTTTCCACTGGGTACGGCCGATGGCGTCTCCATCGCGGTTAACCACTCCAGAAGGATAGCTGCTGGTATAAAAGCCAGCCACGGTGCCGCCGTCAGGAATCAGCATGGGTTCGCTGGAACTGCCGGCATGGATGGAAATCACATTGGCGCCGGGATAGGTGTTGCGCACATCTTCAGCCCGCAGGGCGCCATCAGCGCACCAGCCACACCAGGTTCCTGTGAATTCTTCCAGCAAGGGAACAGAGATGGAAAACTGGGCATTTGCATACTGAATTCCACCTATGGCAAGGATAAATAATAAGGTGTATAGTTTTTTCATAAGAAGGAAGTTAATCTCAACATTCAAATTTTGTCTAATTTACGAAAAATTTAATTCGGGAGGATATTTTAACACACCTGCGCGGGCAGACGACATTTTTGGGGTGTAGGGGAGCCCCCTCATGAATTGGCTGTAATTTTTCTGTTTACAATAGACATCTGACTATCTGCAGAATTTAAACCAACCAGGATGGAATTTCTTCAGCCGCTGCTTATCCATTTTTCCACTTATTAGGGTCAAGTGAAGTATGAAGAACTGCCCGGATAGTGATTAAACCTTTAACCTCCTCAACTGTAAAATGGATCATAAAGGGGAATTTCTGGAGGGGAAGACAGCGCACATCATCATAACGGACGTGAAAGAGTGGATTTTTGCTTAGGGCAAGAAGGTGTTTATGAATAACAGCTTCAAAACGAAATCCCAATCCAGGTGATTGCTCCTCATAATAATCTATCCCCCTTTGAATATCCCCAATAGCCCTGGGATCAATTTTTAAGGAATAAATCATTCTCAGCCCTTGCCTTTAAACTTAAATTGCTTTCGGGCTTCCTCCCAGGAAATCAATTCTCCAGCCTTGGAAGTTTGAATCCTCTCCCTGACCAGAGATTTATGTTCCTCAGGTATTTCATCCTCCACAAGTGCCTCAAAGCCCAATTGGGAGATCAACTCCATGAAAAATCCGAATTTATGGTCAGGAATTTTTAAAGTTATTTCTTTCATACAGAATCTCCTTGCTCTGATATGGGATAATATTTCTCTAATCAAAATACGAACTCACCCCTGAAAAGATTTTATCAATCCGTGGATTACTCAAAGATACAATAATCAGGTTTGGGAATCAATCACTCCCAAGGGGCCCACCCTTTGCATCCGCCTAATTGTACAGACAGGGCATGCCTTGTCTCCTGACTCACAACTCACAACTCACAACTCACAACTCACAACTAAATCCAAAGAAATAAATTCCCAAAAAAACAGTTATCTACACCGAACAAGTTCAGGTTAACCTTTTTTTAATTAATTTCACGCCCGAAATGGCATTTTTGAACCCTATATTTCTCTGGGCGGCCTTCGCCATCGCGATCCCGGTCATTGTCCATTTGTTCAACTTTCGGCGACCTAAAAAGGTGTTGTTCAGCAACATCGCCCTGGTCAAAGAAGTGAAGCAAACGGTGGTCAGGCGGCTGCGGCTCAAGCAATGGCTCATCCTGGCGGCCCGCATCCTGGCCATTCTGGCCCTGGTTTTCATGTTCGCCAATCCCGTGCTGATCTCCAATGCAGGCTCGGGCCAGGTCGCAGGAAATAACTCGGTCGCCATCGTGGTGGACGATTCTTACTCCATGAAGGCCGGCAACGAACGGGGAGCCTACCTTCTGCAGGCCCGCAAGCTGGCCGGAGAAATCATCAACAGCCATTCCCGCCAGGACGAATTTCTGGTCATGAGCACCAGCGACATGCGCATCAACAGCTCCTTTTGGGACGATGAAGATGCCCGCGAAGCCCTGGGCCGCCTGAATGTGCGCCAAAACGCCATGAAACTCAGCGAATTGCTCAACCTCACCCCCGATATTTTCCGCAAGGCCACCAATCCCCGCCACAACCTCTATTTTCTCTCAGATTTCCAGAAATCAACCGTGCTGTCGGATTCGGCCATTTCCATGAACCCCGATTCGGGACTTTTTGTGAATTTCATTCCCCTGGCCGACCGGGTGCAAAAGAACGTTTACATCGCCAAAAACGAAATCGTAACCCGCATCATCGAGCCCGGACGACCCCTTACCCTCAAACTGACCCTGGTCAACGACGGGGAGGATGCAGTCAAAGATCTGAGCATCAGGGTGATGGTGGAAGACAAAGCCGTAGCCATTTCCAACGAGAATCTGGAAGGCGGCGAGATGAAAGACGTGGAAATCTCCTTTTCTCCGCCCGGCACGGGCTGGCGCTCAGGTTATATCGAACTCGACGATTACCCCGTTGAATTTGACAACCGCCGTTTTTTCTCCTTCTACATACCTGAAAATGAGCGGGTACTGATCGTGGAAGGAGAAGTGTCCCAACCCATGAAGCTGGTTTACGGCGAATTGCTGACCCAATTCACCCCCGAATTCATCTCTTACAAAAATTTCTCCACCGCCCGGCTGGAAGAATTCAAATTCGTGATTCTCCTGGGGATCAATGAGATTTCCACGGGTATGGAAGAGCAGCTGACTGCCCACCTGAAGGAAGGAAAAAGCATGCTGTTTTTCCCCGGTGGCGACATGAACAAAGAATCCGTGAATCGTTTCCTCCTGGCCAATAAAGTGGGTGAGTTTGGAGAATTGATCAAATCAGAAGCGGGATTGCTGGCTTCCCAGGCCGATTTGCAACACCCCGTCTTTGGCGATATTTTCCGCAAAGACTCACGCAAAGGCCGCTTTGACGCCCCGGAAGTATTCAAATATTACCGCTTCAAGCCCGATAATGCGGTCGAGCAAAATCCCATCATCCAGATGGCCAACGGGGATCCATTTTTGCTGGAAACCAAAACGGGTGAGGGCCAGTTCTTCCTTTTCTCCACCTTTCCCGGCGATTCCTGGACCAATTTCCAGTACAAAGGGTTGTTTGCCCCCCTCATGCTTCGCCTTTCCCTGCTCATGAACCAAACCCAGAACCTGCAGCAGAATCAGGAATTGGGCTTTTTTGAAACCAAACGCATCAAGACCAAGGAAAACGATCCCATTCGCCTGGTCAATAAAGACGGCATGGAGTACTCCATTGACCCCATTTCCAAAGGAGGCTACGCCCTGCTGAATTTCGATCAGTTGCGCATCTCTGAAGGCAATTTTGACCTGATGCAAAAGGATAATCTGCTGGAAAAAATCTCCTTCAACGTGCCTGACGCCGAATCTCAGTTGCAGGCCATGAACCGTTCAGACCTGCGCACCCACCTCGACAATATGGGCCTGGAATCAATTTCCATTACCGAACCCTCTGCAGAAGGCATCGCCAGCGAGATTCAATACCAAAAAGAGGGAATTCCCCTTTGGAAATACTTTTTGCTGGCCGCACTGGCCTTTTTGCTGGTGGAAGTGGCCCTGTTAAGAATGAAGGAATCAGCCTGATATGGATAATCTCCTTTTCCGCAACGTAACCCTGGTTGAACGCGGGCACCCGCAAAACGGTAACCTCGTTGACCTTTGGGTGAAAAACGGTCTCATCCACGAAATTGCAAAAGGAGGGAGTCTCAAAGCAGAAAAAGACCTGCCAGAAAAGGAGGGAGGCTGCATTTCCGTAGGTTGGGTGGATTTTGGGGTTCACCTGTCCGACCCGGGAATGGAGTGGAAAGATGATTTGAAAACTCTGTCTGCCTCGGGCCTGGCCGGCGGATACACCACGCTGGTGACCTATCCCAATACCCGTCCCGTGCTCGACAACCGCGAGTATATAGCCTCAGTAAGGAGCCGTTCTGCTCACCTTCCCGTCGATTTTTTGCCTCTGGGCGCTTTGACCCTGGGCAACGAAGGCCGCGACATGGCCGAATTATTCGACATGCAGCAAGCTGGTGCAGTTGGATTTTCTGATGGGAAGAATCCCATAGAGTCGTCTGGAGTGCTGCTGCGGGCCCTGCAATATGCCAGCGCTTTCGACGGCCTGATCCTGGACTTACCCCTTGATATGAGTATTTCGGGGGATTCCATGGTCAATGAGGGCACCGTTTCCATGCAAATGGGTATGAAGGGTAGTCCGGCTCTGGCTGAGACTCTGCGCACCCGCCGCGACCTGGGCCTGCTCGATTACTTTTCGGGACGCCTTCACCTGGGGCCGCTCACCACCGCTGAAAGCGTGGATGCGGTGCGCAAAGCGCGTAAAAATCATCCCGGCCTTACCACAGGCACCACCCTGACCCACCTGGTCGAAACGGACGAAGCCGTCCACGACTTTGACAATAACTTCAAAATCTGGCCGCCTTTGCGCAACAAATCTGACCAGAAAGGCCTGCGCAAAGCCCTCCAGGATGGCACCCTCGACCTGATCAGTTCGGGACATCATCCCCAGGGTACAGAAGAAAAAAATGTGGATTTCGTGTTGGCCAAATATGGTATGCTGGGTCTGGAAAGCTGTTTTGGGCAGGCCCACACCACTTTGGTGCTGGGCAAAGTGATCGAACTGGATCACCTGATCGCCTGCCTGGCAGGCAATCCCCGCCGCATCCTGAAGCTGGCTACCCAAAGCATGCAGGTGGGCGCAGTGGCCGAACTTACCTGGTTTGATCCAGGCAAGGAATGGACATTCTCTGCCAAAGACATTAAATCCAAATCAAAAAACACTTCCTGGACTGGCAGAAAATACACGGGCAAAGCCCTGGGCATTTATTCCAAAGGAAAATTCACCCCTTCAGAATAACCACAATTTTCTAACTTTAGGCAAAAGCTATTCAAATGGAATTTTTACGAGACCTCTGGGAATTTTTGATGGAACGGAAGAAATGGTGGCTGATTCCCATCATCCTGGTCCTGTTACTGATCGGAGTCCTGCTCGTATTCGGAGGTGGATCGGCGGTTGCGCCGTTTATTTATACGATATTTTAGGGGCGTCCTTTATTCAATTACTGAGTATCCTATCATAAAAAGCGCTGATTCGAGTGCCCGCATAGGATGCGATTCATTTTTAAATACAGACCTTTTTGATAGCTCATTTATAAGCCAGTTCGCATGTATGTTGTTAATTATATGCGTTTTAGGGTTATTATTTAACTGAGGAAACTTATGTTTATCACTACTCGGGTTTCTTCTGTTTAATGGGCCTTTATCATTTTTTGTAGGTCTGGCGTTCCCGTAGGCAAAATTTAATCCTTCAGGAATTTGACTAATATTTTCTTCCTCTAAATATTTCCTAACCAACAATCCCAGGGCTGCACCAACCCGGCTGTCGTAAATAACGAAGTTGTCAATCAACAAAGAATAGATTTTGGTAAACCCTGAGTTCATCCACAGATCGCCAAAGTCATCCTCAGTATCGACCGTTTCTGGATTTAATCTTTTGATGGTATCTTCATAGTATTGAACGATTTCATCCCCTTTTGCTACTAATTTCGGATAGTTTGACCTTTTTACCCCTCCCCATTCCAAAATCGCCGTCGAGTATTTAAGGAGAGACTGAGGATTGTTATTCTCTATCGCAGACTTCATTCCCTTTTCAATGATTCCCAAAACCTCCTGGCTTTCAGCAAAGGAATGCCCACTTCTTTTTTCAAGTTCTGGAATTGTGCAACTGAACCTCCAATTATAATTTTCAAATGCATTTTGGATTGAATAGCATTTCCATGGGGTTTTGCTTCTCCCTTTCTCATAGCCATGAAGAAATTCTCTTTCACCTGATATCATGGGAATTAGCCAATCAATAAAGCTCTTTACCGTCTCGTTTTCTAAGTAGTCTTGTTTTTTCATTTTTGAGTTTGCTTTAACTTTTCAAGCGTTTTCTTTGGTAATATCTATTTATTGTTTTAGAATCTTCTTTGGATTTAACGGAATGGGTATAGGCAGGGACGATCGTAAATCCTCCAACTTAAGCCCTTGGCTATAGCCCTGTGTTGGTGGAATTTTCGGTTTCATGTTCAATTGGCTCAGATTCGTTAGCAAATATTTTGGGGAGTACATCTCAGGATATTATCTGAAAAGAGAGAATGGGAATTGTCGGGCTCCGTGGTGGATAGTTAAAACATCAATCCTTCTTTCCGTGGCAATTCTGTACATTATTCGATAGTTTCCCGAAATAATTTCACGTAATTCCTCATTGGCAACTTCCGGGATCAACCTGCCAAGTTTTGGGAAATTATATAACCTTTGTACTTCGTCAAACATCTTTTGCACAAAGGCCGAGGCATACTTAGGAGAATCGCGTTCAATGTACGCAGCAATGGCCTCAAGTTCTTCTAATGCATGAGGCGTCCAGTTTATTTCAACCATTTTGCCATTCGTACTTTCGCATCCTCGTTTGAGATGACATGGTTATTCTTTGATTGTTCTAAACCTGTCTGAATTTTTTGTAGCAAAATTAGCCTGTCCAACAATTCATCAATAGAGAATTCTTCCGGGAACTCATTCAATGCATTTTGAACTATTTCTTTTTTTATCATGGTTGCTCTTTTGCTAAAAATAACGAATCTTTTTCTTTTTTCATTCAGGAGGTCATTTTTTGCGTTTTTCTATTACACTTTTTGACCCTTTTCACCAATGCTACGGCCATGGGCAGGGGCGATCGTGAATTCTCTGACTTACGGCCAGGACTGTGTTGTTTACGTTTGATGTAATAATTTATTAGCACCCTACAATTTGGGAAGTACTCGATGAAGCCAGTGCTTTGCTCTTTCTGGATTATCATTGTTTAAGCAATCCTCCACATTTGAAATATTATATTTTAGACTATCCAACTTTTTTAGCCTTGCTTGGGAATCCCCGCGACTTAAGTTTAATTTCTGTACTGCATAAAATAATCCGCTTTGGATATTATCCCCTTTAAAGTTCATCCCAGTAATCATAAGCTCTAAGAGGTATGAATCAAAGGGGTACCCATTTGTTGAATTCCATGCTTTTAATAGTCTAATTATGGGGCGAACAATTTGATTATGCCTTGTATTAGATTGTGTTAATTTAGCTTTCACGTCATCGGGATCAGTCGCTTGCCATCCGTAAGTGTTGTCAGGAATGTAAATTTTGGTCCCACTCCAAAAACTTGTTTCTTCTTTTGCTGGAACCAAATCAAAAGTAATTGTTCCAAGCTGAATGGTTACGGTTGGAAAGGATTTTAGCACTTTAGATCCATATCGATTTTTATAATACTTGTCGCCAAATCTTTTTAACCAGCTTCTATATGTTTCAGGAGTTCTATCATATTCCGAATGATTAAATATGACCATGATATCAACATCTGATTTTTTGTCGATCACTCTTGGTAAAATAGTATCACGATCATATGAGCCAAAAATGAACCTTTGATCAATTACATCTCCCAATTCGCTATCCAAATTCGAAAAGAGCTTATTGGTTGAAGCTCTTATCCTTGCGGTTTCTTTTGCATCTCTTTTCAGATAGAACTTATAAGACAAATTTCTAAGGTAGGATTCAATCGAGCTTGCCATTTTAATCGTCTAATTCGGTTGTTTTATAGGTTTCTTCTCCAGCTTCAATTCCTCTTTTTGCTAATTCGTAATCACTTTTACTGGGTGGGTATCCTTCTGCTTCTTTGTTTATTTCAACCATTTCAAGAGATATTTCTTCTAAACATGAAATCAATTCTCTTTTCTTTAATTGATCATCTGCGTAATAGGCTAGCACCCTTTCAGCCTTTTTCATGGTTTCCAAATACCTATTTCCTATCCTATTATGTGCTTCGATTTTTTTCTGAAACTTGAAAAAAGTTTGAAATCCGCTAAGGATAGCAGCAATGAGAGACAAAACCAATGGCACATACTTCAGCCATGAGTCAACTTTGTCAGTTAAAACGTAAAAGAGTATAGAGCCGGTCAATATGTTTATTATTATCATGGGAATCCCGATCCAGTAATGATATTTTTGAATTCGTTCAGCGGCATTAAAATGCTTTTTCTTTCCATATAAAGAATCTACCCTTACCCGTTTGAGTTTTTTTATGGTTTCGTCCATTATTTATTTGATTTCAACAAAAATAATCCAATTCTCGCACTTGGATACAACGCAACGGCCATGGCCGGGGGCAATCCTGAACTCTCCTACTAATGCCCTTGCCCCATAGCCCAGTGTTATCGCTTATTCTTCTTCTAGATTTGGAATGCCAATATTCTCCATTTCGATTCTTTCTTTTTTAGGGTCCGAGGGAATAAAATAAGCTTTTACTTCTTTGTGTTTCTCGGGTTCCACAAAAACAACGTTTGCATCCTTGAACTTTGCCGATAATACCCTGGCTTCATTTTTCGTGTCATCAAGCTTTCGAAGCGCCTTAGGATTCAGTTTTCCAGAGGTTTCAAAGTTATATTCGATTATAGCGTTTATTTCAATTCCGCAGATTTCAAATTCTCCAAGTTTATTTTTCAGGATAAAATCTCCATTGTTGAATCTTTTTCCAAATTTGCAATTAACGTTTGCGGATTCGACAGTTTTGTCAAATTTTGAATTACCCTCATCCATCAATCTCTTTTTATTTTCCTGAAATGCAATAATTCGAGTTTCTAAAGCAAATCTGGAGAAAGGGATTGGTTTTTTTACAGCATTACCATCAATAATTGATTTTTCTAAATCTTCAAATGAAAATTTTGGTGGTGGTTGAAAGAATAAAAGATCAAAAGTGTAATTGTCACTCATTTTCAATCTCACAATTCTGAAGGGACCTTGTTCAAACCATTGTTTTACTGTTTTTTTATCAATTTCTGAAAGGATCCGAAGTTCAACATTTGAATTATTGTTTGCCCTTGTTATTGCTCCACTTTGGAAGCCTTTTTTTGAAACAACAATTCCTTTAGGAATATTTAATTTCCCAATTTTGAAAAGGAAGGCATCAACCTGTTCAAGTTTTACATTTTCATTCCAATTTTTGCATTCAACAGCAATTCGTTCTGTTACTGTTTGGGAATCTGAAGTTTCAATTAGTACGTCTATTTGTCTGTTAATTCCATCAACATCAGTTAAAATCTGATTGTGAAGGACGGTTGTATTGGAATTTCCGCTTAATGAATCGGAAATTGCGGCAACTAATTTTTCAAAATCTCTATCCTTTTTCTTCATATTACCTTTGCGATAACGCTACGGCTATGGGCAGGGGCGACTCCTACTGACGCCCTTGCCCATCAGCCCTGTATTGGGAGAATTTTTTAGAAAGGTAAGTCGTCAATATCATCTTCCATTTGAGGTGGTTCATTCTTTTTCAGTCTTATTGGTTTCAGAAATGGTTGTTCCTTAAATAATCCTTTCTTTTTCAAGTATCCTTCTCTGTACTTGATTTGACTAAAATTCTCCGCCTCTTCGAAATTCCAAGTATTGATTTTTTGCATTGCATATCCTGATAATACCCTTTCATTTTTTTCAACTCTAAGGATTAAATCCTCTAGCAGGTTGCAGCATTCTTCGGGATTATTTACGACCTGCTCCTCAGAAAACCTAATAACAAACCAGCCTTCTGCATTGAAATAGGAGTCTCGCCACTCATCAGTATGCTTTCCACTCTTATTTATATAATGAATAGGTTCTCTTGTTTCCAGAATATATGGTTCATCTATTTCAATATCAATGAGCAAATTGGTTTCTTTATTATTGTAGATAATGTCTGGTTGATAGGCTAGGAAACTTTCAAACTCTTCAATTATTTGATTTTGGTAAACCATTCCTGGAAATCTTCTTTTTAGAATAGAAAAGAAATAGTCTTCTGAAGCTCCTTTTTTTGAGGTTTTGGACAGTTTATACGGCTTCGTAGCTTTCTTAAGGGCCTGGAAAACCTGGGATCTTTGATACTCTTCTGTATCCAGTGGATTTCTAATCCATTCTACATCTTCATCATGTAATTTCTTCCTTTTTTGATAATCACGTAAGAGGCTCTGGTAAACCGGGATAGAATTTGAATATTCACGGTCTGATGTGATTTTAACATAAACCCAAAATCCTATTGGGGCCGCCATAAAAATAAGTGCCACTGCTTTTGGAACACCCAAAACAAAGGCGAGCAATGCCATTGGAAAAATCCATGGAAGAAATACCCACAACGGAACAGAATTCCTTTCCGGCTTAAAGGGTTCCCATGGTCCACTTGAAACTGGAATCTCAGCATTCCTAGCCAACTTAACTTTTTCCGGTATTTTGATTATTGGATACATTAGTTTTTGCTTTTTTCATTTCTCCCAACTCACCAATAGCGGCATTGCCGCTATTTCCCCTACACTACAAGCCACCACCCCAATTTACAAAATCCACCTCCACATTTTACCCCCAACCACAAATAAATCACCCCATTCACATCACACCACTCCACCTTCTCAACCAGCACCTCACAACCTACCCAAACTCCCCAGTCCTTCCCACACACCTCCAATCCAGATCCATTCTAGATCCCACCTTCTTCAGGGGTTGTTTAGGGTTTGTTCAGGACTTGGTTGCGGCTTGGTGAGGGGAAGAAAAGAGGGGAATTGTATTCAGAATGCATCAAGAAACCCGCATTACCTTGTAAAACTACCTAAAAAATACCACAACAAAAAAATGATCCCAGCTTCTTTCTGCCCCTAAAATCCACACCAGTCCCAGCCCAAAGGAAACCCATCCTCAAAATACATAATTGAAGGCCGACCCTAAAATCCTCATAACTCACTGCTTCAATTCCCTCGTTTTTTCTTATTATTAGAGTTCAGTCGCACTGGCCCCTGGCCTGGATTTTATTCAATGAGAAAACTATTACATGAAGCGGTTTATTCTGATATTTTCGTTGCTTTTTGCCTTTGGGATAGCTAATTCCCAGATCAGTACCTTTCCCTACACCCAGGATTTTGAAACTTTTTCCACCTGTGGCACCGCCTGCGGCGCTGCCTGTTCACTGAGTGCTGGCTGGGAAAACGATATCAACGACGACATAGACTGGGCCGTGGACGTCAACGGCACCACTTCCGCCACCACAGGCCCCTCTGTGGACCACAATCCCGGCACTACGGCCGGGAAATACCTCTACACCGAGGCCTCGGGTTGCAACCTCGATACCGCTCTGCTGGTCAGTCCCTGGTTCGATTTCACCAACCTCACCTCGCCTGTGGTCACCTTTTGGTACCACATGTTTGGCAATAACATGGGCACCATGCACCTCGATGCCTACCATGGCGGCCTCTGGACCAAGGACATTGTGCCCGGCTGGACCGACGATGTGGACCTCTGGCAGCAGCGGCTGGGCAATCTGTCGGCCTACGCAGGCATGGACTCCGTCCGCTTTCGCGTACGTGGCATCACCGGCCCCGGCACCCGCAGCGACATGGCCGTGGATGATTTCGAGGTTTTCAACCTCGCCGGGGAAGACGCAGGAGCGGCAGCGCTGCTCACTCCTGTAACAGATTGCGCCCTGACCAGCGCTGAGATCGTAACCGTGCGCCTGGTCAATTACGGCATGGATACCCTGTTCGCCGGCACCCAGGTGCCGGTCAGCTTCCTGGTGGGCGTCACCACCGTCAATGAAACCCTCACCGTGGCCACAAACTGGATTCCCGGCGACACCCTCAACTACACCTTTACCGGCACCGCCGACCTCTCCATACCCAATACCTACCCGGTCACCGTATGGACCAGCCTGGCCCAGGATGGCAATTCCTCCAACGATACCCTGATTGTGAATGTGGTCAATAAGGGACTGATATCCAGCTTTCCCTACAGCCAGGGCTTTGAAACAGGTTCGGGCGGCTGGTCGGCCTACGGGGCAGCAAGCAGTTGGGAACTGGGGGTACCTGCCGGGCCCTTCATCACCGCCGCCGCCAACGGGGTGAATGCCTGGGTCACCAACCTGGACGGAGATTATAATAATAACGAAATGTCCTATCTGGAGTCGCCCTGCTTTGATTTTTCCGCTTTGACCGCCGACCCCCAGCTTTCCTTCAGCCATATTTTTGAAACAGAGACCGATTTCGACGAGACCTGGGTGGAATTGAGCACCAACGGAGGAGTGAACTGGACCAAACTGGGCGCTTTTGGAACAGGTTTCAACTGGTATAACGATGCCGCCAATAACTGGTGGGAGGGAAATTCAGGTGCCGTAGGCGCCTGGCGCTATGCCAGCCATTTGCTGGTGGGTGCCGCCGGCCACAGCAATGTGCGGGTGCGTTTTGCCTTTTCCTCCGACGGCCTGGTGGCCAAGGATGGGGTAGGGGTGGACGACATTTTTATCAATTCCACCTTTGCCGATTATACCGTGATCCAGGTTTACAAGCCAGCGTCAGGTTGTGATCTGGGGACAAATGAGCCGGTCAGGATTCAGGTGGCCAATGTGGGCACAGATACCATTCTGGGTTTGCCCTTATGCTTCCAGGTCAATAACGGAACCCCGGTTTGTGAGGCCCTCGTGGCCCAGTTTTTCCCGGGTGATACCCTGAACTATTTCTTTACTGGCACCGCCGACTTGTCCAATCCCAATTCTTCCTACCTGATTACTGCTTACAGCTATGCCTCGGCCGACGTGGATTCCACCAATGACTCAGCTTATGCCGTGGTAACCCATTATCCCGCCATCTTTACTTTGCCCTATGTGGCCAATTTTGATACCCTGACCGTTGACATCACCAATCCTGTGCCTTTACCTGGCGGCTGGATCAATTCGCCTCTGGATGGCCCGCACGACTGGTGGATCAACACTGCGGGTACTCCCACCACTGGAACAGGGCCGCAGGCGGACCATACCACAGGTGCCAGCGGAAATTACCTCTACGTGGAGGACAGTGGCTTTGATGAAGATTCAGTGGATCTGGTAACCCCCTGTTTCGACCTGAGCACCTTCCCCAACTCCTATGTCGATTTTTGGGTGCATTCCAATTCCTCCACCGGCAGCAGCCCTACCCAAAATACCCTCTATTTTCAACTGGATGCAGGGGCAGGCTGGATCACTCTGGATACCATTCAACATCTGAACAACAACTGGAACCACATTGAGCATAGCCTCAATGCCTACACGGGCATGGTGGTTCGTTTTCGTTTTCGGGTCAATAATAATAACGGCGCCATCACCCACGACATCGCCATCGACGATTTTCGGGTACGGCAGAAATTCGTGACTGACCTGGCTATCCTGAATCTTGACCAGCCCGTCACCTCCTGCAACCTGGGCCAGGAACAGATTTGCCTGCAACTGAATAACGCGGGTCTGGATACCATCGTTGACACCATCGCCTTGTATTGCGTGGCTGGAAATGATACCCTTTATGGTTCTGTTTTGGACACTTTGTATCCGGGAGATACCCTGATTTATTGTTTTGACAGCCTGCTTGACCTCAGCGCCACCGGGCCGCACAGCCTCCTTTCCTGGATTGTACTCGCGCCCGACAGCTTCGCTGTAAATGATACCCTGCTCAGCACCCTTACCAATGTGGCCGTCATCGACACTTTTCCTTTTTACGATGATTTTGAATCGGGGCCGGGAACCTGGATTGCGGGTGGAATCAGTAGTTCCTGGGAGTTTGGCACGCCTGCGGGCATCTTTATTCCTGCCGCGAACAGCGGCATCAATGCCTGGGTGACCAATCTCGATGGCAATTATAATAATAATGAAGCTTCCTGGCTGATCTCTCCCTGCCTCAACTTTTCGGGTCTCAGTGGGGATCCTCTTTTTTCATTTGCCCATATTTTTGAGACTGAAAATGATTTTGACGTAACCTGGGTGGATGTTTCCACGGATGGTGGCCAGACCTGGAGCCGTCTGGGAACCACCTCGACCGGACAAAACTGGTATAATGACGCCGCGAATAAGTGGTGGGAGGGAACCATTGACACCGCAGGAGTCTGGCAGAATGCCCAGCATGTGCTTACAGGCACGGCTGGCTTTTCCGAAGTACGCCTGAGGTTCTTTTTTGACAGCGATAATTCTGTGGTGAAGGAAGGTGTGGGAATTGATGATGTGGTGATAATTACGGATTACACAGACCTGGCTGCGATTGACATCCCCTGGCTTCAGTCTGATTGCGAACTGACCAATGCAGAACTGATCACGGGCACCTTCGTCAATACCAGTGTGGACACCCTCAATTCGGCCATCGTCTGCTACTCCGTCAATGGAGGCACCGCCAATTGCCAGACTGTGCCAGGGCCATTTCCAGGCGGCGATACCTTTACCGTGGTCTTTTCCACCCCGGCCGACCTGTCTGCCTTGCAGACTTACGACCTGCTGGTGTATGCCAATTTGCCCGGCGATCCCAATTTCTCCAACGACACCATCGCCCGTAGCATCTTCCATTCCCCCGTTTACAAAGTCTGGACGCCCTACCTGGAAACCTTCGACACCTGGACCAACGACCTGACCGATCCCGTGGTGCTCCCAGCGCCCTGGGTGAATTCCATCCGCGATCAGGGACAGGACTGGTGGATCAATTCAGGCAGCACGGTCACCTTCAATACGGGCCCCAATGGCGATCATACCACGGGCAGTGGGAAATACCTTTACATGGAGGATTCGAATTACGAAAATGACTCCGTGGATCTGATTTCGCCCTGTTTCGACCTGGCCAATGTCGCCGCCTGCATGAGCTTCTGGTATCATTCGCACAACGGAAACCTTCCCATTTACGAGAATCAGTTTGAGGTTCAATTATTTGACGGGGCAAATTGGATCACCCTGGACACCATTGGGGATGTATCCCCAAACTGGGAATACGCGGAGTATAACCTGACCCAGTTCTCGGGACTGGTGGTCAAAGCCCGCTTTCGGGGCATGGATAATAATGGCTATTTCAGCCACGACATCGCCATCGACGACTTCAAAGTCGAGCGCAAGCCTTCCCGCTTTGTCCAGGTTTCCGCAGCAGGGGCGGGGATTGGCAACACCTGTGACCTGACCCAGGAACAGATTTGCGCAGTGATCAAAAATGTGGGGATTGATACCCTGACTGTCATTCCTGTGTTTTACGCTTTTGCGGGAGATACCCTGAGCCAGGTCCTGAACGCTACCCTTTTGCCGGGCGATTCATTGGCATTTTGTTTTGATTCTCTGGCGAATTTTACCCTCCCGGGCGAATACCTCCTGCAGGTCTGGAGTGCGGTACCCTTCGACACCATCCACAGCGACGACACCTCAGCCAAAGTGATTACCCTGCGTCCAACCATCAGTTCCTATCCCTATTTTGAAGATTTTGAAAGTGGGGCCGGGGGATGGATTCCAGAAGGAAACAACTCTACCTGGGCTCTGGGAAATCCGGCTAAAAGCTTGATTAATGGAGCCTTTTCAGGCACGCATACCTGGGTGACGGGTGGCCTTTCGACAGGAAGTTACGCCCCAAACGAGGCTTCCTTTGTGCAGGGACCCTGTTTTGATTTTTCGGCCCTCACCGCACCCTGGATCAAGCTTGCAATTTGGGTGGAAAGCGATTCTGCTTTGGATGGAGCGGTGCTCCAGTCCTCCGTGGATTCGGGTGCCACCTGGCAGGTGGTGGGTATGCCCGGCGACCCGATCAACTGGTACACGGATTCACTGGTCCTGGCGGTCGATTCTGGTCCGGCCTGGACCGGAAATACGGGAGCCTGGCTGCAGGCTCAACACCCCCTGACCGGCCTTGCCGGTCAGAATGAAGTCTGGCTGCGCCTATTCTTTGGCGCAGATTCCCTCAACCAATCAGATGGATTTGCCTTTGACGACGTCCTGATTGCCGAGGGCCCGCCCGTGCAGGTCAATCTGGGGCCGGATACGACCCTCTGCGCCACCAGCGTATTGCTGGATGCTGGATTCTCCAACGGATCATACCTTTGGAGCAACGGAGATACCAATCAGATTACCACCCTCTTTGCCTCGGGTAGCATTTCCATCATTTATACTGATTCAAACGGGCTTTGCTCCTTTGATACCCTGTCTTTAACCCTCACCCCCGGCGGACCTTCGGTCAATCTCGGACCAGATACCGGATTTTGCAGTGGAGATTCCGTCCTGCTGGATGCGCTCAATCCTTTGTCTTCCATTTTGTGGTCCAATGGCGCCACCACCCAGACCATTCAGGTTACTCAGGCCGGGCTTTACACTGTGACGGTCACGGACACCAACGGTTGCACTGCCTCTGACGCCATTCTGGTCAGTCATTTCCCTGATCCCCTGGTAGATTTGGGCAATGACACCCTGATTTGTGCAAATCAGATGATTTTCCTTGATGCGGGCAATCCTGCCTTCACTTACCTTTGGTCCACCTCAGATACCTTTCATGCCATCATTACCAGCCCGGGCGACACCATTTCCGTTCTGGTGACCGACGGAAACGGCTGTTCCTCGAAGGATACCATAGTGCTTTTCTCTGATCCCGAACCCGTAATCAACCTGCCTGCGGATACGACCTTCTGCGAAGGAAATACCATCCTGCTGGATGCGGGCTCTCCCGGATTCTCCCACCTGTGGTCCACGGGCGATACCACCCAGACTTTGCTGGCCGATTCGATGGGAATCTATGAAGTGACGGTTACCAACCTGAATGGCTGCGCAGCAAAGGATACCTTCATCCTCATTGTCAACCTCAATCCTGACATTCAACTTGGCAACGACACCAACCTTTGTGAAGGAAATTCTCTGCTGTTGGATGCGGGTAGTTTTGTGGGAAGCTTTACCTGGAGCACAGGCGACACCACCCAAACCCTGCTGGTTGACAGCACTATCATCCTCTCCGTGCTGGTCACGGATGTATTCTCCTGCCAGGGCACTGACACCATTGCCATAACTCAGGTGCCCAATCCTGTGGTAAATCTGGGACCAGATACCATCAGCTGTGCCAATCTGCTGCTTCCCCTCGACGCTGGAAATCCAGGCTCTGCCTTTGCCTGGTCCACGGGTGATACCACCCAGACCCTGTTGCCAACCGTTTCAGGAACCTTTTCCGTGCTGGTCACGGATGTCAATTCCTGCACGGGCCAGGATACCATTTCACTCACCGTCAAACCCAGTCCTGTGGTGAGTCTGGGCAATGACACCCTTTTCTGCGCAGGCAATTCCCTGACTTTAAACGCACAAAACCCGGGAGATGATTTCCTTTGGTCCACGGGCGATACGACCCAAACCATCGTAGCCGACACCAGCGGGATTTATTCCGTCACCGTTTCCAATGCCTTTGGTTGCGTTGAGCATGACACCATTGCCATCGTTGTGGCTCCCAATCCAGTGGTTGACCTTGGGAATGACACCACTTTTTGTGCGGGGGGTAATGCCCTTTTTAATGCCGGAAATCCCGGCATGACCTACCTCTGGTCCACGGGTGGAACCAATCAAACCCAACTGGTGAACACCACCCAGACTCTTAGTGTGAAGGTCACGGATGTGACGGGCTGCTTTAGCTCAGATACAGCTCTGGTGCTGGTTTTGCCCAAGCCTCAACCCAATCTGGGGCCCGATGCCTCCATTTGCGACGGACAATTTCTGCCCCTCGACGCCGGAAACTTCGTTTCCTTCCTGTGGAATACCAACGCCACCACTCAGACCATTCAGGCTGCCCTGACTGGCTGGTACGGGGTGCAGGTGACCGACACCAATGGCTGCACGGGGACGGATTCCCTCCTGCTTTTTGTGAAACCCACGCCCTTCCAGAATCTGGGACCCGATACTGCCATTTGCCAGGGGCAAAATCTGGTGCTGAATGCGGGCTATCCCGGCTCGGTCTATGCCTGGTCCACCAGTGCCACCACCCAAACGTTGACCGTCATCAATGCGGGCAATTATTCAGTCACCGTGACCAACGGATTTGGTTGCCAGGATGCGGATACGATCCAGGTGGGAGTCAATCCTGTGCCGGTCTTTGATCTGGGGCCTGATACGTTACTCTGCGAAGGGCAAACCCTGCTGCTCGATCCGGGCTTGCCCGGCCAGACTTATCTTTGGTCCACGGGCGATACCACCCAAACTTTGCTCATAGATAGTGCAGCAACCTACATTCAAACCGTAATCAACGGCTTCAATTGTGCTGCTTCAGATACCTTCAATTTCTCCCTTACACCCGATCCTGGCCTCAATCTCGGCGCAGATCAGCAAATTTGCGACGGAAATTCCGTCTGTCTGTTCACGGGCAGTCTGCCCGGCTACGTATTCCAATGGAGCACTGGCTCCACTCTGGATACCCTCTGTGCAGACACCACGGGTCTTTACAGCCTGACCGCCACGGATACTTTCGCCTGTGTCTGGGCGGATACTGTGGCCATTCAGGTATTTGCCAACCCTGTAGTCGAAATCGGCCCACGGGATACCAGTATTTGTGGCTTCAGCCTTACCCTGAATGCAGGAACGGGCTTTATCCAGTACCTCTGGACAGGCGCTCAGACTTCTGGCGGGCAGATTATCACCGCCACCATTCCCGGCGATTACCTGATTCAGGTCTTTGATACCAATTTCTGTACCGCCCGTGACACCATGACCATCCTGATGTCGCCTCCCGCCTTTGTCAATCTGGGGCCAGATGTGGTGATTTGTGGGGGAGAAACGGCCTGTGTATATGCAGGTTCAGGCTGGGATGTATTGACCTGGAGCGTGCCCAATGCGGCGGATTCACTGTGCGTGACCACGGGTGGAACCTGGTGGGTGGATGTGGTGGACACCAACGGATGTACGGCCACAGATACCTTTATCTCCATTTTGGATCCTTTGCCCCTGGTGAATCTGGGACCAGATAAATCATTTTGTCAGGGGGATACGGTCTGTCTGAACGGCGGAAATGCCAATACCTGGATCTGGTCAGATAACTTTACCGGGCAGATTCACTGTGTCAATCAGGGAGGAACTTACTCCGTAACTGCTTTCTCCCCCAATCTTTGCTCAGCCAGTGACACCATATCCCTCACCATGGACCCTCTGCCTGTGGCTGTAATCACAGGCGCGGACACTTCAAATTGTCCTACGGTGGCATTTACGGGCAGCTTGCAGCATGCTACTTCTTCCGTTTGGCAATTTGGGGACGGCGGTACTTCAACCCTGACCAACCCCACCCATACTTATTCCACCAATCCCAACACCGTCTGGCTGATTGCCAATAATGCCTGCGGCAGCGATACCTCCGAACTTGTTCTCCTTTTACCCTGTATTGTAGGCATAGAGGAAGATCTGCAAGGCAAAATTTCTGTTTATCCCAATCCCAGCCAGGGGAAATTTCAGGTGGAAATGAAGGGAATTTCCGCTTCGCGGGGATATTTGGAAGTGGCCTCTCCCTCAGGAAAGGTACTTTATCGCCTGGAACTCGGCACGATCCAGGGGGATATTAAAGAAGAAATTTTGCTGGAAAACCTCACGGCCGGGCTGTATTTTCTCAGGATAAAATTGGATGAATCGGAAATGGTTTATAAATTGATTTTCAGGAGATAAGGAGGTTTTATCTAAATCGAATTTGAATTAATCTCAGGATAAAATATAAACTGCATAAATTCAGAACCCAAATTTTCAAAGGGCATAATTCCATCCCTGGTTTATCGCTTTGCAAGATGGTGCTTTGTTTCATTGTCTTACTGTCCTAAATTTGTCGGTCAAATGTTTAGAAAATGAAGATCGTAATAGCTGGCGCTGGTGAGGTTGGATTTCACCTTGCAAAGATGCTTTCCCACGAATCCCAGGACATCATCCTCCTGGATACGGACGGAGATAAGCTGAAAGTGGCTGAATCCCAACTGGATATCATGATCCAAAAAGGGGATGCGACTTCGCCCGGGATTCTGGAGTTGGTGCGGGTGGCGGAAGCGGATATTTTTCTCGCTGTTACCTCTTCTGAAACCATCAACATCACTTCCGCGATTCTCAGCAAAAAACTGGGAGCCAAACGTACCATTGCCCGTATTTCCAACAGTGAATTCCTCAATCGTACCGACAAAGTGGATCTGCGGACCCTGGGAGTGGATATTCTGATCTCTCCTGAGGAACTCGCTGCCAAAGAAATTGGCAGCTTATTGAAAAAAACGGCCTTCTTTGAAACCTTCGAGTTTGAAATGGGGCAGCTTTCGCTGGTGGGCATTACCCTCGATTATGAGGCACCCATTGCCAACCGTACCGTGGAGGAATCTGCCTGGTTCAACCCGGACATGGATTTCATGGCGGTCGCCATTCACCGCGGATTCGAAACCCTGATTCCCAGAGGAAACACCAAATACCGCACAGGCGACCAGGTTTACTTCATTGCCAAGCCCGAAGGCACAGAAAAAATCTCCATGATCGGGGGCCGGGAAAACGTGGATATCCGCAATATCATGATCATGGGGGGCAGTAAAATCGGGTATAAAACGGCCCGCAACCTGTGTGGGGATTATAACACCAAGGTCATTGAGCTCAACAAAAAGAAGTGCTACGAGATTGCAGAAGTGCTACCCCGCACCCTGGTGATCAACGGCGACGGCCGCAGCCTCGACCTGCTGGAGGAGGAAAATATCTCCAAAATGGATGCCTTTGTTGCCGTGACGGGCAATTCTGAAACCAATATCATGTCCTGCCTGATGGCCAAGAGCCACGGGGTGAAAAAGACCATTGCCCTGGTCGAAAATAACGATTACATCAATCTCAGTCAGGCCATTGGGGTGGATTGTCTGATCAATAAAAAACTGATTGCGGCCCGTACCATTTTCAGTCTGATCCGTCAGGGAGAGGTATTGAATTACACCAACCCCCACGGAATTGACGCGGAAGTGCTCGAATTTGAGGTCAAGGAAGGGTCGCGCATCACGAAAAAGCAGATCAAAGGGCTGGATTTTCCCCGTTCGGCCATCATTGGAGGCGTGATCCGCGACGGAAAGCCCAACATCGTGCTGGGAGATTTCCAGATCAGACCCAAAGACAAAGTGGTGGTACTTTGCCTGCCCGAGGCCATTTCCATGGTTGAAAAAATGTTTCGATGAAACTGAACGTCCCGGCCATTATCCATATTCTGGGGCTTCTGACGGCCCTGAATGGGTTTTTTATGCTGTTTGCCATTCCCGTGAGCTTGTATTACCACGAGTCTGTGATGGGTGAAATCGGCATGGCAGGCGGAATTTCCATGGTTACAGGTGCCCTGATGTGGTTTGTGACCCGCAAGAAAAGCCGGGTGCTGAAGAAAAAAGAAGGTTACCTGATTGTGACCCTGGGCTGGATTATTCTGACTGTGACCGGCACCCTGCCGTATGTGTTCACGGGGGCTATTCCCGAATTCACGGACGCCTTTTTTGAAACCATGTCGGGCTACACCACCACCGGGGCTTCCATTCTGACGGATATTGAAGTTTTGCCGAAGGGAATTCTCTTTTGGCGCAGCATCACCCACTGGATCGGGGGCATGGGGATCATCGTGCTGGCCATTGCCATTCTGCCCATTCTGGGCATCGGGGGGATGCAGCTTTTCCTGGCGGAAAGCCCGGGCCCATCCGCGGATAAACTCACCCCCAGGATTCAGGATACAGCCAAAAGGCTGTGGATTCTCTATGTGATCCTCACCGTGGTGGAAACAGTATTGCTGATGTTTGGGGGGATGGATTTGTTTGAATCTCTTTGTCACTCCATGGCAACCGTGTCCACGGGTGGATTTTCGACCCGCAACGCGAGCGTTGCGGCCTACGAATCGCCTTATATCCAGTATGTGATCATTATTTTCATGTTTTTGGGCGGGGTGAATTTTACCCTGAGCTACTTCACCCTGATCAAGCGAAATTTCAAGAAAGCCTGGAAAAGTGAGGAATTCAGGACCTATACGGGGCTGGTGATTTTCATCTCCCTGGTAATGACCCTGATCATCTACTTTGGTTCAGATGCGGGTGGATCGTTTGAAAAAGCCTGGCGGGATTCTCTTTTCCAGTCCATTGCGGTCATTACCACCACGGGTTTTGTAACTGCAGATTTTACCCAGGCAATTTACCCGGGCATCATGACCATCATTTTGTTTGTGATCATGTTCATGGGCGGATCGGCGGGATCGACAGGAGGGGGGATCAAAATTGTGCGTCACATCATCGTGGCCAAGACCTGTTTCATTGAATTTCGCAAACAGATTCACCCCAACGCCATTATCCCGGTGCGGCTGGACGGAAATGCGGTCCATTCCAAAATTACGTACAACATTCTGGCTTTTTTCCTAATCTACTTTGGATTATTTGGGATTGGATCTCTGGTGATGGGCGCATTGGGCAGCGATTTTGCCACCGCGATTGGCTCTTCAGCCTCGGCTTTGGGGAATATCGGCCCGGGATTGGGCGAGGTTTGTCCGTTTTGTAATTACGCTGGCCTGCCTGCGGGCAGCAAATGGTTTCTTTCCTTTCTCATGATGGTGGGCCGTCTGGAGCTTTTCACCGTTCTCATTCTCATGACCCCATATTACTGGCGCAGAACCTGATAATCAGGTGGCTGAACCCGTAAGAAAATCTCAAATCTGACTTTCAATTGCTCTAAACAGGGGCTATTTTAGCTGGGTATATTACTAAAAGAGCCGAATTTGTCTTTGATTGGGGATAAATGCGGCTTTTTCTGTGGGTATATGCCTTCGGTCAATTGGAATAAAATGCTATATTTGACTGGCATTTAACCTAAAAAAATATCCAAAACAGAATGCAAAACAGAATTCTCTTAATTCTCCTTGCCGTCCTAACCTTCACCTCCTGCCGTTTCAGGCCGGACGACCGCCCCAGTTGGGATGCAGATTACATTGCGCCTCTGCTTCATTCGAATATGAGCCTGGCCGATGCGATCAAGGATACGAATTTTATCCAAACCAATCCGGACAATTCTCTCACCCTGGTTTACCGTGATACCGTGGTCAATTTTGTGCTGGGTGACTTCCTGCAGGTGCCTGACACTTCTCTGGAAATGAAAATCACCCTGGATTCACTTCGCCTTTCCACGGACAGCATTACTGAAAGGATTACCCTGGGCCGTTTGGCCACAGAGGCGGGTCTGGGAGCGCTTTTTGGGCAGTATGACAGCGGTTATACCCCTTCCTGGCTGAACATTCCAGGTGTGCAGGGCGTCTCTGGTTCTCCCATTGAAATTAACGCTTCCAATTTCTTTCAGGAAGCGCACCTGTTGCAGGGCTACATGGACATCATCATCGACAACCAGCTGCCCGTAAATGTAGATTCTGTTCGCTTTTCCCTCAAAAACAAGGGACTCTACGGAAATACAGATGTGATTGCAAATATTCTGATCCCTCACATTCCCAAAGGAACCAAGTCAGATACTACGATCAATCTGGCAGGGAAAACGGTGGAAAGTTTGATGGAGGCCCAATTGCTGAATTTGAACACAGATACGCTTTATGGGCACACTTATATCGACACGGCAGGACAGCATGTGGATGTGAAGGTGGTGGTTCGCGATCTGGGAGCTTCCCGTGCTACGGCGGTTTTCCCGGGTCAGACTGTGGTCAATTTTACCAATGCAGGTAATTACGACTTTGGACCTGAGATCAAACTCACTTCCATGAAAATCAAGTCTGGAAGGCTTAAAGTGGAGGCCGTGCACTCGATCATGGATACCATCCAGTTTACCTACAGCCTGCCTACGGCAGTCAAGGATGGAGAATATGTGAAGATTATCACCCGTCTGGACCCCGCGCCCGATACCAATACCTCAGTTTCCTCCACGGAGGAGCTGCAACTGGCGGGTTATTCTCTCAATCTCACGGGGGGCAGCGGGGAATTCACCAATAAATTCCCCCAAAACCTGAAGGGAGACCTGCTCTATTCGGGCAATCTGGTGACCATGGACCTGCAGGACAGTATCACCGTGTTTTACGGCCTGTTGGATATTATTCCCAGCTATGCCCAGGGTTATTTTGGGCGTGATACCATTTATTTCAAGGAATCGGTCAAATTTGACTTCTTCAAATCCATTCAGAGCGGCACCCTGGACCTGAAAAATCCTTCCCTGCAACTGAGTTTTGCCAACTCACTGGGCGTGGATGGAGAAGTAGTGCTCAATAAGGTGAAAGCCTATAACACCCGTTCAGGCCAGACCATTGACCTGATTGGAGATGAAATCAACGATCCCATTACCATTCCCGGGCCCAGGCTGCCGAACGTTGGGCAGGTAATATCCACCAATGTCAACCTCAACAAAGAGAACTCAAATATTCAGACTTTCCTGAGCTCATTGCCCGACAGTATTGCCTTCGATCTGCAGGTCAATGCCAACAGCACCCGCGACCCCAATAAGCTGGACAATTTTGCCACGGATAAGAGCGCCATTTCGGCCATCATGGATGTGGCCGTGCCCCTCTACGGGGTAGCTGACCAGTTGACCCTGGAATCCAATATGGATCTGGATATCTCTGAGGCCACCCTGGCCGATAACGTCAATGACGGTCGCCTGGACCTGATCGCTTCCAACTACTTTCCCTTTGAAGCCACGGCTCAGATTTACTTCCATAACGACAAAGGCCATGTGATCGACTCCCTCTTTCACGACAATGACAATCCCACCCTGCAGGCGGGCATTGTAGGTCCTGACGGAATTGTAACTGAGCCCTCCAAATCGAAAATTGGTTCCTGGTTCAACCAGGACAGGATTTTTAATATCCGTACCCGGGCTACCAATGCCACGGTCAGGTTCAGTTTATCCACCAAGCCCGCCAACCAGGCAGTGAAAATCTACAGTACCTACAAAATTGAGTTTACGCTGGTTGGAGACTTCAACTACAAAGTGGGTGGTTAAGAATATCTTGCTCATGAATCGAAAAATTTTAGTGCTCAGCCTGTGCCTTTTGGGGCTGTTGCCAGCCTCGCTTTTTGCACAATTTGGCCTCCAGGTGTCCCACCTGAACAGCAGCAGCACCCTTTCTCAAAGGTGGCAGCCCGCCAATATCCTGAATTCTGAAGCCAGCTTCGCCTACGGGGCCGACATGCAAGCCTGGCTGCAAAACAGCGCCTTCACCCTCGAAGGGGTGTTTTCCAATCATTTGTACCTTTCTCAGGCCACCCGCGACCGCATGGTTTCGACCGCCACCAATGGGGGAGGGCTGACCGCAGGACTGGTGATGGGGCTGGGCCTGGTCAATGCCAAAATCAATGGCCGTACCTGGTCTTTTTCGCTCGATCACTACGCCACTTTGGGCGTGAACTTCAAAAGCCAGGGCACCCTGGGGCTGATTTTGCTGGGTAATAAACCTTATGCCGGGCAGACGGTGGAGGAGAAAAATCTCTATTTTTCCCGCTATACAGTGCGCAATCTGGGCGTGGGCACAGGATTTGATCTGGGCAAACTCAAGCTGGGAGTGCGGGTGAAATTCATCCAGGGCTTCCGTTTGCGCCAGCTGAAAAACACCAGCTATTCCCTTTTTACAGAGGAAGATGGCACCCAAATCCACATTCAGGCAGATTACGATTACTACCAGATGAAAAAGACCACAGGTCTGAATCCCTTTTCTTTCCAGGGATTTGGGGCAGGACTTGATCTGGGAGCAAGGTATGAGGTGAATGACAAAATGAATGTGGTGGGCGCAGTGACGGGCCTTGGATTTGTGGCCTGGCCGAATATGGACCGTTTCAAAGCCAATGTGAATGTGGATTTCAAAGGAATTGAAATCAGCAGTCTGTTTGGGGGCGATATCGCCACGGAGGCCCAGGCCTCTGTGGACAGTCTGATCAGCCTCCTTTTACCCGATTCGGCCAGCGAAGCTGCCGTAACGCCTACTGCGACCATCATCCGCGCTGGCATTGAATACCAGATCGGCGAAAATGGCCGTCTTTATCCTGAACTGATTTACACCCCCTTCAAACAGGGCGCATTTACCCGCCTGCCGTTGCTCAATTGTGCTTATCAGCACAGCCTGACCGACTGGCTTACCCTGGGTGGTAACGTGTTTGTGGGAGGTACCAATAAATACGGATTTGGACTGATGGCCGACGCAGATTTTGCCCTCGGGCAGAAATACGGCCTCAATGTGAATGTCAATTCAGATGCCATTCTGGGTGGATTGGTGCCCGCCGCCGCAGGCGGGGTGTCTGTTTACGGTGGCTTGTGCTTCTACATGTTGGGCAATGGGGGAGGGATGTAAGTGTAAATAAAAATACCTTGCATAATCATACTGGCTTTGCCTACGTTTGTAAACCAATGAAGAAATTCCTCCTTCTACTCTTTCCGCTCCTGATTTTTGCCTTATTGGCCTTTGAAGGATGCCGTCCCGACCCACCCTGGGGGGAAGGAATCCTTGAACTGTCCACGGATACAGTGCAGTTTGATACCATTTTCACCACATTTCCATCCCCGACAGAGCGGCTGGTATTCAGAAATCCCACCAAATCACGCCTGAAAATTGATGCCATTTACCTCAATAAGGGGGATGCTTCAGAATTTTCCCTGATTGTGGACGGACTCACCCAAAACCGGGTGGAGGACTTTGAGCTGGCCGCAGGCGACAGCGCCATTATTTTTGTGGACTTCACTTCCCAGATGAAGGACGATTTTGCCCGTGACCGCATCGTTTTTGAGGTAAATGGACAAAGCCAGTGGGCTGAAGTGGAGGCTTATGTGATGGATGCCTATTTTTACTCAGCCCCCAAAGACAGCATCCTGGTGCTGGATTGCAATACGGTTTTTGACAATACCAAACCCATTGTGATTGATGGCATTGTGCGGGTTCAGGAGGGCTGTCAGTTGACCATTTTGGCTGGCACCCAATTGTTTTTTACCCCTCGCAAGGATGGAAATTTCAACCTGATCTCCATGATCGACGTGTGGGGAACCCTGGATGTGCAGGGTGCTTTGGGCAATGAAGTGGTGTTTCAACAAACCCGTTTTGGGGACAAATACTTTGAAAACCCGGCCCAGTGGCGTGGAATACGCATGTGGGTAACCAGCCAGAACAGCCATATTTCCCACGCCATTCTCAAAAACGGATTGATTGGCATTGAGGTGGATTCTTTGCCTGTGAATGGCAATCCCAAACTGTTGCTGGAGAAAACGGAAATCCGCAATATGGGCGGATACGGATTGCTGGGAGTGGGAGCGGGGTGGCCCAATCTGGGGGATGCCCCCATTATTCAGGCAACCAATACCCTGATTCACAATTGCAAAGAGAATAATCTGCTCTTTTATGCGGGAGGTACAGGAGAATTTTATAACTGCACCTTTGTCAATTATTCCATTTCATTTTCGCGTCAGGATCCCCAGATTGGCCTTTCCAACTACTTCGTGGATACGGCCGACCTGGCCAATCCCTTTCCCATAGACGTCAATTTTTATAATTGCATCATAGAGGGTTCAGAAGAGGAAGAAGTGGGATTTGATACCATTCAAAGGAATTTTTTGCCATTTGAACTCAGTTTCACCAATTGTCTGATCCGCTCCACCGTCACTCTGGATGGTACAGACAACCTCTTCAATACAGATCCCCTGTTCACCAAGCCCAAGGAATCAGACCCCTCGCTGAGGGATTACACCCTGCTCGAAAACAGCCCCTGCATTGACGCAGGACTGAATTACGGCTCCCTTTACCCCGA
Source organism: Bacteroidia bacterium (assembly GCA_020635905.1). Lineage (GTDB taxonomy): Bacteria > Bacteroidota > Bacteroidia > J057 > JADKCL01 > JACJYV01. Next base: position 414,403 of record JACJYV010000009.1, read on the forward strand.
CGACAAACTCGACGTGCTACGCGATGCCAGCTTTGACCTCGGGGCTTACGAGTTTGTACAATAATGTGTGAAACATTTCCGCTGAGAGGCAGTTTTTAAGGGAATAATTAACTATTTTTGCGCCATTATGGAGCACCAAAACGCCTTAAAAAGTCTCATTGAGGACCCCAACCTCCAGCCTCAGGAAGTGCATATTGCCCATGCTGTGCTGTTTGGAAAAAGGATTTCCATGGAGGACGCCATTTTTCTTTTCGAAGCAGACAATCTGCCCTTCCTTTCCGTGCTGGCCGACTTTGTGCGCAAGGAGAAAAACGGGTTACATACCTATTTTAACCGCAATTTTCACATCGAGCCCACCAACGTCTGCATTTACGACTGCAAATTCTGCTCCTATTCCCGGAAGATCAAAAAGCGTTCTGAAGGCTGGGAATATACCGCGGACGACATGCTCAACATTGTGAAATCCTACGACGGAAAACCCGTCACAGAAGTGCACATTGTGGGCGGCGTATTGCCCCAGTACGATCTGGAATTTTACGAAAATCTCTTTGCCCGCATCAAGGCTCACCGTCCGGATCTGCATATCAAGGCATTGACTCCTGTAGAATTTCACTACATCTTCAAAAAGGCCAAAGTAAGTTATAAAGAAGGCCTGGAGCGCCTGATCCGTGCGGGACTTGATTCTGTACCCGGCGGCGGGGCCGAGATATTTGATGAGGCCATTCGCGACGAAATTGCGGGTGGAAAATGCTCCTCAGAAGAATGGCTCGAACTGCACCGTACCCTGCACCACCTGGGCCACCGCTCCAATGCCACCATGCTGTATGGCCACATTGAGACCTACGCCCACCGGGCCGATCACCTCAACCGTCTGCGCAAGTTGCAGGACGAAACCGAAGGTTTCCAAACCTTTATCCCCTTGAAATTCCGCAACGAGAATAACGAAATGTCACATTTGCCCGAGGTTTCCGTGATCGAGGACCTGAAAATGTATGCCATTTCCCGCATTTTCCTGGATAATTTCCAGCATATCAAAGCCTACTGGCCCATGATCGGCCGCAGCACGGCGCAGTTGTCCCTTTCCTTCGGGGTGGACGACATAGACGGCACCATTGACGATACGACCAAAATATACTCCATGGCGGGCTCTGAGGAGCAAAACCCGGCCCTTTCCACCCCTGAGCTGATCGACATGATCAAGCGGGGAGGGTACCAACCCATTGAGCGGGATACTTTGTATCACGTGGTCCACGACTACAGTGTGGAAGAATTTGTGCCCGAGGCCGACACTTCGCTGAAGAGCTAATCAGGATGCTTGAGCTTTATTTTCTGCGACACGGACAGACCGAGTTCAATCTGAAAGGGATTGTACAGGGGCGTGGTGTGGATTCTGATCTGAATGAGGAGGGCAGGGCCCAGGGAGAGGCCTTTTACCGCGCTTATCGCAACGAGGGCTTCAACGGCCTGGTGGTTTCCAATCTGAAACGCACCTACCAAACCATCGAACCTTTTATCCGCGAGGAAAAACGCCCGTTGCTGAAGCTGGAAGGACTGGACGAACTGAGCTGGGGAGTGATGGAAGGCATGAGCAGTTCGCCTGAAATGCATGCAAAATACCTCGAACTGAACCGTGAATGGGGAGCAGGCAACCTGCATGCCCGGGTTGAAGCGGGTGAATCGCCTTTGGACTGCTGGAATAGGGCACAACAAAGCCTGGAAATCATTCAAAAGGAATTTCCCTCTGGAAAGGTACTGGTATGCACTCACGGCAGGATGCTGCGCATCATTTTGTCCGAGATTCTGGGTTATGGCATGGCCAATATGAATCTGTTTCCCCACGAAAATACAGCCCTGAATGTGGTGCGCTTTCTGGAAAGCGGCAAGGCATTTGCGGTAAAACTCAACGACCTCACCCACCTGAACTGATGCTTTCAATCTCGCTGGTTTCTTATCTGAATACCAAGCCCTTCCTGGTGGGGCTCAACGAGGTGGTGGGGCCCGAAAACCTGACCCTTAACCTGCTGCCACCCGCCGAATGTGCCACTTCCCTGAAGAGCGGCGCCTGCGACCTGGCTCTCATTCCTGTGGGTTCTCTGGTGGATTTTCAGGACCTGGAAATTCTGAAAGATTATTGCATCGGGGCCAATGGCCCGGTCAACTCTGTGTTTTTATTTTCAGATGTACCGCTGGAAATGGTGAAAAAGGTGAAACTGGATCCCCATTCGCGTACCTCCAATGCTCTTTGCCGCATCATCCTCAAGAAAAAGGGCCTTCAGGTGGAATATTCCCAGACCGCGCAGCGGGATTTTGACCGCATCAAGGGCCAGACCGCGGGAGTTTCAATTGGGGACACGGCTTTCAAGATTCAGTCAGGCTATGCCTATGTGTACGACCTGGCCGAGGAATGGAAGCGCATGACGGGCCTGCCCTTCGTCTTTGCGGTGTGGGCAAGTCGTCCGGGCCGGCTGGATGCCGCTCACAAGGTACTTTTGAACCGTGCTTTTGAGGTGGGGATGGAAAAGCGCGACCAGTGCGCCGAATTCTACGGACCTCAATATGGCTATTCGGTGGAAGAAGCCAAACAATACCTGAATCATTCCATTGATTTTCGCTTTGACACCCTCAAGCACGAAGCCCTGAGACTCTATTTCAAGGAATTGCTTAAATTGAGCCCTTTGCCCAAGGAAACGATCTCAAAATAGGCAAGCTGAATGGGTGATCTGCAATTTCGTAAGGACCGAATTTCCTGGCTGGATCAGGTGATCGGGCACTCCTTTTTTGCAGTTCTGCTGGTATTTTCCGTGGTGTTTTTTCGGGAAAGGATTGGCTTTTACGACACCTCCAATTACCTGTATAATATCCTTTCAACCGGCGAATTCAACACGCCTCACCATCGTTTCAGCGCCTTTTTCACCCAACTGATTCCCTTCTTTCTGATCAAACAGGGGGCCTCGCTCAAATGGGTCATGATTGGCTATTCGGTCAATTTTATCCTGGTCAGCTATGCCTGTTTTCTGTTTGTGCTGAAGGTTTGCCGCAATCTGCGGGCGGCGTATGCCATCCTGCTGTTTCAGGTGCTGAGTGTCATGCACCTCTTTTTCTGGCCTGTATCAGAAATGTTCCAGGGACTGGTCTGGGCCCTTGCCTTCTTTGGCTGGTGGACTTCGCCCCGTTTCATCCGTCCCTGGCTGAGGGCATGGGTGGGCATTCTGCTGATTCTGGTCACGGTTTTTGCCCACAGCATCATGGCCATTCCCCTGGTTTTTATCCTCCTTTTCGACCTGGCCGACCGCCGCGACTGGAAGAATAAAAAGCAGTACCTGCTTTTTGCATTGGCTTTGGGCAGCCTGCTGCTCTTTCGTTTCCTCAAAGGGGAAAATAATTACGAAAAGCAGCGTACAGATGCGATTTTCAGCATTTGGGAAATTCTGCCTGTGATTTTCGGTCAGAACGGGACCAAAGTGTTGTGGAATTACCTTTCCGGGGATTTTGTGCTGCTCAAATGGTGCTTTTTTGGCTTGCTGGGGATGTATGCCTTGCTGGGGAAATGGCTTAAACTGGCCCTGTTTGGCTTGTTTCAGGCGGGATATTTTTTCATAGTGGTCATGGCCTATCCCAACGGAGAATCCTACCTGATCATTGAAAACCTGATTCTGCCCTTTGGTTTCATCCAGGCCCTGGCTTTTTGCTGGGATGGGATGGAATTTCTGGGAAATTTGCGGGTCTCCCGCCTGGTTTGGCTGGTTTTGATTGTGATCAGCGTATTCAGGATTGGGGAGGTGGTGGAGCAATACAGGTGGCGAACGGAATGGTACGAGGTGTTTCAGCAGAATATCCGCCAGTTTCCCGAACGTAAATTTGTGATGCTGGAGGAAAATCATCCGCGGGGAATCGTGCCCATCAACTGGCCTGTCTTTGCCGAGGGCATGTTTTTTTCGGGATTGCAGTCGCCTGACTCAGTTTTCAACCTGTATGTGGCCAAACAGGGCGGAATCAGGGAAATTCTGGACAAGCCCAACCCTGAAAATCTTTATCTGAAGGTGCCCTGGTGGGTGTTTAATAATTACAGCAGCATTCCAAAGCCGTATTTTCACCTGCCCGAAGGAAAATTCCACTATCTGAACCCACCCGATACCCTTTCGCCCGACTCGTTGAAGTCCATTTTGCAAGCCTGTGAAATTCGTCTGGTAAGCCTGGGAAGACGAATCCAACCCAATCGCCGGGATTACGTCTTGCTTGAAATCCTGCACCAGGGGGCTGGTCACCTGCCTTCTTCCTTGCAGGTTCCCCATCCGGCCACCCTGACCTACCGCCTGTACCACAACGGCAATGAAATGGGGTGGGAGGATCCCAAAATCCCTCTCCAGGCCGACGTGTATGCGCGCCATTTGCAGCAGTTTCCAGTCAAGCTACCAAAGTTTGAGGGTGAGTTTAAGTTGGAATTTGTCTTGCAAATTCCTTCGCTGGACAGTCTGGAAGTGGTTTCTGAGCAGGTGGAATTCAGGAATCATTAGGCACTGAAATTCCCATTGCCCTTAACCTTGCTACAAAGTCGAATGGTCTATTGAAGTTTCTCCCCCCTGGCGAGCTTGTCAATGATTTCCCTCATGCGCTTTGACCGCGTTTCTGGCTTTTTTGCGGACTGAAGCTTGAACCCGATCATAAACAGATTGGTCTTATTGAGCGTCTTGAAAAACGTTTCTGCTTCCTGATTTTTACTGAGTTCCTGCAGAAAGTCATCGGGAATGGTCATTTTGGAGGAGGGCTCGTAGGCTTTTTCCCACCTGCCATCCGCTTTGGCTCGTTCAATCTCGGCAAATCCCGCAGTTTTCATTCTGCCTGCCCCGATCAATCTTTCGACATGACCAATATTCACTTTGGACCAGATGCTTTTTGCCCTGCGCGGACTAAACTTTTGCAGCCAGGCCTGGTCATCATACGATTGTTTCTGCCCATCAATCCACCCGTAACACAGCGCCACATCCAGGGCTTCTGCATAGGTGATCGTCTCCTGCCCAGAGCCCTTTTTGAAAATTTTCAACCAAAAGCCGCTTGTTTGGGTGTGGTTTTTTTCAAGCCAGGTTTCGAAGGATGCGGGGGTTTTGAATTCGAGGGTGGGGAGGGGTGTGGGTTTGGTCATGGGGATGTTGTTAATCAATCAATTTTCAGTTACGTAAAAATATCCAGAGTCAAACCCACATCCAACACTTACTTGATCATCCATCCCTCTTTTTGCGAACTTCTGGATATCATCCAGATTTTCAATGAGAAGCAGATTAATAAGCCCGTTGAAAAGTAATAACTCTGAGTTTCCGTCTTTTTTATTTTAGCTTCCAAAATCTTTAATCAAGGAATGAAATCAGTCAGGGCCGGGTAGCGGTTGGCAGGGCGATAATCATCGTAACAGGCCCAATCATAATCCCCGTTGAGTTTTGCTGGTTCTCCATTCAGATAGCAGGTAATCGTTTCGCTTCCATCAACGTTAGCTCTTATCACCCCGGATTCACCATCACATCACCCAAATTCAGCTCAAATCCGCCGAAAATGGTCATTGTAGGAGCGGGGTTATAATATTTCATGCCGAAGGCATTCAATGCGTAAAAGGACGAATAGTGCGCATTCAGGAGGTTGCTGCCGCCCAGGTAGAGGTTGAGGGAGTGGCGGTGCGTGATTTCGGTATAATAATTGAGGCGGGCATTGAGCAAAAAGACTGGCGCGGCGTAATCCTGGTTGGCATCGTCGAGGGGGATGGAGCCCAGATAACGGCCGGAAATATGGGTCGAAAATCCTGCGGGAAATTTGGCGTCCACCCCGCCATTCAGAGTCACAGACGGTATGCCAGGAACCTGATTTCCGGTGAAATCCTGGGCAGTTTTGATGTAATCTCCATAATGGTAACGGTTCAGGCTGCCCGAAAGCCAGGGCCGGATCAGCCAGATGGGAAATTTGGGACGGCTGTCCTCACCTAGCGGCGCATGGTATTCATACAAAAACATGAATTCGGCGCCCGCCTGCTGCACATCTCCCGTATTCTGGTATTCCGTAAAGGCAGACACGGTGTAGTAGGGAATGATGGCATTTTTGAGCGGGGTGTAGTACACATCGAGGCTGAACATGAGTAACCTGCGGAAAAAGAGGGCTTTGCAGCCCAGTTCATAATTGGTGCTGCGCTCGGCGGTCAGGGTGGTGTTCAGGGCGGCATTTTCCAGTTGCAATTCCCATAAAGTGGGCGGCGCAAAGCCCTGACTGTACTGGGCATGCAGGGAAAAATTATCTCCCAGATCCTTGCGCAGGGCGATTCGGGGCGCCACCACGGGGGCAAAGCTGCGGTTGAGGCTGTTGTCAATCGAATCGGCCAGGTAGTGGTCCTGCAGATCATAGGTGAGGCCGTTGAGGCTGCTGCCCAGCACCAGACTGAATTGCCAGGGCAGATTCAGTTCGGCCTGCGCGAAGCCGAGAGATTGGGTGCTGCGCACCAATCCTGAAAAACGCAAAGGCCCAGGCTGCCCCAGTTGATTGTCAAACTCCTGAAAATCATTCCATTCGCTTTGCAATTCACCGCCCCAGGTCAGGTTCAGTCTGGTTTTGTTCCAGAGAATGTTATATTGCCAGGCAGTCCGGCCACCCAACCCGGCGGCCCGTTCGCGGTTGTAGCCCTGAAAGGCCGTGCTGGTGCCGTAGGGATTGTCTTTGCCGGTAATATTTCCGTAAACGGAGGTTTCCTGCCTGAAGCGATAGTCGAATTCGGTTTTCCACTGAAAACCCAGGCGGGCCCGCTGCCGCTTTACTGAGGCCTGCTGATCCACGGAGTAGGGCAGGGCCATGCGCGGATCCTGGTCCACCAGGGCCGGACTCAGGGCACCAGGCAGTTCCCAGTATCCGTCATACAACCAGGCCATCAGGTCCAGCGAATGGCCGTGATCCAGGGTTTGTTCAGCCATGGCATACAGCATGGTCTTGCGGTTGGCTTCCTGCTGGCGGTAACCCGCCAGGTGCTGGTCGATCAGGCCGATCTGCAGTTTGGTATTATGCCTCACATAGTCAAAACGAACCCGGTTGCGCAGGTAACCCCAGTTTCCGTATTCGCCGCCGATGGAAACTCTTTTGCGGTAAGTTTTGTATCTGGGGGTAAAAATCTGCATGATTCCGCCCGTTCCGGCTCCGTACAGGCTCCCGTTGGGGCCTTTTTGCACCTCGATGCGCTGGGTAAGGGAGGCGTCGGTCAGTTCGAGGGGGGTGGAGCCATCGGGACTGGTGAGGGGGATGGCGTTCCAGTAGGCTTTCACATTGCGCACCCCGAAGGGGGAGCGAAGCAGGCTGCCGCGGATCGAAAGGCGGTGACTTCCCCCCGGACCGCGTTCGTCCATTTGCACGCCGGGAATCTGGTTGAGGCCGCCGGCCAGACTTGAAGTGGCACCCCGTTCCAGGTTCATTTTTTCCACCATTTCCATGCTGGCGGGCAATTTGAGCCACCGCGCTCTGGGGCTGGGGGCGGTGATCGTATGCACAGGAACCGGGTCCAGGAGGATGACAAAAGGTTTGGGGGGACGTTCAGGAATAATGATTTCCATTTCCCTGTGCGAAATCAGGCGAATGGTCAATATCTTCCCGGATTCCACCTGAAAAAGTTGAAATTTTCCCTCATCATCGCTGATGGTGCCAATTGGGGGATCCGCATTCAGAACTGACAGCATGGCGCCGGGTATTTCATCTCCTGTCTCGCTGTCAATCACCTTTCCCTCCAGATCCACCTTGTTTTGGGCCCGGACGATTTGCCCCCAGGCGGTCAGTACAAAGAGAATGAAGATGGTTGAAATTGCTTTTTTCATGCAGAAACCCGGGCGGCAGTTTGGAAAAATAAAAAAGCCGGTACAAATATACCGGCTTTTTCAATTGGAAAGGGTCAATTCCTTACTCGATCGGGTAATTCACACTGGTCATGATATCCTCGGGCTGAACTGCCTTGGGATCATTCAGGTAAATTTCAAACGGAGGGCCGTTGACTACATAACCCATGGCCAGAATGTACTCATTGATGGCATTGTGAACGGCTTCCAGACCTTCATAGGGGCCTTTGTGAACCACAGAAAGGGCCTTGCCGGAGGGACTGTTGGTGGCTTTGATGGTGCCGTTTCCTTCTACTTTGCCTTTCACGGAAATACCACATTCCACATCAATGGTTTCGCCCCAGGTGTACCATACAGCCCAGAAAGGACCGTCGGCTTCATTTCCCTGGGCCGTCAGGTAGCCCTGGAGGGAGCTCATCATATTGGCAAAATCCTCAGACATATTCTCCTGGGTAGTGGTCTGACGGATGGAAATGGAAGGTTTGCCGGTGAAATTTTCAATTTTTGCATCCAGGTTGGGAAGGGGAGGCATGGCTTCACAAACTGTTTTCAGTTTAGCCAGACCTTTTTCATAATCCGGGCCCAACAGACCGTCCATCAGCAGGTTGAAAAGGCGGCCAAGGGGATTCACTCCCACTTTATCACCCAGGAAGCCCCAGGTAACTTTGGTTCCACCTTCAGCTTCCTCAAAAGTAAAGGATGCATTGGCTTTGCCCATTTCTCCAAAATCCATTTCGTCCTCAATGCGGGCCATGCCTTCCACACTGGTGTGGGTCAGTTTGCCAGAACCTACATCTTTATTGCCTTCCCAGCTAAACCAGGCGCCGGTTCCTTCGGGATTTTCGCTGAAGGTGTATTTGGCGGTAGTGTCTTTTTCGTACCAGGGGCTCCATTTCTGCCAGTTCTTTACGTTGTTCACCTGGTTGAAGACCACAGGCAGGGCAGCATTGATGGTGGTGGTACGCTCAATTTTTGCCTGATTGGGGGCAATGACCATCATCAGCAGCGTAAATACGGCTCCGATCACGATCAATCCAATCAGAATTTTTTTCAATGTTTTCATTTTTAAAAGTGGATTAGGGATGTGTTTAAATTTTGCCTGCAAATATACAAAAAAGATGGATTTGTAAAGAAGTTGGAAGTGGGCGGTTTGGGGGGATTTTTTGGGGAAATTTTAAGGCGGAGTAAACAAAAAAGATTTTGAACGCAAAGGCCGCAAAGATTTTTTGCCCGCGTTTCGCAAGTTGAAGAGGGCAAAGGCCCCAAAGCCAGAAAGCACAAAAAACCGTTTAGCTTGGCGTCCTTTGCCACCCCAACCCACGAACCGCAGAAAACAACCCTTTTGCGACCTTAGCGTTACCTGCAAATCCCCAATCCCTCATTTCTCCTTCTTTTTGATCTCCAGGGGGATTTCGGCTTTGGCTTTGCCCGCCTGCAGGCTCAGGGTGTATTTCCCCACCGCAGGCCAGGATTTTTTGTCGTTGCTTCCCAGATTTAGGTCCAGACTCAGGCTTTGGAATCCCTTTTCGCCACTGCCAGCATAGGTTTTCAGCACTTTTCCTGATTCGTCTTTCCATTCGATTTTGACATCTTTGCCTGCCTGTCCTGCATACCACCTGACCTTTACTTTGGGTTCTTTGGGGATGGAGTAGGGATGTTCTTTTTTGCCCCATTCCTTCGACCAGGTAAGGCTGAGTTTATCCCAGGTGAGCAGATCCTGAGCCAGATTCGCGCCAGCCACTTTTTGCAGCGGCTCGATATCGAGCACAAACACGCTGCGCCCATGTGAGCCCACCACCAGTTCCTTCGCCCGGGCCTGAATCACCAGGTCGTACATGGCCACATTGGGCAATTGGGTAACGATTTCCCAGCTTTTGCCCCCGTCCAGGCTGGCAAAAAGGGCATGATCCTGCCCGCAAAAGAGCAATTCCGGGTTGACAGGATCCTGAATGATGCAATTTACCCCGTCTTCGGGCAGGTTGCCTTTGATCGATTGCCAGGTTTTGCCCAGGTCAGTGGTTTTGTAGAGATAGGTGGCAAAATTGTCATTTCGGTAACCCGTCAGCGATACGAAGGCCGTTTTTTCCTGGTGGGGAGAGGCAAATACCTTGCTCACCCACAAATTGGCGGGAAGACCCGCGCTGACATTGAGCCAGTTCAGGCCCCCATCGGGGGTCACCTGCACATTCCCGTCGTCTGTGCCGACCCAGATAAGGCCAAACCTGAGCGGACTTTCAGCGATGGTGCTGATGGTGGAGTAGGGCACATTGCCCTGAGATTTGTTTTGGGTGAGATCGGGACTGATGGTCTGGAAATTATCCCCCATATCCAGACTGCGGAAAAGGTACTGACTGCCCATGTACACGATTTCAGGGGTGTGGGGGCTGGTTACCACGGGGGTACGCCAGTTGAAGCGGTATTTGGGTTGGCCGATGTCGTGTTTGGGAGTAATGTATTTGGGCTCGCCGCCCTTGCGATCCAGGCGGTAATAATGCCCAAACTGATAACCCGTGTACACCAGATCGGGGTTGCGGTGGTCGAGAGCCACAAACATGCCGTCGCCGCCAAAGAGGCGGCTCCAGTATTTGCCCTGGTTGGGGCGGAAGTTGGAAGGTGCCATATAGACTCCATTGTCCTGCAGGCCGCCGTAAACGTTGTAATTGGGCTTGGCATCATCGACCGCTACTGTGTAAAATTGACCCACGGGCATATTATTGAGGTGATTCCAGTGTCCGCCCCGGTCATAGCTCTGATACAGTCCGCCGTCATTGCCCAGCAGCACATGGTCTGCATCCTTGGGGTTAAACCACAGATCGTGGTGATCCACGTGGATATCTGCGGTATCCAGGCGGCTCCAGGTCTTGCCTGCATCACCCGATTTCAACAGGGGAACCCCATAAATGTAAATCTCATTGGGGTTGTCGGGCGCCACCCGGATTTGCCCAAAGTAGTACCCATAGGTGTAAAAAATGCCGGTCAGCAACTCGTCGTGGGTGCGGGTCCAGGTCTGGCCCAGGTCATTGGAGCGATAGACTTCCGTGCCCTTGATGGCTGCGCTGAACAGGGCTTCATTGGCATCGCCAAAGTAGCCGGCAAGGTCTTTGGGGGTGTATTTTCCGTCCTGCACATCCTGCTTCACCAGCTCGCCCGTGTACTTTTGGGGGAAGCCCATGTCCCGCAGAAAAGTGTCCAGCTTTTCATTCTTTATTTCAAGGAAGCTGCTTTCATTCATCTTGCCTAATTGGGTGATAGTCAGGCCACAAATGGTGTCTTCCTTCAGTAAAGATTCTTCCTTTTCCTGGTTGTCCACCACGGCATAGAGAAAGCCGGGCACCGAGTTGGAAATGGCCAGACCGATGCGGCCGGTTTTGGCGGTTTGCGGAAATCCGTTCACGGATTTTTTCCAGGTCAGTCCTCCGTCATGGGAGGCATAAATGGCAGAGCCGCTGCCTTCGCCTGTAAACTGCCAGGCTTTGCGGATGCGGTCCCAGGAGGCGGCCCAGAGACGGTTGGGGTCATTGGGATCGACCACCAGGTCGATGATGCCGGTGCGGCTATTCACAAACAGGGTTTTCTTCCAGGTTTTACCTCCGTCAGAGGTTTTATAGACTCCGCGGTCTTCGTTTTCAGAATACAGGGCTCCCATGGCGGCCACCCAGGCCGTATTTTCGTCCGTAGGATGGCACACCACCCGGCCAATGTGCTGGGTTTGAGCGAGTCCCAGGTGGGTCCAGCTTTTGCCTCCATCCGTACTTTTATACACTCCGTTGCCCGCGTAGCTTGAGCGGCTGCTGTTATTTTCTCCCGTTCCCACCCAGATATGGTCAGGATTGGCAGGCGAAAGGGCCAGATCGCCAATCCCTAAAGCTCCCTGGTGGTCGAAGACTGGTTCAAAGGTGCCGCCATTGGTGGTGGTTTTGAAAATGCCACCTGAGGCGTAGCCGAGGTAAAAGGTATTGGGGTCGCGGGGATCCACCTCGATGTCCGTAATCCGACCGCCCTGCACGGTGGGCCCGATATTGCGGACAGGGTAGTTTTTCAGGAGAGATTTGTCACGGAAGGAGGAAAGCTGGGGTGCCGGGCTGGTGGGGGCAGGTGAATTTTGCGCCTGAAGGGAAAATACCATGGCCAATCCAATGATCAGCAGGAGAATAGTTTTCGTCATGGTGCAAAGTTAATAATTCCGCGAAAGCGGGAGTTGATTTTTGCTGAATTGTAAAGGCGGGAGCAGGGTAAGGCAGAGTTCGCCAAGATTTTTTGACCCTCCTTAGTGCTTTCAGATTACCGTCAACTTAGGGGAAATTTTACCACAGAGATCACAGAGAACACAGAGAATCAGTGATTTATGTTTTTATTCCCAATAAAGATAATGCAAAATAATTGAAGACACAGAGCATTTTCACCAGTATTGCTCTGTGAACTCTTCCGTTTTGTGCCCGGAAATCCTCCCTGCCCTGAAAAGGCAGACGTTCGACCACAGCGCGGTCGCATTAAAAAACCATATCGCAAATTCAATTGGTGTGGAGTGCGGGTAAGTTTTTGCAGGATTCGCTTTGGTAACCAGAATTTAATTGGCTTATTTAACCTGAACCCTTTAAATGTTCAAGATGACAATGCGTGCGTTTACCCTGATGATTTTGCTTGGATTGGGAATGCTGATTGCCCGGGCCCAGGGAGTTGAGATTGCGAAAAAATCCACTTACGAGGGACAGTACCTTCACCTGGTCGAGATGGCTGATGGAGGCTTCATCGCAGCGGGGGAGAATTCCAACCCCGGAAACTGGCAATGGAAGCCCCGGATTCACGCTTTTGATTCCAATGGAGTGTTTCGCTGGGAAATCATCCCCACAGCCTGGCCGGTCGAAGTGGGAAGAATCACGGATCTGGAAGCCACTCCCGATGGGAATTTCCTCGCGACAGGCTACTCTTCGGGCTGTGATTACGAATTCATCAAGCAGTACTTGTGCAAGTTCACCCCCAATGGCACAGTACTCTGGGAAAAAAAGTATCGTCTGTTCTATGGATTTGGCTACGGGGAATGTGAGGTAATTCAACATAATTCCGGGGATATTTACCTGTCTTACAGACACTTACTACTAAGGGCCAACGGTACAGGAGACAGCCTTTCTCTGGACAGTACCGCCCTCGGCTCCATCCATCAGATTCGCGAAAGCTCAAACGGGGGCATTCTCCTGGCCTGTGATTACGGGGTGGAATTAAGGGGTACCAATCTGCAACTGATCAACGGGGTGAATTTTCCGTTTCCTGTAACTGAACTGGTGCCTGAAGCAAACGGGGGAGCCGTGATTCTGGCTCAGACTGGCCTGGCCCGGCTGGATTCTGGCCTGCAAACCGTGGCAGATACTATTTTACCCCAATCGGGTTGTTTTGGTCTGGAAAGGTATAATGGAAATTATTTTCTGGGCTATGCATCCGGATTTCTTCAGGTGGACAGTCTATTTGGCGTAATTCAGGATCAACCTTATTCCAATCTCAGTCCTATGGTCTGTAACGATGTGATTTTCTCCCGTGGCATGGCCATCAATGCAGGCTACCATTCAGACTATCAAGCGGAAACCCACGCGGTCAAATCATTCAGCCTGAGCAACGGAACCGGGATCAATCCTGCTTTGGATGTGGCCATTGTCGATTTTATCGCCGGACCTGTTAACGTAAGTCAGTCTGGTTTTGGGAGTTACGACCTCAGTTTTCAACCCGAAGCAAAGGTGGTAAATCTGGGGAATTCTGTATATGAGGTCTCAGTCAGTGTTGATTTCGGGCAGTTTTTTATTTGTGGAAAGTCTGCCTATACGGCCTGGTCAGGCCCGGTTTCCCTCGGTCCGGGTGATACGGTCACCATTCCATTTGGGAATATATTTATGTACGGCCTTCCCCCCGGCTTCCTGAACAATTTTTGCTTTCCGGTCTGGACTTCTGCTCCCAATAATCAGTTTGATAAAGTGCCTGGCAATGACGGAAGTACCTTTTGTCTGGACAGCCTGCTGGGCCTGAAAGATGGGATTTATTTTGATTTGCAAATTTTCCCCAACCCGACCCGCGATCGGTTATTTCTGGAAGGCCTTCCCACGGACGGAAATCCCACTCAAATCTTTCTTTATACGGCCAGAGGTGAACGGGTAAGAAATGAAACCATCGCCAGGGAGGGGCTGATCCTGAATCTGGCTGACCTGCCCGCTGGCTTGTATTTACTGGAGATCTGCAGGGAGGAAGGGAAAATTTTCCGGAAAATTCTGAAGGAGTGATTTGGACGGGAAAAGGATGCTTACGCCCCAAACAACCTTGCTGAAAAAGGGTTATCTTGCCTAAAAACTTTATATGTCCAAAGAACATCAGTTCAGAAAAGATGATCCTGGCTTTGGGGAGCGCTATTCGAGGAAAACGAAGCGGGTGATCAATCCCGACGGCACCTTCAACGTGATCAAGAAAGGGACCCAGTTCAGTTTTCGGGATGCCTACCTGATGATGGTCAATATGTCCTGGAAACATTTTCTGGGAATGGTGGTGCTGATCTATCTGGGAATCAATGCCTTTTTTGCCTGTATATACCTGGTGATCGGGGTCGAAAATCTGCTGGGGGGAAGTGAGCCCATTCCGGGAGGAAAATTTCTCAATGCATTTTTCTTCAGCGTGCAGACCTTTACTACGGTGGGTTACGGTGGTATGTCGCCCTCGGGCCTTTGGTGCAATATCGTGGCTTCCATTGAAGCCTTGTGCGGCCTGCTGGGCTTTGCCCTGGCTTCAGGCTTATTGTACGGGCGGTTTTCCAAACCCTCGGCCCGCATCAAATACAGCAAAAACCTGCTGATTGCGCCTTTTCGGGGTGAATCTGCCCTTATGTTTCGCATGGCCAACTTCCGCCGCAACCTGCTGCTCAACATTGAAGTGCAGGTCATGGTCATGTTTACAGACCGGACCGGAGGCGAGTTCAAAAGGAGTTTCTTTGAGCTCGAACTGGAACGGAAAAAAATCTATTTCTTCCCCCTGACCTGGACGGTGGTGCATGCCATCGACACCTCAAGTCCCCTTTATGGTAAAACGGTGGAAGACTTTGAAAAAGAGGACATTGAGATACTGGTCTCGGTAAAGGGCTTTGACGATACCTTCAGCCAGGAGGTACATTCCCGCTATTCTTACAAGTTTCAGGAATTTGTGTACGGGGCCAAATTTCTGCCTGCATTTACCCCGGATGAAGAAGGCAATATTGTGCTGGACCTGGACAAACTTGACGATTTTGCCCCCATGAAAATTGAATTAAAAACACCTGAACTCCCATGAACACCCATCAGATTCTGCTCCCTTACTTCACCCAGGCCTTCGCCGACCGCAAATTCAGCAGTTCGGAAACCAAAGCCATCAAACAAATTCTGCGGGAGCATTCCCTCGATCACAACCAGCGGACCATGTTGCTGCACGATCTGTTTGCCATGACTGAGGAGGCTCTGTGTCAGGGCAATAACCGCGAGGTGATGGACTGGCTCAGAAAAGCAAACCAGATACTGATTGATGCCGATCAGGCGGTCAGCGACCGCTCGGATGTGTATTTCAGTCCCGGTCACGACTGCCTGAATGCCATTCTGGAAGCCATCAACCAGGCCCGCAAATCGATCGACATCTGTGTGTTTACCATCAGCGATGACCGCATTTCGGAAGTGCTCATTCGCAGACACCTGGCCGGATTGCCCATCCGGGTCATTTCCGACAACGAAAAAATGGAAGACCAGGGCTCGGATATCCGCACCCTGTCCGATGCCCGCATTCCGGTTAGGATCGACCGCACCCCCAATCACATGCACCACAAATTCGCCATTTTCGACGGCGAATCCGTGCTGACCGGCAGCTACAACTGGACCCGCTCGGCGGAAAAATATAATAATGAGAACATCCTGATCACCAACCAGCCCCGGGTGCTGCGCAAATATCAGACTGCCTTCAATAAGATGTGGGAGGAAATGGAGGTGTATTGAGGTTTTTAGGTATTGGGTGTTGGGATTTAGGTTATAGGTGTTGGGTTTTGCCACAAAGTGGGGCCTTTGGCCGGAATTAGGTTTTAGGTAAAAGGTTTGGAGAATTGGTTTTTGTGGTTTCATGGGTTGAATTTTCCTGAACCTGGCTTCGCTCCTGGTCATTTGTCCATAAGGAATAAATTGGCCCGGGATCTGGTAATCTCTAATCCTGAATCTCCTCCTGTCTGGACTCAAATCACAATTACCCCCTGCAACCCCTGATTTTGGGAAGAATCTGTCTCCGCTCAAGCTTTTTCCAGCGCCTCAAACAGGCCGGATGTGGCCTTTTACCAGGGCTGGGGTGAGATCCTCCCAGGGCTGGGGTGAGATGCATGCAGGCCAGCCCTGCGATGGTTCCACCCCGGCCCTGCGATAGAGACAGGCCAGCCCTGGAATATATGCAGGCCAGCCCTGCAATAGTCGCACCCCTAACCCTGCAATAGAGACAGGCCAGCCCTGCATGGGTCGCAGGCCAGCCCTGGAATATATGCAGGCCAGCCCTGCAATAGTCGCACCCCTAACCCTGCAATAGAGACAGGCCAGCCCTGCATAGGTCGCAGGGCAGCCCTGGAATATATGCAGGCCAGCCCTGCAATAGTCGCACCCCTAACCCTGGTTGTATCGCAGGCCAGCCCTGGACACATCGGACCCCAGCCCTGGGTAGGTCGGACCCCAGCCCTGGGTTGGTCGGACCTCAGCCCTGAGTTGGTCGGACCCCAGCCCTGGACACATCGGACCCCAGCCCTGGACACATCGGACCCCAGCCCTGAATAGGTCGGACCCCAGCCCTGAACACATCGGACCCCAGCCCTGCATAGGTCGGACCCCAGCCCTGCACAGTTCGGACCCCAGCCCTGGGTTGGTCGGACCTCAGCCCTGAGAAGGTAGGACCCCAGCCCTGTTTAGGTTGGACCTCTGTACTGAGTAGATCTGACCCCAGCCCTGAGTAGATCGGACCCCAGCCCTGAGTAGATCGCACCCCAGTCCTGAGTAGATCGGACTCCAGCCCAGAGTAGATCGGACTCCAGCCCAGAGTAGATCGGACTCCAGACCTGAGTAGATCTGACTCCAGACCTTAGTAGATCAGACCGTAGTCCTGAGCAGATCGGGCCTCAGCCCTGAGTAGATCGGACCCTAGCCCTGGGCAGATCGAACCCCAGTCCTTGAGCCCTTTCAGGTCGGCACTCCATCTGATTGTGGTTCGCCCTGAGTCAAACTCAGGGCAGGGGTGAACATTGCTATGGATTGAGGTCTTTATTTGAGTCTTAGTTTCAAGGGATGAGAAACAGATATATGAAAAAGCCAGTGACGGGATTATTTTGGTAGTGGATTTGAAAACTCATATTGGAATTTGATTATCAAGAAAATCGGATGAGATTACTATCTTGGCAATTAGAAAAAGAATGTTGGTATGAGAATATCAAAAATTGAGTTAAGTAGTTTCAAAAAGTTTGTTAGTAAACGAACCTTTTCCTTCAGGGATAATAATGAGTTCGATGGAAATGATGTTGTTTTGATTGTAGGAAATAACGGGGTAGGAAAATCCTCAATTCTACAGGCAATTGTTTTGACAACTGCAACAGCAACGAGAGAAGGATTTGATATTTCAAAGTTTGAATGGCCTGGGTTTGATTATGAACATATACAAACGGGAAGATTTCCATTGGAAATCAAGTGCAGTTACGAGTTTTCTGACGAAGAATTAATAGCCACAAAGGACTATGCTAAACGACTGATTGAAAAGGGGCTACGACTTGGTTCGCCTGGCATGAATAAAAACGTTCAACTTAAGTTTGATTACCAAATAAATAAAGTGGTAGCTGGATCAGGTGCTCCTGGATATTTTCAATTCAGTGGCTACCAGTATGCCAAAAGACTGACCAGGTTTGTTGAAGAAAAAAACAGTCTTTTTGATAAAGTTGGAAATATCTATTGGTACACAGAACAAAGAACATCTTATAGTATCTCAAACGCTTTGGATTCAGAAATTCCCCAGTTAGACTGGGTGAGGTCATTTTTGGCTACTGCCTACTCTTTTCATATCGCGGTGGCTGATGGGCAAAGGAACCTGAAAAATGGGCAATTCGATTTTTATGATTCCTTGCATAAGCTTTACAAAAGTGTATTTCCCGACAGGACTTTTGTTGGTGCTGCCCCTGATTTTGATGCATTCGAAGCCGCCAATGCTCCCTATTTTTATCTCTCAGATGGGGTGAATCAATATGAAATAGCTGAGATGTCCGCAGGAGAGAGGGCCATTTTCCCTATTCTTTTAGATTTCGCAAGGTGGAATATCAATAATTCTATAATAATAATTGATGAAGTTGAATTGCATTTACACCCTTCACTTCAACAGGCCTTCGTGCGTGCTCTCTTGGGGTTGGGTAAAAATAACCAGTTTATCCTGACCACCCATTCTGAAAGTGTTGCTGTAATGTTTGAGGAGAATCAGATAATTCGCTTGTCATGAGTAAAGTGGTAAAAGTTTATTGCGAGGGGAAAGCAGGAAGTCCTGATTTTGACTTATTGAATAAAGTTGTATCTGGCCTAAACATTCAAATTGTCCCAATTGGTGGGAAAACAGGTGCAAAAAGCGCCATTCAGGTAAAAGAAGAGGGATTGTCGAAATCTGAATTTAAACTATTCTTTAGAGATCGTGACTTTGATGCCCCTGTCCCGCCAACAGAAAAACTTACAAATGATGGAAGCTATGTTTATTTCAGCTACAGGACTACGATTGAAAATTACCTTCTGGACTTCAAGAAAATTGAAGAATACTCAAAGGTGAAGTCATTTGATTCCCATGATTTAGAAAAAAAATATGTTGCAGCAGCAAAAGAGATTAGATTTTTTCAGGCTACAAGGCATACACTTGGAAAACTAAGAGTACCTACTGATTTTGGAACCAATATAGTTTCCAAAAGTGGTGTCTTGCCAAAAGATTTAAACGAATCTTTTTGTCGCGAAGCTGGGTTTGAAAAGGTAAGTCAATCCATAAAGAAAACTTGGGGCTGGTCAAGGGAGCATTACGATAAAGTTTTTGATGATTTTTTGAATGAATTCAACGATAAATTCATAGAATCCCATGAATTTCTGGTTTACTTTCAAGGTAAAGACTTTATGAAATCTCTTTGCGGTAAGTTGCCTGATTTTTCTTCTGAAAATTATTACCAATACGCTAAATCTGTATTTAGATATCAGGATTATAAGGATTTTGTTGAATTGAGAGAGATACTTGAAAGGGAATTAAAGAAGTAGTTTATTGACATAAAAAAATTTTATCGCTTATACATTTCCTTATGGCATCATTGCCAGTCCCCAGATCTAATCAATCAACAAAGCCAAATTGTTTTTGCGTGTGAATCCCGAATCTCAATTATCCAAATCCCCCCTTCACCCCCTGCTTTTCGCTCCCTTACGGTGCTTTTTCCGGGGGGCTTCTGAGCGGCTGAAAACCCTTTTGGGGGCTTCGGGTGCCAATTGAGCGATCAGTCGGTCACCCTGGAAAGTGGCAAAATCGAAGGCACTGAGTACCTGGTCCACTGCGTCGGTTTGCACTTCGAAGTAGCTGATCTTTTTGTCGATCTGGATCTTGCCAATCTGCAATCCAGGGTCACCGGTCAGTTCGTTGATCATGCCGATCAGGCGGCGGGGAGTGATCTTGCTTTTTGCGCCTACGTTGAGGTAAAAGCCGGTAAACTGACTATTGCCGCGGCGGCGGTCGTCTTCGCGTTCCCGGGTTTTGGTGCGGGCTGGTTTCTCCTTTTCAGAGGAGTTGAGGTCGGGCGCGCCGTTGTAGTAGGAGAGGAAGCGGTTGAATTCGATGGAAAGGAATTTTTTGATCAGTTCCTCGCGGTCCATGTCCTTCCACTTGTCGAGGATGAGGGGCATGAAGGGACCGATTTTCTCCTCGTCCACCCGGGAGTCGGTGATCTTGTCGATCAGAAGGACCAGCTGCTTCTCTACAATGGATTTTCCATCGGGCACGGGCAGGCGCTTGAAAGCCTTGCCGGAGATTTTTTCCAGGCGTTTGATACGGTATTCCTCTTTGGGGGTGATGAGAGAGAGGGAAATACCGCTTTTGCCGGCCCGTCCGGTACGTCCGCTGCGGTGGATATACACCTCAGGGTCGTCGGGCAGGTTGAAATTGATCACGTGGGTAAGGTCGTCCACATCCACCCCGCGGGCCGCCACGTCGGTCGCAATAAGCAATTGCAGGGACTGGGAGCGGAAACGGGCCATCACGTTGTCGCGCTGGGACTGGGAAAGCTCACCGTGAATGGCTTCGGCGTTATAGCCGTCGGCAATCAGGCTTTCGGAAATTTCGCGGGTCTCGGCCCGGGTGCGGCAAAAGATGATGCCGTAGATGCCCGGGTTGAAATCCACCAGGCGCTTGAGGGCCAGGTAGCGATTTTTGGGAGAAATCACAAAATACTCGTGGCTCACATTCTTGGCGCCCGAATTGCGGCTGCCAATGGAGATCTCCTGGGGATTTCTCAGGTATTTGGAGGCCAGTTCCCCGATGCGGGGCGGCATGGTGGCGGAGAAAAGCAGGGTCTGGCGCTCGGCCGGGGTCTCGTCGATGATGGCTTCCAGGTCTTCCTGAAAACCCATATTGAGCATTTCATCGGCCTCGTCGAGCACCAGGTAGTTGACCTCAGACAGCACCAGATCCATGCGTTTGATCAGGTCGAGCACCCGTCCGGGGGTGCCCACCACAATCTGGGCGCCCTTGCGCAGGCCGCGGATCTGGGTCCGGATATCTGAACCGCCGTACACGGCCACAATATTTACCTTTTCCAGGTATTTGGAATAATCTTCAAGGTCTTTGGCGATCTGGATACAGAGCTCGCGGGTCGGGCACAAAACCAGGCCCTGTACGCCTTTTTCGGCGGGATCTATGAGGTCCACCAGGGGCAGGCCAAAAGCTGCGGTCTTACCTGTACCCGTTTGGGCCAGGCCAATGATGTCTTTGTCGGAATTGAGCAGAAAGGGAATGGTCTTTTCCTGGATGGGAGTTAGCTCGGTGAATCCGAGTGCCTCCACTCCCTGGAGGACTTCCGGGCTGAGGCCGGTATCTGAGAATTTAGTCATATTGGCCGCAAGTACGTTAATTTCAGCGCCTTTTCCGCAAAAATAATCTTGAACCAGGGATTAATGCCTTTATCTCTATCAAAAGAACCAGTAGCTTTGCATGATTTTTTGAATTCAGTTGTGCTTTAAGATATTTGCAGGATGGAAGATCTGGTCAAATTACTGGAAGAGGAATACGAAATAAATACGTTTTTGATCCGGGTGGGCATTGCCATAGGAATATTCATCATTGCGGCCCTGATCTCTGCGATTGTACGCAAAGTGCTTTCCCGGGCCATTCGCAAGTCGAATGAGACCCTGAAAAATGATCCCACCCGCTTCAAGTTTCTGAAGAATGCCGTACCAGCTTCTATCTTCGGACTGGCGGCCATGCTGGCCATTTATATCTTTCCCCAGGGCAAAGCCCTGGCGGTTTCACTTTTTGCCGGGGCCGGCATTTTTGCCGCCATTGTGGGTTTTGCCTCTCAGGCCGCATTTTCCAATATCATAAGCGGCATATTTATCATCTTCTTCAAGCCCTTTCGGGTGCATGACCAGATTACGATTGGTACCGAGATTTCGGGAGTGGTGGAGGATATTACCCTGCGACATACGGTAATCCGCGATTTTCAGAACCGCAGAATCATCATTCCGAACTCGGTGATCAGCAACGAATCCATCCTCAATGCCACCATTGGCGACGAAAAGATTTGCCGCCATACCTATTTCTCCATCAGTTATGATTCGGATATTGACCTGGCCCGTAAGATTATTCAGGAGGAAACCATGGCTCACCCCCTTTGGATCGACAACCGGGAACCCGACCAGATTCTGAGTGATGATCCCCCCGTACGGGTGGCGGTGATGGAACTGGGGGAATATTTTATCAAGCTTCGGGCCTGGGTCTGGGCTGCCAATCCTTCAGATTCCTTTATGATCTTCATTGAAACCAACGAGTCGATCAAGAAACGGTTTGATAAAGAGGGAATTGAAATTCCCTTTCCTTACCGTACCGTGGTCTATAAGAAGGATATGCCGAAGAACCGGGATTGATTGGGGTACTTCCATATCCCAAAAGGCGGCTGGGGTGACAATTAATTTCACCTTGTGGGCAGTTTGCCTGCATGGGATTGTTTTGGAAACATCTCTGAAATTGAGTTGAAGATTTCCTATATTTGAGCCTTACTTTACCTTACTCTAATGAAAAGAACTTTAGTTTTACTTCTCAGTCTTGCTGTTACTGTTTCCCTGTTTTCTCAAAGTGTCAAACTGAAAGATGGGGTGGTTCTGGTCGATAATGCCAGTGTGGCCAAAATTGAATCAGTTAAGAATCCGGATTTGATGCTGGTCAAAGACTTTACCGTAAAAAACATGAAGGACGAAGTCCTTTTTACGGCCAAATGGTCGGATGCCATTCCGGAAAATCCCAACGATAATACCATTTACTATTACGAATTCTCCTTCGTGAATCCTGCCGAAAAAGCCTGGTTGCCCCTGGCTAAACTGGGGACAGACAAGTCACTCGCCAACCTGATCGGGAAAAATAATCTGATCAAAGCCAATGCCATCAATGCGGCTGCTCTCAAAACCCTCATTTCCAAAAAGGGCAAAACTCCTCCTCCCCGTACGGATTATCCCATGGTGGAGCGCAATCGTTCCTGGCCGGTTGAAATCCGGGAAGCGGGAAAAATCCAGCAACAGAGCACGGAGGTAGCCAACTTCACCGACAAAGGCACGGTGGGAGGCATGGATGTGTATGAATTTCGGGTTCCCACGGGCGAACTTGCCGCCATCATTAAATTCTCAGGCGGAAATAATGCTACTTCCTTTTTTGCCGAAACCCCCAAAGACGGCCTGAAAAGAAATGTGGCCCTCAAAAGGGATGGAACCGTGAACCAAATCGCCGCGGTTGACCGCAACTACTTTACCCTCAAATTGCTGGCCCAGTGGCTGGTGGATAATAAGTATATTTGATTGGCGCCATAGTATAGCGAGAAGTTGGGAGAATAATTTCCAGATAAAATCGTATTTTGAGTAAAATGCTGCTTATGGCCTTCGAAATGGTAGATATTCAGAATGTTTCAGGAATTCAGGCAATCAGGATTCCCGAGAACTTCAAGATTGATGATGACAGGGTTTATCTGAAGAAAGTAGGGAATTCTATTTATATCATTCCATACCACAACCCCTGGCAAAGCCTAATCGAAAGCCTGGATGAATTTTCTGATGATTTTATGGATGAAAGGGACCAGGGGGGAGAAGACTCAAGAGATTCCTTTTTCTGATGATTTATCTTCTGGACACCAATATTTGCATTTACTTGATCAAAAGGAAACCCATTGAGGTTTTCGAGCGATTCAAATCAATTCAATTGGGGAGTATAGGTATCTCTTCAATTACCCTGGCTGAATTGCAATTTGGAATTCGAAAAAGTTCTCAGGTTGAAAAAAATAAACTTGCTCTGGATCAGTTTCTGGTCCCTCTTGAAATTTTCGATTTCGACTTTAGTTCTGCAAATGAGTACGGGCTCATCAGAGCCGATTTAGCTTCGAAAGGAACCCAGATTGGACCACTTGATATGCTAATTGCAGCCCATGCGATAAGCCTGGATGCCATCCTGGTTACGAATAATGACAGGGAGTTTAATAGGGTGGAAAATTTGATTGTAGAAAACTGGGTCGAAGGTTAAATGGTATTTTTCTTAACATCTGAGCCAACTCATAAGACTTGTATCGATTAGCGTATGGATAAAATAACGGATGTGATGGATAATGTTTGAGCCAAGGCATGCCCTGTCTCTTTCAATTATCAAAATCCCCAAAATCTAACCCCCAAACCCATGTAATCTAAAGGAAATCTCTAAAATCTAAAATCTAAATCAATCCAGAGGATTGAAGCCGCGAAGCGGGGGTATTTTTTGGCGAGGCCAACCAGGGTGTGGGGCCTTGCCAAAACCAGGGGGCGGCCTTGAGCGCGGGGTCCCTGATAGCTATCGGGAGGGTGGCAGGGGGCTTTGTGTGTTGGGTCCGTGGTGTGAGGGGGCTGGGTTTAGGTTTTGGCGCTTTTTGCTTCTTTTTCTAACAAATCGACCAAGGGGAGATTCACGAGTGCCTTTGAAACTAACAAACCTACGAGTAAAGAAGGCCCGCCCGGCCAGGGCACCCCAAAAACTAACCACCAAATTTAAATTTTGCGACAACTTGTTGTCGCTTACGACGCCCTAAGGGCCTAATCTCTCCCATCTAACGACTCCCGACTAAACCTCTGCCCGCTTAAATTCCGAGTTAAAGTGGAAAGTAATTTCGGGGTATTTCTCCCGGGCCATGTCGAGGGTCCATTTGGAATCGGCCAGGAAAACGTAATTGTCGTCTTTGTCTTTGACGATGTATTTGGAGCGGTACTGGATAAATTCGTGCAGTTTGGCCTCGCTGGTGTAGGTCATCCAGCAGGCTTTGTAAATATTCATGGGGGTAAAATGGCAGGCGGCCTTGTACTCGTGTTCGAGGCGGTATTTGATCACATCAAACTGGAGTTCACCCACTACCCCCACCATCACCCGGTTGCCCGGCTGCTGGGTAAACAACTGGGCCACGCCTTCGTCGGTCAACTGGTGGATACCCTTTTCCAACTGCTTGGAACGCATGGGATCGTCGTTGATCAGTTCTTTGAAGATCTCGGGCGAAAACTCCGGAATACCTTGAAAGTTAAGGTCTTTGCCTTCGGTAAAGCTGTCCCCGATCTTGAAGTTTCCGGTATCATAAAGGCCGATTACGTCGCCGGGCCAGGCCTCGTCCAGCACCTCCTTGCTGTCGGCGAAGAAGGTGTAGGGGTTGCTGAAACGCACCTTTTTGCCCGTGCGGACGTGGTGGAAGAATTTATTCCGTTCGAATTTACCTGAGCAAACCCGCACGAAGGCGATCCGGTCGCGGTGGCGCGGGTCGAGGTTGGCGTGAATCTTGAATACAAATCCCGAAAAATCCTTGTCATCCGGGGCAATGGGGCCTTTGTCCGTAGGACGGGGCAGGGGAGTGGGAGAGATGCGCACAAAAGTGTCGAGCATTTCCTTGATCCCGAAATTATTCAGGGCCGACCCAAAGAAAACCGGGGCCAGTTTGCCCTGCAGGTAAGGCAATTCGTCAAATTCACCATACACCTCGTCGATCAGCTCCACATCTTCCCGCAACTGATCAGCCTGGCGGCCCAGAAAGGTGTCGATGCGGGCATCGCTGAGATCGTCAATGGAAAGCAGGTTTTCGCTTACCTTTTGCTTATCGGCCTCGAAGAGGTTGAGGGTACGACCGTACAGATTGTACACGCCTTTGAAGGTTCCGCCCTTGCCAATGGGCCAGGACAGGGGGCGCACCTCGATATTGAGCATGCTGGAAAGTTCTTCCAGCAGGTCGTATGGGTCGCGGCCCTCACGGTCGAGTTTGTTGATGAAAATGATCACCGGGGTGTCGCGCATGCGGCAGACCTCCATCAAACGGCGGGTCTGCTCTTCCACCCCTTTGGCCGCATCCACCACCAAAATTACGCTGTCCACCGCCGAAAGGGTGCGGTAGGTATCCTCGGCAAAATCCTTGTGGCCGGGTGTATCGAGGATGTTGATCAGTTTGCCTCCGTAGTGAAAGGTCATCACGGAGGTGGCCACAGAAATGCCCCTCTGCCGTTCAATCTCCATGAAGTCGGAAGTAGCGGTTTTCTTGATTTTATTGGATTTTACCGCACCTGCAGTCTGGATGGCCCCTCCAAAAAGCAGGAACTTCTCGGTCAGGGTGGTTTTTCCCGCGTCGGGGTGGGAAATGATGGCGAAGGTGCGGCGGTGGTCGATCTCTTGCTTCAGATTTTTCATCGCCGCGAAGTTATAAAAAATTATCCGGCTGTGGCAGGATTTTCAGCCGTTTTGAGAGAGGATTTAGCGGCCAGAATCTGGTGCAAGGGTATCCGGCGGGGGCGGGGTAACCGGATTTTCGGCCACGGTCACGGTTACCGTTTTGATCTCTTTCTGGAAGTGGAAGAATTTCAGTTCGTAGGTGCCGGGCGCCCGAAACAGATTATACCCGATGGAGCCCCAGGCCAGGGCAATGGATTTGCCCGGAGGCAGCTTGAACCACTCATCCGGACGTTTGCCATTATCCACCACGCTGTCCCAGAGGGGAGAAGGCAGCCCGTTGATTTCCAGGCGGGTGGCGGTGAAGTTGGGGTCTTTGGTTTCCTTGCCCACGTTTTTGGCTCCCAGGGTAATGCTAAACTCCTTGCGGGTGGCCATGGTCAGTTCGGTGGGTTCCATTTTCACAAATACCTCAATACCGGGAATACCCAGCATCTGGGCTTCCATTTGGGGAGCCAGGCCCAGGAGCAGGCCCAGCAGAATCAAGGCAAAAGGATAGCTTTTCTTCATGGTGTTTGTCTATCAAATCCCGCACCAAAGATCGGGTTTGGAGGCGGTAAAGGTAATTATTTTTTGGGGGAAATTGATGGTGGTTGAAAGTAAACGGATGGGTCTAAAGGGGCAATGGGTTGTTAGCAGGAACTAAAAAAAAACGGCTGCCCGAAGGCAGCCGTTGGTACTGATTTATAATGTCGGAAGAAATTACTGAGCGCCTGAAAGAATGATTTTTTGGGTTTCCACCCAGCCGCTGGCAGTTTGCAGGCGAATGTGGTAAATACCCCTGGCCAGACGGTTGGCCTGCAGGCTGGTTTCGATGGTTTTACCCGCCACCACCTGACCGTCAAAAACCCGGCTGACCAGACGACCATCGGCCGCAAAGACGTCCACCGTGGCCTGATCGTCCACTGGCAGGGTAAACCTGATGGTGGCGGTTTCCGTGAAGGGGTTGGGGAAGGCTTCCAGATGGTTGTCACCTCCTCCGGGGAAGGCGGTTTTGGCCGCACTGCACCATTCTCCATACCAGCTCACACTGGCAGTGTACATGTTGCGACCGCAATAGACCGTGACCGTGTAGGTGTTCCAACCCGGCTGGGTTACCACGTTGATGCTTTGGGTGGTGGCGCCGTTCGACCAGTGGTAATAGGCTTCAGGACAGCAGATTTCTGCGGTCAGGGTCACGGGATCGCCGATGCAATCCTTTTGCAGGGGTGCCCCTGAAATGGTCACCGAACTGGCCGAGCCCGAAGTGATGGTCTGGCACACTGTGCCCTGAAGTTTGCCGTCACACCACACCGTGACACAAAACACGCCGGGTACGGTGGCAATCACACAATTTGTATTGGAAACGCCTCCGCCGGGCAAAGTCCATTGGGTGGCAAAAGACTCCTTGCAGGTATCGCAGGGCAGAGCGCAAAGTGCGGTCTGGCTGCCTTCGCAAAGGAAGGTGTCACCAATTACATCAATTGTGGGCAGACAGGGCAGTTTGCAATCGGGGATGGAGTCGCAAATGGTATCTGTTGGACAGCAGAAGAGGTGCGAACCGTTGGTGTCGGCATGGTCGTGTACAATGATGTAATAGCAGAATTCTGAGCCGGGCACTGCACCCTGAATCTCCACGGAAAAGTCCTGTCCGGTGCCGGTTGGTACTCCGGGAGAGGGAATCAGCGGATTGGGTACGATCGTCCCGGGGGAAGGAGGCACAATCACAAAAGTGAGCTGCTGTGCGGTGAATCCTGCATTATTGAAGAAGTTGAAATTATAATGCACCTCTTCCCCTTTGCAGAAAATAGAGTCACTCAGCACCCCGGCACAACTTGAGTCGCAGACGAAGGAAAGCGTATCAGTACAAATGACCGAGTCTTCATTCATCCAGCGAACGACCATCAGGGTGGGAACCGGGGTGTAATCCAGGGAGATCTCCCCGATACATGAGGTACCCAGGGGCACAGGACCCGTGGGGTTGGTCGTCCAGGTGGCGAAGTTGGTGGGGTTGAAGTTGAAGGATGCATGCCAGCCAGCCGCGGGGGTGATCCCGGTAAACACGCCTCCGTTGATCAGTTCGGTCTGGATGGAGGTGAAGGTGGAATTATCCCAGTTATTGACCGCGCACAATTGGTAGGTGCAGGTGAGAGGATTGCCGGTGGCATAAAACTCCAGGGAGTCGCAGGGAGAACATTCGGGAATCTCAATGCAGTGGTAATTGCTGTCTGCACAACAATAGGGGGCCGTATTGGGATCGGTGGTGCTGTGAATGGAGGGAAACCAGCAGAACTGAGCCCCTGGAATGAGGCCGGCCCCGCTGAGATTTACATAGTAAGGTCCTCCCAAACCTCCCGGATTAATGGGTGAGGTAAGGATGAAAGGATTGGGATTGACCGTGATGTTGCTGCCTGATGCGACATGGAATACCAGTGACCACACAGGAAATGTACTGTGATTCTCTACATAAAATTCATACACCATGCCGTTGCCTTCGCAATACAGGCTGTCATCTACAATCACCACACAATCGGGATCGGGAGTGCATTCCAGGTTAAGGGAATCAGTACATAGCACCGAATCTTCCCGGTCAAGCCACTCAAATAATAGTGGAATCGGACTGGTGGTTGAGCTGAAACACATGGCCAGCACGTTGGGGAAATCTCCATAGGGAATGCCCAAAGGATCGTTGTAGATCAGGGTGGTGGAACTGCTGCCAAAGGCAGAAATGGCCCATGGAGCAGTAGGAGGGATGAGAATGCTGCCGGTTCCTGAGGGGTAAGATATGCGGATTTTGTAGTAAGTCTCATCCTGGTAATGGTTGCTGAAAGAGAAAAAGAAGCAGCAATCCTCACCTTCCTCAATGGCGGTGGCGTTTACGCCCACACTGTCGCAGGGGTTGCAGTTGGGAATTTCATGGCAAATGTAATTGCTGTCTGCACAACACAGGGGCGCGGTTACCGGGTCGGTGGTACTGTGAATGGAAGGGAACCAACAGAACTTCTCGCCCGGGATTACATCGTTGCCGCTGAGGGTTACCTGGAAGGGACCTATGGTCTGGTTGGGCAGGATGGTGGTGGTAATGGGATTGGGATCCACGGTGATGTCCAGAGAGGGATCGACATGGAGAACCACCGAGTGTACAATCCAGGAAGTGAGATTTTCCACCCAAAATTCGTACACCACTCCTGAAGTATCGCAATAAAGGCTATCGTCCACGATAACCACACAATCCGGATTGGGAGGACATTCCACCTCAATCACCTGCTGGCAAACGAGTTCCTGATTCTGGTCCAGCCACTCGACCGCCACAGGGAAGGGCGTAACAGAAGAGGAAATGCAAATGCGGATTACGTCGTTGAATGTGCCGGCCGGGATTCCATTGGTGCCCTGATACTCCAGGGTGACCGAACCCGGGGTGAAGCTGTAAACTGACCAGGGCAGGGAGGGCCAGACCGAAATGTTGCCTGTTCCCGTGGGCCAGCTGAGGGTCACGTAGTAGAAAGTCTGATCATTGAATTGATTGACAATGGTAAAATCAAAGCAGCAGTCGTTTTCTTCGGGGGTGGGATTGGCTTCGACCCACACGCTGTCGCAGGGATTGACGCAGGAGTTGCAGTTTTTGAATACTTCAACTTCGCCCAGAACCCCTTTTTCGATTGCCGAACCTACATTCAAATCAATCCAAACCCCATCCATATAAGTTCCTCCGCTGGTTCCGGTTTGTTGAAGTCCGTACACAAGCGGGGTGCCGAAGCTCACTGGAGCCGCCATTACCCAAATGGCAGTGTCACACCTTCCTGAATCCCCATCCGTATGATCATCATCCCATAATCCGTAATCGACTCCGCCCGTACAATTGGCCTGGTTGAAGACGTCGCCTACCCCGTATTTAGTGATGGGTTCAGGCATCCAGTTTGCACCAACTGAGGTTCGGGTATATTCGAGAAGGCGGGCCCGGTGGGCCCATGCACCCTGGGTAGGTTGGGGAGTATCCTTTAAATCTCCTTCCATGGTTCTTTCGGCCAGCAATATACTTAGTCCGTCAGAGCTGATGGCGATATCTGAAACTGGTCCGGATCTGCTGCCGCCATTATAGCCAGGCATTTGAAGTACAAACTGATCCGTGGTGGTCAGGAAAAACCCGTTCGGATCCAATAATACCCTCCTGATTGTGTTCGGCCCGGCCGGGGATCCTCCTGCAATATCTCTGAAATCCGTTGACCAAACAGAATAATATACCTCAACCGGACCTCCGCCACAGGGTTGAAAGCTTTGGATACCCCACAGGCGCTCGCCCAGTGGAGCCCAGCCAAAGGATGGATTATCCATACCCATGGGATCAAATATGTCCACCGTTAGTCCTGAACCTGCGTTTATACTGTAGATTTTGCCGTCGTCAAAGTTGGTGACCAGCAATACATTTGATTGGGGAACGTAGCACAAATTTCCGAGAGCTGGTTCCTGATCTTGTTGAAACGCAACCCCATTCCAACCATCATTTGCGGGTTGATTGGGCAATGAGGCCAGCAGGGATGGATTGCCCGAACCGTCAATCAGGTGTACCCCTCCGCCAGGGCGGGCTGCATCAAAATTGAAGGGGTTATAATTCGCCGAGGCCGAGAGGTAGGTATTTCCGGAAAGGTCGATGGCAATGCCAAAAATTTCTCCCAGGTTACCTACGGTCCAGTTGTCCGTTGGGCCATGATAGCCAGGGATTCCCAATGCCTGGCCTACAGGCTGGGTTTCGTATCCCTGGGGTGAAAATCGTGCCACAACAAATCCATTTGGACCGCCAATGTATGCGGCGCAACTGACCATGATGTCGCCTTCATTCAGTTGAGCCCGTAATGGAATGGCAAAAGCAGTAAAAAGCAAGAGTAAGGCAACAAGGAGGCTGGTTCGTACCGCACGAAGTTGCCATTGAGGGTAAGGTCGAAAACTCATACGTGATAAATTTGGGTTATTGAAAATGTCCCCGTGGCAGGCCGCCCGGGGTTCCTTTTCCTTCCCGGGAAGGTTTTCGGACCTGGTTGGTTTCTGACACTAAGGCACATTTAATTTGGCCAATTTACAGCCGCGCCACAATCGGGATCAGATAAGTGTGTGCCTGGGCAAACAGGTGTAGGGGGATTTTGGATAAGTGTTGTTACGGTTTGCGGTTTGCAGTTTACGGTTTACGGTTGAGGCGGCTGGCTTGCAGCCAGCTGAAAACCTTGGTTTTTTATCGTGCAATGAAGATTTTTACAGCCTGAAGTGCGGACGGTCGACCGCAGCGCGGTCGCATTATTGCAGCCCATGAAATGGAGGCGGGATTCCCGTAGAGCCGCGATTTATCGCGGCTCAAAAAGTACCCCCCATAGTGAACATCCCTGCCCGGAAGGGCAGATGATCGACCGCAGCGCGGTCACATTATGGTAGCCATTTAAATTGGTGCAGAATTCCCGACCACAGAGTGGTCGTATTAAAATAAGATGGTACGGGTGATTCAGGACGGAACTACTCCTCTGAGACCTCCGACCTGACCTTTCAGGTCAGAATAAAGCCCCTGCGGGGCGCATCCTTGATAGAACAAGCGAATTTTGGGAAAATAGCCCCATCGGGGCGAATCCTCAATATTTCACAGAGAAGCCGCCCGGCTGAGGCTACCTGAATGCCCTCCCAAGGACTCCCTCCGAACCCTGCGGGTTCGCTTGAAACCCATAGGAATCCATAAAAAAACGGCCACTCCTTGCGGGGTGGCCGTTGGCTGGTCCTATGCCGGGCTTAATGGCCGGTGAGGATAAGTTTGCGGGTTTCGAGGACTCCGCGGGCGGTTTGCAGGCGGAGGTAGTAGATGCCGCGGGCCAGGTCGTTGGCTTTGAGCGTGCGCTCAAGGGTCTGACCGGCCTGGAGAGGTCCATGGAAGAGGTTTTTCACCAGGCGCCCGTCGGAGGCAAAGACATCCAGACTGGCGACGTCGTCGATGGCGAGGCCAAAGCGCAGGGTGGTCGTCTCTGTAAACGGATTGGGGAAGGCATCCAGTTGGTAGCCATCCTGAGGTGAATCCATCTTGAAGGCACTGCAGTACTGGCCGGTCCAGCTTACGGTCGCATAGTAAATGTATTTGCCGCAGTACACCGTCACGGAGTAGCTGTTCCAGCCGGGCTGGGTTACCACGTTGATGGTCGGGGTGGTGGCACCATTGGACCAGTGGAAAACTGCTTCCGGGCAGCAGGTATTGGCCGTCAGGGTCACGGGATCGCCCACGCAATCTTTCTGTCCGGGCCAGCCTGAAATGGAAACCGATCCATTGCTGGAGGTCAGGGTTTGGCAAACGGTACCCTGGTTGACCCCGTCGCACCAGATGGTAAGGCAGTATGTGCCGGGCTGGCTGACCGTGATGCAGTATTCGTCGGTTACAGCACCTCCGGGAACAGACCATTCCACCGTCTCATTGAGGCAGTCTTCCGGGCAACGATCCGGACAAAGGGTAATTACTTCTTCGCCACAGAGGATGGTGTCGCCGCCCGAAACGCTGATGCCGGGAGTGCAAAGAGGTTTGCAATCGGGGATGGTATCACAGATGGTATCGGTAGGACAACAGTTGAGGTGAATTCCATTGGGATCGGCGTGGTCGTGCACAATGATGTAGTAGCAGAATTCCGAGCCGGGAATGGCTCCCTGGATTTCAACGGAGAAGTCCGCATCATGTCCGGTTTGTACAGGAGTGCCTGGGATCAATGGGTTGGGTACCACAGTTCCGGTCGAAGGAGGAACAACCACGAAAGTGAGCAGTTCGGCATCGAACCCTGCATTATTGAAGAAGTTGAAATTGTAATGCACCTGATCCCCTTTGCAGAAGATGGAATCGCTCAACACTCCTGCGCAACTTGAGTCGCAAACAAAGGACAGGGTGTCGGTACAAATCACTGAATCTTTATTCATCCAGCGCACAACCATCAGGGTGGGCACAGGAGTGTAGTCGAGGGAGAATTCTCCAATGCAGGAAGTGCCCAGCGGGATGAAACCTGCAGGATTTGTGGTCCAGTTGGCAAAATTCGTGGGATTGAAGTTGAAAGTGGCATGCCAGCCAGTTTCGGGGGTGATGCCGGTAAATACGCCTCCGTTGATCAGTTCGGTCTCAATGGAGGTGAAAGTAGCATTATCCCAATGATTCACCACACAAATCTGGTAGGTACAGGTGAGTGGATTGCCCGTAACATAGACGTCCAGAGAATCGCAGGGTGAACAATCCGGGATCTCGTGGCAAATCAGAGTGGTGTCCGAACAGCAGTAGGGTGCAGTTTCGGGATCAATGGTGCTGTGGATGGAGGGGAACCAGCAGAATTTTTCGCCCGCAACCACTCCCGGGCCACTCAGGATTACCCGATAGGGACCTCCAATGTCATTTTGAATAATGTAAACCTGGAGGGGATTGGGAGAAACCGTAATACCTGGCTGTTGTACATGCATGACAATGGACTGCACGGGCCAGGTATTCAGGTTTTGCAGGTAAAATTCATACACCACCTGGCCGCTGTCGCAGTAAATGGTATCGTCCACAATGACCAGACATTCGGGATTGGTTTCGCAGTTGAGCTCCAGCCATTCGTGGCAGAGGGTCTGGCCCTGTTCATCCTTCCATTCCACCAGCAAGTTGAAAGGCGAGGAGGATACATTGAAGCAAATCCGCATCAGATCCAGATAGGCACCACTGGGGATGGGGCCATTATTCTGCATACCCAGGGTTACATTGCCGTTGATGTCGTAAGAAAGTACCTGCCAGGGCGCGTTAGGCGCTGCGGACAGGGTGCCCGTTCCTCCCTGCCAGGACAGGGTGACGGTGTAAAAAGTTTGGTCATCGAAATTATTGAACAGGGAGATATCAAAGCAGCAATCGTTGAGCTCAGGGGTAGGGGTGGCGGTGGCAACCAGGCTGTCGCAGGGATTCACGCAGGGGTTGCAGTGTTTGAGAATCTCAACATCGCCGAGCAGGCCTTTGAGTTGTGGGCCGGAAGTAAGATTAATCCAAACCCCATCCGCCGGACCTCCACCGCTGGTACCTGTTTGTTGCAATCCATAAACGGTGACATTAAAAACAGGTGCGCCCATGACCCAGATTGCGGTATCGCATCTACCTGGGTCAGTATCCGTGGAGTCATCATCCCAAAGTCCGTAATCGACACCTCCTGCAGTATTGGTCCCGTTGGAGATGGTTCCCACATGATATTTCCCAATAGGTTCAGGTACCCAGGCTGATGAAAGGTTGGGCCGGGTATATTCCAGTAACCTGGATTGGTGTGCCCAATTGGCGGAAATG
Organism: Bacteroidia bacterium; assembly: GCA_020635905.1. Lineage (GTDB taxonomy): Bacteria > Bacteroidota > Bacteroidia > J057 > JADKCL01 > JACJYV01. The sequence goes on from JACJYV010000009.1 coordinate 448,519, forward strand.
GCAAAGGTTGCCTTCAGATCTGCAATCATGGTTTTTTCGCAGACAAGCATGGATAATCCATCCGAACTAAAGGCAATGTCTGATACAGGCCCCGAGACATCATAACCAGCCAAATCAGGCATTCTGATTACTTCAGCATCTGTCAGGGGGAGAAAATGGCCGGTTGCATCCAGTTCGATCCTTCTTACGGTGTTGGCCGCGGTATCGGCTCCCGGCCTGAAATCAGTTACCCAGACTCCGTAATAAACTTCTACGTGGCCAAAGCAATCTGTAACCGAACCAATCCCCCAGAGGCGCTCTCCGAGTGGGGACCACCCATCTGCAGGATCGTCGACAACCAGGGGATCCCATGTGTCGAGAATCGATCCTGTGGCAGCATCCATGCTGTAGATTTTTCCATCCTCAAAATTGGTAATCAGCAAGGTGTTGAATTGGGCTACATAGCAGAGGTTGCCCAACCCAGGTTGCTGATTTAATACGGTGTCCCATTCTGAAATTCCGTCGTCATGAGGAAAATTGGGCAGGTGACCAAGCAACGACTCTACTCCTGCCACATCCAGCATATAAACCCCTCCACCCGGGTGAGTAGCATTAAAGGCATAAGGGCCATAAACAGCGGTGGCTGATAGGTAGGTACGTCCGGCGGGATCGATTGCAATACCAAAAATTTCTCCCAGATTATCAACCGTCCAGTTGTTGGTGGGTCCGTGGTAACCCGGGGTGCCCAGGTCCATTCCGGGAGTTTCAAATTCAAATCCCTGGGGTGAAAAGCGGGCCACCACAAAGTTATTGGGGTTCATGGTATCTGCCGAGCAACTCACCATGATGTCTCCATCCGAAAGCTGGGCAGATAATGACCCGGTAAAAGCAGTAAAAAGCAAGATAAAAGCAGCAAGGAGGCAAGTTCGTGCAGCACGAAGTCGCCATTGAGGGTAAGGTCGAAAACTCATACTTGATAAATTTTGGGTTATTGAAAAAGTACCCGTGGCAGGCCACCAAGGGTTCCTTTTCCTCCCCGGGGAAGGTTTTCGGACCTGATTGGTTACTGACACTAAGGCACTTTTAATTTGGCCAATTTATGGCATCGCCACAATCGGGATCAGATAAGTGTTTGCCTGGGATGACAGGTGTAGGTGGTTTTTGGATAAGTGTTGATACGGTTTGCAGTTTACGGTTACAGTTTGCGGTTTACAGTTTACAGTTACAGTTTGCGGTTTACGGTTTACAGTTACAATTTGCAGTTTACAGTTTGCGGTTCAGAACTTATAACTTATAACTCAGAACTAACTACTAACCATCCCTCAACCGTTTGATCAACCCGGCTTTTTTGCGGGCGGAGATTTCTACAGTTTTGCCATTGGTGAGGGTCAGGAAGCCTTCTTTGGAATTGACTTTGACCACGTGGGCGAGGTTGACCAGGTCTTTGTGATGGACGCGGTGAAAATGATGTTCGGCAAATTGCTGGTCGAAGACTTTGAGGTTGCGGGTAGCCACGATTTGGCGGCCGTCGGTGAGATGAAAGATGGTATAATTGCCCGAGGCTTCGCAGTGGAGGATGTTTTCCAGGTTGATGAGGATGAATCCTTCGCGGGTGGGCAGGACCATTTTGTCGAAGGAGGCGGGAGCGCGGGTTTCGACCATTTTGGGAGGTGATTCGATCCGTGAAGTACTTTCCATGGGCTTTTCTGCGGTACGAACCCGGGTGCGGAAGCGTTCTATGGCTTTTTCGAGTTCTTCGGGGTCAATGGGCTTGAGCAGGTAATCGAGGGCATTGTGGCGCATGGCCTGAATGGCGTGTTCTTTGTCGGCCGTGACAAAGATCACTTCAAACGGAGGCAGGACGTAGTTTTGAAAGAGGGAAAATCCGCTGCCCGTGGGCATGTGAATGTCGAGAAAGACCAGATCGGGCTGGTGTTGGGTAATCAGGTTGACGCCCTCTTCCACGGTTTCAGCTTCGGCCACCACCTGTACATCATCAAACCAGGTGGTCAGCATGTGGGTCAGGGTTTTGCGGGCGCGGTATTCGTCGTCTATGACAAGGGCCTGGATCGTTTTTTTCATTCTGTTGCTTATTCAGATCTAAGTTAAGGGATGATCGTGGTTCATTTTGGGGAATCTGATGGCCACCCGGGTTCCACAGGGTTGCTGGCGGTCATCCAGAAGGTCGGTATAGGTCATGCCAAAGGCATGCTGACCAAAGGTGCGTTTGAGCAGGTCGATGCGTTCAGAGAAATTATTTACGGCCTGGGATTGATGTTTCCCGGCTCTCAAGGCCCGCGCGGCGTTACGGCCAATGCCATTGTCTTCCACCACAAAACAGATGCTGTCAGGTTCGGCAGTGACTTCCATCAGCAGGCGACGGTCTTCCTTTTTGGGCATCAATCCGTGCCAGATGGCATTTTCGAGGAAGGGTTGCAGCAGCATGGTGGGTATTTGCAGGGCATTGGTTTTGAGGGCAGGATCTACTTTGATCTCAAAATTGAAATTATCGACCAGGCGGATAGATTCCAGTTCGAGGTAGATTTTGCAAACTTCAAGTTCCTGTTGCAGACTGATAAAATCTGATTGGGAATTGTCCACCACCATCCGCACCAGGCGGGCAAATTTGGCTACGAATATGGTTGCAGTGCGCTCGTCGTTTTCGATGATGAGGTGTTGGATGGAATTCAGGGAATTGAACAGAAAATGGGGATTCATCTGGTACTTCAGGGCGGTGAGCCGCAATTTCACCAGATCGCGGGTGTATTGTTGCTGTTGTTGGGCAAAACGTTCGCGGCTGCGTCGGCGAACGGAGGCAATAAGGAGAATTATTCCTGCCCCCAAAATCAGACTCAGAAGCAAAAACCAGGTTGTCTTGAAGAATTGCTGACCAATGGAAAACCGAATAATGCGCGAAGGTCCCCATTCGCCTGCGCGGTTGCGGGCCCGCACTTCCACCTCGTAATCCTGACCTGCCGCCAGGAGGGGAAAATAGGCCACGGGTTCACTCAATTCCACCCAGTTACTGTCCTGCTGGCTGAACCTGTACTGGTACCCTGCGGCAGCAAAATTAGGGTCGTGCAGGTAGATGGAGATGGAATTTTGCCAGTAAGCCAGTTGGTAGGCAGTTTGCACCAGCGTATCGCGCCCGCGGATGGCCACCCGGCTGATGGATACTTCGGGCAGAGAGGTGCGGGGTGAAAGGGTTTGGGGATTGAAAAAGGAAAGTCCGCCCGGGGTAGCGATCCAGACTGTATCTCCGTGCTGGATCACATCGTTGATGTAGTCGTCAAACAGGCCGCGGGAAGCATTGATGATCTGGATACGGGAAGAATTTGAATCTCCTGAGGTAAGGTCAATGCGGGCCAGTCCACGGTCTGTTCCCACCCAGCACTGTCCGTCCCGTCCGGCAAAGATGCTGGTAATGGCATTGGAGGGCAGTCCGTTGATCTCGGTGAAATGGGTTAACCGGGTGCCCTGGTGGTAAAAGACTCCATTGCCTGCAGTTCCGATCCAGAGTCCGCTTCCGGGGGCCGAATGCAGGCAGGAAACCCGGCTTTTCAGGCTGTCCTGGAAGGCCACCGGGTGCGGTTGATGGGAGGGAAGGTCATAATAAAACAGGCTGTCGAGGGTGCCAAACACGATTTGATTCTCCCCGAAGTCATGGGCCAGGGTGTAAACAGGTTTGAAAAGGATGTTTTCCGAAAATATATCCTCCTTCCGTTTCAGTGACTGGCTCATAGACCGGCCCAGGGCAAAAAGAATCAGACTGTCAGATACCGCGAGTTGTCCTTTGCAGGGGTCGGGGAAAAGATGCCTGAACCGGGTCTGAGCAGGGGACAGGAGAGCAGTGCTTTGGTAGGTTCCGTTGATTTTTTCCCGTTGGTAAGAGGTCAGGACAGGGGCATGAGAGGGCAGGGCAGAAGTGTCGAGCAAATAAGATCCCAAATCAGTGGAACAAATGAGATTGCCCCAGCGGTCCATTTCGAGGTCTGTCACCCTGATTCCGTTGAGCGTGCTGCTTTGAGGGCTGAAGTGGGAAATCTGTCCGTTTTTACTTCTGCGTCCAATGAGGGTTGATTCGTAGCCCCAAAAGATTTCCCCCGGCCGGCCTGCGGCCAGACTGATGACCTGTTCCCCGGGTAGCCCGGAAGAAGTGCGGTAGGTGAGGATTTCCAGCCCTTTTTCGGGGAGGAAGAATAATCCGTTTCCGAGGGTGCTCACCCAAAGGTTGCCGCCCCGGTCGTACATGATCTTGCCGATGGTGGCATTCTGCAGAAAACGTTGCAGGCTGCGGCGGGAATGGTCATAACGAAACAGGCCCTGGCCTTTGGTACCCACCCAGTAGGTTTGGTCTGGTCCCCGCAGGGCGTTGAGTATTTCGGTGCCAGGTGTAGCTTTCCGTACCTGACGAATGGATGCGCCCATGCCAGCTGAGTCAGCAGCGAAGGTTTCCAGTTCGTCGGGAGTCATGGCCCGTGAGTCATGGGGACGAAAGAAGTAATGCCAGCCCTGGCTCAGGCGGCTGTAGCGGGCGAGGGTGTGGGTTTCCCGCCGCACGGGGTCGTACCCAATGGCGGTCCCATCTGTGAGGATAAAACGGGGTTCACCCCTGGCCGAAACCAGCAATTTTTTGAATCCTCCGTACCCGCCAAAAATGGTGTCAAGATGGGTTTCGTCGAAGGCGATGATTCCGTTGTAGGTTCCCACCACCACCCTGTGGTCAGGAAGAATGCAGGAAAACAGGGGAATTCCGTTGATGCGGGGCACCCAGGGCACGGCCTGGCGGGGAATGACTTTGCCGTCTTCTACGTAGGCGAGGCGCCCGTTGAAGGGCAGGAGCCAGATGCGTCCTTCGGGGTCTTCAAAAGAGCCCAGAATTTCCTTGTCGGGCAGGCCGTCGGCCATGCGCCAGTTGTGGAAGCGATAGCCGTCGTAGCGGCTGAGGCCATTGTCGGTAGAGATCCAGAGGTGCCCGAGGTGGTCCTGCTGGATGTGGTAGGCGGTCATGGAGGGCAGTCCGTCTTTGACTGTAAATTGCCGAAAGGAAGGCTCCTGGGCCCGGAGGAGGGGGAAGGTAAGGAAGATACTTAGAAAACAGAGGGCAACCGGGATTCTCTTATTCAAGTTTTTTCTTCGTTTCGTTTCGTTGGGGGAGTTTGGGTCCCGGGATGTTTTGCATTAAAATAATGAAATTCCGGCGGGAAAGCAATCGCATAGGCGTCGACTTAAGGGCTTAAAGGTCACGCAAAGATCGCAAAGGGGTTGTTTTCCGCGTTTCGTGGGTTGAAGGGAGCAAAGATCCCAAAGACAATATGCAAATAAAACGTCCAGCTTAGCGATCCCGATTGACTATCGGGATTGCCACCACGACCAACGAAACGCGGGCCAAAAACTCTTGGCGATCTCTGCGATACTGATCATATTAAGCTGAATTTCCACTAAGTTGACGCGCATGGGAAGGCAATCGGGACAGTTTACTCCCGATAATTATCGGGATTACGGTTTACGGTTACGGTTTTTTACAAAGAGTATAAGTCGCAGTCGGACCAAAGGCCCAAATGGGAAAGCTCGTAGCTCGTAGCTTGAAGCTTGCAGCTTAATGATTCCCGCTACAGATAGTTATTTCCGGATCGTGATTTATTTGCTAATTTTAAATATGAATTTTCAGGAAATAGCAGAAAAGGTGTGGGTGGATCCGGTCCTGTCGGTTGCGATCCCGGTTTTTATTGTTTTTATTTTTCTGGAAGCCTGGGTTTTGCATATGCAGCATCGCCCGAAGTACGACCGGAAAGACGCCTGGGCATCTATTGCCATGGGGCTCGGCTCGGCGATCATCAATCTGGGGTCCAAGGCCGTGGCTTACATTGGCTTTTCTCTGGTCTATGCCCATGCGCTATTTCCGGATCTGGCGAAGCACTGGTGGAGCTGGCTTATTTTGCTGTTTCTGGATGACCTGAGCTTTTATATGCACCACCGCAGCAGCCACGAGGTACGGATTTTGTGGGCAGCGCATGTGAATCATCATTCCTCCCAAAACTACAACCTGGCCGTGGCCCTGCGTCAATCCTGGGGTGAATTGATCCACAAGTATATCTGGTGGGCCTGGCTGCCTTTCATCGGATTCCATCCGCTGCAGGTCATTACCATGATTTCCATCAGCCTGGTGTACCAGTTTTTCCTGCATACCGAGGCGGTGGGGCGTCTGGGTCCTTTGGAATGGTTTTTCAACACACCCTCTCACCACCGGGTGCACCATGCAAAAAATGTGCGCTACCTGGACCGCAACCATGCGGGTATCTTTATTATCTGGGACCGCCTGTTAGGGACTTTTCAGAGGGAATTACCTGAAGAACAGGTGGTTTACGGCATTACAAACGACATTCATACCTATAATCCATTCCGAATTGCCTCCCACGCCTACGGCGAGTTGTGGGACGATCTGAAGCGGGCTCCGGGTTTTGGGAATAAGCTGAAGTACATTTTCATGCCGCCCGGCTGGAGCCACGATGGGCACAGCAAAACCGCCAATGAAATGCGGCGGGAATTGAAAAACGGATAGGATAGCCCGCTTTGGGGTAAAGAAACAGCCCGGCCAATGGCCGGGCTGAGTATATTTTATCCATAAGAGGGTTGGCTTGCTTTAAAAAGCGTAACCAATGGCGATACCGTACTTGAGGCTGGCTCCCTTACGGGCAAGGGGCAGACTTTGGGTCACATCTGCGGGCAGTTCGCCCTGCTGATCGACCAGGGTCAGGATATTGGCCCCGATCCAGGTATCGATCGCAAATGCATCCAGAATGATAAACTGATGGCCCAGCACCGCGCCTGCCGAATACGACCCGGCCCGGTAGGTTCCGGAAATGTCCGCTCCGTTTTCGTCCAGGCCAGTCGTGGTTCCATAAACCTGGTAAACCCGGGCCGTAGGTCCAAAATAGAAGCCCTGAGGAGCCTGCCCGTAGTCCTCCATGGGAAAGTAAAAACGCAGTTCCGTTCCGGCGCCAACGCCCATACCCAGGGTTTGGGCGGCTGCAGTTTCATGGTTGAATCCAAGCAAAGAAACGGTGGTATTCAAACTGGTTTTGGGTCCCAGGGCCCTTTCGTACTGCAATCCTGCATTGCCCCAGATTTCGCTGAGAGGATTGATCTTGACCACGTTTCGCGGTCCCCATTTTACGCTGTCTTTGTTTGTTGTCTGGGAGAAGGCTTCGCTGCTCATGAAGATCAGGGTCAACAAGAATGCAGCAAGAATTGATTTCCTGAAAAATACTGTTTTCATAAATCATGTGTTTAGTGATTCCCTTTTGGTTTTTCCGGCCAGGGATGCGGCTAAACAGCGTTTACGTTGGAGCCTGGTTCCGGGTTTGATTTTGAGGGGGTGAAGATGTGGATTAGTTGAGTGAAATTTATGTAAATGAATTTGTAATCTGTTTTATATCAAATCATTATGAAGATAATCACAGAGGAGAATATTGTGAAAAAGAATTACGAAAGGTCGAATTATTTTGGAATTTGAAACAGGTGTTATGCTTCATTCCAGAGCTGGCCAAATTGCCCCTACTGCTGGCCCGGATTGTTTCCCATAGACATCCACTTAAAGTTCAAAGGTCACGCAATCCCGATAGCTATCCGGGATCGCAAAGGGGGTGTTTTCCGCGTTTCGTGGGTTGGAGGGAGCAAAGATCCCAAAGCTGAATGAAGATAAAACGTCCAGCTTAGCGATCCCGATTGACTATCGGAATTGCCACCCCAACCAACGTACTCTGGGCCCAGAATTCTTGGCGATCCCGATTTCTATCGGGATTGCGATACTGATCAAATTAGGCTGATTCTCCACTAAGTTTACGCACATGCGAATGCGTTCGGGGGCTGACCGCCCCAACAAAAAAAGCTTCCGAAAGAGAACTTCCGGAAGCTTTTTAGGGGAAAGGACAACCTTATCTCAGGACGATTTTATCCATGAGGGTGCGGTCACCGGCGGTGATTTCGAGCACATACACTCCACGGGCCAATTCGGCCACGGGAAGGGTAAAGATGCGGGCGCCACCGGCCAGGTTGGCGGTGTAAGTGTAGATCGTTTTCCCTTCGGGAGTGATCAGCCTTACCTGTGCATAGTCTTCTTTCACATTGCCAAACTGGACACTTACTTCCTGTTGGGCCGGATTGGGATAGAAGGTAGCCAGGGCGTCGCCAATCTGCTCGTCGAACTGGAGAACGGTGATATTCTGTGATGTGGTATCGCATCCGCAGCTGTTACAGGCCACCAGGGTCACATCATAACCGCCGTCGGCGGTGTAGGTGTGCGCAGGATTCTGCACAGTGGAGGTGCCACCGTCGCCAAAGCTCCAGCTCCAGGAAGTGGCATTGGAGGAGTTGTCGGTGAAGTTGTAGCCCAATCCATTGCCCTGAGCGGTGAAGTTGAAGGAAGCACTGACCAAAGGCAGGGCGGTGATGGTAATATCGTCCGTGCTGGTGCAACCATAATTGTCAATGGCGGTCACCGTGTAGCTGCCCACGCCCAGCGCTGCAGTCTGTCCGGTTGCGCCCGAGCTCCAGGAATATCCGGTAAATCCAGCCGAAGCCGTGATATTGACCGTGCCATTGGGGCAGGACACCGTATCTGCACCCAGGTTGACGGGATCAGGGTTGGAAATGATGATCGTATCCGCAGAGGTGCAACCGCTGCCATTGGTTACCAGTACGGAATAGGTGCCGGCCACGGTGGCAGTGATGCTTTGGGTGGTGGCGCCAGTGGACCACATCCAGCTTGCACCCGTGCCAGCGTCCAGCAGGAAGCTCATGCCCGGGCAAATCACGGTATCGGGGCCCAGCAACTGGGAAGGCAGGCTGCCCAGAGTCACGGTGATGCTGCTGCTGTCCACACAACCCGCACTATCCGTGATCACCACGGTGTAGGTAGTGGTGGCAGAAGGAGTAGCCACAGGATTAGCTGCTGAAGCACTGGAGAGCCCGGTAGCGGGGCTCCAGGCGTAGGTGAAAGGTGCAGTTCCGCCAATGGCAGTCGAAGATCCTCCCAGGACCAGAGAATCACCGGGGCAGATGTTCACGCTATTGCCGGCATCGGCCTGAACTCCCACAGGAGAGCCATAGATCAGGAACTTGAGCCCCTGTTGGGTCAAAGTGCCCCCATCGTTGAGAGCAGCCCAGACTCCGCCGATCCTTTGCAGGGAGTTGCCGGTGGTGGTCATGTTATTGATGGTGATGGGGGGTACCCAGGGGCCGGAAGCCAGGGTGCCGCCGGTCTGCCAATCGATCCAGTAAGTGGAACCGCCCATGAGGCTGAGACCAGGGGTATTGCAGACGTTGCGCATGAGGGGGCGGGTGGTGGCGCCTGAGGTGGTATTGGTGACGCGGTAAACCCCCGACCAGACCGTCCGTGAAAGGCGGTTGGTGGTGGTGTCGCCATACACAATGGTGCTGCCACTGCCGTCTGGTGTGCCATTCCAGATGCGGAAATTGACATGGTTCATGGTTGAGGTGAGAGGGCTGCCCGTCTGATAGGCAAAAAAGACAATTGAGTCAATCTGCCAGCCACAGCCGACGGGGGCAAAATCATCGGCCACCCGGTTCAGATTGAGCAACTGGTGACCTGCGCCAATGGTGGTCATACCCAGGGTTCCCTGCAGCATACTTTCGTCTGCGCCGCCAGAACCTGTGCCCACACTGTTTACCAGGGGTCCATTGTCATACAGTAATTGTGAAAAAGCATTGCCCGGAATCAATCCAAAGCTGAAAATGAATGCAAGCAAAAAAATAAAAGAATAACTGTGTTTCATAAAATGATGTTTGAGTTTTATCAAACCTCAATTTAAGAAAATATTGAATTGTAACATTTGTTCCACATTTAAAAAGTATTTCTCAATATTTTAGCCCTGTTTGTTAATTTTCAATATGGAGGAAAACGAATTCATTCCCGAAAGCAGAGGACATTTGGAGGAGAATTTTACGTATAACATTTTACCCGAATCAGGCTCAGGAGCGGAGAAGAGGGGATATTGGTCGAGACGGGGATTTCTGAAAAAAGGTACCCTGGCCGTTCTGGGAACATTGGTGGGAACCAAAATAGCTTTTGCCAACCGCATTCCTAAAGACCTGGATTTGCTGGGGTTGGGCGAAGATCCGTACGTTATTCCCGGAAAATCCGCTGAACTTGTGGTGCTCAACGACCGTCCCCTCAATGCCGAAACCCCGGTTCACCTGCTCGACCCCGAAGTGACTCCTGGGGACCTCTTTTTTGTACGGAATAATGGAATTCCTCCCGTTAATCCCTCCAAACGCAACTGGCAACTGGTAATTGAAGGAGAATCAGCCGTGACAAAAAAAGTGCTGACCTTAGACGATCTTAAAACCAAATTCAGGGAATATTCCTACCAACTCACGTTGGAATGCGGGGGCAACGGACGCAAGGAATTTTTTCCGCCTGCCAAGGGCAACCAATGGACTTACGGAGCTGTGGGCTGCGCTACCTGGACCGGAGTGAGGTTGAAGGATGTGCTGAATTATGCCGGGGTAAAGGCAGATGCAGTTTATGTGGGGTATGAGGGGGCAGATACGCATTTGAACGGGGATTCAGGCAAAAAGCCCATTTCGAGGGGAATTCCTATTGCCAAAGCCATGGAGGATGAAACCCTGATCGCCTGGAAAATGAACGGGGAGGAAATTCCTTTGATGAATGGCTACCCGTTGCGTCTGGTGGTGGGGGGATGGCCTGCTTCCACTTCCGGAAAATGGTTAAATAAGTTGCTCATTCGCAACAAGATACATGACGGTGCTAAAATGGAAGCTCCAAGTTATATGGTGCCCTGCAAACCCGTCGGGCCCGGGGCTGAAGTGGCCAACGAAGACATGTGCATCATTGAGTCCATGCCGGTAAAATCCATCATTACCTTTCCCAAAACGGGGGGTATCCTCAAGTCCAAACGGACTTTGGAAGTGCGTGGCCATGCCTGGGCGGGCGACCTGGCGGTGCAGGAAGTGCAGGTCTCCATTGATTATGGTGCCACCTGGCAAAAAGCATCCCTCAAGGCACCCGCCAACCGTCTGGCCTGGCAGAGATGGACCGCCACCCTGAATTTCCCTGACACGGGTTATTACGAGGTGTGGGCCAAAGCCACGGACACTAAGGGAGTTTCCCAACCCATGGTAATCCCCAACTGGAACCCCAAAGGCTACCTCAACAACGCCTGTCACCGCATTGCGATCAAAGTACAATGACCTCCAAAGACCATAAACCTTTGTCCGGATCAGCGGAAGACCGCATGCTGAAGCATCTGGGCAGGCTGTTTGGTCTGGTCACAGTAGCTTTTTTGTTGCTGCTGACCGGGTTGGTTTTGATTGGGAATGGGGTTTTAACCCCTGGAGATCCACCACTGGCCGCGCAGGAAAAAGCTGATTCAGACGAGCCTGTGATTGTGGACGGGATGGATATCACCAACGGACTGATTGTGGCCGACGGGTACGAAGTGGTAAAAGCCAACTGTACGGGCTGTCATTCGGGCAAACTGATTTCTCAGAACCGCATGACCCGCGAAAGGTGGCTGAGCAGCATTCGCTGGATGCAGGAGACCCAGAAACTCTGGGATTTGGGCGGTAACGAGGGCCCGATTCTGGATTATCTGGAACTGAATTATGCCCCTGAGCAATTTGGGCGACGCATGCCTTTGGAAGTGGCCGAATGGTATGAAATATAATCTATGGAAAAGCTCTTTCTGCATATAATTCCATCCCAAATTCTGCTGTTGCTGGCTGGAATGGCCTGCTTTTGGGCATCTGGTTGCGGAGGAGGAAGGGAAGTGGAATCCCCGCCTGTGATGGATTTTTCCACCGTTTCACTGGTGGACATGGAAATGCTGGCCGAAATGCAGGCGCAAAAGCTCTCTCTACGCTATGTACACGTCTGCAAACCCGAAGATTTTGCCAAAGGCCACCTGCCTGGCGCGGTAAATTTCTGGCGTTCAGATTACTCGGATCCGGACCATGTTTACCCCGAAATGACCGCTTCCCGGCCACAGATTGAGGAAATGTTGTCTCTGAAGGGGATTCTGCCCACGGATTTTCTGATTCTTTACGACGATCGCAGCAATGTAAATTCGGCCAAACTTTGGTGGATACTGAAGCGTTATGGTCATGGCCGTATGGCCCTGCTGGATGGCGCAACCGCCGCCTGGACCGGGGCCGGCCAGGCGCTGGATACCCTGGATGCGGTTTTTCCCCGCTCAGATTATCATTTCTCAGGTCCGGAGGACCTGAGTCTGGTGGCATCGCGGGAAGAGGTGAGGCAGGCCCTGGAAAATGAGGGAATCATTTTGCTGGATGCACGCTCGGTGGAGGAGTACGAGGGCCAGGTTCAAAACCCGGGCGCAGCCCGGGCGGGACGCATTCCCGGGGCTGTACAAATTGATTATGTGGACAATATGCGTGCGGACGATCTGCATTTCCTTAAAAAAGTACCCGAATTGCTGGAAATGTATCAGCATGAAAAGGGCATTGATCCCCATAAACTGGTGATCACCTACTGTCAGTCAGCGGCCCGCTCGGCCCTCACGACCTTTGTGCTGACCGAAATGCTGGGCTATCAACAAGTAAAAAATTATGATGGATCCTGGATCGAATGGAGCCGTGAAGCGGATTTACCCATTGAAACCGGACCCATTCAAGCAATAAAAACTGAATTATAGTTTATGGAAAACTATTGGAATATCATTGTGGAAGCCTACTCTGGCTATGCGGACTGGCTTTGGAAACAGGTTATCCATCCAGACTGGAACAACTTTTTTGACTGGGTAATTGCCCTTTCAGCCTTTTTCTTTTTGCTGGAAATTATCAAGCCCTGGCGCAAGGATCAGCCCCTTTTCCGCAAGGATTTCTGGCTGGATCTGTTTTACATTTTTTTCAATTTCTTCATTTTCTCCCTCATCTTCTGGAAGGCGGCTCAGGAAGTGCTGGTGACCGCCTTCAACGACTTCCTGGGATTGTTTGGGCTGGAAAATGCAGTCATGTTGCAAATGGATCAGTTGCCCGTGTGGGCCTACTACCTGATCCTGTTTGTGGTGGGCGATTTTATAAGCTGGTGGGTACACAGGCTGCTGCATTTTGTGCCATTCATGTGGAAATGGCATAAGGTACACCATTCCGTGGAGGAAATGGGCTTTGCCGCCCACGTCAGGTATCACTGGATGGAAAATGTGGTTTACTGGACCTTCAGGTTTATCCCGCTCACCATGCTGGGTGCAGATCTGGTGGATATTTTTGGCATTCACGTGTTCAATGTGGCCTGGGGACATTTCAACCACGCCAATATCACGGTCAATCCGCGCATCAGTGGGGGAGTGCTCGGCGCTCTGATCGGGCTGGGCCTGGCTTCCCTCTATCTCGATGGTTTGTGGATGGGCGTGGGACTGGTAGCCGGCAGTGCTGCAGTTGGAGCTTTGGTGTTGGGACCGTTTATGCGCTACATTTTCAACAGTCCGGAAATGCATATCTGGCACCACGTTTCTGAATTGCCCCGGAATCATCCCGACGGAATCAATTTTGGGATCACCCTGGCCATCTGGGATTATATATTCGGGACCGCACACGTGCCTTTTTCGGGCCGCGACATCGAACTGGGTTTTCCGGGTTTGGCAAAGTTTCCGCACTCCTTTCTGGGCCAACTGATTTACGGATTTGGCAAGGATAAGGACAGCTAACTGCCTGATCCACGGAAGAAATGCCCAAATGTGGACAGTTTTATTTGCATTAAATGGCAGGCTTTTTTCATATTTGGGCAGCTGAAATACCCGATTCAACCGGAGTCAGTAAGGCATTAAAATTCAAAACCAAGAAACATGGCAGCAAAATTTGAAACATTTGAAGGCAAGGACGGAAAACAATACTTCAACCTGAAAGCCGCCAACGGTCAGGTGGTTCTCTCCAGCCAGGGATATGCTTCTGCAGCAAGTTGCAAAAACGGAATGGAATCCGTGAAGGACAACGGCGATCTCGAAGCCAATTTCGAGTCGCTGGAAAGTAAAAACGGAAAATTTTATTTCAATCTCAAAGCCAAAAACGGACAGGTGATTGGCAAAAGTGAGATGTACGAATCTGCCGCCAATCGCGACAAGGGCATCCAGGCCGTTATTCGGGCCGTTGCGGGTGTGATTGAAGCCGGTGGTTGATCATTTGGAAGAACATGTATTCAATGGCTGCCCCCCGGGGTGGCCATTTTTTTTTAACCATTTGGGATTTATCTCGTACGAAACAGCAAAACACTTTTACCATGAATCAATCTTTACAAGTACAATCCCCTTCGAAATCCAAAAAAAAAGTTCTGTTCAATGACTCCAAATTCAGGCTCCTGAGCCTGAATAATAAGAATAAGGTGGAGGTGGTTTTCGGCAATGTGGAGATTGATATGCGCAAAGTCGAGCTTTCCGAAATCCCCCAGGTCTTGAATATTGAGGTGGTTTTTGGCTCGGCCACCGTAATTCTTCCCGCCGACCTGCCGGTGAAAATCAAATCCAGCGCGGTGCTGGCCAGTATTCGTCAGCCTGATCTGCCTGAGGTGCATTTTGGGGAACAGACATCCCAGGATTCAGATTTCTTCGGTCAGGGACCGATTTTGGAGATTCGTGCCAAGGCAGTTTTTGGGAATATTGAAATTTTCCGGGATGGGGAAAATGGAGCTGAAGTGATTCAATGATGAGTTGGGGTGGGGGAGGTAATTCTTTTGGAAATCAGGTGTTTATAAGTAGTTTATTCCCCGACTAAAGAAAATCTGCCCAATAGAATCTATCACGGTTTCAATTTCATTTCCAGCTTCAGATCTGCCGGCCAGAGTTCGTATTGAAAGGTGCCAGAACCGGGGTCGAACAAGTAAATAAACCGCTTTGTGTTGGAAATATTGTCGGCGTACTCGTTGGGTAATTCGAAATCCGTAAGCTGGTCAACCACCACAATATCCAGATATCCATCGTCATTGAGGTCGGTCAGCATACTGTTGAGGATGCGCTCATAGGCTGATTCCAAATACCCGTAAGCAGCTACTTCAAGGACGCCGGGAACCTGTTTTCCATTCTTGTGAATTACCTTCAAAATAATTCGAAAATTCTGCGCTGGGTCAAATCCGGCAATCAAATAGCCCTTGAACTGCTTCTTAGCATCCAACCAGAAAGAATTCACCGCAAAACCCTGACCTTTGTCAAACTCTGATCCTGTTTGGGAAAGGAGTTGGGAGGGGATGCTGGATGGTGTAATTTCCGGCCTGTTTTTCAGGTCATAGAATTTTCCGATATGAATGTGCAGGCCTGCGGCCTCAATTTCCGTGAACTGGCCATCCCATTGCTGCATAAAATCCTGATCCATTTTGACGGCTGATTGTCCGTATCCGGCTTGTTCCAGGCACAGGAGCAGCAGGAATATACCTGGTTTTAATATTTTCCAGATCTTCTGCATTTCCCCTTATTTGTCTGAAAATTCCTTCTTCAGGGTGATGAATCCCGGATAACTGAGGGCCTTTTTGCCGATCTGAATGGAAGGTTTGATTTTCAGTTTGAGGGCCGAAGGCTGGGTACCGTTTTTATTGCCCAGGTTGAAAGCCAGATTGAGCAGCGCATCTTTGGTTTTGCCACTCAAAACCTTTTTCAGGTCCATGGACACGTTGAGGGGAATGGTAGCCGTGCCGTTATTGGCGGGCACCACCACCCGCTGACTGACTTCCCCGTTGAGCACGTCAATGTCGTCCAGGGCGGCAATCCAGTTGAGTTTATTGAGGCCCGCCTGGGTCGGGTTGGGATTTTTGACCTCGATATTGGCCACACAGGTCACAGGCAACTGGTTGGTGGCCAGCATGGCCGTCACCTTGGCTGCATCCAGCAGATTCAGCTTTTTGAAATCCTGGATGTTGTCGATGGGGATGCCCGCCAAAGTGGCGTCGTGAATGGCGCCCAGGCGAAACTGGCATTTGGTCAGGGTTTTCAACTCCCGCATCTGCCGACACCCTGAGGCAGGCAGGAGAAAGAGGAGGGAAGCAAGGGAGAGAGTCAGGGCAATGGGGGAAAGGATTTTGTTTTTCATGGCGGAGAATTTGGTTTTCGGGCTGGTCATGGGAGGAAAGGTACAAAAATTATGCCTGAATGGGAGGGGGAAGCTATCAGCTATCAGCTATCAGCTATTGGTTGTCAGTATTTGATGCGGGGGGCTGAAGCCCCCCGCAATGGAATAATGGGAGGGATGTATCCCTCAGATGAGCTTTGGAAAGGCTTCGCCTTTTGTGGATCTGTTCAGATGCTTTGCATCTTTGGGGTTGGTGGGCTGAAGCCCACCAACATGACCGCTGACCGCTGACCGCTGAAAGCTCCCAACTCCTTCGGAGTTAGCCCAACATCCACCTGAACAACACAAACAGCGTGCCCGACATAACCAGGCAAACGGGCAGGGTGAGCACCCAGGCCAGGGCGATTTTGGTGAGGGTGCTTTTTTGCAGATTTTCGCGGCCGCCTTTGGCAAACATGGTGCCGGCGATGCCCGAGGAAAGGACGTGGGTGGTGCTGACCGGCAGACCCAAATAGGTGGATACTGCAATGGTGCTGGCGGCCACCAGTTCGGCAGAGGCACCCTGGGCGTAGGTCAGGTGGGTTTTGCCGATCTTTTCCCCGATGGTCACCACGATGCGTTTCCAGCCGACCATGGTGCCGATCCCGAGTGAAATGGCAATCAGGACAATCACCCAAAAGGGGGCATAGTCGGTGTAAGCGGTGATTTTCTTCAACAATCCCTCTATTTCCTGCTGGTTGGCCGCGGGTAAAATTCCCTTGAATTCGCCGCGACTGAAGGGTTTGAAGGCGTCTCTCAGCAGCAGAATGTCCTTGCGAATGGAGAACCGTTTCTTGCCGGGCACATCCGTAAAGCCCGCACTTTGGCGGGAAAGGTCGTTGAGCACCGTCAACTGGTTGCCCAGTACGGCCAACTGGCCCTGAGCTTCAGCCGAAAGGGCCTGGCGGTCCACCTTTTCAAAGGCGGCATTCATTTCCAGGCGGATAGATTCTATGCCTTTGAGTTCAAGACTCTGGTTCAGGGCAAAATGCGCGGGCACGATCCCGATCAGGATCAGCATCATCAATCCCACCCCTTTCTGACCGTCGTTGGAGCCATGCGAAAAGCTGACCGCTGAGCAGGTGGCGATCAACACCATGCGGATCCAAAGGGGAGGTTTTCCTTCTTCGCCGGGCGGCTGAAAGAGTTCGGGACGTTTTTTGAAAACCTTTCTCAGGATAAACATCAGCAGAAAGGCCAGGCCAAAGCCAAATAAGGGCGAAATCAGCAGAGACAACCCAATATCACCCGCTTTGGTCCAGTTGACTGCCGCCTCCTGCACTCCGGGCAGCAGACTGTAAGCGATGCCCACCCCAATGATGGAACCGATCAGGGTATGCGAACTGGAAGAAGGAATGCCAAAATACCAGGTGCCGAGATTCCAGAAGATGGCGGTCAGCAGGATGGCGGCCACCATGCCGATGCTGTGATTCAGGTTCTGATCCACCAGGGTTTCCACGGGCAAAAGGTTGATGATCCCCACGGCAACTGCAATTCCGCCCACAAAAACTCCTGCCCCGTTCAGAATGCCTGAAAGGGTCACGGCATGCAAGGGTTTGAGGGAGCGGGTGTAAATGACTGTGGCTACGGCATTGGCAGTATCATGAAACCCATTGATAAACTCAAATGCGCATACACACAGCAGACAGAGAATCAATAGAAGGGTCAAACCAATACCTAATCCGAACATAGGAAATATTTAGCGGTCAAAATACAGTCTTAGTGTTAAGCAGATGTTACCAGAATTGAAACTTGAAGGGGTATTTTTTCTTGTGGGGTTAATTTTTATTTTTGGTCACGGAGATTATTCACCTAAGTAACAATTCAATGGCTACCCTTTCAGATTACTATTCTCCCCCGCCGGAGATTAAGGATCGCTCTTTTATGCAACCTTCGAGGCGCTTCAAATTCCAGGTGTTCAGGGTGATTCTGGCTATCCTGTTGTTTGTGCTGGTTTACTGTACCCTGCTTGCGGCAGGCGTATTCATGCTGGTGCTGTTTTGGCGCCTGTTACTGTATTTTCAGGACCAAAATTCCTCCCTGTTGGTGATTGTCATTAGTGTGGCCGGAGTGCTGATCTCTGTGATGTCCCTGCTTTTTATGATCAGATTTGTTTTTAGCCAGGATAATGAGCAAAAGCCCGGGATGACTGAGATAAAGGAGCAGGACCAGCCTCTTTTGTTTAGTTTTATACGCCAGGTTGTGTCTGAAGTAAGGACAGATTTCCCTAAAAAGATATTCCTCACCCCTGATGTCAACGCCGGAGTTTTTTATGGCAACTGGTTCTGGAGCTTGTTTTTTCCGGTGAAAAAGAACCTCAGTATAGGTTTGGGACTGCTTACCTGTCTCAATCTCACTGAATTCAAAGGGGTGCTGGCCCACGAGTTTGGTCACTTCTCCCAGGGTTCCATTCGTCTGGGCAGCTATGTGTACACGGTCAACCGGGCCCTTAATAATCTGCTTTTCCACTACGGTATCTGGGAAATGACCCTCGAAAAATGGAAAACACTTGTGTTTCCGGTAGCCGTCTTTGCACATTTTGCCGAATGGATTACGAATGGCATTCGCCGGGTGCTCCTCCTTCCTTACGGATTGATCAATAAAGCCTATCTGGCCTTGTCGCGGGAAATGGAATATCATGCCGATCTGGTGGCGGTTTCGGTCGCCGGGACAGATTCTTCCATTTCTGCCCTGAGACGTACGGATTATGCCACCGCGGTCTGGCAGGAATTATTGGCTCACCTCTCCGAAATTTCGCGCAGCAAAAAGAAGGCTGAGAATTTCTATCCGCTGTTTGGGCAGGAAATGGCTCAATTGGCCAGAAGATACGAGGTGAAACTCGAACATGACCTGCCCGTGCTTTCTGACGAGGAAATCAGCAAAATTTACCGCCCTTCCAGACTCAGGATTGGAGATGAGTGGGATAGCCATCCGGACCGCAGCCTGCGGGAGGAAAATTTCAAACGGCATTATATTGAAGGTCCTGTTATCCACATGCCTGCCACGGTGCTGCTCAGGAATCTGGAGCAGGTGCAGGTGGTGGAGACGGGTATGATTTACAACACGGTGCCCGAAGCCGCCAACTGGGTGCTGCTGACCGATCAGGAGGAACTGTTTCGGCTTCAGGCCCAAATTGTGGCTCAATATATTTCACCGCCGGTTTTCAACCAGTATTACAAAGAGACGGGATTGCCGGAAATGGACTTCCGAACTGTAGCAGAAAAGGCAGACCAGCCTGATCTGAGTCAGTTAACCCCTGCGGAATTATATCTGACGGAAGCGATTGCAGAAATCCCCCGACTCAGTGAGGCCCAATCATCCCTGGAATTCTTGCGCGAGATTCGCAAAGGGCGGCTAAAGGTGAGGACCTTCTTTTGGGAAGGGCAAAAATACCGTGCAAAGGAGGTTTCAAAGGTAATTCGTCCCCTGGAAAAAGAAATTGCCGAACTGGAGCCCCGGGTAAAACAATTCCATGAAAGGGTACTGCAGTACAATTATCAGCGGGCAATGGCCCGCAATCCACGGGATGGAGAGGAACTGCTGCGCATGTATGAACACCTGCAGGAAATGCAAAAGAAGGGGAAAGAGTTGGGGCAGATTGCCAACGAACTTGATTATCAGGTGCAGCAAGCCAGCAGCCGTTCTTCCTGGCCGGAAGAGGAATGGTCCCAGTTTTTGTCCCGGTTCAGGAAGTTGAGGACCGACTTTATCAAAATGATCCGTCAACCTGAATTGGCCGAATTCCACAAAATGAAGAAGGACGAGGAATTTGAGACGTACTGGAAATCCTTTGATAAAACCCGCAGCAAAGAACTGATCGTGGGCGGGAATCTCGATCAGGACTTACTGAAACAAATGATGGAAGCTATGCCCGGGGTGGTGCATTTCTTTGGCCTGTACTTGTTGGGATTACTGCAGGAGATCCTGGTTTTTCAGGTTGAGTTGTATGGGGAATGATGAATGGAGAAGGGCGAGGATGTTTCATTCAGCATGCTCCCGGCCCTAAGCACCCATACTTTTTCATTTCCCGCTCCGGGGTTTTTGCTTGCCGAATCTCTTTTGCAGAAAGGCTTTGATCTCTTCGTAATGGCTGTTTTCCGTAGCAGAAAGGCTGATTTTGGCTCCCCGCTCGAACACCATTTCAAGCACTTTGAAGTCGGATGATTTGGTGGGAATGAGAATTTCTTCCCAGGATTGAAGGGATTTCCAAGTATAAACCCTTTTGCTGAAACGCAGGGGGAACCTCACGGTAAGGCTGTCTTTGTCGAGGAAGAGAATCTTATTGCTGCCCACTACTTTGGCCAGGACCCCGATACCCACCGGCAACATCCCGGCCAGGAGGAGGTAATGATACCAGGCCCGCGGCCCCGTAGCCATGAAGTAAAGCACCATCCCAATCACCCCAAACACAATCAGCAGGAAGATCCCCAGCGCATACAAGGGAGCAGATTTCGGACGGGATTCAATCATGCTGCAAGTTTTGTATTCCCGCGGAATCCTGCAAATGATTTTATGGGCGGGCAGCCCCCGAACGCATTCGGGGCAGCGGTCAGCGGTCAGCAGTCAGTTCAAAAGCCTCCCGTAGGGAAACGACCATGTTGTTTCCAAAAATGCTACAATAATTTGACCGCGCTGCGGTCACCAGCCCGCCCAATAGCCCCATCGGGGCGGCACCTTGATAATTCCCCCTTGCCCATCCATCATCCATTTTCCCCTCTTTGCCGGTCCCGGGAGAGAGGGGATGCCCTTCGGGCAGGGGTGAGTTTACCCTGCGGGCCACCAGCCCGCCCAATAGCCGCATCCGGGCGCCACCTTGATAATTCCCCCATGCCCATCCATCATCCATTTTCCCCTCTTTGCCGGTCCCGGGAGAGAGGGGATGCCCTTCGGGCAGGGGTGAGTTTACCTTGCGGGCCTTCGGCCCGTCCAATAGCCCCATCCGGGCGGCACCTTGATAATTCCCCCATGCCCACCCATCATCCATTTTCCCCTCTTTGCCGGTCCCGGGAGAGAGGGGATGCCCTTCGGGCAGGGGTGAGTTTACCCTGCGGGCCACCGGCCCGCCCAATAGCCCCAGGCTCCTCAATAGCCCCGTTGGTAATCCTGCCCCGATTTTGTAATTTGATCCGGCTTCGGCCGGGAACACTTAATTTTTACACATGGAATTCAGCGTACTGGACATTGTGGCCTTTGTGGGCTTTATGCTGCTGGTAATCGGGGTGAGCCTTTGGGCGGGCCGCAAGGAAGAAACGTCCGAAGATTACTTTCTCGCCGGTCGAAAACTCTCCTGGTGGCTGATCGGGCTGTCACTGATTGCCTCCAACATCTCCTCCGAGCACTTTATCGGGATGTCGGGCCAGGGCTTTGGGCTGGGGCTGGCCATTGCCAGCTACGAATGGATGGCCGCCATCACCCTCATCATTGTGGCCCTGTTTTTCCTGCCCCGCTTCCTCAAAGCCGGCATTTATACCATCCCCGAATTTCTCGAACTGAGGTATAACCACACCGCCCGCACCATCATGGCCGGGTTCATGATTCTGTTTTACATCTTCGTGACCATGGCCACGGTCCTGTATTCAGGGGCGCTGGCCCTCAAGACCATTTTTGACATAAATATCATTTGCGGAATCTGGTTGATCGGGTTGCTTGCGGGAGCCTACACCGTGTATGGCGGTCTCAAGGCCGTGGTCTGGTCCGACCTGATTCAGGGCAGTACCCTGCTGATTGTGGGGTTGGTGGTGATGTTTCTGGGCTTTGAAAAGATCGGCGGCTGGGAGGCTTTTGTGGCATCCTCTGCCGACAAACTGCACACCGTTTTGCCTGCCGATCATCCCGATATGCCCTGGGTGGCGGTTTTTATCGGGGGATTATGGATTCCCAATATTTTTTACTGGGGTCTGAATCAATTCATTACCCAACGAACCCTGGGCGCCAAAAGCCTCAACCAGGGACAGACAGGCATCCTGTTTGGGGCCACCCTGAAGCTGATCATTCCCTTTATTGTGGTCTTCCCCGGCATCATGGCCTTCGAGTTGTACGGCTCAGAGATCGCCAATCCGGACGAGGCTTATCCCTATTTGCTTACCCGCCTGTTGCCCAAAGGATTGATGGGCATCATGTTTGCAGCCCTTTTTGGCGCGGTCATGTCCACCCTGGATTCGCTGCTCAATTCCGCGGCCACCATTTTCACCATCGACATTTACAAACGCTACCTCAAAAAAGACAGTACTTCCAAACAACTGGTCAATATGGGGCGGATTTCGACCCTGGTGCTGGTGGTGTTTGGTTGCCTTTGGGCACCCATTGTGGGCAGCTTCGACGAAGGGGTCTACGTCTATATCCAGAAATTCTGGGGCTTTATCCAGTCGGGAGTGGTGGCAGCCTTTATATTTGGCATTCTTTGGAAAAAGGTGCCGGCCAAAGCCGCGGTGGGAGCGATGTTGTTAAATATTCCTGTATATGGGGCCCTGCTTTGGTTTGCCCCCGATGAGCCTTTCCTCAATCACATGGGCATTACCTTTCTCACCGTATCGGCCTTCATCACGGTTTACACCCTGATCTGGCCGCAAAAGGTGCCCACGGTGCTGCCTGCCTATCAGGAATTTGACTCCAAACCCAAAATGACGGTGATCATCTGGAGTGTGCTGGTATTTTTGGCAACTGCCGGATTATACATTTACTTTGCCTGATGAAAGCTGAAGCAGCGTTTATTCAAAAAGTAATTCAGGAGGCCGGGCCGCGCCGGGCGGGCAGTCAGGGTGAAAGCAAGGGCCACGATCTCCTGCTGACCGAACTATCCGGTTTTTGCGACTCGATCCGCAAAGAATCATTCTTTGCCGCGCTAACCTCCAAATTCATATCCCTGAAGATATTTGTGTCCCTGCACTGGATCGGCCTGGCTTTATTTTGGGTGAATCCCGTTTATGCCCTGATCTTGTCTGCGGTCAATGCGACCCTCTTTTTTCTGCATTTCATTTCTTACCGCCACGTGCTGGATTTCCTTTTCCCCAAAATCGAATCCTGGAATACAGAAGGGGTGATCGAGCCGCTGGAGGAGGTAAAATCGACCCTGGTTTTTGCCGGGCACATGGATTCAACGGCTGAGTTTCAATGGTGGTACAGGTTCAAGAACCTGGGCGGAAAAATGACGGTGGGATCGGGTTCACTGATTATGTTACTCCCTGTTTTGTATCTGCTGATTTCAGTTCAAAGTTGGTTGGGATTGGATTGGGAAATGGCTTCCATCATAGGCTGGGGCATTTTTGCGGTTCTCTCACCCATTACCATGGTCTTTTTCTTTCTCCATGGAAAAATCGTGGTGGACGGCGCCATTGACAATCTTTCGGGCATTGCGGTAGCTCTGCAAACGGCAAAGCAACTTGCTGAAAACCGCCTGAAGCACACCCGCATCCGCATGGTGGGTTTTGGTTCGGAGGAAACGGGCCTGCGGGGTTCGACTGTGTTTGCACATGCGCACGAAGCAGCCCTGAAAAAGGAAAATGCCCACCTGATCAATATTGATACCATTCTCAGCCCCGAACACCTGCACATCGTGAAGATTGAGCCTTCGGCTCAGGTTTCTTATTCTCCCGAACTGATCGAAAAGATGGGCCATACTTTCTCCCAGCAGGGATTTCCGGTACAGACGGCCATATTACCCATTGGCGCCACGGATGGGGTGCCTTTCCGGCGGCTGAAGATTCCGGCGGTTTCCATCGTGGGCATTCCTGTGGATTCCCTGCATCCGGTTTACCACACCCGGGAGGACAATTTCTCCAAAGTGGATGAAGATTGCCTGGCCGATCTGACCACCGCATTGGTGCGCTTTGCCAGGGAATGGGATGCGCAGGCCTAAGGCAATTTCTCCATGACCAAAAAGTCCCGAAATCCGGAATCTTTTCTGCACCGGCCCGAATACCCGGGGGGAGCCAAAGCCCTGAATGCGTTTGTGGCTCAGCAATTGGTTTATCCAGAGATTCCCAAAGAAGAACAAATCGAAGGGGTGGTGAAAATCCGGCTGGATATTGACTATAAGGGACGGGTCATCCGTACGAAGATACTTCAGGGCCTGGGCCCTTTGTTTGATGCCGAAGCCGACCGGGTGGTGCGGCTG
This sequence comes from Bacteroidia bacterium, assembly GCA_020635905.1. Classification (GTDB taxonomy): domain Bacteria; phylum Bacteroidota; class Bacteroidia; order J057; family JADKCL01; genus JACJYV01. The sequence goes on from JACJYV010000009.1 coordinate 472,703, forward strand.
CTGAAGTTTACGGTGGAGCACAACCGCAACCTGAAGGTGACCTTCCACAAGACGCTCAACATTACTTTTCGTCCTCCCGCGCCGCCACAACCCGCCCAAACCGGCCTGAATCTCAATTATTCCGTCTCCAAATCTCACCCTGATCCCAATCCACCCAAATCAGGAAGCAAGCGGGGCTATTCGTATTCCATCCCCCTGAAAAGTAAACCTTAGGTTAAGCTAATGCCACCAGGGGGTTACGGAAATTCAAAAATCAGGCACCATTTCCAAAAAGAGAAATAACTTCCTATTTTCAACCTTTGCACAACCACCCAAAACACGACGGGATGTTTACAGCAGAGCAGTTACAAAGCGTTCAGAAGCGGGAAGACCTGCTGAGAATTGCTGAAAAAGAAGGCATTGACCTGCGCAAAGCCTTGCGCAATGCCAGATATGAGGAAGAATTGATTGCCATTCAGGCCGAACTGGTCAACCTGCAACGTTGGGTTACCAAAAACAAAATGCGGGTGGTGGTCATTTTTGAGGGAAGAGATGCAGCCGGAAAAGGCGGCACCATCAAACGCTTCATTGAGCACCTCAATCCGCGTTCCATTCAGGTGGTGGCCCTGACCAAACCCACTGAGATTGAGCGGGGACAGTGGTATTTCCGCCGCTATATCAAGCAGCTGCCCAATCCGGGGGAGATTGTTTTCTTTGACCGCAGCTGGTACAACCGCGCCGTGGTGGAGCCGGTGATGGGATTTTGTAACCGGCAGCAGTACGAGCGGTTTATGGCTCAGGTGCCCGAATTTGAACACATGCTCTACGAAGACGGCATTCACATCATCAAATTCTGGTTTTCCATTTCCAAGGATGAACAGAAAAAGCGCTTTGATTCCCGTCTCGAAAACCCATTGAAACGCTGGAAATTCAGTCCCGTGGATATGAAAGGGCAGGAATTGTGGGATAAATACACGTTTTACAAGGAGCAGATGTTTTCCCGCACCCATACCACCTTCAGTCCGTGGATCATCGTGAAAACCAACGACAAACGGGTGGCCCGCTGCGAAAGTATGCGCTACCTGCTCTCGCGCTTCGACTATCCCAACAAAGCCAAATCCAAGATTACGCTCTTGCCCGATCCCAACGTGATCTTCCGCTATTACCGCAACCTCGACCAAATCGACATCTGAGATGGAAAGCAATCAATTCGAATTGACAGAAGAGGATGTAGCCATCCTGAACAGCAAGATCGGACTCAAATATCTGTTGTCCTCCAAGAATGTGAACCTGGAACGGGCCCTGCGCAACGCACGCTACGAGCTGCGGCTGCGTGAATTGCAGGAGGAACTGATTCAGTTGCACAACTGGGTCATCGATTATGCCAAGGGGGTGATTGTGGTCTTCGAAGGACGCGACGGAGCGGGCAAGGGGGGAGCTATCCGCAGGATCACCGCCCACATCAATCCGCGGCATTACCGCATTGTGGCCCTGCCCAAACCCACCGTGCACCAGGCCGGACAGTGGTATTTTCAGCGCTATGTGGAAAAATTGCCCAAGCCGGGTGAGATTGTGTTTTTTGACCGCAGCTGGTACAACCGCGCGGTGGTGGAGCCGGTGAATGGTTTTTGCACCCCCGAGGAGTATGAAATATTCATGGGGCAGGTGAATGGCTTTGAGAAAATGATCAAGGAGTCGGGCGCTTATCTGATCAAATTTTACTTTTCCATCTCCAAAGAAGAGCAGGCCCGCCGCTTTGCCGACATCAAAAGCACCCCGCTCAAAAAGTGGAAAATGACCCCTGTGGATGAGCGGGCCCAGGAATTGTGGGATCAGTACACCGCCTACAAAGAAAAGATGTTTCAGCATACCAATACCCCCGAATGTCCCTGGATCATCATCGACGCCAACCGCAAAACGGATGCCCGCATTCAGGCCACTGAGCATATTCTGAACCTGATTCCTTATCAGTTCCCACCCAAGCCCAAGGCCAAAGCCGGGGAACCTGAGGTTCAGAACGCCGAATCCAATCAGCCTGAAGATGGGCAATAGGATTTCTTTGATGATTTTCCTGCTGGCTCTGGCCTTAATTCAGGGCTGCCAGGGAGAAAAGTACCGGACCTTTCTGTTTGTGGGCTGCTATACCGACGGGGTAAAAGGGGAGGGGATCACGGTTTTTGAAATGGACGAGGCCTCTGGTGAACTGACGGAGGTGGAAAAGGAGGGGGATTTGATCAATTCCACCTTTCTGACATTGTCTCCCAACGGCAAATATCTCTATGCCTGCACAGATACCAAACTGGAAACCAACGGCTCAGTAACCGCGTTCAGCATCGATACCCTGAGCGGCAAAATTACTCCCCTCAACAAACTCAGCACCTCAGGCCGCAATCCGGTGCATGTGGTCACGGACCCCAGCGGCAAAATGGTGGTGGCTTCCGGGTATGGAGATGCAGTGCTGGATGTCTTCCATACCAACGGGGATGGAAGTCTGAATTTTCGGTTGCAGGGGATCCATTATTGGGGAGGCAGCCAGGTTATACCCGACCGGCAGGAAGAAGCCCACCTGCATTCGGCCACCTTCAGCCCGGATGGGGGCCTGATTTTTGTGCCTGATTTGGGCGCAGACAGGATCCGGGCCTTAACCGTGGACTCTGTTTCCGGGTTCAAATGGGCAGACACCCTCACGGCGCATACAGTCAGCGGCAGCGGTCCCCGGCACTTTGTTTTTCACCCCAACGGAGATTTTGCCTATTGTATCGAGGAACTGAGTGGTACGGTGAGTGCCTGGAAGTATCAAAAGGGACATTTACTGCCACTCGGTCGTTATCCTTCCTACCAAACCCGGCAGGAGGTGTACGGCTCTGCCGACATCCATATATCTGCAGAAGGAAAATTCCTCTACACTTCCAACCGCCAGGAGGAAAACAGTATCGCGGTATTTGCGGTCAATCCAGCCAGCGGCGCCTTAACTTTGCAAAACCATCAGTCCACTTTGGGTAAAATTCCGCGCAGCTTTGTGTTGGACCCATCCGGACAATTTTTGATTGTGGGCAACCAAATGAGCGATAATCTGGTGGTTTTTCGCAGATATCCCCAAACGGGTTTGCTGACTCCCACCGGGATTGAGGTGAGCATCCATGCCCCGGCCAGCCTGAAAATGAGGAGGTACCGGGTGCCCTGAGCCGGCAAAAGATTTATGTTAGGAGTGATTTCAGGATTCGAATCTCTGCGTAAATTCAGCGTATGGATCTGAAGTCTCAATCTTTCCCCGTGCATACGGAAATCAATCCTGATCCCAAAGTTATTTACCAGGCTCTGGATGTGGGGGTGTTTGATTTTCCCTTTTTCAATGAGGGAGCAGATTTTTATGCCAGTTTGAATGACCAACCAGGCCGTTACCTAAGGGGGCGGGTGGAAACTGAAACGGAAAATCTGCTTGAAATCAGGGGATTCATTTTTCATACCTCGCATTGTGGTTCCACCTTATTGGCCGAAATGCTGAAGGCCTCGCCCAAAATACGGGTGGTTTCCGAGCCCGAAGCAGTGAACGGTCTGATCCTGGCGTATCTGTTTTATGATTTGGAAATGACCTGGCTGGAGAATCAACTCAGAAAAGTGCTGGAAGATTTTCTGCAACCCCTGGGCTCCCACCAAGGCGTGATTTTCAAACTTTCGCCCTGGAATGTCTTTTTCCGGGATGTCTTTGCCCGCATTTATCCTGTGGCTAAGTGGATATATCTCGACCGAAAGACGGAAGAAGTGGTGGCCTCCCTGCTGAAATCAGATGGAGGCATGGAGAGTTGGTGGGATCATCCTACGGACTTGCTGAGGAAGTATTTTGTGAGAGAAAACCATCTGACCCGGGGGGAATATCTGACCGCCCTGGTCAACGCTCACCGTGAGCAAGCCCGCCTGCATGCAGATTCCCAACTGCTTTCTATGCATTATCCTGAATTTATCGGGCAGTTTGAAAAGGAGATTTTGCCTCACTTTGACTTGAAGTTTACCGAAGAAGAACTCAGCCGTTCACGTGAAAGGTTGATTTATCACTCCAAATCCCGGGGCAAGCTCATTTTTTCCTGAAGGTTGGTCCTCAGATTTCAAAATCCGATATACGTCTCCCCAATTGTCGCATGTGCGTCAACTTAAGGGCTCGGGGGTCACGCAAAGCTCGCAAAGGGGTTGTTTTCCGCGTTTCGTGGGTTGAAGAGAGCAAAGAGCGCAAAGACAATATGCAAATAATACGTCCAGCTTAGCGAACTTTGCCATCACGACCAACGAGACGCGGGCCCAAAAATCTTGGCGCACTTTGCGATACTGATCATCTTAGGCTGTTTTTCCCCTAAGTTGACGCCTATGCGAAAGCATTCGGGAGGGTCCAAAAATCTTGGCGATCCCGATTTCTATCGGGATTGCGATACTGATCATATTAGGCTGAATTCCTACTAAGTTGACGCCTATGCCAATTGTCGGGGAATATTTACCTTTACACCTCCAATAAGTTGAATATGAAAGCAAGAGGACTCCTGTTTATTTGCCTGGCCATTTTCCTGCAAACCCGTTTATTTGCCCAGTATCCACCCATCGACGTGAGCCTTTCCAATGTGGTGGGCAACAGCGGCTCCACCGTGGACGTGGTCATGTATCCGGGTACCGGCTTCAGCAATATCACCACCTTCAACGGCACCATTACCTGGGATACCTCTATCATTCATTTCAATTCCATTCCATCCCACGTATTTTCCAATCCCATGGGCAGTATTTTCAATACTTCCCAGGCAGTCAACGGCATCCTCACCTATAATTACAGCAGTTTCATCACCGTGGGCACCTACGTGAGCAATGGCAATCCCATATTCTCCATCCGCTTTGATGTGGTGGGCTATGGCGGACAGGTTTCGCCAGTCGATTTTGCCAACAGCCCGGTGGCACGCTACTGGGCAAATGGTTTTGGGTGGTCGGGGAATAATTTTATTGGCAGCAACGGCAGCGTGACGGTGGCCTGCAATGTGCCCACCGCGGCCTATGGGGCCACCGGCACCCTCTTCAACTGGTCCTTCACGGATTCCAGCACACTCGGGCAGGGAGTTTCCCGCCTCTGGGACTTTGGCGACGGCAATACCTCCACCCAGGCCAATCCCACTCATGCCTACGCCACGGGAGGAATTTACACGGTGTGCCTCACCGTGAGCGACAGTTGCGGCACCGATTCGGTTTGCCATGCATTGGATGTCTGCCCGACGGCACAGACCCTCTTTAACGACAGCATCGTGCAGATGACCGCCTGGTTTACCAACCTGACCGATTCCTCGGCCACCACCTTTGCCTGGGACTTTGGCGACGGCGCGACCTCCAACCTGGAAAATCCCAGCCATACCTACGCCACAAATGGCAATTATCAGGTTTGTCTGGCGGCGCAGGGCGTCTGCGGTTGGGATACCCTCTGCTATTTTATTACGGTTTGCCCCAAGCCCAGCCCGGCATTTACCTTCACCAGCAATGCCCTGGCTACGGCCTTTACCGACCAAAGCACGGGCGCAGCCACCACCTGGAGTTGGGATTTTGGCGACGGCACCACCTCCCCCCAGCAAAACCCGGTGCACATATTTCCCCTGCCCGGCACCTATGTGGTATGCCTCTCCGCAGCCAACGGCTGCGGTTCCAACCTGGACTGCCAAACGGTGGTGGTTACCTGCAGCCCGCCCACCGCGGGATTTTCCCAGGTAATCAATGGCCAAACGGTTTCTTTCAGCGACCTTTCCACCAACAGCCCGGTCACCTGGATCTGGGACTTTGGCGATGGCGTGCTGGATTCGACCCAGAATCCGGCGCACACCTATGCCCAGCCCGGGCTGTACACAGTCTGTCTGACTGTGCAAAATCCCTGCGGCACCGATACCCTGTGCAAAACGCTGGCCGCAGGCTGTGCCACCCCGGTGGCCGCATTCACAGGTAGCAGCAGCCAGCTTACCGTGCAGTTTACCGACCAGAGCACCCTATCGCCCACCTTCTGGGATTGGGATTTTGGGGATGGAGGCAACTCCACCCAGCAAAATCCCAGCCATGCCTTTGCCGCCAACGGCACCTATCAGGTTTGCCTGGTCAGTGGCAACGCCTGCGGGATGGATTCCGTATGTCACGATTTTACCGTGCTTGAAATCGGGGTGGATCCCGGCCAGATCTCCCTTTACTGGGTTTATCCCAATCCGGCCCAAGATCGGGTGCGGGTAAGTTCGCCTGGAAAACGCATAGAGCAAATCGCCCTGATCTCTCTCCTGGGGCAGCCGCTCCGGCAGTGGGCGGGAAGCCTGCAACCAGATCAGGAACTGAGCCTGGCAGGCCTGGCCCGGGGGATTTATTGGTTGAACGTTATTTCTCAGTCTGGTGAAAGGGGAGTAGTGCAGTTGGTGGTGGGGGAATGAGGGGTATTCCAGGGGTTAGGTTTTAGGTTTTAGGTTTTGGGCCCTTAGGGCGATGTTAGCGACAACAAATTGTCGCTAATTGGTGGGCCGTAGGGCCAGGAAATTTCCTGGCCCTACACGAGGATGGGCCATTCCCGCATTGCGGCTTCAATCCTTGGGATTGATTTAGGTTTTAGGTTATTCCACACGACAAAGTCGCTCCTTCGGAGAAGTGGGGCCTTTGGCTGGGGTTGGGGGTTAGGTTTTAGGTTTTGGGTGGTTTATTTTTGCTTGCCTACAGGCAAAATCTATGGTCCCTGGTCAATTTCTTCAATATTTCTGGGGGTATTTGGCTTTATGCTGGCATCCAAACAGTGCCTGCCAACCTCTCAAAATGGACGGAGGTGGCCTTTTATCAGGGCTGGGGTGAGATACTCCCAGGGCTGGGGTCCGATACTTCCAGGGCTGGGGTGAGATGTATACAGGCCAGCCCTGCGATGTATGCAGGCCAGCCCTGCGATGTATGCAGGCCAGCCCTGTGATGTATGCAGGCCAGCCCTGTGATGTATGCAGGCCAGCCCTGGGATGTATGCAGGCCAGCCCTGCGATGTATGCAGGCCAGCCCTGCGATGTATGCAGGCCAGCCCTGGGATGTATGCAGGCCAGCCCTGGGATGTATGCAGGCCAGCCCTGCGATGTATGCAGGCCAGCCCTGCGATGTATGCAGGCCAGCCCTGCGATGTATGCAGGCCAGCCCTGTGATGTATGCAGGCCAGCCCTGCGATGTATGCAGGCCAGCCCTGGGATGTATGCAGGCCAGCCCTGTGATGTATGCAGGCCAGCCCTGTGATGTATGCAGGCCAGCCCTGCGATATATGCAGGCCAGCCCTGCGATGTATGCAGGCCAGCCCTGCGTGTGACCCAGGCCAGCCCTGCGATGTATGCAGGCCAGCCCTGCGATGTATGCAGGCCAGCCCTGCGATGTATGCAGGCCAGCCCTGCGATGTATGCAGGCCAGCCCTGCGATATATGCAGGCCAGCCCTGCGATGTATGCAGGCCAGCCCTGTGATGTATGCAGGCCAGCCCTGCGATGTATGCAGGCCAGCCCTGCGATGTATGCAGGCCAGCCCTGTGATGTATGCAGGCCAGCCCTGCAATGTATGCAGGCCAGCCCTGCGTATGACCCAGGCCAGCCCTGCGATGTATGCAGGCCAGCCCTGCGATGTATGCAGGCCAGCCCTGTGATGTATGCAGGCCAGCCCTGCGTGTGACCCAGGCCAGCCCTGCGATGTATGCAGGCCAGCCCTGCATGTGACCCAGGCCAGCCCTGCGATGTATGCAGGCCAGCCCTGCGTATGACTCAGGCCAGCCCTGGGATGTATGCAGGCCAGCCCTGCGTAGGTCGCACCCCAGCCCTGGGTAGAACGCACCCCAGCCCTGCGATATATGCAGGCCAGCCCTGCGATGTATGCAGGCCAGCCCTGCATGTGACCCAGGCCAGCCCTGCGTGTGACCCAGGCCAGCCCTGTGATGTATGCAGGCCAGCCCTGCGTAGGTCGCACCCCAGCCCTGGGTAGAACGCACCCCAGCCCTGAAATCCCTGAGGGCGGGGGCGCAAGGAAGAGAGGCCGCGCCTGTGCGGTCGGCAGGACAGGGGAAAAAGGATGCCACCCAGAACCTAAAGGAGACCAGGACCAGGGATAGGTCTGGCCAACCTGCGGGCTGTAAAAAGGGGAGGAAGCTCCTGGGTGAGACTCTGCGCAAGGTTGATAATGGGGCAGCCCGGCGATGACGGAGGGCGTGGGACTGGCTTCCCTCAACCCAGGTTTTATTTGGTAAAATTCTACCAAAATAATTTGCCGCCCGGGGTGAAAATTCCTGAAATCCGGGCTAAAATCCCCTGACATTTATGTCAGATTTGATACCGCTTATTTCCGTAGGGGTACCACTCATGTCTCTACGGGTACCACTCGTAAACTGGTCCTTTACAAACGCACTTGCCGGATTTAGCTTTGTATTGTTGCACACGGTGTGCAGCTTTAATCATTAACCTTTTTAATATTAATCAAATGGAATATCCATTTAAGAAAAAACTCACTCCGGCTGAGAAGAAAGATATCCGGAATGCGGTCAATGTACTCAAGAGTACTTTTTCGTACCTGGTTCAGTTGACGCCTGCGCAAAGGACTTCCACCCAGAATGTTTCTGATGGCCGGGCTCCCTTCGTGGAAAAAGCCCACTTTTATGCAGAGGAATATTCACATCTTTTTCCGGGCTACCTGGAGCATGATGACTTCCGGGATTGTTACGACGTATTCGACTTTCACCGGGATACTCTCAGAATCCTGGATCCATTGACCGAGGGCATTGAAGACACTCTGTTTGTAGTCGGAGCACAGTCCTTTGGATATTCACGCGCCTTTTACCGCAATGTACGCGCAGCCCGAAAAAATGGGGTAAAAGGTACAGACACCATCCTCGACGACCTGAGCAAGCTTTTTCCCGGGATAAGCAGAAAGAAAACCGACCCCGGCGACGAAGACCAAAACGATGAAGGGGATGGAATGGGACTGCCCGTGCCGGTGGTCTGAGGTAGTGATTTTGATCATGATGGTTTTTTGAGGCCTCCCGGAAACGGGGGGCCTTTTGTTTTTTTGGGGGCAAAATCTATTCTACTAACTTTTCGAAAAAGCACTAAATTGTGTCTCCATCCCACAAGGTAGATTCATTTTCAAACCTCACCTTATGCCTGTACACGAACGCAAAATCGAAATTGCAAACCCCGCCAAACTCGGGACGGGCTTTGATTACCCGCTGAACACCCTCATCAGCAAAGCACTTAAATGGGCGGGCGCCACAATCAATCCCTCCGATTGGCTCAAAATTCTGGCTGAGTTGGTAGAGGGCGCAGGAAAGATCAGGCTTCCTGAATCACGGGACGGCAAAGCCTATTACTGGATTCACTTATCCTTGCTCAAAGCCAGCGCCCATGTAATCCGGCTACAATGTGAAAAGCTTAATCGACCCATCTCCGGAGCCTGGTATGATGAAAATAATGAGCGGTTTCAAAAAATATTCGAGACCCAACCCCTGGTTCTGGATTACAAATTTCTGCAGGACCCATGTGCTTCCCCCTTTCTGGTAGAGTACTTTGCCGGGTTTGAGGCCTGGCTGACCCATATGCTGGGCCTGGGTGATCAGGATGCAAGGCTGGCGGTGGAGCAACTGAAGGAGCGTTTCGGGCAGGAATACACGCTGGCACTTTATGGAAGGGATTACACCGAGATATTTTCCTATCTCCGCCACGAAATGGTGGAAGATGAATTGCGCAATGACATTCGCAAAAACTATCGTGAACACCTCAAATCCCTGTATCACCAGCCGGTGCTCAATGAGGAGGTAATGCGCCTTTCGGACATTTACATTGAGCCTGGCTTCTACCTACATGCCCATTGCTTGCCAGAAAAAGATCGCCGCAATGGAAGAAAAATCAAAACCCCGGAAACGAACCGGGAAACCCATTTGGTGGAATCAGGGTTTAAGGGAAATCTCCATCAATACATGCAGGATTTTCTTGCCGAAGAGGATTCTCTGGCTTTAAAAAAGAAGCAGGTTCCCCGTTTTATGATCCTGCTGGGACATCCCGGGCAGGGAAAAACCTCTTTTTGCCTGCGCTTCGTTCATGACTACCTGAACCGGAAGTACCCAATTGATAAGCCCATCTACTATATCCGACTGAGGGACCTTCAGGATGTGGACGCCTTGTTCCGTTCGGTGGAAGAACGGCTGAAAAACCACCTTGCCCTGATGGAAGAAAAGCGACAGAAAGAGGACTTCAGGTTTCAGCCGACTGAATTTTCGGACGCTATGTGGGTGCTGGATGGTTTCGACGAGTTGGTGATGAAGGAAAGTGTGCGTGAAGAGGACATCAATGACTTTTGCCGGGAGCTGGCCAAAATCTCCCGGGACCCCCAGGGTCCACACATCCTGCTGACCTCCCGCCTGGGCTATGTAGATGAAAAAAAAATATACTGGCATGACACCCTGGTGCTGCAGTTGCAGGAAATGCCACTTGAGCATCAAAAAGAATGGTTGCGCAGGTATAAAGCCTTCCACCCTGAAGCAGAACTCACCCTGACTGAAGCAGGCCTGGATGAATTGGCCAAAGGAAATACCAGAGGGGTGGAGAAACTGGTGGACCAGCCCATTTTGCTGCACATGGTGGCCACCTCGGGCATCGACCTGGACAAAGCAACCAACCGGGCGGCCATTTACAAACAATTATTCGACCGGCTGATAGAACGTCTGGTAAAAAGAGATTGGGATACAGGCAGGGTGCATGGGCTTGAAAAAATGAAAGAAAAGGACCTGAGAAAGCTGCTTCAGGAAATTGCGCTTGCCATTTTTCAAAGTCCTTATGAGTATATCAATGAATCGGAGTTTTTACACAATCCGGCCAGCAAACAATTCCTGGTGGCCCTGGAAAGGAAAAACCTGCAGGACTCGCTGAAAAACGTATTGGTGGCCTTTTATTTTCAGGCGGTGGAAATGGAGGGCAGTGGCCCCGCTGCCTACGAGTTTTTGCATAAGTCCCTTCAGGAATACCTGACCGCGGAAAAGATCTGGGCCACCTTCCTTCGCCTGACTTCACAGGATGAGGAAGATGAATTTAGCATCCGGGATGCAAGGGCTGCAATGGAACTGCTCTCGCCTATCCTCGCCCCGAAATCCCTTTCCGTTGAGATCAGGAACTTTTTGCTTGAGATCATTAGTAATGAGGATACCACGAAAAATAAAGGAATCTTTGACCGGCTTTCCAGCTTTATTGAGGATTTTGAGCAAAATGACTACCTGCTCAGGTATGAATATGGATCTGGTTTCCCCGAGCCTGCACCATTGGAAAAAATTACCAACCTTGCCTATGTGATTATAGCGGTACTTTCCCAAATTCGTCGCACCCTGATTTCAGAAAACCCACCAGCTATGCCGCCAATTTCATCTAACACTATCCTAACCACCGCTACTATTCACCCACTTCCCCTTGTATTTGCAGGGGGGGAGGGGGTAGGACTTCGCGGCGCGGACCTTCGCGGCGCGGACCTTAGCCAAGCGGACCTTAGCCAAGCGGACCTTAGCCACGCGAGCCTTAGCCTCGCGGACCTTAGCCTCGCGAGCCTTAGCCTCGCGACCCTTAGCCTCGCGACCCTTCGCAACGCGTTCCTTATCGGCGCGGACCTTCGCGGCGCGGTCCTTCGCGACGCGGACCTTCTTAACGCGTACCTGAGCGGCGCGAACCTGAGCGGCGCGGACCTTCGCGGCGCGGACCTTAGCGGCGCGGACCTTCGCGGCGCGGACCTTCGCGGCGCGGACCTTCGCGGCGCGGACCTTCGCGGCGTGGACCTTCGCGTCGCGGACCTTAGCGCCGCGGACCTTCGCGGCGCGGACCTGACAAAGTGCTTTTCACTTTTTAAAGCAAAAGGCCTACCAGGTAAAATCCGAAAAAGCCTCGAAGCTTCTCATCCTCACCTTTTTGAAGAACCCAAACCTAAATAATCTGCTCTTCCACCACTAATGTGAGAAATCTCCCACACCACTTTGGGTAGCCCAAGAATTCCAGGATTGGCAAAAATGATTTTGCAAACCCCATCCTACCCCCCCCACAATTTCATTTCCCCATCCAACCAAAAATCCCGATATTTAGGAGTATAAATTGCAATCACTCCTTCATGAAAAAGACATTTTTCCTGTTTTCCTTTTTGCTCCTGCTGGGTGCAGGCCTCAGCGCCCAGACCACAACCACCACCGCTGGCCCTACCAGCGGCCCAACCACTTCACAGATCCAGGCCCCGCCGCCCAGCATCCCGATCTCGTATGTGTACCGGGTATTATACGAAGCCCAGGCACCGCTGAATACGCCTTTTCAGGTATTGCTGAATGAGTATTACAACAAGAATTGCAAGGTAAGCTGTATTGCCGTTTACCCAAATGGAGACATGACCTTTAGGGTAGAATATGGAGGGGGTAGCGTAATTCTTACGATTGACGAGACAATGTTTTAGATATTTCCAGCCAGCGTATGAGGTTTAAGTAATTATTAAACCGATCCAGTTCTTTAGGATAATTTGTTTCCAGTTGGCGGATAATTGCCCTCATATCAAAAGACAGGCCAGTCGCCATTGGTTTAAGAATCAACTTGGCGACATTGGAAAACACTTGGTGTTTCTTAAGATACCTCAAGGTTGGGCCAAAATTAATTTCAAAAAGGTCCATTTTCCCCAACTCATAATAACAAAAAAGAATCAACAACCTGGATGCTCCCTGCAGGGTAAGATTGGTTCTTCCCCAATTAGCCAATGTGATTTCCTCAAACCATTTTCTTGCTTCAGCAAAATCTGAATTCCAGAAATGGTGTGCTCCCAGCAAATAATAATTGTGCATCAGGGTTGCTTTTGGGAAGTAAGATTGCTTTGTCAAAATCAACTCAACCAGGGTATTTATTTCTTCCTGCCTGAGTTTAGGGAATAAATTATCATTGCTTGCTGGGAGAATTACCCAGAAATAACTCAAAATTATTCTTTCTTTGAATGATGCGTTGGGAGGGGTTAGGTTTTTTATTTTTGTTGCAACCTCCATTGCAGTGGTTGTTTCACCGAGGTAAAGGAATAAGTTTGCTTGATTTACAAGACATCGTAAATAATCATTAAAATCCTCCTCCATTAAAAAGGTATTTGATTCAAATAAACCAATAAGCTGATTAGTGTGGTGGAGTGTAGCGCTAAAATCATTTTTTGACCTTTCAATTACTTTAAGAACTGAATGAAAGATTTGTAATGCCCTTACAGACCTTGTCGCTTCCTCTGATTGAAAAATTGGATTTTCTGCCAATTTGCTAATCAAAGCGGACCCAATTTCACGACTGGTATTGAATGAGTTTATTAGGACATAGAAATCAGTTTCATAGGCTCTTTCAAACAAATCCAGGTTCTCCTTTAATTTGAGGACTTGGTCTATTTCATTTTCAATCCTAATTACTGTGGTTGGGTAATCTGCGGGATCATCTAAATTCCGGTAGCATTTTCTTTCGAGCCTCAGAAGAATTATAGACTCGTGGAAGAGTTCCCTTTCTCTGCAAATGTTTTTACAGTAATGTACCTTAGTTAGAGCCTTGGAAAATTGGCCCCTTTCCATTAGGATATTGATCTCTTCGATTTCGGCGGTAATGGGCTTGTTTTTTCCAGTACCCATTTCTCTGAGCGATCTCAGGATGGCGTCAAAAAGCTCCTTCTTTTTAACTGAAAAATTAGAATGTGATCTAAACTCTGGGTATTCTTCTTTTAACTGTGCTTCATTATAATTCTTTTGGGCCTGAATCGCTTTAAACAGAACAAGGTAATTTGGAACCCTCCCCTGAGCCGTTGCCCACTGAATAAAGTTCCTTCTTTCCCCAATAGAGAGAGAATGAATAATTTCATGTAATGCCGAATCCGGGGTTTTCATGTTATTTGCGTCTCACAATTAAGACTTGGTTAAGTTACAAACTTCTACTTAGCGGTCTTAGTTTTGATTGAATTTTGTTTTTCATTTTTTATTGACTCCTTCCATCTTTACCTCAAGAGATAGTTTAGCACATCCATCAAGTTTTGGGCACTGATTGCAAGCCCAAGCACCATCAACCAATGTTAAGATATGGTACCGAAGAGATTCGGTACTGGCGGGGAGTGAGGCATGAT